>NZ_SMDR01000007.1 GCF_006265115.1 Arenimonas terrae | reverse complement strand
CTTCCCAAATCCCTCTCCTGTCGCTATTCTTCGCGGCCCTTCACCGGCCGGGTTGATTGGACGGGGGTGGGGTTCGAAGAAAGTCGGTTTTAGGGTGTTGACGAACTTCGAAAGCGCCGTATAATGTGCGGCTCCCTTGGACGAAACGTCCTCTGGGTTGGGTTGAGCAGAAGCTGCTAACCCGTTGATCTTTGACAGTGTGCGCAGGAAATTTGTGCGGGCGCCTGACAGGGGATGGATGAGTCCATTTCTTGCAGACGTCTAGCCAACAAGCTTTAAGTTGTATTGCTATGCAAGCGACGTAAAGCCACGGTCGGACATCTGTAAGTCGAAGCTAAAAACTTCAACTGAAGAGTTTGATCCTGGCTCAGAGTGAACGCTGGCGGCAGGCCTAACACATGCAAGTCGAGCGGCAGCGCGGGGGCAACCCTGGCGGCGAGCGGCGGACGGGTGAGGAATACATCGGAATCTACCTTCTTGTGGGGGATAACGTAGGGAAACTTACGCTAATACCGCATGAGACCTGAGGGTGAAAGCAGGGGACCGCAAGGCCTTGCGCGAGAAGATGAGCCGATGTCCGATTAGCTAGTTGGTGAGGTAAAGGCTCACCAAGGCGACGATCGGTAGCTGGTCTGAGAGGATGATCAGCCACACTGGAACTGAGACACGGTCCAGACTCCTACGGGAGGCAGCAGTGGGGAATATTGGACAATGGGCGCAAGCCTGATCCAGCCATGCCGCGTGTGTGAAGAAGGCCTTCGGGTTGTAAAGCACTTTTGTTCGGGAAGAAATCTTCCGACCTAATACGTCGGGAGGCTGACGGTACCGAAAGAATAAGCACCGGCTAACTTCGTGCCAGCAGCCGCGGTAATACGAAGGGTGCAAGCGTTACTCGGAATTACTGGGCGTAAAGCGTGCGTAGGTGGTTCGTTAAGTCTGCCGTGAAAGCCCCGGGCTCAACCTGGGAATGGCGGTGGATACTGGCGGACTAGAGTGCGGTAGAGGGTGGTGGAATTCCCGGTGTAGCAGTGAAATGCGTAGAGATCGGGAGGAACATCTGTGGCGAAGGCGGCCACCTGGACCAGCACTGACACTGAGGCACGAAAGCGTGGGGAGCAAACAGGATTAGATACCCTGGTAGTCCACGCCCTAAACGATGCGGACTGGACGTTGGGCTCAACTAGGAGCTCAGTGTCGAAGCTAACGCGTTAAGTCCGCCGCCTGGGGAGTACGGTCGCAAGACTGAAACTCAAAGGAATTGACGGGGGCCCGCACAAGCGGTGGAGTATGTGGTTTAATTCGATGCAACGCGCAGAACCTTACCTGGCCTTGACATCCACGGAACCCTGCAGAGATGCGGGGGTGCCTTCGGGAACCGTGAGACAGGTGCTGCATGGCTGTCGTCAGCTCGTGTCGTGAGATGTTGGGTTAAGTCCCGCAACGAGCGCAACCCTTGTCCTTAGTTGCCAGCGAGTAATGTCGGGAACTCTAAGGAGACTGCCGGTGACAAACCGGAGGAAGGTGGGGATGACGTCAAGTCATCATGGCCCTTACGGCCAGGGCTACACACGTACTACAATGGTGGGGACAGAGGGTCGCGAGGCCGCGAGGCGGAGCCAATCCCAGAAACCCCATCCTAGTCCGGATCGGAGTCTGCAACTCGACTCCGTGAAGTCGGAATCGCTAGTAATCGCGGATCAGCATTGCCGCGGTGAATACGTTCCCGGGCCTTGTACACACCGCCCGTCACACCATGGGAGTTTGCTGCACCAGAAGCAGGTAGCTTAACCGCAAGGGGGGCGCTTGCCACGGTGTGGCCGATGACTGGGGTGAAGTCGTAACAAGGTAGCCGTATCGGAAGGTGCGGCTGGATCACCTCCTTTTGAGCAACGACGAGTTCGCCTCTGCCAGGCGTCCGCACAAGTTTCCTGCATTCCACAACGTGATCCGACCTGGGTCTGTAGCTCAGGTGGTTAGAGCGCACCCCTGATAAGGGTGAGGTCGGAGGTTCGAGTCCTCCTAGACCCACCACTTCTTGTCACGGGGCCATAGCTCAGCTGGGAGAGCACCTGCTTTGCAAGCAGGGGGTCGTCGGTTCGATCCCGACTGGCTCCACCAGCTTTGAATCGTCATGTGGAATGACAGCGCACACCAAGTTTATCGAACCGGCAGTGAGGCCGGCTTCGTGATCTTTGAAAATATGGGACGTAGCGAGCGTTTGAGACGAAACTGTCATCAAGACGTGTCGTAGAGGCTAAGGCGGGAATCCTGGTCGGATTCCTTATTGAGTTTAATCGTTGTAACTATTTGCGAAAACGATGACCTTGAGGCGACTTGAGGTTATATGGTCAAGCGAATAAGCGCACACGGTGGATGCCTTGGCGGTCAGAGGCGATGAAGGACGTGGCAGCCTGCGAAAAGCTCCGGTGAGTCGGCAACAGACATTGACCCGGAGATGTCCGAATGGGGAAACCCACTGCTTCGGCAGTATCGTGCGGTGAATAAATAGCCGTACGAAGCGAACCTGGTGAACTGAAATATCTCATTAACCAGAGGAAAAGAAATCAACCGAGATTCCCCCAGTAGTGACGAGCGAACGGGGACCAGCCCTGAAGTCTATTAGGTTCTAGCAAAACGGCTTGGAAAGGCCGGCCATAGAAGGTGATAGCCCTGTATGTGAAAGGGCCTAGTAGATGATGATGAGTAAGGCGGGGCACGTGAAACCCTGTCTGAATATGGGGGGACCATCCTCCAAGGCTAAATACTCCTGACCGACCGATAGTGAACCAGTACCGTGAGGGAAAGGCGAAAAGAACCCCGGAGAGGGGAGTGAAATAGAACCTGAAACCGTGTGCGTACAAGCAGTGGGAGCCGACTTGTTCGGTGACTGCGTACCTTTTGTATAATGGGTCAGCGACTTACTGTATGTGGCAAGCTTAACCGTATAGGGGAGGCGAAGGGAAACCGAGTCTGAATAGGGCGCATAGTCGCATGCAGTAGACCCGAAACCGGGTGATCTAGCCATGCCCAGGGTGAAGGTCGGGTAACACCGACTGGAGGCCCGAACCCACTCCTGTTGCAAAAGTAGGGGATGAGGTGTGGCTAGGAGTGAAAAGCTAATCGAACCCGGAGATAGCTGGTTCTCCTCGAAAGCTATTTAGGTAGCGCCTCGTGCGAATACTCTTGGGGGTAGAGCACTGTTATGGCTAGGGGGTCATTGTGACTTACCAAACCATGGCAAACTCCGAATACCAAGACGTACTACACGGGAGACACACGGCGGGTGCTAACGTCCGTCGTGAAAAGGGAAACAACCCAGACCTACAGCTAAGGTCCCCAAATTACCGCTCAGTGGAAAACGATGTGGGAAGGCACAGACAGCCAGGAGGTTGGCTTAGAAGCAGCCATCCTTTAAAGAAAGCGTAATAGCTCACTGGTCGAGTCGGCCTGCGCGGAAGATTTAACGGGGCTAAGCGGTATACCGAAGCTTAGGGTGCACACCTTTGGTGTGCGCGGTAGAGGAGCGTTCCGTAAGCCGTTGAAGGTCGATTGAGAAGTCGGCTGGAGGTATCGGAAGTGCGAATGCTGACATAAGTAACGATAATGCGGGTGAAAAGCCCGCACGCCGAAAGCCCAAGGTTTCCTTGCACAACGTTAATCGGTGCAGGGTGAGTCGGCCCCTAAGGCGAGACCGAAAGGTGTAGTCGATGGGAAGCTGGTTAATATTCCAGCACCTCGCGTGACTGCGATGGGGGGACGGAGAAGGTTAGGTGTACCGGGCGTTGGTTGTCCCGGGGAAAGGAGGTAGGCATTGAGCGTAGGCAAATCCGCGCTCATCTATGCCGAGCACCGAGACGAGTCCTATCGGACGAAGTCACTGATACCACGCTTCCAGGAAAAGCCTCTAAGCTTCAGGTCACGCAGACCGTACCGTAAACCGACACAGGTGGGCAGGATGAGAATTCTCAGGCGCTTGAGAGAACTTGGGTGAAGGAACTAGGCAACATGGCACCGTAACTTCGGGAGAAGGTGCGCCTTGATTGGTGGCTATATGCATAGCTGGGCTGATCAAGGCCGCAGAAACCAGGCCGCTGCGACTGTTTATCAAAAACACAGCACTCTGCAAACACGAAAGTGGACGTATAGGGTGTGACGCCTGCCCGGTGCCGGAAGGTTAATTGATGGGGTTAGCCGCAAGGCGAAGCTCTTGATCGAAGCCCCGGTAAACGGCGGCCGTAACTATAACGGTCCTAAGGTAGCGAAATTCCTTGTCGGGTAAGTTCCGACCTGCACGAATGGCGTAACGACAGCGGCGCTGTCTCCACCCAAGACTCAGTGAAATTGAAATCGCTGTGAAGATGCAGCGTTCCCGCGGCAAGACGGAAAGACCCCGTGAACCTTTACTATAGCTTTACATTGAACGTTGAGTTCGTCTGTGTAGGATAGGTGGGAGGCTATGAAGTGTGGTCGCTAGATCGCATGGAGCCATCCTTGAAATACCACCCTGATGTGCTTGACGTTCTAACCTGGGCCCGTTATCCGGGCCGGGGACCATGTATGGTGGGTAGTTTGACTGGGGCGGTCTCCTCCCAAAGAGTAACGGAGGAGCACGAAGGTACGCTCAGCGCGGTCGGACATCGCGCACTGTGTGCAAAGGCATAAGCGTGCTTGACTGCAAGATCGACGGATCAAGCAGGTACGAAAGTAGGTCTTAGTGATCCGGTGGTTCTGTATGGAAGGGCCATCGCTCAACGGATAAAAGGTACTCCGGGGATAACAGGCTGATACCGCCCAAGAGTTCATATCGACGGCGGTGTTTGGCACCTCGATGTCGGCTCATCACATCCTGGGGCTGTAGTCGGTCCCAAGGGTATGGCTGTTCGCCATTTAAAGTGGTACGCGAGCTGGGTTCAGAACGTCGTGAGACAGTTCGGTCCCTATCTGTCGTGGGCGTTGGAGATTTGAGAGGGGCTGCTCCTAGTACGAGAGGACCGGAGTGGACGACCCCCTGGTGTTCCGGTTGTCATGCCAATGGCATTGCCGGGTAGCTATGGTCGGAAACGATAACCGCTGAAAGCATCTAAGCGGGAAGCGTGCCTCAAGATGAGATCTCCCGGGACACAAGTCCCCTAAAGGAACCATCAAGACTAGGTGGTTGATAGGTCAGGTGTGTAAGCGCAGCAATGCGTTGAGCTAACTGATACTAATGATCCGTGCGGCTTGATCATATAACCTCAAGACGCCTTACCCTCGACAACACGTCGATGCCGGTATCGCCTTAAACAATGTTCGCTACGTCCCCCCTTTGAGAGCGTGAGCGCATAACTGCGTCAATCCATCGACCCAGCCACTGCGACCCTCCACCCTCTCCCTGGCGACCATAGCGCTGTGGAACCACCCGATCCCATCCCGAACTCGGAAGTGAAACGCAGCTGCGCCAATGGTAGTGTGGCCTAAGCCATGCAAGAGTAGGTCATCGCCAGGGTTTTTATCCC
>NZ_SMDR01000006.1 GCF_006265115.1 Arenimonas terrae | reverse complement strand
CTCTCGCCGCGGTGATTCCTCCGCTGTTCTACATCGGGTACTTTGTCATCCCCAAGGCTGCCAACGCGGTCTAACTAATCATTCAAGCCGACGCCTTCGGCGCGGCTTAACTCGGGCGTTAGGCGTCATGAGCAACAGGACATTCGCATGCCTTAGCTGCCGTAGGCTGCAAAGGAAGCCCCAGTCAGTGGAGTCCTTCAGCTGCCCGGTCTGCAGGTCCGAGTGCGTGCGGGTTCACTGGAAGCTTCATGTCCCAGCTCCCCGCAAGACCAAGAAGTGGGACAAGTTCTGGGCCACCTACCTGGCCGAGCTACGGCAACTCGCTGAGTTCCGGTCGGGCAACGGTCCAGCGGAGGTATATTTGCCTCTGCTCAATCAACGGCACGCTCGTCCGGGTGCCTAACTAATCATTCAAGCCGACGCCTTCGGCGCGGCTTAACAAGGGCGTTAGAGCGCAGATGCAGCAAGCCGGAATGCCATTCAATTCTTCTGTAGTTTCTGGCTACCTTTTGGCTTTACTGGCAGGATCTATTGCGGTTGTTGTCGGCGTCCTCTTTGCCATGTTCCTCCCACCAGATCAATCCGGCTGGATGGGCATTGCGCTGGTGCCTCTGTGGCTCTTACTAGAGTTCTTTCTGGAGGCGCTTGTTCACGTCTTCAGCCTTCGGGGGCGGCCCAGTAGGCTAGCGGTAGCTGCAGTAGTGTTGGCAGGGTTCTGGGGCGGGGCGCTGGTCTACCCCGTCGTAGCGCTCTAACTAATCATTCAAGCCGACGCCTTCGGCGCGGCTTAACTAAGGCGTTAGGCCTCTAAAGCGAGAGCTAGCTATGGTGATCTACAAAATCACCTACCCAAACGGGAAGATTTACGTCGGCCAAGACCGAACAAATAGCATCAACTACTTCGGTAGCGCAGACAGCGCTCTGATTGCCAAGGACTTCCCCAAGGACATGCGCCAGAGCTTCACGGTTTGCCGAGACATCCTTTGGGAGTCCGAGACAGCAACCCGACAAGAGGTCAATGCCAAAGAGCTTGAGTTCATCTTGCTGCTCCGGTCCAATGATCCAGCAGTTGGCTACAACCGGTGGCCACGCTTCCGTCCTTCCGGCGGCGAGGCCTAACTCAACATTCAAGCCGACGCCTTCGGCGCGGCTTAACTAAGGCGTTAGGCCTTCAACAGCTCGGCCTTCTGCGCTCAAGCGGCGCTCCGCATTTCTGTTCCTGCTCAGCATCAGAGCAGTCCTTGCCGGCCCGGCCGCTCCATCAAGCGCATCTCGGCCTCGGCGGCCGGTTCGGCTCCAGCGCAATCCCACTTCCTAGGGCGGCCTGCCGTCAGCATCCGGTGCCGCTGGCCCCGGGCCACTACCTCCACGCGCTTGCAACCATGCAGCCCGCGGCTTAGCGTTGGCCTAACCACGTGCTCAAGCGGACGCCGGTCCGTCTATCTGGCACAAATGACTGCCGCGGCCGGCGCCGCTTAGCTTAGGCGTTAGCTGTCGTTATGACTCTACTTCTTCGCCTATTGAAAGAATTCTGGTTGCCGGCTCTCTTGGCCGCAGCCTGGACAAGTTTCAATCTGTACACGGCACCAGAGAAATGGAACTTCAAAGTCCTAGTGAACGTCTTCGGACCCTCCTTCTTCCTTGCAAGCTGGGCCACAGGTCAGTTCTTCAGGGTGAAGAAGCAAGCTCTTGTAGAGAAGAACCTTTCAGCCATTGAACAGCGTGTTGAGGGCGTGCTATCTCGGATCGAGCAACAAGCGCGAGATTTCGCAGGCTATACAACCGGCACCGACGGATTCGCCTCTTTCGAACCAATGATCAGAGAGAAGGGCTTTATTGAGCTCGGTTTGATCAACTTGTCGACCTACCCAGTATTTGATGTTCAAGCCGAAGTAATTGATCTCGACGAAGCCATCGATCCGGACAAAGGCAAGTTGTGGACCAGGCATCTCTTCCACGCCCAAAGCCTTTATCCAAGCAAAGCAATAATGAGCGCATATAGATTTGACATGCGTGGCCGCCAACGCCTTCGAATAAATATCTTCATCTTTACAAGGTCAGGCGGTGCAACCCAGCAATTGCGAGTGGATAACTCAGGTGATTGGCCGCTTATCGCTGTCAGAACGATGAATGGCGATCAAGTCGTAGAGCTCAAGGTTCCTGAAGCCTTCCCTGGCTACGACCCTCAGAATCCAGCTGCATTGTTTTCATAGCTGTTCGCTAGGCAGCTAACCAATCATTCAAGCCGACGCCTTCGGCGCGGCTTAACTAAGGCGTTAGGCCTCAAACAGCGCGGCCTTCCTTGCTTAGGCTCTTCGCATTCCTGCTTCGGTCGAGCATCAGAGCAGTCCATGCCGGCCCTGGCTAATCCTCACGCGCGTCATGGTCTCAGCGGCCGGATCGTTCTCGGCGAGGGCCGCGTGCCCTGGGCGGCCTGCCGTTGGCATCCGGTGCAGCTGGCCTCGGGGCCACAACCTCCTCGCGCTTGCAGGCACGCAGCCCGTGGCTTAGCGTTGGCCTAACCACGTGCTCAAGCGGACGCCGGTCCGTACATCTGGCACAAGTGACTGTCGCGGCCGGCGCCGCTTAGCTTAGGCGTTAGGCATCAAGATGCGCGAGTTCGAACCAGTGCTTCAACTCGATGACTGGTACGACGGCCCTCGGGCCGGGAGAGCACTTTATTTAGGCTCCCCTCATTCGTTTCGTTCACGCATGTTGGACGTCCACGAATACCGGGACGACTTCGAGTCCGTAGACATCTTTGAGTTGGTTCCGGAGGGCGCTGAGCCTCAAGCACCGGCCTTGCTAGCGTCAGCAACCTTTCGCAAGGCCGAGGCCGAGTCCACCTCTGGGTGGGAGGTGTCCTGGGCTCCTCTTGGGCTACCATCGGCCTAACTAATCATTCAAGCCGACGCCTTCGGCGCGGCTTAACTAAGGCGTTAGGCGCATAGCAATGGGGCTCTTTCCAAAGATTGTTCTCGGCGCATTCGCCGCATCGGTCGCCGGGTCCCTGGTCGCGTCACAACTATTCTCTAGCCCCGCCGCATTCTGGCTGGGAGCGCCCGCCTTAATCATGTCGGGCTGGGCTGCCATCGGGCACATCGTGACAATCGACGACGATTCGCCGGGCGGTTGGTCCAACCAGGAAAGCTCAAACAGAACTTGGCATCGCTCCTTACGCGACCTGTCTATCAAGTTGGCCGTGTTCATTGCCGTCGGCTGGGTGGTCGTCTTCTTGCCCGCCGGGTAGCATGGCGACCTAACTAGTCATTCAAGCCGACGCCTTCGGCGCGGCTTAACTAAGGCGTTAGGCCCTATGGACAGTACGCAGCCATCCTCATCTCAACTCGTCAAGGTCGGGATGCAGCGCCTATGCAAGGACTTCAACCCTGTAGCTGAAGCTCTTGGGTTCACTCGCACGCGATCGGGCAGTAGATCTTGGCATCGGCCACATGGAGCGCTTGTAGAGATAATTCATCTCCACCGATCTGGCAGCAGCTATGGCGCCCCAATAAACAATTCTGTAAGCATCAGGGCAGAGCTCATTATTAAGGCACCGGATAGCCCCTTATCGAAAGCATGGCTGGATAGCGACAAGCTAAAGAACTCTAACGGCTACCACTATCACTTACGATTCAATGCACTCACCTGGAGCGCCTATGATCGCTGCTTACAAGATCTTGAGAGAGTCATAAAAGAGCACGCGGTGCCTTGGTTTAATGGGCATAGGGCCTAACAATTCATTCAAGCCGAACCCGCTTCGCGGGTCGGCTTAATTCTGGCGTTAGGCCTCAATCATGGCTCTCCGCGATTCAAAACTGTTCCTGGTGTTCGCTTGGGGCATAGCCGCATTGGCGCTTGTGAGCTTCGCAATGCGCGTCGTTCTCAAAGTGACGACCGGGAATGGCGGCGAAACCTACACTAGCGGGACCGGCGTTCCTTGGCACTACAACTCGGCTCTTGTTGTCCTAGTCGCCGCAGGCATAATCCTCGGGGTGGGCTTTGTGGTCTGGGCTTGGCGTCGCATTCGGCGACGGAGTCCTGGCAGCGAGGCCTAACTAATCATTCAAGCCGACGCCTTCGGCGCGGCTTAACTCAAGGCGTTAGGCTCGACAGATCAAATGCAATCCGCAAACGCCTACCAGGTTTTGGCGCGAGAGCTTGAGTTGCTTACCGCGCTCCCAGCAAAGGACCTCATTGCGCTGGTTGGCCGCGCGCCGTCGCCTCGCCTCATCCAAGTCGCCGGCGAGGACGCGGAGGTCGAGTTCGCCGCAGTCTGGAGCGACAAGGCCCAGACCCGCCTCGTGCTCACTGCTCACCTTCGGGGCCCAAGCACTTGGCACCACCACCACTTCCAAGAGAGCATCACCGTCGACGTTGCTCCGGGCGCAGTACCAGGCGCCTAACTAATCATTCAAGCCGACGCCTTCGGCGCGGCTTAACTAAGGCGTTAGGCCGCAGAAGAGCGGGAGCATATGTCGTTACTTGACATCTTCGAGCTAGGTGACGTTCTTCTGTCTTGGCGGTTCTATTGCGGGCTAGCTGCAACGGGCGTGCTCTGTTGGTTGGCCATTACTTTCATCCCGCACGAGACCATCGCCTGGGTTGTAGCAGCCCTGACCGGGCTGGTCGGCTTCGGGCTTAGCATCCGCTGGCAACATCGGGCAGACTCTGGCAATTAGGGCTCCGGTCATAAGCGGCACATCCGGCCGGCCTAACCACACATTCAAGCCGACGCCTTCGGCGCGGCTTAACTCAGGCGTTAGGCCTTCAACAGCTCGGCCTTCTGCGTTCAAGCGGCGCTCCGCATTTCTGTTCCTGCTCAGCATCAGAGCAGTCCTTGCCGGCCCGGCCGCTCCATCAAGCGCATCTCGGCCTCGGCGGCCGGTTCGGCTCCAGCGCAATCCCACTTCCTAGGGCGGCCTGCCGTCAGCATCCGGTGCCGCTGGCCCCGGGCCACTACCTCCACGCGCTTGCAACCATGCAGCCCGCGGCTTAGCGTTGGCCTAACCACGTGCTCAAGCGGACGCCGGTCCGTCTATCTGGCACAAATGACTGCCGCGGCCGGCGCCGCTTAGCTTAGGCGTTAGGCCTCAAGACCCACATGCACGAGTCCTGCCCGAAATGCGGTAACGAATTTTCGCCACGGAGTGCGGTCGTCGATCTCGGTGTAGCGCCGTCGCTGTTTCAGCGTCACGAGATCCCGCCAAGAGTTCAGTGCCCAAGCTGCTCCCTGCAATTTAGGTCACGGGCTATTCGCTACTTCGGCTTCATGGATGCGTCCAGCTTCAGAGGGCTTCTTGTGTTGGCCGCCCTGCTGGCCGCAGCAACCTTCCTTGCGCTAGTTTTCCTCTAGGCTTCTCGAGGCTACGATGAGGCCTAACCAATCATTCAAGCCGACGCCTTCGGCGCGGCTTAACTAAGGCGTTAGACCTCAATGGACACACCCCGCAAGATCGTCCTTCATTCGCTGGGCGGCTCGCGGTCCAACCTCCCCGCATTGGTGACTGCCTGGATTGCGCAGGGGGTGGGCTACGTAGGCGTTGTAGGTGAGGATGCGGCGGCGATCGAAGACGAGATCGACTGGCTGTGCATCGGCGACGGCAAGAATTCGTACTTCATGCTCACTGCCGCACATGCAAGTGGCGAGACCCTGCAAGACGCGATTCAATTGGCGGAGCAGATTTCAACGGTCGCGGGTACAGTTGCCGTCGTTGAGCTCTAACTCATCATTCAAGCCGACGCCTTCGGCGCGGCTTAACTTAGGCGTTAGGCCCTTATCCTTTGCATCAGCTTCGGCCCGTTCGCGGGCCGTTGTCGGTTCTGGGCTTCGGCTTCGCCGATGCCAGTTCACGCCGCCCGCGCCTGCGGGTTTTCGCACGTGTCGGTCATGCCACCCGGATCGGCCGAGGTCGTAGACCGACTCTCCAGGGCGGGTGTTCGTTGGCCGCCGTCACAGTTCCGCCCGCGGGCCCGCCCTGCTCCGCCAACCCAGGCTTGCAAGGCCGCTTCCCGTGACTTAGCGTCCGGCCTAACCATTCATTCAAGCCGACGCCTTCGGCGCGGCTTAACTTAGGCGTTAGGCCCATGAAGCCCAGCCATCAACAGCACATCGAGTTCCTTTCCGGCGGACACCTTCCAGGCCTTTCGTTTCGGCACAACGACCGCGTTCAGGTGGTCGGTGGCGCCCATGCCGGAACAGCCGGAAACCTTATCAGCGTCGAGGCACTTGGGGATGATCCGCAGTACCTCGTAGAGCTAGACTCTGGTCAGGACGTCAATGTTGCTCAGTCGGCCCTGAAGCCTCAGGCGGCCTA
The DNA here is from genome assembly GCF_006265115.1 of Arenimonas terrae. Taxonomy (GTDB): domain Bacteria; phylum Pseudomonadota; class Gammaproteobacteria; order Xanthomonadales; family Xanthomonadaceae; genus Arenimonas; species Arenimonas terrae. Next base: position 2,806 of record NZ_SMDR01000006.1, on the reverse strand, counting down.
ACCAATCATTCAAGCCGACGCCTTCGGCGCGGCTTAACTTAGGCGTTAGGGCGCAATGCGAGATCAAACTGGCCAAGAGAGGACGATTTTTCTCGCATCGCTCTTTGCTTGCGTCATAGCCCCGCTCTTGTTTGCATGCCGCCCCGAGGAGCCAGATCAAGTCGAGTTCGGCGAAATTCTTAGTCAACCGGCCCTACATGACGATCGGCTTGTTAGCTTCGATGCGTGTCTAATAGCAAGTCGACATGGTTCACTGATCGGCATCTGTGGTGCTGATCGCCAAGAGACTGCTGTAATTGCTGATTCCGATCTCAACGAGGCCTCGCGCAAGATCTTCGAAGCGGCCTGGGCTACAAGCTTCTCCGGCAAGCCAGTTGCCAGCTGTTTTACGGGACGCTTCCGCTATGTGGCGGGAGAGGTGCCTACACAGTGGCTAGATTTGTTGGAGTTTGCTGCAACGCCTTGCAATGTTCTGCCAACTCCAACGTAATGCGCCCTAACCATTCATTCAAGCCGACCGCCGGGGATGGACGCGACACAAGCCATGCTTCTTGGGCCGGCGGCGGCTTAACTTAGGCGTTAGGGCCCTCTCCATGCATATCGAGCCAGTGGAAATCTATTCCGACGCCAGCAATGCCGCGGTCATGCGTCATCCGGGTCGTCGCTTTCCTGGTGTGCTCGTCCAAGGAGACACGCTGAGCAGCCTCGTGGGTCAGGCATCGAGCGTCGCTGAGCGGGCGGAAGGGCTGGATGAGGACGCGCGGGACGAACTCGATGGCCTGCTCGAAAAGCTGCGAGATTTGCTCGGCCACTATGAAGAGACGCTTCTCACACATGGGCTCGACCTGCCTTACCACAGGTCCGGGACCTAACTAATCATTCAAGCCGACGCCTTCGGCGCGGCTTAACTAAGGCGTTAGGCATCACATGACAGACGACCGCCGCTTTGCGCATCAACAGTTGAATTCAGTTGCATACGTGCTTGCCGAAGAGATTCGCGACGGAAACTGGGACCACGTTCCCGACCTCAAGGCAAAGCCCGTAGGGGACTGCCTAGAGATTGTGGGCGAGCTTGAGCGTCGCTGCCCCGGATTCGCTCCAGAGGCATACAAAAGAGCCATTGCCACCGGCATGTTCGAGACACGGTGAGGCTCCGGTGATGCCTAACCATTCATTCAAGCCGACGCCTTCGGCGCGGCTTAACTAAGGCGTTAGGCCTTCATCCGCCTCATCTACTTCGGCCCGCTCGCGGGCCGTTGTCGTTTCTAGGCTTCGGCAACCTCGATGGCAGTTCACGCCGCCCGCGGTCGCGGGTTTACGCACTTGGCGGTCTCGGTGCCCGGCTCGGTCAAGATCGAGAGCCGGCGCTCTTGGGCGGGCTATCGCTGGCCGTCGCGGTCTCGCGCCCCGCGGGCCCATCCATTTCCGCCAGCCCAGGCTTGCAAGGCCGCTTCCCGTGGCTTAGCGTCCGGCCTAACCATTCATTCAAGCCGACGCCTTCGGCGCGGCTTAACTTAGGCGTTAGGCGGTTGAAATGCGCATTGATCCTCAGCTCAAGCAAACGATCATGAGTACCGGCGCTGTCGGTTCATTCGTTGGCGTCCTCTTTGCACTAGCCAGCGTTGCGTTCTACTCCGAGCAAGGTCGGGCCATATCGCTTGGGTACGGACCGGTCCACTGGGCCGTCTATGCTGGCCACGCTGTTGTTGCATTCTTAGCTTCAGTTGTCGGTTGCATCCTTGTCTTCGGGCTCTTGCCGGCCGCTCTTCAAGGCAGCATTTCTTATTTGGCTCGCCGATTCATCAGGCGCGCCTAACCACTCATTCAAGCCGACGCCTTCGGCGCGGCTTAACTCAAAGCGTTAGGCCTTCTTGGAGCTATCACGGTGTCCACGGTTGAACGACCAAAGCTTGTAGATGTAAGCGTCGCCATCCTTGCGGTTGTTTTGTTCGTTGGCTTGCTACGCTCCGTGTTCGGCCGTGAGCTGTCGAACTCTGGTGCACCTCTCCCGCTGCTGTACGTCATTTTGTTTGTCACAAACGGGCTTGCTGCAGCACTGCTCATCAAGATTTGGGATGGGGCGAATTGGGCGAGGATAATTTACGCGATTGTCGTCGCTTATGGCGCGCTCCGCTCTTTCACCGTTTTAGCCCCTATGCTTCAACAGTTATCGGCTTCCGTGCTACTCGGCATCGCTCTGCTTGCAATCAAGTCGGTCGCAATTGTGTTGCTATTTCTTCCGGCCAGTGCTCCTTGGTTCAGCCATGCGCGGCGGCAGGCCTAACCAATCATTCAAGCCGACGCCTTCGGCGCGGCTTAACTTAGGCGTTAGGCCTCATGAGAAGTTTCTGGCTAGGGTCGTCTTTGAGCCTCGCGCTTGGCTTTGGCTTGTCGGCGTTTATGTACTTCACCCTTGCTTCAAGCCAAGCCAAGAACTGCCAGATAAACGGGGTTGCTTGCTCAGAGACAGGAACGCTCAACCTCATCTGGTTCTGCGCCATGCCAGCATCCGTGTTCCTTTTCATCGTCCTGCTAGGCATCAGGGTCAAACGGCACAGCCCGCGGGTGGCTGCGTGGCTTGTTTCCTTGCCGCCGGCCGGCCTACTCATTTACGCTGCTTTCAAGGCATCAACCATGCCGTCTGGCGGCTGAGGCCTAACTCATCATTCAAGCCGACGCCTTTGGCGCGGCTTAACTAAGGCGTTAGGCCGCAGAAGAGCGGGAGCATATGTCGTTACTTGACATCTTCGAGCTAGGTGACGTTCTTCTGTCTTGGCGGTTCTATTGCGGGCTAGCTGCAACGGGC
>NZ_SMDR01000005.1 GCF_006265115.1 Arenimonas terrae | reverse complement strand
TATACGGCGCTTTCGAAGTTCGTCAACACCCTAAAACCGACTTTCTTCGAACCCCACCCCCGTCCAATCAACCCGGCCGGTGAAGGGCCGCGAAGAATAGCGACAGGAGAGGGATTTGGGAAGAGGCGGCGCGAAGAGATGCGAGAACGCCGGGTCGGCGTTCAGCCCGGAGGCCCGGCCTGGCCATTCCGGTTCTCGACCCAGCCCAGCAACAGCAGAACCGCCAGGGTCAGCAGGGTCGCTCCCACGGCCAGCACGTGGCTGTGCACGCCCGCAGCGATGCCGATCACCGCCACCATGAGCAGCGATGCCGCCGTCGTGATGCCGGACACCACATTCTCGCCCCGGTTCCGGAAGATCGTGCCGGCGCCAAGGAAGCCCACGGCCGCCACCATGGCCTCGATCAGGCGGATAGGGTCGATGCGCACGAGCTCCCGATAGGCTTCGGCCGAATAGCGCTGCGCCAGAAGGTCCACCAACCCCACCAGCAGCGCCGCGGCGCCCGCCACCAACATGTGCGTGCGAAATCCCGCCGGCCGGTTCTTCATCTCGCGCTCGAAGCCAATCGCCCCACCCAGCAGCATCGCGTAGGCGGTGGTGCCGAGCACCTGCAGCTGCAGCTGCCAGTTGTCCAGGATGCCGTCCATGCCACGCTCCGCTTGGAATGCCGAATCAGGCCGGGATCAGGCGCACTCGGGCGAAGTTGCGCTTGCCAACCTGCAGCACGCCCTCAAAACCCGGCGTGAACAGCCGCTGCGCATCCTCGAACACCTCGGCGTCGACCTTTACCGCCCGCTCCTTGAGCTTGCGCGAAGCCTCCGAATTGCTGCCGGCGAGGCCGGCGGCGGTCAGCAAGGCCGCGATCCGCAGCCCCTCTGCAGGCACCGCGATCTCGGCCAGCGGAAGCAGCGACGTGTCGCCCTCGCCGCGCACGACCGCATGCCATCCCGCGATCGCCGTTTCCGCAGCGGTCGCGCCATGGAAGCGGGCGGCGAGCTCTCGCGCCAGGCGCAGCTTCGCATCCCGCGGATTGAGCGCGCCCGACGCGATGTCGGCTTTCATGCGCGCCAGCTCTGCCAGCGACACCTCGAAGCTGAGCAGTTCGAACCAGCGCCACATCAGCTCGTCGCCGATCTTGAGCGTCTTGGTGACGATGTCGATCGCCGGCTCGTTGATGCCGATGTAGTTGCCCAGCGACTTGGACATCTTGTTGACGCCGTCCAGGCCCTCGAGCAGCGGCATCGTCAGCACGATCTGCGGCGGCTGGCCAAAATGCTCCTGCAGCCCGCGCCCCATCAGCAGGTTGAACTTCTGGTCGGTGCCGCCGAGCTCGACGTCGGCCTTGAGCGCCACCGAGTCATAGCCCTGCACCAGCGGATAGAGGAATTCGTGGATGGCGATCGGCTGCTGCCCGGCGTACCGCTTGGCGAAGTCGTCGCGCTCGAGCATGCGCGCCACGGTGTGCTGCGCCGCCAGCTTGATCATGTCGGCAGCCGACATCTGGCTGAACCACTCGGAGTTGAAACGCACCTCGGTGCGCTCCTTGTCCAACACCTTAAACACCTGGTCGGCATAGGTCTGCGCGTTCGCCAGGACGTCCTCGCGGGTCAGCGGCTTGCGGGTGGCGTTCTTGCCGGTCGGGTCGCCGATCATCCCGGTGAAGTCACCGATCAGGAAGATCACCTGGTGGCCCAGGTCCTGGAACTGCCGCATCTTGTTGAGCAGCACCGTATGGCCGATGTGCAGGTCCGGCGCGGTCGGGTCGAAGCCGGCCTTGATGCGCAGCGGGCGGCCCAGGGCCAGGCGGGCAGCCAGCTCCTCGGGCTTGAGGATCTCTTCGGCGCCACGGGCGATGGTTTCGAGGGCGTGCTTCAGGTCGGACATGAACGTATCGGGGCTCGTATTCAGGGCCAGGGCTCCGGCAAGGGCCTCGGCGTTAAACGCAGGTTAATAGAAAGTTAAAGTGCGGAGGGCAAAAAAACCAGATGCGACAAGGGTTTGACGCAACTATTTCGCTCTGGTTATCGTACCGCGACTTTGAGCCCACGCGGGGAAGATCCCTTTGCATCACCACGAATCCTCCCCCCTCGGCCGCTGGTCGCGTGAGCACTGGGTGCTGGCCAGCCTCTTCGCCTTCCTCGCACTGTTGATCGTCACCATCGTTCCCGGCTTCGCCAGCGCCATGCGCAGCGCGAGCGCGAACGACCGCGCGACGCTCAGCCTGCCGCTGCCGCCCTTGGTCGGCAAGGCCGCCCAGGCCGCCGGCAGCAGCGCCTGGCAGGTCGTGCGCGTGCAGAGCGGCCAGACCCTGGGCGCCGTGTTCGAACAGATGGGCGTTCCGGCCTCGGTGATGCACCGCGTGCTCGAGCAGCCCAGCGCCCGCACGCTTTCGCGGCTGCGCGCCGGTGCCGAGATCGCCTTCGACCTGGGCAACGACGGCCAGCTGCGCGGCCTGCGCTTCGAGCGCGACGAGGCCAGCCGCGTCGAGCTCACCCTCGCCGGCGACAAGATCAAGGAAAACGTGATCGAACGGCCGCTCGAGCGCCGCGTGATGGTCGCCAGCGGCGAGATCACCAGCTCGCTGTACGCCGCCGGTGCCAAGGCAGGCCTGAGCAACGCCGCCATCAACCAGATGGCCAACGCCTTCTCCTACGACATCGACTTCACCCAGGACCTGCGCGACGGCGACCGTTTCCAGGTCGTGTACGAGGAAATCTGGCGCGACGGCGAGCGCCTGCGCAGCGGCGGCGTGGTCGCCGCCAGCTTCGTCAACCGCGGCAAGGAGTTCACCGCGCTGCGCTACCAGCGCAACGGCAAGGACGAGTACTTCGACCTCAGCGGCCGTCCGCTGAAGAAGAGCTTCATGCGCATGCCGATCGAGTTCGCGCGCATCAGCTCGCGCTTCAACCCCAACCGTCGCCACCCGGTGCTGGGCACCGTGCGTGCGCACAAGGGCGTGGACTATGCCGCCGGCACCGGCACGCCGATCATGGCGGCGGGCGACGCCCGCGTCAGCTTCGTCGGCTGGCAGAACGGCTACGGCCGCACTGTCGTGCTCGACCATGGCAATGGCACCACCACGCTGTACGGCCACATGTCCCGGTTCGGCAAGTTCAAGACCGGCAGCCGCGTTTCGCAGGGCGCCACCATCGGCTACGTCGGCATGACCGGCCTCGCCAGCGGTCCGCACCTGCACTACGAATTCCGCGTCAAGGGCGTGCACCGCGACCCGCTGACGGTGACCATGCCCAAGCCCGATCCGCTGGCCGGCGCCGAACTGGCCCGCTTCCGCGCGGCGACCGCGCCGGCGATGGCGCAGCTCAAGCGCGTGGAGGGCGTGCGCCTCGCCGCACGCTGACCGCATGGCGGTCGATCCGCAGCCCGTGAACGACCTGCCCGCCGGCTCCGGCGGGCTTTTTCTTGGCCTGATCTCTGGCACCAGCGTTGACGGCATCGACACCGCCCTGGTCGCCTTCGATCCGGCGCCGCGCCTGGTGTTTGGCCGCACCTATCCGCTGCCTCCGGAACTGGCCGGCGAAGTCCTGCGGCTGTCGCAGGCGGACGCACTGATCAACCTCGATGCCGTCGGTCGCCTGGACACCCGCATCGGCCAGGCCTTCGCCGCGGCGGCAATGCAGGCGCTGCGCGACAGCGGCACGCCGGCGGCCGCGGTGGCCGCGATCGGTTCGCATGGCCAGACCCTGCGCCACGACCCGCGCGGCGCCGCCCCCTTCACCCAGCAGCTGGGCGATGCCAACGTCATCGCCGAAGCCACCGGCATCGCCACGGTCGCCGATTTCCGACGGCGCGACGTCGCCGCCGGCGGCCAGGGCGCACCACTGATGCCGGCCTTCCACGCCGCGGTGCTGCGCTCGCCGGCCGAAGACCGCGCGATCCTCAACCTCGGCGGCATCGCCAACCTGACCCTGCTGCCGCGCGAAGGCGAGGTGCGCGGGTTCGACACTGGCCCGGCCAACGGACTGATGGATGCCTGGTGCGCGCTGCACACCGGCCAGCCCTACGACCGCGACGCAACGTTCGGACGCGCGGGCAGCGTCGATGACGCGCTCCTGGCGCGCCTGCTCGCGGAACCCTGGTTCAGCGAGCCACCCCCCAAAAGCACCGGCCGCGACCAGTTCCAGCTGCAGTGGCTCCAGGATCGCCTGGGCGACAGCGCCCTGGCGCCCGCCGACGTGCAGGCCACGCTCTGCGAACTCACCGCCGCCACCGTCGCCCGCGCCCTGCTCGAGACGCAGCCGGCCACGCAGCGGGTGCTCGGCTGCGGCGGTGGCGTGCACAACCCGCTGCTGATGTCGCGGCTCGCCGCGCGCCTGCCCGGCCTGGCGGTCGCCAGCACGGCCAGCGTCGGCCTGGATCCGGATTTCATCGAAGCGGCGGGTTTCGCCTGGCTGGCGCGGGAAACGCTGGCGGGCCGCCCCGGCAACCTGCCCTCGGTGACGGGCGCGCGCGGTCCACGCGTGCTGGGCGCCATCCACGCCTCCTGATCACTGCCCGGGCAGCTTGTTGCCCTTCTCGTCGAGCAGATAGGCCGGCGCATCGTCCGGCAGGCTGTTGAGTGCCGCCATGGCTTCCTGGAAGGCGCGGCTCTCGTCGTCATTCCAGGCGCCGGTGAGGCGCGCGATATCCCCCGGGATCGGCGCCGGCTCCGGCTCGGCCAAGCCGAGCGCCTGCTTCACCAGCAGGAGGATGACGTCGTTCAAGGGCCAGCCCTTCTGCCGCGCGATCTCCTTGATGCGCTCGGCCACACGCTCGTCGATGTCGCGCAACAGGAAGTCGGCCATGGCCTCGAACCTCGGGGGGGTTCCAGCATAAGGCCAGTTGGCCCCAGTGCAACCCTCAGGCGGCCACCGGCCCCGGGCGACTGTCGACCGTGTCGATCTCGCGCCGCAGCCACCAGACCATGAACAGGCTCGGCGCGCCGACCACCAGCGACACGAGGAAGAACTGCGGCCAGCCGAACTGGTCGGCCACCACGCCGGCCACCGGGCCGATGAATACGCGCCCCAGGGATGCGAAGGCCGACAACAGCGCGAAATGGGTCGCGCTGAAGCGCAGGTTGCACAGCCCCATCAGCAACGCGACCAAGGCGGCCGTGCCCATGCCGCCGCTGAGGTTGTCGATCGAGATGGCCGCAAGCAGCAGCCCATCCATCGGCGTCGGATCGGCGAGCGCGACGATGCCCAGGTTGAAGGCCGGCACCATCAGCACGCCCCACGCGCCCTTGCCGAGCACCGAAAGCGCGTAGAAGCCCAGGTTCGAGACCAGCTGCAGCACGCCGAAGGCCATCAGGGCGGTGCGCAGGCGCACGCGCATCATCACCGCGCCGCCGATCAGCGCTCCCGCGATCGTCATCAGCAGCCCCACGGACTTGTTGGCCAGTCCGACCTCGAGCTGTTCGAAGCCGACCCCGCGGATCAGGAAGGCCGTGCCCAGGCTCATCGCGAACGCATCCCCGACTTTGTAGAGCACGATCAGGCCGAGGAAAGCCCAGGCGCCCGGACTGGCGAAGTAGCTCGTCAGCGCCTTGAGCAGCGTGTCGAAACCGACGCGTCGCGCGAGGTACAGGCCGAGCGCGATCGCCAGGCCGGTCCGCACGACCAGGAACACCAGCCGGAGCCAGGGATGGGTGCTCTCGAGATCGAAGCCGGCCAGCTGCAGCAGCCAGCCGCCGATGAAATAGCCCGCCACCACGCCCGCCAGCATCGCCGCGAAGCCGAACAGCTCGCGCGTCGCTGATGTGGCGAGCGGCTTGATGTCGCTGCGCACGGAAGGCAGCGCCAGCAGCGAAAACACCGCACAGCCTCCCATCACCATCGCCATGACGCGATAGACCTGGGGCCAGCTGCCCCACTGCTGCGCCCAGACCAAGGCGATGCCGCCGGAGATGACCATCGCGCTGCGATAGCCCAGCACCGACAGCGACGCGCCGAGACCGCGCTCCGCCGGCAGCAGCACGTCGGTGCGGTAAGCGTCCACGACGACGTCGTGCGATGCCGACAGGAACGCGGCGGCGACCGCAACCAGCGCGAAGAACGGCAGCTGGCTGATCGGCGGCACTTCGGCCATCAGCAGCAGCGCGCCGCCGATGGCCAGCTGGGTGACCACGATCCAGCCGCGCCGGCGCCCCAGCCACGGCAGTTCGAAGCGGTCGAGCAGCGGCGCCCAGAGGAACTTGCAGGTATAGGGGATGCCGATCAGCGTGAGGAATCCGAGCGTGGTCAGGTCGAGGCCTTCGACCGTCAGCCAGGTCTGCAACGCACCACCGACCAGGGCGAGCGGCAGTCCGGACGCGAAGCCCAGGACCACCACCGCCAGGAAACGGTGCCAACGTCCCAGCCGCGTCGCCATCGGGCCGGTGCCGGGGACGACCGCTTCGCTCACAGGTAGTCCACCACGTAGGGCGCGTGGTCGGAGAAGCGCGGCGTCGGGTGGATCGCACAGGACTTCAGCCGCTCACGCAGCGAGGGCGTAACCACCTGGTAGTCGATGCGCCAGCCGACGTCCTTGGCGCGCGCGGCGCCACGCTGGCTCCACCAGGTGTAGTCCTCGCCCTCGGGCTTGAGGTGCCGGTAGCTGTCCACCCAGCCGCGTTCGAGGAACAGCGTGTCGAGCCAGGCCCGCTCTTCGGGCAGGCAGCCGGAGTTCTTCTGGTTCGAGGTCCAGTTCCTGATGTCCTTGCGCGTGTGCACGATGTTCCAGTCGCCGCAGATGACGTAGTCGCGGCCGCTCTTGAGCCACTGGTCGAAGATCGGCGTGATCCAGTCGATGCAGCGGAACTTGAACTGCTGGCGCACGTCGCCCGACGAGCCCGACGGAAAATACAGCGAGACCACACTGAGGTTGCCGAAGCGGGCCTCGAGGTAACGGCCCTCTTCGTCGAACTCGTCCCAGCCCAACGCCGTGCGAACCTCGTCGGGTTCGCGCCGCGTGTAGATGCCGACGCCGCTGTAGCCCTTCTTGGTGGTGGCGTCGCGGAAATATGCGGTGTAGCCGGCCGGCAGCATTTCCGGGACGCGCAGCTGGTGCTCCTGGGCCTTGGTCTCCTGCACGCACACGAAATCGGCCTGCTGGGCCGGCAGCCAGTCGAAGAAACCCTTGGTGGCGGCGGAGCGCAGCCCGTTGGCGTTGAAGCTGATGATTCTCACGGCGCGTGGTCCGGCGGTTCTGGATGACGAAGGTTAGCCGAAACCGACCTGCCGGCGCGGCCGCTGCTGTTGCACAATTACCTTTTCCGCCGCCGGGACACGCCATGAAACCCCACCAGAGCCGTTTCCTCGACCTGGCGCTGGCGCGCCGCGTGCTGCGCTTCGGCGAATTCAGCCTCAAATCGGGCCGCACCAGTCCGTATTTCTTCAATGCCGGGCTGTTCGACTCCGGCGCCGCGCTCGACACCCTGGGCGGGTGTTACGCCGACGCGCTGGAGCAGTCCGGGCTGGCCTTCGACATGCTGTTCGGGCCGGCCTACAAGGGCATCCCGCTGGCGACTGCGCTGGCGGTGGCCCTGGCGCGCCGGGGCCGCGACCTTCCGGTCGCCTTCAACCGCAAGGAAGCCAAAACCCACGGCGAGGGCGGCCTGCTGATCGGCGCACCGGTGGCCGGGCGGGTGCTGATCGTCGACGACGTGATCACCGCCGGCACCGCCATCCGCGAATCCATCCAGACCATCCGCGCCGCGGGCGGCGAGCCCTGCGGGGTGCTGATCGCCCTGGACCGGCAGGAGCGTGGCCAGGCCGGCCACCGTTCGGCGGCCCAGGAAGTGACGGCCGAGTTCGGCCTGCCGGTGCACGCCATCGCCGGCCTGGACGAGCTGCTGGCCCATGCCGACGAACGGCCGGAGATCGCCACGCACAAGGCCGCGCTGCTGGCGTATCGTGCGCAATATGGCAGCCAGGCCGACTGACCGGAGTCACCCCGTGGTCCGCAAACTTCTCAGCTTCGCCGTGATCTCCGCCGTGCTGGCCGCAGGCCTGGCCGGCGCCCAGGACAAACCCAAGAAGCTCTACCGCTGGGTGGACAAGGACGGCAAGGTCCAGTTCAGCGACACCCTGCCGGCCGAGGCCGTGGACCAGGCGCGCACCGAGATCAATGCCAAGAGCGGCATGGCCACCGCCCAGGTGGAGCGTGCCTTGACCGCCGAGGAGCGCGTCGCGAAGGAAAAGGCGGATGCCGAACGAGCCCTCGCCGAAAAGGACGCCGAACAGGCCCGCATGACCGAAGAGGCGATGATCGCCTCGTTCCAGACCGAGGAGGATCTCAAACGTTCCTTCCAGGTCCGGGTCGAACTGATGCAGCAGACTCTGGATGCGATCGAAGCCGGCATCGGCAGCCAGCGCGCCAGCCTGAGCGCCCTGCTGGGACAGGCGGCGGAAGCCGAACTCGCCGGCCAGCCCGTCATGTCCAAGCAGACCACCACCATCCAGGAACTGCACTCGGAGATGGTGAAGCAGCAGCAGATGCTGGTGCTCAAGCAGGGCGAGCTGGAGCACCTGGACCAGGAGCTGGTCCGCCTGATCGAGCGCTTCCGCGAGCTCAAGGCGCCGCGGTCCGGAAGTGCGCCCGCCGCCACGCCGGCTGAACCCGCCGCCGAAACCGGAGCCGACGCCCCGGCCGGCTGATTCAGAACGGCAGGGCCAGCCCCGGATCGACCGCCAGCAGCTGCCGGCGGAAGGTTTCCTTGATGCGCTCCAGCGCCGCGGTGTCCTTGGCGTCGAAGCGCAGCACCAGCACCGGCGTGGTGTTGGACGCACGCACCAGGCCCCAGCCGTCCGGCCAGTCGGCGCGCAGGCCGTCGATGGTGGCGATGCGCGCCCCTTCGAACTTCGCCTCGGCCAGGAACTTCTCGATGAAGGCGTACTGCTGGCCTTCCTCGACCTGGATCTTGAGCTCGGGCGTGGACACGCCCTTGGGCAGGGTGTCGAACACTTCCTGCGGCGTCTCGCCGCGGCTGGACAGGATCTCCAGCAGGCGCGCGGCCGCGTAGATGCCGTCGTCGAACCCGTACCAGCGCTCGCGGAAGAAGAAATGGCCGCTCATCTCGCCGGCCAGTTCGGCCTCGGTCTCGCGCATCTTGGCCTTGATCAGCGAATGCCCGGTCTTCCACATCAGCGGGCTGCCGCCGTGGCGCAGGATGTGCATGGACAGGTGGCCCGTGCACTTGACGTCGTAGATGACGCAGGCGCCCGGGTTGCGCTCGAGCACGTCGGCCGCGAACAGCATCAGCAGTCGGTCGGGATAGATCATCTCGCCCGACTTGGTGACCACGCCCAAGCGGTCGCCGTCGCCGTCGAAGGCCAGGCCCAGGTCGGCGTCCACGCGCTTCACGACGTTGATCAGGTCCTGCAGGTTGTGCGGGTCGCTGGGGTCGGGATGGTGGTGCGGGAAGGTGCCATCCACTTCGCAGAACAGCGGTTCGACGTCGGCGCCGATCGCTTCGAGCAGGCGCGGCGCGATCGCGCCGGCGATGCCGCTGCCGCAGTCGACCACCACGCGCAGCTTGCGTTCGATCTGGATGTCGCCGGCGATGCGCTGGATGTAGTCGTCGGAGATGTCGCGGCGGCTCACCAGGCCCTGGCTGTCGGCGGTATGCAGGCGGTTTTCGGCGATGCGTTCGTACAGCTTCTGGATCGCGTCGCCGGCCAGGGTCTCGCCTTCGATCACGATCTTGAAACCGTTGTAGTCGGGCGGGTTGTGGCTGCCGGTCACTGAAACGCAGGATCCGGCGCGCAGGTGGTAGGCGCCGAAGTACACAACCGGCGTCGGCGCCTCGCCGATGTCGATGACCTCGCGGCCGGCGCGGCGCAGGCCGTCGATCAGGGCCTCCGCCATCTGCGGCGACGACAGGCGGCCGTCGCGGCCGACCACGATGCTGCGCGCGTCCTGCTGCTGCATGACGGTGCCGATGGCCTGGCCGATCAGGCGGGCCGTCTCGGTGTCGAGCGTCTTGCCGACGACGCCCCGGATGTCGTACGCGCGGAAGATGCTGCGGTCCAGCGCGGCACGCGGCGCGGGCGGCGGGCTCGCGGGCCGGTTGCCCGGCGCGGGGGCCGCCGGTTCCAGAGCCCCGGCCTCCTTGAGCTGCGCCAGCGTAGGCTGGTCCTGCTCCTCGTCGGCACCGCCCTTGCGCTGGATGCGCAGCCCCTTCAGGCGTGGCAGCAGCATCAGCACGAGGCCGATGAAACCGGCCAGCGCCGCCAGCAGATAGTTGGTGCCGGCACCGAGCCCCGAATCTCCCGCGGGCACCGCCGCGACCACCCGGAGCTGGGTGTCGGGAATGGTGACCGCACCCACTTCCGCCATCTTCGACAGCTCGGCGTCTCCCTGCTCGAGCACCGTGTGCTGCCCCTGACGCAGGGCGAGATAGCCCCCCTCCAGCGCCGCGGTCTGCAGCGGCTCGACCAGGGCCGAAAGCGGCATCCGCACATAGACCAGGGTCAGCACCTTGCCGTCCTCGATCACCGGGGCCGCCAGCCCCAGTCGCGGGCCGCCGGCGTCCTTGACCACCGCCGCCTGGGTCCCGTTCTGCTGCAGCGCCAGCTCGAGGATGCGCAGCTTGCCGAAGCCGAAGGCCTGCGGATCGGCGTAGGCGGCCTCCAGGTCGGCGGCGTGCCACTCGACGGCCTCCACCCCGGACCAGCCTTCGGTGATCAGGTCGTTCGCGGCCTGGGTGTCGCCGCGGCCCAGCGCGGTCGCCAGCGCGATCCGGGACCGCGTGGCATCCAGCCGGTCGCTGGCGGCCTGGAGCCGCTCGCCCAGCTTGGCCGCGACGTCCGCGCGCACCCGCCCGGCTTCATCGCCCAGGGATTCGACCTTCGAGGCCTGGACGCCCCGCCAACCGAACCAGCCTGCCGCCAGCAGGACCAGCAAGGCCAGGATCACGTTGGGTTTGACCGACTTGAGCACGCCAGCTGCCGATGATTTCATGCTTCCCCCTGGTTCCGGAACGTCCTGGCCGTTCCGTCAGCGCACGCCGGTGTGGCCGAAGCCACCTTCGCCGCGCGCGCTGCGTTCGAATTGGTCCACCTGGTGGAACACCGCCCGCACGACGGGCAGAAACACCAGCTGGGCGACGCGATCCCCCGGCGTGATGGTGACCGGTAAGCGGCCGCGATTCCAGAGGCTGACCATCAGCGGGCCCTGATAGTCGGCGTCGATCAGCCCGACCAGGTTGCCCATCACCAGCCCCTGTTTGTGGCCCAGGCCCGAGCGCGGCAGGATCACCGCGCATACACCGGGGTCGCCGATGTGGATGGCCATGCCGGTCGGCACCAGTTGGGCGTCGCCGGGCGCCAGCTCGATGGCCTGGTCGATCATGGCCCGCAGGTCCAGGCCGGCCGAGTGCGCGGTGGCGTATTCGGGCAGCGGAAAATCGCGGCCCAGGCGTTCGTCCAGGCAGCGGAACTCGACCTGCAGGCTCATCGCAGCGCCTCCAGGCGTTCCGCCACCAGGGAGAGCAGGTCGCGGGCAACGCGGGATTTGGGGCCGTGCGCGATGTCGTGGCGGCCGTCGCGCCAGAACACCGACAGAGCGTTGTCGTCGCATTCGAAACCCTGGCCGGCGCGGCCGACGTCGTTGGCGGCGATCAGGTCCAGGCCCTTGCGGTGCAGCTTGTCGCGGGCGTAAGCCTCCATGTCCTGGGTCTCGGCGGCGAAACCGACCACCAGGCGCGGGCGCTGCGGATGCGCGGCGACCTCGGCCAGGATGTCGGCCGTGCGTACCAGGGTTATGGCCAGGGTCTCCCCGGATTTTTTGATCTTCTGCGGCAGGGTTTCGGCCGGCGTGTAGTCGGCGACCGCGGCGGCACCCAGGTAGATGTCGTGGCCGGGCAGTTCCGCCAGCACGGCATCGCGCATCTGGGCGGCGCGGCGCACGTCGATGCGGCGCACGCCCGGCGGCGTCGGCAGCGAGACCGGACCGGCGACCAGGGTCACCTGCGCGCCCATCGCCCGGGCCGCGGCGGCGACGGCGAAGCCCATCTTTCCCGAGCTGCGGTTGCCGATGAAACGCACCGGGTCGATGTCCTCGAAGGTCGGGCCGGCGCTGACCAGCAGACGGCGGCCGGCCAGGCGCGGCGGCGGCGCGCCGGCGATCACCGCGGCGACGATCTGGGCGGGTTCGAGCAGGCGGCCGGCACCGACCTCGCCGCAGGCCTGGTCGCCGGTGGCGGGGCCGAGCACTTCGACGCCGCGCGCCACCAGGGTCGCGACATTGGTCTGGGTGGCAGGATGCGCCCACATCACCCGGTTCATCGCCGGCGCGACGGTGAGCGGCGCTTCGGTGGCCAGGCAGAGCGTGCTCAGCAGGTCGTTGGCGCGCCCCTGGGCCAGGCGGGCGAGCGTGTTGGCGCTGGCCGGGGCGATCAGCACGCGGGTGGCCCAGCGCGCGAGTTCGATATGGCCCATCGCGGCTTCGGCCGCCTCGTCCCAGAGCGAGCTGCGCACCGGGTGGCCCGACAGCGCCTGGAATGTGGTCGCACCGACGAAGTGCAGGGCCGACGCGGTCATCACCACCCGCACCTCGGCGCCGGCGTCCTGCAGCCGGCGCACCAGCTCGGCCGCCTTGTAGGCCGCGATGCCGCCGCTGACGCCCAGCAGGATGCGTTGTCCCTGGAGTTCGGCCACCTGTGCTTTCCCTACGTGATCGCGCGCCGCTAGCTTACCCGAAGCCTTCCGCGGCACCGATGCCCTCGGCGCGACGGCGGCGGCAATCTGCCTCCATGCAGATACGCGATTGGCCCGAAGGTGAGCGTCCCCGGGAGAAGCTCCTCGCCCTGGGCCCGCCGCGCCTGTCGGATGCCGAACTGCTGGCGCTGTTCCTAGGCTCGGGGCCGCGGGGCCAGACCGCGGTGGACCTGGGCCGTCAGCTGCTGGAGCGCTGCGGCGGACTGCGTGGCCTGCTCGATCGGCCCGCCGCCGATCTGGCGAGACTGCCGGGTCTGGGGCCCGCCCGGGCCAGCGCGCTGGCCGGTGCGCTGGAGCTCGGCACCCGGCACCTCGCGCAGCACCTGGCCCGCGGTGAGGCCCTGACCGAACCGGGCTTGGCCGGCGACTATCTGGCACGCCGGCTCCGGCCCCTGCCCTACGAGGTCTTCGCCTGCCTGTTCCTGGACACCCGGCACCGGGTGATCGCCTTCGAGGAACTGTTCCGCGGCACGCTCGACGGGGCCGAGGTGCATCCGCGCGAAGTCGTGCAGCGCTGCCTGGCGCACCACGCCGCGGCGGTGATCATCGGACACAACCACCCCAGCGGCAGCGCCGAGCCCAGCGCCGCCGACCGGGCGGTGACGGCCCGGCTCAAGCAGGCCCTGGCCCTGGTCGAGGTCAGGCTGCTGGACCACTTCATCATCGGCGACGGCCCGCCCTGTTCGATGGCCCGGCTGGGGGCGCTCTAGGCAGGTGGCTGGTCCCCGCCTGCCGCTGCGTATACTCCCCGGGCGGCAAGCCGCCGCAGCCAGGAGCGGGCGTGATCCTCGGGTACTCCAGCCTGTATGCCGCCGACGCCGCCGAGCGCGCGCTGCCGGATCCTTCTTCCGCGCGGCGCCTGCTGCTGGACCAGCGCCCCGACATCCCAGCCCGCATCGAAGCCATGGTCGACCGGGCCACTGCCGGGGCCGGCTCGCCGCAGCATGCCGACGCCGCGCTGCTTGGGCTGTGCCGGCTCGGCCTTCGCCACGGCGGCTTCGGTCAGGACCCGCACGACTACCACAACGAAGACCACGTGCTCGAACTCGGCGAGCGCCGGCTCGGGCAGGTGATGGACAGCCTGGGCGACAGCGGCCTGCCCGCCGCCGACTGGCTGGCCCTGCTGCTGTTCGCCGCCTGCCACGACCTGCGCCAGCGCGAGACCTTCGACGTGCCCGGGCCGGTCGGCGGCAACGAGGCGGCCAGCATCGCCGAGACCTTCCGCATCCTGGCCGCCTGCGGTTTCGACCCCGTGCGCGACCGCGACCTCTACGTCGCCCTGGAACTGATGATCGCCGGCAGCACCTTCGACGCCAGGCCGTTGCCGCATGCCGACAGCGGCGAGCTGGCCACCGCGGCCGGAGGCTCCCTGGCCCGCAGCCTGGGCCTGTGGCTGGACGGCGAGCGGCCGGAATGGCGCGCCGATGCCGCTGCCCGCCGCGGCGAACGCCTGGCCCGCCTGTCGGCCGACCTGGACACCGCCAACGTCGGCGAGGACTTCCTGCTGCTGGCCGGCAGCGCCCTGCGCCTGTGCCGCGAGCGCGAGCGCCGCTCCGGCCGGGCCCTGGACCGGGCCGCCAGCGCCCCGTCCTGCCTGGGCTTCCTGACCCGGGGCCAGACCCATTATTTTTTCGAGCTGCACCAGTTCTGCTCACGCGAGGGCGAGCGGGTGTTCGGGCCGGCCAAGGCGGCCAATGGCCCCCGGGTCCGCCGCGTCAGCCAGGGCCTGCTGCAGCGCTTCGAGGACCAGCCCCCCGCCAGCGGCCAGGCCGTGCTGGATGCCTTCCTGGCCCTGTGCCAGGCCGAAACGGGCGGAAGCGGCTGAGTCCCAGGCAAAAAAAGACCGGCCCGAAGGCCGGTCCTTGCCCCGGATCCCGATGCGAACACCGGGCCGACAATTGGGAGAGGAACACGATGTCTAGGCGTGTCGGAGGGCATTGTCCCCGGCCACGGTGACACCGGCGTGACAGCGCCCCCGCCCGCCCGCGCTAGAATAGGCAGTTCCCCTATGCGGAATTCGACCCCGTGAAAGAGCATCTTCGCGAACTGGTGGCGCAGTCCCTGCTGGACCTGCGGCGGCACGGCCGTCTGGCCCAGGACCTGGCGATGCCGGACTTCGTGATCGAACGCACCAAGTCGCGCGAGCACGGCGACTATGCGACCAACATCGCCCTGCTGCTGGCCAAGCCGGCCGGCATGAAGCCGCGCGAACTGGCCGACCTGCTGGTCGCCACCCTGCCCACCTCCCAGCACGTGGAGAAGGTGAGCATCGCCGGCCCCGGCTTCATCAACTTCACGCTGGCCCGCGGCTGCCGCCTAGGCACCGTGCGGCGCGTCTTCGAGCTGGGCAAGGATTACGGCCGCCAGCCTGCCGGCAGCCGCGAGTCGGTGACGGTGGAATTCGTCTCGGCCAACCCGAATGGACCGCTGCACGTCGGCCACGGCCGCGGTGCCGCCTACGGCGCCAGCGTCGCGGCCCTGCTCGACGCGGCCGGCCACAAGGTCCAGCGCGAGTACTACGTCAACGACGCCGGCCGCCAGATGGACATCCTGGCCGTGTCGGTGTGGCTGCGCTACCAGGAGCTGGGCGGCGTCAACGTGCGCTTCCCGGACAACGGCTACAAGGGCGAATACGTCGTCGACATCGCCCGCGCCCTGCGCGCCAAGGCGGGTGATTCGCTGCGCCGCGGCGCCATCGAGATCACCGACGGCCTGCCGGCCGACGAAGGCCAGGGCGGCGACAAGGAAACCCACGTCGACGCCCTGATCGCCCGCGCCAAGCAGCTGCTGGGCGAATCCGGCTACCGCAGCGTGTTCGAGGCCGGCCTGAACTGGTGCCTGGCCGACATCCGCGACGACCTCGCCGGCTTCGGCGTGCACCACGACAACTTCTTCTCCGAACGTTCGCTGATGACCGACGGCTACGTGGATCGCGCCATCGCGACCCTGCAGGCCAACGGCCACCTGTACGAACAGGAGGGCGCGCTCTGGTTCCGCGCCACCGACTTCGGCGACGACAAGGACCGCGTCGTGCGCCGCGAAAACGGCGTCACCACCTACTTCGCCTCCGACCTCGGCTACCTGCTGAGCAAGTTCGAGCGCGGCTTCGAGCGCGCGATCTACATCTTCGGCGCCGACCACCACGGCTACATCGCGCGCCTGAAGGCCGCGGCCAAGGGCCTGGGCCTGGATCCGTCGCGCATCGACGTCGAGCTGGTGCAGTTCGCCATCCTGTTCCGCGGCGGCGAGCGCGTGCAGATGTCCACGCGCGCCGGCAGCTTCGTCACCCTGCGCGAGCTGCGCGAGGAAGTGGGCACCGACGCGGCGCGTTTCTTCTACGTCATGCGCGGCAACGACCAGCACCTGGACTTCGACCTCGACCTGGCCAAGAGCCACAGCAAGGACAACCCGGTCTATTACGTGCAGTACGCCCACGCGCGCATCTGCCGTCTGTTCCGCACCCTGGCCGAGAAGCAGCTCAGCTACCACCGCAGCGCCGCCGAAGCCGCGCGCCAGCGCCTGGTGGAGCCGAAAGAGCTCGACCTGCTGGACGAACTGATGCGCTTCCCGGAGGCCATCGAGGCCGCCGCCGAAAAGCGCGCGCCGCAGGTGCTGGTGAACTACCTGCGCGAGACCGCCGCCGCGCTGCACGCCTTCTACGACGACCAGCCCATCCTCAGCGCCGAGGAAGACGTGCGCAACGCGCGCCTGGGCCTGGCCAAGGCCACCCAGCAGGTCCTGGCCAACGGCCTGGCCCTGCTCGGCGTGTCCGCCCCGGAGACCATGTAATGGCACGACGTTCCAACAAGAACCAGGCCCGCCGCAGCGGCGGCCAGGGCACTCCGGGCTGGGTCTGGCTGCTGGTCGGCCTGCTGATCGGCGCGGTGATCACGGTCGGCCTGCTGCTGCGTGGCCAGTGGAGCGAGGCCGGCAGCCTGCTGCCCAAGCCCAACCCCGAGGCGCGCGCGCCGGCCGCGTCCGAAGAGCCGGTGGCCCAGGACGCGCCGGAGCCGAAGAAGCCCAAGTACGAGTTCTACGACGTGCTGCGCGACAAGGAAGTCATCATTCCCGACGCCGAACTCAGCGCCCAGGCCCAGGCCGAAGCCGCCAAGCCGGCCGAAGAGACCGCGCCCGAGGCCGCCGACGGCCCGCGCTACCTGATCCAGGCCGGCGCCTTCCGCTCGTCCTCGGACGCCGAGGCGCTCAAGGCCCGCATCGCCCTGACCGGCGAAGTGGCCCGCGTGGAGTCGGCCGAGATCCAGGGCGGCACGATCTACCGCGTGCGCCTGGGGCCCTACCCCAATGCCAGTACACTGGCGGCGGCCAAGCAGGCGCTGGGCAGCCACGGCATCGACGCCGTGGCGATCCGCGCCCAGTAGCACCGGAACCGGAGGCGTCCACGCAGGCCATGGGCTGGACCGTCGACCATCTCGAAGATCGCGGCGTGGTGCGGGTGACGGCCGAAGGCCCCGCCGACCGGCTGCAGCTGCGCCAGCTGACCCGCGACGCGGTGATGGCCGGCCACCAGCACCGCTGCGCGCGCTTCCTGATCGACCACCGCCGCACCCGGCTGGTGCTGGGCACGGCGGAAATCTTCGACATGCCCAAGCGCGGCGAAGACGCCGGCTTCGGCGCCGACCTGCGCATCGCCATCCTGATCAGCCCGGATTCGCCCTCGCGCGCGGACTTCGAGTTCTACGCCATCCAGTGCGGCAACCTGGGCATCCACTTCCTGCGCCTGTTCTTCGACGAACAGAGCGCGCTGGACTGGGTCAGCCGCCACCCTGCCGCTTGAGCAGGATCAGCGCCGACGTGTCGGCGTCGGCTTCGCCCCGCTGCACCAGCTCGGAATAATCCGCCAGCGCCTGTTCGATGACCGGCGCGCGGATGCCGGCCGTGCGGGCCATGCCGTGCACGATGCGCAGGTCCTTGAGCAGGTGCCCGCACTTGAAGCCCGGCGTGAACTGGTTGCGCAGCAGGGTCGCGCCGCGTTTCTCCAGGAACCAGTTGCCGGCCGCGCCGGCCATCAGGGTCGGCAGCAGTTTGTCCGGGTCTAGGCCGAGCTTTTCGCCCAGGGCCAGGCCTTCGCACACGGCTTCGTTGATGCCGGCGACCAGCACCTGGTTCACCGCCTTGGTGGCCTGGCCCGAACCGGTGCCGCCCATGTGGGTGATGCGGGCCGCATAGGCCTCGAGCACCGGCCGCGCGATCTCGAGGTCGGCGGCGTCGCCCCCCACCATCACCGAAAGTTTTCCGTTGCGCGCGCCTTCGACGCCGCCGGAAACGGGCGCGTCGAGGAAGCCGATGCCCTGCGCGGCCAGCCGCGCCTGCGCGGCCTTCGCGGTCTCCACCGACACCGTGCTGTGGTCGACCACCACGCTGCCGGGCTTGAGCACGGCCGCCAGCGCCTCGACCTGCTGCAGCACGTCGGCATCCATGGACACGCACAGCGCGACCACCGTGCAGCCGGCGAAATCGGCATGCGTCGCCGCGGCGCGCACGCCCAGCTGCGCGGCCAGCGCGTCGGCCTTGTTGCGCGTGCGGTTGTCGATCACCGACAGCTGCCCGCGCGAGGCCAGGTGGCCGGCCATCGGCGCGCCCATCGCGCCCAGGCCGATGAAACCGGTGCTCATGCCTGGCCTCCCGACGCATGCTCTTCGTGCAGGTAGGTGTAGCCGGTCAGGCCGGTCTCGAGCGCCGCAAGCACCTTCGCGGCTTCGTCGGAACCCAGCGACGCGGCATCCACCTTGGCCCTGTACGCGGCGCGCAGCTCGGCCAGGTCGTAACCGACATAGTCGAGCATCACGTCGGTGGTGTCGCCCTTGCGCTGGCGCGTCACCGAATAGCCGCCCTGCGCGTCGAGCTGCACGTTGGCCGTGTCGGTGTCGCCGAACAGGTTGTGGATGTCGCCCAGGGTCTCCTGGTAGGCGCCGACCATGAAGATGCCCAGGCGGTAACTTTCGCCGGCGCGCGGCGAGTGCAGCGGCAGCGAGGAATCGAGCGCCTCGGATTCGACATAGGTGTCGATGCGGCCGTCGGAGTCGCAGGTCAGGTCGGCGATCACGCCGCGGCGGTCCGGCGCCTCGTCCAGGCGCGCGATCGGCACGATCGGAAAGACCTGGTCGATCGCCCACACGTCCGGGATCGACTCGAACACCGAGAAGTTGACGAAGTACTTGTCCACCAGGCGCTCGTTGAGCTCGTCCAGCGCGTCGCGGTGGCTGCGCTCCTCGCCGGTGAGGCGGGCGCGCACGGCGTGGGCGATGGCGTAGAACAGGTCGTCGAGCATCGCGCGCTGGTCGAGCGTGAGCTGGCCCAGCGAGTACAGCGCCTGGCCCTCGGCCAGGTGGTGCTGGGCCTCGTGGTAGAGCTCCAGCGCCGGGCGCTCGTCGAGCGCGGCGTGGATTTCGCGCAGGTGGCGCACCACGGCCGGCTCGTTGGCCGCCGCGCCGGGCACCGAACCTTCCGGCGCGCGCTCGACTTCGGACACGTTCACCACCATCACCGCGTGGTGCGCGGTCATGGCGCGGCCGGCTTCGGTGACCATGCGCGGCGGCGTCAGGCCGAACTCGGCGCAGGCTTCGGCCAGCGGCTGCAGCAGGGTGTGTGCGTACTGGTCCAGGCCGTAGTTGATCGAGCAGAAACCGCGCGAACGCGTGCCTTCGTAGTCCACGCCCAGCCCGCCGCCGGAGTCCATGAAGCGGATGTTCAGGCCCATTTTCGACAGCTCGACGAAATAACGCACCGCCTCGCGCATGCCGTTGGCGATGTCGCGCACGTTCGAGATCTGCGAGCCCATGTGGAAGTGCAGCAACTGCAGCGCGTCGAGCATGCCGGCCGCCTTCAGGCGCGCCACCAAGTCCAGCACCTGGCGCGGCGAGAGGCCGAACTTGGCCTTGTCGCCGCCGCTGTTCTGCCACTTGCCGGCGCCCAGCGAGGCCAGGCGCATGCGCACGCCCAGGCCCGGCTTCACGCCCAGCGCCTTCGCTTCCTCGATCACCATCGCCAGCTCGGACGGCTTCTCGATGACGATGAAGGTCTCCAGGCCGAGCTTGCGGCCAATGAGCGCAAGCCGGATGAATTCCCTGTCCTTGTAGCCATTGCAGATGACGAGGCTTCCCGGCTTCGCCAGCCCCAGCACCGCCATCAGCTCCGGCTTGGAACCCGCTTCCAGCCCAAACCCTTCGCCGCCCGCGGCCGCCAGCTCGCCGGCGACGCCGCGGTGCTGGTTGACCTTGATCGGGTACACGGCGGTGTAGCCGCCCCGGTAGTCCAGCTCGGCCATGGCGCGGCCGAAGGCGGCCTGCAGCTTGCCCAGGCGGTCGCCGAGGATGTCGGAGAAGCGCAGCAGCAGCGGCAGCTTCAGGCCGGCGTCGGTGGCCTGGCCGACCACGGCCGGCAGCGACAGCTTCGGGCCGTCGACGCCGCGCGGGCGCACCACCATATGGCCGGCGCCGTCCACGTCGAAATAACCCTCGCTCCAGTAGGGCACGGAGTAGGTGTGGCGGGCGCGGTCGAGGGACCAGGCGGGCATGGGCGGCGTTCCGGGGGTGGTTGGGGGGCGCATTGTACCCCCCGGGGGTGGCGGGTTCATGTTCGCCTGCCCCGGGTGGCTGGCGGGGGCGGAAATCTTCGTGAAAAGCGCGATCCGCTACAATGCGGCCCCGTCTACGAACCTATCTGGAAAAACGATGACTTCCTCTTCCTCGACGTGGTTGCACGAGAACTTCGAGCACACCGGCTCGGCCTTCGGCCTGCGCATGGCCCGCAAGCTCGACGAAGTGCAGTCGCCGTTCCAGAAGATCGAGATGTACGAGAGCACCGACTGGGGCAACGTCATGCTCATCGACGGCGCCATGATGGTGACCACGCGCGACAACTTCTTCTACCACGAGATGATGGCGCACGCGCCGCTGTTCACCCACGCCGATCCCAAGGACGTGGTGATCATCGGCGGCGGCGACTGCGGCACCCTGCGCGAAGTGCTGCGCCACGCCGGCGTACGCACCGCCGTGCAGTGCGACATCGACGAGCAGGTGACGCGCATGGCCGAGAAGTATTTCCCGGAACTGTGCGAGTCCAACAGCGATCCGCGCGCCACCGTGATGTTCGACGACGGCATCGCCTACATGAAGAATGCCGCGCCGGAATCCATCGACGTGATCATCGTCGACTCCACCGACCCGGTCGGCCCGGCCGAGGGCCTATTCAACAAGGCCTTCTACGAAACCTGCCTGCGCGCCCTGCGCCCGGGCGGCCTGCTGGTGCAGCAGAGCGAATCTCCGCTGGCCCTGATGCAGCTGATCCTGGACATGCGCCAGGCCATGACCGAGGCCGGTTTCGTCAGCTACCGCACCCTGCCCTTCCCGCAGCCGTGTTACCCGACCGGCTGGTGGAGCTGCACCATCGCCTCCAAGGAAAAGCGCGACCTCACGCAGTTCCGCAAGGCCGACGCCGCCGCCAAGGGCTTCGACACCCAGTACTACACCGCCGACGTGCACCAGGGCGCACTGGCCATGCCGCCGATCATGCAGAAGGCGCTGGGCGACTGACGCCACCGCAGATCCGCAGCCATAAGAAGGCCGGCGCCGTCGAGGCGCCGGCGGGTTTTTCGCTCATCACTGCTTTCGGAACTCGGACTATGACGCATCCTGGCTCAAAGTCGTGGACGTGGTGCCCTCGGCCCTCACACGCCAGCCTTCTATCGAAACGCTAGTCACAGGCGCGACCGTTGTGTCGACTTCTACTATCAGACGAAGCGTCGAGCTGCAGCCAGGAACCGCGTCGTCATGCTCGTAGGGCCGGCTGTGGTCGAGGAAGGAAATGCGTAGTCGGCCGCCCTGCTGCAATACACGGACTTCCTCGGTGGGAATCCATTCGCCATAACCCACCAAGCACTGGCTGACGCGCAGACCACCGCCGGCAAGGCGCTCAACAACGATGGCGTCGTCCTGCGTGTACGGTTCGCACTCGCCAAGCTTGACCCTGGCCTCGATCGGGTACTTTGGTTCGAACGGCAGCGCCTCCGGTGCCGGTGGCGAAACCGCTGGCGGTGGAATGATGTCACGCGCACCGACGGAGCCTGTCGACATCGCGCCAGCAAACAGCGCGACAAAAAACCGGCTCCGCCGGCGCATGCGGGCAATCACAGCGCGTCGCCGTCCAGCTCGCCCGTGCGGATGCGCAGCACCTTCTCCAGCTCGTAGACGAAGATCTTGCCGTCACCGATCTTGCCGGTGTTGGCCGCCGACTGGATCGCCTCGACCACGCGCTCGACCTGGTCGGTGGTGACCGCGACCTCGAGCTTGATCTTGGGCAGGAAGTCGACCACGTACTCGGCGCCGCGGTAGAGCTCCGTGTGGCCCTTCTGCCGGCCGAAGCCCTTGACCTCGGTGACGGTGACGCCGGTGACGCCGACTTCGCTCAGCGCTTCGCGGACGTCGTCGAGCTTGAATGGCTTGATGATGGCCATGACCATTTTCATTTAATTAGCTCCCTGGTCCTCAAAGGTTGTAGCCGCGTTCGTTGTGCAGGGCGATGTCGAGGCCTTCGCTTTCGGCTTCCTCGCTGACCCGCAGGCCGATCGTCCACTGGATGGCCTTGAGTATGACAAGCGTCGCGACGGCCGTGTAGGCGATGGTGAAGCCCACGCCCTTCACCTGCACCCAGACCTGGGCTCCGATGTCGGTGACCGTGCCGAAGCCGCCCAGGGCCGGCGCCGCGAACACGCCGGTCAGGATCGCGCCGACGATGCCGCCGATGGCGTGCACGCCGAACACGTCCAGCGAGTCGTCGTAACCCAGCGACCGTTTGATGCTGGTCGAGAACACGAAGCAGACCAGGCCGGCGGAGGCGCCGATGGCCAGCGCGCCGATCGGGCCGGCCGTGCCCGAGGCCGGGGTGATCGCCACCAGGCCGGCGACCGCGCCCGAGACGATGCCCAGCACGCTGGCTTTCTTGTGGATCACCCATTCGGCGAACATCCAGGTCAGGGCCGCGGCCGCGGTGGCCACCTGGGTGACCAGCATGGCCATGCCCGCGGTGCCGTTGGCCGCCACCGCCGACCCGGCGTTGAAGCCGAACCAGCCCACCCACAGCAGGCTGGCGCCGATCACGGTGTAGCCCAGGTTGTGCGGCGGCATCGCCACCGTCGGGTAGCCCTTGCGCTTGCCCAGCACCAGGGCCGCCACCAGGCCGGCGATGCCGGCATTGATGTGCACCACGGTGCCGCCGGCGAAGTCGAGCACGCCCCAGTCCCACATCAGGCCGCCGTCGCCGCTCCAGACCATGTGCGCGATGGGTGCGTACACGAGGGTGAACCACAGGGCCATGAACACCAGCAGGGCCGAGAACTTCATGCGCTCGGCGAAGGCGCCGACGATCAGGGCCGGGGTGATGATGGCGAAGGTCATCTGGAAGGTGGCGAACACGCTTTCCGGGATGGCGTAGGAAAGACTGTCCGTGCCCAGCCCGGCCAGCCAGGCCTTGCCGAAGCCACCGACGAAGGAGTTGAAGTTCACCACCCCCTTCTCCATGCCGGTGGTGTCGAACACCAGGCTGTAGCCGTAGGCCACCCACAGCACCGTGATCAGGGCGGTGATGGCGAAACACTGGATCAGCACCGACAGCACGTTCTTGGACCGGACCATGCCGGCGTAGAACAGGGCCAGGCCCGGGAGGGTCATCATCAGCACGAGGAGCGTGGCCACGATCATCCAGGCGGTGTCGCCGGTATTGAGCACCGGGGGCGCGGCCAGGGCAGGGAGTGGAGTCAGCAGGGCGAGGATGCCCAGATGTCGCAGGAACTTTACGGAAACCATAAGGGACTGCCTCCTGACGCTGAGGGAAGGGGTACTCGGGGGAGAGCGACTGAACCATGACCCACCGATGACGGATTGATTGCTCACCGGAGTCGTGGTCTATTTGTGGGCCCACGCCGGCCGATGCTGCTTCCGGCGTTTTCCTACCGCCCGCTGGCGGAATCTCCCCTGCCTTCGACGCCGCATCCGGCGCATCGTGGGGGCGCCCACCGGAGCCCCATCCCATGATCGACCTCAAGAACCTCGACGACCTCGCCCGCAAGTTGTCCGATCTCGTGCCCCCGGGCCTGAAGGACGCGCGCGCCGACCTGGAGCAGAACTTCAAGGCCACCCTGCAGGCCGGCCTGGGCAAGCTCGACCTGGTCACGCGCGAGGAGTTCGAAGTGCAGCGCGCGGTACTGCTGCGCACCCGCGAGAAGCTCGACGCCATGGAGCGCGCGATCACCGTGCTCGAGGCGCGGCTGGCCGAACCCGGCGCGTCGAAGAACTAAACCGCACGGCACCCCGAAGCCATGAACCTGGCGCTGGCGCACAGCCGCGCCCGGGTCGGCGTGTTTGCGCCCGCCGTCCGGGTCGAGGTGCACCTGGGTGGCGGCCTGCCCAACTTCACCCTGGTCGGGCTGCCGGCCACCGCCGTGCGCGAAAGCCGCGAGCGTGTGCGTTCGGCCCTGGCCAACGCCCAGTTCGAGTTCCCGCAGCGGCGCATCACCGTCAATCTGGCGCCGGCCGATCTGCCCAAGGAGGGCGGACGCTACGACCTGGCCATCGCCCTGGGCATCCTCGCCGCCAGCGGCCAGCTGC
Organism: Arenimonas terrae; assembly: GCF_006265115.1. Lineage (GTDB taxonomy): Bacteria > Pseudomonadota > Gammaproteobacteria > Xanthomonadales > Xanthomonadaceae > Arenimonas > Arenimonas terrae. The sequence goes on along the minus strand of NZ_SMDR01000005.1, from coordinate 146,032 downwards.
CGGTGCAGGCCCTGGCCGACGTCGAGGTGCTGGGCGAACTGGCGCTCACCGGCGAACTCAAGCCGGTGGACGGCGTGCTGCCGGCTGCGCTCGCGGCCGCGCGCGAAGGCCGCCGTCTGATCGTGCCGGCGGCCAACGGCGCCGAGGCGGCGCTGGCCGCCGGCGGCCGCGCCTGGACCGCCCGCACCCTGCTCGAGGTCTGCGGTTTCCTGCAGGACACCCATCCGCTGCCGCGCGCCGAACGCCCGGCCCTGGCCGAGGCGCCGCGCTACCCCGACCTGGCCGATGTGCGCGGGCAGGCCGCCGCCCGGCGCGCGCTGGAAATCGCCGCCGCCGGCGGCCACCACCTGCTGCTGATCGGGCCGCCGGGCTGCGGCAAGACCCTGCTCGCTGCGCGGCTGCCCGGCCTGCTGCCCGACCCCGACGAAGCCCAGGCGCTGGAAACCGCCGCCGTGCATTCGGTCAGCCGGCAAGGCATCGACCTGGCGCAGTGGCGCCGCCGGCCCTTCCGCGCGCCGCACCACCTCGCCAGCGCGGTCGCGATCACCGGCGGCGGCGGCGACCCGCGCCCGGGCGAGATCTCGCTGGCGCACAACGGCGTGCTGTTCCTCGACGAGCTCGCCGAATGGTCGCGGCACACCCTGGACATGCTGCGCCAGCCGCTGGAGTCGGGCGTGGTGACGGTGTCGCGGGCGGCACGCCAGGCGGAATTCCCGGCGCGTTTCCAGCTGGTCGCGGCGATGAACCCCTGCCCCTGCGGCTGGGCTGGCGATCCGTCCGGCCGCTGCCGCTGCAGCGAAGACGTGGTGCAGCGCTACCGCGGCAAACTCTCCGGCCCGCTGCTCGACCGCATCGACCTGCAGCTGGCGGTGCCGCGCCTGCCCGCGATGGACCTGCGCCCCGACGCACCGCGCGGCGAAGCCACGGCCACGGTGCGCGGGCGCGTGCTGGCCGCGCGCGAACGCCAGCAGGCGCGCGCGGGCACCGTGAACGCACAGCTGTCGCAGGCGCAGACCGAACGGCACTGCCGGCTGGCGCCCCGCGACCAGCAGCTGCTGGAGCAGGCGATGGAATCGCTGCAGCTCTCGGCCCGCGCCATGCACCGCATCCTGCGCGTGGCCCGCAGCATCGCCGACCTCGATGCGTCCGACCCCATCCTCACCCCGCACCTGGCCGAAGCCATCGGCTACCGCCTGCTCGACCGCGGCCCGGCGCCCGGCCGAAGCTGAGGCGCACGGCCTGGGACTGATTACCCGGCCCTGCGCCGCATTGCGCTAGCCTGTGCCCGGAGGTACCGCCCATGACTGCGACGACGACCACCGGAAGCTGCCTCTGCGGCGACCTGCGCTTCCAAGCGCAGCTCCCCAGCAAATGGGTCGCGCACTGCCACTGCTCGATGTGCCGTCGCGCCCACGGCGCGCCGCTGGTGACCTGGGTGGGTTTCAAGTCCGAAGCGGTTCGTTTCGACGACTCCCAGTCGCGGCTGCACTGGTACGAATCCTCGCCCGGCGCCGGACGCGGCTTCTGCAGCCGCTGCGGCACCACGCTGTTCTTCCGCTCCGAACGCTGGCCCGGCGAGCTGCACATCGTGCGCAGCAACTTCGACGGCCCGCTCGACCGCGAACCGCAGGTGCACGTCTCCTACGACGACCACGTGCCCTGGCTGCAGGTCGGCGACGACGGCCTCAAGCGCGTGGGCGGACTCGGCGGCTGACTCAGCCCGCGTTCGCCGGCCGGACCGGCTCGAACACCTCCAGCTCCATCGTGCGGACCTCGCCCGAACGGGCACCGAAGCCGACGATCGCGATCGGCCCCTCGCGCAACGCCGGCAGCGCCAGCGCTTCCTCCACCGCGCGGTCGTTGATCGCCGCGGTGACGAAACAGCCCAGCCCCCGCTCGGTGGCCGACAGGTACATGGTCTGCGACAGGTGCCCGACGTCCAGGTGCACCACCCGCCAGGCCTTGGTGTGTCGCCGGTACTTCCAGAACAGCCGGTCGAAGCGCGCCGTCATCACCACCATCACCGGCGCGTTGTTGAACCAGTCCTGGCCCGCGACGAAACGGTGCGCCCAGCTCGCGGCGTCTTCCGCCGTCAGCGTGCGCAGCGGCTCAAGCGCGTGCTCCATCGCCAGGTAGTGGTAGATCCCGGGGGCCAGGCCCTCGACCCGCTGCACCAGCACATAGGCCTCGACCGCATGCAGGCCGCCGCCGGCCGGGCTGTTCTTCTTCACCGCCACCGCGCCGGGCGCGAGTTCACGGGTGCCGATCGCGCCCCAGACCCGCCGCATCATCGTCGCGAAGTCGGTGCGGCCCAGCACCGCCGCACCGTCGAAGTTCCGGCAAGTCCGCCGTGCCGCGAGCAGTTCGTCGAAGTCGCTGCGGGCCGGCGCGGCCAGCGCGACCGGCTCGGCTGCGGGCGACCGCCGGTACGCCGGCTCCGGCGCGGCCCCGAAAGCGTCGACCATCTGCTGGCTGCTCAGCATCAGTCCGCTCTGGTTGCGCGCCTGGATGTCCACGTCGCCCCAGCCGCCGTGGGCATGGGCGATCAAGGCCGGCGGCCACCAGGCGATGTCGCGGGCCGCCTGGTCGCGGGCGACCGCCTCCGCATCGCTGTCGGGGATCAGCAGGCCGGCCGCCAGCAGGGCGGCGACGACGTCCGCAGCCTGGCCGCGCTCCAGATCCTCCCTTGCAACCCAGTCGTCCCGGGAGACCGTCTGCAGCAGGGCCAGCGCCTCCAGCCCGATCGTCGCCGGCTCCGTCAGGTGCGGCGCATAGGCCCGCCAGCGCGGGCTGCGGTCCAAGCCGTCGCCGCCCGAAAGCAGGGTCGAGAACTCGAAGCGCGGCTCCTGGTCCAGCTCGACCATCAGGTGGGTGCAGCGGCGCAGGCGCATGGCGGAGGCTCGGCAGAGGGGCTGGTGACAGTGCCAGCCCAGCGGTTTATCTTGCAAGCGCGCCGCCAAGCGCCTATCGAGGATCCGCCATGTCGTTTTCGCTACCCGAACCGATCGCGCTCGACCTGCTGCACAAGCTGGGCAATGACGACGCCTTCCGCGACCGCTTCGCTGCCGACGCGCGTGCCGCACTGGCGGAGCTCGGTTTCGCGGCAGCCGCGGATGCGGGCGTGACGGCGGGAATCTGGAAGTGCCTGTCGGTCGACACCCTGGCCAGCAAGGAATCGGTGCGCAGCAGCCACGCCGCGTTGTTCCGCCAGATCACCGCCGAACGCGCCGGCCATTCGCCGATCACCCTCGAGATCAATCCTGCCGCCGGCAAACGCGTCGCCTGAACCCAGGCCCGCGACACACCGCGATCACCGGCCGCCGGGGAGCGCCGGGGCAAAGGTCGCGCCTTTTCAACTTTTCGGCGCGATGCGCCAACACCAGGGGAATGCACCATGTCCAACCAGCTTTCCGAAGAAACCGTCGATGCATTGCTCGACAAGCTCGCCAGCGACGACGATTTCCGCGACAGTTTCCAGAAGAATCCGCGTCGCGCGTTGGCGTCGCTAGGCCATGGGCCTTCGGCGGACGCGAAGGTCGAAAGCGGCGCCTGGAGCTGCATGACCGTCTCCCGGCTCGCCAGCAAGGACAGCATCAAGGCCAGCCGCGACACTCTGCGCAAGCAGCTGCTGTCGGCCCAGGCCGCCGCCCACCCGATCTCGCTGGAAACCAGCCGGTCCTGATCAGTGCCTGCCCGCCCTTAGCCTGAGGATCTGGCGCACCTGGCGGGAGTCGGGCCAGGCTGCGCCGAATTCGTTCCGGCGCCGTTGGGCCAGCTCCGGCTTGCCCAGCGCGTCGGCATAACGCGACGCCGCCTCCAGCGCGAGGTTCGCCTCGATCAGGTTCGCGGCCTGCCAGACGTGGTCGGCGTTGTATTCGACGAACGCCCGTCCGCGCTGCGTCAGCAGCCACTCGGCGTCGCGGAGCGCGCTTTCCTGGTCTCCCGAAGCCTCGAACGCGCGCATCCGCACCGCCCGCACGAAATACAGCTCGCGCCCGTCGTCGACCAGCGGCGTGAGCCTGGCGAGCGCAGCGGCGGGTCGGCCCTCCGCCAGGTCCAGCTCGGCCTGCAGCGCCGCCGCCATGCCCACGTTGGCGGGATAGGCGCTCTTCCCCGCCTGCGGCAGCTCCGCCAGGATCTGTCGCGCCAGCGCCAGGTCACCGCTGTAGGCGGCCATCCATCCGGCCGCCAACAGGTTGAATTCGAGATGGCGGCGGTCCTGAAGCGTGGCCGATGCCAACGGTCCGGACAACACCCGCTGGTACGCCCGCAGGTCGGCTGCGAACCCCGGGTCCTTCGCATAGGCGCGCAGCGACAGCTCCACGCCCTGATGCGTCCACTGCGCGCGCGAAGCCAGCGTTCGCGACTTCCCCACGAGCTCCCGCGCCGCATCCAGGGCGTCGGGGATCCGGCCACGGTCCACGTTGAAGGACACCCGGGCGAGCTGCTGCCCGATGTCGATGTCGTCGAAACCGGTGGGCGTCTGCGACCGCAGCACGCGGTCCGCGTCGCTGTAGCGGCGCTGCACCGCAAAGGCTTCGGCGTGGTTGCGCTTGAACCCACCGACGCCGAGCGAGTCGGCGCGCTGGAAGGCAGCCAGCGCCGCATCGGTATCTCCCGCCGCCAGCAGCGCATTGCCCAGCAGGTAGGCCGCCGAGGCCTGCATCGGGTTCTGCGGGACGATGGCCGGCGCCAGGTAGTCGGCCGCCTCCCGGTAGCGCTGGGCGTCCTGGACGCCGAAGTAGGCGAAGTTGTAATAGGCGCGGTATTCGTCCGGGTACATCGCCGCCAGCACCTTGAGCTTGCTCATCGCGGCGTCCGGGCCTTTCAGGACCTCGGCGGCGGCATCCAGGAACAGCGCCTCGCGCTCGCTGAGGTTCCCGCGGTGCTCCTGCGCCTTGGCCAGCAGGCGTTCCGTCTCCGGCCCGTCGCCGGCCGAGTAGCGCATGAAGGCCATGCGCAGGTAGGCCATCGCGAACTCCGGATCGCGCTTGACGGCCTGCTCGAACAGCGACCACGCGTCGGGATAGCGCGACGCCCACAGCGCCTTGAGGCCCAGAGAGAACGCGCGCAGCGCCTCCAGGTCGCCGGTGGTGACCTGCTCCAGCGGCCGGCTGGTGTTTTCGACGCTGGCCATGGCCTCGCCCAGCCTGCCGCGCACGTTGGCCATCGCCACGTCCATCGCCGGAAGCACCCCGTCGGCGCCGCGGCCATCGGCGCTTTCGCTGTAGACGGTGACGCCGCTGTTGGGATCGATCACCTCCAGGCTCACCCGCACCACGCCGCCGACTTCGGCGACGGTGGGCAGGATCACGGCCTTCGCGCCTTCGCGCAGCGCCAGTTCGGTGGCGAGCTGGCGGTCCACCGGCTGGCCCTGGCGCTGCATGCGCTCGAGCGCTCGGTCGATCTGCAGCTCCGATACCAGGTTCACGTGCCGCGACTGCTCCAGGCCGATGCGCAGGGCGACGTCCAGCGCGTCGTCGAACACCGGCTCGTCGGTGCGGTTCTGCAGGTCGGCCACCACCACCCAGTCGCGTTCGGCGAAGGCGATGGCGGGCGGACTGCGCAGCGTGGTCCAGAACACCGCCGTGCCCAGCACGCCGACCAGCAGCAGCTCCAGTGCCAGCACCGGCGGCCGCCGCCACAGCGGCACTTCCCGCCAGGCCTTGGCGCCCGAGGTCGGGGCGCGCAGCGGCGACAGGCCGGGTTCGCCGACTTCGTGCACCAGCATCGGCGCGGGCACGCCCTTGAAGCTGTAGCGGCCGTGCAGCAACCAGCGCAGGTTCGCGCCGGCATCGCCCAGCTCCCCGACCGCGCGCTGGGCCAGGTTCTGGGCCATGCCCGACATCAGGATCTGGCCCGGCAGCGCCAGGTTCATCAGGCGCGCGGCGACCGGCTTGGCCAGGCCCTCGACCTCGAAGGCCTTGGCGCCCGCCAGCACGTCCTTGGGTTCGTTCGCCCACATCATCACGTCGCCGACGTGGATGCCGATGCGGGCCCTGAGCTCGAGTTTCTCGCTGGCGCCCAGTTCGCGCAGGCCGCGCTGGTAGCGCAGGGCGAAATCCAGGGCCTGGATCGGCCGCTCGAACAGGGCCAGCACGCCGTCGGCCTTGTCGATCAGCTGGCCATGGCAGAAGGCCATGGCCTCTCGCAGCAGCCGGTCGTGCTTCTGCAGCAGCGCGACCACGCGCACATCGCCCAGGCGTTCGACCAGGGCGGTGGATTCGACGATGTCGCACAGCAGGACCGTGCGCAGGACCGGAGTCACGGCGGCAGCGTGGGCATTCATCGGGCGGAGCTCGGGCGCATCCATTCAGGAAACTCGGAACCTTCTTCCCGGGGTGAACGCAGGCCCCCTCCGGTCGCGGCCACCCGGGTCAGCGGGCCAGCCGCCAGTGGTCGCCGCCCTGGCGCTTGGCTTCGTACAGGGAGCGGTCGGCTTGGCTGTACCAGTTCGACCAGCCGCCCGGGTCCTCGCAGAAGGCGCCGCCGATGCTCACCGACAGGCGGTGCTCGCGCAGGCTGGGCAGGCGCAGGCTGCGCACGGCGCTCATCAGGCCCAGAGCGCGGTTGGCCAGCTCGCCGTCGTCGCTCACCCGCAGCACCAGGGCGAATTCGTCGCCGCCCAGCCGGCAGGGCAGTTCCAGCGGGCCGGCCAGGCGCCGCACTTCCTCGGCGACCGCGCGCAGGGCGGCGTCGCCGGCCAGATGGCCGCTGCGGTCGTTGATCAGCTTGAAGTGGTCGATGTCGACCAGCAGCAGGGCCAGCTTGAGGTCGTTCAGGTTCTGCCGGCCCAGTTCGTCCAGGAACCGGTACAGGCCGCGGCGGTTGGCCAGGCCGGTCAGGTCGTCGGTGCGCACCAGCTGCTGGGCGACGGTGAGTTCGGTGCGGGTCTGGCGCAGGGTGTCGAGCGTCTGCATCAGGTCTTCGTTGCGGCGCTTGAGGTGCTGCACCAGCTGGTGCTCGCCGGCGACCAGGTAGGCGAAGCTGCGCTGCATGAAGCGCGCAACCTGGGCCGGCTCGCGTTCGATCACGCCCTGGAAAGCGGCCTGGGTGATTTCGTAGAGCACGCCCGGCGTCTCGGCCACGGCGCGCGCGAAGCGCTGGTGCCGGCCGATGAAGACCGCGAGTTCGCCGAAGTACTGGCCCGGGCCGAGCAGCTTGTCGGCCAGGCCGTCGTCGAAGCTCAGGCGGATTTCGCCCGTGTCGATAAGGAACATGCTCTGCGCGGCCTCGCCGCGCCGGAACAGCTCTTCCCCCGGCAGCACCGCCCGGCTGACGCCGGCCGCGGCCAGCACCCGGAACTCTTCCGTAGACAGTTGGGTCGGCAGGCGGTCCGCACCGGCCGTCGGGTCGGCGACGGCAGGGGAGCCGGGCAAGTCGGTCGGGTTCACGGGGTGCTCGGACAGGGAAGCTGCCCGAGTGTATCCAAGCTGACGGGCTGGGGACAGCGATGCCCGTCAAGGAATCCAGCGTCCCCGGCCGGCCCCCCGCAGGGCCGGCCGGGGACGTGGATTCCCCAACTCAGGCGGCGACGGCCTTGGCCTCGCCGTGGAACTGCTCTTCTTCGGTCGAGCCCTTGAGCGCCGTGGTCGAGCTCTGGCCGCCCTGGATGGCCTGGGTGACCGAATCGAAATAGCCGGTGCCGACCTCGCGCTGGTGCTTGACCGCGGTGAAGCCCAGTTCGGCCGCGGCGAACTCCTTCTCCTGCAGCTCGACGAAGGCGCTCATCTGGCTGCGGGCGTAGCCGTGCGCCAGGTGGAACATCGAGTAGTTGAGCGAGTGGAAGCCGGCCAGGGTGATGAACTGGAACTTGTAGCCCATCGCGCCGAGCTCCTTCTGGAACTTCGCGATCGTGGCGTCGTCGAGGTTCTTCTTCCAGTTGAAGGACGGCGAGCAGTTGTAGGCCAGCAGCTTGCCAGGGAACTTGGCGTGGATGGCTTCGGCGAACTTCTTCGCGAAGGCCAGGTCCGGCTTGCCGGTCTCGCACCAGACCAGGTCGGCGTAGGGCGCGTAGGCCAGGCCGCGGCTGATCGCCTGGTCGATGCCCGGGCGGGTCTTGTAGAAACCTTCGACGGTGCGCTCGCCGGTGCAGAACGGCTTGTCGTTGTCGTCGATGTCGGAGGTGATGAGGTCGGCGGCTTCGGCGTCGGTGCGCGCGACCAGGAGGGTCGGCACGTTCATGGTGTCGGCGGCCAGGCGCGCGGCGATGAGTTTCTGCACGGCCTCCTGGGTCGGCACCAGCACCTTGCCGCCCATGTGGCCGCACTTCTTCACGCTGGCCAGCTGGTCCTCGAAGTGCACGCCGGCGGCGCCGGCCTCGATCATCGCCTTCATCAGCTCGAAGGCGTTGAGCACGCCGCCGAAACCGGCCTCGGCGTCGGCGACGATCGGCTGCAGGAAGTCGATGCTGTCGTTGCCTTCGGCGTGGTGCAGCTGGTCGGCGCGCAGCAGGGTGTTGTTGATGCGCTTGACCACCAGCGGCACCGAGTTGGCCGGGTACAGCGACTGGTCGGGATACATCTCGCCGGCCACGTTCGCGTCGGCCGCGACCTGCCAGCCGGAGAGATAGATCGCGTTGAGGCCGGCCTTCACCTGCTGCATGGCCTGGTTGCCGGTGAGCGCGCCGAGCGCGTTCACGAAGGGCTTCTCGCCCAGGTACTTCCAGAGCTTCTCGGCGCCCAGGCGCGCGAGCGAGTGTTCGACCGCGACGGTGCCGCGCAGGCGCACGACTTCTTCGGCGGAATAGCCGCGCTGGATGCCGGCCCAGCGCGGGTCGGTGGCCCAGGTCTTCTTCAGCTGTTCGGCGGTGGGGAGGGTCGTGGTCATCGCGGCGGTCCTTTCAATGTGACGTGGGGTTTTTTGCGCCCTCTTCCCTTGCGGGAGACGGCTGGGGAGAGGGCTGGCTTTCAGAGCCGCTCGTAGGCCGGCAGGGTCAGGAACTCGGCCAGTTCCTCGGCGTGCGTCAGCTGATCGAGCAGCGCGATCGCCTCGTTGATCTTCGAGCCGCCCGGCAGCTTCATGCGGTCGGCCAGCTTCGAGGGCAGCGACATCAGCGAACGGTCGAACAGCGAGAAGTCCACCGGCGTGCCGTCGTCCAGGTGCAGATGGCCGTGGTGCAGCCAGGTCCAGAGCTGGGCGCGGCCGATCTCGGCGGTGGCGGCGTCTTCCATCAGCCAGTGGATCGGCACGCAGCCCTGGCCCTCGAGCCAGGCGGCGAGGTAGCGCACGCAGACCTCGACGTTGTTGTCGAAACCCTTGCGGGTGATCGTGCCGATGCTCGGGCGGATCAGTGCGTCGCGGTCGGCGGCCACGTCCTCGCGGCGCACGGCCTGCTGGTGCGGGCCGGGCATCGCCTGGTCGAACACCTCGCGCGCGACCGGAATCAGGGCCGGGTGCGCCACCCAGGTGCCGTCGTGGCCGGCGCCGGCTTCGCGCTGCTTGTCGGCGCGCACGCGCGCCAGGGCCTCTTCGTTGGCGATCGGGTCGCCGGCGATCGGGATCTGCGCCGCCATGCCGCCCATCGCGTGCGCGCCGCGGCGGTGGCAGGTCTGGATCAGTAGTTCGGAATAGGCCTTGAGGAAGGGCTGGGTCATGCCGACCTGGCTGCGCTCGGGCAGCACGCGATCGCGGTGCCGGCGGAAGGTCTTGAGGTAGGAAAAGATGTAGTCCCAGCGGCCGCAGTTGAGGCCGGCGATGCGGCCGCGCAGCGCGTGCAGGATCTCGTGCATCTCGAACACGGCCGGCAGGGTCTCGATCAGCACCGTCACCTTCATCGCGCCTTCGGGCAGGCCCAGGCGGGTTTCGATGAAGGCCAGAACCTCGTCCCAGAGCGCGGCTTCTTCCATCGCCTGCAGCTTGGGCAGGTAGAAGTACGGGCCGCGGCCCTTGGCCTGCAGCGCCGCGGCGTTGTGGAAGGCGAACAGGCCCAAGTCGAACAGGCTGCCGCTGAGGCGCTGGCCGTCGACCAGCACGTGTTTTTCGTCCAGATGCCAGCCGCGCGGGCGCACGATCAGCACCGTCTTCGAGGCCGGGTCGAGCACGTAGTGCTTGCTGCCGTCCGGCGCCATCCAGTCCAGGCTGCCGGCCACGGCCTTGCGCAGCGCGCGCTGGCCGGTGAGCAGGTTCTCCCAGGTCGGGCAGGTCGAATCCTCGAAGTCGGCCATGTAGCAGCTGGCGCCGGAATTCAGGGCGTTGATGACCATCTTCGGGTCGACCGGGCCGGTGATCTCGACGCGGCGGTCGAGCAGGGCCTCGGGCAGCGGGGCCACGGTCCAGTCGCCCTCGCGGATCGCCCGGGTGTCGGCGCGGAAGTCCGGCAGCTCGCCGGCGTCGAAGCGGGCCTGGCGCTGCCGGCGCGCGGCCAGCCGGGCCTGGCGCTTGGCCTCGAAGGCGCGGTGCAGGTCGATCAGGAAGCCCAGGGCGGCCGGGGTCAGCAGGTCTTCCTGGCCGGCGAGCCGGGGGCCGGTCAATTCGATGGGGTTCAGGATGCGCGCCGCGTCGCCAGCCATGGGATCTGCTCCGTTGTTTCGGAGCTCGACCGTAGGCCTCGCCAACAGGCTTTGACAAACCAAATGTTTTGATAGTTATTATGAGCGTAGCTTATACATCATGAGGAACAGGGGCTTATGTCCAGCTCCACGGCCCGCTTTTACTACAAGGGCGACCGGCTCAAGCCGCTTCGGGCCTTCTGCCAGGTCGCGCGGCTGGGTTCGGTGTCGCGGGCGGCCGAGGCCCTGTTCCTAAGCCAGCCGGCCGTGACCCTGCAGCTGCAGGCCCTGGAACGGGAACTGGGCCACCCCCTGTTCGAGCGCATCGGCCGGCGTTTCAGCCTGACCCGCGAGGGCCAGGTGCTCTACGACCTGGCCCGGCCCCTGGTCGAGGGCCTGGACGGGCTGGATGGCGAGTTCCGCGGCCGGCTCAAGGGCCTGCAGGCCGGCGAACTGCACGTCGCGGCCGGCAGCTCGACCATCCTCTACCTGCTGCCGGCCCTGGTGCAGGCCTTCCGGGCCCAGCATCCGGAGGTGCAGCTGGTGCTGCACAACGTCACCGGCAAGGACGGCCTGGGCCTGCTGCGCGCCGACGGCGTCGACCTGGCAGTCGGCTCCATGCTCGACGTGCCCACCGACCTGGCCTACGCCCCGGTCTATTCCTTCGACCCGATGCTGATCTGCCCGCCGGACCACCCGCTGGCCAGCAAGCCCGACCTCAAGCTCGAGGACCTCTCGCCCTACGGCCTGATCCTTCCGCCGCGGCGCCTGACGACCTACCGGCTGGTGGACCTGGTGTTCCAGCAGCGGCGCGTGCCCTACACGGTGGCGCTGGAGGTCGGCGGCTGGGAGGTGATCAAGCAGTACGTCGCGATGGGCCTGGGCATCAGCATCGTCACCGCGATCTGCCTGACCGAGGCCGACCGCACCCGCCTGGTGGCGCGCAGCCTGGCCGACTATTTCCCGCCGCGCAGTTACGGCGTGGTGATGCGCAAGGGCAAATACCTCAGCCCGCAGGCGCGCGCCTTCATCGACCTGATCAAGCCGGGGCTGTTCGAGCGCCGCGACTATTTCGACTCGGGGCCGTCGGAGCGTTAGTCGGTGCCGCGATTCTTGCCCAGGTAGGGCCGGTAGATGGCGCGGATGCGCGCCATGTCCGCGACCGGGTCGTCGCTGAGTTCCACCAGGGGGCCGAGCCCGATGGTCTTGTCGGGATAGTGGAACCAGGCGCAGTAGACCGGCACGCCGGCGCGGCGGGCAATCTTCCAGAAGCCGGTCTTCCAGTGTTCGACGCGCTTGCGGGTGCCCTCGGGCGCCAGCACGAACCACATGCGTCCGGCCGCACGGATCTCGCTTGCGGTCTGGTCGACGATGCCGCCGGGCGCGCTGCGGTCCACGGGATGGCCGCCGAACTTGCGCAGCAGCCAGCCCAGCGGGCCCCGGAACAGTTCGGCCTTGGCGATGAAGGTGATGTCCACGCCCATGGCCAGCTTCGCGGCCAGGCCCCAGACGGCGTCCCAGCCCGAGGAGTGCGGCGCCGCGATCACCACCAGGCGCGGCAGGTCCGGCCAGTCGCCAGCGATGGTCCAGCCGCCCAGGCGCAGCACGCTGCGGCCGAGCCAGCGCGTGAAGCGGCTGCCGGTGCGCGGGGCCTGCGGCGGCAGGGTCGGGATGCGGGTCATTCGCGGTCCCAGGCGCTGGCGCTGCGCTGGCGTTTCACCGTCGCGCGTTCGCGCTTGGCGCCGAGACGACGCTCCTTCGCGCCCTTGGACGGCTTGGTCGCGACCCGCTTCTTCGGCGCCACCAGCACGGCGGCGATCAGGGCGGCCAGGCGCTCGCGCGCGTCCTCGCGGTTGCGGTCCTGGGTGCGGAAGCGCTGGGCGCTGAGCACCAGCACGCCCTCGTCGGTGAGCCGGCGGTCGCGCCGGGCCAGCAGACGCAGCCGCACCGGCTCGGGCAACGAGGGCGAATGGAGCACATCGAAGCGCAGCTCGACGGCCGTGGCCACCTTGTTCACGTTCTGCCCGCCCGGACCGCTGGAGCGCACGAAACGCTCGACCAGTTCGTCGTCGGGGATGGCCAGGGAGGGGGAGATCCGGAGCATGGGCGGATGATAGCGGGGGGTGGGTTCAAAAATCAGGAAGTAGAGGGGAGGAAGTAGGAAGTAGAGAGAAGCAAGGGCCGGCCCTGATCAGCTTTCCTCTACTTCCTACTTCCTCCTCTCTACTTCCTCGCTCCCCCCCCGGGCCCGGTAGAATCCGCCCCCTCATGTCCGGTCTCAATACTCCCCAGAAGGAAGCGGTCGCCTACACCGGCGGACCCCTGCTCGTGCTCGCCGGCGCGGGCAGCGGCAAGACCAAGGTGATCACCGAGAAGATCGCCCACCTGGTCGCCAGCGGCCGGCACGAGGCCCGGCACATCGCGGCCATCACCTTCACCAACAAGGCCGCGCGCGAGATGCGCGAGCGCGTGGCCAAGCGCGTGAAGGGCGACGACGCCGAGAACCTCACCATCTCGACCTTCCACTCGCTGGGCCTGCGTTTCCTGCAGATCGAGCACGAGCGCGCCAACCTGCGCCGCGGTTTCTCGATCTTCGATTCCGACGACCAGATGGCGATCATCAAGGACCTGGCCACGCCGGGCCTGAAGAACGACGCGCTGTACTCGCTGCACAACCTGATCAGCGCCGCAAAGAACAACGCGCTGTCGCCCGAGCAGGCCGCGGAAGCGGCGCGTTCGGCGCGCGAACGCGAAGCCGCCGGCATCTACGCGCGTTACCAGGCGCGGCTGCAGGCCTTCAACGCGGTCGATTTCGACGACCTGATCCGGCTGCCGCTGACCCTGCTGGAAGCCGACCCGGGCCTCGCCGCGGGCTGGCGCGAGCGCATCCGCTACCTGCTGGTGGACGAATGCCAGGACACCAATGGCGCGCAGTACCGCCTGCTCAAGCAGCTGGCCGGCCCCAAGGGCCACATGACCTGCGTCGGCGACGACGACCAGAGCATCTACGCCTGGCGCGGCGCCCAGCCCGAAAACCTCGACCAGCTGGCCAACGACTACCCGAACCTGAAGGTCATCAAGCTCGAGCAGAACTACCGCTGCACCGGCCGCATCCTGCGCTGCGCGAACACGCTGATCGCGAAGAACCCGCACGCCCACCTCAAGCAGCTCTGGAGCCAGCACGGCGACGGCGAACCGGTGCGCGTCTGGCAGTGCCGCAACAATGAACACGAGGCCGAACGCGTCGCCGCCGAGATCCACTACCTGCACCAGGCCAAGGAAATCCCCTGGGGCGAGTTCGCCATCCTGTTCCGCGGCAATCACCAGTCGCGGCCACTGGAGAAGGCGCTGCAGCTGCTGCGCATTCCCTACCACCTCACCGGCGGCACGAAGTTCCTGGACCGCGCCGAGGTGAAGGACGCGCTGTGCTGGCTGCAGGTGCTGGCCAATCCCGACAACGACGCCGCCTTCCTGCGCGCGATCGCCGCGCCCAAGCGCGAGGTCGGCGCGACCACGCTGGAGAAACTGGCGGCGATGGCGCAGACCGCCGGCCTGCCGATGTCGGTGGCCGCGGGCCAGATCGGCTTCCTGAAGCAGCTGACGCCGCGCGCGGCCGCCGGCCTGGAGGAGTTCACCCGCATCGTCGAGCGCCTGCGCGACGTCGCCGAAAAGGTGACGCCGGCCGAACTGGTGCCGATGCTGGCCGAACAGAGCGGCCTGCTGGCCATGGTGCGCAGCCAGTGCAAGGACGAGGCCTCGTTCCAGCGCCGCAAGGCCAATATCGACGAACTCGCGTCGTGGTTCGAGGGCGCGCGCGGCGGCGGCCCGGGCGAGCTGGCCGCGCAGTTGGCTCTGCTGTCGAACGCGGACCGCGGCGAACCCGGCAATGCCGTGCGGCTGATGAGCCTGCACGCGGCCAAGGGCCTGGAATTCAAGGTCGTGTTCGTGGTCGGCTGCGAGGACGGCAACCTGCCGCACGAGGCCAGCCTCGAGGAGAACCGGCTCGAGGAAGAGCGCCGCCTGATGTACGTGGGCATCACCCGCGCCAAGGAACGCCTGTACCTGGCGCACAGCGCCGAGATCAAGCGCTGGGGCGCGGTCGAACACCTGCTGCCGAGCCGGTTCCTTGATGAACTGCCGGCGGGCGACCTGCTGCGCGACGGCAGCGATCCCGAGCGCGAGACCGCGGAGAAGAAGCAGCGCGGCCGCGCCCACATGGACGCGATCGCCGCCCTCTTCGGCACCGACTGAACTCCGGGGTCAGAGTCGATTTATCTCGATAAATCGACTCTGACCCCGGAGTTGCTACAGCGCGGAGACGAAGGAGAAATCCATCGTCTCGACATCATGCGTGCCTCCCAGCGGGCCCGCCGCGACGCCGCCGCCGACCACCACGCGCATGCCGACGTCCTGCACGCCGTCCTTGCCGATCACGGCGTAGATGCCGTCCTTGACGCCGAAGTCGCCGCCGAACTCGCCGATCTTGCCGGCCGCGGTCGCCTTGGGCCCGGCGAAGATCGTCACCGTGCCCTCCATCGAAAACTCGATCTCGGCGTGCATGCCGATGTCGGCGCCCAGCTCGCCGCCCTTGCCGAACTTGAGCTTCTTGGTGCCGATCACGTTGACCTCGGCGACGAACTTGATCTTGCCGCAGGTCGCTTCCACCGAAAAATTCTCGCTGAAGGCCCACTTGCCCGAACCCCACTGGGAGGTCGCGCTGCAGGCCGGGACCTCGACGGCGAGTTCGGGCACGTCGCCATCGGGGTTGCCGATAGGACCATAACAGGCGCCGCCGGACGGCGCGGCATGGGTGAAGGCGAAGGCGATTTCCTGCTGCACGCGCACGTGGTGGCGCATCACCTGCTCTTCGATGCCCAGCCGCGCCACGTCGTGCCAGCCGCCCGGCGACAAGTTGCTGGCGATCGCGGTCGACAGCCCGTAGGCGTCGCGGAAGAAGACCCGCATCTGGTCTTCGTACTCGCGCGCGATCGGCGTCATGTCGTTGATGTTGCGGTAGATCTCGCGCCGGTTGATCGCGCAGCATTCCTCCGGGGTCGAACCCGCCGGGCAGACCGACTGCTTGCCGTAGCGCTCGTTGAGCGTGTCCGCGGCCAGTTCCATCTGGTACTCGGCCTGGGCCACGTCCAGCGCCTGGAAACGCGTCTCGAAGGGCGCGTCCAGGATCAGGTTCTCCTTCCACGCCTTCAGCGGGTGCATCTCGGTGTCGATCGGCTCCAGCGACCACTGCGAGGTCGCCTTCACCTGGATCAGCTGCTGGATCACCTCGCCCAGCGTCATGCGCCGCACCACCAGCGCGCGCATCGGTCCGGCCTGCGCCTGCTGCAGCGCCTCGGCCGCCTCGCGCGCGGCAACGTAGTTGGCCGAGGCCTGCGGGAAATAGCCGGCGTAGCTGGCGTCGGCCTTCGGGTAGAGCACCTCGGGCCAGGCGATCTGGCCGCGTTTGGACAGGTCCAGCGCGATCCACAGCGGCAGCGACGTGCTGCCATCGTTGCGCTCGAGGAAGGGCGACTGCACCCACTGCGCGATCTGCTCGGGCGTGCCGGTGGGCGGCGCCTGGGCCGGCGCAGTCGTCGCCTGGTCGCGGTCCTGCACGGGCACGGGCTGTGCCGGATTGCCGCGCAGGCGCCAGACCGCGCGCGGCACGAGCTGCCGCGCCTCGTCGTCCTTGCCCTGCTTGAGCAGCACGTGGGTGAGGTTGCGCGCCGCCTCCGACATCTCCGGGTTCATCGCCAGCGCCTCGCGCAGCGGCGCTTCGGCGGCGGCGTAGTCGCGCAGCAACACCCGGGCGTGGCCACGGTTGTTGAGCAGGGCCGCGCGCTCGCGCATGCCGACCGGCGAGTCGTCGTCGCCGATGTCCAGCTCCGCCGCGGCATCGAGCAGGGCCAGCGACACCGCCGGCAGGTTCTGGCTGTTGGCGATCGCCGCCAGGTTCACCAGCGGCGTGGCGTCGTCCTCGTCGACTTCGTGCGCCACCAGCAGGTTGGCGGCGGCGCCCCAGGGGTCGCCGGCGGTCATCAGCACCATGCTGTGCGAGATCAGCATCTTCGGCTGGTCGCCCTGCTCGCTGTCGCGGATGGCTTCGAGCACGTCGCCGATCTCGCTGGCTTCGTCGATCTTTCCGGCGATCAGCTCCAGCGCCTCGTCCAGGTCCAGCGCCTCGAACTCAACCGGCCCCGACGGCACCTGCGCTTCTTCCGGCGGCCCCAGCTCGGCGACCTGGCGCGTGTACTCCTGCATGTCCACCTTGGCCCAGTCCGGATTGCCGTCCTTGTCCTTGGGCAGGGCCTGCATCAGCGCGGTCGCGCGCGCGGTGTATTCCGGGCTGTAGGTCGGCGCGCCCTGGACGCGCGGGCCGGCCTCGCCGATCTCCTCGAGGGTCTGGTCGAGGTCGTGGGTGAGCACGCCGGTGGCGCCGTGCAGCATCGTCGTGCCGCCGGCGACGCTGCCGGACGCCGTGGCCTGCGCCGGGGACTCGGGCGCGTCGTCGCCGAGCAGGCTGGCGCCGATACCGACGCCGGCCAGCGCGAACATCGGCAGCGCGATCGCGGCCAGCACGACCTTCTGCGCCACGTTCGGCAGCTTGCGGTAGCCGTTGCCGGCCCGGCGCAGCCAGCGGGCGGAGGAATCCAGGGGGTTGGGGCTCATGACGTTCTCGTTCTGGTCGTGGCGCGGGCGGCCCTGCGGCGGCCCGAAGCCCTCTAACACGGCACATCGGCCCCATTCCGGCCGCCCCGGGGCCTGCCGGACCGTCATGCGCGCCGCTTAAGATGCCGCCCCGGCTTAAACTGGGCCGCTCAGGACTACGGACCGAACCCGATGACCCCGCTCAAGACCCTCACCCTTTCCACCCTCGTGCTGGCCCTGGCCGCGTGCCAAGTGCTGCCGACCCGCGGCGAACCGGTCTCCGACGAGGACCTGGCGGCAGTCGAACCCACGCCGGTGCGCAAGGCGCCCGAAGGTCCGCGGGTTCCGTCCGGCCCGGCCGCCAACGACAACCTCAATGCCGTTGCCTGGATGCAGACCTCGCTGGAATACCGCCTGCTCGCCGGCCAGACCTACCGCGCCGCGCTGCTGCAGCTCGACCGCGCGCTCAAGACCCCGGACTGGGACGCCCTGGTGCCGGAAGAGCGCGCCAACCCCGCCACCGGCCTGGCGCCGGCGGTCATCGTCGACATCGACGAGACCGTGCTCGACAACTCGCCCTACCAGGCCCGCCTGGTGCGCGACGGCGGCAGCTACGACGAAGTGACCTGGGACGGCTGGGTCCGCGAGGAGGAGGCCACGGCCATCCCCGGCGCCGTCGAGTTCGCCCAGGCCGCGGCCGCGCGCGGCGTCACCATCTTCTATGTCAGCAACCGCGCCGCCCACCTGGAGGAGCCGACGCTGAAGAACCTGCGCGCGCTCGGCTTCCCGCTGGAGCGGCCCGAGCAGTTCCTGGGCCTGGGCTTCTTCGTCGAGGGCTGCGAACAGCAGGGCTCGGAGAAGGGCTGCCGCCGCCAGCACGTCGGCCGCACGCACCGGGTGCTGATGCAGTTCGGCGACCAGATCGGCGACATGGCGACCATCCTGGTCAATACGAAGGAAGGCCGCGAGCAGGCGATCGCGCCCTACGTAGGCTGGATCGGCGAGCGCTGGTTCGTGCTGCCCAACCCCAGCTACGGCAGCTGGGAGCCGGCGCTGTTCAACAACGCCTGGGACCTGCCGGCGGCCGAACGCCGCCGGATGAAGATCGACGCCCTGATCTACGCCGAGTGAGCCGCCGATGACCGCCGTCCGCGACCGCCTGATCTTCGCCCTCGACGTCCCGACCGCCGCCGAGGCCCGCAGCTGGATCGACCGCCTGGGCGATTCGGTCGGCTTCTACAAGATCGGCATGGAGCTGCTGACCAGCGGCGACTACTTCCGGGTGCTGGACGAGCTGGCCGGCCGGGGCAAGAAGGTGTTCGTGGACCTGAAGTTCCACGACGTGCCGGCCACCGTCGGCCACACGATCCGCGGGCTGGCCCGCTACCCGGTCACGTTCTGCACCATCCACGGGCAACATGACGGCATGATGCGCGCGGCTTCGCAGGAGAAAGGCGAAATAAAGCTGCTCGCGGTGACCGTGCTGACTTCGATGGACCGGGCCGATCTTCGTCAATTGGGCATCGATCGTGAGCCTTCGGAGGTGGTGCTGGACCGCGCCGCGGCCGCCCGCGCGGCCGGCTGCGACGGCGTGATCTCGTCGGGCCAGGAGGCGGGCGCGCTGCGCCAGGCCAATGGCCCGGGCTTCCTGATCGTCTGCCCCGGCATCCGGCCGGCGGGTCCGGCGACCGACGACCAGAAGCGCACCGTGGACGTTCCGACGGCCTTCGCCGCCGGTGCCGACCACGTCGTGGTCGGCCGGCCGATCCGCCAGGCCGCCGACCCGGCCGCCGCCGCGGAGGCCATCCAGGCCCAGATCCTGGCCGCTGTAGGCCAATAAAAACAGCGGCTTACCTTAAGTTAGTTCAGGTATTGCATAAACTATGGCGCCGCCCTATGCTGCGGCCGTCGTCGGGCTGCCGGCCCGCCGGGATCCACAACGACGACCCAGTCCTCCGGTTCATCCGGATTTGGCGGGAGGCTCCGGCCTCCCGTTTTTTATGGCCTCCCCGCCCGCCCCATCCGGGCCCGGCAAACAGGCCGCAAACACGCGATCTGATAGATTCGGCGCCAGCCCAACTCGACCCTGCCGCATGACCTCACGCAAGCCCGCCTGGGCCCTGCTCGCCCTGCTGTCCCTTCTTTTTGCCCTCGGCGCCTGCCGCCGGGAGCCCGCTGACGCCGCCAAGGCGCCGGGCGACCCGGTCGCCGCCGTGCAGGGACTGGTTGGAGCGCTGCGCGACAACGACCTGGTGCGCTATTCCCGCCTGAGCCTGCCGCCGGATCTGCACGCCCGCAGCGCTGAGTTGTGGCAGCGCCGCCAGGCCGAAGCCGAACCGCCCAGCGCCGAGGACGCCCAGGAGTACGCCGACATGATGGCGCGCCTGACCGCCCCCGACGCCGAGACCGCGCTGATGCGCGACCTGGAGCCCAAGCTGGTCAAGCTCGAGTCCGAGATCAGCGGCCAGTGGCCGCTGATGCAGGCCACCGCCTCGATCTTCCTCAACGCCGCCATCCAGGCCAACACCGAGCTGAGCGATGCCGAGAAGGCGCACGGCAGTGAGGTCGTGGCCGGCCTGATGGCCTGGGCCCAGCCGGCCCTGTTCACCGACCGCGAGCGCGCCCGCCAGGCCGTCGCCGCGCTGTCCCGCACCGCCCGCAAGCTGGACCTGCCGACCCTGGACCAGGCCCGTGCCCTGCCGCTGCTGCCGGCCCTGGAAAAGGGCGGCATCGCCCTGGCCGGCATCAAGGACGTCGGCCGCGCCTATGGGCTGGACATGGACAAGTCCCTGGACGGCGTGAAGGCCGAACTGGTGTCCAGCGAAGGCGACACCGCCCGGGTCAAGGTCAGCTATCCGCTGCTCGACAAGACCATCAGCTTCGACATGGAGATGCTGCGCCGCGACGGCGCCTGGTACAGCGCCGAAGCCGTGCGCCAGGCCGAAGCCGAGCTGGCCGAAGCCGATGCCACCCCCGACGCCGCACCCGATGACCGCGCCCCGGCCGCCGGCACGGCCGACACCGCCGCCAGCGCCGGCTGAGCCCCGCCATGGACGACGCTGCCACCCCGCCGCCGGCGCCCCGCCTGCCGAGCAAGAAGAACCGCCCGCCGCTGTGGGCGCGCTTCATCGAAAAACTGCTGCAGCCCTGGATCGAGATCAAGCGCGAGCCGGTGGTGCCGCCCTTCAACCTCGACCGGCCGGTCTGCTACGTGATCGAGAACTACGGCCTGTCGAATGCGCTGATCCTCGACCGCGCCTGCCGCGAAGCCGGCCTGCCCTCGCCGCTGGCGGCGCTGCCGGGCGATCCGCTGGGCCGCAAGCGCGCCTATGTTGCGCTGTCGCGGCGCCGTGCCGGCCTGATCGGCCGGCCCAAGAACCGCAACCATTCCGACGCCCTGTCGCGCCTGCTGATGGCGCACCGCCTGTATCCGGACCAGGACGTGCAGCTGGTGCCGGTGTCGATCTTCGTCGGCCGGGCGCCGACCCGGCAGTCGGGCTGGTTCTCGGTGCTGTTCTCCGAAAACTGGGCCCTGGTCGGCCGCTTCCGCCGCCTGCTGGCGATCCTGCTCAACGGCCGCGACACCCTGGTGCAGTTCTCCCCGGGCGTGCGCGTGTGGGAGATCCTGGGCGAGGACCTGCCGCACGAACGCCAGGTGCGCAAGGTCAGCCGCGTGCTGCGCGGGCACTTCCGCCGCATCAAGACCGCGGTGATCGGCCCCGACCTGTCGACCCGCCGCCTGCTGGTGGATCGCGTGCTCGACGCCGAGCCGGTGCGCAAGGCCATCACCGACCAGGCACGCCGGGACAGCACCGAATACCTGGAGGCCTGGAAGAAGGCGCACGGCTTCGCCTGGGAGATCGCCGCCGACTATTCCAACCCGGTGGTGCGCTCGGCCTCGTTCGCGCTCACCGGTTTCTGGAACCGCATCTACGGCGGCGTGGACGTCAACCACCTCGACGCGCTCAAGCAGGTCGCGCCCGGGCACGAGGTCATCTACGTGCCCAGCCACCGCAGCCACATGGACTACCTGCTGCTGAGCTACCTGCTCTACAGCCGCGGCATCGTGCCGCCGCACATCGTCGCCGGCATCAACCTCAACATGCCGGTGATCGGGCCGATCCTGCGCCGCGGCGGCGCCTTCTTCATCCGCCGCTCGATCAAGGGCAATGCGCTGTACGCCGCGGTGCTGGGCGAATACGTGGCGCAGCTGGTCGGCGAAGGTTTTTCGCTGGAGTACTTCATCGAGGGCGGCCGCTCGCGCACGGGCCGCCTGCTGGCGCCCAAGGGCGGCATGATCGTGATGACCATCAAGGCCTTCCTGCGCGCACCGCGCCGGCCGGTGGTGTTCCAGCCGGTCTACATCGGCTACGAGAAGCTGATCGAGGGCAAGAGCTACCTCGACGAACTGACCGGCCAGCCCAAGGAAAAGGAAACCATCTGGGCCCTGATCAAGGCCGGCGCCGGCATCCTGCGCCAGCACTACGGCAAGGTGGCGGTGAACTTCGGCGAGCCGATCTTCCTGGACAAGGTGCTGGAGAAACACGCGCCGGACTGGCGCGAGCGCAACGCCGACCCGGACGACAAGCCGACCTGGATCAACCCGGCGGTGGAAGACATCGCCCAGCAGATCCAGGTCAACATCAACCGCGCCGCCGACGTGAACCCGGTGAACCTGCTGGCCCTGGCCCTGCTGTCCACGCCCAAGCACGCCATGTCCGAGGCCGACCTGCTGGCCCAGCTGGCGCTGAGCAAGAAGCTGCTGGCGGCCCTGCCCTATTCCGATCGCGTCACCGTGACGCCGATGGAGCCGGCCGAGATCGTCGCCTACGGCGAGAAGATCGGCGTGCTGACCCGCACCGTGCACCCGCTGGGCGACGTGATCAGCGTCGAGGGCGAGACAGCGGTGCTGCAGAGCTACTTCCGCAACAACGTGCTGCACCTGTTCGCGGCGGCGAGCTGGGTGGCCCTGTGCTTCCAGAACAACCGGCGCATGAGCCGCGCCGGCCTGCTGCGGTTGGGCCGCACCATCTACCCGTTCGTGCAGGAAGAGCTGTTCCTGCCCTGGGACCAGGACGGTTTCGCCGACCGCCTGGGCGCCACTGTGGACCTGTTCGTGGCCGAGGGCCTGCTCAGCGTCGCCAGCGACGAAGAAGGCGGCATCATCTCGCGCGGCCCGGGCCAGACCGACGAGGTCTACCGCCTGCGTGCGATCTCGCACAGCCTGCAGCAGGCCTTCGAGCGCTATTTCATCGCCATCACCACCCTGGTCAAGAACGGCCCGCGCACGCTCAGCTCGGGCGAGCTCGAGACCCTGTGCCAGCTCACCGCCCAGCGCCTGAGCCTGCTGTACGCGCCGGCGGCACCGGAGTTCTTCGACAAGTCGCTGTTCCGCGGCTTCATCATGAAGCTGCGCGAGATGAAGCTGGTGTGGATCTGCCCGGACGGCAAGCTCGACTTCGACGAGCAGCTGACCACCTGGGAGAAGGACGCCAAGGTGGTTCTGGGCCGCGAGCTGCGCCACACCATCGCCAAGCTCTCGCCCGAGGCGATGAGCCGAATGACCGGCAGCCAGCCCGCGATGCGGGCCGGCGCGGCGCCGGCGCGCGAAGCGGCCAAGGACTGAGGCGGATGGACCGGCCTGGGCGCTCAGGCGTCCAGGTCGGGGATCAGGCGGCTTTCCAGCGACGAGATCATGTCCTTGATCTTGAGCTTGCGCTTCTTCAGGCGCTTGATCGCCAGCTCGTCGGACGCGATGGTGGCGGCGAGGCGGTTGATGGCCTCGTCCAGGTCGCGGTGTTCGACCTTGAGCTCGACCAGCTGGGCGGCGATCTTGGCGGGATCCTCGTCGGCCATCGTGTCCTCCGGATGTCCGAAGCTTACGCCTACGCCCTTCCCGGGAGGAGGGCCCTGCGGTCCGGCCGGTTCCGGGCGGGGCGGCCTTCCGGCAGCGGAGCGGCAATGCGCCTAAAATGGGGGCCCTTGTCCCGCCGCACCCCGTGATGACCCTGCTGCTGCAAGACCCCGTCCCGCGCAAACAGGCGCACGAACGCCACAAGCTGGCCAAGCGGCTGCGCCGCCAGGTCGGCCAGGCGATCGCCGACTACGGGATGATCGAGGACGGCGACAAGGTGATGGTCTGCCTGTCCGGCGGCAAGGACAGCTACACCCTGCTCGACATCCTGCTGCAACTGCAGAAGAAGGCGCCGGTGCGCTTCGAGCTGGTGGCGGTGAACCTGGATCAGAAGCAGCCGGGCTTCCCCGAACACGTGCTGCCCGACTACCTGGCCTCGCTCGGCGTGCCGTACACGATCCTCGAGCAGGACACCTATTCGGTGGTCAAGCGCGTGGTGCCCGAGGGCAAGACCATGTGCTCGCTGTGCTCGCGCCTGCGCCGCGGCGCGCTGTACCAGCACGCCAAGGACCACGGCTTCACCAAGATCGCGCTCGGCCACCACCGCGACGACCTGGTGGCGACCTTCTTCATGAACCTGTTCTTCCACGCCAAACTCGCGACCATGCCGCCCAAGCTGCTCAGCGACGACGGCGAGCACCTGGTGATCCGCCCGCTGGCCACCGTGCGCGAGGCCGACATCGCCGAATACGCCGAGTGGAAACGGTTCCCGATCATCCCCTGCACGCTCTGCGGCTCGCAGGAGAACCTGCAGCGCAAGCAGGTCGGAAAAATGATGGCGCAATGGGAGAAGGACCACCCGGGCCGCATCGACACCATCGCCAAATCCCTGGCCGATGTGCGACCCTCGCAGCTGGCCGACGCCTCGCTGTTCGACTTCGCCGCCCTCGGCCGCCGCGGCGATGCGCCGCTGCCCGACGCCCACGCCTGGCTCGCCGGCGACCCCACCGACTGAACTCCGGGGTCAGAGTGCGTTTATCTTCCGCGCTCTTTGGCCGGGGCCGGAAAGAAGATAAATGCACTCTGACCCCGGATTCGATCTTCACCTTTTTCTGGAAACTTGATGTTCTTTCGCAACCTGACGTTTTTCCGCTTTCCCACGTCCCTCGCCAAAGCCTTCGATGAACTCGACGCCCGCCTGGAAGAGTGCAAGCTCAAGCCGGTCGGTCCGTCCGAGCTGATGTCGCGCGGCTTCATCTCGCCCTTCGGCCGCGACGACGCCACGATGAGCCACCGCGTCGGCGACGCCATCTGGGTCGTGCTGGGCGGCGAAGACCGCCTGCTGCCCGGCGCCGTGGTCAACGAGGAGCTGGGCAAGCGCATCGCCGCGCTCGAGGAGAAGGAAGGCCGCAAGCTCGGCGGCCGCGCCCGCAAGCGCCTGAAGGAAGACCTGGTGATGGAGCTGCTGCCGCGCGCCTTCGTGCGGCCCACGCGCACCGGCGCCACGCTCGACCTGCAGCATGGCTTCATCGCCGTGGACGCCAGCTCGCGCAAGTCGGCCGAAAACGTCGTCTCCGAACTGCGCCACGCCCTGGGCAGTTTCCCGGCGCTGCCGCTGAACGCCGAAACCTCGGCGCGCGGCGTGCTCACCGGCTGGATCGCCGGCGAACCGCTGCCTTCAGGCCTGGTGCTGGGCGACGAATGCGAGCTCAAGGACCCGATCGACGGCGGCGCGGTGGTGAAGTGCCAGCGCCAGGAGCTGCTCTGCGACGAGATCAAGAAGCACCTGGAATCCGGCAAGCAGGTCAGCAAGCTCGCCCTGATCCTGGACGACCACGTCAGCTTCGTGCTCGGCGAGGACCTGGTGGTGCGCAAGCTCAAGTTCCTCGACGGCGCCGTCGACCAGCTCGAGAACACCGACCAGGACGGCCTGCACGCCGAACTCGACGCCCGCTACGCGCTGATGGCCGGCGAACTCAAGCGCCTGTTCGCGGTGCTTGAGCCGGTCCTGAAGTTCAGCGCCGCCGAGGCCTGAGGCGACCCCGGGACGCGCGGCCCCGGCCGGTTCCGACCTTGGTCCACTGGGGCGGCGCGCGCACTCGCGCTAGAGTCACGCCATGTTCCTGCGCCTCCTCCGCCCCGCACCACCCGCGTCCGAGATCCGGCCGCTGGTGCTGGCCGACGGCAGCGAGGTGCCGGTGCGCTGGGTGCGCGACCCGCGCGCCCGCCGCCTGCGCCTGATCGTGTCGGAGAAGGGCGCGCGCCTGACCCTGCCGCGCGCCGCCTCGCAGAAGCTGGCCCTGGCCTTCCTGGACGAACACCGCGACTGGTTGGCCGGACAGCTGGCAAAACAACCGGCCGCGACGATCCCGCCGTTCGCACGCGGCAGCACCGAGACCCTGCCGCTGCGCGGCGCCGAACTGCCGGTGCACTGGCGCGACGGCCGCTACGCCCGCGCCGAACTCGGCGACGGCGGCGTGGTGCTGCAGCTGCCCGAACGCGCCGGCGACGCCCAGGCCCGCGCCGCGCTGCGCGAGTTCTACCTCGGCCAGGCACGCCAGGACCTGGGCGCGTGGATGCCGAAATACCTTCCGGGCCTGCCGCGGCCGCCCAGCACCTTCAAGCTGCGGCCGCTGTCCTCGCTCTGGGGGTCGCTGAGCCCCGGCGACGCGCTGTCCCTGGACCTGTCCCTGGTGCTGGGCCGGCCCAGCGCCTTCGAATATGTGCTGGTGCACGAGCTCTGCCACCTGATCCATGCCGACCACTCGCGCCGCTTCTGGCGCGAGGTCGAGGCGCGCTGGCCGGACTGGCGCGACGAACGGGACTATCTGCGCGGCGAAGGGCTGGCCTTGAAGGCCCGGCTGTCCCGTTTGATTGGCTGAAGGGTCCGCGACCGGGGCCCGTCCGCTCCGGAGTCCCCCATGTCCTTCCCCCGCTTCCTGCTGGTTGCCGCGCTGCTGTCCGCGGCGCTGTGCGCCTGCGGCAAGGCCCAGGATTCGGCCGCCGAGGCCCTGGCCGAACAGGCCCTCGAGGCCCAGGCCGATGCCGCCAGGGCCGAGGTCCAGAGCACCGACGGCAAGCACACGCTGGAAATGCGCACCGACGAAGGCCGCCTGCAGCACACCACCGGCGAAAACGTGCCGTTGCCGGCGGACTTCCCGCCGGACGTGGTGCTGCCCGGGGACTACACCGTGGTCTCGGTGATGCGCATGGGCCCGTCGCAGTCCCTGGTGCTGCGCAGCCCGGAGCCGGTGGCCGACCTGGTCGAACACTACAAGGCCGGCCAGTCGCAGCATGGCTGGCGCGAGACCATGTCCATGCAGGGCCCGGAAGGCGCCGCCCTGGGCTTCGAGAAGGCCCGGCGCGGCATGCTGGTGAACCTGCGCCCCGACCCTGAGGGCCAGACCACGGTGTCGCTGAGCCTGCAGGCGCCCTGAGCGGCGGTTTCAGCCGCGCAGGAAATCCAGCAGCGGCGCCGCCACGCGTCCGGCCTGCTCCATGTGCAGGTGATGGCCGCCGGCGATCACCTCGACCCGGGCATCGGCCAGGCAGGCCAGGCGGGCCGCGCGCACCGCGGGCGTGAAATATGGCGGCGACGGATCGGCGGCGATCACCAGCACCGGCGCCTCGATGCCACGCAGGATCGCCTGCACGGTGTCTTCGGTCAGGCGCAGGTGGCTGGGCAGGGTCAGGCGCGGATCGCTGCGCCAGGCGTAACCGCCCTCGACGCGCCGAAGGTTGCGCTCGACGATCAGGCGCGCGGCCTCCGGCGTCATGCGGCTGGCGGCCAGGCGCGCCGCCACCGCGGTATCGAGGTCCGGAATCACGCGCGGCGGCCGGGCGGCGAGCGCGCGCCGTGCCGCGACGGCGTCGCGCAGGCGGGAGCCCGCGCCCTGCGCATCGGCAGCCACCGGCCCGAGCGCTTCGATCAGGGCCAGGCGCCGCACCCGCGCGGGCGCCGCGGCCGCGACCGAGGACGCGATCGCGCCGCCCATCGAATGCCCCAGCCAGTCGGCGCGGTCCCAGCCCAGCGCGTCCATCGCGTCCAGCGCGTCGTGCACCCAGTCGACGAAGGCGTAGTCGTAGCCGGGCGCGCGGTGTTCCGAGGCGCCGTGGCCGGGCAGGTCCAGGGCCACCAGGTCGAACCCGGCCAGGTGCGGCGCCAGCGGCAGGAAACTCGCGGCGTTGTCGAGCCAGCCGTGCAGGCAGAGCAGCTTCGGCCCGCCGGGCGTGCCGCCGCGCAGCGCCGCCAGTTCGCCGCGGGCGGTGCCCAGGCGGACCTCGCGCAGCGGCATCAGTGCGGCCAGCCCTGGAGGTGCCGGCGCGCCAGCGCAGCCAGGGCGGCGACGTGGCCGGGCTCGTGGTTGAGCGCGCCGATGTAGCGCAGCTCGCCGCCGCCGGCGTGGCGGAAGATCTCGGCGTTCTGCACGGCGATCTCCTCCAGCGTCTCCAGGCAGTCCACCGCGAAGCCGGGGCAGACCACGTCCACGGTTTTCACGCCCTCGCGGGCCAGCTGTTCCAGCGTCTTGTCGGTCGCGGGCTCCAGCCACTTCTCCCGGCCGAAGCGCGACTGGTAGGTCAGCAGCCATTCGCCGTCGGCCAGGCCCAGGCGCGCGGCCAGGGCGCGCGCGCCGGCCTCGCACTGGCGCGGATAGGGATCACCGGCTCTCTCGAAACGCTGCGGCAGGCCGTGGAAGGAAAACAGCAGCCGGTCGCCGCGGCCATGCAGGTCCCAGTGCGCACGGATGCGCGCTTCGACCGCGTCCAGCCAGCCGGCGTCGTCGTGGTAGTCGGCGACGAAACGCAGATCGGGCACGCGCCGCCAGGTGGCGATCTCCTGCGCCACCGCGTCCAGCACCGAAGCGCTGGTGCTGGCCGAATACTGCGGGTACAGCGGCAGCACCAGCAGCCGGGTCATTCCCTCGGCCTCCAGCGCGCGCAGCACCGACGGCACCGACGGGTTGCCATAGCGCATGGCCAGCCGCACCGGCAGGTCCGGCAGCGCGTGCTGCATCGCCGCGGCCAGTTTCTTCGAATACGCCAGCAGCGGCGAACCTTCCGGCGTCCAGATCGAGGCGTAGTTGCGCGCGACCTTGCCCGAACGCAGCGGCAGGATCACGCCGTGCAGGATCGGGCACCACAGCCAGCGCGACAGTTCGACCACGCGGTGGTCGTGCAGGAACTCGCCCAGGTAGCGCCGCACCGCCGCCGGGGTCGCTTCGTCGGGCGTGCCCAGGTTGACCAGCAGCACGGCGGTGTGGCCGGGTCCGGCGTGGACGGGGGCATCGCGGAAGGTCGGGCTCATGCGGAACTGTCCATGTGTGCTGGGCTCAAACTATCATCGCCGGAATGAAGGCGCGGCTCACGCCCGGTTCATGCCCGGCGACCATACTCGACCCGTCGCGCCACCCGGAGACTTCCATGACCCGTCATTTCGCCGCCGCCCTGGCCCTGCTGCTCGTCCTGCCCCTGTCCGCCCTCGCCGGCGAGAAGGAAGACGCCAAGGCCGCCGACGCCGCCCGCGTGCTGGGCGAGATCATGCGCATCCCGGAAACCGCGGTGCCGGAAAAGATGTTCTCCGAGGCCCACGCCATCGCCGTGTTCCCGGACGTGGTCAAGGCCGGCCTGGTGCTCGGCGGCCGCGGCGGCACGGGCCTGATCTCGGTGCGCAGCCCGGACGGCACCTGGTCCAACCCCAGCTTCGTCAAGCTCGGCGGCGGCAGCATCGGCTTCCAGGCCGGCGTGCAGTCGGCCGACATCATCCTGGTGTTCCGCAGCCCGCGCGGCGTCGAGAACATCGTCAACGGCAAGTTCACCCTGGGCGCCGACGCCAGCGTCGCCGCCGGCCCGGTCGGCCGCAGCGCCCAGGCCAGCACCGACGAGCAGCTCAAGGCCGAGATCTACAGCTATTCCCGCGCCCGCGGCCTGTTCGCCGGCGTCGCCCTGGACGGCACGGTCCTGCGCATCAACCACAAGGCCAATGCCGCCGTTTACGGCCGCAACACCACGCCCCGGCAGATCTTCGAGGGCCGCGTGGACCCGCCCTCCAGCCCGGTGGTGGACTTCCGCGACCGCCTGGAAGAGAACACCGTTCCCCAGGACTGATGGCCAGGGCGGCCGGGGTCCGGCTGCGCTATCCTTCGCCCATTCAAACCTGAGCGGGAAGCGCGCACATGGGCAGTTTCAGCATCTGGCATTGGCTCATCGTCCTGGTGGTGGTGGTGTTGATCTTCGGCACCAAGAAGCTCAAGGGCGTGGGCAAGGACCTGGGCGAAGGCATCCAGGGCTTCAAGGAAGGCCTCAAGGGCAAGGACGAGCCGCCGTCGCAGATCGGCAGCGAGCGCCGTGACGAGACCGGCGCCGGCGACAAGAGCCAGGACAGCCAGCGTAAGGATTCCTGAGCCCGGCCCCGGCCGGGAGCGGCAGTCCCCATGTTCGACATCGGATTCAGCGAACTGCTGGTGATCGCGGTGGTCGCCCTGCTGGTGCTCGGCCCCGAGCGCCTGCCCAAGGCCGCGCGTTTCGCCGGGCTGTGGGTGCGCAAGGCGCGCGCGCAGTGGTATTCGGTGAAGTCCGAGTTCGAGCGCGAGATGGCCGCCGACGAGATGAAGCGCAGCCTCGGCAATCCGGTGCAGGACCTGCGCCGGGAAGTCGAGGGCGTCGGCCGGGACTTCGGCGATTCGATGCGCGACGTCGAAACCCGCGTGCGCGCCGACCACGACGCCGCCACCGCCGTGCAGGACCTGCCGCCCGCGGCGCAGGATGCGCCGGCCGCCGCGCCGGACACCCCGCCGCCGTTCGAACTGACGCCCGATGACGCGGCGCCGGACGCCCCCGCCGACCCGCGCCCGCCCCAGGGCACGACGCCGCCGTGAGTACCCGCCCCGGCCAGCCCGAAGAATCGCTGATGGGCCACCTGCTGGAGCTGCGCTCGCGCCTGCTCAAGGCGGTGATCGCGGTGCTGGTCGTCTTCGTCGCGATGCTGCCCTTCGCCAACCGCCTGTACGCGCAGTTCGCCGCGCCGCTGCTGTCGAAGCTGCCGGCCGGCGGCCAGCTGGTCGCCATCGACGTCGCCTCGCCCTTCTTCACCCCGGTCAAGCTGGCCTTCTTCGCCGCCGTGCTGCTGGCGATGCCGGTGCTGCTGTACCAGGCCTGGGCCTTCGTCGCGCCGGGCCTGTACCAGCACGAGAAGCGCCTGGCCAAGCCGCTGCTGGTGGCGGCGGTGGCGCTGTTCTACATCGGCTGCGCCTTCGCCTGGTTCCTGGTGCTGCCGACCGTGTTCGGCTTCCTCGCCGCGGTGACCCCCGAGGGCGTGGCGATGATGACCGACATCACCAAGTACCTGGACTTCGTGCTGGTGATCTTCCTGGCCTTCGGCCTGAGCTTCGAGCTGCCGGTCGCGGTGGTCGTGCTGGTGCTGCTGGGCGTGGTGACGCCGGCCCAGCTGCGCGAGGCGCGCGGTTACGTCGTCGTCGGCGTGTTCATCCTGGCGGCCATCATCACGCCGCCCGACGTGGTCTCGCAGCTGCTGCTGGCGATCCCGATGTGCCTGCTCTACGAGCTGGGCATCCTCGCCGGCTCGCTGCTGCGGCCCAAACCCGCCGCCGACTGAGCGCATGAATCCGCCGGCCGGCTTCTGGCGCCGCTACGCGGCCTACAGCCTGGACATCGCCCTGCTGGCCCTGCTCGCCCTGCCCCTGCTGTGGTCGCGACTGGCCGCCGGCGCCGATGAACTCGACGCCGGCCTGGAGCGGCTGCAGTGGCGGCTGTGGGAGATGTTCGATGCGAGCCTGGCGCATCCCGACACCAGTCCGCTGGCGCTGGCGAACCAATGGGCGGCCGATCCGGTGCTGCGCGCCGGCATGGAGTCCCTGGTGCTTTCCGGCACCGTGCTGACGCTGCAGACGCTGGCCGTGTTCTGCGGCCTCGCGGCGGTCTGGTTCATCGCGGGCGAAGCCTCGCCCTGGCAGGCCAGCCCCGGCAAGCGCGCCTTTGGCCTGCGCGTGACCGACCGGGACGGCGTGCGGCCGGGCCTGGGCCGCGTGATGCTGCGTTTCCTCGCGGGCGCGCCGTCCTGGTTGCTGCTCAACCTGGGCCACGCGATGGCGGCCTGGACGCCGGGCAAGCGCGCCCTGCACGACTACCTCGCCGGCACCCGGGTCGAACTCGCCCCGGGAGCGGCGCCGGCGATGCCGCGCGGGGCGCGGCGGTGGCTGTACGCCCAGGCCGCCGCCTTCGCGGCCACGGTGGGCTTCATCGGGCTGCGCTACGCGCAGCTGCTCTGGGAAGTCGCGGAGGGCGGCCTGCCCTGATCAGGCCGCGATCGCGTCGGCGCTCTGCGGCGCCACCGGTTCCCCGAAGATCTCGCGCCACGCGTGGTAGTAGAACGCGAACGAGACCACGTAGAACACCAGCACGATGGCCAGGTAGACCGGGATCGCGATCGCCACGCCCAGCACCGGGCTGAGCGCCGCCAGCAGGCCGACCACCAGCACCAGCACCACGGCCACGATCATCATCACCACGAAGCCGACGATGGTCGCCACGATCACGAAGCCCAGCAGCGGCAGCAGGTTCTTGAAGGTCGCCAGGAAGCCGTCGCCGGTCGCGCCGACCGGGCCGCGGCCGCCGAGCGCGGCCTGGACCATGGCGAGCATGTAGCCGTTGCCGACCACCACGACCGCGAACATCGCCAGCAGCAGCCACAGCAGCAGGCCCGAAGGCACCGGCGGCAGCGCCGACATGTCCGGCTGCTCGCCCGGCGGCGTGGTCATCGCCACCTGCATAAGCTCGCCGAAATAGTTGCCGCCCGGCATCAGGATCAGGCCGACGAAGACGGCGAGGTAGATCACCATCAGCAGCACCGCGGTCAGGATCACGCGCAGCGCGGCCGGGCGGTCGCCGAACACGGCGAACACGTCGGTGGCGCGGGCCGGCTGGCCGGTTTCACAGGCGTGGATCAGGCGCAGGCCGCCGGCCATCAGCGGCGGCATCAGCACCAGGCCGGCCAGCATCACCACGGCGTAGACGGCCAGCATCACCGGCGGCGACGGGTTCAGGCCCAGCTGCACGCCCATCTGCACCAGGGACGGGATCAGCCCGACCAGGAGCAGCAGCAGGAAACCGCCGAACAGCGCCCCCGGCTGGCGGCGGCCGATGTCGAGCGACTTCATCAGCCAGCGGAAGGGTGCGCCCATGCTTACGGTCTTTGCGGTCATGCCTTGTCCCCGGAACGGGCGCGTCGATGCGCCAGGTGGATGAAACGGCGCAGCACCTGCCGCGCCCTGGGTGCGGGTTTCACCGCGCCGAGCAGCCCGCGGTGGCAGGTGCCCTCTTTGGCCAGCGCGTCGGAGCGCGCCTGGATGTAGCCGCGCATCATGCCGGTGCTGAATTCGGGGTGGAACTGCACGCCCCAGACCGCCTCGCCCCAGCGGAAGGCCTGGCAGTCGTCGCGCTCGGAATGCGCCAGCACCTGCGCCTTCGGCGGCGGCGCCAGCACGGTCTGCAGGTGCGTGGTCTGGGCGGAGATCTGCGTGGGCAGGCCGGCGAAGAGCGGGTCCTGGCCCGCCGGTTCGCGCAGCTTCACCGGCACGGTGCCCATCTCGCGGCCGCGCGGGTTGTAGTCGACGGTGCCACCGAGCGCGTGCGCGATCAGCTGGTGGCCGTAGCAGATGCCGAACAGCGGGCGCCCGGCCTCGGCGGCGGCGCGCAGCCAGTCGGCGCAACGCTCGCTCCAGTCGGCGCGCTCGGTGACCATGGCGCCCGAACCGGTGACCAGCACGCCGGCGTAATCGCCCGCATCCGGCAGCGGCTCACCGTCGGCGACCCAGACCTGGCGCACCTGGCGCCCGTGCAGGCCGGCAGCGACCCGGATCCAGTGCCCGAAGCTGCCGTGGCGGCGCAGGCTGGGGATGGGGGTGCCGGTCTCGAGGATCAGGAAGGGATTCATCGGGTGCAGAAGCAGCGGGGATGCGGGCCGCGGCTATACTAGCCCGCTTTGGACATGGCGAAACGGCGATGACCGCACCGACCTTCCAGGAACTGATCCTCCGGCTCAACCAGTACTGGGCCGACCAGGGCTGCGTCCTGATCCAGCCGCTCGACCTCGAGGTCGGCGCCGGCACCTTCCACCCCGCCACCTTCCTGCGCGCGCTCGGGCCCGAGCCCTGGAACGCCGCCTACGTGCAGCCCTGCCGCCGCCCCACCGACGGCCGCTACGGCGAAAACCCGAACCGCCTGCAGCGCTACTACCAGTACCAGGTGGTGCTCAAGCCCAACCCCGACAACATCCTCGAGCTCTACATCGGCTCGCTGAAGGCGCTGGGCATCGACCCGCTGGTGCACGACCTGCGTTTCGTCGAGGACAACTGGGAATCGCCGACGCTGGGCGCCTGGGGCCTGGGCTGGGAAGTCTGGCTCAACGGCATGGAAGTCACCCAGTTCACCTATTTCCAGCAGGCCGGCGGCCTGGAGTGCCGGCCGGTGACCGGCGAGATCACCTATGGTTTGGAACGTCTCTGCATGTACCTGCAGAACGTGGACAACGTCTTCGACCTGGTCTGGACCCGCGGCCCGCACGGCGACGTGACCTACCGCGACGTCTACCACCAGAACGAAGTCGAGCAGAGCACCTACAACTTCGAACACGCCGACGTGACCGAACTCTTCCACCGCTTCGATGCCTGCGAGAAGGAAGCGCTCAAGCTCGTCGAGCTCGGCCTGCCGCTGCCAGCCTACGACCAGGTCTGCAAGGCCAGCCACAGCTTCAACCTGCTCGACGCCCGCCGCGCGATCAGCGTGACCGAACGCCAGCGCTACATCCTGCGCGTGCGCAACCTCTCGCGCGCGGTCGCCGAAGCCTATTACGCCCAGCGCGAGAAGCTCGGTTTCCCGGGCCTGAAGAAGACCACGGAGGCCGCGAATGGCTGATTTCCTGCCCCTGCTGATCGAGCTCGGCACCGAGGAGCTGCCGCCCAAGGCCCTGCCCGAGCTCGCGCAGGCCTTCCACGACGGCGTGCTCAAGGCCCTGGCCGCGCGCCGCATCGAAGTGAAGGCCGACGCCGGCGACCAGCCCGCACGCGCGCTGTACACGCCGCGCCGCCTGGCGAGCTTCCTGCCGGCTGTGGCCGTGCAACAGCCCGTGCAGCACAGCGAAGTGCTGGGGCCGTACCTCAACATCGGCCTGGATGCGAGCGGCAACCCGACCCCGGCCCTGCTCGGCTTCGCGCAGAAGAGCGGCCTGGACTGGCAGAAGCTCGAGCGCGTCACCGACGCCAAGGGCATGCGCTTCGTCGCGCGCAGCTCGCGGCCGGGCGCGGCCACGATCGACCTGCTGGGCGAGATCGTCAACGAAGCGGTCAAGGGCCTGCCGATTCCCAAGCCGATGCGCTGGGGCAATCGCGACATCGCCTTCGTGCGGCCGGCGCACTGGCTGGTGATCCTGTTCGGCCGCGAGGCCGCCAAGGCCGAAGTGCTGGGCCTGAAGGCCGACCGCATGAGCCGCGGCCACCGTTTCCACCACGACAAGGGCGTGTGGCTCAACGAGGCCGGCGAATACCTGCAGGCGCTGCGCGAGGCCAAGGTGCTGGCCGACCCGCGCGAGCGCCGCGAGCGCGTCCGCGCCGAGATCGCCGCCGCCGCGCGCGAGGCCGGCGGCACCGCGCGGGTACTGCCCGAACTGCTGGAGGAAGTGAACTGCCTGGTCGAATGGCCCAAGGCCATCCTGTGCAGCTTCGAGGCCGGTTTCCTGCGCGTGCCGCAGGAAGCGCTGATCTCGACCATGGAGAGCAACCAGAAGTTCTTCCCGGTGCTCGACACCGACGGCAAGCTCAGCGAGAAGTTCATCGGCATCGCCAACCTCGAGAGCAAGGACCCGGCGCAGATCCGCCTCGGTTACGAGCGGGTCATCCGCCCGCGGTTCGCCGACGCGCAGTTCTTCTTCGACGAAGATCTCAAGCAGGGCCTGGCTTCGATGGCCGAGGGCCTGAAGACGGTGACCTACCAGGCCAAGCTGGGCAGCGTCGCCGACAAGGCCGCGCGCGTGGCGCACCTGGCCGAGATCGTCGCGCTCAAGGCCGGCGCCAACGCCGACCATGCGCGGGTTGCCGCGCTGCTGGGCAAGGCCGACCTGCAGAGCCGCATGGTCAACGAGTTCCCGGAACTGCAGGGCATCGCCGGGCGCTACTACGCCGCGGCCGCCAAGCAGCCGGCCGACGTCGCCGCCGCCATCGACGAGGCCTACCAGCCGCGTTTCGCCGGCGACGCGATCGCGCCCTCGAAGCTGGGCCAGGTGCTGGCCATCGCCGAGCGCCTGGACACGCTGGCCGGCGGCTTCGCCGCGGGCCTCAAGCCGACCGGCAACAAGGACCCGTTCGCACTGCGGCGCAATGCGCTGGGCCTGGCGCGCACGATCATCGAGGCGGGGCTGGACCTGGACCTGGTTGTGCTGCTCGACGCCGCCGCCAAGTCTCTGCCGGCCGGGCTGACGCTGGATACGGCCGAGCTGCAGGAATTCATCCTCGACCGCCTGCGCGGCTACTACGCCGACCAGGGGGTGCCGTCCGTGCAGTTCGACGCCGTCGCCGACGTGCGCCCGGCCTCGCTGCTCGACTTCGACCGCCGCCTGAAGGCGATCGCCGAGTTCGCCAAACTGCGCGAGGCCAGCTCGCTGGCCGCGGCCAACAAGCGCATCCGCAACATCCTCAAGAAGGTCGAGACGGCGATCCCGGCCTCGGTCGACGCGTCGAAGCTGGTCGAACCCGCCGAGCAGTCGCTGCACGGCGCGCTGGCGACCGCGCTCGTCGACACCGACCCGCTGCTGGCCAAACGCGACTACGTCGGCACGCTCAAGCGCCTGGCCCAGCTGCAGGGCCCGGTCGACAACTTCTTCGAGCGCACGATGGTGATGGCCGACGACGCGGCCCTGCGCGACAACCGCCTGGCCCTGCTCAAGCAGGTCGCGGACCGGTTCGCGGCGGTGGCGGCGGTGGAGCAGCTGTCGGCCAGCTGAGTTGGGTGGGAAACGGAAAAAATAGGAAGTAGAAGTGAAGCGAGGAAGTAGGAAGTAGGGAAGAGCCGCACTTCGCCTCTCTCTACTTCCTACTTCCTCGCTCCACCCACTACTTTCTCCGCTCAGTACACGTCGCGCCGGTACCGCCCGCTTTCAGCCAGCTGCTCCACCGCTTCGGCACCCAGCACCTCGACCAGCACCGCCTCCACCCCGGGCGCCATGCCCTGCAGGCTGCCGCAGACGTAGATCGCCGCGCCCTGCTGCATCCACTCGCGCAGGCGCGCCGCCTGTTCGCGCAGGCGCTGCTGCACGTAGATGCGCTCGGGCTGGTCGCGCGAGAACGCGTAGTCCACGTGCGCGAGGAAACCCTGGGCCTGCGCCGAGGCGATCTCGTCGCCGAAGTAGGCATCGTGGTCGCGGCAGCGCTCGCCGAACAGCAGCCAGTTGCGGCGATGGCCGGCGGCGATGCGGGCGCGCAGCAGCGCGCGCAGGCCGGCGATGCCGGTGCCGTTGCCGACCAGGACCAGCGGGCGCGCATCGGCTGGCGCGTGGAACCCGGGATTGCTGCGCACGCGCACGGCGACCGGCGCACCGAGCCGGGCGTCGCGGGTCAGCCAGGCCGAACCCAGGCCCAGGCGGCCGTCGGGGCGGAACAGGCGCCGCACCAGCAGCTCCAGGCGGCCGTCGGCGGGCAGCGAGGCGATCGAATATTCGCGATGCGGCAGCGGCTCCAGCGTATCGGCCAGCGCCTGCGCGTCGAGCGCGCGGGCGGCACCGGCGTCCGGCAGCCGCGAGGCGGCGAGGGCGGCGCCGAGCGTGGTGGTGTCGCCCTGCCACTGCACGGCGGCGGAGGCCAGGTGGCCGCTGGCCAGCAGCAGCGCGGCGACGTCGGTTTCGGCGTTGCGCGGACCGACTTCGACGATATCGCCGGCGCGCCAGTCGGCATCCGCCGGTGGCTGCAGCGCCAGCCGGTAGACCTCGCCGCCCGGGCTGCCCGGATTGAGGTGCTCGCGCGCCAGCAGCGGCCAGGCCTGATAGCGCGGCGCGCTCCAGTCGGGAAGGTCGGCGTGGCCGGCGAGCACGGACAGATGGTGCTGCCAGTGGCGCAGCGCACCGGCGTCGCCGTTGTCCACTTCGACGGTGTCGAACAGCGGCGTGGCGCCGTGGTGCCGCAGCCAGTGCTCGAGCGCGTGGCCGAAGCCGCAGTAGTGTTCGTAGCTGCGGTCGCCCAGGGCCAGCAGGCCGTACTGCAGGCCACCCAGCGTCGCGGGCGCGCCGAGCACGCGGCGCGCGAAACCGCGCAGCGCGTCCGGCGGCTCGCCTTCGCCGAAGGTGCTGGCGACGACCAGCAGGCGCGGGGTTTTCGCCAGCGTCGCGGCATCCAGCGCGGCCAGCGGCAGCACGCGCGCGCCCAGGCCGCCGGCCTGCAGGCTCGCGGCGGTCTGCCAGGCCAGGCGTTCGGCGGTGCCGGTCTGGCTGGCGAAGGCGACCAGCACCTGGTCCTTCTCGGAGGTGGCCGGCGCCAGCGCGGCGGCCGCTTCGCGCGCCGCGCGCTTCTTGCGGCGGCGGTCGAGGTAGAGCATCCAGCCGGTGATCGCGAACAGCGGCATCGCCAGGCTGGCGAGCATGAACAGCACCAGGCCCGTCAGGCCGAAGAAGGCGCCGCTGTGCAGCGGGAAGATGCTGGCCATGATCTTCTGGCCAAAGGGTTTGCCGTCATAGCGTTCGTGCGCGGTGATCGCCCACGTGCCCGGCTCGAGCACCAGCCGGTTGTTCGCGCGCTCGTGCGCGGGATCGGGATCCTGATAGACGAATTCGACCGGCTGCCCCGGCCCGCCCGGCAGGCGCAGGGTGAGGCTCGAATACTCCGGCACCACCGCCGCGAAAGCGGCGAAGGCCGCGGCGACATCGAGCGCTGTGGCCGTCGCTTCCACCGCGCGGCGCTCTCCCTGCCCGCCTGCCTCGCGCCCCATGCCCGCGCGCTGCCCGCCGTCGCGCGGCGGCGCTCCCGCGCCCGGCCCACCACGCTGCGCCGGCACCGGCGTGCCGGTGATCGTGTACAGCCCGTTGCGGTACCAGTCGTAGGACCAGAACAGGCCGGTCAGCGCCATCACCAGATAGGCCACCAGCACCCAGGTGCCGACCACCGAATGCAGGTGCCACAGGAAACTGCGGCCCTTCTGCGCCCAGTCCAGGCGGAGCCAGGCGCGCCAGTCCAGCCACTTGCGCGGCCAGCGCAGGTAGAGGCCGGAGAGGCAGAAATAGATCAGCGCCAGCGTGGACGCGCCGACAATCTGCTTGCCCACCGCATCCATCGCCAGCCAGCGGTGGATCTGCATCGTGAATCGGAAGAAGTCTTCGCCCACGGGCTGGCCGAGCAGTTCGCCGGTGTACGGGTTCACGTAACGGGTTTCGCCGCGCACGCGGCCGCCGGGGCCGGGTTTGGCGTCGGGGGCTGGGGCGAAACCCACGCGCGCGCTTTCTTCCGGATCGCCGGCGAGGCTGAGCGACTGGATCGTCTTGCCGGGCGCGGCGGTGGCGATGCGCGCCAGCAGTTCGGCCGGCGTCAGCGCCTGCGCTTGCGGCGCCACCGTCATCACGCCGGGGTTCATCGCCTTGAGCAGGTCGTGTTCGAAGGACAGCATCGCGCCGGTGACGCCGACCACCGCCAGCACCACGCCCGCGGTGATGCCCAGCAGCCAGTGCAGCTGGAAGATCAGGTTCTTGAACATGGGACCGGGCTCAGGCGTCCGACCAGCGGCGCAGCAGGTTGTGGTAGACGCCGGTCAGCTGCACCAGCGCGGGATTGCCCGGCGCGGCGACGGTGAGGCGCTGGATGGCGAGGTCGAGTTCGAACAGTTCGCGGCGCTGGCCGGCGTCGCGCACCAGGCTCTGGGTCCAGAAGAAGCAGGCGATGCGCTCGCCGCGGGTCACCGGCGTCACCTGGTGCAGGCTGGTGCCCGGGTACAGGACCAGGTCGCCGGCGGCCAATTTCACGCGCTGGGTGCCGTAGGTGTCCTGGATGACCAGTTCGCCGCCCTCGTATTCCTCGGGCGCGCTGAGGAAGAGCGTGGACGAGACGTCGGTGCGCACCGGCACCTGGGCGCCGTTGGCGCCGCGCTCGTAGCGGATGGCGTTGTCGACGTGGAAACCGAAGGACTGCCCGCCGGCGTAGCGGTTGAACAGCGGCGGATAAATTCGCCGCGGCAGCGCCGCGCTGAAGAACAGCGGGCTGCGGCCGAGCGCATCGAGCACCCGGCCGCCGAGTTCGCGCGCCACCGGGTCGTTGTCCGGCAGCTGCGCGTTGTCCTTGGCCTGGGCCGACTGGTAGCCCGCGGTCAGCTTGCCGTCGGCCCAGCCGGCGCCGGCGAGCCGCTGCCGGAACTCCGCCACCTGTTCCGCATTGAGGACGTTCGGTACGTGCAGCAGCATTGGCGGCTCCGGGTGGGCCCGCCGCGCGGCGGGCGTGCCTTGGATCGGTCAGAACTGGTAGGTGGCGCTGAGCACCAGCGAACGCGCCTCGCCCGGCGTGGCCCAGCCGTTGTTGCGCACGCGGGTGAAGTACTGCTTGTCGAACAGGTTGTTGGCGTTGAGCTGCAGCGCCAGCTGCTCGTTGATCTTCCAGGCCACCATCGCGCGGTGGGTGGTGAAGCCCTTCACATCCGGGACGTTGGCCACGCGACCGCCGTCGAAGCTGCCCTGGTAGGTGATGCCGTAACCGACGGTCCACTGCGGCGCGAAGGCATAGGTGGTCCAGAGGTTGGCGGACTTCTCGGGGGTGTTGACGATGCGACGGCCGGCCTCCGGGTCCGGATTGGCGGGCGTGTTGGTGCAGCCGGGCGCACCCGGGTTCGCCAGGCAATGGTCGGATACCGACTGCAGGATTTCGCTGTCGAGGAAGGTCGCGTTGGCGAAGATCGACCAGGCGTCGGTGAGGTTGCCGGCGACGCCGACCGAAATGCCGTCAACGCGCGCCTCGCCGTCCAGGGTCTGTTCGATCGCCACGCCCGAGACCGGGTCGAAGTCGGCGACCTTGTAGTTTTCGCGGTCGTTGCGGAAGACCGCCGCGGTCAGCGCGAGGCGCTGGTCGACCAGGTCCCACTTCGTGCCCAGCTCGATGTTGACCGCCGACTCGGGCTCGACGTTGCAGGTGAGCGCGGTGCAGCTGCCGTTGACCGAGGTCTTGGACGGCGTCTTGCTGTTGGCGTAGCTCAGGTAGACGCTGCCGTTCTCGGCCGGCTTGAACACCACGCCGGCGCGGTAGGAGAACAGGTTTTCATCGTTGGTGAAGGTCGGGCCCTTGCCGGTGATGGTGCCGATGCCGGGGATGGCCGGCTGGCCCAGCGCCGGTGCGGCCACGACGGTCCAGCTGCCGTTGCTGCCTTCGTTGCGCTCGTAGCGCGCGCCCAGGTTCAGCATCCACTGTTCGCTGAACTTCAGCGTGTCGAACACATAGACTGCAGAGTTGCTCAGCTCCCCCTCACTGCGGCCGGTGAGCGTGTAGTTGACCGGGCCGGTCCACAGCGAATCCGGGTCCGACAGGTCCATCACCGGCAGCGGCACCAGGGTGCCGTCGAGGTTGCGCAGCAGGCTGCCGGTGTCGAGGTCGAAGGTCTCGCGGGTGAACTGCATGCCGACCACCATCGCGTGTTCGATGCCGCCGGTGCCGAAGCGCGCGGTGAGGTCGGTCTG
This sequence comes from Arenimonas terrae, assembly GCF_006265115.1. Classification (GTDB taxonomy): domain Bacteria; phylum Pseudomonadota; class Gammaproteobacteria; order Xanthomonadales; family Xanthomonadaceae; genus Arenimonas; species Arenimonas terrae. The sequence goes on along the minus strand of NZ_SMDR01000005.1, from coordinate 105,342 downwards.
GCTGGTCGCCATGCCGTTTTCGGTGTCGCGCTGCAGGCCGCGCGGGCCGCTGGGCTGGTAGGTACCGGGCGCGGCGCAAGCGGCGCCCGTGGCCGGGTTGATGCCGCTGTCCAGGCACCAGGTGCCCTGCACGGCGTCGACCACGGTGGTCTGCTCGACGCGCTGGTAGCGCAGCAGGCTGCGCAGGCTCACGTTTTGATTGAAGTCGTGTTCGAACACGCCGGTGATCGTGTCGTTTTCGATCTCCTGGCGGTCGAGGTTGTGGTAGCCGTAGTAGCCCTCGACGTCGGCGCCGGGCAGCAGGCCGCCGTAGGCCGGGAAGTAGGGCACGCCGTACTGCGGCACGTTGTCGTCGCGCTGGATGTAAGCGCTGAGCGTGAAGCGGGTATCCGAATCCAGGGCCAGGCCCAGCGAGGGCGCGAAGCCCCAGCGTTCGAACTTCTCGAAGTCGCGGCCCGGCACGTCGTTCTGGTGCACCATCGCGTTCAGGCGCAGCGCGGTCTGCTCGCCGATCACCTGGCTGCTGTCGGCGGTGATGCGGCCATAGCCGTCGGTGCCGGCGCCGACGGTGAGCATGCTGAACTCCTCCAGCGACGCGGCCTTGCTGACCAGGTTGATGTTGCCGCCGACCGAACCGGCGCCCGAATACACCGAGTTGGCGCCGTTCACCAGCTCCAGCGCTTCGAGGTTGAAGTTGTCGGTGCGGCTGTACTGGGCGCTGTCGCGCACGCCGTCCACGGTGATGTCGGTGTTGGCGCTGAAGCCGCGCAGGTTGATGCTGTCGCCGTAACCGCCACCGCCCTCGCCCGCGCCGAAGGTGATGCCCGGCAGGGTGGTCAGCACGTCGCGCAGGCTCAGCAGGCCCTGCTGGTCCATCGTGGCCTTGTTCACCACGGTGATCGTCTGCGGCGTGTCGATCAGCGCCTCGGTGTATTTCGGCGAGGCCGGCTTGTCCACGCGCTCGCCGGTGACCTCGATGCCGTCCAGGCGGGTCGCGTCGGCGGCGCCATCCGGCGCCATGCCGGCTTCGGCATAGAGGTCCGCGCTGGGCGCGGCGGCGGCCGGCAGGACGGCGGCGGCGAGGGCCGAGGCGATGGCAAGCGAAACGAGGCGGGGCGCCGGCAGGCGGCGGGCCGTCGGAGAGGCGATGGACATGCGGAGTTCTTCCCTGAGGGTCGGTAGCTTGGCCGATCCGGCTAGCTAATGCGAATCAATCTTATTTGCACAAGCCTCCGGGCGCAAGAGGGGGCGGGATTCCCGGGCCTGGGGTCGAGCGTCGGCGCACCCGCACGCCGGGGCGCGGCCCGCGGTCAACGCCGGGCCGGGCCGGCCTGCCGGCCTGATCGGCAACACCATCGTCGCGAAGCCCGAACATCCGCAGCGGTTATCCTTGCCGCGCATGCCGATATCGCCCCCCGCCCGCCTGCTGCTCGTCGCCGCCCTGCTGCTGTCCGCACCCGCGGCCTGGGCGCTGGAGCTGCAGGCGGTGGAGATCCGCGGCCTGGACGACGAGGAGATGCGCGACAACGTCTCCGACGCGCTGTCGCTGCAGCGCCTCAATCCCAACCGGCGCAAGTCGCTGAGCGAAAGCCGCCTGTCCTACCTGCTGCGCCGCGCCCCGCGCGAGGCCCGCGCCGCGTTGGAGCCGTTCGGGTATTACGATCCGGAGATCCGCACCGAGGTGCAGCGCGAGGGCGAACAGGTCACCGTGCAGGTGACCATCGCGCCCGGCGAGCCGGTGCGCGTTCGCCGCCGCGACCTCAGCCTCACCGGCCCGGCCGAGGCCGACAGCGCCCTGATGCGCCGGCTCGAGCGCTTCCGTCCGCGCGCCGAGCAGCCCTTCCACCACGGCACCTACGAAGACAGCAAGGCGGCGATGGACCGCGCCCTGGCCGAGCGCGGTTACTTCGACGCGGAGCAGGCCGTGCACCGCGTCACCGTCAGCCGCGCCGAACGCGCCGCCGACATCGAACTGGCCTGGACCAGCGGCGAACGCTACCGCCTGGGCAACGCGAGCTTCAAAGGCCACCAGTTCCGCCCCGGCCTGCTCGAGAAGCTGGTGCCCTGGACGCCCGGCCAGGCCTACGACCAGAAGGAACTGCTGGCCCTGCAGAAGTCGCTGTCCGAGCTCGACTACTTCAGCGCCATCGACATCACCGCCGACCCCAAGGCCGCCGACGCCGAGCGCCGCATGCCAGTGAAGGTGGCGCTGGCCCCGGGCAAGCGCAGCATCTACTCCGCCGGCGTGCGCTACGGCACCGACACCGGCCTGGGCCTGACCTTCGGCCTCGAGCGGCGCTGGGTGAACAACCGCGGCCACAAACTGCGCAGCCTGGCCAGCCTGGCGCAGCGCCGCAGCGACGTCACCGTGCAGTACCGCATCCCGGCCTTCGCCTGGCTCGACGGCTGGTACACCGCTTCGGCCAGCGCGCGCGAGGAAGAGATCGACGGCATCAACAACCAGCTGTTCGAACTCGTGGGCAGCCGCAGCGGCCGCCTGGGCAAGTGGAACCTGACCGCGGCGATGAACTTCCGCCGCGAGCGCTTCGAGGACGCCGAGACCGGCTTCGACTACGCCTACAGCACGCTGGTCTATCCCTCGCTGTGGGCGCAGTGGAGCGAGGCCGACGACCTGCTCTACCCGCGCCGCGCGCTGGGGCTGACGCTGGAGCTGCGCGGCGGCAACACCGCCCTGGGCTCGGACATCGACTTCCTGCAGATGCGCGCCGAAGGCCGCTGGATCCGCGGCTTCGGCCGCCGCAACCGGCTGCTGCTGCGCGCCGAGGCCGGCACCACGATCAGCGGCGAATTCCCCGACTTCCCGCCCTCGCTGCGCTTCTACGCCGGCGGCGACCGCAGCGTGCGCGGCTATGGCTACAAGGAGATCGGCCAGTACATCGAAGACCCGACCGGCCGCCGCTACGTGTTCGGCGGCAAGCACCTGGCGGTGTTCAGCGCCGAGTTCGAGCGCATGTTCACCCGCGAATGGGGCGGCGCCGTGTTCGTGGACGCGGGTGACGCCTTCGACGAGACCTTCGAGGCCGAAGTCGGCGTCGGCGTCGGCCTGCGCTGGCGTTCGCCGGTGGGGCCGGTGCGGCTGGACGTGGCGCACGGCTTCGGCGACGCGGCGCAGCAGAGCGTGCGCCTGCACCTCAACATCGGGCCGGACCTGTGAGCGCGCCCGCCGCGAAACCGCCGCGCAGCTTCGCCCGCCGCTGGTCGCGGCGCCTCGGCCTGGGCTCGGGCCTGCTGGCGCTGGCGACGCTGGCCCTGCTGCTCTGGCTGCTGCAGACCACGGCCGGCCGCGACACCCTGCTCGGCCGCGTGCTCGGCCTGCTGCCGCCGGATTCGCTGAGCTGGCAGCGCGCCGAAGGCACGGTCAGCGGGCCGCTGGAACTGTTCGGCGTGCGCTATTCGCACGACGGCGTCACCTTCACCGCCGAACGCGTGCTGCTCGATCCCGACGTGCTGCCGGTGCTCGGCCGCCGCCTGCAGCTCGACCGCCTGGAAGTGGACGGCGCCGTGCTGGTGCTGCCGCCGAGCGTGGATGAGCCCTTCGCCCTGCCGACCTGGCCCGAGGTGCTGCCGCGCCTGCCGATGCCGCTGCGCATCCGCAGCGAACGCCTGGACGTGGACGGTCTGCGCATCGAACGCGACGACACGACGCTGATCGACATCGCGACGATCGAGGCCAGCGCCCTGCGCCTGGTCGGCGATGGTTTCGAGGCCGATGCGCTGGCGCTCGACAGCAACCGCGGCCGGCTCACGCTCAAGGGCGAGTACCGCCCGGACCGCAACTTCCGCACCGACCTCGCCGCGACCTGGGCGGTCGCCGCCACCGATACCGCACCGGCCGCGAACCTGCAGCTGAGCGCGAAGGGCGACCTGGACGAGATGAGACTCGACCTCGCCGGCCGCGCCCCGCAGCCGCTTTCGCTCAGCCTCGACCTGCGCGAATCGGCAGCCGTGCCGGTGTGGACGTTCGCCTCGCACTCGGAAGGTTTCGACCCCGCGCTGTTCGGCGCCGCGCCCGGCGAAATCCTGGCCTGGCAGCTCGACGCGAACGGCCGCGGCGGCGAAGCGCAGCTGCAGGGCGAAGTCATCCGCGGCGACTGGCGCATCGGCATCGAATCTTCCCGGCTGGTGCTGGCCTCGCAGATGCTGCGCGCCGAGCCGCTGAAACTTGTGCTGCCCCAGGGGCCTCTGCAGCTCGAGGGCAAGCTGCTGGTGGACGGCGACCACGCCGCCTTCGACACCGTGCTGCGCAGCCCGGGCCTGCGCCTGGAGCCGGCGACCACCGAGCCCGGCGCGAGCGCGGTGACGGCCCGCGGCGAACTGCATGCGGCCGGCACCTTCGACCACTGGTCGCTGGCCGGCGACGCCACGCTCGCGCGCGCCGGCGAAGAAGCGCAGGTGCAACTCGAAGGCATCGGCGACGGCGAGCAGCTGGCGCTGCGCACGCTGCGCGCCGACACGCCCACCGGTTCGCTCGACGGCCGCGGCACCGTGCGCTGGGCGCCGGCGCTGGCCTTCGAACTCGAGGCCGCGCTCGCCGGCTTCGACCCGGGCTATTTCCTGCCCGACTATCCCGGCGCGCTCAGCGGCGACCTGGTCGCCGACGCGACGCAGCGCGACGACGGCCAGTGGACGGGCAAAGCGCGCGTCGAGAATCTGTCCGGCGAACTGCGCGACCGCGCGGTGTCCGGCCGTCTGCTCGCCGACTGGAACGGCGACCGCGGCAGCGGCGAAGCCGACCTGCGCATCGGCGGCAGCGTGCTCGGCGTTCGCGGCGGCTTCGGCGCGGTGTACGACCTGCAGGCGCAGTTCGCGCCGCTGGACCTGTCCGACCTGGTCGCCGGCGCCAGCGGCCTGCTCGACGGCAACCTGCAGCTGCGCGGCCCCGCGGACGCGCTCGACTATGCCGCCGAACTGCAGGGCGCCGGTCTGGTCTGGAACGGCCAGCGCGCTGATCGCCTGCGCCTGTCGGGCACCCTGCCCGCGCGCGGCGACTCGGGCGCGTTCGAAGTATCGGGCGAAGGCCTGCAGCTCGCCGGCCTCGCGCTCGATCGCCTTGACGCGCGCGGCACCGGCAGCCTGGCGGCGATGCAGCTGCAGGGCGCGGCGTCCGGTGAGCTGGGCGAGCTGTCGCTGGCCGGCAATGTCGCGCGCAGCGGCGCCGAATGGCGCGGCCGGATCGAGCAGCTGCGCCTGGCCGCCAAGCAGGCGCCGGTGCTGACGCTGGAGAACGGCGCCGGCTTCCGCTACGGCCCCAACGTGCTGCAGCTCGACCGCAGCTGCCTGGTCGCCGAAGCGATGAGCGGCCGGCTCTGTCTGGCCGCGCAGGGCGACAGCGCGACGATCGAAGGCGAATCCGTGCCGCTGGCGCTCGCCCAGCCCTGGCTGACGCCGGACCAGGACCTCGTGCTGCAGGTCGACGGCACGCTCGACCTGCGCGCCGACCTGCGCCGCGGCCGCGACGGCGCCTGGCGCGGCGAGGGCCAGCTCACGTCCGCCGAAGGTGCGCTGCGCCTGGACGAAGACCTCGAACGCGACGTGTTCGGGTATACGAACCTGGTCGTGCAGCTGCAGCTGGACGGCGACGCGGTGGACGGCGAACTCAGCGCCGCGCTCGCCGACAACGGTTCAGTCCGCGCCCGCCTGCGCACCGGCCTGGCCGACACCGCCACGATGGACGGCGAACTGCAGCTCGACGTGCGCGACCTGACCTGGCTGGAGCTGTTCTCTGAAGATCTCGCCGGCCCGACCGGCCGCCTGCAGGGCCGGCTGCTGATCGCCGGCACGCGCGCCGAACCGGCGTTTTCGGGCCAGGCGCGGCTGCAGCAGTTCGCCGCCGAACTGCCCGCGCTGGGCCTGAAGCTGCGCGAGGGCGAGGCCGACCTCGCCGGCACCGCCGACGGCGCCGTGCGCGTGGACGGACGCGTCGCGTCCGGCGACGGCGTGCTGCGCCTGGACGGCAGCCTGAACTTCCGCGACGACACCGCGCCGCTGCAGCTGGTGCTGGTGGGCGAGAAGGTGACGCTGGCCAGCACGCCCGAGCTCTACGTCATCGCCAACCCCGACCTGACGCTGCGCTGGCTCGGCGGCGGCCTGGAAGTGCGCGGCACGCTCGACGTGCCCGAGGCGCGCGTGGACCTGGAGGCGCTGGACTCCGACGTCACGATTTCGCCCGACGTGGTGGTGGTCGATCCCCTCGACGGCCCGCGCGAACGCGCGACGCCGCTCGACCTCGACTTCGCGGTGACCCTGGGCGAGAACGTGAAGCTGAAGGGCTTCGGCCTGGACGGCGCGATGACCGGCCGCCTGGCCCTGCGCGAAGCGCCGGGCCGCCGCGCCGTCGCCACGGGCACGCTGCAGGTCACCGGCAAGTACCGCGCCTACGGCCAGGCGCTGACCATCGAGCGCGCGCGCCTGGGCTTCGCCGACTCGCCCTACGACAATCCCACGCTCGACATCCGCGCCGAACGCGAGTTCGACGAGGTCACCGTCGGCGTGCAGGTGCGCGGCACCGCGCGCCGCCCGGAAACCACCGTGGTGTCGTCGCCGGCGATGGAAACCAGCGAGGCGCTGTCCTGGCTGGTGTTCGGCCGTCCGCTCAGCACCACCACCAGCAACGAAAGCGAACAGCTCAGCGCCACCGCCCTGGCCCTGGGCGCCGGCGGCAACCTGGTCGCGCAGCAGCTCGGCGCCCAGCTGGGCCTGGACGAAGCCGGCGTCACCGATTCGCGCAACCTCGGCGGCGCCACCTTCACCATCGGCAAATACGTGTCGCCGCGCCTGTTCCTGAGCTACGGCGTCTCCCTGATCGGCAGCGGCCAGGTGGTGACGCTGAAGTACCTGCTGACGCGCGGCTTCGACATCAGCATCGAGCAGGGCAACGAGAGCGCGGCGTCGTTGAACTGGCGGCGGGAGCGGTAGACGGGATAGAGCGTTGGCCTCAGCGGCTTTCGTGGATGCTCTTGAGATCGATGACCGGATGGCCGCCGTCTTCCGATCTCCTGACGCGCCCGGTGAAGAAGACTTTCCTCTCCACCACGCAGACGATCCTTCTGCCTGCCGCCTCGCAGTCACGCGTCCATTTCTCGCGAAGAGCGTCATAGCTTGGAACACCCCAGGCACGCCCAAGATCAATCCCGTTCGCCTCAGCCCCGCAGGCCTCATCGACGAAGAACGACAAGTTGGCGCCGTCCGTCTTGTAGATTCCCGAGGACCGCACTAGGGCACCGACCACGGCGTCTCCCGCGGCATTGATCTGGCAGATCGTCATCTCATTGGCTGCTTTCCGGGCTGAGCTCGCGTGGCAAGCGGCCAAGAGCAGGACCATAATTCCCGCGGGGATCGACTTCATTCGGGACTCCTGGACAACGAGGCGAAAACGGCCCTCCGGACGGCCGCCTCAGGCAATTTCCTGCGCTCCAGGCCGCGCCCGATCCGTCGGCGGAATCAGGCAGTCAAGGTAACGCTTGAACTCTTTCTCGTATTGCTCTTTTGCCGCGATCTCGCTTTCCGGAATCAAGACACGGGCATCCGCCTTGCAGCGCGCTTCTGCCGCCCGGACCCGTTCCACGCATTTCCTTTCCGAGAGCCGGGCCGCGGCCTGCAGCTCCGGCAGTTTGCACGACATCTGGATGCGCCCTGAAAGAAACTCAAACATTTGCTCGCGGCCAACGGGATACGTGGGAACGGTTTGCCCTGCCGGATCGCCGGCTGGCCCCTTCGACACGGTCACGTCGGATTGCACCGCCTCGCCGTTCGCGACGCCCGGGCCGCCCATCGCGGCCACCAGAAGAACCAGGACACCGGCCATGTCCCACCCACCGCTCATGCGTTAGCTCCCGCGGACCCGTTCCGAGGGTCAGCTTCAGTGCGCTCGGACGCAATCTAACGCAATGCCGCCTCGGCCGCCGCCTGGAGCTGCGCCATCATCGCCAGGTACGGCCCCGGCCCGTGGCTGATGCGTGCGACGCCGATGGCGGCCAGGCGCGCGTTCGAGGGCGTGCCGCCGCCGACCATCACGTTCACCGGCAGCGGGCTCTGGCGCACCACGCTGGCGATCAGCGCTTCGTCCACCAGGCCCGGCACGAACAGGCCGTCGGCGCCGGCGGCGGCATAGGCCTGCGCGCGTTCGATCGCCTGCGCCACCATCGCTTCGTCGTGCGCATCCGCCGGCTTCTGGAAGAACACGTCGGTGCGGGCGTTGAGGAAGAAGTCGTGGCCGCCGGCTTCGGCGGCGCGGCGGGCGGCGGCCAGGCGTGCGGCCTGTTCGGCGACCGGGCGCAGCTTGCCGTCGGCCGGGAAACTGTCCTCGATGTTCGCGCCGATCGCACCGGCGGCGATGGCCAGCGCGACCGTGCGGCCGACGGCCTCGGCGTCCGCGCCGTAGCCGCTTTCCAGATCGACGCTCACCGGCAGGGCGGTCGCGCCGACGATGCGCGCGAGATTGGCCAAGGCCAGCTCCAGCGGCACCTTCTCGCCGTCGGGAAAGCCATTGGCCGCGGCCACCGACCAGCTGCCGGTGGCGATCGCCGCCGCGCCGGCCTTGGCGATCGCGCGCGCCGTGCCGGCGTCCCAGGCGTTGAACAGCACCAGCGGCTGGCCCGGCACATGCAGGCGGCGGAAGGTGGCGGCGTGATCGGCGTGGGTCATGGTCGTTTCCGTGTCTGGGTTCGGGAACGATCATCGGGATCGAACTGCGCCGCCGCAATGACCTGCCAGGTCATGGCCGGCGGATGCTGTGTTGCGCGCTTCGGCCACGCAAAGAAAAAGGCCGCCCCGGAGGGCGGCCTTTCCCGACACGATGACGCGATGGATCAGAAGGTGGTGCGCAGGCCCAGGCTGATGCTGTTGCGCTCCTGGCTGTCGTCGCTGAAGCGGCCGGTGTAGGCGAAGAAGCCGGTCACGTTCTCGCTGAAGCCCCAGTTGAAGCCGATGTCGGCGCTGATCCAGTCCTGCGACGGGGTGTAGCCGCCCAGGGTGAAGCGGCCCGGCATCGAGTTCGAACCGGCGTTGACCACCACCTGGTCGTCCTCGCTCTCTTCGTTGTAGGCCACGCGCGCGTACGGACGGAAGCCGTCGGCGGTGCCGCCCATCAGCTGGTAGCCGACGCGGCTGACCATCGAATCGCGGTCGAAGCCGCGGAAGTTCATCGAGGTCGCGGTGCCGTTGTCTTCGCTGTAGCCGTCGATTTCCTGCTTGATCCACTGCGCGCCCAGGAACGGGCCGTGCTGGACGCCGCCGGCCTGGCCGAACAGCCAGCCGAAGCCGACTTCGGCGCCGAGCTGCTGGGCGCTGGTGGAGCCGGTTTCGATGCGGGTGGTCGGGCCGAGCTCGATGTAGCGCTCGATGTCGACGCTGGTGCTGCCGCCGCTGATCGCACCGCTCAGGTAACCGCCGCCGCCGAAGCGCAGGGCACCGTGCAGCGAGGCCAGCACCGGACGGCTGTCGAGGTTGGCGCCGGCGACGTCGTTGTCGTGGTTGCCCAGGCTGACCGCGACGCCCCAGTAGGCGTTGTCGCTGGCGCGGTGGTTGGCGCCCAGGGTCAGGGTCATCACGTCGGCGCTGCCGGCGGTGACCGCCGAGGTGCCGTCGAAGTCCTGCTCGCCGTACTGCACCGTCGCGTAACCGCGCACGCTGCCCACTTCGCGGTCGAGCTGGAAGTCGGACATCAGTTCGTCGGTGACCGAGCGGCTGTGGTTCTCGGCGGCCTGGATGCCGCCTTCGCCCGCGTACGACACCTGCACCGGCGCCGATAGGGTCGACAGCACCACGTTGGCCAGCATGCGGTGGGCCGCGCCGGTCGGGTGCACGCCGTCGGCGAACAGGAAAGTCTCGTTGGTGCCCGGCTGGTAGGTCGCCGGCAGGCCGGAACCGGCCGGGCCGCAGGCCACGGAGTTGGCCGGCGCGCAGGCGGTGCCGGTGATGTTGGTGAAGCCGTACAGGCCCGGGTTGGCGCGGATCTCGTTGATCAGGCCGAAGGTGTTGATCGGGATGATGCCGTCGCCGAGCTGGGCCAGGCCGGTGGCGAACGCGGTGTTGTACACCACGGTGATCTGGCTGATCGTGCCGGCCGCCGGGTTGGTGGCGAACTGGGGCGTCACGCCGAGGTCGGGCAGGTTGTAGACGATGATGTAGTTGGCGCCGGCGGCCTGCAGGCGGCCGATCTGCTGCACGTAGGCGGTGGCGGCGGCGACGGTGGCCGCCTGCGCGGTGGCCGGGTTGCCGAGCGCGGCGAAGATGTCGTTCGCGCCGCCCCAGACGCTGTAAAGCGCGTTCGGATCGGCGGCGTTGCTGCGCGGCGCCAGGTACTGCGTGATCTGGGTCGGGATGTTCGGCACCGGGTTGAGGCAGGCACCGGCCGCGTTCACGCAGGCGCCGCCCCAGGCGTAGTTGGAACCGCCGGCAAGCGAGTTGGTGCCCGGCAGGCCGAAGGCCGCCGCGATGATTTCGGCCGCGACCGGATCCGGATTGGTGGTGAAGCTGTTGCCGGCCGGCAGGCCGCTGAACTGGGCGATGTTGCCCGAGTCGCTGAGGCTGTCACCGAACACGACGAAGCTGCTGAACTCTTGCGCCTGGGCGGCGCCGGCGCAACCGAGCGCCAAGGCAACGGCGCCGGCCAAACGATGGAAACGGGGCATGGGAAAACTCCTGTCGGGGCTTATGGGTTGTACGACCACGAGCCCAGGGTCTCCTTCGGCGCCACCGTGCTTGCGCCGGTGCCGCTCCCTCCCCTTGAGCCGCTGCCTGTCTCCTCCGGACATCGGTCCGGGGGAGGCCGCATCACCTTAATCCAAAGGCCGATTCCATACCACCGGGTACAGTGCAAATCGCTCAGGGCCGGACCGAAACGCCCCGCAGCCGGGGCCGGCCGGCCACGATGTCGGTCCAGGCCAGCAAGGCCGCGCCGTCCTGCAGCTGCAGGCGGGGAAAGCCGGTGGCCCGGCCGCGGCCGGTGACGTCGGCGACCTTCCGGCGGAAGTGTTCTGCGGCGAGGTCATGGCCGTAGCGCGCCAGCCACAGGGACTGCCGGCCGCGGTCCTCTTCCAGCCACGCGACCCAGACCCCGGTGCTGTCGGCGGCCAGGTCGACGCGGCCGTGCTGGGCCGGGCCTTGGGCGACGAGCCTCATGGGCCCGAACCGGCGGCCCGCGTCGGTCGACGCAGCGAGGCGGATCGAAGGCGCGCCGCCCGCGGCGGTGTACCAGGCCACCCAGGCCTGGCGGCCGCGTGCGGCGATGGCCGGACCGTTCACCGGGCAGGCCGGCATCACCCAGCGGTCGGCGTGCACGATCACCGGCGCCGACCAGGCCTTGCCGTCGAAGCGGGCGACGGCGATGTCGCGCACTTCGCCTTCGGCGCGGTCGCGGTAGGCGAGCAGCAGGCCGTCCGCGCCGGCGGCGGCGTCGGTCTGGCAGCAGTCGCAGGTGCTGGCGTCGAGTTCGCTGTCGCTGCGCTTGCGGCCGTCGCGGCCGAAGGTGGCGGCGCGCAGCGTCATCGCGCCGCCGCCGTGGCCGCCGTGGTCGTGGCCGCCGCCGGTGTGGCGGCCGTCGAGCCAGGCGATGCCCAGGGTGTGTTTGTCCTGGGCCCAGAGGCTTGCGAAACCGTGTTCGGTCGGTGTGCCGTCGTCGTGCACCGGCGTCGCCGCGGTCCAGGTGGCGCCGCCGTCGGTCGAACGCTGCAGGCGCACGTCGTAGGCATAGGTGGCGACACCGTTTTTCACCAGGGTGTGCGCCCACAGGCTGCCGTCGGGCAGCGCCTGAAGCGCGGGGAAGTCCGCCCAGTTCACGAACCAGTCGTCGCCCTGGGCGATCGTGCGCGGCGCCGACCAGCCGGTCGCGGCATCGTGCCGCGCGAAGGCCAGCCGATGGCCGCCGTCCTTGCGGCGCTCGATCCAGCTCAGCAGCAGGTCGCCGTCGGGCGCGACAGAAAGATTGGGCTGGGCCGATCCGGGCGGCGCGGGCAAGGCCCAATCGGCGACGGTGGCGGCCGGGGCCAGGGTGGGAACCAGCAGCAGCGCGAGCAGGGTTTTCATCGCCGCAATCTACCGCCCGTGCGCTGAGCCGTCATCTTCGCGGCGGTGGTGGCGGTAGTCGAAGCGCTCGTGCAGGGCCTGCCGTTGGCCGCGGAAGCGCCGCGCTTCCCAGGCCAGCGCGCGCCACGACAAGTCCAGCACCAGGGCCAAGGCCAGGCCGCCGAAGATGCCGCCGACCACCAGCGCATCGACATAGGGACCCAGCGGGGTGGCGCGGTCGCCGAAACCGGCCAGTCCGATCAGCCAGCGCCCGAGTGCATGCGTGCCGACGTAGATCGGCGCCAGCGTCAGCGGGTTGGTGATCATCTGCAGCGCGATCATCACCGTCAGGTTGCCGCGCACGAGGATCGCCAGCGCCAGTCCGATGACGACCTGCAGTCCGTACACCGGCAGCAGCGCCAGCACCCCGCCGGCATACAGCGAGGCCAGCACCTGCGGCCGCTTGAACGACCAGAGGTAGGGCCGACGCCGCGCGGCATCGGCGAACCACTTGATCACCGGGTAGCGGTCGACGTTCGCGCGCCGCGGCAGCGGCCGCAGCCAGCGCCGCAGCCGGCGCCGGCGCGCCAGCCATTGGCGGTGCAGCGGATGCGAACGGACCGGCATGGCGGGTGCGGCGCGCGCCGCTCAGGCGACGCGGCGGCCGCGCTGTTTGGCCAGCCGCACCAGCAGCAGCGAGATCGCCGCCGGCGTCATGCCGGGAATACGCTGCGCCTGGCCGATGGTTTCCGGCCGCACCTTGGCCAGTTTGCCCTGCAGTTCGGCAGACAGGCCGGGAATGCCGGCGTAGTCGAAGTCGGCCGGAATGCGGCTGTCCTCGTTCCGGCGGCTGCGTTCGATCTCTTCGCGCTGGCGCTCGAGGTAGCCGGAATATTTCACGCCGATCTCGACCTGCTCGGCGACGGCGGCATCGTCGACCGCAGGCTGCAGCGAAGGCAGTGCGGTCAGCTGCGCGTAGTCGAGCTCGGGGCGCTTCATCAGGTCCAGCGCCGTGGCCTCGCGGGCCAGCACGATGCCGGTCGCCGCTTCGAGTTCGCGCGCGAGCGTGCCGCCCGGCGCAGCCCAGATCGCCTGCAGGCGCGCGCGTTCACGCTCGACGGCCTCGGCCTTGCGCGAGAACGCCGCCCAGCGGGTTTCGTCGACCAGTCCCAGCTCGCGGCCGACCGGCGTCAGGCGCGCATCGGCATTGTCCTCGCGCAGCTGCAGCCGGTATTCGGCGCGGCTGGTGAACATGCGGTAGGGCTCGGTGGTGCCGTGCGTGACCAGGTCATCCACCAGCACGCCCAGGTAGGCCTCGTCGCGGCGCGGCGACCAGGCCACGCGCTGCAGCACGTGGCGGGCGGCGTTGAGCCCGGCCAGCAAGCCCTGGGCCGCTGCCTCTTCGTAGCCCGTGGTGCCGTTGATCTGGCCGGCGAAGAACAGCCCGGCGACCAGCTTGGTTTCCAGCGAGGCCTTCAGCCCGCGCGGATCGAAGTAGTCGTATTCGATGGCGTAACCCGGCCGGGTGATGTGCGCGTTTTCGAAGCCCCTGATCGAACGCACCAGCTCGAACTGCACTTCATAGGGCAACGAGGTGGAGATGCCGTTGGGATAGATCTCGTGCGTGTCCAGGCCCTCGGGCTCGATGAACACCTGGTGCGAGGCCTTGTCGGCGAAACGCACCACCTTGTCCTCGATCGAGGGGCAGTAGCGCGGACCCACGCCCTCGATCACGCCCGAATACATCGGCGAGCGGTCCAGGCCGCCGCGGATGATCTCGTGCGTGCGCTCGGAGGTATGCGTGATCCAGCAGCTGACCTGGCGCGGATGGTCGGCGGCGCTGCCCAGGAAGGAGAACACCGGCACCGGCGTGTCGCCCGGCTGTTCGGCCAGTCCCTCGTAATCGATGCTGCGGCCGTCGATGCGCGGCGGCGTGCCGGTCTTGAGCCGGTCCACGACGAACGGCCGTTCGCGCAGGCGCTGCGCCAGCGTCGTCGCGGGCGGATCGCCGGCGCGGCCGCCGGGATAGTTCACCAGGCCGACGTGGATGCGGCCGGCGAGGAAGGTGCCTGCGGTCAGCACCACCGCGCGCGCGCCGAAGCGCAGGCCGCTCTGGGTGATCACGCCGGTGACGGTATCGCCTTCGATCACCAGGTCGTCCACCGCCTGCTGGAACAGATCCAGGTTTGGCTGGTTCTCGACGATGCGCCGGATCGCCTGCTTGTACAGCACGCGGTCGGCCTGGGCGCGGGTGGCGCGCACGGCCGGGCCCTTGCTGGCGTTGAGGGTGCGCCACTGGATGCCGGCGGCGTCGGCGGCGCGCGCCATGGCGCCGCCCAGGGCGTCGATCTCGCGCACCAGGTGGCCCTTGCCGATGCCGCCGATGGCCGGGTTGCAGCTCATCTGTCCGACCGTCTCGAGGCTGTGCGTGAGCAGCAGCGTGCGTGCACCCGCACGCGCGGCCGCCAGCGCGGCCTCGGTGCCGGCGTGGCCGCCGCCGATGACGATGACGTCGTAGCTCAACATGTGACCGGGTTCCTGGTTCGCGCCGGGCGCGGAGGGGGCGCGGATGGGGCGCTGATTATTGCGCGCCGCCGGTCCGGCCGCACTTGGCCGGGTTGGCACGGTTCCTGCTTTTACTCAATGGCACCTGCCACGGCCAAACGCCGGGGGGCGTCGACCAGACTGAACAGGGGCTGGTCAGGCGCGTGACAGGGATGCCAGGGCTGGTAGCTCCCGGGGGGGAGCTACCAGCCCTTTTTTTTGCGTCCGATGCAGGGATCCGCGGCTTTGCGCGGCGGATCGGAAGAAAAGTCGGCGCCCGGCGGGTCTTGGAACAGGGGGAATCCAGGGGACCTGGTGCCGGGCGCCGAACAGGCGATGCGGGGGCAACGCTCGCGTCATAAAGCGACGCGCTGTGTCAGTCAGGGCCGTAGGATGCGCCGGCCCGGGGGCCGGCGCAACGGGATCAGGGGCCGCCGCGCTCAGGGTTCGTCGTCGCGTGTTTCGTTCTGTGACGCAGGTCTCGTTTCGCGCACCGGCGCCGCGGGGCGCTCGTAGCGCGGGGACGACGATGGGGCCGGCCGGGCGGCCTCACGCACCATCGGCCGCTCGTAACGCGGCGAGGGCGAGGGCGCCGGCTCGCGCATCGCCGGGCGCTCGTAGCGCGGCGGCGGCGCGGCTTCACGCATGGCCGGGCGCTCGTAACGCGGTGGCGGCGAGGGACGCGCGGCTTCACGCACCATTGGGCGTTCGTAGCGCGGCGGCGGAGACGGTTCACGCACCGTCGGGCGCGGGTAGCGCGAATCCGGCTCGAGCCGCGGCTGCGGCGCCACGCGGCCGTCGCCCGGGCCATAGGGCTTGCCGCCCGGGTTGCGGAAGTCGCTGCGCGGCGCCGGCCGCTCGTAGCGCGGCGCGGGGGCGGGCTGCGCCTGCGGATCGAGCCGCGGCTGCGGCGCCACGCGACCATCGCCCGGACCGTAGGGCTTGCCGCCCGGGTTGCGGGGACCGTCGCGGAAATCGCTGCGCGGCATCGGACGCGGCGTCACGGCGCCCATGCCATCGGGCGAGGTGCCGCCTTCGACCGGACGCGGACGCGGGCGGAAGGGGCCGCGCGGATTCTCGCCGGGGTCCGTGCGCGGTGGATTGGTCGCGATCGGGCCGGTATAGGGCGGCCGGATCGTGCCGCCCGGCCCGCCCGGGATCGGGCCCGGGCCGTGGTGCGGCGGACGTGGACGCGGACGTGGGTTGTAGTAGCCGTAGTCGTACCAGGGCGACCAGTGATGGCCGTACCAGCCCCAGTGGCCCCAGTTCCAGTGGCTGCCGAAGGACAGGCTCCAGCCGCTGTAGGGTCGGCGGTAGTAGCTGTTCCAGTACGGCGAGCAGCTCGACCAGGCGCCGCAGCCGTAGCGGTCCAGGCCCCAGAACGGCGTGTACGACGAATAGCCGTAGTCGTCGTAATAGTCGTAGTCGTCGTAATCCGGACCGGCGTAGTAGTCGCCGTAGCCATCCTCGGCCGGATAGTAGTAGCCACCGTCGCTGTAATAGCCGCCACGGTAGTAACCGTCGGTATAGGTGACGCAGCCCGCGAGCAGAAGCAGCAGGAGCGGGGCGAAACGGGCGAGGCGGCGAGTCATGGGAGTTCCCCCGGTGGCGACGGCAGTCTCGGCGTGAGGCGGTGAATCCGTGCTTAATCCTCCCGCCCCCGCCCATGCTACTGTGCGCGACCTTCACGGGGGGTTCCGATGCCGCTGCACCAGGCCTCCGGCCGCTGGAAACTCGGCCTGACGCTGGCCCTCGTCACCGCCGCCTGCTGGGCGACCCTGCCGGTGGCGCTAAAGCTCACCCTGCAGCAGCTCGATCCCTACACCCTGACCTGGTTCCGTTTCCTGCTCGCGGCCGGCGTGATGCTGGCCTGGCTGGCAGCGCGCGACGGCCTGGGCGGGTTCGCCTCGCTCGACGGTCGGCGCTGGGGCCTGCTGCTGGCCGCGGCCCTGTGCCTGATCGGCAACTACGTCTTCTATCTGCTGGGCGTGCAGTGGACGTCGCCGGCCAACGCGCAGCTGCTGATCCAGCTGGCGCCGCTGCTGATGGCCCTGGGCGGCATCTTCGTGTTCCGCGAACGCTTCAACGGCTGGCAGTGGGCCGGGCTGGCGATCCTGTTCGGCGGCCTGGCGCTGTTCTTCCGCGAACAGCTCGGCGTCGGCGGCCGGGGTTATGCCTTCGGTTCGGGCCTGGTGGTGTTCGCGGCGGTGGTCTGGGCGGCTTATGCGCTGCTGCAGAAGCAGCTGCTGCTGCGGCTGTCGTCACCGGCCATCCTGCTGGCGATCTACCTTTGCGCGAGCGTGGTGCTGCTGCCGCTGGCGCGGCCGGCGGCGCTGCTGCAGCTCGACGGCCTGCACTGGGGCCTGCTGATGTTCTGCGCGGTCAATACGCTGGTGGCCTACGGCGCCTTCGCCGAGGCGCTGGCGCACTGGGAGGCTTCGCGGGTGTCGGCGATCCTGGCGACCACGCCGCTGCTGTGCGTCGCCGCCGTGGCCGGAGTGCACACGCTGTGGCCGGCGAGCATCGCACCCGAGCGCATCGGCTGGCTGGGTTACGCCGGCGCGGCGCTGGTGGTGCTGGGCTCGGCGCTGACCAGCCTGATGGGCAGCAAACGCTGAGCCCATGCGCTGTTCCTGCCCAGCCTGGTGCGGACGCCAGGCAGGGCTTTAGTCTTCGAGCAGGCGCTGCAGCAGGTCGCGGCTGTCGGGCGACACCAGGCCACCCTGCAGCGACTCCAGCGCGGCGCGGGCGGCGCCACGCTGCGGCTGCGCCAGGCGGCGCCAGCTCTCGAAACTGCCGAGCAGTCGCGCCGCGACCTGCGGATTGAGCGCGTCCAGCCCGAGGATCTGTTCGGCCAGCAGGCGGTAACCCCCGCCGTCGCGACGATGGAAGCCCAGGGCATTGCCGCGGGCGAAACTGCCCAGCAGCGCCCGCACCCGGTTCGGGTTCGTCGCCTTCCACCAGGGCGACGCCAGCAGCGCGAGCACCGCGTCGCGGCTGTCGGGATGCGGGCGCGTGGCGACCAGGCCGATCCACTTGTCGGTCACCAGCGGGTCGTGCGCGAAGGCGTCGCGGAAGGACTGCAGCGCCGCGGCGGCGTCCGGCGCGTCGAAATGCAGCAGGCAGCGCAGCGCCGCGAGGCGTTCGGTCATCATGCCGCCCGCCGCGAACTGCGCCTGCGCCAGGGCCGCCTGCGGGTCGAGCCGGGTCAGCCAGGCCAGGCAGGCGTTGCGCAGCGCGCGCGCCGACATCGCCGCGCCCGAGAGGCCCTGGCGCGCCGTGGCGGCAAGCGCGTGGTAGCGGCGCTCCAGGCGCTCGACGTGGTCTTCGGCCAGGCGTTCGACCAGGGACTCGCGGCGCGCGACCAGCGATTCGACCTCGACCACGTCCACGGCCTCGGCCAGGGTGTCGAAGTCCGGCAGCGCCAGGCATTCGGCGACGAAGGCCGGATCGGCCGCGTCGTCGTCGAGCAGGTCGGCCAGCGCATCGCTGAGCGCCGACGTCGCCGACTCCGCGTCGAGCGTGCCCAGCAGGGCGCCGGTGGCCAGGCGCTGCAGCAGGTCCCAGCGATTGAAGGGATCGCGCTCGAGCCGCGCCAGCCGCGCGAGGTCGTCGGCGGCATAGTCGAGGTCGAGTTTCACCGGCGCGGCGAAAGCCTGGTTGAAAGCCGGCAGCGGCCGGTCGGTGAGACCGGTCCAGCGCAGCACGTGGCGGGCCCGCGTCAGTTCGACCAGGCCCGGGGCCTGCGCGGCGCCGGTGTCGGGCGGCGTCGTGACCGGCGCGCCGTCGGCACCGTAGAGCGCGAAACGCAGCGGGATGAGCAGCGGCTGTTTCTGCGCCTGCCCCGGCGTCGGCGGCGTGTGCTGGTCGACGGTGAGGGTGTAGTCGCCGCTGGCGGCGTCGTAGTGTTCGCGGATGCGCAGCTCCGGCGTGCCCGCCTGCGAGTACCAGCGCGCGAACTGCGACAGGTCGCGGCCGCTGGCGGCCTGGTGCGCGGCCAGGA
Organism: Arenimonas terrae; assembly: GCF_006265115.1. GTDB lineage: Bacteria > Pseudomonadota > Gammaproteobacteria > Xanthomonadales > Xanthomonadaceae > Arenimonas > Arenimonas terrae. The sequence goes on along the minus strand of NZ_SMDR01000005.1, from coordinate 86,771 downwards.
ACTCCTCGAGCGTGGCGGCGCGGCCGTCGTTGTCGGCGAAATAGCGGTCCATGCCGGCGCGGAATGCCGTGTCGCCCACCAGGGTGTGCAGCACGCGGACGATCTCGGCGCCCTTCTCGTAGATCGTCAGCGTGTAGAAGTTGCTGATCTCGCGGTAGCGGTCCGGCCGCACCGCGTGCGCGAGCGCGCCGGCGTCCTCCGCGAACTGCCGGCCGCGCAGCAGGCGCACCACCTCGATGCGCTTGAGCGCGCGCGAATGCAGGTCGGAGCTGAACTCGGTGTCGCGGAACACCGTCAGCCCTTCCTTGAGCGAAAGCTGGAACCAGTCGCGCAGCGTGACGCGGTTGCCGGACCAGTTGTGCAGGTATTCGTGCGCGACCACCGACTCGATCGCCAGGAAGTCGGCGTCGGTTGCCGTGGCCTCGTCGGCGAGGATGTAGCGGGCGTTGAAGATGTTCAGGCCCTTGTTTTCCATCGCGCCCATGGTGAAGTCCTGGGCGGCGACGACGTTGAATACGTCCAGGTCATAACCGCGGCCGAAACGCCGCTCGTCCCAGCGCAGCGCGCGTTCGACCGCGCCCAGCGCGTAGGCGCAGCGCGCGACGTCGGCGGCTTCGGCCCAGATGTTGAGTTCGACGCGGCGGCCTTCGGCGGTGTCGAGCGTCTGCGTGACGCGCTCGAGCGGGCCGGCGGCGATCGCGAACAGGTAGGCCGGGGTCGGATGCGGGTTCTCCCAGGTCGCCTCGTGCTGGCCGCCGCCCAGGTCGGCGGTGCCCAGCGGATTGCCGTTGGCCAGCAGCACCGGATAGTCGGTGCGCGCAGCCCGCAGCACGATGCGCCAGCGCGGCATCACGTCGGGACGGTCGGCCATGAAGCTGATGCGGCGGAAGCCCTCGGCCTCGCACTGGGTCAGCAGCAGGCGGCCGCTGCGGTACAGGCCTTCGAGCCGGGTGTTGGCGGCGGGACGGATGCGCACCCGCGTTTCCAGCACGCAGGCGCGGTCCAGGCCCGGCACCTGCAGCTGGCGGCCGTCGTAGCGGTAACGGTCGGCCGCCAGCGCCACGCCATCGACGGCGATCGCCAGCAGTTCCAGGTCCACGCCGTCGAGCACCAGGGCCTCACCGCCCTGCGCCGGATCGGGCACCAGCTGCAGCCGCGACACCACTTCGGTGGCCTCGGCGGCGAGTTCGAATTGCAGTTCGACCTGCGGGATGCGCCAGGCGGGCGCGGTGTAGTCGGCGAGGTAGACGAAGCCGTCGTCGCGGGGGACGCTCATTCTTTGCGGGTTTCCGGGGGGTGTTCGTGGCTTTGTTAGGCTATCACGCAGCCCTCCCGGACCGCCCATGACCCAGCCCCTGCCCTCCGCCGCCGACGTGCTGGCCGCCGCCGCCCGCATCGCTCCCTACGCCGCCCGCACGCCGGTGCTGCGCTCGCGCACGCTCGACGGGCTCGCCGGCGCGCGCCTTCACTTCAAGGCCGAGAACTTCCAGCGCATGGGCGCCTTCAAGTTCCGCGGCGCCTGCAACGCGGTGTGGTCGCTGGATCCGGAAACGGCGGCGCGTGGCGTGGTCACCCACTCCTCGGGCAACCACGGCGCGGCGCTGGCGCTGGCGGCGGGCGACCGAGGCATCCCGGCGCATGTGGTCGTGCCCGAAGGCGCGGTGGCCAGCAAGCTCGCGGCGATCCAGGCCTACGGCGCCACCCTGCACCGCTGCGCCACGACGATCGCTGCCCGTGAGGCCAAGGCTGCGGAGGTGCAGGCCCTGACCGGCGCAACCCTGGTGCATCCCTATGCCGATCCGGCCGTGATCGCCGGCCAGGGCACGGCGACGCTCGAGCTGCTGGCCGAGGCCGGCCCGCTGGACGCGGTGATCACGCCTGTCGGGGGCGGCGGCCTGGTCTGCGGCGCCGCTCTGGCTGCGCACGGCCGGGACCCGCGGCTGCCCGTGTTCGGCGCCGAGCCCGAGGGCGCGGCGGAAACCTTCGAATCCCTGCGCCTGGGCCGGCGCGTGACCGAGTTCGTGCCCGATACGATCTGCGACGGCCTGCGCGGCACCGTCGGCGAAGTCAATCTGGCGCTGATGCGCGCGCACGGCGTCCGGATCCTGCGGGTGAGCGATGCCGAGACGGTGGCGGCGATGCGCCTGGTCTGGGAACGCCTGAAGGTCATCGTCGAGCCGTCCTGCGCCACGGTGCTGGCGGCCGTGCTGCGCTATCCGGATCACTTCGCCGGCCAGCGGATCGGGCTTATCCTGTCCGGCGGCAACGTGGACCTGGCCGCCCTGCCCTGGTAACCGAGGAAGACCGAGTGATCATCGACGGCAACCGCGCGGCCGACCGCGCCATCGAGCTGGTGCTGGACTACTACGCCGCCTTCAACCGCGGCGACTGGGACGGCATGCTGGCCCGGGTCACCGACGACGTCGCCCACGACATCAACCAGGGCGCGCGCGAAACCGGCCGCGACGCCTTCGCCGCCTTCCTGCAGCGCATGAACCGCTGCTACCGCGAACAGCTCAGGGACATCGTGGTGCTGGCCAACGTCGGCGGCGCGCGCGTGGCCGCCGAATACGTCGTGCACGGCGAATACCTCGCCGACGACACCGGCCTGCCGCCCGCCCGCGGCCAGAAGTACGTGCTGCCCGGCGGCGCCTTCTTCGACATCCGCGACGGCCGCATCGCCCGCGTCACCAACTACTACAACCTCGAAGACTGGATCGCCCAGGTTTCGGCCAGCGCCTGAACACCACGGAGCACCCCATGAGCAACGAACGCGTCGAATGGACCGGCACGCCCTCGCAGATGCAGAACCTGGGCTGGTTCATCAGCTGCCTGCTGCTGATCCCGATCCCCTGGGCGATCTGGCGCTGGCTGGTGGTGAAGAACACCGTGTTCACCCTCACCGACCAGCGGCTGAGCATCCGTCGCGGCGTGTTCACCCGCATCACCGAAGACCTCGAACTCTACCGCGTGCGCGACACGCGCCTGGAGCAGACCTTCTTCGAGCGTTTGTTCGGCCTCGGCGAAGTGATCCTGTTCACCTCCGACGCCTCGACCCCGGAAGTGCACCTGCCCTGGCTCAAGGACGCCGAGGCGCTGCGCGAGACCGTGCGCAGGCTGTCGGAAGCGCGCCGCGACGCAAAACGCGTGCGCACGCTGGAGTCCGGCGGCGGTGGCCATCCGGACGTGGGCGGCCACGACGCGCTGGACTGATCCTCAGGGGCTGCGCTCGAGCACTTCCTCGAGCACCCAGCGCACGCGGCTGCCGTCGGCCGGCGGATTGGCCACGGCGACTTCGCGCACGCGGATGACGTATTCGACGCCGACCTGCCAGTCGAACCCCTCGATTTCGCCGTAGTGCAGCTGCCAGGCCGCGCCCGGCTGGGTGCGCACCTGAAGGCACAACGTCGGCGCCACGCCGGTGCAGGGCGCGCGCTGCCCGGCGACCATGACGATGCGCTCGCGGCCTTCGGCCGGCGCCAGGTCGCGACGGTCGAAACGCCAGGCCGAACCGTCGGCGGCGGTGAGGCTGAGGAAGGGATCTTCGACGCGCAGCGCGAGCGGCTGGGCCATCGCCGCCAGCAGGGCGGCTTCGCGCTGCATGATTTCCGGCGGGCACATCATCTTCGTGCTGGCGACGGCGCCGCCGTCCTTGCCGAAGGCCAGCGTGTCGCCGCTGCGCGTCCAGGCGCCGGTGTGGCGGTTGCAGGGCCCGCGCATCGAGAAACGATCGCCGTCGAAGCGCAGCGTCGCCGCGCCGGCGCCCGACAGCGACGCGCCGGGCTTGCCGCCCGGCACCGACACCAGGCGCCAGTCGACGCCTTCGATCGCTCCCTGCCCACCGGCCGCGGGCGAAGGCTCGGAAGACGTGGTGGCACAGCCGGCGAGGGCCAGCGCGATGCCCAGGCAAAGGGCCGGGCGGATTCGACGAACGATCATGGGTGACTCCGGGCGCGGGGGGATGGCCGGAGTCTAGCGCCGGGCGGTGCGCTTGGCGCCAGGCCCGACCCCGGCGTCAGCGGCGGCGCGTGGGAATGCGGTCGGCGGGGAAACTGGCGAGGTCGGCGCCGCCGTCGCGGCGCGGCGCGCCGGGCGCCGGGCCCCAGGTCTGGGCGGTGATCACTTCCCAGGTGCTGGGCAGCACGCCGTCGCGGCGCAGCGCCTCGTAGTGTGCGGTCACCCGCTGCAGGCGGCCGCGCCCGCCGAGCCCGCGCGGCCGGTCGTGGCGGGCGTCGCCGGCGCCGATCGCGCGCAGTTCGCGCATCAGGCCGCGCAGGTCGGGATAGGTCAGCGTATAGCGGTCGCGGTCGAGCACCGGATCCTTGAAGCCGGCGGCGAGCATCGCGTCGCCGACCTGCTGGATCGCCGCGAACGGTGACAGCGGCGGCGTCTCGCCGGCCTGCAGGTAGGCGTCGCGCAACTCCGACAGCGTCTCCGGGCCGAAGGTCGAGAACAGCAGCAGGCCGTCCGGCCGCAGCACGCGGCGGAACTCCGACAGCACCGCCGGCAGGTCGTCCAGCCACTGCAGGCAGAGGCTGGAGAAGATCACGTCCACGCACTGCTCGGCGAAGGGCAGCTTCGACACGTCGGCGTTCACGCGCCGCACCGGGCGCCAGAAGCGCGTGTGCTTCGGCACCTCGCGCAGCATCGGCAGCGCGGCGTCCACGGCGATGACCTCGGCCTTGGGCCAGCGCTTCTTCATCGCGCCGGCGGCGCGCCCCGGGCCGCTGCCCAGGTCGAGCACGCGCGACGGCTGGCGGTCGTCGAGATAACCGAGCTGCTCGAGCAGGCGCGCCTCGACCTCGCGCTGCAGCGCGGCCACTTCGGTGTAGCGCGACGCGGCGCGGCCGAAGGAGCGGCGCAGCTGGCGACGGTCGAACACGCTCATGGCAAGCCCGCCGCGAATCCGCGCACGGCCTGCGCGACCTCGTCCGCCTGGGTGAGGAAGGGCGCGTGGCCGCCGCTGGAGACCTGGTGGAAAGACGCGCCGGGCGCCGCAGCGGCGGCCGACTGCATCGCCGCCGGCGACACCAGCCGGTCGCGCCGGCCGGCGATCCAGAGGCTGGGCATGGCCAGGGTGGGCAGCGCCGCGCGCAGGTCCGTTTCCTCCAGCAGCTCCAGGCCGTCGCAGAGCACGTCGGTGTGCGGCTCGCCGTGGGCGAAGGCCTCGGCGCGCAGCAGGCGCAGCTCGTCACGCATCTTTTCCGAACCCTGCGCCTCGAGCATCAGGAAGCGGTCGAGCGTGCCGCGGTAATCGCGCTGCAGTTCGCTGGCGAAGGTGCGGAACACCGCGTTCTCCATGCCCTGCGGCCAGTCGCCCGTGCGCACGAAGCGCGGGCTGGCCGCGACCATCACCAGGCCGCGCAGGCGCGAGGGAAGGGCGGCCGCGGCCCGCAGCGCCACCAGGCCGCCCAGCGACCAACCCAGCCACAGCGCCCGCTCAGGCACCACCTCGGCGACGGCCGTCGCGGCATGGTCCAGCGTGAGCGGCAGGCCGGCATCGCGGCTGCGGCCGTGGCCCGGAAGGTCGACCAGGTGCAGGGTGAAGTGGTCCTGCAGTCGCTGCACCAGCGGCGCGAAGATGCCGGCGTGCATGGCCCAGCCATGCAGCAGCACCAGGGCCGGGCCCTGGCCGCGGATCTCATGGAACAGGGTCATGCGGTGACCGGATCGGGCCGCGACTTCACCGCTTCGGCCAGCGCGTTCAACAGGCCGTCGACATCGGCTTCGCTGTGGTCGCAGCTCAGCGTCACGCGCAGGCGCGCCTGGCCCTCGGGAACGGTGGGCGGCCGGATCGCCGACACCAGGTAACCCTGGGTCTCGAGCGACTTGGAAGCCGCCAGCGCGCGGGTGTTGTCGCCCAGCACGATCGGCTGGATCGGGGTGAAGGATTCCTGCAGCGGCAGGCCGCGCGCCGAGGCGCCGCGGCGGAAGCGCGCCACCAGCGACGCCAGCTTGGCGCGGCGCCAGGGCTGGGTGCGGATCAGGCGCAGGCTGGCGCGCATCGCCGCCGCCATCGCCGGCGCCGGCGCGGTCGAGAACAGGTAGGGCCGCGCGGTTTCGGCCACGTGCGAGACCAGCGCGGCGCTGCCCAGCAGCACCGCGCCCTGGCCGCCGAAGGCCTTGCCCAGCGGCACCAGCAGCAGCGGCACTTCCCGCGAGGTCAGGCCGGCGACCGCGAGGCTGCCGCGGCCTTCCGGACCGAGCACGCCGATGCCGTGCGCGTCGTCCACGTACAGGGTGGCGTCCTGCGCGCGCGCGACCAGGGCCAGGTCGGCAAGCGGGGCCTGGTCGCCGTCCATGCTGAAGACGCCGTCGGTGGCCAGGAGGGCGGCACCGTCGCGGCGCGACATCAGCTGGCGCATCGCCGCTTCCACGTCGGCGTGCGGATAGCGCTTGAGCTCGCAGCCCGAAAGCCGCGCGCCGTCGATCAGGCAGGCGTGGTTGAGCTTGTCCTGCACGCAGACGTCGCCTTCCTCCAGCAGCGACTGCAGCACGGCCAGGTTGGCCTGGTAGCCGCTGCCGAACAGCAGGCCACGCTCGTAGCCCAGCCACTGCGCCATCTCGCGCTCGAAGGCCGCGTGTTCGGAATGGTGGCCGCTGACGCCGGCCGAGCCGGTGCTGCCGACGCCGTGCCAGGCCGCGGCTTCCTGCAGCGCGCTGACCACGTCCAGGTGCTGGCTCAGCCCCAGGTAGTCGTTGCCGCAGAAGCTGACCAGCTGGCGGCCGTCCACCAGCACCTTGGCACCTTCGCGCGCCTGGATCTCGCGGCGCGTGCGCAGCGCGGCCTTGGCCACGCGTTCGGCGCGCGCGGCGGCCAGCCGGTCGGCGAGGCGGATGCGGGCCATGTCAGGCGGCGCAGGCCGGCGAGGCGGTTTCGACGATGTCGGCGTGCACGGTGTTCGATTCCTGGACGATGGTCATCGGGCGCAGGCCCAGGCGCGCGAACAGGGCCTGGTCGGCCTCGACGTCCGGGTTGCCGGTGGTCAGCAGCTTCTCGCCGTAGAAGATCGAGTTGGCGCCGGCGACGAAACACATCGCCTGCAGCTCTTCGCTCATCTCGGCGCGGCCGGCGCTCAGGCGCACCATCGAGGCCGGCATCATCAGGCGGGCGACGGCGATCGTGCGCACGAACTCGAAGGGATCGAGCAGGGCGGTGCCGGCCAGCGGCGTGCCTTCGACCTGCACCAGGCGGTTGATCGGCACCGAATCCGGGTGCGCCGGCAGGTTCGCCAGCGCCTGCAGCAGGCCGGCGCGCTGCGCGCGCGACTCGCCCATGCCGACGATGCCGCCGCAGCAGGTCTTCATGCCGGCGTCGCGCACGTGTTCGAGCGTGTCCAGGCGGTCCTGGTATTCGCGGGTGTGGATGATCTCGCCGTAGAAGTCCGGCGCGGTGTCGAGATTGTGGTTGTAGTAGTCCAGGCCGGCGGCGCGCAGGTCCCTGGCCTGCTGCTCCTTGAGCATGCCGAGCGTCGCGCAGGTTTCCAGGCCCAGGGCCTTCACCTCGCGGATCATTTCGGCCACCTTCGGGATGTCGCGGTCCTTCGGGCTGCGCCAGGCGGCGCCCATGCAGAAGCGCGAGGCACCGGCGGCCTTGGCGGCGCGGGCCTTCTCGAGCACCGCCTCGGTGCTCATCAGCTTGGTGGCATCCACGCCGGTGTTGTAGCGCGCGGCCTGCGGGCAGTAGGCGCAGTCCTCGGGGCAGCCGCCGGTCTTGACCGACAGCAGGGTCGAGACCTGGACTTCGGCCGGGTCGAAACGTTCGCGGTGCACGCCGGCGGCCCGGAACAGCAGCTCCGGGAAGGGCAGGTCGAACAGGGCGAGGACTTCCTCGCGCTTCCAGTCGTGGCGGATCACAGCAGGCATGGCAAAACCCTGACGGCGCGGGGGCGGCGGAGAGCGGCAGTCTGGTGAGCATGCCCCACCCTGTCAACCGAACCCGAGGGCCGGAAGTTGACAGCATGTCCCTGTGGGCGGGCCAACCAGGATCCGCAGCCTATGCCGTCGCGCCGCCGCCTTTCCGTGATCCGCTGCACAGTCCGCCATGAGCCGATGGCGCGCCTGGGCGCAGGACCTGGGCCTGGCCCTTCTGCCCGCCCGCTGCCTGGTCTGCGGCGAACGCGGCGTCGGCGGCCAGGACCTCTGCGACGACTGCCGCGCCGCCCTGCCCTGGAACCGCAGCGCCTGCGCCCGCTGCGCCCTCCCATTGCCCGTGCCGGCGCCGCTGTGCGGCCGCTGCCGGCGCGCGCCGCCTCCGTTCGACGGCAGTTGCGCCGCTTTCCGCTACGGCTTTCCGCTCGACCGCCTGCTGCCGCGCCTGAAGTTCCACGGCGACCTCGCGGCCGGCCGCCTGCTGGCCGAACTGGCCGCCGAAGCCCTGGCCGAGGCATCGCGCCCTCAGCTCCTGCTGCCCGTGCCCCTGCATCCGGCGCGGCTGCGGCAGCGCGGTTACGACCAGGCGCTGGAGCTGGCGCGGCCGCTGGCGCGGGCGCTGGACCTGCCCCTATGCGCCGATCACCTGCGCCGGCAGCGCGCCACCGCCGCGCAGTCCGAACTCGGCGCGCCCGCGCGCCGGCGCAACGTGCGCGACGCCTTCGCCCTGCGTCCGGGCACCCTGCCCGCCCATGTCGCGGTCTTCGACGACGTGATGACGACCGGCGCGACCCTGTCCGAATGCTGCCGCCTGCTCAAGCGCGCCGGCGTGGTCCGGGTGGACGCCTGGGCGGTCGCACGCGCGCCGGCGCCGGGTGCGGGCTAGTTTCCGGCCGGTCGCGGCGCCGGCTTCGGGATGTCGGCGCGCGGCCGCTTGCCCGAGCCGATCACCGCCACCGCGCGCAGCTCCACCGCGGCCCCCGGCTGCAGCAGGGCGGTGGTGCCGACGGCGGTCCAGGCCGGGTAGTGGTCGGGGAAATATTCGGCGTGGATCGGCGCGAAGCGCGCGAACTCGGCACCGAAGCTTTCGCTGTCGGTGGCGGTGGCGTGGAAGCTGGTCAGCTCGACCACGTCGGCCATCGTCGCGCCGGCCGTCTCCAGGTGCGCCTTCAGGCGCTCGAACAGGCCGCGGATCTGCGCTTCGTAGGTTTCGCCGGGGCCGGACGGAATGCCCGACACGATCACCATGTCGCCTACTTTCACCACCGGCGTGTAGTGGTAGTCGTGGTACGAACGCTCCATGCCGCGGGGGGCGAAATGTTCGCGGGTCGGCGCTTCGGTCGTTTCGGCGGCGAAGGCGGGCACGGCCAGCACGAAGACGGCCAGGACGGCGGGGCGGAGTCGGCGCAGGGACATCGGGGCTTCCCGGAAGCGGAGGGACGGCCAGTGTCCGGGGCCGCGGCAGCCGCGGCATCGCCCACAGGTCACGTCCGCCGATGCGGCCTGCGGACGTCCGTCAGGCCAGCGCGTAGTGGGCCGCGAGTCCGGCGAACACCGCCAGGCCGACCCACTGGTTGGCGCGGAAGGCGATGAAACACTCGTCGCGGCCGCGGTGGCGCGCGACCCAGAACTGCGCCAGCACCAGCAGCCCGGCCAGCAGCAGGCCCGCCTGGTAATAAACGCCCAGCTCCGCGCGTGCCCCGACCAGCCACATCGCCCAGAAGAACCCGGCGAAGAGCACGCCCTGGGCGACCAGGTCGGCGTCGCCGAACAGGATGGCGGTGGATTTCGACCCGGCGCGCAGGTCGTCCTCGCGGTCCACCATCGCGTACCAGGTGTCGTAGGCGGTGGTCCACAGCAGGTTGCCCAGGAACAGCAGCCACGCGATCGGCGGCACCGTGCCCTGCACCGCCGCGAACGCCATCGGGATGCTCCATCCGAAGGCGATGCCCAGGTAGACCTGCGGCAGGTAGGTGTAGCGCTTGAGGAAGGGATAGGTCGCGGCGAGGAACACCGCCGCGATGCTGAGATAGACCGTCAGCCGGTTGGTCAGCAGCACCAGTCCGAACGCCACCGCCATCAGCCCGGCGAACAGCAGCAGCGCCTCGCGCGGAGACACCGCGCCGGTCGCCAGCGGCCGCGACTTCGTGCGCTCGACCTGCGGGTCGAGCCAGCGGTCGGCGTAGTCGTTGATCACGCAGCCAGCCGAGCGCGTCAGCCAGACGCCGAGGCTGAAGATCAGCAGCGTGCCCAGCGGCGGGAAACCGCCGGACGCCAGCCACAGCGCCCACCAGGTCGGCCACAGCAGCAGCAGGGTGCCCACCGGGCGGTCGCCGCGGATCAGCTGCCAGTAGTGCGGCAATCGCTGGCGCCAGGCCGGCGGCCGCGGGTCGGGGACGGGGGGCGAATAACGTTCGTACGGCATCCGCAAAGCCTAGCAGAGCCCCGACGGCGACCATGACTTCCCGCACCCTTGCCCCTAGGATGGGCCGTCCCCATTCAAGGGACGTCCAACCCCGCAGGAGGAAGCAGGACCATGAGTGCAGGCCAGGGTTCCACCGGCAACGTCATCGCCGCGCTGTGCAGCTTCTTCATTCCCGGCCTCGGCCAGCTGGTCCAGGGGCGCATCCTCTGGGCGATCTTCTGGCTGATCCTCGCCGGCGTGCTTTGGGTCGTCACCTTCACGCTCGGCGGCTGGATCGCCAACATCCTCTCGTGCATCCACGCGGCGCTGTACACGCGCCGCAGCTGACCGGACTCAACCTGGCTGCACCCGCAGCCAGGTTTCCAGCTGCTCCGGCGCGAGCGGCCGGGTGAACAGGTATCCCTGCGCCTCGTCGCAGCCCTGCTGGCGCAGCAGGTCCAACGTGATTTCCGTCTCCACGCCCTCGGCGACCACGGCCATGCCCAGCGCGTGCCCCAGGGTCACCACCGCCTGGGTCAGGCCGCGCATGCGCTCGCCGTCGCCCGAGAGCTGCTGCACGAAGCTGCGGTCGATCTTCAGGTGCCGCACCGGGAAGCGGTGCAGGTAAGCGAGGTTGGAGAAGCCGGTGCCGAAGTCGTCCACCGCCAGCGTGATGCCGTTGGCGGCGAACAGGTCGAACGCGCGCCGCAGCACCTCGGTGTCGCGCATCAGCGCGGACTCCGTCAGCTCCAGCTCCAGCCGGTCGGTAGGCCAGCGGTAACGCTGGCAGATCGCCAGCACGTCGTCGGCGAACTGCGGGTCGCGCAGCTGCACCGCCGACACGTTCACCGCGATCCGCCCGAACTGCAGGCCGGCCTCGTGCCAGGCGCCGGCCTGCCGGCAGGCTTCGGCCAGCACCCAGCGGCCGATCGCCAGGATCTCGCCGCTGTCCTCGGCGATCGGGATGAACTCCACCGGCGAGCGCAGGCTGCCGTCCGGCCCCTGCCAGCGCAGCAGGGCCTCGATGCCGGTGACGTTGCCGTGGCGCAGGCAGACGGTCGGCTGGTAGACCAGGCTCAGCTCGCCGCGTGGCAGCGCCTGGCGCAGCTCCTGCTCCAGCGTCACGCGCCGCTGCACCTTCTCGAAGAAGCTGTCGTTGTAGAACTGGAAGCTGTTGCGGCCGCCTTCCTTGGCCGCGTACATCGCGGTGTCGGCGGCACGCAGCAGCGCGTCCAGGTCCGGGTTGCCGTCGCCCAGCAGTGCGATGCCGATGCTGCAGCCGACCTGCACCTCGGTGCCGGCCAGGTCCACCGGCAGGCCGAGCGCGGCGATGATCTTGCGCGCCACCACCGACGCGTCCTCCGGCCGGCCCACTTCCCGCAACAGCACCAGGAACTCGTCGCCGCCGAGCCGGCCGACCAGGTCGCTGCCGCGCACGCAGCTCTTGATGCGCCCCGCCACTTCCTGCAGCAGCTGGTCGCCGGCGGCGTGGCCGAGCGTGTCGTTGACCAGCTTGAAGCGGTCCAGGTCCAGGAACAGCAGGGCCAGCGGCGGCTCGCCGTTGCGCACCTGGCCGATGGCATCCTCGGCGCGCAGGCGGAACAGGAAACGGTTGGGCAGGCCGGTGAGGGTGTCGTAGTGCGCCAGCTGCTCGATGCGTTCGTCGGCCTCGTGTTCCTCGGTGATGTCCTGGGTGAGGCCGGTGATGCGGTAGGGCCGGCCGTCGCGCAGCTCCAGCCGGGCCATGATGCGCAGCCACAGCCGGCGCTCGTCCGGCGTGATGTAGCCCACCTCCAGCGTCTGCTCGGCGACGCCGTCCTCGATCATGCGGCGCATCGCCTCGAGCAGCCGCGGCCGCGACTCCTCTTCGTAGTGCTGCATCGAGCTGGCCACCGTCAGCGGCGTGCCCGGCTCGATGCCGTGGATGCGGTAGTTCTCGTCGGTCCACTGCAGCTCGCCGGTTTCGACCAGCAGCTCGAAGCCGCCGATGCGGCCGACCGCGGCGATGCGGTTGAGCAGGTCGTTGCGCCAGCGCGAGGTTTCCTCGGCGCGGTTGCGCTCGGTGACGTCGTGGATCACGCCGACCAGCCGGGTGACGCGGCCGTCGGCGCCGAAGATGCCCTCGCCGCGCGCCGCCACGGTCCGGCGTTCGCCGTCCGGGCGCAGCATCACCAGCTCCATGTCGTAGGGCGAGCCGTCCTCGAGCATGCGCCGCGACGCGTCCTGCAGGCGCTCGTACGAGGCCGGTTCGAACAGCGCGCGCTGGCGCCGGAACGGCGGCGGGGGCGCGCCCGCCGGCAGCCCGGCGATCAGGAACAGTTCGTCCGACCACCACAGGCTGTCGGTCTCCGGGTCCCAGCTCCAGCTGCCGATGCGGGCGACGTGCTGGGCCTGGTTGAGCAGCACTTCGCGCTCGCGCAGCTGCGCCTCGATCTGCTTGTAGCCGGTGATGTCGGTATGGGTGCCGATGACGCGGCGCGGCCGGCCCTCCAGGGTCCAGGCGATCACCCGGCCGCGGTCGAGGATCCAGCGCCAGCGGCCGCGCGCGTCGCGCACCCGGTATTCGGACTGGTACTTGGGGTGGCGGCCGGCGATGTGGTTCTCGAGCGCCTCGGCGACGCGGGCCTGGTCGTCGGGGTGCACCATGCTGCGCCAGCTGTCGAGTTCATCGCTCAGGTGGTCGCGCGGGTAACCAAGCATGCTCATGCAGCGGCTGGACCGGTAGACCTTGCCGGTATCGGCGCTCCAGTCCCACAGGCCGTCCTGTGCGTTCTCCAGCGCGAAACGCCAGCGGGCGCGGTCGGGCGATTCGGCCAGGTCCGGGGCCTCGTCCACCGCCAGCAGGCTGACGGTGTAGCCCTGCAGGTCGCCCTCGGCGTCGCGGGCGGCCAACAGCACGCAGTCGATCTCGACGCCCTCGCTGCGGTGGCGGTGCTGGACCTGCCGGTCGGGATTGGCGGCCAGCTGGGCCATGGCGCCGGCCAGCACCTGGCGCAGCTCCGCCTCCAGGCTCGGGGTGACCAGTTCGCGGGCCCGGTCGTTGGCGGCCAGCAGCCGGCCGGCGGCATCCAGCGCCAGCAGGGCGTGCCGGGACGGGTGTTGCAGCAGGCTGGTCAGGAAGGCGGCGTCCATCCCTCTCCTTCACCACGGGAGACGACCCGACCTTACGCCCCGGAACCTGTACCGAAAACCCTGGAAGGCCCGGCCTGTGAGCCTGCCCACAGTCCCGCACGGTGCGCGGGCTTAGACCGTGACGGACTTCAATGACATAATGCCGGGCCGCGCGCCTGTAGCTCAGCCGGATAGAGTAGTGGCTTCCGAAGCCATTGGTCGGGGGTTCGAATCCCTCCAGGCGCGCCATCCTTCCCAACGGGAGTCCGGGTTCGGGATTCCCGGTCGGCCTGACGGCCTCCCCCTCACGTTCGACTGGACCTGCGGTCCACAGCGTCGAACGCTCGACCCTCCAGGCGCGCCATCCTTCCCAACGGGAGTCCGGGTTCGGGATTCCCGGTCGGCCTAGCGCCCGAACAGGCGCCGCGCGTTCCCCGAGCGCAGCTTCGCCTTTTCTTCGTCGTCCAGGTCCAGCCGCTCCAGCGCGTCCAGGGTCCGGTCCAGGCCGATCTGCGGATAGTCCGACCCGACCAGCACGCGGTCGATGCCGACGTTGCGCAGCGTCCATACGAACTCCGCCTCGACCGGCGAATCGGCCGCCAGCAGCACCGTGGCGGAAAGGTCGAACCAGACGTTGTCCAGCGCGAAGCCGTCGGCGGTGCGGGCCAGCGCCAGCAGGTTCCAGTAGCGGAAGTTCAGGCCGCCGATGTGCGCGAAGATGAAGGTCGTGCCCGGCACCTGTGCCGCCAGGTTGAACAACCGCTCGTTGTCGCCCGGCACGATACCCGCGTTGTCCAGCAGCACGCGCAGCCCCAGCTCGCCCGCGCGCCGCACCACCGGCAGCACGCGCGGATCGTCCAGATCGAAACCCTGGGTGTGCGGATGCAGCTTCAGCAGCCGCGCGCCGCGCGCCGCCACCCGCGCCAGTTCGTCCAGCGCCGCCGGTCCGTCGTAGGGATGCACGGTCACCACGGGCAGCACGTCGCGATGCTCCGACGCGAGGTCGAGGACGCCGTCATTGCCGGCGCGTATCGCCGCCGGGTCGCCCGCACGCGCCTGGTTCGGTCCGCCGAACCACATCGCGGCCAGGCCATCGAGCGGCCTCCCGGCGGCGGCCGCCTCGTCGCGGTAGCGCTGAAGCGAGGCCTCGCCGTCGCGCAGGTGCACATGGACGTCGAACACCGGTTCACCGGCGCAGGCGATCCCTGGCGCCAGCATGCAGGCCCCCATCCACAGGGCATGGGCGCGAAGATTCATGGCTGCTCCCGTCCGGGCGCCGTGCGGCGGCGCGATGCGGGCAGACTAGCCGCGCGTCGCCGCCGCCTCAATTCCGTTCCAGGTAACCGCCGGCATGACGGCGGCAGTCCGGATCAGCCGCTGGCCGCCATCACCCGCCGGGTATGCGGATCGGTCGGGAACCAGAGCTCGGTGCGCAGCGATGCCGGGGAGATGCTGTGTGGAAGACCGAACACGGTCTGCACCAGCAGGAAAGACAGCGGCCCCCAGGCGGTGTCCATGACCACGCGAAGATACGGATCGCCCGCGGAACGGGGCCGTTCGGCGCAGTCGTCGCCGTAGCGCCGCAGCAGCGATTCCTCCAGGGCATCGACCCGCGGCCCCAGCGACGGCCGCGCCAGCTGCTCGGAGCGGAGCTGGCGCAGCAGCGCAAACCCCACTTCCGGCGCGTTGCGCACGCAGCTGAGCATGCCGCCCGGATGCGTCAGCGCGGCGATCATGTCCATCTGCGACAGCGGGCCGGACATCGACGCCAGGAAGTCGGCCATGCCGACCCGGCAAAGCCACTGCCCACCCTCGGTCATCGCGACGATCATCCAGTCGGCGTTGAACACGATGCCCGGATGCGGTTCGTGCGCGACCAGCATCTCCGACAGCGCCTTGAAGCCCGGCGTTTCGCGCACGTGCCCGGCACCGAACTCGCGGAAGGCGGGCGCGAAGCCGGCGCTGAGCAGCGCCGCGTTGCGGTCTTCCGTGGATGCGCCCGTCTCGCGCGCCCAGCGCAGCACCAGATCGCGGCTGGGCTTGGCGCGGCCGCGCTCGACGAAGCTCAGGTGGCGCTGCGAAATGCCGAGACGGAACGCCAGCTCCATCTGCGATACCCCGAGCGTTGTCCGCATCGTCCGCAGGTGTGAGGGAAGCCCGGCGGGGCTGGTCTTGTCGTTCATGTCGGATCACCCGCGGCCTTCGGACGCCGGCACTGGGCACGATTCTACCCATCGGGCGCGGGCAGGCGGGCGTCAAGACTCGATGCGGCGCACTGCGCCGCCAATTACCCACGAGGTAGTTGTTCGCGCGGGCCCCCGGCTGCTGCCATGGCCACGAACAACGGAGACCGCCGATGGATGGACGAACGACACCGGGTGCAGGGTTGCTCGGACTGATGCTGACCGGATTTCTGCCGCTCGGCCTGGCGCACGCCGCGCCAGGCCCCTGCGGCTCGCCCGACGAAACCATCTCGCGGCACCTGGCCGCGATCCAGGCGCGGGACCTGCCGGGCATCGAAGCCACCGTCACGCGCGGCGCGGCGCTGGTGCTCATCCTTCCCGACGGCGTGCGGACCGACACCCGCGAAGCCTACCTGCGTTTCCACCGCGCGTTCTTCCGCGACCGGTCGTGGCGCATGCGCTTCGAGGAAGTGTCGCGAATCTCGACCCCGTCGATGACCCTGGTGGCACTGAAGTCCAGCTTCCGGGCGACGCCGTCCTCGGCACCGCGCTCGTCCTGGCTTTCGATGGGCTTCGGCTGCGAAGCGGGGCAATGGCGACTGGTGTTCGACCAGAACACGCGCCTGCCGGAGGAGGCGGCCGACTGAGCGGCGGACAGCGCCGCGCGTCCGGTGCGATGCCGTTCGCATACGCATGGGTGCCGTTGGCCCCCGCGAGCGACCAGCCCCGGAGCCCATGCGACACTGGCGGCGTCCTTCCGCCGTCCCTGCCCATGAACGCCGCCCCGGCTCCCGCTCCATCGCCCGGCCTCTCCCTGCCGCTCTGGGCCTGGGTGGCGATGGCGTGGCTGGCCAACGCGGTGTTCCGCGCCACCCAGTACTGGGGCCCGCCCGACCAGGACCGCGGCGTGATGCTGCGCCTGGCGCAGGAAACCGCCAGCGCACTGGTCTGGATCGGCATCACGCTGTTCCTGGTCTGGCTGGCCGAACGCCTGCACCGCCGACAGGCTTCGCTGCTGCGCTGGGTCCTGGTGCACTGCGCGGTGGTGACCGCGGTGGTGCTGGGCCGTGCGCTGTTCGTCTGGGCCACCGACCCGGTGCTGGGCTGGTATCCGTCGCCGCCGTCGGTGCGCCTGCTGCTGATGACCAGCGCCGCCTACAACTCGGTCACCACCTGGCTGCTGGTGGGCGTGGCGCAGGCGATCGTGCAGTCGCGGCGGGTGCGTGCCGATGCCAGCCGAATCGCCGAGCTCGAGACCAAACTCGCGCTGGCGCGGCTCGAAGCCCTGCGCGCGCGCCTGGATCCGCACTTCCTGTTCAACGCGCTCAACTCGGTGGCCGAAATGGTGCACCGCGACCCGGACGTGGCCGACCGCATGCTGGTCTCGCTGGCCGAACTGCTGCGCGTGAGCCTGCGCCCCGACATGCCGCAGCAGCGCCCGCTGCGCGACGAGGTCGCTCTGGTCGAACACTACCTGCAGATCGAGAAGATCCGCCTCGGCGAACGCCTGCAGGTCGGCTGGGCGATCGACCCGTCCTGCCTGCCCGTGCCGGTGCCGACCCTGATCCTGCAGCCGCTGGTGGAGAACGCGATCGTGCACGCCATCGCGCGCCGCCGCGAACCGGGCCGGCTGGACCTGCGGGCGCGGCTGCACGCCGATGAACTGCAGATCGAGATCGAGAACACCGCCGGACCCGATGGCCCGGCTGCGCCCGGTTCCGGCACCGGCCTGGGCGCCACGCGCGAACGGCTGCAGATGCTGCACGGCGACCAGGCGCGATTGCGGCAGGTTCAGCAGGACGGCCTGTACCGTGTCGAGCTCGCGCTGCCGCTGCCCGAGGGCCACGCCAGGCCCGCGCCGCGCACACCGGAGACGGCGGCATGAAGCCGCTGCAGGTCGCCATCGTCGACGACGAGCCGCTGGCGCGCGCGCGCCTGCAGCGCCTGCTCGCCCAGGTCGCCGGCGATTCGGTGGTGGTCGCGCTGGACTGCGCCAACGTCGACGAACTGCTGGCCGCCGCGCCGCTGGGGCCGCTGGACGTTCTCTTCCTCGACATCCGGATGCCCGGCGGCGACGGTTTTTCGGCGCTGGAGCGCTGGCCGGCGCCGCGTCCGCGCGTGGTCTTCGTCACCGGCTACCAGGAGCACGCGGCGCGCGCCTTCGACGTGCACGCGGTCGACTATCTGCTCAAGCCGGTGTCGGCCGACCGCCTTCGCGAGACGATCGACCGCCTGCGCCAGTCCCTCGCCGGCGCGGATGCGGCGGGCGCACCGATGCCGCGCCCCTCCGACACGCTGCCGCTGCCGGTCGGGCGCCGCATCCAGCTGGTGCCCGTGGACCAGATCGACACCGTCGAGGCGCAGGGCAACTATCTGGAAATCCGCGCCGCCGAACGCTGCTACGTCGTCCGGCGCACCCTGGCCTCGTTCGAGGCCGAGCTCGACCCCGCACGATTCATGCGCCTGCACCGCTCGCTGATCGTGCGCATCGGCGCCATCCGCGAGATCCGTCCCGTGGGTTCGGGGCGCTTCCGCATCGAACTGCATGGCGGCGGCCGCGTGCAGAGCGGTCGCAACTTCCGCGACCGGGTGCTGGCCCTGGTCGGGCGTCAGAAGTCGCCCTCGTAACGCGGCGCCGGCACGCGGCATTCGAGGCCACGGCGCGCGCGGCGGCGCGGCCGCATCGGCGCATGGATGGACGCCGCCCTGCCCCGTTGCGGGGCGCCGCATGTCCACTCCGGCCGCCGGATTCCGATGGAAGTGATTGCGCCCGGCCGCGCCCGGCGGCGCATTCCCCCCCATCGAAAAAGGCTACCCACATGTTCAAGCGCATTTCGCTCCTTGCCGCCTGCTGCCTGCTCAGCGCGCCCGCCCTGGCCGCCGGCGACGACTGGACCGGCTGGTACCTCGGCGCCCACGCCGGCCACGGCAGCGGCAGCTCCGACGCGCGCGTCAGCCTCGGCGGCCAATGGAGCATCGAATCGCAGGCCCTGCGCGACCACGTCACCGGCAACTGGTCCAACGACCTCGACCCGAGCGGCAGCGCCTACGGCCTGCAGTTCGGCTACAACCACCAGTTCGGCAACGGCTTCGTGCTGGGCGCCGAACTCGACTACAACCAGCTCAACATCGACGACGCGCGTGCCACCGGCTCGGTGCCGGTGCCGGCGATCCCGTCCCTGGCCTACGACTTCGGCAACCGCATCGAGCTCGAGGACCAGGCCTCGCTGCGCGCCCGCTTCGGCTACGCCAGCGGCCGGCACCTGTTCTTCGTCACCGGCGGCTGGACCCAGGTGGACGCCGAAGCGGTGGCCACGGTCGCCAGCAACGGCGGCTACCTCAAGGCGGGGCGCCGTTCCGACACGCTCGACGGCAGCGTCTGGGGCGCGGGCTACGAATACGACTTCGGCAACCGCTGGTCGCTGCGCGCCGAATACCTGGCCACCGACCTGGACGAGCTGCGCTTCGACACCGCCTACCTGCCCGGAAGCACCTTCGTCTCGCCGGCCTATACCGAGTCGTTCCGCCAGGACGTGGACTTCGACACCTTCCGCGTCGGCCTCAGCTACCGCTTCTGAGCAAAAAAAAGCCGCCGCGGGTGAACGCGGCGGCCAGGGGACAAGCGGTGGAGCGGGCGGCGCTGGGGCCGCCCGCGTTTCTCAGAACGACTGCGTGTAGCGCACGTAGGGCACGCGACCGTAGCCGTCGTAGAGGTTGAAGTCGTAACCGCGGCCGGTCGGGTCCAGCGGGTCCAGCACCGGATCCTTGTCGGCGATGTTGTTCACGCCCACCACGAAGATGCCGTTCCAGGGCGCGTTCCAGCTGATCTGCAGGTCGTGGGTGGTCCACGACGGCAGGGTCAGCGAAAGCGCCGGATCCGGCGTCGCGCGCAGCGCATTGCGCGAACCGGTGGAATCGATGTGGTTGATGTTCCAGGCGAAGCTGAAGTCGCCGACGCTGTAGATGTTCTGCAGCGAGGCGCGGAACTCCGGCGTGCGCTCGATGCCGACCAGGTTGTCGCCGCCGTTGAAGCTGTACTCCTTCACCCAGCTGACCTGCAGCTGGTTGCGCAGCGTGCCGGCATTGCCCAGCTCGAAGTTGGTGCGCACGTTCAGGTCGTAACCCGAGGTCTCCAGGTCGCCCTGGTTGGCGAAGCCGCGCTGCACGTACAGGATCAG
This sequence comes from Arenimonas terrae, assembly GCF_006265115.1. GTDB lineage: Bacteria > Pseudomonadota > Gammaproteobacteria > Xanthomonadales > Xanthomonadaceae > Arenimonas > Arenimonas terrae. The sequence continues at coordinate 67,023 of NZ_SMDR01000005.1, read as the reverse complement.
GCCGGTGGCCGGGTCGCGGGCCAGGCCCAGGCCCAGCTGCGGATTCGGCACCGCCTGGCTCACCGGCAGGCCGGTGCTGGTGGTGGTCGGCAGGGTGCTCAGGCCCGGAGGGCAGCCGCCCAGGGTCGGGTCGTCGAGGCAGGCGATGATCGTGTCGGTGCTGATGGCGGCGATCAGGTTGTCGATCTCGATGCGGTAGTAGTCCAGGCTCAGGTTCAGCCACTCGGTCGCATCCCAGGCCACGCCGAGGCTGAGCTGCTTGGAGGTTTCCGATTCCAGGCTCGGGTTGGCGATCGTCCATGCGGTGACCTGCGGCGTCACGGTGTCGCCGGTGACCGGGTCGGTGCACTGCGAGGTCAGGCCGAAGGCCACGCAGGTCTGCGGGTCGGTGACGAAGTCGGCGCTCGACGAGGGCTGGGCGCTGAGGATGGGAATCGGCGGCGCCGCGAAGCCCTCGCCGTAGGAGCCGCGGATGGTCAGGCTGTCCAGCGGCTGCCAACGGAAGGCAACCTTGGGCGAGAAGTCGGCGCCGTAGTCGCTGTATTTGTCGTAGCGGCCCGCCAGGGTCGCTTCGAAGCTGCTCCAGATCGGGAACAGGGCCTCGAAGTAAGCGGCGCGGATCTTGCGGCCGCCGGCGGCGGAATTGCCGGCCGAGCCGCCGATCACACCCGCCTCCGACAGCGAGTCGTACTGGTCGTAGTAGTCCTCGCTGCGGTACTCGGCGCCGACGGCGATGCTGGAGGTGCCGCCGGGCAGCTCGAACATGTCCATGCTGGCGACCGCGAAGATCTCCTCGTTCAGCGTCGCCGACTCGCGACCGATGGTGGCCTTCATCGCGTTGAGCGTGGTGGCGGAGTTGCCGCTGGGGTTGAAGATGTCGTAGGTGCCGTCGGCGATGTACTGCTCGGCGATCGGAATGACGACGTAGTTGCGGCCGGTGGTGAAGGCCTTGAATTCGTTGCGGCGCATGCCGACGTCGAGGTCCACCACGCCCATGCGGCCCTGCAGGCCCAGCAGCAGGTCGTAGGCGTTGGAATCGACGGTGTCGTCGCGGGTGCCGAGCGAGGCGAAGCGATGGCGCACGAACAGGTCCTGGCCGAACGGGTTGTTGGGCGAGGCCGCCGGTACGAAGGCTTCCGCCAGGCTGGGCGCGTAGCGGCCGAACGAGAACACCCGGTTCACCGAGGTGTTCATGTACATCGTCCAGTTGTCGCTGATGTCGTAGCTGCCGCGGGCGAAGAAGCCGTCCTGGCGGATCTCGGCCTCGTCGGCCGCGACCAGGCCGAAGTCGTAGAAGCAGCGGTTGCCGACCACGCTGAAGGCCGGCTCGGCGCAGCCGCCGGGCACCACCGAGGTGCCTGCGGTCGGGCCAGACGGCGCGGTGAAGAACGTGCCGTCGGGGTTGGTGAAGTTGTTGGAGTAGGTCGAGGCGCCGGTGCGCGACCATTCGCGATCGCGCGCGAACACGATGCCGCGGTTGCTGAAGGACGCGCCGGCCAGCAGGCTGCCGCGCTCGCCCGAGATGCCGAAGATGACCGAGCCTTCTTCGGTCTCGCCGCCGTCACGCTTGGGATTGGAGGAGCCGACGCTGAGCTGCACGCCGTTGAAGTCCTTGCGGGTGATGACATTGATCACGCCAGCGATCGCGTCGGAACCGTAGATGGCCGAAGCGCCGTCGGACAGGATCTCGATGCGCTCGACCGCCGCCAGCGGGATCGAGTTCAGGTCCTGGCCCGAGCCCGTCGCCGGGCTCACCGGCGCGCGCCGGCCGTCGATCAGCACCAGGGTGCGGCTGGCGCCGAGGCCGCGCAGGCTCACCTGCGCCGCAGCCTGGGCCGCGCTGCCCGACTGCGGGCGGAACGAGCCGAAGCTGTTGAAAGTGGTGTCGCGCAGGTACTCGGAGACCGAGATGTCGCCGCTGACGTCGAGCTGCTGGCGGGTGATGACGGTGACCGGCAGCGCGCCCTCGATGTCGGCGCGCTTGATGCGCGAGCCGGTGACCTCGATCTGGTCGAGCGTGGTCGTTTCCTCCGCGTCCGCTTCCTGGGCGGACACCAGCCCCGGTGCGGCCAGGCCGGCGAAGGCCGTGGGCAGCAGCGCGAGACGAATGGCGTCCCGCAGTTTGGAATGGGTCATTTCAGTTCTCCGATGGTTTCGTTATGCGTGCGTTAAAGCACGCAACGACGGTAGGTCTTGCCGCCCGGCTTTTCTTTGCCGTTCCTGTCCGTTGGCGCACCGTGGCTGCCGGCACACTCAGGCGTGCGCGAACTGCGGCGCCGCGGCCCGGAACTCCTTGGCGGAGCGGCCGAAGCTGCGCCGGAACGCGCGCGCGAACGAGCTCTGGTTCTCGAATCCGCAGGCCTCGGCGATCTCGCTCACCGAGTACGGCGTCGCCGCCAGCAGCGAGCGGGCGCGGTCGAGCCGCACCCGGCAGGCGTAGCTCTGCGGGCTGTCGCCGTAGACGCGGTGGAAGGTCTTGGTGAAGTACCAGGGCGAGAAATTGGTCAGCGCGGCGAGTTCGGGGATGTGCACCACGCGGTCGGCGTGGCCCTCGACGTACAGGCGTGCCCGCTGCAGCCGCGCCAGCACCTGGCATTTGCGCAGGTAGCTGCGGCCCGGGCAGCTGTCGGCCCTCGGCAGCAGGGCGCGCTGGCAGGCGGCCAGGCGCTCGATCAGCGCATTGAGCGAAGGCTCGCGCATCCAGAAGTGGGTCATCGGCGCGTCCTGCGCCCGCAGCGCCTGGCGTACCAGCCGGTAGGTGAGGCGGTCGAGCGGGCCGCTGCCGGGCATCAGGGCCGCGGCGGCCAGACCGGCGGGATTGCGCAGCGCGGCGCCGTTGAGCGTGATCGCTACCGCGATGCCGCCCGGACCCATGCGCAGCGTGGGCGCGGAGTCGCGATCAAGCACGAGCCAGCGGCGCGCCCCGAGTTCGAACCTCCCTTCGAGCGAGCGCACCTCGGCCCGACCGGCCAGCACCAGGAAGATGGCGGCGGTGCCCGCGGCCACCTGCAGCCCCGATGCCGGCTCGACCAGGGCGATGTCGCACAGGGCCAGGCGCGGGGTCGGCGACTCGCCCAGCTGGCCGGCGCGGCCGAAACGGATGTGATGTTCCTGAAGCCACATGGCACGCTCCTTCGGTGGGGGAGCGGCCAGTGCACCGGGGCGGCCGGTTCGGGTAAGGAAATTTGGCCGAAGCTTTCCGGAATCTTTTCCGAATTCCTGCCGAGACCGCCGTTTCGTCGGCGGCCGCCTTTCAGATCAGCGACTTGGCTCCAGCGGCAGCAGGCCGATGTCGTGGCCGGCATCGGTGCTCTGGCCCAGCAGCAGATGGTCTTCGTCGCGGCCGATGGCCATCAGGAAGGACAGACCGTTGGCGTCGAGCGGCACGTAACGGTGCATCGGCGGCTTCCCGTCCGGCGCCGGCACCGTCCCCAGGTCGACCGGCATCGCCTCCATCTGCGTGGCGTTGCGGATCACCAGCACCCACAGCCGGTCGCCCCGCAGGTCCCAGCCCCGGTAGCCCAGGGCGGTCGGTAGTTCCGGCACGACCGTCACCAGCTCGCCGGACAGGTCCGGCGCCAGGGCGAACAGGCCGTTGCGCTGGGTGTCGGTGACCAGCACCCGGTTGCGGCGCGGGTCGGCGCGCGCGAAACCGATCTGGTCGCGGCTGTGCGCGAAGGTCCAGGGCGCGTCCGGACCACGGCGCGTGTACAGGCTCAGGCGATCGCGGGCGTCGCCGTCGCGGCTGCCCACCAGCAGGCGGTCGGGCCCGAGGTAGCTGCCGTAGTCGGGCTCGGGATCGTGGCTCAGGACCAGTCGGTGGCTGCGCCGCGAACTGCGCTCGATCTCGTGCAGCCCGGCCCCGCCGCGACCCTCGCCGGCAACCACCAGGTGACTGCCGTCCGGCGACCAGCCGGGCGGGAACCGGTCGGCCGGCACCAGGCCGTCCACCTGCTGCGGTTCGCCGAAGGCGCCGGTCTGCGGGTCGCGCGTCGCCAGCCAGACGGCGTCGCGGCCCGAGCGGTCGGAATAGAAGGCGAGCTGACGCCCTTCGGCGTCGCTGGCCGCGGCCCATTCGTTGCCGCTGGAGGCCAGTTGCACGGTTTCCGGCCCTTCGGGATGCGCCAGGTCGAACTCGGCGAGGTTCCGGCGCACGCGCGGGATCTCGTAGGCGACGACGCCGGCGCGCGCGGCGACGTCCGGGAAGGCCGCGGGCGCGACGCCGAGCCGGGTGACGGTGCGGGTGTCGAGCTCGAGCCGGTAAAGGCCCGGCTGCGAACCGTCGGCGCTGGCGAAGATCAGGGCGCGGCCGTCGGGCGTCCAGTCCAGGCCCCAGATCTCGCGGTTGATGCGGGTCAGGCGCTCGGGCGTGCCGCCGGCCATCGGCACCCGCCACAGGTCGGCCGGGCCCAGGCCGCGCCGGAAGGCGATCCACTGGCCGTCGGGGGAGACGCGAGGTTCGATGTCCATCTGCCTGCCGTCGACGACGTAGTCGAGCGGGCGCCATTCGCCGGTATCCAGCGGCAGCACGAACAGGTTGCCGGGCACCTTGGCCACGCGCAGCCCGCCCGTGATCAGGCCGCTGCCGTCTGGCAGCCAGTCGTGGAAGAGGATGACGTTGAGCGAGCAGCGGCCGACGCGCCGCGGTTCGCCGCCGGAGGCCGGCATCACCATCGTCCGGCATTCCTTGGCGTCGCGGCGCTGGAAAGCGATCTGGCGGCCGTCGGGCGACCAGACCGGCACCGCGTCGAACTCCTCGGGGCCGGGCGTGGTGAGGGCCTTGGGCTCGACATACATCGCCGACTGCACGTACAGCCGGCTCCGGTTGCTGTCGGTCGGCGCACGCGCGTAGACGACCTGCGAACCGTCCGGCGACAGCCGCGGCATGACTTCGGAATCGGGACTGGCGGCGATGACCGTGCTTTCGGCCGCCGGCGCGGCGGCGGCGGCGTGCGGCGCGGCGCGCCCGTCCGGCGGCGGCGGCGACGGCCAGCGCCACCCGACAAACGCCGCGGCCGCCGCCAGCGCGGCGACCAGTGCCGCGATCCGCGCGGTCCGCCGGCGCGCCGGCGCGGGGGACGCGGGCAGGCCGGCGGCGGCCGCAGCGGTCGCCGCGGCGGGCGGTTCCGGCAGCCACTCCACCGGCGCCAGCAGCCGGTAGCCGGACTTGGCGATGGTCTCGACATAGCGCGGCGCGTCGGCGCTGTCGGCGAAGGCGCGGCGCAGCGCGGTGATCGCCTGGGTCAGCACGTCGCCGGTGGGAAAGGTGTTGGGCCAGACGCGGTCCATCAGCTCCTCGCGCGTCACCACCTGGCCCGGCTGCAGCGCCAGCGCCACCAGCACGCCCTGGGTCTTCACCGTCATCTTGTGGGTGTCGCCGCCGTCGGCGCGGCGCAGTTCGCGCGCCGGCAGGTCGGCGACGAAGTCGCCCACCCGCAGGCGCGGGCTGGGCGGTTCGGGAGTGTTCGGATGCGGGGCGCGCATGGGGGGTCGGACCTCAGGCCTGGACCGATTCTGGGGGACGGCGCGCGCGCGCCACAAGGCAGGCGCGGATTTGACCAGACTCGGCACAACCGCACCGCGCGCGCGGCACGGCAGAGGGCCGCGGCGCGGCGCTCAGCGCGGGTTTGCGGCGGGTGCCGGCGGCGCGTCCGCGCCCGGCGCCTCCACGGTGTAACCGCGCTGCTGCAGCAGGGCCAGGTAACCCTCGGGGCCGACGACCTGGGCCATGGACAGCACCGCGAAACTTTCCGCGTGCGTGGCCAGCGCCTTCTCGGCGTCGGCCAGCCACGCCGCCTGCACGCGCGCCGGCAGCTCCGCGAAACCGCGCGACTGCCCCAGGCCGCTCTGCAGCAGCGCATCGGTGCAGGCCTTGGCGTTGTCGGTGTAGGTCAGCGCCTGCAGCTGGGCGATGTCGCCCAGGGCCCAGGCGTTGGCGCGCAGGGCGAGCGTGTCGAGGTCGTTCTCGACCTGGTCGAGGGTGCGGCGGAAACATTCCAGGTCGTCCAGCGGCCGGCCGGCGAATTCCTTCACCGCGGCCTTGGCGTCTTCGACCTCGAGCGTCAGCCGGGTGCGCTGCACCGGCACGTCGGCGCGTTTGGCCGCGCGATTGACCACCTCGCGCACGGGATTGCCCTGGCCCAGGTCGTGGGCGTCCAGCGCCTTGTCGCGCAGGTCCATCGCGGCGAGGATCGGCCGGCGTTTTTCGACGCCACGGTCGCGGCCCAGGTAGGTCGCCTTGAGCCGCGTCCAGCGCGCGTAGTCGGCCGGCGGCAGCACGTCCACCAGCTTCTCCTTGCCCGGGTTGTTGCGCGCCGACATCAGCGAGGGAAGCAGGAAGAGGCCGCCGAGCGCCGCGCCCTTGGCCTTGATGTCCACCGTCGGCGGCAGCAGCACGACGCCGGCGCCGGCGATTCGGCGTTCGACCTCGAGCGAATTCCATTCCATGCGCTTGGGCAGCGGCCACACGGTGCCCATCACCCACATCACCCGGCCGTCGCGCGACACCTTCCACAGGCCGGGACCGGGCTGCACGCCGCTGACCACGACCACGTCCATCAACCGCAGGCCGTCGATCTCCTCCGGCAGCTGCTCCTCGGCCGGCAGCGCTTCGGCCGGCGCGGCGGCGGCCAGGGATGCGGCGGACAGCAGGACCAGCGGCAGCAGCAGGCGGCGGAGTGCGGACATGCGGTTCCTTCGGGCGGCCCGGCGGCGCCGGGGTCGGGCCGATTCTAGGTCGCGTCAGTCCGGCGTCATGTCCCCATCGACATAGAACCACTGCTGCCGTTCATGTACGAAGCGGCTGGTTTCGTGCAGCCGGCCGGCGCGTCCGCCGCCCTGGCGATGGCGCGCGACGAATTCGACCACCGCGGTGCCGCCGGCGGGAACGTGGCGCCTCACCTCCAGCCCGAGCCAGCGCAGCGGCGGATCGCTGTGCAGGTCGAGCCCGTCGGGACGCGTGGACGGATGCCAGGTGGCGAGCAGGTAGTCGGCCAGGCCCAGCGCATAGGCGCTGTAGCGCGAACGCATCAGGGCTTCGGCATCCGGTGCCGGCGCGCCGGCGTGCAGCGGGCCGCAGCAGTGCGCGTAGGCGCCGCGGCCGCAGGGGCAGTGCATGCGGCGCTCAGGCCTTGCGGGCGTCGAGGATGATCTTGGCCATCGCCGCGTCGCCCTTTTCGATCAGCTCGACCGGCGTGAACGAGAAGCCGGTGAGCACCATCGCTTCGCCCACGCACCACTCGCGCTGCTCCTTGGTGAAAGCGGCGGCGCCGGCGGCGGCGGCCGCGAGCAGCTCGGGCGTGGGCACGGTGTCCTGCGGTTCGGGCGCGCGCTTGCCGGCCTTGGCCGGCGACGCCGCGGCGTCCGCGGCCTTGTCGGCTTCCGCCTTCAGCCAGGCCACGCGCGCCAGCGCCACCGCCAGGCGGTCGCCGCCGTCCTTGAGCTTGGGCACCGCCGTGGCCAGGGCACCGAGCAGGCTGTCGCGCTCGACCACCAGCGCCTTGTGTTCGCGCTCCAGCGCGGTGATGCGGTCGTTGAGCGTCGCCGTCACCTGCTCGAGCTGCACGATCTCGGTGGCCGGGTCGACCAGGGACTTGGCGCCGAGCAGACGCATCACCTTCTCGCTCAGCCGCGCGTGGATCGCCGGGTCGGAGAACTTCAGGTCGCGCGACGCGGTCTGCCAGGCCAGCGCGACCTGGCTGACGGTCTGCGCCTTCTCCGGCGGCAGCGCCTCGTTGACCTGTTCGGCGCTGGCGGCGTTGCTGGCGTTGATCGCCGACTGGATCGCCAGGTCCAGGCGTTCGCACAGCTCGGTCTTCTGGAAGTCGCGCGAGAGTTTGCGCAGCTCGATGCGGCAGTCGATCAGCAGGGAACGCAGGTCCTTCATGGGCCCATTCTATGCCCCTGCGGCGGGCCCGCGGCTAGCGGCCGAGCAGGAACTGCAGCAGGTTGTTCTGGAAGTAGGCGTTGACCGAGAGCTGGTCGTGGGTCTCGCACAGGAAGAAGCTCTGGGCCAGCGGGAAGAAGGCCGAGGGCTGGCCCGCCACGGTCGGCAGGCCGCGGCCGAGCTGGGAGTCCCGGGGCACCAGCATGTCGCCGGGCTGCAGCAGCAGGCGCTCGTAGTCCACGCCCTCGACCCGCGCCTTGACCTGCTCCGGACGGATCACCAGGCGCTCGCCGCCGGCGTCGCGGTCGAGCACGGCCCGGGCCGGGGTGAGCGTGCAGTCGCCGCCGAACACCGCTACCTCGACGCCGTTGGCGCGCACCGGCGCGCTGAGCGCGCGCTGGAACTGTCGGGCGCGGGCCAGGTGGCGCACGAAGTAGGCCTGCAGCTCGGCCATGTTCAGCTCGCCGGTCTGGCGGTCGGGCGCGTCGGCCAGCACCCGGGCCTCGACCTCGGGCGAGAACACCGACCAGCGGCGCACCCGCCAGACGTCGGCGTTGTAGATGTCGAAGGGGATGGGCTTGCCCTCGGTCGAATACACCACCTGCGCGTCCGGATGCGGCAGCGCCTCGAAGGGCGTGGCGAAGGTCACCAGCACCTCCACCGGCACGGTGCGCCAGGCGATCTTGAAACCCTGCTGCAGGCGCTCGAGGCTGGTCACCGCGCCCAGGCTGGGCGTGCCCAGCAGCACCATGCGGCGGATGCGGTGCGCGCCCTCGTCCCAGGGGATGAACTCGTCCGAGGTCAGCACGTCCTTGGGGCCGTAGCGCAGGTAGTAGTTGGCGATCAGGCCGCCGTTGCTGTGCGCCAGGATGTCGACCGGCAGGTCGGGGTCGCCGTAGTCGCGGCGGATCTGGTCGATCAGTTCGTGCAGCTGGCGCACGGCGACCAGGTTTTCCTTGCGCCAGTCGTACAGCAGCACGTAGTAACGACGGCGGTCGTCGCCCGTGACCGGCGTGCCGGGCGTGCCGCGCTTGAAGCGGCCGGCGGTTTCCAGGGTGTCGACCAGGGCGCCGTAGAAGTCGGTGCGCGCGACGCCGTAGAACAGGTCGCCCGGCACCAGGCCGCCGCCCTTGGCTTCGGCGGCCTTCATGCGCGCCAGCTCGCGGTATTCGCTGAAGGCCAGGTTGCCGATGCCGCCGGGCCAGAACTCCTTGCCGGTGTCCTTCTCGACCAGGGTCGAGCCCATCAGGCCATGGATCAGGATGACCGGCGGCTGGTTCCCGTTCTGCGCGTCGGTTTCGTACAGGCGCGCCAGGTCGGGACGTTCGGGCGTGCCCGCGCAGGCGACCAGCAGCAGGGTGCAGACCAGCAGCAGGCTTCGGAACAGGCGCGTCATGCCGCAATTCTCCCATCGTCGCCGCGGCCGGGCCAGGCCGCGGCGGCGAGATCAGCTGTCGGTGTCAGGTCGCCAGTGCGGCCTCCGCTTCGCGCAGCCGCGGATAGTCGGTGTAGCCGGCGGCGCCCGGAGTGTAGAGCGTGGCGGCATCAAGGTCCGCGATCGGCGCACCCGTACGCAAGCGTTCGGGCAGGTCCGGATTGCTGACGAAGGGGCGGCCGAACGCGACCAGGTCGGCCAGGCCCGCGGCGATGTCGGCCTCGGCGCGTGCGCCGTCGTAGCCGCCGTTGAGGATCAGGGTGCCCGGGAACAGGCGGCGCACTTCCGGCAGCAGCTCGGCCGGCACGGTGCCGCCGCCCAGGTGCAGGTAGACGATGCCGCGCTGCGCCAGTTCGGCGACCGTGGCGAGGAACTCCTCGCGCTCGCCTTCGAAGTTGGCCTCAAGGTCGTTGAATGGGTTGAACGGCGTCAGGCGCACGCCGACCCGGTCCCTGCCGATCGCGGCGACGGTGGCGTCGACGGTCTCGAGCAGGAAGCGCCGGCGGTTCTCGCCGTTGCCGCCGTAGGCGTCCGTGCGCTGGTTGCTGCGCGGGTTGAGGAACTGCGCCAGCAGGTAGCCGTTGGCGGCATGCAGCTCGACGCCGTCGACCCCGTGCGCCACCGCCAGGGTGGCCGCATTGACGAAGCTGTCGCGGGCCGCGGCGAGTTCGGCCGCGTCCATGGCCTTGGGCACCGGGTGGTCCTGCATGCCGGCGCTGTCGGTCCACATCTGGCCGGCCGCGGCGATCGCCGACGGCGCCAGCAGGCGCGCACCCGCGGGCAGGTTGGCCGGGTGGCCGATGCGGCCGGTGTGCATGAGCTGGATGAAGAACTTCGCGCCGCCGGCGTGTACGGCCTCGGCGATGCCGCCCCAGGCGCGGGCCTGGGCCTTGGTGAACAGGCCGGGGATGCGGGCGTAGCCGAGCGCGTCCGGCGAAGGCGCGGTGCCTTCGCTGATGATCAGGCCGGCCGAGGCCCGCTGGGCGTAATAATCGCGGACCAGGGCGGTGGGCAGGCTGTCTTCGGCGCGCGAGCGGGTCATCGGCGCCATGACGATGCGGTTGCGCAGGGTCAGGTTGCCGAGGCGGGTGGGCTGGGTGAGCGGGGTGGCCATGTCGGGATCTCCGTGGAGGTAATCGAAAGATGGACCCGGTCATCGGCGCAACAAAGGGGTCGGCTCATAACGTAACGTTTCCGGGATGGAACGCCGCCGTGACGCCACGCCGACGCGTGAAGGCGTGCAATGGCCCCATGCGCCGCCTGTCCGCCCTGTTGCTTTGCCTGCTTCTGGCCAGTCCGCTACTGGCCGGCCCCGCCCCGGCCCAGGACGCCCCGCCCTTCCCCAACTCCCGCTTCGAGACCCTGGACGGGATCCGGGTGCACGTGCGCCAGTGGCCCGCGGCGGCCGGCGGCCGCGGCTGCCCGGTGCTGCTGCTGCACGGCCTGGGCGGCTCGACCTTCTCCTTCCGCGAACTGGCGCCGGCGCTGGCGGCGGCCGGGCATCCGGTCTGGGCCCTGGACCTGCCGGCCTACGGCTACAGCGCGCGGGTGCCGTTCCCGCGCACCGCCGGCGGCGCCCTGGGCCCCTGGCTGCAGGCGCAGGCACCCGGGCCGTGGTGCCTGCTGGGCCATTCGATGGGCACGCGTGTGGTCGCCGAACTGGCGCAGCGGCCGGCGTTCGCGCGCAGCGTGGTCTACATCGCCGGCAATCCGATCCTTTCGCCGCGCGAGCTGCGCAGCCGCGAACGCTTCCGTTCGCCGCGCTTCCGCCGCTTCGTCGCCGGCCTGGTGGAAAGCCGCTACCTGGGCCATCCCGAACGCATCGCCGACCTGATCGAACGCGCCTACAACCGCGAACCACGCCCCGAGGAGGTGCGCGGCTACCTCGCGCCGCTGCAGCGGCCGGGCACCGCGCTGGCCATCCTCACCGGCTATTCGGCCCAGTGGCCGCCACCGGCCGACGCCGCGCGCCTGGACCGCGTGCCCACCCTGGTGGTCTGGGGCGAGGACGACCGCTGGGTGAAGCCCGAAGTGGCCCGGCGCCTGCGCGGCGAGCTGCCGTCGGCGCGCTGGGCGATCATCGCCGGCGCCGGCCATGCGCCGATGGAAACGCATCCGGACGAAACCGCCCGCGCCGTGATCGCCCAGTTCAGCGCCGTCGATCCTCGGGAGGCGCAGGCGGCGCGCTGATCATTCCAGCGCGAGTTCGATGCTGACCTGGCCGTCCTTGGCATCCAGCGGCTTGACCCCGGTGACGAAGACCCGCGTCGGGTCGAGCTCGCCACCGGCCAGCAGCGCTTCCTGGATCGCCAATGCGCGTGACTGCGCCAGCGCCGACACCTCGGCTTCGGCGGGCGCGAATTTCGCCAGCAGCTCGGCGCTCAGCCAGGCCTGCTCGTGCGCCTCGCGCAGCGCCTTGCGCGCGGCGCGGTCGGCTTCGGCGGGCGGTTCGGCGGGGTCGGGGATCTTCGCGCGCTGGTCGAACCGCTGTTTGTAGAGATCGCGCAGCAGGTCCACGCGCGCGCCGGGCTCGAGCCCATCGAGTGCGAACACCTCACCTTCCGGCACCTTCGCCAGGGCCGCCAGCGCGGCGTCGAGGCGCCGCTGCGCCAGCGCCTGCGCATCCAGCGCGGGCACGCCGCCAGCGGGCACTTCGATGCGCAGCTGCGGCCGTTCGGCCAGGCCCTTGGCCAGCGCCGCCAGCGCCTGCGCCTGTTCGGGCGACAGCGCGCCGTCGCCGGGCGCGAACACCACGAACTGCGCGTCCTCGGCGCCTTCGAACAGCGAGCCGAGGAAGGCGAAGGGCGCGGTGACGATCTTCACCACCAGGTTCTTCACCACCTGCCAGACCACCGGGCCGACGCGGAACTTCGGATCGTCCAGCGAGCCGGTCACCGGCAGGTCCAGGTCGATCACGCCGTCGCGGTTCTTGAGCAGGCTGGTGGCCAGGCGGATCGGCAGCGACACCTTGTCCTGGCTGTCGGTGGCGTCGCCCCACTCGAGCTGGTCGAGCACGACGTGGTGGCCGGCCTCGAGCTGGCGGTCGCGGATGCGGTACTGCAGCTCGGTGCTGAGCTTGCCCTTGGCGATGGCGAAGCCGGCGTAGCGGCCCGAATAAGGGTTGAACACCGGCAGGTCGATGTTACGGAACGCGAGCGTCAGGTCGGTGTGCTGGTCGTAGCGGAAGGGATTGAGTTCGCCGCGGATCGTCACCGGCGAGAACTTGTTCACCACGAAGCCGGCCAGGTCGACCTGGGCGCGGCGGTCGGGCGCGCTCGACAGCCCGCGGATGCGGCCGTCCAGCGATTCGATGTGCGCCTGGAAATTCGGCTGGATGAACTGGTCGGCGAAACTCAGGGTGCCGGCGACCAGTCGCAGCTCGTCCACCCGCACCGACATCGCCGGCGCGGTGGTCGGCGCCGCGGTCGGCACGGCGACCGCCGGCAGCGATGCGCCGCCGGCGTCGGGCGACATCACCCGGGCGATGTTGAAGCTCTGGTCGGGCGCGATCACCGCGCGCAGGAAGGGCCGGCGCGCGGTGAGGCTGCGGACGTGCAGCGCGTCGGGCGCCATCGTGTAGTCCAGGCCGGCCAGCTCGAGCCGCTGCCAGCTGACCAGTTCCTGCTTCTGCGCGCGGTCGACGGCGCGCAGGCCGTCGACGGCCGCTTCGCCGCGGAAGCTCAGCCAGGGCGCGGCCTGCGGCGGGGCCAGCACCAACTGGCCGCGGGCCGCGAGCGTGCCCGAATCCAGGTCCACGGCCGCGACGTCGGCCAGGTAGGGCTGCAGTTTCGGCAGCGCCAGGCCGGTGAGCGCGAGCTGCAGGTCGGCCGACAGCGGCGACAGCGTCAGCTGGCCTTCGCCGGCGAGCGTGGTCGTGCCGTCGAGCGTGGCCTGCAGGGTCACGGGCAGCGGCTGGTCCAGGGCCAGGCTCAGGCCGGTGGCGGTGAGGCTGACCGGCTGCAGGTCGAAGCGCACGGCGGGCGAAACCGCGCGGTCCTCGACGTCCAGGCGCGCGCCGGTGATCGCGAACCGCTGCAGGCGCAGCGTCCATTCCGGTGCGGCGGCCTGCACGGCCTCACCCGGCGTCCGTGCGACCGCCGGATCTGCGTCGACGGCGACCGCGGCCTTCGGCGCCGCGGCGGACGCTTCCGGCACGGCCTCGCCGCCGAACAGGCGCGCGAGGTTGAAACCGCCGTCGGCCTCGCGCCAGGCCTGCACCTGCATGCCGTCCAGCGTGAACGCCGCCATCTCGATGCGGCCCGTCGTCCACGACAGCCGCGTGCCCTCGGCCGTCAGCCGCGGCACGGCCACCCAGTCGTCGCGGCCGCCAACCTCGCGCAGCGCCAGGTCGCGGCCCTGGATCGCGGGCAGGCTCGCCTCGAAGCGGGTGCCGCCGTCGAGGCTGAAATCGTAGGTGCCGGCGAGGTCGAACTCGCCGCCGCCGAATTCGAAAGGCAGCTGTTCGCTGAGGAACTCCCACAGGCCGCGCGCCTCGAGCGCGCGGATGCGGAACTCGCCCTGCGAGGCCACCGGCGCCAGCGACAGCCGGCCGGTCCAGTCGAACCGTTCGCCGGCCTCGCTGGCGGCGCTGAGGGTGAAACCGCCGCCCTCGGGCGTGGTGCGGAATCCGGCGAGCTCGAACTGCACCGGCGCCAGCACCTTCTCCGGCTGTTGGCGCCGGCTGCGGTCGGCGAAGTTGATGCGGCCGCGCGAGACGATCAGCCGGCCGATGTCGAGCGCGGGCAGCGGCTCGTCCTGCACCTGCGGCGGCGACGGCGGCACCAGGTCGGCGAGGTTGAGCGAGCCGTCGGGCCGCACGATGGCGCGTGCGAACGGGCCGACCAGGCGCACCGTCTCGAAGGTCCAGGCGCCGCGCCACAGCGACGCCAGTTCGAAGTCCAGGTACAGCCGCTCCAGCGCCAGCAGCGGCTGCTGCGGATCGGCGACCACGAGGTCGCGCACGGTCAGTTCGAAGGTGAAGGGATGCACCTGCACCTCGCCCACCGCCACCGGCACGCCGAGCGCGGCGCCGCCGCGTTCGACGATGGCCTCGCGCACCAGCCGCGGCGCCCACCAGAAGCCGAGGGCCGCGTAGACCAGCAGCGCCAGCGCCAGGGCCGCGGGAATCCAGACGCGCTTGCGCTTGAGCCAGGGCGGCATGGGGGCTTACTCGTTCCGGGGGGCGCCGACATGATGGGTCCGGCTTCGTTAATACGGCAAGACGAGCCCTGCGTTAGGCTGCGGGCACCCGTCGCAAGGAGAGTCCGATGCGTGTCCTTCCCCCCAGCCTGTCCCTGCTCGCCGCCCTGCTGCTGAGCGCCTGCGCCACGCCCGCCTCCGAAGCCGATGCCGGCGCGGCCGCCGGCCCGGAAACGCCCGTCACCACGCCCGCATCCCCCGCCCCGGAGGCTCCCGCCATGACCTGCAGCGCCGACAAAGTGCAGTGGACCCTCGGCCAGGTCGCCGACGAGGCCCTGGTGGCCAAGGCCCGGATCCAGTCCGGCGCCGAGCGCATGCGCGTGATCAAGCCGGGCATGGCGGTGACCATGGACTACCGCGAGGACCGTCTGAACCTCGACGTCGACGCCGACAACAAGGTCACCCGCGCCCACTGCGGCTGATCCGGCCCGCGCCGGGTTATCGTCCCGGCTGGCTTGGGCCGGGGAATCACGCGCGATGAGCAGGGACCAGACCACCGGGCAATGGGCGGCCGTCGCCGCCCTGTTCGACAAGCTGCACGAACTCGACCCCGAGGACCGCGAGCGCGCGCTTCGCCGCGCCGACGTGGACGAGGCGACGCGCGGGCGGGTGCGGCGCATGTTCGATTCGCTGGACGCCGAACCGGATTTCCTGGAACGCCCGGCGCCGGCGGCGGCCGAACCCGCGCCGGTCCCGTACAGTTCGCTTTCGCCCGACGAGCTCGTCGGCGACTTCCGCATCGAGAGGCTGATCGGCCGCGGCGGCATGGGTGAGGTCTACCTGGCGCAGCGCCACGGCGCCGACTTCGAACAGCACGTGGCGCTGAAGCTGATCCGCCCGGAAGCCGCCGGCGCGATGGCGCACTTCGGCAACGAGCGGCGCATCCTGGCCGCGCTCGAACACCCCGGCATCGCCCGCCTGATCGACGGCGGCCTGGCGCCCGACGGCCGGCCCTACATGGCCATGGAATACGTCGACGGCCTCGACATCCTCAGCTACGCGCGCGAGAAGCGCCTGGGCCTGGACGCGCGCCTGCAGCTCTTCCACGAGGTCTGCAACGCGGTGGACTTCGCCCACCGCAACCTGGTGGTGCACCGCGACCTCAAGCCCGCCAACATCCTGGTCACCGAAGACGGGCACGTGAAACTGCTCGATTTCGGCATCGCCCGGCTGATGGAAGAGAGCGGCAGTGCGGCCCAGACCCTGCACCTGCTGACGCCCGACTACGCCGCGCCCGAACAGATCGAGGGCGGCGCGATCACCATGGCCACCGACGTCTACGCGCTCGGCCTGCTGCTGTTCGAACTGCTGGTCGGCGCCTCGCCCTGGCGCCTGCGCGACTCCGCGCTGCCGACCACGCTGGCGCGCCGCTTCGAGGCCGACCCGCCGCCGCCCAGCGAGGCCGCCACCCGCGAGGGCCCGGTGCTGCGCCGCAAGCTCTTCGGCGACCTGGACGCGATCGTGCTCAAGGCCCTGCGCCGCGAGCCCGCCGCGCGCTACCAGAGCGCCTCGCAGCTGTGGAACGACATCGCCCGGCACCAGCGCCGCGAACCGGTGCTGGCGCGCGGCGATGCCCGCGGCTACCGGCTGCGCCGGTTCATCAGCCGGCACCGGGTGGCGGTGGCGGTGAGCGCCGCGGTGATGATCCCCCTGCTGGCCGGCCTGGTGGGCGTGGCCTGGCAGGCGCGCGAGGCCGAGCGCGAGCGCGACCAGGCGCAGCGCGAGATGCGCCGCGCCGAGGCGGTGAAGAACTACCTGATGCTGATGTTCCGCACCGCCGGCGAAAACGCCGGCGCCGGCCCGCTCACCGCCAAACAGGTGCTCGACGACAGCGCCAGGCGCCTGGCCGACCAGTACCGCGACCAGCCGCAGACGCGCGCCGAACTGCTGGAAACCCTGGGCGCGCTGTACGGCTACATGAACGACTACGAGGGCGCCGCACCGCTGCTGCGCGAGTTCCTGGCCACACCCGAAGCCCAGGCCGCGCCGGACCAGCGCGCCGAGATCTCGCTGCAGCTGGCCGAGGTCGAACTGCGCCGCGGCGACACCGCCGAAGCCCGGCGCCTGCTCGATGCCGCCCAGGCCTACTGGAACACCGACCCCGGCCGGCACCGCGTCTCCCTGCTCGGCAGCCGTCTGCTGCAAGCCCAGGTCGAGCGCGAGGAAAGCGGCCTGCCGACCGCCATCGCGACCCTGCGCGCCGCGCTGGCCGAACACGACGACCACTACGGCCGCGCCCACGCCAACACCGCCGGCGTGCTCAACAGCCTGGCGATCGCGCTGCTGCACCAGGGCGAGATCGAACCGGCCGACGCCGCGTTCAAGGACGCCTGGGAGGCCTGGGGCGCCGCCGGCCAGCGCGCGTCCGCGGGCGCCCTGCTGACGCTGGGAAACTGGGCCACCGTGGCGTTCCGCAAGAACGACCTGGCCTCGGCCGAACAGCGGCTGCGGCAGGCCGCCGGCCTTCGCCGCGAACTGTACGGACCGTCGGCCGCACTGGCGGCGATGCAGGCCAACCTCGGCAAGATCGTGCTGCGCTCCGGCCGCGCCGACGAGGCGCTGCCGCTGCTGGAGGAAGCGCTGGCGATGTCGCGCGAGTTCACCGGCGGCCAGAGCCCGCTTACCGTGTCGACGCTGCAGGGACTGGTGGAGACCCGGATCCGCCTCGGACAGCTCGATGCCGCCGAGGCGCAGCTGGCCGAAGCGCGCACCGCCGCGCGGGCGCATTCGGGCGAACAGCATGTGCTCTACGCGCTCTGCGATGGCCTCGAGGCGCGGCTGCGGCTGGCCCGCGGCGACCTGCCGGGTGCGCGGGCGCTGGCGGAGGCGATGGCCGCGAAGTTCGAGGCGCTGGGCCCGGCGGGCGCGCCCTACCAGGCGGAGGTGCAGCGGCTGCGCGGCGAACTGGACGCGGCGGCGCGCCCGGGCGCGGGCGTCACGACACCGGGTTGAGTTCGGTGAACAGCCAGGCCTTGGCCTTGAGCCAGTCGCGGCGCACGGTGCGTTCGCTGATGTCCAGGGCCTGCGCGGTCTCGGCGTCGCTGTAGCCGGCGAAGAAGCGGCACTCGACCACTTCGGCCAGGCGCGGGTCGAGTTCCTGCAGGCGCTCGAGCGCTTCGTTGACGTGCAGGATCTCGTCGTCGGATTCGATGGCGACACGTTCGGCCGCCGACAGCGTGTCGGGCATCAGGCCGCCCCCGCGCTTGAGCGCGAAACGCTCGCGCGCCGCGTCCACCAGCACCTGGCGCATGGCCACGGCGGCGGCGCGCAGGAAATGCTCGCGGTCGTTCCAGCCTTCGACCTTGTGCAGCTTCAGGTAGGTCTCGCTGATCAGGGCCGTGGTCTGCAGGGTCGGCGCGTTGCCCAGGCGCCAGCGTTCGCGGCTGGCGACCTGCTTGAGCTCGGCGTACAGGGCCTGCACGAGCTCGCGGGACGTTTCGCGGCGGGGGGTCGCGTCTTCGGTCATGGCGGCATTGTGTCCCAAGTTGCGCGGGACCGCATTTTTCCGGTCCGGTCTCATGTTTTGAGACGAAAGCGGCCTAAACAGCAGGACAGTCCCCGCCCGGTCCCGCCCATGCCCGCCGCCTCCCTCGCCCGCCTCGACGCCCGGGTGCTCGCGCTCGATCCCGCGGCGCCCGCCGACGCACCGGGCGCCGCGTTGGCGCGCGACAGCCGCCAGCTCGCGGCCCGGCTGCAGGCCAAGTACGGCGACCGCATCACCGGCCACGTGGTGATCCCGGCGCGCGAAGGCCGCTACGCGCCGCTGCCCGACGACCTGCCGCCGGCCCTGGCCGCGGCCCTGCGCGCGCGCGGCGTGTCGCAGCTCTACAGCCACCAGGCCGAAGCCTGGGACGCAGCGCGCGCCGGCGAGCACCTGGTCGTGGTCACGCCCACGGCGTCCGGAAAGAGCCTGTGCTACACGCTGCCGGTGGTCACGGGCGCGATGCAGGCGCAGGCCAAGGCGCTGTTCCTGTTCCCGACCAAGGCCCTGGCCCAGGACCAGGTGGCCGAGCTGCTGGAACTCAACCGCGCCGGCGGCCTGGGCCTGCGCTGCCACACCTTCGACGGCGACACGCCGGGCGATGCGCGTGCGGCGATCCGCCTGCATGCCGACCTGGTGGTGTCCAACCCGGACATGCTGCACCAGGCCATCCTGCCGCATCACACCAAGTGGGCGCAGTTCTTCGAGAACCTGCGCTACGTCGTCATCGACGAGGTGCACAGCTACCGCGGCGTGTTCGGCTCGCACGTGGCCAACGTGATCCGCAGGCTCAAGCGCGTCTGCGCCTTCTACGGCGCGAGCCCGCAGTTCATCCTGTGCTCGGCCACCATCGGCAACCCGAAGCAGCATGCGGAGGCTCTGCTGGAGCACTCCGTGCGCGCGATCACCGAATCGGGCGCACCCACCGGCGAAAAACACGTGCTGCTGTGGAATCCGCCGGTGGTGAACCCGGACCTCGGGCTGCGCGCCTCGGCGCGTTCGCAGTCCAACCGCATCGCCCGGCTGGCGATCAAGGCCGGGCTCAAGACCCTGGTGTTCGCGCAGTCGCGCACCATGGTCGAGGTGCTGACCAAGTACCTCAAGGACGTGTTCGACCACGACCCGCGCAAGCCGGCGCGCATCCGCGCCTACCGCGGCGGCTACCTGCCGGGCGAACGCCGCGAGGCCGAACGCGCCATGCGCGCCGGCGCCGTGGACGGCATCGTCAGCACCTCGGCGCTGGAGCTGGGCGTGGACATCGGCGCGCTCGACGTCGTCGTGCTCAACGGCTACCCGGGCTCGGTCGCGGCCGCGTGGCAGCGCATCGGCCGCGCCGGGCGGCGCCAGAAGCCCTCGCTGGGCGTGCTGGTGGCCAGCTCCGATCCGCTCGACCAGTACCTGGTGCGGCATCCGGATTTTTTCGCCGGCGCCAGCCCCGAGCACGCGCGCATCGCGCCCGACCAGCCGCTGATCCTGCTCGACCACCTGCGCTGCGCCGCCTTCGAGCTGCCCTTCGTCGTGGGCGACACCTACGGGCCGGTCGACCCGCAGCCCTGGCTGGAAGTGCTGGCCGAATCCGGCGTGGTGCACGGCGAAGGCGAGCGCTGGGACTGGATCGCCGACAGCTACCCGGCCAATGCGGTGTCGCTGCGCTCGGTCGCCGACGGCAACTTCGTGGTGGTTGACCGCAGCGACGGCCAGCAGAAGATCATCGCCGAGGTCGATTTTTCCTCCGCGCCGCTGACGCTGTACGAGGGTGCGATCCACATGATCCAGTCCACGCCCTACCAGGTCGAACGGCTGGACTGGGACGGGCGCAAGGCCTACGTCACCCGCACCCACGTCGACTACTACACCGACGCCATCGACTACACCAAGCTCAAGGTGCTCGAGCGCTTCGACGGCGTGCGCGCCGGCGACGGCAGCGCCCAGCACGGCGAGGTGCACGTGGTGCGGCGCGTGCCCGGCTACAAGAAGATCCGCTACTACACGCACGAAAACATCGGCTACGGCCCGGTGAACCTGCCCGACCAGGAGCTGCACACCACGGCGCTGTGGTGGCAGCTGCCGCAGCCGGCGCTGGAGCGCGCGTTCGCCTCGCGCCAGCAGGCGCTCGACGCCTTCCTCGGCGCTGCGCACGCGCTGCACGTGGTCGCCACGCTGGCGGTGATGGCCGAGGGCCGCGACCTGCAGAAGGCAGTGGGCAATGGCGACGGCGCCTGGTTCGCGCAGGGCGACGGCCGTGGCCGCGGCCTGCTGCGCGGCGCCGACGGTTCGCTGGCGGACGCCGGCGCGGTCGAGCGCTTCACGCCGACGGTGTATCTGTACGACAACTATCCCGGCGGCGTCGGCCTCAGCGAACCGCTGTGGCGACGGCAGGGCGAACTGGTGCGGCACGCGCGCGACCTGGTCGCCGCCTGCGACTGCCGCGCCGGCTGCCCGGCCTGCGTCGGGCCGGTACTGGCCGGCGACGAGGCGCGCGGCGCCGACACGCCGCGTGCGCTGGCGCTGCGGGTGTTCGAGCTGCTGGTTTCGGCATGAACGCACTGGCGGAACGCCTGCGGGTGCTGCGGCGGGAAGTGGGCGTTGCGGCGGGTGCGGATCGCTCTTCCCGGCCTTCGGCGGCCGGGGGAGAGGGCGAATCCCTGGGCCCCTCTCTCCTTGCGGAAGAGGGGCTGGGAAGAGGGGCCGCCCTTCGCCAGGAAGTCCCCGAACACATCCGCCGCCTGCTCGGCCTGCGCGCGCGGGCCGTTCCGTCGCGCGGCATGATCGCGACGTTTGCCCCGGAAGACGGCACGACGCCGGACCGACCCGCGGTTCCCCCGCGCGTCCGGGGACTGCAGGCGCCGCCGTCCCGCGCACCCGCTTCCGGCGACCGCCACCTGCCCGGCGACGAGATCGCGCCCGGCCTGCGCTACCTCGAATCGCGCCACGACGCGCCGCCGCTGCCGCCGTCGGTGGACGCCTCGTTCGCGAAGGACTTCGGCGCCGTCGCCCGCGACGACCTGCTCTGCTTCGACACCGAAACCACCGGCCTGGCCGGCGGCACCGGCACCCGCGCCTTCATGATCGGCGCCTCCGACGTCGTCGACGGCCAGCTGCGCATCCGCCAGCTGCTGACCACGACGATGGCGGCCGAAGAGGCGATGCTGAACTGTTTCGCGGACTGGCTGACGCCGCGCACGGTGCTGGTGAGCTACAACGGCCGCAGCTACGACGCGCCCCTGCTCAAGACCCGCTACCGGCTGGCGCGCCTGCCCTGCCCGATCGCGCCGCTGGCGCACCTGGACCTGCTGCATCCGGTGCGCCGCCGCTACCGCGGCCAGTGGGAGAACTGCCGCCTGGGCACGGTCGAGCGCCGGCTGCTGCAGGTGCTGCGCGAAGATGACCTGCCCGGCAGCGAGGCGCCGCGCGCCTGGCGCGACTACCTTCAGGGCGGCGCCGCCACCGACCTGCGCCGCGTGCTCGCCCACAACCACACCGACGTGCGCAGTCTAATGGACCTGCTGGCGGTGCTGGCCACGCCCGGGAGATGATCGTGCACCCGCCAACGACGCGCACGACATGGCCGACGCTTTCAAGAATCTGATCAATCCCGCGCTGGTGCGCGCCTGCGGCGAGCATCTGCAGCGCCGCTGGCGCGACTTCGACCGCCGTGGCTTCGAGCGCCTCGCGCTGCGCGGCCTGGCGGACCTGGAGATGAAGGCGCGGGCGATGCAGATCGCCGACGCGCTCGAGGCCACGCTGCCGGAGGACTTCGACCGCGCCGCCGGCCTGATCGAATCGGCGCTCGCGCCGGCCGCCACCGGCGATTCGCTCGACTTCCGCAGCACCGAGACCGGCCTGGCCGGCTGGATCGGCTGGCCGCTGGGCGAATTCCTCGCCCGCCGCGGCCAGGCCGAGCCCGAACGCGGCCTGCGCGCCCTGCATGCCCTGACCCAGCGCTTCACCGGCGAGTTCGCGATCCGGCCCTATCTGGTGAACCACTTCGACCTGACGCTGCGCACGCTGTCGGGCTGGACCGGCGACCGCAGCGCGCACGTGCGCCGCCTGGTCAGCGAAGGCAGTCGGCCGCGCCTGCCCTGGGGCCTGCAGATCAAGGCGCTGATCACCGACCCCACGCCGACGCTGCCGCTGCTGCGCGCGCTGCAGGACGACGGCAGCGAGTACGTGCGGCGCAGCGTCGCCAACCATCTCAACGACATCGCCAAGGACCATCCCGGCGTGGTCGCGGACTGGCTGGAAACCCATCTGCCCGACGCGACACCGGAGCGGCGCGCACTGCTGAAACACGCCAGCCGCACCCTGGTGAAAAAAGGCGATGGCCGCGTGCTGGCCGCCTGGGGCCTGGGCGCCCCCTTCCGCGGCGAGGCAACGCTGGCGATCACGCCGCGGCGCGTCGCGGTCGGCGGCGCGGTCGCGCTGCAGCTCACCCTGGTGTCCACTAGCGCGAAGCCGCAGCTGCTTGCGATCGACTACGTGGTGCACCACGTCAAGGCCAACGGCAGCACCTCGCCCAAGGTCTTCAAGGGCTGGCAGCTCACGCTGGCGCCGCGCGAGACCCGTGCGCTGGCGAAGACCCATTCGCTCAAGCCCATCACCACCCGCGTCTATTACCCGGGCGAGCACCGCGTGGACGTGCAGGCGAACGGCAAGGTCGTCGCCTCGGCCAGCTTCGTGCTGCGCAGATGAAAACCCCTCCCCGCGGCGCGGGGAGGGGTCGGGGTCACGCCCTCGTCGGCGCGTCGCTCAGGGGCACTGGCCCTGGAACACGCAGGCCACCCACTCCGGATGGTCGATGAAGGGATTGCGGTTGCCCTGGTAGCTGAAGACGGCCTCGTTGCGCAGGCGCTCCTTGTCGTCGACCGGGTCTTCGGCATGCCACTGCAGCAGGTCCGACAGCAGGCCCATGTAGGCGACGTTGAGGTTGCTGCTGGAGGCGTTGATCAGGCCCGGGTCGTCGGTGAGCACCAGGTCCGGCTCGGCCACGCCGGTGACGCCGTGGGTGCCGCCGGCGTAGCGCACGTCCATGTACAGCACCGCGCGCGCGACGTCGCCCTTGCGGTCGCCCCAGGTCTGCCAGTTCAGCGTGTCGTACCAGTTCGAATTGCCCGGGAACACGCCGCTGCCGCCGCCCTCGCCGTTGTTGGCGACGGTCACCCGCTCGGTGCAGCCGGCCAGGCAATCGGCATAGGGCTTGTTGCCGCGCGAGCTGTTGTAGCCCGAATCCGACAGGAACAGCATGTGGGTGTCGGTGTACGGGTAGTTGCCGCTGCCGTCGTTGGTGAAGCCGTAGCTCTTGGGCCAGGTGTGCTCGCGGTTGTATTCGGTGTTGCCGGCGCCGTATTTCTGGTAGCTGGCGTTGCGGTACACATCGAGGATGCGGCCCGGGTTGTTCGGGTCCTCGTCGGCGAACTCGAGCACGTCCCAGGTGTCGGTGGCGGTGCTGGACGAATACGGGATCTTGACGTGGTCGTCGATGATCGCGTGCAGGCTGGCGCGCAGCGCGGACGCGCTGCTGTCGTCGGCCGTGCCGTAGTAGTCGCCGCCCGGCACCGAGGCCGTGGTGAACACCGTGCTGTAGTTCGCCGCCATCGGCGTCGCGGCCCCGTCGAGGTCGGTGACCTTCGCAGCCACCACCTCGACCAGGCAGTCCTCCAGCCCGGCCAGGTTCGACGTCGGATCGGCGGTGAACACCGTCGGGCCGCCGCTCACCGTCAATGCGACATTGCCGCTGGTGTCGCAGCCCAGGGTGATGGCGCCGGCGGCGAGGCTGACCGGCTCCGAGAAGGTCACGCTCAGGTTCGTGTCCAGCGGTACCGCCGAACTGCCGTTGGCCGGCGAACTGGCCGTGACCGTCGGCGCCAGGTCGGGCACCGGGAACGTCTGGCCGGCATTGCAGGTGCCGAAGCTGCTGGCCGAGGCCGCCGACCAGGTGAAGTTCGCATAGGCCGTGCCCGTGCCCTTGAGCTGCAGCGAGTGCCCGACCGCGGTGGCTTCGGTTTCCGACACCGGCAGGTTCACCGAGGTCTTGTTGCGCGCCGGGCCGTCGGCCGCCTTGAAGCTGCCTTCGTAGCTGAGGAACTGCACGGCCACGCCGGAGGCGTTGACCAGGGCCACGCCATCCGGCGCGCCGTTCTGCAGGCCGGCGGCGTCGACGCTGACGAAGCCGTAGGCGCCGCAGGTGCTGCCCAGGGTGCCCGAGAGCGTGCGGGTGGCGTACACCTTGCGGTCGGCGCCGTTGTAGAGGTGCAGCGACCAGCCGGCCAGCGAGCTGCCGGCGTCGCCGGCGACCTCGATGCGTTCGCCGGTGTCGGTGCCGGCGTTGTCGTAGTGGATTTCGTTGATCCAGACGCCGGCGCTGGCCAGGCCCGGGCAAAACATCAGCAGCGCGGGCGCAAGCCCACGGAACAGGGTGGTCATGTACGTCTTCTCCCCAGAGGACGGTAGGAATTTTCCCCGGGGCACCTTACCGCAATGTGACGGCCGTCACTCTTGCGCCGCAGCAAGCCGCTCCGCGGCTCAGTAGGGCGTGTCGAAGGAATACTGCCCCGACACCGGCACGTAGACCGCGCCACCGGCCTGGTAGCCGTCGATGTCCGCCACCGCGCCGGCTTCACGGTTCACATTGCCCCAGCGGCCGCCCGCCGGCGCGACATTGGCCCAGAACATGCCATCGGCGTCGAGCGTGGGCGGCTCGGGCTCGTACATGAACTGCGGGCCCGGCATGGTGCCGCGCTCTTCGCTGAAGGCCTTGGCGCGGCGTTCGACTTCGCTCAGGTTCACCGTGTAGTCGATCACCACCGTCTGGCCGATGCGCGGCTGCGAGGCGTTGCGCTGCTCGACCACTTCGCCCACCAGGGTCACACGACGCACGCGGTCACCGTTGATGTCGAGGACCTGCACGATGCGGCTGGTCTCGCGCACGCGCATCTGGTCGGGCACGTTGCGGGTGAACTCGGCGGGATTGATCGCGGCGCGCACCGGCAGCGCGAGCGAGGTGGCCAGGGCGAACAGCAGCAGCAGGCGCATGGGAACTCCGGGGTCGGGTGGCGGCGGGCTCGGTCCGGAATATAACAACGGCCGGCGCGGCGGAACGGGGCTGCAGCCTGCCGGACCCGCGCCCCACGCCACGCCGCTTGCCGCGACGCGCCATGCCCGGCACATCGTCTCTCGGCTAGGCTAGGTCCCGCCCACCGGAGACCGCCCATGCCCGCCGACCGCTACCGCCTGTACTCGGACGCCGACCTGCAGACCGTGGTGGACGACATGGCGCGCCAGGCCGCGACCCTGCTCGACGCCACGCCGACGGTGCTGCTGGGCATGCTGCGCCGCGGCGTGCCGCTGGCCGACCGGATGCTGGCGCGGATGCGCGTGCACGCACCCTGGGCCGAGATCGCGCGCCTGGACCTGAAGGTCAAGCGCTACGCCGACAACCTCGAGCTGCTGCACCCGGACACGGCGCTGGAGGCGCCCGCCAACGCCAACCTGATCGGCCGCCGGGTGATCGTGGTGGACGACGTGCTCTACCAGGGCCATTCGCTGTTCCGGGTGTTCGAATGGCTCAACACCCAGAAGCCCGCGTATGTGCATGCCGCCGTGCTGGTCGACCGCCAGCGGCACAAGCTGCCGGTGCGCGCCGACATCGTCGGCGTGACGCTGAAGATCGCGCCCGACGACGTGATCGAGTGCAACGTGCCGCCCTACGAGGCCGAGTTCGCGGTGGACCTGTGGCGGCCGGGAGCGGGCGCCGCACCCTGACGCCGCCGCGGGACCGGAATGAAAACGGCCGGGCCCGAAGGCCCGGCCGTGACCGGCGAACAAGCGCGCCGGGAAACGGTCAGCGGACGACGCGCAGGCCGTCGGCTTCCACGCGCAGCACGCCGCGGGTGGCGGCGGCGATGCGGATCGCAGCCAGGCGCGCGGTGGAGGTGCCGGTGGTGCCGGTGAGGGTGACCACGTTCGCGTTGGTATCCACGTCGATCTTCATGCCGGCGACCGATGTGTCGGCCAGCAGCTGGGCCTTGACCTTGCTGGTGATCCAGGCGTCGTCGATGCCGTCGCCCGATTCGTCCATCGCTTCGCGTACGTCGCCCGAGGCGGTCGCGGTGTCGGCATCCTGGCGGCGCTCGCTGTCGTCGGTGGCGACCACCAGGCGGTTGTCGACGCGGCGCACGCCGTCGGCGCTGCCGGCGACCAGACTGGCCGCGCGCTTGGCGGCCTGGCTGTCGGCGCCGCCGCGCAGGGTCACCAGGCCCTGGCTGGTATTGACGTTGATGTCGAAGCCCTTGGTGCGCTCGTCGGCGAGCAACATGGATTTGACCGAAGCGGTGATGCTGGCGTCGTCGAGCGTGGTGGCGAGGTTGCGCTTGGCGCCGGCATTGTCGTCGGTGTTCATGCACGCGCCCAGGCTGGCGGCGATGGCGAACGCGAGCAGCGTGCGGGTGAGGATCTTCATGGGGATTCCTTGGAGGAAGCGGATCGCTGCGGGGCAGCGCGCGGCCGGACGGCCTGGTGGCGACGGAGCCGGAGGTACCCACGGAGCGTCACGCCTGACCGGAGGCTGCGCGCCGGCGACCCAACGCAGCATGAAGCGCGGCGCGGCTATGTGCGCTGGCGCACGAACGGCGTCGGCGGCCTCGGCGGGGCGCTCAGGGCCGCGCGTCGCGCGAATACAGGTCGATGATGTCTTCCACCGCGTCCCGGCAGACGTGGCAGAAGGCCTCGCTGCGGGTGAACATCAGGCACTGCATCTGCGGCCGGTAGTAGCCGGTGGCCTCATAGTTGGCGCCCTCGAAGGCGCCGATCGCCGCGGCCTGCGGCTGGCCTTCGAACAGGCCCTCCACGTGCGCCTGCTCGGCGGTGAACAGCGCGCTCATCTCGCTTTCCGGACGCCGGTCGGCGCGCAGTTTGGCGCGCCGGGCCTGGTTCTCGCGCTGGAAGGCCTCGAAGTCGGTCTTCGGCCAGGGCGTGGGCAGGGGCGCGGCGGGCGTCATGCGCTCGCGCCATTTCAGCTGCGCCGGGTCGAGCAGGGCGGTGACGTTCGGTTCCCAGGGCTCGACCCGGGTCGCCGGTGCGGCGGCATAGGCCACCGGCGAGGTGTAGTACTCGTCCGCCAGGCCGGCGAAGTTGTGGCCGAACTCGTGCACGAACAGGTAGTTCGCCCAGTCGCTGTCGGCGGCCACCGTGCTGAAAATGCCGAAGATGCCGCCGCCGCCATACGTCTCGCTGTTGAACAGGATCTGCACCACGTCGTAGGGCGCGTGCTGGGCCAGTTCGCGCCAGGCGCGGTTGTCGAGCGTGAGCGCATAACGCTCGCTGCCGAAGATGTCGTAGCGCACGCCCAGGGTGCTGGCGCGGTGGGTATCGGTGGACGGGCGGCTGACGCCCGAGACCGGCACCGGCACGGTCAGCGCCCAGACGTTGAAGTCGCCGGCGCGCTCCTTGAACGGCGACACCGTGAACAGGTAGGCGACCAGGCGGCGCGCATCGGCCTCGAACTTCTCCAGCTCGTCGGCCGCGTAACCGTCGCCAAGCAGCAGCAGGTCCACCTTCTGCGGCGAAGGGCCGCTGCGGTGGATGGCGATCGGCGCCGCCGGCGCCGGCGCGGCGACCCGTTCGACGTCGAGCGCCTTCGGGTCCACCGTGGTTTCCCACACCGGCGCGAAGGCGTTGGCGGCGTCGCGCGCCGAGATGCGCACCGTCACCGTGGCCTCGGGCATCGGGAAGCGCAGGGATTCCTGGAAGCTGCGCTCGGTCCTGGCGGCTTCGTCGGTGCCGCGCCATTCGCCGAAGATCGTGCTGTAGCCCCGCGAGTAGATGAGCTTGCCGGTGCCGGGATCGATCACTTCGAAGCGGTGCGTGCCGCGGTTGCTGTCGTCGATCGGGCGGGCGGGATTGCCGGGCCAGGGCAGCGGCTCCACCACCACGCGCTCGATCGCGTAGTGCTCGCTGCGGGCGTCGCCGCCGTGCTGTAGGTCCACGCGCAGCGTGGCGGACTGGGCGGAGCCCAGGCCCGACCACAGGCAGGCCAGGGCGAACAGGATCCGGTGGCAGGTCATGGCGGTCTCCGTGCGCGGACTGGGGGCGAGTCTCGCACGGCCGGCACAAACAGAAACGGCCGGACCCGAAGGTCCGGCCGCCGCTGTCCACTCTGACGTGGATTGGCGCGGTGCGCCGTCCGGTCAGTCCACCGGACGGTGCGGGCGCTTACTGCTTCACCAGCAGCTGGTCGGCGACGACCTTCTGCACGCCGTTGGTGCCGGCCGCGATGCGGATCGCGGCGTCCTTGGCGGCCTGGCTCTCGGCGGTGCCGGTGAGCGTGACCACGTTGGCCTTGGTGTCGACGTCGATCTGCGTGCCCTTCACCGCGGCGTCGGCCAGCAGCTGGGTCTTCACCTTGCTGGTGATCCAGGCGTCGTCGATGCCGTCGCCGGCTTCGTCCAGCTTCTCGCGCACCTCGCCCGAGGCGGTGGCGGTGTCGGCGTCCTGGCGGGCCTCGCTGTCGTCGGGGGCGACGACCAGCTCGTTCTTGATCAGCACCACGCCCTCGGCCTGCCCGGCCACTTCCTGGGCGGCCTGCTTGGCGGCCTGGCTGTCGGCGCCACCGCGCAGGGTGACCACGCCCTTCATGGTGTCGACGTTGATGTCGAAACCCTTGGTGCGCTCGTCGGCGAGCAGCTTGGTCTTGATCGACGCGGTGATGGCGGCGTCATCGATCGCCTGGGCCGCGGTGCGTTCCGGGGCCGCGGTGTCTTCGGCGAAGACCGGGGAGGCGCCCAGGCCAAGGCACAGGGCGGTGGCGAGCAGGGAAGTCTTCATCGCGTTCATGGGGTTTCTCCTTGCGAACGTTTGGGGGGTCGGCCTCGCGGCCTGGCTCCGGGCGGGATTCGATTCCCATCAGCACGGCCCGTGAAGCGTGGGGCGAGGTTGGCCCCGCCCAGCGCAACGAATCCTGAAGCGCTTGTTTGAAATCCGTTAGCGGCCTGGCGAAATCGCCCGCAGAACCAAGCAGGGCGCGGGTTTCAGAAACCTGAACGGCCTGGCAACCCCGCTTCCGGGCGGAGCGGCAGGTGAAGAAATGACTCCACCAATGGAGTAAGCTCGAACCGTTCTCCATTCAAGGAGCCCCGCATGAGCGCACGCACCGCCCCCTCCACTCCCCCGGCCCCCGATCTCGGCGGCCCGGCCCTGCGCGCCTTCTTCCGCATCGCCCAGGCCTGGGGGCTGAAGTCGGCCGAGGCCCGGCGCCTGCTGGGCGATCCGCCCGAGTCCACCTTCTACAAGTGGAAGAAACAGCAGGACGGCGCGCCCGGCCGCGACGTGATCGAACGCATCAGCTACGTGCTGGGCATCTTCAAGGCGCTGGAGCTGCTGTTCCCCGATCCCACGCGCGCCGATGCCTGGATCCGCAAGCCCAATGCCGCCCTGCCCTTCGGCGGCCGTTCGGCGCTGGAGCGCATGCTGTCGGGCAACGTCGCCGACCTGTACGTCGTGCGCAGCTATCTGGACGCGCAGCGCGGATGGCAGTGAGCAAACTGCCGCCGCGGCGCCAGGTCAGCTGGCCCGAGGCCTGGCGCATCGTGCCCAGCCGGTTTCCGCCGCGCGGCGTGTTCGACCGCATCGCCACGCCGGAAGACCTGGAAGCGCTGTTCGCGATCGAATCGCTGACCAATGCCCGCCTGCGCGAGGAGCTGGGCCAGCTGGACCTGGTGCCGCGCGCGCGCCGCATCAGCGGCCCGGGCACGCAGCCGATCATGGCCGCCTTCACCCACCTCAACCCCGACGGCAGCCGCTTCAGCGACGGCAGCTACGGCGTGTTCTACGCCGCGCGTTCGCTCGACACCGCCGTCGCCGAAACCATGCACCACCGCGCGAAGTTCATGGCCGCCACCCGGGAACCGGCGATGAAGCTGGAGATGCGCTGCTACCGCACTGCCGTGGACGGCCGCCTGCACGACCTGCGCAAGGGCTGGCCGGCGATGCTCGACCCCGACGACTACCGCGCGCCGCAGGCGCTGGCGCGCGAGCTGCGCGCGGCCGGCTCCGACGGCGTGGTCTACCCCAGCGTGCGGCACGAAGGCGGCGAATGCGTCGGCCTCTTCTATCCCGACCTGCTCAAGCCCTGCGTACAGGCCCAGCACCTGATCTACAGCTGGGACGGCCGCCGCATACAGGCCGAATACGCGGTGGCGACGCTGCAGACGTCGGGCTGAGCGGCTAGTTCCACATCGAAGGATCGAAGGCCAGCGGCACGGCGCGGTGGCCCTCGGGCACGGTCTCGTCCAATGTTTCCGCACAGTTTTCGCTGGTCGCGCGCCCGGCGGCCGCCATCAGCGTCTGGCCAAGGGTCCGGGTGGAGGCCTGGCTTCCGTCGCCGACGTCCACCACGATCTGCCGATCGTGGCAGGCGCCGGTGCTGCGCACCTGCACCGCGGGCACCAGCGTCAGCATCGCCAGGTTGGCCAGCCGCTGGAAGTTCTCGTCCGCGACGTGCTGCGGCGAGGCGCTGACGCGCCCCTTGTACAGGTACAGACCCCGGTAGAAGAGGAACGCGAGCGAGTTCTGGGCTTCGCCCTGGAAGCGCAGGCTCATCGGCAGGCGCCGCCCCCGTCCCTCGACCGACTCCGGTACCGCACCGATCACCTGCGCCACCAGCGCGTCCTTGTCCGCCTTGTCGTCCGTGTCGGCGGCGGCGGCGGGACGCAGCGAGCCGTCCTCCGGGTCCACCTGGGCCAGGTCGAACGCCGTCTCCTCGCCGAACACCAGGTCGGTGTAAGCGCCTTGCTTCGCCGCGTCTTCGATCGAGGCGCGCAGGCCGGCCATCGCATCGGCGACCACCGCGTCGCGGTCCAGCCGCCCGGCCGGATAGACGAACAGGTCGAGGCGGACTTCCGGGAAATCCGGGTGCACGTAGCGCAGGCCAACGCCCGACTGCGGCTGGCCCGGATAGTCGTTCGCCTTCTGCAGCACGAATTCCCCCACCTGCTCCGGCGCGAGCACGAGGCTGCGCTCGATGAAGGGGCGCGCGTCCCCCGCGGGCGCATCCCCCGTCGCGTCGGCCGGTACGTCGGCGGACGATTCCGGCGAGGCGGCCTTGTCCAGCTTCTTCGCCATCGCCGGCGCCGGAGCCAGCAATAGCAGCAGCGCGCCGCAGAGGATCGAGCTTCGGAACATCGGCGGACCTCCAATGGGCATCGCCCGGTCGGCCGAGGATATCGGCCTCAATCGCCGGCGTGGAAGCGCACGACGTGGCGCTGGCCGTGCACCATCGGTTCGACCGTGTAGCGGCCGTGTTCGGACAGCACCCGGTCGCGCACCGCGGGCAGTGGCTGCAGCGGCGGCAGGTGCGGCGCGTAGGGCGAGAACTCCAGCTCGATGCGCAGGTCCACCGGCCGGCCCTCGGCCTCGGCTTCGCCGACGTGCAACTGCAGGCCGAAGCGGCGCACGGTCTCGAGCCGCACCGCCTCGCGCACCAGGGCCTGGCAGATCCGGTAGGTCGTGGTGCGGGCATCGTCGTCCAGCCCGTCCACCGGACCGCCGAAGCCGGTCTCGAAGCTGATGCCGGCGTCGTCGAGCATCTCGCGCAGCGGCCCGCCGTCGAGCGCGCGGCGCAGGCCGTGGCTGTCGAGCATCGGCGGCCGCAGCTGGCGCAGGGCGCGGCGCAGGCTGTCCTGGATCTCGCGCACCTGTTCGCGCAGCGATTCCAGGAAGCGCGTGCCCTGCTCGTCGCGCACGTCGCGGAAGGCCAGGCTGATGCGCGTTCCGAGCGCGTGGATGGCGTGGCCCAGCTCGTAGTCGAGCTCGTTGGCGAGCTCGCGCTGGCCCTGCTCCTCGATGCGCACCAGGCGCTGGCTGATCAGCCGCAGCTCGCCGGCCAGCGTGCCCAGTTCTTCGTTCTTGGCGGCAAGCTCCTGGTGCCGCTGCGCCAGCGCTTCGTGGCTCAGGCGCAATGCGGTGCTGGCGGCGCCCAGCACCAGGGCGCCGGCGCCGACCACGGACAGCACCAGCTGCAGCATGGTCACGCTGACGGTGACCAGGCCGCCCTGCACCAGGATCTGGATCACCGCGCCCAGGGCCGCGGTGCCGATCGCCGCACCTTCCCAGCCGTGCCGGAAACCGAGGAAAAACAGCGGCGCGAACGCCAGCAGCAGCACGTAGGCCGCCAGCCCGCCATAGGCCTGCAGCAGCATGAACACCGCCAGCGCACCGACCAGGACCAGGCCCAGGTCCCGCCACAGGCCGGGATGCCGCCGGCTGTGCAGCAGGCCGTGCAGGCCGGCCATCAGCAGCGGCGCCGCGACGATCTGCCCGATCAGGTCGCCGTAGAGGAAGGCGAACACGCTCACCAGCGAGTCGGCCATGCTCATCGGCACCGTCACCAGGAACAGCCACAGCAGCGGCGACACGCCGGCGGCGGCCAGCAGGCCCGCCAGCAGGAAGACGATCATCCGGGTCGGGCTGTCGAAGGCCGGTGCCGGCTCCGGCCCCCGGAACACGTAGACCACCGCGGCGTAAATCAGCCAGGGCGCGACGCAGACCGCCAGGAAGGTGGTGGAGAACAGCGCGTAGCCCAGGACCAGGGACTTGGTGGCCTGGGCGCCGATCTCGGCGGCCGCCAGCCAGCCCCAGCGCCGCGTCGGCACCAGCCACAGCAGGGCCAGGCGCAGGCCCGCGGGCAGGAACCACAGCTGGGCCGACAGCTGCTCCAGCGCCAGCCAGGCCAGCAGGGCCAACAGGGCAATGGCGGCCCAGTGCCCGCGCCGGCCGGGTGCGGAATCCTGCAGCAACGCCAGTGCGTGCGAAACCATGCCTTCGCCTGTTTCCCCTGGGGCCGGCGAGCCCGTGCCCAGCATGGCACCGGAGGCGGGCGTGAAGAAAGGGCGGCGTGGCGCCTTCCGCGGGCCGCGCGGGGCCGATATAATCGCGCCCTTCGAATCCAGGGGCTCCGGCCCGCCGTCCAGGTACGACAGTGCGCAACCACGATCTGGTCTTCCTCAAGCATTTCTCCCAGGTCATCGCGATCCTGGTCGGCATCACGATCGCCCTGATCGGCCTGGGCATCTACATCAACAACCAGCTCGAGCCGGAGCCCAACCCGGTGGCCGAGCGCGCCACGGAAGCCCGCATCCAGCCGGTCGGCGGCGTCTACGCCGGCTCCACCGGTGCCGCCGCGCAGGCCGCCGCCAAGGCCGCCGCGGCCGAAGCTGCCAAGGGCCAGGTCGCCTACGAGGGCACGCTGGACGGCGCGGTGATCTACAACGCCCTCTGCGGCGCCTGCCACACCGCCGGTGCCGGCGGCGCCCCGAAGCTGGAGAAGGCCGCCTGGGCCGCCCGCATCGCCCAGGGCGCCGAGACCCTGCACAAGCACGCGATCGAGGGTTACCAGGGCGCCGCGGGCATCATGCCGGCCAAGGGCGGCAACCCGGCCCTGACGGACGAGCAGGTCATCGCCACCGTCGACTGGATGGTCGAGAACCTCAAGTAAGCTTGGGCCACGCCCATCCCGCCAACGCCGCCTCCGGGCGGCGTTGCCGTTTCCGGAGTCCAGAAATGCGTCTTTGCCTGCTGATCGCCGCCAGCCTGCTGGCCACCGCCTGCGAGGCGCCGGGCGCCACCGCCGCGCCACCCGCTGATGGCCTGCGCCCGATCGGCGCGGTCCAGGGCAGCGGGCCGCGCAGCCCGCTCGATGGCCAGCCGGTGGTGGTCGAGGGGGTGGTCGTCGGCGCATTCGCGGGCCTCGGCGGCGCCTTCCTGCAGTCGGAAACCGAGGACGGCGACCCGGCAACCGCCGAGGGCCTGTTCCTCGACTTCGGCGCCTCGGCGCTGGCCCGACCCCAGGTCGGGGACCGGGTGCGCGTCACCGGCATCGTGTTCGAAGGCGGCCAGGGCGAGGGCACGCTGACCTCGCTGCAGGTCGGCGCCATCGAGAGGCTGGGCCAGGGCCAGGTGATCGCCACGACCCTGGCCGACGCCCCCGCCACCGCCGCCGACTGGGAACGCTACGAAGGCATGCGGCTGTCGATCACCGGGCCGCTGACCATTTCCGGCAACGACCTGGCGCGCTTCGGCGAGCTCACCACCAGCTTCGGCGGCCGCCTCTACACGCCCACCGAACTGGCGCCGCCCGGCGCCGGGGCGCAGGCGATCGCCGAAGACAACACGCGCCGCATGCTGCGCCTTGACGACGGCGTCGCCGAACAGAATCCGAAGACCGTGGCCTACCTGCCCGCCGCGCCCAGCGACGAAGCGCCGCTGCGCACCGGCAGCACGCTCACCGGCGTGCAGGGCGTGCTCGACCAGCGTTTCGGCAGCTACCGCCTGCAGCTCACCGAACAGATCGGCAGCATCGAGCAGGCGCCGCGCCCGGCCGCGCCCAGCGTGCCCGGTGATCGCCGCATCGCCGGCTTCAACGTGCTCAACCTGTTCAACGGCGACGGCCAGGGCGGCGGCTTCCCGACCGAACGCGGCGCGCAGACGCCGGAACAGTACGCGCGCCAGCAGGCGAAACTGGTGGCGGTCGTGCAGGCGCTCGACCCCGACCTGGCGGCGCTGATGGAGCTGGAGAACGACGGCTACGGTCCCGAGTCCTCGCTCGCGCAGTTCGTCGCCGCGCTCAATGCCGCCGGTCCGCATGCCGACTGGCGCTATGTCGACGCCGGCGAAGGCCCGGGCACCAATCCCATCCGCGTCGGCATCGTCTACCGCGCCAGCCGCTTCACCGCGGTGGGCGCGCCGGCGACGCTGGCCGAAGGCCCCTTCGCCGACCGCAGCCGCGCGCCGCTGGTACAGGCCTTCCGCGCCGGCGACGGCCCGGTGTTCGTGGTCGCCGCCAACCACTTCAAGTCCAAGGGCTGCGGCGAAGCGAGCGGCGGCGACGCCGACCTGGGCGACGGCCAGGCCTGCTACAACGCGACGCGCGTGGACTCGGCGCGCCGCCTGCACGACTGGCTGGCCACCGACCCGACCGGCACCGGCGCCACCGGGGCGCTGGTGATCGGCGACCTCAACGCCCACGCCGAGGAAGACCCGCTGCGCCTGCTGCGCGAAAGGGGCTGGCAGGACGCCTTCGTGCTGGCCGGTGCCGACAAGCCCTATTCCTATGTCTGGGGCGGCCAGTCGGCGCGCCTGGACCACGCCCTGCTCGACGCCGGCCTGGCCGCGCGCCTGCGCGGAGCCGCCGAATGGCATATCAACAGCGACGAAGCCGAGGCCTTCGACTACCGCCGCGACGCCCCCGCCAGCCCCTGGCGCGCCTCCGACCACGACCCGATGCTGCTCGGCCTCGACCTGGCCCGCCCCGGGCTATGATCGCGCCCATGGACGCCCTGCCCGCCTTCCCGACCGAATCCGGCTCGCTGCACCTGGCCGGCCCGGCCGGTCGCCTCGAGCTGATGGTCGACCTGCCCGAGCCCGGGCAGGAGCGCGCCGGCGTGGCCGTCATCTGCCACCCCAACCCGCCCGACGGCGGCACGCTGCACAACAAGGTGGTCACGATGACCGCGCGCGCGCTGAGCGAGCTGGGCATCGCCGCCGTGCGCTTCAACTTCCGCGGCGTCGGCCAGTCCGAGGGCAGCTTCGACAACGGCCGCGGCGAAACGCTCGACCTGCTCGCGGTCACCGACTGGGTGCGCAAGGTGCGCCCGGACGATGCGCTGTGGCTGGCCGGCTTTTCCTTCGGCAGCTGGGTCGCCCTGCAGGGCGCGCGCCAGCTGCCGGTGAAGCAGATGGTGTCGATCGCACCGCCGGTGGGGCTGCGGCCCTTCGCCGGCGTGCTGCCGCCGCCCTGCCCCTGGCTGGTGATCATGGGCGAGGCCGACGACCTGGTGGATCCGCAGGCGGTCTACGCCTGGATCGATTCGCTGCAGGAAAAGCCGACCCTGGTGCGCATGCCCGACACCGGCCACTTCTTCCACCGGCGGCTGATGGACCTGCGCGGCGCGATCAAGAACGGCGTGCGCAAGAACCTGCCGCCACCGCGCCATGGCTGAACCCGCGGCGGCGCAGCTGCCGTCGGCCGCCTATGCCACCGGCGTCGCCGCCGGCCGCTGGCAGCACGATCCGGCGCAGCAGCCCGCGCTGGCCGAACTCGACCGCATCCACCGCCAGCTGCGCTCCCGCCAGCGGCATCCGCTCTGGCAGCAGTGGCTGTGGAAACTCAGTCCGCCGCCGCCGGTACGCGGGCTGTACCTGTGGGGCGGCGTCGGCCGCGGCAAAACCTTCCTCAACGACCTGCTGTTCGACCAGCTCGACGAGGACGTGCCGCGCCGGCGCTGGCACTTCCACCGCTTCATGGTCGAAGTGCACGCGCGCATCCAGGCCCTGCCCGACGATACCGCCGACACCGTGGCCGTGGTCGCCGACCAGCTGGCCGACGAGATGCGGCTGCTGGTGCTCGACGAATTCATCGTCAGCGACATCGCCGACGCGATGATCCTGGGCCGCCTGCTCGAGCGCCTGTTCGCCCGCGGCGTGGTGCTGGTAACGACCTCGAACACCGCGCCGCCGAACCTTTACAAGGACGGCCTGCAGCGCGCGCGTTTCCTGCCGGCGATCGCCCTGATCGAGGCGCAGTGCGCCGTTGTGCACCTCGACAGCGCGCACGACTACCGCCTGCGCCAGCTCACCCGCGCCAGCACCTACCTGACCCCGCTGGGCGCCGATGCCGAACGCGCGCTGGCCGAACACTTCCACCGCCTGGCCGCCGACTGCCCGCACGAGTCCGGCCCGCTGGCGATCAACGGCCGGCCGATCCCGGTGCGGGCGCTGGCCGAAGGCATCGCCTGGTTCGACTTCGCCGCGTTGTGCGAGGGGCCGCGCGCCGCCGCCGACTACATCGAGATCGCCCGCGACTTCCACACCGTGCTGGTATCGGGCGTGCCGGTGTTCGATGTCGCGCACGACAACGCCGCGCGCCGCTTCGTGCACCTGGTGGACGAACTCTACGACCGCAACGTCAACCTGCTGCTCAGCGCCGCCGCCGAGCCGATGTGGCTGTACGGCGGCGAGAAGCTGATGCAGGAATTCGAGCGCACCGCCTCGCGCCTGATCGAGATGCGCAGCGCCGAATACCTGGCGCGCGAGCACCGGCCGTGAGCGGCGCCGCGCCATCGGGCGCCCCGTGGCCGATGACGGGCTGCCGGCCGTGAGCCCCGGCGCGCCATCGGCAGCCGCCGCCGCGCGGCAAGCGGGCTGGCCGCAGCTGGCACCCTGGATCGCCGCGCTGGCCGGCCTGGCGCTGGTGCTCGCAGTGTTCTGGCCCGGCTACATGAGCTGGGACTCGGCCTACCAGTGGTGGCAGGCGAGGCACGACCGCTTCGACAGCGTGCATCCGCCGCTGCTGGCGATGATCTGGCAACTCACCGACCGCGTCGTCGAAGGGCCGGGCGGCATGTTCGCGCTGCAGTGCGCGCTGCTGTGGTCGGCGCTGGCGCTGTTCGCCGCCGCGCTGCCGGTGCGGCCGATCTGGCGCGCGCTGATCGTGCTCGGTTTCGGCCTGTGGCCGCCGCTGCTGGCGCTGCAGCCGCACGTGTGGAAGGACCTGTGGACGCTGGCGGCTTTCGCCTGGGCGCTGGCGCTGATGGCGGAGGAACTGCGCACGCCGCACCGCGGCTGGCGCGTGAGCGCGGTCGTGGCCCTGGTGTTCGCCTGCGCGTTCCGCCACAACGCCATCACCGGCGCGCTGCCGTTGCTGCTGTGGCTCTGCGGGCGCGAGCTGTCGGTCCACCGGCCCTTGCGCCACCCGCGGCTGGCCGTCGTGGCGCTGGCCAGCACGCTGACCCTGCTCGTCGCGCTGGTCGCGGCGCTGCCGGCGCGCGATGGCCGCGTGCGCCACACCGAATCGATCTGGTCGGTGGTGACGCTGTGGGACGCCGCCGCGGTGTCGCTGGCGGAAAACCGCCTGGTCTATCCGACCGAACTGGTGGACCCGACGCTGACGCTGGACGAGCTGCGCGGCAAGTTCACCGACTACAGCAACACCACCGTGTTCGAGACCCACAAGCTGCACCACAGCTTCGACGGCCCCTACACGCCGGCGCAGCGCAAGGCCCTGCGGCAGCTGGCGCTGGACCTGCCGACGCAGCACACCCGCGCCTACGCCGCGCACCGCTGGCGACTGGCGCAGCTGCTCTACGGCTGGGACCGCGCCGCACTGCCCGACGGCCTGGTGCTGATGCCGGGCCTGCACGCCTATGGCGACAACCCGGCGCTGGCGGTCGAACGCAGTGCCCTGCACGAGCGCGCGCTGGCCGGGCTGCTGGCGCTGGTGGACACGCCGCTGTTCGCGGGCTGGATCTACCTGGCGCTTTGCGCGGGCGTGATCGCGCTGGCCTGGCGGCGCTCGCGCGTGACGGACGATGCGGACGCGGGCCGGACCGGACTGGCCGCAGCGGTCGCGGCCTCCGCGCTGATGTATGCGCTGCCGCTGGCCCTGGTCTCGGGCAGCGCCGAATTCCGCTACCTGGCCTGGCCCGTGCTGGCGACGCTCGCGGCGCTGGTGCTTTCCGTGCGGTCGCGCGGGACGCCGCGCGGCTGAGCGCCGGCGGTCGGCCCCGGTGCTAGCATCGGCGACACACCCCAGGGGACTCCCGATGCGCCGACTGCTGCTCGTTTCCGCCCTCGCCGCCGCACTCTGCGGCCCCGCCGCCGCCCAGGCCCCCGACGTCGAGGCACTCGCCTCTGCCGTCGACGCGAAGGTGCAGGCCTGGCGCCGCGACATCCACCAGCATCCCGAACTCGGCAACCGCGAGGTGCGCACCGCGAAGCTGGTGGCCGACCACCTGCGCGCGCTCGGCTTCGAGGACGTGCGCACCGGCATCGCCACCACCGGCGTGACGGCGGTACTGCGCGGCGGCAAGCCCGGCCCGCGCATCGCCGTGCGCGCCGACATGGACGCGCTGCCGGTGACCGAACGCAACGATCTGCCCTTCGCCTCGAAGGCCACGTCCACCTTCCGCGGCGAAACCGTCGGCGTGATGCACGCCTGCGGCCACGACGCCCACACCGGCATCCTGATGGGCGTGGCCGAGGCGCTGGCGTCGATGAAGGCCGAACTGCCCGGCGAGATCCTCTTCATCTTCCAGCCGGCCGAGGAAGGCCCGCCGGACGGCGAGGACGGCGGCGCCGACGAGATGCTCAAGCAGGGCATCTTCGAGCGCTTCAAGCCCGAGGCGGTGTTCGGCCTGCACGTGTTCAGCACGCTCAACGCCGGCACGGTCGGCTGGCGCAGCGGCCCGGCCATGGCCGCGTCCGACCGCTTCAACATCGTCGTGAAGGGCCGGCAGACGCACGGCTCGCGGCCCTGGGGCGGCGTGGACCCGATCGTCGCGGCCGCCGACATCATCGGCACCACCCAGACCATCGTCAGCCGCCGCCAGAACATCAGCAAGCAGCCGGTGGTGGTGAGCTACGGCGCGATCAAGGGCGGCATCCGCTACAACATCATCCCCGACAGCGTGGAGCTGGTCGGCACCATCCGCACCTTCGACGAAGGCATGCGCCAGGCGGTGTTCGCCGACCTCAAGAACCTGTCCGAACACGTCGCCGCCGCGCACGGCGCCACCGTCGTCGCCCAGGTGCCCGACACCAAGGGCAACCCGGTGACGGTGAACCACCCCGCGCTCACCGCGCGCATGGTGCCCAGCCTGGAAACCGCGGTCGGCGCGGAGAACGTGGTCGAGATGGACCTGAACATGGGCGCCGAGGACTTCAGCTACTACGCACGCGAAGTGCCCGGCTTCTTCTTCTTCGTCGGCGCCACGCCGAAGGGCCAGGACGCGCTGAAAGCCCCGTCCAACCATTCGCCGGAATTCTTCCTGGACGAGACGGCGCTCAAGGTCGGCACGCGCACCATGCTGCAGGTGCTGCTCGACTACCAGCGGATGGAATGAGGCTGTCTGTCGCCGGCGTGCCGACGCCTCGATAAAAGAACGCCCCGGCAAGCCGGGGCGTTCTTGTCTGGCCGGGGTCCGCGGATTACGGACTGACCGTCAGCGTCAGCCCGTAGGCCTGCAGCAGCGGGTTGATCGGCTGGAAGTAGCTGGTGGCGAGGTTGGCCTGCTTGCCCTTGCAGCTGTAGTTGCCGCCCGACAGCACGCCCTGCGCCTGGCCGGCGCCGGTGATGAAGGAACCGCCGGAGTCGCCGCCCTCGGCGCACACCTTCACCTGGGTCATGCCGTTGACCGTGGCGTCGGGGTACTGCACCGAGACGTTGTAGGCCTCGATGGTGCCGCAGCGCAGGCCGGTGGTGCGGCCCGAGCGGCAGACCGCCGCGCCGATCGGCGCCACCGTGCTGCCGCGCACCGTGATGTCGCCCTTGCCGTAACCGTCGACCACCGGCAGCAGTGTGTGGCTGTTGTCCACCTGCACCCAGGCGCGGTCGGAATTCGGGAAGTTGGACGCGGCGAAGGCGCCGATCTGGCTGACCGTGCGGCGGTTCACCGCGACGAAGGCGGTGTCGCCGGCGTTGCCGCAGTGGCCCGCCGTGGCGAAGCCCTTCGCGCCCTGGCGCGTGACCGCGAAGCCGACCGAGCAGTACCAGTAACCGGAGCCGTCGTAGGACAGGTATTCGCTGCCGCCCTTGAAGGTGGCCAACGGCATCGGCGCCGAGGCCATGGTCTGGAAGCGCAGCGTGTCCACGTCGGCGCCGCTGGCGGCGACGAAGCCGATCGCGTGCCGCTGCGCCCCCGGTGCGACGTTGACCGTCACGCTGTTGGTGCGCGGATCGACGAACCAGCCGTACACGCCGCCCGGAACGCGCGCGCCGCGCGCCACCAGGTCGTCGATCTCGCCCTTGGACGCGCGCAGCGCCGCGGCGCTGTGGCGCACGTTGCGGAACTCGACGTCGGCCGTGGCACGCTGCGGCTGGATCGACGTGGTCGCCACCACCAGCTGGTAGTCGCCATTGGCCTTGCGTTCGAGCCAACTGCCGGCGTAGCGCTCGCCCTGTGCCTGGGCCATCTGCCGCTCCTGCGCGGCCGCGAGGCGTTCGACCTTCAGGTACTGGGACAGCTGCGAAGAGGTGAGCCCGAGGTCGCGCTGCAGCGCGGCCCGGGTCGTGGCGGAGGGATCGGCGGCCGAAGCGCTCGCGGCGGCGAACACGGCGAGGGGGGTCAGAACGAAAAGGCCACGCTTGGCCCAGGCAAGGAACTTGCGCATCTGCTTTCTCCTGTCGAATGGGTGTCGAAGGCGCAGGACCTGCCGTGGGGGTGCGGCGTGCTGCAGGCGGAGCGGGCCCGGCGCAGCGATGGTGGCACAGCTTGCGGGGAGCGTCGAACCGCCGCCGCGGTACCGCTGCGCGCGCGCAGTTCCGATCCCATACGCAACAGCTAGCGTTGACCCGATCGTGCCACCCCTATATGTTGTGTCCGTCGGTCCCGGCCCCTGCGGTCGGGTTAATAGGGAAGCCGGTGTGAATCCGGCGCTGCCCCGCAGCGGTATGTGGAAACGAACGCCGTCATCCGCACTGGGACCTCCGGGGACTGGGAAGCGACGGCCAGTAGGACAGGCGCGAGCCTGGCGTCCACGAGCCCGAAGACCTGCCGACAGCCGCGCGATGCACACCGCGCGGTGACCGGCCCAGAGGTCTCCGGGGGGAGACGGCGCCGGTGTCGTGGCGCCGCGTCTCGGTCCCTGCGACACCCG
Source organism: Arenimonas terrae (assembly GCF_006265115.1). GTDB lineage: Bacteria > Pseudomonadota > Gammaproteobacteria > Xanthomonadales > Xanthomonadaceae > Arenimonas > Arenimonas terrae. Next base: position 25,380 of record NZ_SMDR01000005.1, on the reverse strand, counting down.
TCTTCCATCCTCCGTCCAGACTTCGTACGCCCGCGGGGGCGTGGCCTCGACGACGCCGCTGCGCGTCTTCGTTGCCCGTCTCCGTGCGCCGCTCCCGAGGGAGGCGCGGCGAACGTGCGCCATGCACCGGAGAACCCCGATGACCCACGAAATACTCGACGCGCCGGCCAGCGAAGCCGCGCCGCAGTTCGCCCTCACCCCGCCCGCCACCTCGCTGGGCATGACCGTCACCAAACGCAGCGGCCGCCGCGAGCCGGTGGACCTGAACAAGATCGTGCGCGCCGTGATGCGCCAGTGCGACGATCTCTACGCCGTCGACCCGATGCGCGTCGCCACGCGCACCATTTCCGGCCTGTACGACGGCGCGACCACGCGCGAACTGGACGAACTCTCGATCCGCACCGCCGCCCTGCTGACCGCCGAGGAGCCCGAATACGGCCGTCTGGGTGCGCGCCTGCTGGCCGACTTCATCGCCAAGGAAGTGGCGGGCCAGGAAATCCACGCCTTCTCGCAGTCCATCGCCCGCGGCCACGAGATCGGCCTGATCAACGACCGCCTGCTGGGCTTCGTGCAGGCCAACGCGCGCAAGCTCAACGACGCGCTCGACGCCTCGCTCGACAGGCGCTTCGACTATTTCGGCCTGCGCACCCTTTACGATCGCTACCTGCTGCGGCATCCCACGCAGCGCACGGTGATCGAGACGCCGCAGCAGTTTTTCCTGCGCATCGCCTGCGCGCTCAGCCAGGACGTGCCCGAGGCGCTGGCGCTGTACCGCCGCATGGCCTCGCTGGACTACCTGCCCAGCTCGCCGACGCTGTTCAACGCCGGCACCACGCACGAACAGCTGTCGAGCTGCTTCCTGCTCGACTCGCCGGACGACTCGCTCGAATCGATCTACCGCAAGTACGCCGACGTGGCGATGCTGAGCAAGTTCAGCGGCGGCATCGGCGTGTCGTTCACCCGGGTGCGCTCGCGCGGTTCGCTGATCCGCTCGACCAACGGCCATTCCAACGGCATCGTGCCCTGGCTGAAGACGCTCGATTCCTCGGTGGCCGCGGTCAACCAGGGCGGCAAGCGCAAGGGCGCGGCCTGCGTCTACCTGGAGCCCTGGCATGCCGACGTCGAGGAGTTCCTGGAGCTGCGCGACAACACCGGCGACGAGGCCCGGCGCACCCACAACCTCAACCTCGCCAACTGGATCCCGGACCTGTTCATGCGCCGCGTGGAAGCCGACGGCGACTGGTCGCTGTTCGACCCCAAGGCCGTGCCGCAGTTCACCGACCTCTACGGCAAGGCCTTCGAGGTGGCCTACGAACAGGCCGAAGCCGGCGGCCGCGCCGTGAAGACCGTTCGCGCCCGCGAGCTGTACGCAAAGATGATGCGCACCCTGGCCCAGACCGGCAACGGCTGGATGACCTTCAAGGACAAGTGCAACCGCGCCAGCAACCAGACCGCGCGACCGGGCAATGTCATCCACCTGTCGAACCTGTGCACCGAGATCCTGGAGGTGACGTCTTCGGATGAAACCGCCGTATGCAACCTGGGCTCGATCAATCTCGGACAGCACCTCGGCGAGGACGGTTTCGACTTCGACAAGCTGGCCGAAACCGTGCGCCTGGCCGTGCGCCAGCTCGACCGCGTGATCGACCTGAACTTCTACCCGATCGAGACCGCGCGCCGCGGCAACCTGCGGTGGCGGCCGGTGGGCCTGGGCGTGATGGGCCTGCAGGACGTGTTCTTCCGGCTGCGCCTGGCCTTCGATTCGCCCGAGGCGCGCGCACTGTCGGCGCAGATCGCCGAGGCCATCTACTTCCATGCGCTGGAAGCCAGCTGCGAGCTGGCGCAGGAGCGCGGCATGCACCCTAACTTCGAGGAAACGCGCGCCGCCCACGGCGAGCTGCAGTTCGACGCCTGGGGCGTGCAGCCGGCCTCGCCCGAGCGCTGGGACCTTCTGCGCGAACGCATCCGCCAGCACGGCCTGCGCAACTCCCTTCTGATCGCGATCGCACCGACGGCCACGATCGCGTCCATCGCGGGATGTTACGAGTGCATCGAGCCGCAGGTGAGCAACCTGTTCAAGCGCGAAACCCTGTCAGGCGATTTCCTGCAGGTGAACAAGCACCTGGTGGCCGAGCTCAAGCAGCTGGGCCAGTGGACGCCGGAGATGCGCGACCGCATCAAGCTGGCCGAAGGCTCGGTGCAGGGTATCGTCGAGATCCCGGCAGAACTGCGCGCGATCTACCGCACGGTGTGGGAGGTGCCGATGCGCAGCCTGATCGACATGGCCGCCGAACGCGGTGCCTTCATCGACCAGAGCCAGTCGCTGAACCTGTTCATGGAGTCGCCCAACATCGGCGCGCTCTCGTCCATGTACATGTACGCCTGGAAGCAGGGCATCAAGACCACCTATTACCTGCGCTCGCGCCCGGCGACGAAGATCGCCAAGACCACGGTGAATACGCCGGACGCCACGGCGGCGGTGGTCTGTTCCCTGGAGAATCCGGAGAGTTGCGAGGCGTGCCAGTGAGGCGAGAGGAAGTAGGAAGTAGTGAATAGGAAGTAGAGAAAGCGAGAGCCTGGTGGCCTCGTCCCTCCTGGCTCTTCTCTACTTCCTACTTCCTCCCCTCTACTTCCTCGCTCCTACCCCCGCGCAACCCCCGCCTCATGACCGTAAGCATCCTGCCAACCTCATCGGCAAGTTTTAGCAACGGATCCGACTGACCATGGCTAAGCCAGCAAAGATGGCGGCAAATGAGGACCTGTGTATTCAGTTCGGCGGCGGAGCCATGGGCGATAGCGAGGAACTGCGCTTTCTCCTTCCGCGACTCTCTGGCCCACCCTTCGGCAATATTGCTTGGAACCGAAACGGCGGCTCGCGTCATCTGGGACCGAAGTCCGAATCGCTCTTCCGCTGGCAATCCCGCCGCACATCGACAGGTTGCGATGGCCAGCTTCATCGCCTTCTTCCAGACAACGGCGCCCTGGTAGTTCATTGACCCTCCGTACCCCGAATGATTGTCGCGCGACGTCGCGCGCGTCCTCCACAAGGATTCAACCAATGTCGCAGTCCGAAAGTTCTTCTCTACTTCCTACTTCCTCCCCTCTACTTCCTAAGCTCTTGGACCCCGGCTTCAACCTGACCCTACGGCCGATGCGCTACCCGCGGTTCTACGAGATGTATCGCAACGCCATCCGCAATACCTGGACAGTCGAGGAAGTCGACTTCTCGCTCGACACCAACGACCTCAAGACCAAGTTCGGACCGGCCGAGCGGCACCTGATCGAGCGCCTGGTGGCCTTTTTCGCCACCGGCGACTCGATCGTGTCCAACAACCTGGTGCTCAACCTCTACCAGCACATCAATGCGCCGGAAGCGCGCATGTACCTGTCGCGCCAGCTCTACGAGGAGGCGCTGCACGTGCAGTTCTACCTGACCCTGCTCGACACCTACCTGCCCGAGCCCGAGGCGCGGGCCAAGGCCTTTGCCGCGGTCGAGAACATCCCCTCGATCCGGCACAAGGCTGAGTTCTGCTTCAAGTGGATGGACAGCGTGCAGTCGCTGCAGCGGCTGGAGACGCGGCAGCAGCGTCGGCAGTTCCTGCTCAACCTGGTGTGCTTCGCGGCCTGCATCGAGGGCCTGTTCTTCTTCGGCGCCTTCGCCTACGTCTATTACCTGCGCTCGCGCGGCCTGCTGCACGGCCTGGCCAGCGGCACCAACTGGGTTTTCCGCGACGAGAGCGGGCACATGGCGTTCGCCTTCGAGGTCATCCGCACGGCGCGCGAGGAAGAGCCCGACCTGTTCGACGACGAGCTCAAGGCGCAGATCGTGCAGATGCTCACCGAGGCGGTGGACTGCGAATGCCGCTTCAGCGAGGACGTGCTCAGCGGCGGCGTCGCCGGCCTCTCGACCCGCGACATGCGCCAGTACCTTGAGTACTGCGCCGACCAGCGCCTGGCCCAGCTCGGCCTGGCCAAACACTTCGGCGCCCGCAACCCGTTCCCGTTCATGGACCTGCAGGACGTGCAGGAACTGACCAACTTCTTCGAACGCCGGGTATCTGCCTACCAGGTGGGCGTGCAGGGCGAGGTGCAGTTCGACGCGGCGTTCTGAGACCGGCGTCCCGGCGCCGGCGGCAGCGATCCCGCACGCTGCCCCGGCGCTACCGTTCCGGGGCCGGCCCTGGCCGCCCGTCGCCCGGCGCCCCGTCCCCCGCGCCGTTCAGCCGGCCCCATGCGAGAATGCGCGCCATGACTTCCCCCGAATTGAGCCCGCTGGGCAAGAACGTCGGCTATGGCGCCGACTACGATGCCTCCCTGCTGTTTCCCATCGCCCGCGCCACGCAGCGCGCCGCGCTCGGCCTGGGCGACGAACTGCCCTTCGTCGGCGTGGATTTCTGGAACGCCTACGAACTGAGCTGGCTCGACGGCCGCGGCAAGCCGCGCGTCGCGCTGGCCGAGATCCGCGTGCCGGCCGCGTCCACCCACCTCATCGAATCCAAGAGCTTCAAGCTCTACCTCGGCAGCTACGCGCAGGCGAAGTTCTCCGACACCGACACGCTGCGTGCGCAGCTGGTGCGCGACCTCAGCGACGCCGCGGGCGCCGCGGTGAACGTGGTGCTGACGCCGGCCGGTTCGGCCAACGCCGCGCTCATCGAGAACCTCGAGGGCGAGATCATCGACGACCTGCCGATCGAGGTGAGCCACTACGGCCCCCCGCGTCCGGACTTCCTGTCCTCGGATCCGGAAGTTCGCGCCGACGAGATCCTGGTCTCGCACCTGCTCAAGTCCAACTGCCCGGTCACCGGCCAGCCGGACTGGGCCAGCGTGCAGATCCGCTACGCCGGCCCGCGCATCGCCCGCGACGGCCTGCTGCGCTACCTCGTGTCCTACCGCCAGCACAGCGACTTCCACGAACAGTGCGTCGAACGCATCTTCATGGACCTGATGCAGCACTGCGCGCCGACGCGCCTGGGCGTGTATGCGCGCTACACGCGCCGCGGCGGCCTGGACATCAACCCCTTCCGCGCCACCCCGGGCATGCCGCTGCCGGGCAACCCGCGCACCGCACGCCAATAAGCCACGGAGCCGCCATGCGCCTGACCGCCCCCGTTTCCCTGCTGCTGTGCCTGGCCCTGGCCGCCTGCGGCGGCGAGGAAGTGGCGCCTGCGACGGACAACACCGCCACCGCGCAAGCCGCCACCCAGGCCGCAGTCGCCGCGGCCGAGGAAGGGCCGGCCGCGCTGCCGCCGCTGCCGACCGGCGACTACCGCATCGTTTCGGTCACCCTGGGCAAGGCGGTGGACGCCGAAGGCCAGGTCCGCCAGGGCCAGGAAGTGTTCGCCCCCGGCGACAAGATCCACGCCGCGGTCGTGGCCGTGGGCAGCAGCGAGGGCCTGACCCTGTCGGCGCGCTGGCTCGCCGCCGACGGCACCGAGGTGGCCAAGGCCGGTCAGAGCCTGACCCCGACCACGCCCACCGTCACCACCTTCAGCGTCGCCCAGGCCGAGCCCTGGCCGGCGGGCGACTACACGGTCGAGATCGCGATCAACGACCGGGTCACCGAGACGCGCAGCTTCCGCGTCGAGTGATCCCGGCGGCCCCGTCCGCCAGCGCTCCGCCCGCCGATGAGCCATCCCTGCCAGCGCTGCGGCGCCTGCTGCGCCGCCTTCCGCGTCGCCTTCCACTGGTCCGAGGCGCAGCCGGCCAAGGCCGACGGCGTGCCGGAAGCCCTGGCGTCGCCGCTGCGCCGGCACGAGCTGGCCATGCGCGGCACGGAAACCCTCCCGGTGCGCTGCGTCGCGCTCGAAGGCACGGTCGGCGACGGCACGCGCTGCACGATCTACGCGCAGCGGCCCGCACCCTGCCGCGAACTCGGTGCCGCCTGGGAACACGGCGAGGCGAGCCCGCAGTGCGACCGCGCCCGCGCCGTGCACGGCCTGCCGCCGCTGACGCCGGCGGACTGGCGGGCCTGATCCGCGCTCAGTCCGGCGCGGGTTCCGCGGCCGGCGCGCGCCGGTAGACGCCCAGGAAGCTCGTCGTCCAGGTCTTGCCGCCATCGGCCGAAGCTTGCCAGTGCTGGCTCACGCTGCCGTCGGCCGCGGGCGTCCAGGTGATGCGCTGCATTTGCATGCCGCCGCCCGCGACGGGCATTTCGCCCTCCAGCACCATGGCTTCGCCCTGGCGCCCGCCCTGCAGTCGCAGCACGCCGCCGTCGCTGCCGATCCAGAACTGCACCCATGCCTTGCGCTGCCGGTCGTAGCCATTGAGGCTGCGGCCGTCCCTGCCGGAGGCGTCGATCCAGTGCTCGTAGATCGCGCAGCCCGACGATGCGCTGCGGATCCGGCTGCGGCCGATCACCGCGCCGGTGTCGGGCCGGGTGACCGCCCAGTCGCCCAGCCAGAAGTCGAACTGGCGATGTTCGGCGCCCTCGCAGGCCGGGGGTGGCGGGCCCGAGGGCGACTGCGCCAGGGCGATTGCAGAGGACAGCATCAGGCTGGCGGTCAGGGGCAGGGCGAGGCGCATGCGGGGTCTCCGTCCGAGGCTGTCCCGAGCTTAGACCGGGACCCGTCGCCGCGCTTTGCCCGATCCGGCGGGCGGCCGTCCATACCTGCACGTATCCGGCGCCGCCGGGGACTCGGCTTCCGCCCCGACGGCCGACAGGCGACAATGGCTGGCTGACGCGGCGCGCCTGCGCCACACACTCTCTTCGCGGAGGACCCGGACCCCGGCGTCCACCCGCCCGCACACGAGACGACGCTCCATGTCCGATACGCCCAAGATCATCTACACGCTGACCGACGAAGCCCCCTTCCTCGCCACGCAGTCCCTGCTGCCGATCGTGCAGGCCTTCGCCGGCGCCGCCGGGATCGCCGTGGAGACGCGCGACATCTCGCTGTCGGGCCGCATCCTGGCGCAGTTCCCCGAGCGCCTGCGCGAAGACCAGCGCATCGCCGACGACCTGGCCGAGCTCGGCGCGCTGGCGACCCGCCCGGAAGCCAACATCATCAAGCTGCCCAACGTCAGTGCCTCGATGCCCCAGCTCAAGGCCGCGATCAAGGAGCTGCAGGCCCGGGGCTACGACCTGCCGGACTACCCGGAAGAGCCGAAGGACGCCGCCGAAGCCGACATCAAGGCCCGCTACGACCGCACCAAGGGCAGCGCCGTGAACCCGGTGCTGCGCGAGGGCAATTCCGACCGCCGGGCGCCCAAGTCGGTGAAGGCCTACGCGCGCAAGCATCCGCACCGCATGGGCAAGTGGTCGGCGGCGTCGAAGTCGCACGTGGCGCACATGGACGGCGGCGACTTCTATGGCAGCGAGCGTTCGGCGACGATCGCCGATGCCGGCAAGCTCAAGATCGAACTGGTGGGCAAGGACGGCAAGACCACCGTGCTCAAGGACAGCGTGAAGGTGCAGGCCGGCGAAATCGTCGACGCCGCGGTGATGAGCCGCAGGGCCCTCGCCGCCTTCGTCGCCGCGCAGATCGCCGATGCCAGGGCCCAGGGCGTGCTGTTCTCGCTGCACCTCAAGGCCACGATGATGAAGGTCTCCGACCCGATCATGTTCGGCGTGGTGGTAAACGAGTTCTACAAGGACGCGCTGGCCAAACATGCGGCCGTGCTCGACCAGGCCGGCTTCGACGCCAACAACGGCATCGGCGACCTGTACTCGCGCCTGTCCGCGCTGCCCGAGGCCACCCAGGCCGCGATCAAGGCCGACATCGAGGCCGTGTACGCATCGCGCCCGGGCCTGGCCATGGTCAATTCGGACAAGGGCATCACCAACCTGCACGTGCCCAGCGACGTCATCGTCGACGCCTCGATGCCGGCGATGATCCGCGACTCCGGCGGCATGTGGGACGCCGCCGGCAAGCTGCAGGACGCCAAGGCCGTGATTCCGGACCGCTGCTACGCCGGCATCTACCAGGTGGTGATCGACGACTGCAAGGCGAACGGCGCCTTCGACCCGGCGACCATGGGCAGCGTGCCCAACGTCGGCCTGATGGCACAAAAGGCCGAAGAATATGGTTCGCACGACAAGACCTTCCAGGTCGCCGCCGACGGCGTGGTGCGCGTCACCGACGACAAGGGCGCGGTGGTGTTCGAACACGCCGTGGAAGCCGGCGACATCTGGCGCATGTGCCAGACCAAGGACGCGCCGATCCAGGACTGGGTGAAGCTGGCCGTCGACCGGTCGCGCCTCAGCGCCACGCCGGCGGTGTTCTGGCTCGACCGCAGCCGCGCGCACGACACCCAGGTGGTCGCCAAGGTCGAGCGTTACCTGAAGGACTACGACACCAAGTCGCTGGACATCCGCATCCTCGCGCCGGTCGAGGCAATGAAGCTGTCGCTGCAGCGCATCCGCGCCGGCCAGGACACCATCAGCGTCACCGGCAACGTGCTGCGCGACTACCTGACCGACCTGTTCCCGATCCTCGAGCTCGGCACCAGCGCCAAGATGCTGTCGATCGTGCCGCTGATGGCCGGCGGTGGCCTGTTCGAGACCGGCGCCGGCGGCAGCGCGCCCAAGCACGTGCAGCAGTTCACCGAAGAGAATTACCTGCGCTGGGATTCGCTGGGCGAGTTCCTGGCGCTGGCGGCGTCGCTCGAACACGTCAGCGAGCGCTGGCTGAACTCGGCGGCGCCGGTGCTGGCCAAAACGCTGGACCAGGCCAATGCCCGCATCCTCGACGAGGACCGCGGCCCCTCGCGCAAGGTCGGCGGCATCGACAACCGCGGCAGCCACTTCTACCTGGCGATGTACTGGGCGCAGGCCCTGGCCGCGCAGGACGAGGACGCGGCGCTGAAGGCGAAGTTCGCGCCGGTGGCCAAGGCCCTGACCGAAAACGAGGCGAAGATCGTCGCCGAGCTGGTCGCCGTGCAGGGCCAGCCGGTGGACATCGGCGGCTACTACCGCCCGGACCCGGCCAAGGTCGCCACCGCGATGCGCCCCAGCCCCACCCTCAACGCCGCGCTGGCCCTGCTGGGCTGATCGCCCGGCCATTGCGGAAACCGGGGCGCTTCGGCGCCCGGTTTTTTTGCCAAAAGAGCTAAAAATCGAACCCTCACAACTCGCAACAGTCAAAGCGGTTCGAAGAAACCGCTAACCCTGTTTTGAATCGCAGGACGGAAGGACGTTTGAGTGGGCGTTGAAGAAATTATTCCAAAGCCCGCTAAACGGCTTCGGAAGAAGTAGCATCTATTACGCCTTGGAGCGTTGTCCGGACCCTCTCCGGGATGGTGTTGATATCCCACACACTGAAGAACTCCGAGGACGTTGTTGGCTTTAGCTCCTCCAAGATCCAGTCGAACGTGTTGTCCCTGTTCTGAATCTTGTTCCGAATACACCATGCGTACATGTCTGCAGCCTGGAGCGGCATAAAGTCATCGTCCGTACTAAATGCTGGCAGCGCCGGAAGAAGCGGGTACAGCGCAGGGAACTCCCTCTCTACCGTCTTTAGGTAAGTCGGGTAGGCGAATATGGCGTGCTGCGCGTATACATCTTGCCTGTCAAAGATCGCCTCAAAAGGTGATGTTTCCCCGTTTCTAGCGGCATATATTGCCGCGCCGGTCATCGTGTCGTAGAACGGAGGCAGGTAGTGGTTGTCCATCCCCTTCGGCATAGCTTCGCCCCAAAGGTACACAAAGAGGTCAATGTCTAAGACGGTAACGACCGTCTGTTTGACGTGTCTCTTCAAGATCGCAACGAGCTTCTTTAGCTTTTCTGTGCGCTGCGGTTCTCGCCACTTGGCAACTGTCTTCATCTTGAAGGTTTTGATTTGCTTGCCTTCTGAAAGACATTCCTTCCATTCATCGGAGAAAACTGCCCAGCTTTCTGCTTGCGCGATAAGCCCAACAACGGAATAGAGTCGGTCTACGCCCTTTCCGCCGCTCTCATCTACCCATATCTGCATCGACATAAGGAGCCTTCGCTTTCTGGTCTCGATAAAGAGCCCGGAACTGAAAGTCGTTCCTTGAGATGGCTAAGGTCCGGGCGCATTCATCCTACGCCCTCCCCGAAAGCTGGGTTTATATTTCCTCAAGCTTGCGGGGCGCTCGTCTCTCAGCCCCCTCGGGCACGTACAAGGTGGCTTGGCATTCTTCGCCCCCGTCCGCAGCCGATGATTCGACGTAAGATCATCACACTCCGCATCCCGAGGTGGTGGCCATGAACCAGCCCGACGTCCCCGGCGTCACGCCGATGCAGCTCGACCAGAGCGTCGCCAAGAACCTGCTGTTCGGCGAGATCCTCGAGCAGAACCTGTTCCCCTACCCGGTGATGCGCGAACGCGACCGGGAGATGCTGGGCCTGATGGTCGATTCGATCGACCGCTTCCTCGACGGCCACGAGAAGGACTTCCGGCAGTGGGACACCGACGCCGCCCAGCCGCCGGAGTTCATCCAGGCCCTGCGCGAACTCGGCCTGTTCGGCCTGATCATCCCCGAGGCGCACGGCGGCCTGGAGCTGTCCAACGCCGCCTACGCGCGCGTGCTCGCCCAGACCAGCTCGCACGACAGTTCGGTGTCGCTGACCATCGGCGCGCACAGCTCGATCGGCATGAAGGGCATCCTGCTCTACGGCACCGATGAGCAGAAGGCGCGCTACCTGCCGCGCCTGGCCAGCGGCGAGATGATCGCGGCCTTCTGCCTGACCGAACCGGGCGCCGGCTCCGACGCGGCGTCGATCCGCACGTCGGCGAAACAGAATCCCGACGGCAGCTGGACCCTGAGCGGCGAGAAGCTCTGGATCACCAACGGCGGCATCGCCGACCTGTACACGGTGTTCGCGCGCACCGACGGCGACGCCGGCAAGATCACCGCCTTCGTGGTCGAGGCCGCGTGGAAAGGCGTCAGCCGCGGCCACCACGAGGACAAGATGGGCATCCGCGCCTCGTCCACCACCACGGTCGCCTTCGCCGACGTGCGGGTGCCGCCGGAGAACGTGCTGGGCGAGCCCGGCAAGGGCTTCAAGGTGGCGATGGGCATCCTCAACAATGGCCGCACGGGCCTCGGTGGCGGCGCGGTCGGCGGCATGAAGGCGCTGATCAGGCGCGCGGTGGCGCAGGCCAAGGACCGCAAGCAGTTCGACACGCCGATCGCCGAGTTCGGCCTGGTGCGCGAGAAGATCGCGCAGATGACCGTGGACTGCTTCGCGGCGGAGAGCGCGGTGTGGATGGTCGCGCACTTCATCGACAGCGGGCACCAGGACTATTCGGTGGAAGCCGCGATCAGCAAGGTCTACGCCAGCGAGGCCATGCAGCGCGCCGCCTACGAGGCGCTGCAGATCGCCGGCGGCAACGGCTACATGAAGGAGTTCCCGTACGAACGCTTCGCCCGCGACGCCCGCATCCTGCCGATCTTCGAGGGCACCAACGAGATCCTGCGGCTCTACATCGCGCTGTCGGGCCTCAAGGGCGTGGGCGCCTCGCTGAAGGAGCTGCAGTCGGCGGTGAACGCGATCTTCAATGATCCCATCAAGGGCTTCGGCCTGATGACCGGTTATGCCGAGCGTCGCTTCGCCCAGGCCACCGGCTTCGGCGCCGACCGCATCCTGCGCCAGCTGGGGCCGGATCTGCAGCCGCTGGCCAAGGTCTACGAGAAGTACGCCACCGAGCTGGCGCGCGTGGCCGATGCCGCGCTGCGCAAGCACGGCAAGGGCATCGCCGACCAGCAGCACCTGCAGAAGCGCATCGCCGACCTGGTGATCGACCTGTTCGTCGGCCTGTGCGTGCTCTCGCGCACCGACGCGCTGGTGCGCGCCGAGCCGGCGAAGGCGGAGACCGTGGTCGCGATCGCCCGCACCTTCACACGCCAGGCGCGCCGGCGAATGGCCCGCAACGTGCGCGCCTTCGAGCACAACGAGGACCCAGCGCTGGAACACATCGCCGACAAGGTGATCGCCGGCGGCACCTATCCCTGGGACGTGATCTGAAATCCGGGGTCAGAGTGCATTTATCTTGGCGGCGCGCCCTGCCTTGTCGGACGCGCTACTGAGCCATTGCCGACACTCCCGCCATCGCCTTCGCGCGAGCATTGGCTCCTCTTCCGGAGCCGACCCATGCCCCGCCGACCGCGACTGCACCTGCCCAACCTGCCGTTGCACCTCGTCCAGCGCGGCAATGACCGCCAGCCGTGTTTCCTCGACGACCGCGACCGTCGGCGCTATCTGGACGACCTTCGCGCGCTTGCTCGGGAGAATGCCTGCGCCGTCCATGCCTACGTGCTGATGACCAACCACGTGCATCTGCTGTTGACGCCCGGGCCCACCGGCCGCGTTGACCGCATGATGCAGGCACTGGGCCGCCGCTACGTCCGCTGGTTCAATGACACCCACTGCCGCAGCGGCACGTTGTGGGAGGGCCGCTACCGGTCGGGGCCGGTGCACGCCGAGGACTATCTGCTTCGCTGCCATCGCTACATCGAACTCAACCCGGTACGCGCCGGATTGGCCTCGACCGCATCGGCATTCCCCTGGTCAAGCTACGGCGCGAACGCGTTGGGGCTCGCCGACGCCCTGGTATCGCCGCACACTGTCTATCTTGCGCTCGGGCCTGACGCGATGGAGCGGCAGCGCGCATACCGTGGGTTCGTTGCCGAGAAGGTCCCGCATGAAGAGCCGGAACTGATCCGGCGGCAGCTGCGCCGCCAACAACCTCTGGGGCCGGATGCGTTCATGCGGCTGATCCAGGACGGCTCAGAGCATGACGTCGGCCCCCGGAAACGGGGGCGTCCATCCCATAAGAAAGGGACGGCGTCATCCGACGCCGCCCCTCCCGATCCACCCATCATCCCACCGAAGATAAATACACTCTGACCCCGGATTTATTTCAGGTCGAAGCGGTCCGCATTCATCACCTTGGTCCACGCGGCCACGAAGTCGTTGACGAACTTCTGCTGGCTGTCGCTCTGGGCGTAGACCTCGGCCAGGGCGCGCAGCTGCGAGTTCGAGCCGAACACCAGGTCCGACACCGTTCCGGTCCACTTCAGCTCGCCGGTCTTGCGGTCGCGGCCCTCGAGGATGTCGCGGTTGGCCTCCGAACGCTTCCACTTGGTGCGCATGTCGAGCAGGTTGACGAAGAAGTCGTTGCTCAGCGTGCCCGGACGCGTGGTGAACACGCCGTGCTTGCTGCCGCCGTAGTTGGCGTCCAGCGCGCGCAGGCCGCCGACCAGCACCGTCATCTCCGGCGCGCTCAGGGTCAGCAACGCGGCCTTGTCGACCAGCGACTCGGCTTCCGAGCCTTCAAAGCCCTTGGCGACGTAGTTTCGGAAGCCATCCACCTTCGGCTCCAGCGGCGCGAAGGAGTCGGCGTCGGTCTGCTCGGCGGTCGCATCGGTGCGGCCCGGCGCGAACGGCACCGTGACGCCGACCCCGCCCTTCTTCGCCGCCGCCTCCACCGCCGCGTTGCCGGCGATGACGATCAGGTCGGCCAGCGAGACCTTCTTGCCGCCGCCTGCCGACGCGTCGAAGTCCTTCTTGATGCCTTCCAGCACCGCCAGCACCTTGGCCAGCTGCGCCGGCTGGTTGGCTTCCCAATCCTTCTGCGGCGCCAGGCGGATGCGCGCGCCGTTGGCGCCGCCGCGCTTGTCGCTGCCGCGGAAGGTCGAGGCCGAAGCCCAGGCGGTGGCGACCAGCTGCTGGGTGGTGAGGCCCGACGCCAGCACCTTGGCCTTCAGGCCCTCGACGTCCTTGGCGTCCACCAGCGGATGGTCGACCTCGGGCACCGGGTCCTGCCAGATCAGCACTTCCTTGGGCACGTACTTGCCCAGGTAGCGCACGCGCGGGCCCATGTCGCGGTGGGTGAGCTTGAACCAGGCGCGGGCGAAGGCGTCGGCGAACTTGGCCGGGTTGGCCAGGAAATCGCGCGAGATCTTCTCGTAGGCCGGGTCCATGCGCATGGCCATGTCGGCCGTGGTCATCATCGGCTGGTGGAACACGCCCGGCGTGTGCGCATCGGGCACGGTGCGGCCGGCGTCGCCCTTGGGCTTCCACTGGTGCGCGCCGGCGGGGCTCTTGGTCAGCTCCCACTCGAAGCCGAACAGGGTCTCGAAGTAGCTCATGTCCCACTTGGTCGGCGTCGGCGTCCAGGCGCCTTCGATGCCGCTGGTGATGGTGTGGCCGGCCATGCCGCTTTCGTAGCCGTTGACCCAGCCGAAACCCTGCTGCTCGATGTCGGCGCCTTCGGGCTCTACCTGCACCAGCGACGCGTCGCCGGCGCCGTGCGCCTTGCCGAAGGTGTGGCCGCCGGCGGTCAGCGCGACGGTTTCGGCGTCGTCCATGGCCATGCGCGCGAAGGTGTCGCGGATGTCGCGGGCCGAGGCCAGCGGATCGGGATTGCCGTCCGGGCCCTGCGGGTTCACGTAGATCAGGCCCATCTGCACCGCGGCCAGCGGGTTGGCGAGCTGGCGGTCGCCCGAGTAGCGGCTGTTGGGCTTGTCGCTGGTGGCCAGCCACTCGGTTTCCGAACCCCAGTGCACGTCGGCCTGCGGTTCCCAGATGTCGGCGCGGCCGCCGCCAAAACCGAAGGTCTTGAAGCCCATCGATTCCAGCGCGACGTTGCCGGTGAGGATGAACAGGTCGGCCCAGGAAAGTTTGTTGCCGTACTTCTGCTTGATTGGCCACAGCAGGCGGCGCGCCTTGTCGAGGTTGCCGTTGTCGGGCCAGCTGTTGAGCGGGGCGAAGCGCTGGTCGCCGGTGCCGCCGCCGCCGCGCCCGTCCCAGATGCGGTAGGTGCCGGCCGCATGCCAGGCCATGCGGATGAAGAAGGGGCCGTAGTGGCCGTAGTCGGCCGGCCACCATTCCTGCGAATCGGTCATCAGGCCGTGCAGGTCCTTGATCACCGCGTCGAGGTCGAGGGTCTGGAATTCCTTGCGGTAGTCGAAGGCCTCGCCGAGCGGATTCGCGCGCGGCGAGTGCTGGTGCAGGATCCCGAGGTTGAGCTGGTTCGGCCACCAGTCGGCATTGCTCCAGGCCCCGGTGATGGCCTGGCTGCGGGCGCCGCCCGAGAAAGGACATTTGGCTTCGTTCGACATCGGGGCTCTCCTTGGGGTAGCGGCGGCTGCCGGGCCCTTGAAGCTACGCCCCGAAGATGACGTTGCAAAATGAATGTTTGTGATGCGTTCGATAGCCGGCGGCTATCGCCAACGCTGCAGCGACCAGGCCATGAGGGGTCCGATCATGAGCGCATGCAGCGCCACGCAGGTCGCCACCCAGGGCGGGTAGTGGTGGCTCGAGGCCGGGGCGATCTGCGGCACGACCAGCTGGTAGACCACGACGCAGGCCAGCGTCCCGTAGATGGCGCCGACGCCGAACGCACCTTCCCGCGGCGCCCGCTTCGCGGGCAGCAGCGCGTCCAGCACCGCGACCATGCCGGCATAGATGGCCAGATGCACACCCGCGCCGACCGCGAGCACCGCGGCGGTATCGGGCGGCTGCGGCCCGAGCGCCCAGCCCGCGATCGCGCGCAGCACCTGCGCAGGCGAAACCCCATGGGTCGACCAGTAGGCGAAGGCACCGGCGAGGTCGAGCGCCGAGGCGGCGAGGGCCAGCGCGGCCAGCCGCGCGACGTGCGCGGCCCGGGGCATCGCAGCGGGCACCGGGTCGGGACGGAACGGCAGGGAGGGCAGTCGCATGGGGAGCTCCTGGTCGACGGGGCGGCGCGGGGCCCGGGGCGGACCGGCCGCCCCTGCATTGGACGCCCGCCAGAGCCGGCCCGACCGACCAATCGGGCCGGCCGGCGCGCAGGCCAATTCAGGTTCCGCCTTTTCCTGCACTTTGCCCGGCCGACGTATAGTCATCGCCCACCGCTCCTGCGCTGCCTCCATGCTGCCCACCCTCGACGAATTCCGGCTCGCCCGGCCGCCGGCCACTTCGGCCCTGGACGATGATCCGTTCCATCTTTACTGGCGCGAGGGCGATCGCATCCTGTGCCGTCTCGACCGGGTGGTGGCCGGGGCGGACGCCGACAGCTTCGTGTTCTACCTCGGCGCCTTCGCCCGCGACCGGCGGCGCTGCTATTTTCTCGAGAGCCGCCTCAATGGCGCCGATCCCGAGCGGTTCCACGCGCTCAACTACACCTGGTTCAAGGACGCGAACGCGGTGTGGTGCATCGGCGGCAAGGTCAAGGACGCCCATGCGGCCTCGTTCGAGGCCTGCGACGACGGCGTCGATGACCTGGACGGCACCTGGATTCCGCACAGCTACGGTCGCGATGAAGCCCGGGTGTTCCATTACGACTTCAGCGGCAAGGCGAACTGGGTCCGCAAGGCCGAGTCGGCCAGCTTCCGTTCCCTCGGCGACGGATACTTCGGCGTGGACGCGCGCACCGTGTTCTGCGGCCACGCCAGCATCGCCAAGGCCGATGTCGCCAGCTGGCGCAAGCTCGGCGGCTTCTACAGCCGCGACGACCGCCGCATCTTCTATTTCAACCGCGAGATCACCGTCGCCGACCCGCATAGCTTCCGCGTGGTGCCCGCTGCCGACGGCCGGACGCAGCTGGCGCGGGATGATCGCCACCGCTACGTCAACGACGTGCCCATCGGCGGCGACCCGGTGGCCGCGGCCCGCTGGCGCGACATGGCGCCGCCCGAAGAGACGGCGGCGCGGCCGCTGGCCTAGACCTCGCCCGCTCGACGGGCCGCTGCGGAGGGCTGTGGTAGCCTCCGCGCACGTTCGACAACCCCGGAGCCGACCATGCGCCTTACCCCGCTCGCCCTCGCCCTGTCCGCCAGCCTGCTGCTGTCCGCCTGCGGCGCCTCCGATACGCCGGCCGATGGCGTCAACGCCGCGCCCGCCGACGCGGTCGCCGCTGCGGCCGACACCACCGCGCCCGCGGCCGACGAGACCGCCGCGCGCAACGCCCACCTCGATCCGATGGACGCGGTGCTGGCCGGCGACTGGCGCGACCCCGCCAACACCCCGCGCGACGCCTGGCGCCATCCGCGCGAGACGCTCGCCTTCTTCGGCGTCGGCCCCAGCCAGCGCATCGTCGAGATCAGCCCGGGCGGCGGCTGGTACACCGAGATCCTCGCCCCGCTGGCGCGCGGCAAGGGCAGCTACACCGGCGTGATCAACGACCCGGCCAAGGCCGGCAGCGAACGCGCCACCGAGTACTACGCCAAGAACAACCAGAAGTTGCGCGACAAGCTGGCCACGCGCGCCGACGTCTACGGCAACGCCACCCTGCTCGAGATCGACCCGAAGGCGCCGGTGATCGGCGAACCCGGCTCGGCCGACGTGGTGCTGACCTTCCGCAACGTGCACAACTGGGTCAACGACGGCAGCGAGGCGGCGATGTTCAAGGCCTTCTTCGACGCCCTGCGCCCGGGCGGCGTGCTGGGCGTGGTCGAACACCGCGCGGCCGCCGGCAAGACGCTGGAGGAAGTGAAGGACAGCGGTTACCTGCCCGAGGACTACGTGATCGGCCTGGCCACCGCCGCCGGTTTCGTGCTCGAGGAGAAGAGCGAGATCAACGCCAACCCGGCCGACACCAAGGACCACCCGAACGGCGTCTGGACCCTGCCGCCCTCGAACAACCACGAAGAGGCCGACAAGGCCAAGTACGCCGCCATCGGCGAAAGCGACCGCATGACCCTGCGCTTCGTGAAGCCGCAGGGCGAAGCGGCGGCGGAGACGCCGGCCCAGTAATCGCCAACGCAGTTGCCCGACGGAGAGCCCTCCCTTGCGGAGGGCTCATTCGTTTCGTGGAGCCCTGCCAGGTCAGGGTGCCTTCGGAGCAGCCGCCTTGAGCAGCCAGGCAACCGGAATGAAAGTCAGCCAGATGCTGAAGTAGAAAACCGTCAGGTACCAATGCGACGTCAGGAAGCCCGCGCCCAGGCCCAGGTACCAGCCGCAATACAATGTGTCGTAAACGGCAAATGGAATCGTGTAGTAAACCGAAAGCCAGAAGGCGCGAGAGAATCGAACGTCCTCACGGCAACGGCCAAGCACGTACACGGCGTACAGCGTGAATACGACGGAAAGGAAAGTACAAACAACGCCCATGACGGGTGTCGAGTACTGTTGGAAGTAGTCAGGAAGGCCGGCAAGCCAGAAAACGATCCACACAACGCTGGCCTGCAGCAGCAGTGCCGTATGTTTCTTCGGACTCATGGGTTGGGGCCTGTCGCCTTGAGACAATCCGCGCCGAAGGTGTCGGCTTGAATGATTGGTTGGCCATCACTCGATCGGGACATTGTGCTGCTGCTCACCGACCCGGTAATGCAGGTAGCTGCCGACCGGGGCACCCAGCTCCTTGAGCTTTCCTGCGACAGCGGGAGCATTGACCTCCGGGTCAACGAGGTCGAAGCCGATGTCCACCCAGTTCGGCTCTCCGCCAGGTCCGGTTGTCGTGCCGCCGCCAGTCACCTCGCCTATGCCTCGTTCCTTCAAGAACACATCCAGTGGTTGGCCGTACTTCCGGCCTCTGGCCACCGGCATGATTGCCTCATTGATGTTCGCCGTGACAGAGACCATTTCCTCTTTCTGAGCTCCGGCTGCATTGCAGGTGAAGCCGCCCAGCAACAGCATCGCGACTGCGGAGAATGTTCTCATGGTGGCTAACATCCTAGTTGAGCCGCGCCGAAGGCGTCGGTTTGAATGAATGGTTAGGCCCCGAACTGCGGGCGCCTTGAGTGTAGGAAAACGGAGATGGCGGCCTGGGCCACCCCGCTGACAATTAGTGCGATACCGGCCACGAGCGCAACAAGAACTCCGTCCATGTGATTATCGAAAAGCCACCACAGTTTGGCATGCAGGTCTTGTAGTGGCTGTAGGGCCTGTTCGTTGCCCTCCAGCAATCTCCGCAACTTACCGTGTTCGCGAACCAGCCCGTTACCTAGAAATGGTGGATCAGCGAACAACGGAATGGCCCAGATAAATGAAATGCAGCCGACGACTACTTGAAGGGCGGCAATGATCAACTGAAAGGCAAGCGCAACTCTGTTGAGCATGATCTATCCAGCCTAACGCCTTAGTTAAGCCGCGCCGTGAATCGGCGTCGGCTTGGACGAATTGTTATGCCCCATACCGTGCCCTTACAACCAAGCCACGAGTTAGCTCTCCAATGTCCGATGGCACGTGAGCGATGTTGAGGGCTCCGAGAATTGAATCAGCACGGACAATGGCAAATTTCAAACCATCTGCGCGCGTGATGACCAGCCCAGCGTCGTAAACGACAGACTCAGCGACGCCTTGCTCGGACGCTTCCAGCACTTCAATGCTTGCCACACGCGCTACCGCGCCAAGGCGGACGCTGAGGTGATCCATCCTGTAGTTGCCGGTATTCTTCGGCGGCTTGTGATTGTAGTAGATGCCGCGTGGTGCATTAGCAACGCGAACCGAGAGCAGGTGATAGTCCAACCAGTCTTTGGGCGTATCAGCCCAATCACTCTCAATGACGATGAACTTCCTGGCACCGATAGGGATGGAGACCGACATTACCTCGAGAACGGAGTCGCCCACGGTGATATCGCAGCTCTCACTCAGCAGGGTTTGAATTTCCGAGCCTACGAGCTGCCCAATAGCCCTCTCGGATTCTTCGTCAAACCGCTGCGATTTTTCATCCATGGGGCATAACGCCTGAGTTAAGCCGCGCCGCGAAGCGGCGTCGGCTTGAATGAATTGTTAGGCGCCGGCATTGCGGAGCCTCAAATGCGACTGCGTGGGCTGCAATAGATCCCACATGTTGCCGTAGAGGTCTAGAAACACTGCCACCGTGCCATACGGATGCTCTTTTGGCTCCCGAACGAATACGACGCCTTTTGCTCTGTAGGACTCGTAGTCTCGCCAGAAGTCGTCCGTGTAGAGAAACAGAAAAACACGACCGCCCGTTTGGACGCCAATGTGGGACTCCTGCTCAGGTGTTGACGCCCGGGCGAGCAGCAGTTGTGACTCGGTTGCGCCTGGTGGGGAGACAACAACCCAACGTTTGGATTGCTCTGGAACAAGAGTGTCCTCAACGAGCCGAAAGCCGAGCGTACCAACAAAGAATGCGAGAGCCTCGTCGTAATCACGAACAACGAGGGATACAAGACCGAGAGATTGATGCATTGGGCTGCGTATGAGGTTTGTGAGGCGCCTAACGCCTTAGTTAAGCCGCGCCGAAGGCGTCGGCTTGAATGATTAGTTAGGCGGGAACTTTGCCATACGTGGACCTGATGCAGAAGTCCTTGAGCGCAGAAACCAGCTGATGGGTGAAAAGTTGAATGCCGAAGAAGTCTGGGACGCTAAAGAACCCCGTCACGATGTACTCGAATCGCTTTGACGAGTAGTGCTCGTTGAGGAGAGCCAGCGCCTTCATTTCTGTTGGGCTTATTTTCGCGAATTGACCAAGGCGGTGGCGGCGGGCGCGCCGCAAGAGTGCAACAAGATCATGGCCGTATGCGCGACCGCGGAGCTCCGAATACGAAACGCCCCGAGCGACAAGAAAAGCTTTGAGAGCAAGTTCGATTGATCGCCCATAGAGAAAGTACGCCGGGTCTGAGTATTTGTCCTTCGCGGCGTTGGCGACAATGCCGCCGGCCACTGAATAGTCCCGCGCAAATCGCCAGAGCCCAGCAGATGTTGTGCGACCAGCGTCCATTCGCGCCTAACGCCTTAGTTAAGCCGCGCCGAAGGCGTCGGCTTGAATGATGAGTTAGGCCTCACCCTAGAAGTGCTGCCCTTTGCGAGGCTTGGCAACGACTTGCCAATCATCCTCGTGGACAACAATACCGGGGTCTGTGGTCCGAAGCACGTCTACGTGGAGCCCATGGATGTCCAGTAGCCCTTTGAGTTGCCACATGCGCCTAATGGCCTCCGCTGCGGCGGGTTTGAACCAAGAGATTGCGCGGCGGTGCTCGGTGCGATCGAGCGCGGACGGGATGCGGAGGTTCTCGTTGAACCAAGACAGGGCGAGCCGTAGCTCCTGATGCTCGTCAACCGTCAGGTCTCCCTCATCGCGAAGCGTGTGAGCGGCCACCAAGACGCCGCTGGTGCGTCCGGAATCTGGGTCATCTGCCAGAACTGTGAAACGGATGAGCATGAAGTCTGATGTGAGGCCTAACGCCTTGAGTTAAGCCGCGCCGAAGGCGTCGGCTTGAATGATTAGTTAGGCATCTGGCCTAGAACGAGCGCTGAGCTTGGCGTAAGGCCGGGTGGTGGGCAAGGCCCTGAACCAACTCCCCATCTGCGCCGCTGATTCGCACCCATCCCTCGTGGGAAACGGATATCACCACGCGGCCGTCCGTCGAAGCCAGCTCCATGTCGGAGTGGCCGGGTATGAATATCCCTTGCGCCGAACTCTGCGACAGAAAGCTTGCGAGTCGGCCTAGTGAAATGGACATTGGCTTGTACCAAAGATCTGGATGAACTTCGCATCCGTAGCCATACGCACCGACCCATTCGGCCGGCCCGCCAGACTCCTGCAGCACCCCTGGGAGGGCAAGCAAGAACGCCGAAATTGCTCCCGCGTTCTGTGGCTCAGCTCGAACTGTCTTGCCTTGAGTCACGTTGGAGGCCTAACGCCTGAGTTAAGCCGCGCCGAAGGCGTCGGCTTGAATGATTAGTTAGGGCTCACTTGCCGGACTGCCAGCAAAACCGGCGTCCGGTGGTGGCCCGTGTGAGCTGAGAAAAGCTGGCCAGAAACCTTGATTTTCCGGCCTCGCAAATGGAGGAGTGAAGGAGACTCCGGTCCCTGGACTAATTGAATCTCCCTAATGCCAGTCACCCTTCCCGCCTCAGTCGAGGGCGGTGAGGCGGCGTCTACGCACATTTCCGAAGGTAGCACCAAGATCCACTGCTGCTCCAGGCGATCGCCCGCCTGAACACTTTCGTAGTTCGGCGGTCCGGGGTAGTCGCGCAACTCCAGGCTGCCCGTAAGTTCGGTCGTCTCGGGCCCGTACTGAGCACAACCTGCGCCTTGAACCTGGCACGCAGTAAGAAAAAGCATTGCGAGCGCTACAAGCTGTCTCATGAGCCCTAACGCCTGAATTAAGCCGAGCCGCGAAGCGGCTTCGGCTTGAATGAATTGTTAGAGGTCAGTGAGTTGTTCTAGCTGATCAGAGTAAGCGAACCGACAGAACACATAACTAGCCGCAAGCGCCATTGAAATCGCCGCCAACCCGGAAAGAACACCATTGGACAAGAACGGGACTGCGAGACCGATGCTAATGGCATAGACGAAGAATGGACCGCCGTAGCCGAGATGTCTTAAGAGCGTGAGCAATGGGGCGATAATAACAAGGCCGAACACAAAGATGAAAACCGGCGCAACAACTGCACCAAGAGCAATGTTCTTGACTATCTCGATGCCGGCATATTGAGCTTGATAACGAATCGCAGCGACGGCTGAAATCAAAAGGCCAAGAGGCAAGCCAGCCAGCAGGCTTGCCAAAGCAACGTTGCCAATGATCTTCTCTGGACGCGCCGAGAATGTGTCCATGACCTCTAACGCCTGAGTTAAGCCGCGCCGAAGGCGTCGGCTTGAATGATTAGTTAGGCCGCACTAGGGCGACACCCAGTGAGCCTTGTGCACCACATTGCCCGCTGCATCGAGCTCCACTGACCAAGCCTCTATCCCGGGAAGCACGGGCGCCTCCCACCAAAGGCGGACTCGACAAGGTTCTCGGCAAGGGGCACTCGCATAGCGCTCGTAAAGCCCCTCCGGTAGCTCGCGATAGTTGGGCTTGCCCATGAGGTTTACCACAGCTTCCTCGGACATCCCGATAGGGACCGCGGAAAAATCACGCTCGTAGCGATTGGTCATGACCGAGTGATACAGAAACGCAGAAGTGATCGTCACGACTACGACGAACGCGATCAAGAAGGACGGTCTTGTCATTTGCGGCCTAACGCCTAAGTTAAGCCGCGCCGAAGGCGTCGGCTTGAATGATTGGTTAGGCCAGCTTTTCCAGGCTGAGCCTACGGAAGCTCAAAATTCTTTCTGTGCCGATGTATCTCAACCAACCTACCGTCCTGAAACGTCAGGCGAATGGTATTAAAGAACTCTGTGGGGCCGTCCAGCTGAAGACTCCACTGATCGTGCGGCCTCAGCCTGTCGATTTGGTCTGTGGTGGGTGCGACGGTGAATCGGTCTCCCGCCCTTGGGCCCAAATCTATGTAGATGACTGCGTTGGGATGGGCCTCACGAAGCGCAGAAGCCTGCTCAATGACGTGTTGCTTGGAACTTCCAACGGAAAAGCCATAGGCAGATCCTGAAACGACAGTCTCATTGATGTAGGTCGCGGCGAGGTAGGCAGCGTAGCCGCCGAGGACGAGCGCGGGAGTCAAGACTGCTGCCAATAGGAACTTGTGCCACAGCTTCATCTCGCTCGATTCTCCGGGCCTAACGCCTGAGTTAAGCCGCGCCGAAGGCGTCGGCTTGAATGTGTGGTTAGGCCGGCCGGATGTGCCGCTTATGACCGGAGCCCTAATTGCCAGAGTCTGCCCGATGTTGCCAGCGGATGCTAAGCCCGAAGCCGACCAGCCCGGTCAGGGCTGCTACAACCCAGGCGATGGTCTCGTGCGGGATGAAAGTAATGGCCAACCAACAGAGCACGCCCGTTGCAGCTAGCCCGCAATAGAACCGCCAAGACAGAAGAACGTCACCTAGCTCGAAGATGTCAAGTAACGACATATGCTCCCGCTCTTCTGCGGCCTAACGCCTTAGTTAAGCCGCGCCGAAGGCGTCGGCTTGAATGATTAGTTAGGCCCGCGGGTGCGTGCCCAATGCACAAATTAACTCTTTCAAGGCTGGGTCGATGTTTACCCAGGTAGTTTGACTCGTAATCCTGAGGTCGCACCCATATTCGTCCTTGGTCGCTGCAACGATCTGTGCGAACCAGTCGGTGTAGGACCAAGCCCTAGGAGGGGGTGAATAAAGAAACTGCCCCTGCTCATCCCAGTGGACCTCCATCGCTGCGCGATAGATATACGCGAAATCAGTTGCCGCCGGCCATACGCATAGCCGCCCACTGGAATCAATCTCCACCCTTGAGATGTTGTCCGATTTCATCGGCCTAACGCCTAAGTTAAGCCGCGCCGAAGGCGTCGGCTTGAATGATTAGTTAGGGCTCTGCTTGGCCCGGAGGTGACTGCCAAATATTGCACCGAAGGACGAAAGGAACGCAAAGAACGCCAAAGCCAAGAAAACTGCCCATGCGGGAAAGTTGACTACGACCGCTGCGCTCAGAGCGATGACTGGCAGCGCGCCGATTGCGCCTGCAATGGCGCCCTGAAGAATGGGGCGTGTCCGGGCGAAGTAAGCAGAAGAGAATCCCGAAACCACCGGAAGTAGTACCCCGCATATTTGAGTGATGCCAGAAACAATGCGCCTCGTAGCTTCATCCTCACCGGCTAGCATTGAGAGGCCGCCAAGAATAAGGCAGCCCAAAACGAAGATGCCCGCGCCGAGAAGGATGGCCCTTGCGTCGATCTGGTTCGTCATCTGAGCCCTAACGCCTAAGTTAAGCCGCCGCCGGCCCAAGAAGCATGACTTGCGTCGCGTCCATCCCCGGCGGTCGGCTTGAATGAATGGTTAGGCCGGACGCTAAGCCGCGGAAAGGCGCTTTGCAAGTCATGTTGGGCCGAAATGGCTGGGCCCGCTGGGCGAACTGTGACGGACGACAACGAAGGGCCGCCCTGACGATGGGTTGTGCGACAACCGAGCCGGCGGCGGAGGACGACCACACGCGAAATGGCTGGAAGCGGGCGACCAAGACCCGCACTGGAACTTCCCGAAGCCAGAGACGACATCGGCCCGCGAACGGGCCGAAGCAACTGAAGCGGATGAAGGCCTAACGCCTGAATTAAGCCGCGTCGCGGAGCGACGTCGGCTTGAATGATTAGTTAGGTGGCCGGTGGCGGCGCAATGGCTGCAACCGCTTGCGTGCCACACTCCGAACAAACAAGATCTTCGCGCCATACATTGTTGTTCGCGCCCCCCGCTAGCAATGATCCACACTTCACGCACCGAAACTCAGAGGATCTGCTTCTCTCGCGGGCGGGCACATAGCGAACGCCTTGCTCATCAAACTCAACAACCCACCAAGCGCGGTTGTGATCGTACTGCGCAGTACCGTGCCCCTCGAGATCCTCACTCTCGTCGGATTCGTCGTATGCGATTAACGGAAGGCCGCGCGTAAGTACGACACCTGCATTGGATAGATCGCGAAGGCTTCCAAATGTATCGAGAACCACCGCCGTGCGACTGGTGTCCACGACGCCGGCTACCAGGCCGTTGAAGTCGGCGTAGATTCGCACTGGCGATATTGTTCCCACGGCCACCTAACGCCTAAGCTAAGCGGCGCCGGCCGCGGCAGTCATTTGTGCCAGATAGACGGACCGGCGTCCGCTTGAGCACGTGGTTAGGCCAACGCTAAGCCGCGGGCTGCATGGTTGCAAGCGCG
>NZ_SMDR01000004.1:108697-196009 GCF_006265115.1 Arenimonas terrae | reverse complement strand
TGGCGACCATAGCGCTGTGGAACCACCCGATCCCATCCCGAACTCGGAAGTGAAACGCAGCTGCGCCAATGGTAGTGTGGCCTAAGCCATGCAAGAGTAGGTCATCGCCAGGGTTTTTATCCCAAAACGCCGCCCCAAAAGGGCGGCGTTTTTCTTTGCGCCGGATCCGCCAGATATCCTGCTGCCGCGCCCGCAACAGGTCATCGCCAGGGTTCATCCCGAAACGCCGCCCCAAACGGGCGGCGCATTCTGTTTGGCGCGGATCCTGCGGATACCCTGCAGCCAGCCCGGTGATCGCCGTCGGAGTGCCGCGGCTCCGGGCCGCCCGTGGGCGGAGCTGATTCGCGCCCCTCAGTTCCAGCGCTAGACCGGTCACCCCTCGCGGTCATGTCGTGGTGGCAGCGACGCCCCGAACGGACTCCAGCCCGCGGCGCGGCGGGGCCGTTCCGTCGGCATGGCCGGGCCTTCGCCCGAACCCGTGCCCGATCGTAGTCCAAGCCCCATCCCGAGCCCGTGCTCCCTCCCTGTGGCAATCCGGCACGCCAGGAGAAGCGTGAAGGACCTCGCCTTTCCGCTGGCCGCGGAATGCGAAAAAACAGTACTTTTTCAGCTTGTTCCCGGCGCTGGCGCGCTGCTATAATTTCGCGCCTTCGGCGGCAGCCTGTTCGGGTCAGCCTTTTGCTCAACTCCCTCGCTGCCGGTCGTCGTTTCGCACGAAAAGCCGTCTTGCTTCAGCTCGGTACCGGCCTCCTGGCCGCCGCCGTAGCGGGGCTGGCCTGGGGTGCGGGGCATGCGGCCGGCGCGTTCACCGGAGCGGCGGCGGCGGCACTGGGCACGATGGGCCTGGCGCGGGTCGCCCTGGGCGGCGGCGTGCAGCCGGCGCGGGTCGCCTACCTGCGGTTGCTGGCCGGAATGCTGCTGAAATGGCTGTTGGTCGCGTTGTTGATTTACCTGGCGCTGGTGCGCGGGCGGTTCCCGCCCCTGGCCACGCTGTCGGGGTTGGTGCTTGCGCTGCTGGTATTCCCGCTGGCGCATCTTTCTGGCTCGGCTACAAGACAAGACACACAGGGTGACAAGTGAGCGCTGAATCCGGTTCCGGTGGTCTGACCGAATACATCAAGCACCATCTGCATCACCTGCAGTGGCAGTACGGCGACAGCAAGTTCGAGACGATCAACCTCGACAGCGTGTTCTTCCTGCTGCTGGCCTCGGTCGTGTTCCTGTTCGTGTTCCTGCGCGTCGCCCGCCGCGCCACCCCGGGCGTTCCGGGCAAGCTCCAGTGCGCCATCGAGATGGTCGTCACCGGCATCGACGGCCTGGTGCGCGAAACCTTCCACGGCCAGAGCAAGTTCATCGCGCCGATGGCGGTCACGATCTTCGCGCTCGTGTTCCTGATGAATTTCATGGACATGATCCCGGTCGACTTCCTGCCCTGGGCCGCCCACTCGGCCGGCGTGAACTACCTGCGCGTCGTCCCGACCGCCGACCTCAACACCACCATCGGCATGTCGCTGGGCGTGTTCCTGCTCATCCACTGGTTCGGCATCAAGCACAAGGGCATCAAGCTCTTCGTCGCCGAAGCCTTCACCGCGCCCTTCCATGCCCACGGCACGCTCGGCAAGATCCTGCTGGCGCCGGCCAACCTGCTGCTGCGCCTGATCGAAGAGCTGGTCCGCCCGCTCAGCCTCTCGCTGCGACTGTTCGGCAACATGTACGCCGGCGAGCTGATCTTCATCCTGATCGCCGTGATGACGCTCGGCGCCGCGATGAACGAGGCGATGACCTACGTGATGGCGCCCGTGCAGTTCATCGCCGGCTTCGTCTGGACCGCGTTCCACATCCTGGTCATCACGCTCCAGGCCTTCATCTACATGATGCTCACCGTGGTCTACCTGTCCATGGCGAGCGAGAAGCACTGATCCACCGGTTTAGTTCCAAATCAGCAACACCACCTTTCAACCAAGCGTAATTCGACGGAGAGCAACATGGAGAACATCAACCTTATCGCCGACGTGATGGGCATGACCGTGATCGCGGCCGGCCTGCTGATCGGCCTGGGCGCGCTCGGCACCGCCATCGGCTTCGCCATCCTCGGCGGCAAGTTCCTGGAAGGCGCTGCCCGCCAGCCGGAGCTGACCCCGATGCTGCAGACCAAGATGTTCATCGTCGCCGGCCTGCTCGACGCCGTGCCGATCATCGGCGTCGCGATCGCGCTGCTGCTGATCTTCGCCAACCCGTTCCTGGCCACCCTCGCCGGCTAATCCCCGCCGCGGTATTGGTTAGCCGGCGGCATGGCGCCGCCGGCGCATAGGAGTAGGACATGGATATCAACATCACCCTGGTCATCCAGGGTCTGGCGTTCTTCGCTGTCGCCTGGATCGTGATGAAGTTCGGCTGGCCGCACATCATGGCGGCCATCGAACAGCGTCAGGCCCAGATCGCCGAAGGCCTGGCCGCCGCCGACCGCAGCAAGAAGGATCTTGCCGTGGCCGAGGAGAAGGTCGCCGAGGCGCTGCGCGAAGCCCGCACCAAGGCCAACGAGATCATCGAGCAGGCCCATGCCCGCGCGAACCAGATCATCGACCAGGCCAAGAACGACGCCATTGCAGAAGCCAACCGCCAGAAGGCGCTGGCCGAAGCCGAGATCGCGTCCGCGGCCAACCGCGCCAAGGAAGACCTGCGTCGCCAGGTGTCCGCGCTTGCGGTCGCCGGCGCCGAGAAGCTGATCCGCCGCGAGATCGACGGCAACGCCCACAAGGCGCTGCTCGACGAGCTGGCCGCCGAGATCTGAGGCCGAACCCGATGAGCCAAGCCCTCACCCTCGCCCGTCCCTATGCCCGCGCCGCGTTCGCGCTGGCCAAGGAAGGCGGCCGCCAGCCGCAGTGGTCGGCCATGCTCGGCTTCGCCGCGCAGGCATCCGCGGTGCCCGGCGTCCAGTCCCTGGTCGGCAGTCCGCTGGCCAAGGCCGATGACCTGGTCGAGCTGCTGCTGCCGCCCGGCGACAGTGACCCGAACTTCCGCCAGTTCCTGGCCGTGCTGGCGGACAACCGCCGGCTGCCGCTGCTGGTGGAGATCGCGGGCCTGTTCGACCAGCTGCGCGCCGAAGCCGAGCGCGTGGTCAAGGCGACGGTGACCTCGGCCCAGCCGATGGACGCGGCCGAACTGGCCAAGCTGCGCGATTCGCTGCGCAAGCGCTTCGGCCAGGACGTCGAGATCCGCACCGCGGTGGACGCGGCGCTGATCGGCGGCGCGGTCATCGACACCGGCGACGTCGTCATCGACGGCTCCATCCGCACCAAGCTGGCGCGCCTCGGGGCGGCGCTGGCGAACTGATCCGAAGAATTCGATTTTCCTTTGAACCAAGCGCCGGCGCGAGCCGGACGACCCAGGGATACCCCCATGCAGACGCTCAACCCGTCCGAAATCAGCGAACTGATCAAGACCCGCATCGAGAAGGTCAAGCTGGCCGCCGAAGCCCGCAACGAAGGCACCGTGACCTCGGTGTCCGACGGCATCGTGCGCATCCACGGCCTGGCCGACGTGATGCAGGGCGAAATGATCGAGCTGCCGAACGCCACCTACGCGCTGGCGCTGAACCTCGAGCGTGACTCGGTCGGCGCCGTGGTCCTGGGTGACTACGAGCACCTGCGCGAAGGCGACGTCGCCAAGACCACTGGCCGCATCCTCGAAGTGCCGGTCGGCCCCGAGCTGCTGGGCCGCGTGGTCAACGCGCTGGGCGAGCCGATCGACGGCAAGGGCCCGATCACCGCGACGCTGAGCGCGCCGGTGGAGAAGGTCGCCCCGGGCGTGATCTGGCGCAAGTCGGTGTCGCAGCCGGTGCAGACCGGCTACAAGTCGGTCGACGCCATGATCCCGGTCGGCCGCGGCCAGCGCGAGCTAGTCATCGGCGACCGCCAGACCGGCAAGACCGCCCTGGCGATCGACGCGATCATCAACCAGAAGGGCACCGGCGTTAAGTGCATCTACGTCGCGATCGGCCAGAAGGCCTCGTCCGTCGCCAACGTCGTGCGCCGCCTGGAAGAGAACGGCGCGCTGGCCCACACCATCGTCGTGGCCGCCACCGCTTCCGAATCCGCCGCGATGCAGTACATCTCTGCCTACTCGGGCTGCACGATGGGCGAGTACTTCCGCGATCGCGGCGAAGACGCGCTGATCGTGTACGACGACCTGTCCAAGCAGGCCGTGGCCTACCGCCAGATCTCGCTGCTGCTGCGCCGCCCGCCGGGCCGCGAAGCCTACCCGGGCGACGTGTTCTATCTGCACTCGCGCCTGCTCGAGCGTGCGGCCCGCGTCAACGAGGAATACGTCGAGAAGTTCACCAACGGCGCCGTGAAGGGCAAGACCGGCTCGCTGACCGCGCTGCCGATCATCGAAACCCAGGCCGGCGACGTCTCGGCCTTCGTGCCGACCAACGTGATCTCGATCACCGACGGCCAGATCTTCCTTGAGACCGACCTGTTCAACGCCGGCATCCGCCCGGCCGTGAACGCCGGCATCTCGGTGTCGCGCGTCGGTGGTGCGGCCCAGACCACGATCATGAAGAAGCTGTCGGGCGGCATCCGCATCTCGCTGGCGCAGTACCGCGAGCTGGCGGCGTTCGCGCAGTTCGCCTCGGACCTCGACGAAGCCACCCGCAAGCAGCTCGAGCGCGGCCAGCGCGTCACCGAGCTGATGAAGCAGAAGCAGTACGCGCCGATGTCGATCGCCCAGATGGCCCTGACCATCTACGCCGTGAACGAGGGTTACCTCGACGACGTGCCGCTGAACAAGCTGCTGGCGGTCGAAGCCGGCCTGCACGCCCACATGAGCAACACCCAGGGCGCGCTGGAGAAGAAGATCGTCGAGACCGGCGCCTGGGACAAGGAAATCGAGGCGCAGTTCAAGCAGATCATCTCCGAGTTCAAGGCCACCGGTTCCTGGTAAACCCCGGAACGCGGTAACCACGACGGCGCGCCCCGGCGCGCCCTAGTCAAGACGAAGAACCCAGCGAGAAGAGCATGGCAGGCGGCAGGGAAATCAAGACCAAGATCAAGAGCGTGCAGAACACCCGCAAGGTGACCCGCGCGCTGGAGATGGTCTCGGCGTCGAAGATCCGCAAGGCGCAGGACCGCATGAAGGCCTCGCGCCCGTATGCGCGCCTGATGCGCCAGGTGATCGGCCACATCGCCAAGGCCAATTCCGAATACGTGCATCCGTTCCTGGCCGAGCGCAAGGACGTGAAGCGGGTCGGCTACGTCATCGTGTCCACCGACCGCGGCCTGTGCGGCGGCCTGAACTCGGTGATGTTCCGCCGCATCCTGGCCGACATGCGCGAGTGGCAGGGCAAGGGCGTCGAAGTCGACGTCGTCTGCATCGGCCAGAAGGCCACGGCGTTCTTCCGCCGCCTGAAGGTCAACCTGCTCGGCTCGGTCACCCACCTGGGCGAGAAGCCGGAGCTGGCCAAGCTGGTCGGCGTCATCAAGGTGATGCTCGACGGCTACAGCGAAGGCAAGCTCGACCGCGTCTTCCTGGCCTACAACGACTTCGTCAACACCATGACCCAGAAGCCGCGCCAGGACCAGCTCCTGCCGCTGCCGCCCTCCGAGTCGCTGGAGAGCAAGCACGACTGGGACTACCTGTACGAACCGGACGCCCAGACGGTGCTCGACCACGTGCTCACGCGCTACGTCGAGTCCCTGGTCTACCAGGCCACGCTGGAAAACCTCGCCTCCGAGCATGCGGCGCGCATGGTGGCCATGAAATCGGCCTCCGACAACGCGACCAAGCTGATCGGCACCTTGAACCTGATCTACAACAAGGCGCGCCAGGCGGCGATCACCCAGGAAATCTCCGAAATCGTCGGCGGCGCCGCGGCAGTTTGACGCGACGCCCCCACACAGCATCAGAACCGAGGAAACAACCATGAGTCAGGGCAAGATCGTTCAGATCATCGGCGCCGTCGTCGACGTCGAGTTCCCGCGCGCCGACGTGCCGAAGGTGTACGACGCGCTGAAGGTGGCGAACACCGAAATCACGCTCGAGGTCCAGCAGCAGCTGGGCGACGGCGTCGTGCGCACCATCGCCCTCGGCTCGACCGACGGCCTCAAGCGCAACCTGGTCGCCACCAACACCGGCAAGGCGATCTCGGTGCCGGTCGGCAAGGCCACCCTGGGCCGCATCATGGACGTGCTGGGCAACCCGATCGACGAGGCCGGCCCGGTGGCCGCCGAGTCGACCTGGGAAATCCATCGCGCCGCGCCGAGCTACGAGGACCAGTCCTCGGGCAACGAGCTGCTGGAAACCGGCATCAAGGTGATCGACCTGATGTGCCCGTTCGCCAAGGGCGGCAAGGTCGGCCTGTTCGGCGGCGCCGGCGTCGGCAAGACCGTCAACATGATGGAACTGATCAACAACATCGCCAAGGCGCACTCGGGTCTGTCCGTGTTCGCCGGCGTGGGCGAGCGTACCCGCGAGGGCAACGACTTCTACCACGAGATGAAGGACTCCAACGTCCTGGACAAGGTCGCGATGGTGTACGGCCAGATGAACGAGCCGCCGGGCAACCGCCTGCGCGTCGCGCTGACCGGCCTGACCATGGCCGAGTTCTTCCGCGACGAGAAGGACGCGCAGGGCAAGGGCAAGGACGTGCTGCTGTTCGTCGACAACATCTACCGCTACACCCTGGCCGGCACCGAAGTGTCGGCGCTGCTGGGCCGCATGCCGTCGGCCGTGGGCTACCAGCCGACGCTGGCCGAGGAAATGGGCGTGCTGCAGGAGCGCATCACCTCGACCAAGACCGGCTCGATCACCTCGATCCAGGCCGTGTACGTGCCCGCGGACGACCTGACCGACCCGTCGCCGGCGACCACCTTCGCCCACCTCGACGCCACCGTCGTGCTGTCGCGAAACATCGCCTCGCTGGGCATCTACCCGGCCGTGGACCCGCTGGACTCGACCTCGCGCCAGCTCGACCCGAACGTGATCGGCAACGAGCACTACGACACCGCGCGCAAGGTGCAGTCGACCCTGCAGAAGTACAAGGAGCTCAAGGACATCATCGCGATCCTGGGCATGGACGAGCTGAGCGAAGAAGACAAGCAGGCCGTGTCCCGCGCCCGCAAGATCGAGCGCTTCTTCTCGCAGCCCTTCCACGTGGCGGAAGTCTTCACCGGTTCGCCGGGCAAGTACGTCACCCTGAAGGACACCATCCGCGGCTTCAAGATGATCTGCGACGGCGAGTGCGACCACCTGCCGGAACAGGCCTTCTACATGGTCGGCGGCATCGAAGAGGCCTTCGAGAAGGCCAAGAAGATGAGCGCCGCGGCCTGATCCGCACGTTCTAAGGACCCACCATGGCATCCACCATCCGTTGCGACATCGTCAGCGCCGAGGAAGAAATCTTCCACGGTGAAGTGCAGATGGTCGTGGCCACCGGCGAGATGGGCGAGCTCGGCATCGCGCCGCGCCACGCCCCGCTGATCACCCGCCTCAAGCCCGGCCAGGTCCGCCTGACCCTGGCCAATGGCGAGGAGCAGCTGTTCTACGTCTCCGGCGGCATCCTCGAGGTGCAGCCGCAGGTGGTGACGGTGCTCACCGACACCGCCATCCGCGGCGGCGACCTCGACGAGGCCCAGGCGCAGAAGGCCAAGGAAGAGGCCGAGCGCGTGCTGGCCAACCGCGGCGAGGCGATGGAGATCGCCGAGGCACAGGCCCGGCTGGCCGAGGCGATGGCGCAGCTGCAGGCGCTCGAGCGCCTGCGCAAGAACCTCAAGCACTGAGTCCGGCGCTACCGCGGACCCTGCAGACGCCGGCCCCGCGCCGGCGTTTTGCATTTTTGCCGACGTGCCGCCGGTCCGCTCAGCGATAGACCCACTGCCGCCAGACGACGAAGCCGATCGCCGCCATCACGGCCTCGACCAGGGGCTTGGCGAACCACGAGATCTGCAGGCTCGTTCCGGTGACGATCGAGGCCAGCAGGTAGGTGCTCATCACCGTCAGCGCGCACCAGGCCAGGATGAAGCGCAGCAGGTGCCGCCGCTGGAGCCGCGTCTTGCCGCCCTCGGCGAAGGTGTAGCGGCCGTTGAGCCAGAAGCCCAGGCAGGCGCCGGCTATGCGCCCGGCGACGTTGCCGGTGGCGACCGGAAGCCCGGCGGCGGTCAGGCCGACGTAGATCGCCGTATCCAGCGCCAGCTGGACCAGGCCGAAGGCCAGGAAAACCAGCGCCTGGCGAGGCAGAGCGGAACGGGTGGCGGACATCGCGCCATGCTAGCAGCGCGCTGCGCCGGCGCCGATACTATGGCGCCACGGAGGACCCCATGAGCCAGCCCCTGCACGTGATCATCCTCGCCGCCGGCGAGGGCAAGCGCATGAAGTCGCGCACTCCCAAGGTGCTGCAGCCGATCGCCGGCCAGCCGATGCTGGCGCATGTGATCGCCGCCGCCCGCGAGCTGGGTGCCGCCGGCATCCACATCGTCTACGGCCACGGCGGCGCCCAGGTGCGTGCCGCCTTCGCCGGCCAGGCCGACCTGCGCTGGGCCGAACAGGCGCAGCAGCTCGGCACCGGCCACGCGGTGCAGCAGGCGATGCCGGCCGTGCCGGACGCCGCCCGCGTGCTGGTGCTGTACGCCGACGTGCCGCTGATCGGCGTCGAGACCCTGCGCCGCCTGCTCGTCGCCGGCGCCGAACGCGCCGCCGTGCTGACCGAGACCCTGGTCGACCCCGCCGGCTACGGCCGCGTCATCCTCGACGGCAACGGCGACGTGCAGGCCATCGTCGAGCACAAGGACGCCGATGAACTGCAACGCGCGGTGAAACTGGTCAACACCGGCGTCATCGCCGCGCCGGCCGCCGACCTGCGGCGCTGGCTCGGCAGGCTCGGGAACGACAACGCCCAGGGCGAGTACTACCTCACCGACATCTTCGCGATGGCGCGCGCCGACGGCCGTTCCGCCGCCCAGGCCGGCTGCCTGGTCGCCGGCGAAGCCGAAGGCGCCAACGACCCAGTCCAGCTGGCGCGGCTGGAGCGCGCTTTCCAGCGCCGCGCGGCCGAGGCGCTGATGCGCGCCGGCGTACGCCTGCTCGACCCGGCGCGCTTCGACCAGCGCGGTCGCGTGGACGCCGGGCAGGACGTCGAGATCGACGCCAACGTGATCCTCGAAGGAAACGTCCGCCTCGGCGACAACGTCCGCATCGGCCCCTACTGCCGCCTGCGCGACGTCGACCTCGCGGCCGGCACCGTGGTGCAGGCGCACTGCGACCTCGAGGGCGTGGTGACGCGTGGTGCCTGCAGCATCGGCCCATTCGCGCGCCTGCGTCCCGGCACCGACCTGGCCGAGGGCGTGCACATCGGCAACTTCGTCGAGACGAAGAAGTCGCGCCTGGGCGCCGGCTCCAAGGCCAACCACCTGGCCTACCTCGGCGACGCCGAGATCGGCGCGGGCGTGAACGTCGGTGCCGGCACCATCACCTGCAACTATGACGGCGTGAACAAGTCGGTGACCACGATCGAGGACGGCGCCTTCATCGGCTCGAACTCCTCGCTGGTCGCGCCGGTCACGATCGGCGCCGGCGCGACCATCGGCGCCGGTTCGGTGATCACCAAGCCGGCGCCGGCCGGCAAGCTCACCGTCGCACGGGGAAAGCAGGTCACGGTGGACGGCTGGCAGCGGCCGACGAAGAAGTCCTGAGCCGCGCCGCCGCCCGGCGGTTCAGACCACGCCGTGGTCCGCCACCGGCAGCACCATCGCCACCACCAGGCCGCCGCCCTCGCGGTTGTTGAGGCTGATGCGGCCGCCGTGCGCTTCGGCGATCTCGCGCGCCAGCGCCAGGCCCAGGCCGGTGCCGCTGCGTTTGGTGGAATAGAAGGGCACCAGCGCGTTGGCCAGCACCGCATCGTTCATGCCGGTGCCGCGGTCCATCACCTCGATGCGCAGCAGGCCCGGATGCCGGCGCACGCGCAGCGCCACGTGCTCCGGCGCCGAGCCCGATTCGTGAGCGTTCTTGAGCAGGTTCAGCAGCGCCTGCTCCATCTGCGGCAGGTCCAGGCGTGCGTTGTCCTCGGGCAGCCCGCCCTCGAGCGCGAACGGAACCTGGCTGCGCAGGCGTTCGACGAACAGCGGCCAGAGCACCGTCTCCAGCCGCGGCGTGGGCAGCTTGGCGAAGCTGGCATAGCCGCGGATGAAACCTTCCAGGTGCCGCGCGCGTTCCTCGATGGTGCCGAAGATCGCCTCCAGCCGCTGGTGCTGGCCGCGGCGCGTGAGTTCGGCGCCGGAATGCGCCAGCGACGCCACCGGCGCCAGCGAGTTGTTCAACTCATGGCTGATGACGCGGATCACCTTCTTCCAGGTCTGCACTTCCTGGCGCCGCAGCTCGGTGGTGAGCTGGCGCAGCAGCAGCAGCTCGTGCGGTCGGCCGTTGAGGCGGAAAGCGCGGCGCGCGAGGTGGTAGACCTCTTCCTCGTCGCCATCGCCGACCGAGAACAGGCCGTCGCCGCCGCGATCCATCGCCTCGCGCAGCGCCGGGGCGGCCTGGCGAAGCAGCGCCTCCAGCGCCAGGCCCTCGAGCTTGCGGCCCTGGTTGAGCAGCTTGCGCGCGGCGAGGTTGCCGTAGACCACGTGGCCGCCGTCGCCGACCAGCAGCATGGCCACCGGCGTGTTCTGCACCATGGTGTCGAGCAGAAGTTCGCGCTGCACCAGCGACAGCCGCTGTTCGCGCAGCACGCCGCCCAGTTCGTTGTGCGCGGCGACCAGGTCGCCCAGTTCGTCGCGCGGTTTCCAGCGCAGGCCGAAGCTGAAGTCGCCGTCGCGGTAGCTCAGGGCCGTGCCGGCCAGCGCGCGGAACAGCGACAGCGCCGGCCGCACCGCCCGCCGTGCCGCCATCAGCGCCACCGGCACGGCCACCAGCAGCGCCGCGCATCCGGCCAGCCAGGGATTCTCGAACAGCCGGTCGAACAGCAGGGCCAACAGCACCGCCACGGTCGCGACGCCGATGCAGACCAAGGCGAGATGGCCGGCGATCGAGCGGCGCGGCGACGGCATCGGTCAGGGCCGGGCGATGCCCAGCCGCTCCATGCGCCGGTACAGCGCCTGCCGGCTCAGGCCCAGGTCGAGTGCGGCCTGGGCGACGATGCCGCCGGCGCGGGCGAGCGCCTGTTCGATGCTGGCGCGGTCGGGCTCGGGATCGGCCGCGACGGCCACGGGAACGGCCGACGCCAGCCCCAGGTCGCCGGCGCCGATGCTGGGGCCGGCGCTGAGCAGGCCGGCACGCTGCATCACATTCTTCAATTCGCGCACGTTGCCGGGCCAGGCATGGCGCACCAGGGTGGCCGCGGCCTCGTCCGAGAGCTGCTTGCCGGGCGCGAGGAAGGACGCGGCCAGCGGCAGGATGTCGCGCGGGCGTTCGGCGAGCGGCGGCAGGCGGAGTTCGATCACGTTGAGGCGATAGTACAAGTCCTCGCGGAACGTGCCTGCGCGGATCATCGCCGGCAGGTCGGCATTGGTGGCGCTGATCACGCGCACCTTCACCTGTCGCTCCTTGTTCGAACCCAGTCGCGAAAAGCGGCCGGTTTCGAGCACACGCAGCAGCTTCATCTGCCCGGCCGGCGGCAGGTTGCCGATCTCGTCCAGGAACAGGGTGCCGCCGTCGGCCGCCTCGAACTTGCCTTCGCGCGCCTTGCCGGCGCCGGTGTAGGCGCCGGCCTCGGCGCCGAATAGTTCGGCCTCGATCAGCTCGCTCGGCAGCGCGCCGCAGTTGAGCGTCACGAAGGGCCCGTCCTTGACCAGCGAGTTGGCCTGGATGATCTCGGCGAAACGCTCCTTGCCCGAACCGTTCGGCCCGGTGATCAGCACCGGCACGTCGGCACGCGCGACCTGGCAGGCCAGGGTGAGCACGCGTTCGGTCGCCGGATCGGCCCAGACCAGGCCGCGCAGATCGTGCTGCGATTCCAGCGCGTGCCGCTGCCGGCGCTCGCGCCCGGCCTGCTGCGCCAGCGCGCGGCTGGCCTGGCCGAGTTCGAGCAGGTTGCCGACGGCGGCCAGCAGCTTGCGGTCGTCCCAGGGTTTGCCCAGGTAGTCGGCGGCGCCGGCCTTGACCAGGTCCACCGCCGATTCCAGATGCGTCCAGGCGGTGAGCAGGATCACCGGAAGGTCCGGGTGCTCGGCGCGGATCGCCTTGAACAGCGCCTGGCCCTCCTCGCCGGACGTGGTGTCGGCGCTGAAGTTCATGTCCTGGA
Source organism: Arenimonas terrae (assembly GCF_006265115.1). Classification (GTDB taxonomy): domain Bacteria; phylum Pseudomonadota; class Gammaproteobacteria; order Xanthomonadales; family Xanthomonadaceae; genus Arenimonas; species Arenimonas terrae. Next base: position 183,780 of record NZ_SMDR01000004.1, on the reverse strand, counting down.
TCACCAGGTCCACCGGCTCGCGCCGGAGGCGGGCCAAGCCCTCCTCCGGCGTCGCGGCGCAGACGGTGCGCAGGTCGTGCAGCGAGAACAGCACTTCCAGCGCGGTGGCGACCGTCGGGTTGTCGTCGATGACGAGGATCGTGGGTGCCGGGATCGTGGCGGGAGCGGGTGGCATGCGCCTAGCCTACCGTCAGGCGGTGCGCGTGGCGATGGCCGGCGGCACCGCCGCCGCGCGCCAGGCCGGGCCCAGCACGGCGAGCAGGCCGAGCACCCACATCACCGCCATGGTCAGGCCCAGGTAGCCGACCGGCAGGCGCGGGATCTCGAGCTCCGCCACCAGCAGGTTGTTCAGGGCCAGCGCCAGCGCGATGCCGGCGAGCACGCCGCCGGTGGTGATCAGCACGTTCTCGACCAGGAAGTAGCGCAGGATGTCGTGCTTGCGGGCGCCCAGGGCGCGGCGCACGCCGATCTGCTTGCGGCGCTGGTTCACCCACAGGCTGGCCATGCCGACGATGCCACTGGCGGTGATCAGCAGCAGGAAGCCGGTGACCGCGATCAGCAGGCCGGCCATCATGTTCTCACCCGAATAGCGGCTGGCGCGCGCCTCGGCGAAGGTGCGCTTGCCCAGCAGCACGCGGTCGTTGCGCAGCGCCAGCAGCGCCTTCTCCACGTCGGCCATCACGCGGTCCTGCTGGCCCGGTTCGGTGCGGATCGAGTAGCGCGAGAACGGGTCGAGGTAGTGGATCGGACCGATCATGCTGTTTTCGGCCTGCTCGCTGGCCGGCGCGCTCGGGCTCTGCAGCTTCTCGACCACGCCGACGATGCGCACGGCGCCGGCCTCGTCGCCGCTGCCCAGGTAGAAGGTGCGGCCGACGAAGCTCTTCTCGCCGGGGAACAGGTCCTCGGCCAGGGCCTTGGTGACGATGATCACCGCCGGGTCCTTGCGCTCCAGCGCCGGGTTGAGGTCGATATAGTCGCCGGGCTCGAAATCGCGGCCCTCGACCAGGCGGGCGCCCAGCGTGTGCACCAGCGAATCGCCCTCGCCGCTGAAGTAGTAGGTCGCACCGATGTTGCTGTTGGTCTGGCCCCGGTCGGTGGTCAGGCCGCCGTAGTTCCAGCTCGACTGGCCGAGCGGGATCTGGTTGGCCCAGGTGGCGGCGACCACCCCGGGCACGGCCTTGATCGTCTCGATGTCGCGGCGCTGCATGTCCTGGATGTCGGTGATCTGCCGGTGCGGGTAGAAGCGGATCTCGGACAGGTTCTGTTCGTCGGCACCGGTCGGCCGGGCGGCCGTGGCCAGGCGGTCGCGGATGATGTAGAGCGCGTTGCATACGATGGCCAGCGTCAGCGCGACCTGGGCCGCGATCAGCAGCGGCGCGGTCTTGTTGCGCATCATGGCGGAAAGGATCGGACGGATTTCCATGGTCATTCCTCGGGCGTGCCGTTCGGTTATTGGCTCTTGAGCTGCATGGCGGGCACCACCTGGCAGGCGCGCCAGGTCGGCAGCAGGCCGGCGAGCAGGCTGGCCGCGACCGACAGCACGATGGCGGTGGTCAGCATCAGGCCGTCCACGCGGGTGATCAGCGCGATGTCGTCGTCGAAGCCGCGGATGAACGCCAGCGCCGCGAAGGTCAGGCCCACGCCCACCGCCGCGCCGACCAGGCCGATCACGCCGGCTTCGGTCAGGTACTGGGTGAAGACGTCGCGGCGGGTGGCGCCGAGCGCGCGGCGAACGCCGATCTCGCCGGGCCTCGCGCTGAACTTCGCCAACAGCAGGCCCACGGTGTTGACCAGGCAGACCAGCAGGAAGCCGAAGGCCAGCCAGGTGGACGTGCGGGTGTCGTCGCTGACCACTTCGTTGAAGTCCAGCCACTCCATCACGTTGTGCAGGCGGTTGTTGAGCGGACGCGGAAAGCGGCCCAGCGCCTTCTGCTCGTTGACGTAGGCGTTCAGGTAGTCGGCGTACTCCTGGCGGTCGGCCGCGCTTTCGAGCTCGACCCAGTACGACATCCAGACGCACTCCGAGGCGACGATGCCCTTGAAGCCGGGTTCGGCGCTGGCGCTGCAGTCGATGCTGCCGTTCATCTGCAGCTCGCGCGCGATCGCGGTGCGGAAGGGGATGAACACGTCCTCGCTGGTGCCGTACTGGTTGTTGCCGATCAGGCGGTAGAACTTCGGCACCGGGTTCCAGGTGTCGACCACGCCGACGATGGAATAGTCGGCGTCGCTGATGCGCACCGTCTTGCCCACCGGATCCACGCCCTCGCCGAACACGCGCTCGGACAGGCCGCGGCCGATCACCACCACCGACGCCGCCTTCGCGTCTTCGGCGGCGCTCCAGGCCTGGCCGTACAGGAAGGGCACGTCGAACATCGGGAAGAAGTCGGCGCCGACGGCGACGCCTTCGCTGAAGAACGGCGGCAAATCGGCGCGGCCGGAGTCGATCGCGGGCGCCAGGCCGTAGATCGGCGTCCGGCGTTTGCCCTTGCCCTGCTCCCACAGCGCCATCGCGTCGGTATGGGTGACCTGCGTCGCCGGCTCGCCGTCGTTGGGCGGGTTGTCGGCGGGCGCGTTGTCCAGGCGCGGCACGAAAAGCCGGTCGCTCTTGCCCGGAATCGGGTCGCCGGACATGCCGTGCAGCAGGGTCAGCGTGGTCATGCTGGCGGCGACGCCGACCGACAGGGTCAGCACCATCAGCACGGTCAGCACCGGATTTCGGCGCAGGCTGCGGAAGCCCAGGCCCAGGTAGTAGCGGAACATGGCGGCTCTCCTCAGGCGTTGGCGCTGCTGGCGACGGCGGCGGCGAGGCTGCGCGCGGTCTCGTGGGTCAGGTCGGACACCTGGCCGTCGATGATGTGCACGTTGCGGTGCGCGCGCGCGGCGAGCTCCGGGTCGTGGGTGACCATCAGGATGGTGGTGCCGCCGGCGTTGATCTCCTCCAGCAGTTCCATCACGCCGCGGGCCATCTGCGAGTCGAGGTTGCCGGTCGGTTCGTCGGCGAGCAGCAGCTTGGGCGAACCCGCGAGCGCGCGGGCTATCGCCACGCGCTGCTGCTGGCCGCCGGAGAGTTCGGCCGGGTAGTGCTTCTGGCGCGAGGCCAGGCCGACCTGGCCCAGGGCCTGCTCGATGCGGCGCTTGCGTTCAGCGGCGTTGAAGCCGCGGTAGCGCAGCGGCACGTCGACGTTGTCGAACAGGTTGAGGTCGGGGATCAGGTTGAAGCCCTGGAAGATGAAGCCCAGCTTCTCGTTGCGCAGCTTCGAGCGCGCCCCGTCGTCCAGGCCGCGCACGTCGACGCCGTCGATCCAGTATTCGCCGCCGGTGAACTCCTCGAGCAGGCCGGCGATGTTGAGGAAGGTGGTCTTGCCCGAACCCGAGGGGCCGGTGACCGCGACGAACTCGCCTTCCTTGACGTGGATGTCGAAGCCGCGCAGCGCGTGCGTTTCGATCATGTGGGTCCGGTAGACCTTGCTCAGGTTGTTCATGCGCATCATGGCGGGGCGTCCTCGGCTGGAGTGGGGCGGGTCAGTTGTTGATGGCGACGCGCTCGGCGTCCTGGAAGTTGTCGGTGCCGGCGATCACGACCCGATCGCCCGGCTTCAGCCCGTCGAGGATCTCGACGGCGGAAACACTGGTGGCGCCCAGGCTGATCGGCGTGCGCACGGCGATGTCGCCGTCCATCACGTAGACGTGGCGGCCGCCCTGGGCCTCGATGAAGGGGCCGCGGGCCAGCATCAGCACGTCGGGCTTTTCCTCGAACAGGACGCGGGCGGACACGCGCTGGTTCTGGCGCAGGCCGGCCGGCTGCTCGCCGTCGAAGCGCACGCGCGCCAGCACCTGGCTGTTGACCACCTCGGGCGAGATCGCGGAAATCTTGCCGGTGGCGGTCACCGCACCGATGCGGACTTCGGCGGCCATGCCCAGCCCCAGGTCCTCGGCGTAGCTCTCCGGCATCGCCAGCTCGACCTCGAGCCGCGACAGGTCCACCACCGTCATCAGCGCGGTGTTGGCCACCACCACGGCGCGGTCGGCGACGTTGAGCGTGCCGATGATGCCGTCGACCGGCGCGCGCACGTTCAGTTCGTCGACGCGGCGCTCGAGGTTGGCGGTGAGCAGGCGCTGGCGCTCGAGCAGCTGCTGCTGTGTCTTGAGCGCCAGGGCCACGTCCTGGGTTTCCAGGCCGGCGGCGGAGCCGGCATGTTTGGCGCGGATGTCGGCGCTGGCCATCGCATCCTTGGCGCGCAGGTACTCGACCTCGGCGATCGCACCCAGCTCGAAGCCGCGTTCGGCGCGCTGCAGGTCGCGCAGCGCGGCCAGGCGGGTGACCTCGGCGTCGTCGGCCTCGCGCTTGGCCAGCAGGCTGGCCTTCTGCGCCAGGATGCGCTGGCGCGACACCTCGGCCTCGAGCTGGCTCAGGGTGGCGCGTTCGCGCTGCAGTTCGTTCTGAAGTTCAGGGGAATCGAGCACGGCCATCACGTCGCCCTGCTTCACGGTGTCGCCGGCGTTGATCTTCAGCGTGACCGTGCCGCCGGCCGGCGCATACAGGGTCGGGCTGACGGCGGCGACCACGCGGCCGTTGACCGCGGCGTCGCGGACCAGGGTGCCGCGCTCGACCTGGGCGAAGCGCAGGCGCTCGGACGAGACCGAACGCGAGCTGCCCATCCAGCCCCACAGCAGCCAGGCCAGGACCAGTGCGGCGCCGACGGCGCCGGCGGCAAGCCAGAGCGGACGGCGCGGGTTGGCCTGCTGCTGCGGTTCGACGCGGCGGTCTTGGGCGGAGGTGTCGCGGATCATCGGGCGGACTCGGCAGGGGTTTGTAGGATCAATGCACGAGCCGTGCCAAGACTCAACATGCTGAAACAAAAGGAAAAAATCCCGGCCGCCTGGGTGTCCGCGGTGTCCGGTCGGCGTCCACGGCCGGATTTCCCGGACGCTGCTCCGCCAGCGCCGGCGGGCCGGTTTCCGGACCAATGCGGGCATCCCGTAAACTTGGCACCCCCCTTCCCAAGGAAGACGCCATTCATGTGCGGCATCGTCGGCATCAGCGCCCAGCGCAACATCGTCCAGCACCTCATTGCAGGCCTGAGCGCCCTTGAGTACCGCGGATACGATTCGGCCGGCGTCGCCCTGCTGGGAAAGGAAGGCATCGTCCGCCTGCGCGCCAAGGGCAAGGTGCGCGACCTGGAGGCGCTGCAGCTCGAGACCGGCGTCGACGGCCATTGCGGCATCGCCCACACCCGCTGGGCCACCCATGGCGTGCCCAGCGAGATCAACGCGCACCCGCACGTGTCGGGCTCGATCAGCGTGGTCCACAACGGCATCATCGAGAACCACGCGGCGCTGCGCGACGAACTGCGCGCCGACGGCTTCGAGTTCTCGTCCCAGACCGACACCGAGGTCATCGCCCACCTGGTCGAGCGCGCGCAGCGCCGCGGCCTGGGCCTGCTGGCCGCGGTACAGGACACCGTCGCGCGCCTGCACGGCGCCTACGCCATCGCCGTGGTTTCGGCGCGCGAGCCCGACACCGTGGTCGGCGCCCGCTACGGCGCGCCGCTGATCGCCGGCCTGGGCGAGGGCGAGCAGTACCTGGCCTCGGACGTGCACGCGCTGCTGCCGCTGACCCGGCGTTTCCTCTACCTCGAGGAGGGGGACGTGGTGGAGGTCCGCCGCGAAAGCGTTCGTGTCTTCGACGCCAGCGGCGCCGCGGTGCAGCGCGAGGTCAAGGAATCGCACTTCAGCGCCGACGCGGTCGAGCGCGGCGAGTACGCCCACTACATGCTCAAGGAGATCCACGAGCAGGCCCAGGCCGTCACCGACACGCTCGAAGGCCGCATCGCCGGCGGCAGGATCCTGACCCAGATCTTCGGCGTCGACGCCGCCCAGCTGCTGGCCAAGACCGACGCGGTGCACATCATCGCCTGCGGCACCAGCTACCACGCCGGCCTGGTGGCGCGTTACTGGATCGAGCAGCTCGCCGGCGTGCCATGCACCGCCGAGATCGCCAGCGAATACCGCTACCGTGACCCGGTGGTGAAGGAAGGCACGCTCTTCCTCACCATTTCCCAGTCGGGTGAGACCGCCGACACGCTGGCCGCGCTCAAGCTCGCCAAGCAGCGCCCGTACCTGGCGCAGATGGCGATCTGCAACGTGCCCGAGTCGTCGATCGTGCGCGAGTCGAGCCTGGTGCTGATGACCCGCGCCGGCCCCGAGATCGGCGTCGCCTCGACCAAGGCCTTCACCACCCAGCTGGTCGCGCTGGCGCTGTTCGCGCTGGAGCTGGCCCGCAGCAAGGGCCTGGATGCCGAGCGTTACGCCGACGGCGTGCGCCAGCTAGAGCACCTGCCGGCGCTGATCGGCGAGACGCTCAAGCTCGACGGCGAGATCCAGGCCCTGGCCGCGCATTTCGTCGACAAGCAGCACGCGCTGTTCCTGGGCCGCGGCACCCACTGGCCGGTGGCCATGGAGGGCGCGCTCAAGCTCAAGGAGATCAGCTACATCCACGCCGAGGCCTACGCGGCCGGCGAGCTCAAGCACGGCCCACTGGCCCTGGTGGACGAGAACATGCCGGTGATCGCGGTGGCGCCCAACGACCGCCTGATCGACAAGCTCAAGTCCAACCTGGAGGAAGTGCGCGCCCGCGGTGGCGAGCTCTATGCCTTCGTCGACGAGACCGTCGCGCACGGCCTGGACGCCGCGCACGTGGTCATCCTGCCGGCCGCCGGCGAGATCGCCGCGCCGGTGGTGTCCACCCTCCCGCTGCAGCTGCTGAGCTACCACGTGGCCGTGCTGCGCGGCACCGACGTGGACCAGCCGCGCAACCTGGCCAAGTCGGTGACGGTGGAATAAGCCGGCGCGGGCGCGCCGGTATGCCGGGTTCGATATCGCGCGGTAAGGCGCCGGGCCGCCCCGGACATGGCCGCATGCGCGGAAACGCCCGCTTCTTGCGCGCCGGCAATTGTCTGATTAAAGTCAGGCAATGGAAGCAGATCCCGTCAAGCAGGTCCGGCGCTTCAATCGCGCCGTAACGCAGCGCATCGGCATCCTGACCGACAACTACCTCGGCCGGGGCAGGCCGTGGGGCGAATCCCGGCTGATGTTCGAAATCGGGCTGGACGGTGCCGACGTGCGCCAGCTGCGGGAGCGCCTGTCGCTGGATTCGGGTTACCTCAGCCGCCTGCTGCGCTCGCTGGAAGCGCAGGGCCAGATCGAACTGCGTCCGAGCGAAACCGACGCACGCGTGCGCCGCGCAAGTCTCACGCGCAAGGGAAGAAGCGAGTGGAAGCTCATGGAGGCCCGCTCCGACGGCATCGCCCGGTCGCTGCTGGCGCCGCTCAATGAAACGCAGCGCCGGCGGTTGCTGGCGGCGATGTCCGAGGTCGAGCACCTGCTGGCTGCCAGCGTGATCGTGATCGAAGCCGCGGACCCGGGCAGCGCCGATGCCCGCGCCTGCATCGACGCCTACGTGCGGGAACTGCAGGGGCGGTTCGCCGGCGGATTCGATCCCACGCGCGGCCCCACCGCGTCGCCCGCCGATCTGCGCCCGCCGGGCGGGGCCTTCCTGGTGGCGCGCCTGGAAGGCAAGCCCGTCGGCTGCATCGCACTCAAGGTCGTCGCGGCCGGCATCGGCGAGATCAAGCGCATGTGGGTCGATCCGTCGATGCGCGGGCTTTCGATCGCGACGCGGCTGCTTTCGGCGGTCGAGCAGCAAGCGCTGGCCATGGGCATCGACACCCTGAAGCTAGATACCAACGCGACGCAGACCGAAGCGATCGCGCTCTACGGGCGCAATGGCTACCGCCGGATCGCCGCCTACAACGACAACCCGTACGCAGACCTTTGGTTCGAAAAAAAGATCGCCGCGGGCCAGAGCAAACGTTCAACCAGCACGCGGGGAAAGCGCCGATGAAATGGTTCGCCGTCCTGCTGCTCGCGTGGTCGCTGGGCGCGGACGCGCGCGCGGAAACCTGTCCGGCCGGCGCGTTCCGGAACCAGGGAAATGCCCCGGACTTGCTCGTGCTGGCGCCGGTCGAGTCAATCCCCGCGCCAGGGCTGCGCTGGCTGTTCCTCGATGGTCGCCGCGGCAGCACGCTAGATGCCGATTCGATGGTCCGGTGCCGGTCGGGCGCCGTCGAGGTGCGCACGCACGACGGTTCCTGGCGGCGCTGGTCGCCGATCGAACTGGCGCGGACCGACGTGGAATTCACCAGTGCCGCGACGCCACTGGCAGGCCGCCTGATCGAACCGGCCGCGACCGCCGAGCCGCTGCCCCTGGTGGTGATGGTGCACGGTTCGGAACGTACGCCGGCGCTGGACAGCCCCTACGCCTACCTGCTCGCCGCGCAGCGAATCCGGGTGTTCGTCTACGACAAGCGCGGCACCGGCCGGTCCGCGGGCCAGTACACGCAGAACTTCGAACTGCTGGCCGAAGACGCCGCGAACGCACTGGCGCAGGCGCGCGTGCTGGCCGCGGGACGGTACGACCGAGCGGGCTATTTCGGCGGCAGCCAGGGCGGCTGGGTGGCGCCGCTCGCGGCGACACGCGCACCGGCCGATTTCGTCGCGGTCGGTTTCGGCCTGGTGGTTTCGCCCATCGACGAGGACCGCGAGCAGATGATCGCAGAAGCCCACGCCCTGGGCCTGGGGCCGGAGGCGCTGCAGGGCATCGAGCGCCTGTCGAAGGCGACGGCGGAACTGCTGACCTCGCATTTCGAATCCGGTTACGAGGCGCTGGCCGCGGTCCGCGAAGATCCATCGACGGCAGCCTGGGCCGGGCAGGTGAAGGGCGAACACAGCGGCGCGATGCTGCTGACGCCGGAGGCCGAGCTGCGCCGGATCGGCCGCGCGCGCTTCGACAATCTGGAACTGATCTGGGATTACGACGCGGTTGCGGCGCTCCGCAAGCTCGAAGCGCCGCTGTTGTGGGTCCTGGCCGAGAAGGACCGCGAGGCGCCGATCGAACGCACCCGCGATCTGCTGTTGTCGCTTGCCTCCGCCGGACAGCCCATCGATATCCACCTGTTTCCCGATACCGACCACGGCATGGTCGAGTTCACCGAAGCACCGGACGGATCGCGGCAGGTCACGCGCATCACCGACGGCTACCTTCGGCTGCTCGGTGACTGGATCCGCGGCGTTTCTGCGGAACCCTATGGTCGGGGCGTGCGCTTGCAGGAACCCAAGACGCGCCTTCCCGACTGACCCGGTCGCCGCACACGGCGTTCTACCATCCTGCGCGAAGGCTTGGACTTGCCTTAGACTTGCGCCCTGCGCCGGGGCCTGTCCGCCCCGGGCCGCACGCCCGAGGAAATCGCATGCGCGTCTGCGTCTACGCCGCTTCCAGCGCCAAGGTGGCGCCCGAATTCCACGCCGCCGCGCGCCTGCTCGGCGAAACCCTGGCCGGCAACGGCTGCAGCGTCGTCTACGGCGGCGGCTCGCAGGGCCTGATGGGTTCGCTGGCCGACGGCGCGCTGTCCAAGGGCGGCGAGGTGATCGGCATCCTGCCCAAGTTCATGGCCGACCTGGAGTGGGGCCATCCGGGCCTGACCCACCTGGAGCTGGTCGAGGACATGCGCGAGCGCAAGCACAAGCTGCTCACCGGTTCCGATGCCGTGGTGGCGCTGCCTGGAGGTTGCGGCACGCTGGAAGAGCTGTTCGAGGCGATCACGCTCAAGCGCCTGGGCATCTACTTCAGCCCGATCGTCCTGCTCAACACCCGCGGCTTCTATGCGCCGCTGCAGGCCTTCATGGGCAGCGTGATCGCCGAGCGTTTCATGAACCCCGAACACGCGGCGATGTGGTCGCTGGTCGACCGGGTCGAGGACGTGCTGCCGACGATCGCGGCCACGCCGAAGTGGCGCGAGGACGCGCGCGAGTACGCGGTGGTCAGGTGATGGACCGGGCCTGCGCCGGGTGCGCGGGCCGGGTTTTCAGAGATCGTTTTCCATCCCCTCGAGCGCCGGCCCGAGGATCGCCATCAGTTCAGGTTTTTCCGCGAACCGGGCGTGCGCTCCAGCGATCTTCGGCATGACTTCCTGCATGACCGCCTGCATCTGCTCGTTGTGCCGTTGTTCGGTGGCAGCATCGGGTCGGGGCAAGGCCCGAGCGCGCCGCGCGCAGTCGCGCATCTTCTCGCGCACCGCGTCGATCTTCGGGACCGCGGCACGGGCGCTGGCCTCGTCCGTCACGCTGTCCAGGATGGACGCCATCTCCCGCATGTTCGCCGACATGTCGGCGAACAGCTTGTCGCCCGTGTCGCCGCCCGACGGACCGCATCCGCCCACCAGGGCCAATGCCAGCACCAGCACCACCATCATCAACTTGTTCATCGCCGTCTCCCGAAAGTTCCTGATGGCTCACGCAATGGCGCGCGGTCTGCGCGGGCCGTCGCTTCAGTCGGCCGTGCTCGATTCGGTGGCCGGGTCGTCGAAACCGAAGTCCGGCTCCGGCGCGCCGCCGTCGTCCTCGTCGCTGCGCACGGTCGTGACCGGACCGGCGGCCGGCATGCGCTTGCCCTTGGGCAGCGGCAGCTTGGCCACTTCCTCGCCCGCGGCCAGCACCAGCTCGCTGCGGCGTTCGTCCGGGATTTCCTGCCAGTGGCAGCCCAGGATCGCGCCCTCGAGCGCGTACAGCAGGTTCAGGCTCGGCTTGAAGCCCGCGCGCTTGACGCGCACGTAGGCGGCCAGGGAGCCGACCGCGACCAGGTCTTCCTGCGTGCGGATGCCGGTCTGGCGCAGCCAGGCGGCGGACTTGGGGCCGATGTTGCGAAGTTTTGTCCCGGAACTCATTGCCTCTCCCGATGCCCGGCCGATCAGCCCGGGCCCAACGAATCAATGAACGCTTGCGCCACCGCTTCGAGGCCATGCTGGTCGGCCTCGTCGAAACGGTCCAGGCGCGGGCTGTCGAGGTCGAACACCCCGATCAAGGTATCGCCCCGGTACAGCGGCACCACCAGCTCCGAGCGCGAGGCCGAGTCGCAGGGGATGTGGCCGGGGAAGGCGTCCACGTCCGGCACGCGCTGGGTCTGGCGGGTCGCCGCGGCGGTGCCGCAGACGCCGCGGCCGAGCGCGATGCGGATGCAGGCCGGCTGGCCCTGGAAGGGCCCGACCACCAGCTCGGTGCCGTCGAAGAAATAGAAGCCGACCCAGTTCAGGTCCGGCAGCGAATGGAAGACCAGGGACGAGAGGTTGGCCGCGTTGGCGGTGCGGTCGGACTCGCCGTGCATCAGTCCGCGCGCCTGTTCGAGCAGCTGCGCGTACTGCTGGGCCTTGTCGCCGCTGAGGGTGCTGGACTGGAACATGGAGAAACCTCGCAGGGGACGGCCAGTCTAGCAGCGCCGGGCGGGCAGGGCGGTCGCTTGCTAAGCTTCGCGGCGGAGGAAAGCCATGGACCCGATCACACTTCCGCGAGAGTCTGTGCCCAGAGAAGCGGGCTTCCGGTTGCGCGGCGCCCAGGTGACCCGCCTCGAGACCTTCGTCGACGCCGCCTTCGCCTTCGCGCTGACCCTGCTGGTGATCGCCGGCGACAACCTGCCCGACAGCTTCGCCGAACTGCGCGAGGCGCTGCGGCGCATCCCGGTGTTCGTGCTGTGTTTCGTGCTGATGGCGATGATCTGGTCGGCGCACAACCGCTGGAGCCGGCGCTACGGGCTGGAGGATGCCTGGTCGACCGTGCTCAGCCTCGGCCTGGTGCTGGCGGTGCTGGTCTATGTGTATCCGCTGCGCATGGTGGTGGCCAGCGGCCTGTACGTGATGACCGGCGGCTTCGTGCCGGCCGATCTGGTCGTCGATCCCGAAAACATCACCTACGACCTGCAGACCGCCTTCATCATCTATGGCCTGGGCTTCGGCGTGATGGCGGTGATCCTGCTGCTGCTGAACCGGCATGCGCTCAATCGTGCGGATGACCTCGGGCTGGACGAGCTCGAGCGCATCGAGACCCGCGGCGAGATCGGCATCCAGGCGCTGCTGGCCGGCGCGGCCGGGCTCAGCATCGCCATCAGCGGCGTGCTGCTGGTGTTCGAGGGTGCGCGCTACGGGCCGCTGGTCGCCGGGTTGCCGATGTACGTGTACATGGGCCTGGGGCTGGTGATCCCCTTCCATGTCGCCCGGGTCGAACGCGCCAAGCGGCAACTGACGGCGGGCGGCTGAGTGGCGGCCTTCTATGTCACCGGCACCGACACCGGCGCCGGCAAGAGTGTCGCCAGCGCCGCGCTGCTGCATGCGCTGCGCCGCGGCGGCGCCACCGCCGTGGGCATGAAGCCGGTCGCCAGCGGCTGCGAGGCCACGCCCGAGGGCCTGCGCAACGAGGATGCGCTGGCCCTGATCGCCGCCAGCGACCCGCGCCCCGATTACGGCTTGGTCAATCCCTGGGCCCTGCCCGAACCGACCGCGCCGCAGATCGCCGCGGCCCTGGCTGGTGTGCGCGTGACCCTGCCGTCGATCGTGGCGGCCTACGCTCGCCTGGCCACCATGGCCGAGCACGTCGTGGTCGAGGGCGTCGGCGGCTGGCTGGCCCCGCTGGCCGACGACCTGGAGCAGGCTGACCTGGTGCGCGCCCTGGACCTGCCGGTGATCCTGGTGGTCGGGCTCCGGCTCGGCTGCCTCAGCCATGCCCGCCTCACCGCCCGCGCCGTCGAGGCGGACGGCTGCCGGCTGGTGGGCTGGATCGGCAGCCGCATCGATCCGGGGTTCGACGCCTTGTCCTATCAGCCCCTGCTGGATCGTGCCTTATCGGTGCCCTGTCTCGGCGAACTGCCACATTCACCGGGGGCCGAGCCCGCCCTGTTGAGCAGGCACCTTGCCCTGCCCTGAATGGACCGGGACTTTCGGGCTAGTGCCATTTTCGCTCGATAGGCTAAGCTAAACTCATCAGTATAGTAATTGGTCCTATTACGGCCGGCCGGTCCGGCCCGACTTTTGCCTGAGGTAACCCCTGCATGCGCCGCTCCCTTTCCGTTTCCCTGCTTTCGCTCGCGCTCGTGGGCGCCCTGGCCGCCTGCTCGGGCGAAGACCCGGCCGCCGCCCAGGCCGGTGGCCCGCCGGGCGGCATGCAGCTGCCCGTCGAAGCCGTCACCGTGAAGGCCGAGCCGCTCCGGGCCGGGCTGAGCACGGTCGGCACCCTGCGCGCCGACGAGTCCGTGGTCGTGCGCCCCGAGGTCAATGGCCGGCTGGTGAAGATCCACTTCGAGGAAGGCCAGCGCGTGAAGCAGGGCGATCCGCTGTTCACGCTGGACCCCGCCGTCGCCCAGGCGGCGCTCAGCGAGGCCCTGGCCAACCTCGAGAACGCCCGCCGCGCCGATGCCCGCGCCAGCGACCTCGGCTCGAAGCAGCTGCTGTCGAAGTCCGATGTGGACACCGCGCGCGCCCAGCTGGGCGTCACCCAGGCGCGGGTGGAATCGGCCCGCGCGCAGCTGGACAAGACCACCATCGTCGCGCCCTTCGGCGGCGTGATCGGCCTGCGCGAGGTGAGCGTCGGCGAAGTCGTCAGCCCCGGCCAGGCGCTGGTGAACCTGGTACGGCTGGATCCGATGGAAGTCGATTTCAGCCTGCCCGAAAGCGACCTGGGCCTGGTCGCCACCGGCCAGCCGGTGACGGTGACCGTGGATGCCTTCCCCGGCGAGACCTTCGAAGGCAAGGTTTCGGCGATCGAGCCGGTGATCGACATCAACAGCCGCAGCGCCAAGCTGCGCGCCAGCGTCGTCAATCCCGACTACAAGCTGCGTCCGGGCCTGTTCGCGCGCATCACGCTGGGCGTGGGCGATGCCGGCACCACCGCGATCCTCATTCCGGAGCAGGCGCTGCTGCAGGAAGGCGAAACCCGCTTCGTGTACGTGGTGAAGGACGGCAAGGCCGCGCGCGCCAACGTCACCACCGGCCAGCGACTGCCGGGCCGCGTCGCCGTGGTCGAGGGCCTGAAGGAAGGCGACCAGGTGATCACCGCCGGCCAGGGCAAGCCGATGATGTACGAAGGCGCGGGCGTGATGGTCGTGCCCGAAGGCGGCGCCCAGCCGCCGGCCGCCGCCGCCGCGGGCGAAGCGCCCGCGCCCGCCGCCGACGCGCCCGCGCCCGATGCCGAAGCCAAGCCGGCCGGCGACGGCGAATAAGCGGAGCCACGCATGGTCCTTTCAGACATTTCGATCCGTCGCCCGGTCTTCGCGACGGTCATCAACCTGGTGGTGCTGCTGGTCGGCGTGATCGCGTTCGACCGCCTCGCGGTGCGCCAGATCCCGAACGTGGACACGCCGGTGATCACGGTGAACACCACCTATCCCGGCGCCAGCGCGCAGGTGATCGAATCGCAGGTGACCCAGCCCATCGAGGACGCGCTGTCGGGCGTCGAGGGCATCGAGTACATGCAGTCGGTCAGCCGCGAGCAGTCCAGCCAGGTGACCATCCGCTTCCGGCTCGACCGCGACCCGGACGGCGCCGCCTCGGACGTGCGCGACCGCGTCGGCCAGGCCCGCGGCCTGCTGCCGGACGAAGTCGACGAACCGATCATCCAGAAGCAGGAAGCCGACGCGCAGCCGATCATCTACCTGGCCTTCTCCTCCGACCGCCACAGCCGCGTCGAGATCGCCGACTACGCCGAACGCCTGGTCAAGGACCGCGTGCAGACGATCCCGGGCGTCGCCCAGGCCCAGGTGTTCTCCAGCACCTACGCCATGCGCGTGTGGCTGCAGCCGCAGCGCCTGGCCGGCTTCGGCCTGACCCCGGTCGACGTCGAGAACGCCCTGCGCGCGCAGAACGTCGAGATCCCGGCCGGCCGCGTCGAGAGCAGCGACCGCGAGTTCACCGTGCTGTCGGAGACCGACCTCAAGACGCCCGAGCAGTTCGGCGAAGTCATCCTGGGCAACGTCAACGGCTACCTGGTGCGGCTGAAGGACGTCGCGCGGGTCGAGCTCGGTTCGCAGGAGGAGCGCTTCACCTCGCGCTTCAACGGCGTCAACGCGGTGCCGCTGGCGGTGGTGAAGCAGGCCGTCGCCAACCCGCTCGACATCTCGGCCGACCTCAAGGCCATGCTGCCGCAGATCCAGCGCAGCCTGCCCGAGGGCATGAAGATCGAGATCGCCTTCGACACCACCATCTTCATCGAGAAGTCGATCGAGGAGGTCTACAAGACCGTGGGCGAGGCGGTGATCCTGGTGGTCGTGGTGATCTTCCTGTTCCTGCGCAGCTGGCGCGCGACCCTCATTCCGCTGGTGACCATCCCGGTCTCGCTGATCGGCGCGTTCGCGATCATGTTCGCCTTCGGCTTCACCATCAACACGCTGACGCTGCTGGCCATGGTGCTGGCGATCGGCCTGGTGGTGGACGACGCGATCGTGATGCTCGAGAACATCTACCGGCACGTGGAGGAGGGCATGCCGCCCTTCGAGGCGGCGCTCAAGGGCAGCAAGGAAATCGGCTTCGCCATCGTTGCGATGACCTTGACCCTGGTGGCGGTTTACGTGCCGCTGGCCTTCCAGACCGGCCGCACCGGCAAGCTGTTCATCGAGTTCGCGCTCACCCTGGCCGGCGCGGTGCTGGTGTCGGGTTTCACCGCGCTGACGCTGTCGCCGATGATGTCGTCGAAGCTGCTCAAGCACGAGACCTCGCACGGCGCCTTCTACAACTTCGGCGAACGGATGCTGTCCGGCCTCGACCGCGGCTATCGCGCGGTGCTTGAGAAGGCGCTGAAGCTTCGCTGGGTGGTGGTCGGCGTCGGCCTGGCGCTGTTCGCCGGCGCGGGCGCGCTGTGGATGACGTTGCCGCAGGAGCTGGCGCCGCAGGAGGACCAGGGTTTCCTGATCGGTTTCGGCGTGGCGCCGGAAGGCTCCACCGTCGCCTACACCGACAAGTACGCCCGGCGGATGGAGGCCAGTTTCGAGCAGATTCCCCAGGTGAAGCAGTACTTCCAGATCGTCGGTTTCCCGGCCGTGACCAACACCATCGGCTTCGTGATGCTGCAGGACTGGGAAGAGCGCGACGTCAGCACCCAGGACGTGCAGGGCCAGCTGTTCCCGCAGTTCATGGGCATCCCCGGCATCATGGCCTTCCCGACGCTGCCGCCGCCGCTGGGCCAGGACGGTTTCGGCCAGCCGGTGAACTTCGTCGTGCAGAGCACGGGAACCTGGGAGGAGCTGGGCCAGACCGTGCAGGCGCTGATGGTGAAGATGCGCGAGAACCCGCAGCTCACCAACCCCGACTCCGACCTCAAGCTCGACAAGCCGCAGCTGCGCCTCGAGCTCGACCGCGACAAGGTGGCCGACGTCGGCACCTCGGTGAGCACGGTCGGCCGCACGCTGGAAACCCTGCTGGGCGGCCGCAACGTCACGCGTTTCAAGATGGGCTCGGAGCAGTACGACGTGATCGTGCAGGTCGAGAACGACGGCCGCCGCACCCCGGGCGACCTGAGCAACATCTTCGTGCGCGCCGGCGACGGCCAGATGGTGCAGCTGTCGAACCTGATCACCGTCGAGGAGACGGTGGCGGCCAAGGAGCTCAACCACTTCAACAAGCTGCGCGCCGCGACCATCAGCGCCGGCCTGGCGCCGGGCTATTCGATGGGCGAGGCGCTGGACTGGATGGAGGGCGCGCTGGAGGAAGTGGCGCCGGAGGCGCAGTACGACCTGTCCGGACAGAGCCGTGAGTTCCGCGAGTCGGCCAGTGAGTTCGGCCTTATCATGGGGCTGGCCGTGGCTTTCATCTTCCTGGTGCTGGCCGCGCAGTTCGAAAGCTGGGTGGACCCGCTGGTGATCCTGCTGGCGGTGCCGCTGGCGATGTTCGGCGCCTTCCTGGCCCTGGTGCTCAGCGGCCACGGCAGCTGGAACATCTACAGCCAGATCGGCATCGTCACCCTGGTCGGCCTGATCGCCAAACACGGCATCCTGATCGTGGAGTTCGCCAACCAGCTTCAGGAACGGGGTCAAACCGCTTTCGATGCGGTCCTGGATGCAGCGGCCCTGCGCCTTCGCCCGATCCTGATGACCACCGGCGCCATGGTGCTGGGCTCGCTGCCGTTGGCCATTGCCACCGGCGCCGGCGCCGAGGCCCGCAACCAGATCGGCTTGGTCATCGTCGGCGGCATGGCGATCGGGACGCTCTTTACGCTGTTCGTTATCCCGGTCGTGTACCTGGTGCTTCACGCATTCGTGCGCTGGCTCATCGCCCAAGTGCGTAAGCTGTTCGGACTACCTCCCGCCGAAGCCAAAGCCTGAGAAGGAACACTCTGCAAACCCCGGCTCCGGCCGGGGTTTTCTTTTGCGCGCCGCCCGGCCGGATCAGTGGCCGGCGTAGCGGCAGCCCGAGGTGCAGGTCTCGTGCACCACGATCAGCGACAGCGCCGGCAGCTTGGGCTTGAGCTCGTTCCAGATCCAGCGCGCGAGGTTCTCGCTGGTCGGGTTCTCGAGGCCGGGGATGTCGTTGAGGTAGTGGTGGTCGAGGCGGTCGTAGATCGGCGCGAACACCTGCTTGATGTCGCCGAAGTCCATGATCCAGCCGGTGTGCGGATCCGGCGTGCCGCCGACATGCAGTTCGACCGCGAACGAGTGCCCGTGCAGGCGCGCGCACTTGTGCCCCGGCGGCACGTTCGGCAGCCGGTGTGCGGCCTCGATGCGGAAGACCTTGAAGATGTCCATGGACGGGCGCCGGTCGAAGGGACGCGGATTCTACACCCGGGCCAGCGGCGACGCCGCCCTCGCTGGCGGCGTCGGCGACTGCGGGGCGTTCCGCCCCTGCCCGCTCAGTCTGCGGGCGCTGCCGCCAAGCGGATGTCCTGCGCGAGCCCGAACTCCTCCGGCCCGAAATCGAAGGCCAGGGACTGGCCCTGTGCCGACAGGTCGAGCGTGAACGCGACGAAGCGGGTCTCGCCGTCCATCACCGCCAGGCCGAAGCCCTCGAAGCGGCGGCCGCCGCGATCGAGCCGCGAAGCCTGGGCAGAGTTCAGCGCGAAGCGGACCTCCGAGTCCGGATGCGCCTGCGCCAGCGACCGCTGCACGGCGTCCTGCAGGCTCCACGCCGGCGCGGCGGACGCGGGTTCCGGCATCGGCCGCGCGACCGGCAGCAGCCGGTAGCTCACGCGCGACAGCCTGCCGTCCGTGGCGTCGTACCGTCCGCTCAGCCGCACCCGCGTCCCGGTGTCCCCGGCGGCCGCAAGCGTGCCGGTGGCTACGATGTGCTGCACGCCGGCGTCGTCGGCATCCGTCACGTCGATGCGGTCGGGCTGCCAGTCGCTGCCGACGGCCCCCGGGATGTGCCGGAAGGCGGCGGAGGCGACCGCATCGCGCAGCCGCTTTTCCGCGGTCACCCCGGGCTCCGCCGGGGTCGCCGGCGCGGCGACGGGCGTCGGGTCGGGCAGGGCTGCGGGTTCCGGCGCGCTCAGCCAGGGCGACGCCAGGCCGATCGACGCCGCCAGCGTGAGGGCACCAAATGCACGCGCGGTCATGGCCGGCCCCAGGCGGCATCGCCGGACGCCGGCCCCTGCGCGGGCGCCTCGCCCGCCGGTGCCGACCAACCGGGCGCCAGCCGCGCAGCGGCGACCCGGGCGCGCAGCGCCTGGCCCTGGGCCCCGGCGACGGCCAGGTCGGCCGCGGCCCAGAGCAGATCGGATTCGTTCAAGTCTTCGCGAACCAGCACGGTCATGTCGGCGATCTCCGGAGGGGCCTGCCCGGGAAAACGCAGCAGGAACCGTGCCAGCGCCGCCGCGTTCGGAAAACCGGTGCGTATGCGGGGTTCGCCCTGCGAAATGCGCCCCTCGGATCCGGCAAATTGCCCGATGCCATGCGCAATCCCGAAAGGAGGGCTCTCTCCGTACCCCGCGCGCCGCCCGCGAAGATAGCAATGCTTCGCACGTCATCCATGATGAACGCCATTTGTAGGCTATCGCTATCTGCAGAGTGTGACGGCCTTCAAAAGCGCGCGTCTCCGCACGGCGTGACAGACCATCTAACGGTCATCGGTCACCGCTCCTGCCTGCACCCGAAAGACCCGCTGCTAGCATCCGCGCGCCCCAGTACATGCGGGTTGAAAAAGTTTCAGGGGGCAGTGTGTCGATCAGCAGTGGAAGCACGGGCAGCGCGCAAGCCGCGCCATCCGTCCAAGACGATGCGGAAGCGCGGACGGCGGAAGCCGCTGGCGCCGCGCCGCCTCGCGGTGCCAAGGACCTGGGCCTGGCGGGCCTGGTCGTGCTGGCCCAGTTCCATGGCGTGGCGGTCCAGCCCGAACAGCTGCGCCACGAGGCGGGCCGCGGCGACGCCCCCTTCGATGAAACCGAGCTGCTGCTCGCGGCCAAGAAGATCGGCCTGAAGGCCCGGGTGGTCGACCAGCCGGCCGGCCGGCTCGACCGGATCGCCCTGCCGGCCCTGGCCCTGCAGCCGGACGGCGGCCACTTCGTCATCGCGAAGTTGAGTGCCGATACCGTGCTGGTGCACGACCTGCAGCAGCGCGGGCCGAAGATCCTGCCCCGCGCCGAGTTCGAACGGACCTATGCCGGCCGGCTCCTGCTCGTCGCCTCGCGCGCGGCGCTGGCGGCCGAGCTGGCCAAGTTCGACTTCAGCTGGTTCGTGCCGGCGGTGGTCAAGTACCGCAAGCTGCTGCTCGAAGTCTTCGTGGTGTCGTTCTTCATCCAGATGTTCGCGCTGGTGACGCCGCTGTTCTACCAGGTGGTGATGGACAAGGTGCTGGTGCACCGCAGCCTGACGACGCTGGACGTGATCGCCGTGGGCCTGCTGTCGATCGCCGTGTTCGACATCGTGCTCAACGGGCTGCGCACCTATGTGTTCGCGCACACCACCAGCCGCATCGACGTCGAGCTGGGGGCAAAGCTTTTCCGCCACATCATGGCCTTGCCCCTGGCCTACTTCGAGTCGCGCCGGGTCGGCGACACCATCGCCCGCGTACGGGAGCTCGAAAACATACGGAACTTCCTCACCGGACAGGCCCTGACCTCGGTGCTGGACCTGTTCTTCACCGTGGTCTTCCTGGCCGTGATGTTCTACTACAGCGGCTGGCTGACCCTCATCGTGGTCATCTCGCTGCCCTGTTACGCGCTGTGGTCGGCCGGCATCACGCCGGCGCTGCGCTCGCGGCTGAACGAGAAGTTCGCGCGCGGCGCCGACAACCAGTCCTTCCTGGTCGAAACCGTCAGCGGTATCGGCACGGTCAAGGCGATGGCCGTTGATCCGCGCATGACCCGCGCCTGGGACAACCAGCTGGCGGGTTACGTGCACGCCGGCTTCCGCGTCGCCAAGCTCGCGAACATCGGCCAGCAGGGCGTGCAGCTGATCCAGAAGGTCGTCGCCGTCGCCATCCTGTGGTGGGGCGCGAAGCTGGTGATCGAAGGCAAGATGACCGTCGGCCAGCTTATCGCCTTCAACATGCTGGCCGGCCAGGTCGCCGCGCCGATCCTGCGCCTGGCGCAGCTGTGGCAGGAGTTCCAGCAGGTCGGCATCTCGGTCGAACGCCTGGGTGACATCCTCAATACCCGCACCGAAGCCAACGGCAGCCGCATGGCGCTGCCGGCGATCAAGGGCCGCGTGACCTTCGAGAACGTCGCCTTCCGGTACCGGCCAGACACGGCCGAAGTGCTGGCCGGCGTCAGCCTCGATATCGCGCCGGGCGAAGTGATCGGCATCGTCGGCCGCTCGGGCTCGGGAAAGAGCACGCTGACCAAGCTGGTGCAGCGCCTGTACGTGCCCGAGCGCGGGCGCGTGCTGATCGACGGCAACGACCTGGCGCTGGCGGATCCGGCCTGGCTGCGTCGCCAGCTGGGCGTGGTGCTGCAGGAAAACTTCCTGTTCAACCGCAGCGTGCGCGAGAACATCGCCGTCTCCGACCCGGGCATGCCGCTGGAGCGGGTGATCGAATCGGCCAGGCTGGCCGGCGCGCACCAGTTCATCCTGGAGCTGCCCCAGGGTTACGACACCGTGGTGGGCGAGCACGGCGCCAGCCTCTCCGGCGGACAGCGCCAGCGCATCGCCATCGCGCGCGCACTGGTGACCGACCCGCGCATCCTGATCTTCGACGAGGCCACCAGCGCCCTCGACTACGAGTCCGAACACGCGGTGATGGCCAACATGCGCTCGATCTGCAAGGGGCGTACGGTGCTGATCATTGCCCACCGCCTGTCGACCGTTCGCATGGCGAACCGGATCGTGGTGGTGGAGAAGGGGCGCCTGGTCGAGAGCGGCAGCCACGCCGAACTGCTGGCCAAGGCCGATGGCCACTACGCACGGCTGCATCGCCTGCAGTCGGGGGAGGCC
This sequence comes from Arenimonas terrae, assembly GCF_006265115.1. Classification (GTDB taxonomy): domain Bacteria; phylum Pseudomonadota; class Gammaproteobacteria; order Xanthomonadales; family Xanthomonadaceae; genus Arenimonas; species Arenimonas terrae. The sequence continues at coordinate 162,548 of NZ_SMDR01000004.1, read as the reverse complement.
TGAGATGGCGGGTTCCCTGGCCGCGCTGCGCGAGTTCTTCGGCCGCTACACGCGCGTATTCAAGGCCGCGTGGTCGGTGCGCGACAAGATGGATCCGCCGCCGCGCCAGGGACAGGAGCTGGAGTTCCTGCCCGCGCATCTGGAGCTGACCGACACGCCGGTGTCGCCGGCCTCGCGCTGGATCATGCGGGCGATCATGGCGCTGTTCTGCGTGGCCCTGCTGTGGGCCTGCCTGGGCCAGCTCGACATCGTCGCCGTGGCCACCGGCAAGACGGTGTCCAGCGGCCGGACCAAGGTGGTGCAGCCGCTGGAGCCGGGCGTGGTGCGGCGCATCCTGGTGCGCGACGGCCAGCAGGTGAAACAGGGCGACCTGCTGATCGAGCTGGACTCGACCGCTTCGGGCGCCGATTTCGCGCGTGCGGGCGAAGCACTGCAGGCCGCGAAGCTGGCCGAGTTGCGCTTCCGTGCCCTGCATGCCGCCATCGATTCGGGAACCGACCCGGTATTGCCCGAGCTGACGGGCATCGAGCCCGCGCGCCTGTCGGCCGAGCGCCAGCTGGCCCTCAGCCAGCACGCCTCGTTCCGCGCGCGCCGCCAGACCCTGGACGCGATCGTCGCCCAGCGCGAAGCCGAGCTGGCCACCACCACCGAGCTGGTGACGCGGCTGGAGGAGTCCGCGCAGATCGTTATCGCCCGCGCCGCCGACTTCCGCGACCTGGTCGAGAAGAAGTACGTCGCCCGGCACGAATACCTCGCGCTCGAGCAGGAACGCATCGCCGCCGAACGCGACCTGGCGACGCAGCGCAACCGCTTGGTCGAGATCCGTTCGGCCCTGGCCGGCGCCCGCGAAGAGCGCCGCTCGATGATCGCCGATACGCGCCAGCAGCTGCTCGATGGCCTGCGGCAGGCCGAGGACCAGGTGCGCCAGCTGACGCCGGAGGTCGCCAAGACCGGCCGCCGCGACAATCTGATGCAGCTCACCGCGCCGGTGGACGGCGTGGTGCAGCAGCTCGCCGTGCACACCGTCGGCGGCGTCGTCACCGAGGCGCAGCCGCTGCTGGCCGTGGTGCCGGAAGACGAAACGCTGGAAGTCGAAGCCCTGGTCCTGAACAAGGACATCGGTTTCGTGCGCGCCGGCCAGACCGCGACGGTGAAGGTCGAAAGCTTCCCCTACACCCGCTACGGCTACCTCACCGGCACCGTCGAGAACGTGTCGCTGGATGCCATGCAGCACGAAGAGCTGGGACTGGTGTTCCAGGCGCGCGTGAAGCTGGACCGCGCATGGCTCGACATCGACGGCGCGCGAGTGCGACTCACGCCTGGTATGGGGATCAGCGTCGAAGTCAAAACTGGAGAACGGACTGTAATTGATTACCTGCTCAGTCCTCTGAGGACGTACGTATCCGAATCGGTTCGAGAGCGATGAAGCTGCCATTCGAAAAAGAGCAAACGAAAATCACTGGTCTGGACTCTACTATTCGCTACTTCTTGGTAGCGAGTTTTGCAGCGTCGATTCTGCCGACTTCGTTTCTGAGCACAGTCGGGACTTCATATGCAGGGCGGCATCTGTTGCCGCTGTTCGAAACTATTGCCGCCGCCTCTCACTCACCGGCCCTGTACCGGGGTTTTTTTGGATCGCTGACTGTTCTCGCTCTGTTCGCGTTGCCCGCGAGTTTCTACGCCGTTGGTAGGGAGCAGGCAGAGCGCGCGCAGAGGTCGCCCACGGCGGGCTGGGTTCTAGCTGCGGTTTGCGCCCTTCTTGCGTGGTGGGTGCTAGGGATTGAAGTTCAGTACACCGCCCGCGAAGGCCGAGCCGGAGCATTCCAGTTTCTGCTGGCTAACAGGGTTGGAATGACCCTAATTGGCGCTCCTCTCGCAACTGGCCTGTATGCGCTGGTAGCCGTCGCAACTGCACCCTTCGCATTGATGATGCGCGATTTGATCAGGGCCAAGTAGCCCGCCACAGACAACAATCAAGGAGACTTAAAGATGCCGACGCCAGACAACACCCAGCCGACCCCGCCCACCTACAGCGACTACATCAGATGGGCAACGACAACTGCCAGTCTTTATGCCGCTGCGCTAGGTGGAGCAATCAACTCCTGGCGCCTGCAGGGCGGAATGGCACAAGGCGACTTTGATAGTTTTGCTCGTATCCTTGGCCAGCACCTTCAAGTCCATACAGACGTGGCTCGAGAGGCTGCGGCTCGCGCCGCAGCGGCCGGCGACATCGCCCAGGCAAACTACTGGAACAACGTTGCAAGCACCGCTCAGCAGTTGGCGGACCCGTTGAATAGCCCAAGCTACCAGACAAGAACGGCGGGTCTCCAGAATGTACTGGACAGCGTCAATCGCAACATAGGTTCGCTCGGGCGCGTAGGCGGAGAAGCAGTCGGCCCGATTGCTGACATCGCTTCTCTTATCAACGGAATGGCGAGTGGAGACGCGGCAGTAATTGCCCGGGCGGTTGCCGGCGTGGTTACCGGAATCGTCGCAGGAGCCGTGGCTCTTGGCATTGGTGCGCTCGCTGCCGCTGCGGGCGTCGTACTAGGCCCCATCACACTAGCAGCGATTGCGCTCGCGTTGGCTGCGGGGGCCGAGTTCAGTGGGCTCAACAACGAGTTGGGCGACAATTTCATTACGCCGATGCTGGACTACCTGCGCGATCTGCTTCAAGGAACCGACTGGTGGGATTCGCTGTTCGATGATCCGATGGCAAGCATAAATGAGGAATTCGGTCGAGCGCAGGGTTACCAGCCCCGCCGGGATCCGCTCGCGCTTGATCTCGATGGCGACGGTCTGGAGACCATTGGTGCCAATGGGTCAGTGTTGTTCGACCACGACGGTGATGGCGTCCGCACCGCTTCCGGCTGGACCAGCCCTGACGACGGACTGCTCGTGCTCGATCGCAACGGGAACGGCCAGATCGACGGCGGCCAGGAGCTGTTCGGTGCCGACACCGTCATGTCGGATGGGACGCTGGCGCAGTCCGGCTTCGAGGCGCTCGCCGATCTCGACAGCAATGGCGATGGCGTGTTCGATGCGAGCGACGCCGAGTTTGGCAACGTGCGGGTCTGGCGCGATCTGAACCAGGACGGCGTGTCGCAGGCCAACGAGCTGTTCACGCTCGACCAGGTCGGCATCGCGGCCATCAACCTGACGCCGACCAGCACGGTCGACGTCAACCTGGGCAATGGCAACATCATCGACAACAGCGGTGTGTTCATCCGCAACGACGGCGCCACCGGCCTGGCCGGCGACATGCTGTTCGCGATGAACAACTTCTATCGCGACTTCTCCGGCTCCCTCAACCCGGTCGAGGTCAGCGAAGCGGCCGCTGCGCTGCCGGGCCTGCGCGGTTCCGGCGCCGTGCGCGACCTGGCCGAAGCGGCGACGCTTTCGCCGGCGCTGCTGGCGGCGGTCCAGGCGCTGAACCCGGACATGACGCGCGCGCAGATGCTCGCCCAGGTCCAGCTGCTGATCGGTATGTGGGCCGACACGTCCACGATGGAGACCAGCGAGCAGGAGCTCGAGGGCGCCGGCAACCGCACGGTCTACTTCCACGGGGCGGTGCCCGCCGACGTTCTGGCGCAGGGTGCGGCAGCGGTGCAGGCCTGGCGCGAGCAGCAGCACGCCCAGCTCGCTCCGGTCATCGCCATCCTGGAGCGTTTCAACGGCTCGACCTTGTTCAGCCTGGACGGCGAGTCGGTGTCCACGGGCGGCCGCACCTTCTTCTGGCAGACGCTGCCGGATGGAAGCCAGGTCATGAACATCGAGTTCTCGGCCGAACATCTGGCCCTGATCATGCGGGCTTACGACGCGCTCCAGGAGTCGGTTTACGGCGGCCTGGTCATGCGTACCCGCCTTTCCGACTATCTGGATCTGGTCACGCTTGAAGTCGATGCCGCTGGCGGAATCGTCTGGAACAGCGCGGCGCTGGTGACGGCTCTGGTCGACCTGCGTTCGACCGATCCGGTCAACGCGATGGTTGATCTGCTGGACCTCAGTCGCCATGGCGCAGGTTTCGCGGCCGCGATCGGGTTCGACGTCACCGGCATGGTTTACGAATGGGTCGCCGAGTGGCGCGAGACCGAAGCGGGCAGGGAAATCCTGCAGCAGGCGGGCCTTAATCTGAGCCAGGGGCAAGGCACCGGCGGCGATGACATGATCGAAGGCGGCGCAGGAAACGATACCCTTAGTGCCGGGGCCGGGGATGACCTGGTCTTTGGCGATGCCGGCGACGATTCGCTCTCAGGCGAAGCGGGCAACGACGTGCTGTTCGGCGGCGTCGGCAACGACAGCCTGGATGGCGGCACCGGTAACGACACCTACGTGATCCGCGCCGGTGACGGTGTCGATACGCTCAGCGACTATCAGGGCGCGGACAGGGTCGTGTTCGAGGGCCTGAACGCGGCCGACGTGCTGTCGGTGGAGCGCCACGGCGACATGCTGGTGCTGCGCCTGGCGAACGGCCAGCAGTTGAACCTGCAGTGGTACTTCTACAGTGCGGACTACCAGATCGAGACGCTGCAGTTTGCCGACGGGACGACCTGGGGCGGCGCGGAGCTGCTGGACCGTCTGGTGGTTCCGGGCACGGCCGCCAACGACAGCTACACGGGCACGGGCCTGGTGGACCGGATGTTCGGTTACGAAGGCAACGACCATCTGGACGGCCGGGCCAACGACGACGTCCTGGACGGCGGCGCCGGCGCCGACTCCCTGTTGGGCGACGCGGGCAACGACACCCTCATCGGTGGCACCGACAACGACAGCCTGCAGGGCGGCGTGGGCAATGACACCTACGTGATCCGGGCCGGTGACGGTGTCGATACGCTCAGCGATCACGAGGGCGTGGACAAGGTCGTGTTCGAAGGCCTGAATGCCGCCGACGTGCAGTCGGTGGAACGCCACGGCGACATGCTGGTGCTGCGACTGGCGAACGGCCAGCAGCTGAACCTGCAGTACTACTTCTACAGTGCCGACTACCAGATCGAGAGTTTCGCGTTCGCCGACGGTACCGCCTGGACGAACACCGACATCCTGGATCGCCTGGTGGTGCCGGGCACGGCGGGCAACGACAGCTACACGGGCACGGGCCTGGTGGACCGGATGTTCGGTTACGAAGGCAACGACTACCTGGACGGCCGAGGCAACGACGACATCCTGGACGGCGGCATCGGTGATGACTCGCTGCTGGGCGACGCCGGCAATGACGTGCTGATCGGTGGCGTCGGCGACGACACGATGAGCGGTGGTGTCGGCAACGACACCTACGTGATCCGCGCCGGCGACGGCATCGATTCCGTGTATGACTACCAGGGCACGGACAAGGTGGTGTTCGAAGGCCTGAACGCGGCCGACGTGGTTTCCGTGGAGCGCCACGGCGACGCGCTGGTGCTGCGCCTGGCGAACGGCCAGCAGCTGAACCTGCAGTGGTACTTCTACAGCGCCGACTACCAGATCGAGGCCCTGCAGTTCGCGGATGGCACGACCTGGGACTACCAGAGCATCCTCCAGCGCGTGGCAACTCCTGGAACCGCCAACGGCGACTCCCTGGTCGGCAGCGGAAATGCCGACTGGATCATCGGTTACGCCGGAAACGACAGGCTGGATGGTCGGGGCAATGACGATCTGATCGACGGCGGGGAAGGCGACGACGCGCTGCTGGGTGATGCGGGTAACGACACGCTCATTGGTGGCGTCGGCAACGACAGCCTGGACGGCGGCACCGGCAACGACACCTACGTGATCCGTACCGGGGACGGTATCGACCTGCTGACCGACTACCAGGGCGCCGACCGGATCGTGTTCGAGGATCTGAACGCCGCCGACGTGCTGTCGGTGGAGCGCCACGGCGACATGCTGGTGCTGCGCCTGGCCAACGGCCAGCAGCTGAACCTGCAGTGGTACTTCTACAGCGCCGACTACCAGATCGAGACGCTGCAGTTTGCCGACGGGACGACCTGGGGCAGCGCGGAGCTGCTGGACCGTCTGGTGGTGCCGGGCACGGCGGGCAACGACAGCTACACGGGCACGGGCCTGGTGGACCGGATGTTCGGTTACGAGGGTAACGACTACCTGGACGGCCGCGGCAACGACGACGTCCTGGACGGTGGGGCCGGTGCGGACTCGCTGCTGGGCGACGCCGGCGACGACACCCTCATCGGCGGCATCGGCAACGACAGCCTGGACGGCGGCGTCGGTAACGACACCTATGTGATCCGTGCCGGTGACGGTATCGACCTGCTGACCGACTACCAGGGTGCCGACCGGATCGTGTTCGAAGGCCTGAACGCGGCCGACGTGCAGTCGGTGGAACGCCACGGCGACATGCTGGTGCTGCGCCTGGCGAACGGCCAGCAGCTGAACCTGCAGTGGTACTTCTACAGTGCGGACTACCAGATCGAGACGCTGCAGTTTGCCGACGGGACGACCTGGGGCAGCGCGGAGCTGCTGGACCGTCTGGTGGTTCCGGGTACGGCCGCCAACGACAGCTACACGGGTACGGGCCTGGTGGACCGGATGTTCGGTTACGAAGGCAACGACTACCTGGACGGCCGAGGCAACGACGACGTCCTGGATGGCGGCATCGGTGACGACTCGCTGCTGGGCGATGCCGGCAATGACGTGCTGATCGGTGGCGAGGGCAACGACGCCCTGAATGGCGGCGTCGGCAACGACACCTACGTGATCCGCGCCGGCGACGGCATCGATTCCGTATATGACTACCAGGGCGTGGACAAGGTCGTGTTCGAGGGACTGAACGCTGCGGACGTGCAGTCGGTGGAACGCCACGGCGACATGCTGGTGCTGCGCCTGGCGAACGGCCAGCAGCTGAACCTGCAGTACTACTTCTACAGTGCCGACTACCAGATCGAGAGTTTCGCGTTCGCCGACGGTACCGCCTGGACGAACGCCGACATCCTGGATCGCCTGATCGTGCCGGGCACAGCCGGCAACGACAGCTACACGGGCACGGGCCTGGTGGACCGGATGTTCGGTTACGAAGGCAACGACCATCTGGACGGCCGGGCCAACGACGACGTCCTGGACGGTGGCGCCGGCGCCGACTCCCTGTTGGGCGACGCGGGCAACGACACGCTCATCGGCGGCATCGGCAACGACAGCCTGGACGGCGGCGTCGGTAACGACACCTACGTCATCCGCCTGAGCGATGGCATCGACTCGGTCTACGACTACCAGGGCAACGATCGCCTGGTGTTCGAGGACTTCGATCCCTCGCAGGTCACCAGCGTGGAGCGTCAGGGCAGCCATCTGGTGATGACCATGGTGGACGGGCAGCAGCTGACCGTGAGCTGGTTCTTCTACAGCGCCGACTACCAGGTGGAGAGCTTCGAGTTCGCCGATGGAACCGTCTGGGATGCCGCCGAGGTCACTGCGATCGCGGACGGGCTGATTGATGCGATGGCGGCCTATGGGCCGACCTATGGCTCGAGCGGCGACACGCTGCCGCCGGTGCATCCGCAGCCGGTCGTGCTGGCCCCCGCCGCGTAAGCCTTGCCGGGGAGGGCAACGGGGCCTGGCGGAGCGATCCGCCAGGCCCTTTTTTTGCCATCTCGCGGGCTGAGACTCGCCGTGCTTAGCCTGGCCACCTTCATCGGCTAGGCTGTGCGGATGTCAGCGGACTGGAAACAAAAGGCCAGCGAGGGAATCACGGTGTTCCGGGCCAGCCGCCTGGAGGCGCTGCTGGAGCCGCTGGACCATCTGCTGGCCACCCAGGCCCCGGCCTCGCCGCTGGCGCCGCAGACGGTGGTGGCCGCACACCCGGGCATGCGCCAGTGGCTGGCGGGCGCGCTGGCGCGGCGCCGCGGCGCGGGTGGCATCGTCGCCAACCTCGACATCGTGCTGCCCACCGGCTTCCTCGACGGTCTGGCGCGGCAGGTGCTGGGCGAAAACGCGGTGTCGCCGCGGGGCTGGCGCCGCGAATGGCTGCGCTGGCGCATCCACGAGGTCCTGGCCGCGCCGCCCGACGCCGCCCTGGCCGCCTACCTCGCCGGCCCGGACGCGCCGCTGCGCCGGTTCCAGCTCGCCGACCGGCTGGCGCGCATCTACATCCAGTACATGGCCTACCGGCCGGATTGGCTCGAGGACTGGGCGTATTCACGCAACGCCTTCGAAGGGGCCGGCTTCCATCCGGCGCTGTGGCGGCTGCTGCGCCAGGCGCTGCAGGAGCCGCACCGCGGCGAACGCCTGGCCGAACTCGGCGCGACACTGCGGGCCGGGGGCGTCGACGTGGGCGCCGGCGATCCGCTGCACGTGTTCGGCATCAGCCACATCGCGCCGGCGGAACTGGCCGTGCTGCAGGCGCTGGCCGCGCACCGGCCGGTGGTGTTCTACCTGCCCGATCCCTGCCGCGAATACTGGGCCGGCCTGCGCAGCGAACGCGCGCGCCTGCTCGAGCTGGCGAAAGACCCGCACGGCGAGGACGCCAGCGCCTACTTCCTCGACCAGGGCCATCCGCTGCTGGCGGCCTGGGGGCGGCTGGGCCAGCACTTCATGCTGTCGATGCAGCAGCTTGAGGCCGGGCTCGATATCCGCCACTTCCGCGACGAACGCGAGGCCGACAGTGCGCCGGAGTCGCTGCTCGAGCGCACGCAGGAAAGCCTGCGCCGGCTCGACCCTGCGCTGATGGCGGTGGACCCGCGCAGCCGCGACGTGCGCCTGCGCGACCGCTCGCTGCGCGTGCATGCGGCGCACTCGCGCCTGCGCGAACTCGAAGCGCTGCGCGACGCGCTGCTGCGCGAACGCGCCGAACGCCCGGACCTCGAGCCCTCCGACATCGTCGTCATGGCACCCGACATCGGCGCCTACCTGCCGCTGCTGCCGTCGGTGTTCGGCGAAGCCGGCCGCGCCGAAGGCCCCTTGCCCTACCACCTGGCCGACGTGCCGATGGCGCGCGCGCAGCCGCTGTTCGCCGCGTTCCGGCAGCTGATGTCGCTGCCGAACACGCGGCTGACCGCACCCGAACTGGTCGATTTCCTCGGTCAGCCGGCGGTGAAGCGCCGCCTCGGGCTCGACGACGGCGCGCTCGACAGCCTGACCCAGTGGCTGGCGGACGCGCGCGCGGCCTGGGGTCTGGACCCGGCCTTCCGCGCCGCGATGGGCGTGCCGGCGACCGAAGAACACACGCTGTCCTGGGCGATGGACCGGCTGGTCGCCGGATTCATCCACGGCAGCGAAGGCATCGATACCGTGCTGCACCTGCCTGACGACAGTGCGATGGTGCCCGTGCCCGGCGTCTCCGGCGGCGCGACTCCGGCGCTGGGTGCGCTCGACCACCTGCTGCAGCAGCTCGCGGGCCTGCGCAGCGATGCCGCCGCCGAACGCCCGGCCAGCGAGTGGGCGCGGCGGCTGGAAGAACGCCTCGACGCGCTGTTCCTCGCCGATCCCGCCGATGCCGCCGGCCTCGAGGCCATGGACCAGCTGCGCGGCCTGCTGCGTGCGCTGGCCAGCGAGCCGGGCGAACTGGAGCTGGACCCGTCGCTGGCCTTCCCGGTCGTCAAGCAGTGGCTGGAAGAGCGCCTGTCGGCGGTGCCCGAGCGCCAGCGTTTCCTGGCCGGCGGCATCACCGTCTGCGGCATGGTGCCGCAGCGCGCGATCCCGTTCCGCGTGGTGGCGGTGCTGGGCTTGAACGAAGGCGAATACCCGCGCAACGACATCGACGCCGGCCTCGATCCGATCGGCCGCCCGGGCCTGCGCCGGCTCGGCGACCGCGACGTGCGCAGCGACGACCGTTACCTCTTCCTGGAAACGCTGATGTCGGCGCGCGACGCGCTGCACCTGAGCTATGTGGCCCACGACGCGGTCAGCGGCAGCGCGCGCAATCCCGCCGCGCCGCTGGCCGAGCTGATGGCGGCGCTGCCCCGGGCGGGCGATCGGATCGACGACGAGGCGATGACGCCCGCCTGGCGGGTCGAACATCCGCTGCAGCCATTCGACGCAGGTTATTTCGACGGCGCCGATCCGCGGCTGTTCACCTACCGGAGCGAGTTCGCGGCGATGGTGCGCGGCGCGCCCGAGCCGGCGCAGCTGCTGCCCGCCGGCCCGGCGCCGGAGGACGATGGCGTGCGCGAGCTCTCGCTGGCCGAGCTGCGCCGCTACTTCCGCGATCCCGCGCGTGTGCTGCTGGCCGAACGCCTGCAGGCCCGCCTGGATGCGCTGGACGACAGCGGCCTGGCCGAGGACGAACCGCTGGAGCCGCGCCTGGGCCGGCTCGATTCGCCGGCGCGCGCGCTGTGCCTGCAGGCCCTGCGCGATCCGGCCACGCCGCTGCCGGCGCAGGCCCCGGAGGCCATGCGCCTGGCGGGCTTGCTGCCCGCCGCCGGCCTGGGCGAAGCGGCATGGACGCGCGAAGTCGAGGCGGTGCAGGCGCTGGTCGACGGCGCGCGTGCGCGCGCCGACCTGGCGCCGCTGCTGGCCGCGGGGCTGCCGGAGGCGACACCGCCGCTGCGGCGCGAACTCGGCCGCTTCCGGCTCACCGGCGAACTGAAGAACGCCTTCGAAGCCGGCGGCACGCTCTGGGTGTTCGACGTGTTCCCGAACCGTGACAAGGAAGGCGACCTCGACCTGCGCGAACGCCTGCCGCTGTTCCTGGCCTGGGCGCTGCTGCGGCTGGCGCCGGAAAACGCCGGCCGCGCCGTGCGCCTGGCCGCGCTGGTGAAAAAACCTGGCACGAAATGGCAGGACGGCATCGCGCGCTGGGATCGCGACTTCCTCGCCGCGCCGGCCGCGGGCCAGCGCCACATGCTCGACGATCTCGAGCAGCGGGTGCTCGACCTGGTCGCGCTGTGGGCACGGCCGGCCACGCACCCGGCCTGGTACTTCCCGCGCGCTTCGAGCGTGCTCGCGGCCGGCAAGGACGACGCCGAAGGCGCCTGGCAGGTCGAACGCGGCTATGCGCCCGGTTATGCGCGCCTGCTCGGGCGCGGTCTGGATTTCGAGGAAGGCAGCGCGGACCACGAAGCGCTCAAGGACCAGGCCGGACGCATCGCCGAGATCCTGCGGCTTGGGCCGGAGGAGGCGGAATGAGCGGGCCGCAGCCGGTCGCCCATTGGTCGCAGCTGCCGTTGGCGGCGTCCGGGCGCTCTCTGGTCGAAGCCAGCGCCGGCACCGGCAAGACCTGGACCATTGCCGTGCTGTACCTGCGCCTGCTGCTGGAACAGCCGCTGGCCGTCGAACAGGTCGTCGTCACCACCTTCACCGACGCCGCCGCGCAGGAGCTGCGCGAACGCCTGCGGGCGCGGCTGCGCCATGCGCTGTGGCTGTCGGAGAATCCGCCGGCATCCGATGTGCCGCCGGAAGACGAAGCCTGGCTGCGCGCACGCTGGCGCGACGCGGCGTGCCTGCGTGAGGACCGCCGCCGCCTGCGCCTCGCGCTGGCCGATTTCGACCGCGCGCCGGTGGGCACGCTGCACGGCCTGTGCCAGCGCATCCTGGCCGAACATCCCTTCGAAAGCGGCAGCCGCTTCGAAGTGGGCGACCCGACCTCGGGCCAGGCCCTGGCCGACGAGCTGGCGCGCGACGCCTGGCGCGTGCTGCACCAGGGCGATGGCGCGGCGGCGGCGGGCATCGCCCTCGAGGACCTGAAACTCGCAGGCTTCGGCAGGCAGCTCAAGCAGCTGATGGCGCCGGGCGTGCGCATCGACGCCGAAGGCGAAGACCTGCCGGCCGTGCTCGCCGCCCTGCCGGAGGACCTGGTGTCCGGCCTGCGCGATGTCGTCGGCCGCGTGGCCTGGTTCGCGCGCAGCAACAGCGCGCTGCGCACCGCATTGACGGCCCTGGCCGACTGCTTCGCCGGCGAAGGCGGGTGGCCGAAGGAAGACCACCTCGCGCTGATCCGCGATCAGCTGCTGGACAAGCAGGTCCGCCCCGAACACCAGGCTGCCTTCCTGGCGCACCCGGCCATCGCGGCGCTGTTCGGCGGCTGGCCGCGCATCGAAGCCACGCGCTTCGTGCCGCTGCAGCGCTTCTGGCGCGCCCAGGTCGAGCAGGCGCAGCGCTGGCGCGACGAGCGCCTCGCCGCACGCGGCCAGGTGACCTTCGACGAGATGATCCGCCGCGCGCATGCGGCCATCGCCGCCAATCCGGCGCTGGCCGACGCGCTGTTCCGCGACTGGCCGGTCGCCCTGGTCGACGAATTCCAGGACACCGACGCGCAGCAGTACGGCATCCTCGACCGCCTCTACCGCGACGCCGACGGCGCGCCGCGCGGCCGTCTGGTGATGATCGGCGACCCCAAGCAGGCGATCTACGGATTCCGCGGCGGCGACATCCACGCCTATCGCCGCGCCCGCGGCGACGCCGGCCACGTGCTGGTGCTGGGCACCAACCACCGCAGCTCGCGCGGCTACGTGCAGGCCGTGAACCAGTGGTATGCGGCCGGCGGCGAGACCCTGGGCCGCAGCGGCGCCGACGACGTGAACTATCGCCCCGTCGAAGCCAGCGATCGCCGCGACGGCACGCCGTACACCATCGGCGGCCGCGTGCTCGAACGGCCGCTGCAGGTCCACTTCCACGCCGACGATCCCGGCCGCCAGGGCGAACGCCGGCGCCAGGCGCTGGACGCCTGCGCCAACCAGATCGCGGCGATGCTGGCCTCGGGGCAGCACGCGATCGGCGGCCGGCCGCTGGAGCCCGGCGACCTCGCGGTGCTGCTGCCGACCAACCGCGACATCGCCAGCCTGCGCGCGCGGCTGCAGGCGCGCGGCGTGCCCTGCGTCGGCGGCGCGCGCGACAGCGTGTTCGCCGGCGACTGGGCCTTCGAGCTGCAGCTGGTGCTGAGCGCGGTGCTGGCGGAAGAGGACGAGTCGGCGCTGCGCGCCGCGCTGCTGACGCGGCTCTGGGGCTACGACCTGGCCATGCTGGCGGCGCTCGATGCCGGTTCGCCGCGGTGGGCCGCGGTCTCGGATCGCCTGCAGCGCCTGCGCCATACCTGGCGCGCGAAGGGCGTGCTGGCCCTGGTGCAGCAGCTGGCGGTCGACGCGGCCCCGCGCCTGCTGGCCACGCCCGGTGGCGAACGCGACCTCACCGACCTGCGCCACCTCGGCGAACTGCTGCAGCAGCGCAGCGAACAGGGCGGCGGCGCCCGCGAGCTGCTGGCCTGGCTGGGCGAACAGCGCCGGGGCGACGGCGACGAGGACAGCGGCGACGAGCGCCAGCCGCGCATCGAATCCGACGCGCGCCGCGTGCAGCTGATGAGCCTGCACAAGAGCAAGGGCCTGGAGTTCCCGGTCGTGTTCCTGCCGCTGATGTGGGCGCATGAAGGCCAGTCGCTGCAGGCGCCGTATCTGGTGCCGCTGCGCGAGGGCGGCCGCCGCGCCGCCTTCGACGACGCGGCGAAAGCGATCGCGCGCTGGGAAGGGCAGGACGAGCGCTTCCGCACGCTCTATGTCGCGTTGACCCGCGCCATCCACGCCTGCCACGTGTACGCCCTGCCGCCGGAGCGTGCACAGGCGGCGAACAGCCAGAAACCCAAGGCCGATCCGGAGCGCGCGCCGCTGGACGCGATGCTGGCGCGGGTGATTCAGGCCGGCCTGCAGCACGCGCTGCCGCAGGTCGCCTGGAACGATGCCGGCTGGCCGCTGGTCGAAGCGCAGCTGCCGCGCGTCACGTCGTCTCCGCCTACGCGTGTCGCCCTGAGCGAGCCCGTGGCCACGCCGCTGCGCCAGCGCCTGAGCTTCTCGACCCTGATCAGCGGCCTGCGCCTGGCGGCCACCGAAGAGGCGCCCGCCGACGACGAACCGACGATGCCGGGCGCCGTCATTCCCGAGCCGGCGGACGAGCCGCCGCATCCGGAGCTGTCGACGCTGGCCAACGTGCGCGGCACCGCCTTCGGCAATGCGCTGCACGCCGCCTTCGAGCACCGCCGGCAGGACCGCCCGCTGGCGCGGCAGCACGCACTTCTGATCGAGCAGCTGCGCGGCTTCGGCGTCCGGGCGCAGGACACCAGGCTCGAGTCGGTGGTCGCGCCGCTCGCGCAGCGCATGGACGGCGCGCTCGCCGCCGAGCTGCTGCCCGGCCTGCGCCTGGGCGAGGTGCCGGCGGCGAAGCAGCGCGCCGAGATGGCCTTCCACTTCGCGCTCGACGCCGCGCGGCTGTCGCGTCTGCGCGCCGCCTGCGCCGCGAACGGCGAACCGGACCTCGTTCCGCCGCTCGCGGCCGAGCGGCTGCGTGGCCTGATGACCGGCAAGATCGACCTCGTGTTCGAACACGCCGGCGTCTTCCACGTGCTCGACTACAAGGGCAACTGGCTGGGCGAACGCCTGTCCGACTATCGCGGCCACGGCCTGCGCGCGGCGATGGACCACAGCCACTACCGGATGCAGGCGCTGCTTTACACGGTGGCGCTGCATCGCTTCCTGCGCCAGCGACTGCCGGACTACGTGCCGGCGAAGCAGCTCGGCGCCTATATATATATGTATGTGCGCGCCGCCGGCCTGGCGCCGGGCGCCGGTATTTTCGTGGAACGTTTCAGCGACGGCCTGATCCACGCCGTCGATGCGGTGCTGGCAGAGACGGAGGCTGGAGCATGAGCCACCTGCGCTACGAGCCGCGCCCGCCGCTCGCCGAAACCGAGGGCCCGCTGCGCGAACGCATGCTGGCGCGGGCGCTGGCGCGCTGGGTGCTGAGCCATGGCGGTTCCGCGCGATTGGCGGAGATGGCCGGCCGCGCCGCAGTCGCCGAACTGGCGGGCGACACCGCGCTGGCGCCGCTGGCGGACGACGCGCGCGAGGCCCTGCGGTCCGAGTTCCTGGTCGGCGACGGCAACCAGCCGACCCCTTTCGTGCTCGACGCCCAGGGCCGCTTCTACCTCTGGCGGAATCATCGGGACGAGGGCGACGTGGCGGCGGCGGTCCGCGCGCGCCGCACCGCCGTCGTGCCCTCCGGCCTGGACGAGGCGACGCTGGCGGCACTGTTCCCGGGCGGCGATCCGGCCCGGGACGGCGAGCAGCGCCAGGCGGTGCGCGCGGTCGGCGGGCGGCGGCTGTTCGTGCTCACCGGCGGGCCCGGCACCGGCAAGACCACCACCGTGCTGCGCATGCTGCTGCGCCTCCAGCGCGACGGGCTGGCCGGGCAGGGTGTTGCCGTCGCCGCGCCCACCGGCAAGGCGGCGCAGCGCCTGGTGCAGTCGCTGCGGCAGGAAGCGGAGCGGCTGCGCGCGCACCTGCCGCCGGACTGGCAGCCTGAGCTGGATTCCCTGCCCACCGCGGACGCGCTCACCGTGCACCGCCTGCTCGCTTATTCGCCGACCCGCAATGCCTACACCCGGGGGCCGGACTCGCCGATCGAAGCGGGCGTGGTCGTGGTGGACGAAGCCTCGATGCTCGACCTCGCCCAGCTGCGCGCGCTGCTGCGCGCGCTGCGTCCGGAGGCGGCGCTGGTGCTGGTGGGCGACGCCGACCAGCTCAATCCGGTCGGTGCCGGTTCGGTGCTGATGGACCTGGTCGCGGTGCTGGAGGCGCAGGGCGCGCCGGAGCTGGTTCGCCTGCGCCACAGCTTCCGCGCCGATACCCGGCTGGTGCCGGTGAACGAAGCGGTGCGCGCCGGCGACGGCGCGGCACTGGCGACTGCACTCGCGGCGGCGGGCGAACGCGCCGCGCTGCACGCCGTGGAGGCTCCGGCCGCGCTCGCGCGCGAGGTGCGGCGCTGGACCGACACCCTGGCCGAGGCCGGGCCGCCGGCGCCCCTGGCCGCCAGCGGGTCCGCCACGCCGGCGCTGCGCGCGCTCGCCGCGCGGCAGCTGCTCTGCGCGCTGCGCGACGGCCCCTTCGGTGCCGATGCGATGAATGCCGCGATCGAGCGCCAGCTGCGCCAGCGCTGGAACGTACCCGCCGACCAGACCTGGTTCGCCGGACGCATGGTCATGGTCACCCGCAACGACTACGGCGCGCGCCTGTTCAACGGCGATGTCGGCCTGTGCCTGGCCGGTGACGACGGCACGCTGCAGGTGTGGTTCGAATCCGCGGAGGGCGGTGCCAGGGGGTTCGCGCCGGGCGCGCTGCCGGCGCACGAGCCCGCCTGGGCCATCACCGTCCACAAGAGCCAGGGCAGTGAATACGGCCATGTCGCCGTCCTGCTGCCGCCCGATCCCGAACACCGCATCCTGTCGCGGCAGCTGCTGTACACCGCGCTATCGCGCGCCAAGCATGCCGTCGAGATCTGGGCTCCCCGCGCAAGCCTCGAGGCCGCGCTTTCCCGGCCCCTGCAGCGGGCCGGCGGCCTGGTGGAAAAACTGCGCGCGTGAGTCCTTGCGGCGGCCGGCCCCGGCCCCGGAACGCGTTGAATCGGAGGGCCTGGCCGCTCCGGTATTCGTGATGCATGCCACGGCTCCCCCTTCCCCCCGAGGCTGCTGCCGTGAGCAAAGAAACCGCACTCGAGCCCTCCGACATCCTGGAGTTCATGGCGCTGCGTTCGCCCAAGGACGTCGGGACGACGCAGAAGCAGATCCATTACATCCACGACCGGACCCTGGTGGGCAAGGGCATGGAGGTCGACGTCGTGCCGACCCCGCTGCTGTCCACGCACAGCCCGTCGATGATCGCCCGCACGCTTTACCGGGCCGTGTTCCTGGAGAACCGCGACATCGCCGATCCGGACCTTCTCGGTTTCGTGCCGATGGTGCTGGCCGAGCTGCCCGACGGCGACCCCTGGTCCGCCGGCTACCTGCTGTTCGCCGACGTGGGCGACCGTGCCGTCTTCGATTTCCGCAGCGCCTGGTACCTGGTGCCCGACCGCACGGCCGACATGGGCGGCGGCGTGGAGCTGCTGATGGAGCTGCACGCGACGCTGCGCGCGATGGGCCCCGGCCTGACGCTGGCCCGCGCCAAGGCCGCTGCCCTGGCGGCCCTGCACCAGCCCTCGCTGCGCCAGGGGGTGCTGGCCCCCGCCGGGGACTTCGCGATCAACCTGTGGGACCTGTGGCGGCGCCTGTTCGACCGCCTGTACCTGCTCTACAGCCTGCGCAAGGTGCTCCGGCGGCGCGCCGTCGTGCGGCATGACGAGGTGATCGCGGCGATGCAGGCGCTGCACCTGCTGGAAACCTTCGCCGTGGACGACCTGGTGACGGCCTTCGCGGGCCGGACCGAAGCCAGCCTCAGCGATACCGAGCGCGAGATGCTGGCACTGGCCCGCCGCCTGCGCCCCGCGCTCCGCGACTGGACGCTCAGCCGGCAGGTCCAGCCCTTGCTGGTGGCCCGCGACGCCGCCACCGTGCAGGCCCTGCTGCGCGCCAAGCCGGCGATCCATCCGGTCTTCAGCCGCGGCCTGCGCCACCGCCGTCCGTTCAGCGCAGTCAATCCGATCGGCGTCGGCGACCTGAAGGTGGTGCGCCAGCGCCTGGTCGCCTACAAACCCGGCGAGATCTCCTACATCCACAACGTGATGATGGGCGAGAACCGCGAACGGAAGTTCCGCCGGCTGGAGAAGAGCGAAGACACCTTCAGCAGCAGCACCGAGCGCAGCGAAGAACGCCAGAGCGAGCACCAGGCCACCGACCGCTTCGAGCTCAAGCGCGACGCGGAACAGACCCTCAAGCAGACGATCGGCATCACCGCCAACGGTAGCGTGACCTACGACAGCAAGCCGGTCGTGGCGACGGTGACCGCCGGCTTTTCGTTCCAGAGCGCGGCCGAGGAGTCGGCCAAGACGGCCGAGACCCTGGCGCGCGAGGTGATCGCCAAATCCGTGGACCGGGTGTCGCTGCGCGCCAGCGAGCAGCGCACCTCGGTGCGCCTGCTCGAAACCGAGGAGACCAACACCCAGGGCTTCAACGCCGAGGATGCCACCCAGCACGTCTCGGGCATCTACCGCTGGGTGGACAAGGTCTACGAAGCGCAGCTGTGGAATGTCGGCCGCCGCATGATGTTTGAGTTCATCGTGCCCGAACCGGCGCATTTCCTGGTCGAGTCCCGGCTGCGCGCCTATGCGCAGGACACGCCGCTGCCCGAGCCGCCGGTGCTCGACCTCAAGTCGGTGGTGATGCCGCTTGCCTTGACCGGTCCCGACGACATCACGCTGCCCGACTACGAAAAACTCGCGCTTCTCTACGACCTGTCGGCCCTGCCGCCGCCCGAGCGCCCGCAGACGCGGCGGGGCTTCTTCTCCGATGCCACCACCGGGGAGAAAACCATCACCGGTTCCTTTGCGGTGGGAATCGACGACCCCAACAGCGGCCAGCGCCGCTTCCGCACCCGTGCCTTCACCAGCCGGCTGGGCCTGGAGGGCTACCGGCTGACCGGCCTGCGGGTGGATGCCTTCATCAAGTTCCATGAGGCCAACGAGGCCGACCCGGGCGGGAGCAACAACTTCCAGATCTTCGTGGACGGCATCCAGGTGCTGACCCGGTCGCCAGGCGAACCGATGTGGCAGGTCGTGGGACAGGACGTGGACGTGACGGCGACCAGCGTGCCGCTGCACGAGGAGGTCGAGGTCACGATCGGCCTGACCGACGCCATCCTTTACTCCTTCACCCTGGGCTATACCGCCACGCGGGCCGACGACGGCATGGCCGACTGGCGCCGCCGTGTGTACCAGCACGTGCACGCGATCGAACGCGCCAGGGTCGAGGACGCCAACCGCCGCCTGCAGGCCCAGTACGACGCCGACCTCGCCGCTTACCAGGCCGAGATGGCGGAGTTCCGCGCCCGCACCGCCAACGACATCCTGCAGGGGCGTTCGGGTCTGCTGAACGCACGGGTGATCGTCGAGGAGCTCAAGAAGCACTGCATCACGCTGATGGCCAAGGAGTTCGACTCCTACATCTACGACGACCGGCTGCTGTATCCGGCCGTGGCGACCCGCCCCGGGGAGAACAGCTACTACGTCTTCAAGGAAACGCCCTCGCCGGCCGGAACGCCGCAGCGGCTGAAGGTCGAGATCAATACCGAGACCGGGCTGAACCTGCCGGCGATCGACCTCAACGTCGCCAACAACAAGGCGCCCCTGGTGCAGTTCCTGGAGCAGGCCTTCGAGTGGAACAACCTGGCCTACCTGTTCTATCCCTACTTCTGGGGCGCCGCGCCGCGCTGGATCGAGATGATGAACCGCTTCGACGCCGGCGATCCGTTCTACACGGCCTTCCTGCAGGCTGGCTCGTCGCGCGTGCTGCTCGCGGCCACGCCGGGCTACGAGGATGCGGTGCTGCACTACCTGGCGACGGGCGTGCCCTGGGAAGGCGGCCCGTCGCCGGTGATCGACGACCCGCTGTTCCTGCCGCTGCACGAGGAGATCCGCAAACAGCAGCAGGCCGGTACCGACGGCGAGCCCGAGGGCGATCCCTGGCCCTTCATCCTGCCGACGTCGCTGGTCTACCTGCAGGACAGCAGCTCGCCGCTGCCGGAGTTCGACGAGCCGCCGCCGGTCTCGTGACGACCCGCGCTGACCTGAGCCCCCGACGGAGCCCCCCGTGAGCATGTCCGGCCCGGAGCTGGCCCTGCTGTCGATCTCGATCGAGACCGAACCGACTGTGCCCGGCGATGCTCTGGCGGTCATGGCCGCCGGGCCCGCCGCGACCAGCTCGGTCTGGAACGCGCGCGTGGCGTCGGCGCGGCAGCGTTTTGAGCACGCGCTGGATGTCTACCGCAGCGAGCTGGCCGTCGCGCTGTCGGTGGAGGAAGAGCAGATCAACGAGTCGGCGTATCCGACGATCAAGGTCCCGGTCGGCGGCAAGCCCGAGGCGCTTCCGCTCGGCGACGAGCTCTTTCTCGACCTGTTCACCCTGTATGCCGCCGGCGGCTGGAGCCAGGTCGAAGCGGCGACCAGCGCCGTCGCGGCCTGGAGCGGCGTGCAGCCGGCCGACATGAAGCCGCGCGAGGCCTCGCTGCCCGGCGGTGTCGATCTGGTCGTCACGCTGCCGGGCGCGGCGGCGAAGTTCTACCGCGAGTGCCGGCTGCTGTTGGCCGAGTTCGTGATGCAGGAGATCCGCGACATCGAGGCCCGCGTGCAGGAGACGGTGCGCGCCCGGCTCGATGTCGCGATCGAGTCGGTCGCCGGGGCCGTCAAGACCTTCGGCATCCACTACGTGCCGGTGCTCCGGCCGGTGGGCGGCGGGGTCGAGATGCAACCGGCGCCGCGCATGGCCGATCCGAAACTGGCGAGCGCGATACACCACTACCTGGTGCAGGTGGGCACGGCGCGGCAGCGGATCGAGGCGATCAATTCCCGCCTTTCCGACCTGCGCAATGGCGCGCCGGTCGGCAGCCCGCAGTCGGGCGGCATCGGCAGCGGGGCATCGCACGGCGGCTACGGCGGTTCGGATTCGGCGCAGAGCGAGGCGGAGCTGCTTGCGGAACTGCAGGTCCACACCCGCCTGGCCGTCGACGCCGGCCGCCAGCTGCAGGTCAACGCGCCCTGGGCGATGGCAATCGCGGCGCAGATGAGCGCATCCACCAGCGAGGAGGACATGCTGCAGCGGCTCGACGCCACCCTGGCCGACATCAAGGCGACCGCCGCATCGATGCGGTCCGCGCTGGACCACAACGGCGTGCTGGGGCGCTACCTGGGGACAAGCGCCGAGGTGGTGCTGTCCGCGGCCTACCCGGCCGGGATGGAGGCGGTGATGGTCCGGCGCGCGCTTGCGGACGTGGCGGGTCGCGACTTCGCGGCCGTGCACCTGCTGTGCGAACGCACCCTGGTGGAGCTGTACGAGAACGAGGCGGCCGAAGACGGCATCCGCAACGTGGTCCTGGGCAGGATGATCGGCGAGTTGCTCCAGGTGGCCGCCGAGGAGGAAGTGGCCAGGCGCGAGAAGGACGAGGCCCGGAAGGCCCTGTCCGTGGTCGACGCCGTGCTGGGCCTGATGATGTTCATTCCCGTCGGCGGCCAGATCGGCCTCGCCCTGCGGGTGATCAGCGAACTTTCCGATGTCGCGATGATGTTCAGCGCGGCGTTCGTCTATGCCGAACAGTACGACGACCTCCAGAGGATGACGGCGGTCCGGCTGGCCGAGGCTGGCGACGGCGACATCGCCGCCCTGGGCGAGCTGCTGGCCATGCGCCGGACCTTGCTGGCGGAGGTCGCCATGGAGGTCCTGCTGCGCATGGTGTCGCGTTCCGCGGGGCGCGTGCGCCAGCTCAAGAAGCTGATCTTCGTGCGCGGAGCGCTGCAGGACGCCCAGACGCTGATGGAGGCGATCCACTCCGCCGACGAGGCGGCCGGCACGTGAGCAAGACCGGCGCGAAACGACGGGGCGGGTTCCTCGCCAGCTGCATGGACGCGGCCACACGGTCGATATCCAGGGCCGTCGGGCTGGACAAGAAGACGATGTTCGCGATGAGCGCCAGGAGCCTGGCGATCAACCGGCGCCGGACCGTTCTGGCGGTCTTCATCCTGTTCGGCAACCTGCGGGGCCGGGAGTCGCGGGTGCGCCGGGTGACGGCGGAGGACGTGTCGGCGGTGAACGCCTTCATCGCCAAGGCCCAGCGTGGCCCGGCGTCCTTCGGCTTTGCCTCGAAGAAGGAACTGTACGCCTTCCGCGACGCCCTGCTCGCGGTCCGCCGCGCCGTGAGCGCGGCGCGGTTGAGCGACGCCGAGAATGGCCGGTTGGCCTCTACGCTGGTGGGGCCCGTGGTGGAGAAGTTCGCCTATCTGCACCCCGCGTTCCGCCGCCAGCTGGTCGAGCTGGCGGATCTCTACGTCGACGTCGTCAACAAGCAGCTGGGGAAGGGCGTCAAGTTCTACGACGGGACCGGCACGGAGATATCGAAACCACCTCGGCTGAGCCGCAGCCGCACCTACCTGGCCACCAATGTGCGGCTGGTCCACGAGGGCAAGGTCAAGGAATTCACCGACTTCCTGGTGCTGGCGTTCGCGGGCGAGCCGGCAAACTTCGTCAAGAAGGACGGCCCGCAGATATCGATTGCGGTGTCGAACGAGAACAAGGCGCCGAGCGTGGTGTCCGAATCGAACTACCAGCACGCCAACGCGGCCGCCCGCCTGGGCAAGGCCACGGCGATCCTTTACGTGATCGACGGCAAGGAGTATCGCGCCGAACCCGCCAACTTCTTCACCAGCCAGTCGGCCTTCCATGAGGTCACGCTGAGCCTCAAGGGCCGCTTCGGCGGCACGACGCGCGTTTACGCGAATGACGACCCCGAAGACTGGCTGCACAGCATGCGCACGCACATCCCGAAGGGCGACCGCTCGGCGCAGCTGCGCATGGTGTTGAGCGTCCGCAGGGAGGCCCTGCTCGGCCTGATCCGCTAGCGTGCGGCGCGCGTGCCGGCCAGGTACTGCAGTGGCAGCGACAGCAGCAGGCCGGCGCGGAACCACAGCGGATGGTCGGCGCCGAGTTCCAGAACGGCCCACAGCGCCAGCGCAGCCATCGCCACCAGCAGCACGCGCGCGTGGCCGCGCGGCGCCGTCGGCGCGGCGCGTGTCGCCACCCAGAAGGCGAGCGTTCCGGCCAGGATCACGCCCGACAGGTCCCAGGCGAGGCGGCCATCGCCGCCCGAGGGCAAGCGCAGCAGTGCGGCCAGTTCGCCACTGGCGATCGTGCCGGCGACCAGCACCACGCCGGCACTTGCGAGCGCAAGCAGCGAACGCGTGGCTTTCCACAGGGCTGCCTGCCAGGACATGAGGCGCGGATCCTGAATCACCGGTGCGCCGATGCTAGCCGGTCCACGGGGGCGAGTGCGCAATCGGGGCTGGATCGATGTATCGCGACGGCCGTCCCGCCACGCCCCATGCCCAGGCCGGGGATGCCGCCGCCCGGGCCCGGCTGGCCGCGCTGAGCGCCCGGCTGACGGCCGTTCCGGCGCGCTGACGCCGCCGCCGCGGGGTGACGCTGGACCGGGTGTTTCCGGATAATGGCGGGCCCAGGGCGCCGCGCGGCGCCCCTCGCGCCTTCCGCAGGAATCCCGCCCCATGAATGCCCGCTTCCGCCAGCCGCTGCCCGGCTCGTCCCTCGACTACTTCGACGCCCGCGCCGCCGTGAATGCGCTTGAGCCGGGCGCCTGGGACGGCCTGCCCTACGTCTCGCGTGTGCTGGCCGAAAACCTGGTGCGGCGCTGCGATCCGGCCGCGCTCGACGCCTCGCTGCGCCAGCTGATCGAACGCCGGCGTGATCTCGACTTCCCCTGGTTTCCGGCGCGCGTGGTGTGCCACGACATCCTCGGCCAGACCGCGCTGGTCGACCTGGCCGGCCTGCGCGACGCCATCGCCGACCAGGGCGGCGATCCGGCCCAGGTGAATCCGGTGGTGCCGGTGCAGCTGATCGTCGACCACTCGCTGGCGGTGGAGTGCGGCGGTTTCGATCCGCAGGCTTTCGTGAAGAACCGGGCGATCGAAGACCGTCGCAATGAAGATCGTTTCCACTTCATCGACTGGACCAAGCTCGCGTTCAAGAACGTGGACGTGATCCCGCCGGGCAACGGGATCATGCACCAGATCAATCTCGAAAGAATGTCGCCCGTGATCGGCGTGCTCGATGGCGTCGCCTATCCCGACACCTGCGTCGGCACCGACAGCCACACGCCGCACGTGGACGCGCTGGGCGTGATCGCCATCGGCGTCGGTGGGCTGGAGGCGGAGAACGTCATGCTGGGCCGCGCCTCGTGGATGCGCCTGCCCGACATCATCGGCGTGGAGCTGACCGGAAAGCCGCAGCCGGGCATCACCGCCACCGACGTCGTGCTGGCGCTCACCGAGTTCCTGCGCAAGCAGAAGGTGGTCGGGGCGTGGCTGGAGTTCCGCGGCGAAGGCGCCTCGGCACTGACCCTGGGCGACCGAGCCACAATCTCCAACATGGCGCCGGAGTACGGCGCGACCGCGGCGATGTTCTTCATCGACCAGAACACCATCGACTATCTTCGGCTCACGGGCCGCAGCGATGAGCAGGTTCGGCTGGTGGAGACCTATGCGAAGCACACGGGTCTGTGGGCGGACGAACTGGCGTCGGCGCAGTACGAGCGCAGCCTGAGCTTCGATCTTTCATCCGTTGGCCGCAACATGGCCGGCCCCTCGAACCCGCACGCGCGCGTCGCCACCGCCGACCTCGCCGCCAAGGGCATCGCCGGCAACCTGGCTGCCGCGCGCGAGCAGGAAATGCAGGGCCTGATGCCCGACGGCGCCGTGATCATCGCCGCCATCACCAGCTGCACCAATACGTCGAATCCGCGCAACGTGATCGCCGCCGGCCTGCTGGCGCGCAACGCCAACCGTGCCGGCCTCACGCGCAAGCCCTGGGTGAAGAGCTCGCTCGCGCCGGGCTCCAAGGCCGTGGCGCTGTACCTCGAGGAAGCTGGCCTGAAGTCCGAACTTGAACAGCTGGGCTTCGGCATCGTTGCTTTTGCCTGCACCACCTGCAACGGCATGTCCGGCGCGCTGGACCCGAAGATCCAGCAGGAGATCATCGACCGCGACCTGTACGCGACCGCCGTGCTCAGCGGCAACCGCAACTTCGACGGCCGCATCCATCCCTACGCCAAGCAGGCCTTCCTGGCCTCGCCGCCGCTGGTGGTCGCCTACGCCATCGCCGGAACCATCCGCTTCGACATCGAGAAGGACGTGCTGGGCCATGACGCCGCCGGCAAGCCGGTCACGCTGAAGGACCTGTGGCCCAGCGACGCCGAGATCGACGCGATCGTGAAGGCCGCGGTGAAGCCGGAGCAGTTCCGCGCCGTGTACGAGCCGATGTTCAGGGTCGCGGTCGAAAGCGCCGCCAGGGTCAGCCCGCTGTACGACTGGCGTGCGCAGAGCACCTACATCCGCCGCCCGCCGTATTGGGAAGGCGCGCTGGCCAAGCCGCGCACGCTCACCGGCATGCGGCCGCTGGCCCTGCTGGGCGACAACATCACCACCGACCACCTCTCGCCCTCGAACGCGATCCTGCTCGACAGCGCCGCCGGTGAATACCTGGCAAAGATGGGCCTGCCGGAAGAGGACTTCAATTCCTATGCCACCCATCGCGGCGACCACCTGACCGCACAGCGCGCGACCTTCGCCAACCCGACGCTCAGCAACGAGATGGCGGTGGTGGACGGCAAGGTGAAGAAGGGCTCGCTGGCGCGTGTCGAGCCGGAAGGCAAGGTGATGCGCATGTGGGAGGCGATCGAGACCTACATGGACCGCGGCCAGCCGCTGCTGATCGTCGCCGGCGCCGACTACGGCCAGGGCAGCTCGCGCGACTGGGCGGCCAAGGGCGTGCGCCTGGCGGGCGTGGAGGCGATCGTGGCCGAAGGTTTCGAACGCATCCACCGCACCAACCTGATCGGCATGGGCGTGCTGCCGCTGGAATTCCAGCCCGGCACCACGCGCCTGACCCTGGGCCTCGACGGCACCGAAACCTACGGCGTCACCGGCGATCGCACGCCGCGCGCGACGCTGACCCTGGTGGTGAACCGCCGCAACGGCGAACGCCTCGAGGTGCCGGTGACCTGCCGCCTCGACACCGCCGAGGAAGTTTCCATCTACGAGGCGGGCGGCGTGCTTCAGCGCTTCGCCCAGGATTTCCTGGAATCGACCAAGGCCGCCTGACATGAGCCACGCACCGCAGATCAAGATTCCCGCCACCTTCATGCGCGGCGGCACGTCCAAGGGCGTGTTTTTCCGGCTGCAGGACCTGCCGGAGGCCGCGCGCGTGCCGGGCCCGGCGCGCGACGCGCTGCTGATGCGCGTGATCGGCTCGCCCGATCCCTACGGCAAGCAGATCGACGGCATGGGCGGCGCCTCGTCGAGCACCAGCAAGTGCGTGATCATCTCCAAGTCCTCGCAGCCCGGCCACGACGTCGACTATCTCTACGGCCAGGTGTCGATCGACAGCGCCTTCGTCGACTGGAGCGGCAACTGCGGCAACCTCAGCACGGCGGTCGGTCCGTTCGCCATCGCCAGCGGCTTCATCGACCGGGCGCGGCTGCCGGAGAACGGCAGGTTCGCGGTGCGCGTGTGGCAGGCCAACATCGGCAAGACGATCATCGTGAACGTGCCGATCGCCAACGGCGAAGTGCAGGAGTCCGGCGACTTCGAGCTCGACGGCGTCACCTTCCCGGCGGCCGAGATCGTGCTGGAGTTCATCGACCCGTCCGAGGAAGGCGAAGGCGAGGGCGGCGGCGCGATGTTCCCGACCGGCAACGCCGTCGATACGCTCGAGGTGCCCGGCGTCGGCGCGCTCACCGTGACCATGATCACCGCCGGCGTGCCGACCATCTTCGTGGACGCCGCCGCGATCGGCTACACCGGCACCGAGCTGCAGGACGCCATCAACGGCGATGCGAAGGCGCTGGCGATGTTCGAGACCATCCGCGCCCACGGCGCCGTGCGCATGGGCCTGATCAAGGACATCGCCGACGCCGCCAAGCGCCAGCACACGCCGAAGGTCGCCTTCGTCGCCCCCGCCGCGGCCTACACGACCAGCAGCGGCAAGCGCGTCGAGGCCGGCGAGGTCGACCTGCTGGTGCGCGCGCTGTCGATGGGCAAGCTGCACCACGCGATGATGGCCACCGCCGCGGTCGCCATCGGCACCGCGGCCGCCGTGCCCGGCACGGTGGTGAATCGGGCGGCCGGCGGCGGCGACCGCAGCGCGGTGCGTTTCGGCCATCCCAGCGGCACGCTGCGCGTGGGCATCGAGGCCGCGCAGGTGAACGGGCAATGGGTCGCGCGCAAGGCGACCATGAGCCGCAGCGCGCGCGTGCTGATGGAAGGCTCGGTGCGCGTTCCGGCCGATCACGGCCCGTGAACGGCGACCCGGCGCGATTGGACTAACATCACGGCAGCCCCCAGGAGACCGCCATGCCGCTCACCGGAAAAACCATCGCCGTCACCGGCGCCTTCGGGGCCCTGGGCACCGCCGTCGTGCGCGAACTTCAGGCGCAGGGCGCGCGCGTCGCCGCCATCGACTTCGCGGCCGCGCCGCGCGATCCGGCCTCGCTGCAGGGCGCCAGCCTGCACGGCGGTGTCGATCTCGGCCAGGCCGAGGCGGCGGAAGCGGTGTTCGCGGCGATCGCGAAGCAGCACGGCGGCCTCGACGGCCTGGTCAACATCGCCGGCGGCTTCCGCTGGGAAAAGATCGACGGCGGTTCGCTCGACACCTGGGACACGCTTTACCGCATGAACCTGCGCACCGCGGTATCGGCGTGCCAGGCGGCGCTGCCCCACCTTCCCGACGGCGGCCGCATCGTAAACATCGGCGCCAACGGCGCGGTGAAGGCCGGTGCGGGCATGGGCGCGTACGCGGCGTCCAAGGCCGGCGTCGCGCGCCTGACCGAAGCGTTGGCGGAAGAGCTCAAGGACCGCGGCATCACCGTCAATGCGCTGCTGCCCAGCATCATCGACACGCCGGTGAACCGCACCGACATGCCCGATGCGGACTTCAGCCGCTGGGTGCAGCCGGCGCAGCTGGCCGACGCCATCGCCTTCCTGCTGTCGGCGCGCGCCAGCGCGATCACCGGCGCGCTGATCCCGGTGGTCGGGCGGGTCTGAGCGCGGCCCGCCGTAAACGGATCCGCTACCTGCGCTCCGTGCGCGGCGTCCGAGTCTCCCGCTAAGCTGGCCCGACCGGCGGCCGCCCCGGCCCGCGCGCGTTCCGGAGCTGGGTGAAGGCCTTTTCGATCAATGGCTTGCGGGAACCCGTCGGCGGACGAAAAAAAATCGCCGTCCCGTGTCGAAACCACGCACCCCGGTTCGTCGTCTGGTTACAGGGCCAAGATCGGCCCTGCCCACCCGATCAAGGAGAGCCCCATGAGCGACACCACCCCCACCGGCACCGTGCGTTTCCACCGCGTCCTGAGAGCGCCGCCCGCGCGCGTCTACCGCGCCTTCATCGACCCCGCTGCGATGGTGAAATGGCTGCCTCCCTACGGCTTCACCGCCACGGTGCACGAGATGGACGCCCGCGTCGGCGGCGGCCACCGCCTGTCCTTCACCAACTTCTCCACCGGCGGCAGCCACAGCTTCGGCGGCCGCTATGTCGAGATGGTGGAAGGCAAGCGCCTGCGCTACACCGACCGCTTCGACGACCCCGCGCTGGAAGGCCAGATGGAAGTGGACATCGAGTTCCGCGAGAGCTTCGCCGGCACCGAGCTGAGCATCGTCCAGTCCGGCATTCCCGCCGCCATCCCGGTCGACTTCTGCGTCCTGGGCTGGCAGGAATCACTGGAACAGCTGGCCCGCCTGGTCGAACCCGAAATCCCCGACGGCGCCTGATCCGTCCCGCCATTCCAGACCCACAAGGAGAATTCCAATGCGCGTCATCGTTTTCGTCAAAGCCACCGCCGACAGCGAAGCCGGCCTCATGCCCGCCCCCGAGCTGCTCGAGGCGATGGGCAAGTTCAACGAAGAGCTGGTCAACGCCGGCATCATGCTGGCCGGCGAGGGCCTCAAGCCCAGCGCGCAGGCCAAGCGCGTGCATTTCGACGGCGCCAAGCGCACCGTCATCGACGGCCCCTTCGCCGAAACCCGCGAACTGGTCGCCGGCTACTGGCTGTGGGAGGTCAAGGACATGGCCGAGGCCGTGGAGTGGGTGAAGCGCTGCCCGAACCCGATGATGGGCTCCAGCGACATCGACATCCGCCCGGTGTACGAACTGGCGGACTTCGAGTCGATCATGACGCCGGAAGCCGAAGCCGTGCACGGCCGCGTCGTCGACAAGCTCGCCGGCAAGTGAAGCGCAGCGCGTGAGCGACGCGTCCACCCGCCAGGCCATCGAGGCCGTTTTCCGGATCGAGCGATCGAAGCTGATCGCCGGCCTGGCGCGGATGCTGCGCGACCTGGACGCGGCCGAGGAGCTGGCGCAGGACGCCTTCCTCGCCGCATTCACCGACTGGCCCGTCACGGGCATCCCCGACAACCCCGGCGCCTGGCTGATGACCACGGCCAAGCGCCGGGCGATCGACGCGATCCGGCGCCGGCAGCTGCACGCCGACAAGGAAGCCTTCCTGGTCGACGAGGCGGAGCAGGCCAAACCCTTCGCGAGCATCGAGGACATCGAAGCCGCCATGGACCATGACATCGGCGACCACCGCCTGGGCCTGATCTTTACCGCCTGCCATCCCGTGCTGGGCGCCGACGCCCGCGCGGCGCTGACCCTGCGCCTGCTCGGCGGCCTGGACACCGGCGAAATCGGTCGCGCCTTCCTGACGTCCGAAGCGACGATCGCGCAGCGCATCGTGCGCGCCAAACGCAGCATCGGTGAAGCGGGCGTGGCCTTCGAGGTGCCGCGCGGCCGCGAGCTGGCGCCGCGCCTGGCCTCGGTGCTGGAAGTGATCTACCTGATCTTCAACGAGGGCTATGCCGCCACCGCCGGTGACGACCGGATGCGGCCGGCGCTGTGCCAGGAGGCGCAGCGCCTGGGCCGCGTGCTGGCCGCGCGCCTGCCGGACGAACCGGAAGTCTTCGGCCTGCTGGCATTGATGGAGCTGCAGGCCTCGCGCCTGGTCGCCCGCACGGCGGCCGATGGCAGCCTGCTGACGCTGGCGCAGCAGAACCGCGCGCGCTGGGACCAACTGCTTGTCCATCGCGGTCTGGCCGCTCTGAACCGATCCGAAGCCCTCGGCGGCGAACGCGGGCCCTACGCGCTGCAGGCGCGCATCGCCGCCCACCACGCCCGCGCGAAAATCTACGAGGCCACGGACTGGCCCGGCATCGCGTCCACGTACGACACCCTGGCCGAGGTGATGCCCTCGCCGGTGATCGAACTCAACCGCGCCGTCGCGCACAGCATGGCCTATGGCCCGGAAGCGGGACTGCGCCTGCTCGACGCCATCGCCGAGACGCCCGCGCTGCAGACCTATGCGCCGCTGCCGGCGGCACGCGGCGATTTCCTGTTCCGCGCCGGTCGCGTGCTGGAAGCCAAGCTGCAGTTCGCGCGCGCCGCCGAGCTGGCGCAGAACGCGCGCGAGCGCGAGTTCCTGCGCAAGCGCAGCGAGGCCTGCGGCTGAAGCCGGCAGTGGCGGCCAGGCCGCTGCTCAGTCCTTCGCCGCCGGTGGCGTGGTCACGCGACGCAGGTGTTCGCGCGCCAGGAACACGGGGTCGTCGCCGCCGGGCACATCCGGCACCACGCCCTGCCGCTCCCAGTTGCCGCGGCTGCGGCGATTGACCGGCCGCCCGTCCGGGATGGTGATCTGCATGCCTTGGCCGATCGCCAGCGGTTCGCCCATCAGGTGTGCGGCTCCAGCCGAGCGGGCACCGAAGACCAGCGCGCGTTTTTCCGCCTGCAGGCTGTAGGCGACGAACTCCGCGGCCGACGCGGTGCGGCGGTCGACCAGGATCGCGACGGGCCCGGCATAGGGCGGCAGCGACGCCGCCGGCAGTGCGTCGACGGTGCTGCCCGAACGGCGCTCGATGTCCTGCACCGCCACCACGTCGTCGCCGAGGAAACTGCGGACGATGCGGTTGGGCGTGTCGGCATCGCCGCCGCCGTTCTGCCGCAGGTCCAGGATCAGGCCCTGCGTGTCCTTCAGCAGTCCCCAGGCGTGCGCCAGCTTGGCGCCCGCGAGGTCCCAGGAATGGAACGTGGCCAGCCGCAGGTAGCCGATGTTGCCCTCGAACACGCGCACCTCGCGGACGCCGGCATTGGTGGGCCCCGCGGCCGCGCGCCACTGCATCAGCCAGTCGTCGGCGTTGGCGGCGTCGGCGGTCAATTCGACATGGAAGTGGCCGTCATGCGCGTCCAGGTCCTGGTTCAGGCGCTGCAGGAATCGCGCCGTGTCCTGGCAGGACGCGGCGTAGCGTCCGTCCTGCGCCCACTCGCGCAGGTCGGCGGCGATCAGCGCGGCCTGGGAAGGATCGACATATCGCGCCTGCACCTTCTCCGCGGCGGCGACCAGGACCGCGCTCTGCGTCGGACAGGCGGCGACGGGCGAGGCCAGTTGGGCGGCGAGCAAGAGCGTCGTGATCATGGGTCTCCTGGGTGGCTGGATGTTCGATGAGGCCGGCGTGGCGACTGCGGCGGCGGGTCGCTCAGCCGGAGCGGGCGGATCCGTCGCGCGCGGCGTCGCATTCCCCGCACTCGCCCGCCGGATGCAGGAAGGCTTCGGGGTCGCGCCGCAGCAGGTCCAGCGCCGCATCGACCACGTCGCGCGAACGGACATGCCTGGCGGTGCCGTGGCCGAGCCGTCCGATCGATTGCGCCCGCCGCCGCTGCAGCGCTGCATTGACCTCGACGAAACGCGCACAGCAGCCCTGGGCCTCCAGATAGTGGATGCGCCGGACCGCGTTCCCGTCGCGCACGGTCGAATATTTCGGGATGCCGTAGGCGACCTTCGCCAGGCTCTCGGCCAGGTGCATCGTGGTGTTGGCATCGTGGTCGACGCCCAGCAGCAGCACGTGGCCCGCATGCGCGAACACGCGCCCGACCGGACTGTCCATGCCGTGCGGATCGTCGACCGGATGCGCAGCGGTGATGACCTCCGCCAGCGGCCCGCAGGCCGCGAACGCGTGCGGGCTGTCGCTGCGGCGCACGCCCGGCAGGCGCCAGAAGGTGTCGGCGAGCACGCCCATGCCGCGGCAGTGGCTGCGCGCCGGATCGAAGACCGCGTCGTCGTCCTCGGTCATGCTCGGCATCACCAGCGTGCCTTCCGGACCCAGCCAGGCCCGCAGCGCCTGGATCAGGCCTTCGGGTCCGCCCTGCACCGGACCGGTGCGGGAAAACGCACAGTGCACGACCAGCACCGCGCCGCGCGGCACACCGAGCGCCGCGAGCTGCCGACCGATCTGTTCGGCGGACACCGGCATCACGGCGCCTCCCCGGAAACCAGGTCCGCCATCAGCGGCCGCCGCGTCCGGATGCCGGCAGGTCCGCGACGAGTGCGCGGGCGACGGCCATCGGATCGGCCAGGTGCGGCATGTGGCCGAAGGGAAGGGTGGTCGCTTCGACGCCCAGGAGCGCGGGCGCGGCCCGCTGCATCCATGCCGGTTCGAACACGCGGTCGAAGCCGCAGGCCAGGTAGGCGGTATGCAGGTCGGGATGGCGTTCCGGCACCGTCGGCTGCAGCCACAGGTTGCTGGCCGCGTACTTGATGCGGTGGCGTCGCGCGAGGCCTACATTCGCGGCATCGACGTCGTGGTAGAGGAAGTGGCGGGAGATCGCCTCGTCCTCGTAGGCCAGGTGTCCCTTTTCGATCCAGGGCGGGCAGAACATCGCGCCGTCCTCGCGGGCGTGTTCCCGGAACGTGAGTCCGGGCTTGGCGATGGCGGCGGCGAGGTACACCAGGCTGTCGACCCGCGCGTGGGCGTGCAGCAAGGGCAGCAGCAGGCCGGTGATGGAATGCCCGACGCAGCTGATCGGTCCGTCGCCGGCGATGGCCTGCCACTGCGGCCGCAGCGCTTCGAGAATGGAGGCCTGCGTCGCGTCGGGGTCGGCGTAGGGCAGCTCCGGGCAGGCGGCGGCGTATCCCAGCGCTTCCAGCGCGGAGGCCAACGGGGCCATGCCGCGGGCCCCGTGGGTGGAGCCGTGCAGCAGGACGAAGGTCCGGCGGCCGCCGGGTTCCGCGCCACGCGCCGCGGCGCTGCCCAGCGCGGCCATCGCGGCGGCTCCCATCAGGGCGCCCAGGACACGGCGGCGGGGCATGGGGGTGCGCATTCGGGAAGCTCCTCGGGATCGGGTGGCGACAGCCTAACGATCAGCCGCGCGACCGCATGTGCCTTTCCTGCCAATCGACCGGCCCGGTCCTGCCCCGGGGTCGACAAATTTTCCAGGCCACTGTCGAATGGCCGCCTCTTCGTTCGTCGACAGACTGAGGGGCGGATCACCGCCCCCGTCCACCCTGGAGAAACCCCGATGCAGAAGATGATCTTCGTGAACCTGCCCGTCGCCGACCTGCGCAAGGCCATGGCCTTCTACGCCGCGCTCGGTTTCACCAACAACCCGCACTTCAGCGACGACACCGCCGCCTGCATGGTCTGGAGCGAAACCATCCACGTGATGCTGCTCACCCACGACAAGTGGCGCAGCTTCACCGCCCGGCCGATCCCGCCGACCACGTCGAGCGAAGTGATGCTCGCCATGTCGTTCGAAAGCCGCGACGCGGTGGACGCCATCGCGGCCGCGGCAAAGGCCCACGGCGGCACCGCCGACATCAACCCGGCCCAGGACCACGGCTTCATGTACAGCCGCGCCCTGGCCGATCCCGATGGCCACGTGTGGGAGGCGTTCTGGATGGATCCGGCGGCGGTGCCGGCCTCGGAGTGACGGCGCCTCGCCCGCGGCAGGCGGGAAGCTAACCGGAGGGCGGGGCGGGAGATGCCGCCCCGCCGCTCCCATGTTCACCTTCGGCGTCCGGCTCGACCGGCGTCTCGGCGTTCGCGGGGGCCGGTTCAGGCTCCACCTGCGCCAGGTCGAACTCCGACAGCGGACTTTCAGCCGGGCAGTCGGCGTCCGGGAACCCGAAATTTCGGCGCAGCGAGAGGCCGCAGGCGTTGAGCTCCTCCAGCTCGTCGACCGGTCCACGGCACTTGCGATCGAAGGCGCGGGCGAAGGCATCCCGGCGGGCGACGAAGTCCATGCCGCATTCGCGCTGCAGGCGCAGGCGGTCCAGGTCGTCCTGCGCCGGATTGACGCCGTCGAGTCCGAACCGGAGCAGCTCCTCTTCGGAAAGCATGCGCAGGTTGCGGTTGGGGACCGCCATCATCAGGTCGGCGACGGCGACGCTGGCGCCGTTGCGCTGGAGATAGTCGCGGACGCGGCCGTGCACCACCTGCAGTTCGGCGTTGAGTTCGGCGCGCGTCGTGGCGGTCGAGCTCATGCGGATGATGCGGTGGATGCCGACGTCGCCGGCGATCCGGCGCACGTCGCCGGCGCTGAGCAGGAAAACGCAGGCGCTGTGGCAGATCGAGTCTTCGCGCACCCAGATCGTCCAGCGCGACGCGGCGATGAAGTCGCCCGCCCGGATGGCGTCTTCCACCTGGCCGCCGGCGGAGTCGATGTCGAGCACGCGCTTGCGGATCGCAAGGGTTTCGGCGACGCGCGTCACGCGCTCGACCAGCGCGGCAAACTCGGTGGCGATGCGTCCGCGGTAACGGAGGCGCAGCACGCCGCGGTCCGCGCAAGCGCCGAGTGCCGCTTCCAGCGCCTCCCGGTCCAGGGCCAGCAAGGCCTCGCCGTCGCCCTGACGGGAGTAGTCGAGGTCGCAGCTGAGCCACGCCTGGTCCGGGGCGAGCGTCATGGGCGACCAATCGGCCGGTGCGGTGCGGGAATTCTTCTTCTGGGCGGCCGGGGGCAGCGGCGCAGCGGGCTCCGGCGTCATCGGAGCAACACTGATGGCGCCGTTCTCGTCGGCCGCCGCTTCGGTGCCTTCCGATGTCGGCGCCGGCTCGGCCACCGGCGCGCTCGGCACGATGCGCTCGCATGCCGTGGCGGCGAGCACGACGGCCAAGGCCAGCGACAGCCTGGCGCCAAAGAATGGGATGCGGGGAGGCATGCCCGGAGCCTAGCATCGGCGCCAAAACTCGCGATGAACGCGCCGGCCTGCGAGGTGCCGCGCCGCATGCGCCTCGCAGGCCGGCGGGGGATTCGAGGCGGAAGGCAGAGATGGTGGCTATGGGTGGACTCGAACCACCGACCCCAGCATTATGAGTGCTGTGCTCTAACCGGCTGAGCTACATAGCCATGGGGCAAAAACCGCTGTCCGTTGCAGACAGGGCCGCGAATTCTGGGCCTTCGACCCCCTTGCTGTCAATGCGCGCGGCCCCGGCTTGTGGCCGCTCGCGGCCCTGTGGCAGTCTGGCTCCAGTAGATTTTTGGAGTCCGATCGTGGTCGATCCGGACGGTTACCGCCCCAATGTGGGCATCGTGCTGATGCACGGCGACGGCCGCCTGTTCTGGGCCCGGCGGGTCAACCGTGATGGTTGGCAGTTCCCGCAGGGCGGCATGAACACGGACGAGACGCCGCGCGAAGCCATGTTCCGCGAACTGCGCGAAGAGACCGGCCTGCTGCCTGAGCACGTGGAGGTGCTGGGCAGCACCCCGGGCTGGCTGCGCTACCGCCTGCCGCGCCGCTGCATCCGGCGGGGCAACCGCCCGGTGTGCATCGGCCAGAAGCAGGTCTGGTTCCTGCTGCGCCTGACCGGCGAGGAACACCACGTCCAGCTGGACCTGACCGACAAGCCCGAGTTCGACAGCTGGCGCTGGGTCGACTTCTGGTACCCGGCCGAACACGTGGTCAGCTTCAAGCGCGAGGTCTATGTCCGGGCCCTGCACCACCTGGCCCAGGCGGCCCGGGCCGTGGCCGGCGACACCGCCGTGCCGCCCTGCGGCGAGGCCGTGCAGGCCCTGCTGCAGCAGCCGGCCCAGGCGGTCGCGGGCGGCCGCGGCCGGCGCTGAGGCCCGGGAGCGGTCTGGGCGGCGGGGCGCTGCCTGCTTCGGTGCCCCCTGGCCTGGACGGAATTCCCTGATCCTGGCGGCCGGCTCGCCCGGCAGGGCAGCGTTCTCCCTGGGGCAGGTTGCCTGAATGCCCGGCATCGCCCGCCCCGTCGGCCGGCGGCCCCAGTTGACAATCGTTCGCATTCGCATGGAAAATGCGAACCGTTCTCAGCAAGAGCGGCCCCGCATGTACGTCTGCATCTGCCATGGCGTCACCGACCACGACATCCGCCGCGCCGCGGAAGCCGGCGTGTCGAGCGTGGCCGAGCTGACGATGCGCACGGGCCTGGGCAGCGGCTGCGGCACCTGCGGCGAGATGGCCGGCGAACTGCTCGCCGAAGCCCGCGCCGCCCGCGAGTTCCCGCTGCCGGTGTTCGCCGCCGCGGCCTGATCCGTTCCGGGCGACCTCGCGCGCCTGTCCCTGCTGTCCCGCAGCACGCCGGCGCCGCCGCACAAACGCGAACGCCGTGCAGCCGCAAACGTAAGCAATTCCTGTTTCCGCAGCGCCCGTCGCATCGGCGTAAGGTGCGGGCACGTCCACGGAACAGGAGGCCCGCCATGAAAGGCGATGCCAAGGTCATCGAGCACCTCAACAAGGCGCTCTACAACGAACTGATCGCGATCAACCAGTATTTCCTGCACGCCCGCATGTTCAACAACTGGGGCCTGAAGGAGCTCGGCGAGCACGAGTACAAGGAATCGATCGACGAGATGAAGCACGCCGACAAGCTGATCGAGCGCATCCTCTTCCTCGACGGCCTGCCGAACCTGCAGAACCTGGGAAAGCTCTTCATCGGCCAGTCGCCGAAGGAGTGCCTGCAGTGCGACCTCAAGCTCGAGATGCAGGCGGTGCCCGACCTCAAGGCCGGCATCATCGACTGCGAGAAGGCC
Source organism: Arenimonas terrae (assembly GCF_006265115.1). Lineage (GTDB taxonomy): Bacteria > Pseudomonadota > Gammaproteobacteria > Xanthomonadales > Xanthomonadaceae > Arenimonas > Arenimonas terrae. The sequence continues at coordinate 126,349 of NZ_SMDR01000004.1, read as the reverse complement.
AACGACTACGTGTCGCGCAAGCTGCTGGCCGACATCCTGGAGTCCGAGGAAGAGCACATCGACTGGCTCGAGACACAGCTGGCCCTGATCGAGCGCATCGGCGAGCAGAACTACCTCCAGGCCAAGATGGGAAGCTGAACGAAACGGTCCGATTCTTCACCAAGGCCTGCCCGATTTCATGGGCAGGCCTTTGTTTTTCTTGGATTTGACATTCCTGAGTGCCGTTCAGCTTCGAACCTCAAAACTGTGTGCTGCATCGCAAAATGACGCGGCCATGACGGCTCCCGTACGGTCGGCCGGTCCCGCCCTGTCCCGGGCGGGCCAAACCAACTGGGGAGTTGTGTACCAATGAAGTCCGCATTCCGTACCACCCTGCTCGCCGCCGCCACCCTGGCCGCCCTCGGCGCCGCCTCTTCCGCCGTGGCTGGCGGACGTCCCGACCTCGTGGCCAAGGGCCTGGCCGAAGGGCGCGCCCACGTCGCCGACCAGCTGATCGTGCAGTTCCGTGCCGGCGCCACCGAGGCCGACAAGCAGCGCGTGATGCGCCGCGTCAACGGCGACCGCGCCGAAGTCCTGGCGCGCGGCCACCGCCGCATCGACATCGGCGGCGACATCGAGCTGATGAACCTGCGCGGCCGCGCCCTGCGCGACGCCATCGCCGACCTGCAGGCCGACGGCGCGGTCGAGTTCGCCGAGCCGAACTGGATCCTGCAGCACACCGCCGTTTCCAACGACACCTACTACACCAACGGCAGCCTCTGGGGCATGTACGGCGACAACAGCTCGCCGGCCAACCAGTACGGCAGCCGCGCGGCGGAAGTCTGGGCCAAGATCGGCGGCACCGACTGCAGCAACGTCGTCATCGGCGTCATCGACGAAGGCTACATGTACAACCACGCCGATCTGGCCGCGAACGCGTTCAAGAACCCGGGCGACAGCACCTTCGACGGCGTCGACAACGACGGCAACGGCCTGGTGGACGACGTCTACGGCTGGGACTTCGACGGCAACAACAACTCGGTGTTCGACGGCACCGGCGACGACCACGGCACCCACGTGGCCGGCACCATCGGCGGCGTCGGCGGCAATGGCGTCGGCGTGGCCGGCGTGTGCTGGAACGTCAAGCTGATGGGCGCCAAGTTCCTGGGCAACCGCGGCGGCACCACCGCCAACGCGGTCAAGGCGGTCGACTACTTCACCGACCTGAAGGTGGACCAGGGCCTGAACATCGTCGCCACCAACAACTCGTGGGGCGGCGGCGGCTTCTCGCAGGCGCTGCTGGACGCGATCAACCGCGCCAATGCCGCCGGCATCCTGTTCGTCGCGGCCGCCGGCAACAGCGGCGCCAACAACGACACCACGGCTTCGTACCCGAGCAACTACAACGCCCCGAACGTGATCGCGGTCGCCGCGCTCACCTCGACCGGCGCACTGGCCAGCTACTCGCAGTACGGCGCCACCACGGTGGACCTGGGCGCCCCGGGCTCGGGCATCTGGTCGACCGTGCCGGTGGCCAGCGGCAAGGGCAAGAACGCCACGGTCACCTCGGGTTATTCCAGCTACAGCGGCACCTCGATGGCCACGCCGCACGTGACCGGCGCGGTCGCGCTGTACGCGGCCCGCAACCCCGGCGCGTCGGCGGCGCAGATCAAGGCCGCAATCCTGGGCTCGACCACGCCCACGCCCTCGCTGTCGGGCAAGACGGTCACCGGCGGTCGCCTGAACGTCGAAGGCTTCTGATCGGACGCGTCGCCGGCCCGGATCGACCGATCCGGGCCCCTGCGGAAAAACGAAGGGCCCGGCAGCGATGCCGGGCCCTTCTTTTGGGGTCAGAGTGCGTTTATCTCCTGCGACACCCCGGACCCAGGTCGGGACGCGGAGGAGATAAATGCACTCCGACCCAGGATTCCGAGGGCGGCCTCAGCGCAGCAGCCCCTGCAGCGCCTGCGACGCCCGCCGGAACTCCGACTCGAGCACGGCCACGGCCACCGCTGGCCGCGGCAGCACGCCCTGGCGCGCGCCCAGCTCGATGCGCTTGGCGGCGGCCGAAAGCGCCATCGCGCCCAGGTTGGCGCTGGCCGACTTGAGCGTGTGCGCCGGCGCGATCATGCGCGACATGTCGTTGGCGGCGGCGGCGGCTTCCAGGGCCTGCACATGGGTCGGCGCGTCCTCGAGGAACAGGCGCACCAGGCCCAGGTATTCGTTGCCCATGACGGCGCGCAGTTCGTCCACGACGTCGGCGGCCAGCACCGGTGGCGGCACGGCGGGCGTGTCGGGGCGATGTTCGGCCGACAACGGTGCCGGGCGCGCGGCCGGCGGGGTGGCCGGTGCCGTCGGAGCGGCGGGTGCAGCGGGTGCGGGGCGCAGCAGGGGGCTGCCGGCGGAATCAGGCGCCGGTGCCGCGGGCCGCGGCGGGAAGGGCACGCTGGGCCGCGTCGTTTCGGTCGCGCCCGGCTGCACCGGCGGAGCCGGGCGGGCGGCCGCCGGAGCCGGAGCGGGTGCCGGCGCCGCCGCCGGGCGGGGCGCGGCCTGCGCAGCGGCGGCCGGACGCGGCATCGGCGCGCTGGGCGCGGCCGCCAGGCCGGGCAGGGGTGCGGGCTCGTCCGGCAGCAGGGTCGGCGTTTCCGCCGGCGGGTCCGGCATCGGCGCGCCGGCGGCGCGGTGCTGCAGCCAGCGGGCGATGGTGGCCTCGAGCAGGCGGCGGTCCACCGGCTTGCTCAGGTAATCGTCCATGCCGGCGTCCAGGCACTTCTGGCGGTCGCCGGCCATGGCGTTGGCGGTCATGGCGATGATCGGCAGCCGCGCCATGCCATGCGTCACTTCATGCTGGCGCCATTCGCGCGAGGCGGTGTAACCGTCCTTCACCGGCATCTGGCAGTCCATCAGCACCAGGTCCAGGTTGCCCTGCACCATGCGCTCGAGCGCCTTCTCGCCGTTGTCGGCGGTCTCGCAGGTCAGGCCGAGCAGGCCGACCAGGCGCTGGGCGACCATCAGGTTCACCGGGTTGTCCTCGACCAGCAGGATGCGGCCGCGCAGGCGGCCGGTGCGCGGCGCGCCGGCCTCGCCCTCTTCGGGGCCCGAGGCGACCAGGACACGTTCGGGCGACGCCGGTGCGTTCTCCTCCGGCCGGGGCGCAGCCTGGGCCGACAGGAAATTGGTGAGGCTGCTGCGCAGCTCGGCGCCGCCGATGGCGCGCGACAGCATCATCGCGTGCGGCCCCTGCGCCAGTTCGGCGGCCGCAGCTTCATCACCTTGCAGGTACACCACGCGCAGATCCTCCAGTTCGGGCGTGCGGCGCAGGTTGCGATGCAGGGCGATCGCGGTGCTGCGCACGCTGTTCAAGTCCACCAGCAGCAGGTCGAAGCTCCAGGTCGCGCCGCGGCTGAGTGCGGTGCGCAGGCGGGTGAGCGCGTCCTGTGTGGTTTCGGTCTGGGTCAGGGTGACGCCCCATCCCGGGGCGGCCTGGCCGAGGCGCTGGCGCAGGCCGGCGTCGGTGCTCAGCAGCAGGATGCGGGCGCCGTTGAGGTCGCTGCGCGTACCCTGGATGTCGCCCGCGGCCTTGAGCAGCGGCACTTCGAACCAGAAGGTCGAACCGCGGCCGGGCTCCGATTCCACGCCGATGCTGCCGCCCATCAGGTCGACGATGCGCTTGCAGATAACCAGGCCCAGGCCGGTGCCGCCGTACAGGCGCGTGGTGGACGCGTCGGCCTGGCTGAAGGCGCGGAACAGGCGCGCGTCCTTGTCGATGCCGATGCCGGTGTCGGTCACTTCGAAGCGCAGCTCGTGCTGGGTGCGGCTTTCGCCGCGGCGGGTCACCGCCAGCGTCACCGAACCGCGCTCGGTGAACTTCACCGCATTGCTCAGCAGGTTGGTCAGCACCTGGCGCAGCCGCACCGGGTCGCCGCGCACGGCCAGGCGCACGGCCGGGTCCATCTGCAGGTTCAGGCGCAGGCCCTTGCCTTCGGCCGGCTTCTCCATCAGCCGGATCACCGAGTCCAGCAGCTCGCGCAGGTTGAAGCTGGTGGTTTCCAGCGTGACCTTGTTCGCTTCGAGCTTGGAGTAGTCGAGGATGTCGTCGACGATGCGCTGCATCTGCCGGGCCGAAGTGTAGGCCGTGCGCACGATGTCCATCTGGTCGGTCTGCAGGCGCGAGCTCATCAGCAGGTCGAGCATGGGGATGATGCCGTTGAGCGGCGTGCGGATCTCGTGGCTCATGGTCGCCAGGAATTCGCCCTTGGCCATCATCGCGGCCTCGGCGGCCTGCTTGGCCTCGGTCAGCTCGCGTTCGAGCCGGCGGTGCAGGGCCAGCTCTTCCTGCAGCGCGTTGACCTCCCGGGTCTGTTCGCCGGTCTGCTGGGCCGCCTGCACGAGAGCGCGGTTGCGCAGCGAGAACGCGCGCCACAGCCCGGCGATGCCGGCCACCGCAAGCAGGGCGGCGATCAGCGCCAGCGTCTGCCACAGCCAGTTGTTGCTGAAGTGGCCCATGGCCGCGGCGGCGGCCGCGCCGGCCGCGCCGGCGATCGCCAGCCAGCGGACGATCAGGGCGTCGTTGGGTTTCGGGTTGCCCGGGACCATGATCAAAGCACCGCCTGCTGGAAGTCGAAATCCATGTCGCGCTCGGCCTGCTGCACCAGGTTGCCCTGGATGAAGTCGATGCCGCTCATCCACAGCGTGGCCGCGGCCTGCGCGTCCTCGACGCCGTGGCCGATCACCTCGAGGCCGCGCCGGTGGGAGCGGTCGATCAGCACCTTCAGCTCGTCGCGCAGCGTGCCCGACAGCGCGGTGCTGGTGTACTTGCGCGCCAGCTTGACGAAGCCCAGCGGCAGTTCGTCGAGCAGGCGCTCGGCGTCGGCGCCGGACTCGAACTGGCTCAGGCAGAACTGCACGCCATCGTCCACCATCGTGTCGCAGAAGTAGCGCACGGTGGCGGCGTGGATGGCGGCGTCCTCGAGCCGCAGCTCGATCACCACCGACGTGCCCGGCACGTCGTGCGCCACCAGTTCGGACTTGAGCCAGGTCGCCTGGCTCGGGTCGGCCAGGGTCAGCGCCGACTGGGTGACGAACAGGCGCAGCGGCCGGCCTTCGGCGCGGCGGTCGCGGATCAGCTTCATCGAGGCCTGCAGAACCCAGCGGTCGATGTCGAGGATGAAATCGCCGCGCTCGGCCAACGGAATCACCTCGGCGGCGGGCAGCAGCTTGCCGTCCGCACCGCGCAGGCGCAGCAGCACCTGGTACTGGGAATCATCGCTGCCCGCCACCGCCACCACCGGCTGGTAGAGCAGCTCGAGGCTGTTGAGCGCGATCGCTTCGCGGATCTGCTTGACCAGGGCAGCCTCGCGCACCGCTTCGGTCGGTTTCACCGGCTCGAAGCGCTTGAGGCCCTTTTCCTGGGTGCGCGCTTCGCGGGCCATGCGTTCGACCGCGTTGAGCAGCGCCGCCTGGTCCGGGAAACGGTGCCTGAGCGCGCAGATGCCCACCGACACCCGCAGCCGCAGTGGGTGGCCCTGCACGCTGAAGGGGTGCTGGACCAGGGCGTTGCGCAGCTGCGTCGCCAGTGCTTCCAGGCCGGCTTCGTCGCGCGAAGGATCGAGGATCAGGTAGCTGCCATCGCCGAAACGCGCGACCGGGGTGGGGTCGGCACGTTCGCCGAGCAGCTTGCCGACATGGATGAGCAGCTGCTCCAGCGCGGTCAGGCCGAGGCGGTCGCGCAGCAGGTTGACGCTCTCGATCTCCAGGAACAGCGCACCGCCCGGGCTGTTCTCGCCGGCGCCGTCGAGCAGGGCGTCCAGGCTTTCGAGCAGCTGCTCGCGGTCGTGCAGACCGGTGTCGGGGTGGCGGCCGGTATGGCGCGTGCGGCGGTTCTCGAGCGCACGGTGGCGGCTGACGCGGTTCTGCACGGCCGCGATCAGGTGCTTGGGCCGCACCGGCTTGGAGATGAAGTCGTCGCCGCCGGCCTCGAGCACGTCGAATTGCGCATCCGGGTCCGACTCGCCCGACAGGAAGACGATGGGCGTGTGCAGGAAAGGTTCCTGGTCGCGGATCAGCACCGTCAGTTCCATGCCGTTGGCATGCGGCATGTGCAGGTCCATCAGGATCAGGTCGGGGTTGAACTGGTGCAGGGCCTGCAGCACGTCCAGCGGCTCGAGCACCACCATGGTGTCCATGCCGGCGTTGCGCAGGATGCCTTCGGCGAACAGGGCCTGGCTGCGGTCGTCTTCGACGATCAGCACGCGATAGGGTGCGTCGCTGCCCGGATTGAGCAGCTGGTGCAGGCGCTTGAGCACGTCGTTGGCGCCGTTGGGCTCGACCACCAGCGCGTCGACGCCGGCGCGGCGGGCGCTCAGGCGCAGGGCGATGTCGTCGGCCTCGGCCAGCGCGACCAGCTTCACCTTCTGCGGGCCGCGTTCGCTGGCGGCGCGAACCGTCTGGCCGATCGCTTCGAGCTGGTCGCTGAAGGCGGCGTCCACCACGGCCAGGTGCGCGGGCAGGGCGCCCAGCAGCTCCTGCAGCTCCTCGGCGTCGGCGAGCAGCTCCACTTCGTAGCCCAGGGCCTCCATGCGCTGGTCGAGCTCCAGCGACAGCGGGCCGTGGTCCGTGAGGTGGTAGACGCGGATGCCGGCGGCGACGGGGCTGGGGCTGGACTCGTTCATGACGGGCGCCTGGCGGGGAGGCGGCGCCGGCGCGGACGCCGGTGCCGGCCTGGGCGGAGCAGCGGTCGGAGCGGTCGGAGTGGCGGCAGTCGGGGAGCGGGGGGGCGGCGCCGGAGCCGCGCTGCGGGCCGGAGTCTCGGCCGCGACGGGAGCGGCCGCCGGCGGCGGTGCGGCGGTGGCCGGCATGGCGACCGGTTCGGGCGCCGCGGGCGGGGCCAGCGCGGTCGGTGCGTCGTCGCCCCAGCGGCGCCAGTAGTTTGGCGGCGGCGTTTCGGCGCGGCCGGCGTGTTCGATGCGGCGGGCGGCGGTGGATTCGATCGCCGGTTCGCTCGACACCGGCACCGCTTCGCCGATGTCCTCGACCAGGTGCCAGAGCCGTTCGCCCAGCGCCGGATCCGGCAGCGCCTGTTGCTGCAGGGTCTCGCCCAGCAGCTCCTGCATCTGGCGAAAGTGGCCACTGGCGCCGTCCAGGCCGTGGCGGCCGCAGGCCTCGCCGAGGAAGCGGGCATCGTCGTGCATCAGCGCCAGCCCGTTGATGTCCCAGCCTTCCTGGAGGAAGCGGTGCAGGCGGCGGCCGATGGTCTCCACGCGCCGGGGCAGCAGGCGCAGGAATGCGTGGCGGTGTTCGGCGAGTCTGGACTCGTCGTGCGGATTCATCGCGTGGCCCCCGGTTGGCCTTGGATTATGCCCCCGGGGCTGGCGGCTGTCAGGGTCCGGGTGGTCATGCGCAGGGCAACGCCGTGGACGCGGTCTACCGGACAGTGCGCGGCATCATGTCGCCGGCAGGCCGGCGGGCGCCCTGCGCCGTCGCCAGAGCCAGCGCAGGATCAGCAGCGCCGGCAGCGCGATCAGCGCCATCACGCAGAACAGCAGGCCCAGGGCCAGCCACGGGTGCGAGAACACCAGGGCCAGGGAGCCGACGGCGGCCGCGTCCTCGCCGACCGATGCGGTCCAGTTCGACAGCGGCTCGGGCGATGCGTTGATCAGCGCGCGGGTGCCGGCTTTGATGGCGTGGGTGGTCAGCGCCGCGCCCGCGCCCAGCGCCAGCGCGCCGGTGCCCAGCTGGCCATCGTCGGAAAGCGTGGCGGCGGCCAGGAACGCGCCGGCGGGGACGCGGGCGAGGGTCTGCAGCAGGTCCCAGCCCGAGTCCACGCCCGGGATCTTGTCGGTCGCGAACTCGACCGCAGCCAAGGCGCCGGCCGTGCCCAGCACCCAGGGCGAGGTGGTGGCCTGCAGCGCCGCGGGCAGTTCGATCCAGCCCATCAGCCCGGCCAGGCCGACGCCGAATACGGTGAGATAGGCGCGGACGCCGGCCAGACAGGCCAGGGCCAGGCCCAGGGCGAAAATATGCGCTTCGGTCATGGCCAGGCTCCGGGAAGGTGACGGCGATCACAGTATAGTGGCCCTCCGCCTTGACGCTGGCTGAGCCGCGGGGCTTAGTTCGACATCCCCCGTCCGGCTCCCCCACCGACGACCGCCCATGGCTTCCACCGGTCCCGACAAACCGCGCTTTGTGATCGTGCCGCACCGGCCGTATGCCCGGCTGCTGCTCGGCATGGCCCTGCTGCTGTGGGTGGCGAGCGTGGCCGGCGCCTGGATGCTGGCGAGCCGGCTGGCGGCGCCCGGCCTGGCCAAGGCCAGGCAGGAGCTGCAGGTCACCGGCCGTCGTGCCAGCGAGGCCGAGGCGCTGGTGAAGCAGCTGCGCCAGAACGTCTCGACCCTGCGCCGCAGCGACCAGATCAGCCGCAGCGCCAACACCGAACTGCAGGCCAGCCTCGCCGAGCGCGAGGAGGAAGTGTCGGGTCTGCGCGCCGACGTCGCCTTCTACGAGCGCCTGGTCGGCGCGACCGGCCAGCGCCGCGGCCTGACCGTGCACGAGGCGGTGTTCGCGCCAGAAGAAGGCGGCACCTGGCGCTACACCGTCACCCTGACCCAGAACCTCAACCGCGGCGCGATCAGCAAGGGCGAGGCGCGCGTCTCGGTGGAGGGCGTGAGCAACGGGCGGCTGCGCAGCCTGCCCTGGGAAACACTGGTACAGAAGCCGGGCGCACCCGGACAGCCGTTTTCGTTCCGCTATTTCCAGCAGCTCGAAGGCAGCATCATGCTGCCCGAGGGCTTCACCCCCCAACGCGTCCGCGTGCAGCTTCGCGCGGACGGCAGCACCGTGGACCAGGCCTTCCCCTGGCAGGCCGAGACGCCACGAGGAGATTGACGATGTTCGGCAGCGACAAAAAATCCCCCCGCAACGGCAACCACGCCGTCGAAACCCTGGTCGGCCCGCGCGCCGTGATCCGCGGCGACGTCACCTTCACCGGCGGCCTCTACGTCGAAGGCAGCATCCACGGCAAAGTGCTGGCCGAAGAGGGCTCGGCCGCGGTGATCACCATCGCCGACACCGGCCACGTCGAGGGCGAGGTGCATGCGCCGGTGGTGGTCATCAACGGCCGCATGACCGGCGACGTGCACGCCAGCGAGCGCATCGAACTCGCGGCGAACGCCCGCGTGAACGGCAACATCCACTACAAGGTGGTCGAGATGGCCGCCGGCGCGATGATCACCGGCCGCCTGATCCACGCCGACGCGCCCCTGGCCCAGCTGACCGGCCCGGAAGCCCCGGCCGCGGCCGCCGCCCGCGCCAAGGCCAAGGCCGAGGTCCAGGAAGCTTGAATCCGGCCGCGCCAGCGCCCATCTTGGCGGGCATGGAACCCACGCCCAGCTACCAGAACCTCGAGGCCCCGCTCGAGTTCACCGCCGCCGCGGCCGCCAAGGTCGCCCGCCTGATCGCCGAAGAGGGCAATCCGGGCCTGAAGCTGCGTGTGTACATCACCGGCGGCGGCTGTTCGGGCTTCCAGTACGGCTTCGAATTCGACGAGCAGCAGGGCGAGGACGACCTGGCCCTGCAGCGCGACGGCGTCACCCTGCTGGTCGATCCGCTCAGCCTGCAGTACCTGATGGGCGCCGAGGTCGATTACCGCGAGAGCCTGCAGGGCGCGCAGTTCGTCATCCGCAACCCGAACGCCAAGACCACCTGCGGCTGCGGCAGCAGCTTCTCCGCCTGAGCCCTCCGGCATGAGCCCCGCCCCCGGTTACGCCTTCCGCGGCCCGGGCCTGGACCGTGCCGAAACGCTGCGCGAAAACCCCGAAACCCTGGCCGCCCGCTGGCCGGCCGCCCGCGTGGTGGTGGTGGACGCCGAAGGCCATGCGCGTTTCCCCGGCAGCGCCGAGGCCCCTGAGTTCCTGTCCGGCCAGCATCTGTTCGCGGACCTGCCCGAAGCCGCGAGCTTCCTCGGCCTCGACGGCGACACCGCCTGGTTCGCGCTACCGCACGAAGCGCTGGCCGAGCCGCTGCCCGGGCGCCTCGACCTGCGCCAGGCCGCCCTGCAGTGGCCGATGCTCGAAGCCGCTGCCCTGGCCCAGGCCCGCGCCCTGCTGCACTGGCAGCAGCGCAGCCGCCATTGCGGCGCCTGCGGCCACGCGCTGGCCATGGTGCGCGCCGGCTGGTGCGCACGCTGCGCCCAGTGCGGTCTCGAACACTACCCGCGCACCGACGCCGCGGTGATCGTCGCGGTCAGCGACGGCCCGCGCCTGCTGCTGGGGCGCCAGGCCGGCTGGCCGGAAAAACGCTGGTCGGTGCTGGCCGGTTTTGTCGAGCCCGGTGAATCGCTGGAACAGGCGGTCGCGCGCGAAGTGATGGAAGAAGCCGGTGTGCCGGTGCTCGAGAGCCGCTACGCCGCCTCCCAGCCCTGGCCCTTCCCGGCGGCGCTGATGATCGGCTTCCACGCCAGCGCCCTGCCGGTCGAGCCGGTGGTCGGCGACGAACTGGAGCAGGCGCGCTGGTTCAGCCTGGCTGACATCGATGCGCAGGTCGCCAGCGGCGAGCTGCTGCTGTCGCCGCGGCTGTCGATCGCACGCTGGCTGATCGACGCCTGGATCGAGCGCGCACGCGCCGCCGCCGTTTGAGCCCACGTTCCGGCGCGCGCTTTCAAGGCTAGAATCCCGCCATGTCCGCCGCGCTCATCGCCGTCGTCGTTTCCCTGTTCCTGGGCCATCTGTTCCCGGCGGCACTGCCGTCGCTGCGGCGCTACGACTGGTTCATCGGCTGGCTGCACTGGCTGGGCCGGCATACGGGCAGGGAAGACTGGCCGAACAAGGTCGGCCTGCTGATCGCGGTCGGGCTGCCGCTGCTGCTGGTCGGCGCACTGCAGTTCGTCATCGACGATCTGGCGTACGGCCTGCCGGCCTTCTTCTTCGCGCTGCTGGCCCTGCTCTACACCTGGGGCCCGCGCGACCTCAACCTCGACGTCGAGGCGGTGATCGAGGCGCGCGAGCCGGAGGCGCGCCGTGCCGCGGCGGCCTCGCTGTTCCCCGAGGGCGGCGAACCGGTCGTCGAGGGCCCGACCCTGGTCGAGGCGGTGTTCCGCTGCGCGCTGTGGCGCTGGTTCGGCGTGCTGTTCTGGTTCCTGGTGGCGGGCGCGGTCGGCGCGATCGGCTACCGGCTGATCTCGCTGTGCGCGCAGGGCGAGGCCCGGCGCAGCCTGCCGGCCGGCCAGCGCGGCGCGGCGCGCATCACGCTGGCGGTGCTGAACTGGCCGGTGGCCCAGCTGATGACCTTCGCCCTGGCCCTCGCGGCCGACTTCGACCGCGTGCTCGCCGCCTGGCGCGACTGGCATGCGCAGGGCGTGCGCCTGGACGCCGGTTTCCTCGGGGCCGCCGCGCGCGCTTCGGTCGCCAGCGAGCTGGCCGAAGAAGATGCGTACGCCGTCGATGGCCCCGCGCAGGCGCCCGACCTGCTGGAACTGCGCGACGCGATGAGCCTGGTCTGGCGCGTGCTGCTGCTGTGGCTGGGCCTGCTGGCGCTGTTCGTGCTGGCCGGCTGGGCGACCTGATTCAGGCGCCGAATCCGCCGGGGGCCAGCCAGCTAAAGGGTGGCCAGGGCAGGTTGCGCAGCACGCCGTAGGCGATCAGCACCACGGCCCAGGCGCGCGCATTGCCGAGGCGGGTGGCGAGGGATGCGAAGTTCGTCGGCAGCATGCGCAGCCATTCGAGCGCCAGCACCGCGACCGCGGGCAGCGACAGCACCAGCAGCGGATTCATCGCCAGCGCCCCCGACAGGTCGCCGTGCAGCAGCGCGTGCAGCGCGCGCGTGCTGCCGCAGCCGGGGCAGAGCAGGCTGGTGAGCCAGCGCGAGGGACAGGGCGGCAGCGGGTTGCCGGCCTGGTGTGGATCGACGACCCACAGCAGCGCCGCCGCGGCCGCCGCCGCGGACAACAGGGCGACAGCAGGCCAGATCCGCGGGCTCACGGCGGGCGCCGCAGGCTCAGGCGTGTTCGGCCATCGCGGCAAGGATGGACAGGCCGACCCAGCCGACGATCACCAGCAGGCCGACGCCGAACGAGATCCAGCTCCACTGTTTGGCGTTGTCCGACGCCGCCTGCGCACCCGCGAGGTCGCCGGCGTTGAACTTGGTGTCCACCTGCGCGGCGTAGACGATGGCGACGATGCCGCCCGGCAGGCAGCAGAACAGCGTGGCCAGGATCGCCCACACCAGGTGGTTGGGCGGCGAGACGCCGCGCGGCGGGGGCGGCACCGCCACGCCGGGCGCCAGGCTGGTGCCGCAGGCCGAGCAGCGCGAGGCGGTGTCGGGATTGAGCTGGCCGCAGTTGTTGCAGTACACGGAATTCCCCTGGACAGATCGAAAGCCGCGGACCTGCGGCGATTCCCCGCGGGCACCCTAGCGGGCGCGCACGCACCGGGTCAACCGCGGCTCAGCGGCCCGGGCGTCGCGGCGCGCCCACCGCCTGCAGGTGGCGAACGACCTCGGCCTCCGGGGCGTGATCGAGGAGCGCATCGACGACGGCTTCCAGCCGGTGGTTGCGGCTGCCCGGCGCAGGCGACCACATCTGCGCGCAGCGGCCGTCGAAGTAGAAACCGTAGCTGACGCCATCCAGTCCCCCGGCGTCGGCGGCGTGCGTGGTTTCGACCGAGCGGCGCCACTCGAGCACCATGCGGGCGGCGGTGTCCTCGGCGACTTCCCGTTCGTGGAACTCGACCCTCGGCGTCGGGGGGTCCTCGACCGCAGGCGGCGGTGCGCCTGCCTTGCGGTGGTGCAGATGCAGGCGAGGGGTGTCCACGACGCTGACGCCCACGTGCCACCGTCCGTCCCGAGGGTAGAGCTGAAGGACCCGCGTCGCGTGGAAGCTGGGGCGCACGATCACTTCCAGCACCGGCGGAACCGGCTGCGCCGCCTCGACCAGCCGGTGCAGTTCGACACGACGGGGCAGGAACTGGCCGGGGTCTCCGCAGGGTTGCAGCAGGCTGTCCGCGGTCGCCGTTGTGGCCGCCGCGGGAGCGGATGCGGGCGCGTCGCGGCCGGGCAGGCTCAGTACCAGCAATGCGCCGGCGGCGCCGGCGAGCCCGGCGGACAACAGCGTGATCCGGCGGGGGTCCAGGCGCACGGGCTCAGGGCCGGTTGCCGCGCAGTCGGCGCACGATGGCTTCGAGCGAGGCGGCGGTGGCGCTGGCGCCGGGCACCGGCGGCGCGGCGATCACGCCGACCGCAGCGCGCAGCCGGCGCGGCACGCGCAGGCGGCCCAGGCGCGAGTCGCGCTTGCTCCACATGCTGTCCCACAGGCCGGTCAGCGCCATCGGCACCACCGGCACCGGGTCGCGCGCCAGGATCTGTTCCACGCCAGCGCGGAAAGCGGCGATCTCGCCGTCCTTGGTCAGGCCGCCCTCGGGAAAGATGCAGACCAGCTCGCCGGCGGCCAGCGCCTCGTGGATCTCGGCGAAGGCGGCGTCCTTCACCGCCTGGTCTTCCTTGCTGCCGGCGATCGGGATGGCGCGGTAGGCGCGGAACACCCAGTTCATGCCCGGCACGTTGAAGATCTTGTAGTACATGACGAAGCGGATCGGCCGCGGCACCGCCGCGCTGATCGCCAGCGGGTCCATGTAGCTGACGTGGTTGCAGACCAGCAGGGCGGCGCCTTCGTCGGGTACGTTCTCTTCCACGCCCTCGATGGTCACGCGGTAGAACAGCGTCACGTACATCCAGGCGACGAAGCGCAGGAAGAATTCCGGCACCAGCGAGAAGATGAAGACCGCGACCACGGCGTTGGCAATGCCCAGCGCCAGGAACACTTCCGGGATCGACCAGCCGAGGTAACGCTGCACGGCGATGCCGGCCACGGCCGCCATCACGATGAAGAACGAGTTCTGGATGTTCAGGCCGGCGATGACGCGCGACAGTTCGCCCTTGGGTGTGCGGCTCTGCACCAGCGCGAACAGCGGCACGATGTAGAGGCCCGCGAACAGGCCGATCAGGGTCAGGTCGGCCATGATGCGCCAGCTGCCCGCCGTCGCGATGAAGCCCTGCACGTCCAGGCCGGACACCGCGGACAGGCCGGTGCGCGCGAAGTACAGGTCCACGCAGAACGCGGTCATGCCGAAGGCGCCCAGCGGTACCAGGCCGATCTCCACCGTACGCCGCGACAGCTTCTCGCAGAGCAGCGAACCCAGGCCGGTGCCGACCGAGAACAGCACGAAGCAGAACAGGTACAGGGTGCTGCCGCCGCCCAGGTGGAGCTCGGCGTAGGTCGGCAGCTGCGCGGTCAGTACGGTGCCGACGAACCAGAACCAGGACACGCCCAGCACGGCGTTGCGCACCGCCGGCTGCTTGCGCGCCAGGCGCAGCGCCTTGAGCGATTCCGGGAATGGGTTCCAGTTTATCTTCAGGTCCGGCGCCGAGGCCTCGACCCGCGGGATGGCGCGGCTGACCAGGTTGCCCGTGATCGCCAGCGCGACGATCGCGAAGGCCGCGGCTTCGGGGCCCTGCTCGCCGGCGATCACGAAGATCAGGCCGCCGAAGATCATGCCGAGCAGGATCGACATCGACGTGCCCATCTCGACCAGGCCATTGCCGCCGGTGAGCTCTTCGGGCTTGAGCACGCTGGGCAGGATCGAATATTTCACCGGGCCGAACAGCGTCGACTGCAGTCCGGTCAGGAACAGCGCCACCAGCAGCACCGGCAGGCTTTCGAGCACGAAACCCACGGCGGCGATCGACATGATGCCGATCTCCATCATCGTGGTGATGCGCACAAGCAGCGACTTCTCCAGCTTCTCGGCGATCTGTCCGGCCAGGCCGGAGAACAGGAAGTAGGGAAGGATGAACAGCGCCGGCGCCAGGTTCGTGTAGAGCGTGCGCTCCTCGAGGTTCACGCCCAGGTAGAACAGCAGCCCGATGATCGCCTGCCGGTAGACGTTGTCGTTGAACGCGCCCAGCGACTGGGTGGCGAAGTAGGGCAGGAAGCGGCGCTGCTTGAGCAGCTCGAACTGGTTGTGGGCCATGGATCCCCCGGGATGACGGCGGCAGCCTAGCAGAGAAGAATCGCGGCCGGTCATCCGGTGGCGCGCGGCACCCGGGTTTCGTTCGCGCAAAAAAGAAGGGGCCGGTTTCCCGGCCCCTTCGGTGTCGCGTGGTGCTGGCTTAGAACTGCTTCTGCACGTTGACCGTCATGCCGTGGTCGACGCCGTCGCCGTGGCCGATCTGGCTCTGGTACTCGACGCGCCAGCTCCAGCCGCTGTCGAGGTCGATCAGCGCGCCCAGGCCCAGCGAGAAGCGGTTGTGGTCGAAGTCCGTCGCGACCAGGCCGTAACGCGGGCCACCCGGCAGGTCGGCATAACGCACCGTGGCGTCGGAACGACCGCCCAGGTCGCGCTGGTACTCCAGGCGCAGCTGCGGGGTCAGGCGGCCCCAGCTCATCTGGGTCGGATGATCCAGGCGCAGGCCCAGGGTGCCGGTGCTCGTGTCCACATCCATGTCGTCGTAGCGCAGGGCGTAGATCGGGTCGCCGGTTTCCGTGTAGCTGTCGAGCTGGGCCTGGGCGATATCGACGCGGGCGTACGGGGTGACCAGCAGGTCGCCACGTTCGATGTCCGCACCGACCGACACCGACGCGAACCACTGGTCACCGTCGCGCTGGCCGCTGACCAGGCCACCGGTGGCGGTCACGTAGCGGCGCAGGTCGAAGTCCAGCTGCTGGTAACCCAGCACCGTGTCGAGGAAGAACATCTCGCCCGGATGCCAGCTGGCATACAGGGCCAGGGTGCGGGCGCTGCCGTCGACGCGGCTGCCGTTCTCGCCCACTTCGTTCTCGTCGCGGCCGTAGCCGAAGCCGCCGCCGACCACCAGCGCGTCGTTCACGCGGTAGTCCACGCCGGTGCTCAGGCCGTCGGTCTCGAACGAGATGTCGGCATTGCCGTCGCGGCCGTCCTGGCTGCCGGAGCGGATCATGCCTCCGGTCCAGATGCCGAGCGGACCGTTGCCATCGCCGGACTGGCGGCGGCCCTGGTCTTCGGTGGCCGACAGGCCGTTGGCGCCGGCGCCCGGCATCGGGTTGTCGCCGCAGGGGTCGATGCTGCGGCCGACCAGCGGCTCGATGCACGGGCGGTCGATCGAGAAGCCGACGCCATTCTCGAAGCCGCCCTCACCACCGCGGTGCAGGCGCTCCAGGCGACGCTGGAAGTTGCCGATCTGGCCCGTGGCGAAACGGCGGGTCGACTCGGCCTGCGCGTCCACCAGCCCCTGGACCTCCGGGTCCTGCGACGGATCCGGGCGGTCTTCGACCTGGATGTTCACCAGGCCCTCGGCCGACGTGGCGAAGGCGTTGTCGAGCGTGTAGCGCACCACCACGCTGCCGGAGAAGCCCGCCGCCGGCGTGAACGTGAGCACGAAGTTCGCACCCGAGGCCGCGATGCTGGTGGTGCCGGCGGTGGCCGGCGTGACCGCGACGACATCGGCGCCGGTGAACGGGCCACCGGTAGCGCCCGCCGTCAGCGTGACCTGCACCGGCGTGGCCGGCAGGGTGCTGACGTTGAAGGTCGGCGCCACCGGGATCGGGTTCACTGTCACCGTGACCAGGGCCGGAACGGAGGTGCCGCCCGGGCCGGTCGCGGTGTAGGTGAAGGTGTCGGTGCCCGAGATGCCGGCATTCGGCGTGTAGGTGACATCCAGGCCGGTGACCACCGCCGTGCCGTTCGCCGGCGCGGAGGCGACGGCGATGGAGGCGAAGTCGCCGGTGTCGTTGGCGGTCACCGCGATCACCACCGCCGTTTCCTGCAGCGTGCTGGCGGCGTCCGCCACGGCGACCGGCGCGTTGGCGTCGACCGTGAGGGTGTAGGCCAGGCTGGCGGTGAAGCCGAGCGCGTCCGTCGAGGTCACGGTGAAGCTGCTGGCGCCCGGCGCGGTCGGCGTGCCCGAGAGCGTGCCGTCCGCGGCCAGGTTCAGGCCCGCCGGCAGAGTGCCCGCGGTCACGGCATAGCCGTAAGGCGCGGTGCCGCCGGTGGTGCTGAAGCTCGCCGTATAGGCGGTGCCCACGGTGCCGTTGGCCAGGGTCGCCGGCGCCAGGGTCAGCGTCGGGGCCGCCACCACGAGGGTGTAGGCCTGGTCGCCGGTCTGGCCGTTGGCATCGGTGGCTTCGACGGTGAAGTTGAAGCTGCCGTCGACCGTCGGGGTGCCGGACAGCGAGCCGTCGGTCGCCAGGCTCACGCCAGCCGGCAATGCGCCCGCGGTGACCGCGAACGTGTAGGGGCCGACGCCGCCGCTGGCGGTGATCGTCGCGGCATAGGCCGTGCCCGCGGTGCCGTCGGCCAGGGTGGCCGGCGACAGCGTGACCGTCGGAGCGGCGACGACCAGGGTGTAGTTCTGCGTCACCCAGACCGCCGGACCCGCGGTGATGCCGCTGTCGGCCGCCGTCACCGAGAACGTGTAGCTGCCCGGCGTGGTCGGCGTACCCGACAGCGTATCGCCGCTGAAGCTCAGGCCCGGGATGGCGCCACCGGTGAAGGTGTAGTCATAGGGGCCGATGCCACCGCTGGCGCTGAAGACCTGCGAGTAGGCGGCACCGTAAGGCGCGGTCAGCGTGCCCGCCGCCGGCGTCATCGTCAGCGTCGGCGCAGCGACGGTCAGGGTGTAGGCCTGGCTGCCGGTCTGGCCGTTGGCGTC
>NZ_SMDR01000004.1:0-108598 GCF_006265115.1 Arenimonas terrae | reverse complement strand
TGAAGACCTGCGAGTAGGCGGCACCGTAAGGCGCGGTCAGCGTGCCCGCCGCCGGCGTCATCGTCAGCGTCGGCGCAGCGACGGTCAGGGTGTAGGCCTGGCTGCCGGTCTGGCCGTTGGCGTCGGTGGCGGTGACGGTGAGGTTGAACGTGCCGACTTCGGTGGCGGTGCCCGACAGGGTGCCGTCGGTGGCCAGGTTCAGGCCGGCCGGCAGCGTGCCGGTGGCCGCGAACGTGTACGGACCCACGCCGCCGGTGGCGGTGATGGATTCGCTGTAGGCCACGCCTGCCGACGGATCCGGCAGCGTCGCCGGCGCCACGACCACGGTCGGGGCCGGCACGTCGATCGTGTAGTTCTGCGCGATCGAGAACGGTGCGCCGGCGCCGGTCAGCACGGTGTCGGTGGCGGTGACCGTGACCGGGTAGCTGCCCGGAGCGGTCGGCGTGCCCGACAGCGTATTGCCGCTGAAGCTCATGCCCGCCGGCAGCGTGCCGGTGAGCACGTAGTTGAACGGACCGGCGCTGCCCGCGGCGGTGAAGACCTGCGAGTAGGCGGCACCGTAAGGCGCGGTCAGCGTGCCCGCCGCCGGCGTCATCGTCAGCGTCGGCGCAGCGACGGTCAGGGTGTAGGCCTGGCTGCCGGTCTGGCCGTTGGCGTCGGTGGCGGTGACGGTGAGGTTGAACGTGCCGACTTCGGTGGCGGTGCCCGACAGGGTGCCGTCGGTGGCCAGGTTCAGGCCGGCCGGCAGCGTGCCGGTGGCCGCGAACGTGTACGGACCCACGCCGCCGGTGGCGGTGATGGATTCGCTGTAGGCCACGCCTGCCGACGGATCCGGCAGCGTCGCCGGCGCCACGACCACGGTCGGGGCCGGCACGTCGATCGTGTAGTTCTGCGCGATCGAGAACGGTGCGCCGGCGCCGGTCAGCACGGTGTCGGTGGCGGTGACCGTGACCGGGTAGCTGCCCGGAGCGGTCGGCGTGCCCGACAGCGTATTGCCGCTGAAGCTCATGCCCGCCGGCAGCGTGCCGGTGAGCACGTAGTTGAACGGACCGGCGCTGCCCGCGGCGGTGAAGGCCTGCGAGTAGGCGGCACCGTAAGGCGCTGTCAGCGTGCCCGCCGCCGGGGTCATCGTCAGCGTCGGCGCGGCGACGGTCAGCGTGTAGGCGCGGCTGCCGGCCTGGCCGTTGGCGTCGGTGGCGGTGACGGTGAGGTTGAACGTGCCGACTTCGGTGGCGGTGCCCGACAGGGTGCCGTCGGTGGCCAGGTTCAGGCCGGCCGGCAGCGCGCCCGCGGTGACCGCGAACGTGTACGGACCCACGCCGCCGGTGGCGGTGATGGATTCGCTGTAGGCCACGCCCGCGGAGGGATCCGGCAGCGTCGCCGGCGCCACGACCACGGTCGGGGCCGGCACGTCGATCGTGTAGTTCTGCGCGATCGAGAACGGCGCGCCGACGCCGCTGCTGCCGGTGTCGGTGGCGGTGACCGTGATCGGGTAGCTGCCCGGAACGGTCGGCGTACCCGACAGCGTGTCGCCACTGAAGCTCAGGCCGGCGGGCAGCGTGCCCGTGACGGCATAGCTGTAGGGGCCGGTGCCGCCGCTGGCCGTGAAGGCCTGCGAGAACGCCGCGCCATAGGGTGCGTTCAGCGTGCCGGCGCCCGGCGCCAGCGCCAGCGTCGGCGCGCCCACGGTCACCGAGTAGGCGCGGCTGCCGGTCTGGCCATTGGCATCGGTGGCGGTGACAGTGAAGTTGAAGGTGCCCACTGCGGTCGCCGTGCCCGACAGGGTGCCGTCGGTGGCCAGGCTCAGGCCGGCCGGCAGCGCGCCCGCGGTGACCGCGAACGTGTACGGACCCACGCCGCCCGAGGCGGTGACGGACTCGGCGTAGGCGGCACCGATCGCCGGATCCGGCAGCGTGGCCGGAGCGACGGCAATGGTCGGGGCCGGCACGTCGATCGTGTAGTTCTGCGCGATCGAGAACGGCGCGCCGGCGCCGGTGCTGCCGGTATCGGTCGCCGTGACCGTGATCGGGTAGCTGCCCGGGACGGTCGGCGTGCCGGAGATCGTATCGCCCGCCAGGACCAGGCCGGCCGGCAGCGCGCCGGTGACGGCGTAGCTGTAGGGGCCGCTACCGCCGCTGGCCGTGAAGGCCTGCGAGAAGGCCGCGCCATAAGGCGCGTTCAAGGTGCCCGGCGCCGGCGCCAGCGAGAGGCCCGGCGGCGACACGACGAGGGCGAACACCTGGCCCACGGTGTACGGGCCGTTGCCGGTGCTGCTGTCGGTGGCCGAGACGTTCAGGTTGAAGGTGCCGGCTTCGGTCGGCGTACCGGAGATGGTCACGGTGTTGGCGGTGGTGCCCGTGATCGTCAGGCCGGCCGGCAGGTTGGTCACCTGGTAGCCGCTCCACGGCTGCGCGCCGCCGCCGAAGGTGAAGGTCTGCGTGTAGGGCGTCGCGACGGCGGTGCCGAGGCCACCCCCCGCGGTGATCGTGACCACCGGGTCGCTCACGGTCACCGTGACCGTCGCCGGCGCGGAGGTGCCGCCGCTGTTGGTCGCGGTGTAGGTGAAGCTGTCGGGACCGGCGTAGCCGGCCGTCGGCTGGTAGGTGATCGAGGTGCCGGCGGCGATCGCGGTGCCGTTGCCCGGGGCGGTGCCCACGGCCACCGAAACCGGCGTGCCGCCGGTGATGTTGAGCGTGACCGGCGTCGCCGCCGAGTCGTAGGCCACCGTCAGGCTGACCGCGTTGGCGACCGGCGGAACGTCGACCACCGTGATCGCGTAGGCCTGGGTCGCCGTGTAGGGCCCGGTGCCGGTCGAGCTGTCGGTGGCGGTGATCGAGAAGTTGAAGGTGCCCAGCGCGCCGGGCGTGCCGGTGATGGCGCCGGTGGCGGTGTTGAGCGTCAGGCCGCCGGGCAGCGCGCCCGCGGTGACCGCATAGGAGTACGGCGCAGTGCCGCCGGTAGCGGCCGTGATCGATTCGCCATACGCCTGGCCCAGGGTGCCGCCGGCCAGCGCAGTGGCCGGCAGGCTCACGGTCGCCGGATCGATGACGAGGGTGTAGGCCTGGGTGCCGCTGTACGGACCCGGGAACGCGCTGCTGTCGGTCGCGGTGACGGTGAAGTTGAAGCTGCCGCCCGCGGTCGGCGTGCCGGTGAGGGCGCCGCCGGTGGACAGGGTCAGGCCGGCCGGCAGGGCGCCGGCGGTGACGGCGAAGTTGTACGGAGCGCTGCCGCCGGACGCGCTGAGCGTCTGGCTGTAGGCCGCCGCCACGGTGCCGTTGGGCAGGGTGCCCGGGCTGACCGTGACCGGCACGTCGTCGTTGGTGATGGAGCCGACGCCCTGGTTGTCGGAGATCGTCGCGTTGGCGGCGCCGCTGAGGTTGACGAAGAAGGTTTCGTTGGCCTCCGGCACCGTTTCGCCGTTCACCGGGATGGTCATCGTGCGGGTGGTCTGGCCCGGGGTGAAGGTCAGCGTGCCGCTGGTGCTGGTGTAGTCGGCCGGCTGGGTCGCGGTGCCGTCGGCGGTGGCGTAGTTCACCGTGACGGTCTGGCCGCTCGCCGCGCTCAGCGTCGCCGTGAACACCGCATTGACGGTGCCGGCATTGCCTTCGACCACATTGACGTCGTTGATGGTCAGGGACGGCAGCGGGTCGTCGTTGACGACGGTGCCCACGCCCTGGCCGTCGACCACGACGGCGTTGACCACGTTGGTGACGTTGACGAAGAAGGTTTCGCTCGGCTCGTTGAGCGCGTCGCCGTTCACCTGCACGGTGAAGGTGTAGGTGCTGGACCCGGCCGGGATGGTCTGGCCGGTCAGGGTGTTGGCGACGTAGTCCACGCCCGCCGTGGCCGTGCCGTTGGCGCTGGCGATGTCGAAAGTGACCCCGCCCGGGCCGGCCGGCGCGCTCAGGCTGACGGTGAAAGTGAAGTTGGTGGTGCCGGCATTGCCTTCGTTGGCCGTGACGTCGTTGATCGCCAGGTTCGGCAGGTCGTCGTTGAGGATCGTGCCGGTGGCGCTGTTGGGAGCGACCACCGTGTAACCGGCACCGGCCGCCAGCGTCAGGGTCGCGGTTTCATTCGACTCGATGGTGGCGTCGGCGGTCGGGTTGATCGTGACCGTGCCGGTGGTGTTGCCGGCGGCGATGACCAGCGGCGAGGCGATCGTGGCGTAGTCGGTGCCGTTGGTGGCGGTGCCGCTGATCGCGTAGTTCACCGAGACCGCACTGAACGAGGCCTGGTTGAGGGTGACGGTGTAGACCAGGTTGGGCGCGCCGTCCTCGGCGACGTTGGCCGGCGAGACGCTGATCGTCGCGGTCGGCACGTCGTCGTTGAGGATGGTGCCGGTGGCGCTGGACGGGGCGCCGACGGTGTAGCCGGTGCCGGCGGCGACCGTCAGGGCGACCGTTTCATCGGCCTCTACGGTGCCGTCGACGGTCGGGTTGATGGTGATGGTTGCCGTGGTCGCGCCGGCCGGGATGCTGACCGTGGCGACGCCGCCGGTGTAGTCCACGCCCGAGGTGGCGGTGCCGGTGGTGGTGATGTTCACCACGGTCGGCGACGACAGGTTGAGGCTGCGGGTGACCGTGTAGGTCAGGTTGGTGGCGCCGTCCTCGCTGACCGAGGCCGGGGCGACCGCGATCGAGACGCTGGGCGGCGGCGACACCGTCAGGGTGAAGGGTTCGAGCTCGAAGTAGCTGCCCGGGCCGGTGCTGGCGTCGGTGACGCGCAGGGTCACCGGGTAGTTGCCGGGCGCGGCGGCGGTCGTGCCGCTGATCACGCCGGAACCGTTGACCGAGATGCCGGCGGGGAAGCTGCCGGTTTCGAGCAGATAGCTGTGCGGCGCGACGCCACCGGTGGTGGACAGGGCCAGGTTGAAGGCGGCGCCCTGGATGGCCGTGGCGGACGCGGGGACCAGCGCCAGGCTGGGGGCCGCGACGGTGCCCGAATAACCCTTGACGACGAAGTCGCCGACGTTGTCGGTGGAGCGGATGCTGAAGGAATAGGGGCCGCGCTGGGTCGGGGTGCCGGAGATCGTGTCGCCCGTGCGGGTGAGGCCGACGGGCAGGGCGCCGGACTCGAGGGTGTAGGTGTAGGGGGCGGTGCCGCCGCTCGAAGTCAGCGTCTGCGAGAACGCGGTGCCTGCGGTCATCGCCGGCAGGTTCGCCGGAGCGACCGTGATGGCCGAGCTCGGCGCCGAGATCGTCACGTTGACCGTGATGAAGTCGCTGTTGTCGTCGAGCACGACGAAAGTGTCGGTGCCGCCGCCGGCCGGCGTCGCGCCGCCGTGGCTGTAGGTGTAGTAGTCCACGGGGGACGGGCCTTCGGAAGCCACGCCGTGGCTGGGCGCGGTCGAGAGCGTGCCCAGGCCGAAGAAGTGGCAGCTGGACATGTCGACGTCGACGCTGCCGCCCCAGGCGACCGAGGTGTTGATGGTCGCGCAGCCCGGGTAGGTCGAGGGCAGACCGACCGCCGAGGCGGTCGAGACCCATGACAGCGCGAGCAGCAGCGTCAGCGACGCCAGGCTCCGGAACTGGGTGATGAACCGGCGGGCGATAGTGCCCGACGAGCCGTTCGATGACTGCCGCATGCTGAAACTCCCCTGTGGATTCCCCGATGTGCCGGCGACCTGGTCCCGGCCGGCTTGGGGGTCAACGCTGACGCCCCCGCCGAGCGGCCACATTAATCTCAGGGCCGGTCGGGCGCCACCATGGCCCGTCCATTCCGTGACCACGGCACACTTGTATTGGTCCGGGCGGGGCGGCAAAGTGGCCGCCGGGGATCCAAAAAGTCAAAACTGCATGGCCGCCGTCCGCGCGCCGTGCCAGGGAGGGGACCGTGAGCGGTTATTACATCGGCCAGATTTCTACGTTCGGCTTCAATTTCGCGCCCCGGTTCTGGGCGCAGTGCAACGGACAGCTCCTGGCAATCGCCCAGAACCAGGCCCTGTTCTCGCTGCTGGGAACGACCTACGGCGGCAACGGAACGACCAACTTCCAGCTGCCGGACCTGCGCAGCCGGACGCCCGTCGGCATTGGCGGTCCCTTCAACAACGTGCTCGGGCAGACGGGCGGCGTCGAGACCGTGACCCTGCTCTCGACCCAGATCCCGCAGCACGTCCACACCGTCGCTGCCACCACGGCCAACGGTACCGTGCGCAACCCGAACAACGCCGTATACGCGAATTCGGGCGTGGCCCTGTTCGGCCCCAGCAGCGGGTCGCTGGTGCCGCTGAATCCGGCGACGGTCGCCAACGCCGGTGGAAACCAGCCGCATATCAACCTGCAGCCCTATCAGACGATCAATTTCTGCATCGCGCTGTCGGGCATCTACCCCTCGCGCAACTGACGCGACGGCGGCGGCTCGCGGCGCCTGCGCCGAAGACCGCGACACCCGATCGCAACGCGAATCCGCATTACCGGAGCCACGCACCATGAGCAATCCCTATGTCGGTGAGATCCGCCTGCTCGGTTTCAACTTCGCACCCGTGGGCTGGTTCCCCTGCGATGGCCGGCTGCTGAGCATCGCCGAATACGAAGTGCTGTTCGTGCTGATCGGCACCACCTTCGGCGGCGACGGCGTGACGACCTTCGGGCTGCCCGACCTGCGCGGCCGCGTGCCGATCCACCAGGGCCAGGGCCCGGGCCTGAGCACCTACGTTATCGGCCAGATGGCCGGCACCGAGACGGTGACCCTGATCTCGAACAATATTCCGGCGCATTCCCACCAGGCCTTCGCCACCACCGCGGCGGCCAGCACGGGCACGCCCGGCCCGACCCTGCTGCCGGGCACGGTCAGTGGCCAGACGATGTACGTCACCGACACCAGCGGCGGCGCGCCCTTCACCCTGGCGCCGCAGTCGATGACGACCGCCGGTGGAAACCAGCCGCACGAGAACTGCATGCCCAGCCTGACGGTGGGTTTCTGCATCGCATGGGCCGGCATCTTCCCGTCCCAGAACTGACCGATTCCCTTTCTGCCCCGGGACGGCGCGACAGCCGCCCGGTGATGCGGAAACCCAGGAGACAGACGAGATGACTTCCCCCTTCATTGGCGAGATCCACATCTTCCCGTACAACTTCGCTCCCAGGAACTGGGCGTTCTGCCAGGGGCAGCTCATCGCGATCAGCCAGAACACCGCCCTGTTCTCCCTGCTGGGAACCCAGTACGGCGGAAACGGCCAGACGACGTTCGCCCTGCCGAACTTCGGCGGTACGGCCGCGGTGGCGCAGGGCCAAGGGCCCGGGCTTACGCCCCGCACGATGGGCGAGACCTTCGGCTCGAATACGGTGACCCTGATCAGCACCGAAATGCCCACGCACAACCACGGCGTGGTGCTGTACGCGCAGAACACCGCCGCCAAACGCGCGGCCTCGCCCTCGTCGGGCAATGCGCTGTCGGTGTCGTCCAACACCTCCGCCACGTCCTTCCTGCCGGCGGGTTCGACGAACACGACCTTCGGGACGAACATGCTCGGCGTTGCGGGCGGCTCCCAGCCCCACGAAAACCGGCAGCCCCACCTGACCCTGGGTTTCTGCATCGCGCTGCAGGGAATCTTCCCGGCGCGCAACTGAGCGCATGAGCGGCCTGCCGTCCTTCCCGGCCGGACCAGGCCCCGCACCCGCGACGCCCGCCTACCTGTCCGAGCGCGGCTTCGCGCTGCGCCACGCCGTTGACGCCGATCTGCCGCGGCTGCTGCAGCTGTATGCCGACACGCGCGCCGATGAGCTGGCCGGCGTGCCCTGGCCGCCCGACTTCAAACAGACCTTCCTGGACCAGCAGTTCCAGTTCCAGCACCGGCATTTCCTGGCCGAACACCCGACGGCCGACTTCCTGGTGATCGAACGCGAAGGCCGGATCGAGGGCCGCTACTACCTGCTGCGGGACGCGCCCGAGCACCACATCGTGGACATCTGCCTGATCTCGGCCCATCGCGGCCGCGGCCTCGGCCGCGCGCTGATCGAGGCCTCGCAGCAGGAGGCGCGGGCGCAGGGGCGCGGCATGGCGCTGCAGGTTCTGGTCAACAATGTCGGGGCGCGGCGCCTGTACGAGCGCCTGGGCTTCGGCGCCGTGGCCGAGGCCAGCACCGACTCCCACCTCTTCATGCGCTGGCCGGGCTAGTTGAAGACCGCCTGGTAGATGAAGCCGTCCTTGTTGCGGGCGATCGGCACGATGAAGATGCTGAACTCGCCCAGGCGCGGGTGCTTCATCGGATAAAGCTGCTGCGGGAACACCAGGGCCGCGGTGTTGAGGAACAGCAGCGAGAACGGTGCGCGCAGCGC
Organism: Arenimonas terrae; assembly: GCF_006265115.1. Taxonomy (GTDB): domain Bacteria; phylum Pseudomonadota; class Gammaproteobacteria; order Xanthomonadales; family Xanthomonadaceae; genus Arenimonas; species Arenimonas terrae. Next base: position 100,322 of record NZ_SMDR01000004.1, on the reverse strand, counting down.
GCCCGGCGCCGACTGCTTCAGCGGCTGCGCCTCGACCAGCACGAAGTCCACCTCGCCATCGTTGAGCGCGACACGGAAGGTCTCGTTCAGGCATCCGGCGAATTGTTCCAGCGTCATCAGTTGCATCAGTTGTGCTCCGTGGGGCGGGCCCAGTCTAGTCAATTGCGCCGCGGCGGTGCGGCCTCAAGCGTCCGCGGCGGTCTGCGCGGCATCGACCCAGGCCTGCTCCTGCGCGCTCAGTGCCGCCGGCTCGATGTAGTCGTTGTGGCCGTGCTGGGCGCCGCCGCCGTGGGTCTGGTTGTTGATGCGGTCGCGCAGCAGCCCGGCGTCGATGCCTTCGAAGGGCAGGAAATCCCGCAGGCGCTCCAGTGTGCCGGCCGGGTCCTGCACCAGCGACTCGAAGGACAGCATCAGCACCGTCGGGTCGCCGCGCCGTTCGCGCATCGCCTGCTGGTTGGCCAGCCACTGTTCGCAGAAGGCCAGCATCTGCGGCTCGGCGTAGTCGTGCCAGGCCTTGGCCGAGCGGGCGGTGTCGGCGAGCCGGCGGTGCAGGTAGATGACGCGCGTGCCCGGCAGCTCCGACGACAGCAAACGCAGCAGATGCGGCGGCCAGCCCGGGTACTTGAAACCCCAGAGCGTGCGGCCGGCGGCCTGCGCCTGGCGCTGGCATTCCTGCAGCCCGGCGAAGGCGCCCTGGCGCAGGGCCGCCAGGTAGTCGTCCAGCGGCGGCATCAGGTCGACCAGCCAGTGGTTGGTGTCGCCCTGCAGGAAGCGCTCGAGGTTGTCGGCGAAACGCGGCCGCGAGTGCGTGTAGACCAGGCGGCGCGCGGTGAGGATCTGCAGCTGCATCTCGAGGTCCTTGCCGACCTCTTCGCCATAGACCAGCGTATTGCCCGCCGAACACAGCAGCCGCTGCAGCAGGGTGGTCCCCGACCGCGTGGTCGGGGACGTGACGACCAGCGGCGACAGCCCGCGCAGTGGATCCATGCCGTGCGCGGGCCGGCGCGTCAGGCCCGGGCGAGCTCCAGCACTTCGCCGGCGGTGCGCAGGCCGGACAGGGCCGCGCCCTCCATGAAGCCCTGCCACTCGTAGAAGCTGCTGGTGTGCTCGCCGGCGAACAGCAGGTTGCCGACCGCCTTGCCCTCGGTCTGGGCGACGTTGGTGAAATAGCCCGGACGGTTGCAGCTTTGGGAGCCGCGGCTCCACGGATTGCTGCTCCAGTTCGCGGTGCGGGCCAGCAGATTGCCGCTGCTGTCGCGCGCCGCGGCGGCCTTGGCGCCCGGCAGCACCTGTTCGAGGTTGCCGAGGAAGCTGTTGGCGTCCGCCTGCGTGGTGGCGGCGGTCATGCCGCGCGCCTGGGTACCGCCGACGTAGCTCGCCAGCACCGCCTGGCCCGGGCCCGAGCGGCTCGGGTTGGCAGCCCAGGTCGAACCCATCAGGTTGCGGTCGCTGAAGCCGGTGCCGGTCAGGCCGTGCGCGGCCGACTGCCAGACCGGCTGGTTGAAGCCGACCAGCAGCTTGCTGTGGTCGCCCATGCTGGCGTTGGCGATCGAACGCAGCTTCCAGTCCGGCAGTTCCAGGCTGGGGTGCAGGTCGACGTCGCGCAGCACGCTGAAGGGCAGGGTCAGCACCACCGCGTCGTAGTCTCGCTGGATGCTGCGGCCGCCCGTTTCGAAGGCCAGGCGCAGCTTGCCGTTGGAGAGCTTGCGCACCGCCACCAGGCGGTGGCCCAGGGACACCGGCGTGGGCAGGCGGTCGGCCAGCGCGGAGGTGATGCGGTCGTTGCCGTCGGCCACCCGCAGCATGGCGCCAGAATGCACGCCGAAGGGCGAGAGCTTGCTGCGCTTGTCGCTCTGCGCGAAGCGCAGGAAGGTGATCGCGCTGAGCTCGTCGATGCCGGCGCCGTATTCGGCCCGGTAGGCGCTGCCGATCAGGCCGCGCAGCAGCGGGCTGGCGCCGTGCAGGCCCAGATAGTCGTCCAGGCTCATGAAATCGAACAGCGCGTCGTTTTCGGTGTAGCTGTCGGCGGTCGGATGGCTGAGCGTGCGCAGGTCTTCGCGCATGGAGTTGGCGAAGGCCTTGTACTCCTCGATCACCTGGGCCTCGGTGTAGCGCTGGCCGCCGAAGTAGTAGTAGTTGTCGCCGGCGAGCTGGCTGTAGCGCTCGAGCTCCAGGCCGAACTGGCGCGCATAGCCGACCATGGTGTGGTGGGCGCCGGTGAAGAATTCGCCGCCCTGTTCCACCACCTGGCCCGGGAACACCCCGCGCAGGCTGGAGCAGCGGCCGCCGACGCGGTCGGAACCTTCGAACACGCGGGCATTGATGCCGTGCCGGGCCAGTTCGTAGGAGCAGCTCAGTCCGGCGAGGCCGGCGCCGACCACGGCGACGTTGCCGGCGATCCGCGGTCCGATCGTGCGGCGGTCCATGCCGCCGGTGCCCGCCGCGGCGGCCATCGCGCCGGGCGCCACCGACCAGGTCGCGGCGGCCGCGGTGGCGGCGGCGAGGGTCTTGGCGAAATCGCGGCGCCCCAGGTCCCCCGGTTCGTCCTGGCCGATGGCCTCGTGTGCGCTTTCGCCCGTGCGTTCGCTGCGCTCCGCCAAACGGGCGAGGCGAAGCAGGCGCGCCATCATGTCGCTGCGGCTCATAAGGACCCCCTGTCCCCGAGAAGTCCGTCGATATTACCCGTTATCCACACTGCATCAAGCCAGCGGGTGTGGCGCCCGGTGCACGCAAATCCATGGCCGGAGCGGCCCGGGCGCTGGAAACCGGCGGCGCCGGCCTAGCGGGTGTCGTCGTTGCGGATCGTGCCGGCCGCGCGGGCGGGGCTGCCGATCGTATAGCCGCTGCCGTCGGCGACGGCGAAGGCCACGACCTCGTCGGGCTCGGCCGTGGCGTCGGCCGTCGGCCTGACGACCAGGCGGGCGCGGGTCGCGCCGGCCGGGATCGTGACCGCGGCCGGCGCGCCGGGCAGGGCGGAAGCGGCGAGCGTGACGGACGTGTCCGTGGCGACGGCCGCGTCGAGGCTGATCGTGAAGACCAGCGGCTGCCCGCCGTCTTCGGCGACCGCCGCAGGCGTCACCTCAATCGATGCCGACGGCAGGCCGCCCACCCCCAGGGTGAAGCGTTCGAGCTCGAAGTGGCGGCCGGTGCCCGTGCTCGCGTCGGTCACGCGCAGGCTGACTGGGTAGCGGCCCGGCGCGACAGACGCGCTCGCCGTCACCACGCCATCGCCGCCGATGGCCACGCCGGCCGGCAGGGCCGGGCCCGGCTCGAGGGTGAACTGGTGCGGCGCCACGCCGCCACGCACCGTCAGCGCGTGGCGGAAGGCGACGCCCGGCGTGGCGATGACCGCCTCGGGCGACAGCGACATCGCGGCCCCCTGCACGGTGCCGCCGTAGCTCAGCGTCGCGGACTGGCCGCGCGCATCCTGCACCCGGACGCCAAAACCGTAGGCGCCCCGCTCGGTCGGCGTTCCCGACAGCGCGCCGTCGGCCGCCAGCGCCAGCCCCTTGGGCAGGGCGCCGGAGTCGACGCGGAACCGGTAGGGCGCGGTGCCGCCGCTGGCGGCGAGCGTCTGCCGCACCGGCGTGCCGGCCGACAGCGGCGGCAGTTCGCCGGGCGTTGCGACGATCGACGAGGTTCCGGCCTGGATCGTCACGGTGACCGTGATCCGGTCGCTGTTGTCGTCGAGCACGACGAAGGTGTCGGTACCGCCGCCCGCGGGCGCGGCGCCCTTGTGGCTGTAGGTGTAGCTGTCGGCCGGGCTGCCGCCCGGCGCGGCCGTGCCGTGGGCCGGCGGCGTGGCCACGTCGCCGAGGCCGAAGGACTGGCAGGTCGCCAGGTCGACCTTGACGCTGCCGCCCCAGGGCACGGTCACGGCGCGCGTGGCGCAGCCCGGATAGGTCGAGGGCTGGTCGACCGCCGCGGCCGCCGACGCCCAGGCCAGGGCCGAGACCAGGCCCAGCCGCGCCAGGGGTGCGATGACCGACGGGAGCGTGGAGCGTTTCGCGGACGGGCGCATGCGGTCGGACTCCTGGATTGCCGGAGCCCGATCATGCCAAGGAAGCCGCCGCTTGCGAACCGTGTACGTGCCGGCCGGTTCAGCCGCCGCGTTCGCGCTCGATCGCGCGCCAGCCGATGTCGCTGCGGTAGAAGACGCCGTCCCAGTGGATGTTGTCGGCCGCGGCGTAGGCGCGGCGCTGTGCGTCGGCGACGGTGTCGCCGAGTGCGCAGGCGCAGAGCACGCGCCCGCCGGTGGTCACCACCACGCCATTGCGCAGTTCGGTGCTGGCGTGGAAGACCTTGGCGTCGGGCCCCGGGTCGATGGCCAGGCCGGCGATGGCGTCGCCGGTGCGCGGCGTGCCGGGGTAGTTGTCGGCGGCCATCACCACGCCCAGGCTCGGGCGCGGATCCCAGTCGGCCTCGACTTCGTGCAGGCGGCCGTCGATGGCGGCCTCCACCAGGTCCAGCAGGTCGCTGCGCAGGCGCAGCATGACGGGCTGGGTTTCCGGGTCGCCGAAGCGCACGTTGTATTCGATGACCTTGGGCGAACCATCGGCCGCGATCATCAGGCCGGCGTAGAGGAAGCCGGTGAAGGGAATGCCGTCGGCGATCATGCCGCGCACGGTCGGTTCGACCACTTCGCGCATCACGCGCGCATGCACTTCCGGCGTCACCACCGGTGCCGGCGAATACGCGCCCATGCCGCCGGTGTTCGGGCCGGTGTCGCCGTCGCCCACGCGCTTGTGGTCCTGCGAGGTGGCCATCGGCAGCGCGTGGCGGCCGTCCACCATCGAGATGAAGCTGGCTTCCTCGCCTTCCAGGAACTCTTCGATCACCACCCGCGCGCCGGCGTCGCCGAAGGCCTCGCCTTCGAGCATGTCGATGATCGCCGCCTCGGCCTCAGCGACCGTCATCGCCACCACCACGCCCTTGCCGGCGGCCAGGCCATCGGCCTTGATCACGATCGGCGCGCCGTGGTCGCGCACATGCTGCAGCGCCAGCTGGCTGTCCTCGAACACGCCGTAGTAAGCGGTGGGAATGCGGTGCCGGGCCAGGAAATCCTTTGCGTAGGCCTTGCTGCCCTCGAGCTGCGCGGCAGCGGCGGTGGGCCCGAAGATACGCCGGCCGTCGGCGCGGAAGGCGTCGACGACGCCGCGCACCAGCGGCGCCTCGGGGCCGACCACGGTGACGGCGACGCCCTCCGCCGCGGCCAGCTGCAGCAGGCCCTCGATGTCGGTGGCCTTCACCGCCACGTTGCGGCAGCGCGGCTCGGTGGCGGTGCCGGCATTGCCGGGCGCCACCAGCACTTCGCTCACCCGCGGCGACTGCGCCAGCTTCCAGGCCAGGGCGTGTTCCCGACCGCCCGAACCGATGACCAGGACTTTCATGCGGCAACTCTCCGTGCGGTTTCGATCAGGTGCGGGCGGGGACCAGGGTTCTTGCGCAATCGGCGGCCGTGATCGACACATCGAAGAAGCGGTCACCCCTTGCGTCGACGAAGCGGCGGGTGGCGGTCATGCCGCGCGACAGCAGGTAGACCAGGTTCGGGTTGTTGCAGAACGCGACCATCTGCGCCTGCTCGGCCGCACGCACGCCTTCCAGGCTCTGCGGGTCGCGGGCCGCGTCGGTGGCCAGGCGCGTGGTGCTGCGGATGACGAACACCAGGTGCGGGCCCTCGAACATGACGCGCTCCAGCACCAGGCCCGGGCCCGGGCCGAAGGGTTTGGGCAGGCCGCGCCCGAACTCGACGATCGCTGCATCGGCAATCGCACGGGTCTGCGCCTGCGCGCGCGCTTCCGGGCTGAAGCGCTGCCACAGCGCGGCGGCGGTCAGGCCCAGGCCGAGCACGATCAGCAGGATCACCACGACCAGGCGGCGGCGGTCGGAGCGGGCGGCGTCGGCCTTGGGTCGGGTCATGGCGTGCTCAGTGGCGGAAGTGGCGGCGGCCGGTGAACACCATGGCCATGCCGTGTTCGTCGGCGGCGGCGATGACCTCGGCGTCGCGCATCGAGCCGCCCGGCTGGATCACCGCGGCGATGCCGGCCGCGGCGGCGGCGTCGATGCCGTCGCGGAACGGGAAGAAGGCGTCGGACGCCATCACCGAGCCCGGCACCACCAGGCCGGCTTCCTCGGCCTTCAGGCCCGCGATCTTCGCGCTGACCACGCGGCTCATCTGGCCGGCGCCGATGCCGACGGTCTGCAGGTCGCGTGCGTAGACGATGGCGTTGGACTTGACGTACATCGCCACCTTCCAGGCGAACAGCAGGTCGCGCAGCTGGTCGGCGCTGGGGGCGAGCCTGGACACGATCTTCAGGTCGGCCGCGGCCAACGTGTCGGTATCGGCGTCCTGCACGAGCAGGCCGCCGGCGATGCGCTTGTACTCGAAGCCGGTCGTCGCGCGCAGCTCGCCGCAGGCGAGCACGCGCACGTTCGCCTTCTTGGCGAAATGCGGCATCGCGTCGGCGGCGATGGACGGCGCGATCACCACTTCGACGAACTGGCGCTTGAGGATTTCGGCGGCCGTGGCGGCGTCGAGTTCGCGGTTGAAGGCGATGATGCCGCCGAAGGCCGAGGTCGGGTCCACGGCGTAGGCGCGGTCGTAGGCGTCCATCAGGTTCGCCGCGACGGCGACGCCGCAGGGATTGGCGTGTTTGACGATGACGCAGGCCGGCGCGTCGAAGGCCTTCACGCATTCCAGCGCCGCGTCGGCGTCGGCCAGGTTGTTGTAGCTCAGCTCCTTGCCCTGCAGGAAGGACGCGGTGGCGACGATGCCCTGCGGCGCGTTCGCCTCCAGGTAGAGCGCGCCGCGCTGGTGCGGGTTTTCGCCGTAACGCAGCGCCGAGGCCAGCGACAGCGAGCTGTGGAAGGTCTGCGGCCAGGTGTCCGGCTGCGACGGTTCGGCCGCTCGGGGCGACAGCCACATCGCGATCTGGCCGTCGTAGGCGGCGGTGTGCGCATAGGCCTTGGCGGCCCAGGCGCGGCGCATCGCCGGCGTGGTGCCGCCGGCCTGCAGGGCTCCGAGCAGGACGCCATAGTCGGCCGGGTCCACCACCACCGACGTGCGCGCATGGTTCTTCGCCGTGGCGCGCAACATCGCCGGGCCGCCGATGTCGATGTTCTCGACGGCGTCGTCGTACGTGCAGTCGGGCCTGGCCACGGTCTGCGCGAAGGGATACAGGTTCACCACCAGCAGGTCGATGGGTTCGATGCCGTGCTGGGCCATCACCGCGTCGTCGATGCCCTCGCGGCCGAGCAGGCCGCCGTGGATCTTCGGGTGCAGGGTCTTGACGCGGCCGTCCATGATTTCCGGAAAACCGGTCACATCGCTGACGTCGCGCACCGGCAGGCCGGCTTCGCGCAGCGCCTTGGCGGTGCCGCCGGTGGACAGCAGGTCGACACCCAGTGAGTGCAGGCCGCGGGCCAGTTCGATCAGGCCGGCCTTGTCGGACACGGACAGCAGGGCGCGGCGGACGGGTTGGCGTTCGGCGGTCATCGGGCACCTCATGGGGAAGCCGCGATTATACCCCGCACCAATCCGGGGTCAGAGTGCATTTATCTTGGGGAGCGACGGGGTCCAGAGGCTTGCGGAGTCAAGATAAATGCACTCTGACCCCGGATTTCAGGCCAGGCCGTAGGCCTTGAGCTTCTTGCGCAGGGTGGCGCGGTTGAGGCCGAGCATGGCGGCGGCGCGGCTCTGGTTGCCGTCGCAGTGGCGCAGCACTTCGGCGAACAGCGGCGCTTCGATCTCGCGCAGCACGACCTCGTACAGGTCGTCGAGGTCGCAGCCGTTGAGGTCCTGCAGATAACGGCGCACCGAGCGCGAGACATGGTCGCGAAGCGGCGTATGGCTGGGAGTGTGCGAGTTGGAATCCGCGCGCGCGGCCGGCAGGGCGTTCACTTCGGGGAAGCTCCGTGGGGGTTTGACCGCTTCCTTGCGGGCCCGCCGGTCGGCGACGGGGGAGGAAGTCTACGTCAAACCAAAACGCGGTGCGACATGGACAACCGGACAGGTCCGGCGGCGCGGTTTCAATGGAAGTCGAAGGTGAACGCGACCGCGCGTTTGCCCGGGTCGAGGATTTCCAGGGTGGCGCTGGCGGACTGTCCCGGCGCGATCAATGGCGATGCCGGCGGGCTGCCCAGGTATTCCACCGGCTGGAACCGGCGCAGGCCCAGGGCCTGGCCATCGAGGTCCTGCAGCGCGATCTCCAGCACCGGCCAGGGCTGCGGCCAGCGCGCGTCGTTGCGGAAACTGGTGCTGATCAGCAGCACGCCGGGCGCGCTCGGATGCGGCTGCACTTCGCGGCTGGTGACGCGGAAGGCGTCGGGCTCGCGCCAGGGCGGCAGGTCGCAGCGCAGCAGGCCGCAGGCCGCTTCCAGCCGCGGCCGCCAGGTCGCGTCGCCGGCCAGGCGGTAGCGGTCGGCCAGCACCAGCTGCAGCAGGAGCAGCAGCGACAGCGCGATCACGGCCACCAGCCAGCGCCAGGGAAAGGGGCGGCGGGGTTTGGGCGTATCGGGCGTGGCGAAGGTGGGGGCGCGGGGGGGCATGGCGCGAAGGATACCGGCTCAGGCGGCGCGGCGGACTCCGGTGATGCGCATCCAGTCGCCGTCCTGCGCGGCCTGCAGTTCGTCGAACCAGGCGGAATAGCGCTCGATCAGCGCGCCCTCCTGGCCATGCAGGATGCCGGACAGCGCGATCATGCCGCCGGGCTGCACGCGCGAGGCCAGGGTTTCGGCCAGGGCATCGAGCGCGACCGCGAGGATGTTGGCGACCACCACGGGATACGTCGTGACGGGTTCGTTTTCCGGCGCGTAGACATCCAGCAGGTCGCCGACGCCGTTGCGCTCGGCGTTGTCGGCGCTGGCGGCCAGCGCCTGCGGGTCGTTGTCCACGCCCACCGCACGCGCGGCGCCGAGCTTGAGCGCGGCCAGGGCCAGGATGCCGCTGCCGCAGCCGAAATCGAGCACGGTCTTGCCACGCAGCACCAGCGAATCGAGCCAGCGCAGGCACAGCGCCGTGGTCGGATGCGTGCCGGAACCGAAGGCCAGGCCCGGGTCGAGGCGCACGATCACCGCGTCCTGCGCTTCGGCGGGCGTTTCCATGTTCCAGGGCACGATCCAGGTGCGGCGGCCGAACTGCAGCGGCACGTACTGGTCCATCCACGCACGTTCCCAATCCTGGTCGGCGACGGTGCGGAAGTCGGCCTGGGAAAGATCGATCGCGTCGTCGAAGGATTCCAGCGCGTGCAGCACCAGGTCCGGCATCGTGTCTTCCGGGAACAGCGCCAGCAGCGTGATTTCCGGCCACAGCGGGATCTCGCCGACGCCGGGTTCCAGCACCGCACGTTCGTTCGGCGTCGCCGCGTCGGCGTCGAGCAGGGTCACCGACAGCGCGCCGAGATCCATCAGCGCGTTTTCAGCGCGGTGTTCGTCTTCGGCGCGGACGCGCAGGGAGAGTTCCAGGAAAGGCATGGGTCGGAAGGGCTCGGGGGTCAGGGCGGCGGAAGGTTGGCACCGGGGCTGAAATAGGTCAGCGGGACAACGCCGCGGCCGATGCGCTCGCTGTTTTCCGGCGCGGGCAAACGCCACCGCAGCGCCGCCTGCAGTGCGGCCTTGTCGAACGCCGGAGCACCGGAAGGCTGGGCGATCCAGGCACTGCGGACAACGCCGCATCGATTGAACAGCACGCCGACCTTCACCTGGGCCTTCTCGACGCCGTCCATCAGCATCGCCCGCACCTGCGGCGCCGGCGTGGACGCCGGCCCGGATTCGCAGGATTCGTCGGCGACGATGACCTCCCATTCCGCCTGCAGCGCAGTCCCGGACGGGGCCGGCGCAAGCAGGTTGGCCAGGCGTGCGTAGAGCAGTTCGCAGTCGCCGGCCGCTTCGTCGCAGTACAGCTCGATGCGGACCGAGTACGGCGGTTGCTCGGGCATCTGCAGTCGCCAGGCCGCAAATGGTCGTGCGGCGTTTTCCTCGGCCAGGAACAACCAGCGCCCGGCGAATTCACCTTCGCCGATCACCAGCTCCTTGTAGGCCTGGGTGAAACGGACATGTTCCTCGGTGGCCATCGAGCGCCGCCAGCGGGCCGTCTCGCCGCCGAAGAACGACGCGCGTAGCGCGCCCCAGGCATTGAGCCAGGCCTGCGCGGCGGTTTCTTCGGAGTGTTGCGCCTGCAGCCACGCCGGTGTCGCCGGCATCGTGGACGGCGCGGTCATCGCGGGCGCCGTGGCGGCCGCGACGGCGAACAGGGCGGAGATTCCTGGCAGCGGCATGAAGTTCTCTCGGATCCAGGAAGCGCCGCAGAAGCGGCGCTCCGTTACGCCAAACCGACCGACTTCTCTTTGCGCTCCGCCAGCCGCTTCTCGAGGTAATGGATGTTGGTGCCGCCCTGCATGAAGCCCTGGTCGGCCATGATGCGGCTCTGCAGCGGCACGTTGGTCTTGATGCCGTCCACCACCATCTCGCTCAGCGCCACGCGCATACGGGCGATGGCCTGGGCGCGCGTCGCACCGTGCACGATGAGCTTGCCGATCATCGAATCGTAGTTCGGCGGGACCTTGTAGCCCTCGTAGATGTGCGAATCCACGCGCACGCCGGGACCGCCGGGCGCATGGAAATGCTTGATCAGGCCGGGGCTGGGCAGGAAGGTCTCCGGGTCCTCGGCGTTGATGCGGCATTCGATCGCGTGGCCGGTGATCTTGATGTCGCTCTGCTTGATCGAGAGCTTCTGGCCGCTGGCGATCAGCAGCTGCTCACGCACCAGGTCGATGCCGGTGATCAGCTCGGTCACCGGATGCTCCACCTGGATGCGGGTGTTCATCTCGATGAAGTAGAAGCGGCCGTCCTCGTACAGGAACTCGAAGGTGCCGGCGCCGCGGTAGCCAATCCGGATGCAGGCCTCGGTGCAGATGCGGCCGATGTCGGCACGCTGCGCTTCGGTGATGCCCGGCGCCGGCGCTTCCTCGACCACTTTCTGGTGGCGGCGCTGCATCGAGCAGTCGCGCTCGCCCAGGTGGATGGCATTGCCCTGGCCGTCGCTCAGCACCTGGATCTCGACGTGGCGCGGGTTCTCCAGGAACTTCTCCATGTAGACCATGTCGTTGCCGAACGCGGCCTTGGCTTCCTGCTTGGTCGCGGCGATCGAGCTCATCAGCGACGCCGCCTCGCGCACCACGCGCATGCCGCGGCCGCCGCCGCCGCCCGCGGCCTTGATGATCACCGGGTAGCCGATCTCCTTGCCGAAGCGCAGGCACTCGGCCTCGTCGTCGGGCAGCGGGCCGCCGGAGCCGGGCACGCAGGGCACGCCGGCATCCTTCATCGCGCGGATGGCCTCGACCTTGTCGCCCATCATGCGGATCACGTTGGCGGTCGGGCCGATGAAGACGAAACCGGACTTCTCCACGCGCTCGGCGAAGTCGGCGTTCTCGGACAGGAAGCCGTAACCCGGGTGGATGCCCTGGGCGTCGGTCACTTCCGCCGCGGCGATGATCGCCGGGATGTTGAGGTAGCTCTCCGACGACGGCGCCGGGCCGATGCAGACCGACTCGTCGGCCATGGCCACGTGCTTGAGGTTGCGGTCGACGGTGGAGTGCACGGCCACGGTCTTGATGCCCAGGCTGTGGCAGGCGCGCAGGATCCGCAGCGCGATCTCGCCGCGGTTGGCGATGACGATTTTCTCGAGCATGGGTGCGGCCTTAGCTGATGACGAACATGGGCTCGTCGAACTCGATCGGCTGGCCGTTCTGGACCAGGATGGCGCGCACCGTGCCGGACACGTCGGCTTCGATCGGATTGAACATCTTCATCGCCTCGATGATGCCGAGGGTCTCGCCGGCCTTCACCGTCTGGCCGACCTTCACGAAGGCGGGCTTGTCCGGGCTGGGCGAGGCGTAATAGGTGCCGACCATGGGCGAACGCACGGTGTGGCCGTCCGGCACGTCCTTGGTGGACTTGCCCACGGCTTCCGGCGACAGCGCGGCGGCGGGGGCGGCCGGCGCGGCGCGGGCCGGTTCGGCATGCGCGACCGGCGCCGGCGCGGGTGCGGCGGCCAGGGCATAACCGCCCTTGGGCACGCGGGCCAGGCGCACGGACTCCTCGCCCTCCTTGATCTCGATTTCGGCGAGGTTGGATTCCTCGAGCAGGTCGATGAGTTTCTTGATCTTGCGAAGGTCCATGGCGGCCTCGTCTTGTGGTGATGGGTGGAAAGAGAAGGGGAAGGGCCGGCGTCAGATGCCGGTCTGGATCTCGGCGCCGTCGTCGGCGCGCAGGCGGCGGATCGCCGCTTCCAGCGCGTAGCCGTAGCTGTCGGCGCCGAAGCCGCAGATCACGCCGGCCGCCAGGCTGGAGAAATAGCTGTGCTGGCGGAAGGGTTCGCGGGCGTGCGGATTGGACAGGTGCACTTCGATGAAGGGCAGGGCCACCGCCGCCAGGGCGTCGCGCAGGGCGACGCTGGTGTGGGTGAAGGCGGCCGGGTTGATCAGGATGAAGGCGGTGCCGTCGCGGCGGGCGGCCTGGACCCGGTCCACCAGCACGTGCTCGGCGTTGGACTGGAAGCTGTCGAGCTGGTGGCCGGCCTCGGCGGCCCGGGTGGCCAGGGCGGCGTCGATCTGTGCGAGGGTGGCGCGGCCGTAGATGCCCGGCTCGCGTTCGCCGAGCAGGTTCAGGTTCGGACCATGCAATACCAGGATCTTCGCCACGCCGGCCTCCGCAGGGGAGGCACAGTCTGGGGGCAAGCCCGGGCGGCTGTCCAGAAGATAGGCGCGACTTGCCGGATTTTAACGGGCGTTTGAATTCAGTCCGGGTCGCGGCTCAGTCGCGGACCCAGGCCTCGACCGCCGCCACGTCGGCGAACGCGCCGTAATGGGTGCGGGCCACGCGGCCCTGCGCGTCCACCAGCACGGTGTAGGGCAGGATGCCACGGGCATTGCCCAGGCGGATCGAGCTGTCGCCGGGCCCCGGGGTCTCGACCGCCAGCCGGAAGCGCACCGGCACCTCGCGCAGGAAGGCCCGGGCTTCGTCGGCCGAATCCAGGGCGATGCCCACCACCTGCACGCCGTTGCCGCCCTGTTGTTCGGCGTAGGCGTCGAGCACGGGCATTTCCTTGCGGCAGGGGCCGCACCAGCTGGCCCAGTAGTTCACCAGGCGCGGCCGGCCGGCGCCGGACAGGGTGATCGGCTCGCCGCCGTCGAGCGCCTCGAAGATCCAGGCCGGCACCGCTTCGCCGACCTTGACCACGGCCACGCCGGGCGGCGGCGGGCGTTCGGCCGGCCACAGCATGCGTTCGCCCAGCCACCAGCCCAGGCCCGCGCAGACGAACCCCATCAGCGCGATCGCCGACCAGGTCAGCAGGTCCGAACGTTTCATCTCAGCGCGCCGCCTTGGCCAGGGCGTCGTCGACCATGCCCTGGGTCAGGATCGTCGGCAGCACCTCCGGCTCGCCGCCGTTGCGTGCATAGACCACGTACAGCGGCACGCCGACCGCGCCGTGCGATTCCAGGAAGGCGGTGATCGCCGGGTCCACGTCGGTCCAGTCGCCCTTCATGTAGACGGCGCCGGCGGCCTCGAGCGCGTCGCGGAAGGGCTGGCGGCCCAGCACCGTGCGCTCGTTGGCCTTGCAGCTGACGCACCAGTCGGCGGTCATGTTGACGAAGACGACGCGGCCGTCGCGGCGCAGCTGTTCGAGTTTTTCCGCCGAATACGCCACCACGCCTTCCTCGGCGACGGCCGCGCGCTCCGGCGTGGGCATGCGCTGCACGGCCAGTACCGGCCACAGCGCGGCCAGCACCACCAGGCCGGCCAGCAGGCGCGGCAGCAGACGGCCCCAGCGCGCCTTCTCCCACCACCACAGGCCCAGGCCGAGCAGCACGGCGCCCACCAGCACCAGGCCGATCGCATCGGCGCCGCGCTGCTTGGCCAGCACCCACAGCAGCCACACGGCGGTGAGGTACATCGGGAAGGCCAGCACCTGCTTGAGCGTGTCCATCCAGGCGCCGGGTTTCGGCAGCCGCGCGGCCAGCGCCGGCACGAAGCCGATCAAAAGGAAGGGCAGGGCCAGGCCCAGGCCCAGCATCAGGAAGACCAGGATCGCGATCGCCGGCGAAGACGTGAACGCGAAGGCCAGCGCCGTGCCCATGAAGGGCGCGGTGCAGGGGCTGGCAACGACCACGGCCAGCACGCCGGTGAAGAAGTCGCCCGCGGGTCCGGATTTTTCCGTCAGCGACTGGCCGGCGCCGGCCAGCGAGGCACCGAAGCTGACCACGCCCGACAGCGACAGGCCGATCGCCACCATCACCAGGGCCAGCGCCGCGATCACGCCCGGCTGCTGCAGCTGGAAACCCCAGCCCAGCGCCAGCCCGGCCTGGCGCAGCGCCAGCGCGATGCCGCCGACCGCGGCGAAACTGGCCAGCACGCCCAGCGTGTACCAGACCGCCGAACGCCGTGCGTTCGGGCCGCCCTGGGCCAGGGTCAGCGCCTTGAGCGACAGCACCGGCAGCACGCAGGGCATCAGGTTCAGCACCACGCCGCCGCCCAGGGCCAGCAGAAGGGCCAGCCACAGCGGGGTGGCGGCGCGGGTGGGCGGGGTTTCGCGGGGCGCTTCGTCCTGCACGGGGGCGGCGGTGCCGCCGGCCGGCAGGTCGAGCGCGACCACGCGTGTCATCGGCGGGTAGCAGATGCCGTCGGTCTGGCAGCCCTGGAAGGTGATGCGCAGCGTCGCGGGCAGGGCCGTGGTGGCGGTGCGCACCAGCGGCAGCGGGGCGTCGACCGGTTCGAAAAAGACCTGCACGTCGCCGAAGTGTTCGTCGCGGTGCGGCGTCGCCGCCGGCCACTGGATCTCGCCGGCCTGCACGCCGTTGGCTTCGAGCTGCAGGGTCGTTCGGTCGCGGTAGAGGTAATAGCCCGGTGCCGGCGTGAAGCGAAGCAGCAGGCGCTCGGGGGTGTCGACGATGGCTTCGAAGCGGAAGGCCTGGTGCTCCGGCAGCGGCAGGCCGCCGGCGGCGCGCGCGGGGTCGGTGCCGGCGAGCACATCACCGCGGTTGCCGCCGGTGATCGCATCGAGCGCGCCGGTGGCGCTTGCGGACGGCAGGTCCACCGTCACCGTCTTCGTGTGCGGCGGATAGCACACGCCGACATCGGCGCAGCCCTGGTATTTCACCCGGAACTGCAGCGTGGTGATGCCGTCTGCCGCGGCGCCGGTCTGCACCGCCGTCACCGATTCGCGGTAGGTCTCGACGTCGCCGAAGAACTCGTCGGTATAGGCGATGCCCGCGGGCAGCTCCAGCGGGTTGGTCTTGAAACCATCCACCGCCTGCACGCCCATGCGGTGCTTGTAGAGGTAGTAGCCGTCGGCGATCTTCCAGGTGAACTCGATGCGGCCGCGCTCGGGGGCGGTCGCGGTCAGCGCGAAGGCCTCGTCGATCGGCAGCAGGTCGGATTCGTCCACGGCCTTCACGGCCGGGGAAAGCAGCAGCGCGGCCAGGGCGGCCAACAGCCAACGGGTCATGCGGATTCTCGGAAAGGGTGGCGGCCGGCCCCGTTTCGGGAGCCGGCCGCTTCGACTGCCAAGTATCCCCGGAAGTTCGTTGCCCGGGCGAGAACGATCGGTTGCGCCGGGCTCAGGCCCGGTCGGTCATGGCCTCGACGAAGTCCACCAGGGGCAGCTGCTCGGGGCTGCGCAGCGAGCGGAAGGCGACCAGCAGGCGCTCCTCCAGCCCGCATTGGGCATAGAAGTTGAGCAGCATGGCCGGGGTTTCGGCGTCGCCGCCCAGCCAGCGGCCGCCGCGGCCCGTGGCCAGCCATTCGAAGCTGACGGCCGTGGCCATGGCGATCTTGCCCATGTTGTCGGTGGTGGGTTTGGCGCCGTCCTTGCGTTCCCACTGCGCGACGGCGCTGCGGGCCACGCCCACGGCGGCGGCCAGTTCGGACTGCGACATTTCGGCGCCACGACGCGCCTGTCGGATGCGATTGAACAACAGTGTCATTGGTGTATCCCCGGAAATAAAACAAAGACCACGTCGCCGCCTCCTTCGTGGGAGGTGTCGGCGCTTCTGCGGAAACCGGTCCCTCGTCGCCCGGCCTCCCCTGAAGGCCCGGCGGCGCCGGTTTTCCGTTGGCGGGCGGCGGCCGCGATCCTGCGGCTGCCGGGTGGAACGGGCTCCGGCCGGCGTGGCCGGCGGTCTCCCCCTTCCCGGTTTGCGGGTCGAGCCGTCAGTCCGTCTATCCGCGGACCTTTACGACTGACACGTTCCCCGATTCCCCGGCCGATTGTAGGGGCAGGTTCCCGCATGAAATCAACCGGTTTGGTGCCCAGTTCGAGGCCTTTGCG
The DNA here is from genome assembly GCF_006265115.1 of Arenimonas terrae. GTDB lineage: Bacteria > Pseudomonadota > Gammaproteobacteria > Xanthomonadales > Xanthomonadaceae > Arenimonas > Arenimonas terrae. The sequence goes on along the minus strand of NZ_SMDR01000004.1, from coordinate 83,998 downwards.
ACGAACGGGCCCCGGAGCCCCGATGGCCCCCGGTGTCAGCGCGACGATCCTCCGCGGGCCGCCCCGTCCGGCCCCCGCCTGAAACGGCGCGAGGGGGTGGCCGCGCGGCCTGGCCCCAGGGCGACTTGAAAGGACATGCCCCGGCCCCATCCTTGGCCGGGTCGCGCGGCTTCCGGTGCCCGGTCTGCGCGCGTATCATTGGCACTCACCGGGGTGGAGTGCTAACAGCTTCGCCCCATGTCGTTGAATCAATTGGAATAACGAGGACTCTCATGAACATCAAGCCGCTCTACGACCGCGTGGTCATCAAGCGTATGGAAGAAGAAAAGATGTCCGCCGGCGGCATCGTCATTCCGGACTCGGCCACCGAGAAGCCGATCAAGGGCGAAGTGCTCGCGGTCGGCGCCGGCAAGGCCCTGGACAACGGTTCGACCCGCGCCCCGACCGTGAAGGTCGGCGACAAGGTGCTGTTCGGCAAGTACGCCGGCACCGAAGTGAAGGTCGACGGCCAGGAAATCCTGGTGGTCAAGGAAGACGACATCCTCGCCATCCTCGGCTGATGAACCCGCCGGCCCGCGCCTGCGCGACCGGCCCCTGAAACAACCCCCACAAGAATTCCGGAGTTAGAAAAATGGCTGCCAAGGAAATCCGTTTCGGTGAAGACGCCCGCGCCCGCATGGTCAAGGGCGTGAACATCCTCGCCAATGCCGTCAAGGCCACGCTCGGCCCGAAGGGCCGCAACGTCGTGCTCGACAAGAGCTTCGGCGCCCCCACGATCACCAAGGACGGCGTGTCCGTCGCCAAGGAGATCGAGCTGGCCGACAAGTTCGAGAACATGGGCGCGCAGATGGTGAAGGAAGTCGCTTCCAAGACCTCCGACATCGCCGGCGACGGCACCACCACCGCCACCGTGCTGGCCCAGGCGCTGATCCGCGAGGGCATGAAGGCGGTCGCCGCCGGCATGAACCCGATGGACCTCAAGCGCGGCATCGACAAGGCCGTCATCGCCGCCGTCGACGAGCTCAAGAAGATCTCCAAGCCGTCCTCGACCTCGAAGGAAATCGCCCAGGTCGGCGCCATCTCGGCCAACTCCGACGCCAACATCGGCGAGCTGATCGCCAAGGCCATGGACAAGGTCGGCAAGGAAGGCGTGATCACGGTCGAGGAAGGTTCGGGCCTTGAGAACGAGCTCGACGTCGTCGAGGGCATGCAGTTCGACCGCGGCTACCTGTCGCCGTACTTCGTCAACAACCAGCAGTCGATGTCGGCCGAGCTGGAAGACCCGTTCGTGCTGCTGTACGACAAGAAGATCGCAAACGTGCGCGAGCTGCTGCCGGTGCTGGAAGGCGTGGCCAAGGCCGGCAAGCCGCTGCTGATCGTGGCCGAGGAAGTGGAAGGCGAGGCCCTGGCCACGCTGGTGGTCAACACCATCCGCGGCATCGTCAAGGTCTGCGCCGTGAAGGCCCCGGGCTTCGGCGACCGCCGCAAGGCGATGCTGGAGGACATGGCCATCCTGACCGGCGGCACCGTGATCTCCGAGGAAGTGGGCCTGCAGCTCGAGAAGGCCACCATCAAGGACCTGGGCCGCGCCAAGAAGATCCAGGTCTCCAAGGAAAACACCACCATCATCGACGGCGCCGGCGCCGCCGACGGCATCCAGGCCCGCATCAAGCAGATCAAGGCGCAGATCGAGGAGACCTCCTCCGACTACGACCGCGAGAAGCTGCAGGAGCGCGTCGCCAAGCTCGCCGGCGGTGTCGCCGTGATCAAGGTCGGCGCCGCCACCGAAGTCGAGATGAAGGAAAAGAAGGCCCGCGTCGAAGACGCCCTGCACGCCACCCGTGCGGCCGTGGAAGAGGGCATCGTCCCGGGCGGCGGCGTCGCGCTGATCCGCGCCAAGGCGGCCATCGTCGGCCTCAAGGGCATCAACGAAGACCAGAACCACGGCATCGCGATCGCCCTGCGCGCCATGGAAGCCCCGCTGCGCGAAATCGTCACCAACGCCGGCGAAGAGCCGTCCGTGATCCTCAACAAGGTCGTCGAGGGCAAGGGTGCGTTCGGTTACAACGCCGCCAACGGCGAGTACGGCGACATGATCGAGTTCGGCATCCTGGACCCGACCAAGGTCACCCGCACCGCGCTGCAGAACGCCGCGTCCATCGCCGGCCTGATGATCACCACCGAAGCGATGGTGGCCGAGGCCCCGAAGAAGGACGAGCCGGCTGCCGGCGGCCACGGTGGCGGCATGGGCGGCATGGGCGGCATGGACTTCTAAGTCCCGCGTCCCGCGTTTCCCGCGACATCGAAAGGCCCCGCTCCGGCGGGGCCTTTTTTTGCGCATGTTTCTGCGCTTTCCGGGCCATGGCCGGGGCCGGCGGCCCGGCGCGGCTTCGACTATGCTCGGGACCGGCGCCGCGCGCGCCGCCATTCCCAGGGGAAACGAATGAAACGTCCGGCCTTGCTGCTCCTGCTTGCCTTCGCTCCGGTCGCGGCCCAGGCCGCGCAGCCCTTCAGCGCCGAACGCAGCTGGGAGATCCAGCGCATCGGCAACCCCGAGACTTCGCCGGACGGCCGCCACATCGTCGCGCCGGTCACGCGTGCGGTGCTGGCCGACGACAAGCTGCTGACCGACCTGTGGCTTTGGAGCACGGACGGCAAGACCGAACGTGCGCTGACTTCCGACCCGGCCGCCGAATCCTCGCCGCGCTTCAGCCCCGACGGCCAGACCCTGGCCTTCATCGCCCAGCGCGACGACGACAAGGCGCCCCAGCTCTACCTGCTGCCGCTGGCCGGCGGCGAGCCGCGCCGCCTGACCACCTTCGCCACCGGCGTGTCGGTGCCGCGCTGGGCCGGCAATGGCCGCCTGGTGTTCGCGTCGCGCGTCTGGGCCGACCTGGCGCTGGACAAGCAGGCCGCGCGCCTGAAGGAGCGCGAGGAATCGAAGATGAAGGCGCAGGTCTGGGACGGCGGCCCGGTCGCCGTCTGGGACACGCTGCAGGACGACCGCGAAGGTCACGTGTTCGCGGTGGACATCGCCTCCGGCGCGGTGACGCCGCTGACGCTCGGCCGCGGCCTGCAGCTGCCGCGGTTCTCGCAGGGTTACGAAAACACCTTCGACATCTCGCCCGACGGCAGGGAACTGGCGATGACGGCCGACACCAACCCGGCCCGCAACGTCACCGATGTGGACGTGTACCTGCTGCCGGTGGCCGGCGGCCCCGCCCGCAACCTCAGCGCCGGCAACGTCGATACCGACACCGCACCGGCCTACAGCCCCGATGGCCGGCATCTGGCCTTCCTGCAGCAGCGCGTGCCCGGTTTCTACGCCGCCAAGGCGCGGGTGATGCTGCACGACCGCCGCGGCGGCGGCACCCGCGAACTGCACGCCGACTGGGACCGCAGCGCCGGCCCGCTGGCCTGGTCGCGCGATGGCCGCACGCTGTACAGCGTGATCGACGATGCCGGCACCTTCCGCGCCTACGAACTGCCGCTGGCCGGCAAGCCGCGTGCGCTCACCGGCGAGTCCTCGTTCGGCGGGCTGTCGGTCGGGCCGCAGGGCATCGCCGCGCTGCGCCAGAGCTTCGCCGAACCGCCGACCCTGGTCAGCATCGACCCGCGCAGCGGCCAGGCCACGAAACTCTCGCGCCTCAACGATGCGCTGATGGCCGACACCACGGTCGGTCGCTTCGAGTCGGTGACCTATGCCGGCGCGGACGGCGACCCGATCCAGATGTGGGTCAACTATCCGCCCGGTTTCGACCGGTCGAAGAAGTACCCGGTGTTCGTGCTCATCCACGGCGGCCCGCACAATGCCGTCACCAACTCGATGCAGTTCCGCTGGAACGCGCAGGTGTTCGGCAGCTGGGGTTACGTCACGGCTTGGCCGAACTTCCACGGCAGCTCGGGCTTCGGCGAGGCCTTCACCGATTCGATCAATCCCGAATGGGCCGAGAAGCCCTACCAGGACGTGATCAAGGCCTCGCAGTGGCTGGCCGCGCAGCCCTGGGCGGATGCCGAGCGCATGGTCGCCGGCGGCGGCAGCTACGGCGGGTACCTCACCTCGGTGATCCTGGGGCGCGAGCATCCGTTCAAGGCGCTGGTGGCGCACGCCAAGGTCTACAACCTCTATTCGCAGTACGCCGCGGACTTCGGCACCACGGTGCCGCGTTTCGGCGGCTTCTGGGAAGAGGGCAACCGCGAAGTGCTCGAGCGCAACTCGCCGCACCTGGCGGCCGGCAACTTCGATACGCCCACCCTGGTCATCCACGGGCAGCGCGACCTGCGCGTGCCGGTGAACCACGGGTTCGAGCTGTTCCAGACCCTGCTGGTGAAGGGTGTGCCCACGCGCCTGGTGTATTTCCCGGACGAGAACCACTGGGTGCTCAAGCCGCAGAACTCGGTGTTCTGGTACGCCCAGGTGAAGCGTTGGCTGGACGAGCACAACCCCCCGGGGGCGGCAGGCACCCAGGTGGCCGTGCAGGGGGATTAGGTCGCGGCGTTGCCGGCGCTTGCGCCGGTTGCCTGCTGGCGATGGGAAAGCTGTACGGCGTGCCTCGAAATGCTGTCGTTGACAGCAATAATCGCGTTGCGAAGACGTTAAGCACTCGTGAGTATCGGGACGCTGGCCTGCCGGGGGGAGGGCCCGCACTGCCGCCCACTCTGGAGTCCTTGCCATGTCCTTCGCCACCCGATCTCCCCTGGCCCTCGCCGTGGCCGCCGCGCTGGCCGCGGCCACGGCCGCTCCGCCGGTGTACGCGCAGAGCGCGACCCTGGCCGCTGAAGAAGACACCGCCACCCTCGACACCGTGCAGGTGGTCGGCACCCGCGTGCGCGGCCGCGCCGCCGCCGACACCGCCGCGCCGGTGGACGTGATCGGCCGCAACGAACTCAACGCCACCGGTGCGCTCGAAGTGGGCCAGGTGCTGCAGATGCTGACGCCCTCGTTCAACTTCTCGCGCACCTTCGTCAGCGACGGCACCGACATCCTGCGCCCGGCCACGCTGCGCGCGCTCGGCCCCGACCAGGTGCTGGTGCTGGTCAACGGCAAGCGCCGCCACCAGCAGGCGCTGGTGAACGTGCAGCAGACCATCGGCCGCGGTTCGGCCGGCACCGACATCAACGCGATCCCGATCGCCGCGATCGAGCGCATCGAAGTGCTGCGCGACGGCGCCGCCGCGCAGTACGGCTCGGACGCGATTTCGGGCGTCATCAACATCGTGCTCAAGCGCCAGACCGAATGGACCGAGCTCTCGGCCCAGGGCTCGCAGTACTACGAGGGCGACGGCGAGATGCTGCACGGCTCGCTCAACACCGGCTTCGAGCTGGGCCAGGACGGCTTCATCAACCTCACGCTCGAGGCGCGCAACCGCAACGAGACCAACCGCGCCGGGCCCGACAGCCTGCGCGTGTCGCCGCCGCGGGTGACGCAGCGCCTGGGCGATGCCGACGCGCAGGACGGTTATCTCTGGCTCAACGGCGGCCTGCCGCTGGGCGCCGGCGAGCTGTACTGGTTCGGCGGTGTGTCCGAGCGCGAGGGCGACTCCTCCGGCTTTTTCCGCAGCGCCGGCGATGACCGTACGGTGCCCGACCTGTATCCCGAAGGTTTCCTGCCCAACATCCTCACCACGGTCGAGGACCAGTCGCTGGCGGTCGGTTACAAGGGCCCGATCGGCGAGAACTGGGACTGGGACCTCTCGGTCAACCACGGCCGCAGCAGCTTCCGCTTCGACGAAAGCAACTCGGTGAACGTGAGCTGGTGGTACGAGCCGATCGACCCGGCCAATCCCGCGGCCGGCATCTACGGCGAATCGCCGCTCAGCGCCCACACCGGCACGCTGGAGTTCGAGCAGACCACGGTGAACCTGGACTTCCGCGGCAGCGTCGACGGCTTCAACGACCAGCTGCTGTACCTGGCCACCGGCCTGGAATGGCGCCGCGACAACTACCGCATCGAAGCCGGCGACCCGGTGTCCTACACCTACGGCCGAACCAACGACCCGAGCATCGTCATCGTCGGCCAGAACGGCAACGTCGCGCCGGCCGGCATCCAGGGTTTCCCGGGTTTCACGCCCGGCACCGAGGTGGACGAGGGCCGGCACAGCGCCGCCGTCTATTTCGACGCCGAAACGAATCTGACCGACCGCTTCCTGATGGGCGCGGCGATTCGTTTCGAGGACTACTCCGACTTCGGCAACACCACCACCGGCAAGCTGTCGGCGCGCTTCAACGCGAGCGAGGCCTTCGCGATCCGCGGCACCGTGTCCACCGGCTTCCGCGCGCCGGGCGTGCAGCAGCAGTTCTACAGCCAGGTGTCGACCAACCTCGACCCCGGCACCGGCCTGCTCACCGACACGCTGACCGCGCGCCAGGACAGCGCCGTCACCCGCGCGCTGGGCATCCCGGCGCTGCAGGAGGAAACTTCGACCAGCGGCACGCTGGGCATCGTCTGGAACCCGAACGACCGCTTCTCGCTGACCGCCGACGTGTTCCGCATCGACATCGACGACCGCATCATCTTCTCCGGCAACATCGCGCCCGAGACGGTCGGCACCGACGGCCTGCCCTGCAACGGCAGCAACAGCAACTGCCCGATCCGCGCGGCGCTGGCGCCGTTCTCGGTCGGCCAGGCGCAGTTCTTCACCAATGCCATCGACACCCGCACCACCGGCGTGGACATCGTCGCCAACCACAACAGCACGCTGGGCAACGGTGCGCTGCTGACCCTGACGGCCCTGGTGCACTTCAACAAGACCGAAGTGCAGGAGCGCCGCTCGCAGTCGCCGATCCTCTCGCCGACGCAGCTTTTCGACGACACCCAGGTCACCCTGATCGAAGAAGGCCAGCCGCGCGCCCACCACATGCTGCAGGGCGTGTACGAGTCCGGCCCCTGGCAGTGGACCGCGCGCGCCAACTACTACGGCTCGGTCAGCGGCGAAGGCTTCACCCCGGGCATCAAGCAGACCTGGGGCGGCAAGACCCTGTTCGACCTGGGCGTGCGCTATTCCTTCAACGACAACACCCACCTGTCGATCGGCGGCAACAACATCTTCGACACTTATCCCGACCGCTGGGACGAGGTGGGCGGCTTCCCGTTCCCGCAGCTGGGCTTCGTCTACGGCTGGGAGACCATGCCCTTCGGCATGAACGGCGGCAGCTACTACGCGCGCCTCGACTTCCGGTTCTGACCGCGGGCAACCCGGTCGGAAGAAGCCCCGCTCCGGCGGGGCTTCTTTTTTTCCGGCACGCGGCCTGGCCGTGAAGGCCCCCGCGGCCCGTTCTTCCGGACCGAGCCCGGGGAGCCCACCATGCACGACGAGCAGAAGGCCGCGCCGTCCCGCGCGGTTGGAATGGTCCTGATCCTGCTGCTGGCCGCGCTGGCCGTGCTGCGTTCGCACGGAGGCACGCGCCTGGACGGCTACACGGTGGACGAACCCTGGCACGTGGTGGCCGGCGTGTCCTACCTGCGCACCGGCGATTTCCGCCTCAATCCCGAACATCCGCCGCTGGTGAAACTGGTCGCCGGCGCCGCGCAATCGCCGGACTTCGTGCTGCCGCCGTTCGCAGCGCTGACCGAGAAGTCGCAGGAGCGCGATTGGGTCGAACGCACCATGTTCCTCGAGAACGATGCGGCTGCGTCGCAGCGGGCGACCCGCGCCGGTCTCTGGACCTTCCACGCGCTGCTGCTCGTCGCGCTCGGCGCCCTGGTGTGGCGCGCGATGGGCTTGGCCTGGGCGCTGGGAACGCTGGCCTTCCTGGCGATCGAACCCACGGTCGCCGCGCACCTGCCCGTGGCGATGACCGACCTGCCGCTGGCGCTCACGCTGGCGGTGGCCGCCGTCGCGGCAGGGCTGCTGCTGGCGGAATGGCGCTGGCACTGGGTGCTGGCGACCGGCGTCGCGCTGGGACTGGTGCTGGGCAGCAAACATTCGGCGCTGGCCGGACTGGCCGGCCTGGGCTTGGTGCTGGGCATCGGCGTGCTGGCCGGTCTGCGTCGCAGTGCCGGCGAGTTCGCGCGCCGGCTGCTGCGGGTCGGCATCGCGGGCCTGCTCGGCGTGGCGCTGCTGTGGGCGATGTACGGTTTCCATTTCCACGCCGGACCTGACGGCAGCGACGGTTTCAACCGTGGCATGGCCGACAAGGTCGCCGACCTCAACATTCCGCACTGGCGCGAGGGCATCGCCTTCGCCGACGCCACGCACCTGCTGCCGCGCGCCTATCTGTGGGGCCTGGCCGACACCGTGCGTGCCGGCGTCGAGGGCCGCGGCCAGGGTTCGCACCTGGTCTGGGGCGTGAGCCACAAGGGCCGGCCGCCGTGGTTCACCTGGCCCAGCATCCTCGTGTCGAAACTGCCGCTGGCCCTGATGGCCATGGCGCTGCTGGGGCTGGTCGCACTGCGCTGGCTGCCGCTGCCCGCGGCGGCGCGCTGGGCGCTGGGGGCCGCACTGGGTGTTTCCACCGTGCACCTGCTGGCGCTGATGTCGGGGCAGGGCACCTACGGCGGCATCCGCCACGCGCTGCCGATCGTGGTGCTGCTGGCGCTGCCGGCCGGTGCGCTGGTGGCCGCGGCCTGGGCGCAGCGGCGCCGGGCGCTGCGCGTCGCCGCACTGGTCCCGCTGGCCGCGGCGCTGGTGATGACCGTGGGCGAACCGCGCGCCTGGGAGTACCACAACGAACTCGCGGGCGGCAGCGAGGGCGCTTTCCGCCAGTTCGGCAACGAGGGCATCGACCTCGGCCAGCGCTGGCCCGAAATCAAGGCCTACCACGATGCCGTCATCGCGCCCGAAGGCGCCACGCTCTATTCCGACTACTGGTTCATGGAAGAGCAGGCCATCGCCGCGCGCACCAACTACCGCCGCAAGGTCGACAGCATCGACGACACCAATGCCGAGGGCGTGTACGAGGGCTATTTCCTCTACGGCATGCACATGACCCTGCCGTGGCCGGACTGGGGCTGGGACCCGGCGGTGAACCTCAAGGGCCTGGAGCTGGTGCAGCGCATCGGCTACGTCGCGGTGTACAAGGGCCGGCGCCAGGATCCGCAGGGCCGCGCCGGCGACGTCTACCAGAAGGTGATGGAACACCTGTACAAGCAGGGCGGCGGCCGGGACGACGTAGTGGCGGCGCGGCTGGACGAAACCCTGGACCAGCTGCCCTTCCATGTCGGCGCCGCGATCGAACTGGGCAACGCGTACCTGCGCCTGGGCGACGTCGCGGCCGCGGCCGAGGCCTATCGCAGGCCGCTGCTGCAGGAAAAGATGCCGGTGGAGCCGCTGGTGAAATCGCAGATCGAAGCGCAGCTCGAACGCCTGGCCACGCCGGGCATCACCGCCGCCGAGGTCAAGCCGCTGCGCAATCCGTGGATGGAGTGAGCGCGGCTCAGCCCGGCGACAGTGCGTCGTAGAGCCAGGCGCGCGCGGCCTGCCAATGCCGCTTCACGGTGGCCGGCGAACAGCCCAGGGCTTCGGCGGTCTCGTCGATGCCCAGGCCGCCGAAATAACGCAGCTCGACCACCCGGGCCTTGTCGGGATCGAGCTGTTCGAGCCGCGCCAGCGCGGCGTCCAGCGCCATCACGTCGAGCCCGTCTTCGGGGGCCGGCACGTCCAGGCCGGTGAGCGTGATCCGCTGGCCGCCGTCGCGTTTGGCCGCATCGCGGCGGCGCGCATGGTCGACCAGGATGCCGCGCATCAGGCGGGCCGCCACGTGCACGAAGTGCGCCCGGTCCTGCCAGTCGATGCGCTCGAGCCCGGACAGCCGCAGCCAGGCCTCGTTGACCAGGGCGGTGGGCTGCAGGGTGTGGCCGGCGCGTTCGCCGCGGAACTGCCGGCCGGCCAGCAGGCGCAGCTCGGGCAGCACGAGCGCGGCCAGCCGGTCGCGCGCCCCGGCATCGCCGGAGCGCCAGGCCTGCAGCAGCAAGGTCACGTCGCCGGACATGGCCGCAGTCTAGCCCGCGCCGGGCGTGAGCCGAAAACGCCCCGTCCTGCGCCTTCTGCTAGTGTCGGGCCGCAGGGTGCGGCCGGGGGGAACGCATGAACACGTCGATGGAAGTACAGGTGCTGCAGTGGTTCGAGCGCGTGCTGGCGCAACCGGCCGCGGCCCGGGCCGACTGGCTGGCCGCGCAGGAGATGCCGGACGCGATGCGCGAGCGCGTGCAGCGCCTGCTGGACGCCGAGTCCGCCGCCAGCGGTTTCATGGAGGCGACCGCGGTGCAGCCGGAAACGCCGCCGCCGGAATTCCCCAAGGTCGGCGACCGCCTGGGCAACTACGAGCTGCTCAAGGCCCTGGAGGCCGGCGGCATGGGCGTGGTCTACCTGGGCCGGCGCGCCGACGACGTCTACGACCAGCAGGTAGCGATCAAGCTGGTGCGGCCGGTGCACCTGCTGGCCGCGGCGGAGTTCCGGCGCCAGCTGATCTCGCGCTTCGAGGACGAACGTTCGATCCTGGCGCGCATGAGCCACCCGAACGTGGCCCGCATCCTCGACGGCGGCAGCACGGCCGGCGGCATTCCCTACCTGGTGATGGAGTTCGTCGACGGCGTGTCGCTGACCGACTACTGCCGCCAGAACAAACTCGACGTGCCGGCGCGGCTGAAGCTGTTCTGCAAGGTCTGCGACGGCGTGCAGGAAGCGCACCGCCACCTGATCGTGCACCGCGACCTCAAGCCCGACAACATCCTGGTCGGCAGCAACGGCGAGCCGCGCCTGCTCGACTTCGGCATCGCCAAGATCCTGGAACAGGAGCCGCTGCCGGCCGACGGCAAGCGCCAAACCTCGCTCAGCGCGATGACGCCGGCCTACGCCAGCCCCGAACAGGTGCGCCAGCAGGCGCTGACCACCAGCTCCGACGTCTATTCGCTGGGCGTGATGCTGTACCAGCTGCTGGCCGGCGTGCGGCCCTACGAACTCGGCGGCCTGCGCCCCTCCGAGGCCGAGCACGTGGTCTGCGACACCCTGCCCGACCCGATGCACCGCATGCTGGCCAAGGCCGTGCTGAGCGACGCGGAGCGCAGACAGCGCCGGGCCCAGATCACGCCCGACGTCGAGCGCATCGTCGCCAAGGCCATGCACAAGGAGGCGGCGCGCCGCTACGGCTCGGCGCAGGAACTGGCCGACGACATCCAGCGCTACCTGGCCGGGCAGCCGGTGCTGGCGCATCCCGATTCCACCCTGTACCGCCTCGGCAAGTTCGTGCGCCGGCACCGCCTGGGCGTGGCCGCCGCCAGCGTCGCGCTGGCCGCGGTGCTGGCCGCCACCGGCGTGGCCCTGTGGCAGGCCGAGCGCGCGCGCCAGGCGGCGCGGGACACCGAGCAGGTCAACAACTTCCTGATGGACGTGCTCAAGTCGTCCGACCCCTTCGACGCCGGCGCCGAGATCTCGCTGAGCGAAGCGGTGGACCGGGCGTCCGCGAAGGTGCCGGAACGGTTCGCGGGGCGGCCCGACCTGTCCTCGCGCGTGCACATGGCGCTGGGTTACAGCATGGTCAGCCGCTACAAGCTCGACCTGGCCGAACGCGAGCTGGGCCTCGCGCTGGCGCAGAGCACGCAGGCCCACGGCGCCGATTCGATGCCGACCCTGCGCATCCGCGAGGCGGTCGCGCAGCTGCGCTCCTACCAGGGCCGCGACGACGAGGCCGTGGCCGGCTGGCAATCGGTGGTCGCCGGCATGGAGGCCCTGGGAGCGCAGGGCGACAAGCTCTACGCGATCGCGCTCAACAACCTGGGCAACCACTACCTTGCGATCGAGGAGTATGCGAAGGCCGACGAGGTGCTCAAGCGCGCCGCCGCGCTGCCGCCGCCGGCCGACCCCAGTACCCTGTCGCCCACCGACCCCATTCTGCTGGTCGGCAACCAGGCCTTCGTCGCCCATGGCCTGGGCGACCTGGAGCGCGCGAAGACGCTGTACGAACAGGCCCAGGCCGAGCTGGAAAAGCTGGTGCCCGAAGGCAGCCCCGAGCTGGCCAGCGTGATGAACAACCACGCGATGCTGCTGCAGGACCTCGGCGAGAAAGAGGCGGCCTACGCACTGAGCCAGCGCTCGATCGCGATGCGCGAGAAGATCTTCCGCGGCGACCACCCGATGCTGGTCGCGCCGGTGTCCGGGCTGGCGATGTGGGCGGTGGGCCTGAAGAAGTACGACGAGGCGGTGGCGCTGGCGGAGAAGGCCGCGAAGATGTCGGAGCGCGTGTACGCGGAGTCCAACCACAGCACCGCCTTCGCCTGGTGGACGCTGTCGCTGGCGCAGACCAAGACCGGCGACTTCGCGGCGGCCGGCGAATCCCTGCAGCGCAGCGAGCGGGAGTTCGCCAAGCTCGACCCGCCGCCGGAAGACCTGGCCGAATCGATCCCGGCCCTGCGCGAGCATCTGTGCGACCAGGCGAAGGCGCAGGGCGCCGCCGTGGCGATCTGCGCGCGCTAGCGGCTCAGCGATCGCCGTACCAGTAGCGCCGCGCGAACTCCGGCAGCGCGCCGGGGTGGCGCAGCAGCTCCCAGCCCACACGCGGCATCTGCGTGAAGTAGTGCCAGTCGCCGTGGCGGTCGAACTTGCGCGTGGACGTGACCGTGCGCACGCCGCGCAGCCGGCGCAGGCGCTGGCCGCGCGGCCGGCCCAGGCGGCGCAGACGCAGCATCAGGTCCACGTCCTCGGCGACGGCGCGGGTTTCGTCGTAACCGCCGAGCTGCTGGAAGTCGGCGCGGCGCAGGAAGACCAGGCCGGTGTCGAAACCGGTCAGCCACACCACCGGCAGCGCGAATGCGACCGTGAGCGCAATGCCGGGCGACCAGCGCTCCATCGTCACGCCGCTGGCGCCGCCGAGCGCGCGCGGGTCGCGCATCGTGGCGTCCACCGCCAGCAGCACGTCCGGATGCAGCACGCTGTCGGCGTCGACGAAGGCGATCAGCTCGCCGGTGGCCAGCGCCGCGCCGCCGTTGCGCACCGAGGCGATGCGCCGGGGTTCGACCCGCGCCAGCTTCGCGCCACGCGCCAGCGCGATGTCCGCCGTGGCGTCGGTCGAACCGTTGTCGGCGACGATCAGCTCGATGCCGGCCGGGTCATGCCCGGCCTGGATCCAGCGCGCCCGCGCCGCGTCGAAGCTGTCGAGCAGCCGCGGCAGACGCTCGGCTTCGTTCCAGGCGGGGATGACCAGGGACAGGCGGGGTGGGCGGGCTTCAGGCGTTTCCATGGCACAACCACATCTACCTGGCCGGCAGCCTGGTGGCCAAGCGCACGGTGCCGTTCAGCGGCACGACCAGCATCCGCTACCAGCACACCGACGCCCTGGGCAGCCCGGTGGCCGAGACCAACGAAGCGGGCGCCCTGGCCCAACCCCGCGAGCGCCTGACCGCCTACGGCGAACCGGCCGATGGCACCTGGCAGGCCGGGCCCGGGTTCACGGGGCATCAGATGGATGCGTCGTCAAGGCTCGTTTACATGCAGCAGCGCTATTACGATCCCGTGAGCGGGAGGTTCTTGTCTGTGGACCTGGTCAAGACGGACTCGGCGAACGGCAGAAACTTCAACCGCTATTGGTATGCAAACGACAACCCGCACGCTTACGTTGATCCCGACGGCCGCTACTCGTGCAAGGGAAATCGGGCTGAATGCGCGGCCATTAAGAAGAAGATCGCCGATATTCGCAGGGCTGCGCGACGTTACGGCCAAGGCAGTTCAAATAGAAGAGCACTAAATAGGATTGCGAACTTCTACGGGACTGAGGACGATGGAAACAAGGTTGAAGTCAGAGTAGTAACAAGCACACAAGCGTTTGCTGGGGAGGCGAGCACGGTAGGAGGAGCGACGACCATTACAATCAATGCCGTCGCGCACCAAGAGCTGGGAGTCTCGACAGGACGCAGCGATCTTGGAGCAACGCTCGTTCATGAGGGGAACCATGGATTTGATCAAGCCAGGTACGGAATGCCAAAATGGAAGAGTAGAAGCTCCGAATTTTGGCACGAGATGAGAGCGACTGCGGCGGAAGCGCTTTATTTCAAGAGTGAAGCCATTGACGCGCCATCGGGCATTTGGACCAAATCCGGCGGCTTTGATGCGCCCGCAATTCAGGATCAGGCGGAACGAAGCACCGAAGCATGGTGCGATGCTCAAGGAGGTTGCCGGTGAATCCCTTACTTTGTATTCGCTTTTTTATTCTTTCGCTCACTCTTATGCCTTTGACAACCGTTACGGCTGATGAGCCCTCGGTTCAGCGGCAATGGACAGTAAAGATTCTTCGCGAAAGCGATTGCTACGAACTCACAGAGGACATAACGGTCAGGGCCTTTCTCCATCCAAGCCGTCACGGGGCGCGAATTTCCGACTACCGTTCATGGAGAGCGCGAGGGCTTTCCGCCTCAACCGCCGAGATCCAGGACAATGAGTCAGCAAAAATACTGACTGAATTCATCTTCGATCCGAAGCGGTACAGAAGCAGTACTTTTTCGGCGACCTTCCGCGGACGACTCCTTTGCGACACATCGGGATCGGGCAACAAGACTTTCCTTGTCCGATCTGTTTCGGACGTCCGAATTGAAGCATCCACGAGCTGAACCAAGAACCGGGTCAGGTCCACCTCAATTTTTCTGAAAGGACAGAGTCAGGCGTACTTTTCTCGTGAGTCATGAGGCCGCCAGAGCGGCCAGTCCGGCAACCGCGACATGAGCTACGACGACCTGGACCGCCTGGTCGGCGTCACCGCCGGCAGTTCCCAGGGCGGCAACGCCGTCTTCGCCTACGACGTGCTCGACAACATCCGCCAGCTCGACCAGGGCACGCGGACGGTGCGGCATACCTACAACACCTCGAACCGCATCAGCGCGATCAAGGACGCCGCGGGCAACACGCTGTCGACGTACGTCCAGGACACGCGCGGCAACCTGGTGCAACGCACCACCGGAACCGTGATCGACACCTTCACCTTCGACAAGGCCAACCGGCTGATGGCCTGCACGGTTGGCGGGGTCAACAACACCTACACCTACGACGGCCTGGGCCGGCGGGTGCGGGAGTTCGACACCGCGTCCACCTACTTCTTCTACGGCCGGTCGGGCCAGCTGCTGTACACCAACGACATGAAGACGTCGCTGCGGCACAACCACATCTACCTGGCCGGCAGCCTGGTGGCCAAGCGCACGGTGCCGTTCAGCGGCACGCCGATCAGCGTGCGCTACCAGCACACCGACGCCCTGGGCAGCCCGGTGGCCGAGACCAGCGAAACCGCCGTACTGACCCGCCGCGAGCGCATGACGGCCTACGGCGAACCGGCCGATGGCACCTGGCAGTCGGGGCCCGGGTTCACGGGGCATCAGATGGATGCCACGTCAAAACTCGTTTACATGCAGCAGCGCTACTACGATCCGGTGAGCGGGAGGTTCTTATCATCTGATCCGGTTTTGGCCGACGGCAACAGCGGCGACAATTTCAACCGATACTTGTATGCCGTAGCCAGTCCCTACAAGTTCTCCGACCCAGATGGCCGGCAGTCTGTGAATCAAGTCAATGGTGCCGCAGCTGAAAAACATGTTCTTGAGAAACTAACGGCCGCCTTGGCAGACGAGGGTGTTGAGCTGATCAAGCATGTCACTATTTCCACGACACTCGAAAACGGAATGACCGTCGAAGCAGTGGCAGACTATGCCTACAACCGAGGCGGAGTTCTCCATTTCGGAGAAGTGAAGTTCGGAAACCAGTCCAAGTTCTCTCCGAATCAAAGGTCTGTATACAGCGCAATAGAGAAAGGGAGAGTATCCGTTGTTTCGTCAGCCGCAGCCAGAAAGCTCGGCGTCGTGGCAGGCGCAGGTGTTAGGGGAGCTCGATTCACGCTTCATGCCGCCGAAGGCAGTAGGGCTGCGCGGCAGCTTGGACGAATTGCGGCGAGAGGTGCTCTTGCGGTCCTGAAATTTGCGGCGTCCGGCACTGTCATGGCCGGAGAGCTTCTCACGCACACAACTAGCTACAACGCCTATGATGCAGCAATGATTGACTGCCCCCGGTGTCATCCGGCTGCAAGTGTAAAGGTTGAATAGCAAATGGATCTTCGAAAACATTGGGACGGCTTCCACTACCCCCCGCTCCTGACACTACTCACTGAGGGATTGGAGTCGCAGGGCTTTGGTCCGATGGGGTTCTTCGATGACGGAACCGGAAGCTACGAATGGTCAAAGCCCGCCTTCGAAGGTTACGACTTCCGGATACTGGTGATGCCGGAGACGGCAATGAAGGGAAGAATATCCCTGTCGGTTGGGTTGTCGATCGAGTCATCCAGACAGGCACAGGTGGAAGAGCTGATCGGGCTGTCTAGATGCAGCGACACGTCGCAGATCCGGACCTGTGTTTCAATCCTGTACGTAAGCTTGCCGTGGCTGATGGCGCGATGGGAGCCCGTCGCCGGGCCTGGCCGTGAGGTTTTTTCGCGCTGGAAGGAGCTTCCGTCTGATAACTGCGAGAACGCTGTCGAAGACATGCTCCGCTTCCTCAGATCCCATGGGTCACGCTTCTTCGAGCTTGTCTCCAGCCCTGAAAGCCTGGCTGACATCCTGCGGAAGCTGCCTGATTTCCCCGGGCGGGGATCCCTTCCCAGCGGCCCATTGAGCAGCAGCCCGTTGGAATTCTCGGCCGTCCTCCTGAACGATCTGAAGCGTCCCAATGAGGCCCTGGAATGCCTGCAGCGGGATATGGATGCCGCCAGGCAGAAGGTGTCCGATGGCGTGTGGTATGAGGATGATCTGCGTGTCGTCGAATGCAGGCACCGCCTGTACAAACAATGGATAGGAGGGCCGGGTCACTAGCCGTCCGGGCCGTTAGCCGTGCCGAACGGCGCCACCGTCACGGCCCAATCCTCCATCGGGCGACACTCCAAGATCGGCAGTCATGCCGTTGACGCCGCTGTCCCTCGCCGCGTGAACCGCCGCGTGATGTCCTCCATCGCCGCGAACGCCGCCGGGATCACCACCAGGCTCAGCACGGTCGAGGTGATCAGCCCGCCGATCACGGCCACCGCCATCGGCTGGCGGAAGGCGGCGTCGGCGCCGAAGCCCAGGGCGATCGGCAGCATGCCGGCGCTCATCGCGATCGAGGTCATGATCACCGGGCGGGCTCGCTTGCGGCAGGCGTCCACCAGGGCGTCGTGCATGTTCATGCCCTTCTCGTCCTCGGCGATCACCGCGTAGTCCACCAGCAGGATCGAGTTCTTGGTGGCGATGCCGATCAGCATCAGCAGGCCGATCAGGGCCGGCAGCGACAGCAGGGTGCCGGTGAGGAACATCAGGCCGAAGGCGCCGCCCGCCGAGAGCGGCACCGCCATCAGGATGATCAGCGGATGGCTGGCGTGGTTGAACAGCAGCAACAGCACCGCGTACACGCAGAACAGGCCGGCGGCCATCGCCAGCGCGAAGCCGACGAACAGTTCGACGAAGATCTCGGCGTCGCCGAAGGGCTGGGTGCGCACGCCGGGCGGCAGGTTCTTCAGGGTCGGCAGCTCGTTCACTTCCTGCATCACGTCGCCCAGCGGGCGGCCGCTGAGTTCGGCGGTGAAGGTGATCTGGCGTTCGCGGCCCAGGCGGTTGATAACCGAGGGCCCGCTGCCGGTGCGGATGCTCGCCACCGCCGACAGCGGCACGGTGCCGCCGTTGGCGCTGGGCACGCGCATCAGCGACAGCAGGGCCTCGTCCGACAGCGATTCTTCGGCCATGCGCACGCGGATCGGCACCTGGCGGTCGGCCAGGTTGAGCTTGGCCAGGCGCTGGCGGTAGTCGCCGCTGGTGGCGATGCGCGCGGCTTCGGCGATGTCGACGGTGGATACGCCCAGGTCGGCGGCGCGGCGCGCGTCGGGCACGATCACCAGCTCCGGGCGCAGCAGCGAGGCCGTGGAGCTGATCGTGCCCAAGCCCTGGATGGTGCGCAGGTCGCGGTCGAGCGACTGCGCCGCGGCGTACAGCGCCTTCGGGTCGTTGCCGGCCAGCACCACCTGCATCTGCTCGCCGGGCTCGCTGCTGATGTAGCGCTGGCGCACGCCCGGGATCACCCGCAGGCGCTCGCGCACTTCGCGCTCGAGCTCCTTCTGCGAGCGCTCGCGGCCGTCGGCCAGGCCCCAGTCGAGCACCATCACCACCTTGCGCACGTCGGCGATGCCGCTGACGTTCGGGTCGCCGAAGTCCACCACGCCGCCGACGGTGGCGTAGGCCTGCTTCAGTTCCGGGATGTCGGCAATGAGCTTGCGCGCGCGTTCGGCCACGGCCACGGTCTGGTCGAGGCGGGCGCCGGGCGGCAGCTCCAGGCTCAGGTTGCTGCGGCCCAGGTCGGAGCCGGGGATGAAGGTGGCGGGGATCATGTAGGCGATGCCCAGCGAGCCGACGAACATCAGGAAGGCCGCCAGCAGGGTCAGGAAGCGGTGCGCCAGCGCCCACTCCACCCAGCCCAGGTACCAGCGCATCAGCCTGCCGTCCTTCTCCTCCGGGTGCGGCTTGGGCTTGAGCTGGTAGGCCGCCATCATCGGCGTCAGCAGGCGCGCCACCATCAGCGAGAACAGCACGGCGGTGGCCGCGGTCCAGCCGAACTCGAGGAAGAACTTGCCGGCCACGCCCGGCATGAAGGCCACCGGCACGAACACTGCCGCCAGCGTCGCCGAGGTCGCGATCACCGCCAGGCCGATCTCGTCGGCGGCGTCGGTAGCGGCCTGCTTGGGCGGCTTGCCCATGCCCAGGTGCCGGTCGATGTTCTCGACCTCGACGATGGCGTCGTCGACCAGGATGCCGACGACGACCGCCAGCGCCAGCAGGGTGATCATGTTCAGGCTGAAGCCGAACAGCCACATCACGCCGAAGGTGGGGATGATCGACAGCGGCAGCGCCACCGCCGAGATCCAGGTCGCGCGCCAGTCGCGCAGGAAGAACCAGACCACCACCACGGCCAGCAGCGAGCCTTCCCACAGCATCGTCATCGACGACTTGTACGAGGCCTGCACTTCCTGCACCGCCGAGAACACCGGCGTGATCTTCACGCCCGGGTGCTGGGCCTCGAGTTCGCGCACCGCTTCCTCGACGCCGGCGCCGACGTCGATCTCGCTGCTGCCGCGGGTGCGGGTGATCGCGAAGGCGACCACGGGCTTGCCGTCGAGCAGGGCGACCTGGCGCCGCTCCTCGTGGCCATCGGTCACTTCGGCCAGCGCCGACAGCGGCACCTGGCGGCCGTCCGGCAGGCGGATCGGGAATGCGCGCAGGTCCTGGGCGCTGGCGACGGTGCCGACCGCGCGGATCGCCTGTTCGCCGCTGCCCCAGGTGGCGCGGCCGCCGGAGCGCTCGAGCTGGCTGGCCGCGAGCTGCTGCGACACCTGGCCGGCGGTGAGCCCGTAGGCCTGCAGCACGCCCGGGCGCAGGTCCACCTGCACCTCGCGGTCGATGCCGCCGGCGCGCGTCACCTGGCCGACGCCGGGAACGCCGAACATCGCCTTGGTGACGTCGTTGTCGACGAACCAGCTCAGCTCGTCCTCGGCCATCGCGTCGGAGGCGACCGCGTAGGTGACCAGGGTGCCGCCGACCACGTCGATCTTGGCGACGATGGGCTCCTCTACATCCTGCGGCAGGTCGGTGCGCACGCGCGTCACCGCGTCGCGCACTTCGTCCAGGGCCTCGTTGAGGTCCTTGCCGATGCGGAACTCGACGAAGGTGGTCGAGCTGCCTTCGACCACGGTCGACACCAGGTTCTTGATGCCGGGCAGGGTGGCGATCGAGTCCTCGATCTTGCGCGCGACCTCGGTCTCGAGCTGGGCCGGCGTGGCCGAGGGCTGCACGACGGTGACGGTGATGCCCGGGAAGGCGA
Organism: Arenimonas terrae; assembly: GCF_006265115.1. Classification (GTDB taxonomy): domain Bacteria; phylum Pseudomonadota; class Gammaproteobacteria; order Xanthomonadales; family Xanthomonadaceae; genus Arenimonas; species Arenimonas terrae. The sequence goes on along the minus strand of NZ_SMDR01000004.1, from coordinate 64,196 downwards.
TGTCGGGGAAACGCGACACCGCCAACTGCTGGAAGCCGACCAGGCCGACGATGCCCAGCAGAATGAAGACCAGGATGGCCGGCAGCGGCCGGTTGATGGACCAGGCGGAGAAGTTCATGCGTTCAACCCGCGGCGTCGGCCGGCACCACGCGCACGCGGTCGCCGTCGCTCAGGAAACCCGCGCCCTGCACGACGACCTGTTCGTCGCCCTGCAGGCCGTCGCGGATCTCGACCACACCGTTGCTGCGGGCGCCGGTCTGGACCCGGCGCTGCGACACCACGTCCTGGTCGCCCAGCACGAACAGGTAGCGGTGGCCGTCGCGCTCGACGATGGCCGATTCGGGCACGGTGCGCGCCGTGCGTTCGCCCAGCACGATGTCGCCGCTGGCGTACATGCCGGCGCGCAGCGCGCCCGGTTCGGGCAGGTCGGCGTAGACGGTGCCGGTGCGGCTCTGGGCGTCGAGCGAGGGCGAGACCGCGCGCACGGTGCCGCGCACCGCGGCGCCATCCGGGCTGCGCAGCTCGACCGCTGCGCCGGGCGAGACGCGGATCAGTTCGGCCTCGGGCAGTTCGGCGCGCCACTCCAGGCGCCCCTTTCGGATCAGGCGCAGCATCTCGGCCGCGGTCACCACGACCTGGCCGGGCTGCACGCTGCGGGCCGAGATCACGCCGTCGTCGGGCGCGCGCAGCGTCGCGAAGCCCAGGCGCAGGCGCGCGTTCTCGAGCTGGGCCTGGGCGGTGTTGCGCTGGGCCTGCGCGGTGAGCTCGCCGGCGATCAGCTGGTCGGCCTCGCTGGCGGCGACCAGCTGCTCCTTCTTCAGGCGCTCGCCGCGGCGGGCGTTGGCGGCGGCGACGGTCAGGTTGGCCTGCGCCTGCGCCAGCGCGGCCTCGGCCTGGCGTTGCTCCATCTCCAGGCTGCGCGTGTCCAGGCGCAGCAGCGGCTGGCCCTTCGTGACCGTGTCGCCGACTTCGACCAGCACCTCGGCCACGCGCTGGCCACTGAGTTCGACGCCCAGCGACATCTCTTCCCAGGCCGCGACCGAACCCGAGGCGGTGATGCGCTGGGGCAGGGCCTGCTGGGCGGGCGGAGCGACGCTGACGGTGAGGCTGGCGGGGGGATCGGCGGGAGCTTGGGTTTCGGATTCGCCGGAGCAGGCGACCAGGAGCAGGCAGGACAGGGCCAGGAGGCTGCGGAAACGGGGCATCGGTGGTTCGCCGTGGGGTGCGAGGCGGCGATTGTCTCAGAGCGAACGTTCCTGCGGCGTGTGCGCGGGCTGTCCGGTGGGCTAGTCTTAAGGCGTTTTTCAGGGGCGCTTGCCCGGAGATACCGAAGTGACCCAAGACACCGCCGCGTTGCCCCCGCCGTCCGACCTTGCCCGCCAGCTGCCGGCGCTCGACACGCAGTCGGCGCTCGATCGCCTGCAGCCGCTGCCGCCGGCGCAGGTGGCGCAGCTGCTGGCCGGGCTGTCGCCGGCGCAGGCCAATGTGCTGCTGGCCGCGATGGCGGGTGATCGACGCAGCGCCATCATGGCCGCCGCGCCCGCGGGCACCGACTGGACCGACAGCCAGCGTTACCCCGAGGGCTCGGTCGGCCGCCTGATCGAGGATCCGCCCGCCGTGTTCCCGTCCACCACCACGGTGGCCGAAGCGGTGGAAGCCCTGCGCGAGGTGGTGAAGAAGCGCCTGGTCACCTACCTGTGGGTGGTGGACGGCGCGCAGAAGCTGCAGGGCGTGGTCGCCTTCCGCGACCTGCTGTACGCCGAACGCGACCGGCCGCTCGACCAGATCATGATCCGCGCGCCGTTTTTCCTGCGCCCGGGCACCGACCTGGTGGACGCTATGCGCGAGGTGGTGACGCGGCACTATCCGGTCTACCCCGTCTGCGAGGAGGACGGCCGCCTGGTCGGCCAGGTGCGCGGCCAGGTGCTGTTCGAACAGCAGGCCTTCGAGATCTCGGCGCAGGCCGGTGCGATGGTCGGCGTGGACACCGAGGAGCGGTTGGCGACGCCGCTGTGGCGCAGCTTCAAGTTCCGCAATCCCTGGCTGCTGATCAACCTGCTCACGGTGTTCGTGGCGGCGGCGGTGGTCGGCTATTTCGAGGACACCATCAACAAGGTGGTCGTGCTGGCGGTGTTCCTGCCGGTGCTGGGCGGGCAGAGCGGCAACCTGGGCTGCCAGGCGCTGGCGGTGATGCTGCGCGGCATGACCCTGGGCGAACTGCGCTCGGCCCGCATCGCCGCCATCGTCGGCAAGGAGGGCCTGCTGGGTGCGCTCAACGGCCTGGTCACCGGCGCGATCGCCGGCGCGGCCATGTACTGGGTGGTGTCGCGCGACGGCGGCTCGGACGGGCTGATCCTGGGCCTGATCACGATGGCCGCCATGGCCTTCAGCTGCATGATCGCCGGCCTGTCCGGCGCCACCATCCCGCTGATCCTCAAGCGCCTGGGCGCCGACCCGGCGACCGCCTCGAGCATCTTCCTGACCACCATGACCGACGTGGTCAGCATGGGCAGTTTCCTGGGCCTGGTGACCTGGCTGGTGGTCTGATTCCTGTACCCGGCGGTACATGTTGCAGTGCAACGTGCAAGCGTTCTGGCCCCGGGCCACGATGCCTGCGCTTCCGACGTGGGGGAGGGAGCTGAAAGCCCGCAGCTGCTTTGCGCTGCGGGCTTTCTTTTTTTGCGCGGCCGCCGCGCGTGACAGAATCCGGCGATGCCCGTGCCGACTTCGATCGATCATGCCCTGACGTCCCTGGTCGAGCGCTCGCTTGCGCGGCTGGCCGAACGTGCGCCGGCGGTGCTCGCCGATCCGCCGCGTCGCGAGGCGCTGGCGCAGCTGGCGCTGTGCAGCGATTTCGCCATCGACACGCTGGGCCGGCAGCCTGAGCTGCTGGACACGCTCGACGGCGCGCCCGCGCTGCTGCGGCTGGAAGCCGACCGCGAAGCCGACTGGCCGGCGCAGCTGCGGCGCTGGCGCGCGGGCGAGTCGACGCGGCTGGTCTGGCGCGACCTGCGCGGGCTCGACGACGTCGACGCCACGCTCGCCGGCAGCAGCCGCATCGCCGACCAGGCGCTGCAGGCCGGCGTCGACGCGCTGTCGGCGTCACTCGCCGGCCGGCACGGCTGGGTGCGCAGCGCCGCCGGCGACGTGCAGTCGCTGGTGGTGTTCGGGCTGGGCAAGCTCGGCGGCGGCGAACTCAACTTCAGCTCCGACGTGGACCTGGTCTACGCCTTCCCCGAACACGGCGAAAGCGACGGCGCACGCCCGCTGGACGCCGAGGCCTGGTTCACGCGGCTGGGCCAGCGCCTGGCGCAGCTGCTGGGCGACGTCACGGCGGACGGCTTCAGCCACCGCGTCGACCTGCGCCTGCGCCCGTTCGGCGCCAGCGGCCGGCTGGCGCTGAGCTTCGGCGCGATGGAGCAGTACTACCAGCGCGAAGGCCGCGACTGGGAGCGCTACGCCTGGATCAAGGCGCGGCCGGTGGCCGGCGATCTTGCGGCCGGCGAGCGGTTGCTGGAAACGCTGCGGCCCTTCGTCTACCGGCGTTATCTCGACTACAGCGCGCTCGACGGCCTGCGCGAGATGAAGGCGCTGATCGCCGCCGAAGTGCAGCGCCGCGAGCTGGCGGAGGACCTCAAGCTCGGGCCTGGCGGCATCCGCGAGGTGGAGTTCCTGGTGCAGGCCCTGCAGCTGATCCGCGCGGGGCGCGAGCCGGCGCTGCGGCACCGCTCGCTGCTGCCGGCGCTGTCCGCGCTGTCGGCGGCCGGACACATCGCGACGGCCACGGCGCAGCGCCTGGCCGCGGCCTACCGTTTCCTGCGCCGGCTCGAGAACCGCGTGCAGATGCTGGGCGACCAGCAGGTGCACACGTTGCCGGACGATGCGCTGGCGCGCGCGCGCATCGCCCGCGCGCTGGCGTTCCCGGACGAGGCGGCGATGCTGGCGGAGCTGGACGGGCATCGCGCGGTGGTGGCCGAGGAGTTCTCCGGCCTGCTCGAGGCGCGCCGCCGCCGTCGCGCCCACGCCGGCGCGATCGAACAGTACTGGCGCGCGCTTCCCGATGGCGGCGATGCGGCGGTGCTCACCGATGCCGGCTTCAGCGATGCGGTCGCCCAGGACGCCGCGCTGCGCGACTTCGCCCGCACGCCGGCGGTGCGGGCCCTGTCGGGCCGCGGCCGCCAGCGCCTGGACAACGTGCTGCCGCAGCTGCTGGAAGCCGCCGCGCGCAGCGAGGCGCCCGACGCGTCCCTGCCGCGCGGGCTGGCCCTGCTGCAGGCGATCACGCGCCGCACCAGCTACCTCGCCCTGCTGGAAGAACAGCCGGCGGCGCTGGCGCGCCTGGCCGACGTGACCGCGCGCAGCGCGCTGCTGTCAGACCGCCTGGCCGCGCATCCGCTGCTGCTGGACGAACTGCTGGATTCGCGCGCGGCCGGCCCGGTGCCGGAAGAAGCGGACTTCGAGGCGCTGGTCGCCGAGGCGCTGGCGCCGCTGCCGCCGGGCGACACCGAAGCGGCGCTCAACGCGCTCAACGAACTGCGCCAGGCGATCGGCTTCCGCATCGCGCTGGCGACCCTGGGCCAGCGTCTGCCGGCGGTGGACGCCGCGCGCCGGCTGGCCGCGCTGGCGCAATCGCTGCTGGCGGCGACGCTGGCGCTGGCCGAGGCCGACCTCGCCGCCGCGCACGGCCGCGTGCCCGGCGCCGGCCTGGCGGTGCTCGGCTACGGCAGCCTGGGGGGACACGAGCTGGGATTCGGCTCCGACCTCGACCTGGTCTTCCTGCATGACGCGGCGCCCGACGCTGGTTCCGATGGCGCGAGGCCGCTGGACGCCGGCCGCTATTTCGCGCGCCTCGCGCAGCGCCTGGTCAGCCTGCTGGGTTCGGTCACCGGCGCCGGCAAGCTCTACGAGATCGACGTGCGCCTGCGGCCCGACGGCGCCAAGGGCATGCTGGTGTCGAGCCTGGAAAGTTTCGCCGACTACCAGCAGCAGCGCGCCTGGACCTGGGAACGCCAGGCCCTGGTGCGCGCGCGGCCGATCGCCGGCGCGGCCGCGGTGGGCGATGCCTTCGAAGCCATTCGCAGCCGGACCCTGACCGCCGCGCGGCCGCATGACGCGCTGCGCGAGGACGTGCGGGCGATGCGCCGGCGCATGCGCGGCGAACTCGACCGCAGCAGCGCCGTGCGTTTCGACCTCAAGCAGGGTGAGGGCGGCCTGGTGGACCTGGAGTTCCTGCTGCAGGCCCTGGTGCTCGAGCACGCCGGCCGCGCGCCGGCGCTGGTCGGGCCGCGCGACACGCCGGGTCTGCTGCAGGCGCTGGCGCAGGCCGGCGTGCTGGCGCGCGCCAGCGTGGATGCGCTGCTGCAGGCGCATGCACTGATGCTTGGCCTGGGCCTGGACTGCACGCTCGACCAGCGGCCGCGGCTGGTGCCGCCGGATCCGGCGCTCGACGCCGCACGGGCGGTCGTGCGCAACGCTTGCGCGGAGGCGGACCTGGCGTTCGAGGTGGACACCGGCGCGGCACATCCGGGCGCGTGATCGCCCCGCCACGCCATCCGCGCCCGTTCGGAGCGGCGCGGCATCCGTCGGTGATGATCCGTCGCTAGAGCCCGAGCCGCTCCCGCACCTGCGCCGCGACGCGGGCGGTTTCCCGCAGCGGTTCGGCGTCGAAAGCATCCGGGTGCCGGCCCTGGGCGCGGATGCGGCCCCGCCGAAGCAGCTCGTCCAGATAGGCGCGTACGCGCCCGGTGGCACGGCCCGGTTCGGCGACGTACACCGGCGCCCCGGTGGCGCAGGCTTCCGAGACCATGTTCACCGAATCGGGCGAGACCACGAAGCGGTCGGCCCAGGCCAGCGCGCCGGCATAAGGGTTGTCGCCGTCCGAGGGATCGAACCAGCGCTGGCCGGGCGTGTCGGCCCAGTAGCTGCGCGCCAGCGTCGCGATCAGCGGCGGCGTGCGCCGCGAGCCGAGCACGATCAGGCTGCCGCCTTCGGTCGCCAGCCAATGTTCGAGTTTCGCCGCCATCACTTCGAAGGCGCCGCGATCGAAGCGCACCGCGGGCGTGCGGCCACCCAGCAGCACGACGGTGCGCGGCGAGGGCAGGGCGGCGAAGTGCGCGAACTGCGCGCGTGCGGCGGCGAGCCATCCGGCATCGACCGGATGCAGGCTGCCGCAGAGCGTGATGATGTTGGCGCCGGTCAGGCCATCGTGTTCGGGCGCGACCACGAGATCCCAATATGCGGGATCCAGGCGCGGATGCAGCACCTGCACCACCCGGCTGCCGCGTTCGCGCAGCAGGCGCGTCGACAGCGCGGCGCGGCGCCCGCAGCCGATGGCCAGGGCAGGCGGCGAGGCCAGCGCGGCGGCGAACGCAGGGCCGAAGGCCGCCTGGTCGCCCGGCAGGCGGCGGGGCGCCAGCCAGGACCAGGGAGCACGGGCCTGCAGCAGGAATTCGACCGGCTCCGGGGCGAGCGCATGCGCCAGCGCGCCGGCCTGCTGGCGGTGGCCGGCGGCGCCGTCGTGCAGGAACCAGCAGGAAGAAGGATCGGCCATCCCGCGCAGGGTAGCCGGAACCGCGGCGGCACCGCGAGATCGCGGTGCCGCCGCGGCGGATCAGTCGCCGACGAAGCGCGTGCCGATGTTGATGCTGGCGCCGTCGACCAGGCGCGACTGGCCGCGGATGCCCAGGCTGATGGTGATCGGGCGGCGGAAGAAGCGGTTGGCCTGCGCCTCGGTCAGGCCGTAGGTGCCGACCAGGCTTTCCTTGCTGACCAGGCCGCCGATGCACATGCGGGTGCCGGTGATGGTCTCGAACTCGAAGTCGCCCGGCTGAATCTGCGAGGACAGGTTGATCGAGGTCAGCGCCAGCTCCAGCACGCCGCCGAAGGGCAGGCCGGTGGTCGGGTCGATCAGGGCGGGATCGTTCAGCACTTCGCTCTGGATGCGGTAGACCGGGGTCACGCGGAACTGGAAGCTGGCGCTGGCGCCGGTGGTGTTGGCGGCGCTGTAGCTGACGATCGGGGTCTGCCAGTGGCAGATCAGGGTGTCGGTGCTGCGGCCCGGCAGGGTGACGCTGTCGAGGTTGCTGAGGTTGAAGGTCGTGACGGCGGGGGCCGGGTTGACCTCGATGCAGTTCTCGGGCGCCGGATCGCCCGGGGCCGGCGTGCAGGTGTCGAGCAGCTGCACGAAACCGGAGGCCAGGCCCAGCCACTTCACGTTCTTGCCGAAGCTGCCGGCGTCGCCGACCTCCTCGGTGGTGACGGCGGCGGGCGCTAGCACGGGATCGGGCTTGGCGGCGAGGGCGGGGGTGGCGGCCGCCGCGCCGGCGGCGAGCAGGGCGACGAACAGGGACGAACGGTTCATGCAAGGCTCCGTTTCGGGGCCGGTGCGCCGGGTGGCGGACCGGGACGCGCGCGGGTGGCGGCGCGTTCGCAGGGAATTCACGCAGGCAGGCGCCCGATCCGGTCGCTGCAACGATACGTTTTGCCGGTTGGGCTGTCCGCGGCAGGCCTGCTGCCTACACTGGGGTCCGTCTTTGGTCCGGTGGACGCGCACGGGAGCCGTTCGATGAACGGGCCCCCGGACAACCTGCCTCGATCCAAGCCCCACGCCAGATCCCTTTCCGGAGTCCGCCCCATGTTCAAGCGCCTCGTCCTTGCCAGCCTGCTCGCCGTCGCCGCCTTCGGTGCCCAGGCCGCCGACCGCTACACCATCGACCCGACCCATACCCAGGTCGAGTTCACCTACAGCCACTTCGGCTTCTCCAACATCACCGGCCGCTTCGACACGGTCGAGAGCGAGTTCCTGTTCGACGCCCAGGACCCGACCCAGTCCTCGGTGAAGGTGACCATCCCGATGGCCAGCCTGAGCACTGGCGTCGAGAAGCTCGACGCGCACCTGCTCAACGCCGACTTCTTCGACGCGGAGAAATTCCCCACCGCCACCTTCACCAGCACCGCCGTCACCGCGGCCGGCGAAGGTCAGCTCAAGGTCGCCGGCGACCTCACCATCCACGGCGTCACCCGTCCAGTTGTGCTGGACGTGACCATCAACAAGATCGGCGAGCACCCGATGGCCAAGACCCCGGCCGCCGGCTTCGACGCCCGTACCGTCATCAAGCGCAGCGACTTCGGCGTCGGCGGCTACGCGCCGGCGGTCAGCGACGAAGTGACCATCGAGATCACGGTCGAATCGCGCCTGGCCAAGCCGTAATCCGGCCGGAGGCCCGGCGCCGCGGCGCCGGGCCCCGCCTTCCGGGCGCCGGCGGGTGTAAAATGCCCGCCGTCTCCCGAGGAATTGCCGCCATGTCGCGAACCGACACCGCCACCGGCCGCGCGCCCGCCAATGCCGAGCGCCGCTACGAGGTCCGCCGCGCCGACCTGCCGCTGTCCTGCCCGACCCCGGCGATGGCGCTGTGGAACTCGCACCCGCGCGTCTACCTCCCGGTCGAGGCTTCCGGCAGCGCCACCTGCCCCTACTGCGGTGCCGTCTACGTCCTGAAGGACTGAGTGGCGGGCCGGGCCTTGCGCCGCCTGACCATCGTCCAGCTGCTGCCGGCCCTGCATAGCGGCGGCGTCGAGCGCTCCACCCTGGAAATCGCCGCGGCCCTGGTGGCCGCCGGGCACCGTTCGGTCGTGATCTCGGCCGGAGGCCGGCTCGAACGGCCGCTGGCCGACGGCGGCAGCGAGCACATCCGGCTGGACATCGGCCGCAAGTCGCTGCGCGCCTTCGCGACGATGCGCCGCCTGCGCGCGCAGCTGGCCGAACTGCGCCCCGACATCGTGCACGCACGCTCGCGGCTGCCGGCCTGGCTGGGCTGGTTGGCGCTGCGCGGCCTGCCGGCGCCGCGGCCGCACTTCGTCACCACGGTGCACGGCATGAATTCGCCCGGTCGCTACAGCGGCATCATGCGGCGCGGCGAACGGGTGATCTGCGTGTCGGACACGGTGCGCGAGTACGTGCTGCGGCACTGGCCCGACACCGATCCGGCGCGGCTGACGGTGGTGCCGCGCGGCATCGATCCCGCGGAGTTCCCGCGCGGCGTACCCGCGTCGCTGGCCTGGCAGGAGAACTTCGCCGCCGAGCTTCCGGAACTGCAGGGCGGCCGCCTGCTGCTGCTGCCCGGGCGCGGCACCCGGCTCAAGGGCCATGCCGACGCGCTGCGCCTGCTGGCGGCGCTGCGCGCCACCGGCGAAGACGCGCGCCTGTGGCTGCTGGGCGCGCGCGAACCGGGACGCGAGCGCTACGTCGCCGAACTCGAGCAGCTCGCCGGTGCGCTGGGCGTACGCGCGGTGACCGCGATCAGCCCACCGCGCGCCGACGTGCGCGAAGCGTATGCGGTCGCCGACCTGGTGCTGCAGCTGTCGAACAAGCCCGAAGCCTTCGGCCGCACCGTGCTCGAGGCGCTGTCGGTCGGCCGTCCCGTGCTGGGCTGGGACCACGGCGGTGTCGGCGAACTGCTGCGCAGCCTGTATCCGGTCGGCGCGGTGCCGCTGGGCGACCTGGAGGCGCTGACCGGCGCCGCGCACGCCCTGCTTGCCGCGCCGCCGCCGATGCCGGTTACCATCCCCCACACCCTGGCGGCCATGCAGTCCGCCACCCTGGAACTTTATGAACGCCTCGCCGCCGACTGACGTCAGCCTGCGCTGGGCACCCTGGTGGGTGCTGGCGTTCGTGGCGCTGTGGCCGCTGCCCGGCCCGGCCGAAACCGTGCTGTCGCTGGGCGCGATCCTGGCCCTGGGTGCGCTGGCGCTGAGCCGCTTCCGCGGCGGCATCGCCCTGCTCAGCCACGAGGCCTGGGCGCTGACGACGGTGCTCTTCTTCAGCTACTGGCTGCCGGAGCTGCTTTCGTCGCCGGACGCGATCAACCCGGCGCGGGCCCTGCGCGAATCGCTGCTCGACCTGCGCTACCTGCCCTTCCTTTGGCTGGTGGCGATCGCGGTGGCGGGCGAGCGCGGCCGCCGCATCACCTTCGGCGGCCTCGGCGTGATCGCCGCGGTGTGGACCCTGGGCGCGATCGTGCAGGCGCTGACCGGCACCAGTCCGATGTACGCCGCGCTCGACGCGCTCACCCGGCTCTTCAGCGACAAGGGCATGTGCTCGGCCAGCGACCTCGCGGCCCTGGACCGGCTGAGCGGCGTCTTCGGGCCCTGCAACCTCAAGCTGGGCCTGGTGCTGGCCAGCCTTTCGCCCTTCGTGCTGCACGGTGCCGCGGTGCGCTTCGGGAAGTTCGGCTGGTACATCGCCGCGGCCCTGGTGGGTGTCGTCATCCTGCTGGCCGGTGCCCGCGCCGCCTGGCTCACCTATGCGCTGGTGCTGGTGTTCAGCGGCTGGCGGCTGCTGGGCTGGAAGCGCATGGGCCTGACCCTGGTGTTCGGGTCCGTGGCCCTGGTCGCGCTGGGCCTGGGCTCGCCGCAGGTGCGCGAGCGCCTCGAGCGCACCACCCAGGCCATGAGCGCCGACGCCGAGGGCGTGGACGTCGCGCTGTCCGGGCGCACGCGGATCTGGTCGGCGGCCTGGTGCATGATCGAGAAGCACCCGATCAACGGCATCGGCGTGCGCGGTTTCCGCAAGGCCTTCCCCGCCTGCGACCCCAATCCGGCGGTCGAGGCGGAGTGGGGCAAGGGCGCGGCCTACCACGCGCACCAGATCGTGCTCGAGGTGCTGAGCGAAACCGGCGTGATCGGCCTGCTGTTCTGGCTCTCCGGCGTGGCGATGGCCTGGCGTGCCTGGCGTTTCGCGTCGGTGGAAGCACGCGACCGGGCGCGGCCGGCGATGCTGGCGCTGGCGGTCACGGTGTTCCCGCTCAACACCCACCTGGCCTTCTATTCGACCTTCTGGGGCGGACTGACCCTGCTGCTGGCGGCGCTCTACGCCGGCAGCCTGCTGGCCAGCGGCAAGGCCGGCACCGCGCCGGCGCCGCGCCGCGACTGAAATGGCGGCGCGCTGTTTTTTCCTGGCCCCGCTCGACCTGCTCGCACGCGTGCTGGCGCGGTTGCCGCAGCCGGCGCTGCTCGCCCTCGGCCGCGGCCTGGCCTGGCTGTGCTGGCCGCTGCTGGCGTCGCGGCGGCGCATCGCCGGCATCAATGTCGCGCTGTGTTTTCCGGCGCTCCATCCGGCGGCGCAGCGAAGCCTGGCCCGGGCCAGCGTCGTCAACACCGTGGTGGGCGCGCTCGAGCTGGTGCGCGCCTGGTTCGCGCCACCGCGGGTGCTGGCCGGGCTGGCGGACGTCGAAGGCCTGGAGCACCTGCGCGCGGCGCTGGCGCGCGGCCAGGGCGTGCTGCTGATGTGCGGCCACTTCACCCACACCGAGCTGGCCGTGCGGCTGCTGTCGCAGGCGCTGGGCCGCGAGGTGCGCGTGGTGGTGCGCCGGCACAACAACGCCTGCCTGGAAGCCTGGTTCGACCGCGCGCGCGCCGCGGTCTACGGCCCGACCATCGGCAAGAAGGACGTGCGCGCACTGCTGCGAAACCTGATGGACGGCCAGCCGGTGGTGTATTCGGCCGACCAGAACTTCACCTACCAGAACGCCTTCGTGCCCTTCTTCGGCGTGCCCGCCGCGACGCTCACCGCCACGCCCGACCTGGTGCGGCGCGCCGGCGCGGTGCTGCTGCCGTTCTGGTACCGGCGCGGGGCCGATGGCCGCTACCGGCTCCGCATCGAGCCGACCTGGACGGGCTGGCCCAGCGGCGATCCCGTGCAGGACGCGGCGCGCTACATGGCCGAACTGGAAACCGTGGTGCGCGAATGCCCGGAGCAGTACCTGTGGGCGCACCGCCGCTTCAAGACGCGGCCGCCGGGCGAACCGCCGGTGTACTGATCAGTCGTAACGGCGGCGGCTGCCGTCGGGCTGGCGCTTGAAGCGCTGGTGCAGCCACAGGTACTGCTCGGGGCGGCGGCGGATCAGGCCCTCGAGCGTGGCCATGATGCGCGCGGTGTCGGCGGTGGCGTCGCGGGTCGGGAAGTCGTCCAGCGGCGGCAGCACTTCGATGCGGTAGCGGCCGTCCGGCAGGCGTTCGTGGAAGAGCGGCAGCACCGCCGCGTTGCCCAGCCGCGCCAGCTGGTGGGTCGAGGTCAGGCTCCAGGCGGGCTGGCCGAAGAAGGGCACGAACACGCTCTCGCCGCGGCGCGTCTCCTGGTCCGGCGCGAACCACAGCACGCCGCCCTGCTTGAGGTGGCGCACCGCCGGCCGCAGCTCGTCGCGCGCGAACATGGCGCGGGCGTGGCGCAGGCGGCCGCGCTTGACCGCCCATTCCATCGCCGGCTGTTCGTGCGGGCGGTACATCGCGCCCAGGGCCACGTGCTGGCAGAGCAGGCGCAGGCAGACCTCCAGCGTGGTGAAGTGCGCCGACACCAGGATCACACCGCGTCCGCCGGCCTGCGCGGCGCGCAGGTGCTCGAGGCCGGTGATCTCGAAGCCGCGGTCCACCGGCGCCAGCCGGCCCCACCAGGCGCGCAGGAATTCGAACAGGCCCAGGCCCAGCGATTCGAAGTTGGCGCGCAGCAGGTTCCGGCGCGCGCGGTCGTCGAGTTCGGGAAAACACAGGGCCAGGTTGGCCTCGGCGACGCGCCGGCGGCCGCCGGCCACGTGCAGCAGCGCGCGGCCCAGCACCGGCCCCGCGGCGCGCTGCAGCCACCAGGGCCAGCGCGCCACCGTCCAGCCCAGGCCAACCAGCAGCCAGGTCGGCCAGTTGCGCGGGGACAGCGGTGGCGGGGGCGGGGTCTCGCTCATGCCGCGCCATTCTAGCCGGCGCCGTCCCGGCGGGAGCTCGGGTATCCTTCGCCCATGCATCTCACCTTCGGGCAGCGGTTGATGTTGGGCCTGTACTCCCTGGTCCTGCACATCGCCTTCCCGGTCACCCTCTACCACCTGATCTGGCGCGGCCTGCGCCAGCGCGAATACCTGCACCGCTGGAACGAGCGCTACGCCTGGCTCGGCGACCAGGCCCTGCCCGAGGGCACGATCTGGGTGCATGCGGTATCGGTCGGCGAAGTGCTGGCGGCGCGGCCTTTGGTGGACGGCCTGCTGGCGAAGTATCCGGACCGGCCGCTGCTGGTCACCACCATCACCCCGACGGGCTCCGAGCGTGTGCGTGCGCTCTGGGGCGAGCGCGTGCATCACGTCTACCTGCCCTACGACCTGGGCAGCATGGTTCGGCGCTTCCTCGACCGCGCGAAGCCGGCGCTGGCGGTGATCGTCGAGACCGAGATCTGGCTCAATCTCTACGTCGAATGCGGCCGCCGCGGCATTCCCCTGATGATGGTGAATGCGCGGCTGTCGCAGCGTTCACTGCGCGGCTACCTGCCGGTGCGGGCGCTGGCGAGGCTGGCGATGCGGGCGGTGCGCCTGGTCGCGGCGCAGTCGTCGGCCGACGCCGAGCGCCTGGCGCGCATCGGCGCAGACCCGGCGCGCACCGTCGTCACCGGCAACCTCAAGTACGACCTCGCGGTGCCCGAGGGGTTGGCGGAACAGGCCGCGGTCTGCCGCAAGGCCTGGGGCGGGGCGCGGCCGGTGTGGATCGCCGCCAGCACGCATCCGCCCGAGGAGGAGGCGGTGCTCGACGCCCACGCGAAGTTCCTGGCGCGCCATCCCGACGGCCTGCTGCTGTGGGCGCCGCGGCATCCGGAGCGCTTCGCGCCGGTCGCCGATGCCGCGCGCGCGCTGGCGTTCTCGGTGCGCACGCGACGCGCCGACGGCGTGCCGGCGCCTGACACCCAGGTCTTCGTGATCGACACGATGGGCGAACTGCTGGGTTTCTTCGCCGCGGCCGATGTCGCCTTCGTCGGCGGCAGCCTCTGCGACGTCGGCGGCCACAACGTGCTGGAACCGGCGGCGCTGGGCGTGCCCAGCGTGGTCGGGCCGCACACCTTCAATTTCGCCGAAGTCACCCGGCGCCTGCGCCAGGCCGATGCGCTGGTGCAGACCGCCGATGCGGTGGCGATGGCCGACGCGGTGCTGGCGCTGATGGCGGACCCGGCGCGCCGTGCCGCGATGGGCGCGGCGGGCCGGGCCCAGGTCGCGGAGCTGTCCGGCGCGCTGGCGCGGACGCTGGACCTGGTGGATGAGGTGCTGCAGGGCCGGCGCGCCTGAGCGGCGCGCCGGGTTCGCGGGCTTATTCGGCGGTACCGTTGGCGTCCGCGGCCAGCGAGGCCTCGGCGTCGGCGACCAGCACGGCGTTCACTTCCTGCAGGTCTTCCAGCTCGATGGTGCCGGCGGCCTGCTTCAGGCGCAGGGTGTTGACCAGGAAGGCGTGGCGCGAACGCGCGTACTCGCGCTGGGCCTGGAACAGCGCCTGCTGGCTGATCAGCACGTCGACGATGGTGCGGGTGCCGACTTCCAGGCCGGCTTCGCTGGCCTCGTAGGCGGCCTGCGCCGAAACCACCGACAGGCGGCGGGCTTCGACTTCGGCTTCGCCGGCGGAGAGCGAACGCTGGGCGTTGCGGGTCTGGCGCACGACGGCGCGGCGCTGCTGCTCGAGCTGGTCGGCGGCGACGTCGCGGTAGTCGACGGCCTGGCGCACGCCCGACTGGGTGGCGAAGCCGTTGAAGATCGGCACGCTCAGCGTGACGCCGACGGTGCTGCCGCCGCCGGAGGTGTTCGGGCCGCCCGGGAACTGGTTCTGCCAGCCGGCTTCGTCGCCGATCGAGGCGGTCAGGCCCAGCGACGGCAGGTGGCCGGAACGCGCGGTGGCGATGTCGCGCTCGGCGGCCGCCAGGGCCAGCTCGCGCGAGAGCAGGGTCGGGTTGCGCTCGGTCGCGATCGCGACCCAGTCCTGGCCGGCCAGTTCCTCGGTGTTCACCGGCTTGTAGTCCGGCGACAGGCCGCGCAGGTTCTCGAGCGGCTCGCCGGTGATCTCGGCCAGGGCTTCGCGGCTGTCGTCGAGCGCGGTGGCGGCGGCGATGGCGTTGGCGCGGGCCGTGTCGTAGCGGGCGCGGGCTTCGTGCACGTCGGTGATCGGCGCCAGGCCGACTTCGAGGCGCTTCTCGGCCTGGTCGAGCTGGCGCTTGACCGAACGTTCTTCGGCGCGCGAGGACGCCAGCGTTTCGATCGCGGTCAGCACGTTGAAGTAGGCGTCGGCGACGCGCACCACCAGGTTGTCGGCGGCGGCCTTGTAGTCGGCGTCGGCCTGGTCGCGGCGCAGGCGGGCGGCGCTGAGGCTGGTGTAGTTGCCGTGGTCGTAGAGCGACTGGCTGAGGTTCAGGCCGTAGCTGCGGCCGCGGCTGTACAGGTCTTCGCCGCGGGTGCGGCTGTCGGTCAGGCTGGCCGAGCCGGTGATGTTGGGCAGCAGGCGCGCGCGGCTCTGCACGACATTTTCGCCGATGGCCTGGCGGGTCGATTCGGCGGCGGCGAGCTGCGGATCGCTCTGCCGCGCCATTTCGTAGGCCTGCATCAGGTCGGCGGCGCCGGCGGTGCCGGCGGTGGTGCCGGCCAGCAGGATGGCGAAGGTCAGGGGACGGAGGCTCAGGCGCATTGGGGAGGGTCCTGGTGTCTTTTCAGAAAGAGAAATGCGGCGCCGGGGCGGCACCGTGCAGATAGGGGACGTCGGTCTCGAACAGGCTTTCGCGGTGGAAACCCTCGCCGCGTCGCGTAATGCGCAGGGCTTCCTGCACCGGCGACTGGCCGTGGATCACGAACAGTCGGCCGTCGGGCTTGAGCCAGGCGCCGAAACGCTCCGGGTCGGTGGCGACGGCGCCGGTGACGCAGATCGCGTCGAACTGGCGGCCGGGCTGCCAGGCGAAGGCGTCCACGGTTTCCAGGCGGACATTGGTGACGTTGTCCGCCACCAGGCGGGCGCGGGTTCGCTCGATGAAATCGGCGTGGCGGTCGATGCTGACAACTTCGCGCGCCAGCATCGCCAGGCAGGCGGTGACGAAGCCCGAACCGGTGCCGATCTCCAGCACCTCGTCGTTGGCCTCGAGGTTGAGCGCCTGCAGCAGGCGGCCTTCGACCACCGGCTTCATCATCACTTCGCCATGCTCCAGCGGCAGCGGCAGGTCGGCGAAGGCAAGCTTGCGGTGGCGCACCGGCACGAAGTCCTCGCGGCGCACAGTCATCAGGGTCTCGAGCACGCGCGGGTCGAGCACGTCCCACGGACGCACCTGCTGTTCGACCATGGCAAAGCGGGCCTGCTGGAAATCAATGGGCATGACGGCTAAATCCTTGAATCGCAAGGGTCGTGATTTTACGCCCCGGCCGGCGCCCGGCGGTAGTCGGGCGGTCGGTCTGGTAACGGAAGGGACATGAAACCGTTGACCTGCGCGGATCGATTCCGGGCATGGACAGGATGCTGGGGCCCGGAACTACGGCCGTAGTGCCATTAGTCACCGCGACCGAGGACAGGGTGGGCCGGCATTCAGGGCTCATCGGCGGGCCGGGCCGTAGGCGCGCAGGAACAGGTCCACGGTCGCTTCGACGTGGCGGTCGATCTGGGCCTGGGGGAAGTGGTCCTGCAGACCGCAGAGCAGGCGCGCATGGCATTCGCCCTTGAGCAGGCTGAAGAACTGGGAGGCGGCGAGCGCGCAGTCCGGCACGTGCAGTTCGCCGGCCGCGTGTTCGGCCTGCAGGAAGGCGGTGAGCGCCTCCTGCACCCGCTTCGGCCCGGCTTCCCAGAACAGCCGCGGCAGGTGCGAGTCGTCGGCGGTGCGGGCCGACATCATGCGATGGATCGAGATCGCCTCGTCGCTGGTGATCAGGCGGAAGAAGGCGTGGGCGATCCGCAGCAGGTGCGCGCGCACCGGACCTTCGAAACGCGGCACGAACAGGTCCGAAGGCAGCAGTTCCTCGCAGCGCGCCTGCACGGCCTCGATGAACAAGGTGTCCTTGTCCTGGAAGTGGCTGTAAACGGTGAGCTTGGACACGCCCGCGGCCTGGGCGATGGCGTCCATGCTGACGCCGTCATAGCCACGGGCCGGGAACAGCAGCTTGGCCGCCTCGAGGATGGCGGCGCGCTTTTCCAGGTCCTTGGGGCGGCCGGGGGAGGGGGTCTTGGCGGTCAGGCTCATGGCGAAAAATATTATTGAACTCGGCGGTATTGTAAAGATAGTATACCCCCGGTTCAATAATTAGATGACCCTCCGATGAGCGCCGCACGCATGATTCCCCGGATTTTCCTGATGGTCGGCCTGCTGGCCCTCGTGGCCTGCGGCAAGGACGAACCCCAAGAAGGCCCGGCCCGTCCGGCCATGGTGGTACAGCCCGGGGCCGCGGGCGCAGCCGCCAGCGCCTATCCGGGCGAGGTGCGCGCCCAGCATGAACCGGCCCTGGCCTTCCGCATCGGCGGCAAGATCAGCCGCCGCATGGTCGACGTCGGCGACCGGGTGAAGGCCGGCCAGGCCCTGGCCGAACTCGATGCGGCCGATGTCGGTCTGCAGCTCGAGGCCGCGCGCGCGCAGCTGGCCTCGGCCGAGTCCGACCTCGCGCTCGCCGACTCCGAACTCGAGCGCTACAAGAGCCTGCTCGAACGCCAGCTGGTCAGCCGCTCCCTCTACGACGCCCGCGTGTCGGCCCAGCAGGCCGCGCAGGCGCGGGTGCGCCAGGCCAAGGCGCAGGCCGCCGTGTCCGGCAACCAGGCGACCTATGCGGTACTGCGCGCGCCCAAGAGCGGCGTGATCGCGCAGCGCCTGGCCGAGGCCGGTCAGGTGGTGGCCGCGGGCCAGACCGTGTTCGTGCTGGCCGAGGACGGCGAGCGCGAAGTCGCCATCAGCGTGCCCGAGCAGAGCGCGGCGGATTTCGTGCCGGGCCGCGAACTGCTGGTCGAGTTGTGGTCGGCGCCCGGCAAGCGTTTCCCCGGCAAGCTGCGCGAGATCGCGCCGGCGGCCGACCCGCAGGCGCGCACTTTCGCCGCGCGCGTGAGCTTCGATGCCGGCGCCGGTCGCGCCGAGATCGGCCAGAGCGCGCGCGTCTATGCGCTCGCCGACGACAGCCAGGCCCTGGCGGTGCCACTGTCGGCCCTGCATGAAAAGGACGGCCAGCCCGCGCTGTGGGTCGTGGACCCGGCCAGCGCGAAGGTGAGCCTGCGCGTGGTCAAGGTCGGCCCCTACGGCGAAACGGCGGTGCCTGTGCTCGCCGGGCTCGAGCCGGGCGAGTGGGTGGTCGCCGCGGGCGTGCACCTGTTGCTGGAAGGCCAGCGCATCAAGCCGATCGATCGCGAGAACCGGCCGGTCGCGCTGGCCGCCGCCGCACCCGCCCCTGCCGCCGCCGACGCGCGCTGAGGACCGGACGCCATGGCCTCCGATTTCAACCTGTCCGAGTGGGCGCTGCGCAACCGGCCGCTGGTGCTGTACGCGATGCTGGTGCTCGCCTTCGTCGGCTTCTTCAGCTACCAGCGCCTGGGCCAGTCCGAGGATCCGCCCTTCACCTTCAAGGTGATGGTGGTGCGGACCTTCTGGCCGGGCGCGACCGCCGAGGAAGTGGCGCGCCAGGTCACCGACCGCATCGAAAAGGAGGTGATGGAGACCGGGCGCTACGAGTTCGTGCGCTCCTACTCGCGTCCGGGCGAATCGCTGGTGATGCTGGTCGCGCGTGATTCGCTGGTGTCGCGGGAACTGCCGCAGCTCTGGTACGACGTGCGCAAGAAGGTCGGCGACATCCGCCAGAACCTGCCCCAGGGCGTGGTCGGGCCCTACTTCAACGACGAGTTCGGCGACACCTTCGGCAACATCTACGCGCTGCAGGGCGACGGGTTCGACTACGCCACGCTCAAGGATTACGCCGAGCGCATCGAGCTGGAGCTGCACCGGCTGCCGGACGTCGGCAAGATCGAGCTGATCGGCCTGCAGGACGAGAAGATCTGGATCGAACTGTCGAACACCAAGCTGGCCACGCTGGGCGTGCCGCTGGCCGTCGTGCAGCAGGCGATGGACGAACAGAACGCGATCGCGCCGGCGAGCTTCTTCGAGACCGGCACCGACCGCGTGCAGCTGCGGGTGTCGGGCCGCTTCGACAGCGTCGAGGAGATCCGCGACTTCCCGATCCGGGTCGGCGACCGCAGCTTCCGCCTGGGCGACGTCGCCGAGATCCGCCGCGGCTTCGCCGATCCGGCCGCGCCGCGCATGCGCTTCATGGGCGAAAACGCCATCGGCATCGCCGTGGCCATGCGCGCCGGCGGCGACATCATCCGGCTGGGCGAGGTGCTGGACGAGGATTTCGCCCGCCTGCAGGAAACCCTGCCGGTCGGCATGACCCTGCAGAAGGTGTCCGACCAGCCCAAGGCGGTGCGCAGTTCGGTCGCCGAGTTCGTGCGCGTGCTCACCGAAGCCGTGGTGATCGTGCTGCTGGTCAGCTTTTTCTCGCTGGGTTTCCGCACCGGCCTGGTGGTGGCGCTGTCGATCCCGCTGGTGCTGGCCATGACCTTCGCGGCGATGCACTACTTCGGCATCGGCCTGCACAAGATCTCGCTCGGCGCCCTGGTGCTGGGGCTTGGCCTGCTGGTGGACGACGCGATCATCGCCGTCGAGATGATGGCGGTGAAGATGGAGCAGGGCTACGACCGCATGAAGGCGGCGGCCTTCGCCTACCGGTCCACGGCCTTCCCGATGCTGACCGGCACCCTGGTGACGGCGGCGGGTTTCCTGCCGATCGCCACCGCGGCCTCGAGCACCGGCGAATACACCCGCTCGATCTTCCAGGTGGTGACGATCTCGCTGATCCTGTCCTGGATCGCGGCGGTGGTGTTCATTCCCTACCTGGGCTACAAGCTGCTGCCGGCGCCCAAGCCGCACGACGAGGACGGCCAGGCCCACGACCCGTATGCCACGAAGTTCTACCGCCGCTTCCGCAGCTGGGTCACCTGGTGCGTGCGCTACCGCAAGACGGTGATCGCGGTGACGGTGCTGGCCTTCGTCGCCTCGATCCTGATGTTCCGCTTCGTGCCGCAGCAGTTCTTCCCCTCGTCCACGCGCCTGGAACTGATGGTCGACCTGGAGCTGGCCGAAGGCTCGTCGCTGCACGCGACCGAAGCCGTGGCCAAGCGGCTCGAGGCCGAACTGGCCACGCGCAAGGACATCGAGAGCTACGTCGCCCACGTCGGCACCGGCTCGCCGCGCTTCTACCTGCCGCTGGACCAGAAGCTGCCGCAGGCAAGCTTCGCGCAGTTCGTGATCCTGACGCCGGACATCGAGGCGCGCGAAGCGGTGCGCGGCTGGCTGATCGGGCTGTTCGACGAGAAGTTCGCCGACGTGCAGGCGCGCGTGTCGCGGCTGGAGAACGGGCCGCCGGTCGGCTTCCCGCTGCAGTTCCGCGTCTCGGGCGAGCACGTGGACGAAGTGCGCCGGCTGGCGCGCCAGGTCGCCGACAAGGTGCGCGCCAACCCGCACGTCAGCAACGTCAACCTGGACTGGGACGAACCCAGCAAGGTCGTGCGCCTGCACATCGACCAGGAGCGTGCGCGCGTGCTGGGCGTGAGCTCGGCGCACGTCGCCGCCTTCCTTCGCGGGTCGCTGTCGGGCACTTCGGTCAGCACCTATCGCGACGGCAACGAGCTGATCGAGATCCTGCTGCGCGGACCGGACGAGGAGCGCGAGCGGCTGAGTCTGCTGGGCAGTCTCGCGGTGCCTGCGACCACCGGCCGCAGCGTGCCGCTGGAGCAGATCGCGACGCTGGAATACGGCTTCGAGGACGGCATCATCTGGCACCGCAACCGCCTGCCGACGGTGACCGTTCGCGCCGACATCTACGGTGAGCAGACGCCGCCCAGCGTCACCGCGCAGATCCTGCCGACGCTGGAGGACATCCGCGCCTCGCTGCCACCCGGCTACCTGCTCGAGACCGGCGGTACGGTCGAGGATTCCGGCCGCGGCTCCAAGTCGGTCGCCGCCGGCGTGCCGCTGTTCCTCGGCGTGGTGACGACGCTGCTGATGCTGCAGCTGCGCAGCTTCCCGCGCACGGCGATGGTGCTGCTGACCGCGCCGCTGGGGCTGATCGGCGTGGTGCTGTTCCTGCTGGTGTTCCGGGTGCCCTTCGGCTTCGTGGCCATGCTGGGCACGATCGCGCTCAGCGGCATGATCATGCGCAATTCGGTGATCCTGGTGGACCAGATCGAGCAGGACATCGCCGCCGGGCATCCGCCCACGCAGGCGGTGATCGACGCCACGGTGCGCCGCTTCCGGCCGATCGTGCTGACCGCGCTGGCGGCGGTGCTGGCGATGATCCCGCTGTCGCGCAGCGTGTTCTTCGGGCCGATGGCGGTGGCGATCATGGGTGGCCTGATCGTGGCCACCGCGCTGACGCTGCTGTTCCTGCCGGCGCTGTACGCGGCCTGGTTCCGCGTGCCGCCGCCGCCGGCGGAGCCCGTGGGCGGGCCGCGCCATCCGCAGGCCTTCGAATCCGGCCGCCGCTGAGCCGCGACGGCCGGGCCGGCCCGCTTCTGGCTCCCGGAGCCCGGCCGTGGAAGAATGGCGACCGGAAGCGGGGGTGCCCGGCGGGAAGCGGGCTGAGAAATACCCTTCGAACCTGATCCGGTTGGTACCGGCGTAGGGAGCTTCGCGACGTAATCCGGGGTCAGAGTGCATTTATCTGGCCGCCATCAGATAAATGCACTCTGACCCCGGAATCTGATCGCGCCGCCGCTTCGTTCCGCCCCGCCCGGGGCCACAAAGGACGAAACGCATGAACGCCCTGCCGACCGAACTGCTGCGCCAGGCGCAGCAACTCTCCGAATCCGTGACCCGGCCCATCCCCGGCTCGCGCAAGATCCACGTCGAAGGTTCGCGCCCCGACCTGCAGGTGCCGATGCGCGAGATCGCGCTGGACCCGACGCCGCGCATGTACGGCATCCAGGAGCCGAACGCACCCTTCACCGTCTACGACACCTCGGGCCCGTACACCGATCCCGATGCGGCGATCGACCTCGGCGCCGGCCTGCCGGCCATGCGCGCACGCTGGATCGCCGAACGCGGCGACGTCGAGCCGCTGCCGGGCCTGAGCTCGGACTTCGGCCGCGCCCGCGCCGCCGACCACAAGCTCGACGCCGTGCGTTTTCCGGCGCTGCGCCCGCCGCTGCGTGCCAAGGCCGGCGCCAACGTCACCCAGATGCACTACGCCCGCCGCGGCATCGTCACGCCGGAAATGGAATACATCGCCATCCGCGAGAACCAGCGTTTCGAGGCCATCAAGGAAGCCCACCTGCTGCGCCAGCATGCGGGCGAAAGCTTCGGCGCCGCGATCCAGAAGCTGATCACGCCCGAATTCGTGCGCGACGAGGTCGCCCGCGGCCGCGCCATCATCCCGGCCAACATCAACCATCCGGAAATCGAGCCGATGATCATCGGCCGCAACTTCCTGACCAAGGTCAATTCGAACATCGGCAACAGCGCCGTGTCCTCGGGCATCGCCGAGGAAGTCGAGAAGATGGTGTACTCGATCCGCTGGGGTGCCGACACGGTGATGGACCTGAGCACCGGCAAGAACATCCACGAGACGCGCGAGTGGATCCTGCGCAACTCGCCGGTGCCGATCGGTACCGTGCCGATCTACCAGGCGCTGGAAAAGGTCGACGGCAAGGCCGAGGAGCTGACCTGGGAGATCTTCCGCGACACCCTGATCGAGCAGGCCGAGCAGGGCGTGGACTACTTCACCATCCACGCCGGCGTGCTGCTGCGCTACGTGCCGCTGACGGCGAAGCGCGTGACCGGCATCGTCAGCCGCGGCGGCAGCATCCTGGCCAAGTGGTGCCTGGCCCACCACAAGGAGAATTTCCTCTACACGCACTTCGAGGAAATCTGCGAAATCATGAAGGCCTACGACGTCAGCTTCTCGCTGGGCGACGGCCTGCGCCCGGGCAGCATCGCCGACGCCAATGACGCCGCGCAGTTCGGCGAGCTCGAGACCCTGGGCGAGCTGACCAAGATCGCCTGGAAGCATGACGTGCAGACCATGATCGAGGGCCCCGGCCACGTGCCGATGCACCTGATCAAGGAGAACATGGACAAGCAGCTGGCCGTCTGCGGCGAAGCGCCGTTCTACACGCTCGGCCCGCTGACCACCGACATCGCCCCGGGTTACGACCACATCACGTCCGCCATCGGTGCGGCGATGATCGGCTGGTTCGGCACCGCGATGCTCTGCTACGTGACGCCGAAGGAACACCTCGGCCTGCCCGACAAGAACGACGTGCGCGAGGGCCTGATGGCCTACCGTATCGCCGCCCACGCCGCCGACCTGGCCAAGGGCCACCCCGGCGCCCAGGCCCGGGACAACGCGCTGAGCAAGGCCCGATTCGAGTTCCGCTGGCAGGACCAGTTCCACCTTGGGCTGGACCCGGAGCGCGCCCGCGAATACCACGACGAGACCCTGCCCAAGGACGCGCACAAGGTCGCGCATTTCTGCTCGATGTGCGGCCCGCATTTCTGCTCGATGAAGATCACCCAGGACGTGCGCGAATACGCCGCCAGCCACGGCGTCGCCGACGAGGCCGCCGCGCTGGAGCAGGGCATGGCCGAGAAGGCCGCCGAGTTCCGGGCCCAGGGCGCCCAAGTGTATCGTCGCGACTGACGCCCGGGGAGAACCGATGGACAGCGGCGAGCAGGGGCAGGCCAGACGCCAGCTGGAAACGCTGGGCCGCATCGCCAGCATCGCCGGCCAGGACCTGGCGCTGGACCCGCTGCTTCAGCGCGTCGTGGACGCGCTGGCGGCGGAGTTCGACTGGGAGTTCGTCGCCTGCGCCGTGGTCGACCACGCCCGCGGCGAGTTCGTCTGCCGCGCCCTGCACAGCCGCCTGCGCAGCGATGTCGGCATCGGCTACCGGCGGGCGCTGGGGTCGGGCGTGGTCGGCGAATGTGCGGCCACCGGCCGCAGCTTCGACATCGAGGACACCCGCGGGCATCCCAACTTCGTCGACACGCTCGACGGCACCCGCTCCGAGCTCTGCGTGCCGGTGCTGCACGACGGCCGCGTGCTGGCGGTGCTGAACGCCGAGAGCCTGCGGGTCGGCGCGTTCCGCGGCCAGCTGACGCTGTTCCAGACGGTGGCCAGCCTGGTCGCCGGCGTCATCCATGCCGCCGGCCTGCTCGAACAGCTCCAGCTCGCCAACCGGCAGCTGCAGGACGCCTACCGCACGCTCGAAAACACCTCGCGCACGGACGCGCTGACCGGTATCGCGAACCGGCGCCGCTTCGACTACTGGCTGGCCGAAGCCGGCGATGCGGCGCAGCGCAGCGGCCGGCCCATGGCCGTGCTGCTGGTCGACGTCGACCACTTCAAGGACTACAACGACAGCTACGGCCATCCGGCCGGCGACGCCTGCCTGCGGCGGATCGCCCGCTGCCTGGCGGACGTCGTCGAAGGCTCGCCGCTGCGGCTGGCGCGCTACGGCGGCGAGGAGTTCGCGGCCATCGCCTCCGGCGTCGACCGCGATGGCATGCTGGCCACCGCGGAGTGGCTGCGGTCGGCCGTCGAGGCTCTGGACATCGGGCACGGCGGCAGCGCGTCGGGCCGGGTAAGCATCAGCATCGGCGTGGCGGGCGGCGTGCCGGGCGAGGACGGGCCTGAACGCCTGACCGAAGCGGCCGATGCCGCGCTCTATCGGGCCAAACGCAACGGCCGCAACCGGGTCGAGTCGGCGCCGCCGGGGTAATCAATCGCCCGCCGTCCGTCCGCCGGCGAAAGCCTGCGGTCGAAAGGCGTGGTTCGGCTCAGCCGGCGTTAATGCCGGGTGCTCTGGCCGCGTGCTAGCGTGGCCGCGTCCCCACCGGAGATGCCGTCATGACCGTTTCGCGCGTGTTGCAGCGCCTGGCCCTGCTGTCGCTGATCGTCCTCGCCGGCTGCGCCACCGGCCCGCAGATCAGCAGCGACACCGACCCCCAGGCCGACTTCTCGAGCTACCGCAGCTTCGCCTTCTATGCGCCGCTGGCGGTGGAAAACAAGGGTTACGCCACGCCGGCCAGCTCGATCATGCGCGCCGCCGCCCGCCGCGAGATGGAAGCGCGCGGCTACACCTACAGCGAAAGCGCGCCCGACCTGCTGGTGAACATCAACGCCTACATCAGCGAGCGCGAGGACGTGATCAGCGTGCCCGAGGTGAACTACGGCTACTACTACAGCTACCGAGCCAATGCCTATTTCGCCGTGCCGTTCTGGAGCGAGCGCACCGACGTGCGCCGCTACCGCGAGGGCACGCTGAACATCGACCTGGTGGACGCGCGCGGCAAGCGCCTGGTCTGGGAAGGCGTGGCCGTGGGCCGCGTCGCCCGGCTCAAGCCCGGCGAGCGCGAGCAGCGCATCAACGGCACCATCGCCGAGATCTTCGCCGCCTATCCGCATCGCGCCGGCGGCAGCTGAACCGGCGCCGGATTCCCGGGCCGCGCATCGGCCGGACCCGGAGACCAGGCAAGAAAAAGCCGCCCCTCGGGCGGCTTTTCCGTTTCCCTGCCGGGCGCTCAGAAGTTGAGCTTTTCCGGGCTGGCCTCGAAGCGCTCGACCGACTCCAGGATCTCGCGGCGCGCGGCGTCGGCGCCCTCCCAGCCGTCGAGCTTGACCCACTTGCCCTTCTCCAGGTCCTTGTAGTGCTCGAAGAAGTGGCCGATGCGCTCGAGCCAGTGCGGGCTGACCTGGGCGATGTCGTGGATGTGGGAGTAACCGCCGAACACCTTGTCCACCGGCACGGCCAGCAGCTTGGTGTCTTCGCCCGCCTCGTCCTTCATCTTCAGCATGCCGACCGGGCGGCAGCGGATGACCGCGCCCGGGATCAGGGGCAGGGGCAGGATGACCAGCACGTCCACCGGGTCGCCGTCGCCGCACAGGGTGTGCGGCACGTAGCCGTAGTTGCAGGGGTAGCGCATCGGCGTGGACAGGATGCGGTCGACGAAGATCGCGCCCGTGGCCTTGTCGACCTCGTACTTCACCGGGTCGGCGTCCTTGGGGATCTCGATGACGACGTTGATCTCGTTGGGCACGTCGCGGCCGGTCGGCACCAGGTCCAGGGCCATGGGGAACTCCTTCTTGCCCGGGGCGCGGGCGTCTTGATGTGGGGGGCGCAAGGATACGGGAAAGGCCTGGAGCCCGCACTCGGACCGACGCCGCGGGCGGGCTAGGCAGGGCAGCGCCCAACGGCCAGAATAGGCCCGTCGTCGACCGGAAAACCCCCGCCATGGCCGAATCCCTGCTCGATCCGAAGGCGCTCGAACTGCTGCGCATGCTCGACCGCGACCAGCCCGGCTCGTTCAGCGAGTTCGTGCGCATGTTCGTGCACGAAGCGCCGGACCTGGTGAAGAAGATGGAGCAGGCCCATCTGGCCGGCGACCCGGAGGCACTGGGCAATGCCGCGCACTACCTGCGCTCGGCCGCCCTGGCCATGGGCGCGGTGCAGCTGGTGGAGGTCTGCCACGGCCTCGAGCACCTGGGCGCCGCCCAGATCCAGGCGCCCGACATGGGCGCCCGCCTGGACGACCTGCGCCGCCGCACCCGCGACGCCCTGATCCTGCTGCTCCAGGAAGTCCCCCAGATCTGATCAGGGGCGGTGCCGGGCCGCGGCCCGACACCGTTCTGGTCAGTCGCGCAGTTCGGCGACGTGGCAGCGCGGCTCGAGGCGTTCCAGCACCGCGTCCGCGGCCGCCTGCGTCGACACCGCCTGCCCGGGTGCGGCCAGGTCCGCCGTCAGCGCGCCGCTGTCCAGCGCAGCCGCGACCGCCAGTTCGACCGCCAGCGCCTCTTCCTCCAGCCCCAGCGAATGCCGCAGCAGCAGGGCGGCGCTGAGCATGGTCGCGAAGGGGTTGGCGATGCCGCGGCCGGCGATGTCCGGGGCGGAGCCGTGGATGGGTTCGTACAGGCCGCGCCGGCCGTCGCCCAGCGAGGCCGAGGGCAGCAGGCCCAGCGAACCGGCCAGCAGCGAGGCCTCGTCGGTGAGGATGTCGCCGAACAGGTTTTCGGTCACCACCACGTCGAAGTCGCGCGGGCGGGCGATCAGGTGCATGGCCATCGAGTCCACCAGCTGGTGGTCGAGCGCGACGTCGGGGTACTCCTCGCGGCCGATCCGGGTGGCGGTCTCGCGCCACAGCCGCGACGTCTCCAGCACGTTCGCCTTGTCCACCGACACCAGTTTTCCGCGGCGCGCGCGCGCGAAGCCGAAGGCGCGGCGCAGCACGCGCTCGATCTCCAGCACGCTGTATTCGCACAGGTCGCTGGCGCGGTCGGCGTGGCGCTGCTTCTCGCCGAAGTACAGGCCGCCGGTGAGCTCGCGCACCACCAGCAGGTCGACGCCGGCGAGCAGGTGCGGTTTCACCGGCGAGGCGCCCAGCGCGACCGGATGCGGGCGCACCGGCCGCAGGTTGGCGTACAGGCCCAGCGCCTGGCGCAGCGCCAGCAGGCCCTGCTCCGGCCGCACGGTCGCGGACGGGTCCGACCACTTCGGCCCGCCGACCGCACCGAGCAGGATCGCATCGGCCTGGCGGCAGGCGGCCAGCGTCGCGGCCGGCAGCGGCTCGCCGGTAGCATCGATCGCCGCACCGCCGATCAGGTGGGTCTGGAAGCGGAAGTCGTGGCCGTAGCGGCGGCCGACCGCCTGCAGGGTGGCCACCGCCGCGCGGGTGACTTCGGGACCGATGCCGTCACCGGGCAGGACGACGATTTCAGAAGCCATGGCGGAACTCCGGAGTCTGTCGGGTTTCGTAGCGGGTGATGTCGGGGCTGCGGGCGAGCAGGTAGCCCAGTTCGTCCACGCCCTCGAGCAGGCAGGTGCGGGCGAAGGCGTCGAGTTCGAAACGGTGCGCTTCGCCGGCGGGTGTGCGCAGTTCGCCGGCGGCGATGTCGATCTCCAGGACGTCGTCGGGGCGCCGCATCAGGTCCTGCACGGTGCCTTCGTCCAGCACCACCGGCACCAGGCCGTTCTTGAGCGCGTTGGCGCGGAAGATGTCGGCGACCTGGCTGCTGACCACGGCGCGCAGGCCGGCGTCCACCAGGGCCCAGGGCGCGTGCTCGCGGGAGCTGCCGCAGCCGAAGTTGCGCCCCGCGATCAGGATCGAGCGGCCGGCGTTCTGCGGACGGTTCAAGGCGAAGTCCGGGTCCACGCTGCCGTCGCTGCGCTTGCGCCAGTCGGCGAAGGCATGCTGCCCCAGCCCCGTGCGCGTGGTCGTGGACAGGAAACGCGCGGGAATGATCCGGTCGGTGTCGATGTTGGCCTGCGCCAGCACGACGCTGGCGGAGCGGATGTGGCGGATGGCGGTGCTCATGCGGCCTCCGTGGCGGCGGTCTCGAGTTCGCGCACGTCGGCCACGACGCCGGCCACCGCCGAGGCGGCGGCGGTCAGCGGCGAGGCGAGCAGGGTGCGGGCCCCGGGGCCCTGGCGGCCCTCGAAATTGCGGTTGCTGGTGCTGACCGCCAGCTGCCCGGGCGCCACCAGGTCGCCGTTCATGGCGATGCACATCGAACAGCCCGGCTCGCGCCACTCGGCGCCGGCGGCGCGCACGATGACGTCAATGCCCTCGGCTTCGGCCTCGCGCTTGACCTGTTCGGAGCCCGGCACCACCAGCATGCGCACGCGCGGATGCACGCGGCGGCCGTCGAGCACCCGGGCGACGTCGCGCAGGTCCGACAGCCGGCCATTGGTGCAGGATCCGACGAACACCACGTCCACCGGCGTGCCGGCGATGTGCGCGCCGGCCTGCAGCTGCATGTAGGCCAGCGCCTTGGTCTCGGCGCCGTCGGCCGGCGCCGGAATGCGCTGGTCCACCGCCAGCGCGGTGCCCGGGTGCGTACCCCAGGTCACCGTCGGGCGGATGCCGCGCGCGTCGATGCGCACTTCCTGGTCGAACGCCGCGTCCGGATCGCTGGCCAGGGTGCGCCAGTGCGCGATCGCCTCGTCCAGCGCCTCGCCGGTCGGCGCGCGCGGCGTTTTCGCCAGCCAGGCGAACGTGGTCGCGTCCGGCGCCACCAGGCCGGCGCGCGCGCCGGCTTCGATCGCCATGTTGCACAGGGTCATGCGCTGCTCCATCGACATCGCCCGCACGGTGGAGCCGCGGAATTCGATGACGTGGCCGGTGCCGCCGTTGACGCCGATGCGGCCGATCACGTGCAGCACCACGTCCTTGGCACCGACGCCGGGGCCGAGCTCTCCGTCGATCGTGATCGCCAGCGCGCGCGGCTTGCGTTGCAGCAGGCACTGGGTGGCCAGCACGTGGCCGACCTCGCTGCTGCCGATGCCGAAGGCCAGGGCGCCGAACGCGCCGTGGGTGCTGGTGTGGCTGTCGCCGCAGACGATGGTCTGGCCCGGCTGGGTCAGGCCGAGTTCGGGCGCGACCACGTGCACGATGCCGCGGCGGGCATCGCCCAGGTCGAACAGCTCGATGCCGTGCCGCGCGCAGTTGCGCCGCAGCGCCTCGACCTGCGCCTCGGACTGGGCGCTGGCATAGGGCAGGCGGCCGTCGGTGGCGGCGGGCAGGGTCGGCGTCGAATGGTCGAGCGTGGCCTTGGTGCGGTCGGGCCGGCGCGGCGACAGGCCGCGGGCCTCGAGTTCGGTGAAGGCCTGCGGCGAGGTCACCTCGTGCACCAGGTGCAGGTCGACATAAAGCACGGCGGGCGCGTCGGCGGTTTCGGGTACGACCACGTGGGCGTCCCAGAGTTTGTCGAGCAGGGTCTTGGGCGGGGCCATGGGATCCTCAGGCAGTGGCGGCGTAGGTGGCCGGCGCTTCGCGCTGGCGCAGGATGCGGTTGGCGACGTCGAGCCAGGCCAGGGCGCTGGCTTCGATGATGTCGCGGCTGGTGCCGACGCCGGTGTGCTCGGCGCCTTCGCAGCGCACGCTCAGGCTGGCTTCGCCGCGGGCGTCGGCGCCGATGCCGATGCTGTGCACCTGGTAGCTCTCGAGCTGCATCGGCACGCCGGTGGCGCGGGTCATGGCCTCGAAGAGCGCGGCGACGGGGCCGTCGGCTTCGGCGATCTCGGCGACCAGGTGGCCCTCGGGGTCGGAGAGTTCGACGTGGGCGCGGGCGCGCTTGCCGCTGTCGCTGACCGACAGTGCGGCCAGCCGGTAGCCGCGGCCGGCCGCGTCCGGGTCGCCCGTCACCAGCACCTGCAGGTCGGCGTCGCGCACCAGGCGCTGGTGGTCGCAGAGCTTCTTGAAGGCGGCGAAGACCCGCTCGAACTCGAACTCCTCGAGCACGAAGCCCAGCGCCCGCAGCCGGTCGTTCACTGCGTGCCGGCCGCTGTGCCGGCCCAGCACCATCTGCGATGCCGGCCAGCCGACGTCTTCCGGCCGCATGATCTCGTAGGTATTGCGGTTGCGCAGCATGCCGTGCTGGTGGATGCCGGCTTCGTGCGCGAAGGCGTTGGCGCCGACCACGGCCTTGTTGCGCTGGACGGTCATGCCGGTCAGCCGCGACAGCAGGCGCGAGGCCGGCAGCAGCGCCCGGGTGTCGATGCCGGTGCCGGTGCCGTAACGCGCGCCGCGCACCTTCAGCGCCATCACGATCTCTTCCAGCGCGGCGTTGCCGGCGCGTTCGCCGATGCCGTTGATGGTGCACTCGACCTGGCGCGCGCCGCCCTCGATCGCGGCCAGCGAGTTGGCCACGGCCAGGCCCAGGTCGTCGTGGCAGTGCGCGCTGAACACCGCCTGCCCGGCGCCGCGCACGCCGGCGATCAGGCGCTGGAACAGGCCGCGGATCTCCTCGGGCGTGGTGTAGCCGACGGTGTCGGGCACGTTGATGGTGCGCGCACCGGCGGCGATCGCCTCGCTGAAGACCTCGACCAGGAAGTCCTCCTCGGTGCGCAGCGCGTCCTCGGCCGAGAACTCGACGTCCTCGACGTAGCGCCGCGCCAGCCGCACGCCTTCGATGGCGCGCTCGAGCACCTGCTGCCGGCTCAGGCCGAGCTTGTGCTCGCGGTGCAGCGGGCTGGTCGAGATGAAGACGTGGATGCGCGGCCGGCGCGCCTTCTCCAGCGCCTTGGCGGCGGCCTCGATGTCGCCGGGCGCACAGCGCGACAGCGCGCACAGCGACGGCCGCTGGATCTCGGCGGCGATCAGCCGGGTCGCCTCCATGTCGCTGGCCGAGCTGGCCGGGAAGCCGGTCTCGATCACGTCCACGCCGAGCTCGGCGAGTGCGCGCGCCATCACCAGCTTCTGGGCCGGACGCAGACTGCAGCCGGGCGATTGTTCGCCGTCGCGCAGGGTGGTGTCGAAGATCCGGATGCGGTCCGTGGTCACGGCGTGCACTCCTGCAGCAAGGGGGTTTGTTCCAGAACGGGGATCGGCAGCCGGACGACCGGCGCCGTGGGAAGGGAGGCGGGCAGGGGCCTGGCCTGCTGGCGGCGGCGCGGCCTGCGCGGCGCGCGTGGCCGCACGTCGGAGAGCAGGCCGGCGAGCACGGCGGCGTCGATGTTTCCGCCGGAGACCACCGCGCACTTGTTGCGGCCGGCGACGCGGCGCCCGGCCGCCAGGGCCAGCGCGCCGGCGCCTTCGGCGATCACGTGTTCCTCCAGCGCCAGGCGCACCAGGGTTTCGTGCAGCTCGGCTTCACGCACGATCACCAGGTCGTCGAGCAGGCCGGCCAGCAGGCGGCGGGTGAGCTGGCCCGGATGGCGCACGCGCACGCCGTCGGCCAGCGTGGGGCCGGGTACCGGCGCGCTGTCGTCGCCGCGCAGCACGCGCGCCATCGCGTCCACGCCCTCGGGCTGGGCGCCGACGATGCGCACGCCCTGCGACTTGAGCGCCAGGGCGACGCCGGCGGCCAGGCCGCCGCCGCCGATCGGCACGATCACCACGTCCGGCGCGTGCGCTGCCAGTTCGAGACCGACCGTGCCCTGGCCGGCGATCACCTCGGGATCATCGAAAGCGGACAGGAAGCGATAGCCGTGCAGCCCCGCCAGCTCCAGCGCGAAGGCGCGCGCCTCGTCGAAGCTGGCGCCGTGCATGCGTACCGTGGCGCCCCAGTGGGCGACGCCGGCGATCTTGGTTTCCGGCGCGCCGAGCGGCATCACGGTGATCGCCTGCATGCCCAGCCGGTGCGCGGCCCAGGCCAGGCCCTGGGCGTGGTTGCCGGCCGAGGCGGCGATCACCGGGCGGCGGTCGCCGCGCTCGCGCGCGGCCAGCAGCGCGTTCAATGCGCCGCGCACCTTGTAGGAGCCGGTGCGCTGCAGGTTCTCGAGCTTGAGCCAGGTGCCGAAACGCTCCGCGTAATGCAGCGGCGTCGGCGGCAGGTAGCGGCGCAGGCGCGCGTGCGCGGCCAGGACGTCGGCGACGCCGACGACATCCGGGGTCAGAGTCGATTTAACTTCCGTCCGCGAGGGATGGCGCGAGGCTGTCGTCCCGCTCGGCCGCGGAAGATAAATCGACTCTGACCCCGGATTGGAGGGCGTCATACGCTCGTCAGCCAGTGCGTGTGCGCCGGCGAGCCGCCGCGCACGACGCGCAGGTAGCGGGCGCGCAGTTCATTGGCGACCGGCGTGGCGCCGTAGGCCCTGCGGTCCAGCGCCGCCACCGGCATCACCTCGGCCGAGGTGCCGGTGAGGAAGACCTCGTCGGCCTCCAGCAGCTCCTCCAGCGTGACCGGCCGCGACGCTGCACCCGCCAGTTCGACGATGGTGTCGCGGGTGATGCCCGGCAATGCGTCTGGGTGTTCGACCGCGACCACTTGACCGCCCTTGACCAGGAAAACGTTGACGCCGGTGCACTCGACCACGAACCCCGCGTCATCCATGAACAGCGCATCGTCGAACCCGCGGCTGCCGGCCTCGCGCTTGGCCAGGATCGAGTTGACGTAGGCGCCGCTGAGCTTGAGCGGCGGCAGCGCTTCGGCGCGGTTGCGGCGGAAGGGCGAGACGGTCAGGCGTACGGGCTTGTCGCCCAGGTGCGGCTTCCACGGCATCGAGGCCACCATCAGGTGCCGGCTCAGCGGCGCGACGTCCAGGCCCAGCGAGCCGGTGCCGTACCAGAGCAGCGGCCGCACATAGGCGTCGCGGTGCTGGTTGGACTGCAGCACCGCGATCACCGCCGCCGCCGCTTCGACGACGTCGAACCTGGCGCCGAAAGCCTCGGCGCCCTTGCGCATGCGCTCCAGGTGCTCGGGCAGGCGGAACACGGCCGCGCCGTCGGGCGTGGCGTAGCTGCGGATGCCTTCGAACACCGCCGTGCCGTAATGCATGGCGTGGGTGGTGAGCGGGGCGGCCAGTTGGTCCTGCGGGCCGATGCGGCCGTCGAACCAGAGATTCAGGGACATGGGGCGATCTCCACGGAAAGGCAGTCGTGCAACTGTTCGATCTGGCGCTGCAGGGGCTCGGGTGGGCGCTGGCCGCGCACGGTCAGCTGCACCCGCCAGTCGCCGCCGTCGGGCGGCTGCTCGCCGGCGATGGCGAGCGGCGTGAAGCCGCGGCGCTCGGCGGTGCCGAGCACCCGCAGCAGGGCGCCTTCGGCCGGGCGCAGCACCAGTTCAAGCCGGTAGCGCATGGGCGGGCTCCGGCGCGGGCGACGCCACGGCGGCGGCTTCGCCCTCCAGCATCGTCGCGTTGCTGTGGTTGGGCGGCACCAGGGGCCAGACATTGCTGCGGGCGTCGATGGCGACATGCAGGAAGGCCGGACCCGGCGTGGACATCAGCGCGTGCAGGGCATCCTCCACGTCGGCCCGCTGGTCGACCTGCAGCGCGGGAATGCCGAACACGCGCGCCAGGGCCGCGAAGTCCGGGTTGTCGCTCAGGTCGACTTCGCTGTAGTTGCGGTCGAAGAACAGCTCCTGCCACTGCCGCACCATGCCAAGGGCCTGGTTGTCGAGCAGCACCATCTTGATCGGCAGCTTGCAGCGCGCGACCGTCGCCAGCTCCTGCAGGTTCATCATGAAACTGCCGTCGCCGCTGACCAGCACCACCGTGCGGTTGGGGCAGGCGAACTGCGCGCCGATCGCCGCCGGCAGGCCGAAGCCCATCGTGCCCAGCGCGCCGCTGGTCAGGTGGTTGCGCGGGTGGCTGAACTTCCAGTGCTGCGCGACCCACATCTGGTGCTGGCCGACATCGCAGGCGACGATCGCATCTCGCGGCGCGATCTCGGACAGGCGGCGCAGCAGGGCCGGGGCGTATACGTCGCGGCCCGGGGCGTCGTAACGCGCGGCGTGGCGTTCGCCCTGCTCCAGGCAGTGCCGGCGCCAGTCGCCACAATCCGGGTGCACGCCGGTCAGCGACTTCAGCGCGGTGGCGACATCGCCGGGCACGGCGACATCGGCCTGGCGCAGTTTGCCGATTTCGCGGCGGTCGGCATCCAGGTGCACGATGCGCGCGCGCGGTGCGAACTCGGCCAGCTTGCCGGTGGCGCGGTCGTCGAAACGCGCGCCGACCACGATCAGCACGTCGGCCTCCTGCACGGCCATGTTGGCGGCGCGGCAGCCGTGCATGCCCAGCATGCCCAGCAGCAGCGGGTGGCCGGTGGGCAGGGCGCCCAGGCCGCGCAGGGTCAGCACGGTCGGGATGCCGCTGGAATCGACGAAACCGCGGAAGGCATTCACCGCTTCCGCCAGCGCGATGCCGCCGCCGCCGTAGATCACCGGGCGTTCGGCCGCTTCGATCGCGGCGATCGCTGCCGCAAGGGATTCCCGCGACGGCGGCGGGGGAGGCACCGCCGCCGCGGGAATCTTCGGGGAAAGATGCGAGGCGTCGGCCAGCTGCACGTCCTTGGGCAGGTCGATCAGCACGGGGCCGGGGCGGCCTTCGCGGGCGATGCGGAAGGCTTCGTGCACGACCTCGGGCAGGTCGTCGACGTGACGCAGCAGGAAGCTGTGCTTGACGATCGGCAGGGTCATGCCGAACACGTCCAGTTCCTGGAAGGCGTCGGTGCCCATCAGCGCGGTCGAGACCTGGCCGGTGATCACCACCATCGGCGCCGAGTCGAGGAAGGCGTCGGCGATGCCGGTCACCAGGTTGGACGCGCCTGGGCCGGACGTGGCGATGCAGACACCGACGCGGCCGCTGGCGCGGGCGTAGCCGTTCGCGGCCAGGGCCGCGCCTTGTTCGTGCCGCACCAGGATGTGCCTGAGTTTCGAGCCGGTGAGGGCGTCGTAGAAGGGCATGATCGCGCCGCCGGGATAGCCGAACAGGCGGTCGGTGCCTTCGGCCTCGAGGCATCGCGCCAGCAGCTGCGCGCCGTTTTGTCGGGTTTTCATGCGGCGGCGGCCTCCGCCGTGGGTCGGGGCGCGGCGGGCCGCGCGGGCTGCACGTTGCCGTCGGCGCCGATCCAGCTCATCGCCGCGCGCAGCTTGCGGCCGGTGGCTTCGATCGGGTGGTCGAGGTCGGCCTGCTTCAGGGCCTTGTAGTTCGGGTTGCCGGCGGCGTATTCGGCGATCCACTGGCGCGCGAAAGTGCCGTCCTGGATTTCGGCCAGGATCTTCTTCATCTGCGCGCGGGCGTGCGCGTCGATGACGTAGGGCCCGCGGGTGAGGTCGCCGTACTGCGCGGTTTCGCTGATGAACTCGTGCATGCGGGTGATGCCGCCTTCGTACAGCAGGTCGACGATCAGCTTGAGTTCGTGCAGACACTCGTAATACGCGACCTCCGGCTGGTAGCCGGCCTCGACCAGGGTTTCCCAGCCGGCCTGGACCAGCTTGGTCGCGCCGCCGCACAGCACCGCCTGCTCGCCGAACAGGTCGGTCTCGGTCTCTTCCTTGAAGGTGGTCTTGATCACGTTGGCGCGCGCGCCGCCGAGGCCGGCCGCGTAGGCCAGGGCCAGCTGTTCGGCGCGGCCGCTGGTGTCCTGCTGCACGGCGTAGACGCAGGGCACGCCGCGGCCAATTTCAAACTCGCGCCGCACCAGCGCACCCGGGCCTTTCGGGGCGACGAGCACGACGTCCAGGTCCGCGCGGGGCGCGATCTGCCCGTAGTGCACGTTGAACCCGTGGGCGAACAACAGGCAGGCGCCCTTGGCGAGGTAGGGCTCGATGGCTTCGCGATACAGCCGCGGCTGCACCATGTCCGGCGTCAGCACCGCGACCAGCTCCGCGCCGGCGACGGCTTCCGCCGGCGTCTTCACGGTGAAGCCATCGGCCTGCGCCTTGGCCTCGGTCGGACCGCCGGGACGCAGGCCGACCGTGACCTCGAAACCGGATTCACGCAGGTTCAGCGCATGCGCGCGGCCCTGGCTGCCGTAGCCGACGACGGCGATCCGCGGGCGGGGTGGGTTCGGGGTCTTGGCATGGGACTGGGTCATGGCGGCGGGTCCTTGGGTTGGAGGTCAGGCGTGAAGGGAAAGGGGGGTCAGGTCCATTTCTCGAAGCAGGGTCAGGGGGTCTCCGCGACGGCCGGGTCCGGAACGTGAACCTGAGCTCCTTTCCCCGCTTCGATCAGCTGCGCGGCGATGCGCGTGGGCTTTCGTACCGGCGCCGGGCTGGTGACGGCGCCGAGCGACGCCGAGCCGACATCGCGCGCGTACTTGGCGAGCGCGCCGCCGGCGACGCGCGGCGCGATGCGCGCGGGCCCGCGGGCCGTCAGGTCGGCGTCGACATCGATGCGGCGCGTGGCGACGTCGATGCGCACGCGGTCGCCCTCGCGCAGGCGCGCGATCGGGCCGCCGCGCGCGGCTTCGGGCGAGACGTGGCCGACCATGAAGCCGTGGGTGGCACCGGAAAAGCGGCCGTCGGTCACCAGCGCGACGTCGTTGCCCAGGCCCTGGCCGACCAGGGCCGCGGTCACCGCCAGCATTTCGCGCATGCCGGGGCCACCGGCCGGGCCCTCGAAGCGGATCACCACCACATCGCCGGCGTGGATTGCGCGCGACTGCACGGCGGCGAAAGCGGCGTCTTCGGAATCGAACACGCGGGCCGGGCCTTCGAAGTGGTCGCGGCCGTGGCCGGCGAGCTTGACGATGCAGCCCTCGGGTGCCAGGTCGCCGTAGAGGATCGAATAGCCACCGCGCGGTTTCAGCGGCCGGGACACGGGGAACACGCAGTCCTGCGGCGCGGGCGTCGGCACCGCGTCCAGTTCGGTGAACAGCGTGCGGCCGGTCACTGTCGCCCCATCCAGCAACAGGCCGGCCGCACGCAACGCGTTGGCGATCAGGGCGCTGCCGCCCATCTCGAACATCTCGGCGGCGGTGTAACGACCGCCCGGCTTGAGGTCGGCGATGACCGGCGTGCGCGCGGCCTGCTCGAAATCCTCCAGCGTGAACTCGACGCCGGCCTCGTGCGCGATCGCCAGCAGGTGCAGGGCGGCATTGGTGGACCCGGCCGTGGCGGAAACGGCGCGGGCGGCATTGGTGAATGCCGCCCGCGTCAGGATCGTCGATGGCGTGGGGCCCTGGTCGCGATGCCGCTGCATCACCAGCTCGCCGCAGGCGAAGGCGGCCGCGGCCTTGTCGGGATGCAGCGCCGGGATGTCGTTCAGGCCCAGCGGCGACAGGCCCAGGAAGGTCAGCACCATCGCCATCGTATTGGCGGTGAACTGGCCGCCGCAGGCGCCGGCGCCGGGGCAGGCGTGGCGTTCGACCTCGGCCAGGCCGGCGTCGTCGAGCGTGCCGGCGGAATGGGCGCCGACCGCTTCGAACACATCCTGCACCGTGAGTTTCCTGCCCTTGCACTGCCCCGGCATGATCGTGCCGCCGTAGAGGATGGCGCTGGGCAGGTCCAGGCGCGCCAGCGCCATCGCGGCGGCGGGAATGGTCTTGTCGCAGCCCACCAGCACCACCACGCCGTCCAGGCAGTGGCCGCTGACGGCCAGTTCGATCGAGTCGGCGATGGTTTCGCGCGAGGCCAGCGAGGCGCGCATGCCTTCGCTGCCCATCGCGATGCCGTCGGTGATCGCGATGGTGTTGAACTCGACCGGCGTGCCGCCCGCGGCCTGGATGCCGGCGCGCGCGTGCTGCGCCAGGTCGCGCAGCGTCAGGTTGCAGGGCGAGACGTCGGACCAGGTGTGCACCACCGCGATGAGCGGTTTTGCGATGGCGGCGTCGTCCAGCCCGGTGGCGCGCAGCATCGCGCGGGCGGGGGCGCGGGCGGGGCCTGTCTTGATCGCGTCGCTGTTCACGGCATCGGGTCCTGGTGGTTTTCCAGGCCCCGAAACGAGAAACCCCGCACCGTTTCCGGTGCGGGGTTCTAGTTTCGAGGCGTTGGCTCTAGGTTTCTACGCGCTCGTCTATCCCGCACCGGTGAGGGTGGTAATAAGGACGACGACGACGGTAAGCAGCGCGACGGACGCGACGAAGAGACCGGCCGGGAGGGTCGGCTTCAGGGTCTGGGCGGTGGCGGCTGCGGAAGGCATGGGTCGAGAGAAACACGGCCAAAAAACGATGTCAATAGCCAGCGTGAAGTTTTTTCAAGATCGGGTAGTTTTTGAATCTCTACTCCAATCAGGTGTTTGCGGCCGTCGCGCGGCCCCGTTCGGCGGATTCTCCGACACCGGCCCCGGCGGGTTCACGCACGGATAACCGCGATGTCGGATGGTGGGACCAGGCATCGGCCCGGCCGTTGCCGCACCTGTCGATGTTGCCCGACGACTCCGTTTCCACCGGTCGGGCCAACGGCGCTTCCTCCCCCCAAAGCCCGGATGACACGACCATGACTTCGAAGAAGACCGCTCCCCGAAAATCCCCGACGCCACCGGCGGCCGCCCCGCGCCGCGACCGCAGCGCGCTGCCCCGCGGCAACGGCGGCGAAACCCAGCAGCAGGCCGGCGGCGGCCATCCGGTGATGACCACCGCCCAGGGCATCGCGCTGGCGGACAACCAGAATTCGCTGCGGCCCACCGCGCGCGGACCCACGCTGCTGGAAGACTTCATCCTGCGCGAGAAGATCACCCACTTCGACCACGAGCGCATTCCCGAGCGCATCGTGCATGCCCGCGGCAGCGCCGCGCACGGCTACTTCGAGCTGACCAAGTCGCTGGCGAAGTTCACCACCGCCAGGCTGCTGACCGAGAAGGGCGTGCGCACGCCGGTGTTCACCCGTTTCTCCACGGTGGCCGGCGGCGCCGGATCGGTGGACACGCCGCGCGACGTGCGCGGCTTCGCGGTGAAGTTCTACACGCAGCAGGGCAACTGGGACCTGGTGGGAAACAACATCCCGGTGTTTTTCATCCAGGACGCGATGAAGTTCCCCGACCTGGTGCATGCGGTGAAGATGGAGCCCGACCGCGGCTGGCCGCAGGCCGGCAGCGCGCACGACACCTTCTGGGATTTCGTGTCGCTGATGCCGGAATCCATGCACATGATCATGTGGGCGATGAGCGACCGGACGATCCCGCGCAGCCTGCGCATGATCGAGGGGTTCGGCGTGCACAGCTTCCGGCTGCTCGATGCAGAGGGAAAGAGCACGTTCGCGAAGTTCCACTGGCGGCCGAAGCTGGGCATCCAGTCGACGGTGTGGGACGAGGCGGTGAAACTGCAGGCCGCCGACAACGACTTCCACCGGCGCGACCTGTGGGAAGCGATCGACGCCGGCGACTTCCCCGAGTGGGAGTTCGCGGTACAGCTGTTCACGGAAGCCGAGGCCGAGGCCTTTCCCTTCGACCACCTCGACCCGACCAAGCTGGTGCCGGAGGAACTGGTGCCGCTGCAGGTCATCGGCCGCATGGTGCTGGACCGCAACCCGGACAACCTGTTCGCCGAAACCGAGCAGGTGGCGTTCTGCCCGGCGAACATCGTGCCGGGCATCGATTTTTCGAACGACCCGCTGCTGCAGGGGCGGCTGTTCTCCTACCTGGACACCCAGCTCTCGCGCCTGGGCGGCCCGAACTTCCACCAGATCCCGATCAACGCGCCCAAGTGCCCGTTCGCCAACCACCAGCGCGACGGCCACATGCAGATGGACGTGCCGAAGGGTCGCGTCGCCTACGAGCCCTCGAGCCTGGATCCGGAGTCGCCGCGCGCCAGCCGTGCCGACGGGTTCCGCCATTTCGCGGAAGCCGCCGACGACGGCCGCAAGGGCCGCCTCCGCCCGGCGAGTTTCGCCGACCACTACAGCCAGGCGCGGATGTTCCTGCACAGCCAGTCGGCGCCCGAGCAGGCGCACATGGCGTCGGCGCTGGTGTTCGAGCTGTCCAAGGTCGGCACCGCGCACGTGCGCGAGGCGATCGTCGGCCACCTGCGCAACATCGATGAAGAACTGGCGCAGCGCGTCGCCGATGGCCTGGGCCTGGCCGCGCTGCCGCCTGCTCCGGAGCCCGCGGCGCCGGTGGTGGACCTGCCGCTTTCGCCCGCGCTGCGCATCATCGACCGCATGAAGGACACGCTGCAGGGCCGCTGCATCGGCATCCTGGTCGCCGACGGCAGCGATGCCGCGGGCCTCGCAGCGCTGGCCAAGGCCGCGAAGAAGGCCGGGGCGCAGGTGAAGGTGGTGGCGCCCAAGCTCTCGATCCGGCTGTCGGACGGCAAGCCCTTCGATGCCGACGGCCAACTCGCCGGCACGCCGTCCGCGCTGTTCGACGCCGTGGCCAGCGTGCTGTCGCTGGAGGCCGCGGAGGCACTGAAGGACGAGGCCGCCGCCGTCGACTGGTTCCGCGATGCCTTCGGCCACCTCAAGGCGATCGCCGCCTGCCAGGGCACGCGGATGATCCTCAAGGCCGGCGGCATCAAGCCCGATGCCGGCGTGGTGGACCCCAAGGAGATCGACGCCTTCCTGGCGCTGGCCAAGACCCGGCAGTGGAAGCGCGAACCGAAGCTGCGCACGCTGGCCTGAAGCGACGCAAAAAGAAGCCCCGGCGATGCCGGGGCTTTTCTTCCCTCCGTTCAGCCTTCCGTCGCAGCAGCCAACGTCGACGTGCTCTGTCGCATTGTCACGTCCTTCGGTGCGGTCCTGCGGAGAGGGGGATGGCGGGCAGTCATTTCATGTCGCTGTGTCCTGGACGGAGATGAATAGTGAGGCGATGTCCAAGTCAATCCAGAGATATCCGATGCCCCCTAGCAGGCCCACCGCGACGCAGAGATACGCAGCTGCGTTGAACCCCACCCACCAGGGATTTCGACTGACCGGGATCAGAGCCCATTGGCCCGGATATGGATAGCGGCCGCTGCGCAACGTGAGCCAGCCGGCGCGGCCGACGATCCCCGCAGAAACGAGCACGAAGGACGTGTAGTACATGATCAGCCCGCGCATCCATACCAGCGCCGTTTGAGCGGTTGCAGCCGCATCCAGGTCGGGTCCCCAGCGCGAGAAGATGAGTGCTGGCAGTACCAGTCCCAGAAGCCAAAGCAGGACCCTGGTGGCATATCCGTACCAGGTGCCTTCGGGGAACTGCCCCGGCGCGGCCGGCAGGGGGGGGGCGATGCGGCAGCATCGAACGAACGGTCCATGCCGGTAGGCTTCCACACGACTCTTTGCCAGGCAAGCCCTGGTCCCGACGGCCGAAAAAACGAAGCCCCGGCATGGCCGGGGCTTCGGGTGCAGCGGTCTTGCGGAAGATCAGAGCATCGGGATCAGCAGCAGCGCCACGATGTTGATGATCTTGATCAGCGGGTTGATGGCCGGGCCGGCGGTGTCCTTGTACGGGTCGCCGACAGTGTCGCCGGTGACCGCGGCCTTGTGGGCCTCGCTGCCCTTGCCGCCGTGGTGGCCTTCCTCGATGTACTTCTTGGCGTTGTCCCAGGCACCGCCGCCGGTGCACATCGAAATCGCCACGAACAGGCCGGTCACGATGGTGCCCATCAGCAGGCCGCCCAGCGCGTCGGCGCCCAGCACCAGGCCGACCACGATCGGGATGAACAGCGGCAGCATCGAGGGCACGATCATTTCGCGGATCGCCGACTTGGTCAGCAGGTCCACGGCCTTGTCGTACTCCGGCTTGCCGGTGCCTTCCATGATGCCCTTGATCTCGCGGAACTGGCGGCGCACTTCCTCCACCACCGCACCGGCCGCGCGGCCCACCGCCTGCATCGCGAACGCGCCGAACAGGTAGGGGATCATGCCGCCGATCAGCAGGCCGATCACCACGTCCGGGTTGTCGATCGAGAAGTTCACGGTCTGGTCGGTGCCCGCGTACTTCTCGCTGAGCTTGTGCGAGTAGTCGGCGAACAGCACCAGCGCGGCCAGGCCGGCCGAACCGATCGCATAGCCCTTGGTCACGGCCTTGGTGGTGTTGCCCACCGCGTCCAGGGCGTCCGTGGTCTTGCGGATCTCCTTGTCCATGCCCGACATCTCGGCGATGCCGCCCGCGTTGTCGGTGATCGGGCCGTAGGCGTCGAGCGCGACGATCATGCCCGCCATCGACAGCATCGCCGTCGCCGCGATTGCGATGCCGTACAGGCCGGCGATCTCGTAGCAGCCCCAGATCGCCGCCGCGACGGCCAGCACCGGCGCCGCGGTGGACTTCATGGACACCGCCAGGCCGGCGATCACGTTGGTGCCGTGGCCGGTCTCGCTGGCCTTGGCCACCTGCTGCACCGGGCCGTATTCGGTCGCGGTGTAGTACTCGGTGATCACCACCATCGCGGCGGTCAGGCCCAGGCCGATCAGGCCGCAGAAGAACAGCGGCATGCCCAGCGTGGTGGCGAACATGCTGTCGGTGACGACGTAGAACGCGCCGGCCGCCAGCACGCCCGACACCGCGAGGCCGCGGTAGAGCGCGTTCATGATCTTGCCGCCCTCGCGCACCTTCACGAAGAAGGTGCCGACGATCGAGGCCAGGATCGACACCGCGCCCAGCACCATCGGGTAGAGCACGCCGGCCCAGCCGTAGGTCGAATAGGCGATGCCGGCGATCAGCATGGCCGCGATCACGGTCACGGCATAGGTCTCGAACAGGTCGGCCGCCATGCCGGCGCAGTCGCCGACGTTGTCGCCCACGTTGTCCGCGATCACCGCCGGGTTGCGCGGGTCATCTTCGGGAATGCCGGCTTCGACCTTGCCCACCAGGTCGGCGCCGACGTCGGCGCCCTTGGTGAAGATGCCGCCGCCCAGGCGCGCGAAGATCGAGATCAGCGAGCTGCCGAAGGCCAGGCCGATCATCGGCTGCATCGCCGCCTGCACCACTTCCGCCGTCGGCGCCGCACCGCCCATCACGTACCAGAAGTAGCCCGCCACGCCGAGCAGGCCGAGGCCGACCACCAGCATGCCGGTGATGGCGCCGCCCTTGAAGCTGACGTTGAGCGCGGTGTTGAGGCTGACCGTGGCCGCCTGCGCGGTGCGCACGTTGGCGCGCACCGAGACGAACATGCCGATGAAGCCCGCTGCGCCCGAAAGGATCGCGCCGATCGCGAAACCGATCGCCGTGGACCAGCTGCCCAGCGCCAGGCCGATCACCAGGAACAGCACCACGCCGACGATGGCGATGGTCATGTACTGGCGGCGCAGGTAGGCGCCGGCGCCTTCCTGGATGGCCGCGGCGATGCTCTGCATTTTTTCGTTGCCGGCCGGCTGCGCCACGATCCAGCGCGCAACCACGATGCCGTAAAGGATGGCGACCGCCGCACAGGCGATCGCGAGGTGCAAACCGTACTGCTCAAACATGCCAACCCTCCCCAGAGTCAAACCATGAATAGCGAGAGGCAGCCGAACGGCTGCCTGGCCCGAGTATGGCAAGGACGCGGAGGGGGCGCCACACGGGCCCGGAAACGGGCTCGGCAGGGCGTTCCAGGGCCAAAAAACAGGGGCCGGCCGTTGCCGGCCGGCCCCTTTGGGAGGTGGATCGCGGTGGCGCGGCGGGTCAGTCGACCTTCTCGCCGGTGCGGTCCTTCAGCGTCTTCTTGTTGGCCTCGTCGAACGCGGCCTGGTCGGACGGCGCCAGGTTGCCCTGACCCGCGAACACGCCCATCGAGATGGTGCCGCTGACGTAGTAGGTTTCGCCGGCTTCGACTTCCATCACCAGGGTGTCGTCCTTGCCTTCGGACTTGGCGTAGTACTCGTGGGTGCCGGCCGGCACATCCACGGCGAAGA
Organism: Arenimonas terrae; assembly: GCF_006265115.1. Classification (GTDB taxonomy): domain Bacteria; phylum Pseudomonadota; class Gammaproteobacteria; order Xanthomonadales; family Xanthomonadaceae; genus Arenimonas; species Arenimonas terrae. The sequence continues at coordinate 20,445 of NZ_SMDR01000004.1, read as the reverse complement.
AACTGCCGCTGGAGAGCTTGCCCAGCACGGCGTCGCCTTCGCGGACCTTGAACGAGATCGCGGCGCCGGCGAACTTCTTCGGACGGAAGAAGATGATGCGGCCGGTGGCGGCCGGTGCGGCGGGCGCGGCTTCGGCCGCCGGAGCGGCTTCCGCCGCAGGCGCGGCTTCGGCGACCGGAGCGGCTTCGGCGGCGGGCGCGGCTTCAGCGGCCGGAGCGGCCTCGGCGGCCGGAGCAGCCTCGGCAGCGGGCGCGGCTTCGGCGGCCGGAGCGGTCTCGGGTGCGGCGGCGTCCTGCGCGGTTGCGCTCATGCCGAAGCACAGCGCGAGGGCGAACAGCGAAATCTTGATCTGCTGCGGAATCATTCTTCAGTTTCCCCTGGGATGGTGTCGTTGGTATCTGTGGTTGCGGGTGTTGCGGGTGTTGCAGGTATTGCGGCCGCTTCCGCTGCTGCTGGCACTTCGGCTTCTTCAGCTGCTTCGGATGCTGCGGTTACTTCGGGTGCTGCAGTTGCCGCGGACTCCCCGTCCGCTTCCGCCGTCGCCGGCTCCGTCGTGACGACCGGCGCCAGCACCGGCAATTCGACCGCCTCGCGCAGGGTGGCGGTGATCGGGCTGCCGGCGGCGATTTCGATCTGGCCGCCGCGCACCAGGAACCCGGCCACGCCGGCGGCGATCATCACGCCCATCGCCGTGTCGGTGCGGTTGCGGCCGAGGCCGGTGCGGAAGGCCTTGAGCGGCAGCTGCCGGCCGTCCCAGTCGAGATAACGCGCGGCGAGAACGAGCTCGCCGGCCTGGCCACCGGCCTTGGCGCGATCGGCATGCACGACTTCGCCCACGGCCAGCGTGCCGGCCGGAACCAGCCGCTGGCCATCGAGCGTCAGCGGCTCGGTCAGCTTCAGCGAAAAGCGGTCGCCGCGCTGGCTGGTCTTCGAACTCAGCGAATCCACCATTTCGAAGGCCAGCTCGGTGCCGGCGGGCACTGTAATCAGGCGGCCCGTCGCGACGGTCGCGGGGGCGGCGTCCGGCACCGCGACGTTGGCCGGCGGCGGGATCTGGGCGGGGACCGCGGTCGCGGAACCGTCGGCGGCGAGCGCCACCCCCGATGCCAGCATCCACGACAGGAGCACGAGGGGAACGGGGCGGATGGCTGGCATGGACTGTCGACGAGAGGGCTGCCGCGAACACTAGCAGGCCCGGTTTCCTCCGAACAGGCAGCGCTGCTCAGTTTCCGGCGCGCGCCAGCCGGCAGTCGTCCTTGCGGAATTCGACCGGGCCCGGTGCCAGGGCCGCGAGGTTCCAAGCGGCCTGCCGGTGGTCTGGATCGAGGGTCAAGGCGCAGCGGTAGGCGGCCGCGGCGCCGGCCGAGTCGCCGGCCTGCTGGCGGGCGTAGCCGAGATTGGTCCAGGGCCGGGCCTTGGCCGGCGAGGCGGCGACGGTGGCCTGCCACAGGGCCAGTTCGCTGCGGTAGTCGTGGTTGCGGTCGTGGGTCTTCAGGCCCAGCGCCAGCATGGCGACCAGCAGCAGGGCGCCGCCCAGCCGGGGCGGCCGCAGCGCCGCCAGCGCCAGCGCGAAAACCATCACTGGACCGGGCAGCGCGAGGTAGAGATGGCGGTCGTTGGCCAGGTCGAAGCGCGGCAGCAGCGAGTTGCTCGGCGCCAGGTGCAGCAGGTACCAGCCCAGCGCGAACAGCAGCCACGGCCGCGCGCGGCGCTGCTGCCAGGCGATGACGCCCGCCGCCGCGGCCATCAGCAGCCAGAGCGCGTGGCGGAGTTCGAACGCGCCCGGCACGCGCACGTCGGGATCGATGTTGAGCGCGAGGCCGGGCAGCGGGTGGCTGAGCAGATACGCATGCGCTTCGATCTGGCCGAGCAACTGCGGCCCCAGCCCTCGGGTCTGCAGGCTCCAACCGAAGAAGCTGTGGTAACCCGGGGTCAGCAGGGCGGCAACGGCGGCGAGCAGCAGTACCGCCAGCAGACCGCGCGTCGGCGGCAGCGCGTCGCGCCAGGATTGGCCTGCGCAGCGCGCCAGCAGCAGCCAGGCCAAGGGCAGGGTCACCGCGGTTTCGCGGACCGCCAGCGCCGCGGCGAAAGCCAGGGCCGCCAGCCATGGCCACCGCCGCTCGGCCGGGGACGCCGCCGCGCGCGTGAGCAGGAACAACGCCAGCAGGTAGAACGTCGCCATCAGCGAGACCGAGCGGCCGCTCACATAGGTCACCGCTTCGGTGGCGGCCGGATGCAGCAGGAACAGCAGCGCGATCGCCAGCGCCAGCGGCGCCGCATGCGGCTGGCCGGGCGCCAGCCGCGGCAGCCAGTGCCGCATCAGCCAACCCAGCAGCAGCGCGTTGGCGGCGTGCGCCGCGACGTTGACCAGCCGGAATCCCCAGGGCGCAGGCGACAGCGTCCAGTTCAGCGCAAGGCTGAGCTTGAGCAGGGGCCGGATGCCGGGCAGTGCCTGCCACCAGGCGGCCAGCGACTGCACGCGCGCATCGCCGGCGATCGCCCACCAGTCGTCGAACTGGAACGGCGCATACAGGCTCGCGCCATAGGCAGCCACGACCGCGACCAGCACGGCGGCCAAGGCCACGGCCCCGCGGCCGGATACGGGCCGCGTCGTCGCGCCGTTCATCGCAGGGCCCGGCGTTGTGCTTCGTCGAAGGCCAGCTCGATCAGCGCGACGCTGTCCCACCAGCGGTCGGGCGCATGCAGCAGCACCACCAGCACCTCGTGGCCGTCGCGCTGGGCGAGGGCGATCAGGCAGCGGCCGGCGCCGGGGGTGTAGCCGGTCTTGAGGCCGATGGCGCCGGGCACCTGTTCCAGCAGGGCATTGGTGCTGTTCATCGTGAACTGGCGGCCGGCCTGGCTGCGCAGCGTGTAACGCAGGCGGCGCGCGTCCAGCGCGATGCGGGGCTGGGCGATCGCCGCGCGCGCCAGCACGGCGAGGTCGCGCACGCTGCTGGCCTGGCCCGGGGCGTCATGGCCGCAGGCGTTGGCGAAACGGGTGTCCTTCATGCCGAGCTCGGCGGCGCGGGCGTTCATCCGCACCACGAAGCTCGCCAGGTCGCCGCCCTTCCAGTCGGCGAGGGCGCGGCAGGCGTCGTTGGCCGAGCGCACCAGCATCGCGGTGAACAGGTCGCCGGCGACATACCGCTCGCCCGGGCGCAGGCCCAGGCGCGTGCCGGTGGCCTGGGCGGTGCCGGGGCCAACCGTGACCATCTCGTCCAGGCCGCCGGCTTCGGCGATCACCAGGGCGGTCATCAGCTTGGCCAGGCTGGCCATCGGCAGGCGGCGGTCGGGCTGGCCGGCCCAGGCGGGCTGGCCGTCGATCTCGACCCAGTAGGCGGCGGCGACGTCCGGATAGGCGTCCACGGGCGCCGCCGCGAAGGACGGCGCTGCGATCAGCAGCCACAGCGCCATCCAGCAACGCATCGGTCAGCCGCCGGTGAGCTTGTCCTTGGCGCTCTTGAGCCGGTCGCGCCAGGACGGCTTGGCCGCCGGCTCTTCCGGCTTGGGCGCCGGCACCGCGGCCGGGCGCGCGCCCGGGGCGGCCGAACCGGCCGAGCCGGCGTTGCGCTGCTGCAGGCTGCCCGCGGCGTACTGGCTGCAGAAGTTGGCGTAGGGCGACATGCGCATGGCGGTGAAGTCGCGGCCGGCGCAGTGCGCGCCCGCGGCGGCCTGGGCCTGGGCCGGGCAGCTCCGGATCACGAACTCGTAGTCCTTGGCCGGGTCCGCCGCGGCACAGGCCTTGGCCACCAGGGTCGGGCAGTAGCCGGTGATGAAGACGTAGTCGCGGGTCTTCTCGGCCATCGGGCAGGTCTTGGCCAGGGCCGCGGGGCGCGTGGTGCCGCAGGCTTGGAACGCGGTCCAGAGCGTCGGGCCCTGGGCGCCGTGCTTGGCCATTTCCTGCGCGGTGTAGTCGGCATTGCGGATGAAATCCGGCTTGAGCGAGGCCGCCAGCATCGCGCTGCAGTAGCGCGGCTTGAAGCTGGCGCAGACCGCGTTGGGGCCGGCGAAGGACTCGTAGGCCTGCCAGGCCGGCATGCGCAGCTGCTCTTCGCAGGTCTTGGCCAGCATGGCGCGGCCCTGGGCTTCCGGCGACTCGGTGGCGTAGTTGCAGTCGCGGATCTTCTTGCCCTCGAACGTCATGGTCATGTCCATGGGTTCGCCTTCCATCTCGCCCTTCATCTGCATGCGGCCGCGGTAGGCGTCGGCGCTGAGGCGCTCGAATTCGCCGGTGGCCGTCATCGGGTTCTCGCCGCGGCAGACCATCGTGAAGCTGGACTTGTTGCCGGTGTTGCGGAAGTTGCTGACCGTGCAGTTCTCGTCGGCCGGCACCATCTTGTCGCTGGCCTGGTCCTTGGGTCCGCAGACCTGCACCGTGTTCGCCGGCATGGCGAAGGGCATGCCCTGCATCTCCATCTTGGTGGTGACGCTGTAGAGGTTGCCGGTGCCGGCCTGGGCCAGCACGGCCCCGGCGACGGAGACACCCAGCACCAGGGCGAGGAAGGACAGCGGGCGGATCGGTTTCACTGGGGTTCTCCGGGAACGCGGATGACGACGGTCGACAAAGGGGAGGAATGCTCCCAGCCGTTCCGCGCGCCCGGATGTGCCGGTGGTCACCGTGCCATCCAGCCGGAGGACACGGTCTGGGGATCAGCCGAAGGGAGGCAGTTTCCTCGCCACGGCGGTCAGCCTGAGACGAACGTAATTGGGCAGCCCATCCGGCCGGTAGGGCGGCGGCGCCTCGCCGCGGACCAGGGGTTCGAGGTAGGTGCGGCAGGCGGCGGTGATGCCGTAGCCGGACTTGTCGATGAAGCCCTTGGGCATGGTCTTCTCGGCATTGGCGATGCGGTCGAGCGCCGCCGGTTCGATTTTCCAGCGGTAGGGCCGGTCGCTGGTGCGCACGATCACCGGCATCACGCCGTTGAGTCCCTTGAGCGCGTAGTCGACCGCGGCCGTGCCCACGGCCTGGGCGTGCGCCAGGTCGGTCTTCGAGGCCAGGTGGCGGGCCGAACGCTGCAGATAGTCGGGCACGGTCCAGTGCACCTTCAGGCCCAGCTTGTCCTTCACGGTCGCGGCCAGCAGCGGTCCGACGCCGCCGAGCTGGCTGTGGCCGAAGGCGTCCTTGCCGGCGCCGGCGTCGGCGACGAAGGTGCCGTCGGGGTGGCGGATGCCCTCCGACACCACCACCACGCACCAACCGACGCGTTTCACCGTTTCCTGCACACGCGCCAAGAACTTCGCCTCGTCGTAGGCGATCTCGGGGAACAGGATGATCTGCGGCGCATCGTCCTTGCCGGCACCGGCCAGACCGCCGGCCGCGGCCAGCCAACCGGCGTGGCGGCCCATTACTTCATAGACGAAGACCTTGGTGGACGTGTCGGCCATCGCCGCGACGTCGAGCGCGGCCTCGGCGACCGAGACCGCCGTGTATTTCGCCGCCGAACCGAAACCGGGGCAGCAGTCGGTGACCACCAGGTCGTTGTCGACCGTCTTGGGCACGCCGATGCAGGTGAGCGGATACCCCGAGGCCGCAGCCATCTTCGAGAGCTTGAGCGCGGTGTCGGCGGAATCGTTGCCGCCGTTGTAGAGGAACCAGCGCACGTCGTGCGCCTTGAAGACTTCGAGCAGGCGCTGGTATTTCGCGCCGTCCTGCTCGAGCGACTTGAGCTTGTAGCGGCAGGACCCGAAGGCGCCGCCCGGCGTGTGCGCCAGGGCGCGGATGGCCGCGGCCGATTCCTTCGAGGTGTCCACCAGGTCCTCGCGCAGCGCGCCCAGGATGCCGTTGCGGGCGGCCAGCACCTTGACCTTGCGGGCCCGGGCGGCCTGGATCACCGCGCTGGCGGTGGCGTTGATGACGGCGGTGACGCCGCCGGACTGTGCGTAGAGGAGCGTTCCTTTGCCCATTTTTTCCTGCCTTTCATTGACTTGGACCCGCCCGGCCAGTAGCGTTTCCATGTCCGCACGGCCAGTCGGCGGCCCCACTATAGCCAAATGGGGTGAAGACGGTGCCGTGCGTCCTTGTTTATAGGGGTTTTGAAGCAATGCGACTGGTACTTCTCGGCGCGCCCGGTTCGGGCAAGGGCACCCAGGCCACCCGGCTGCGCGAGCACCTGCAGGTTCCGCACATCTCCACCGGCGAACTGCTGCGCGCCGCGGTCAAGGCGGGCACCCCGCTGGGCCTGCAGGCCAAGGCCGTGATGGAGGCCGGTTCGCTGGTGTCGGACGAGATCGTGCTGGGCATGCTCGAAGAGCGCCTGACCGCCGGCGACACCGGCAACGGCTTCATCCTCGATGGCTACCCGCGCAACCTGGCCCAGGCCAATGCCCTGGACGCCCTGCTCAAGCGGTTGGACCAGCCGGTGGACATCGCCGTGCAGCTGGACGTGGACACCGAACTGCTGATCGGCCGCCTGGCCGGCCGCGCGCAGGCCGAAGGCCGCGCCGACGACAGCCCGGACGCGGTGCGCAACCGCCTGACGGTCTACAACGACGCGACCGCGCCGGTGGTGGACTTCTACCGCAACTCCGGCCGCCTGGCCTGCGTGGACGGCGTCGGTGGCATGGACGAGGTGTTCTCGCGCATCCTCAGCACCCTGGCGCCGACCCCCGAGATCGGTTGAGCCGGCCCGTCGTGGCCGCGCTGCTGCGCCAGCTGTTCGAACTCTGCCTGCTGCGGCGCGGTCCGCAGGACCTGCCGTTTTCGCCGGCGGCGACCCTGGGCTTCGCGCTCGCCCTGGTCGCGGTGCAGGTCGCGGTGGCGCGCTTCGCCGTGGATCCGCCGCTGGCCGCGCTGGCCGGACGCGTCCTGATCACCCTGGGCCTGGTGCTGGCCGTGCCCGCCTGGCTGCTGCGCCTGCGCGGCATGGTCAACCGGACGGCACAGACCCAGCTGGCGATGGCCGGCGCGGGGCTGCTGTTCACGCTGGCCATGGTGCCGGTTGCCCTGGCGGTGCTGCCGGCGGCTCCGGGGCCTTCGGCGCCGGCGGAGGTTTCCGGCCTGGCGCTGATGGCGTCGCTGGCGGCGATCGGGCTGTTCGTCTGGAAGTTGCGGGTGGACGCGGCGATCTGGCGTCAGGCGCTGGAGATCCCGGTCGGTGCCGCCTACGTGCTGGCGGTGAGCCTGGTGCTGGCGGAATTTTTCCTGATCCTGGGCGTTTCGCCGCCGGTTCCCGCCGCGCCGGCTTCCTGACATCCTGAGCGCCATGAAACTGCACATCCTCGGCATCTGCGGCACCTTCATGGGCGGTGTGGCCGCCCTGGCGCGCGAACTCGGCCACGCGGTCGACGGTTCCGACCAGAACGTCTATCCGCCCATGTCCACCCAGCTCGAGCAGCTGGGCATCGGCCTCAATGCCGGCTATTCGCCCGCCCACATCGCCGCCGACACCGACGTCGTGGTCGTCGGCAACGCGCTCTCGCGCGGCAATGCCGCGGTCGAACACGTGCTCGACCGCGGCCTGGCCTACACCTCCGGCGCGCAGTGGCTGAGCGAACACGTGCTGCCCGGCCGCGAGACGCTGGCGGTGGCGGGCACCCACGGCAAGACCACCACGACCTCGATCCTGGCCTTCCTGCTGGACGCGGCCGGCCACGACCCGGGCTTCCTGGTCGGCGGCGTGCCGGAAAACTTCGGCGTGTCCGCGCGCATCGGCAGCGGCCGCGAGTTCGTGGTCGAGGCCGACGAATACGACACCGCGTTCTTCGACAAGCGCAGCAAGTTCGTGCACTACCGGCCGACGGTCGCGATCCTCAACAACCTCGAATACGACCACGCCGACATCTTCCCGGACCTGGCGGCAATCCAGCGCCAGTTCCACCACCTGGTGCGCATCGTGCCGGGCCGCGGCCGGCTGATCGTCAACGGCGAGGAGACGGCCCTGGCGGAGGTGCTGGCGATGGGCTGCTGGACGCCGGTGGAGCGGTTCGGTCTGGACGGGGATTTCGACTGGACGGCGAAGTTGCTGGCGGCCGACGGCACGGCGTTCGAAGTCCACCACCGCGGCACGCTCGTCGGTGTGGTGCGTTGGCCTTTGGTCGGTCGCCACAACGTGATGAACGGCTTGGCGGCGATCGCCGCCGCGAATGCGGTTGGCGCGGACCTGGCGAAGGCGATTCCGGCGCTCGCGGACTTCGTCAGCGTCAAGCGCCGGCTGGAGAAGCTGGGCGAGGCGCGCGGCGTCACCGTGTACGACGATTTCGCCCACCACCCAACCGCGATCCGCACCACGCTCGAAGGCCTGCGCGCCCGCGTCGGCGCTGCGCGCATCGTGGTGGCGATGGAGCCGCGCAGCAATTCGATGCGGCTGGGCGCGCACGCCGACCAGATCGCGCCCTCGCTCGACGGCGCCGACGCGGTGGTTTTCCTGCACCGGCCCGAGCTGGCCTGGGACGCGGGCAAGGTGGTCGGTGCGCTGCGCGGCGACGGCGAGGCGGTGCCGTCGGTGGACGCGCTGATTGCGGCGCTGAAGGCGCGCGCCGGCCGCGGCGACCACGTGGTGTTCATGTCCAACGGCGGCTTCGAGGGCGCGCCGCGGCGCTTCCTGGCCGAACTGGGCGGCTGAGCCCGGCGTGGCCCTGAGCGAGCTGCCGTTGTTCCCGCTGTCGTCGGTGCTGTTTCCGGGCGGCAGCCTGGGCCTGCGCATCTTCGAGCCGCGTTATCTCGAGCTGGTCAAACGCTGCGGCCGCAGCGGCGAAGGCTTCGGTATCTGCCTGATCCTCGAGGGCCACGAAGCTGGCGCCCCGGCCATCCCGGCCGCGCACGGCACCGAAGCGGCGATCGTCGATTTCGCGATGACCGACGACGGCCTGCTCGGCATCACCGTCGAAGGCCGCCGGCGTTTCCACGTCGAGCGCACGCGCGTGCGCGCAGACGGGCTGATCATCGCCGACGTGCGCTGGCTGCCCGAGACCGCGGTCGAACCCGTGCGCGCCGAACATGCCCTGCTCGGCGTGCTGCTGGCGCGCATCCTCGACAAGGCCGGCGTCGAACACGACGGTGTCGGCAAGGGGCGGCTGGCCGAGGCCGGTTTCGTCGGTTGGCGGCTCGCGGAATGGCTGCCGCTGTCGCCGTCGGAGCGGCAGTGGCTGCTGCAGCTGGACGATCCGCACGAAAGGCTGCAGCAGCTCGTCGACCGGCTGCCGGACTTCCAGCCCGACTAGCCGCCGCCGGGTGCGGCGGTGCGCAGGCGCAGCACGCGCTGGCCGTCGTCGTCGCGCGGGCCGAGCGCCGTTTCCATCCCGTGCAGGTCGGCGCGCAGGCCGTCGAGCAGCGCGTCCTCGTCCGGTTGCGCCTGCCAGAAGCTGAAGAAATCGAGGCGGCGGGTGAACTGCAGTTCCTGCACGGTGCCGATCCAGAGCGGCTCGTCGCCGGGCTCGAGCTTGACCGGCGCCGCCCACAGCCTCAGCACGGTCATGCGCCCGGGCGTGGCGCCGGCGCGCACCATCACCAGCGCTTCGGAGCGGCCCTGGTGGGTTGCCGGCAGCACCGGCAGGGTCTCGGGCGTGGCGCCCTTGTCGAGCGTCTGCAGCAGGCCGTGCCAGCCGCCGGTGCGGTAGTTTTCCCAGCCCGACAGCAGCAGGCGTGCGCGCACGCCGTCCAGCGGACCGGCGAGCTGCACGTTCAGCGGCCAGGCGTCGCCGCCGTGCAGCTCGTTGCGGCGCGCCGGCAGGCCCTGCTGCCAGTCCTGCTGCCACCAGGCGTCGGCCGAAAGCGGCGCACGCACCAGCGGCGGGTCGAAGCGCACCAGGGTTTCGTCGGCGCTGCGGCTGCCGTGCCAGACCGCCATGCCGATGATGGCGACGAAGAAGATGGTGGCGGTTGGGCGCACCCAGAACGAACGCACCACGCGGCGCCGGTAGGCGATGCCCAGGGCCGCGATCCAGAGCAGGCCTAGCAGGATGCCGGCCAGCACGTCGCTGAGCCAGTGCGCGCCCAGGTACAGGCGAGCGAAGCCGAGCAGGGTGACCGCCAGCGCCGCGACCACGTAGGGCCAGACGCGGCGGCGGCCCGGGAGTTCGCGGGCGATCAGCACGGCGAAGAAGCCGTAGACCACCGTCGCCATCGTCACCGTCGCCGACGGGAAGCTGAAACCGAGCACCGCGGTCGAGGCCGGCGGCTTGGGCATGTCGAGCAGGTAGCCCAGGAACCAGGTCAGCACCAGGGCGAAGGCCGGTGCCGCCAGCCAGTGCCAGGCCGCGGCGTGGCGCTTGCGCCACCACAGCCAGGCGAACACGCCGAGCACGGCCGGCGTCAGCACCGCGACGTCGCCCAGCGTCGCCAGGAAGGCCATGGCGGTGTCGGCCAAGGGGTTCCTCAGGCCGAACATGGCCTGGTGCACCGCCAGGTCGAGCTGGGACGGCGCGCTGCCGCCGCCCACCGAGATCAGGATCGTGAAGAAGCCCCAGCCAGCCGCCAGCAGCACCACGCCCAGCAGCAGCAGCGAGGCCGATTCGGGCCGGTTCGGGTCGATCAGGGCTTCGGAGTACTTGCCCAGCACGGGGTGTCGATGCGACCAGGCCAGGGCGCGTTCGATCATCTCGGTGGTGTGGGCGCCGAGCCAGCGCCAGGTGTAGAACACCGTCGCCCAGATCAGCGCCACCAGGGCCAGCACCACCGCCAGCACCACCGCCAGCCGTCCCGCCACCGCCGCCACCAGCTCCAGCGAGGTGCCAAACACCCAACCCGGTGCCAGGAAGGTCGCCGACCAGATCACCGCCGCCAGGCCGCTGGCCGGAACGTACTGGCGCAGGCGCATCTTCAGCATGCCGGCGATGGCCGGCACGAACGGGCGGATGGCGCCGATGTAGCGCGCCATCACGATCGACTTCATGCCGTGCCGGCGGAAGGTGATCTCGCCGCGCTCGAGCCACTGGGGATGCTTGTAGAAGGGCCAGCGCTGGCGCAGCTGGGCACCGTAGCGGTGGCCGACCCAGAAGCTGATGCCGTCGCCGAAGAAGGCGCCGAGGCTGGCACAGACCAGGGCGTACAGGCCGTCCACGTGGCCCAGGCCCACCATCGTGCCGACCGCGAACAGCAGCGGTACCGCCGGGATGGCCACGCCGACGATCACCAGCGCGTCGCCGAAGGCGATCAGGAAGATGACCAGGCCCGCGGCGATCGGGTGCTGGCCGATCCAGGTGACGAGTGCGTCCAGCCGGGCGGAATCCATGGCCGGGATTATAGGCTCGACAGCGCGGCACCCGGTTTACACTCCGACCAAAGTACAGGAGCCCTTCATGGCCGACCTTCGCGGCAAGACCCTCTTCATCACCGGCGCCTCGCGCGGCATCGGCCTGGCCATCGCCCTGCGTGCGGCCCGCGACGGCGCCAACGTGGCCATCGCGGCCAAGTCCGGCGTGCCCAACCCGAAGCTGCCCGGGACCATCCACAGCGCCGCCGCCGAGGTGACCGCGGCCGGGGGCCAGGGCCTGGCCCTGCAGTGCGACATCCGCGAGGAGGACCAGGTGCAGGCGGCGGTGGCGGCCACGGTCGAGCGCTTCGGCGGCATCGACATCCTGGTCAACAACGCCAGCGCGATCTGGCTGCAGGGCGCGCTGCAGACGCCGATGAAACGTTTCGACCTGATGCTGCAGGTCAACAGCCGCGGCAGCTTCCTCTGCGCCCAGGCCTGCCTGCCGCACCTGCTCAAGGCGGCCAATCCGCACATCCTGACCCTGGCCCCGCCGCCGAACCTGGACCCGAAGTGGTGGGGCCCGCACACCGGCTACACCCTGGCCAAGATGGGCATGAGCTTCGTCACGCTGGGCCTGGCCGCCGAATTCGGGCCGCAGGGCGTGGCGGTGAACGCGCTCTGGCCGCGCACGGTGATCGCCACCGACGCGCTGAAGATGATCCCGGGCACCGAGCCGGCGAAGTGCCGCACGCCCGCGATCATGGCCGACGCCGCGCACGCGGTGCTGACCACGCCGGCGCGGGGGTTCTCCGGCCGATTCCTGATCGACGAAACCGTGCTGCGCGCACACGGCGTCAGCGATTTCGCGCCGTACGCCGTCGACCCGTCGCAGCCGCTGATGCCGGACCTGTTCCTGGACGATCCGGAACTCGATGCGGGCCTGCGCCGATGAGATACCTGCATGCGATGGTGCGCGTGCGCGACCTCGAAGCGTCGTTGCGCTTCTTCCGCGACGCGCTGGGCCTGGTGGAGACGCGCCGCAAGGACGTGCCGCAGGGGCGCTTCACCCTTGTGTACCTGGCCGCGCCCGCGAATCCCGAGGCCGAAGTCGAGCTGACCTTCAACTATGACGACGAAGACTACGGCTCTGCCCGCAACTTCGGCCACCTGGCTTTCGCCGTGGACGACATCTACGCCACCTGCGAGCGGCTGCAGGCGAACGGCGTGGTGATCAACCGCCCGCCGCGCGACGGCCGCATGGCCTTCGTGCGTTCGCCCGACGCGATCTCGATCGAGCTGCTGCAGCAGGGTGAGGCGCTGCCGCCGCGGGAGCCATGGCTTTCGATGCCCAATACCGGAAGCTGGTGACCGCGGCCCGGGCGGGCGGTTAACACCCGGCCCTGCGGTAACGTCCGGTTCCAGGAGACGGACACCGGGGTGCAATGGACGGGATTTCGGGCACCACCGCGATGGTGAGGGCAGCACGTGCCGGCGATGCCGGCGCGATGGACCGGCTTTACCGTCATTTCGCGCCGGTGGTGCACGGGGTGCTGCTGTCGTACGTGCAGCATGCCGATGCCGACGACCTGACCCAGGACGTGTTCGAGACCGCGCTTCAGCGGCTGCACGAGCTTCGCGAGGACGCGGCTTTTCCGGGCTGGATCGTCCGCATCGCGCGCCGTGCGGCGCTCGACGCGAAGCGGCGTCCGGCGCCGCTGACCGGCGTGGACACCGAGCCGGCCAGCGACCCGGGCAGCGTGGAGGATCGTTTCGAGGCAGAGCGTTCGCTGCGTGCGATCCGCGCGCTGCCCGAGGCCTACCGGGAGACCCTGGTGCTGCGCCTGGTCGAAGGGCTGACCGGGCCTGAAATCGCCGAACGCACGGGCCTGACGCCCGGCAGCGTGCGGGTGAATCTCCATCGCGGCATGGCGCAGCTGCGCGACGTGCTGGCGCAGGGCCAGCGGAGGCAGGGGACATGAACAGCGGATCGGAACGCGACGACTATCTCTGGGACCGCAGCGGCCCGGCCGATGCCGGCATCGCCGAACTCGAACGGCTGCTGGCGCCGCAGGCCTGGCGGCCGAGCGCCCGGCCAGGGCTGGGCGCACCGCGGCCACGCCCGGCGCGTCACCGGTCCTGGCGCGTCGCTTTCGCCGCCGCCGCCGTGCTCGCGACCTTGGCCTTGGGCCTGCAGGCCTGGTACGCCTACCGCCTGCAGTGGCCGGCCGCGCAGCCATGGCGCATCACGGCGACCGAAGGTGCCGTGACGATGGCCGGCGAACCGGTGGCTGCCGACGCGGCGCTCGCGCCGGGCGATGTGCTGGAGACCGGCGCTGGCGCCAGCGCACGGCTGCGGGTGGCGCGCATCGGCGAGTTGATTCTGGGAGAAGGCTCGCAGTTCGCGCTGGTGGAAACCGGCGACGGGCGCCATCGCACCCGGCTCCAGCGCGGACGCCTGTGGGCGCGGATATGGGCGCCCCCCGGCGCCTTCGGGGTGTCGACGCCGGCCGGAGACGTGTTCGACCTGGGCTGCGAGTTCGTGCTGCAGGCGAACGGGGACGGCAGCGGCGCGCTGACCGTGCGCAGCGGCTGGGTGCAAGTCGAAAACGCCTGGCGTGAGGTGTTGGTGCCCGAGGGGGCGCGGGTGGAGTTCGGTGCACGTGGCGAGCCGGGCATTCCCTACGACCTGGGCGCCAGCCCGGCCTTCATCGGGGCACTGCGCGAGCTGCATGCGCAGGGCCGTCGTGCCGAACCCGACGGTGCCGCGGTGCGGGCGGTGGTGGCGGCGTCGCGGCCGCAGGATGCGATCAGCCTGCTTTATCTGCTGCAGTTCCACCCGCCGCTGGCCGCGGGCCCGGTGTACGACCGCATGGTGGAGATCATGCCGGCCGAGGCGCGCGTCAGCCGCGACGAACTGCGCCTGCGCGGCGCCGCCGCCCTGTCGCCGTGGTGGAACGCCCTGCCTTATCCGCGCATCAAGCGCTGGTGGCTGCAGTGGCCGGACGCGTTCTCCAGCGGTGACGAGTCCGCTGCGCTGCTTCGCGACGAGGGCCGCTAACACCCATCGCGCTGGCGACGTCTCCTGGTCGCGGCAACTCGCCGCCACCGCGCGCGAAGCGCGGGTCACATGACCGGGAGCACTTACATGTATTTCGGAACCTCAACATCCTGGCGGCGCGGGCTGCTTCTGTCGGCGCTGCTGTTCTCGTCGCCCGTGCTGGCGGGGCCGCCCCTGCTTTGCCATCCCTTCGAAACCGCAGAGGCGCCGACGCTGCCCTGGGGCGGCGATGGCTGGAACCAGGCGCGCGCCGACTACGACCTGGCCGCGCTGGGCGAGCGCACCGAAGCCTTGCTGGGGCCGGGCACGCCGGTCATCGCGCGCATGGAAACCCTGCGGCGCGCCGCCATCTACGCCAGCCGCGACGGCGCCGTGCTGCGCGACCTGGCGGCGCGTCTGGAAAGCCGTCTGAAATCCGCGGACGAACCCGGGGCGCGGGTGCTGGGCCTGTTCGACACCGGCTATTTCCTGGAGACCCTGCAGGAGATCGACCGGCTGCAGGACTACGACATGCCCGGCATCGGCGAAGTGGACCGCGTCGTCTTGCGTGCGCTGCTGACGCAGCCGGACGGCAGTCTGCGCATCCAGCAGGCCGTAGCCATGCAGCCGGACGACGCGGGGCTGCGTTTCGCCGCCGCCCTGGTCGCGACCGCCGACGGGCGCGACGCCGACGTGGCCATGCACGCCCGCCATGCGCGCGCAGGCGCGGAAAGCGATGCGCTGCTCGCCCTCAACATCGGCCTGATCCCGCGCTGACAAACTGCGGCGGCGGCCGGCCCTGCAGCCGCCGCTCAGGCGCGGGACAGGGCCTGCGCAAAATCGGCGCGCAGGTCGTCGATGTGTTCCAGCCCCACCGACACGCGCAGCAGGTTCTGCGCGCTGTGCGGGTGCCGGCCCTCGACCGAGGCGCGGTGTTCGACCAGCGTTTCCGGACCACCGAGCGAGGTGGCGTTGATCGCCAGCTGCAGCGCGCCGGCAACGCGCAGCGCCGCCTCGCGCCCGCCCTTTAGCTGGAAGCTGAGCATGGCGCCGAAATCCGCCATCTGGCGCGCAGCAACCGCGTGGTTGGGGTGCGAGACCAGGCCCGGGTAGTGCACGGCCTCGACCGCCGGATGCGCCGCCAGCATCTCGGCCAGCGCCCGCGCGTTCCGGCAGTGCCAGGCCAGGCGCGCCGGCAGCGAGCGGCAGCCGCGCAGGATCAGCCAGGCGCTGAACGGCGCGAGGATGCCGCCGGTCACGTGCCGGCGGTGCGCCGCCCGCGCGTGCAGGTCGTCGGCCTTCGCGAACACCAGGGCGCCGCCCATCACGTCGCTGTGGCCGCCGAAATACTTGGTGGTCGAATGCATCACCACGTCGGCGCCGAGCGCCAGCGGGCGCTGCAGCACCGGCGTGGCGAAGGTGTTGTCGCAGGCCAGCAGCGCGCCGTGGCCATGGGCGATGTCCGCCAGCGCGGCCAGATCGGCGACTTCCAGCAGCGGATTGGACGGCGTTTCGGCCCAGATCAGTTTCGTCTCGGGGCGCAGCGCGGCGCGCACGGCATCGAGGTCGGCCATGTCCACGGCGCTGCCGGTGATGCCGCGCTCGGGCAGGAACTCGTTCGCCAGGGTGCGCAGGCCGGTGTAGCAGTCGCGCGGATAGAGGAAGTGCGTGCCGGCCGGCAGCGATTCGAGCAGGCCGTTCATGGCCGCCATGCCGGAGCCGAAGGCGAGTGCGGCCGCGCCGACCTCCAGGGCCGCCAGCGTCTCTTCCAGGCGCGCCTGGGTCGGGTTGTGCTCGCGCTGGTATTCGTAGCCCGCGACCCGTTCGCCGGCGGGGCCGTGCTGGAAGGTGGTGGCCAGGTGGATCGGCGGCGAGATCGCGCCGGTCTCGCGGTCGGGTTCGGCGCCGGCGTGCACGGCCAGGGTTTCGATGCGGGTCATGCGTCGGGCTCCAGCAGGTTCAGGGCCAGCAGTTCGGCGCGCAGGCCGTCGGCGTGGCGGAAGTGGAACGCCATGAGGCCGGCGCTGCGCGCGCCGTCGGCGTTTGCGGCCTTGTCGTCGATGAACAGGGTTTGTTCCGGCGCGAAGCCCAAGGCGGCGACGCAGCGGAGGTAGATCTCGGGGTCGGGCTTGGCCAGGCGGAACTGCGCCGAGCAGAACACCCGGTCGGCGAAGCGCGGGAACAGGGGCGGGCAGATTTCGGGCAGGTGGTCGCGCAGCAGCAGGCCGTTGTTGGTCAGGATCGCGACTTCGGCGCGCAGCGCCCCCGCGAGACCGAGCACCGCTTCATCCGCGCGCATCGAGGCGGCGCGCGCGGCGATGCCGTCCTGCACCGACACCGGCACGCCGAGCCGGCGCGACAGCTCCTGCATCTGGCCTTCGGCGTCGTAGTCGCCCAGGTCGGCGGCGCGCTCCAGGCCCGAGTCGAACAGCTCGGTGGCGACGGCTTCGAAGGAAGCGCCGGAGCGTTCGGCCAGCGTGCGCAGGCGTGGGCCGTGGTCGTAGTGCGCCAGCACGCCGTCCAGGTCGAACAGGACGAGCGCCGGAGCACCCATCAGCCGCGGATCTCGCGGAAGGCTTCGCGCGCGGCTTCGATGGTGTGGCCGATCTCGGCGTCGCCGTGGGCGCTGGACAGGAAGCCCGCCTCGAAGGCGGAAGGCGCGAAGTACACGCCGCGCCGGAGCATGGCGTGGAAGAAGCGGCCGAAGGCGGCGCTGTCGCTGGCGATGGCCTGGGCGTAGGTCTCGACCTTCTGGTCGGTGAAATACAGGCCGAACATCGCGCAGCTGCGGGTGGTGGTGACGGCGACGCCGGCTTCGCGCGCCGCCCGTTCCAGGCCGTCGCAGAGCTTGTGCGTGTTCGCTTCCAGGGCGTCGTGGAAGCCCGGTGCCTGGATCAGTTCCAGCGTGGCCAGGCCCGCGGCCATCGCCACCGGATTGCCGCTGAGCGTGCCGGCCTGGTAGATCGGGCCGCTGGGCGCGATCTGGCGCATCAGTTCGGCGCGGCCGCCGTAGGCGCCCACTGGCATGCCGCCGCCGATGATCTTGCCGAAGGTGCTCAGGTCGGGCGTGATGCCGTAACGCGCCTGGGCGCCGCCGAGCGCCACCCGGAAGCCGGTCATCACTTCGTCGAAGATCAGCAGGGCGCCGTGTTTCGTGCACAGCGCGCGCAGGTGCTGCAGATAGCCGTCGCGCGGCAGGATGCAGTTGGCGTTGCCGACGATGGGCTCGACGATCAGCCCAGCGATCTCGCTGCCGACGTCCTCGAACAGCTTCGTCGCCGCCTCGAAATCGTTGTACGGCAGCGTCAGCGTCAGGTCGGCCAGCGCCTTGGGCACGCCCGGCGAGTTCGGCAGGCCGAAGGTCAGCGCGCCGCTGCCGGCCTTCACCAGGAAGCTGTCGCCGTGGCCGTGGTAGCAGCCTTCGAACTTGACGATGCGACTGCGGCCGGTGGCACCGCGCGCCAGGCGGATCGCCGACAGCGTGGCTTCGGTGCCGGAATTCACCATCCGCGACATCTCCATCGATGGCACGAGGCGGCGCAGTGTTTCCGCCATCGTCACCTCGAGCGCATTGGGTACGCCGAAGCTCAGGCCGTCGCTCATCACCTCGGCCACCGCGGCCAGCACCTTCGGATGCGCGTGGCCGGCGATCATCGGGCCCCAGCTGCCGATGTAGTCGACGTAGCGGTTGCCGTCGACGTCGATCAGGTAGGCGCCTTCGGCGCGCTTGGCGAAGAAGGGCTCGCCGCCGACCGACTTGAAGGCGCGCACGGGCGAATTGACGCCGCCGGGCATCAGGGCCTGGGCGCGGGTGAAGAGGTCGTGGCTGGTGGCGGTGTTCATGGCGGAGGCAGGCTCAAGGAGATGGGGTTTCGAAGCAGCGGCCATAGGCGCGGGCCGCGGCGGTCGGGTCGGGGGCGCCGAACACGCCGCCGATCACGGCCAGCAGATCGGCGCCGGCCGCGACGAGCAGGGCGCCATTGTCCGGCGTGATCCCGCCGATGGCCACCCGCGGCAGGCCGAAATGGGCGCTCGCCCGCAGCAGGCCCGGGTCGGCGCGCCGCGCCAGCGGCTTTGTCCCCGACGGGAAGAAGGCGCCGAAGGCCAGGTAGCTCGCGCCGGCCGTCGCCGCGGCTTCCGCGCGGGCGATCTCGTTGTAGCAGGAGGCGCCGAGGAGGGCCTCGGCACCAAGGGCGGCGCGCGCGTGGGCAATCTCACCGTCGTCTTCACCCAGATGGGCGCCCTCAGCACCGAGGTCCGCGGCCAGACGCCAGTCGTCGTTGATCAGCAGCGGAACTCCGGCGGCCCGGCAGATCGGCAGCAGGGCCCCGGCCTGTTCGCGCCGCAGGGCGGCATCGGCGCCCTTGTTCCGGTACTGCAGCAGGGCCGCGCCCGCGGCCAGCGGACCGGCCACGCGGGCCAGCAGGCGGGCGGTGTCGGGTTCGTCGGGCGTGATCAGGTACAGGCCGCGGCGCGGCCAGTGGGGCTGGGGCTTCATTTCAGCAGGGCCGGCAAGATGCGAGAATGATAGCCGTCCCCGACCCCCGAGACCGAAATGAGCACGAACACCGCCACCGCCTACCGCACCTGGATGTGCGTGGTATGCGGCTTCATCTACAACGAGGCGGACGGTCTGCCCGAAGAGGGCATCGACCCGGGCACGCGCTGGGAAGACATTCCCGACACCTGGGTCTGCCCGGATTGCGGCGTGACCAAGGACGACTTCGAGATGGTGCCGGTCGGCTGACCGGGCCTAGTTCACCCGCGAGGACGTGCCGCTGAGGTCGATCAGGGTCGATCGGATCGCCTCCACGTCATCGGCCTCCGGCAGCAGCTGCAGGTAGCGGCCGAGGTCCGCGCGCGCGCCCTTGGTGTAACCCAGCTCGCGATAGGCGAGGCCACGGTCGCGCAGCGCCTCGGCGGTGTCCGGCAAAAGTTTGAGCAGACGGTCAGCGCTGCGCGCCACGCGCTCCCAGTCGCCGCGCTCCAGGTAAAGACCCTTCAGGTTTCGCAGCATCCGCATCAGGATCATGCGGTGCGTCGCTGGCGCCAGGATCTGCAGCAGCTGCTGGTCGTCCGGCGGCTGGCCGCCCATGTGCGGCGAAGCGCGCTCGCGCAGCTCCTCGGCGCTGACCGGGCGGCCCTTGTTGTAGGGGTCGAGTACCAGGATGCCGTCGTCCACCGGCAGCCGCACCAGGAAATGACCGGGGAAGGAGATGCCGTCGAGCGGCAGCCCCAGGCGCCGCGTCACTTCGATCTGGATGACTGCCAGCGAGATCGGAATGCCCAGCTTCCGGTCGACGACCTCGTTGAGGTAGCTGTTGCGTGGATCGTCGTACTGGACGTTGTTGCCGGCGAAACCGACCTCCTCGAACAGATAGCGGTTGATCGCGGTCAGGCGGGCCGGCAGGTCCAGGTCGCGGTCCAACTGAGGGCGCAGGGCGTCGGCGTAAGTGTCCACCTGTGCGGCGTAGCCGGCGGCGTCCAGGTCGGGGTATTCGTCGCGCGCGATCAGCAGGGCCGTGTCGAGCAACGGAAGCTCGTCGTCGCCCAGGGAGGCCAGCGCGTTCCAGTCGGGCAGGGGATTTGTCATTGTCATCATGGCGATGTGGTCCCCGTCGGTGTTCGAATCAAGGTGCTCCGCGTTCGGCGATGCCGGGCCCGATGCGGAGTTCATCGCCGGGGCGGACGTCGATCTCGGACGCGGCGCCGGCGTTGAGTTCGAGCACGTACAGCGCGGCGCCGCGGCTGGGGTAGTTCGGGCAGCGGTCACCGAGCGAACAGGGCGGGACGCCACGGCTGACCGACACCAGTTTGCGGTTCTGGTCGAAGTACAGGATGTCGAGCGGGATCCGCGTGTTCTTCATCCAGTAGGCTAGAGGCTGCTCGACGTCGTGCACGAACAGCATGCCGGTGCCGCGGTCGAGGCGGTCGCGGAACATCAGGCCGCGCGCGCGCTCCTCGTGCGTGTCGGCGACTTCGACGGTGTAGCGCTGGCCTTTGAGCTCCACCCAGGGCTGGCTGCTGGCGCAACCGGCCAGTGCGGTGGTCAGGAGCAGGGCGGATATCGAGACGGTGGGGCGCATTCGCGGCTCCAGAGGGCTTTTCCGGACACTCGGGGATGCCTGTCGGCACTGTCAAGCGAACCGGGGGCTTCCCAAATCCCTCTCCTGTCGCTATTCTTCGCGGCCCTTCACCGGCCGGGTTGATTGGACGGGGGTGGGGTTCGAAGAAAGTCGGTTTTAGGGTGTTGACGAACTTCGAAAGCGCCGTATA
>NZ_SMDR01000003.1 GCF_006265115.1 Arenimonas terrae | reverse complement strand
GATGGCCTGCGCTCACCGCAAGCGCGATGAGACTGGAGAAGTAGATCCAGATTGTCAGGCCGGTCCGCAGCTTCATTGGTCTAACGCCTGAGTTAAGCCGCGCCGAAGGCGTCGGCTTGAATGACTAGTTAGGCCAGCATGCCTGATGAGGCAGCGGCGGCCAACATGAATGCCCCTGTGCACGCAACAAAGATTGTTAGGCCCTTGCCGGTCCAGCGCAACCAGTTGGCAGTCTGCCGATAAGAGGCGAGGTAGAACGGAACGGCAAAGTAGCCAAACAGGATTAGACAAACTCCTTGGGCGGTTCCGAGCGACTTTCCCTCTGCTCTTGCGTCCAGGCTTGCCCAAGCAAATATAACGCCAGCCATTAGAACAATCTGGATGACCTGGAGCACCATGTCGGCGACTGGATTGTCCATGAACACGCCAAAGGCTGCTCCGAACAGGGCGTGCAGTACCACAAGTAGAGTTGCCGCTTTCCATGCGCTCATTGAAGCCTAACGCCTATTAGGCCTCTCAAACGAGGCATATGACCGTATGGTTCTCCGAGCCCGTCGTCGCGGTCAAGAGAAATCCTGCGGTCCATCAACGCATTACCCGACGGACGGGGGGTAGGAGCGTCTCCGGAATTCGGCGCTATCGAGCGCGAACGACGGATATCTGGTTATCGGAGCGTGGGCGTGGGTATATCTGGCCTCGCGTTGCTACATCACTTGGCGTGATTTTCGCCGCCATTCGAACCGAATTCACGTCCACGTCGCCGCTCCTGCCGGCCGAGGTCGCTTCGCTGGGGAGGAGCGGGTCGTTCATCCTGGCGAGTCAGCGCCGGGCGCGCAGCCCCTGCCCCTCCTGCCTTCTCCCCCGGGCCTCAGCGGGCGTCCTTGGCCATCTCGCCGCCCTTGATCACCACCGGCACGGCTTCGAGCAGGCGCACATCGGCGGTGGGGTCGCCGGCGACGGCGACAAGATCGGCGTACCGCCCGAGCTCGGCCACACCGACGTCCTTGCGCTGCAGCGCTTCGGCCGCGTTCACCGTCGCCGACTGGATGGCCTGCAGCGGCGTCATGCCGTAACGCACCATCACTGCGAACTGACGGCCGTTCTGGCCGTGCGGGTACACGCCGGCGTCGGTGCCGTAGACCATGCGCACGCCAGCGGCGTGGGCGCGCCTGAAGCCCTGCCGCTGCACCTCGGCGATCTCGCGGTCCTTGCGCAGGTTGTCCTCGAGCACGCCGTTCTTCGCGCCCTCGGCCTGGGTGTAGTCGGTGTTGTAGATGTCCATCGACAGCCAGGCGCCGTGTTTCTTCGCCAGGGCGATGCCTTCGTCGTCGATCAGGCTCGCGTGTTCGATCGTGTCCACGCCGGCGCGGATGGCGGCGTTGATGCCGCTGCTGCCGTGCGCGTGCGCGGCAACCGGCAGGCCCCACTGGTGCGCTTCCTCGACCGCAGCGCGCATTTCGTCCTCGCGCATCTGCTGCTGGCCGGGTTCGGTGTTGCGCGAGAACACGCCGCCGGTGGCGCAGATCTTGATCACCTGCGCGCCGTACTTGCGCAGCTCGCGCACGCTGTGGCGCGCGGCTTCGGGGCTGTCCGCGTTGTAGGGCTTGCGCTGCTCCATCGACGGCGGGAAGTAGGTGCTGTCGCAGTGGCCGCCGGTGGCGCCGAAGCTGTAGGCGGCGCTGACGATGCGCGGGCCCTGCAGCTTGCCCTCGTCGATCGCCTGGCGCAGGCCGACGTCGTTCCAGGCGCCGGAGCCGAGGTTGCGCACGGTGGTGAAGCCCGCGTCCAGGGTTTCCTTCGCGTGCTTGACCTGCAGCACCGACCAGAAGCGGTCGCCGAACTGCAGGCGGGTGTAGCCGCCGTAGCTGGGGTCGCTGTCAAGGTGCACATGCATGTCGATCAGGCCGGGCACCAGGCTGTAGCCCTTGAGGTCGATGACCGGCGTGTCCGTCGTGACGATCATCGCGCCCGGGCCGTGGGCGATGTCGGCGATGCGGCCGTCGCGCACCAGGATCCAGACGTTGTCCAGCCAGCGGCCGCTGCGCACGTCGAGCAGGCGGTCGGCGGTGATCAGGCGGGTGTTGTCGCTCTGCGCGCCGCCGGTCGGGGTCGTCGCGGCGGTGGCGTGGATCGCGGCGGCGACGAGCAAGGCGGCAATCAGTGGGCGCAGGGTCATCGGAGTTCTCGGTCGGGAAAGGAGGGTGTGGCGGTGGCGATCGTCAACGGGGTGCGAACCTCATGCCGACTCGCCGGTCTGCAGGCGCCACAGGGCAGCATAGGCGCCGTTGCGCGCGACCAGCTGGTCGTGGGTGCCGGATTCGACGATGCGGCCGGCGTCGAGCACGTGGATGGCGTCGGCGTGGCGCACGGTGCTGAGGCGGTGCGCGACCACGAGCGTGGTGCGGCCGCGGGCCGCGGTCGCCAGCGAATGCTGGATGGCCGCTTCGGTTTCGTTGTCCACCGCCGAGGTGGCCTCGTCCAGCACGAGGATCGCCGGATCGCGGTACAGCGCGCGCGCCAGGGCGATGCGCTGGCGCTGACCGCCGCTGAGCTGGCCGCCGCGTTCGCCCACCGGGCTGTCGTAACCGCCGGGCATTGCGGCGATGAAATCGTGCGCCTCGGCGGCGCGCGCGGCCGCTTCGACGCGGGCGCGGTCCGGTGCGCGTTCGCCGTAGGCGATGTTGTCGGCGACCGTGCCGTCGGTGAGGAAGGGCTCCTGGGCGACATAGCCGACCGCGCGCCGCAGCGCCGTCGGATCAACCTGCGCCAGGTCCGCGCCATCGAGGGTGATGCGACCACGCGCCGGGTCCAGGAAGCGCAGCAGCAGCTTCAGCAGCGTGCTCTTGCCGCCGCCGGTACCGCCTACCAGCGCGACCGTCTGCCCCGCCGGCACCTGCAGCGACACGCCCTGCACCGCCGGGCGGCCGTCGTAGTCATAGCCCACGCCTTCGAAGCCGAGCTCGCCGCGCGGCTTGCCGGGCAGCGGCGCGTTGCCGCGCTCGGGCACCGGCGTGTCCAGCAGGTCCATCACGCGGTTCACCGAGGCCATCGCGCGCTGGTAGAGGTCGGTCATGTCGGCCAGGCGGGTCAGCGGCCACAGCAGGCGCTGGGTCAGGTAAACCAGCGCCGAATAGCTGCCGACGCCGAGCTCGCCGCGCAGCGTTAGCACGCCGCCGTAGAGCAGCGTCGCGACGAAACCGGCCAGGATCGCCATGCGGATCACCGGCGTGATCGCCGCCGAAAACCGGATCGCCTCGGCATTGCGGGCGCGGAAGCCGTCGCTGGCCTGGCGCAGGTGGTCGGCCTCGAAGTCCTCTGCCGTGTAGGCCTGGATGGTCGCCATGCCGGCCAGGTTGTTGTTGAGCCGCGCCGACACGGTGGCAGCGGCCTCGCGCGCGGCGGCGTAGCGCGGCGCCAGCCGCTTCTGGAACCAGAACGCGCCGATGAGGATCAGCGGGATCGGCAGCATCGCGAGCGCCGCCAGGTCGGCGGTGAGCACGAAGAACACGCCGCCGACCAGCAGCGAACTCACCACGACCTGGATCAGGTCGTTGGCGCCGGTGTTGAGGAAACGTTCGATCTGGTTGACGTCTTCGTTCATCAGCGCCATCAGCCGGCCGCTGCGTTCGCGCTCGATCAGGGCCGGCGGCAGCTTCTGCAGGTGGCCGTAGGCCGCCTGGCGCAGCGCGTGCTGCAGGTCCTGGGCCAGGCCGCGCCACTTGAGCGCGTACAGGTATTCGAACACCGATTCCGCCACCCAGATCACCACCGTCAGCGCCACCAGCACGTAGAGCTGGTGCAGCGGGTCGGGCAGGCCGAACTTCGCCAGGAACGAATCCTGCTGGTTCACCACCACGTCCACCGCCACGCCGATCAGCAGCTCGGGCAGCACGTCGAAGATCTTGTTGAGCACCGAATACACGGTCGCCAGCACGGCATTGCGGCGGTAGGGGCGGGCGAAACCGCCGAGGCGGCGCAGCGGGTGTTCGGTGGCCATGCGGGATTCCAGTCGGGGCGCCACGCGGGGCGTGGCAGGAGCGGTGGCAAGGGCAGAGTTTCTCACGGGGGCGTACACTGGCCGAATGCTCCTGGCCTTCAACAAACCCTACGGCGTGCTCTGCCAGTTCACCGACAAGACGGTGCCGCCGCGGCCGACCCTGGCCGGATTCACCCTGCCGCCCGGCGTCTACGCCGCGGGCCGGCTCGACCAGGATTCCGAAGGCCTGCTGCTGCTGTCGGACGACGGCCCGCTGATCGCCCGCATCAGCTCGCCCAAGTTCCACTGGCCCAAGACCTACCTGGTGCAGGTCGAAGGCCAGGCCGGCGACGAACACCTGGCCCAGCTGCGCGCCGGCGTCACCCTGGCCGACGGCCCGACCCGCCCGGCCAAGGCCCAGGTGCTGGTCGGCGCGCCCGACTGGCTGTGGCCGCGCGATCCGCCGGTGCGGCACCGCAAGACGGTGCCCGACAGCTGGATCGAACTGACCATCACCGAAGGCCGCAACCGCCAGGTGCGGCGCATGACCGCCGCGGTCGGCCTGCCGACCCTGCGCCTGCTGCGCATCGCCGTCGGCCCCCACCGGCTGGAAGGCCTGGCGCCCGGCGCCTGGCGCGAACTGCAGCAGTAAGGCGCGGGCCCCACGTCCGGAACGATAAGATCCTGCGACCCTGCATCCACGGGAGCGGCCATGACCTTCAAGGATCATTTCTCGCGCCACGCGGCCGACTACGCCGCGGCCCGGCCGACCTATCCCGCCGCCCTGTTCGACTGGCTGTCGGAAACCTGCCAACACCATGAGCTGGCCTGGGACGCGGGCTGCGGCAACGGCCAGGCCAGCCTGGCGCTGGCGCATCACTTCCAGCGCGTGCACGCCAGCGACCCCAGCGACGAGCAGATCGCGCAGGCGCCGCCGGACGCGCGCATCCACTGGCGGGTCGAGCCGGCCGAACGCTGCAGTTTGCCGGACCACAGCGCCGATCTGGTCACCGTCGCCCAGGCCTACCACTGGTTCAACCACGCGCGCTTCTGCGCCGAGGCCACGCGGGTGCTGCGTCCCGGCGGCGTGATCGCGCTCTGGTGTTACGGCCTCACCCACGTCGACGAGGCCGTGGATGCGGTGTTCCGCGAGCTCTACGACATCAGGCTCGGCGACGCCTACTGGCCGCCGGAGCGCCGCCACGTCGAGAACGGCTACCGCGAGCTGCCCTTCCCCTTCGAACCGATCTCGGACGTGCCGCGTTTCACCATGCGCCTGGACTGGACGCTTACGCAGTACCTGGCCTACCTGCGCAGCTGGTCGGCGAGCCAGAAGTACCTGCGCGAGACCGGCCGCGACGCCGTGGGTGAGCTGGCCGGGGACTTCGCTGCCGCCTGGGGCGAGCCTGAAGCGACCCGCTCGGTGTCCTGGCCGCTGTCGCTGCGCGTCGGCCGCACACCCGACCCCTGATTCCCATCCCCGCTTCCCGAATCCGGAGACACCGCATGACCCGACCTTCCCTGCGCGCCGGCGCGCTGGCCCTGGCCCTGGCCAGCCTCGTTCCCTCCGCCTGGGCCGTACCCGCCGCCGATGCCGGCGCCGCGGTGGCCGACGACGCGGCGCGGCTGCGCGCGCTGTTCGACGCCGACTGGGAGCGCCAGCTGGCCGAGAACCCGATCATGGCCAGCTTCCTCGGCGACCGCCGCTACAACGACCGCCTGGGCGACTTCTCGGCGCAGGCGCGCGAGCGCGAACAGGCCGCGACCCGCGCTTCGCTCGCGGCCCTGCTGGCGATCGACCCGGCCGGCCTCTCGCCCGATGACCAGCTCAACCACGCCATCTACCGCCGCCAGCTGGAAACCGAGATCGCCGGCCACGCCTTCCGCAGCGACCTGATGCTGGTGGACCAGCGCAGCGGCCCGCACCTGATGGCGGTGAACCTGGCGCCGGCACTGCGCTTCGAGAACGCCAAGGACTACGCCGACTGGATCGCCCGCCTGCGCGCCTACGGCCCGGCCATGGACCAGATGATCGAACGCCTGCGCGAAGGCCTGGCCTCCGGCTGGGTGCCGCCGAAGGCGGTGCTGTCGAGGGTGCCGGCGCAGATCGCCGCGCAGCGTGTGGCCACGCCCGAAGAGAGCAGCTTCTACGCGCCCTTCCGCACCATGAACCCGGCGCTGTCCGCGGACGAACAGGCCCGCCTGCGCGCCGAAGGCCGCGCCGCGGTGGCCGAGGTCGTGCTGCCGGCCCTGCAGCGTTTCGAGACCTTCTTCAACGGCGACTACCTGCCCGGCGCGCCGGACTCGGTGGCCACCGGCGACCTGCCCGACGGCCGCGCCTATTACGACCACCTGGCGCGCCGCTACACCACCACCGACCTGAGCGCCGACCAGATCCACCAGATCGGGCTGAAGGAAGTGGCGCGCATCCGCGGCGAGATGGAGAAGCTGAAGGGCGAGGTCGGCTTCAAGGGCACGCTGGCGGAGTTCTTCACCTTCCTGCGCACCGATCCGAAATTCTTCCATACCGACCCGCAGGCCCTGCTGGCCGAATACCGCGCGCTCAGCCGGCGCATCGACCCGGAGCTGGTGAAGGTGTTCGGCACCCTGCCGCGCACGCCCTACGGCGTGATCCCGATCCCGGCGGAGACCGCGCCCGACACCACCACGGCGTATTACCAGCGCCCGTCCGGCGACGGCCTGCGCGCGGGCTACTACTACGTGAACCTGTACAAGCCCGAGTCGCGGCCGCGCTGGGAAATGATGGCGCTGTCCCTGCACGAGGCCGTGCCCGGACACCACCTGCAGATCTCGCTGGCCCAGGAAATGCCCGACCAGCCGATGTTCCGCCGCCAGGGCGGCTTCACCGCCTTCATCGAAGGCTGGGGCCTGTACGCCGAACGCCTGGGCTACGACATGGGCCTGTACGCCGACCCCTACGACCGCATGGGCCAGCTGGCCTACGACATGTGGCGCGCGGTGCGCCTGGTGGTGGACACCGGCCTGCATTCCAAGGGCTGGTCGCGCCAGCAGGCGATCGACTATTTCGCCGCCAACGCGCCCAAGGCCGAACTCGACATCGCCAACGAGGTCGACCGCTACATCAGCACGCCGGGCCAGGCGCTGGCCTACAAGATCGGCCAGCTCAAGCTCAGCGAGCTGCGGGCGCGCGCCGAGACGGTGCTGGGCGACCAGTTCGACCTGCGCGCCTTCCACGATGCGCTGCTGGCCGACGGCGCGCTGCCGCTGTCGGTGCTCGAGCAGCGCATGGACACCTGGATCGCGACCCAGGGCGGACCGGCAAGCGACTAGGCGGGTGCGGGATTCCGGGTCGTCCATCCCGGGTTTTGAAACGTTCGCCACCGCCCCATGGCGGCCGCGGCGCGGCGCGGCCTAGACTCGTGGCGGGCCACTGTCGGCCCGCCATTGGGAACGGAGCGAAGATGAAAGGGATCCTGGTGCTTGGGCTGGGGCTGGCGGCGCTCACGGCCGGCTGTTCGTCGCCTGCGGGCGGCGGCGGCGGCGGACTGACCGTCGCGGAATGCCGGAGCTACTACGAACACATCCATCGCCTCGACGGCCTGGACGTCGCCAAGGCGATGGGCGAGGAGGCGCTGGCCAGGGACGCGGCGACCTGCTCGGAATACGGCTCGGTCTCGCGCAAGCACTTCACCTGCGCGATGTCGGCGACCTCGGTGGACGCCCTGCAGGCCTGCGGCCCGTCGAACTCCTGAGCGGATCCAGGAAGCGGGCGCCTGGCGGCGCCCCTTCCGGTTACTTCTTCGCCGCGGCCTTCTTGGCCGGCGCCTTTTTCGCGGCGGCTTTCTTGGCCGGCGCCTTCTTCACGGCGGCGGCCTTCTTCGGCGCGGCCTTCTTGGCGGTCGCCTTCTTCGCGACGATCTGCTTGGAACCCGGCTTGGCGGTCGCGGCCTTCTTGCGCTTGTTGGCGACATAGACGGCCGCGCCGACGGCGGCCAGGGTCGCGGCGGCGACGGCGGCACCGACCGGATGCTTGCGCACGGTCTTCACCGCGGCGGCGCCGCCCTTCTTGACCGCAGCCAGCCCGGCACCCGCGCCGACCAGGGCGCTGGCCTTGCTGGTGAGGTCGGACTTGTCCCAGGCCTTCTTGGCCGCCGCGCCGGTGTCGCTGAGCTTGGCCAGGGCGGTGTTTACGATCTCTTTCGTCTTGCTCATGTCGGATCTCCGTTGAGGGGGACTGGATCGTGCTTCGGGCTTGCCGCCCAAGACTAAACCCAAAAACATGAACGGCGCGCGGCGGCCGCGCCGGCCTCAGGTGCCGCGCGGCTTGGCGCGGTGGGTCGCGGTCGCGGTCCAGGGGTCGTCAGGCCAGGGATGGCGTGGGTAGCGGCCCTTCATTTCCTTCTTCACTTCCGGGTAGGTGTTGGCCCAGAAGCTGCGCAGGTCCTGGGTGACCTGCAGCGGTTTTCCGCCGGGCGACAGCAGGTGCAGGGTCAGCGGCACGCGGCCGTCGGCGATGCGCGGCGTGTCGGCCAGGCCGAACAGTTCCTGCAGTTTCACCGCCAGCACCGGCGCGCGGCCCTGCGCGTACTCGATGCCACGCTCCATGCCCGAGGGCACGGTGATGCGGCGCGGCGCCAGGACGTCGAGCTTCTGCCGCAGCGGCCAGTCCAGGCCAGACCTGAGCGCCTCGCCCAGTTCGTCCTCGCCCAGGGCGTCTAGCCGGGTCTTGCCGGCGAAGGCGGGCTTGAGCCAAAGCCCTCGCGTCGCCAACAGGTTCTCGTCGGAAAGATCCGGCAGGCCCAGCTCCGGCATCCATCCACGCAGGCAGCGCACGCGTTCGAGCCACTGCCTCAGGCCCTCGGTCCAGGGCAGCGCTTCCAGGCCGAGTTCGCCGACCGCATCGGTGAGCGCCTGGGCGGCGAGCGCGGGATCCGGACGACCGGCGGGTCTGCTTTCCAGGGTGATGCGGTCGAAGCGGCGCTCGCGGCGCGCGACCAGGGCGCGGGCGGCGCCGTCCCAGCGCACCACGTCGCCTTCGAAGAAGCGCTGCGGGAAATCGCGCAGCAGTCGCGCCTCGTCCACCGGCGCAGCCCGCAGGACCAGCGAATCCTTGGCCTCGAAGCGCAGCTCGCTGGCGACGATCCAGGGTTCGCCGAACACGGCGCTGTCGTCGAAGATGCGCGCCATGCGGCCGTTGGCGAGCAGGTAGCGGCGCGGTTCGGCCGGATGCTGGCGGGCGATGCGGTCGGGGAAGGCGTGCGCCAGCAGGTCGCCAAGCAGGTGCGCGGGCGCGTCGGTCGGCGGCGGCGCGTCGCAGCGCAGACGGCGGCGCCACTGTTTGGCCGCGGCGTCGATGGCGGCGAGCGCGCCGCGGTTGGCATTGCCCTCGACGCGTCCGCGCCGAGACGCGGCCAGCGCCTGCCAGCGCATCGCCAGGCCGTCGGAGCGTTCGCGGATCGGATCCCTGGCTTCGATCAAGGCGGCGAGGTCGCAGGCCAGTGCGCGCTCCGAGGGCGCACGCGGCGCCTTGAGCATCGCCGCCAGGCGCGGGTGCGTGCCCAAGGCCAGCAGTTCGCGGCCGAAGGCGGTGATGCGCTGGTCTTCGCCCACCGCGCCCAGCCGCTGCAGCAACTCCTTCGCGGCGGCGAGCGCGCCGGACGGCGGCGCATCGACGAAGCGCAGGGTGCTGTCGCCCCAGGCCGCGATCTCCAGCGCCAGCCCGGCCAGCTCGACCTGGGCGATTTCCGGCGTGCGCATCGGCTCGAGCCGCTGCGATTGCGGCCACAGCCGGTAGGCCCAGCCTTCGGCGACGCGACCGGCGCGGCCGGCGCGCTGGTCGGCCGAGGCCTGCGAGATGGTCACGGTGTCGAGCCGTGCGAAACCGGAGTTCGGGTCGTAACGCGGCTCACGCGCCAGGCCGGCGTCGATCACCACGCGCACGCCCGGCAGGGTCACCGAACTTTCCGCGACATTGGTGGCCAGCACGATGCGGCGGCGGCCCTGCGGGTCGGGCGCGAGCGCGGCGGACTGGGCCTCGACCGGGAGTTCGCCGTGCAGCGGCAGCAGCACCGCATCGACGGCGGCCGCGCCGGCCTGCAGGCTCGACAGGGCGTCGGCGATCTCGCGCTGCCCCGGCAGGAACACCAGCAGGTCGCCCGGATGTTTCGCCAGCGCCTCCTCGACGCAGCGGCGCAGCTGCGCGTTCAACGGTTCGTCGCGGCGCGCGGGGAAATGCGCGGTGGTCACCGGGAAACTGCGGCCGGCGCTGGTCAGGCGCGGCGCGTCGAGGAAACGCGCCAGCTTCTCGCCGTCGAGCGTGGCCGACATCACGACGATGCGCAGGTCCTCGCGCAGCTGCGCCTGCACGTCCAGCGCCAGCGCCAGGCCCAGGTCGCCCGCGAGGTGGCGCTCGTGGAATTCGTCGAACACGATCGCCGCCACGCCCTCGAGCGTCGGGTCGTCCTGGATCATGCGCGTCAGGATGCCCTCGGTGACGACCTCGACGCGGGTACGCGCGCTGACCTTGGCCTCGAAGCGGATCCGGTAGCCGACGGTGTCGCCCGGCTGTTCGCCCAGCTGTTTGGCCATGTAGCCGGCGGCCGCGCGCGCGGCGACGCGGCGCGGTTCCAGCATCAGGATGCGGCCGTCGCCGCGCCAGGGCGCGTCGAGCAGGGCCAGCGGGACCTGGGTGGTCTTGCCGGCGCCGGGCGGCGCCTCGAGCACGAGCCGCGGCGAAACCGCGAGGCTTTCGAGCAGGGCCGGCAGCAGTTCGGCGATGGGGAAATCGGGGCGGGACGGAAGCTTCACCGCGCTAGGCTAGTGAGCGCGGCGCTCCGCGTCGAGCGCAGCAGCGGTGGCGGTCGGCGCCCGCGATGGCGGCAGCCTCGATGCGCCGCGCGCGGACCGCTGCGTGCGGCGCACGAAATCGAGCTGCCGCAGGCACAGGTTTTCCAGCGCGGTGAGGTCGTCGCGCATGGCCGAGCCGTTGCCCGACACCAGGATCACGCCATTGCTGCCGCTGCGCCAATCCACCCAGGGCGTGAAGCCGAAGGCGCCGGGGCTGGACACGCGATAGCTGGCGCCGCGGGCGTCCCTGGCCTCGACCCACTGGCCGACGCCGTAGCCATAGCCGTAGCCGGCCACCGGGCTGGCGGCGATGGCCAGGCCGACGGTGCGGTCGAGCGCCATCGTCGCCAGCGTCTGCGGCTGCAGGAAGGGCTCGCCTTCGTGCAGCCCACCGGCGAGCAGCATGTCCACCACCCGGCCGTAGTCGTCCAGGGTCGAACGCGCGCCGCCGCCGATGCGCGGGTTGCCATTGGGCACGTAGCCCGGCGCGGCCGCGCCGGCGGTCCAGTCGGTGGCGGAAAGGCCGAGCGGGACCACCATCTCGGCGATGAAAAGCGCATCCCAGGAACGGCCGCTGGCGATCTCGGCCATGGCGCCGGCGACCTGCATCGAGTTGCCGCCGTAGGCGAAAGCAGTGCCCGGCGTCCATTCCAGCGGCAGCGCGAGGATCTGGCGCGCGCAGTCCTGCAGCGCAACCTGGCGGCTGGACAGGCAGCCGGCGTCGTCGATGCCGATGCCGCTGGTGTGCGAGAACAGCTGGACCAGGGTGATGTCGCGCGTGGCCGCGGGGGCGTCGGGGAAATACTCGCCGACGCGGCTGTCCCAGCGCAGCGTGCCGGCTTCGACCAGGCGCGCCAGGGTCAGCGCCGACAGCCATTTGCTGGCCGAGGCGATGGCGACGCGGGTGTCCGGCCCGTAGCTGCCGCTGTGGTCGAGGTGCAGCACCTGGCCGCCGCGGGCGAGCCGCACCGAGGCGCCATCGAGCGCGTAGTCCGCCACCAGGGTGCGGGTGGCCTCGCGCACGGGGGCCAGGTCGGGCGCCGTCGAACGCGCCGACGCGCCTGCGGCCAGCAGGCCCAGCAGCAGGCCGGCGGCGGTGAGACTGCGCTTGCAGGTTCGGTCCATGCCCGGATGAACGCGGAGGCGCCGCATCGCGTTGACAGCCCGCTACACTGCCGCCTTCTTTTTCGGGCCGGCGGGCCCGCGGGGCGACCCAGCGCATGTGGCTGTTCATCGGTGCCGTCACCCTGCTCTGCGCCTGCATCTACGCCGGGCGCAAACGTTACGCCGCCCGCTGGGACGGAATGCCCTACACGGTGCGGGAGGGCAGCTTCCTGGCCAGCACGCAGGGCGAGGGCAGCTGGCGTTCGCGGCCCTGCCTGGGCCTGGCGACCGCCTCGACCCTGGAGTTCGAGTGCAAGGCCGAATCCTGGCTCGACCGCTTCTTCAAGTGGACCGGACTGTCGGTGGAGCTGCAGCTGGGCCAGGACAGCTTCGACCGCACGGTCTACCTGATCGCCGACAATCCCGCGGTGCTCGAAGTGCTGCGGCGGGAGCCGGACCTCTGCGACCGGCTGATCGCGATGTTCCGGCGCTCGCCGGACCCCGGCTTCCGCGTGCACCGGGTCGTCTGCCGGCGGGGCAAGTTCTGGGTCGAGTTCCGCAAGACGGCGGCCGTGGCCTCGTCCTACGTGATCTTCAGCAAGGCCGCGGCCGATGTCCGGCGCATGTGGGCGGCGATTCCCGAGCGTCTGCCCGACGGCCATTCGGGTGCCGACCCGCTGTTCCTGCGCACGGTGATCGTGCTGGCGTTCTCGACCGGCCTGGCCATCCATGGTGGCGTGCACCTGTATCGGCTGCTGCGGTTCGACGGCGCGGTGACGCTGGATATCTGGCCGCTGCTCACGGTCGGCCTG
Source organism: Arenimonas terrae (assembly GCF_006265115.1). Classification (GTDB taxonomy): domain Bacteria; phylum Pseudomonadota; class Gammaproteobacteria; order Xanthomonadales; family Xanthomonadaceae; genus Arenimonas; species Arenimonas terrae. The sequence goes on along the minus strand of NZ_SMDR01000003.1, from coordinate 459,116 downwards.
GTCGCTGGCGGCCTCCTGCTGGCGCTGCAGCTGGTGCTGGCGACGCTGCTGCTGGCGCGAAGCTCCCGGCTGCACCTGGTGATGCTGGAGCTGCTGCTGGTCGGCAGTTTCGGTGCGCTCAGCACCGGCGTGGTCGAGGTGCGCGACATGAACATTGATCTGGACACCCATCGGGCCACGCTCCATGCCACCACGGTGCGGGACCTGACGGTCAGCCGGTCGCGGCGGGGCGGCACGCGACGGTATGCCTACGTGGACGCCTTCGGCGACGAACCGCCGCAGAAGCTGCGGGTGAGCTACGACGACTACCACGCCCTCACCATCGGCGAGCCCGCCACGGTCTACATGCGCGACGGCTACTTCGGAATCCGCTGGATCGAGAGCATCCGGCCGGGGACGCCACCGGCGGTCGCCGCCCGGTAGAATCGCCGCCTGTTTTCCGGACGACGGCCGCATGGACCTGATCGACATCGGCGCCAACCTGGGCCACGAGAGTTTCGACCATGACCTGGACGCGGTGCTGGCGCGTGCGCGCCTGGCCGGGGTGTCGCAGCTGGTGGTCACCGGCGCCAGCCGGCAGGGCGCCGTGCGCGCGCTGGAGCTGGCGCGGGCGTTTCCGGGCGAACTGTTCGCCACCGCCGGCGTACATCCGCACCACGCCATCGAATACACCGACGAGGCAGACGCCGAGATGCGCGCCCTGCTGGCGCAGCCCGAGGTGGTCGCCGTCGGCGAATGCGGGCTGGACTACCACCGGGACTTTTCGCCGCGTCCGGCCCAGCGCCGCGCCTTCGAGCGCCAGCTGCAGCTGGCGGTGGACACCGGCAAACCGCTGTTCCTGCACCAGCGCGACGCGCATGCCGACTTCATGGCGATCATGAAGGGCTTCGACGGCCGCATCGGCCCGGCGGTGGTGCACTGCTTCACCGGGACCCGCGAGGAATGTTTCGAGGCGCTGGACGCCGGCTATTTCATCGGCATCACCGGCTGGCTCTGCGACGAACGCCGCGGCCAGCACCTTCGCGAATTCGTGAAGGACATCCCGGCGGACCGCCTGATGGTGGAAACCGACGCGCCCTACCTGCTGCCGCGCACCGTGCGGCCGATGCCCTCGCACCGCCGCAACGAGCCGATGTACCTGCCGCACATCGTCGAAGAGCTGGCGCGCGACCGCGGCGAGTCCTTCGAGGCGACGGCCGCGGCCACCACGGCCACGGCGCGCGCTTTCTTCCGGCTGCCCGAAGCCGGCTGAGTCCGCTTCAGCCAGCGCTGGCGCCGTCGTTCTGCTTCCTGCCGGCGAACTTGCGGACCAGAGCCACGATGCCGATGCCGGCGATCAGGAACAGCTTCCAGCCCTTGGCCAGGACCAGGCCGATCTTGGCCAGCAGGCCGGTCTTGGCCGCCAGCCCGCCGCCGACCAGGGCCGCCAGGCCGTAGGCCGCGGTGCGGTCGGTGTCTTCGTTGAAGTCGGCATAACGCTGGCCCGGCTCGAATTCCGCCATCGCCAGCACGTCGCTCATTCCGGCGTTGACGCGCTCGAGGTCGCCGATGTCGGCGACCGCGTTCATGCTCAGGAAACCTTCGCGGCCGAGCACGCGGATGTCGTAGTTGAGAGTGCCGCTGTCGTGGCCCTCGAACTGCAGGTGCTTGGCCCAGTGCAGGCGCTTGCTGCCGGCGTCGTAGCGCGGCGGCTGCGCCCAGCCGACCAGTTCGGCGGTCGGGTAGCCGGCTTCCTTCAACGCCGGATTGGCGTCGCGGGTTTCCTGCTGCATGTCGGCCAGCAGTTCGGCGTAGTCGATCTCGGCGGCGTCTTCGTCGGTGACGTGGCCTTCGTCGGTCCAGGTCAGGATCACGGCCCAGCTGTGTTCGCTGCCCAGGCCGTCGGCGGTGGGCACCAGCATGCCGAGCACGGTGTCGTCCTCCGGATTGCCCCAGTACTCCTCGAGCACGCGGCGCGCGTCGGCCTTGGGCAGGTAGCGGAAGCCCTCGCTCAGGCGCAGGGTCGCGTGCGCCTCGGGCACGGCGACGACGCCGTCCTGGTAGCTCAGCGATTCCAGGAAGACCTGCTCTTCGTCCTTTTCCTGGGCCTGGACCAGGCCCGCGAACATCACCAGCGCCGCCGCGGCGGCGCACACCATTGCACGCATGATTCGTTCCCCTGAGGCCGCGGACGCGGCCCGGCCAGTGTCGGCACCGGCAGGGGCCCGCGCAAGCGCCACGCGGTGGCGGAAATCCCGAGGCCACGCGCCGATGCGCTAGGCTCAGGACATCGCGCCGCGACCTTGGGGACATGGATGACGCACTGGCTGCCCGCCGCCTGGGAACGACTGCGCCGCCCGTCCGCGGCTGGCATCGGCAATGCGCGCTGGCGGGTGTTCGCGGCCTCCTGCGCCCTGCTCGGCCTGGGCGCGCACCTGACCCTGCTGCCCTGGTTCCTGTGGCGCGGCGTGCCGGAGCTAGTCTGGTACAGCCTGGCGACGCTGCCGGTGTACCTGTTCGCGGTCTGGGTGTTCGTGCTGCACCCGGGCCTGGGCCGGCGCTGGCACCTGCTCGGGACCCTGGGCGTGGGGTTGGAGTTGCTGGGCCAGGGCACCCTGGCGACCTGGCTACTGGGTTGGGGCTCAGGCTTCCACTACTACCTGCTGCTGGTGCCGCTGGTGGTGCTGTTCTCGCCTTTCGGAACGCCGATGCAGCGCGCGCTGCTGTCGGCGGCAGTGGGCCTGGGCTATCTGGCGCTCTGGGACGCCAGCGGCCGCCAGGCGCCGGTGTACGCGCTGGCACCGGACGAACTGCGCGGCTACCTGGCGGCCAACTTCGCCCTGGTGTTCGTGGTGGTGATGGCGATCGGCTTCCTGTTCGAACGCGCGGCCACGCGCATGGAGCGGGAGCTCGAATGGGAGCGGCAGCGTTCCGAACAGCTGCTGCTCAACACCCTGCCGGCGCTGATCGCGCGCGCGCTGAAGGAACGGCCCGGCGAGGCCATCGCCGAGCGCCACGCGGAGGTGTCGGTGCTGTTCTGCGACATCGTCGGTTTCACCCGGCTCTCGGAGCGGCTCGAACCCGAGCAGCTGGTGGCGATCCTCAACCGCGTCTTCACCGGTTTCGACGACCTGGCCGACCGCTACGGCGTCGAGAAGATCAAGACCATCGGCGACGCCTACATGGTCGCCGCCGGTCTGCCCGAACCCGACCCGGACCACGCCGGCGCGCTGGCCAACATGGCCCTGGACATGATGGATCAGGTGCGCGCCCTCTGCGACGAGTTGGGCGAAGTGCTGGACGTGCGCATCGGCCTGCACAGCGGCCCGGTGGTGGCCGGCGTGATCGGCCGGCGCAAGTTCGCCTACGACCTGTGGGGCGACGTGGTGAACACCGCCGCGCGCATGGAGTCGCACGGCGTGCCGGGCGCGATCCAGGTGACCGAGGCCAGCGCGCGCCTGCTCGGCGCACGCTTCGTGCTGGCGCCGCGCGGCGAGATGGAGATCAAGGGCAAGGGCCTGATGCCGGTGTTCCTGCTGCAGGGCCGCGCCGGCTGATCAGCTGCGCAGGCCGACGCCACGCTTGAGCAGCCACAGGCCCAGCGCCGACAGCGCCACCACGAAACCGAGCATCAGCGCGTAGGCGGTGAGCATGGACACGTCGCTCTGGCCCAGCAGGCCGTAGCGGAAGGCGTTGACCATGTAGAAGATCGGGTTCAGGTGCGTGGCGGCCTCGGCCCAGTCCGGCAGCAGCTTCACCGAATAGAACACGCCGCCCAGGTAGGTCAGCGGGGTCAGGATGAAGGTCGGCACGATGGCGATGTCGTCGAACTTCTTGGCGTACACCGCGTTGACGAACCCGGCCAGCGAGAAGATGGTCGCGCCCAGCAGCACCGTGCTCAGCGTGATCAGCGGATGCGGGATGCGCACCTTGGTGAAGAACATCGCGATCACCAGCACGATCGCACCCACCATCAGCCCGCGCAGCACGCCGCCGGCGACGTAGCCGCCCAGGATCACCCAGTTCGGCATCGGGCTGACCAGCATCTCCTCGATGTGCCGGCCGAACTTGGCGCCGAAGAAGGACGAGCTGATGTTGCCGTAGGCGTTCTGGATGATGGCCATCATCACCAGGCCCGGCACGATGAAGTCCATGTAGGTGATGCCGTCCATGGTGCCGATGCGGCTGCCGATGAGGTTGCCGAAGATCAGGAAGTACAGGGTCATCGTGATCGCCGGCGGCACCAGGGTCTGGCCCCAGATGCGCAGGATGCGCGCGACTTCGCGCCGGGCGATGGTCTTGAGCGCGGTCAGGTTCGGGCTCATGCCGCCGCTCCCTTGGCCGGAACCACTTCGGGCTGGCCGGTCAGGCGCACGAACAGTTCTTCGAGGCGGTTGGACTTGGTGCGCATCGAGCGCACGCGGATGCCCGCCTCGCCCAGCGCCGCGAACACGCGGTTGAGGTCCATCTCGCGCGGCATCTCGACGTCGAGCGTGTGGTCGTCCTCGGCCAGCAGGGTGATGCCCGCGATCTGCGGCAGTACGTCCGGCAGCCGGCCGTCGATGTCGAACAGGAACCCTTCGACGTCGAGCTTGGCGAGCAGCGCCTTCATCGGGCCCTGCTCGATGATGCGGCCGCGGTCGATGATCGCCAGGTTGCGGCACAGGCTCTCGGCTTCCTCCAGGTAATGCGTGGTGAGGATGACGGTGGTGCCGGCGGCGTTGACTTCCTTGAGCGTCTTCCACATGCCGCGGCGGATCTCGATGTCCACGCCGGCGGTGGGTTCGTCCAGGATCAGCAGGCGCGGGCGCGTCATCATCGCGCGGGCGATCATCAGCCTTCGTTTCATGCCGCCCGAGAGCGTGCGCGACATGGTGCGCGCCTTCTCCCACAGCTGCGCCTTCTTCAGCTCCTCTTCGGCGCGCTTTTCGGCTTCCGCGCGCGGTATGCCGTAGAAGCCGGCGTAGTTCACGCAGATGTCGAAGGGCTGCTCGAACATGTTGAAGTTGATCTCCTGCGGCACCAGGCCGACCTGGCGCATGGCCAGGGAGCGGTCGGCGTGAAGATCGATGCCGAACACCTTCACGTCGCCCGAGGTCTTGTTCACCAGCGAGCTGACGATGCCGATCAGGGTCGACTTGCCGGCGCCGTTGGGGCCGAGCAGGGCGTAGAAGTCGCCCGGGGCGACGGACAGCGAGATGCCCTTGAGGGCCTCGACGCCGGTGGCGTAGGTCTTGCGGAGGTCGGTGACCTCCAGCGCGGGATGGGTCTGCATGGGGCTCCTGGACCGCGCCGGCGCTGCGCCGGGGGTCTGCGGGGGCTTATTATAGGCGCCCGGCCGCCCCCGGACCCCGGAACGGCGGCGGCACAGTGTTTCCCATCCGTCGGAGTTCCCCCGCTTGGCCATCGTGCACTTCCCGCTCCGCCTGGTTGGCAGCCGCATGCTCGCGCCCACCGTCCGCCACCTCGCCTTCGCGCGCGACGACGGCCAGCCGCTGGACTTCATTCCGGGCCAGTTCGTGCAGGTGCACTTCAACTATCCGGACGGCACGGCGACCAAGCGCAGCTATTCGCTGGCGACCATGCACGACCATGCGCTGGGCCCGGGCGAGACCGTCGAGATCGCGGTGAGCTATGTCGCCGGCGGCGCCGCCACGGCGCTGTTCGAGGCGCTCGACGAAGGCCAGCAGATCCAGGCCAGCGGCCCCTACGGGCGCTTCTGCCTGATGGCGGGCGACAGCAACCGGCGCTACCTGCTGATCGGCACCGGCACCGGCGTCACGCCCTACCGCGCGATGCTGCCCAAACTGCACGAGCTGATGGAAACGCGCGGCATCGAAGTGGTGCTGCTGTTCGGCTGCCGCACGCCGGCGGAGTTGCTGTACGGCGAAGACTTCTACGCCTTCGCCGAAGGCCACCCGAACTTCCGCTTCGTACCCTGCTTCAGCCGCGAACTGCCGGAGAACCCGCACCCCGACGTGCGCAAGGGTTACGTGCAGGACGTGCTGGCGGAGTTCGCGCCCTCGGCCGAGGGTGACATCGCCTACCTCTGCGGCAATCCCAACATGGTGGACGCCTGCTTCGAAGCGCTGAAGACGGCGGGGCTGCCGGTGCCGCACATCCGCCGCGAGAAATACGTCAGCAGCAAATAGCGCGCCGCGGCGGATGCCCGGCCAGCGGCAGGGCCGCTGGCGCTGCGCCCCGCGCGTCCGTCCCCCGGACGGTCGCAAGCGCGGGGCTCGCCCACCGCGAGAAATACGTCAGCAGCAAATAGCGCGCCGCGGTTCAGGCCCCCGGCCAGCGGCCCCTGCCATTGGTCAGGCTTGCCGCGCGCCGAGGCCGGCGCCTATCGTGCCGGCGATGAGCGAACCCCGCACCGCACCGCCCACGGACAGGCCGTCGATGGCCCGACGTGTGGGCGGTTTTCTCGGCGTTCTGCTCGCAGGCGCGCTGCTCGGCGTCCTGGGCGCCCTGGCCGGCAAGCAGCTGGCGCCGGTGCGCGAAACGATCGACACGCTGTCGGGTTGGGACCTCCTGGCGCTGCCGCTGGTCTGGCTGCTGGCGGTCGGACTGCACGAGGCGGGGCACCTGGCCGGGGGCCTGAGCCGCGGCATGCGCTTCCTGCTGTTCATCGCCGGGCCCTTCGGCTGGGTGCGCTCCGGCGACGGCATCCGCTTCCGCTGGTACTTCAATCTCGGCACCTTCGGCGGCATCGCCGCCGCGCTGCCGGCACCGGACCGGCCGCTGCGGCCGCAGCTGCTGCGCCTGGTCGCCGGCGGTCCGCTGGCCAGCCTGGTCCTGGCCCTGCTGTCGTTCGCCGCGTTCGCTGCCTTCGAAGGCCGGCCGGCAGCGTACGCGCTCATCTTCGGCGCGCTGTCGCTGCTGGTATTCGTGGTCACGGCGGCGCCGTTCCGCGCCGGCGGCTTCATGAGCGATGGCCTGCAGTTCCTGGAGCTGCGCCGCAATCCCGGACTCGTCGAACGGCGCGTGCGGCTGACGGCCCTCATGGGCCTGGGCCTGTCGGGCGTGCGGCCACGCGAACTCGATCCCGCCCTTCTGGCCCAGGCCCAGGCGCTGACCGGCCAGGAAACGCTGTACGACATCGGCGTGTGGTTCTACAGCTACAGCCAGGCGCTCGACCGCGGCGACATTCCGGCGGCGGGCGCGTGGCTGGACCGCATCGAGGCCGTGCTCGACCAGTATCCGCAGGGTTTCCGCCAGGCCATGACCGTCGAGCTGGCCCTGTTCGAAGCCCTGCACCGCCGGCGTCCGGACATTGCACAGGCCTGGTGGGCGCGCAGCCGCGGCGGCGTGGTGGACCCCTCGCGGCGGGCCCTGGCCGAAGCCGCGCTCGCGGCCCTGGCCGGCAAGACCGACGCCGCCCGCGCCGCACTGCAGCGCGCCCAGGCCCAGCTGGGTCGCAGCCTCGACCCGGGCATGGCGGCCGTCAGCGCCGACCAGATCGCCGGACTCAGGCACCATCTCGACACGGCGCCCGCACCGGTCACCGCGGCCTGAGCGCCGCCGCTGTCACCTTTTCCGCGCCGGACCGTCTATTGGTCTGAGTCCGTCCGTTCCACACCCGAGGTCGCCATGCGAACACTGTTGCCATGCGCCCTGCTCCTGCTGTCGCTGCCGGTATCGGCACGCACGCTGGGCAGCCTGGAATTCACGCCCTGCGAACTGGCGCAGCCCGGCACCGGCGCCACCACGCGCGCCGAGTGCGCGCTGCTCGAGGTTCCCGAGGATCCGGCCAAACCCGAGGGCCGCAAGCTGTCGCTCAAGGTGGCCCTGGTCGCCTCGCGCGCCGCCGAACCGCAGCCCGACCCGGTGATCTTCTTCGCCGGCGGCCCGGGCCAGTCGGCCACCGAGAGTTATGCCGGCATGGCGGGCGCGTTCGCGCGGCTGCGCGACAAGCGCCACCTGGTCTTCGTGGACCAGCGCGGCACCGGCGGCACGCATCGCCTGGCCTGCGAGTTCCCGGACGAGATGGACGAATCGCTGGCCACGGACCCGGCCGCGCAGACGCAGATGGCGAAGGACTGCCTGGCGCGCATCGACGCCGATGTGGCGCAGTACACCACCACCGTCGCCGCCGGCGACATCGAGGCGCTGCGCCTCGCGCTCGGCGCGCCGAAGCTCAACCTCTACGGCGGCTCCTACGGCACGCGCATGGCGCAGCAGTACGCGCGCCAGTATCCGGAAGCCGTGCGCAGCATCATCCTCGACGGCGTGGTGCCGCCGGAGCTGGCGCTGGGCAGCGAGCACAGCATCAACCTCGAGACGACGCTCAAGGCCATCCTGGCCCGCTGCGCCGACCAGCCGGCCTGCGCCGCCGCCTTCGGCGACCCGTACCAGCGCCTCTACCAGCTGCGCGACCAGGCCCGCGCCACTCCGCTGGCGGTGGCGATGCGCGATCCGCTGACGAACCAGGGCCGGGAGCTCAAGCTCGACGAGTCCGCCGTCGCCACCATCGCCCGCCTGTTCGCCTACAGCCCGGAAACCGCGGCATTGCTGCCGCTGCTGGTCGACGAGGCGCTCAAGGGCCGTCCGCAGTCGCTGGTCGCACAGGCCGCGCTGGTGTACGACTCGCTGGCCGGCATGATCAACCACGGCATGCAGCTGTCGGTGATCTGCGCCGAGGACGCCGCCCGGCTGGGCAACCGCGACCAGGACAAGGACCTGATCCTGGGAAATGCCATCGTCGGCGTGACGCTGAACCAGTGCGCGGTCTGGCCCAAGGGCCCGGTGGCGGAGGACTTCAACGCGCCGCTCAAGACCGACACGCCGGTGCTGCTGCTTTCGGGCGAGTTCGATCCGGTGACGCCGCCGCGCTACGGCGAGCAGGTGCTGGCGTCGCTTCCGAACGCGCGCCACCTGGTCGGCAAGGGCCAGGGCCACATCCTGCTTTCGCGCGGCTGCACGCCGCGGCTGGCGGCGGAGTTCGTCGACAAGCTCGACCCCAAGGGCCTGGACGCATCGTGCCTGGACGCGCTGGGCGCCACGCCCTTCTTCATCAACTACAACGGAGCCGAGCCATGATCGAGGTCCGCGACCTGCACAAGGCCTTCGGCGCCGTGAAGGCGGTCGACGGTGTGAGCTTCACCGCCGCCGACGGCCAGATCACCGGCCTGCTCGGCCCCAACGGCGCCGGCAAGACGACGTCGCTGCGCATGCTCTACACCCTGATGAAACCCGACCGCGGACAGGTGCTGGTGGACGGCGTCGACGCCACGGTGGACCCGACCGGCGTGCGCCGCCGCCTGGGCGTGCTTCCGGATTCGCGCGGGCTGTACAAGCGGCTGAGCAGCCGCGAGAACATCCGCTACTTCGGCCGCCTGCACGGGCTGGACGACGCGTTGATCGCGCAACGCACCGAAGCGCTGGCGAAAGCGCTGGACATGGGCGACATCATCGACCGCCGCACCGAGGGCTTCTCGCAGGGCCAGCGTGTGAAGACCGCGATCGCGCGGGCCCTGGTGCACGACCCGCGCAACGTGATCCTGGACGAGCCGACCAACGGCCTGGACGTGATGGCGACGCGGGCGATGCGGCGCTTCCTGCTGCAGCTCAAGGCCGAGGGCCGCTGCGTCCTGTTCTCCAGCCACATCATGCAGGAGGTCGCGGCGCTGTGTGACCGCATCGTCATCATCGCCCGCGGCCAGGTCGTGGCCGAAGGCACCGCCGACGAGCTGCGGGCGATGACCGGCGAAAGCAATCTCGAAGACGCCTTCGTCAAGGCGATCGGCACCGAAGAAGGACTGATGGCATGAACGCGGCCTGGACTGTATTCCTCAAGGAAGTCACCGAGAACCTGCGCGACAAGAAGACCGTCGTGAACGCGCTGGTGATGGGCCCGCTGCTGGGCCCGGTGTTCTTCGCGATGATGATGGGCTTCATCATCACCAAGCAGCTCAAGAGCGCCGACAAGCCGCTGGAGGTGCCGGTGGTCGGCGCCGAGAACGCGCCCAACCTGGTCGACTGGCTCGAGCGGCAGTCGGTGGTGGTGCAGGCGGCGCCGGCCGATCCCGAGAAGGCGATCCGCGGCCGCGACGCCAAGGTGGTGCTGAGCATTCCCGCCAACTACGCCGAACACTGGCGCGCGGGCGAGACCGCACAGGTGGAAGTGCTGTTCGACAGCTCCGACCAGGACAGCCGCGCACCGGTGGCGCGACTCACCGGCCTGCTGGAAGGCTACGGCCGCCAGACCTCGGCGCTGCGCGTCGCGGCGCGCGGCCTGCACCCGGCGATCCTGTCGCCGGTGGTGGTGGACGAGCACGACCTGGCCAGCACCCAGCAGCGCGCCGGCCAGCTGCTGAGCTTCCTGCCCTACCTGCTGGTGCTCGGCGCCTTCCTCGGCGGCATGTACCTGGCCATCGACACCACCGCCGGCGAACGCGAGCGGCAGTCGCTGGAGCCGCTGCTGGCCAATCCGGCCACGCGTGCGCAGATCGTGCTGGGCAAGCTCGGCGCCACCTTCGGCTTCGCGATGGTGAGCATGATGCTGAGCCTGGTGATGTTCGCGATCGCCTTCCAGTACATCCCGCTCGACCGCCTGGGCATGAAGGTCGACTTCGGCGCCGGCCTGATCCTGCGCGCCGGCCTGCTGATGGTGCCGCTGGTGATGGTGTTCGCGGCGCTGCAGACGATCGTGGCCGCCTACGCCAAGAGCTACCGCGAGGCGCAGACCTACCTGTCGCTGCTGATGCTGCTGCCGATGCTGCCCTCGGTGATCCTGATGATCAATCCGATGAAGGCCGAGATGTGGATGGCGGCGGTGCCGCTTCTGTCGCAGAACGTGCTGATCATGGAGCTGGCGCGCGGCGAAGTGGTCGAGTTGACGCGCTTCGCCCTGAGCTTTGGCGCCAGCCTGGTGCTGGCGGCGGCACTGGTGTGGGTGGCGGTCCGGATCTACCACCGGGAGCAGTTGGCGGTGTCGGCCTAGGCGGCCGGTTCTTCGCGGAAAAACAAAAGGCCCGGCAATGCCGGGCCTTTTTTTGCGGCAGCTTCCGCCTTACGGACGGAAGGTGAAGGTGCGCGTGAGCGTGGCCGGCGCGTCCATGGGCTCGAACTGCCAGCCCCGCACCGTCTGGATCACTTCGCGGTCGAACTCGCCGCGCGGCTGGGCGCGCACGATGCGCACGTTCGAAACGCTGCCGTTGGCGGCAATGCTGATCTCGACCGTCACTTCGCCGGTGATGCCGGCACGGGCGGCGGCGCGCGGGTACGGCGGCTGCGGCGTGCGCACGCCGACCGGGGTGCTGGCGCGCGGCGCGGGCGGCGGGGTGGCGGCGACCGGCGCGGGCGTCGGCTGCGCGGCCGGCGGCGGCGTGGCGGGCTGGGTCGCGGCCGGCTGCGGCTCCGGCTGGGCCGGGGCGGGCGTCGGCGTGGCCGGGGCGGCGGCCGCAGCGGCAGCTTCGGCGGCGGCACGCTGGGCGGCCGCTTCGGCGTCGCGCAGGCGCTGCTCTTCGCGGGCCACTTCCTGGGCCGCGCGGTCGGCGGCGCCGGCCTGGCCCTTGGCGATGGAGTCCTTGATGCGCGGCAGCGCCGGGGCCTGGGCGTCGGTCTTCTCGATCAGGGCGCGCAGGCGTTCGGCTTCGGTGAAGTCCTCGCGGCCGATGGCCTGCTCGGCGGCGATGATGGCGTAGGGCATGAGGTCGATCAGGGCGCTTTCGGCCGAGGCGTCCGGCTTGTCGCTCTTCTCGCGCAGGGCCAGGTAGTACTCCATGGCGTTGTCGCCGGCCGGGGCGTACAGGCGCTGTTCGCGCAGCGCCTGGCTGCCGCGGCTGCGCAGCTCTTCCGGGCTCAGGGCGGCGAGCGCGGCCTGGGCAGCCTGGGCGGCCTGCTGCGCAGCGACTTCCTCGGCGGACGGACCGGCCGGCTGGGCCGGTGCGGCAGCCTGCTCGCCTTCGGCGGGCGCGGGCTCGTCCTTGGAACAGGCCGCCAGGCCCAGGCCGAGGGCAAGGGCGATACCCCAGCTCAGGGCGCGGGTGGAGGAGGTGGTCGCAGCGATCATGGCTTTCCCCTGGAAAAAGATGAACAAAACATGACCTTCAGCACATAAGACTTTGGCCGGTTTGTCAAGGCGCCCGCGTATCGAAGCGCGATGCGCGCCACAGAATAGGGCCATATTGGCCCGGCCGTCCGGCCGGGCATCGCGTAAGCTCCCGCCAACACCGTGATCCCGGGGGGAGATCGCCTTGAAGCTCGTTCGACTTGGCCTGCTGGTCCTGGCCATCCTGCTGCTGGTCGCCTGCATGGGAACCCGGGCCAAGGTCGCGGAGACTCCGCCCCTGCCCGAGCCCACCTCGGCACCCGCGCCCAGCCCTGAGCCGGTCCCGCCTCCGCCTCCGCCTCCGCCCCCTCCCCCTCCGCCGCCAGCCCAGGCGACCGAACAGGCGCAGGCGGAGATGGCCCGCGAACGCGCGGCACGGGCTGCCCAGGCAGAAGCCGCGCAGCGCCAGGCCGCGGACGCCGCCCGGGCCGAGGCCGCACGCCGCGCCGCTGCGCAGGCCAGTACCAGCGCACCGCCCGCCGCTGTCCGCCCGAGGCCCCTGCCCGCCGGGGCGCGCCCGGTGCCTCCGCGGCGCGCCGCCGCGAAGCCCCAGCCGGCGCGGCCGCCGATCGACCCCGACAAGAACTACGCGACGATGCGCGTGTTCTACGCCACCGACCGCGCCGCCGCGGACGACTTCGCCAACCTCCCACCGGCCGAACGTTACGGCGGCGCGCGCGGCAAGCTCGACTACGGCCTGGCCGAGGTCAGCATCCCGCGCGGGCACGTGCCCGGCCTGCTCGAGGCGCCGTCGGTGTGGCGGCTGGAGTTCAGCGAGGATCCGTCGCGGCACGTGGTGCTGATGTCGGTGACGCGGCGCAGCGGCCCGCTGTTCTTCCGCGAGCTGTCAGACCGCGTGGCCCGCTCCGGCGGCCGCAACGCCTTCCTGTTCGTGCACGGCTACAACGTCAGCTTCGCCGACGCGGCGCGGCGCACCGCGCAGATGGCCTACGACCTCTCCTTCGACGGCGCGCCGGTGTTCTACAGCTGGCCCTCGCAGGCGGCGCTGACCGGCTACACGGTGGACGAATCGAACATCGAATGGTCCACCGCCCACATCAAGCAGTTCCTGGTCGACTTCGCCGAGAAGTCGGACGCCGAGAACCTGTACCTGATCGCGCACAGCATGGGCAACCGCGGCCTGACGCGCGCGCTGCAGATGCTGATGCTCGAGCGTCCGGACCTGCGCGGGCGTTTCCGCGAGATCATCCTCGCGGCGCCGGACGTCGACGCCGAAGTCTTCCGCCGCGACCTGGTGCCGGCGCTGCGCCAGGCCGGCCAGCGCGTGACGCTGTACGCCTCGTCCAACGACCTGGCGCTGAAGGCTTCGAAGGAAGTGCATGGTTACGCCCGCGCCGGCGACAGCGGCGACGGCCTGGTGGTGCTGCCGGGCCTGGAGACCATCGACGCCTCGGGCGTGGACGAAAGCATCCTCGCGCATTCCTACTTCGTCGAATCCAAGCCAGTGATCCGCGACATCCTCAACCTGCTGCGGCACAGCCTGCCGGCGGGGCGGCGCGAGGGCCTGGTCGGCGAAGAGGGCGAACGCGGGCCGTTCTGGCGCTTCGAGAAGACCGAAACGCCCTGAGCCGCGCTACTTGCCGATGCAGAAGCTGCTGAAGATCCGCCCCAGCAGCGCATCGGCGTCGACGCGGCCGGTGATCTCGCCCAGCGCGTCCTGGGCCTGGCGAAGTTCTTCGGCCGCGAGTTCGCCGGCGCCGTGGTGCAGCTGGGTCGCGGCGCGTTCGAGCCAGGCGGCCGCGCGGTCCAGCGCCTCGAGGTGACGGGCGCGGGCGCTGAAGGCGCCGTCGCTGCCTTCGCCCTGGCCCGCGGCCTCGCGCAGTTCGCGCCGCAGCAGGTCGAGGCCGTCGCCGGTCTGCGCCGACAGCCACAGGTGCCGGCCATCGCCGCGGCGTTCGGCCGCCACTGAATGTCCGCTCAGGTCGCACTTGTTGTGCAGCCACAGCACCGGCACGCCGTCGGGGAGCGGCAGCGCGGCGGCGTCGGCGCGGCTGTCGTCGAGCACGGCCAGCACCAGGTCGGCGCGCGCGAGTTCGGCGCGGGCGCGGCGGATGCCTTCCTGCTCGACGCGTTCGGGCGTGTCGCGCAGGCCGGCGGTGTCGACCAGGGTGAGTTCGATGCCGTCCACGACGATGCGCTCGCGCAGCAGGTCGCGGGTGGTGCCGGCGATGTCGGTGACGATGGCGCGCTCTTCGCCGGCCAGCGCATTGAGCAGGGACGACTTGCCGGCATTGGGCGCGCCGGCGATCACCACGTGCAGGCCATCCACCAGGCGCTTGCCGCGTTCGGCGGCGGCGCGCAGCGCGGCGAGCTCGCCGGCGACGGTCTGCAGGCGATCGCGCAGTTCGGGCGCGGCCAGGAAGTCCACTTCCTCTTCCGGGAAATCGAGCGCGGCCTCGATCCAGACGCGCAGCCCGGTCAGCCCGTCGACGACGGCGTCCACGCGCCGCGAGAACTCGCCCTCCAGCGAACGCCGGGCTGCACGCGCCGCGGCGTCGCTGCCGGCGCTTACCAGGTCGGCCACGGCTTCGGCCTGGGCGAGGTCCAGCCGGCCTTCCAGGAACGCGCGTTCGGTGAATTCGCCGGGCCGCGCGGCGCGCGCGCCGAGGTCGAGGCAGCGGCGCAGCAGACGCGCCAGCAGCACGGGGCTGCCGTGGCCCTGCAGTTCGAGCACGTCTTCGCCGGTGTAGGAATGCGGCGCCGGGAAATGGATCAGCAGGCCGTCGTCGATCAGCTCGCCGTCGCCGTCGCGGAAGCGCAGGTAGTGCGCGTGCCTGGGCTGCGGCGCGCGGCCCAGCAGGGTGGCGGCGATGGCCCGGCAGCCGGGCCCGCTCAGGCGCACGATGCCGACGCCGGCGGCGCCGGCGGCGGTGGCGATCGCGGCGATGGTGTCGCGGGAGCTCATGCCGGAATGGTGGCAGAAAACCCGGCCGCCGGAATCACGGGCGCGGCCGCGCAAAGAAAAAGGGAGGCGGTTTCCCGCCTCCCTTCGTGCCTGCGGCGCGGGGCGCCCGGTTTATTTCGCGGCGACCGGGGTGCCCGCTTCCGGCTTGTCGCCGTGGCGCTTGGTGATCACCCACTGCTGCAGCAGGCCCAGGATGCCGTTGGTGCACCAGTACAGCACCAGGCCGGACGGGAAGAAGGCCATCATCACGCCGAACACCAGCGGCATGAAGGTCATGATCTTCTTCTGCATCGGGTCCATGCCCGGCGTCGGCGTCATCTTCTGGGTCAGGTACATCACCGCCAGGTTGATCGCCGGCAGGATGAAGTACGGATCCGGCGCGGTCAGGTTCTGGATCCAGCCGATCCACGGTGCCTGGCGCATCTCGACGCTCTCGAGCAGCATCCAGTACAACGCGATGAAGACCGGGATGGTGACCAGGATCGGCAGGCAGCCGGCCGCCGGGTTCACCTTCTCCTTCTTGTACAGCTCCATCATCGCCATCTGGAACTTCTGCTTGTCGTCGCCGTAACGCTCCTTCAGCGCCTCGATGCGCGGCTGGATCGCGCGCATCTTGGCGAAGCTGCGGTACTGCTTGGCCGACAGCCAGTACAGCGCGATCTTGATGATCAGCACCGTCAGGATGATCGCCCAACCCCAGTTGCCGGTCAGGTCGTGCAGCGGCTTGAGCACGTAGTCGAACATCGGCTGGGCGAGGAAGGTGAAGATGCCGTAGTCCAGCGTCAGCTTCAGGCCGGGGGCGATCTGCTCGAGTTGCTTCTGCAGCTTCGGGCCGACCCACAGCACGGACTCGCGCGTGGTGCTCAGGCCCGGCGCGACCTGGATCGGCGCGCTGACGCCGCGCACCAGGTAGCGGTTGTTGTCGGGCAGGGGCGCCATCTCGAAACGCTGCGCCTCGGCCTTGTTCGGCACCCAGGCCAGCACGAAGTGGTGCTGCAGCATCGCGATCCAGCCACCGGTGACGTCGCGCGACTGCGCGCCGTCTTCGAACAGGTCGGCGATGGCGATCTTCTCGAACTTCTCCGACGGGCTGTACCAGGCGGCGCCGACGAAGCTGTAGGCCTCGGGATTGGTGAGGCCGGACGTGCTCGACTTCTCCGGCGGCACCACGCGCTGCAGCTGTTCGTAGGGCGAGGCGCTCCACGGCTGCGCGCCCTGGTTGCGGATCTCCAGGCGCTGGGTGATGGCGTAGGAGCCGCGCTCGAGCACCAGGGTCTTGCGCACGGTCACGCCGCTGGCGGCGTCGGTCCAAACCAGGGGCACTTCCAGGGTCTGCGCGCCGTCGGCCAGGCGGTAGTCGCTGCGGCCGTCCTCGGTGCGGAAGACCGCCTCGTGGTTGGGCGCGCTGCTGCCGGCGGTGGCCAGCAGGCCGGACTGGGCCACGGAGTAGTGCGCGGTGGTGCTGTCGAGCAGGCGCACCTTGGTGTCCGGCTGCTCCTTGGTGACCGGGTAGGCCAACAGGTCGGCGCCGACCAGGTTGCCGCCGCGTGGATCGAGCTGCAGGCGCAGCACATTGGTGGTGACGGTGATCGGCGCGAGCGTCGCCGCGGCCGGTGCGGCGGTCGGCGGCGTACCGGCCGGAGCGACCGGGACCGCGCCAGCCGAGGGCAGGGCCGCTGCCGACGGAGTCTCGCCGGCGGTAGGCAGGCTCGCGGTGGCCGGGGCGTCGACGACAGCGGGCGCCACGGGACCCTTGTTCCATTCCATGAACAGCAGGACGGCGACAAAGAGCCAGGCGATCAGCAGGAAGGAGCGGGTCTGGTTCATGGGCAGGCGGCGGGCGCCGGCGGGAGAGCCGGGGCCGCGCAGGGGGTCTCGGTCAGGAATCGGAGGCGGGGCGTTCGCACGCGCCCGGGGAGGCCGGCATTGTGCCGGGCGTGGCCGCGGGCTTCAACGACCGGGCACGTTCCAGCAGCTGCAGGAACTGGGTGCGAAGCTCGCCGGATTCAAGTTTCGCGGCGCCGGGCTGGGCGATCAGCACATAGTCGCCGGCCGGCAGCGCGGCGCGCTGGTCGCGGAAGACTTCACGCGCGAGCCGCTTGATGCGGTTGCGGCCGACCGCGCGCTTGTCGACCTTCTTGGACACGGCTACGCCGAGCCGTGGCGCGGTGGCCTCGGCCCGGACGTGGGCATGCAGCTTCAGGTGTGAGCTGGAGAGCTTGCGCCCCGCCTTGAACACCGCCTGGAACTCGGCGGAAGCGCGCAGGCGCGCACTGGGCGGGAACGGGCTCGGTGCCGCGGGTGGGAGCGTCATCACGGTCCCGGGGAACAACCCGCGAGTCGCCGCCGGGAACCCGGCGGCAACGGGGTCAGACCGCCAGGCGGGCGCGGCCCTTGGCACGACGACGCGACAGCACCTTGCGGCCGTCGGCGGTCTTCATGCGGGCGCGGAAGCCGTGGTCACGCTTACGCTTGAGGTTGCTGGGCTGGTAGGTACGCTTGGTGGCCATGGTGGCACCCCGGTTGAAGTTTTGGGCGGAAAAGACCGCGGACTATAGCCATCCTCCCCCTGGGCCGTCAAGCCAAATCGGCATGGCGGGCGCTGCCCCGCGGCGCTAGACTGCGCCCCCGACCACTTATCCACAGCAGCGCCCCGGCGCCGCTGTCGCTTGGACTTTCGCTTGAACATGGATGCTGCCTGGCCCCGCTGCCTGGAACGACTGGAAGCCGAACTGCCGGCGGACGAGGTCCACACCTGGCTCCGCCCCCTGCAGGCCGAGGCCCACGCCGACGGCCTGACCCTCTACGCCCCCAACGCCTTCGTGGTGGACCGGGTGCGCGAACACTACCTGGCCCGCATCCGCGAGCTGATGGTCCACTTCGTCGGCGGACCGGCCCCGGTGGCCGTCGCCGTGGGCTCGATCAAGCGCGCCGAAGCGGCGCCGGCGCCGGCCGCGGGCGGCTCCCGGCCGGCCGCGCCGCCGGTGGAGTTCGCCGGCAACCTCGACAGCCACTACACCTTCGACAACTTCGTCGAGGGCCGCAGCAACCAGCTCGGCCGCGCCGCCGCGCTGCAGGTGGCCCAGAACCCGGGCCGCGCCTACAACCCGCTGCTGCTCTACGGCGGTTCGGGCCTGGGCAAGACCCATCTGATGTACGCCGCCGGCAACCTGATGCGGAAGAACAACCCCGGCATGCGTGTGCTCTACCTGCGCTCGGAGCAGTTCTTCAGCGCGATGATGAAGTCGCTGCAGGACAAGTCGATGGACCAGTTCAAGCGCCAGTTCCAGCAGGTGGACGCGCTGCTGATCGACGACATCCAGTTCTTCGCCGGCAAGAACACCACGCAGGAGGAGTTCTTCCACACCTTCAACGCCCTGTTCGACGGCAAGCAGCAGATCATCCTCACCTGCGACCGCTACCCGCGCGAGGTGGAGAACCTGGAAACGCGGCTCAAGACCCGCCTGACCTGGGGCCTGAGCGTGGCGATCGAACCGCCCGACTTCGAGACCCGCGCGGCCATCATCACCGCCAAGGCGGTCGAGCGCGGGGTCAAGATCCCGGACGACGTCGCCTACCTGATCGCCAAGCGCATGCGTTCGAACGTGCGCGACCTGGAAGGCGCGCTCAACACCCTGGCGGCGCGCTCGAACTTCATGGCCAAGCCGATCACCGCCGAATTCGCCCAGGAGACCCTGCGCGACCTGCTGCGGGCCCAGCAGCAGGCCGTGTCGATCAGCAATATCCAGAAGACCGTGGCAGACTACTATCAGCTGCGCATGGCGGACCTGTTGTCGAAGCGGCGGACGCGCTCCCTGGCGCGCCCGCGGCAGATGGCGATGGCCCTTTCCAAGGAACTGACCGAGCACAGCCTGCCCGAGATCGGCGATGCCTTCGGTGGCCGCGACCACACCACCGTGATGCACGCCTGCAAGGTGATGCGCGAACTGCGCGAACTGGACGGCAAGCTGCGCGAGGACTGGGACAAGCTGCTGCGCAAGTTGAGCGAATGAGCCGTGGAACCCGTTTGGGGACGGCCTGTGGACAAGTTGGGGACGCCGGAAACGGCAAAAAACTATCCACAGCTTGTCCCGGTGCCCCGGGGGCCTGACCCACACGCTTGTCGCTGGCTGAAAACCTAATAGATTCAATGCGTTGATGGTGTTATCCGGCGTTTTTCGCGGCTCTACCACCACCAGTTTTTTGTTATATCCACTCTTTGGAGCTTGGGGATCCGCATGCGTTTCAGCCTGACGCGAGAAGTTCTGCTCAAACCCCTTCAGCAGGTCGTGAACGTGGTCGAACGCCGGCAGACCCTGCCCGTTCTGGCCAACCTGCTGGTCAGCGTCGAAGGCCACAAGCTCTCGATGACCGGCACCGACCTCGAGGTCGAGATGGTCGCGCGCACCGACGTGGACGACGCCCAGGCCGGCGAAACGACCATCCCGGCGCGCAAGCTGTTCGAGATCGTGCGCGCCCTGCCCGACGGCAGCCGCGTCACCATCAGCCAGGCGGCCGAGAAGGTCACCGTCCAGGCCGGCCGCAGCCGCTTCACCCTGGCCACCCTGCCCGGCAACGATTTCCCAGCGGTCGAGGACCTGGACCTGGTGGAACGCATCCGGGTTCCGGAAGCCGCGCTCAAGGAGCTGATCGAGCGCACCGCGTTCGCCATGGCCCAGCAGGACGTGCGCTATTACCTCAACGGCCTGCTGCTGGACCTGCGCGAGACCTCGCTGCGCTGCGTGGCCACCGACGGCCATCGTCTGGCGCTGTGTGAAGCCCCGCTGCCGGCCGGTGCCCAGACCCGCAAGCAGATCATCCTGCCCCGGAAGGGCGTGCTGGAGCTGCAGCGCCTGCTCGAGGGCGGCGACCGCGAGGTCGAGCTGGAAGTCGGCCGCAACCACCTGCGCATGCGCCGGGAGGACGTGACCTTCACCTCCAAGCTCATCGACGGCCGTTTCCCGGACTACGACGCGGTGATCCCGATCGGCGCCGACAAGGAAGTGAAGGTGGACCGCGAGGTCCTGCGGGCCGCCCTGCAGCGCGCCGCGATCCTGTCCAACGAGAAGTACCGCGGCGTGAAGCTGGAGATCAGCCCGGGCCAGCTGCGCATCGTCGCGCACAACCCGGAGCAGGAAGAGGCCCAGGAAGAAGTCGAGGCCGAAACCAAGGTCGACGGCCTGTCCATCGGCTTCAACGTCACCTACCTGCTGGACGCCCTGAGCGCCCTGCGCGAGGAGCACGTCATCATCAACCTGCGCGACGCCAACTCCTCGGCCCTGGTCCGCGAGGCCAGCCACGAGCGCAGCCGCCACGTGGTGATGCCGCTGCGGCTGTGACCCGGGCGCGTTCCGTTCCCCCTCACCGCCCGGCCCGTGCCGGGCGGTGCCGTTTTGAAGCCCTGGGTTCGCGCGGGCCCGATGGCCTGGCGCCGCCGCCAGGAGGCCCCGCGTGCAGCTGACCCGGCTCGACATCCGCCGGCTGCGCTGCCTGGAGCTGGCCGAGTTCCGCCCCGCCCCCGGCCTGAACCTGATCACCGGCGGCAACGGCGCCGGCAAGACCAGCCTGATCGAGGCCGTGCACCTGCTGGGCTATGGCCGCTCCTTCCGCGGCCGGGTGCGGGACGGCCTGATCCGCAGCGGCAGCCCGAACCTGGAGCTGTACGCCGAATGGCTGGACGGGCAGGGCCGTCCCCGCCGGGCCGGCCTGCGCCACGCCGGGGGCGACTGGGAGGCCCGCCTGGACGGCGCCCCCGCCCCCAGCCTGACCGAACTCTGCGCCGAACTGGCCGTGGTGACCTTCGAACCGGGCAGCCACGAGCTGATCGCCGGCGGCGCCGAGCACCGGCGCCGGTTTCTGGACTGGGCGCTGTTCCACGTGGAACCGGGCTTCCTGCCGGTCTGGCGGCGGTATGCCCGCGCCCTGAAGCAGCGAAACGCCCTGCTAAAGCGCGGCCCGGCGGCGTCTGCCCTGGTGCCCTGGGACCGGGAGCTGGCCGAGGCCGGGGAAACCCTGAGCGCCTTGCGCGCCGACTACCTCGCCCGGCTGGAGCCGGTACTGGTGGCCACGGCCGGGGAGTTCCTGCCGGAGCTCGGGGCGGCGGGCCTGCGGTTCCTGCCCGGCTGGCGCCGCGACGAGAGCTCCCTGGAGGACGCCCTGCTGCTGGGCCGGGAGCGCGACCTGGCCTTGGGCTACACCTCCCAGGGGCCTCACCGCGCCGATTGGCGGGTGGACTATCTGGGCCTGCCCGGCCGCGAGGCCCTGTCGCGCGGCCAAGAGAAACTGACCGCCTTGGCCTGTGTGCTGGCCCAGGCCCGCGCCTTTGCCGCCGACCGGGGGGAATGGCCGCTGGTCTGCCTGGACGACCTTGGTTCGGAGCTGGACCGACCCCATCAACACCAGGCCCTGGCTTCGGTGCTGGCCTCGGGCGCCCAGGTGCTGTTGACCGCCACGGAAACCCCCGATCTGCCCGAAGGCCTGACAGCCAACGCCGTGTTCCACGTGGAACGCGGCCAGCTGACCCGGCGCTGAGGCCGGCCCAGGCTGCGCCAGCCGCCCGCCTGCGCGGTATACTCGGCACACATTATTTATAGGCGCGCGGCCGTCCCTCCGGGAGGTCGAACGCCCCAGCGTGGACCAACGCGAGACTGCCCCCGCAATGACCGATACCCCGAACCTGCCGCAAGCCCCGAACAGCACCTACGATTCCAGCAAGATCACCGTCCTGCGCGGCCTGGAAGCGGTCCGCAAGCGTCCCGGCATGTACATCGGCGATGTGCACGACGGTACCGGCCTGCACCACATGGTCTTCGAGGTCGTGGACAACGGCATCGACGAAGCTCTGGCCGGCCACTGCGACCACTTGATCGTGACCCTGCACAACGACGGGTCCTGCTCGGTGTCGGACAACGGCCGCGGCATCCCGGTCGACATCCACAAGGAAGAGGGCGTGTCCGCGGCCGAGGTCATCATGACCGTGCTGCACGCCGGCGGTAAGTTCGACGACAACAGCTACAAGGTGTCCGGTGGCCTGCATGGCGTCGGCGTGTCCGTGGTCAACGCGCTCTCCTCGAAGCTGTGGCTCGACATCTGGCGCGACGGCCAGCATCACCAGCAGGAATACGCGGTCGGCGAACCGGTGTATCCGCTCAAGGTGGTCGGCCCGTCGGCCAAGCGCGGCACCGAGCTGCGCTTCCTGCCGAACCCGGAGATATTCACCGACACCGAGTTCCACTACGACATCCTGGCCAAGCGCCTGCGCGAGCTGAGCTTCCTCAACTCGGGCGTCAAGATCGAGCTGATCGACGAGCGCGCCGACGGCAAGCGCGACCTGTTCGAGTACGAAGGTGGCATCCGCAGCTTCGTGGAACACCTTGCGGCACTAAAAACCCCGCTGCATCAATCGGTTATCTCCGCAAGCGGCGAAAAGGACGGTATCACCGTCGACATCGCCCTGCAGTGGACCGACGCCTACCAGGAAACGATGTTCTGCTTCACCAACAACATCCCGCAGAAGGACGGCGGCACCCACCTGCAGGGTTTCCGCGCTGCGCTCACCCGCACGCTGACCAACTACATCGAACAGAACGGCATCGCCAAGCAGGCCAAGGTCGCGCTGAGCGGCGACGACATGCGCGAAGGCATGATCGCCGTGCTGTCGGTGAAGGTGCCCGACCCGAGCTTCTCGTCGCAGACCAAGGAAAAGCTGGTCAGCTCGGAAGTGCGCCCGGCGGTGGAAGCCGTCATCGGCCAGAAGCTCGAGGAATTCCTGCAGGAGCGTCCGAACGAAGCGCGCGCGATCGCCGGAAAGATCGTCGACGCCGCGCGTGCGCGCGAAGCCGCGCGCAAGGCCCGCGACCTCACCCGCCGCAAGGGCGCGCTCGACATCGCCGGACTGCCGGGCAAGCTCGCCGACTGCCAGGAAAAGGATCCGGCGCTGTCGGAACTTTTCATCGTCGAGGGTGACTCGGCCGGCGGCTCCGCCAAACAGGGTCGCAACCGCAAGACCCAGGCGATCCTGCCGCTCAAGGGCAAGATCCTCAACGTCGAACGCGCGCGTTTCGACCGCATGCTCGCGTCCGCGGAAGTCGGCACGCTGATCACCGCGCTCGGCACCGGCATCGGCAAGGACGAGTACAACCCGGACAAGCTGCGCTACCACCGCATCATCCTGATGACCGACGCCGACGTCGACGGCTCGCACATCCGCACTCTGCTGCTGACCTTCTTCTACCGGCAGATGCCGGAGCTGATCGAGCGCGGCCACGTCTACATCGGCCTGCCGCCGCTGTACAAGATCAAGCAGGGCAAGAACGAGCAGTACCTCAAGGACGACGGCGCGCTCAACGCCTATCTTGCCAACAACGCGGTCGAAAACGCCGAGCTGCGCCCGGCCGAAGGTGCGCCGCCGATCACCGGCACCGCGCTGGAAAAGCTGCTGCTCGACTTCGTCGCCGCGCGCGAGACCATCGCCCGCTTCGCCCACCGCATCGATCCGCCGGTGCTCGAGGCGATGATGGAAATGGCGCCGTTGAGCGCCGACGACTTCGCCGCCGAAGGCCGCCTCGACGCCTGGTGCCGCGAGCTCGAACGCCGCCTCAACGCGACCGGCCTGGGCCGTGCGCGCTACAGTTTCACCGTGCAACCGGCCGCCGGCGAAGGCCATTCCGGTGCGCTGCTGGTGCACCGCCAGCACCACGGCCTGGCGTCCACCCAGGCGCTGGCCGCGAGCCAGCTGCTGGGCGGCGAACTGCGCATGGTCACGGAAGTGGCCAGCGCCCTGCACGGCCTGCTGCAGCCCGGCGCCAGCGTGTCGCGCGGCGGCAAGCAGCAGCCGGTGTCCACTTTCGTGCAGGCCCAGGAATGGCTGCTCGAGGAAGCCAAGAAGGGCCGCACCATCCAGCGCTTCAAGGGCCTGGGCGAAATGAATCCGGAGCAGCTGTGGGACACGACGGTCAACCCGGAGACGCGCCGCCTGCTCAAGGTGCGCATCGAGGATGCCGTCGCCGCCGACCAGATCTTCGCCACCCTCATGGGCGACGTGGTCGAACCGCGCCGCGAGTTCATCGAAGACAACGCCCTGCGCGTCGCCAACCTCGACGTCTGACCCCGGCGGGCGGGCCCCGGCCCGCCCGTTCCGGCTTCCGGCCGGTCATGTAAACTGCCGCGACGCCCGCCCCGACCGACAAGAAGCGGGCCCGACGCCGCGCACGGGGACACCGGAACAACATGAGCAAACGCCACCTTTACCTGCTGGCCTTCGCGATCGTCGCGGTCGCGTTCGCCGCGATGTACTACAAGTGGAGCGTGCTCAAGTTCCCGCTGCAGCCCAACGCGCAGGTCCAGGTCTGGACCGTGCAGGCGCACGTCGAGTTCCAGCCGCGCAAGGGCGCCAACACCGTCACCCTGCAGCTCCCGGCGAACACGCCTGGCTACACCGTGCTCGACGAACGTTTCGTCGCCCGCAACTACTCGCAGCTCGAGGAAGCCAACAGCGACGGCCGCGAAGTGCAGTGGGCGATCCGGCGCGCGCTGGGCGAGCAGGACCTGTACTACCGCGCCACCATCGTGCGCGCCGACGACCACCAGCAGGCCGGGCTCGACTTCGACCCGCTGATCGGCGAACCACCGGTGCTGGAGGAACCCTACGCCACCGCCGCGCAGACCCTGCTCGATCAGGTGCGCGACCGCTCGTCCAACACCGTCACCTTCGCCCGCGAGCTGGTGCGCCGCCTCGGCGAAAGCGGCGAGCTGAGCGAAGAGGTCAAGCTGCTGGCCGAACGTTACGGCCAGGACGACGTCGCCCGCAGCGAGTTCATCGTGCAGCTGCTGGCCACGCGCAACATTCCGGCGCGGGTGATCTACGGCATCCAGCTCACCGACGCCGACGCCGACCTCGAAGCGAAGATGCAGACCTGGCTGATCGTGCACGACGGCCTGGCCTGGGCCACGCTCGATCCGCGCACCGCCGCCGAAGGCACGCCGCCCGACCTGTTCACCTGGAGTGCCAGCGGCAAGCCGCTTCTGTCGATCGAGGGTGAGCCGCCGTCCGCACTGATGTTCACCGTCAGCCGCAATCTGGCCGACGCCATGGCCACCGCCGAGCGCCGGCTGGAAGTGCAGGACGCCAACCTGGTGCGCTACTCGCTGCTGAGCCTGCCGCTGCAGGCGCAGGAGACCTACCGCATCCTGCTGATGGTGCCGATCGGCGCCTTCATCATGCTGCTGCTGCGCAACCTGGTCGGCATCAAGACCTACGGCACCTTCATGCCGGTGCTGATCGCCCTGGCCTTCCGCGAGACCGCCCTGGTCGCGGGCATCTCGCTGTTCGTGGTGGTCGTCGGCTTCGGCCTGCTGGTGCGCTTCTACCTCGAGCGCCTGCGCCTGCTGCTGGTGCCGCGTCTGACCGCGATCCTGATCCTCGTCGTGCTGCTGATGGCTGCGGTCAGCGTGCTGTCGAACCGCCTGGGCATCGAGGTCGGCCTGTCCGTGGCGCTGTTCCCGATGGTCATCATGGCCATGACCATCGAGCGCATGTCGGTGGCCTGGGACGAACGCGGCGCCGGCACCGCGATCCGCGAAGGCATCGGCACCCTGATCGTCGCGGCGCTCGCCTACGTGGTGATGAGCTGGCCGCCGCTGGAGCACCTGGTGTTCGTCTACCCGGAGACGCTGCTGGTGCTGTTCGCCCTGGCGCTGCTGCTGGGTCGCTACTCGGGCTACCGCCTCAACGAGCTGTTCCGCTTCCGCGCGCTCGCCCGCGAACCCGATCCGATCGTGCCGCCGCCGGCCGCCAGCGACGCGACCGACACCGCCACCCCGGACGCCAAGGCCTGACGCCGTGGGCTGGTTCAATCCCTTCCGGGTCGCCAAGCGCCTGCGCCAGATCGGCCTGGTCGGCATAGGCCAGCGCAACGCCCACTACGTGCTGATGCACAACCCACGCAAGTTCTATCCGCGTGTGGACGACAAGCTGTTGACCAAGAAGCTGGCCCTGCAGGCCGGCCTGCCCGTGCCGGACCTGTACGCCGTGGTCCGCGAGGAACACGAGATCGCCGAGCTGCACGAGAAGCTAAAGTGCCGCGAAAGTTTCGTCGTGAAACCCGCGCATGGCTCCGGCGGCGACGGCATCCTCGTGATCTCGGGCCGACGCGGCGACAAGTACCGGCGCGCCAACGGTTCGCTGATGAGCCGCGAGGAGTTCGAACACCATCTGTCGAACGGCCTCTCCGGCCTGTTCTCGCTCGGCGGCCAGCCCGACCACCTGATCGTCGAATACTGCGTGCAGTTCGACCCGGTCTTTGACAACGTCAGCTACAAGGGTGTGCCGGACATACGCATCATCGTGTTCCTGGGTTACCCGGTGATGGCGATGATCCGCCTGCCCACCCGCCTGTCCGACGGCAAGGCCAACCTGCACCAGGGCGCGATCGGCGTCGGCATCGACATCCCGACGGGCAAGACCAAACGCGGCGTCTGGGGCACCGAGATCATCCGCGACCATCCCGACACCGAACACAGCATCGTCGGCCTCAACATCCCGCACTGGAACAGCCTGCTGCAGATGGCCTCGCGCTGTTACGAGCTGTCGGGCCTGGGCTACGTGGGCGTGGACTTCGTGCTCGACCGCGACAAGGGCCCGCTGATCCTCGAACTCAATGCCCGCCCCGGCCTGGCCATCCAGATGGCCAACGGCAACGGACTCGAGCACCGCCTGCGCAAGGTCGAGGCGCTGCGCGACCGGGGCGGCATGTCCAGGGATCCGGCCGAGCGTGTCGCCTTCGCGCTGGCGAACTTTCCCACCACCGGCTGAACGGCGCCGCGCTTCTTAACGCCGTTTTAAGATCGTGCTCCGCGCCAGCCGGCAAGCTTGCGCCCAAGAGATGTCAGTACGGGGGCGAAGGGGAATTCCGGCCAAGCCTTGGCTTGAGCCGGCGGCGCGTTCCCCGTTACCCTAGTTGGCCCATGACCGCGCCGGGCGCGGTTGAAAGGAGTTTTTATGAATTCTCTGCACCCCCTCAAGCTGGCGGCGCTCGTCCTGCTGGTGACTTCGATGTCGGCCACGGATGTGGATGCGGCGCGCCGCGACAAGAAGGAAGAAGCGGCCGCGCTCTATCCGGACGCGACCCGCGAATCGCCGGAGGCGGTCTACACGCAGCGACTGTCCAAGCAGATCCAGAAGCTGCAGGACGCCTACAACGCCGACGGCAAGGAAGAAGAGACGATCGCCGCGGCCCAGGCCATCCTCGACAACAAGATGGCCAAGGCCTACGACCGCGGCATCGCCCTGCTGCTGGCCGGCAGTGCGTCCATCGACCTGGGGAACGACGACCAGGCGATCGACTACCTCAAGCGCGCCATCGACGAGAACGGCCTGCCGAACGACAACCACTACTCGGCGATGCTCAGCCTGGCGTCGGTCTACATCAACACCGACCGCAACGACGAGGCCGCGGTGCTGCTGCAGCGCGTGGTCGACGAGACCAAGACCACCAAGCCCGAGGTGTTCGCGCTCCAGGGAGCCAACCTCTACAACGCCGGCAAGTACGCCGAAGCCATCGCGCCGCTCAAGCGCGCGATCGAGCTCAAGACCGACGGCGAGGACCAGCAGTCGATGAACATGCTGCTTTCGGCCTACGCCGAGACCGGCAACGACACCGCCGCCATCGCCACGGCCGAAGAGCTGCACCGCAAGAACCCGGACGACAAGCGCGCGCTGATGAACCTGGCCACCCTGTACGGCAATGCCGACATGCAGGACAAGGCGGTCGCGCTGCTCGACAGTGCCCGCCAGCGCGGCATGCTCACCGACGCCAACGACTACCAGCGCCTGTACAGCACCTATTTCGGCATGCAGCGCGAGAAGGAAGCGGCCGCGGTGATCGAGGAAGGCCTGGCCAAGAACATCCTTCCGGCCGACGGCAAGACCTATGCCGTGCTGGCCCAGGCCCATTACTTCAGCGACAACGTTCCGGCCGCGATCGCCGCTGCGCAGAAGGGCGCCCCGCTGGCCAGCGATGGCGAGCTCGCCCTGTTCCTGGCCCAGGTGCTGGGCCAGGAAGACCGCAATGCCGAGGCCAAGGCGGCCGGCCAGCAGGCGCTGGCCAAGGGTCTGAAGAACCCCGGCGAAGCCTGGATGACCATCGCCCGGGCCGAATACAACATGGAGAACGTCGCGGCCGCCCAGGCGGCCTACCGCGAGGCCGCGAAGGATCCGAGCACCCGGTCACAGGCCCAGAAAAACCTGGCCCAGATCAGCCGTTGATCGGTTGGTAAACCAGGCCCCTTGGTATAAGCTAACAAGTTCCCGCCGGTCCCCGGCGGGTCACGGCTGAACGCCGGCAGACCCAGAGAGCTCGAGCCGCCACCCGCATGACGGACAAGAACTACAAATACGACGACAAGCCCCAGGGAATCAGCTGGGCACGCATCGGCGGCAACGCGTTCGCGATCGCGCTCCACGCGGTCGCCTTCATGCTGATGCTGGCCCCGGTGAATGCCCCGGACCTGGAGAAGGCGGAAGAGGAAGTGACCCAGGTCAGCTTCATCGAGCCCCCGCCGCCGCCCCCGCCGCCGCCGCCGCCGCCGCCGGAACCGCCCAAGGTGGTCCAGAAGATCATCGAGCAGCCCAAGCCGACGCCGGTTCCGCCGCCGCCGGAAGAGCCGCCGGTGGTGTTCGACGACCCGAGCCCGATCGACATCGAGGCTCCGCCGCCGGCCCCGCCCGCGCCGCCCGCGCCCCCGGCCGACTTCGCGCCTTCCGAGGACATCAGCGGCCGTGCCATGAACCCGCCGCGCTATCCCGCCAAGGAACAGCGCGAAGGCGTGGGCGGCACCGTGATCCTGCGCGTCACGATCGACGCCAACGGTCAGGTGCTCGACGTCGCCGTGCAGCGCTCCAGCCGTAATCGCAACCTCGACCGTGCGGCAATGGACGCCGCGCGCCGCTGGCGCTTCAACCCCGGCTCGCGCAACGGTGTGAAGGTGGGTGGCGATGTTCTCGTCCCCGTTAAGTTCACTCCCCCGTAACGCCCAGTCCCACATCCCGTAACGGTCAATCACAAAGAAAGGCACACTTATGCTGCAGGACATCCTCCTCAACGCCGCCGCCGCTGCCGCGGGTGGCGCTGCCAACAACGCCGAAGCCCTGTCCCAGATGGGCTTCTCCCACCTGATGAAGGCGATGATGGCCGACCCGGCCGAGTTCGCCGTCTCCTGGATCGTGCTGATCATCCTGGTGATCATGTCGTTCGGTTCCTGGTGGTACACGGTGGTCAACGCCATCAAGAACACCGTGGTGGCGAGCCGCGCCGATTCGGTCGTCCGCACCTTCTGGGAGACCCCGAATGCGCAGGACGCGATTCGCTTCATGGAAGAGCAGCCGGCCAACGAGCCGTTCTCCAAGATCGCCCTCGACTGCGCCCAGGCCGCCGCCCACCACCAGCGCCATGAAGGCAGCCGCCTGGTCGACGCCCTGAACCGCTCGGAGTTCATCGACCGCGCCCTGCGCCAGGCCGTGACCCGCGAGAGCGCCAAGCTCGAGAACGGCCTGACCTGGCTCGCCACCGTCGGTGCGACCGCTCCTTTCGTCGGTCTGCTCGGCACCGTGTGGGGCATCTACGGCGCGCTGATCAAGATCGGTGCGACCGGCCAGGCCTCCATCGACGCCGTTGCCGGCCCGGTCGGCGAGGCGCTGATCATGACCGCGCTCGGCCTGTTCGTCGCGATCCCGGCGGTGCTGGCGTACAACGCCTTCGTCCGCGCCAATCGCAACACCTACGCCAAGTTCGACACCTTCGCGCACGACCTGCACGACTTCTTCGCCACCGGTTCGCGCGTCGGCGACGCGCCGGCCAAGCGCTGAGCGAACATCGTCTAACCAGGAGCCGCAGTCATGGCCTTTTCCAGCAATTCCTCCGGTGGCGGCCCGATGGCCGACATCAACGTCACGCCCCTGGTGGACGTGATGCTGGTGCTGCTGATCATCTTCATGATCACCGCGCCGCTGATGTCGCATAAGGTCAAGGTCGAGCTTCCGCAGGCGACCCTGGAAGAGAAGCCGAAGATCGACCAGCCGCCGATCACCCTCGCGGTGACGGCGAACGGCAAGATCTACTGGAACGACGAGCCGGTCAGCCGCGACGCTCTCGACGCCCGGTTGGCGATCCTGGCGCAGCGCACCCCGCAGCCGCAGGTCGACGTCCGCGCCGACAACATCACCAAGTACGGCGTCATCGCCGAAGTGGTGAAGCAGGTGCGTATGGCCGGCATCCGCAAGGTGGGCTTCGTGTCCACTCCCGAGCGCTGAGGAGCAACGAGCATGGCTTTCACCTCCAACTCCGGCGGCGGCCCGATGGCCGACATCAACGTCACGCCCCTCGTGGACGTGATGCTGGTGCTGCTGATCATCTTCATGGTCACCGCCCCGGCCCTGTCCTATCAGATCCAGGTCGACCTGCCGCAGCGCACCACCAATCCGCCGCCGCAGCCGAAGGATCCGCCGGAGCCGATCCGCCTGCGGATCGAGGCCGGTGGCACCGTCACCTGGAACAACTCGCCGATTCCGCTTTCGGTGCTGCAGTCGTCGCTGGAGGTCGAAGCCGAACGCTCGATCCAGCCGACGCTGGAGATCGAGACGGACCCGGATGCGCAGTACGAAACGCTGGCCAAGGTCCTCTCGCGGGCCAAGAACTCCGGCATGGAAAAGATCGCTTTCGTGGATCCGGGCCAGTAAGGCCGCTTCCCGCACCCTGCAGCAACGCCGCCTCCGGGCGGCGTTTTTTTTGCTTGCGCGGCAACCCGTTCCGGGCGTAGAAGGAAATCGACCACCCCGGAAGGAGACGCGCCATGGCTTTCGCCGCCGCACGACCCGAGTCCGACACGATGGCCGACATGAACATCACGCCCCTGGTGGACGTCATGCTCGTGCTGCTGATCATCTTCATGGTCACCGCGCCATTGCTCGACCTGCGCATCCCGATGACCCTGCCCGGCCCGGCGAAGGAAGCGCCGCCCCCGGCCGAAACCCGCCTGCTGCAGGTCGAGCGTGGCGACCTGTTCCGCCTCGACGGCGCGGCGGTAACGCCGCCCGAGCTCGAACGCAGCCTCGCCGATTGGCGTCTGGTCCGGCCCGATGGCGTGCTCAAGCTCGCCGTCGATGCCGACGCCGACTACCAGTCGGCCGCCACCGCGATGGCGACGGCGCGGCGCGCCGGCATCGAGCACATCGGCCTGGTCGAACCTTGAACCCGGGGGTCGCGGCTCAGCGGCGGCCCGCTCCGGCGATGATCGCCAGGTAGGCGCGCACGGTGGGGCCCAGCCCGTCGTGCAGCGCCTCGCCGATCAGGGCGTGACCGATCGACACCTCCAGCACGCCAGGCACGCCGCGCAGGAAATCGCCCAGGTTGGCCTGCCCAAGGTCGTGTCCGGCGTTCACCCCCAGGCCCAGCGACTGCGCTTCACGCGCCGTCGCGGCGCAGCGGGCGAGTTCGGCCGAGGCGTCGCCGGCGGCATGGGCCTCGGCATAAGGCCCGGTATAGAGCTCGATGCGGTCCGCGCCCAGCTCGGCCGCCAGATGCAGGTTCGGCGCACCCGCGTCCATGAAGAGCGACACCCGGGTGCCCAGGGCCTTGAGCTCGGCCACCAAGGGCCGAAGCCTGTTGGCATCGCGGGCCAGGTCGAAACCGTGGTCCGAGGTCAGCTGGCCGTCGCCATCGGGGACCAGGGTCGCCTGCTGCGGCCGCACCGCCGCCACCAGGGCCAGGAAGCCCGGATAACCGTCCCGGGGCGGGGCGAAGGGATTGCCCTCGAGGTTGTATTCGGCCCGGCCGCCGACCAGGCCGGCGAGGGCAAACACATCGTCCGGACGGATGTGACGCTGGTCCGGCCGCGGATGCACGGTGATGCCGCCGGCCCCGGCGACCAGCGCGGCCTCGGCGGCGGCAAGCACGCTGGGTAGGGCCCCGCCCCGGGAGTTCCTGAGCACGGCCACCTTGTTGACGTTGACGCTGAGCATGGTCATCCGGGCAGCCTACCCTGACGGCCGGCGGTCGGAAAACCCTGCGCCAGGCCCGGTTCCGGGCCGGGCCTTTAAGGGATAATCCCGCGATGTTCCTGAACCGCCTGTTCATGGTCGGCCTGCTGGCCGCCGCGTGTTTCGCACCCACGGTCGCCCTCGCCAAGGCAGTGCCGGGCGCACCGCTTCTCCGGCATTTCTCCAACGACGAAACCAAGACACCGCCGAGCCACCTCGCCATCGCCACCGGCGTCAACGGCGAGATGTACATCGGCAACGTCGAGGGCGTGCTGCGCTACGACGGCGTCGATTGGCTGCTCACGCCTCTGCCCGGCCGATCGCCCGCGCGTTCCCTCGCCACCGGCGCCGACGGCCAGGTCTATGTCGGCGGCTACGACACGTTCGGCAAACTGGTGCGCAAAGACGACGGCAGCCTCGCCTACGAAGAGCTGCTGACGCGCGCCGGCCTGCGCAACGGCCAACGCCACGTCGGCATCGTCTGGGAAGTGGTTCCGATGGCGGACGGCGTCTACTTCCGCGCCGAATCGGCGCTGCACTTCCTGCCTTACGACAACACGCCGGCGAAGCGCTGGCCGCTGGCCGAGCAGGTGCGGAGTTTCTATCCCGCCGGCGGGCAGCTGTACACGCGCGTGCACGGCCGTGGCCTGTGCCGATTCATCGATGGCCGTCTCGAACTGGTGCCGGGCGGCGGCGTGTTCGCCGAGCAGTCGCTGCCGGGCCTGGTGGACCGCGGCGACTGGCGCCTGCTCGTCGGGCGCGACGGACTCTACCGCGCCGACGCCGACGGCATCCGGCCGCTCCCCGGCCCGGCCAGCCGGCTGCTGGCCGCCAAGCGCAGCTACGTCACGCAGGCGCTGGGCGACGGCAGCGTCGTCGTCGGCACCCACGACGGCGAGCTGTACCGCTTCGGCGCGGAGTTCGACCTGCGCGAACGCATCGACCTGGGCGCCTTCGGCATCCAGGCCCTCGGCCTGGATCGCGAAGGCGGCCTGTGGGCGGCGACGGAAGGCGACCTGGTGCGGCTGTCGCTGCCTTCGCCCTGGTCCTTCCTCGGCGAAGTGCAGGGCCTGGCCGGAAACCCCAACGATTTCGAATGGCACGAAGGCGCACTCTGGCTGGCCAGCAGCCGAGGCATCTCGCGCCTGACCATCGGCGCCGACGGCGACACCCGCCACAGCGCCCTGCCCTGGACCGAATACGAAGGCTACGCCCTGCATTCCAGCGAAGCCGGCCTGCTCGTGGGCCTGCGCGAAGGCCTGCAGGTGCTCGACCCGGGCGCGAACGCGCCGCGAGTGCTGTACGAACACGCCAACCACGGCGTGTACTCGATGCAGGCGTCGACCCACGTGCCCGGCCTCGTCTACGCAGTCACCGCGACCGAGCTGCTCCTGGTCGAAGAGCGCGATGGCCGCTGGCACATGGACAAGCAGATTCCGCTCGACGGCATCAGCATCAGCGGCCTCGAGGAAACAGCGCCCGGCGAACTCTGGCTGGGCGACACCCGCGGCCCGCTGCAGCACTGGACCGTCGATCTCACCACCGGCAAGGTGGCGACGCGCGAAACCTTCGCCGACGACCGCGGCCTGGCCGTGGACGCGCAGGGCGGCACCAGCGTCTTCCAGCTCGATGGCCGCATCCACGCGATCAGCGGCGAAGCCGGCTATCGCCTCGAGGGCGCGCGTTTCGTCCCGGACAAAGGCCCGCCCTTCACGCTCGTCGACCGCCCGCACGAACTGGTCGTTCACGCGACGCCGCTCGGCGACTTCGCCTACACCACCCGCCAGCTGTGGCGACGCGCCACGCCCGACGCGGAGTGGCAGCCCCTTTATCCGGGCGCGCAGGCGGCCGCCGGCTACTCCTACCTTCGCGTCAGTCGCGACGGCGTGCTGCGCATCGCCACCTGGAACGGGCTGCTGCAGTACGACCCGGACGAACACGCCGTTCCGCCGCAGCCGCTGCGCCTGAGCATGGAAAGCGTGGTCGCGCGCAGCGTCGAGGGCGGCGTGCTGCGCCTGCCGACCCGCAGCGCCAACGCGCCGGTGCGGGTGCCGCCGGGCCACAGCCTCAACCTGCGTTTCGGCATGGTCAGCATGGAAAGCGGCGCCGAGTTCCGCTACCTGCTGCACGGGGTGACGCCGGAATGGAGCGGCTGGACCGACCGCGACCTGTTCATCCGCGCCCTCGCCGCTGGCGACTACGTGCTGGAAGTGCAGGCCCGCACGCGCAACGGCCGCCAGGCGGCGTCGATCAGCTACCGTTTCCAGGTGTTGCCGCGCTGGTATGAACAGTGGTGGCTGATGGCGCTGGGTCTGCTGGCGCTGGCCGGCCTGGCGGTGGCGATCACGCTGTGGGCGGTGCGCCAGCGTACCGAACGGTACCTCGCCGCCAACCGCCGCCTGGAAGCGCGCATCGCCGAGCGCACGCGCGAGCTGGAGGACGTGAACCGCAAGCTCGCCGAGCTGGTGACCGAAGACGCGCTGACCGGTGTCTCCAACCGCCGCGCGCTCGAGAACGGCCTGCGCCGCGAATGGTTCCGCTGCCTCGACCAGCGCCGGCCGCTGTCGGTGCTGATGATCGACGTGGACCACTTCAAGGCCTACAACGACGCCCACGGCCACCTCGAGGGCGACATCCAGCTCAAGGGCATCGCCCAGCGCCTGCACCAGCAGCACGATCCGCAGCGCGAACTGCTGGCACGCTACGGCGGCGAGGAGTTCGCCCTGCTGCTGCCCGGCGTGCACCAGGAGGAAGCGGTTCGCCGCGCCGAAAGCATCCGCGCCGCGATCGCCGCCAGCGACGCCGGCATGACCGTCAGCATCGGCGTCGCCGGCTTCATGCCCGACGTGCAGGCCGAGCCCGACAGCCTGCTGCGCCGTGCCGATGCCGCGCTCTATGCCGCCAAGCGCGCCGGGCGCAACCGCGTGCAGGCCGATGGCGGCTGAGCGCCGCGACCCGCGCCAGCCCCGGCCCGAGAAGACCTGCCCGGTCTGCCAGCGCCCGTTCCAATGGCGGAAAAAGTGGGAGCGCGACTGGGACCGGGTGGTCTACTGCTCCGACGCCTGCCGCCGCGGCACGCCGCGCTGACGCCGGAAAAGGAAACGGCGGCCGAAGCCGCCGTTCGGATCGGGCTTGCCGTGCGCTCAGGCTTTCTTGATCAGCCCGATGATCGCCAGCAGGATCACCGCGCCGATGAAGGCCGTGATGAACAGGCCGACGTCGCCGCCGCCGAAGCCGATGCCCAGGCGCGGCAGCAGCCAGCCGCCGAAAAACGCGCCGATCACGCCGACGACCATGTTGATGACCACGCCGAAACCGCGGCCCTTCATCACCACGCCGGCCAACCAGCCGGCCAGTGCGCCGATGAGCAGGAAAATGAGCAGGTGCATGGGTTCCTCCCCGGATTGATTTTTTTGTCCGGCCCGGCGCGGGAGCGCCGCGACCGGACTCAGGCTACCACGCCGCTCAGGGCGCGCTGTCGCCCTGCGCGCGTGCGCGGCGGTTGGCTTCCGCGCGCTCGCGCAGCTGCCGCAATTCCTCGGGGCTCATGATGTGGCCGATGTCGCGCGTATTGCTGGAGATGCGCGACGACATCCAGCCCAGGATCCACGCGACCATCAGGCCCAGCGAACAGGCCAGGAAAAACAGCACCCCGATCGAGGGCATGCTGCGGACCATGGCCAGGCCCAGGCAGACCAGCGACGCCAGAAGGTAGAGCCAATGCATGGGACACCTCGGGGGGATTTTGCCGGGAGTTTAGCCCAAGCCGGCCCGGTCGCGGCTAGCCCCCCGCCGGTTCACAGCAGGGGCGAAAACAGGCGGGCGCAGGCCTCGCCCAGGCGCGAAAGGAAAGGCGCCTTGGGCCGGTCGGCGCGGATCTCCCGGCACTGCGCCAGGTCGGCCTGGAGCTGGGTTTCCAGGCGGCCGGCCAGGTCGGCGTCGTGAAGCAGCAGGCACAGCTCGAAGTTCAGCCGGAAGCTGCGGTGGTCGAAATTGGCGCTGCCCACCAGGCAGGTGTCCTCGTCCACGAGCAGGGCCTTGCTGTGCAGCATGCGCGGGCCGTACTCGAACACCTTCACGCCGGCGGCGATCAGTTCGTCGTAGTAGGAACGCGCCGCGGCGCTGACGATGCGCGAGTCGCTGCGTTCGGGCACGATCACCCGTACGTCCAGCCCGCGCAGCGCCGCCGACGACAGCGCCATCCGCGCCGCCTCGCCCGGTACGAAATAGGGCGTGACCAGCCAGACGCGGCGGTTGGCCTGGTGGATGGCCTCGACCTGCACGCGGTGGATCGCCTCCCAGGGCGAATCCGGGCCTGCCGGCAGCACCTGGGCGAGGATGCGGCCGGCCGGCAGGGCCGGCCAGAGCTGCTCGTCGCGCAGGGCGACGCGGGTGGCGTAGTGCCAGTCCTCGAGGAAGGCCAGCTGCAGCCAGCGCACCACCTCGCCTTCCAGCCGCAGGTGCAGGTCGTGGAAGGCGGCCGGGTCCAGGGCTTCGTTTTCCTCGTCGGTGACGTTGATGCCGCCGGTGAAGGCGACCACGCCGTCCACCACCACCAGCTTGCGGTGGTTGCGCAGGTTCACCCGCGGCCGCCACAACCAGCGCAGCCGCGCCGGGTGGAACCAGGCCAGTTCGATGCCCGCGGCGAGCAGCGGCGCGAGGAAGGCGCGCGACAGCCGCGACGAGCCGATCGCGTCGAGCAGCAGCCGCACGCGCAC
Organism: Arenimonas terrae; assembly: GCF_006265115.1. GTDB lineage: Bacteria > Pseudomonadota > Gammaproteobacteria > Xanthomonadales > Xanthomonadaceae > Arenimonas > Arenimonas terrae. The sequence continues at coordinate 422,406 of NZ_SMDR01000003.1, read as the reverse complement.
GCCGGCGTTCGCGCGTTCGACGAGGGCGTCGCGCAGCAGGGTGCCGGTGCGGTCGGGCTCGAAGATGTAGTACTCGACGTGCAGGTGGTGGCGCGCGCCGGCGATCGCTTCGAGCAGGGCGCCATAGGTCGCGGCGCCGTCCACCAGCAGGTCCACGCGGGTGGCGGTGGAGGCCGCGTAGCCGGTGCTGGACTGGCCCAGGCGAGCGACGGTGGCGCAGTCGGCGCTGGGCGCGAGCCCGGCGGGCAGCGCCGCGTTCAGCCCGGCGCGCGAGCGCGAGCGGCGCAGCGCCTGGCGTTTGATCCGCTGTGGGCCGAGGAAGTGGTAGATGATCAGGCCCAGCACCGGCAGCAGGGCCAGCGACATGATCCAGCTCAGGGTCGCGATCGGCTCGCGCTTCTGCAGCACGATCCAGCCCGCCAGCACCACCAGGTAGGCGATCCATACCGCGGCCAGCACGGGCTTGATCTGGGGCCAGACGTCGTGAAAGTCCATCCACTCTCCTTGCGCGTCTCAGCCCGGGAGACCGGACCGGCGTAGGCTGCCGTCATGATGTCAGACAATCCACCGTCCAAGGCGACCAAGGGCCGCGGCGCGGTCGCCAACACGGCAGGCCGCTACGCCAGGACCGTGCACCAGGCCGAAGACGACGGCTGGTTCCAGGACGGCGAACCGGCCCCGAACCCGCGCACCACCGTCACCGAAGAGCGCGCCCGCAGCGTGCTCAGCCGCAACGACTCGCCCGACCTGCCCTTCGACCGTTCGGTGAACGCCTACCGCGGCTGCGAGCATGGCTGCTCCTACTGTTTCGCCCGGCCCTCGCACAGCTACCTCGAACTCTCGCCGGGCCTGGACTTCGAAACGAAACTGTTCGCCAAGACCAATGCCGCCGAGGTGCTGCGCGCCGAACTGGCCAAACCGTCCTACCGCTGCGCACCGATCGCGATGGGCACCAATACCGACCCCTACCAGCCGGTCGAGCGCCGCTACCGCATCACCCGCGACATCATCGAGCTGCTGGCCGAGACCCGGCACCCCTTCACCCTGCTCACCAAGAACGCCCTGATCGAACGCGACCTCGACCTGCTGGCGCCGCTGGCGCGCGAGGGGCTGGTCAGCGCGGCGTTGTCGGTGACCACGCTCGACAACCACCTGGCGGCGAAACTCGAACCGCGCGCCAGCGCCCCGCACCGGCGCATCGCGGCGATCCGCCGGCTGGCCGAAGCCGGCATCCCCACCGGCGTGATGTTCGCGCCGGTGATCCCGGCGGTGAACGACCACGAGCTGGAGGCCGTGCTCGAGGCCGCGCGCGAGGCCGGCGCCACCCGCGCCGGCTTCGTGCTGCTGCGCCTGCCGCACGAACTCAAGCAGCATTTCCGCGACTGGCTCGACGCGCACGTGCCCGAACGCGCCGGGCACGTGATGAGCCTGGTGCGGCAGAGCCGCGGCGGCCGCGACTACGACGCCACGTTCGGCCAGCGCCAGCGCGGCACCGGCGCCTGGGCGCAGCTCGTGGAGTCGCGCTTCAAGCTGGCCTGGCGCAGGCTGGGCTACTCGGAATGGCGGTCCAAGCCGCTGGACTGCTCGCGCTTCATGCCGCCGCGCCCGCGTTCGCCGCAGGCCGAGCTGTTCTGATCGGGCCTAGAGCTTTCCCAACAACAGCAGGATGACGACGATCACCACGACCAGGCCGAGGCCGCCGGTCGGGCCGTAGCCCCAGTTCCGGCTGTGCGGCCAGCTGGGCAGGGCGCCCACCAGCAGCAGGATCAGGATGACTAGAAGGATGGTGCCGACGCTCATGGTGATGTCTCCGGCGGCGTTGCGCCGCCGGCTGGCGGAGCAGAGCCGGAACCCAGCATGGGCGTGCGGCCCGCGGCTTTCCGTTCGCCGCCGCACACAGTGCGTCCGGGCGGCCTGTGTGCGCTGTCGAACATACGTCCGGCGCGCCCAGGCGTATGCTGCGGATACGGGCGAATCCCGCAGCATCCTGGAGCCCGCCGTGACCGATCCGTCGTCCCGTTTCATCCCCCAGCACAACCACCTGCTGGCCGCCCTGCCGCTGGAAGTGCAGGATCGCCTGTACCCGCACCTCGAGTTGATCGCGCTGCCGCTGGGCGAGGTGCTGTACGAGTCCGGCGACAGCCTGCGCCACGTGTTCTTCCCCGTGGACTCGATCGTGTCGCTGCTCTACGTGATGGAAAGCGGCGCCTCGGCCGAGATCTCGGTGGTGGGCAACGAAGGCCTGATCGGCGTCGCGGTGTTCATGGGCGGCGAAAGCACGTCCAGCCGCGCCCTGGTGCAGAGCGGCGGTTACGCCTACCGCCTGCTGGGACAGCGCCTGAAGGACGAGTTCAACCGCCATGGCGAACTGCTGCATCTGATCCTGCGCTACACACAGGCCCTGATCACCCAGATGGCGCAGACGGCGGTCTGCAACCGCCACCACTCCATCGACCAGCAGCTGTGCCGCTGGCTGCTGCTGTCGCTCGACCGGCTGCCCAGCAACAAGCTCACGATGACCCAGGAGCTGATCGCCAACATGCTGGGCGTGCGCCGCGAGGGCGTCACCGACGCCGCCGGCAAGCTGCAGCGCCTGGGCATCATCGAATACAGTCGCGGTCATATCACGGTGCTCGACCGCAAGGGGCTAGAGCGCCTCAGCTGCGAGTGTTATGCCGTGGTGAAGCGCGAGACCGACCGGCTTCTGCCCTATATCGCCACGCGTCAGCCGCTGTGATTCCGCACGTCGCCGCCACTGCAACGTGGCGCAGCGAACCGACAGCCCACCGCGGCATCGCCCACAGTCCCCGCAAGGACGCGGGCAGCATCGCGTCCCGCCACCCCGGCCCCGACGCTGCTGCAAGGGAAACAGACTTGTTGCCCAGCCCGCTGAAAAACCGCCTGATCGCCGACCTGCCGCGACGCGAACGCGACAACCTGATGCCCTTTGCAAAACGCTTGCCGCTCGCCTTCGGCGACACGCTTTGCATGGCCGGCGAACCGCACCGGCGCGTCTACTTCCCGCTCAGCGGGTTCATTTCCCTGGTGGTGTCGGTGCCCGGGCACCCGCCCATGGAAATGGGCCTGATTGGCAGCGAGGGCGCACTGGGCGCGTCGCTTGCCCTGGGCGTGGACCAGGCGCCGCTGCAGGCGGTGGTCCAGGGAATCGGCCAGGCGCTGAGCTTCGCGGTCCGGCCCTTCCAGCGGCTGCTGCGTGAAAGTCCAGCCCTGCAGGCGAGCCTGCGCCGCTACCTCTACGTCACCCAGCGCCAGCTGGCGCAGACGGCCGCGTGCACGCGCTTCCACGCGGTCGAACAGCGGCTGGCGCGCTGGCTGCTGATGAGCGACGACCGCGCCGGCGGGGAAAGCATTCACCTGACCCACCAGTTCCTGGCCGACATGCTGGGCGTGCGCCGCAGCGCCGTCACCATCGCCGCCGGCGGACTGCAGGACCGTGGCCTGATCCACTATCGGCGTGGCGAGATCCGCGTCCTGGACCGCACCGGCCTGGAAGCGGCGAGCTGCGCCTGCTACGCCGAAGTCCGCCGGGAGTACGCCGAACAGTTTCCCTGATCCGGCCTGTGTGCGCTGTCGAACAGACGGGCCCCCGCCCGCGGCGCATGCTCCCACCGGCTGATAGCTCCGGGTTCGCGGTCTTCTCTCTCCCCCCGCGCGAGCCTGTACCGGTGGTACCGCTTCGGCGGCGCTGTTCGCCGGGGCGCGGACCCGGGCCCGACCCGCGATTGCGCGAAACGCAACCGCGGGTTGTTTTTTCAGCCGCCGAACGGCAGCAGGGGCCCGTCCAGCCAGAGCCAGCGCGCCATCCAGGCGCTCACCGCGCTGATCAGCACCGTCAGCGGCACGCCGATGCGCAGGAAGTCGCCGAAGGTATAGCGGCCCGGGTTGAGGATCAGCAGGTTGCCGTGGTGGCCGATCGGCGTCAGGAAGGACGCGACCGCGCCCAGCGCCGTGCACACCACGAACGGTTCCGGCGGAAGGCCCAGCGCGGTTGCCACCGAAAACGCCACCGGCGCCAGCAGCACCGTGGTGGCGGCGTCGGACAGGATCTGCGTGAGCAGCGCGGCCGCCCAGAACATCACCAGCAGCACCGTCAGCGCCGGCCAGTCGGCGGCGAAACGCAGCAGCTGGTCGGCGAACAGCTGGGCGGTGCCGGTCTTCTGCATCGCCACGCCGAGGGGAATGACGCCGGCGATCATCACGAAGATGCGCACCTCGACGTTGCGGTAGGCGTCTTCGATGTCCACGCAGCGGGTGAGCACCATCGCCACCGCGCCGGCCAGGAAGGCGATCTGCGCCGGCAGGATCTCGGTGGCGGCGGCGACGATCGACATCGCCATGATGCCCAGGGCCAGCGGCGCCCGCGTGCGCTGCCGGCCGGCGGCGGTGAACGGCATCAGCATCAGGAAGCCGCGGTGCGCCGACAGCTCCGACAGCGTCTGCTGCCGGCCCCAGAGCACCAGCAGGTCGCCCTCGCGAAGTACGACCTGCGACACCTCGTCGCGCAGCCAGCCGTCGCGGCGCCACAGCCCGACCACCACCACGCCCAGCGTGCGCACGAAGTCGATCTCGCCGACGGTGCGGCCCAGGAACTCCGAGTCCGGCGCGACCACCGCCTGCACGATCTGCTCTTCGCCCAGAAGTTCGGACTTGCCCTCGTCGCCGCCGGACTCGCCGTACTTGGCGACCGAATGCAGGGCGACGCCGGGCTCGTTCTTGATCGAGGCGATCTCGTCGGGCGAGGTGCGCACCAGCAGCACGTCGCCGGCCAGCAGCGGTTCGTCGCCGGCGCGGCGGCGGCGGCGCATGCCCTGGCGCAGCCAGTCCACCACCGCCAGGCGGTCGACGAAGGCCTTCTGGAACTCGGCATAGGGCTTGCCGACCCAGGGCGAGCCGTCTTCGATCAGCAGCTCGGTGTAGTAGTGGTCCAGGCGCAGGTAGTCGGTTTCGCCGGCGTTGCCGGTGCGGCGCGGCAGCACCCAGCGGCCCAGCAGCATGTAGACCAGGCCCAGCAGCACCAGCGCGGCGCCGATCGGCGTGATCGAGAAGACGTGCAGGCCTTCGCCGCCATTGCGCTCGAGCAGGTCGGCGGCGAGCAGGAAGGCCGGCGCGCTGAACAGCGTCAGCGTCGTGCCCAGCGAAGCCGCCAGCGACATCGGCATCAGCAGCCGCGATGCCGGGATGGACTTGTCGCGCGCCAGCCGCAGCATGATCGGCAGCATCATGGCCGTCACCATCAGGTGGTGCGAGACCGCGGCGAGCGCGGCGACGGCCGGAATGGTGATGGCGATCGCCCGCCATTCGCTGCCGCCGGCCGCCCGCCCGATCAGCGCGCCGATGCGGTCGGTGACGCCGGTGGCGGCCAGCCCCGCCGACAGCACGAACACCGCCGCGACGATGATCGCCGGCTCGCTGCTGAAGCCCGACAGCGCCTCCTTGCCGTCGAGGATGCCGGTGAGCGTGAGCGCCATCAGGGTCAGCATCGCGGTGACGTCCACCCGCAGCTTTTCGCTGATGAACAGCACCAGGGCGCCGGCGAGGATGATCAGGAACAGGATCTGCTGCGTGTCCATGGACATCCTGGAAGAAGCGGCGGGACAAGGCGCGGACAGTCGCCGCGGCCGGGAACGGCAGCTTGCCGCCCGGTGCGTGCCCGGCGCAAGCTGCCAACAGTCCGCAGGGAGAATTCGGGATGGGTCGGGCAAACATTACGTGGTGCGCGCTGTTGCTGGCATCTTTCGCGGCGGCCGGCGACGCGGCTGACGGGGGCGGGAAGCGCCGCGACTCCCACGTCCAGAACGAAGCCGGGCTCGCGGTGCGCCAGCCCGGGCCGCACGACGGCGAGGGCACCAGCACCGCCTATCCGTTCTTCGACGACGCCGAGGATTTCCGCGTGGTGTTCCGCAAGCGCGCCCTTCACAAGGGCGCCACCATCGGCCTGCACACCAACGACAAGGACGAGATCTACTACGTGCTCAGCGGCCGCGGCGAGCTGACGCTCGAGGGCGAGGTGAGCGAAGTCGGCCCGGGCGACGCCATCCTCACCCGCGACGGCGACAGCCACGGCTTGCGCCAGCTGGGCGACGAGGACCTGGTGATCCTGGTCGTCTTCCCAAAACGCCCCGGCGACCCTTGAAAAAATCCGGGGCCAGAGAGCATCTATCTTCCGGCGAAGATAAGTGCACTCTGACCCCGGACTGATGCCGGATCGGCGATCAGCGGGCCAGCCAGCCGCCGTCGACGGGAATCACCGCGCCGTTGACGTAGTCCGACGCGCGCGAGGCCAGGAACACCGCCGTGCCCGCCAGGTCCGCGGCTTCGCCCCAGCGGTTGGCCGGGATGCGGTCCAGGATGGACTTGTTGCGGTCGGCGTCCGCGCGCAGCTGCGCGGTGTTGTCGGTGGCCATGTAGCCAGGCGCGATGGCATTGATGTTCACGCCCTTGGCCGCCCACTCGTTCGCCAGCAGCCGCGTGATGCCGGCGATGCCCGACTTGCTGGCGGTGTAGGACGGCACGCGGATGCCGCCCTGGAAGGACAGCATCGAGGCGATGTTGATGATCTTGCCGCGGCCCTGGGCGATGAAATGCCGGCCCGCCGCCTGCGACATGAAGAAGGCGGACTTGATGTTGACGTTCATCACGTCGTCCCAGTCCTTCTCGCTGAAGTCGACGGCATCCGCGCGGCGGATCAGGCCGGCGTTGTTGACCAGGATGTCGAGGCCGCCGAGCCCGGCCAGCGTTTCCGCGACGATGCGCGCGACCGGCTCGATGCTGATCAGGTTGGCTTCGATGTTGACGAAGCGCCGGCCCAGCGCCTTCACCTTCGCCTCGGTCTCCGTGGCCGCGACGATGCCCGCCGCGGCGATGTCGGCGCCGGCTTCGGCCAGCGCCAGCGCGATGCCCTGGCCCAGCCCGGTGTTCGCGCCGGTGACCAGCGCGACCTTGCCCTTCAGGTTGAACAGTTCGGTGGACATGGTTCCCTCACTTGAGCTGGCAGATGTCGAGCTGGTGCATGTCGGTGTAGTCGAGGTTCTCGCCGCCCATCGCCCAGAGGAAGCAGTAGTTCTTCGTGCCCGAGCCCATGTGGATGGACCACGGCGGCGAGACCACGGCTTCGTCGTTGCCGACAACCAAGTGCCGCGTCGCGGCGGGCTCGCCCATGAAGTGCATCACCTTCTGGTCGTCCAGGTCGAAGTAGAAATAGACCTCGCTGCGGCGGTCGTGCAGGTGCGGCGGCATGGTGTTCCAGACGCTGCCCGGCTTGAGCACGGTCAGGCCCAGCAGCAGCTGGCAGCTGGTGCAGGTGGCCGGCACGATGTACTGGTAGATCGTGCGCTGGTTCGAAGTCTCGAGCGCGCCGCGCTCCAGCGGCACCGCCTGGGCGATCGACAGGTGTTTGAGCGCGTGCCGCGTGTGCGCCGGCGTCGAGGCCAGGTAGAACTTGGCGGGATTGCCGGCATCGGCCGAGGCGAACACCACCTCGGCGCTGCCCATCGGGACGTACAGGCCGTCCTTGGGCGCCAGGGTGAAGGCCTCGCCGTCCACGGTGACGGTGCCGGTGCCGGCGCCCACGTTCACCACGCCCAGCTCGCGGCGCTCGAGGAAGGGTTTGCCCTTGGCCGAGGCCGGCTCGGTCTGCACCGGCAGCGCCACCGGGGCCGTCGTCGGCGCGGCGCCGCCGATCACGAAGCGCTCGTTGTGCGAATAGTTCAGGACCACCTGGCCCGGGACGAACAGGCCGCTGATCAGGTAGCGGTCGCGCAGCTGGTCGTTGCTGGCGCCGGCCATCATGTCGGGGTGGGTGGCGTGGTAGGTCTTGGCGAACATGTGTCTCTCCAGGGGCGGCACCGGCGCTCTTCTACCGGTGTCATTCGAAAGCGGAACGGGCGGGGGAGGCGGTCGTCGGGGGTCAGGCCTGGGGTGGCTGGCAGGAGTCGCGCACCACCAGGTGCGGCGACACCGAAATGCCGGCCTGGGCCTGGGCCGCACGCGGCCAGTTCTCGGCCAGCAGCATCGCGGCGGCCTGGCGGCCCAGGTCGCGCACCGGCAGGCGCAGCGTGGTCAGGGCCGGCCACAGCTGCGACGCCAGCGGGCTGTCGTCGTAGCCCACCACCGACAGGTCGCCGGGAATGGACAGGCCCATGCGCAGCGCGGCCTTGTACACGCCCGCGGCCATTTCGTCGTTGCAGGCGAAGATGGCGGTCGGGCGCGGGTGGCGGGTCAGCAGCGCCTCGGCGCCGGCGACGCCGGACTCGAAGGTGTAGCCGCCCTCGTAGACGCGCTCGGGCGGCAGCTCGATGCCGCGTTTGGCCAGCGCTTCGGTGAAGCCGCCGCCACGCTCGATCGAGCTGCGGTAGCGCTTGGGGCCGGTGATCAGGGCGACGCGGCGGTGGCCCAGCGATTCCAGATAGTTCGCCGCTTCGGCGCCGGCCTGGCGGTCGTGGGTGAGCACCATGTTGGCCGGCTCGTCCATCGGCACCGAGGCGATGCGCACATAGCGGCAGCCGATCTCCTTGAGCGCGTCGGCCAGGGCCTGGTCCTCGGATACGCGCGGGATCAGGATCACGCCGTAGAGCTTCTGCTGCTGGGCGAAACGCTTGATGCCCTCGATGTAACCCTCGCTCTTTGAGTCGCAGGGATGCACCACCAGCTCGAAGCCGGAATCGCGCAGCGCGTCGAGCGCGCCATACTGCAGGTTGACGATGTACTGCGCGGTCGGGTTGTCGAACACCAGGCCGATCAGGAAGGAGCGCCGGAACGCCAGGCCGCGCGCCTGCGGGTCGGGCGCGTAGCCCATCTCCTGCATCAGGCTCAGGATCTTCTGGCGGGTGTCGGGCCGCACCAGCGGCGAGTCGTTGATCACGCGCGACACGGTCTTCTTCGACACGCCGGCCAGGCGCGCGACGTCGTTGATGGTGCTCTTGCCGTGCGTGCCGCTGCCGGTCGCGGGTGCGGCGGCCTCGTGGGCGCGGGTCTTGGCGTCGTTGCTCATGGTCATTGGATTCTAACCGTCCGTCCGGGCGTGTGCCGGTTCACTTCAACAGGCCCGGCAGGCCCAGGCTCAGGCCCGGCACGAAGGCCACCAGCAGCAGCACCACCAGCGCCGCCAGCCAGAACGGCCAGATCGTGCGCAGGCTCTGGCCGATGCTGATGCCGCCGATCGCCGTGCCCACGAACAGCACCGAACCCACCGGCGGCGTCACCAGGCCGATGCCGCCGGTGAGGATCAGCACCACGCCGAAATGGATCGGGTCGATGCCGTAGGCCCTGGCCACCGGCAGGAAGATCGGCGTGCAGATCAGGATCATCGGCGCCAGGTCCATGAAGGTGCCCAGCAGGAGCAGCAGCAGGATGATCACCAGCAGCACGGTGGTCGGCCGGTCGGCCACCGACTGCAGCGCGTCCACCGCCGCCGCCGGCACCTGCAGGTAGGCCAGCAGCCAGCCGAACACCGCCGCCGCCGCGATCACGAACAGGATGGCGCCGGTGGTGCGCGCCGCGCCCATCACGGTCTCGAGAAAATCGCGCCAGCGCAGCTTGCGGTAGACCAGGGTGGTGACCCCCAGCGCGTACACCACCGCCACCGCCGCGCTTTCCACCGCGGTGAACACGCCGGCGCGGATGCCGACGAAGATCAGGGTCACCAGGCCCAGGCCCGGCAGCGCGGCGACGAAACGCAGCGCCAGCGCCGGCCAGCCCGGGAAGGCTTCGGTACCGTAGCCGCGCCGCCGCGCCACCGCGTAGCCGGTGACCATCAGCGCCAGCGTCATCAGCAGCGCCGGCACGATGCCCGCGGCGAACAGGTCGGTGATCGACAGCCCGCCGCCGGCCGCCGCCGAAAACAGGATCAGGTTGTGCGACGGCGGCACCAGCAGCGCCACCAGCGCGGCGGTGATGCTGACGTTGACGGCGTAGTCGCGGTCGTACCCGCGCTTGATCATCTGCGGGATCATCGCGCCGCCCACCGCCGACACGTCGGCGATGGCCGAACCCGACACGCCGCCGAAAAACAGCGAGGACAGGATGCTGACCTGGCCCAGGCCGCCGCGCAGCCGGCCGACCAGGGCCGCGGCGAGGCCGATCAGGCGTTCGGAGATGCCGCCGCGCATCATGATCTCGCCGGCGAAGATGAAGAGCGGGATCGCGATCAGCGAGGCCGAGCCGGTGCCGGCCGCGGTCTGCTGCACCAGCACGATCGCCGGCAGGTCGAGCCAGAACAGCGCCGCCAGCGCCGACGCGGCCAGCGCGAAGGCGACCGGCACGCCGATCAGCAGCAGCAGGGCGAACACGCCGAACAGGATGGCGACGGCCATGGTTCAGTGCTCCCCGCCCGGACGCAATGCGCGATGCAGGCGCGACAGCGCGAACACCACCATCAGCGCGCCGCCCGCGCACAGCGGCAGGTAGGCGCTGCTCTGCGGCAGCGGCGCGCCGGCCATGCGCACGCCCAGGCCATCGACCCAGAGCACGCCGGCGCCGACCGCCAGGCAGGCGCCGATGCCCGCGACCACCGTTTCGCCCAGCACCGCCATCGCGCGCTTCGCGCGCGGCCCGGCGGCATCCGCCAGCAGCGAGAAGGCGAAATGGCGGCCGGTGCGCACGCCGGCGGCGGCGGACAGGCTCATCGCGGTGCTCAGCAGCAGCAGGGTCACCGGCTCGGTCCAGCTCGGCGAATCGTTGATCACGTAGCGCGCGAACACCTGCCAGCCCTGCACCATCACCAGCGCGACCAGGGCCAGGGCGGCCACGGCGGTCGCGGCCCGGGCCAGGTGGTCGAGCGGACCCGGAGGAGCGGTGGCGGGGAGTGACTCGGACATCGTTCGGTCTCAGGCCAGGTCGCGGATGCGACGGTGCAGGGAAGCGAGCTCGGGCGACGCGAGGTAGTCGCGCAGCAGCGGTTCGGCGGCGGCTCGGAAGGCGGCGGTGTCGACGGTGTTGAAGGCGACGCCGTGCGCCTGCGCGGCGTCGCGCGCCGCCTGTTCGGAGGTGTCCCAGGCCTGGCGCATCACGGCCACCGAGCGCCGGGCGGCATCGAGAAGCCGCTCGCGGTCGTCGGCACGCAGCGATTCGAAGCTGCGCCGCGACATCAGCAGCACGTCGGGGGCGTACGAATGCTCCGACTGCGACCAGAAGCCCGCGGCCTCGAAGTGGCGGCTGGAGTGGAAGCTGCGGATGTTGTTCTCGGCACCATCGATCAGCCGCGTCTCCAGCGCCGAGAACACTTCGCCGTAGGCCAGCGGCGTCGGATTCGCGCCCAGGTCGCGCAGCAGGCGGATGAAGATGTCCGACGGCGGAACGCGCAGCTTCAGTCCGTGCAGGTCGCGCGGCACGTCCAGCGCGCGCTGCGTGTTGTAGAAGCAGCGCGCCCCGCAGTCGTAGACCGCCAGGCCGACCAGGTCGCGCTGCGCGAAGCCGGCCAGCACCGCGGCCCCGACCTCGCCGTCGATGGCGCGGCGCAGGTGCGCCACCGAATCGAAGACGTAGGGCAGGCACAGCGCCTGCGTCAGCGGGAACGGGTTGTTCAAGCCGCCGGTGTAGACGCGGGTGAGGTCGATGGCGCCGAAACGGGCCATGTCGATCGCCTCGGATTCGCGGCCGAGCTGGCCCGAGTGGTACTGGCGCAGGCGCACGCGCCCGTCGGTCTCGCGCGCCAGGGTTTCGCCCAGCCACTCGACCGCGGCGACGGTGGGGTAGCCCTTCACGTGTACGTCGGAGGCGGTGAGCAGGCGGCCGCCGTCGGTGGCGAGGCCCGGGCGGGCGAGGGCGAGGCCGGCGCAGGCGGCGCCCAGTCCGGCGAGGAAACGGCGGCGATCGGTCATGGCGTGATGCTGTCGGAAAGGGCCGGCACGGCGCGGCAGCGCAGCTCACCGGCCGCGCCGAAACTGATGCGCGCCTGCTGCCCGGCGAGGATGTCATGGATGCCGGTGGCGGCGCCGGTGGTCACCAGCATGCCGGCGCGCAGCGGCAACCCGCGGCGCGCGCAGCGGCCCAGCGCGAAGGCCAGGGCGGCGCCGAGGCCGCCCGGCACCGAGCCGGCGCCGCCCCGACCCACGCTGCGGTCGTCGATGAAGGTCTCGCAGGCCAGGCTGGATTCGGCGCGGCGGCGCCAGTCGGCGATCTCCGGGCCCAGCACCAGGCCGGCGTTGTTGCCGAAGTCCGACACCACCACGGTCGGGCCCAGCACGTTGATGGTGGCCAGCGGACTGCCGGCGGTCTCGATGCCGATGTGCAGGGCGGCGACCAGGGCCAGCGCTTCCTCGGCGGTCCACAGGGTCTTGCCGCCGGGCGCATCGGCGCCGAGCCGGAACACGTATTCGGCCTCGACCGCCGCGAAGCCGCCGACGAAGACCGGCACGTCCACATTCCCGCCCACGGCCTGGGGCCAGACCGCGCGGGAGAAGATCGGGCCGACCAGGCGGTCGTCGCCGGAGCCGTCGCGTCGGTCCGGCGCGATGTAGCCGACCTTCCAGCCGGCGATGCGGTCGGGCCAGAGCGCGATGGCCGCATCCTGGCAGGCGTAACCGGCGGCCAGGTCCTGCGGCACCGCGCCCGGGAAGCCGGGCAGGGCCTGCCCGGCCTGCCGCGCCTGCACGAAGCGGGCGGCGATGGCGGCCGGCGCGGGGTCGGTGCCCGGGGGACTGGCTGCGCTCACAGGGATCTCCTGGCCATCAAGGCCGCGTTGGCCCCGCCGGCACTAGCCAGGACAGGGCGGGGATTGGTATAGAGGAAACCGGTGTCATTTACAACATGGCCGCACGCGGACCAAGCTCGGGCCGACGATGCGGACCGGCCTCCTGGGAGGGAGACATGCCCAAGCACCACCGACCCGCCGGCCTCGACCGGCGCGCCAGCGACCGCGTCACGCTCGCCGCCTGGCTGCTCTTCGTCCTGGCGCTGGCCGGCGTGCCGCTGGCCGAATCGAGGGCTGCCGAAACCGCCCCCCTGGCCTTCCCCGGCGCCCAGGGCTGGGCCGCGCATACCCCGGGCGGGCGCGGCGGCAAGATCCTGCGCGTGACCACGCTCGCGGCCGAGGGTCCGGGTTCGTTCGCCGAAGCGGTGAACACGCCCGGCCCGCGCATCGTGGTGTTCGAGGTCGGCGGCGTCATCGACCTGGGGCGCAAGGAAGTGCGCATCACCGAACCCTTCCTCACCATCGCCGGCCAGACCGCGCCGATGCCCGGCATCACCTTCATCCGCGGCGGTTTCATCATCGCCACGCACGACGTGGTGGTGCGGCACATCCGCCTGCGGCCCGGCAGCACCGGCCTGCCGAAGCGGGCCGGGCTCGACTTCGACGCCATCACCACCGTGCGCGGCGCCCGCGACGTGATCGTCGACCACTGTTCCCTGACCTGGGCCACCGACGAGAACCTGTCGGCCTCGAGCACGCGTTTCGAGGGCGAAAACCGCGAGGACTGGCAACGCAACGCCTCGCGCCGCATCACCTTCAGCCACAACCTGCTGGCCGAGGGCCTGGCCGATTCCACCCACGCCAAGGGCGAGCACAGCAAGGGCACGCTGATCCACGACCACGTCAATGACGTGCTGATCGTCGGCAACCTGTACGCGCACAACTACGAGCGCAATCCGCTGTTCAAGGGCGGCGCGCGCGGGCAGGTGATCAACAACCTGGTCTACAACCCGGGCCAGCGCGCCGTGCACTACAACCTGATCGCCGAAGAGTGGCTGGGCCGCGAGCCCTACCAGGCCGGCCAGGTGGTGATGCGCGGCAACGTGCTGCGCGCCGGCCGCGACACCGAGCCGACCGCCTTCTTCATGGCCGGCGGCTCCGGCGACGTCGAGGTGTTCGCCGACGACAACCTGGCGGTGGACCGCCTGGGCGCACCGCTGCCGCAGCGCGGCCGCTACACCACCGCGCCGATCCGCGTCACCGACATCGCCGCGCCGGCCCTGCCCTTCGGCGTGCGCGTGCTGCCCTCGGCGCAGGTGCAGGACCACGTGGTCGCGAATGCCGGGGCGCGTCCCTGGGACCGCGACGACATCGACCGGCGCATCGTCGCCGACGTCATCGAAGGCCGCGGCGGCATCATCGACCACGAAGACGAGGTCGGCGGTTATCCGAAACACCCGGAAACCCGCCAGGCCTTCGTGCCCGCGGACTGGGACCTGGCGACGATGGAGCCGCTCAAGCCGCTGCCGCGGCGCGAGCCGCTGCGCTGAAGAAGGCGGGCTGACGGCGCGGGGCGGGCGGCACGGCATCGTCCGCTCCGGGCGGGCCGCGCCATCGCGCGACCGGCGGCCGGTCCGGATTCCGGCATCGGGCCCGAGGTTCGCCGGCCAATCCGGGATCGCCCTCATGTACCAGGCTCCCAGCCGTCCAGCACGCGCGCGGGCGCATACGCCGCAGCCTGCGCCGCATCGAGCCAGCGTCGGTTGTGCGAGCGCGCCGCGCCCGGGCCGCGGCTGTCGAACTCGAACAGGCGCGCGTCCTGCGGCTCCAGCATGACGCGCTGGCCGTCGCGCGCCGTGTAGGCCATCGGATCCCAGCCCGCCGCCGCATCGATGTGCGCGTCCATCCAGCACGAAAGATAGACGGCGCTGCCGAGCGCGCCGGGATCGCCGTACTGGCCGTCGGAAAACGTCCTGCCGGGCCGCCAGGCCCGGCCGAGCGCGACGCTGCCGTCCGGCACGCCGGCTTCGCGCGTCAGCCGGCAGCGGTCGAACACCAGGCCGCAGTCCTGCGCCGCCGGCGTGCTGGGCACGGCGATATAGCCTTGCCGCGGTTTGCTGGCGGGGCGCGCGCGCGACTGCAGCTCGCAGTCCTGGAACAGCGCCCGCCCGCTTCCGAAAACGAAGTCCACGCTGCCGGCGATCCGGCAGCGCCGGAAAACGCTGCGGCCGGCATCGACGAACAGCGTGTCCTGGTGTCCGCGCAGGTCCACGTCGGCAAGGGTGCAGCGGTCGGCGCCCTGGTCGAGCATCAGCGCCACCGCCTGCAGGCCGTTCGGGCCCATCGGCTGGAAATCCGGCGAATCGAGATTGCCCAGGTAGTCGAAGGTGTTGGCGATGCTTAGGCGGCTCGCGGAAAAAT
Source organism: Arenimonas terrae (assembly GCF_006265115.1). Classification (GTDB taxonomy): domain Bacteria; phylum Pseudomonadota; class Gammaproteobacteria; order Xanthomonadales; family Xanthomonadaceae; genus Arenimonas; species Arenimonas terrae. The sequence goes on along the minus strand of NZ_SMDR01000003.1, from coordinate 407,336 downwards.
CGCGCGCACGCACGATCACGCTGGCGCAGCCCCAGGTGCCCCAGGGCTGGCCGTCGGGCCGCGCCTGTCCGGCGGCGGCGTCGAAGAAGAGCACGCTGGCGGCGCGGTCGGCGCCGACCAGATGGATGTTGGGGCGGTCGATCACCAGCTTCTCGCGCCAGCGGCCGGCGCCCACGAGCACGCGATACGGGCGCACGCCGTCGGCCGGCGCATCGGCGACGGCGGCGGCGAGCGTGCGGTGGCTGCCGCGGCCGTCGGCCAATACGGTGGCGTCGAACTCCTCGCGGGATGCGGACCGCGGCGCGGTGCGGCACGCGGCCAGCGTGGCCGCGGCGAGACCGGCGCCGAGAAACTGTCTGCGCAGCATCGGTAGGCTCCGTCGCGCGCCGCGCGGCACCGGGGCGGCATTCGCCCCGGTGCCGAGCGGCCAGCGGACTCAGAACTTGTAGCGCAGGCCGACGAAATACTGGCGGCCGGTGTGGTGGTAGACCGACGGGCGGTCGCCCACCGAATCGATCCACTGGTCGTTGTATTCGTCGGTCAGGTTCAGGCCTTCGATGCTGACTTCGAGGTGGTCGTTGATCTTCCACGACGCCGAGGCGTCGATGGTGGTGGTTTCCGCCGTGCCTTCGACGTCGTTGTTGTTGCGGCCGGGCACCGTGGTCAGGTACTCGTCGCGGTAGGCCGCCGACGCGCGCGCCGAGAAGCGCGGGCCCTCGTAGTACAGCGTGAAGTTGTAGGCGGTCTTGGACAGGCCGGTGAGGTCGGTGTTGAGCGAGGGCACGCCGGCCGCCGTCACGTACTGGATCTTGGAATCGACGTAGGTGTAGTTCGCCTGCATGCCGAAGTTGCTCCAGAAGCCCGGCAGGAAGGTGAAGGGCTGCTGGTAGCTGAGCTCGAAGCCGGTGAGCTCGCCGCCCGGGGTGTTGACCGGGATGTTGAACTGGAACTCGTCGGTGGGCAGCGCACCGGTGCCGATCAGCAGGCTGTCGGGCAGGCCGGAAGTGTTGAACGGACGGGTTTCGCGCGAGGTCTGCACGAAGGTGTCGATGTCCTTGTAGAACACGCCGATGCCCAGCAGCGACTCTTCGGCGAAGTACCACTCCAGGCCGAGGTCGGCGGTCTTGGCGCGGAACGGGTTGAGCAGCGGGTTGCCGCCGGTCACCACGCGGTTGCCGCCGCTGACGCTGACCGTCACGCCGGGGGTCAGGTTGCCCAGGCCCGGGCGCGCCATCACCTTGGCGGCGCCGAAGCGCAGCAGCAGGTCGTCGGTGAGGTCGAACACCAGGTTGAGCGAGGGCAGCGTGTCGGAGTAGTCGCGCTCGACCGTGGTCAGCACCGGCGTCCCGCTGGTCACGGCGTAGCCGGTGGACACCTGCTCGGTGCGCACGTGGCGAACGCCGACGTTGCCGGTCACCGGCACGGCGCCGAGCTCGGCGCGGAAATCGAGCTGCAGGTAGCCGCCGTTGGCCTTCTCGCCGACGTCGCGGTTGTTGCCACGCACGCTGGCCACGTCCTGCGACACGGTGAAGCTGCCGCTGTTGCTGTAGATGTCGAACACGTCGTTGAAGGCGCCGATGTCCGGGATCAGCCAGTAGCTGTCGTTGCCGGCGCCGACCGAGGTGTTGTTGAGGCCGATCAGGCGGGTCAGGTCGGCCAGCGTCGTGCCGGGCGGCAGGGCAGGCACGGCCAGTTCGTTGGCGCGGCGCCATTCGCGCGATTCGAAGGTGTAGTCCTTGGCGTTCAGGCCGCCCTTGAGCGACATGCTGTCGTGGAAGTCCCAGTCGAAGTCCACCTGGCCGGTGTCGAAGGTGTTGATCGCCTGCTGCGGGCGCAGGCGGATCTCGGAGACGCCGTTGACGAAGCTCCACTGGCCCGGGTCGGTGACGTCGAAGCCGTTGTCGATGATCGGCAGGCGGTTGTTGCCGCGGTAGTCGTAGCTGTAGCCCTGCACGTTCAGCCGGTCCATCGTGATCGTGGTCTGGATCGGGTTGTCGAACTCCGAGCTGGAGCGGCCGAGCTGGCCGGTCAGGCTGAAGCGATCGCTGAACTTGTGCCGGATGTTGCCCACCAGCTGGTAGAAGCGCGTGTTGAGCTCGTCGTAGCGCGATTCCGACCGCACGTCCACGTTGTTGAACACGCCGTAGACCAGGTTGCCGTTGGCATCCACCTCGCCGTCCACCACCACGGTCTCGGGCTTGCCGGTGGCGCCGGTGCGGCTGAAGGACAGGCCGTTGATGAAGTTCTCGGTGCGCTTGGCGTCGAACTCCGCCCAGAGCATGTCCACGCCGAAGCTGGTGCGGTCGGTCGGTGCGAACTGCAGCGAGCCGGTGATGCCGGTGCGCTCCTGCTCGTGCTCGAGCACGCCGTAGCGCGGGATGCGCGGATGGAACGTGGCGGCGTCGAGGGCAGGCGTGTACGGCGAGGCCGGGCTGAAGCCGCCGCTGCTGTTGCCTCGGTCCCAGCGCACAGTGCTGTGGCCTTCCTCGACCAGGCGGCGGTCGGTGTAGGCCAGCGACAGCAGGGCGCCGATGGTGCCGTCGGCCCAGGTGTTGCTGATCAGGAAGGACGCACGCGGGTCGGTGTCGCCGGAGAGGTCGTTGTAGCCGTACTGCGCGGCGGTGACGAAGGTGAAGCCGCCGTAGTCGAACGGGCGCGCGGTCTGCAGGTCGACCGTGGCGCCGAGCGAACCTTCCTCGACCTCGGCGGCGGCGGTCTTGCGCACCTTCAGGCTGTTGAAAAGTTCGGAGGCGAACACGTTGAAGTCGAAGCCGCGGCCGCGGTTGGCGCCGCCGGAGCTGTCGGTGCCGCCGGTGGTGGTCAGCGCCTCCATGCCGTTGATGCGCACGCGGGTGAACTGGCTGTCGAGGCCGCGCACCGAGATGTTGCGGCCCTCGCCGGCGTCGCGGGCGATCGACACGCCCGGGATGCGCTGCAGCGACTCGGCCAGGTTCAGGTCGGGGAAATCGGCGATGTCCTCGGCGACGATGGCGTCCACCACGCCCACTTCGTCCCGCTTGATGTCCAGGGCGCGCTCGAGACTGCCGCGGAAACCGGTGACATTGACGGTGTCGAGGGTGGTGGTCTCGGCCTGCGCTTCGGCCGCGGCCAGCGCGTCCGCGTCGGCCTTGGCCTTGGCCTCTTCAGCGGTCGGTGCCGGTTCCGCGGCCTGGGCGCGCGAGGGCGCAGGAACGGCATACAGGGCGACGGCGATCGCCGAACTGAGTACGGCAAGCAGCGGGCCACGCGGGCCGCGATGGGTCGACTTCATGTTGTTCCCCTCCCAGGGATCGTGGACCGACTTTGGTGCCAGTTCCAATTTGTGTGTTGACACCGGTGGCAATCGCAGACAACGATTTCCCTGACACCGGTGGTCATCCGAGCCTAGCAAAAGATTTCGCGATCTGCGACAACTGCTCCCGGACCCTGCCGCACCGGTTTTCCGGGGGCACCGGGCCTGTCCCGGGACAGGCTGCCGAGCCGCCGGGCCGATCGCCCAGAAGGAAGGAATATGCCGAGCCGCTTTGTCTGTTTCGGGGAAGTTCTGCTCCGCCTGGGGGCTCCAGGCCGGCAGATGCTGCTGCAATCGCCGCAGTTCGAGGTTTTTGTCGGCGGGGCCGAAGCCAATGTGGCCGTGTCCCTGGCCCGCTTCGGCCATGCCGCGGCCCAGGTGGGCGTGCTGCCCGACAACCCCCTGGGTGCGGCCGCCGCTGGTGAACTGCGACGGCACGGCGTCGACACCCGGGCCCTGGCCACCGGCCCCGGCCGCATGGGCCTGTATTTCCTGACCCCGGGCGCCGTGCACCGGCCCAGCGAAGTGTTCTACGACCGCGCCGGCTCCGCCTTCGCCCTGGCCGACCCCGACCGGTACGACTGGCCGGCCCTGCTGGCCGGCGTCGACTGGCTGCATCTGTCCGGGGTCACCCCGGCTCTGGGCGAACGCGCGGCCGCGGCCGCCATCGCCGCCGCGGCCACCGCGCGCCGGCTGGGCGTGAAGGTCTCCTTCGACGGCAACTACCGGCCCAAGCTCTGGGAAGCCTGGCGCGGCGATGCGCCCGGCCTGCTCAAGCAGATCCTGGCCAACACCGACCTGCTCTTCGCCGACCATCGCGACATGGCGGTCGTGCTCGGCACCGAATTCAACGAGGCCACGACCGAGGCGCGCGTCGAAGCCGCCGCCCGCGCCGCCTTCGCCGCCTTCCCGGGCCTGGGCCGGCTGGCGACCACACTGCGCACCCAGCACAGCGTCGACCACCACGCGCTCTGCGCCCGCATGGTCTCGCGCGACGGCGCGGTATGCGCCACCGGCTCGCACGAGATCGCCCCGATCGTCGACCGCATCGGCGCCGGCGACGCCTTCGCCGCCGGCGTGCTGCATGGCCTGGCCAGCGGCCTGGACGACGGCGCCGCGCTGAACTTCGGCCTGGGCGCGGCCTGCCTGAAACATTCCCTGCCCGGCGACTTCAACCTGCTCGGCGCGGACGACGTCGCGGCCTTCGTGCACCAGGGGCGCTTCGATGTCCGCCGCTGATTCCCCGCTGCGCGCCTTCCTCCGGCTCGCGCCGGTCATCCCTGTCTACACGCCGGCAGATGCCGCGGAAGCGGTGCAGGTGGGGCGCGCGCTGCAGCGTGGCGGATTGCCCGTCATCGAGGTGACGCTGCGCACGCCCGCCGCGCTGGATGCGGTCCGCGCGATAACGGCCGAAGTGCCGGACATGGTCGTCGCCGTCGGCACCGTGCTCGACGCCGCCCAGCTCGCCGCCGCGCGCCAGGCCGGCGCGCGGTTCGCGGTTTCCCCGGGCGCCACGCCGCGCCTGCTCGCCGCCGCGCGCGAAGTCGGCCTGCCGCTGCTGCCCGGCGTCGCCACCGCGTCGGAGCTGATGGCGGCGATGGAAACAGGGCTCGACACCTTCAAGTTCTTCCCGGCCGTGCCTGCCGGGGGCGTCGCGATGCTGCAGGCGCTGGCCGGCCCGTTCCCGGCGGCGCGCTTCTGCCCGACCGGCGGCATCACGCCCGCCAGCGCGCCCGACTTTCTGGCCCAGCCGAACGTGCTGTGCATCGGCGGCTCCTGGCTCACGCCCAAGGGCCTGCTCGCCGCCGCCGACTGGCCGGCCATCGGACAGCTCGCGCGCGCCACCGCCACGCTGCGGGCATGAATCCCTGCTCCGCCTGACGCCGCTTTGCGGGAAGCCCCCCTTGGCAAGGGCGCACGCCGACAGGCGCAGGGATCGGAAGGAAAGCCTCGAGGCCTGCGATTCGCGCAGTGAATCGTGGGGCCGCTCAGCCTCCGAAAATCTGTTCGGCGCGCTGGAACAGGATCCAGCTGGTGGCGATGTACTTGTCGCCGCCCTCGGGACGGTTGCCGCGGTGCGTGTGCGTGAACGCGGCGGGGGCGATCAGCAGGCTGCCGGTCCGCGGCGCGATCTTGCGGCCCTGGTACAGGAACTCGGTTTCGCCGGCGGCGAAGCCGTCGTTGAGGTAGAGCGTCCACAGCACGTGCCGGTGCAGGGTCTCGCAGCTCGGGTCGCGCGGGTAGAGCTCGCAGTGCCAGTACGGGTAGCCGCCCTGGCCGGCGGTGTAGCGCTGCAGGTTGATCGCGCCGGGGCGCATGACGGCGCGCACCAGGTTGGCCAGCGCCTCGTCGTCCATGGTGTCGAAGTCTTCGGCGGCGATGCGGCGCAGCTTTCCGTCCGCGCCGGGCACCTGCAGCATCAGCGGCGCGATCAGCGCGTAGCGGTACTTGCGCAGGTAGGCGAGCAGGCCGGCGAACACCGCGCGGTTGAGGGCGTTCTCGGCCTCGCGCCAGGCTTGGTTGCCGGTGATCTGGATGTCGCGGCTGTCCTTGAGTTCGGGCAGCACGCCGCCGCCGACGCGCCCGGGTACCGCCGCACCGCTGGCCTCGAAGGCCGCGACGATCTGCGCGCAGGTGTCGCGCGACAGCACGTCCGGATAGATCTCGATGAAGTCGGATTCGCTCATGTGGCGTCCTGGCTGGCCCCTCTCCCCGGCCCTCTCCCGCCAGGGGAGAGGTAGAAAAGCGGGTCCTGCTTGCGGAGGATCGGCGGATCAGGCCCGGTCGTGTTCGGCGTGGTAGCGCACCGCTTCGGCGACCTCGTTGCGCGAACCCAGCATCACCGGCACGCGCTGGTGCAGGCCGGTGGGCTGCACTTCGAGCATGCGCTGGCGGCCGGTGCTGGCGGCGCCGCCGGCCTGCTCGACGATGAAGCTCATGGGGTTGGCTTCGTACATCAGGCGCAGCTTGCCGCCCTTGTCGCGGCACTTGGCGTCGAGCGGGTAGAAGAACACGCCGCCGCGGGTCAGGATGCGGTGCACGTCGGCGACCATGCTGGCGACCCAGCGCATGTTGAAGTCCTTGCCGCGCGGGCCGTCCTTGCCGGCCAGCAGGTCGGCCACGTAGCGCTGCATCGGCGGCTCCCAGTGCCGCTGGTTCGACATGTTGATGGCGAACTCCTTGGTGTCGGCCGGGATCTGGATGTCGCGCGCGGTCATGATGAAGCTGCCGACCTCGCGGTCGAGCGTGAAGGCGTGGGTGCCATGGCCGACGGTGAGCACCAGCATCGTGCTGGGCCCGTAGGTGGTGTAGCCGGCGCAGACCTGGGTGGTGCCGGGCTGCAGGAAATGTTCGTCGCCCGGCGAGGTGACGCCGTCCGGGCAGCGCAGCACCGAGAAGATGGTGCCGACCGAGATGTTCACGTCGATGTTGCTGCTGCCGTCCAGCGGATCGAACAGCAGCAGGTAGTTGCCGCGCTGGAAGGCGTCGGGGATCGGCTGGCTGTGGTCCATTTCCTCGGACGCCAGACCCGCGAGATGGCCGCCCCAGGCGTTGGCCTCCAGCAGTACGTCGTTGGCGATGACGTCGAGCTTCTTCTGCGCCTCGCCCTGGATGTTGCCGGTGCCGGCGTCGCCCAGCACCCCGCCCAGCGCGCCCTTGCCCACCGACATCGAGATGGTCTTGCAGGCGCGGGCCACCACCTCGATCAGCAGCCGCAGGTCGGCGTTGATCCGGCCGGCATGCTGCTCCTCGATCAAGTAGCGGGTCAGGGAAATGGGTTTGGCGGGCTTCATGGCGGTCCGGGCGGCTGGGGCGACCCGCGCATTGTCCGGGCCCCGCCCCGCCGCGCAACCCGCAATCCGCGAAATCCGGGGTCAGAGTGCATTTATTCTCGGCGGGGCGCCGGCCGCTCGGGCCGATGGCGAAAATAAATGCACTCTGACCCCGGATTTGGAGGGCTTGGGGCACAATCCGGGCCATGGACCCGACCCTGCCCGGTTTCGAGCCTGCCCGCCTGCTGCCCCTGGCCAGCGCCCTGGGCCTGGGCCTGCTGATCGGCGTGGTGCGCGAGCGCCGCAAGCCCGAGGTGGCGGTGGTGGCCGGCGTGCGCACCCACGCCCTGGTGGCCCTGGGCGGCGCGATCGCGATGGGCCTGCACCTGGCGGTGTTCATCGCCCTGCTGCTGCTGATCGGCGGGCTGAGCGCCCTGAGCTACCGCCGCAGCCGCGACGAAGACCCGGGCCTGACCGGCGAGATCGCCCTGGTCCTCACCGCGGTGCTGGGCGGCCTGGCGGTGGAGTTCCCGGCCCTGGCGGGCGCGCTGGGCGTGGTGGTCGCGGGCCTGCTGTACGCCAAGTCGACCCTGCACAAGCTCACCCGCGAACTGATCAGCGAGAAGGAGCTGCGCGACGGCCTGCTGCTGCTCGGCTGCGCCCTGGTGGTGCTGCCCCTGCTGCCGGATGCGGCGATCGGGCCCTTCGACGTCTTCAACCCCAGCACGCTCTGGAAACTGGTGGTGCTGGTGATGGCGATCGGCGCGCTGGGCCACGTGGCGCTGCGCGCCAGCGGCAACCGCTGGGGCCTGGCGGTGGCGGGATTTTTCGCCGGCTTCGTGTCCTCGACCGCTGCGGTCGCCGGCTTCGGCCAGCGGGTGAAGGAAACGCCGGCCATGCTGCGCGCCGCCACCGGCGCGGCGATGCTGGCCAACCTGGCGTCGCTGCTGCTGTTCGTGCCGATCCTGCTCACCATCGCGCCCGAGCTGCTGGGCCTGCTGTGGCCGGAAATGCTGGCGGCCGGCGCAGTGCTGGGCGTGGGCGGCCTGGTCGGCGTGCACCGGGGCGACGACGACGGCGTGCCGATGCCGACCGCGCAGTCGCGCATGTTCAGTTTCCGGCAGGCGCTGGTGTTCGCCGCGCTGATCACCGGCGTGCTGTTCCTCTCCGCTGCGCTCGGGGCCTGGTGGGGCCCGCGCGGCTCGATCGTCGCGGCGACGCTGGCGGCACTCGCGGAACTCCATGCGGCAGTGGCGACCGTCGGCAACCTGTTCCGCGGCGGCAAGCTCGACGCCGAGCAGGCACGCTGGGCCCTGGTGGGCCTGCTGGCGGCGGCCTGGGTTTCCAAGAGCATCGTGGCCTGGACCAGCGGCGGCCGCGGCTACGGTCTGCGCGTCTGCCTGGGCCTGGGCGCGGCCACCGCGGCCGCGGCCGCCGCGCTGGTGGTGATGGGCCAGGCCCCCTGAAACAAGGAGAACCGTGATGCGCAAGCTCGTGCTCTGCAGTGTCCTTGGTCTGGCGGCCTGCACGCCGCCGGCGCCTCCCGCGGACGAAGCGGCCCAGGCCGCGGAGACCGCGGAAGTGAGCCTGGCCGCTCCGCCGGCCGAACCGCCGCCGCCCGACGCCGCGCCGCCGGAAACGCCGGAAGCGGCGCCACCGGAAACCGCTGGCCCCGCGTCGCCGCACGCGATCCTGCGCGGCCGCGTCAGCTACCCCAGCGAAGAGCTGCCGGCCATGCGCGTCTGCGCGCTGGCCACCGAAGACGTGGGCCTGGGCTACTGCGCCGACACCGCGGTGAACGCACCGCACTACGAACTGCGCGTGCCGCCCGGCACCTGGATCCTGCTGGCCTGGCCGCAGGACACCGGTACCGAGGGCGCGCCGGGCCTGCTCAGCATGGCCAGCGAATGCCTGGCCACCAGCGGCGTGAACTGCGACGACCACGACTTCTTCGAGCTCACGCTCAATGCCGGCGAGACGCGCGAAGGCCTGGACATCAACGACTGGTACTACCCGCCGGAAGCGCCGCCGCTGCCGATGGAGCCGCGCGGCGAAGTGCTGGAATGAAGCGGGGCGGCACCGCTCAGATGATGCGCAGCGTGATCGCCTTGAGCACCGCACGCGTGCGATCGCGCGTGCCCAGCTTGTCCAGGATCTCGGACACGTAATTCTTCACCGTGCCCTCGGACAGGAACACCGCGCGCGCGATCTCCTTGTTCGAATATCCGCCGGCCAGCAGGCGCAGGATCGACACCTCGCGCTCGCTGAAGGTGTCGCTGGGCGCGGCCTGGTCGCGGTAGGCGAAACGTGCGCGCACCGGGTCGGTCGGCACCGGCGCCAGCAGGGTCTCGCCGGCGGCGACGCGGGTGATCGCCTCGAACAGGTCCTCGGGCGAGGCGTCCTTGAGCAGGAATCCCTGCGCGCCGGCCTCGGCCGCGCGCAGCGGCAGCGCCTCGTCGTCGAAGGTGGTCAGCAGAACCACCGGCGTGCCGATGCCGCGTTCGCGCAGCGTGCGCACCAGGCCGAAGCCGTCGAGCCCGGGCATGCGGATGTCGGACAGGATCACGTCCACCGGCGTCGCCGCAAGCGCGTCGATCAGGGCCTGGCCGTCGCCGGCCTCGACCGCCACCTGCAGCGAAGGGAAGCCGCCCAGCAGGGCCTTCAGGCCGCTGCGCACCAGGGCCTGGTCGTCGGCCAGGGCGATGCGCAGCACGCCCGCCTCCTTCGCAGGCGCGCTCATGCCGCCACCGGCAGCCAGGCCTGCAGGTGTACGCCGCCGGTGTCGGTGCGCGACACGTCCAGGCCGCCGCCGACGCCTTCGAGGCGCTCGCGCATGCCGCGCAGGCCGTTGCCGGCGCGCAGCTCGGCGCTGCCGCTGCCGCGGCCGTCGTCGCGGATGTCCAGGCGCAGCGTGCCGGCCTCGCGCCGCAGCACCACCCACAGGTTGTTCGCCTGCGAGTGGCGCACCGCATTGGTAAGGCCTTCCTGCACCGCGCGCAGCACCGCCTCGGCCTGCGCGACTGAAGCCACGCGCGCCTGCGGCTCGATCTGCAGGTGCATGCGCGGGCGTTCGAACGGCGTGGCCAGCGCTTCCATCGCCGCCGCCAGGTCCAGGCCCTCGTCGCGGCGCATCTGCATCACCACGCCGCGGATGTCGGCCAGCAGCTCGTCGGCCAGGCGCGCACACAGCCGCACCTGCTCGTCGGCGGAGAACCGCGGGTCGCGGGCCAGCGCCGCGAGGTTGAGCTTCAATGCGGTCAGTTTGTGGCCAGCCACGTCGTGCAGCTCGCGCGACAGGCGCAGGCGTTCGGAGTCGCGCGCGGTCTCGGCCAGCAGCGAACGTGTCGCCAGCAGGTCGGCATTGGCGGCGGCGAGCTCGTCGCGCGCCTGTTCGGCGCGGAAGGCGAACCAGGCGGTCAGCGCGGCGAAGGCCTGGAAGCTCAGGTTCATCACCGTGCCGATCACCGGCGCACGGTGCTCCCAGATGTCGCGGTACACGAAGTAGATGGCGACGTTGGACGCGGCGATCACCAGCAGCGCACCGCGCGGGCGCCACAGGTGCACCACCTGGATCGCGCACAGGATCAGCAGGATCGGCAGCGTGCTGTTGCGCGCCAGCATCATCAGCGCGAAGGCCAGGCCGTACTGCAGCAGCACCATCGCGCGTTTGCCCGCGTCGGCCACCGGCACGCTGCTGACCACCATGAACAGCAGCAGAAAAGCGACCTGCATGGCCACCAGCAGCGCCACCGGCGCAGGCGCAGCCAGCACGGGCGGCGGCGTCCAGCGGGTGAAGACCAGCTCCCAGCCGATCGCGGCCCAGGCCACGTAGGCGGCGAAGTTCAGGGGCGAAAGCAGGGTTTTCAGCGGTTCCTTCATGCCGGCAGCTTGAGCCCAGCGCAGGCACCGCTCAAGGGCCCGCAGGCAGAAAGTGACTTCCGGCACCACGCGCCGATGACCGCCGGCACCTGATCGGCCGCGCACGGCGCGGAACACTGGCGGCACACCGGAGGACACCGACATGAGCGCCTATTCCATCCTTGCCCTGCTGCACGCCGGCCTCGGCACCCTGGCCCTGCTGGCCTTCTGGACCGCGGGCCTGAGCCGCAAGGGCGGCCCGCTGCATCGCGCCGCCGGCAAGCTCTATCTGCTGGCGATGAGCGCCCTGCTCGCCGTCGCCGTGCCGATGAGCGGCGTGGTGCTGGTGCAGCGCAGCCAGGTCGGCGGCGCCTTCCTGCTGTACCTGCTGGTCATCACGGTCACCGCGGTCTGGCTGAGCTGGCGCGCCATCCGCGACAGGCGCGACTGGGCGCGCTACACCGGCCCGGTCTATCGAGGGCTGATGTGGCTCAACCTGGTCAGCGCCCTGGCGATCGCCGCCATCGGGCTGCTGCTGGCGAAGAACATGCAGCTGATCATCGTCGCGTTCGCCGGCATCGGCCTGTTCTCCTTCGTGTCGATGCGGCGTTTCGCCCGCGCCCGTCCCGAGGATCCGCGCTGGTGGCTGCGCGAGCATCTGAACGCGATGCTCGGCAACGGCGTCGCCACCCACATCGCCTTCCTGAGCATCGGCCTGCCGAAGGTGCTGCCGATGCTCGCCGGCCCGACCCTGCAGAACCTTGCCTGGCTCGGCCCGCTGGTGGTCGCCTTCGTCGCGGGCAGCTACCTCACCCGCAAATTCCTGCCCAAGCGCCCGGCGCCGAAGGACGCGCGCCAGCCGGTGGCGGGCTAGACGTCGCCGCCGTCGAGCCAGCCTTCGCCGGTGCCGCGCTGGAAGATGCTGTCGCCGGGCTGGACCGAGCCGGCCGGGAAACTTTCCTGCGCGGCCAGGCGCGCGTAGATCGGCGTGAAGTCCGGCCGCGTCGCCTCCATCAGCTGCTCGTAGCTGTCGATGACGAAATAGGTCTTCTGGAAGGTATCGATGCGGTAGCGCGTGCGCATGATGCGCTCGAGGTCGAAGCCGATGCGGTTGGGCGCGGCGCTTTCCAGGCAGTGGATGGACTCGGACTTGGACGAGACGATGCCGCTGCCGTAGATGCGCAGGCCGTCGGGCTGGCGGATCAGGCCGAACTCCACCGTGTACCAGTACAGCCGCGTCAGGTTCACCAGCGCGTCCGGGCCGATGGCGTGCGCCTTCACGCCGCCGCGGCCGTAGGCCTGCATGTAGTCGGCGAACACCGGGTTCATCAGCAGCGGCACGTGGCCGAACAGGTCGTGGAAAAGGTCGGGTTCCGCGAGGTAGTCGAGCTGCTCGGGCTTGCGGATCCACCAGGTGACCGGAAAACGCCGGTTGGCCAGGTGTTCGAAGAAGGTCAGCTCCGGCAGCAGGCCCTCGACGCCGATCAGCTCCCAGCCGGTGGCCTTGCGCAGCACGGCGTTGAGCTCGTCGAACTTCGGGATGCGGTCGGGCGCCATGCCCATTGCGCGCTGCTGGTGCAGGAACTCGTCGCTGGCGCGGCCGACCAGCACCTGCTGCTGGCGCTCGAACAGCGTCGCCCAGACCTGGTGGTCGGTCGCCGTGTAGTCCGCCCAGGGCTGCTCGACCACGGTCGTGGTGTAGACCGGCACGTAGCCCTTGTCGGTGAGCTGGTGTTCGACGCGCTGGGGCTGGTTCATGGCGGGCTCCGGAGGCTGACGCCAGTCTAGCGCCGGGGCCGCGCAAGGGGCTTGCGTTGTTGCGCGTATCGGCCAGAAAGGCGCAATATTGTTGCGCACTAAAGCCCGAATGAGCCACGAATGGACGCTCCCAGCCTCGACCGCACCGACCTGGCCCTGCTCGCCATCCTCCAGCGCGAGGGCCGCATCAGCAATGCCGAACTGGCCGAGCGGGTCAGCCTGTCGGCCTCGGCCTGCCTGCGCCGGGTGCAGCGGCTCGAGCAGGCGGGCGTGCTGTCGGGTTATGCCGGCCTGATCGACCCGGCCCGCGTCGGCCTGGGCCTGCAGGCCTTCGTGCGCGTGCAGCTGGCGCGCCACGACGCCGCGGCCATCGCCGAGTTCACCGACCGCATCAACACCTGGGACGAGGTGGTGGCCTGCCACGCGCTCACCGGCGACATGGATTACCTGCTGCAGGTCGTCGTGCAGGACCTGGCGCATTTCTCCCGCTTCCTGCTCGACCACCTGCTCAACGCCAGCGGCGTGGCGGACGTGAACTCGAGCTTCGTGCTGCGCACGGTGAAGCAGGCGCGGGCGCTGCCCTTGGGGCACCTGGCCGGCTAGGGCGCGGCCTGCCCGCCGAACTTCTGCCCGAAGAAGTCGCCGTCCTTCCAGCGCGGCCGCCCGTCCGCATTCCCCACCCGCCGCCCGATGGCGGCATTGAGCCGCGCCAGCATGGCGGCGCTGGGGTAGTGGATGGGCAGGTCGGTCTGGTCGCTGGGCTGGTGGTAGTGGCCGGTGAGGAAATCCTCGTACAGGGCCAGCGCGTCGATGTCGGGATCCTTCGCCTTGATGCCGGCGTCCAGGTACACCGCCGGGATGCCCTGGCGCACGAAGGCGTACTGGTCGGAGCGCACGAACACCACTTCCTCGGGCTTGGGGTCCGGCGTCAGGCCCACGCCCAGCTGCTGCGCGGCGGCCTGCACGTCGGCCTCGAGCGTGCTGTGTTCGATGCCGATCGGCACCACGTCGCTGACGTCGGCCAAAAACACCGGCATGTCCATGTTGATGTTGGCCACCAGCGATTCCCGCGGCACGGTGGGGAAACGCGCGTAGTAGTCGGCGCCGAGCAGGCCGCGCTCCTCGGCGGTCACCGCCACGAACAGCATCGATCGGCGCGGCGCGGCCGGGTCGGCCGCCAGTTCGGCGGCTGCCTGCAGCATCACCGCGATGCCCAGCGCATTGTCGAGCGCGCCGTTGTAGATGCCGTCGCCCTCGACTTCGGCGCCCCGGCCGATGTGGTCGAGGTGGGCGCTGAAGACCACGTGTTCGCCGGCCAGGGCGGCGTCGCTGCCCGGCAGGCGGCCGACGACGTTGCGGCTGTCCACCCGCTGCAGCGTGGTGGCGCCGGCCAGCGTCACCTCGCCCGGCAGGTCGAAGGACTGCAGCGTGCCCTTCTCGCGGCGCTCGAAGATCTCGTCGGCCGGCATCGGTGCGCCGGCCAGTAGGCGGCGGGCGCCGGCCACGCTCAGGGTGGCGGTGGCCTGCAGTCCGGGCCAGCTGTCCACCGGGCGGCCGGCGGCGTCCACCAGGCGCATGCCCGGCATTTCCCAGGTGCGGGCGCCGCGCGCCCACGGGTATTTCGCCTCGTCCACCGGATTGCCCAGCGCGATGGCGCCGACCGCGCCGCGCGCTTCCAGCTGCGCCGCCTTCTCGCGGCCCGAGGCGTGGAAGGCGCGCTGGGTGTTGGAGAACGACGCCGGCGCGCCGGAGAAGTACACGGCCACCTTGCCGCGTACGTCCACGCCGGCGAAGTCGTCGCGGCCCAGCTCCGGCGCGTGCACCGCCTGGCCGACGAAGACCAGGGGCGCGGTGACCGAATGGCTGGCGGCGTTGAAGTTCAGGCCCGGCAGGAACTCCTCCTGGAACCCGAAGGCCAGGTCGCCGTCGGCGCGCCGCACCGTGAAGGACGCGGCCTCGCGCTGGCGCCGGCCCTCGAGCAGCGGCACCGCCTGGAAATAGCCGCCGTCGTCGCCGGCCGGGGCCAGGCCGATGGCGCGGTAGCGGTTGGCGACGTAGAGCGCCGCCAGGTCGTAGCCGCGGGTGCCGGCGGCGCGGCCTTCGAGCAGGTCGTCGGCGAGGAAGCGCACGTCGGCTTCGATGCGGCGGGCGCCACCGTCGTGCACGTTCGCGGCGGGTGCGGTCGCCGCCTCCGGCGTGGCCGCGGGTTCGGGCGCCCGGCCGCAGGCGGTGAGCAGGCAGAGCGCGAGCGGAGCGAAGGCGGCTTTCATCGGCGGTCCCGGGGTAAAAACTGCGCCGACGCTAACACCGCGCCCGTCGCCGTGGAATGATGCCGGCACATCCCCGCGGGAGCAGGACATGGCCGGAACCGGAACTGTGCAGTCGCCGTCGCGCGCGGAGGGCGGGCTGCTGCTGGCGATCGTGCTCGGCGCGCTCGTGTGGTCCGGCATCGCGCCGCACGACCGCCTCACCTGGCTGCTCGAGGTGGTCTGGGTGCTGCTGGGCCTGCCGCTGGTGCTGGCCCTGCGCCACCGCTTCCCGCTGACGCGGCTGCTGTGCTGGCTGCTGGCGGTCCACGCGGTGATCCTGATCTACGGTGGCGCCCACACCTACGCGCTGACGCCGCTGGGGCTGTGGGCGCAGGAATCCTTCGACTTCGCCCGCAACCACTACGACCGCCTCGGCCACTTCGCCCAGGGTTTCGTGCCGGCGATCCTGGCGCGCGAGCTGCTGCTGAGGAACACGCCGCTGCGGCCCGGCGGCTGGCTGGCCTATCTGTGCGTCGCCGCGGCGCTGTCATTCAGCGCCTTCTTCGAGATGATCGAATGGTGGGCGGCCCTGGTCTGGGGCGGCGAGGCCGACGCGTTCCTGGCGACCCAGGGCGACGTCTGGGACACGCAGTGGGACATGTTCCTGGCGATGTGCGGGGCCGTGCTGTCGTTGGCGCTGCTGTCGCGCCTGCACGGCCGCCAGCTGGGCCAGGCGCCGCGCTAGGCGCGCGGCGCCCGCTCGCCCGGCGCGTTCTCCCAGCCGCTCATCGCATCGGCCATGACCAGATCGCGGCCGGCGTTCTTGGCCGCGTACATGGCGCGGTCGGCGCGCTGCAGCAGCTGCGAGAACTTCCGGTCGGCCGGCGCCAGCACCGCCGCGCCGATCGACAGCGTCACCGTGCGCGCGT
The DNA here is from genome assembly GCF_006265115.1 of Arenimonas terrae. Classification (GTDB taxonomy): domain Bacteria; phylum Pseudomonadota; class Gammaproteobacteria; order Xanthomonadales; family Xanthomonadaceae; genus Arenimonas; species Arenimonas terrae. Next base: position 391,477 of record NZ_SMDR01000003.1, on the reverse strand, counting down.
CCTCGCCCAGCCGCAGCGGCGTGCCGGAGAACGCCTGGCGGATGCGTTCGGCGGCGCTCACCGCGCTGGCGCTGTCGGTATTGGGCAGCAGCAGGATGAACTCCTCGCCGCCCAGGCGCCCGAGCACGTCCTCGGTGCGCAAGTCCTCGCGCAGACGGTGCACGGCCTGCACCAGGGCCTCGTCGCCGGCGGCGTGGCCGAGCTCGTCGTTGATGCGCTTGAAGTGGTCGATGTCCAGCACCAGCACCGCCAGCGGGGTGCCGTGCCGGCGCGCAGCCGCCATGGCCTGCGCGCCGAGTTCCTCGATCGCGCGGCGGTTGTAGCAGCCGGTCAGGTAGTCGACCCGCGCCGCCCGCTCGAGCTCGCGCTGGCTGCGCTCGGTGCACAGCAGCAGGAAGCCGACCGTCGCCACCACCGGCAGCACCGCACCCACCGCATAGGTGAGCAGCTGCACGTGGGTGAGCTGGAAGATCGTGGTCACCTGGGTCGGGTCGAACAGCAGGATCACGGCGCGGTAGGCCATGATCGCCGCCGCCACCGCGAACGCGCCGCCGGCGACGTGGCGCAGCGGGCCGCGTGCGTCGGCGCGCCGGTACAGGATCCAGGCGCAGTAGCCCAGCACCGCCGACATCACCACGGAGATCGCGATCAGGCGTTCGGTGAAGCGCGGCTGCAGCACGCCCCAGTGCAGCGAGATGGCGAGCGCGACCAGGGTCAGCCCGCCCAGCAGCACCGGCCGCGGCGGCAGCCGGTAGAAGCGCAGCAGCGAGGTCGCGTAGGCGGCGAAGGCCAGGGCGATGCAGCCATTGGCGATCACGATCGAGATCCAGGGCGACACCTGGTCGCGCAGGCTCAGCAGCACGAAACCGGCGGGCTGCAGCAGGGTCGCCAGCACCCACCAGTTCAGGCTCGACCGGTAGTCGGCCGGCAGCGCGCGCGCGACCACCAGCAGCACCGCGCCGATCAGCAGCGTCAGCAGCGCCCCGACGAGCAGGGCCGAACGAATGTCGAAGCTCCAGTCCATCGGTGGCTGCCGCCCGGTGCGGCGACCGGCAGGGTCGCGGGGCTAGGGTTTCATCGCCCCGGCGCGCGCGCAAGCGGGCCCAGGCTCATTCCTGCGGCGGCGGTGTTTCCGGGCGCGGGCGTGGCCGGAAGGGCAGGACCACACCGTTCGGATCGGCCGGCCGCTGCCAGAGCACCGGCACGGCGTCCGGCGCCGGCGGCTCGAGTTCGTCGGCGTCCGGGGACGGCTCCGGTTCGTCTTCCCAGCTGTAGCGGCGGCGCGGCGGTTCCGGATCGGCGCACCGCCAGACGAAGGCCGCGAGGATGCCGGCCAGCGCGCCGCTGAGGTGGTACTCCCAGGAGATGCCCGCTTCCCGCGGCAGCACCGTCAGCAGCATGCCGCCGTAGAAGAAGAAACCGATCAGGGCCGCGGCGATCGCCGCACGGTCGCGCCGCAGCAGGCCCAGGAACAGCAGCAGGAACAACAGGCCGTGGGTGAGGCCGCTGGCGCCGATGTGCAGCGAAGGCCGGCCGATGATCCAGGTACCCAGCCCCGACAGGATCCAGATCAGGGGCAGGGCGCGCAGGCTGGCCCGCGGGTACACCGTGCCCACCAGCGGCCCGAGGATGAGCAGGGCGCTGGCGTTGGCCAGCCAGTGCCCGGCAGAGCCGTGCAGCAGCGGGGCGGTGATCACACCGGCCAGGCCGGGCCAGGACTGCGGCACCAGGGCCAAGGCCCTGGTGTCGCCCAGCCAGGGGCCGGCAAAGAAGATCGCGCCCAGCGCCGCCACGAAGGCCATGCTGGCCAGCAGCGCGCGCCGGAAGCGGGCGCGCACGGCCTCGGCGTGGGTCAGGTTCGGATCGTCCATCCGGGGCAGATTGGGGCCGGCGCGGCGTCGCGCAAGCCCCGCCGGATCAGGCCGCGCCGGCCGCTTCCTTGTTGCGCGGCTTGATCACCAGGCTCAGCACCATGGCCGTGGCCAGGGTGACGGCCACCACGCCCAGCGAGATGGCGATCGGGATCTTCACCACGTCGATCAGCAGCATCTTGGCGCCGATGAACACCAGCACCGTCGCCAGGCCGTAGGCCAGCAGGTGGAAGCGGTCGGCCAGGTCGGCCAGCAGGAAGTACAGCGCGCGCAGGCCCAGCACCGCGAAGACGTTCGAGGTGAGCACGATGAAGGGGTCGGTGGTGATGGCGAAGATGGCCGGAATCGAGTCCACCGCGAAGATGACGTCGGTGACCGCGATCATCACCAGCACCACGAACAGCGGCGTGTACTTGCGGCGGCTGCCCTGGCCGATCCACAGCGCCTCGCCGTGGTAGCGGCGGATCAGCGGCAGGTGGGCGGTGATCCAGCGCAGGATCGGGTTCTTGTCCATGTCCGGCTCCTGGCCGGCGGCCCAGTACATCTTCAGGCCGGTGACCAGCAGGAACAGGCCGAAGAAATACAGGATCCAGTGGAACTGGGCGATCAGGGCAGCGCCGATGAAGATCATGATCGCGCGCAGCACGATCGCGCCCAGCACGCCGAAGATCAGCACCCGCTGCTGGCTCTGCGCCGGCACGCCGAAATAGGTGAACAGCATCAGGAACACGAAGATGTTGTCGACCGCCAGCGCTTTCTCGACCACATAGCCGGTGAGGAATTCGAGCGCGATGCGTTCGGCCTCGGGCCCGGGCATGCGCTCCTGCAGGTACCACCAGAGCCCGGCGTTGAAGACCAGGGCCAGACCGATCCAGGCGGCCGACCAGACCAGGGCCTCGCGGCCGCTGACCTTGTGCGGGCCGTTCTGGCGCAGCACGAGCAGGTCGACGACCAGGGCGGCGATGACGAAGGCCGTGAACACGGCCCACATGAAGGGGGTGGCGATGGTTTCCAATGGCGTCTCCGGGAACGTGGCCTCGCAACCGCAGGCGCGCGCGACGTTCCGGGACGGAACGACCTTCGCCGCTGGCGGGCGAAGGTCTCGCTCACAGGTCCTGGGACCTGTCTGCCGTACCGGGGCTTTGGACGTGGATCCGGGCCCGTGATGACGATAGCGGCAGCGGGAGCTACTCCCCTTCTACGGGCCGGAGTCTGCCATGGAAACGGCCGGCCGCGGTGAAATTGACGTCAATCACACCCGGCTGCCGCCGGCCGGGTTTAGTCTGGGGACAGGCGGCCAATGGCCGGGGCACGGGGGCGGCATGGATCTGGACGTCCGGTCGGTGATGTTGGTGGGGGTGCTGCTGAGCGCCCTGACCGTGCTGTTGCTGGCCCAGGCCGGCCGGGCTTTCCCGGTCGAGCGGCGCCGCCACCTGCGGATCTGGACCGTCGGCCTGATGCTGCACCCGGCGGCCTGGGCGATGCTGGCCTCGCGCGGCCTGGTGCCCGATACGCTGTCGATCGCCCTGGGCAACGGCCTGCTGCTGTTCGGCTTCGCCGAGATGTGCCGGGCGGTGCGCGGATTCCAGGAGTTGCCGGAATGGCGCGGGCGGCTGTGGGGCGGCGTCGCGCTGGCAGTGCTGCTGCTGACGGTGTTCGCGGAGTGGCGACCGAACTACAGCGCGCGCGTGCTGGTCAACTCCACCAGCGCGATGCTGCTGCTGGGCGGCATCGCCTGGGCCCTGCTGCCGGCCCTGGGCCGCGGGGGGTTCAGCGCGGCGCGGCTGACCGGCATCTTCGCGGCGCTGGGCGTGGCGGTGGCGCTTTGGCGGTTCGCCGAACACGCGCTGGCGCCGCGGGTTTCGGGCAGCCTGCTCGAGGCCGGTCCCAGCGACCTGGTGGTCTTCGTCTACGCCTGCGTGGGCGTGATGTTCCTCAGCCTGGGCTTCGTGCTGATGCATACCGAGCGCGCCTACGAGGACCTGCGCCGGCTGGCGTCGGTGGACAGCCTCACCGGCGTGTTGGCGCGCAGCGGCCTGGCCGACCAGGGCCTGCGCCTGATCGCCGAGGCCCGCCGCCACGGCCGGCCGCTGTCGGCCCTGCTGATGGACATGGACCACTTCAAGTCGGTCAACGACAGCCTGGGCCACCAGGCCGGCGACAGCCTGCTGCGCCACCTGGCGGAACGTGCCCGCCGGGTTCTGCGCGGCGAGGACGCGCTGGCGCGGCTGGGCGGCGACGAGTTCGTGGCCCTGCTGCCCAATACCGACGCGGCCGGCGCGCGCGTGGTCGCCGAGCGGCTGCGCGAGGCCCTGGGCCAGCTGCACATGCGCTTCCACGGCGAGGAGGTGCCGGCGCCGCTGTCGATCGGCGTTGCCCAGCTGCGCGACGACGACGACAGCCTCGAGGCCCTGCTCAAGCGCGCCGACCAGGCCATGTACCGCGCCAAACGCGCCGGTGGCGACCGGGTCGAGCTGGCTCCCGCCGGCTGATGGCCGCGCCCGGGGGCGGGCCCCGGTACAATTGCGCGATGAATACGCCCGCCCTGCCCGTCGTCCAGCTCAAGATCGAACGCCGCTCCAACCACCCCTGGATCTTCCAGAAGATGGTGGAGAAGCCTGTGGCCAAGCCCAAGCCGGGCAGCCTGGTGGACATCGTGGACAACACCGGCGCCTGGGTCGGCCGCGGCTTCTACAACGGCCACTCGCGCATCGCCCTGCGGGTGCTCACCGCGGACCCGGACGAGGCGATCGACGAGGCCTGGTTCGCGCGCAAGATCCGCGCCGCCGTGGCCCTGCGCCGCGATCTGCTCAAGCTCGACCAGACCACCGACGCCTGGCGCGTCGTGCATTCCGAAGGCGACGGCATCTCCGGCCTGGTGGTGGACCGTTACGGCGACCTGCTGGTGGTCGAGTTCTTCTCGGCCGGCCCGTTCCGCTACCGCGAATGGATCTATGCCGCGCTGTCGAAGGAGTTCCCGGGCTGCCGCTTCTACAGTTTCTCGGAAGAACACGTGCAGAAGCAGGAGAGCTTCGACTTCCGCTCGCCGCCGGCGCCCGAGCCCAGCGTCATCAGCGAACACGGCCTGAAGTTCCGCGCCAGCCCGGGCAGCGGCCACAAGACCGGCTTCTTCGCCGACCAGCGCGACAACCGCGAATACCTGACGCGTTTCACCGAAGGCAAGCGCGTGCTCGACATCTGCTGCAACTCGGGCGGCTTCGCCATCTACGCCAAGGCCCGCGGCGGCGCCGAGGAGGTGATCGGCATCGACCTGGACGAGGAAATCCTCGAGATCGCCGAGAAGAACGCCCGCCTGAACAACGCCAAGGTGAAGTTCGTGCAGGCCGACCTGTTCCCCTACCTGCGCGACGCGCAGCAGCGCGGCGAACATTTCGACGTGGTGATCCTGGACCCGGCCAAGCTCACTCGCGACCGCGAACAGGTGATCGCCGCGCTCAAGAAGTACAACGACATGAACAAGCTGGCCATGCAGGTGGTCAAGCCCGGCGGCATCCTGCTGACCTGTTCCTGCACCGGCCTGGTGAGCGAGGACGAGTTCCTGGACATGATCCGCCGCGCCGCCTTCTACGCCGGCCGCACCGTGCAGATCCTGAAGGTCGCCGGCGCCGGCGCCGACCATCCGGTGATGGCGCATGTGAAGGAAAGCCGTTACCTCAAGGCGGTCTTCTGCCGGGTGGATTGAGCCCGGCGTCGGCTAGACTGCGCGCTTTCCGTTTCCGGTAACGCTCCCTTGGACGCCCCCGCCCCCGCCGCGCCGACCGTGCGCCGCGCCGCGATGATCTTCATCTTCATCACGGTGCTGATCGACATCCTCGCCTTCGGCCTGATCATCCCGGTGCTGCCGCACCTGATCGAGGATTTCGTCGGCGGCGACACCGCGACCGCGGCCGGATGGGTCGGCATCTTCGGCACCACGTTCGCGGCGATCCAGTTCATCAGCTCGCCGATCCAGGGCGCGCTGTCGGACCGCTTCGGGCGCCGGCCGGTGATCCTGCTGTCCTGCCTGGGCCTGGGCGTGGACTTCATCTTCATGGCGGTGGCCGACTCGCTGCCCTGGCTGTTCGTGGGCCGCGTGATCTCGGGATTCACCGCCGCCAGCTTCTCGATCGCCAACGCCTACATCGCCGACGTGGTCGCGCCGGAGAACCGCGCGAAGAGCTACGGCATGCTCGGCGCCGCCTTCGGCCTGGGTTTCATCATCGGCCCGGTGGTCGGCGGCCTGCTCGGCGACATCGACCTGCGCGCGCCGTTCTGGGCCGCGTCGGTGCTGGCGCTGGCGAACTTCGTCTACGGCTGGTTCGTGCTGCCCGAGTCGCTGCCGCCGGAAAAGCGCTCGCCGCGGTTCGACTGGAGCCACGCCAACCCGATCGGCTCGCTGGTGCTGATCAAGCGCTACCCGCACGTGCTGGGCCTGGCCGCGGTGATCATGCTCGACAACCTGGCGCATTACGTATTCCCCAGCGTCTTCGTCCTGTACGCCGACTACCGCTACGACTGGGGCATCAAGGAAGTCGGCTACGTGCTCGCGGCCGTCGGCATCTGCACCGCGATCGTGCAGGCCGGCCTGATCGGGCGCCTGGTCAAGGCGCTGGGCGAGCGGCGCGCGCTGCTGGTGGGGCAGGCCTGCGGCCTGGCCGGCTTCACGCTGTATGCGTTCGCGCCCAGCGGCTGGATGTTCCTGGCCGGCATCCCGGTGATGGCGTTCTGGGGCCTGGCCAATCCGGCCGTGCAGGCCCTGGCCACCCGCCAGGTGGACCCGGCCGAACAGGGACGGCTGCAGGGTGCCTTCATGAGCCTGGCCAGCCTGGCCGGCGTCGCCGCCCCGGTGATGTTCACCGGCGTGTTCGCGGCCGCCATCGGCGACTATGCCGACTGGCATTTCCCCGGCGCGCCCTTCCTGCTTTCGGCGCTGATCGTCGCGCTGGCGCTGTGGGTCTCGCACCGCGCCACCCGCGCCCGCTGAAAAATCCGGGGTCAGAGTGCATTTATCCGGCCGCCGCCGGATAAATGCACTCTGACCCCGGATCTGATTGGGGCGTCATCGCGGCGCGTGCACGGGCGGGCGCTAAACTGGGGGCCTGCCGCCAGGAGCGTCGCCGATGAGTACCCAGGACAAACCCGCCGTCACCCAGGCCGAGGCCGAAGACGCCGTGCGCGTGCTGCTGCGCTGGGCCGGCGAGGATCCCACGCGCGAAGGCCTGCTCGACACCCCCAAGCGCGTGGCCAAGGCCTACGGCGACTGGTTCAGCGGCTATGCGACCGAACCGCGGGAATACCTGGCGCGCACCTTCAAGGAAGTCGCCGGCTACGACGAGATGATCGTGCTGCGCGACATCGAGTTCGAGTCGCACTGCGAGCACCACATGGCGCCGATCGTCGGCAAGGCGCATATCGGCTACCTGCCGGACGGCAAGGTGGTCGGCATCAGCAAGCTGGCGCGGGTGGTCGAAGCCTACGCGCGCCGCTTCCAGGTGCAGGAGAAGATGACCGCGCAGATCGCCCAGTGCATCCAGCACGTGCTGGCGCCGCGCGGCGTCGGCGTGGTGATCGAGGGCGCGCACGAATGCATGACCACCCGCGGCATCCACAAGCGCGGCGTCAGCATGATCACCTCGAAGATGCTGGGCACCTTCCGCGAGGACGCCCGCACCCGCGCCGAGTTCCTGGCCTTCATCGACGTCGGCCCCGGCCGCTGAGGCTGGAGTACCGCGACTGCCGTCGCGGTTCGCTTCGGGGTGGCTGACCGCGGTCATGCGGCCGGCCTATACTCGGCCCCCATGAGCGACCCCCGCGCCCAGCTGCAGTCCCTCCGGTTCATGATCTCGGCCGCGCCCGGCCTGCGCGAGCGCGACGACTGGCTCGCGCGCCTGGACGTGATCGCCAAGGCGCTGGAGCCGCCCCCGCGCACCGACGCCACCATCGCCGGCAACCCGGCCGAAGTCGCCCGCCTGCGCCAGGACGTCGAGGACGCCGAACACGCCCGCGACGCCGCCAACCTGCAGCGCATGAAGGTCGCCGGCCAGCTCAACACCCTGCAGAAGGCGCTGGCCGCCGCCGCGCCCGACGTCCCGCCCGCCAAGGACGCGCAGAGCCACGCGCTGGCCCGCATTTCCTGGCTGGCCGACCACGGCGGCGCCGACCCGCAGGCGGCCGTGGCCGCCAAGACCGCGGAGATGGATGCGCCGATGCCCGGCCGCGCCGTGCTCGAGGCGGTCATCGCCGGCGAGCGCAAGTTCACCAAGGCCCAGCTCGAGTTCACCATCGCCGAGGCCATGGTGCTCACCGGCTGGGCCCAGACCCCGCTGGAGCTGATGGAGCAGGGCGAAGCCTGGCTGGCCGAGCTGATCCTCAAGAACCAGGCGGACGCGGTTTGAGCCGGCCTGCCGAGGAGCGCGAACTTCGAAGCGCACGACGACCTGGTGCCCTCAACGCGGCGGCAGCGAACGCATACGCCCTTGATCAGTCGGCGCGGTCGGGCGCCTGCTCCAGCGCCGCCAGCTCCTGCTGCGCGGCGCGCAGCGAACCGCCCACCGCTTCACGCTCGAACCAGTCCCGGCAGCGGTAGCTCAGCCAGGCCACGCCCGCGGACATGGCCAGGCCGGCGCCGAGGTTGATCAGCACCACCGACGGCCGGCTCAGCCAGATGTCCCAGCCCCCCCAGGCCAGGCCCGCGAACACCGCCGGCACCCAGGCCGTGAAGCCGGCCACCAGGCCCCAGCGTTCGCCCCAGATCCGCACCCGCCGAACCAGCAGCAGGCGCTTCTGCACCTTCGCCACCGGCTGCCGGTAATCGAGGATGGCGATCGCCAGCAGCTGCACCACCGCGGTGATCAGCAGCAGCAGGCCATAGGCGTGCAGGCCGATGCCGTAGGCCACCAGGTGCCACTGGCCCCAGCGTTCGATCCACCACGGCGCGATCGTCACCACCAGGGCGGCGCCGGCCAGCAGCTGCAGCCCCTGGCCCAGGCCCAGCAGGCGGATGCGCGAACGCAGCGCGTCCAGGCGGCGGTGCAGGCGCTGTTCGCGCGCCTGCGCCTCCAGTCCGGCCAGGCGCGTGTCGAGCTGGCGCCAGGCGTTTTGAAGTTCAGTCAGTTCCATGGTCGTCTCCGGAGGGATCGCCGGCGAGCCGGCGCAGGTGTTGGCGGATGCGGCCCAGGCGGGTCGCGGCATTGGTTTCGCTGATGCCCAGCACGTCGCCGCTGGCGCGGTGGCTGCAGCCCTCCAGGTGCAGCAGCAGCAGCGCGCGGTCGAGCGCGCCCAGCGAGTGCATCGCCTGCTGCACCAGGGCCAGGCGCTGGTGGCTCTCGGCGTCCACGTCGCGGGCGCCGACCAGGTCCTCGTGTTCGCTGCCCAGCGATTCGTGCGGCGCCCGCGGTTGCCGGCGCCGCCACGAGATCGCCACGTTCAGCGCGACCCGGTACATCCAGGTGGCGAAGGGCCGGGCCGGGTCGTAGCCGGACCAGCCGTGCCAGAGCTGCAGGCGGATCTCCTGGGCCAGGTCGGCGCGGTCGTGCCGGTCGAAGGCATAGCTGGCCGCGACCTTGGCGACGATGCCGGGGTGCTCGGCGAGCAGGCGTTCGAAATCGGCGGTATCGGCGGGGCGCGGCATCGGGGTGGCGTAGGTGTCCATGCCGGGGTGATTCGCCGCGGCGCGGACATCATCACACCCGCCCGGCCGGCCCAGCCGGCGGGAGGCCGGCGCCGACCCGGGGCCGGAGCAGCCTGGTGGCCGGCAACCATGACTTCCGGCCCGTGTTTACCGAGCGGCTATCTTCTACAACTGTCGTACGACACCTGTAGAGGAAGGCCATGGCCCGCGAGCCACACACCGACGACATCGCCCTGAGCGAGCTGCAGCTCGACGTCATGCGCGTGCTCTGGCGCGGCGAGGCCAGCGTGGCGGATGTCGCCGCGGCCCTGGTCACCTCGCGCGGGCTGGCCCACACCACCATCGCCACCGTGCTGACCCGCCTGGCCAAACGCGGCCTGGTGGACGCCAACCGCGACGGCCGGCAGCTGATCTACCGCGCCCTGGTGGACGAATCCCAGGTGCGCCGCTCCATGGTCGGCGACCTGATCCAGAGCCTGTTCCGCGGCGACCCCAAGGCCCTGCTGGCGCACCTGGTCAGCGAAAAGGAAGTCGCGCCCGGCGACCTCGAGCGCGTGCAGGCCCTGCTGGCGAAAGCGCCGAAGGACCGCCCATGAGCGCGCTCGATCTCGGCCTGTCCCTGCTGCTCACCTTCGTACTGCACGCCAGCCTTCTGCTGGGTGCGGCTTGGCTGGCCGAACGCGCGGGCCTGCTGCGCCATCCCGGCGTAGCCGAGCTGGCCTGGCGGATCGCGCTGTTCGGCGCCCTGGTCTCGACCGGGCTGCAGTTCGCGCCGCTGCCGGCCATGCCCGAGCTTCCGGCCGACACCTTCGCCGCCGCACGCGGCGATGCCTCGCGCCTGCCGCTGGCGGCGCCGCCGGCGCAGCTGCCGACGCCGCGGCAGATGCCGGCCGCGACCATCGTTCCGGACGCCCCGGCACGCGAGGCAGCGGGCGAAGCGGCCGCGACGACGGCGCCCGCCGACGCGTCGCGCGCCAACACGCCGCGCCGCGCCGACCCGCTGGACCTGCGTGCGCTGCGCCTGCCGTCCTGGTCCGCCGGCGCCCTGATCGCGCTGTGGGCGCTGGTCACCGGCGTGGCGGCCCTGCGCCTGTTCTCGCAGCTGCTCGCGCTGCGCCGCCTCCGCCGCGAAAGCGGGGTGCTGCGGGCGGACGCGCCGCCGCAGCGGCATGCCGAGGATCTCGCGCGCGGCTTTGGTCTCGCGCCGCCGCCGCTGCGCTGCCACGCCGCGATCAGCAGCCCGATGGCCCTGCCCGGCGGCGCCGTGCTGCTGCCGGCCTGGGCGACGGCGATGCCGGACGCGCAGCAGCGCGCCCTGCTCGCCCACGAAATCGCCCACCTGCACCGCCGCGATCCGGCCTGGCGCCTGCTGCAGCGCCTGGCCCTGCTGCCGCTGAGCTTCCATCCGCTGGCCCACCACGCCGTGCGCCGCCTCGAGTCGCTGGCCGAAGACGCCTGCGACGCGCACGCCGTGCAGCGCCTGGGCAGCGGTCGCCCGCTGGCCGAATGCCTGGCCGCCTGCCTCACCCACGCCGGCGCCCGCGCCGCGCATCCCGCCCTCGCGGTGGCCATGGCCGGCGACGCCGGCCCGGTGGTCCGCCGCGTCACGAACCTGCTGGAGGAATTCCCGATGAGCCCGCGTTCCCTGTCCCCCGCCGTGCACCGCACCGCCCTCACGCTCGCGCTCGCCGCCGCCATCGCCCTGCCCGGGCTGGCCGTGTCCACCTACGCCGGGCCCGCGCTCGCGGCCGGCGGCTGGCTGGAGAACATCTTCGACGACAAGGGCGACAACTACAGCTATCGCGCCTCCGACAACGGCGAGAGCCTGGCGGTGAACCTGCGCGGCAAGGTCGGCTTCGACGCCACCGAAACCGATGTGGTCAGCCTGGGCGCCGGTGCCCGCCTGCAGATCACCGAGACCCGCGAAGGCGTCACCCGCGCCATCCTCTTCCACGGCGTCGACGGCCGGATCGTGCGCGACTACCGCGTGGACGGCGACGAAACGACCCTCGACGCCGCCGGCCGCGCGTGGCTCGCCGCCGCGCTGCCGCGCATCCTGCGCGAGACCGGCATCGACGCCGAGGCCCGCGGCAAGCGTTTCCTCGCCCGCGGTGGCGCCGACGCGCTGCTGGCCGAGATCGCCCTGATCAATTCCGACTACGCGGCGCGCCGCTACCTGCAGGTGCTGTTCGCCAACACCGCGCTCGACGACGCCCAGCTCAAGCGCGCGCTGGCGCTGACCGGCGCCATCGGCTCGGACTTCGAGATGCGCCATGCGCTGCAGGCCGCCTTCGACAGCCAGAAGCTGACGCCCGCGCACCAGGCCCAGGTGCTGGCTACGGCCGAGGACATCGGCTCGGACTTCGAGCTGGCCGAGCTGCTGGGCCACTTCGCGGAAACCCAGTCAGTGCAGGGCGCGGCGCTGCCGGCCTGGCAGCGCGCGCTGGCCACCATCGGCAGCGACTTCGAACACCGCCGCGTGCTCGAGAGCCTGATCGCGAACGGCAAGGACACGCCGGGCGCGGCCCGCGTCGCGCTGGAAAGCGCCGCCGGCATCGGCAGCGACTTCGAGCTGCGCCAGGTGCTGGAATCGGCCGCGCCGGCCACCCGCGCCGACACGGCCACCCTGGGGGCCTGGCTGCGTGCGGCCGGCGGCATCGGCTCCGACTTCGAACATCGCGAGGCGCTGGTCGCGCTGATCGAGGCCGGCCCGGTCGACGTGCCGCTGGCGACCGGCGTGCTGGTGTCGCTGGGCGACGTCGGCAGCGATTTCGAGGCGCGCCAGGTGCTCGAGTCCCTGGCCGAACACATGCCCAACGATGCCGCGCTGATCGAACGTTTCCGCGCCGCCGCGCGCACGCTGGGCGACTTCGAGCGCGGCCAGGCCGAAAAAGCGCTCGACCGCTTCTACGCCGCCAACTGACAACCCAATCCGGGGTCAGAGTGCATTTATCTTCGGGGCCAAGATAAATGCACTCTGACCCCTGATCGGTGAACCCGGACCGGCGCTCCGGGAAAAGAAAAACCCCGGCCTGCGCCGGGGTTTTCTTTTCACGCCGGAAGTCCGGGCCTCAGGCCGCCGCCGCCGGCGCCTTCGGGTTGCGCCACGTCGCCAGCAGCTCGGCCTCGCGGGCCTTGGCCTTGGCGAAGTGCGCTTCCTTGACGTGGCCGTAGCCGCGGATGTGTTCCGGCACCGAGGCGATCTGCGCGGCCAGGTCGACATTGCCGCCGTCGAGCGCGGCCAGCAGCTCTTCCACCGTCCTGGCGTAGTCCACGATCAGCTGGCGCTCCATGCGGCGCTCCTCGGTCTTGCCGAAGACGTCGAAGGCGCCGCCGCGCAGGAACTTCAGCTTGGCGAGGAACCCGAAGGCCGTGAACATCCACGGGCCGTATTCCTTCTTGATCAGGTGGCCGTCGGCGTCGCGCTTGGCGAACAGCGGCGGCGCCAGGTTGAAGTGGATGGTGTAGTCGCCGTCGAACTGCTGCTCGATGCGGCGCTTGAACTCGCCCGAGGTGTACAGGCGCGCCACTTCGTACTCGTCCTTGTAGGCCATGAGCTTGAAGTAATAACGCGCCACGGCTTCGGTGAGCGCGGTCGAACCCGGCGCCTTGCGCGCCTCGGCCTGGCGCACCTTGTCCACCAGCGCGACGTATCGGCCGGCGTAGGCGGTGTCCTGGTAGTCGGTGAGGAACTTGACGCGGCGCTCGATGGTTTCGTCGAGGTTGCGGGAGAGGCGCTCGTCGTCCAGCGGCAGGGCGATCACGTCGGTCTGCGGCGCTTCCGCCAGGCCGGCGGCTTCCAGCACCGCCTGCGGGTTGATGGCAGCCAGGCGGCCCCAGGCGAAGGCGGTCTTGTTCATCTCGATCGCCGCGCCGTTGAGCTCGATCGCGCGCACCAGGGCCTCGTAGCTGATCGGCACCAGGCCGCGCTGCCAGGCCACGCCCAGCATGAACAGGTTGGTGGCGATGGCATCGCCCATCAGCGTGGTGGCGATCTCGGTGGCGGCGACCTGCACCGGCTCGCGCCCGCCCAGCGCGGTGCGGATGGCCTCGACGATGCCCGCGGCCGGGAACTGCATGTCCGGCTGGCGGGTGAAGGGGCCCGGCATCGCCTGGTAGTCGTTGATCACGACTTCGGTACGGTCGGCGCGGATCTTAGACAGCGCCCAGTAGTCGTTCACCACGACCATGTCGCAGCCCAGCACCAGGTCGGCTTCGCCAGCGGCGATGCGCACGGCGTGGATGTCGGCCGGGCTTTTCGCGATGCGCACGTGCGTGGTCACCGCGCCGCCCTTCTGCGCCAGGCCGGTCTGGTCGAGCACCGAGGCGCCCTTGTGTTCGAGGTGCGCGGCCATGCCCAGCAGGGCGCCGATGGTCACCACGCCGGTGCCGCCGACGCCGGTGATCAGGATGTTCCAGGGCTGGTCGAGGCTGCTGCGGATCTGCGGCTCCGGCAGGTTGGCCAGCAGCTCCTTGTTGCCGGTGGCCTTGCGCTTGCGCGGCCCGCCGCCCTTGATGGTGACGAAGCTCGGGCAGAAGCCCTTCACGCAGCTGAAATCCTTGTTGCAGTTGCTCTGGTCGATCTCGCGCTTGCGGCCGTATTCGGTTTCCTTCGGCAGCACGCTGACGCAGTTCGACTTCACGCCGCAGTCGCCGCAGCCTTCGCAGACCAGCGAGTTGATCGCGGTGCGCTTGGCCGGATCCGGCATCTTGCCGCGCTTGCGGCGGCGGCGCTTTTCGGCGGCGCAGGTCTGGTCGAAGATCAGCACCGAGGTGCCCGGCACTTCGCGCAGGCGCTTCTGCTGGGCGTCGAGCTCGGCGCGGTCGTAGAACTCCACGCCGGACGGGAAGATCGAACGGTCGGACCATTTCTCGATGTCGTCGCTGAGCACGACGATGGTCTTCACGCCCTCGCTGCGCACCTGGTGCGCGATGTCGGGCACGGTGAGCGTGCCGTCCACCGGCTGGCCGCCGGTCATCGCCACCGCGTCGTTGTAGAGGATCTTGTAGGTGATGTTCACCTTCGCGGCGATCGACTGACGGATCGCCAGCGAGCCGGAATGGAAGTAGGTGCCGTCGCCGAGGTTCTGGAAGACGTGCTTTTCGTCGGTGAACGGCGCCTGGCCGCTCCAGGTCACGCCTTCGCCGCCCATGTGCGTGAACGTATCGGTCTTCCGATCCATCCAGGTCACCATGTAGTGGCAGCCGATGCCGCCCAGCGCGCGCGAGCCTTCCGGCACCACGGTGGACGAGTTGTGCGGGCAGCCCGAGCAGTAGTGCGGCACGCGCGGGAAGTTGGCGCGCGGCGCGGCCAGCTCCTTCTCCTTGGCGGCGATCCACTGCAGGCGGCTGTCCATCTGCTCGGAGCGGAAGAAACGCTGCACGCGCGCGGCGATCACGCGGGCGATGCGGGCCGGGGTGAGCTCGTTGGTGCTGGGCAGGACCCAGTTCTCTTCCTCATCGTACTTTCCGATGATGCTGGGACGCGCACCATGCTCCCAGTTGTACATGTATTCCTTCATCTGCCGCTCGATGAAGCTGCGCTTCTCCTCGACGACGATGATGTCCTCCAGCCCGCGCGCGAACTCGCGGATGCCGACCGGCTCCAGCGGCCAGGTCATGCCGACCTTGTAGACGCGGATGCCGATGTCCTCGGCCACCTTGCGGTCGATGCCCAGGTATTCCAGCGCCTGCAGCACGTCCAGGTAGCTCTTGCCGGTAGTGACGATGCCCAGGCGCGCCTTGGGCGAGTCCACCACGACCTTGTCGATGTGGTTGGCGCGGGCGAAGGCCTGCGCGGCCTTCACCGCGTACTGGTGCAGGCGCATCTCCTGGTCCAGCGGCGGGTCCGGCCAGCGGATGTTGAGGCCGCCCGGCGGCAGTTCGAAATCGCCCGGCAGCAGGATGTCGAGCTGGTGCGGGTTGACGTTCACCGACGCCGACGACTCCACCGTTTCCGCGATCGTCTTGAAGCCGATCCAGCGTCCGGTATAGCGGCTCATCGCCCAGCCCAGCAGGCCCATGTCCAGGATGTCCTGCACGCCGGCCGGGTTGAGCACCGGCATCATCGCGCTCTCGAACTCGCCTTCCGAACCGTGCGGCAGGGTGGACGAGCGGCAGGCGTGGTCGTCGGCCGCCAGGGCCAGCACGCCGCCCATGCGCGAGGTGCCGGCGGCATTGCCGTGCTTGAACACGTCGCCGCAGCGGTCCACGCCCGGGCCCTTGCCGTACCACATCGAAAACACGCCGTCGTACTTGGCGCCCTGGAACAGGTTGGTCTGCTGCGAGCCCCAGACCATCGTCGCGCCCAGGTCCTCATTCAGGCCCGGGGTGAACTCGATACCCGAGGCCTTCAAATGCTTGCGCGCCTTCCACAGCTCCAGGTCGAAGCCGCCCAGAGGCGAGCCGCGGTAGCCGGAGATGAAGCCGGCCGTATTGGCGCCGGCGGCGCGGTCGCGCATCTGCTGCATCAGCGGCAGGCGCACCAGGGCCTGGACGCCGGACAGGTAGATGCGGCCTTCCTCGCGGGTGTACTTCGACTCGAGGTCGTACCCGAGGTCGAGGGCGGGGGCGGTGAGCGGGGCTGGCACGGACATGGCGGGCTTCCGGGGTACTTGAGCAAAGACTCGGAATTATAGCAGCGGGGCCTGTCCCGGCCGGGACACGATCCCGGCGCCGTCCGGGCCCGGCCCGGCCGCCCGGCTGCGCCGTCCGCGTTGAAGCGGACACAAGGGGACTTCACGCGACCGCCATGCGGGGCTGAACGCCGTGCTTCCCCGCTCACCGGCCGACCGGTAGAGTCGGCGGACGCGTTCAGGGCACGGGCTTTCGGGGGAAAGGCATGAGTCTGGCGGGTCTTAGCATCCTTCTGGTGGAGGACCACGGCTTCCAGCGCCGTCTGGGCCTGCGCCTGCTCGCCGACCTGGGACTGACCCAGCTGCACGAAGCGGCCGACGGTTTCCAGGCCCTGGACCTGCTGCGCGCCCTGCCCGGACCGCCCGATGTCGTTCTGGTCGACCTGGACATGCCGGGCATGGACGGCGTCGAGTTCATCGGCATCGTCGCCCAGGAGCGCCTGGCCCGCTCGATCGCCGTGGTCAGCGCGATGGAGCCGGCCCTGCTGCATACCGTGCAGGTGATGGCCAAGGCCTCGGGCCTGCGCGTGCTGGGCTGCATCGAGAAGCCGCTGACGCCCGGCAAGCTGACCACGGTGCTGTCGCTGTTCGAGACCGAAGCCGGCGCCGGCCATGTCGTCAGCGACGTCGAGGTGAGCCTGGACGAAGCCCGCACGGCCCTGGCCCGCGGCGAGATCGTTCCCTGGTTCCAGCCGCAGGCCGAATTCGGCAACGGCAAGATCATCGGCGTCGAGGCGCTGGCGCGCTGGCGCCTGGCCGACGGCCAGATGGTGCCACCGGCGGTGTTCGTGCCGGTGATGGAGGCCGGCGGCCTGATCGACGAACTGACCAGCCTGATGCTGGTGCAGAGCTGCGCCTGGTGGAAACGCTGGCAGGCGCGCGGCCTGGACCTGAAGATCTCGGTCAACGTCTCGGCCCACAACCTCACCGGCCCGGAAGTGGCCGACCGCTACGAGGCGGTGCTGCGCGAACACGGCCTGAGCCCCGAACAGGTGATCCTGGAGATCACCGAAAGTTCGGTGATGAGCGACACCGCGCGCGGCCTGGGCATGCTGGCGCGCCTGCGCCTGAAGGGCTTCGGCCTGAGCGTGGACGACTTCGGCACCGGCTATTCCTCGCTGTCGCAGCTCTCGCAGATCCCCTTCACCGAACTCAAGATCGACCGCGGCTTCGTCAGCGGCGCGCCGGGCCAGCCGCGCAAGCGCGCGATGATCGAAACCAGCCTGGACCTGGCCCGCAAGCTCGACCTCAAGGTGGTCGCCGAAGGTGTCGAGACCATCGAAGAATGGCAGCTGTTGGCCGGGCTGGGCTGCGACTTCGCCCAGGGCTACCTGATTTCGCCGCCGGTGCCGGGCGAGCAGCTGCCCGACGCCATCCAGCGCTGGCGCCAGACGCACCACTAGGCCGCGCATGCCGCGACCGGGGCCCACGTTCGGCATCCGACTGCAGCTGCTGGGCCTGTTCGGCCTGCTCCTGCTGACCGGTGCCGGCGTACTGACGCTCGACGAAATCGAGCGCCGCCAGAACCAGCAGGCCCTGCAGGAGCTCAAGGACGAATCCCTGGCCGGCCTGCGCCGCATCAAGGCGGTGTCGGACGCCTACGGCCTGGACATCGTCGACACCGCCTTCCGCGTGCGCAACGACCTGATCGCCTGGGAAGAGGGCGTGCAGGTCGTGGACAACGCCCGCATGCGCATCCGCGAACACTGGGCGGCGCTGGAGAAGCTGCCGCAGACGCCGGAGCAGGCCAAGCTGTTCCAGCAGATCAGCCGCGCCCGCATCCGCGCCGACACCGCCGCGGAAACGCTGCGCGGCATCCTGGTGCAGCAGGACATCGTCGCCCTGGGCCGTTTCGCCGACACCGAGCTGTACCCGGCCATCGACCCGGTGACCACGCGCATGAAGCACCTGAGCGACCTGGAGATGATCGAGGCCGAGCAGCGCGTGCGCGAACAGGACCGACGCGCCAGCCGCGCCGCTTGGATCCGCACCCTGCTGAGCCTGTTCACCCTGGCCGTGGTCGCCGTGGTCGGCGCCAAGCTGGTGCGCAACATCTACAAGGGCGTCGAGAGCCTGACCGCGCTGGCGCACCAGATGCGCCGGCACGACTACCAGGCGGTGCCGCGCTACAAGCCCTCGGGTGAACTGGGCGAGGTGCTCGACTCCTTCCTGGGCATGCGCGACGACGTGCGCAAGTTCGAGGGCGAGCTCAACCAGCAGCTGGCGCGCAACGAGCAGGTGCGCGCGGTGCTGCAGGAGCGCGAGGTGTTCCAGCGCTCGCTGTTCGCGGCGGCGCGGGTGGCGATCATGTCGCTCGACCTCGAGGGCCGCTTCACCAGCTTCAACCCCTATGCCGAACGCCTGACCGGCTACCGCGCCGAGGAGATGATCGGCAAGCGCGGCGTCGACCGCCTGCTGCTGGCCGAAGAGGCGCAGCGCGTCGCGGCCGACCTCACCGCCGCCCGCGACCAGCGCGTGCCGCCGGACGCGCGCATGATCACCGCGATGATCGAGCAGGGCACGCCGCCGCTGGAGTGGACGGTGGTGCGCAAGGACGGCAGCCACGTGCCGGTGCTGCTGGCGACCTCGGCGATGCGCGACGGCACCGGCAAGACCGTCGGTTACCTCGGCGTCGGCACCGACCTCACCCAGATCAAGCAGCTCGAGCAGCGCCTGCGCAGCAGCGAGGCCCGCGCCCGCGAGGCCAGCGACGCCAAGTCCAGCTTCGTCGCCGCGATGAGCCACGAGATCCGCACGCCGATGATCGGCGTCACCGGCATGCTCGAGGTGCTGCAGCACAGCGAGCTGAGCGACGACCAGCGCCGCACGATCCAGGTGATCCAGCAGTCGGCGCGTTCGCTGCTGCAGATCATCGGCGACATCCTGGACTTCTCGAAGGTCGAAGCCGGGCGGCTGGAACTCTCGCCCACCACGATCTCGCTGCCGCGGCTGCTGCAGTCCACCGTCGCCAACTTCAGCGGCTCGGCTTCGAGCAAGGGCCTGGTGCTGACCTGCGAGGTCGACGACCGCATCGGCCCCGCACATGTCGCCGACGGCCTGCGCCTGCGCCAGGTGCTGAGCAACTTCCTGTCGAACGCGATCAAGTTCACCGAAAAGGGCGTGGTCGAGGCCGCGCTGGAATGGCAGGGCCGCGACGGCGACGGCGACCGCGTGTGTTTCCGCATCACCGACACCGGCATCGGCGTCACGCCCGAGCAGCAGGCGCGCCTGTTCCAGCCGTTCTCGCAGGCCGAGGGCAGCACCACGCGGCGCTTCGGCGGCACCGGCCTGGGCCTGGTGATCTCGCGCCGCCTGGCCGAGCTGATGGGCGCCCAGGTCGAGATGGACAGCACGCCCGGCGCCGGCACCACGCTGCGGCTGACGGTGACGCTGCCGCGCGGCAAGGTCGAGGAGCTGGAGCCGGAGCTGGCCCCCGATGCCTCGCAGGGTTTCATGGCGCGGCCATTGCCGACGGTCGAACAGGCCCTGGCCGAACGCAGCCTGATCCTGATCGTCGACGACCATCCGACCAACCGCCTGGTGGTCGCGCGCCAGCTCGCGCTGGCCGGTTACGCCAGCGAAGCGGCCGAGGACGGCGTGCAGGGCCTGGCCGCCTGGCGCAGCGGCCGTTACGCCCTGATCCTGTCCGACGTGCACATGCCCGAGATGGACGGCTACGAAATGGCGCGCGCGCTGCGCGACGAAGAGGCGCGCACGCACAAGCCGCGCACGCCGGTGATCGCCCTGACCGCCGCGGCGCTCAAGGGCGAAGCCGAACGCTGCCTGGCCGCCGGCATGGACCAGTACCTGGCCAAACCCGTGAGCATTCCGGAGCTGGTGCAGGCCCTGCAGCGCTGGCTGCCGCACACCGCGCCGCTGGCCGGCGACATGCGCGCGCCGGCGCCGCTGCCGCAGCTCGGCGGCGACCCGACCCCGCTGGACCCGTCGGTGCTGATGCCGCTGACCGGCGGCGATGCTGCGGAGACCCGCGCCCTGCTCGACGACTACCTCGCCGCCACCGAGGCCGACCTCGTCGAACTGCGCACCGCCCAGGCCGCCGGCGATCTCGAGCGCCTCGCCCGCCAGGCCCACAAGCTCAAGGGCGCGGCGCGCCTGGTCGGCGCGCATCCGCTGGCCGAAGCCGCCGCGTCACTGGAACACGCCGCCAAGCAGGCGGACTGGCCGCAGGTGCTGCCGCATGCGGCCGATGTGGCGACGGCCTTCGAGCGGTTGAAGCGGCATGTGATGGAACGGTACTAGGAGCGAGGAAATAGGAAGTAGTGAATAGGAAGTAGAGAGAAGCCGGATCCGCCTTCTCTACTTCCTATTCACTACTTCCTACTTCCTCGCTTCAGTATCCCGCCGCCTGCCCGTCCTTGCGGCTCTCGCTGGCACCGACGTACACGCCGTTCGCATGGTCGCGCATGATCGCCTGGTAGCCGCCGTAGGGGCCGTCGGCAAACTCGACCACATGGCCCTTGCGCATCAGGGCGCGGATCGTTTCATACGGGAAGCCCGTTTCCAGGTTCACCACGCCGCCGTCGCTCATCGCCACCATCTGGCCGGCGGGTTCGGTGCTGCCGTCGTGCTGGATGCGCGGGGCGTCGCCGGCTTCCTGCAGGTTCATGCCGAAGTCGACCAGGTTCATCACGATCTGGGCGTGGCCCTGCGGCTGCATCGCGCCGCCCATCACGCCGAAGCTGACCCAGGGCTTGCCGTCCTTGGTCAGGAACGCCGGAATGATGGTGTGGAAGGGACGCTTGCCGGGTTCGAAGGAATTCGGATGGCCGGCTTTCAACACGAACTGCTCGCCGCGGTCCTGGAAGATGAAGCCCAGCCCCGGCGGCGCCATGCCGCTGCCCATGCCGCGGTAGTTGGACTGGATCAGCGACACCATCATGCCGTCCTTGTCGGCGACGGTCATGTAGATGGTGTCGCCCTGGTTGAGCGGGCCGCCGGCGTCGACGGCCTTGGCGGCGCGGTCGGGGTCGATCAGCTTGCGGCGCTCCGCGGCGTAATCGTCCGAGATCAGGCGCGCGACCGGCGCGGGATGGAAGGCCGGGTCGGCGTAATAGCGCGCGCGGTCGGCGAAGGCGAGCTTCTTGGCCTCGACGAACAGGTGCACGTGTTCGGCGCTGCCGAAGGGAATCTTCGAGAAGTCATAACCCTCGAGGAGGTTGAGGATCTGCAGCGCCGCGATGCCCTGGCCGTTGGGCGGCAGCTCCCAGACGTCGACGCCGCGGTAGTTGCTGCTCACCGGCTCGACCCACTCGCCGGTGTGCGCGGCCAGGTCCTCGTAACGCAGGAAGCCGTCGTTGGCGGTGAAGTAGGCGTCGATGCGCCGCGCGATGTCGCCCTTGTAGAAGGCGTCGCGGCCCTCGCGGCCGATGGTCTCCAGCGTGTTCGCCAGGTTCGGGTTGCGCCACAGCTCGCCCTTGCGCGGTGCGCGGCCGTCGATGGTGAACTGCTCGGCGAAGCCCGGCCACTTCGACAGCACCGGCACGCTGCGGCCCCAGTAGTAGGCGATCACCTCGTGCACCGGATGGCCATCGCGCGCGTACTTCACGGTCGGCGCCAGGTTCTGGGCCATGCTGCGGCGGCCGAAGCGTTCGTGCAGGGCGAACCAGGCGTCCACGGTGCCCGGCACGGTCACCGGCAGCGGGCCGTGCGGCGGGATGTCGGTATACCCGTTCTGCGCGAACCATTGCCGCGACAGCGCTTTCGGCGAGCGGCCCGAGCCGTTGTAGCCGTGCAGCTTCTGCGTCTTCGGGTCCCAGACGATGGCGAACAGGTCGCCGCCGATGCCGTTGCCGGTCGGCTCCATCAGGCCCAGGGCCGCGTTCGCGGCGATGGCCGCGTCCACCGCGCTGCCGCCCTGGCGCATCGTGTCGAGCGCGATCTGGGTGGCCAGCGGGTGCGAGGTGGCGGCCATGGCCTCGGGCGCGAACACCTCGGAGCGGGTGGCGAAGGGCAGGCCGGTGATGCGGTCGGCGCCGTGGACAGGCGGGGACATCAGCCCGACGGCGGCCACGGACGTGGCGATCAGGCAGGAAAGCATGACTTTCATCGGTAGGCTCCGGGCCGGGACTGGGCGAAGATAGCGCAACCGCCCCCTGCCCAAGCGAAGGAACCGTGATGCGCACCCTGGTCCTGATGTTGTCCCTGCTGCTCACGGTCGCCTGCAGCCGCGAACCGGCCCCGGTGGCCGAGGCCGCGCCCAAGGCCGACCCGGCCGCGGTCGCCGCCGAACTCGACGCCCTGCTCGAGGAATGGCACCAGGCCGAACTCAAGGCCAACCCGATCTTCGCCACCGCCCTGGGCGACCTGCGCTACAACGACCAGCTGCCCAACTTCTATTCGGCCGAGTACCGAGCCGAAGCCGAAGCGCGCGAACGCGACTTCCTGGCCCGGGTGCAGAAGCTCGACCGCGAGGCCCTGACGGGCCAGCACCGCCTGAGCCGCGACGTCTTCGTCAGCGACCGCGAGCTGTCGCTGGAAGGCAACCAGTTCCCGGGCTGGATGCTGCCGGTGCACCAGTTCGGCAACTACGGCAGCTTCTTCGCCCAGCTCGGCTCCGGCCAGGGCATCCAGCCCTTCCGTGAGGTCAAGCACTACGACGACTTCCTGGCCCGCATCGCCCGCTTCCCCGAGATCAACCAGAGCGCCATCGCCAACATGCGCGAAGGCATCCAGGCTGGCGTGGTGCAGCCGCGGCCCGTGGTGGAGAAGTCGATTCCGCAGTTCGCCGCGCACATCGTCGCCAAGCCCGAGGACAGCGTGTTCTGGGGCCCGATCAAGGCCATGCCGGAATCCTTCAGCGCCGAAGACCGCGAGCGCCTGACCGCCTCCTACCGCGCCGCGATCACCGACGTGATCGTGCCTGGCTACACCGCCATGCGCGATTTCCTGCGCGACGAATACCTGCCGGCCGCGCGCGAAGGCGTCGGCCAGATGCACCTGCCGCAGGGCAAGGAGTGGTACGCCTTCAACGTGCGCACCAACACCACCACCGACCTCACGCCCGAGCAGATCCACCAGTTCGGCCTGGACGAGGTGGCGCGCATCCTGGCCGAGATGAACGCGGTGCGCGAGCAGGTCGGTTTCCAGGGCGACCTGAAGGCTTTCTTCGAACACCTCAAGACTGGCGACCAGTTCTACTTCAAGACCGAGGAAGAGGCGCTGCAGGCCTACCGCGACGCCCAGAAGAAGATCAATCCGCTGCTGCCCCAGCTGTTCGACATCTTCCCCAAGGCCGACTACGAAGTGCGGCCGGTCGAGGCCTTCCGCGCCGAATCCGACGCCGGCGCGTCCTACCAGGCGCCGTCGCCGGACGGTTCGCGCCCGGGCGTGTTCTACCTCAACACCTTCAACCTCAAGGCCCAGCCCAACTTCCTGGTCGAGACGCTGTCGATCCACGAAGCCTCGCCGGGCCACCACTTCCAGATCTCGATCCAGCAGGAAGTGGAATCGCTGCCGGCCTTCCGCCGCTTCGGCGGCTATACCGCCTATGCCGAGGGCTGGGCGCTGTACGCCGAGTCGCTGGGCAAGGAGCTCGGCCTGTTCACCGATCCCTACCAGTGGTACGGCCGCCTGAGCGACGAGCAGCTGCGCGCGATGCGCCTGGTCGTGGACACCGGCCTGCACTACTACGGCTGGAGCCGGCAGCAGGCGATCGACTACATGCTGGCCAATTCTTCGATGGCCGAATCGGACGTGGTCGCCGAAGTCGAGCGCTACATCGTCATCCCCGGCCAGGCCCTGGCCTACAAGGTTGGCCAGCGCGTGATCCGCGAGCTGCGCGAGGAGGCCGAGGCCGAGCTGGGCGCGGCCTTCGACGTGCGCGCCTTCCATCGCCAGATCCTGGTCGACGGTGCGCTGCCGATGGGCGTGCTGCAGACCAAGATCCGCGAATGGATCGCGGCCGAGAAGGCGAAGGCGGCCAAGGCCGGCTGATCCGTACGCTCCGATGGCCTTCGACGCCTTCGCCCTGATCCTGGCGATGCTGGCGCTGGGACTGGGGTTCCAGCGCCTGCGGCTGTTCCCGGAGAACGCCGCCGAAGTGCTGAACAAGGTGGTGCTGTACGTCTGCCTGCCGGCCTCGGTGCTGATCTACGCGCCGCGGCTGGAGCTGGGCGCCGACGTGCTGGCGATCGCCGCCGTGCCCTGGCTGCTGCTGGCCGCGACGGTGCTGCTGGTCGGCGGCGTCACGCGGCTGCTGAAGCTGCGGCCCGACGAACATGCGGTGCTGTTGCTCACCGTGGCCCTGGGCAATACCAGCTTTCTAGGCTATCCGCTGGTGCGCGCGCTTATCGGTGAACAGGCGCTGCCGTTCGCGGTGATCTACGACCAGTTCGGCGCCTTCCTGATCCTGTCGACGTTCGGGCTGTATGTGCTGGCGCGTTACGGCGGCGACCAGAAACCGACAGCGGCGACGATCGTTCGCCGCGTCCTCACCTTCCCGCCGTTTATCGCCCTGGTCGTTGGCCTCACGGTGATGCCGGAAACGCCGCCCGCGTGGATCGGCGGCGGCCTGCAGCGCCTGGCCGACGCCCTGCTGCCCCTGGTGGTGCTGGCGATCGGCCTGAGCATGAAACTCGCGCTGCCGCGCGATGAACTCAAGCCGCTGGCCGCCGGACTGACGCTGAAGCTGGCGGTGATGCCGCTGATCGCGCTGGCCATCGCGCCGCTGCTCGGCCTGGACGGTGCCATGCACGACACGGTGGTGCTGGAATCGGCGATGCCACCGATGATCACCGCCGCGGCGCTGGCCATCTCGCACCGGCTCGCGCCGGGCCTCGCGGCCGCGATGGTCGGTTATGGCATCCTGCTGTCGCTGGCGACCCTGCCGGCGTGGACCTGGTTGCTGCAGCACCTCGGCTGATCGGACGATGAGCGAACCTTCCCCCACCCCCGGTGTGCGTTTTCCGCCGCCGCTGATCTTCCTGCTCGGCCTCGGCGCCGGGCTGGCGCTGGAACATCTGCTGTTTCCCTGGGAGCTGGTCAGCCCTCCGGTGCTGCCGGTGCTGCGCGGCCTGGCCGCAGCGTTCGCGCTGGCCGCGGCCTGGCTGCTGCTGAGCGCGCTCGGCGGCTTCCGCCGCAAGGGCAACGACCCGCGTCCCTGGCGCGAGGACACCGCCTTCGTCGAGGACGGCATCTACCGCCACACCCGCAACCCGATGTACCTGGGCATGGCCCTGGCCTACGTCGCGATCACGCTGGCCTGCAACAGCCTGTGGCCGCTGCTCACGCTCGGCCCGGTGCTGTTCGTGATCCGCCACTACGTGATCGGCCGCGAGGAGGCCTATCTGACGCAGCGTTTCGGCCAGACCTACACCGACTACTGCCGGCGCGTCGGCCGCTGGTTCTGAGTCCGGAGCACTTAGTCGGCGGGCACCGTGCGGGAGCGCGCCCACTCGCGAAGCCCGTTGACCTGTTCGGCCATCAGCACGCTCAGCGGACGGGTGGCTTTCACCTCCGCGATCACGCGGGACTCGTCCACCGGCAGCCCTTCGGCGTGGGCGGAATAGAGCGCGCTGACCACGGCCTGTTCGATCTCGGCGCCGGAAAAGCCGTCGGCGGCACCGGCCAGCGCGTCCAGCGAAAACCCCTCCCAGTCCACCTCGCGCTTGGCCAGGTGGATGCGGAAGATCTCGGCGCGGGCGGCGTGGTCGGGCAGGTCCACGAAAAAGATCTCGTCGAAGCGGCCCTTGCGCAGCAGCTCCGGCGGCAGGTCCTGCACGGCGTTGGCGGTGGCGACCAGGAAGACCTTGGACTTGCGTTCGGCCATCCAGGTGAGGAAATAACCGAGCACGCGCCGCGACACGCCGCCGTCCTCGCTGCTGCCCGACGCGGCCAGGCCCTTCTCCAGCTCGTCGATCCACAGCACGCAGGGCGAGAGCTGCTCGGCCGAAGTCAGCGCATCGCGCAGGTTCTTCTCGGTCTCGCCGTGGTACTTGTTGTAGAGCGTGCCGAAATCCAGCCGCACCAGCGGCACGCCGAAACCGCCGGCCACGGCCTTGGCCGCCAGCGACTTGCCGCAGCCCTGCACGCCCAGCAGCAGCATGCCCTTGGGCGGATCGAGGCCCGGCGGCAGCGCGTCGGCGGTGAAGGCGCCGCGGCGCTGGTTCACCCAGGCCTTGAGGCGGGTCAGGCCGGCGACGTCGGCGAAACGCGCGGTGTCGAACTCGAAATGCAGGTGGCCGGACTTGTTGAGCAGCTCGAACTTGAGCTTGGCCAGCTCGGGCAGGTCGTGCGCGCCGATCGCGCCATCGCGGAAAATCAGGTGCCGGGCGATGCGCCGGGCCTCGTTGAGCGACAGGCCGCGCAGGTTGCGCACGATCGCCTTCAGCGCCTCCTGGTCGACCTCGACGCGCTTGCCGCCGTGTTCGCGCATGTAGATCGCGGCTTCGTCCTGCACCAGCTTCAGCAGCGCCTTTTCGTCCGGCAGGCGCAGCGAGAAACGCACCGCCAGGTGCTCCAGGTCCGGCGGCAGTTCGATCTTGGCGCCGACCAGGACCAGGGTGTGTTCCTTGCAGCCGCGGCGGTCGAGCGTCTCGCGCACCATGCGCTGCGTGGTCGCGTAGCCGAGGTAGGGGTGGAAATCGAGCAGCAGGTGGATGCCGCGCTGGTCCATCTCACGGATCGCGCGCAGGGTGGCGGTGGCGTCGGGCGGCGCGATCGGCGCGTCCTCGCCGTCCAGGTCGACGCGACGCAGGCCCTCGGTGATCGACCAGCGGAACAGCGGCCGCCAGACGTTCATCAGCAGGTGCCGGAACAGGTCCACCACGCGGCCCTCGTCGGGCGTTTCGATCACGATCAGCGCCGTGTTGGCGCGGACGAGGGAGGTGAGGTCCTGCAGTTCGCTCATCGGGGTTCCTTCGCGGGAACGCGGATGATACCGGAGCCGCCTGCGTCGGCTAGGCGTCGCGGCGCCGGTGCAGGCCGGCGGCCAGCAGCAGGCAGGCCAGCGCCACGACATCGGCGACCACCACGCGCTGCACCGCCGCGCCGTAACCGCCCACGTTCCAGGCCAGGGCAAGGAAGGACAGCACGCTGACCAGGCCCACCAGCAGCGCCGCGCCGCGCAGCCGCACGTGGAAGGCCGCCGCGACCAGCAGGGCGCCGACCAGGCCGAACAGCACCGCGCGGTGCCGCATCAGGATCTCGAGGTTGGGGTCGCCGAAGTCCAGGCCGTAGAGCCGCGTCAGCGCTTCGGCGCCCATCAGCCCCGACAGCGGCAGCAGGTGGATGATGCCCGGCACCAGGAACAGGATCGCGATCAGCGCACCGTTTCGCTTCATGGGAATCACCAGTTCAGGGTCGGATGATCTTAACGATTGAAGCAGCTGCTTCAATCGTTAAGATCATCCGATCCCGAATTGGCGGGCGATGGCCAGGCCGGCCTCGCGGCCGTCGTGCACCGCGGTCACCACCAGGTCGGCGCCGCGCACGTTGTCGCCGCCGGCGAACACCTTCGGGTGCGAGGTGGCGCCGCCGACGCCGGCCGTGGCCACGCGACCGCCGTCGTCGAGCGCGATGCCGTGTTCGCCCCACCAGGGCGCCGGGCTGGCGCGGAAGCCGAAGGCCAGGATGACGACGTCGGCGGCGATCACCGTCTCGCTGCCCGGCACGGCCTCGGTGGACGAGGCGCGCCCACCGGCGGCGCGGGTCTCGACCAGGCGCACGCCGTTGGCGCGCACCGCACCCTCGATCGCCAGCGGCTGGCGGTTGAACAGGAAACGCACGCCTTCCTCGCGCGCGTTTTTCACCTCGCGGCGCGAACCGGGCATGTCGGCTTCGCCGCGGCGGTAGGCGCAGGTCACCTCGGCCGCGCCCAGGCGCATCGCCGAACGCACGCAGTCCATCGCGGTGTCGCCGCCGCCGAGCACGAGCACGCGTTTGCCGGCCAGGTCGAGCGCCGGATCGCCGGACGGCGCCCGGCCGAACTGCCGCCGCGCATTGGCGACCAGGAAGGGCAGGGCCGACAGCACGCCCGACAGGTCCTGGCCGGGCAGCCGGCCGTCGACCGCCGTGTAGGCGCCGGTGCCGAGAAACACCGCGTCGAAATCCCGCAGCAGCTCGGCGCCCAGCGCGCCGTCCACTTCCGTGCCCAGGTGGAAAGACACGCCCATGGCCTCGAGCACGCCGCGCCGGGTGCCGATCACCGACTTCTCCAGCTTGAAGGCAGGGATGCCGAAACTCAGCAGGCCGCCGATCTCCTCGTAGCGGTCGAACACGTGCGCGGCGATGCCGGCGCGCGCCAGCCGGTCGGCGCAGGACAGGCCGGCGGGGCCGGCGCCGATCACCGCCACGCGCTTGCCGGACGGCCGCACCGCCGACAGGTCCGGGCGCCAGCCCTGCCGGAACGCCTCGTCGACGATGTACTTCTCGACCGCGCCGATGGTCACCGCCTCGAAGCCGGTATTGAGCGTACAGTCGCCCTCGCACAGCCGGTCCTGCGGGCAGACGCGGCCGCAGATCTCGGGCAGCGGGTTGGTCTGGTGCGCCAGTTCGGCGGCCTCGAACAGCCGGCCCTCGCGCACCAGGGCCAGCCAGTCCGGGATGTAGTTGTGGACCGGGCATTTCCACTCGCAGTAGGGATTGCCGCAGTCCAGGCAGCGGCCGGCCTGGTCGGCGGCCTCGGGCGCGGAAAAACCGCCGTAGATCTCCTGCCAGCCGAGTACGCGCATGCTGGCGGGGAGTTCGCGCGGCAGTCGGCGCGGCAGGTCGAGGAACTGGAACGGTCTGGACTTCATGCCGCGCGCCTCAGCTCTTCGGCAAGCTGCTCGAGCGAGGCGGCCTTGGGCTTGACCAGCCAGAAGCGGCCGGCGACGTCGCGGAACTCCTCCAGCAGCTGGGTGCCCCAGGCGCTGCCGGTGAACTCGACGTGGGCCCGCAGCAGCGCGCGCAGGTGGTGACGGTGGTGCTCCATGCCCTCGGGCGTGATGCGCAGCACGTCGATCAGCTCGTGGTTGTAGCGGTCGACGAAGTCGCGGTCGATGTCGAGCACATACGCCAACCCGCCCGTCAGGCCGGCGCCGAAGTTCAGGCCGGTGCGGCCGAGCACGGCCACCACGCCGCCGGTCATGTATTCGCAGCCGTGGTCGCCCACGCCTTCCACCACGGCCTGCGCGCCGGAGTTGCGCACGCCGAAACGTTCGCCGGCGCGGCCCGCGGCGTAGAGCTCGCCGCCGGTGGCGCCGTACAGGCAGGTGTTGCCCATGATCGGCGTGTCGCGGGCGACGAAGCGCGCGCCCGCGGGCGGCTGCAGCACGATGCGGCCACCGGCCATGCCCTTGCCGACGTAGTCGTTGGCGTCGCCGCGCAGGTGCAGGTGCAGGCCGCCGGCGTTCCAGGCGCCGAAACTCTGGCCGGCATTGCCCTGCAGGCGCACGTCCAGCGGCGCGTCGGCCATGCCGTGGTTGCCGTGCACGCGGGCGATCTCGCCCGACAGCCGCGCGCCGAGGCTGCGGTCGGAATTGCGCACCGCATAGCTGAACTGGCCGCCGGCGCCGGCGTGGATCGCGGCGCGCATCTCCTCGAGCATGCGCGTGGCCAGCAGGCCGGTGTCGCGCGGGCGGTTGCGCGCTTCGGTGCAGTGGCGCGCGGCGGCACCGCGGCCGTCGGCGGCGGCGAGCAGGGGCGCCAGGTCCAGGCCGCGCTGGCGCGGCGTCTGGCCTTCGGCCAGCGCCAGCAGGTCGGTGCGGCCGATCAGGTCCTCGAGCTTCGCCACACCCAGCTGCGCCAGCCAGCGGCGCACGTCCTCGGCCACGAAGCGGAAGAAGTGCATCGCCATCTCGGGCAGGCCAATGAAATGGTTCGCGCGCAGGCGCGCATCCTGGGTGGCGACGCCGGTGGCGCAGTTGTTGAGATGGCAGATGCGCAGGTACTTGCAGCCCAGCGCCACCATCGGCGCGGTGCCGAAGCCGAAACTCTCGGCGCCCAGGATCGCGGCCTTGACCACATCCAGGCCGGTCTTGAGGCCGCCGTCGGCCTGCACGCGCACGCGGTGCCGCAGTTCGTTCCGGCGCAGGGTCTGCTGCACTTCGGCCAGGCCCAGCTCCCAGGGCGTGCCGGCGTGGTGGATGGACGAGAGCGGCGAGGCGCCGGTGCCGCCGTCGTAGCCCGACACCGTGATCAGATCGGCATAGGCCTTCACCACGCCCGCGGCGATCGTGCCGATGCCGGCGTGCGACACCAGCTTCACGCTGACCAGCGCGTCCGGGTTCACTTCCTTGAGGTCGAAAATGAGCTGGGCGAGATCTTCGATCGAATAGATGTCGTGGTGCGGCGGCGGCGAAATCAGTCCGATGCCCGGCTTGGCGTAGCGCAGCCGCGCGATCATCGGATTGACCTTGTGGCCCGGCAGCTGGCCGCCTTCGCCGGGCTTGGCGCCCTGGGCGATCTTGATCTGCAGCACCTCGGCATTGACCAGGTATTCGGGCGTGACGCCGAAACGGCCCGAGGCGACCTGCTTGATCTTGCTGCGCTTCTCGGTGCCGTGGCGGGCCGGGTCTTCGCCGCCTTCGCCGGAGTTCGAGCGCGCACCCAGGCGGTTCATCGCCGTCGCCAGCGCCTCGTGCGCCTCGGGAGAGAGCGCGCCCAGCGACATGCCGGCGGAATCGAAGCGGGCCAGGATGGCCTCGGCCGGTTCGACGGCGTCGAGCGGAATCGGCGCCACGTCGGCACGCAGGGCCAGCAGGTCGCGCAGCGTGGACGCCGGACGGCCGTCGACGTGGTCGGCGTAGACCCGGTAGTCGGCCGCGTCGCCGCTGCGCACCGCGCGCTGCAGGCTGGCGATCACGTCCGGGTTGTACATGTGGTATTCGCCGCCGTGCATCAGCTTGTGGCGGCCGCCGGGCTCGATCTCCTCCGCGTCCAGCCAGGCGCGCCGCGACAGCTGCCAGGCCTCCGCCTCCAGCTCGGCGAAACCCGCGCCCTGGATCCGGCTCACCATGCCCGGGAAGCACAGGTCCACCACCTCGTCCTTCAGGCCGACGATCTCGAACAGCTGCGCCGCGCGGTAGCTGGCAATGGCGCTGATGCCCATCTTCGAGAGGATCTTCAGCAGGCCCTTCTTGATGCCGCGCCGGTAGCTGCGGCCCAGCTCGGCCGGCTCGTTGCCGGCCTTGCCGTCGACCACGCCGGCGCGGCCCAGGGCCGACAGCGTCTGGTAGGCGAGATAGGGATACACCGCGGTGGCGCCGACGCCGATCAGGCAGGCGACCTGGTGCGCGTCGCGCGCGGTGCCGGTCTCGATCACCAGGTTGGCGCGGCAGCGCAGGCCGGCGGCGACCAGGTGGTGGTGCACGGCGCCGGTCGCCAGCAATGCCGGCACGACCGCGTGCCCGCGCTCGGGGTAGCGGTCGGACAGCAGCAGGATGACCGCGCCGGCGCGCACCGCGGCTTCGGCTTCGGCCTGCAGGCGCCGCAGCGCCTCGGGCAGCGTCTCGCCCGCGCGCAGGTGCAGGTGGACCAGCGCATTGGCGGATTCGAACTGCGGCAGCGCCAGCAGCTGGCGCAGCTTGCGCTGGCTCAGCACGGGCGAGTTCAGCATCACCTGCACGGCGTTGTCGGCCGAGGCCTCGAACACGTTGCCTTCCGGGCCCAGCTGGGTGGTGAGCGACATCACGATCTGTTCGCGCAGCGGGTCGATCGGCGGGTTGGTCACCTGCGCGAAGGCCTGGCGGAAGTAGTCGCTGACCGGACGGATCCTGTGCGACAGCACCGCGAAGGGCGTGTCGTCGCCCATCGAGCCGGTGGCTTCCTGTTCGGTCTCGGCCAGCACGCGCAGTTCGGCCTCGCGCTCCTCGCGGGTGAGCTGGAACAGCTTCTGGAAGCGCCGCAGCGTCGCCGCATCGAAGGGCTCGGCCGCCAGCGAGGGATCGACCAGGCTGGTGCTGAGGTAGGTGACGCCCTGTTTGAGCCAGGCCTTGAACGGCGCGCGCGCCTTGTTGATGGCGTCGATGGCGTCGGTGTCGAGCAGCTGCCCGCGCTGCAGGTCCACCGCCAGCATCTCGCCGGGCCCGAGCTTGCCCTTGGCGACGATGTCCTCGTCGCGCACGTCGTACACGCCGATCTCCGAGGCCACCACCAGGGTGTGGTCGGCGGTGAGCAGCCAGCGCGCCGGGCGCAGGCCGTTACGGTCGAGCGTGCAGGCGGCGTAGCGCGCGTCGCACATCACGATGCCGGCCGGGCCGTCCCAGGGGTCGGTGGACAGGCCGTAGTACTCGTAGAAGGCGGCGAGGTCGGGGTCCTTGTATTCCAGCGACGCGGTCGCCGGCGGGATCAGGATGCGGATGGCCTGCAGCAGGTCCATGCCGCCGGCCAGCAGCAGCTCGAGCATGTTGTCCAGGCTCTGCGAATCCGAGCCTTGAAGGCACACCAGCGGCGCCAGCGCGCGCAGGTCCAGCCGCGGCGTGCGCCAGTGCGCGGCGCGGGCCTTGGCCCAGTGCCGGTTGCCTTCGATGGTGTTGATCTCGCCGTTGTGCGCGAGCAGGCGGAAGGGCTGGGCCAGCTTCCAGGCCGGCGCGGTATTGGTGGAGAAGCGCTGGTGGAACAGCACCACCGACGACGCCAGCTCCGGCCGCGCCAGGTCGGGAAAGACCTTGGGCAGCGCATCGGGCAGCACCATGGCCTTGTAGCCCAGGCTCGCGGCCGACAGCGTCACCACGTAGAAGTCGGGATCGTCGGCCAGCGCCTGCTCGGCGGCGCGGCGGGCCAGGAACAAGGCGCGCTCGAAACTCTCGGCGCTGCCGCGCGCCGCCACGAACACCTGTTCGATGCGCGGCAGCCCGCGCCGCGCGATTGCGCCGCAGTCCGCGTGCGACACCGGCACCACGCGCCAGCCCGACACCGCCAGGCCCTGCGCCTGCAGCGCCGCCGCCAGCGCGGCGCGTGCGCGCGCCGCGGCGTCTTCGGCCAGGGGCAGGAACACCATGCCGCAGGCGTCGCCGGGGCCGAAGGCCAGGCCGGCCTCGCGCGCGATCGTTTCCAGGAAGGCCTGCGGCCGCCGCAGCAGCAGGCCGCAGCCGTCGCCGCTCAGGCCGTCGGCGCCGACGGCGCCGCGATGGGTCAGCCGCGCCAGGGCCCGCAGCCCGGCATCGACCAGGGCCCGCGAGGGCCGGTCATCGATCTGGGCGATCAGCCCGAACCCGCAACTGTCGCGCTCGAAATCCGGGGAATGCAGGCCCGGCACCGGGGCAGCGTTCATGCGCCCTCCACGGGAAGTAATGGAGACCCGGCCGCGCGGGACGTGCGGGCGTCTAAGGGCAGGGTCGACCCCACGGTCACACAGCGGATTAGAGTTTCTGCTCTGGCTGCCTTCCTTGCCGCGTCCGGGGCGGGTTAGAGTGCAGTCTCTTCCCGAAAGCGGAGGTCCGGCATGCGCACGATCCTGGTCGCCAGCTCGAAGGGAGGCGCCGGCAAGACGACCGTCGCCACCAACCTCGCCGCCTGGTTCGCGGTCGACGGCAAGGCGACCGCCATCCTGGACGCCGACCCCCAGAAGTCCTCGACCCACTGGTGCGAAAAACGCGCCGCCCTCGACACCGCCGTGCTGCCCATCGACGGCAGCCGCCGCGGCTGGGAAAAGCACCTGCCCGACGGCGTGCAGCGCCTGGTCATCGACGCCCGCGCCGGCGCCATGGCCGAGGACCTCGAAGCCTTCCTCGAGCGCGCCGACGCCGTCATCGTGCCGGTGCAGCCCTCGACCATCGACCTCGAGGCCACCGTGGTCTTCCTCAACTCCCTGGTCACCCACCCGCGGGTGAAGAAGGGCAAGCTGCCGGTCGGCATCGTCGGCAACCGCCTCAAGCCCTGGACCAGCAATTCCCAGCAGGCGGTCGCCCAGCTCGGCACCTGGCCCTACCCGGTGGTCGCCGAACTGCGCGACACCCAGGCCTACGTGCTGATGGCGGCGCTGGGCAAGTCGGTGTTCGACTACCACTCCGAACAGATCCGCAGCCACCAGGACGACTGGGCGCCGCTGCTGAAATGGCTCAAGAAACTGCTCTGACCTCCGCCGCCGACAAGGACTGCCATGCGCGAACTGATCCTGCTCCGCCACGCCCACGCCGAACCTCCCGCCCCCGGCCAGGAGGATTTCGACCGGCCGCTTTCGCTGCAGGGCCAGGCCGAGGCGGAGGCCGCGGGGCGCTGGCTGCGCGACCATGGCTACCTGCCCGACCGCGTGGTCTGCTCGCCGGCCCGCCGCGCCCGCGAGACCACCGAGCAGGCGCTGGCCGCGCTCGGTTACGTCGAGCTGCGCCAGGACCAGCGCATCTACGACGCCACCCCGGGCATGCTGATGCAGGTCGCCGACGACCACCGCGACATCGCCCGCGTGCTGCTGGTCGGCCACAACCCCGGTTTCGAACAGCTCGCGGCCCTGCTCAGCTCGGGCCAGTCGGGCGATTTCCGCGGCATGCCGGCCGGCGGCATCGCCGTGCTGTCCCTGCCCGCGGAGGCCGCGCTGGAGCCGGGCATCGCCCGTCTCGCGGCCTTCTGGTGGCCCTGACCGGATGATCCGCGCCTGGGCCGGCGGGCTGTGCCTGGCCGGGCTGGTCGGCGCGGTCGCCGCGGCGGTTCCCGTGCCTGAATCCTTCGATCCCGCGACCTCGCGCGCCAGCTTCGAGGTCGGCCTGCGCATGGCCGGCCAGGTGCAGGGCCGGTTCCGCCAGCTCGAGGGCGAACTGCATCCCGAGGCCGGCCGCTGGCGGGTGCGGGTGCGCCTGGACGCGCGCGAACTCGATCTCGACGGCCCGGCCTGGATGGTGCGCGCGACCCGCTCGGACAAGTTCCTGGACGTCGACCGCCATCCCGACATCCGCTTCGAGTCCGCGCCCTTCACGCGCGGCCTGCTGCGCCAGGGCGGCGAGCTCGGCGGCCAACTGCGCCTGCGCGGGCGCAGCCGGCCGGTCAGCTTCCGGATCGAACCGGCGACCTGCGCCCAGCCCGGCCGCGGCTGCGACATCCGCGTGATCGGCCGGGTCAGCCGGCGTGAATTCGGCATGACCGCCCAGCGCCTGTGGGTGCGCGACGACGTCGGCTTCGACTTCCGGGTGCGTTTGCGCGACCCTGTGCGGCCATGACCCCCCGTACCCTCGCCCTCCTGTTCAGCCTGCTGGTCCTTGCGGGCTGCTCCACCCTGTCGCCGCGCGAACGCCGGGACGCCGCCGAACTCGCGGTCGCGGGCCGCAGCGCTGCGCTCGACTGCGAGCCCGTGCAGGACTGTGCCGCCGACTCGCCCCTGCTGGCGCTGGGCCACGCCGCGGTCGCCGCCTCCACGCCGGAGGCGCCGCGCCACCACGTGATGCTGCTCGACCGCGGCCAGGACGCCCTGCTGGCCCGCGTGCACCTGATCCGCGCGGCGCGCGAGAGCATCGAGCTGCAGAGCTTCATCTTCGACGCCGACGAGACCGGCGGCCTGGTGCTGGAGGAGCTGCTGCGCGCGGCCCGCCGCGGCGTGAAGGTGCGGGTGCTGCTGGACCAGCTCTACGGCCTGCCCGACCCGAACCTGCAGGCCAGCCTGGCCGGCCAGCACCGCAACTTCGAGCTGCGCCTGTACAACCCGACCTTCGACGAGGCCAAGACCCAGGCCCTGCAGTACGCCGCCGGCATCCTGTGCTGCTTCCGCAAGTTCAACCAGCGCATGCACACCAAACTGCTGCGGGTGGACGGCGTGGTCGGCGTCACCGGCGGCCGCAACATCCAGGACCGCTATTTCGACTGGGCCCAGGAATACAACTACCGCGACCGCGACATCCTGGTCGCCGGGCCGGTGGTGCGGGCGATGGGCGAAAACTTCGACGCCTTCTGGACCTACGGCCGCACCCAGCGGGCCGAGCAGCTCTCGGATGTCGCCGAACGCCTGCTGCGCGCCAACGGCGTGCCGCCGCACCCGCTGCTGGCGGCCGACCGCGAGCGCTCGCCGCGCGTGCTGGCGATGGCGGCGACCGCGGCCGACGGCAAGGCGGTGATCGAGCACCTGCGGCCGCTGGGCCTGGACGTGGGCCGGGTCGAGTTCTTCGCCGATCTGCCGGAAAAACACGAGGGCGAGCTGGCCGCCGACGAGGACGCCTCGATCGCGATGCGCGACCTGGTCGCCGGCGCGCGGGACGAACTGGTTCTGCAGACGCCCTACCTGGTGCTGTCGCGGCCGGCGCGCAAGCTGTTCCGCGAACTGCAGAAGCGCGAGCGCCGGCCGGTGGTCTGGGTCTCGACCAACTCCCTGGCCGCCACCGACGCCTTCCCGGTCTACGCGATGAGCCACAAGTACAAGCGCCTGTACCTGCGCGAGCTGGGCTTCGAGATCTTCGAGTACAAACCCTATCCGGCCGATGCGCCGATCGACGTGGCCGCGACCGGCGCCCTGGGCGAGCAGCGCGCGGCGCACCTGCCGATGTTCGGATCGGGTTCGGCGGGCTCGGCCAGCGGGCCGGTGCCGCTCAAGCGCGCCGGCGTCCGGGTCGGACTGCACGCCAAGTCGCTGGTGGTGGACAGCCGCATCGGCGTGGTCGGCAGCCACAACTTCGACCCGCGCTCGGACAACTTCAACACCGAGTCCATGGTGGTGGTGCACGACGCCGAGTTCGCCGGCGCGCTGCGCGCCAGCATCGAGCGCGACATGCAGCCCGACAACGCCTGGCGGGTGGCGCGCCAGGAGAAGCCGCCGATCTTCTCGGGCCTGAACTACAGCCTGGGCAAGCTCTCCGAGAAGCTGCCGATCTTCGACATCTGGCCCTTCCCTTACGCCGCCAGCTTCGAGCTGCGCGAGGGCTGCAACCCGATGCCGCCCTCCGATCCCCGGTTCTACGCGTGTTACGAGGACGTCGGCGCCTTCCCGGAAGTGGACCTGCCGCTCAAGACCGTCTACACCCGCATCCTGACCGCCTTCGGCGCCGGCCTGACACCGATCCTCTGAGCCCGCGGCGGGGCGCGTTCGATTGACGCCGCCCCCCGCCGGGCCTAGGCTGCATCCCTCCCGCAAACGCAACGCCGGACCCGCCCGCATGCCCCTTTCGATCAGCTTCGAACTCTCCGACCGCGATCTCGAGCACTTCACCCAGGCCCTGAACGCCGCCCGCGCGACCGCCGGCCATAAAAGCGCCGACGAGATCATCGCCGCCGCATCGACCCTGCTGCTCGAGGCCGACAAGATCGAGGTCCCGGACTTCATCGCCCAGCGCCTCGACCGCCTGGACGCCCTGATCGCCATGGTCCGCGACGACGGCTGGCACCTGCCGGAAGAGGACAAGCAGCGCGTGCTCTCGGCCCTGGTCTACTTCGCCGACCCCAAGGACGTGATCCCGGACCACGTGCCGGTGCTGGGCTACTTCGACGACGCCATCGCCATCGAGATGTGCGTGAAGGAGCTGACCCACGAGATCGCCGCCTACGACGAGTTCTGCGATTTCCGCCAGGGCGAGGCCGAGCGCC
Source organism: Arenimonas terrae (assembly GCF_006265115.1). Lineage (GTDB taxonomy): Bacteria > Pseudomonadota > Gammaproteobacteria > Xanthomonadales > Xanthomonadaceae > Arenimonas > Arenimonas terrae. Next base: position 353,903 of record NZ_SMDR01000003.1, on the reverse strand, counting down.
GCGGCCTGGACCCGGCCAAGGTCGGCCGCGCCGACTGGCTGGAAGCCCGCCGCGACGAGCTGGTGGACCGCATGCACCGCCGCCGCAACCGCGACCTGGGCGGCGGCTACGGCGACAGCTCCGGCTACGCCCGCAAGGGTTACACCAGCTCCTACCGCCCGGGCATGCTGCGGGTCCGCTGACCCCCGGCTGCCGTGGAAGGCCCTTTCCGCCAGCGGATCGACCCCGCCGTCATCACCCGCATGCTCAAGGGCACCGCGGGTGAAAGCCTCGGCATCCAGATCACCGAGCAGGGTCCCGATTACCTGCGCGGCACCATGCCGGTGGACGCCCGCACCAAGCAGCCCTTCGGGCTGCTGCACGGCGGCTCGTCGGTGGCGCTGGCCGAGACCCTGGCCAGCTTTGCCGGTTTCCTGTGCCTGGACCCGGACGCGAAACAGCAGGCCGCCGGCCTGGAGATCAACGCCAACCACCTGCGCGCCGTCACCGAAGGCGTGGTGACCGGCACCGCGCGCCCCATCCACCTGGGTCGCACCACCCAGGTCTGGGAAGTCCGCATCGAGGACGACAAGGGCCGCCTCACCTGCATCTCGCGCATGACCGCCGCGGTGGTCGGACGCTGAGTCGCGGCGGCGATACTGCGGCGTCGGGTGTTTACTCGGCGCGGCTGCGGCACAATCGCCGCATGTCTGCCCACCCCGATACGGTCCGCCCGTCGACCGACTGGCGTCGTCCGCTGCGCTACCTCTGGCGTCTGCCGCTGCTCGCCCTGCACCTGGGGCTGGGCTTGCCGCTGACCCTGCTGATGATCAACCCGCTGTCGGCCCGGATCGAGATGCGCGGCGAGCGCCTGGACCACCGCACGGTGCGCTGGTGGTCGGGCACTCTGATGCGCATCTTCGGCTTCACGCTCAAGCGCTACGGCACGCCGCTGCCGGGCGCGGCGCTGTTCGTCGCCAACCACGTCAGCTGGATCGACATCGAGCTGATGCACAGCCAGCGCATGATGGGCTTCGTCGCCAAGGCCGAGATCGCCCGCTGGCCGCTGGTGGGCTGGCTGGCCAGCCGCGGCGGCACCATCTACCACCACCGCGGCAGCAACGACTCGCTGCACGGCGTGATGCACCAGATGGTGCAGCGCCTGGAGCAGGGCCTGGCGGTCGGCGTGTTCCCGGAAGGCCGCACCACCGGCGGCGACGCCATCGGCACCTTCCACGCGCGCATCTTCCAGCCGGCGGTGCTGGCGAACGTGCCGGCGCAGCCGGTGGCGCTCAAGTACGGCGCGCGCGGCAGCGCCCAGACCATCGTCGCCTTCGGTCCGCGCGAGAACTTCTTCCAGAACTTCGTGCGCCTGCTCGGCGAACCCGGCCGCGTGGCCGAAGTACATTTCCTGGAACCGGTGGCGTCCAGCGAGGACGGCCGCCGGCGCATGGCCGAAACCTGCCGCGAGCGCATCATCGCGGCGATGGCGGGCTGAGGGCGCGACGATGATGAGCGCCGCCGACTACCGCCCGCCGCGCTGGCTGCGCAATCCGCACGTCCAGTCGGTGCTCAGTTCGATGCCGCTGCGCCGCGCCAGCGGCCAGCGTGCGCTGCAGCGGCTGGGCGCGGTCACCACCGAACACATCATCGCCGTCGAGGACGGCGTGCGCCTGCAGGGCTTCCACAGCGCCGTACCCGGCACCGAGCCGCGCGGACTGGCCCTGCTGCTGCACGGCTGGGAAGGCAGCAGTGAATCGAGCTACATGCGCCACACCGCGGCGGCGTTGCTGGGCAAGGGCTTCGAGGTGTTCCGGCTCAACTTCCGCGACCACGGCGACACCCACCACCTCAACAAGGACCTCTTCCACTCCTGCCGCCTGGCCGAAGTGGTGCAGGCCGCGGCGGAAGTGTCGCGACGCTTCCCGGCGCGGCCGATGCTGGCAGCGGGGTATTCGCTGGGCGGCAATTTCGCGCTGCGGCTGGCGCTGTCGGCGCCGGGTGCCGGCATCCCACTGGTGCACGCGGCCGCGGTGTGCCCGGCGATCGATCCGTCCGGCGTGCTGCGCACGCTCGAGTCCGGGCACCCGTTCTACCACTGGTACTTCATGAAGAAGTGGCGGCGCTCGCTGCAGCGCAAGCGCGCGCTGTTCCCCGAACACCACGACTTCGACGACCAGGTGCTGGCCCTGGACATGCGCGGCCTCACCCACTGGATGGTGCGGCGGCACACGACCATGGCCGACATCGAGGAGTACTTCGACGGCTACAGCGTCGCCGGCGACCGCCTGGCGGCGCTGCAGGTGCCGGTGAGCGTGCTCGCCTCCGCCGACGATCCGGTGATCCCGGCCGACGGCTTCCCGCACCTGTCCCTGCCCGCGCATTCGACGCTGGAGCTCGCCGATTTCGGCGGCCACTGCGGCTTCCTCGAGGGCGCCGACCTGCGCGGCTATGCCGAGCGCTGGGTCGCCGCGCGCCTGGAGGCCGCGGCCCAGGCCGCCCGGGCTACAATGCCGCTTTCCGCTCCAGCCTGAAGACCTTCCCATGCTTGCCCAGATCACCGAGGCGCTGCGCCGCGGCGACACCGCCGCCGCCCTCGCCGCCGCCCGCTCCGCCGTGGCCGCCGAACCCGAAAACGCCCACGCCCAGCACCTGCTCGGCCTGAGCGCCCAGCGCGCCGGCGACGTCGGCACCGCCCGCGCCGCTTTCGAGCGCGCCGTCGAGCTGGCCCCGGACCGCGCGCCCTACCAGTTCAGCCTGGCCTCGCTGGCCCTGTCCGAAGGCGACGTGGCCGCGGCCACCCAGGGCCTCAAGCAGACCCTGGCCACCGACCCGAACCAGCTGCCGGCCTACCTGACCCTGGTGCACCTGGCCCTGGCCAAGGGCGACCGCGACGAGGCCGCGCGCAACCTGCGCCTGGCCCAGCGCGTGGACGCCGAGCACCCGCAGGTGCTGGTGGCCGAAGGCTACGTGGCCCAGGCCGGCGGCGACGCCGAGCGGGCGCTGAAATGCTTCACCGCCGCGGTGCAGGCCAATCCGCAGCTTGCCGGCGCCCAGCACGCGCTCGGCATGGCCTATGTCGGCCGCGGCCTGTGGCCGTTCGCCGAGCAGGCGCTCAACAACGCCCTGGCCCTGGAGCCGAACAACCCGGGCGGCCTGCGCGCCCTGGCCGAAGCCTGCCGCCGCCAGGACAAACCCGCCGAGGCCGTGGCCGCGCTCGACCGCCTGCTGGCCCTGCGTCCTGACGACGTCTTCGCCCGCGCCATGCGCGCCGACCAGCGCCAGGCCCTGGGCCAGGAGGACGAGGCCCTGGCCGACCTGCTGGCCCTGCTCGACGCCCACCCGGCCCAGACCCGCGTGGTCGAATCGGCCCTGCCCCTGCTGGTCCAGCGCCACCGCGGCGAAGAGGCCCTGGCGCGGATCGAGACCGCCCTGGCGCTGGCGCCGGGCAACGACCGCCTCTGGATCGCCCGGCTCTGGCTTTCGGGCCTGCTGCAGGAAGATCCGCTGGTCCTGCTGCAGCGCTGGCACGGCACCGTGCCCGGCAGCCTGGCCTGCCTGGAATTCCTGGCCGAGTACCACGAAGCCGCCGGCGACACCGCCCAGGCCGTCGCCTACGCCGACCAGGCCCTGGCCCGCGACCCGAACCGTTTCGCCAGCCGCCTGGTGAAGCTGCGCGCCGACTTCCGCGCCGACCCGGCCGCCGCGCTCGCGCAGGCGCAGGCCCTGGCGCCGATCGCCCGCAGCGGCCAGGAACAGCGCACCGCCTATGCCTGGCAGGGCCTGGCCCTGGACCAGCTGGGCCGGCATGACGAAGCCGCGGCCTGCTGGCGCGAGATGGCCCGCCGGGTCGCCTCGGCCCATCCGCTGCCGCAGCCGCAGCCCGCCGACGCCGCGCCCGAGGGCGAGACCGGCGGCGGCACCCTGCTGTGGTCGCCGACCGGCGTGCGCCTGGACAACCTGCTGCCGGCGCTGCAGCGCCAGCTCGGCCCGCGCCTGCTGCTCGACCGCATCGGCCAGATGGTGCGCGGCGACGGCTTCGGCCTGGCCCGGCGCGCGCCCGGCCATCCGGCGTCCGGCAATGCCGGCAGCTGGCGCGCCGGCATCCAGGCCCGCGGCCTCGACCCGGCCACGGCCGTGGACTGGCTGCCGCAGATCGACGGCTACACCCTGGCGGCCCTGCGCGGCGCCCACCTGCTGGCCGTGGTCGCCGATCCGCGTGACGCCTTCCTGAGCTGGATGGTCCAGGGCAGCACCCAGGACTACATCTTCGCCGCCGAACCCGAACGTGCCGCCGAATGGCTGGCCCTGGGCCTGGAGGCCCTGGCCGCACACCGCGAGGCGAACCCGGGCCAGGTCTCGCTGGTGCGCATCGACGGCGACGCCGGCGTGGCCGCGGCGGCGCTGGAACAGGCTCTGGGCCTGGGCGAGCCGCTGGCGGCGGTCAGCCACGGCGCGCTCGGTTTCGCGCCGGGCCACTGGCGCCAGTACCGGCAGGCCTTCGCCGGCGAATTCGCCCGGCTCTCGCCGGTCGCGGTGCGGCTGGGTTACCCGGCCGACTGACCGCCGCGCATTCCGCCGGCCTCAGCTGCCGGCGGGCAGGCCCAGCAGCAGGGCCGCGCCCAGGCCGATGCGGTACCAAGCGAAGGGCGCGAAGCGGTGCGTGGCGATGTAACCCAGCAGCCAGCGCACGGTCGCGAAGCCGGTGACCGTGGCCGCCGCGAACGCCACGGCCAGGCCGGTCCAGTCCTCGCTGCCGGCGCGGCCCTCGCCCACGGTTTCCAGCAGCGCGTAGCCGCTGGCCGCGAACATGGTCGGGATGCCGACCAGGAACACGAACTCCGCCGCGGCCGGCTTGCGGGTCAGGCCGAGCAGCATGGCGATGAAGATCGCCGCCGCCGAGCGCGAGGTGCCCGGGAACACGCCGGCCAGCACCTGGGCCAGGCCCACGGCGACGACGATGGTCCAGGTGATCGTGGTCGAGTCCGGCCGCGATTCGGCGAAACGTTCCGCAAGCAGCATCCACACGCCGCCGATGATCAGCGCCCAGGCCACCGGGCCGACCGTTTCCGGCAATTCCCAGCCCAGCAGCCGCACCGGCAAACCGACCACCGCGGTGACGGCGAAGGCGGCCGCGATCTTGAGCGCGTAGTCGCGCGACGCCGCGTCGCGCCACCCGGTGGCCAGCGACCAGATCCGCTGCCGGTACACCAGGCTGATGGCGAGGATGGCGCCGGCCTGGATGACGATGTTGAACAGGTCCGAACGCGCGCCCAGCCAGTGCTGGGCGATCAGCAGGTGGCCGGTGCTGGAGATCGGCAGGAATTCGGTCAGGCCTTCGAGGATGCCGAGCAGCAGGGCGGAGAGCAGATCGTTCACGGGCGGGGTTGGCGGTGCGGGGCGGCCAGCATACGTCAGCCCCCGGGTAGTGCGGATGCACCATAACGGGGATATCTATTAATAATGTATCCCCGATTCAGGGCAAATCGGGTCATCGTTGGCGAGTGAAGCACGAAAAATCAACAACTTACATTGCCGCTCAGGCTGGCACGGGCCTTGCTATCAAGAGCCATCCCACCCTGCCGGAGCTGTTCGCATGTCCCTCGCCCATATCGAAAAACTGATCAAGGACCACGGCGTCGAGTTCGTGGACCTGCGCTTCGCCGACATGCGCGGCGTGCAGCACCACGTCACCTTCCCGGTCTCGATCATCGAGCCGGCGCTGTTCGAGGACGGCAAGATGTTCGACGGCTCGTCGATCTCGGGCTGGAAGGGCATCAACGAGTCCGACATGGTCCTGCTGCCGGACGCCGACACCGCGGTGATCGACCCCTTCACCGCCGACCCGACCCTGATCCTGGTCTGCGACGTGCTCGACCCGGCCACCATGCAGGGCTACTCGCGCGACCCGCGCGGCATCGCCAAGCGCGCCGAGGCCTACCTCAAGGCGTCGGGCATCGCCGACCAGGCCTTCTTCGGTCCCGAGCCCGAGTTCTTCATCTTCGACTCCGTTCGCTGGGCCAACGAGCAGGGCAACACCTTCTTCGAGGTCGACTCCGAGGAAGCGCACTGGAACAGCAAGAAGAAGTACGAAGGCGGCAACAGCGGCTACCGTCCGGGCCTGAAGGGCGGCTACTTCCCGGTCGCGCCGACCGACCAGCTGCACGACATCCGCGCCGAGATGTGCAAGCTGCTGATGGCCGCCGGCCAGGAAGTGGAAGTGCACCACCACGAAGTGGCCAACGCCGGCCAGTGCGAGATCGGCACCAAGTTCAACTCGCTGGTGAAGAAGGCCGACGAGCTGCTGATGATGAAGTACATCATCAAGAACGTCGCCCACCGCAACGGCAAGACCGCCACCTTCCTGCCCAAGCCGCTGGTCGGCGACAACGGCAGCGGCATGCACGTGCACCAGTCGCTGTCCAAGGGCGGCGTGAACCTGTTCTCCGGTGACGGTTACGGCGGCCTGAGCCAGATGGCGCTGTGGTACATCGGCGGCATCTTCAAGCACGCGCGCGCCATCAACGCCTTCGCCAACTCCACCACCAACAGCTACAAGCGCCTGGTGCCGGGCTTCGAAGCGCCGGTGATGCTGGCCTATTCGGCCCGCAACCGCTCGGCCAGCTGCCGCATCCCCTACGTGTCCAACCCGAAGGCGCGCCGCATCGAGATCCGCTTCCCGGATCCGATGAACACCGGCTACCTCACCTTCACCGCGCTGATGATGGCCGGCCTGGACGGCATCAAGAACAAGATCGACCCGGGTGCGCCCAGCGACAAGGACCTGTACGACCTGCCGCCGGAAGAAGAGAAGAACATCCCGACCGTCTGCCACTCGCTCGATCAGGCCCTCGAGGCGCTGGACAAGGACCGCGAGTTCCTCAAGGCCGGCGGCGTGATGAGCGACGACTTCATCGACGGCTACATCGCCCTGAAGATGGGCGAAGTGACCAAGTTCCGCGCGGCCACGCACCCGCTCGAGTACGCGATGTACTACGGCATCTGATCCTCCCCCGGATCACGTCGGATGCCCGCGGCCCGGAGAAATCCGGGCCGCTTTTTTGCCTTGATAGGGGCAGGCGCCAGGGGGGGGCTTGCATTTGTGTAGCCACGGCATAAAATGAGCACCAACTCAGTGAGTTGGTTGTCATCTAAGATAATGACCCGTTCCACCTCTCTTCAATGACAGGCCGGCGCGCTGACCACCGGCTTCGGATAGGCGACTTCATCGTGGATTTGGCCCTCCGGGAAGTCTCGGAGGCGAAGGGACATCGGGCGCCTGTTCGCATCACCGTTAAGGCGCAAGGCGTGTTGCTCCTGCTGGCCGAGCACGCCGGGCGCGTGGTGAGCCGAGAGACGCTGATGGAACGCGTCTGGGCGGGCACGCTGCCCAACGACGAAGTGCTGACCCAGGCTGTGGCCGTGCTGCGGAAGGCGTTCGATGCCCGTAAGCGCAAGGACTACATCCAGACCATCCCCAAGCATGGTTATCGCCTGCTGGCGCCAGTCAGCAGGCTCGCCTCTGGCGCGACGGTCGCCGAGGCTCCCTTGTCCGCCCGTACCGCGCTCGAAAACGCTGAATCACTCCGGGGGGCGACAGTGGTCACTCCAGATCCGCCGACGGTGGCGCTCCCGGCGCTGTGGCGCCGCACCGCTCGGATCATGGGCCTGATGAGCGCAACGATCCTCTGGATGCTGCTTGGCCCACCCATCTCGTCCATCTACGGGGCAGGGAATGCCCTAGTCGTGATCGAAGATGTCGCCCGAGCGTCCCTGCCGCATCGGCAGTCCGTCAAAGGCGGTAGGGGGTCAGAACCAGCGCCGGACGAACCGCTGGCGGTTCTTCTAAAACGCTTCCCCACGAACCCACTGCTTCATGTCGCGACGGCTTTGCTGCCAGTGTCGCCCGTGACCGGCGTGATAGCGGGGGGCACTGGCATCGTGCCCGACATTGACGGCTGCGGCGCTGCGTCGGTCCAGCATGCCACGACCTTTGGCGATCACCCGCCTACATCGGTTGGCTTGTCCAGTGTTGCGGCGGATGCGCCGGATTTGTCGCGTGGAACCCAAACCGCGCTTTGCACCCATGCCCCAATTAAAATGAGCAAAAGCTCATTGAGCGACAAGCCATGACTATCCAAGCGACACCCCGAGGCCAGAGCCGGCAGCGGCAACGCGAAAACACCCGCCGGCAGCTTCTAGAAGCGGGACTGCGAATGGTAGCCGTCCATGGTTTCGCCGGAACGACCACGGCAGCAATTGCGAAGGAGACCGGGAAGGCCCACGGCACGGTATTCGTACACTTCCAGACTCGCGACGCGCTGGTAACCGAACTCGTGGAGGAGGTGGGCCGCGAGATGTCGCGGCGGCTGGCTGAAATGCCCAGCGACACCCCGACGTTGAGCGAAGTATTGGACGCGCATCTGCTCGCTCTGGCGGAACATGAAGTGCTCTATGCCTGCCTTCTCCGGGAAGCCTCGACTCTTCCGCTCGCGGCGCGGGCGCGGGTTTTTGCGCTACAGGCGGGAGTGGCTTGGCGCCTGCGCGAAGCCCATGAACGCGATCTGGCGACAGGAACAGTCCGCGCTGGCAGCTCGGCCGCGCTTTCCAACCTCTGGATCGCTTGGACGAACCACTTCCTGATGAACCGCGATCTGCTGGCGCCCGATGCCAGCGTAATCCGCGCCCGAGGCGCCGAACTCAAAGCGCAGTTCCTCGACTTCGTCCGTCCCTGAGAGACCGCCATGTCCGAACCCTATTGCCCGTCCTGCGGATCCTGCGGCTTTCCGATGCGGACCCCGGAAGACTTCGCCGGCGGACGGATCGGAGCGCTTTACTGCTCCACCTGCGGCGACGATTCCGGCGAACTCAAGCCCTACGACGAGGTACTGCGCGCGAACGCGGACTACTTCATCCGCCAGCAGGATCTAGATGCCGGCGTGGCTCGGGAAATGGCGAGGGCGCTGTTGGCGACCATGCCGGCGTGGCGAGCTGATCCCAAGCGCCACTGACCCCATGAGGTGACAGACATGAACTCGATCGGCCTGATTGCGCCACTGCTCGTCGTCACCGGACTTCTCGCCGAAGCCAGCGACACCGTTGACGCCCCCACCGAAGCGTTGGCAGAAGTACAACTGCGCGCGTTGACCCAAAAGATGGCCGATGCCCGTCGACTGGGCGACAGCCGCTTCTTCAGGGAACTGGTAGCTCCAGACTTCCTGCAGACCACCGACGATGGACGGTGGCTGGACCGGGATGCCTTCCTCGTGCGGACGGCCGAAGAGTCTCGGCACCGCGGGCTTTCGTACAACGATATTCGCGTGCGCGTGTTCGGACCGGTCGCGCTGCTTCACTCCACCGCCCGCATCACCAGCGCGACCGGCGAAGTCGAAAATGTCCGCAACAGCGAAGTGTACGTATGGAGCGGGTCGCGTTGGCGGTTGGTCAGCACGCAGAGTACATCCATACTGCCCGGCGTCGGGCTTGCGCTGCAGACGGCATTAGCCACGCCAGATAGCCCCTGGGAAGGGGCCTGGCATCACGATGACGATCCAGCGGCGCTTCGCGAACTCAACGAAAGCTACGTGCAAGCGTTCCGAGACGCCGACGTCGCCTGGTACGGCGCGCACCTTTCGCCAGACTATTTGGTCGTGAACGGCGACGGATCCTTCTACGACAGGGCGGTCGCGCTGACCGATTTCGCGAAACCTACCTACGCCACGCAAATCAGCGCGTTCCCGGTGGACAAGGTCAATATCCGCCGCTTCAACGATGTTGCGTTGGTCCACGCCGAAAACGCCTATCTCCTCAAGGACGGCCGCTCCGGGGTCAATCGATACACCGACGTCTGGGTAAGGAGAGATGGACGGTGGACCTGCGTCGCCGCACACATCACCGTGCACCGGCCCGCCGCATAAGCATGGACACGTTCCCGCCGCCATGATCTGGCAGGTCATCGCCAGCGGACGCCACGCGACCTATGCTGGAGCCGCGGAATGACCCGCGGTTGGCAAGACCCCATGTCCACGGTTCCCATCGGCCGGCTGCTGCGCGAATGGCGCGCAGCGCGGCGCCTGAGCCAGCTCGACCTGTCCCTGGCCGCCGGCGTCTCGACGCGCCACATCAGCTATGTCGAAACCGGCAAGGCGCGCCCCAGCCGCGAGCTGGTCACGCGCCTGGCCGACACGCTGGAAATGCCGCTGCGCGAACGCAACGCGCTGCTGGTGGCCGCCGGCTTCGCGCCGAAATACCCCGAGACGGTGCTGGCGACGCCGGCGCTGGCGGCGGTGCGGCGCGCGATCGACTCGATCCTGCGGCAGCAGGAGCCCTATCCCGCCTTCCTGCTCAACCGGCATTGGGACATCCTCGCCGCCAATGACGCCGCGGCGCGGGTCACCGGCCATCTGCTCGACGGCCGCGCGCCGGCGAGCGGCAACATGATCCGCCAGTTCTTCGATCCGCAGGGCCTGCGCCCCGCGGTGGAAAACTGGGAGGAGATCGCCCGCGACCTGATCCGCCACCTGCACATCGAAGTCGCCGCCGCGCCGTCGGATGCGAAGGCGCGCGAGCTGCTGGCCGACGTGCTGGCCTATCCCGGCGTGCCCGCCAGCTGGCGCCTGCGCGACGTCGGCGCTTCGCCGGCGCCGCTGCTGACCACCGTGTTCGGCAAGGGCGGGCGCCGGCTGCGCTTCTTCTCCACCATCACGACCTTCGGCACGCCGCACGACGTGACCCTGGACGAACTGCGCATCGAATGCGCCTTCCCCGAGGACGAAGCGACGGCGGACTTCTGCCGCCAGCTGCGCGACGCCGCGCCGGGCTGAGCCTCAGGCGTGGTCGGCCAGGCCCTGCACGCCGGCCTGTTCCGCGCAGTGCGCGCAGCAGTAGAAGTGGCCCCGCGATTCCGAGCCGTGGCCCAGGATCCGGCAGCCGCAGTGCGCGCAGGTCGGCGCGAAGGCGTGGATGGCGCATTCGAAGCTGTCGAAGGTGCCGGTGCGCTCGCCCTGGGTCAGGGTGAAGGTCTTGTCGTAGTCGTTGCCGCAGACGTCGCAGGTCTTCATGGCGGTTCTCCTTGGTGAGGCGGCGGCAGCCCGCGGTACCAGGCCTGCAGCGCCGCGGGCAGATGGCCGGACACGCCGACGCCGAAGCGCCGGTACGCATCCACGGTGTCGAGCAGCAGCGCGGCGTCGTCGTCGGGCAGGGGCTCGGGAAGGTCGTGGTCGGGGTCGTGCAGGTACTGGCGCAGCAGGGTGCGGGACCAGTCGAACAGCGCGCCGCGCTCGTCCTGCAGCGCGGCCGCGAACCAGGCGTGTGCCGGCGCATGCAGCGCCTGGCCGAGCGCCGCCTGTTCGCGCAGCGCCGCCGCCGCGCGGAGAGAGTCGCGCGACGGCGGCACCGCCTGGCTCAGTGCTTTTTCTTGGGCTGATTCGAGCCTTCGTTGCCGCGGGCCGAGGAGCCGGCCGCGCCGGAATCCTCGTCGTCGGCGTCCGGGCGGCCGCCCTGCGAACCACGCTTGACGCTGATGCGGTTCTGGATGTCCTGCACGCCCTGGCAGCGTTCGGCCAGGTCCTCGATGCGGTGCTTCATGCGCCGGTCGGTCACCGAACCCTCCAGCGTCACGACGCCATCGCGGCACTGCACCGTCACGTCGCTGGCGTCGATGTAGTCGTCGTCCATCAGGCGCTCGTTGAGGTCTTCCTGCAGGCGCTCGTCGGAGCGCTTGTAGCCCTTCGGGCCCTTGCCGCGGAAGCTCTGCGGCTGGGCGCCGCTGCGGCTTCCGTACTGCGCGCCGGACTGGCTGCCCGACGGGCCGCCGAAGTCCTCGCCACCGTAGCCGCCTTCGTACTGGCCGAAGTTCTGCGGGCCCTGGGCGAAGCCCCGGCGGCCGTCCTGCGACTGGCCGCTGTAGTAGCCGCCGCCCTGGTCGCCGGCATACCCCTGGTTGTCGTAGTTGCGGTTGCCGTGGCCCTGGTTGCCGAAACCCTGGTTGCCGTAGCCGTGAGAACCCGAGGTCATGGAGGTCATGTAGCTGCGGCCCGGGTCCTGGCTGCCGTAACCACGCTGGCTGCCATAGTCCCGGCCAGCGCCAAAGTCCTGACTGCCGTAGTCCTGGCGGCCGCCGCGCCCGCCCGGGCCGGCCCATTCGCGCAGGTAGTGTTCGCCGGGGCCGCGCGAACCGGGGTTGCGACCCGGATCGTCGTAGCCGCGATCGCCGCCGTTGTACTGGTCGTCGGGGTTGTATTGGCCGCCGCGGCTGAACTGGCCGCCCTGGCCACGGCCGCCCCAGTCGCCCTCATCGTTGCCCTGGCGGGAACGGCCGCCGCTGGGGTCCTCGTTGCGGCTGCGGCCGTCCTGCGGATTTCCATAACGCTGGTTCATTACGTCTCTCCTCAGCTTTGCTCGGGGGGATGGAATGAGCCGGGGGACCCATTCGCTTAGGTAACGAAGCAATGCACATGCCACGCCGGCGCCGGAGGTGGAAAAAATCTCCTGGCGCCGGTATGCGGATCGCGGCGGCGGATTCACGCGCCGGCGCCTGCCGTGCTGTTCCGTTGCCCGGGGAAGCAATTGCGGTGCCGCGCAGGAAGTTCTGCGGCCATGCGCGCATGGCACGGATGCTGCAAGCCCTCCGTTGTCCCCCGACGGAGAACGCCATGAGCCTGAAGGAAGCGCAGATGCTGCCCGACGCCGCCGCCGATGCGATCGAGGCGCTGGCCCACCTGGTGATCTTCGCCACGGCCGAAGGCCATGGCGGATTCGCGGCCACCGCCATGGGCTGCCTGGAACAGCTGATCGTCGCGCCCGAGGCGCGCCGGATCATCCCCGCCGAATACTTCGACGCCGGCGTGCATTCCCTGGTCGGCGACTGACGCTCCCCACGCCAGGAAGGAACTGCACATGAAGGAAAAGAAGAAACTGCAGCCCGCCCAGCACCAGGACACGCAGCCGGGCGAGCAGATGCAGATGCATCCGCGCCCCGTCACCATCCGCGAGGGCTATCGCGGCAGCGGCAAGCTCGAGGGCCGGCGCGCCTTCATCACCGGCGGCGACAGCGGCATCGGCCGCGCGATCGCCGTGCACTTCGCCCGCGAAGGCGCCGACATCGCCATCGCCTACCTGGAAGAGGACGCCGACGCGCGCGAGACCGCACGCCTGGTGGAGAAGGAAGGCCGGCGCTGCCTGCGGATGCCCGGCGATCTCGCGCTTGCGGGTGCGGCCACCGAAGCGGTGGCGCAGGCGGCCCGGCGCCTCGGCGGCCTGGACATCCTGGTCAACAACATCGCCGAGCAGCATCCGGTCGAGGATCCCGCCGAACTGGACGAAGACCAGGTGCGCGAGACCTTCGACACCAACGTGCTCACCTACTACATGGCGACCGTGGCGGCGCTGGACCATCTCGGGCGTGGCGGCGTGATCCTCAACACCAGTTCGATCACCGGCGTGCGCGGCCACAAGACCCTGCTCGACTACGCCGGCACCAAGGGCGCGATCAATGCGATGACGCTGTCCTTCGCCCAGGCCGTCGCCGACCGCGGCATCCGCGTCAACGCGGTCGCGCCGGGGCCGGTGTGGACGCCGCTGATCCCGGCCAGCTTCGACGCGGAGAAGGTCGCGAGCTTCGGCTCCGACACCCTGGTCGGCCGCGCCGGCCAGCCGGCGGAGATCGCGCCGGCCTTCGTCTTCCTGGCCAGCGAAGACGCCAGCTTCATCACCGGGCAGATCCTGCACGTGAACGGCGGCGCCCACCTGTCCACCTGAAGTTGCCCCGGGGGCGGCCTCGAACGCCGCCCCGGGGGCCACGGCCGCCGGTAGCCGGCGCGCCGCGGAGCGCGGGCCGCAGGCACCGCCCTCCGGGAGAAGGCTGCAAGGTCGGTGCCAGTCCGGCCGCGGGCGCGACTATTTGCCGCTTCGCGAAGCCATTACCCGCCCCAACCCGCGCAGGATCTCGGCGGCGATCGCCCGCGGCGTCGCCGGCTTGGTGAGATGGGTGTCGAAGCCCGCCGCCAGCGAGCGCGCCACGTCCTCGCGCGAGCCGTAGCCGCTGTATGCGCACAGATGGATGTCGTCGCCGCGCGCCGCGCGCAGGCGCTTCGCCACCTGCAGACCGTCCAGCGGCGGCGGCAGGCCGAGGTCGCAGATCACCACGTCCGGCCGCAGCGATTCGGCCAGCGCGATCGCCGCGACGCCGTCCTCGGCCACCGACACGTCGTGCCCCTCCAGCGCCAGCAGGTACTGCAGCGCGACCGCGTTGTCGGTTTCGTCCTCGACGATCAACACCTTGCCGACCAGGCTCTCGGCCGACCGGGCCGGCTCGTCCGCCGGCGGCGCGGCGGAAGCCGCCGCGCCGCCCTTGGCCACCGGCAGCCGGATACCGAAGGTGGCGCCGCAGTGCCGGCCGTCGCTGTCCACCCAGACCGAGCCGCCGTGCAGCTCCACCAGCTTGCTGACGATGCTCAGGCCCAGGCCCAGGCCCCGGTTGCGCCAGTCGTCGGCCTGCGAGAAGGGCAGGAAGATCGTCGCCTTCGCGTCCTGCTCGATGCCCACGCCTTCGTCGCGCACGATGATCTCGGCGAAACGTTCGGCCACGCGCGTCGAGACGTGCACGCGCATGCCCGGCATGCTGGCCTTGATCGCGTTCGACACCAGGTTGTCCACGCACTGGCGGATGCGCGAAGGGTCGCCGTTGACCAGGATCGGATCGTCGGGCACGTCGCAGTCCAGTTCGACCTCGTGGCGCTGGGCCTTCTCGGAAAAGTCCCGGCACACGTGCTGGCAGACCTCGCGCAGGTCGATGGTGTCGCTGCTGATCTGGATCTTGCCCAGGGTGATGCGCGAGATGTCGAGCAGGTCGTCGGTGAGGCGCTTGAGGTGCCACGCCTGGCGCTGGATCGCCTGCCGGACCTCGAAGCGGCGGTTCTCGTCCAGCGCAGCGTGCTCGAGCACCTCGACGCTGGCCATCAGCGCCGCCAGCGGATTGCGCAGCTCGTGGCTGAGCGTGGCCAGGAAATGCGTGGTGCGCGAATGCGCCTCGCGCAGCGTCTCCTGGGCGATGCGCTGGTCCTCGATGTCGGTGCAGGTGCCGTACCAGCGCAGTACGCGGTCCTCGCCATCGAGCAGGGGCAGCGCCCGCACCAGGTGCCAGCGGAAGGCGCCGTCGGTGGCGCGGCAGTAGCGCACTTCGATGTTGAGCTCGGTGCGCGACTGCGCGGCCTGCTGCAGCGCCGCTTCGGCCGCCTGGCGGTCCGCGGGGTGCGCCGGGTCGGTCCAGCGGCCGCTGGAGTCCTGGCCGGTGAACTCGTGCCAGCGCGCGTTGCAGTACTGCAGCCGGCCCTCGGCGTCGGACATCCAGACCATGTGCGGCACGTTCTCGGCCAGGGTGCGGTGTTCGGCATCGCTGCGCCGCAGCGCGTCCTCGGCCTCGTGGCGGTCGGTGCTGTCCATGCACAGGCTGATCACGCCGCGCACGCGCCCGCGTTCGTCCAGGTCCGGCGAAAACGTGGTCGTGGTCCAGCGCAGGCCCAGCGTGGGGTGATTCTCCAGCCACTCCTGCTGGCTGACGAAACCGCGCCGCGCCACCTGCAGCGAGCGGTAGAGCGTGGACACCGCGTCGGGCGGCAGCACCTCGGCCAGCGGCCGGCCCTTGACGTCGCCGGCAACCCCGAACCACTGGGTGAAGTTGCCGTTGGCCCACTGGAACACCGCGTCCGCATCCATGTAGGCGATGCGCGCCGGCATGGCGTTGAGGATCAGGCGCAGCTCGACTTCCTTCGAGGCCAGCGCCTCCTCGGCCTGGCGGCGCTGGTGGATGTCGCGCAGGGTGCCGATCCATTCGATGGCGCCGGTGGCCGGACCGTCGAGCACCACGCCGCGCACGCCGACATGGCGGTAGTCGCCGGAGGCATGGCGGAAGCGCAGCTCGGCCTCGACGCCGTCGCGCTGGGTGTGCAGCGCCTGCACGAGCTGCCGCGCCGCGTCCTGGTCGGCCGGGTGCACCCAGTCGGGCCACTGGTCGAACGAGGCCAGCGGCGGCGCGCCGGTGAATTCGCTCCAGCCGATCTGCGCGGTCAGCGCGCCCGAGGCCCGCGCCTGCCAGACCACTGCCGCGGACGCCTCCGCCAGCTGCCGGAAGCGCGCCTCGCTGCTGTCCACCGCGCTTTCGGCGCGCTTGCGGGCGCCGATGTCGATGGCGAAGACCATGCGCTCGCGCGGCGTGATCGGCACCACGCCCAGCGACACCCACACTTCACCCGAGGGGCCCGACAGCCGGCAGTCGAAGGGACCGAAGGCGATCGCGTTTTCGGTGCCGTCGACGCCCAGCTGCGACAGCAGGTCCTCGTCGGCGATCTGCGCCAGCGCCTCCGGCGAGCCGGCGTCGGCGCCGTAACCCAGCAAGCGGCGCATGCCGTCGTTCATGGCGCTGATGCGGCCGCGGCCATCGATGCTGAACAGGCCGACGATGTCGGAGTCGAACAGCGCACGCATGCGCCGCTCGGTCGCCTCGATCCGGCGCGTGGCCTCGCGCAGGGCGTGGATGTCCTGCACCGACACCACGGCCGCGTCGCCGTAGTCGGGGTCGCGGACGCGCGAGACGCTGCCGACGACCGGCACCCGCCGCGCACCGGCGCGCACCTCCAGCCCCAGCGGAAGCTCCCAGCTGCCCTCGTTGTCGCGGATCAGCTCGCCCAGGCCGTCGAAGGGCGCGTCGCGGCCCTCGTGCCACAGCACCACCGCCAGGCCGACGTCACGGTCGAGGTGGCTGGCGTCCAGCGCCCAGAGGCCGGCGGCGTGGCTGTTGAAATAGCGCAGGCGGCCAGCGTCGTCCACCACCAGCACCGCCTCGCCGACGCGGTCGAGGATGCGTTCGTACCAGCCGCGGTCCTTCTCGATCACGTCGGTGGACGCGCGCAGCCGCGCGCAGGCGTAGGCGCCCACCACGCAGACCGCGAACACGAAGCCCAGCGCAACCAGGTCGCGCCAGTCCCAGGGCGGACGGGTGATCGGGAAGACGGTGACGCCGCAGACGATGGTGAGCGCCGAGGCCAGCAGGCCGGCGCGCCAGCCGCCGACCCAGGCCGACAGGAACACGGCCAGGAAGAAGGTCGGGAAGGGCACGCGCGAGCCCAGGCCCTCGGGCAGCGCCCAGCGCACGACCACCGCGCCCAGGATCATCGCGGCGGCGAAGACATAGGCCCGCCACCCGGTGAGGCTGAGTCGGCTGATGGGCTGGCTGAGCGTGCGGAAGAACTCGGGGAAGCTCATTCGCCCGCCGCGGTCACAGATAGCGGTCGGACAGGTTCCGCAGCGCCTGGGCGCATTTCTCGCCGTCGTCCTCGAGCTGGGCGGCATGGCGGGCCGACGACGGATTGGCGCGGCTTTGCACCGCCAGAACTCCGGCGTTCATCAGCATGGAATTGAGGTGGTTGCGGATGTCGTGCACCAGGGCCTGCAGCTCCTGGCGAGGGATCGTCACCAGCTCACCCGGTGGCGGGCGCGACACCGCCAGGCCTTCAGGTGCCGGTTTCGCATCGAGACGGCGTGTCGGGGCGTTCATCGGTGCGCTCCCTGGGTTCGTTGGACGACTGGTAGGCGGTGAGGCGGTTGTAGATGGTCTTGGTGGTGACGCCCAGGGCCTGCGCGGCCTTGGCCTTGTTGTTCTCGAAGAAGGCCAGGGTCTTGAACAGCATGCGCCTTTCGATCTCGTGCATGGGCGTTCCGACCGCGAAGGTGATTGTGCTTTCGGTTTCCGCCAGCGGGCGTGCGTTGCCGGTGGGCAGGGTCGGCGTCATCAGGTCGCCGTCGGCCAGGATGTAGGAGCGCTGGATGATGTTCTTGAGCTCGCGGATGTTGCCCGGCCAGCTGTAGCGCTGCAGGCGGTCGGCGCCTTCCTTCGACAGTGCGCGGCGGGTGCCGTAGCGCTCGTTCAGGCGCTGCAGGAACAGGTCGGCGATCGGCAGCACGTCCTCCGGCCGCTCGCGCAGCGAGGGCAGGGTCATCGGGAATTCGGCCAGCCGGTAGTACAGGTCCTCGCGCAGCTTCGCCGCCTCGATCGCCTCGGCATGCGGCCGGTTGGTGGCCGAGATCACCCGCACGTCCACCGGGATGTCCTCGCTGCCGCCGACCCGGCGGATGGTCCGCGTCTCGAGCGCGCGCAGCAGGTGCACCTGCAGGTGGATCGGCATCTCGGTCAGCTCGTCCAGGAACAGGGTGCCGCCCTGCGCCTGCTCGAACAGGCCGACGTGGCGGCTGTTGGCGCCGGTGAAGCTGCCGCGCTCGTGCCCGAACAGCTGGCTGGTGAGCAGTTCGGCCGGCACGGCGCCGCAGTTGAGCGCGACGAAGGGTCCGGTGCGTCCGCTCTCGGCATGGATCGCGCCGGCCACCAGCTCCTTGCCCACGCCGCTTTCGCCTTCGATGAACACCGAAGCGTCGGTCGGCGCCACGCGGCAGATCTGCTGGCGCACGTCGGCCATCGCCGCCGAGGGCCCGGCCAGGCCGTGCCACTGTTCGCCCTGCGTGCCGACCACGCGGCGCTGCTTCGCCGCCGACTGCAGCAGGTCGGTGAACTGGGCCGCGCGCAGCGGCTTGACCACGTAGTCGACGATCGGCAGGTGCATCGCCTTGAGCGCCGATTCCACGGTGGGATGGCCGGTGATCAGGATGACCTGGGTGCTTCCGCCCAGGTCCAGGTGCTCGAGCAGCTCCAGCCCGCTGCCGTCGGGCAGCGACAGGTCGATCAGCGCGACGTCGAAGCTGGTGTCCTTGAGCCGCGTCAGCGCCTGTTCGACGCTGCCGGCCACGGTGATGATGAAACCCTGCTCGCGCGCCAGCTCGGCGGCGGCGTGAACGAATCCAACGTCGTCGTCGACGATGAACAGTGTCTGTTGCTCGGTCATGGGCAGCCTCCGACGGAGCCGTAGTGTGCACCTCAACGGTTAACCCACAGTTAAAAAAACCGCCGATTCCCGCCGCGACCAGGAAAGCCTTTCCGGGCCGGTAAAACTTACCGACGGCGCGGCCGCTGGCACCGCTCTTGCTTCCTTTCCCCCGGACCCCCGTCCACCGATCGGCTATTGGAGAAGAGCCTTTCTCCACGGACCCTGTCCGGGGCTGCCGCGCTTCCCCTGGCGCTCCCTGTCACCGGCAGGGTCCGCACTTTTTCCATGCCGAGCCTGCCACCCCCATCGCGGAGCAACCCATGAAGAACACCCTGATTCCCGTTGCCCTGGTCCTGCTGGCGCTTTCGGCCTGCCGCGAAACCCCGCAGGAAACCGCCGAAGACGTCGCCGAGGCGCGCGCCGAAGGTGCGCAAGAGGTTCGCGAAGCCGAGGCCGACCGCGCCGACGCCCGTCGTGACGCCGCCGACGCCAGCGTCAATCCCGACACCGGCCCGGTGATGGGCACCTACGATCCGCGCGACGACAAGGCCGATGCCGACTACGACGTCGCGGTCGCCAAGGCCAAATCCACGCTAGACGTGGAGCAGGAGAAGTGCGAGGCCATGACCGGCGACGCGCGCGACGCCTGCAAGGACACCGCCGAGGCGGTGTACGACAAGGCCGTCGCCGACGCCGAACTGCGCCGCAGCCAGGCCGTGCGCGAAGCCGTCCCGGCCGAAGGCCCGCCGCCGGCCGACACCGACGGCTGAGTTCCCGCGCCGGCGCCACGCCGTCCTGCCGCGGTGCGCCGCGCTGACCCACCCGATGCCCCGTCGACCGACGGGGCGTCACTGGAGATCCCGATGAGCGAAGGCGCGAAACTGTCGTCCCTGTCCGCCTTCCTGCTCAAGCACCGCAGCTCGCCGCTGTTCAAGTCGCGGCCGCCCGGCGCCAGCGCGCCCGGCGGTCCGGAGACGTCGCCGGAAGCCGAGGAGTTCGCCGCCGACCTCGAGAAGCTCGGCCCGACCTTCGTCAAGATCGGGCAGATGCTGTCCACGCGCCCCGACCTGGTGCCGCCCGACTACCTCGTGGCGCTGTCGCGGCTGCAGGACCAGGCCACGCCCATGCCCTTCGAGCAGGTGCTCGAGCGCATCGAAGCCGAACTGGGCCTGGCGGCGCGTAAAGTTTTCCAGACCTTGGAACCGGTGCCCATCGGCACCGCCTCCTTCGCCCAGGTGCACGCCGCCGTGCTGCCCAGCGGCCGGCGCGTGGCCGTGAAGGTGCAGCGCCCGCAGCTGGCCGAGCAGGTGGAGAACGACCTGTCGTCGATCGGGCGGCTGATCGCCTCGCTGGGCCTGGTCACCGGCGTCGGCCGCCGCTACGGCTTCCGCGAATGGCTCGACGAGTTCCGCACCTCGGTGATGACCGAACTCGACTACGGCCAGGAAGCCGACAACCTCGACGCCTTCCGCGAGAACCTGGCGCCCTATGCCCGCATCCACGTGCCGGCGCCGGTGCGCGACTACAGCACGCGCCGCCTGCTGACGATGGACCTGGCCGAAGGCATCCGCGTCACCGCCATTCCCGATGTCGCCCGGCCGGAAGCCGACCTGGGCGCGCTGGCGAACGAGCTGGGCCGCGCCTACCTGGACCAGATCTTCGTGCACGGCCTGATCCACGCCGACCCGCACCCCGGCAACATGGTGCTGACGCCCGAGCACGAGCTGATCCTGCTCGACCTGGGCATGGTGGCCTACGTGCCGCCGCGCATGCGCGACCAGCTGCTCAAGCTGGTGGTGGCCACGGTGGACGGACGCGGCGAGCAGGTGGCGGAAACGTTCGCGCACATGGGCACGCGGCTGGAGGATTTCGACGAAGCCCGCTTCACCCGCGAGATCGGCCGCCGCGTCGCCCGCTACTCCAGCGCCGGCGTGGCCGAGTCCGAAGGCTCGGTGCTGATGGACCTGATCCGCATCGGCGCCGAGGCCGGACTGCGGCCGCCGGCCGAGCTGGCGATCCTGGGCAAGACCCTGCTCAACCTGGAATCGGTGGCGCTCGCGCTCGACCCGGGCGCGTCCATGAAGCAGGCGCTGAGCGAGCACCGCGACCACCTGTTCCGCCAGCGCGCGGCCGCCGGGCTCGACCTCTCGCGCCTGGCCACCGACCTGTTCGACATGCAGGAGCTGGTGCGCGACGCGCCGCAGCGGCTGTCGGTGCTGCTGCGCACGCTGGCCGACAACCGCTTCCGCATCCATGTCGCCGGGCTCGAGGAGTCGCGCCTGATCGAAAGCATCCAGAAGATCGCCAACCGCGTCACCGCCGGCGTGATCGCCGCGGCGATGATCGTCGGCGCGGCCCTGATCATGGACATCCCGACCTCGCGCACCCTGCTGGGTTATCCGGTGCTGGCCCTGCTGATGTTCCTGGTCGCGGCCGGTCTCGGCGCCGGACTGGTGATCAGTTCGCTGCTCGGCGACCGCCGCACCCAGCCGCGGCACGAGAAGGATCCGCTGTAGCCGGCGGCCGATGAACGCGCTGCCGGCCAGCCGCATGGATTGCCTGGTCGTTGGCGGTGGACCGGCCGGGCTGGTCGCGGCGACCAATCTCGCGCGCTACGGCCGCCAGGCCTGTGTGGTGGATCGCGGCGAGACGCGCGGGCAGCGCCCGCGGCATCCGCGCCGGGGCCCGGGCGTGCCGGGCGCGCAGCCCGGATCGCGGCTGCTGGAGCGGATCCTTCGCCAGGCCGAAGCCGCCGGCGTCGTCGTCTGCCGCGGCGTGGTCGAGACCCTGGCCCGCGACGGCTTGGGCTTCGTGGCCGAAGTGGACGGCGTGCTGGTGCGCGCGCGCTGCGTGCTGATCGCCACCGGTGCGATCGAACCGCAGACGGTGGCGTGTCCGCTGCCGCTGCGGCGCGGGCACCCGCGCGTGTGGCTGCACGCCGCCGCCGCGCCGGCGCCCGTCGTCGACACGATGCAGGCGATCCGCTTCGCGCGGGTTCCCGTCGACCTGGCGGTGGCGCTGGGCGCGCGCCGTGCCGGCGACGGCCACCTGGAAGTGGACATCCGCCAAAGCACGTGCGTGCCCGGCCTCTACGCCGCGGGCGATGTGGTCGCGGGCCTGAGCGAGGTGGCGGTGGCGATGGCGGAAGCGGCCGTCGCGGCGACGGCGATCCACCGTGCGCTGCCGCCGAACCGGCATTGAACCGCGGCGTCGCGCGCGCGACCGGCCTCGCGTGCGCGGGCACGGAAAACACGCCCGAGCCGGGAATGGATTTCCGCGCGCGCGTACCGTGGCACGGAAGCTGCAGCGTTGCACGGGTCATCCAGGAGATTCGCCATGACCCGCCCCTCCGCCACCCTGAACGAACTGGTCGAAGCGCTGAACGACGGCATCGCCTTTTTCGGCCTGGCCGCCGAGCGCAGCACCAGCGCGGCGCACATCGAGCTGTTCCAGCGCGTCCGCCACCTCAAGGAAACCATCGCCGCCGACCTGCGCGCCGAAGTGGCGCGCAACGGCGACGAGCCCGCGGGGCACGGCTCCTGGCTCGGCAGCTTCCGCCAGTCCTATGCCGACCTGCGCGCGCGCCTGGCCAGCGATTCGGAAGCCAGCTTCATCGCCGCGCTGGAAGAGCAGGAGGACCGCATCGTCGCCGCCTTCCGCGACGCCACCGCCCAGGACCAGCCGCAGCGCGTGCGCGAACTGGCGGCCAGCTACCTGCCCGAGGTCGAACAGATGCACGACAGCCTGCGCGCTCTGCAGCGCACGACCGGGCGCTGAGTCCCCCTGGGACCGGATTTCCTCCCCCGCCGGTCCCCGCGGCGGCGCCCCGGACGCCTCGTCCGGGGCGCCCACCGCGATCCCCCCACCACCAAGGAACCGTCATGGCCAAGAAGAAGTACGACCGCGCCCAGCTCGAGGAACTGCTGCTGCAGGCGCTGGAAACCGAACTCGGTGGCATCGAGGTCTACACCGCGGCGATCGAATGCGCGGTCAACGACGACCTGCGCGAGGAGTGGCAGGAATATCTCGAGCAGACCCGCCGCCACCACGAGGTGCTGATCAACGTGTTCGAACAGGTCGGGCTCGACCCCGAGCAGCGTTCGCCGGGACGCGAGGTGGTGGCGCATATCGGCAAGTCGCTGGTGCAGGCCATCGAAATGGCGCGCGAGTCCGCCGATGCCGAAGCCGCGCAGCTGGTGGCCGGCGAATGCGTCGTGCTGGCCGAGACCAAGGACCACCAGAACTGGGAGCTGATCGGCCTGCTGGCCGAGAAGGGCTCGGGCGACGAGACCAAAGTGCTGCAGCAGGCCTACGACGCCGTCGCCAAGGACGAACACCACCACCTGCTGCACACCACCGGCTGGACCCGCGAGCTGTGGATCCAGTCGCTGGGCCTGCCGGCGGTGCTGCCGCCGCCGGAGGAGGTCAAGCACGTGGAGACCAAGATCGGCGCCTCGCGCGCCGAGCAGGCCCGCGACGAGATGCTCAAGAAGCACTAGTCCGTGGCCGAAGCGATCGGCTGGCTGGCGTCGGCGGTGCTGCTGGCGACGCTGGTCCGCCAGGTCGTGGTGCAGTGGCGCAGCGGCAGCACCGAGGGCGTGTCCTCGTGGCTGTTCGTCGGCCAGCTATCGGCCAGCGCCGGCTTCGCGCTCTACAGCTGGCTGCTGCAGAACTGGGTATTCCTGACTACCAATTCGGCCTTGTGCCTGACCGCCATCGCCGGCCAGCTGATCTACCGGCGCAACCGCCGGCGGGCGGCCGGCGGCGGCGGCCAGTAGCCGTTCCCGCGGCGGGTTCACTATGCTGCGGCCATGTCCGAGCCGCTGCCGCCCACCGCCGACCAGCTCAGCACGCCCCTGGCCTGGGCCGATGCCGAGGGCCGGCTGCTGGGCTGCAATGCTGCCTTCGCCAGCTGGCTGGGCGTGAGCGCCCGGCGCCTGGTCGGCCTGGGCCTGGGGGAACTCGATGCCGAGGGCGGCCGCCTGACCGAACTGCTGCCGCGCCTGCCGGCCTCCGGCGAAGCGCTGCGCGTGCGGCGCGCCCGGCTCGCGCATCCGGGCGGCAGCGAACGCTTCGCCGATCTGTGGCTGGCGCGCAGCGACGATGGCGGCCTGCGCCTGGAAGCGCACCTGGCCGAAGAATTCCCCGGCGAAGATCCCGCGACCGCCCTGCCGGCCGCACTGTCCGCCGCGCTCAAGGGCCTGGCGCACGAGATCCGCAATCCGCTGGCCGGCATGAAGGGTGCCGCGCAGCTGCTGGCGCGCCGCGTCGAAGGCGACGAAACCCGCGAACTGGTGGACCTGATCGGCAGCGAAGTGGACCGTCTTGCCGCCCTGGTCGACCGCCTGCTCAACCCGGCGCCGCCGCGCGCGTTCGCGCCGACCAATATCCACGCCGTGCTCGAGCGCGTGCGTCAGCTGGCGGAAGTCGAAGCCGGCTGGGCGATCAAGCTGGTGCGCGACTTCGATCCCTCGCTGCCGGAATTCCCCGGCGACGGCGACCGCCTGGCGCAGGCGCTGTGGAACCTGGTGCGCAACGCGCTCGAGTCCGGCGCCACCACCGTGCAGCTGCGTACCCGCGCCGAACACCACCTGCTGATCGGCGACAGCGCGCACCGCCTGGCCGTGCGCGTCGAGATCGCCGACGACGGCCGCGGCGTGCCCGAGGACCTGGCCGAACGCATTTTCCTGCCGCTGGTGTCCGGCCGCGCCGAAGGCAGCGGCCTCGGCCTGCCGCTGGCCCAGCAGGTGGCGCGCGAACACCGCGGCTCACTGAGCTACCGCTCGCGGCCGGGCCACACTGTGTTCACCCTGCT
Source organism: Arenimonas terrae (assembly GCF_006265115.1). GTDB lineage: Bacteria > Pseudomonadota > Gammaproteobacteria > Xanthomonadales > Xanthomonadaceae > Arenimonas > Arenimonas terrae. The sequence continues at coordinate 329,237 of NZ_SMDR01000003.1, read as the reverse complement.
GATCCCTGTGCCCGACGATGCCATGTGAAGGCGGGCGGCCGCTCTCGGCTCCCGACAGACAATCAGGGCCGCTGATCGGCGTGGCGTCTCGACCGGAGGACCGTCGGTACCGGGCGCAGCAGCGGCGGTCAGCCGACGGCGGGCGTCTCATGTCCGTAGCTAATTCGTTGATTGCAAAAGAAAATAAAAAAAGAAGCTTAATTTTCTAGTTATTTCTTCCGTCTTTCATGTCGTCCGGACGGGCGCCCGGCATACGGACCCCTTTGGTTCAGAGGGGCGAGACATGGAGTTGGGACGCAGCAAGCTGATGTCGCTGGCCGGGAGCGGCTCGCGGAGTCCGGATATTGCTTGGGCAGTTGCAGGTCGGAATGAGAGTGAGCTCGATGGTACGGGCGGGGAGCTGTCGATCTGGCTGCAAGTCCGGCGCGGCGGCCATCTTCGGGCCCGAGAGGGTCAGTTCGCCCTTGATCCGGGCGAATGGCTGGTCCTGGATCGCAGTCCTTCGCAGAAGATCCTCGGAAACAGCCTCGGCGTCCTGATAGGCGTTGTCCTTTCGGGCCGGTGGGCGCGGCAGGCCCGGGAGCTCGGCATCGTGCCGGGCCGGGGACGCTTCGACCTGGCGGCGCGTCGCCGCATCGTGGCGTTGTGGCGGGTGGGCGCCGCCGGCCGGCTGCCCGAGGCTCAGGCCGCGACGGAGATGCTTCTCGCGCTCGCGCCGCTGGCGCGGTGCCATGACGCCAGCATCGCGCGTTGCCCCGGTCGGTCGGCCGCTAGCCGGCTGAGAGTGTTCGCGCGGATGCAGCGCGCGCGGTTGATGCTCGATGGAAACCGGCACCGGGTGGTGCGGCTCGAAGAGCTTTCAGCTCTAACCAACTTCTCGCGGTGGTATCTGTCGCGGCAGTTTCTGGAGATTTATGAAGAGAGTCCGCAGGAGGCGTCCATCCGGCTCCGCGCACAGCATGCCTGCGCTCTCCTGAGAACGACCGATTGGCCTGTGAAGCGGATCGCCGTGGAGTGCGGTTTCGAAAACTGCGCGAGCTTCGGCCGGATGTATCGGCGGACGTTCGGAAAGCGTCCAAGCGACGAACGCTCCATGCCATCACCGACGGTCCGAAAGCTGGTAGGAGCGAACACAGTCGCCTCGAAGAAGACAAACACGGCAGACAAACGGCGGTAAAAAAAACCTGCGCTCGTGAGACGCTTGTTCGAGATGAAACAACGCCTGCCGCATTCGATCGCCGGAACGACGCTGTCGAAAGAGATCCGCACGTGAACCAAACCGCAACCAGCGCGCTGGGCTCCCTGCTTGAGCGCGACCCAGCCAATCCAAAGCTCGTCGGCGAGGTCGCCGACGACCTTTTTCGTGACGCTTCCTATCGCGAAGCGGCGGAGCTGCTGTGCTCGGTGCCGGCGGAGATCCGTTCCCTGCCGGAAATCCGGGTGCGCGTGGCCCGGTCGGCCCTTGCGCGCGGCCGTTTCCACGAAGCCATTTCCGAGTACGAAGCGCTGCGCTCGGAGGGTGTACAGGCGTCTTGGCTTGAGCACGACCGGGCGCACGCCCTCTTCTGCATCCGTGACTCAGACGCGGCGATGAAGCTGGTTTCGGAGGCGCTCGAAAGGTTTGGAGAGAGCACCGACCTGCTCGTCCTGAAAGCCAGGATACACATGGCTACGGATGAGCTGGAGAAAGCCATCGCATGCGTCGAGGCCGCGCTCACACGGGATCCCGGGAATCCGACCACGCTAGGCGTGAAGTCAATCGCCATGCTCGACAGCAACCGATTGGCAGATGCTCGGGCCGACGCGGTCGCGGCGTTGAGCAGGGACGCGAACCAGCACGAAGCATTGGTCACCGTCGCAACGATCTTCCGCTGGGAAGGCGAGCTGGAATCGGCCGAACGACTGCATGAGCGGATACTGCGCCGATACCCGGCGTCGGGCCGGACGCTGTTCGGAAGTGGTGAAATCGCGCTGGCAAGAGCCGATTTCGCGCGCGCCGAGGAACTGCTCTCAGCGGCGGCGCGCATCATGCCTCGGCATGTGGGAACGCTGCATGCGCTTGCTTGGGCGCAACTTCTGCAGGGGAACCTGGACGCGGCCGAGCTGAGCTACCGCCGCGCCCGTGAGGCGGAGCGGAACTTCGGTGACAGCCACGGAGGACTGGCTTTGGTAGCCACGCTGCGAGGCGACGAGGAACAAGCCGAGCAGCACCTCTCCATAGCACTCAGGCTCGACCCAACCGCAATAACCGCAATGTTGGCGAAAGCGCTGCTCGAAAGCGCCCGTGGTGACACCGGCCGGGCCGAGCGGATGTTTGCGGCGATCCTCGCCAAAGCGGGCATCCCGGGGGGGCCATCCCTGAAACTCATCGCTCAAAGGCTGTCCTCCGCGTACGCATCACGACGGAAAGACTAGGTGCCGCAGTGGACTCCGATCTCGCCATCCGCCTGCTAGCGGACACCCTATTGGCCGCCGCGAAGATATCTATGCCGCTGCTGCTGGCAACTTTGGTTGTGGGAGTGCTCGTTTCAATCGTCCAAGTGGTCACACAGATCCAGGAAATGACCCTGACCTTTGTTCCGAAGCTGATTGTCCTCATGGGCATCTGTCTCGCTTTCGGAAGCTGGATGATGTCGGTGGCGGTCGACCTGTCGCGCCAGATGTTCGAACTGGCGGGCCGGCTGTGAACATGCAGCATGTCGAGGGAGCGATGGGGATGTTCCTGCTCGCCGTGATCCGATACATCCCCGTCGTTGCCATTCCGCCCCTGTCCCCGATGCGTTGGGCGCCGCCTCTGATTCGTATCGTCGTGGTTCTGAGCCTAGCCTGGCTGACGGTTCTGGCGTCATCGCCCGCGGCGATACCCGCTGACCTGAGCGGGCCGGTGGCCTGGACGATCGCTGCGCTAAGTGAGCTGGCGATCGGAACGGCTTTTGGAGCCGCCGTGGCCTTTCCAATGGCTGCGGTGCATACGGCCGGCTGGGTGATCGACGTTCAGGCGGGCCTTGGCTCAGCGACATTGTTCGATCCCGGTTCGCAGGGTGATGCCCAGTCGCCGCTTGGAGCGGCACTTCTGCTGTTGGCCACGACCCTATTTTTCACCATGGACCTTCATCTGGACCTCTACGCAGGCCTGGTAGTCAGCGCGGAAGTGCTTCCCTTCGCCGGGTCGAGCGTCTACCTGGATGCAAGCGCATTCTTGTCCATGGTGGGGTCGAGCTTCCTCCTGGGTCTGATGGTCGCCGCGCCCACGGTTCTCTGCCTCTTCGCGATAGACGTCGGTGTTGCCTATGCGACACGCTCGATGCCGCAAGCGAATGTCTACTTCCTGGCCCTGCCGCTCAAGGTGTTCGTTGCGATGATTCTGACGGCATCCTCGCTCGGGGCCATGCCGGCCGCGTTCGCGCGGCTGTTCCGGGACGCTACGTCGCGCGTTCCGTCGGTGCTGGGAATGTGACATGAGCGACCAGGACCAGGACAAGACCGAACAGGCCACCCCTTACCGGCTGGAAGAGGCCAGGAAGAAGGGCGAGGTGGCGAAAAGCATGGATCTATCGTCCGCACTGGTGATGATCGTCTCGGCGGCGATCGTCGCACTGACGGCGCCTGCCATCGCCATGGCCATCGCTGGCATGACGAAGCGGATGATCGCCGTGGCCAGCTCGTCTCCGGCTGTAGACGGCGCCTTCGTGGCCCGATCCCTGCTGTCGTCGTCATCGCTTTGGCAGGCGCTTGCCCCGCTCGCGATCGGACTTCCGGTGATCGCCGTGGCCGCGAACCTAGCGCAGACCGGACCGATGTTCACCACCCATCCGTTGCGGCCGGACTTCTCCAGGCTAAGTCCGGCCACCGCGATAAAGCGAATATTCTCGATGAAATCGCTGTGGGAGCTGGGAAAGATTCTGGTCAAACTGTCGGTGCTCGCCGCAATCTGTGCCGCCTTCCTGTGGAACCTGCAGGCGGTGACCGACAGCATCGCGTCTGCGCATCCAAAGAAGCTCGGCGCGGTGCTGCTGGACATGTTCAAGACCGCTTCAATCTATGTCCTGATCGTCATCGCGGCCGCCGCAGTCGTCGACCTGCTATTCGTCAGGCGTGATTTCAAGCGCCGGATGAAGATGAGCCGGCGAGAGCTGAAGGACGAGATCAAGCGCCGCGATGGCGACCAAGCGGTGAAGGCAAAGCGAAAGCAGCAGGTTCAGGAACTTCTTCGCAAGATCAAAGCGCTGGCGAGTGTGAAGGACGCCGATGTGGTCGTCACCAATCCGACCCATTTTGCCGTCGCACTCCGCTACCGCGTCGGGGAGACGATGGCGCCGGTGGTCACGGCCAAAGGCGCGGGCGCGCTCAGCGCCCAGATTCGCAAGATCGCCGCGAAGAGCGGCGTCCCAATCATCAGGTCGCCTGTGCTGGCCCGGGCGCTCTACAAAGGTTGCGGAATTGACGCAATGGTCCCGGCTGACCTGTATATCGCGCTGGCTCCCATCTACCGGCGCATCTGGGCGATGAGGGACGAGCGATGATGCATGCCCTCCAGCAACTGTGGGCGGGTCGTCGCGACCTGGTGCTTATCGCACTAGTGATGGGCGTACTGATGCTGTTGTTTGTTCCAGTTCCATCGCCGGTGCTCGACTTCCTTCTCATAACCAACATCAGCATGGCGCTGCTGGTGCTTCTTGTGACCTTTTTCATCGAGACGCCACTCAAGTTCTCGACTTTTCCGACTTTGCTGCTCCTGTCGACGCTGTTCAGGCTGGCGCTAAACGTCTCGGCCACCCGCCTCATCCTGGAAGGTGCCGATGCCGGTCGGGTCATTGGTGCGATCGGAGAGTTCGTCGTGGGCGGCAACTACATCGTCGGTGTCGTCGTCTTCCTTATTCTCGTGGTCGTTCAGTACGTGGTTGTGACCAGCGGCGCACAGCGCGTGGCCGAAGTCGCTGCGAGGTTCACGCTAGACAGCATGCCCGGCAAGCAAATGAGCATCGACGCCGATATGAACATGGGTTTGATCGATGAGAAGGAGGCGCGTTCTAGACGAGCGTTGGTAGAAAGAGAGGCCAACTTCTACGGCGCGATGGACGGCGCGACGAAGTTCGTCAAGGGCGATGCGATCGCCGGAATCATCATCATCGGCGTCAATATCGTCGGCGGCCTGGCCATCGGCATCGCTCAGATGGGACTGCCGTGGGCCGACGCGGTCCAGCGGTTTACCCTGCTCACTATCGGCGACGGGATCGTCACGCAAATTCCGTCACTAGTCATCGCCGTCGCCACAGGCATCATCATCACACGAGCCGCGGCCGATGCCCAGCTCGGGACCGAAATTCCGCGACAGATGCTCGCCAACCCACGCGCGTTGCTGATTGTCGGCGTAGTCCTGCTGGTCGCAATGCTGCTCCCTGGCTTTCCGAAGCTGCCGGTGATTGCGGTGCTTGTGGTGCTCTGCGGACTCGCGTTCCTCTCGATACGGGGTGCGGAGCAAAGAGGTCCCGCAACCAGGTCGGATGCTCCTGAAACGGAGAGAACGGCAGGCGACGAGCTTAGGCAGCTACTGAGGATAGAGCCGCTGGAGCTGCGATATGGGAGTGCGCTGGCGCCAATGCTGGCCGGCCCAGATAGTGACTTCCAGGACCGAATCGCCACTCTGCGCAAACAGGTTCTGGTCGAGCTCGGATTCGTTGCGCCAAAACTCAGCCTCAGCCTGGGCGCTGATCTCAAGGGCACCGATTACGAAGTGTACGTCAACGGCGTGCGCACCGGCGGCGGTGAACTGATGCACGACCAGGTCCTGGCTATAAATCCAGGCGGCGCTCGTCAGCCCCTGGACGGAAAGCCGACGAAGGAGCCTGCGTACGGACTGCCGGCCCAGTGGATCGAGCGCGGCATGAAGGTCCAGGCGCGCGCGGCGGGATACACCCTCGTCGAGCCGGACACAGTGCTTGTCACCCATCTCACGGAGCTGTTGCGTCGCCAGGCGCCTGAGTTGCTCACCCGGAACGGGGTCGAACAGATGATCCAGCGCGATCGGGAACGCCTGGGACCGTTGGCGGACGAGATCGTCCCGGCGGTGATGACCTATTCGGAGATACAGAAAGTGCTGCAGCTGCTCCTGCGCGAACAGGTGAGCATCCGAAACCTCGAAGCGATTCTGGAGGTTCTGGCCGATGCTGGCCGGGCGATCAAGGCGCCGGAAGAACTCGCCGAGCGAGTTCGCGAGCGGCTGGGCGCATCCATCTGCCAAGGATATCGGGACGGCGATGGCCGTCTGCAAGTCCTCACGATCGCACCGGAGCTGGAACGAACGCTGCTGGCCGCCACCCGGTCCGGCGATGGCCGTTCCGCGCCTTTTGGGGAAGCGGCGCACTTCGACGCGTTCATGAAGAACTTGACCGATCACGTAGAAGCGATGATGGGTCGCAGCCTGGTTCCCGTGCTGCTCTGCCCGTCGCCGCTACGCAGGACTTTGCGCAGTGTCCTGCACAGATCAATGCCTTTCGTCGCCGTCATCGGCGTCAACGAAGTCCCGGCCGATTTCGCCGTGCATTCGTTCGCCTCCGTCCAAGTCAGTTGAGCCCCCATGACCGAAACCATCAGCGCTATTGCGAGAAGCCTTTCCGGCGACGTGGACAAGCTCAACGCCGTCAGCCAGAACGTCGCGAATATGCACACCCCTGGCTATCGGGGAGCGCGGCCGGTTCAGGATTTTTCCCGAGCGACCAGAGGAATGATGATCGATCAGCGCGACGGCGCGATCGTGCAGACATACCAGCCCCTGGACTTCGCGCTCCGCGGTCCAGGATTCTTCGTCGTTCAGCGGGGCGAACGCGAGGTGCTCGTCCGGAGCGGCGCATTCCGCCTGGACGCAGCCGGGAATCTGGCCACCGCCTATGGCGATCGTGTCTTGGGGGACGTGGGGCCAATTACCCTTCCGCCCGGGAAGGTTTCGGTTGGCCGTGACGGCCAGCTGCGGGTGGACGGAAAGGGAGTCGATCGCTTGCGCATCGTCGAAGTGGCCGAGCCATCGCGGCTCGCCGGGACGGGCGGCGGCGCCTTTTTCTACGAGGGTGATGTCGTCGAATGGCAGGGACAGTTGCTGCAGGGCGCACTGGAAAGCGCCAATGTCGATGCCGCGGAGGAAACGCTCCGGCTAATCGAGGCCACGCGCCACGCTGAATCGCTCCAGCGCGCGATATCCATCTACGACAAAGTTCTCGATGTTGGCATAAACCAGATCGGCAGCAACTGATCGAAACGACCGGCAGAAGGAAAGGACCAATGATCGATGCACTTCACATCGCGGCGAGCGGCTTACGCAGCGAGCAGCGCCAGATAGACGTGATCTCCAACAACGTCGCCAACATGAACACGCCCGGCTTCAAGCGCGGGCGGGTCGAATTCGTCGAGTTGGCGGCCCAAAGCCAACCCTCCTCAGGGTCAGGATCGCCCGGGATGCGGGGTGGCGGGACCGTCGCTTCCGGTCCGAGGATGATTTTCTCAACAGGCGACATCCGTAACACCAACAATGTCTACGACTTGGCGATCGACGGAGCGGGGTTCTTTGAGCTCCTGGCCGAGGATGGAACCTTGGTGTACACGCGGGATGGCCGGTTTCGGCTCGACGCCGATGGCTTTCTGGTGAATCCGCAGGGTCGGGGGCTGGCCGTGCCGCTTCAGATCCCGTCCGACGCTCGGGACGTCCGCATCGCAGAGACCGGCGAAGTCTCCGCCAAGCTGGCGGGCGAAGCCGAGCGCGTGAGCTTGGGCTTCATCGAGCTGGTTGCCTTCCCCGCAGAGGAAGCGCTGAGGCCGATCGGGGAGAACCTCTTCCACGCAGGTGAGGACGCCGGCGCTCCCGTCTACGGCCGCGCCTCGGAGGAGGGCATGGGGATGCTGAGGCAGGGATTCCTGGAGATGTCGAACGTGGAGATGGTCGAGGAGATGGCATCCCTGGTGATGGCGCAGCGTGCGTACCAGTTGAATGCCCGCGTGCTGCAGGCGTCCGATCAAGTCCTCGAGACGATCAACAATTTGCGCCGCTGACATGAGCGTCCTCCTCTCTCCCCTGCTGGCCATCGCGTCCCTAGCTTCGCCCGCACCGATGCATAAGCTGCCGAACGACATGTTAGAGGACGCGGTCGAGGCCGCCGTGACCGCACGGCTATCCGCAAGGCGAAGCACTGCGTCGGTGGTGCGGATCGCCGTCATGCCTGAACAGCAGGTTCCGCCTGGCAGTATCTCGATAGACGTCGGCGAAGCCGCCGGGCAATGGCCCCGGAAGTGGTCGGCCCTGCCGTTGCGCGTCATCGTGGACGGTCGCGTCGTGCGTAGGTTGACGGCCCGCGTCGAACTGCACGATCCGCAGAGACGGCTGGTCTATGGGGACCGAAGCCAGGCCGGTTGGCCGGCCGACCGCATCGTCCTCGACGAGGCCGAGATCGATGTTGTGGCGCCGTCCGATGAGCTTGTGCGCAACCAGGCTGACCTGATTGGTCTTCGGGCGAAGCGCGGCCGTCGCGCCGGCGAAGTGGTATGGCGGTCCGATTTCGAACCGATTCCTGACGTCTCCGCTCGCAGCCGAGTCAGCGTTTCGCTCGAGCACGGCCGAATCCGGCTTTCGACCGGCGCGATTGCGCTTGAGGACGCGAGCATTGGGCAGCAGGTCTCCGTGCTTCCGGACCTGTCCGAAAGGCCGGTGCTCGCAGTCGTTGTAGCCAAGAACCAGGTGATGATCGATGCCAAACCTCAATAGTCGGAGAATGTTTGGCCTGGTTCTCGGCGTCACGGCCTTGACCGCACATGCCAGCGTGTCCGCGCAGGAAACCCTGGTAGACGTCGCCAGCTACCGTGGGCTGGCTGCAGATCACCGTGCCAACCGGCCGGGTGACATCCTGACGATCCTGGTCCAGGAAGCGACACGTGCCAAATCGCAAGCCGCGACCGATGCAGGCAGCCAAGTCGACATCGCGGCGGACCTGACGACGCCGCATGATCGCTATGACGCCGGGGTGGGCTTCGGGGGACGCAGCAATGCCGGCGCACAGACCACCCGGATGGGCGAACTGCGCACCCAGGTGTCCGCGCGCGTGGTGTCGGTCGCCAACAACGGCGACCTGCAGATCGAGGGGGACCAAGTGTTGGTGGTGAACGGCGAACGACAGCAGATCCGCATCTCCGGCTTGGTTCGGGTCCAGGACATCTCGTCAGACAACGCCGTGCTGTCGACCCGCATCGCCAACGCGAACCTGGAGCTGGTCGGGGTGGGGGTGGTAAGCGAGTCGCAGCGTAAGAGCATTCTCTACAAGGTCTTCCAGTGGCTGAGGTTGCTGTGATGAATTCCGTCAGTTGCACCGTTTTCGGCCTGATCGCTTGCGTTATGGCATTGGCACCTATGGATTCCGCCGCCGCTGGGAAGGTCAGGGTGAAGGAGATCGCGAGGATTGGAGGTGTCCGGGAGAACCCGCTAGTCGGATACGGGCTGGTATTTGGGCTATCCGGGTCCGGGGATTCGGTGCGTAACCGCGCGACCGTGCAGTCGATCGCCAATGCGCTGAAGAATTTTGGGGTCAATGTCGATGGGGTGGATGTTGCCGGGCGCAACGTCGCCGCGGTCATCGTCACCGGGAAGCTACCGGCGTTCGCCGAACCGGGGCAGCAGATCGACATTCAGGTCGCATCATCGGGCGATGCGAGGAGCCTCAACGGGGGGACACTGATGCTCACTCCGATGATGGGTCCCGACGGGAATCTATACGCGACCGCCCAAGGTTCCTTGTCGGTGAACGGCTATCTATTCGACGGAGTCGCCGCGTCGGTACGTAAGAACCACCCTACGGTTGGCCGCATTCCCTCGGGAGGGACGATAGAGCAGGCATCGCCCATGCGCCTCAGCGGCGACGGACGATCCTTGACCGTGCTCCTTAACGAGGCCGACTTCACCAACGCCAACCGCATTGCCGAGGCGATCCGGGCCGAGCTCCCGGGAGCCTCCGTGAGTGCCGAGCATGCCGGAAAGGTGGTGGTTCGCTATCCGCGGACACCGACCAACCTGGTTTCCGAAGTGGCCCGCCTAGAGAACCTTGTCGTTGATCCCCAACGGAAGGCACGCGTGGTAGTCAACGAACGGACCGGCACCATCGTGGCTGGCGGCGACGTCAGGCTCGGTCAAGTCAGCGTTTCACACGGAAACCTCAGCGTCGAGATCCGGACGGACTATGCCGTATCGCAGCCGGAAGGCCTGCTGATCGCTCCGGGGCCCGGCGTCTCCAGCGTCGTCGTCCCCCGCACGCGGATCCGCGCGGGGGAGCCGGACGTGTCGCTGGTAAGCATTCCCGAGGGCGCCACCGTTGCCGAGCTGGTCGCGGCGCTGCAGACGATCAACCTTGGAACCCGCGACGTCATCGCGGTACTTCAGTCGATCAAGGCTGCGGGCGCCTTGGACGGCGAACTTCTGATCCAGTAGGAGTCGAACAAATGAGTCACGAGAACCAGATCGAAGCGGTCAGGCTCGCCCTGACCCTTAGGCAGCAGCAGGCGTCGGTCGCCAGCATCAACATCGCCAACGCGGCGCGTCCAGGGGCCGGAGCGGTTCGCGCCGATTTCTCTGCCGTCGAGAACGCCTTACGTACCGCCGCGCTCGCGGCGGGGTCGGCCGAAGACGGGCACTGGCTGGCCGAGGCGGATCGCTTGCTCGGGCGCGCCGGCGTTCAGCCTGTCGAAGGGCCGGTGAACCTGGACGAACAAGTCGCTGAGATGTCCGCCGTGAGCACCGAGTTCCAAGCATTGACGGAAGTCCTCAACCGCCAGTTCGCATTGATGCGTCTGGCCGTCACCGGGCGGAGCTGAGCGTGGCCATAGAACCGATCTTCGAGAGCTCCCGCGAAGGGATGACATACGAGCGGCTTCGGCTCGATGCCGCTAGCAGGAACATCGCTGGCGCCAACCGGCCGATCGCCAGCGGCGAGCCCGCGACGCTCTGGCGCCCGGACCCCGTCGCCGGCCTTGCCGAGCGGGAGGCTGCTGCGCGCCTGTCGCACGAACCGGGCCATCCGCTGGCCGACGCGGACGGGATGGTCCGATATCCGGCGGTGGACATGGTCGACGAGATGACGACGCTGATGACCGCCAGTCGCGCTTACGAAGCCAATGTCAGGGCATTCAACCTACTGCGCAGCATGTTGATGCGAGCGCTGGAAATAGGAGCAAAGTGATGTATCCGATGGAAGCAGTGGCAGCGATCTCGGGCGTGGCCGAGGTTGCGCCGAATCCGGGCGCTCGTGTGGGCACAGACTTCTCCACGGCGCTCGCCAGCGGCCTTTCACGGGTCGATGTTTCGTTACGAGCCGCCGACGCAGGTGTGCGTGCTCTCGCCGCCGGAGAGGGTGTTGCGCTGCACGACGTGATGATCACGATGGAGCGTGCCAGGATGGAGCTGACTTTAGCGGTTGAAGTCAGGAATCGGCTGGTCGAGGCTTACCAGGAGCTCGCCAGGATGCAGCTGTAGTCCCGGTGCCTGACATGAAATCGATCAACTACATGAAGACGCTGGGCACGGCCGCCCGGGCCGCCCTACTGACCGGCGCGTTTGTCATCGTGGCGCTCACGGCGGTAGCGCTGTGGTGGGCGTTGGCTGCTCGCGACGAGGTGCTATTTGGTGGGCTTTCCGAAGCAGATGCAGCCGAAATCGTCGCGGCGCTTGAGGAGTGGAAAGTCCCGCATCAGATCGTCGATGGCGGTTCCGGAATCCTCGTTTCGGAAGACGAGGTCTACGCGTTGCGCATGCGCCTGGTCTCGTCCGGGATACCAAAAGGCGGGCACGTCGGCTTTGAGTTATTCGAGGATTCCGATTTCGGCGTGACGGAGTTTGCACAGCGCGTGAACTATCAGAGGGCGCTCCAAGGCGAGATAGAGCGCACGATCGCCTCCCTTCCTGGGGTGTCCGATGCGCGCGTGCATCTGAGCATCCGTCGTCCGGGCCTGTTCGTCGGCGACCAGGAGACGTCCAAGGCCTCCGTCGCTCTGACTATGAAGCCTGGCGAGGCAGTGTCGAGTTCGCAGGTACGGGGCATCCGTAGCCTCGTTTCCGCTGCGGTAGAAGGTCTGGCGGTCGAGCGCGTCACCGTGCTCGACTCGACCGGCACCTTGTTGGCGGGGGGCGAAGCTGGACCGCGCGGCGTCATTGCCCGCGACGACGAAGAATCGGAGATCGAAGCACGGATCCAGGGCCGGATCGAGCTTCTGCTCCGAAAGGCTCTGGCGAGCGACGAGTTCGGAGTCGTCGTTGATGTCAGCCTCAACTTCGATACCGTCAGAGAGCTCAGCGAACGTCCAGTGGGCGTCGCTACGCCAGGAGGTATAACGGAGGAGGTCCGCACCGACGACACGCCAATACCCCCGCCTTCGGAAAGCACGGCAGGCAGCATCCGAGAGGAGATCCTGCGTGCGCCAGGCGCCATCCAGCGGATTTCGGTCGCGGTCGTCTTGCCAAACGGCGTCGACGCTTCCGTAGTTCGCGACGTTACCGCCATCATCTCCGCAGCCGCCGGGTTAGTGGAAGCGCGCGGTGACCGTGTCGAAATCACCCGAATGCCCGGCCGGCCCGACACACCGGACCGCCGAGCTTCCGAGCCCGACGTCATCGTTCCGCGGCGCAGCGAGACGCCGCTGATCTCAGCGATTCCTCGCGCGGCCTGGTTGGGTCTCGGGTTCGGCGCGTTGATGGGAGGCGCAGCGATCCTGCTATTGCGTCGGACGTCGAAAGCACAGCCGGCCGATCACGAAGAGGCCCTGCGGAAGATCCGCCAATGGCTCGCGGAAGGGGAGCAGACCCCATGATCGGTTTCGGCGAACGCAAAGCCGCTCTGCTCCTGGCGTCCCTTCCGGAAGAGACGCAGAATGCGCTGCTGGCGCGACTACCGATTGAGGCGTCCACGAGCTTGCGTGCGGCGATCTCTGCCGTTCCAGCCGCGAGCGCGTCGACGATGGCTGCGGCCCTGCGCCTGATCCAAGAGCGGGCGACGTCGCCATCGCGCCCGACATCTGTGCCGGCACCTGAACCCGACTTCTGCTGGCTGGCCAACGAAGTGCCGGCAGCATGGTTCGCCCGCGTCTGCGTCGCATTCTCCGGTCCGGAACAGAATTTCGGTGCCATCTGGCTCCCTCACGGCGTCGCTGGCGATGTTGATCGAGAGATCAAGAATGTGGCCCGTATACCAGCGGGGCTCACTAAGGCTCTCCGGGCCGAAGTCGGCGAGCTCAATCGTACGCGGGGCGTGCGCTGATGCAGCGGATCGCTCCAGGGTCTGTCGACGTCCAGTCGATCGGCGACCGTCTCGCTCCCGGCTTGCTTGCCGCGAAAGCGCCGGACCCGGTCGCGGCGATGGAGGACGAGCGCCGCCGCGTCTTCGATGAGGCGAGCAGGCGCGGATTCGAAGCGGGGCAAGCACAGGCTGCCAAGCTCATCGAGGCGCGCATCGGAGCCGTCGAAAGCGAATGGGCCGAGAAGTATGCGGCTCGCCTCCAAGAGGTGGCCGACGCGGCGGCAGGCTTGCGGGCGCTTGCGGAACCGATCGAAGCGGCGATAGGCCCTCTGTTGCAAGATGTGGAGGCCGTCGTCATAGAAGCGGTGTATGCGGCGGTCCTGAGGCTGATGGCGCCGCTGGCCGCGGACGGTACCGCCATTGTCACGATCTGCCGGAGCGTCCTGGCCGCGTATCCGGTTCGGCCTGTCGTTCTTCGCGTTTCCAGGAACGATGTGGCCGGCGTGGCCGCGGCTTTTGCCGGCGCCGACGTGGCGGTGGAGGTCGACTCGGGGCTGGCCGCCGGGCAGTGTCGGCTGGAAAGCGGCCGCGGTCAGTACGAGGACGGTCTGGAACAGCGGCTGGACGCATTGAAGAATGCGCTGCTCGGCTGCCAGCAGGCGCCGGAGCGCATGCCATGAACCCGCTTCGAGCCCGACTCCTCGATGGCATCGCACGGACGACGATCGGCCGCGAAGTGGGGCGAGTCACGTCCTACAACGGACTGGTGATCGAGTCGATCGGTCCGGATGCGCGGCTTGGGGAGTTGTGCGATATCGAGGCCCGCGATCCGGCCGCGAACCGCTTTCGGGCCGAAGTCGTCGGTTTCCGGAATGGCAGGCTCCTGCTGATGCCCTACGCGCAGGTCGGCGGCCTTTCGCCAGGCAGCATCGTTTCGGCAACCGGGCGGCAGGGCGAGGTGCCGGTGGGCGACCAGTTGCTGGGTAGGGTGGTTGATGCGTTCTGCCGACCCCTGGACAGCGGTCCACCGCTGGAGCTCGACCGGGCTTATCCACTGCACCGCGCACCGATAAACCCGATGCGCCGCGTCGCGATAAATCGCGTGCTCGAGACGGGGGTGCGGGCGGTGGACACGCTGTTGACGTTGGGAGAAGGGCAGCGCATGGGGGTGATGGCGGGAAGCGGTGTCGGCAAAAGCACTCTGCTGGGAATGCTGGCGCGGAGCGTGTCGACCGACGTCACCGTGCTCGCCCTGATCGGCGAGCGCGGCCGAGAAGTCGGGGACTTCATCGTCAACTCGCTGGGAGCCGGCCTCTCGAAATCGGTCGTTCTGGTCGCTCCCGCTGACGAGCCGGCGCTAGTCCGCACGCGCGCAGCCCATGCGGCACATGCCGTTGCGGAATACTACCGCGACCAGGGCAAATCGGTACTGCTGATTGTCGACTCGATGACCCGTTTCGCCATGGCTCAGCGGGAAGTGGGCCTGGCCGTGGGCGAGCCGCCCACCTTCCGCGGCTACACCCCGTCTGTATTCGCTTGGCTGCCGACCATGCTGGAACGCTGCGGTCGCTTTAACACCGGCGGATCCATCACCGGCATCTACAGCGTGCTGGTCGAAGGCGATGACATGAACGAACCGGTAACCGACCATATGCGTGCAATCCTGGACGGCCATATCGTCCTCGATCGGAGTCTCGCCGCACGCGGTCACCACCCCGCGATCGACGTGCTGCACAGCACCAGCCGCCTGATGGCGCAGATCGCCACCCCTGAAGAGGCGGCGCTGGCCGGGGAGGCTAGGAGGCGGATGGCAATCTACGAGTCGTCCCGCGACCTGATCGAGATGGGCGCGCACCAACGCGGTGTCAACGAGGCGCTCGACCGGGCAATCGAGGGCCGACCCGCGCTCGAGCGGGTGCTTCAGCAGGCCCCTGCCCTCTCGGTTCCCCGGGCTAAAGCCCTTATCGAGCTGTCGAATGCGCTGTCGCATGGAGAAGGCGCATGAGCTCCAGGCGCGAGCGGGCGATCTTGGCGCTGGCGCGCTGGCGAGCTTTCCAGGAGAAGCTCGCCCAACGGTCCTATCTCAACTGCGCGGCGGTGGTCATCAATGCGGCCGGGCGCGTTCTTGAGACCGAGGCGCGCGAGGCCTCTACGCAAGCCTATTGCAGCGCGGCGCTTTCACGGAAGCCGATAGACGTCGAAAAGTGGCGTTTCGCCAACGGGTTGGCGCATGCGGCCCAAGAGGATGCCGAGCAAAGCCGCGATGCCTTGGCGGTGGCGCGATTCAAACAGGATGAAGCGCTGAAGGCCTACGGTCAGGCCAGAGCCTGCAACGGGGTCGTCAGTCGACGGAACGACAAGGTTCGGCGCGATAGCGCCGATGGGCGCGAGAAGCGAAGTTTCGACCGAATGGCCGAGGTGCGTGCTGGCCGAATCAACGGAGGAAGACATGATTGATGGACCACAGCGGCCGCCTATCGGGCGCGAACCGATGACCGCAACCGTACTTGTCGGGCCTATCGATCTGGCTGGGATGCCCGACTTCGCCGATCTATTGAAGGGGCCGGGACATGAGAACGACGTGCAGCTGCTGCCACCTTCCATCTACAGGCCGATCGCTCCATACGGCAGCGGCCGGCTGAATCCCGCACCTATGGCAGCGGAGTCAGGGCAGGAGGGATTCCGCAGCCATGGGGCTGAACTGGCGCCGCAGCCGATTGCACTGACGCAGATGCCGCCGGGCGAGTTCAAGCTGCATCTCGCCTGCGATGCTGGGCGTTCGGAGATGGTTGTCCGGCCCTGGCGCCTGATGGCGTCGGGCGGCCTGGAGCTACGCACCAACGGCGTTGAGGGCAGCCCCTGCGCCGAGCTCCGCGCCACCGCGCCTTCTTCCGGACAAAGCATGGCCGCTGCAGCGGGACGATCGCAGGGAACCGAACTCGCGGCGCCTTTGCCGCCGGCGGTCGCAGTGGCGGGAACGGCAGGCGGTGTCGTCGACGTGTCGATGAAGGAGGAGCCGGCCGGCATGTCCGAACAGACGCCGGTGGAAACGGTACTGCGCTCCGGCGCAGCCGAATGGCCGATGCGCTGGTTACGCTGGATTGAGCGTGTGGGCCGCGATGCCACCGTCTGGGTTCGCGACTTCAGGATCGGAGAGCGGGAGAAGGATGCCCTTGTCGACGGCATACGCAAGTTCTCCGGGGAAGTCGACCGTCCTCTCCAGCGCATCGTCATAAACGGCCGTGAGCATTGGCCGAAGCCGGATCGGAACAACACCAAGGAGACGCAGTAATGGCCGTGGACGCGATCGGAGCGGTGCCCAGTTCGGCCACCGGCAGCAGCGCCAGCACCAGCAACATCAGCCAAGACGAGTTCATCAGATTGTTCTTGGCCCAGCTCCAGTTCCAAGACCCAATGGAGCCGGTGGACAACCGGGAGTTTCTGTCCCAGTTGGCTCAGTTCACCTCATTGGAGCAGTCGCGGCAGACGAGTCAGAACACGACTGATCTGCTGTCCATGAACTCAAGTGCCCAGGCGATCTCTCTGCTCGGAAAACAGGTAGAGGTGCTCGGGCTCTCCACCGAGTTCGCCGGCACGGTGATTGCGGTCACCTTCACCCAGACCGGGCCCCAGCTGACCGTCCGCAATCCCGCCACCAACGACACGCAGACTGCTGTCCGGCTCTCACAGATTTCCCTCGTTCGCCCCTAACAGGAGCACCCAATGTTCCAAGCCTTGTTCAACAGCCTCTCCGGCCTGTTCAGCTTCTCGCGAAGTCTGAACACCGTCAGCAACAACATCACCAACATGAACACACCCGGTTTCCGGGGAAGCGACAGCTACTTCGCCAACCTCAGCAACGGCCGCGGCACGCACATAGACTCCGAGGGCCTGCGCACTACGCCCGGCGAGATCCGCCAGACCCGCAACGCAACCGATCTGGCGATCGAAGGCGATGGGTTCTTCATCCTCACCAATGAAGAGGGCGACGTGTTCTACTCGCGCGCTGGCCAGTTCGTCTTCAAGGATGACATTCTTGTCGATGCGGTCAGCGGTCACCGGGTGATGGGTTACGACAGCTCGGGACGGCTGACGACCATCGACCGCAGCGATTACCGCTCGCTACCGGCCCTGGCCACGACCGGAGTGCACATTCGCGGGAACATCCTTCCCGTCGCGGCGGGCGCGCCGGCGGTGACCACTAATGTCAACGGGATCAGCGTGTTCGATGCCGCCGGCGGCACGCACGTACTCACGGCGACGTTCACCAGCAATAGCGCCGTCACGCCCGGGAGCTACCTGGTGACGATCACCAACGCCGCGGGTGTCACCGTTGGCACAGGAGAGGTCCGGTTCGACGCGGCCGGAAGCCCTATCGCGGGCTTCAGCAGCGTGACCGCTAATCTGTCTGTCGCAGGCGGAACCCAGGCTGTGACCTTCAACCTTGGCACGCCGGGCATGCGTGACGGCATGACCTCCAACGAAGGCATGCAAGCGAACTTGACCGGTTCGGTGGACGACGGCCACGGGATCCTCGCCCTGATGGACATGCGCTTCGACGAAGAGGGCGTGCTCCAGTTCGCCTATTCACAGTCCGAAGAGCGCTCCGGCCCACGGATCGCACTGGCCGGCTTCTCGAACGAGAGCGAGATGCTTCTGGCTGGCGGCCGCCTGGTTTCCGGCGGTACCGCAGCCAATCGCGAGCTGGGGCGTCCGGGTGAGGGCCGGTTCGGAAAGATCGCCGGCGGCCATCTCGAGATGTCCAACGTGAACCTGACCCAGGAATTTGCCGACATGATCATCATCCAGCGCGGCTACCAGGCCAGCTCTCGGGTAATGAGCGTCAGCAACGAGATGTTGGAGCAGCTCTACAACAGCACGCGGGGCGGATGATGGACGGAGCGCGCCTGCGCTGGATCGGCGCCACCCGCGGCAAGCGACTGCTCGCGGTCATGAACGCCATTGGCTCGGAATGGAAAGCGCAATGGTCGACTGCCGACGTGCAGGTCGGTTTTGAACGCGCGTCGGTCTCCGCGCCTGCTCCAGGCGCCTGCGAGATGGACTGGCACGAAATTTCAGGAGCGCGGGGGACAGTGCGCCTGTACTGTTCGGGCGATACATCTGGACGTCTGGGCGCCTTGCTTGCCGGGACCGGCATCGATGATGGCCTGGGCATCGCGTACGGCATCGGGCGGCGGAGCCTAGCTGCACTTGCGGGTGCCCTATGCGGTGCCGACAGCGCCAAAATCGACCCGCCGATCGGGTCTAGCGACGCGCCAAGGCTGGCCCGTGACGGGAGCTTCGCCGTGTGGCTCAGGATCGAAGACCTAGTCCTAGGTCTCGTGCTGGACGGAGGCGTCTGCGATGCGCTCGTCCCGCCGGAGCCGCCCGGCCAGGAAGCACTGCAACCTCGACTCGCCGCCGTTGCTCAGGAGTCGGCGTGCTTCGAGGTTGTCCTCGATCTGGGACGCGCATCAGTGCAGCAGATGCTATCGCTGCGCGCCGGAGAAATGATCAGGACGATGGTCCGGATCGACGCACCATTGCGCGCGGTGACCCCGCAGGGCCGCGAGGCCTTGCGAGGCCCGCTGACGAGCATGGACGGGCGGCGGGCGATCCAGAAGTCACGCACCCAAACCACCCAGGAGAAGACAAGATGACCCAGAACAGGACGAAAGATCCGTCACCCCAGGGCTCCACCTTGACGGCGGACATCGAGATGGTCGGTCACATCGAGGTATCGCTGGAAGCACGTATAGGCACAGTGACCACTACCATCGGACGGCTCTTCGAGCTCAAGGCCGGTGACGTCGTCGGGATGAACGAGGTGCTGGACGCGCCGGTCACGCTGCTGCTGAACGGCAAAGCGGTCGCGAGAGCCGAGTTGCTCGCAGTGGAAGACCACTACGGCGTCCGCATCCTGGAAGTCTCCTGAGGTCCGCATGTCACTCAAAGATCAGGCCGGGCTCAGCCCGGCGACGGCCATCCCCTATCGTGACGAAGGCGGCCCAGGCGCACAGGCGACGATGGACGTTTTCGCGGTAGTCGCTGCGCTACTGGCGGCGGCGATGGCGGCAGTGTTTCTGGCGAAGCGCCGGGGCCTGCTTCCGCGCTGGATGGGCCCACGCGTGCTTGCGCAGGGAACGCTGAGATTGGAATCCTCCCTGCGGCTCAGTCCCAGGACTGTCGCCTACGTACTTTCCGATGGGAATCATCGCCAGGTCGTTGTGGAATCGACCGCGAACATCGCCTGTGCGCCGGGGACCACAGCGGAGTCGGGCGATGACGCGTGAATCCAACCGGCGCCTGCTCGCAGCGGCGTTGACATCGGTTTCCCTGATCGCGTCCGGAGCAGTGTTCGCGGCCTCTCCGGCCGATATGGCCGGTCAGCTGCTGGCGCAGGACTACACCCCGGCGATGAAGCACTTCGTCGTCCTTACGATGCTGTCGTTGATCCCGTTGATGCTTATCGCGATGACATCATTCACGCGCATCGTGATCGTGCTTGCCCTGCTGCGCCATGCTCTGGGCTTGCCGCAGACGCCGCCGAACAGCGTCATCATTACCCTGTCAATCTGCCTTACCTACTTCTCGATGATGCCGGTGGTGCAGGATATCCACCAAGGCGCGATAACCCCTTACCTCGAAAACCAGATAACAGCCCAGGAAGCGGTGGACAGGGGTGCCGCGCCGCTCCGCCGGTTCATGATCGGCCAGACCCGCGAGTCCGACCTCGCCGCCGTACTTCAGATGTCGAGGGCGCCGGCGCCCAATGCCGTCGAGGACATATCTTTCGGGCATCTGGTTCCGGCGTTTCTGTTCAGCGAACTGCGCACCGCCTTCCAGATCGGCTTTGTCATTTTCCTGCCGTTTCTGCTGCTCGACCTGGTTGTAGCGGCGGTGCTGATGGGTCTGGGCATGATCATGGTGCCCCCATCGACCATCAGCCTGCCCCTGAAGCTCCTCCTGTTCATCCTGATCGACGGGTGGATCCTGGTCTCGCAGGCGCTGCTGAGCAGCTACTGGACATGAGGCGATGAAGGGGGTGGAGTCTGGCGAAGTCCAGCTCTGGGAGCGCTACCGCCGGCGCGACGACCGGTCGGCTCGCGATCAGATATTCGAGGCCCACTCGGGTTGGGCCGCTGCCATCGGGGCGGGCCTTCACCGCCAATACTGGAGCCCACAGGCCGAGCGCGACGACTACCTGCAGAACGCCCGGGTCGGGCTGCTTGAGGCGATGTCCCGCTACGACCCAGACCGAGGTGTGCCATTCCGCGTTTTTGCGCAATCACGGGTGCGGGGAGCGGTGCTCAACGCGCTGCGCGTCGCCCAGGATTCGACACAGCTGCCGGCGGCTTCAGCCGAAACGGCAGATTCCCGGGCGAGGCCCATTCCGGCGGACGCCTTCGAGACACTGGTCGCCTCGATCGTCTCGACATCGCTGGGCTTCCTGCTTGAATCGGCCATCGGCGGCGAAGCGGACGCCGACGACGGCTTCGTCTACGCGCGCAACCGGCAGATCGAAACGCGGATACGGGCCGCGGTGAACCTGCTTCCTGCTCGGCACCAGGAGATCATCGTCGAGCACTACTTCCGGCAGACGCCGCTGCACGACATGGCGGACCGGTGGCGCCTGACCAAGGGCCGGGTATCGCAGCTTCACCACGACGCACTGATCAAACTTCGGGCGACGTTGCGCGATCTGCGCTAGCAATCGAATATGCCGACTTTGCCCTTACGGCAGTTGCCTCTCGGCAACGCCCTCATTTCAGCAGTCATCCACCTTTCCCGATACCCGTGCGGACCTAAACTTCCGGCCTCCCGAAGGGATTGTTTCGTGACATACATCCCAGATCGCGGAGCATTTCATGGTTGCTGTTGTCGGTGGTAGCGGGTTTGGTCTGTTCAATACATCGCTGAACACCCTGGGCGGTGCTGGCGTGATCGGCCAGGGGCGCCAGGGGCAGTACGGCGGCATGGCCTACGTGAACGCCGCAAACGGCAACCTGGTGCTTCAGGCTCTCGACGAGCAGCTATCCGGCCGCGGGTTCGACCTCAACCACCTGCGCACCTACAACGTCCAAGGCGTCATGGACGACGGTGACGGCGACGGCTGGCGCTGGGACGGCGAGCGTCGGATCGCCGTCAATGGCAACTACGGCGCGGCCGACAGCACAGTCGTGCGCACCGGCGGCGACGGCAACCAGACGATCTACCGCTGGAACGCCGCTAAACAAAAATACCAAAGCACCGATGGTGGCGGCGCGCACGACACAGTTGCGAAGGATGCTGCTTCCGGCGAGTGGACGTGGACCGATGGTACTTCGCGGATGACCGAGCGCTACGGCGCTTCCGGCGGCCGCCTGCAGGCCCAGGTCGATGCCAGCGGCAACCGCATCGACTACAAGTACGAAGGCCCCGGCGAGCGTCTTAGCGAGGTCATCGACGCCGGAAGCGGTCAGCGGCTCCTGCTCAGCTACGTCACCGTCGCCGGCACCTCGCACATCCGCCTTAGCAAGGTCGAGACGCGCGCACTGGTCGTGGACTCCGCCAACCGGGTCACGGCCGCGCTTGGTGCGGCGGTGCGCCAGGTCGAGTACGGGTACGACAGCCTCGGCCGGCTGACGTCGGTGAAAACAGATCTGACACCGGACAACACCACCGACAGCAAGTTCTACGTCACCGGCTACACCTACGATGGCGACAGCTTCCGGGTTGCAAGCATCCTGCAGGGGGACGGCACGGCACCCGGAACCGCTTACGCGCACTTCACTTACGAGCAGATCGGAACTACCGGCGTCTACCGCGTCAGGTCGGTGACGGACGCAGGCGGTACCCAGACCTTCAACTACAGCGTCCCCGGGCAGACCCGCATCACCGATGCGGCCGGTCGCGAATGGCACTACGTCTATGACGGCAAGAGCCGCCTGGTCGAGATTCGCTCGCCGGCGTCCACCGCCGGTGCAAACGCGGTTCGGACCATCTTCACCTACGACGACGCCGACAATGTCAAAACTGTCACAGACAGCCTGGGCAATACGACGACCTACGGGTATGACGCCAACGGCAATCGCACCCTGGAACGCGACGCGCTGGGGAACACGCTCACCCGGCTCTTCAACGACAAGAACCAGATGGTGGTCGAGACCCGATACCGCACGCCCGATCCGGACGGCGAAGGCAGCGGCGAGCCGGGCGCGCCGGAATCGGTTCGTTATGTCTACGACGACAACGCGCGGCTCCGCTTCGTCGTCACCGCCGAGGGGCGGGTAAGCGAGAATCGCTACGACGCAGGCGGCTACGGCCATCTGGAGCGCACGATCCGCTACATTGACGCCCGCTTCGCCGTAGGCGCCGCGCCGCTGGACGAAGCGGCAATGAACGGCTGGCTTGGCGGACTGACGGCTGCGCAGAAATCTTCGGTCCGGCTTAGCGCATTCAGCTATGACTACCGCGGAAATCTCAGCAAGCAGACGGATTTCGCAAAGGTGGATGCTCAGGGCAGCGGGGTGCTGGACGCCACCGCGGATGTGATCGAATACGTCTATGACGGCCACGGTCAGCTTCTGCAGAGGATCGCAGTACGTGGCAGCGGCAGGGATCAGCGGTCGATTCTTGCCAGTGTGCTCTACGACGGAATGGGCCGCGAACTTACGACTGTCAATGTCAGCGGCACGCGGACCACGGTTTACAACGACAAGACCGGTTCGATCGTCATCACCACCAGCGCCGGGCTCACCATTACCCAGACTCACGACGCGCGCGGCAGGCTCGTCGGTGTGGTGAGGATGGATGGGAGTCAAATGCGCGGCACCAAGTACTTCTACGACGCCACCGGGCGTTTGCGGATGACCGAAACATCCGGTCCGAATCCAAACGACATCGCGGACGACGTCAGGCAGTACAACTTCTACGACAACGCCGGCCGGCTCCAGTACTTGGTGGACGGCGCGGGTTCTGTATCGGAAATGGCCTACGACGCCAACGGAAAGGTCGTCCGGCAGGTCCAGTTCAGTAACAAGGCCACCACCACTGGCTGGTTCGACCCGGCCACGGGGCAAGTAGTCAAGAACAGCCTGACGTTCGGCGGTGTCGGCAGTGATGTGGTGCTCGATCCCGCGCACGACCGCAAAACGGAGTACTCCTACGATCCCGCGGGCCGCCTGAAGACCACGACCGATGCCGCCAACGTGGTTACGACCACAACGTACGATGGTGTGTCCCGCATCGAAAGGACGCAGACCGGGGATCGGATCACCCGCTACATCTACGACCGCGACGGACTCCAGGTGGGTGTCGTCGACGCCTTGGGCTACCTGACCGAGAAGAAGTTTGACGGTGCCGGACGCCTGGTGGAGACGCTGCGCTACCACTCGCCGGGAGCTCGCGACAACGCCAGCGATCTGGTCTGGCTGGGCGTCACCAATCGGACCGTCGAGAGCGACAGGACCTTCGAACACCGCCTGCCAGCCGCCTTTGATCCGGATGGCGACCGGCTTACCTACTCGGTCGTAGGCACGCTGCCGTCATGGCTGAGCTTCGACGCCGAAGGCTTGGTACTCAAGGGCAAGGCTCCAGCTGCGGCCGGCACCCATTCGATCGTCTTGAAGGTCAGCGACAATCATCCCACATCGCCGAAAACGGCAACTGTGACTGTGCAGATCACTGTCGGCAATAGTGCGCCCGCGTGGTCGGATATCTCCGATCGCGTAGTCGCCGTCAACGCTACTGGATTCACCGTCACCCTGCCGGTCGCCACCGATACGCATAGCAGTGCGCCCCAGCTTGTCTACTCGATTGACCAGAGTCTGATCCCTCCTGGCATGAGTTTCATCGCTGGCGAGCGCAAGCTGACTGGGGTACCGACGATGGCGGGTCGGTACGTGATCACAGCGCGTGTCACCGATCCTCATGGCGGATTCACCGAACGCACCTTCGTGGTCTCCGTCACCAACAGTGGCCCGAGCTGGGGCGGCATCGCGCCGGGCACCGTGCCCGACGGCCGCGTCAATACGCCCTACTCGTTCTTCGTCCCGGTAGCCACGGACCCCGAAGGGCAAGTGCTCTCGTACCAAGAGATTGCCCTTCCCCCGGGCCTTTCGTTCAATCGGACGACCCGTGAGATCACTGGTCGGCCGACAGCGCCGGGGGCTCATTCGGTCGTGTTGGTGGCGAAGGACCCTTCCGGAGAGGAAGTTCGGACAGCGTTCACCATCACCGTCAAGAACAGCAGCCCTTACGGAAACAACTGGGGCAATCCCGACCTGGGCATTCCGGCACCCATTCGCTATCTAGGCACTTACTCGGCGGGCTCCCACATCTCCGAGAGCACCCCGCCGCCGATGGATCCCGAAGGCGAGCCGCTTAGTTTCATGCTGATAGGCGCCCTGCCGCCGGGACTTGTCTTCAACGCCGCCACCGGCACCGTGAGCGGTCGACCGATGTCGGTAGGAGACTTCACCTGGCAGGTGCGGGTGAGCGATCCGCACGGCGCGAGCATCGTGCAGACGGTGCATCTACGCCTTCTCAACGTCGCACCAGTTTACGTCGGAAACCTAAATACCTATGTCGACCTTTCCGAAAGCAACATTGTCGACATCGATGTAGGGGCGCACTTCTACGACCCAAACGGCGACAGCTTGAGCTTCAGCTACACCGGGCGGCCGACGTGGCTGCATGTTAGCGCCGACGGCCGACAGCTGATCGGCACCGCGCCAGGCGGCGGCAACAAGAGCATCTCTGTTACCGTGACTGACTCCAGGGGGGCGAGCATCGTCGTCACGTTCACGCTGTACATCGCGAGCGGCGGCGGTACCAGTCCGTTCAGCGTCTCCGAAGCTGGCCCTGCCCGAGCCGGGCTCGGGGCGACTTCGACGGCCACCGATCCGGGTGCGGTGCAAGCGCTCGAAGACCTCGATCCACTGGCAGGCCTGCGTCCGACGAATCTGTCGGCCGACCGCAGCCGGATCTACTATGACGGTCAGGGCCGGGTGGCCTGGACGGTAGACGAACGAGGATTCCTTACCGAGACCGTCTACGACGCTCACGACAATACCCAGAAAAGCATTCGCTACCTGAATCCTTTGGTCGTGGGTGCCGACGACACGCTCGAGTCCCTGCGCCAGCGGGCCGGGGAGTCGCGCATCAGCACTATCGCGTATGACGGCTTCGGCCGCGTCAGCACCCGTACCGACGTGGATGGGAGTGTCAGCCGGGACGTCTATGATGCCTCCGGGCGGCTTGTTCGGAAGATCACGGCGGAAGGGCACGCCGATCAGCGCGCGCAGCGGATCCGCTACAACGCCTTCGACGAGGTCACCGGCACGTTGGGCGGCGTTGGCGACGCGACTCTCGCAGCCGAAGCCACCCAAGGCCAGATCGACGCGGCGATCGCCAGCTATGGGATGCGCTACGAATTCGACGTCGCTGGCCGCCGCGTGAAGGCCGTCGATGCCAACGGAAAGGCGACCTTCTTCTACTACGATCGCGAGGACCGCCTAACCCATACGGTTAACGCCGCCGGCGAGGTGAGCGAAACCAACTACAACAGCTATGGGCAGATCGAATCGACCCGAAGGTACGACAAGGTCCTCACGACCGCGCAGCTTGCCACTCTCGCCGGCGGCCTGGCGGAAGGAGCGTTCCGGCAAATGCTGGTCCCGAACGCCAACAAGGATGAAACGGTCTCGTACGAGTACGATCGCCGCGGCCTGCTGACGCATCAGAAGGATGGCGTCGGGAACATCGTCAAGAGCACCTATACCGACCACGGCCAGCTGGAGACCCAAACCCATACGATAACCACCGGGCGGGAATCGGTCACCCGCTATGGCTACAGCCTGCGCGGCGACTTGCTGCTCAGAACGGGCGATATCGGTGGATTGAACCAGAACAGCCGCACGCACTACGACGCGTTCGGACGCGTTCTCGAGACAATCGACGGGAGCGGCAAGGCCACCACGTACCGCTACGACCACGGCGGGCGGATCGTCGTCACCAAGGCGCCGTTGGAGCGAGTTACCCAGGTCGAGTACGACGCCTTCGGGCGCGCGTGGAAGACTACCGACGCGTCCGGAAAAACGACCTCCTATACCTATGACGAGGCCGGCCGATCGATGACGGTCAAGACCCCGGAAGGGGTCGAGGTGGTGACCCGCCGCAACCGTCACGGCGAGATCCATGAGGTCATCGACGGACGCGGCGGCAAGACCACCTACAGCTACGACAAGAACGGGATGCTCAAATCCGTCAAGGACGCCAATGAGCGCCTGGTCACGCAGAACGGCTACGACAACTCCGGTCGCCTCAAGGAGACTGTCGACGCTACCGGCATCAAGACGACCATCGGCTACGATGCCGTCAATAGAATCATCGAGCGGATTGTCGACCCGACCGGGCTGAATCTACGCACCACCTATGCGTTCAACGGCGTCGGCCGCCAGATCAGAGTCACCGAAGGCGCTGGTACCAGCTCAGCGCTGATCACGGACTACGAGTACGATAGGAACGGGAGGCTGATCGCATCCATTGTCGACCCGGATGGCCTGAAGTTGCGCACTGGCTACAGTTTCGACGGTGCTGGGAACACCATCAGGGTGGAACGTGGCACCGTGTCCGATTCCTCCCAGCAGGTCACCCGCTACGAATTCGACAACCTTGGCCGCCGGGTTCGTACGGTCGTCGAGCTGCGCGAGCAGTTGGCCAATGGACAGGTCTCCGTCCGTGACCTGGCGACGGAGTACCGCTACGACACCGCTGGCCGAGTCAGCCGGACCATCGATGCGATGGGCCATAGCACTTGGTTCGTCTACGACGCCGCCGGCCGGCAGGTGCAGACGATCAACGCTTTGGGTGAAGTAGTACAGACTCAATACGATGCCAATGATCGTGTAGTCCAGGTCCGCCGCTGGCTGGCCACCACTGCTGTTGCAGCTTTCGGGGACGTCATAGGTATCGTCCCTCCGTCCACTAACGGCTCCGATCAGCGTGTGGCGAACGTCTACGACGCGGATGGCCGTCTGCGATTCACGTTGCAGGCCGCTGTAGGTGGAAACTGGACGATCACCGAAAATATACCCGACGCGAACGGCAACATCATCGAGCGCCGGCGCTACGACAAATACCTGATCGAAGACCGTTTCAGCACCATCGAATCGGGCGGAATCTCCGCTGCCGAAGTAGCCAGCGAACTGGAAGAACTCGGCTACGGGGCGGAAAGCACGCTGCGGTACATCCAGCGCACGCGCTACGCCTACGACGCCAGCAACCGCTTGCGGTTCGTCGTCGACGCACTGGGCAGCGTCTCCGAGACCGTGTACGACGACGCGGGCCGGGTAACTGCCCGGATAGCGTACGAAACACGCCCCACGCTGACGACGTTCTCCGAAAGCGTCATCAGCGGAGCCGTCAATCGCACCAACGACCTAAACCAGGTGTCGCGCTTTACGTACGACACGGCCGGGCGGCTTCGCTACAGCATCAAGGTTCTCGCCAGCGTAGGTGGCGTCGCAACCCAGCATCTGGTGCGCCGCCAGGAAACCGACGCTCTGGGTCGCGTGGTCATGGACGTCGCCTACACAACTCCCGTTGGGTCGCTGAGCAGCTATACCAGCGCGGCCATCGACTTGAAGGTGGTTGTTTCGAACAATGACCGCCGTAGTGCCAAGGTGTTCGACAACGCAGGACGGGAAATCTATAGCGTCGTCGTCAGCGGCTACGACGCCGATGGCGTCATCAGGCACTCGGTGGTCGCTCGCAGCTACGATGCGCTCGGCCAAATCGTTCGGCAAACCGCATACGCAACCGAGGTGGGCGCCCTTGCAGGCTATACCCGCGAGGCTATCGAGGCTGCGATCGTACCATCCTCCCAGGACCGCAGCACCGAAATGGTTTATGACAGCGCGGGCCGGCAGCGCTTCGTGATCGCCGCCGACGGTGGACTTTCGGAGACGATCTACGACGGCAATGGCCGGCCCAAGGAAACCCGGCAGTACGCTTTCCTGGTCGACAAGAGCATCTCCTGGACCGAAGCCAGTCTGGCTGCCCGTCGAGGCGGCCGCCATGTCGGCGACGGAGTGACGCGGGGCGAAAAGATCTCCTACAACGCCATCGGTCAGGTCGTTGGGAAAACCGATGCCTTGGGCAAGAGCGAAAGCTGGAGCTACAACGCGCTTGGCAATGCCATCTCCTATACGAACAAGAACGGCAACACGTGGGACTACATATTCGACCGCGTTGGGCGCCTGGTGAGGCAGATCGAGCCGCAGGCGATGGTGCAGTTGAGCAATCAGGCCACGCCGAGCTTGCAGCGCATGACAACTTTGATCGAGCACGACGTTTTCGGAAACGTGACCAAGCGCCATGAGGCCTTCAACACCGTCGATGCGCGAGTGACGTCCTACGAATACGACCGGGTTGGGCGCCAGTTTAAGGTCACCGAACCCGGCTGGTATGACCCTAACACCGGGGCGGTCTGGAAGACCTCGGCGGCCGGTCGCTACCAGCGTACCACCGAAGTCACCTATGACGCCTTGGGGCATGCGGTCCGCAACAAGGTTCGTATCGGGGTGAACGCTTTCTCCTATAGCTACCAGACCTACGACGCTCTGGGCCGCCTGAGCCATCAGGTGAACGAACTGAACCAGGTGACCGCCTTCACCTACACCGCGTTCGGTGAGCAGAAGTCCGTGAGCAGGCACTCCATTCCTATGGCGGGCACTTTGCCTGCCAGCGGCTACTGGAGTGCCGCTGATGTAGCCGCAAAGATTGCCAGCGACACCCTGACCCGGACCACGACGACCAGCTACGACCAGCAGGGCCGCCGCCTGGAGATCGTTGGTCCCGAGGCCGGCTACTACTTCAGCGCCACCAACCCGATCACCAATCCGTCAGGCGCCCCTGTCACCGCATCTGCAAGGACACGCTTCAAGTACAACGCGTTCGGCGAAATCCATCGCCAGGAAACCCAGATCGACACGACCCGCTGGATGGGGAGCTGGCACTACTACGACACCGTAGGTCGCGAAACCCTGACGGTCACCGACTACGGCCAACCGGGAGCCGAAGGCGACGAGCCGAGTGGGTATCACACCGCCCGCCGCTACGACGCGGTTGGCAACCTAGTCGAGGTAATCGAATACGCCAGTTCCGGCGAGGGCGGGCTGCCCCACGACGACGGCGAGGACGGTGACGGAGACCGGCCCAGCTCGCTGATTCCACCGCGTAATCCATGGCCTTCATCAGGGGACCGGATCACCGGCTTCGTCTACGACGCACGAAACCAGCGGATCGCAGTGCAGCGCTTTGGCCTGACATACAGCGTTAAGTCAGGGACGGGCCATGCTCAGATCAGCAACGCGCGTGACGTGGGGACGACCGTCCAGACACTCACCTACGATGGCGTCGGCAAGGTCCTGACCGACACCGACGCGCTGGGGAACACCACGACTTACCTTTACGGCGCCACCGGGCACGTAGTGAAGGTGATCGAACCCACGCGTACGGTCGCGGGCTCGGGCGCGGACCCTTTCCGGAACCAGCAGACTTCGTCCCCGATCACGACCTTCACGCATGACGCCTTCGGTCGTGTGCTGAAGCAGGTCCGCGAAGTAGCGACCGCGTCCGCGGTGCAGGTCAGAACCATGATCCAGCAGTTCGACGTGGCGGGTAACGTCACCACGCGGATCGATGCGGCCGGCAACGAGAGGTACTACACCTACGACCATGCGGGCCGCGTGCTTAGTGAGGCGCAGAACCTGCTGATCGATGTCGGCGACTGGGCG
This sequence comes from Arenimonas terrae, assembly GCF_006265115.1. Taxonomy (GTDB): domain Bacteria; phylum Pseudomonadota; class Gammaproteobacteria; order Xanthomonadales; family Xanthomonadaceae; genus Arenimonas; species Arenimonas terrae. Next base: position 299,200 of record NZ_SMDR01000003.1, on the reverse strand, counting down.
CCGTCGACCTCCAGCTTGTACCGCACCTACACATACGACCTGTTGGGCCGTCAGACCGAGGTTCTCGACCACTACACCGACGCCGCTGGCGCAGCGAAGAAGAGCGGCCAGCGCAACAAGTTCGACGTATTCGGAGATATGGTTGAAACCGGCCATATCTCCGGAAACTCCCTGAGCGCGTCCTCGGCTCTGGCCTACGTGAAGGTTGCTGAGTACGGCTACAACCGCGCGGGGCTGCGCATCAGTCAGCGCGCTGCGGACGGGGAGACGCGGTTCTTCTACAACTTGGCCGGCCTCGTATCCCGCACGGAGCAGCGCGGAAACAACAGCACCGCCGACGGAACTGTCACACGCGTCACCGAAACCGGCTACGACATTATGGGCCGTGCCGTGTTCCAGCGCCTTCCTATGTTCAGTGCGCTGTACCCCTACGGAACGGACCGGAACCGGACCGAGCTCGTGACACCCATCACGACGCAGAGCTATGACCGTTGGGGCAACGTCACGCGTCGCGAGCAGGGTTCCTATATCGACCATACGGGACAGTGGAACTCCGGGCAGAAGACCTATGCGGAGTACCTGTACAACGCCGACAACCAGCTCATCGAAGAGCGGCTGCCCACGGTCTCGGCGACGCGCTCGGACGGCAGCACTTACAGCGTGAACGTCACCCACGAGATCCGCTACGACATCGCCGGCCGCGCGGTGCAAGAGCTCGATTGGGCGGACGACTACAACACAGGGCCTGTGGAGAAGGTCGAGCTGCGCAAGCGAACCCGGGAGTACGACGAGATCGGCCAGTTGGTCGCGGAGAACGACGCCACCGACGTCACGGACGTCACCAGTAGCCAACGCCGCGGAATCCGGACGGAGTATGCCTATGACGCGCACGGCAACCGTGTTGGCACGCGCAATGCGCTGGGGACGGTTTTCCTGGACGCCTACGACAATAACGGGAACATGCTCAGCCGGAGCATCCTGCGACAGGCGCTGAGCAACGGCACCACGGTCGCCTACGACAGCCGGAACGCCGGCCATGTGGGGACCGCGGTCAAGTTGATCGAGCACCGTTACGATCAGGCGAACCGCCGTTACGCTACCGCCGAGTTTGCCGATGGCTACGGCGCCTGGACGTTTACCATCCACGATGGACGCAACCAGGTCGTCTCGGTGCGCAATCCATCCGGCATTACCACCACCCATGAGTACGATCAGCACGGGAACCGGACGAAGACAACGGCCGGCAATGGATCGTTCCAGACCTGGGCCTACAGTTACGCCGACTTCCAGGCAGGGCGGCTGTTGAGCAGTACGGTGGGCAACCAGCAGACGACCTACGAGTACAACGATTTCGGTCTCGTGAAGAAGGAGACATACAGCGGCCAGGCCGGAAGCCGGACCTATACCTATCATGCCAACGGGCTGGTCAGGTCGATCGTCGACGTCTATAGCGAGGGCGTCCGCGGCAACGAGGGCGGAGCGGATTACTTCAGTGCCACCGATACGGTCGAGTACGAATATTCCGCGACCGGGCAGCGCCAGAAGGAGAGCTTCAGCCGTACCGGCGAGGAGGACTACAAGGTCTTCAACTACGAGGAGCGCAGGTGGGAGGTCAAGCAGCGCTCCCTCGCCGACCCGGCACGCGTCACACGGACCACCTACGACGATCAGGGTCGCGTGGCCACCGTGACCGCCAGCGCGGGCCCGGGCAGCGCACAACTCAATTCGGTCACTTACCAGTACGACGAACTCGGCAATCGCCGTCGCGTCCAGGCCCAATACGTCCGGGCCGGTGGTAGCGCGGCGGGCAGCGACCACTGGTACACCTACGACCGCGAAGGCCGGATGACCGGCAGTGAACTCGCGGCCCCCGGGCAGGACTCGCGCTACGGCACCTATGTCCACTACGACGCCCTGGGGCGCCGCAGCCAGGCCACAGACCAGTGGCGCAATCGCAGCGGAGGCATCCCGCCCGGCGGCGGAACGCCTTACGTATACCGCGACCAAGTGGTGCACAAGTATCAGTACAACGATCTGGGACACGTGACGGTCATCACCGAAAAAGTCATCCGCGAGGGTGAGGACGGCGACTCTCCGGAGACCATGGTCCTGCAGCAGACCCACGACGACCGTGGCAGGCTCAGGAGCCAGACCACCTTCGAGCAAGGCGTCCGCAAGACGTTCACGGAGAACACTTATCACAATGACGGGCGTCTGTTCGACCGGCGTGTGACGGCTTACAAGAACCTGGGGCGCGACGTTGACGCCGCCGCGTCGTCATTCAGCAACAGCTACCAGTACGATGGCTCGGGGAACCTGAAATCATATGTCCGTCACCACGGTGAGGGCACGTCGGACTACTACTCGAACACATACACCTACAACTACCAGATGGAGTTCGGTGGGGAGCGGGAAAGCAGCATCACCGTGACCTCCACGGCCGACAACGCTCGCAGCAGCGCGACCCAGAGCGACTACGATTCGCGTGGCCGTCTCATCAAACAGTCGGTCGAGGAAGGCGAGCGCTCGATCCGCAAGACCTTCAGCTACGATGGTGAAGGCAACATCATCACCAAGAAGGAGAGCCGCTCCGGTGGAGACCTGCCGGCGGCGTCCGGCCGTCTGGACAACTTCTTTGGCAACGGCCAGGAGATCGCGGCGATCGGTTCCGGCGATCTGGTGACCCTGACCCGGATCAGCAATGGTTACACCGCGATCAGTGACGCGTATCCGGCCGCTGTACCAGGCAGCTACACGGTCAACACCGGCGATACGCTGGCGGGTATTGCCCGCAAAGTCTTCGGGGATTCGCAACTGTGGTACCTGATCGCCGACGCCAACAACCTCAGCTATGGGCCCGGCGACTCGCTGCCCACCGTGGAGGAGGGCAAGACGTACCGGATTCCGAACGTCGCGACCGACCGCAACCATGCGGACACGTTCAGGCCCTACAACGCGGCAGAGGTGATCGGCGACACCACGCCGACCCCTTCCATCCGGCCCGAGCAGTGCATGAGCAATGAAATGGCGCTGCTCGCCAACACCGTCGCAGTGGCGATCTCCGTGGCCATCCAGGTGACCACGACGGCGGCGCTGTCGGCCGTTGGCGTGCCGGCACCGATCGCCGGAGCGGTGGGCGGTGCGGCGGGCTCGGCCTCCGGTAATGCGATGAACCAGGGAATCGCCATCGCCCAGGGCCAGCAGGACTCCTGGGAGTGGGACCAGTGGGGACAGGCCGTCGGCCAGGGCGCTGTTTCCGGTCTGGTTTCTTCCGGTGTCCCGCAGGGCCAGGGCGTGGCAGCGCGGTCCTTCACCCAGGTATGGGCACAGAACTTCGGCAATCTGGCCGGACGGGCGATCGCCGGTGGCAACGTGCAGTTCAGCTGGAGCCAGTTCGGGGCCAGCGCGGCCAGCACCGTGCTCGGCAATACGCTGGACAATCTGCCGAGCGGACGACCCGATGTGATGTCGTGGGGCACGAACGACCACCTGCGTGGCGCCGTCACCACTGGCGCATCTACCGGCCTGCAGTCGCTGTTCGGGGAGAAAGTCAGCTTTGCGGCCGCGGCCAGCAACTACGTCGGGGGCATCGCGGGAGACTACTTCGGCAATGAGTTGGCCCAGTCCATCCGCGAGGCGATGGCGCCACCCCCGGCCGCGCCTAAGGGCGTGGTCCAGGAGATGGGTGGGCAGACCTTTGCTGGTGACCGACACGAGGAGGTTGCGCCCATCGAGAAGACCGAGAACATCCTCGAAACGATTGGAAAGGGCGCGGGAGAGGCGCCGGAAGATGCCGACGCTGCGGCTTCGGAGGGTTACGGCTTGCAACTGCGGAGCGAGTTCGGCGACGCAGATCCGATGGCTATCATGAACGAAGTGCGCGTCAAGGAAATGGTCCGTCGCGGTTCCCTGGCGGCCGCCAGGGAGGCAGCGGCGATGGACGATCCGGTCTTCGACGTCGTCACGCAGGAGAGCAATCCGCGTTTGTGGACTCCGAGCAAACCCGAGAGTTCGGTGCCGTACGCAGATCTCAATTCGGGGGCTGACATGGCCGGCGGCGTACTCAATCTGGTGAAGAGAGGGTTGGGCCGCAGTCTCGCGGGTAGTCTCGAGGATTTGGCGAGCATGCAGGCGAACAATCTCCGGAGATACCACCAACCCAAGATCGCTCAGTACATGCGATGGGCCGAACAGGCAATTCAGGCTGCGGACTCCGAGCCGGGGAAAGCGCTTGACCATCTTGCCGAGGCTCAGAGCAAGCTGAATGTCGCAAAGATGCTCCAGAATAAGGTCTTGCGCGAACTGGCTGACTATGCCAGGAGAGGCCAGGAGATCACCAACACCTATGCCAAGGCATTCAGCGTCGTTAGAAAGATTTCGAAGGCAAGCGGAATCCTTGGGGTCGTCACAGACGTCGGCGGCCGCGTGCTGGGCGACCAGTCGCCGACCACTCGGACCGAATACAAGGTTGCCGACGGATCAGTAGCGGCATGGATCGGTGCGACGTTCGGCGAACGGTTCCCGCTGCTCACGGCTCTGGACGCCGCCCAAGGGCTCTTCACGGACGAGAAGCCCGTTCCGGTCACGGATACGATCAAGGGAGGCTGGTCGATACTGCTTGCGGTCGGTGAATCCATCGAGTACGACGATGCTACGGCGATCACCAACGCCCACCGGATGAGCAAGGCAGGAGAATTTGGCAGGTTTTTCAAGGTTGCAGCTGAATATGGCGAATTCCATGCTCATGTCGGCGGTGGCATTGAGCGAACCCATCGGGTCGGCAGCTACCTGAAACGGGCAGGGGCACCGCAATGGCTCGAATACACCGGCGCATTCATGGCTGGCATGCCCGGTGTCGGCCAGGTGGGCATCGCTGTCGGCAAGCCGGTGGTACGTTTTGTGCGCCACCTGAGGACGAACGTCCCCGGCGACACCCAGATGCCCCCGCCCAACCTGAAGGAGAAGCTGAGATTGCCGCCCGCGGTGCTGCCAGACTGGAACAAGCAAGACTGGTCGCATCCGATGATCCGCCCTGTGACGATCGGGCGGTAGGCGACCTAAACTTATCCACGCAAGAACGGATATAGGATCAGAGCGGCCCCGGGCCAATGCTTCCCCTGGCTTGAGGTAGAACTTCCCCGAGTACCTCGGTCCGGGCCGCTCCTTTTTTCTTGGGACAAAGATGCATTACGACAAACTGGACAATGAAGAGCTGCTCTTCGTGGCGCTCGATGCGATAAACGGCCGCCGCCACGGCGAGGCGATCGCGCTGCTAAAGGATCTGCTGGACCGGGAGCCCGACCACGATGAAGCCAAATACCTGATCGCCGCCCAGCATGCCCAGATCGGCATGGGGGAGCGCGCTGAATCCGAACTCCGGAGCTTGCTGGACGAGAAGCCTGGGTTCGTGCTCGCCCGCTTCCAGCTCGGCCAGCTTCTCCTGATGCGTGGCTCGATGGCCGATGTGGTGGAGATCCTGGCCCCGTTGCGGGACGGCGTCGACCCCGTCGCCGCCTATGCACGCGGCCTCTCTTCGTATGCGCAGGGCCAGCCGGAAGCCGCGGTTCGCCACATGGAGGAGGGCCTTGCCTTGCCGCAGCCGCTGCCGGCGATCGCCGACGACATGCGGGCCTTCCACACATACCTGCTCCAGCTCGTGAAAGGCGCGTCGGTTCCCGATGTGGCCGCTTCCGAACAGATCACACCGGCATCCCGCATGCGGATCGCGGGTTACGGACTCGGCGAATAAGCGGTGAGCATCAGCCGGGTTCCGCCGCCGATGCACGCCTTGCCGGCGCGGCTCGCCGAGCCGCCGGACGGGCGCACGCAGGTCGCGAAACCTGCTTCTAGGCACGTCGTGGCCGACGGGGAGGACGCACCCGCGCGCCACGACTTGCCTGCCTTGAAACGGGCGGTCGCGGCCGCGCTCGTCGGCGCCGCGCCTGACAGTCGGGACACGATCACGGCGGCCAGGCAGCGCCTGGTCCGCACCGTGCTGCTTTGGGAGTATGGCCCCGAGATCCGGGAACACCCTGAGTGGCAGTCGATGGTCGAATCGGCGGCGGACGCCATCGACCGCCAGCCCGAACAGCGGGCCGCGTTCGAACGCTTCCTCGCGACCCTCTAACGCTGAGCCCCTTCCGGTCAGCCGGCCCCCTCCGGTGAAACGCGCCGAATGCCGGCGCGTGAACGGTCCGGTTTAACGTTTGCCTGGCCTTAAGATTACCCCCTCCCGGGGACACCCCTTGGCGCGATATCGTGGCCCAGGAGGCGGCGAGTCAACTCTGCACGCGCCGGCAGTCAATGCTCAATTCGCACAAGTTACTTATCGCCCAGCGGCCATCGGACCGCGTAAGGGTCGGCGACCATCTCGTCGACCTGCCCATACGCGAGATTGCATCCGCCGATGGGAGCGGCGAACCCGTCCGCATCACGCTCAAGGCGCAGGGTGTGCTGTTGGTCATGATCGCCCATGCCGGCCAGGTGGTCAGCCGGGAAACGCTCATGGAACGGGTCTGGCCCGACACACTGCCGAACGAGGAAGTGCTAACCCAGGCGATCGCGCTGCTGCGCAAAGCCTTCGCTTCGCGCGCCTATATTGAAACGATATCCAAGCACGGCTACCGCCTGGTCGCGCCGGTGGAGTGGGTGCTGTCAGGGGATGCCGACGCGCCGTCCGCGCCGCGCTCCCCCAGGGACCACGCTTCCTCCGGACGCCCTGGCCGATGTGCCCGTTCCGCCGCCGCGCCGCACTCCGTGGCGCTGGGCGGCTTTCGCCGCACTCGTGGTTCTGGCGGTCGTCGCAGCGTGGAAGTTCGCGCCGAACCCTTCTTTCGAGGTAGTCCCCGCGCGGGCCGGACGCCTCAGTGATGGGCTGGAGCCCTACCAGCGCATCGTGTCGTCGCTGGCAGCTGAATATGCGCCTAGCCTATCCCCGGACGGATCGCTGGTGGCGTTCGTCCGCATGTTGCCCGACACCGAGGGTTCGGCCGTCTTCATCCAGACAGCGTCGCCGCTGACGGCGAGACCGTTAACCGGGATCCGGCGAGGTCGGTCCGACCTTATGCCGATGTGGTCGCCGGACGGGCGGCAGATTGCCTTCCTGCGCATGGACGAAGCGGGCTGCCGGGTCCTGCTGGTGCCGGTGGCCGGCGGCAACGAGCGCGAAGTGGGCAAGTGCCTGGACGGGCAGATGCACATGATCGCGTGGATGCCCGACGGAAAGGCGCTGGTCGGCGTCGGCCGCCCGACCGCGATCGGCGGGGCCAATGCGGGCCAGGATGCCGGCAGTGCGCTCCATGTGATGAGCCTGGACGTAGGCCGCTGGATGCCGCTGGACTACGAGCGGGCGCCGGCGGACCTGGACAGCGAGCCTGCGGTATCGCCCGATGGCCGGTGGATCGCTTTTCATCGCAACACCGCTTTGGGCGACATCTGGCGCGTTCCCGCCGGCGGCGGAACTCCCGAGCGGTTGACCCACCTGCGCAGCAATTTCTTCGGGCTGGCGTGGCTGCCCGACAGCCGCACGCTGGTGCTGTCGCGTGAGGCGGGGGGCCGGAAGGTCCTGTCCAGGCTCGACGCCGAGACCGGCCTGATCGAGGACTACCCGCTGCACGGCAGCAACTTCGAGTACCCCAGCACTGCCTTCGTCAGCGGTGCAGTCGCGTTCCAGGTGGAGGACGGGCGGACGTCCATGCGCCGGCTGTCGTTGTCGAAGGGCGAGGAGGCGTATGCGGCGGCGGCGATGGTGCACGAGTCGACGCGCTCTAACCGACTTCCCTCCATATCGCCCGACGGTGGACAGCTCATGTTCGTTTCCGACCGCACCGGGAGTCCGAGGCTGTGGTGGGCCGAACGCGGGAACGCCGACTCTCTGCGGCCGCTGGAGGATTTCACGCCCAACCAGCGCTTCGCCCCGGCATGGCAGCCGTCATCCGAGCGTGTCCTGGTCACCGGCCGGGGTCCGGAGGGCGACGGGCTTTACGAGATCGAGCCGCGCAGCGGCCGCATCGTCCGCCTGCCTGTCCCTGAAGGCGAGCCGACCTATGCTGCCTACCACCCAAACCAGGACCGCATATTGGTCGTCGTCACCCGAGGCGGCGGTCGACTGGGCTTGATGCTGTATGACCGGACGACCCAGCCGTGGCGCCTGTTGGGGCAGGTCGACGACGACGTCGCGGTGGCGGTTGCCGATCCGCTCGGCGCCAGGATCCTCTTGATGTTGCGCTCGAAACAGGAAATCTGGGAGGCCGATCTCGACCTCGGAAACCTGGCTCAGGTGGACAGGCTGCGGCAGCGTGGCAACGGCCGGTTAAAGAGTCTAGTGGCGACATCAGACGGTGTCTGGCTGCTCGATAGTCAGGAAGGCTGCACTTGGTACTGGCGACCGGTCGCCCGACGAGCTGACGGCGAAGCGGGCGTGCAGCGGGGAACCTGCGCAGGCGCGACGGCACCCATGCACGTGGACGGGGTCGCCTTCGATCCTGTCGGAAGGGAGCTTTACGTAACCACGATTGAGTACTCAGCCCACGACATCGGTTACCTGTCGGCAGAGAATATCGCGAAGGAGCGCGCGCTCTACCGGGTGACCAATGACTGATGTCGGGGCGCGCGAATCGCTGTCTGCCGGCGTGTCCTGCGGCGGTTGATCGGCGACCAGCCACCATCTTTGATGGAGCGATCGCTGCCTGCACGCCCCCACCGGGGCTTGCCGGCTCCCGGGTCACTGTGCATACTGTGCCTAGCACAGAAGCACAGTGACCCCGTGAACCCCGAACTCTTCCTCTCCGCCAGCGATCCGCGGCCGATGTACCAGCAGATCGTCGACCAGGTCACCGCCAAGGTGATGGCCGGCGACTGGGCGGCCGGCCAGCCGCTGCCGTCGATCCGCGAGCTGGCCGCGGCCAGCCGGGTCAGCGTGATCACGGTCCGGCGCGCCTACGAGGACCTCGAGCGCGCCGGCGTCATCGCCACCCGTCAGGGCAAGGGCTCGGTGGTGGCCGAACGGGCCGACCTGCCCACCGTGCTGATGCACGAAGAGCTGCAGCGCCAGCTCGCCGCCCTGCTGGCCATCGCCGCCCGCCTGGGCCTGCCCCGCAGCGACCTGCACTTCCTGCTCGACCAGGCCGCCGACCCCACGACTCCCGATACCGCCGGCCCCGCCGGCCCGTCCGCCCCGCAAGGAAACACGCCATGAGCCTCGCCTTTTCCCTGTCCGGCATCGCCAAGCGCTACCCGCACTTCGCCCTGCAGGACATCACGCTCGACCTGCCGGAAGGCCAGGTGATGGGCCTGGTCGGCGTCAACGGCGCCGGCAAGACCACCCTGCTGCGCCTGCTCACCGGCCTGGCCGCGACCGACGCCGGCGAAGTGACCGTGCTCGGCCACCGCCTGCCCGAACACCAGGTCGCCGCCAAGCGCGACATCGGCTTCGCGTCCGAGGAGATGCGCCTGTACCGCGGCCAGACGCTGCGCTGGCACATGGACCTGGTGCGCGCGATCTACCCCGGCTGGGACGAGGCTTACGCCGCCGAGCTGATCAAGCGCTTCGAGCTGCGTACGGAGCAGACGCTGGGCGGCTTCTCGCACGGCCAGCGGGTCAAGGCCCTGCTGCTGCTGTGCCTGGCGCGCCGCCCGCGCCTGCTGCTGCTGGACGAACCCACCACGGGCCTCGACCCGGTCGCGCGCGTCGAAGTGCTCGAAGCGCTGGCCGACGTGCTGCGCGACGAAAGCCGCAGCGTGCTGTTCTCCTCGCACAACACGCACGACGTCGAGCAGCTGGCCGACACCATCACCTTCCTGCACAAGGGCCGGCTGGTGGCCTCGGCCGACAAGCTCGAGTTCATCGAGAGCTGGCGCCGCGTGGTCTGCCAGGGCGTGCTGCCGCCGGGCCTCGAGACCTGGCCGGAAATCGCCAGCGCGCGCGCCAACGGCAGCCTGGTCGAGATCAAGGCGCGGACCTGGAACGACGACCTGCCCGCGCGCCTGGCGGCGTCGGGACTGCAGGTGCAGCGAACCGATCCGATGGCCCTGGAAGACATCTTCATCACCGCCGTGCGTTCGGGAGCCGTGGCATGAGCCTCAATACCTCCGTCGTCCGACTGCTGGTCGCCAAGGACTGGCAGCTGTTCCAGAAGCAGCTGGCCTTCTACGTGCTGGCCGGCATCGTCGCCCTGTGTTTCCTCGGGGTCGGCAAACCCTGGGCCTTCTACGTCGGCTCGCTGACGCTGCTGATCGTGCTGATCTCGGCGGCGTGTTTCTCCATCTCGACCTCGCTGGTGGTCGAGCGCAAGGAACACACGCTCGCCTTCGTGATGAGCCTGCCGGTGTCGCCGCTGGACTTCACCGTGTCCAAGCTGGTCGGCAACCTGCTGACCTTCGGCGTGCCCTTCGTGCTGATGCTGGGCGGTACGTTGGCGCTGGTGCTGTTCACGCCGCTGCCGGACGGGCTGTTCGTGTACACCCTGCTGATCTTCGCCTGGCTGCTGTTCGCCTATTCCATTTCGCTGTCGGTGGCGATGTCGGTGGAGTCCGAAGGCTGGGCCACGTTCGCGATGATCGGCCCGATGGTGCTGATCAATCCCTACATCATGGGCCTGGGGCAGCTGGACGCGATCCGCACCTACACCGGCAAGGATGCGATCGTGTGGACCACGCCGACCGTGGCCATCATGACCACGCTGGCCCTGCTGGCCGTGGCGGTGATCGGCATCACCACCTGGCGCCACGCCCGCAAGCCGGCGTTCTACTGAGCCGATGGATACGACCGTGACGACCACCGGCCTGGCGACGGCCTCCGTGACTGAAGTCGCGGAATCCGGACGCCTGCACTACCTCGACCACCTGCGCGCGCTGGCCATGCTGGCCGGCGTGTTCTTCCACGCGGCGCTGGCCTACAGCCCGCTGATGAGCGGCTTCTTCCCGACCGCCGACCGGCAGAACAGCGTGTGGGTGGACGGCGTCGCCTGGGGCCTGCACCTGGTGCGCATGCCGCTGTTCTTCCTGGTGGCGGGTTTCTTCGCGGCCTGGCTGCTGCAGCAGCGCGGCGGCGCGGCGCTGGCGCGGCAGCGCCTGCGGCGCATCCTCGTGCCCTTCCTGGTGGCCTGGCCGCTGGTGTGGGTCTCGCTGTCGGCGGGCATCGTCTGGGCGGCGTCGAACGTGCAGCATCCGTCGGCCCTGCTGGCGATGGTGCGCGACTGGATGCAGATGCCCGACCCGCCGCAGGGGCCGCCGCCGACCACGATGCACCTGTGGTTCCTGTACTACCTGCTGCTGTTCGGCGTGCTGCACTGGGTGCTGCGCACCTTCGACCTGGGGCGGGTGGGCGCGTGGCTGATGGCGCGGCCGGCCGCCGTGCTGCTGGGCCTGCCCCTGCTGGTCTGGCCCGCGCTGGCCGCCGTCAGCGCGCCGCATCCGGCGCCGGAAAGTTTCCTGCCGCAGTTCTGGGCCGTCGTGTTCTACGGCGCCTTCTTCGCGCTGGGCACGCAGTTGCACGGCCACCCGGACTGGCTCGACCGCCTGCGCCGGCACGTGCCCTGGATGCTGCCCGCCTGCATCGTGCTGTACGCCGCCTTCCTGTGGCGCCTGTCGGCCGAACTGCCGGCGGTGGCCAATCCGCTGGTTCCGCCGGTCGCCAGTTGGGGTGTCGCCGCGCTGGAAGCCTGCCTCGCGGTCTGGGGCACCGTGCTGTGCCTGCTCGCCGGCCGGCGCTGGCTCGATCGTCCCAATCCGGTGCTGCGCTATTTCGCGCAGGGTTCGTACTGGACCTACCTGCTGCACCTGCCGCTGCTGTTCGCGGTGCAATACGTGCTGATGGACCTGGAATGGCACTGGCCCATCAAGTTTGCCGTGGCTTCCGCCGTGACCCTGGCCGGCTGCCTGCTCAGCTACCAGCTGCTGGTGCGGCATACGCGGCTGCGGCGGTTCGTGGGCTGAGCCACGCGGGGCGGTCCCGGGCGCCGCCGCTCCGCGTCCTGGCCTGTCGGGCCGGACGCCTGCGTTGACCTGTGGACCCGCGACCGGCGCGCCATGCGCCGGGACCGGCCCAACCACGTCCACAGGGGGACGCCCATGAACTCCGTACTGCGAATGTCCATGTTCGCGCTGCTCGTGACCGGCACCGGCTGCGCGACGATGTACCCGGTTGCACCACGCTGGACCGCTGCCGAAATCATCAAGAAGGCCGAGCCCGATCCTTTCATCGGCGCCGACGCCGTCGAAGCCCGCAAACTGGTGCAGGGCACGCGCCAGCTGCTGTCGGACGCCGCGCACGACCGCCGCATCGCCGACATCGCCGCGTCCGAAGTCACCTTCTACGGCACCCTGCTGGGCGTGCTCGGGCTGTCGCTGGACAAGGCCGGCCTGAAGAACACCGGCGGCGGCGCCGCGACCCTGGGCACTCTGTTCGCGGGGCGCTACAAGCTGGGCGACCAGGAAGTGGTGTTCCGCAAGGCCGAGGCGCGCGCCGCCTGTCTCGAGCTGGCCCTGGCCGAGATGAGCGTGTCCGGCACCGAGGTCGGGTTCCGCGGCCAGGCGATGTTCGAAGCCGCGAGTACCCTGGTCGCTACCGACACCACGAAGGCCAGCGCGCTGCACGTGCAGGCCCAGGTGGCCACCGCCGAGGTGCCGCGCCTGGTCGCCGAAAGCCTGCGCCGCCTCACCAACGACCTGCGCATCGCCCTGGCCGCGATCCCGCTGACCGCGATGACCCGCGACCAGATGCTCGAGACCCTTCAGGCCGCGACGGAAGCGGAAGAAGAGGCCGAAGCGGAGGCGGCCGCCGCCTATGGCAACGGCGCCAGCTCGAAGGAAGCGGCCCAGCACCTCGGTGCCCTCACCGCCACGCTGACGGTGAAGGAAAAGTTCGACGCCTGCTTCGTGCAGTACCCTCAGTAGAGGCCGCGCCCGCATCGCCCGGCCTTGACGCCCGCAGAATCATTCACCACTATGGGTGAATGTTGAACAGCGACCGGCTCGACGACACCCTGATCGCCCTGGCCGATCCGACCCGGCGGGCCATCCTCGATCGCCTGTCGCGCGGGCAGGCGCGGGTCACCGACCTGGCCCAGCCCCTGCCGATATCCCTGAACTCGGTTTCCAAACACATACGGATCCTCGAGCGGGCCGGCCTGGTGCGCCGCCGCCAGGTGGGGCGGGACCATTTCCTGAGCATCGATCCACGCCGCCTCAGGGAAATCACCGACTGGATGCGGTCGCGGCAATCGCTGTGGAGCCAGCGGCTGGACCGGCTGGCCAAGGTGCTGGACGACAACCCCTGAGGCAGGAGGAAACACACGATGAACGACGCGAACAACATCATCGTCCGGGTGACCCACCACTTCCGGCACCCAGCGGAGCGCGTCTTCGACGCCTGGCTGGACGTGGAGACGGCCAGCCGCTTCATGTTCAGCACCGACACCGGCGACCTGGTGCGCTGTGACATCGATGCCCGGGTGGGAGGCGAGTTCGTGATGACCGACCGCCGCGCCGACGGAGACGTCGAACACCGTGGCCGTTACCTGGAGATCGATCGGCCCCGCCGGCTCGTGTTCACCTTCGGCATTCCCGCCGAGTCGCCGGACGTCGACCTGGTCACCGTCGAGATCCAGCCCGCCGATGGCGGCTGCCAGCTCACGCTCACCACCGAGATGAAGCCGGAATGGGCGGACTACGTGGACCGTACCCGTGCGGCCTGGTCGAAGATCCTCGGCGCGCTGGACGACGCGCTGACCACGGACCGGCCGGTCTGACCGGCCGCCGGGGCCCGCACCCGCACGCCACTGAATCCAAACCGCCACCCCCCCGCATCCAAGCCCCCGAAGCGCTGAAATCCTTCGGCGCACCCAGGAGCTGGGAAATGATTGCCATCCATGCCGCGGGACGCGCCCTGTGGGCGCTCGCCCTGGCAGCCGCCTTGTGCAGCCCACCCGCCGCGGCCGCCGAACCGCCCGCCGCCCCCGCCGCCGTGTCGAACAGCGTGCTGGAAGAACAGGCCACGCACTTCTGGCAGACCGTGTCCGCCCCCGCGGACCAGCGCCCGGCCCTGCTCGAGCGCCACTTCAGCCCGGGCCTGCGCGAACGCAACAGCGATGCGGACCTGCTGGACACCTTGGCCATGCTCGCCGAAGCCCTGGCCCCCGAGCTGGCGTCCTTGCCCAAACCCGCCGTGATCCAGGGAGAACAAGGCCCCACCGGCGAACTGCAGTACACGCTGCCGACCGGCCGCCGCCTTTCGCTGACCCTGGCCGTGACCGCGGGCGACGCGCCGCGGATAGACCGTTTCGGCCTGCGCCCCCTGCCGCCGGAAGTGGCCGCGGTGAAACCGGCGCAGCTGCCCGCGGCCATCGCCGAACGCGTCAAGGCCGAATTCGAAGCCGGCCGTTTCTCCGGCGCCGTGCTGGTGGCGCGCGGCGACGAATTGATCTACGCCGACGCCGTCGGTCTCGCGGATCGGCAATCCGGTCGTGCCAACACGCTCGACACGCCGATCAACCTCGGCTCGATCAACAAGATGTTCACCGGCATCGCCATCGCCCAGCTGCAGGCGGCCGGCAAGCTGGACTGGCAGGACACGGTGGGCGAACACCTGCCGGACTTCCCCAATCCGACGATCCGCGACCACGTGACCATCCACCAGCTGCTGACCCACACGGCCGGTGTCGGCGACTACTTCAACCCTGCGCACGACGCGCGCCGGCACGCGCTCGACAGCCAGCAGGAATTCCTGGACCTGTTCGTTGCGGAACCGCTGCGCTTCAAACCCGGCGAGGGCCTGGAATACAGCAACGGCGGCCCGGTCATCCTGGGCCTGATCATCGAGGCGATCAGCGGCCGCGATTATTACCAGTACATCCGCGACCATCTGTACCGGCCGGCGGGCATGACCCACGCCGACCACTACCGCAGCGACGACCGCGCCGCCGGATTTGCGATCGGTTACCTCAAGGACGACGCGGGCGCCTGGCAGGACAACGCCGACGTGCTGAGCCTGCGCGGCTCCGCGGCCGGCGGCGGCTACGCCTCCGCGCGCGACCTGTTCGCCTTCTCGCGGGCCCTCGCCAGCGGGCGCCTGCTGACGCGCGAACAGCTCGAGGTGCTGTGGACGCCGCACCAGCAGACCGGGCCGATGGCTTACGGCTATCTTTCCAGCATCGGCGGGTCGCCGGAGCGGCGCTGGGTGGGGCACAACGGCGGCGCGCCGGGCATCTCGGCCGAGTTCATTCACTACCCCGACGACGGCCTGGTGATGATCGTGCTGGCCAACCAGGACCGCGGCGCGGAAGGCCTGCGCGAATGGCTGCAGGCCCAGGTGGAAGCATCCCTTTTCGAGAGCGAAGACCCGTGACCGGAGCCGACCCCATGGAAATCCTTCCCGTCCTCATCATCCCGTTCGCGATCATGCTGCCGCCGGTGCTGATCACCGCCCTGGTGCTGCGCTACCGCCGCGCCCGCGCCGAGATGCGCTACCGCTTCCTGCTGCAGCTGGCCGAAGCGGGCGCCGCCCTGCCGGCCACCCTGCCCGGCGAACCGGCGCCGCAGGACAACGACCGCCGCCGCGCCCTGGTGCTGCTGGCCGGCGGCGTCGGACTGGCCCTGATGCTGGTCGCGCTGCCGATCGAATTCCCGCGCGGCCACCCCGTGGCGCAGCTCTGGGGCCTGGGCATCCTGCCGGTGATGCTGGGCCTGGGTTACCTGTGCAACTGGCATCTGTCCCATCGCGGAAGCGCGCATGGCTGACAGCGATGCGCAGGCGCGCATCGATGCGGCCCTGGTCCTCAGGGCCGCGCAACCGGACGGCGCCCAAGCCTTCGAACAACTGGTGCGACGGCACCAGGGGCTGGTGCGCGTGCAGCTTCGGCGGCTGCTGGGCGACGACCCCGCGCTGGCCGACGACCTGGCGCAGGAAGTTTTCTTGTTGGCCTGGCGCAAGCTGGACCAGTTCCGCGGCGAATCGCGCTTCGGCACCTGGCTGTACCGCATCGCGTATTCGTGTTTCCTGCAGCATCTGCGCGGCCGCGGCGGGCGCCTGCCGAACGGGCAGGCCCTGGACAACGACGACGCGCCGGGCGACGACAGACCCGGCCCCGAATGGGGCCTCGACCTCGAAGCCGCACTGCGCCGCCTTTCCATCAACCAGCGCGCGGCCCTGCTGTACTGCGTGCAGCTCGAATTCACCCACGAAGAGGCGGCCGTGGTGCTGGACATGCCGTTGGGCAGCGTGAAAACGCACGTCGCGCGCGGCAAGGCGAAGCTGCGCCAACTGCTGCAGGACTGGGCACCGGAGACCAGCCATGACTGACCTCGACGATACGACTGACCCGAAACTCGACGCCCTGCTGCGCCGCCGGTTCCCCGGCGCCGTCGCGGATGACGGCTTCTCGACGCGCGTGATGCGGGCGCTGCCCCCGCGCCGGCAACCGCTGCCGTGGTTGCTGCCGGTGGCCGCGGTCGTCGGCACGCTGTTGGCCTGGCTGGCGTTGATGCCTTCGCCGGTTTGGCAACAGGCCGCGCAGGAGTGGCTGCAGGGCAACCTGGGCGCCGCGACCGCGGGCATCGGCTTGCTGATGCTTGCCGTGACGCTGGCCAGCTGCGCCTGGTCGCTGGACGAAGGCTGACCGGCGCGGATCAGCGCGCCGGGGACACCTGTTCGGCCCAGGTTGCCGGCGCCGCCTGCGCGTCCAGGAAGGGGATCACCGTCTCGGCCAGCGCGGGCGACGAGAAGGCTTCGTAGTGCGTCAGGTTCGGGATGATGGCCAGGCGGTTGCCCGACATGTGCTCGCGCCCCCAGCCGGCGTCGCGCAGGCCGCCGCCCAGCAGCTGGTAGAACTGCACGATGTGCTCGAGGCGCAGCATGTCGCTGTCGCCGTAGACCAGCATCACCGGCATGCGCAGCGTGCGGACCTCGTCCGACCAGTCGTAGGGCTGGCGCATCCACGCGCCCATCTGGTCGAGCAGCTTCGGGAAGTCCTGCGGCCGCGGCGCGCGTTCGCGGTAGACCTGGAACATCGGCGTGTCCACCATGTCCTTGGCCATCGCGGCGCTTACCTGCGCCTGCAGCGGCAGCATCTCGGGGTAGAAGCCGTCCCGGGCGAAGCCGGCCGAAGCCACCACCAGGCGGCGCACCCGCGCCGGGTGCTGGATGGCCAGGCGCAGGGCCACGCTGCCGCCCATCGAATAGCCCATCACGTCCACCTGCGGGTGGCCGAGTTCCGCGACCAGCGTGGCCAGGTCGTTGGCCATCGCGGTGAAGTCGATCGGCCGGTCGCCCAGCGCGGTGCGGCCGTGCCCGTGCAGGTCCACGGCGATCACCGTGCGCGAGCGCGCCAGCATCGGCAGCACCGGTCCGAACATGTCCAGCGTGCCCAGCCCGCCGTGCAGCAGCAGCAGCGGCTCGCCGCGGCCGTGCAGCTCGTAGTAGTAGCGCACCCCGTTCACCGGCACGTAGCCGTTGCGCACCGGCGCAGGCACCGAAGCGGGCGCGGTGGGCTGCGCGGCATCGGCGGCGGCGGGCGACAGGCTGGCCAGCAGCAGGGCCAGGGCGGCGAAACAGCGAAGGGCGGATAGCGGCAGGTGCATGGCGGATCTCCTGGAAGGGCGAGCCCGACAACCGGGCTCACTGACACGACGAACCAGCGGCGCCGGATTCGACAAGCCCGCTGGGCCAGGCCACCGGGCTGCGATTTGCACCGCATCGAGGCAAGCTGGCCGCATGCCTCCTGCCTCTGGGGCATCGGCCTGCTGAGCTTTGCCGTGACGCGGGCCAGCTGCGCCTGGTCGCTGGACGAGGGCTGGCGGGGCGAGATCCGGACCGCGCGAACCCCGGTTCCGGTCGCTGACGCCCCCGCTCGCCGCGGTGGACTTGACGAGCGGGGGCTGTTCGTACTGTACTATATCAACTAGTACAGATAGGACAGCGTTATGGCCCGACCCCAGCCCCTGATGATCCAGATCGCCACCGGCGACCCGCGCCCGATCGGCCGCCAGATCGTCGACGCGGTGCGGATGAAGATCGCCACCGGCGACCTGAAAGCCGGCGACCAGCTGCCCAGCGTCCGCGGGCTGGCCCAGCAGCTCACCATCAATCCGAACACGGTGGCCAAGGCCTACGCCGAGCTGACCACCGAAGGCTGGCTGGAATCGCGGCAGGGCATGGGCCTGTATGTCTCCGTGCCGCGCCAGCGCCTGTCCGACGACGAGCGCGAACGCCGCCTGGACGACGCCATCGGCCGCTTCGTCAACGACGTGATCCCGCTGGGCTTCCCGCCCGACGAGGTGCAGGCGCGCGTCCAGCAGGAATTTCGCCAGCTGGTTCCCCGAAAGACCGCCTGAACCCTGAAGTCTCCATGCATTCGCGCGTCAAACCCGCGCAGGGATGACACGCAAAGGAACCACCCCCATGAGCCACGACCCCGACTACGTCATCGAAACCCGCGCGCTGAGCAAGCGCTACGGCCGCAAGCTGGCGCTGGACAATCTCGACCTGCGCATCCCGCGCGGGCGCATCCACGCCATCGTCGGCGCCAACGGCGCCGGCAAGTCCACCCTGTTCCGCATCCTGATGGGCTTCCTGCCGCCCACCTCGGGCGAAGCGCGCATCCTCGGCAAGGACAGCCAGGCGCTGACCCCGCAGGACCGCGGCCGGATAGGTTTTGTCAACGAAGAACACACGCTGCCGAACTGGATGCGGGTATCGCAGGTGATGGCGATGCAGAAGCACCAGTACGCGAACTGGAACCAGCACGCGTTCGACGGCGTCATCGGCCACTACCACGTGCTGCCCGAACAGAAGGTCGGCCAGCTGTCGCGCGGCGAGCGCGCCGGCTTCAACCTGGCGCTGGCGCTGGCCCAGGGTCCGGAGCTGCTGGTGCTCGACGAGCCGACGCTGGGCCTGGACGTGGTCGCCAAACGCGCCTTCCTCGAATCGCTGATGTACAGCAACGCCGCCGACGACTGCACGGTGATCTATTGCTCGCACCAGATGGAGGAGATCGAGCGCGTCGCCGACAACCTGATCATCCTGGAACGCGGCCAGCTGAAGAACATGTCGGCGCCGGAGGACTTCACCGCGCGGGTCAGCCATTGGGTGGCCGACGTGCCGTTCAAGGGGCCCGCGCCCCACACCGTGCCCGGCCTGCTCGAAGTGCAGCGCCTCGACGGCCTGCACCACTACCTGGTGCTGGACCAGGACGACGGCTTCGAGCGTTTCCTGCGCGACGCCGGTGCCCGCCACGTGCAGTCGATGCCGGTCAGCCTGGACCGTGCCGTCAACGCCTTCCTCGCCAAGAACCACGCTGCGCCGGCCGCCGCCTGACGCGCCAAGGACACGAAAATGACCGATCTCTTCAAGGGCGAATGGCTGCGCTTCCGGCTGTGGGCGCTGCTCGCCGGCGTCGCCAATCTCATCGTGCTGGGCTTCCTGACCCGCATGGTCGACATGGCCCAGCAACCGCTGCTGGTCTACCAGGTGTTCGCCGCGGTGTATGCGGTGGCCGGCGCGCTGCTGGGCCTGTACCAGATGGGCACGTACCGCAAGCCCAACCACTGGTTGAACCTGCTGCACCGGCCGCTGCACCGGCTGCGCATCGCCGGCGCGCTGGCGGGCGCGGGCGTATTGCTGCTGCTGGCCGCGACCGCGCTTCCGATCGTGCTGGTCGCGGCCGCCCAGGAGACGATGACCGCGCGCGTGGTCGACCTGCGCCACTGGGGCCTGCCGATCGCGGCCTGGCTGATTGCGGTTTCAGGTTACCTGGCCGGTGCCTATGCGATGGTCGCCGACCGGCGCTATTCCTTCGCCGCGTTCCTGCTGCCGATGCTGTTCCTGCATGCGCAGGCCTCCGGGGTCGGCATGCTCGGCGTGCAATGTGCCGTCATCGCCGTCCTCGCGGGGTTGCTGGCGATCGCGTTCAAGCCGGATCCCGCGGCGCCGCCGCGCAATGCCGCGGCGGTGCTGGCGGTCGCGCTGCCGGTGCAGCTGGGCGCCTACTTCCTGATGTGGATGCTGGGCTTCGGCGTCGAACTGGCCTGGACGGCGAGCGGCAGCCACCCGCTCAATACGCCCGAGCCGCCGAAGGGCGGGTATGTGGAATCGGACCGTGCCGAAGGCAGGGACATCCTGCTGCTCGGCATCGAGAACAACCGCGATCCCGAAGCGGCTCTCTGGCGTGAGCAGATCGCGCTGTCCGACGTGTACACCCTGTATCCCCTGCGCGAGCTTCCCGTGCGCAACAGCCTGACCAACCCGTCGCCGCTGGAGCTCGGCGACGATCGGAACAACCTGTGGATGGTGTACAGCCACGACCGTGCGCGTTTTGTCACCCGCGGCCTGCGCGACCGGCGCGCACGCGGCGAACTCGGCGTGGGCGAGCAGCAGGCCGCCTTCCCGGCGCCGACGATGCCGTTCGGCGCGGTCTACCTGTTCAATGCGCAGGCGGCCTACCAGTACGACGACGAACAGCAGCTGATGTTCGAGCGTTTCCGCCTGCCGGCGGGCGAGGTGATGGCCGTGCCGCCGGAACCCGCCGGCGACAACATGGTGGTGATGAGCGACCGCGCCGCCTATTTCTATCCCGGCCGCGAGGCGATGAGCGGCCTCGACCTGCTGCAGCCGCTGATGCGGGTGCCGATGCCGGGCCACGTCGGCCACCTCGGCCGGGTGGACCTGATCGAGCTGCTGGATGGCTACCTGGTGTCGTTCACCTACACCTGGGGCGCGTGGACCGGCGAACTGCAGCATCCCTACCAGGTGGTGCTGCGGGTGGACGGCCAGGGCCAGGCGCTGGAAGTGGCGCGCCGCGCGATCCGCAAGGACCTGCCGGCGGCGTACACCGACCGCAATACCTGGCTGTCGCCGGTACTGCGTGCGATCTGCGGGGGTGCGAAGAGCCTGTTCGCGGCGGACGATCCGCTGAAGGCGAAGCCGCAGCCGGTGTCGCGATCCATTCTGGCGTTGGCCGCCGTGGGCTGCCTGTTGTCGCTGCTGGGCGCGATCTGGCTGAGCGCGCGCCAGCCGCATTCGCCGCGCGCGCGCTGGGCCTGGGTGCTGCTGTGCGGCCTGGTCGGCCTGCCGGCGCTGGTCAGCCTGTGGCTGATGTACCCGCGTCGCGACACCCTGCCGGTGGCCGCGCCGGGTGCGCTGCCGGCCACGGCCTGAGGGAGCAACGGAATGGGCTTCCCGAAACTCTTCGTGGTGTTGGCCTTCAGCCTGTCGCTGTGGGTGGCGAACCCCGCCCGCGCCGACGAGGCCGCGGAACTGCATGCGGCGGTCGCCATCGAACGCGCGCGCGCGCCGGCGCCGCACTATCCGCGCGATTCCTTCGAAAGTTCGCGCACGCTGCAATCGGTGCGCCTGTCGCCCGACGGCCGCCATGTCGCCTACCTGCTCCAGCAGGGCGAACAGCGCAGCCTGTGGCTGCTGCCGACCGCCGGCGGCGCCGCGCGCCAGCTGCTGGCGCGCACCGAAGCCGAGGAACTGCTGTGGTCGCGCGATGGCCGCTGGCTGTTCGCCAGGGCGCAGCGCTCGCTGCAGAGCCTGTCGATCGAGGGCGGGCGCGGCGTGCGTTTCGCGCTCGACAACTCGCGTTCCGTGATCCGGGTCGATGTGTCCCAGCCGGCGGCGGTGATCGTGCGCGAACGTGTGCGCACGCCCACCGGCGAGCGCTGGCCGGTGGTGCGCCGGGACGCCCAGGGGCGGCGCACGCTGCTGCGCGACGACGACCGCTTCGTGCACGACGTGGCGCTGGACGCGCACGGGCGGCTGGTCGCCCTGCTGCGCTTCGAGAACGATCACGATGCGCTCCACCGCGTCGATGCCGATGGCGGCCTGAACGAACTGGCGCGCTGGCACATCATCCGCGACCAGGCCGTTCTGCTGGGCGCGACGCCGCAGGGCGACCTTTACCTGGACGGCGATACCGGCGGCAACTTCCGGCGCGTGCTGCGGGTGGATCGTGATGGCGTGCTGCATACCGTGCATGCCGATCCGCGGGGCGAGGCCGACCTCGACCAGGTGGTGCTGGATCCGGCGACCTTGCTTCCGGCGGTGGTGAGCTATCGCAGCACGGTGGCGGCGACCTACGGACTCGACGCCGCGCAGGCGCCGGTCGCGGCGATCGGCAGACATTTCCCCGGCCGCGACATCGGCATCGGCATCGGTGTTGGCCCCGACGCGTACTGGCTGGTGTCCGAACGCGCCAGCACGCTGCGCGATGCCCGATGGCATCTGTACGATCCGCGCACGGGGGGCATCCGACGCATCCTCGAACAGGACGCGAAAGCCGCACCGCCGCTGCCGGAGACCGCGCTGGCGCGCAAGCTGCCGTTCGCCTACCGCGCCTCCGACGGCATGCAGGTGCGCGGCTTCCTGCTGTTGCCGCCGGGCGCCGATCCCGCGCGCGTGCCGCTGGTCGCCTTCGTGCACGGCGGCCCGATCAATCATTTCCGGGCCGGCGACTACGACGGCATCGTCCAGTTGCTGGTCAATCGTGGCTACGCGGTGTTCGAGTCCAACTTCCGCGGCTCCACCGGGCACGGGCGCGACTACGCACTGGCGCCGAACGGCGACTACGGCAACGGCCGCGTGCAGCAGGACATCGTCGAAGGCACGCGCTGGCTGCTGGCGCAGGGCATCGGCGATCCGCAGCGGGTCGGCATCGCCGGCCATTCGTTCGGCGGGTATTCGGCGCTGCTGGGCGTGACCTTCCAGCCCGAGCTGTTCAAGGTGGGCGTGGCCGGCGCGCCGCCGGCGGACTTTGGCTGGTCGATGCGCTGGCTGCACGAATCCGGCAACCAGGGTGCGAGCCCGGACCGTTCGCTGGCGGCAGCGATGCGCCTGCTCGGAATCGACGTCGACGATCCGGAGAGCTACGCCCACCTGCGCGCGCAGTCGCCCCTGGCCAACGCCGACAGCTTGCGCAGACCTCTGTTGTTGCTGGCCGGCGGCGAAGACCGCACGGTACCGATCCGCGCGGTGATCCACTACGCCGCTGTGCTGCGCGGGCTGGGCAAGGACGTCAGCCTGTACGTCGAGGACGATGGCGGGCATTCGCCGAACGAACCCTTGCCGCGCGAGGCCTACGTCTACCTGATGGAAGCGATGCTGCACCGCCATCTCGGCGGCGCCCCGCCGGACGCGCCGAGTCCCCGGCTGCGCGACTACCTGAGGCCGTCACTGCGCCTGGTGGGCCAGGATGTCGAGTTCCTGCCGAAGCGCTAGCGGGCGCCGACTGCGGCTGGCGGCGATTCCCGTGCCCAGGCAACGACGGATCGGTTAGTCTCGCGGCCCGGCAGGCGACCCGGCGGAATCGGATTCCGCAGGAAGATCGCGCCGATAGGGAGCAGGTGAACCAGTGAAGTCCAGGGGGCGGGTGCCAGCGGTGTTGGTCGTGGCGGTGGCGCTGGCCGCCGTGCTGTTCTGGGCCCGTCGCACGCCGGATACGGTGGTTGAGGCGCCGCCCGCCGGAATGCCGGCCGAGGTGTCGAAGACGGAAGCTGCCGCACCGCCCGCCACGCAATCGGCGACACCGTCGCGGCCATCGAAGTCCAGCGCACGCGCCGCGACCCTGTTGCAGGTGGTCGGGGACCGGTACGACTTCGATCCGGCCGACCCCAACGGCGCCGCCACCAGCCTGGCGGACGCCGACTGGCTGCACCGCCATGGTTTTCCCGATGCCGACGCCTACGACCGCCTGCGCCGCGCCAGCCTGGACGAACTGGAGGAGGCGGCGAAGATCGACCTGCGCGCGCAGGTGATCCTGGCTTTCAACATGGCGATCACCGGACGCTACGGCAACCGGCCGTTCGAACTGCTGGAGGACGCGGCGGCGCGCGGTTCCATCTTCGCGCTGGAGACCTGGGGCGACATCCACTACACGCTCAAGCACTACCGCAACCCGGTGGCGGGCGCGGCCTATTACCACCTGGCGCTCCGGCGCGGCTATTTCACCGCGGCGGGCAAGAAGCTCATTTTCGCCGGCACCCTGAATGCGGAGCAGCGCATGCTGTCGGACGTGTACGCCGAAGTCGCCTGGCTGCGCCTGCTGGACGCCCGCAAGCGCACCGGCACGCCGCCGTTCGCGGAGGCGGAACTGCGGCCCGGGTTCGAGCAATTCGTGGCCACCCTGGAGGTGGCCTACGGGACGCCCGAGCCAGGGACGGCGCCGAACCCCTGACCCCCGCGGGCATCCCGATTTGCACCGGAATGGTGCAAACTCCCCCCATGCCCACCCCCTCCCGTCTCTGGGTCATCGACGACGACCGCGCCGTGCGTTTCGTGCTGGCGGAGGCCCTGCGCGACGCCGGTTACGCCGTCTCCGCCTTCGAAGGCGCGAAGCAAGCGCTGGCCGCCCTCGCCGACGAACCCGCCCCCGACCTCGTGTTCACCGACGTCCGCATGCCGGAAATGGACGGCCTGGCCTTCCTCGACGCGCTGAAGGCCAAACGCCCCGACCTGCCGGTGATCGTGATGTCGGCCTACACCGACGTCGCCAGCACCGCCGGCGCCTTCCGCGGCGGCGCGCACGAATTCCTGTCCAAGCCCTTCGACCTGGACGAGGCCGTGGCCCTGGCCGAACGCGCGCTGCCGCAGCGCGACGTCACGCCGCCCGCCACCGCCCCGGAAATCAGCAACGAACTGCTGGGCGACAGCCCCGCCATGCGCGAACTCTTCCGCGCCATCGGCCGCCTGGCGCAGGCGCCGCTGGGCGTGCTGATCACCGGCGAAACCGGCACCGGCAAGGAACTGGTGGCGCGCGCCCTGCACCGCGAATCGCCGCGCGCGCGCAAACCCTTTGTCGCGCTCAACACCGCGGCCATCCCGGCCGAGCTGCTGGAAAGCGAACTGTTCGGCCACGAGGCCGGCGCCTTCACCGGCGCGAACAAGCGCCACGTGGGCCGCTTCGAACAGGCCGACGGCGGCACGCTTTTCCTCGACGAGATCGGCGACATGCCCGCCGCCCTGCAGACCCGCCTGCTGCGCGTGCTGGCCGAGGGCGAATTCTTCCGCGTCGGCGGCCGCGAACTGATCAAGGTGGACGTGCGCGTCATCGCCGCCACCCACCAGGACCTGGAGGCCAGGGTGCGCGACGGCAGCTTCCGCGCCGACCTGCTGCACCGCCTCGACGTGGTGCGCCTGCAGCTGCCGCCCCTGCGCGACCGCAAGGGCGACGTGCCGGCCCTGGCCGCACGTTTCCTGGCCCAGGCCGCGAAAAAACTCGGCGCAACGGCGAAGCGCTTCCACCCGGAATCCCTCAAGCGCCTGCAGCAGCACGACTGGCCCGGCAACGTGCGCGAACTCGAGAACCTGTGCTGGCGCCTGGCCGCCCTGGCCCCCGGCGAAGCCATCACCCCGCGTGATCTGGGCAATGCGCTGCGTGGCGGCGGCACCAACGACCCCGGCGACTGGACCCGCCCCCTGGCCCAGGCCGTGCGCGAGGCCCTGGCCCGCGGCGACACCACCCTGCACGCTACCCTGCGCGAAAAGTTTGACCAGGTTCTGCTGGAGACCGCCTTGGACCACACCGAGGGGCACCGGCAGCTGGCCGCGGAGAAGCTGGGCCTGGGGCGCAACACCGTGACGCGGAAGTTGGGCACGGTACGGGGGCGGAACAAATCCTGAGCGGCGCAGGAAATCTTCGGGGGCAAGGCATGACAAGACGGACCGGTGGTGTGTACTTCTCGGTCACCAGTGCGCTGCTGCTGTTCCTTAGTGTCGTTGCGTTCTCCGACAACCTATTCACGGACGTGGGGCAAGCCAGCAACCACGACCCGAAGTTCGTCATCCACGGCCTGTTCGGACTGGCCTGGTACGTGCTGCTGACCGTGCAGGCCAACCTCATCCGGACGCGGCGCATATCGCTGCACCGGACGCTCGGCATCGCGACCTTCCTCGTTGCGGTCGGCGTGACGCTGAGCACGCTCTATATCTTCGTCGTGCTGTGGAAGGGCTGGGCGAACATGGCCCCCGAGGTCCGCGCGAACCGGCTGCTGCTTCCCGGCTACGCCCTCTGCGTGATGCTGGCCTGGCACTGGCGTGCGCGTGCGGACTGGCACAAGCGCCTGCTGTTCGCCGGCACCTTCCTGATGCTGGGGCCCGTGCTGGCGCGAACCTACGACCCGCTGATCGCTTCCTGGCTGGGGCCGCTGGTCCCGGCCATGTCCCCGCAAACGGACGAGGCTCTGTTCCTGACGTACTTCTTCGGCGTCTGGGTGGGCTTCTTCGTGTCCCTCGCCTGCCATGACTGGTTGAAGGAGAGGCGTGTCCACCCGGCGACCCTGGCCGGTTTCGGATGGCTCCTGCTGAGCTGGCTGGTCAGCGCGATGAGCTGAGCCGCCATTGGTTGGACAACAGGCGTACGTGGGACGTACGAAGAAGGAGTCCGGGTGAGTCAAGAGGTCCGACATCTACCAAAGCGGACATCGACGATGTGCAAGCGGCCGCCAGTTGTCTCTGGTTCACCGCAGGCCCGCGGGACACGAGGACAGTAGTGCGATAGCCGCAGCACCCCTGAGCCCTGCGCGCCGGCGGCCACGCAGGCGTCGCCGTCGCGCCGGCCCCGCGGCGAATCTCGTTACCGCTTGATGCTCCGATCCAGGAACTCAATCATGCGTTCCGCGATCTCTTCGCCATGCGTCTCGATCGCAAAATGCCCCGAATCGACAAAGCGAACCTCCGCCTTCGGGTTGTCGCGCTGGTAGGCTTCCGCGCCGGCCGGGAGGAAGAAGGGGTCGTTCTTGCCCCAGATCGCCAGGGTCGGCGGCTGGTGCTGGCGGAAGTAGGCGTGCAGCGCTTCGTACTGCTTGAGGTTGCTGCCGTAGTCCAGCAGCAGGTCCATCTGCGGCTCGTCGCCGTGGCGCGCGATCGCGGCGGACGCCAGCTGGTAGCTTTCCGGGGCGATCAGCGACGTGTCCCGCACGCCTTCGGTGTACTGCCACTTGATCATGTCCGGCGTGTTGAACCGGCGCAGCGCTTCCCGGTTCTCGGCGCTGGGCGCGGCCCAGGCCTTGCGCATGTCGGCCCAGCCTTCGCTCAGGCCCTCTTCGTAGGCGTTGCCGTTCTGGCTGACGATGGCGGTGATCTTCTGCGGGTTGGCCACGGCCAGGCGCCAGCCGACGGGCGCGCCGTAGTCGAAGACATAGATCGCGTAGCTGTCCAGGCCCTTCTCGACCGTGAAGGCGTCGATCACCTTGGCCAGGTTGTCGAAGGTGTAGCTGAACTTCGTGCCGGGCTGGACCGTGGTCTGTCCGAACGCCGGCAGGTCCGGCGCGATCACGTGGTAGCGCTGTGCCAGCACCGGAATCAGGTCGCGGAACATGTGCGAGGAGGCCCCGAAGCCGTGCAGCAGCAGCACCTTCGGCGCATCGGTCGGGCCGGCTTCGCGGTAGAACAGGCTGACGCCCTGGATCTCGGCCGTCCGGTAGTGGACCTGGTTGGGGGCGTCGGCCGCGGTGGCCGACAGGGGGCCGCCCAGGGCGGCGGCAAACAGCAGGGCTTTGGCGTTCATGGCGGTTCCTCGGGGTGGGGTGGGTGGCCGAAAGTAACCTTTCAATGAACGTTTAGAAGGTTATGGTGGCGGAGTCTGCGCCGGCCGATGTAACCTGTCAACAATTATTTTGGAGGTTACCCAATGGCCGCCGCAGCAACCCGGGAAACGAAGGGCATGACCGAAGCGCCCCGGCTGGGCGACCACCCTGCCCTGGACCTGCTGAACACCGAAGCCCGCGTCCAGGGCCAGACCTTCGACTTCTGGACCAGCCACCAGGACGTGCTGCGCTGGCTGGCCCAGAGCGGGGTCGCGCCGACCGGCAAGCAAGCGGCGCCCGCGGATCTGCTGCAGTGGGGCCGGGAACTGAGGGCCGTGGTGCGCGACCTAGTCACCGCCCGGAAGCAGGGCACGCGCCTGGACATCGAGGCGCTAAATCACTTCCTGCAGCCCCACCTCACCTCCCCGCAGCTGCAGCGCGACGGCGATGGCCATCTGGTGCTGACCCGCGTGGCCCGCGGCGACACCACCGCGTCCCTGCTCGGCCCGGTGGCCGAAGCCGCCGCGGTGCTGCTGGCGGAAGGCGACTTCGACCTGGTCCGGCAATGCGAGCACGAGGACTGCGTGCTGTGGTTCTACGACCGCACCAAGTCGCACAAGCGGCGCTGGTGCAGCATGGCGCTGTGCGGCAACCGGCATAAGGCCGCGCAGTTCAGGAAGCGCGGCAGCGGGACTTCGGCGGAAATTGCGCGTGCATCCGTCCGGAAAAGCACGAAGGCCTGAGCGGCCCCGGGAAGGTCAGCGCGGCACCTGGATCTCCGGCGCCTGCCGCGCCATCAGTTCCACCACCCAGTCCATGAACACCCGCAGCTTGCGGCTGACGTGCCGGCTGGGCGGAAACGCCAGGTACATCGGCATCGGGTCCAGCTGCCAGTCTTCGAACAGCGGCACCAGTTCGCCGCGGGCCTGCGGCGCGCGCGCCATGTACTGCGGCAGCCAAAGCACGCCCAGGCCGGCCACGCCGGCGGCCAGGTAGGCGTTGCCGTCGTCCACTGTCAGTACGTTGCGGCCGCGAACCTGCAGGTGTTCGTCGCCGCGGCGCAGGCTGTGGACCAGCGGCGCGCCGGTGCGTGAACCGCGGTAGCCGATCAGCACGTGCCGGCCGTCGTCCAGGTCCTGCGGCATGGCCGGCGTGCCGGCGCGGGCCAGATAGGCCGGCGCGGCGTACACGCCCAGCAGCAGATCCGCCACGTGGCGGGCGCGCAGCGAGGGTTCGGTCAGTTCGCCGCCGCGCAGCACGCAGTCCACGTTCTCGTCGATCAGGTCCACCTTGCGGTCGCTCACGCCCAGGTCCAGCTGGATATCGGGGTAGCGCGCGTGGAAGTCGGGGAGGGCCGGCACCAGCACCAGGGCGGCCAGCGGCGCCGGCACGTCCACGCGCAGCCGGCCGCGCGGCGCGGCCGAGGCGGCCGACAGGCTGGTCTCGGCATCGTCCAGGTCGGCCAGCAGGCGCACCACGCGTTCGTAATACGCGGCGCCGTCGGCGGTCACGTTCACCTTGCGGGTGGTGCGGTGGAGCAGCTTCACGCGCAGGTGGGTTTCCAGCTGCTGCACCAGCTGGGTCACGCGGGTCTTGTTGGTCTGCAGGGTGTCGGCGGCGCGGGTGAAGCTGCCGGTTTCCACCACGCGGGCGAAGGCCTGCATCGCGTCAATGCGGTCCATGCGGGGCTCCGGGCGGCGGGATTGTTTGGATTCTACAAACAGTGAAGCCGGGTCTGCCGCGTTTATCGGTCCGGGGTGGGCGCCTAGATTGGCGGGTACGTCCCTTTGCAGGAGAACCCCCATGACCCGCGACGCCATCTTCCCCGCCGGCCGGCATGCGCTCTATGCCACCCACCGCTATTCCGCCGCCCTGCGCTCGGGCGACCTGCTGTTCGTTTCCGGACAGGTCGGATCCCGTGAGGACGGTTCGCCCGAGCCGGACTTCGAAGCCCAGGTGCGCCTGGCCTTCACCAACCTGCAGGCCACGCTGAAGGCCGCGGGCTGCACCCTCGACGACCTCGTCGACGTCACCACCTTCCATACCGACCCCGAACGCCAGTTCGGCACCGTGCTGGCGGTGAAGGATCAAATCTTTCCGTCCGCGCCCTATCCAAACTGGACCGCGATCGGCGTGAACTGGCTGGCCGGCTTCGATTTCGAGATCAAGGTGATCGCGCGCATCCCGGGCTGAGTGCGGCGGGTGGGCCGTCTGGCATTACCATGCGGACACCGTGCCAGCCGGCCATCGCAGCAAAGGATCTGCCCATGCGCAACATCAGCCTGACGCTTGCCCTCGCCGCTGCCCTGGCCTCGCAAACGGCCTCCGCCGCCACCCCGCCCGAGCCCGCCGAGTTCGCCCGCTATGCGGAAACGCTGCTGACGGACGCCTATCGCCCCGACGCGCCCGGCGTGGCGGTCCTGGTGATGCGCGGCGACGAGGTGCTGTATCGCGGCGCCCGCGGCGAGGCCGATCTCGCGGCCGACGTGCCGCTCAAACCGGGCGACGTGTTCCGCATTGGCTCGGTCACCAAGCAGTTCGCCGCGGTCGGGCTGCTGACGCTGGTGGATGCCGGCAAGGTCGCGCTGGACGATCCGCTGTCGAACTACCTGCCGGATTATCCCGGCGGCGAGAAGATCACGATCGAGCAGCTGCTGAACCACACCTCGGGAATCAAGAGCTACACCGACATCCCGGGCGTGTTCGACGGCCCGATCCGACGCGACCTCACCACCACGCAGATGCTGGACTACTTCCGGGACGTGCCGCCCGACTTCGCGCCGGGCGCGGCCTGGCACTACAACAACTCTGGCTACGTATTGGTCGGCGCCGTCATCGAAGCGGCCAGCGGCCAGCCCTGGCACCAGTATCTCGACAAGACCCTGTTCGAGCCGCTCGGCATGAAACACACCGGTTATGGCGCCGACCCGGCCGCCATCGCGCACCAGGTGAAGGGCTACATCACGGCCGGCGGTACCCCGGAGCCCGCGCAGCCGATCAGCATGACGCAACCGCATGCCGCGGGCGCGCTGGTGTCCACCGTCGATGACCTGGCGATCTGGAACAGTGCCCTGCACGAAGGCAAGGTGCTCAAGCCCGAGACCTACGCGCGCATGATCACGCCGGTCGGCAAGGCGATGGACGTCGGCTACGGCTTCGGCATCGAGACCGGCGCCGTGCGCGGCACGCCCGCGTTGGGCCACAGCGGCGGCATTCCCGGGTTCAACTCGCAACTCACCTATGTGCAGGGGCCGGACATCACGGTGGCCGTGCTGCAGAACAACGAAACGCCCGGCCCCACGCAGGAAAGCCGCGGGCTGGCGCGCCGCCTAGCCGCGGCGGCGCTGGGCGATCCGTATCCGGCGATGACGCCGGTGGCCGTGGATGCCGCGGTGCTGAAGCAGTACGAAGGCATCTACCGGGTCGACGAAACCGCGACTCGCACACTGCGTGTCGTCGACGGCAAGATGACGGTGCACCGCACCGACCGCGCGCGCGAGGACCTGGTCGCGATCGCCGATGGCACCTTCCTGTATTCCGACGGCTTCAGCCGTATCGAGATGGAGCGCGACGCGGCGGGCAAGGTCACCGGCATGCGCCTGTTCTCCGAGGGCGAAGGCGAGGGCGACGTGGCGCCACGCACCAACGACCCGCTGCCGATGCCGATCACGCTGCCGCGCGAAACGCTCGAGCGCCTGGTCGGGGTGTACCGGATGAAGGACGAGGAAATGACGATCTCGATCGAGGGCGACGGGCTGAGCGGCCACATCAAGGGCCAGCCGCAGGCCGTGCCCTTCGTCGCGATGTCGCCCACCCGCTTCACCGGCGACATCGTCGGCGCCGAACTGCTGTTCGCGCCCGAAACCGGCCCGGTCCGCAGCGTCGGGCTGCGCCAGTGGGGCAGCACGATGACTTTCGAACGCGTGCCCGCGCCGGAATGACGTTACTGCGGAAGCGGAACCGCCGTAGCGCGGCGGGTCCGTGCAACGCGCCGCGAAACGTTACGCTGCTGCGCGCGTGCGCCACTCCCGCGGCGACACCCCCACCTGCGCCTTGAACGCGCGCGACAGCGCGGATTCGCTCGCATAACCCACATCGTCGACCAGCAGCTTCAGGGCCTTCCCGGCCCGCAGCCCCTTCTGCACCAGCAGGATCCGCCAGCGCTGCAGGTACTCGCCGGGCGTGCTGCCCACGGTGCTGCGGAAGGCCTCGGCGAAGGCGCTGCGCGACATGCCGGCGGTGGCGGCCAGCGATTCCAGCGTCCAGTCATGCTGCGGGCGCTCGTGCATCGCAGTGATCGCGCGGCGCAGGCGCGGGTGGGCCAGGCCGCTCATCAGGCCGGCCTGGCCGCGTGTGCTTTCCATCTGGTGGCGCAGCACCTGGATCAGCACCAGTTCGAACAGCCGGCTCAGCACCTCGCGGCGGCCGCAGCGCTGGTCGAAGGCTTCCTCGAACAGCAGGTCCAGCAGCGGGCGGGCGCTGCCCAGCTGGTCCAGGGGCAGGCAGACCACGGCGGGCAGGGCGGCCAGCAGCGGGTGTTCGCCACCGGCGTCGAAGCCCAGGTCGGCGCAGGCCAGGTCGGCGCCCGCGGCGTCCTCGACCACGAAGCGGTGGGCGCAGGGCCGCGGAAACAGCAGCAGGCTGGGCTCGGTGATCGTGATGGGCGAGCCGGCGGCGTGGTGCACCACCACCGTGCCGCGTTTGATCAGGTGCAGCTGACCCCCGTGCCCGCGCTGCGGGATCTCATGGGTGCCGCACAGGGCGCCGGCGTGCAGCACGCTGGCCCGCACGGGGAAGTGGCCCAGCAGGGCCTCGAGCCGGTCGGTGCTCATTTCTGGACTCCTTGGCAAGTTTGCTGGACTTTACAGCACATATAGTTCGTGGAACAGGCGGATAGTGGCCTCACCGGGAACGACCCGGCCCGCCACCCGACAAGGACACCGCCATGAACCTCCTCGCCCCGCTCGCCCTGGCCGCCGCCCTCACCCTGGGCACCGCCGCCTCCGCCGCCACCCCCTCGCCCATCGCCGATACCCGCCCCACCGTGGTCCTGGTCCACGGCGCCTTCGCCGACGGTTCGTCCTGGAACAAGGTCATCCCGCTGCTGCAGGCCCAGGGCCTGAACGCGGTCGCGGTGCAGAACCCGCTGACCTCGCTGGAAGACGACGTCGCCGCCGCCAACCGCATCATCAATGCCCAGACCGGCCCGGTCGTGCTGGTCGGCCATTCCTGGGGTGGTGCGGTCATCACCCAGGCCGGCGGCCACGACAAGGTGAAGTCCCTGGTCTACGTCGCGGCCTTCGCGCCGACGCTCGGCGCCCATTCGGCCGCCGACACCGCCAACTTCCCGGCGCCCCCGGGCTTCGCGCACTTCATCGCCGACGCCGACGGTTTCCTCACCCTGCCCGCCGACGCCATCGCCCGCGACTTCGCGCAGGACGTCAGTGCCGAAGAAGCCAACCTGATCCACGCCACCCAGGGCCCGGTGCGCGGCGCCAACTTCGAACAGCCGGTCACCGTCGCCGCGTGGACCAGCAAGCCGTCGTGGTACATCGTCGCCGGCCAGGACCGCATGATCGACCCGGGTGCGCAGCGTGCGCTCGCGAAGAAGATCGGCGCCACCACCACCGAACTGCCGACCGGCCACGTGCCGATGGTTTCGAGCCCGGAGGAAGTGGCGAAGGTGATCGTCGAAGCGGCGCGCGCCGCGGCGAAGTAAATCTGGCGGAAAAAAAGCCGGGGAGCCTCGAGGGCTCCCCGGCGTTCTGCGTGTGGCGCAAGCGCTCAGCCGTGTCGGCCTTCGGGCCGCGGCGTGCGCCCGGCGGCCTAGAAGATGTAGATCAATCCGACGCCGATTTCCGCCTCGTAGTCGCTGCGTGCGATCGGGCTGTCCGCCACGTCGCTGCCGTAACGTTCGTAGACGGCCTCGCCGAACAGCTGCCACTTCTCGCTCAGCTGCATCCGGTAGTTGTAGTTGAATCCGATCGAGCGGAACCCGCCGTCCAGGTCAGTCTCGGCCAGGCCCGATGCCGCCGACTGCGCCGCCGTTACGCCGAAGTCCTTGTTCGCGTACTTGCTGTCGTGAAAGACCGCGACCACGGAAATTTCCGAGCCGGTTCCGTCGTTGCGGTCGCCGAAACGGCGGCCCAGCCCGAAAAGGCCGAGATTCCCGCTGCCGCCGGTGACCACGCGGCCCACCAGCCAGTAGCGCCAGTCATCGCTGAAGGCACGGCGGGCCTGCAGCACGAGCTCGGCGTCCTCGTCGGAATCGCCCAGTCCGTCGAGCCGGCCGTCATCGGAATCGCCCTCTTCCCGACCTTCGTCGAAGGCCACGGCGGCCTCCAGCAGCCAGATGTCGGAGCGAAGCCCGCGCCAGCCCAGCGCCTCGCCCGCCCAGTAGAAAACGTCGTTGCCCCGGCGCCATTGCACCGCACCGGCCGGCGTGGCCTCGAAGCCGAATTCGTCCGAGCCTTCGTAGGCCGATTCGTATTCGACGCCCAGACCCAGCGCAAAGGCCCAGCCGTCCTGGCCCCTCGTGAAGTCGTCGACCGAGGGCAGGGGCACCACGCCCGATCTTTGATCCTGGGCCGATGCCGACGGTGAGGCCAGCACAAGCAGCAAGACCGCCAACAGCACATTCGCAATGGATTTCATGGAAGTTCCCCTTTCGCCTCGTGGCGCGGCGCAATCTTCCCGCCCGCCTGCGTACACGGTGCGTGAACCGTTCGCGAGTGAAGGCTTTGCGACGATCCGGCGCAAGGGTGAGCAGGCGGATCGAAGGCCGGATCTGCGATGATCCAGTCCCGCTTTCAGGAAGCCCGCCATGCCGCGCTGCCTCCCGTTCCTTGCACTGACCTGCCTGCTCGCCCTGTCCGCACAGTCGGCCGCCGCCAAGGAGCATCGCCTCGCGTACGCCGAGCAGCTGAAGCCGCTGCTGGCGCTCTCCGACCCGCAGTTTCACCGGTTGCAGAGCCTGGTCCTGCTGCGCCAGTCCAACACCGACCATGCCTGTCCGGGCGCGACCATCCGCCTGGTGGATGGCGGCAAGGTCCGGCCCCTGGTGATCGCGGCAGACGGCCGCGTCGCGATGCCGATCGAGCAGGGCCTGGCCGACCGCGGCGCCCAGCTGTGGCTGCAGAAGCCCGACAGCGCGCCGCCCTGCCAGATGTTCGCCAACGTCACCGCGAAGCTGCCCGCCGGCCTCGAATGGCGCTACCGCGACCTGGTCGAACTGCGCGAACAGCTGCAGGCCTTCCTCAAGCGCAGCGCGGGCGGGCTTTCCCTGTTCGCGCCCGATCTGCGCGGCCTGCTGGTCCGCTTCGAGGGCGACACCGCGGCGCGACTGGTCATCCACGCCGCGGCGGGCGACATCACCCTGCGACCGACCGACAGCGAGCTGCGTCTGCCGATCGACGAAAAACTGTCCAGGGAGAATCCCGCGGTGAGTCTGAGCGCGCCCGCCTCGGCCATCGATGCCTGGCTGGACTGACCGCCGCCCGCCTCAGTCCTCGATCGCCTCCACGCCCTGCGCGTCCAGCTCCGCGAGGCGCGCGCGCATCGTCGCCAGCTGTTCCGGCGTGTGGCCCACCCAATCCTGCACTTCGCCGACCACGCGCAGCGGCTCGCGCGTGCGGTACGACTGCGTCGGGTTGCCGGCGAAGCGCTGGTTGGTGAGGTTGGGGTCGTCTTCTATCGGGCCGGTGGGCTCGACGATGTAGATGCGGCCGCGGCCTTCGCCGCGTGCCAGTTCCGCACCCCAGGTGGCGGCGTCCAGCGTGGCGGTGAGGTAGACGAAGCGGGCGGCGCGGCGCTGCCCGTAGTTCGAGGCATGGCCCGCAACGATCAGGTCGCCGGGTGCGAGGTCGGCCTTGGTGCCGTGGTACCAGGTAATGATTTCGCCCATCGTGATATCGCTCGGTAGCCTGCCGGTTCGGCAGGGTGGCGATACTGCGGCGGCCGCCGGGCCTTGCCGCAAGCCCCGGCGCGATATATAAATTGGTTGTGGGAAGCGCCGGCGCTTCCCATTTTTTTGCCGGCCCCCGGGTGTCTGGACCCGCGCCACTAAGCCATCTGCGCGCCTTGGGTCGCCCGCACCGGAATGCCGGCGGCGTCGAAGCCCTCGAGGCAGTGCACGTTGACGCCGAAATGGTCCGGCGTCACCCGCTTGCGGTGGAAGGTGTAGATGCCGCAGACCTTGCAGAAGTAGTGCAGGGCCGTGTGCGTGTGGAACCGGTACGAGCTCAGCGCCGCACCGCCCGCCAGCAGGCGCAGCGCGGTTTCCGGCACCTTCACCATCAGCGCGTTGCGGCGGCGGCAGATCGAGCAGTCGCAGGTCGTCAGCTCGGCGAAGTCGCTGACGATGGCGAAGCGGACCGCGCCGCAGTGGCAGCTGCCGGCGACGGTCTGCAGCGCACGGTCGGGTTCAGCGTCGGCGGTGCGGCGGCTCACGGGCGGGCCTGCGGCGTGGACCCTTCCCTCAGGAACACGGGCAGGTCGGTCGTCGGCGGAAAGATGCCCAGCGTGTAGAGCATGTCCGCCGCGTGGCCGCGGTGGTAGGTGCCGTGATTCACCACGTGCAGCAGGATGTCGCCGCGGCTCATCGCGCCGCGGCCGCCGCCGATGAATTCGAATGTGACGGTTTCCTGCAGCGCCGGTTCCGGTAGCGATTGCGCGTAGTCCACATACCACCGGTCGATCTCGCGCTGCGCCGCCGCCAGTTCCTCCAGCCCCGGGCAGAACTCCGGATTGCGCGAGGTCAGGCCGTGCGGCGTGCCGAGCAGGTGGCAGCGCCAGACGTGGTCCATCGCGTACGAGTGATGCAGGGTACGGACCAGGCTGCCGAAGACGATCGGCCGCGGCGCGGTGAGCGCCTCTTCCGGCACGGTGGCCACGATCGACAGGAAGCGGTCGTCGGCCCAGGCCTTGTACCGCGTGAGCGTCTGCATCGAGTTCATCAATTCGTCCCAGGTTCCGGGTCCGGCCGGTGCCGCGATTATCGCCCGTCCTGCACCTGCCGAAGCACCCGCTCGACCGCGTCGATCACGGCCTTCGGGTGTTCGACCTGGATGTTGTGGTTGGTCATGGGCACCATTTCCTGCGTGCCGCGCCTCGACAGCGCGGCGGTCTGCGCGTGCGCGCCGCGCCAGGCCCGGTAGTGCACTTCGCTGGTGGCGTCGGACAGGTCCCACAGGCCGTGCGTCATCACCAGCATCGGCAGATCGCCCAGCGGTGCGGGGCCGGCGAACAGCCGGGCATAGCGGGCGTCGGCTTCGGGATGGTCGCCGTACATGCTGTCGCGCAGCTCGCGCCACTGCGTGTCCTGGTAGTCCATCGTGGCCTGCAGCACGCGGCGGTCGGCCAGGATCGCCTCGCCCAGCGGCGTGCGCACCGGGTCGGTGCAGCGGCGGTACCACGTCTCGTCCAGCCCGCTGTTCCTGGCCTTGCGCGCACATTTGTGGAAGTGCGCGATCAGGCCAGACACGCCTTCGGCTTCCCTGCGCGCGGTGCGCACCAGTTCCGGCCCGAAGCGGACCGAAAGCTCGTCGCCCATGCGGTCCCACACGCGCTCTTCCGACGGGTCCACCAGCACCAGGCCGGCGACGCGGTCCGGATGCGTCACCGCGAAGAGCTTGGCGTAGAAGCCGCCCAGCGAATGCCCGACCAGCAGCACCGGCTCGTGGATGCCGGCGGCGTCGAGCAGGCGTTTCAGGTCAGCCACCGCGGCCTCGGGCGTGCGCGGCTCGACGGCCGGATCGCTGTAGCCCATGCCGGGCCGGTCGTAGGAGCAGGCGCGCGTGCGTTTGGCCACCGCCGGCTGGATCAGCGCCCAGGTGTTGGACCAGTCGCTGAGTCCGGACTCGAACACCACGGTCGGTTGGCCCTCGCCCATGCAGTGCAGGTTGATATGGCGGCCGCCGCCGACGTCGATGCGCTGCTGCGGCCTCGCATATTCGGCGCCGACCTGTTCGACCGGCACCGGGTCCGCGGCCAGGGCCGCTGCCCCGGTCACGCCGACGATGCCCGCCACCAGGCCCAGTCGGGCGGCCAGCGAGACCGCGCGCAGGGCGCGGGAGGGGATGTAGTCAACGCGGATCTTCGACATGCAGGTCCTCGGCGCCCGGGGCGCGTGGCGGGTGGAAGGCGTGCACCACGGCCGCCATGTCGGCGTCGCCGTGGCCGGCGGCGAGCGCCGCGCGGTAGAGGGCGGCGCACTGGCGGATCAGCGGCGTGTCGCGGCGGTCGCCTTCGGACTGGTGCAGCACCAGCTCGGCGATGGTGCTGACGTCGCGGATCGCGGCCTGGGCGCTGAAATCGCCGCGCACCAGCTTGTCGAACTTGGTGCGCGAGACGGCGCTGGCCATCGGGCCGGCGTCGAGCACGTCGCGCAGGGTCCGCAGGTCCACGTTGGCGTGGCGGGCGGCGTGCGCGGTTTCGGCCAGCACGGTGACCATGCCGATCAGGTAGTGGTTGGCGGCCAGCTTCATGCGCAGCGCGCCCGGCACCGGGCCGCAGCGGAACACGCGGGCGCACAGCGGCGCGAGCAGGGGCAGCACGGTGTCCACGGCCGCGTCCTGGCCCGCGACCATGCCGACCAGCTGGCCCTGTTCGGCCGGGCCGCGCGAGCCGGACACCGGCGCTTCGACATAGGCGCCGCCGGCCGACACCACGTCGCGCTCCAGCCGCGTCGAATACTCCGGCGAGGTCGTGCCCAGGTGCACGAGCACCTTGCCGGCCACGCGCGTGGCGAAGCTGGGCGTGCCGCGGCCGAGTACCGCGTCCATGGCCTCGCTGTCGAGCAGCATCAGCAGCACCAGCGTGCAACGCTTGAACAGGTCCTGCACCGAACCCGCCGGTTCCGCGCCGAGCTCGAGCAGCGCGCGGCATTTCTCCGGCGTGCGGTTCCAGACCCTGACTGCGATGCCGGCGCGCAGCAGGTTGCGCGCCATCGGTTCGCCCATGTGGCCGATGCCGACGAAGCCGACCTTCACAGGATCGTCTCCGCCGCGAACAGCGGCTCGCCGTAGAGGCGCTTGCGCAGGAAGGCCAGCACCTCGTCGCGGGCGCGCAGGGTCGGTTCGCCTTCGGCGTCGATCAGGTGCGCGGTCAGCACGCTGTGCGGCGTGCCGACCACGTGCTTGAAGAAGGGCGGCGGCTCCGGGTTCGCGGCGCTGTCGGGCAGCACGCGGCCATCGAAGCGCGGGCCAAGGGCGGCCCGGTACGCCGCGAAACGTTCGGCGCGGCAGTGGCGGTCGCCTTCGAAGCGGTAGGCGAGCACGGTCAGGTCCTCGCGCTCGAGGCGGGCGCGCACCGCCGCCAGTTCGTCGGGGCTGCTTTCCAGCGCCGCGGGATCGTCCAGCGGCAGCGAGGGCTGGGCCAGCACCGGCGCCAGCATCGCGGGCTCGAGCATCATCGACAGCGCGAAGTTGCCGGTGAAGCACATGCCGACCGCGCCGACGCCGGGGCCGCCGCATTCGTCCATGGCCTTGCGCGCCAGCGCCCGCAGCCAGAAGGTCACCGGGCTGGCGCCCTGGCCGGCCAGGGCACGGAACTCGGCGCCGATGCAGGCGCGGCGCAGCACCGCCAGGCCCGCCTCGGCTTCCGGATACGCGCCGTCGGTGCCGAACAGCGAGGGCAGGTAGACGGTGAAGCCGCCATGCCGCACCCAGCGTGCGAACCGCGCCACGTGCGGGCTGATGCCGGGCATCTCGGCCAGAACGATCACCGCCGGGCCCTGGCCCGAGACGTGCACGCGCTTGCCGATGCCGTCGAAGCTGTAGTTGCGCGCGTGGAAGTCGGCGAGCGGATCGTCCTGCGAGGCGGAAGCGGGGCTATTCATCACAGTCCTTTGCGGTCGGAAAGCGGGCTCAGGCCCGGAGCGGGCGTTCGAGCAGCAGCAGGCGCAGGGCCAGGCCGAACAGCAGGCCGGCCTGCAGGCGGTCGAGCCAGCGCAGCGAAGGGCCGCGTTCGCGGAGCAGGCGCGTGGCCGCCCCCGCGCCCAGGCCGAGCAGCCCGTGGAAGAGCAGCGCGATCGTCGAGAGCGTGAGCCCCAACACGAACAGCTGCAGGCCCACCGGCCCACGTGCGGCATCGACGAATTGCGGCAGGAAGACCAGGAAAAACAGCAGCGCCTTGGGGTTGAGCAGGCTCACGCCGATCGCGGCCTCGAAGGCGCGCCGCAACGAACCCTGCGCCTCTGCGGTCGGCACCGCGGTGCGCCGCGTGCGCAGCGCCTTGATGGCCAGCCACACCAGGTAGCCGGCGCCCAGCCAGCGCAGCGCGTCGAAGGCCGGCGGCCAGGCCGCGAACAGCGCCGCCACGCCGGCGCAGACCAGCCCGGTCATGGTCAGGTCGGCGACGAAGATGCCCGCCGCCGACGCCAGCCCGCCGCGCACGCCCAGCGACAGGCTGTGCGAGATCACCAGGGCCATGTTGGGTCCCGGGGACACCATCAGCCCGAGCACCGCGACGGAAAACAGGGCGAGCGTGGCGAGGGTCGGCATTCGGTTCGGTCGCCACGGGTCGAGGGCTGCGGTGGTCGTCATTACAGTCTCGACAGCCCCGGGCCTCTAGTGTCCAATGAGACATCTTTCGTGCGGATACGGACATGGCCGATTTCGAGGTGCTGGTCCTGGACGGCACCAATCCCAGCGGCGTCGCGATGACGCGCGACATCCTGGCGGCCGCGGCGCTGTTCGCGGCAAAACAAGGCGATCCGGCGCCGACCTGGGGCTTCTATTCGCCGCTCGGCGGGCGCGTCGCGCTGCAGGGCGGGCTCAGCGTCGAGACGCGGCGGCTGCCCGGCGGCAGCGGGCGCCGAGGCGCGACCCTGCTGATCCCGGGCCTGTGGGTCGGGCACGCACGCGAGCTGATGAAGCGCCTCGAAGCCGACGACTGCCGGCGCGCGATCCGCCGCATCGCCGCGCACGTCGCCGACGGCGGCCAGGTCGCGGCCTCGTGTTCGGCCGTTTTCTTGCTGCAGGCCGCCGGCGTGCTGACCGGGCGCCAGGCGACCACGACCTGGTGGCTGGCGCCGGAGCTGGCACGCATCGCGAAGGACACGCAGGTGGCGGCCAACCGCATCCTGTGCGTGGACGGGCCGGTGATCACCGCCGGCGCCGCGTTCGCGCAGTCCGACGTGATGCTGTACCTGCTGCGCAAGCGCTTCGGCGCAAAAGTGGCCGACGGCGTATCGCGCGTGCTGCTGCTGCACGAGCGCAGCGAGCAGGCGCAGTTCGTGCTGCCCTCGATGCTGGCCAGCGGCGACGCGCTGGTCACGCGCCTCACCGAACGTGTCGAAACCGCGCTGCCGTCGGTGCCGTCCGTGCCCGAGCTGGCGCGCGAGCTCTGCGTTTCCGAGCGCACGCTCGGCCGCCACGTGCGGCGCGCCACCGGCATGGGAACCAGCGACATGATCCAGAGCATCCGCCTGCACCGCGCCCGCAGCCTGCTGCAGAACACACGGATGGCCATCGAGCAGGTCGCGGCCGCCGTCGGCTACCAGGACGCGACCGCGCTGCGCCGCCTGATGCGCAAGGTCGGCGGCGCCACGCCGCGGCAGTTCCGCAGTTCGGCCGACGTGGGCGCCAAGGCATGAAGATCGCCATCAACGGCGCGGGCATCGCCGGCGCGGCGCTCGCGTATTTGCTGAGCCGGCAGGGCCACGAGGTTCTGCTGGTCGAACAGGCGCCCGCGCTGCGCACCGGCGGCTACGTACTCAACCTCTGGGGCGTCGGCTACGACGCCGCCGAACGCCTGGGCGTGCTGCCGCGGCTGCTGGCCCTGCAGCATCCGTCCGACGAGCTGCGCATGGTGGATGCCCAGGGCCGGACCCGCGGCGGTTATCCCTCGCAGGCCCTGATCGACCTGGCCCGGGGGCGCATCATCAGCGTCGCGCGGTCCGACATCGCGGCCAGCCTCTACGGACGCCTGGGCGACCGCGTGGAAACCGTCTTCGGCGACAGCATCGCCAGCATCGACGACGACGGGACCCGGGTGCAGGTCGGCTTCGACCGCGGCCCGGCGCGCGAAGTGGACCTGGTGGTCGGCGCCGACGGGCTGCATTCGCGCGTGCGCCGCACGGTGTTCGGGCCGCACGCCGGTTTCCAGCGGTCGATGGGCTGCCACGTGGCCTCGTTCGAAGTGGCGGGCTACCGGCCGCGCGACGAACGCATCTACGTGGCGCACACCGCGCCGGGGCGCTACGTCGCGCGCTTCTCGGTGCGCGACGACCGCACGCTGTTCTTCGTGCTGCTGCGCGACGAATACCTTCCCGGCCCGACGCCCACCGACGAGGCCGGTCGCAGGGCCGCCCTCGGCGCCGCGCTGTCCGGCATGGGCTGGGAATGCCCGGCGATCCTCGCGGCGCTGGGCCGCACGGACGACCTCTACTTCGACAGCATCAGCCAGGTGCGCATGGACACGTGGGCGAAGGGACGCGTGGTGCTGGTCGGCGACGCGGCCGCCTGCCCCTCGCTGATCGCCGGCACCGGCGCCGGTTTCGCGATGGCCGAAGCCGCCGTGCTCGCGGGCGAACTGCAGCGCCACCCCGGCGACCTGCCCGCCGCGCTCTCGCGCTACCAGGACCAGCTGAAGGCCTTCGTCGCCCGCAAGCAGACCTATGCCGAAAGCCTGGTCGGCTCCTTCGTGCCGAAGACGGCGCTCGGCGTGCGTGCGCGCGACGCCGCCACGCTGCTGATGCGCCTGCCGGCCTTCCCGAAGCTGCTGATGGGCCGCTACCTGCGTGACGACGTCGTGCTGCCGGACTACGGCCTCTGACGCCCACCACAGGGGACCGCGGCGGGTGTGGTCGATCTGTCGCGTAAGCTCGGCGTAAAGCAAACAGAACTCCCGGACCGCCCATGCCCTCCACCGACATCCGCGACGCCCACGCCAACGACACCCACCGCCTCGCCGACTGGGCGGTGGCGATGGCCTGGGAAACCGAGCAGAAGAAACTCGACCCCGACACCGTGCGCCGCGGCATCCGCGCCGTGTTCGACGAGCCCGGCCGCGGCCGCTACTTCGTCGCCGAACGCAACGGCCAGGCCGCCGGCACGCTGATGATCACCTACGAATGGAGCGACTGGCGCAACGGCGACTGGTGGTGGATCCAGAGCGTCTACGTCGCGCCCGAACACCGCCGCCAGGGCGTGTACGCCGCGCTGTACGCGCACGTGAAGAAACTGGCGCAGGCGCGGCCCGACGTCTGCGGCCTGCGGCTCTACGTCGAACACCACAACGCCAACGCCCAGCGCACCTACGAATCGCTGGGCATGGCCGACGCCGGCTACCGCATGTACGAAGCGGCGCTGCGCCGGGGCTGAGGGGCTCAGTCCGCCGTGGGCGCGGACACACGCCGGTAGCTCACCGGCGGGGCATCCTCTTCGGTCTCGCCGGTCGCCGCGTTCGGCGCATAGACCTCGTCGCGGCGGTAGCGCGCATCGCTTTCGAATTCGACCCAGAACGAATCCTGGTGCCAGCCGCCGGGCTTCTGCAGGCCGGTGCCGTCGACGAAGGCGAAACTGATCCGCTCCGGGTCGCCGTCGTCCACGCGCTGGAGACGCGGCTGGTTGCCCTGCGGGCAGTAGTGGGTGGCCAGCAGGCGGTCGCCGTCGAGGTGGTACATCGTGATCGACTCGCGCCCCGGGGCGAGGGTCCAGGTTTCCACCAGCACGCTGCCGCCGGCGCTGAGCCGGTAGTCCACGGTGTGCCTGCGGCCGTTGGCGAACTCGCCTTCCCATTGGCCCTGCAGCTTCGACAGCGCGGCGAAGGCTTCGGCGGCGGTTTCGTCGGCAAGCGCGACCGAGGGCAGGCACAGCAGCAGGGCGAGGCTGATGCGGAGCGGGCGCATGGTGGTCTCCTGGGTGGGCCGCGACAGCATAGCCCGGGCGCGTCCGGCGCCGTCCACGGGGCGCGGCGATGCATCGGCGACAACACGCTGTTCGCCGCGGGCCGCTCCCGGTGGCAGCCGGGCAGGCGCAGACTTCCGCCCTTGCCCCGGCCTGCCAGAGATCTCCGATGAGCCCCACCGACGACTACCGCATCGCGCTCGACGAGGCCCGGCGCTTCGCCGACCGGTTCCTTTCCAGCCTTCCGGAGCGGCCGGTGGTTCCAGGGTCGATCCCGGCCGCGCCGCCCGTGCCGGAAGGCATCGGCCAGGCGGCCGCGTTCGAGTTCCTGGCGCGGCATGTCGAGCCCTTCCTGTCGGCCTCGCCGGGGCCGCGCTATCTGGGCTTCGTCACCGGCGGCGCGACGCCGGAGGCCGTGGCGGCGGACTGGATCTCCAGCGCCTGGGACCAGAACGTGTCCAACCACGTCGGTTCGATCGCGGCCAGTCTCGAGGCATCGACTGTGAAGGCGTTTGCGCAGCCCTTCGGGCTGGATGACCGTGCGCACGGCCAGTTCGTCAGCGGCGCGACCGCGGCCAACCTGGTGGCGATGGCCACCGCCCGGCAGTGGGCGCAGCAGGAAGCGGGGGCGCTGCCGACGGTGTTCGCCGGCGC
Organism: Arenimonas terrae; assembly: GCF_006265115.1. Classification (GTDB taxonomy): domain Bacteria; phylum Pseudomonadota; class Gammaproteobacteria; order Xanthomonadales; family Xanthomonadaceae; genus Arenimonas; species Arenimonas terrae. The sequence continues at coordinate 255,185 of NZ_SMDR01000003.1, read as the reverse complement.
CGCGCATTCGAGCATCCTCAAGGCGATGGCGATCACCGGCATCGGGCGCCAGCGCCACGTGCCGGTCGCGACGCTGGCCGGACGCACGGCGGTGGATCCCGACGCGCTGCGCATCGCGCTGGCGGGTCACGCGGGACCGAAGATCGTCGTCGCCAGTGCCGGAGAAGTGAACACCGGCGACTTCGACGATCTGGAGAAGGTCGCCGATGCGTGCAGGGAAGCCGGCGCCTGGCTGCATGTGGACGGCGCTTTCGGCCTGTTCGCCGCGCTCGATCCCTCGCTGCGCCATCGTGTCGCCGGGATCGCGCGCGCCGATTCGGTCACGGTCGACCTGCACAAGTGGCTGAACGTTCCCTACGACAGCGCGATCGCCTACACCACGCGGCCGGACCTGCAGCGGCAGGTGTTCGCCGCCTCGTCCGCGTACCTGGGCGACGACCCGGACCCGCTGCACTACACCCCGGAGAATTCCCGGCGCTTCCGCGCGCTGGCCGCCTGGATGGTGCTGGCGGTACGCGGCCGCGAAGGCATCGCGCAGTGGGTCGCGGCGAACTGCCGGCAGGCGCGCGCCTTCGCCGCCGGCCTGCGGCAGCTGGGCCTGGTGGTGCTCAATCCGGATGTCCCGTTGAACATCGTCGCGTTCGCTCCGGCCGCCGAGGGGGCCGCCGCGCGCGACGCCCTGCTAGGCGCCATCAACGCCAGCGGCGCGGCCTTCATGACGCCGACGGTGCTGCATGGCCGCCCGGGAATCCGCGCCGCCTTTTCGAACTGGTCCACCACCGACGCGGACGTCGCCCGCATCCTGGAAACGATCGCGGCGCTGCCCCGCGCCTAGCGCAGGGTCTCGCGCCAGGCCTGGAACATCAGCACGCCCCAAAGGTGGGTGTGCCATTTGCGCTGGCCTGCCTGGAATTCCTTCCAGATCGCGCGGATCGGCGCGGGCTCGAAGTGGCCCTCCTCGCGCAGGCGCTGTTCGGAAAGCTGGGCTTCGGCCCAGCCGCGCAGCGGGCCGCGCAGCCAGTCGCCGACAGGGGCGCCGAAGCCGGCCTTGCTGCGGTAGACGAGTTCGCGCGGCAGGTAACGTTCGAGCAGGCGCTTGGGCAGCACCTTCAGTTCGCGCTCGCGCCACTTCATCCGCAGCGGCAGCGACCAGGCGAACTCGGCCACGCGCCAGTCCAGCAGGGGCGCGCGCGCTTCCAGCGCTACCGACATGCTGGCGCGATCGACCTTGGTCAGGATGTCTTCGGGTAGATAACAGGCCGTGTCGAGCGCCATCAGCGCGTCGCCGGCGGTACCGGTGCCGGGCATCGCGGCCGGATCGTCGTAGGCCGTGACCAGGCGTCTTGCGCCCCGCACCACCGCTTCGGGGCGCCGCCACTGGCTGACGCGCAGGCGCGCCTGGCCCTGCAGGTCGCCGGTGGCCAGTTCGGCGCGCAACGCGGCCAGGCCGCCGAGGCGCGCGGCTTCGCCGGGGTCGCCGGCGAGTTTCGCCAGCGCCGTACGCGGCAGCCGGCGCAGCAGCGCGTCGTTCTTCAGGGTGCGCGCATAACGCCGGTAGCCGAAGAACAGTTCGTCGCCGCCGTCGCCCGACAGCGCCACCGTCACGTGCTGGCGCGTGAGCCGGCACAGCAGGGTGGTCGGGATCTGCGAGGAGTCGGCGAAGGGTTCGTCGAAGATGCGCGGCAGCCCCGGCACCAGGTCCAGCGCGGCGCGGCCGTCCACGTGCAGCGGCGTGTGCGCCGTGCCCAGGTGGGCGGCGACGGCGGCGGCCTGGGCGCTCTCGTCGTGCACGGCGTTGTCGAAGCCGATCGAGAAGGTGCGCACCGGCCGCGACGACTGCGCCTGCATCAGCGCCGTCACCAGCGAGGAGTCGGTGCCGCCGGAGAGGAAGCTGCCCAGCGGCACGTCGGCTTCCATGCGCAGGGCGGTCGCATCGCGCAGCAGGACATCCAGCTGGTCGAGCGCATCGGCTTCGCTGCCCGCGAAGCCGCGGGCGATGGCGGCGCGCTGCGCATCGAGCGCGCTCCACCACGCGCGCGGCGCGGGCAGGTCGCCCGACATGATCGCCGCAGCATCCAGCCGCAGCAGGTGCCCGGCCGGCAGCTTGCGCACGCCGCGCAGGATGCAGTGCGGCGCCGGTATGTAGTCCAGTCGCAGCAGCAGGGCCAGCGCGTCGGGTTCGACCTCGGCGCGGAAACCCGGCAGCGCGCGCAGCGCCGCCAGTTCGCTGCCGAACACCAGGCGGCCGTCGCTGAGGCCGTAGTACAGCGGCTTCTTGCCCAGGCGGTCGCGCGCCAGCCAGAGCGTGCGCTCCTGCCGGTCCCAGGCCGCCAGCGCCAGCATGCCGTTGCCGCGCGCCAGCGCCGCTTCGACGCCCCACTGCGCGATCGCCGCCAACAGCACCTCGGTGTCGGAATGGCCGCGGAAGCGGTGGCCGAGGGCCGCCAGTTCGGCGCGGATCGCGCCGTGGTCGTAGATCTCGCCGTTGAAGGCGATCACCCAGCGCTGGTCGGCCGACACCATCGGCTGGTGGCCTTCGGGGCTGAGGTCGACGATGGCCAGGCGGCGGTGCGACAGCACCAGGCCGGCGTCCGCGTCCGCCCAGGCGCCGAAATCGTCCGGCCCGCGGTGCGCGATCGCATCGCCGAGCCGGTGCCCGAGCGCGATCAGCGAAGGTTCGTCCCTTCCGCCCGGGAACCAGGCGCCGGCGAGGCCGCACATGCCGCGGTCAGCCGGCGGCCGCGCGGGCGGCGCGGCGGCAAAGCGGCGAAAGCTGCGCCGACCTCATGGCTTGTCCGTGGCCACGGGCTTGGCGGGCGCATCGGCCACGGCCTGGCCGTTCTGCAGCAGCCACAGCATCACGGTCTTCTGGCGCACGTAGTTGGCGCGGACGTAGGCGTAGACCAGGCCGTGCCAGCCGTCGAGGAAACCGCCGCGCAGCAGGTAGCCGCGCCAGAAGCGCCAGGCCGGCGAGACGATCAGCTTGGCCAGCGAGGCGCGCTTGCCGCGCGCGAAATCATGCTCGGCCATCATTCGCGCGTACTTCTGCGTCTTGGCCAGCTGCTGTTCCAGCGAACGGTAGGGATAGTGGATCAGGTCGCCGCGCAGGGTCTTCACCGCGCCGTCGACGCTGGCGGCCTCGTGGATCTCGCGCTTGCCGCGCCAGCCGCCGCGGCGCCGGTCGAACAGGCGCAGCACGCGGTCGGGATAGGCGTTGCCGTGGCGCAGGAAGCGGCCGAAATAGTCCGACAGCCGGGCGAAGCGATAGCCGGCCGCGCCCTCGAAGCCGCCCTCGCGCGCGGCCACCAGGCTGGCACGCAGCTCCGGGCTGACCCGCTCGTCGGCGTCCAGGCACAGCACCCAGTCGTGCGTCGCCTGCTCCACCGCGAACTGCTTCTGGCTGCGGAAGCCGTCGAAGGGCCGCTGCAGAACGCGTGCGCCGGCCGCGCGGGCGATCTCGACCGTGGCGTCGGTGGAGAACGAGTCCACCACCAGCACCTCGTCGCAGAAATCCAGCGAGGCCAGGCAGTCGCCCAGGCGTCCGGCCTCGTTGAAGGCGATAATGCAGGCCGAGAGACGCGGCGGGCTGGCGGAGGAAGGGCTGATGGCGGACTACCTGTTGTTCGCGACCGAACGATATGCGCTGCCCATTCTGGGGCCGCTGGCGGAAACGCTGCAAGCCGCGGGGCACGGCGTTTCCGCCCTGTTCGTGCGCGGCGCGGCCGGTTCGGCGCTGCCGGCGCCGGTGCGGGCGGTGGACGTGCGCGGCGCCGTGGCCCTGAAGCCGCGCGCGGTGTTCAGCGCCGCCAACGACGTGCCGACCTTCGTCTCCGGCGCCAAGGTCCAGCTCTTCCACGGCTTCAACGTCGAAAAACGCGCCGACACGCGCGGACATTTCCGCGTGCGCGGCCTGTTCGACCTGTACTGCACGCAGGGACCGCTGACCACCGCGCCCTTCCGCGAACTGGCCGCGCAGCTCGGCCATTTTGCGGTGGTCGAAACGGGCTGGCCCAAGCTCGATCCGCTGTTCCGCGGTGAGGATCCGGAGGCGGCGGCGCTGCGCGCGCGCGCCGGCAGCCGACCGGTGGTGATGTTCGCCTCGACTTTCACCGAACGCCTGAGCGCCGCGCCGGTGCTGCTGCACGCCATCGCCGCCGAAGTGGCGAAGGGCGACCGCTACTGGCTGCTCACCCTGCACCCCAAATGCGCGCCGGAGCTGTTCGACCGCTACCGCGCGCTGGCCGGACCGAACGCGCACTTCGTCGAACCCGAGCAGCTCGTGCCCGCACAGCGCGCCGCCGACGTGCTGCTGGCCGACACCACCTCGGTGGTCTCGGAGTTCGTGGTGCAGCGCAAGCCGGTGCTGACCTTCCGCAACCGCGCGCCCAAGCCGCACATGCTCGACTTCGACGATCCGGCGGGGCTGCCGGCGATGCTCGAACGCGCCTTCGCGCCGACCGCCGACCTGCAGCGCGCGCTCGCCGACTACGCCGACGCCATCCACCCCGCGCGCGACGGCCGCGCCAGCGAACGTGTGCTGGCCGCGACCGAGGCCCTGCTTGCCGGCGAGCTGGGCGCGCTGCGGCCCAAGCCCTTCGGCGCATGGCTGCGCGGCCTGCAGATGCGCCGGGAGCTCGGCTACTGGGGTTTCGGCGGCTGAAGCCGCGGCGCGGCCCGGTCCATCGGCGCCCGGTGCAAATCCGGCGCCGGGCAGGTCAGCGCGGCCGGCCGACTTCGAGCAGGAAGATGCCCTCACCGCCTTCGCGGATGCCGTAGCCGAACTGCATCGGACCGATCCAGGAATCGAAGCCGAAGTAGACGCTGCCGTGCAGTTCGGCCTCGCCGTCGCCCAGGTCCTGGCCGGCGAGCCAGCTCTGGCCGTATTCGAGCGTGCCACCGAGCACGGCCGGCCGGCTCAGCACGCGGCCCAGTTCGTAGGTGTAGCCGCCGTAGGCCAGGGCGTAGTTGTCCACCAGGCGTTCGTTCGGCCGGTAGCCGGCGAAGCGGGTGAGGCCGCCGAGCCGGAACTTGCTCTGGATCGGGATGAAGTCGTCGTCGGAGTCGTGGTAGCGGAAGCCGACGAAACCCGAGTGCTTGCCGATGGCCTGGGCATGGATCAGGTCGAAGTTGCGCTGCACGAAGTTGGCGTCGGCGCCCAGCGCCTCGCGCGACACGAGCCCGCTGAGTACGGCATAGGTGCCCGCGCGCGGCAGGTAGGTGCTGTCGATGCGGTCGTAGACCAGGGCCAGCTCGGCCTCGCCCTGGTCGTAGCTCAGGTCCTCGAACAGCGGATCGCCCAGTTCGAGCTCGGCCTTGCCCTCGCGCCGGCGCAGGGTCAGCGTGGCGGCGCCGTGGTTGCCGTACTCGCGGCCGAAGGACAGCTCGCCGCCCCAGTTCGGCGCGCGGTAGCTGGCGGTGCGTTTCCCGGTGACCGGGTCGTAGACACTGAACTTCGGGCTTTCGACGCCGGCTGCGGCGCCGAAGAAATACTTCCCCTGCACGCCCAGCGGCTGGTAGTAGTCCACCAGCAGGCCCGGCTCGTCGCCGATCTGCAGCAGGCCGCGCACTTCGCCGCCCTGCGGATTGAGCGGCGCGCGCAGCACGCCGGCGCGCAGGTTGAAGAAGAAGTCGCCGCCGAAGTCCGAATACAGGCTCAGGCCGGTCTCCAGGTAGTTCGGGCCATAGCTGTGCGGGATCACGGTGACCACGACGCCGGTGCCGGCGTCTTCCTGCACCAGGTCGTAGGTGACCAGGTCCAGGGTGTCCAGGCCGTAGATGCGCTGCAGGTTGCGCTGCAGGCGCTCGGTGTCGAGCGGCTGGCCGGGCGCGATGTCGATCTTCGACAGCAGCACTTCGTCGGCGTAGCGGCTGCGGTTGTCCAGGCGCACGAAGGCGATCACCGGCGGCGCGCTGTCGATCGCCGGGCGCGTCGCCACCTGCGCGCGGTAGGGTTCGGCACCGAGCGCCAGCGCCGCGAGTTTCGGGCGGGCGGCGTCCAGCGAGGCTTCGCCGATGCGCATGGCCTCGTCGAGTTTGTCGAAGCTGGCGGTGCCGACCTCGACGCCGAGCGCCGGCCGCACCAGCACGTCGTCCGGGCCCAGGGTGGCGATCTGCGCCTTGGCGCTGCCGACAGTCATGAAGCCGCTGATCTGGTCGACGATCTCGAAGGGGCTGGCGCCTTCGTCGAGCTTGAGCAGGGGCGTGCTGACGTCCACCGCGATCACGCGTTCGGCGCCCATCGCCCGCACCACGTCCACCGGCACCTGGTTGGCCAGGCCGCCGTCCACGAGCAGCTGCTCGCCGCGCTGCACCGGCCGGAACACCGCCGGGATGGACATGCTGGCGCGCATCGCCAGGGCCAGGTTGCCGTCCTCGAGCACCACCGGCTGGCCGCTGTTGAGGTCGGTGGCGACGGCGCGGAAGGGAATCGGCAGGTCGTCGAAGTGGCGGCGCGTGGCCACCGGCTGGGTCAGCCGTTCGAGCAGCAGCAGCACGCGTTCGCCCGAGAGCACGCCGGGCGCGATCTTGATGCCGTCGTTGCCGATGCCCGGTTTGCCGGCGATCAGCGCCAGGTCGTCGTCGCGCTTGCGGCGGAAGGAGCGCTCCGGGCGCTCGACGCGGTCGTTGAACATCTGCGTCCAGTTCATGGCCCGCAGTTCCTTCTCGATCCGATCGGCCGACATGCCCGAGGCGTACAGGCCGCCGATCAGCGCGCCCATGCTGGTGCCGGCGATGCAGTCGACCGGGATGCGCTGGCGCTCGAGCTCCTTGAGCACGGCCACGTGGGCGAAACCGCGGGCGCCGCCGCCGCCCAGCACCAGACCCACGCGCGGCCGGCCCAGGTCGCCGGCGGGGCCGCAGGAGGTCATGGCGGGACCGGCGTCGGGCGGCGCGACGGTGGACGCGGCCTGGCCGAAGGCGCTGGCCGCGGGCGCGCACAGCAGGAGGACACAGGCGAGCCGTCGCATCGTCGTCATGGCGGAATCCTTGCGTGGGCGCGGACGCGGCGCCCGATCGCCGGGAAGTCTAGCCTGCACGGCCGTGCGCCCGGCGTCGTCGCGGACGCGGCGCGGGCTGCGGTTCAGGCGCGTGGAATCGGGCGCCGTCGCGCCGACGTCACTGGCGCGCTCAGGCGCGCAGCACCGTGCGCGGGTCGCGGCCGGCGGGGCAGTGGTCGTAGGTGACGGGAATGCCGTGCGCCCCGAGCACCGCGGCGAACTGCCGCTGGCGCATCTGGAAACGCTCGAAGGCGCGCGCCAGCTGGGCCGGGTCGGCCGAGGCCGGCGCGAAGCCGCCCTCGTTCCAGGCTTCGGCGTCGAGCAGGGCCATGCGCACCTCGCGGCCGACGTAGCGCGCCAGCGGTTCCGGCGGCGCATCGAGCCACTGCTCGGCCTCGGGCATCAGCAGGGCGGTCTCGACCAGGGGCCAGAGAGGAGCGAGGCCGGCGTGTTCGTACTGCAGGGCCATCATCGCCGCGAGGTCGTTGAGGGTGAGCAGGCGCGCGTGTTCGACCGGCGCGGCGAAGCCGTCCTGCGCGCACAGCGCGGTATCGGCGCCGGCCATGCCGGTGTCGAGCAGCACCTGCTCCAGCCGATCGCCGACCGCGGCGACGAGCCCGGCGTCGCCGCGCAGCAGCAGGGGCAGCAGGCGCAGCGGGCCCGCCGCGTGCTCGGGGTCGGGGCGCAGCGGCGGCGGCAGGCCATCGCCGCCGGCGCCGAAGCCGATCACCCGGCCGCCGGCCGCACCCGGCGCGCGTGCGACCAGGCGTTCGAGCTCGGCGTGCAGCGGGTAGCCCGGCCGCAGCAGCTCCACCGGATCGAACAGCGCCGCGACCAGGCCCAGGTCCAGCTGTGCGGCCTCGGGCACGAGCTTGGCCAGGTCGCGCGCCGCCAGCGCCGCCAGCTCGCCGGCCGCGGCCGGATCCAGGGCGGTGCGGGCGGCCCGGGTGCCGGGCGTGAGCTCGAGCGCGAGTGCGCCGAGGCAGCTGAGGACGGTCTGGGGCATGGGCATACGGTGGCGTCGGGTTATGATCGGCATCATACCCGCCGCACCCCGGAAGGCCGCCCCGCAGGCCGCCCGGTGCGGGGTTTCCCGAGGTGCCCGCGTCCGCCGCGGCGGCACCCGACCGTCTCGAGCCAAGGAGTGTTTCGATGCAGCCCACCCGTCGTGTCGCCATCCTCGGCGGCGTCCGCATTCCCTTCTGCCGCAACAACACGGCCTACCACGACGTCGGCAACCTCGGCATGTCGATCAAGGCGCTGGGCGCCCTGGTCGAGAAGTTCAAGCTGCACGGCGAAGTGCTCGGCGAAGTGGCGCTGGGCGCGGTGCTCAAGCACAGCAGCGACTGGAACCTGGGCCGCGAGGCCGCGCTCTCGTCCGGCCTGTCGCCGCTGACGCCGGGCATCACCATGCAGCGTGCCTGCGGCACCGGCCTGGACACCGTGGTGGATGTCGCCAACAAGATCGCGCTCGGCCAGATCGAGGCCGGCGTGGGCGGCGGCAGCGACACCACCTCGGACGTGCCGATCGTGGTCGGCAAGCGCCTGCGCCGCCGCCTGCTCGACGCCAACATGGCCAAGACCTTCGGCCAGCGCCTGAAGGCCTTCAAGGGCTTCAAGTTCCGCGAGCTCAAGCCGGAATTCCCGGGCGTGGGCGAACCGCGCACCGGCAAGTCCATGGGCGAGCACTGCGAGATGATGGCCAAGGAGTGGCAGATCCCGCGCGAGGCGCAGGACCAGCTGGCGATGGAGTCGCACAAGAAGGCCGCGGCCGCCTACGAGCGCGGTTTCTACACCGACCTGGTGGCGCCGTTCCGCGGCCTGGAGCGCGATAACATCCTGCGCCCCGACACCTCGCTGGAAAAACTCGCCACGCTCAAGCCCGCCTTCGACAAGACGTCGGGCCAGGGCACGCTGACCGCAGGCAACTCGACGCCGCTCACCGACGGCGCGTCGGTGGCGCTGCTGGCCTCGGAGGAATGGGCGGCGGCGCGCAACCTGGAAGTGCAGGCGTATCTGGTGGACGCGCAGGTCGCGGCGGTGGACTTCGTGCACGGCGAAGGCCTGCTGATGGCGCCGTGCTGGGCCGTGCACACCCTGCTCAAGCGCAACAATCTGACCCTGCAGGACTTCGACTTCTACGAGATCCACGAGGCCTTCGCGGCCCAGGTGCTGTGCACGCTCAAGGCCTGGGAAGACGAGGAGTTCTGCAAGACCAGGCTCGGCGCCGACAAGGCCCTGGGCAGCATCGACCGCAGCAAGCTCAACGTGGTCGGCAGTTCGCTGGCGCTGGGCCATCCCTTCGCCGCCACCGGCGCGCGCATCGTCGCCACCGCCGCCAAGCTGCTCAAGGAAAAGGGCCGCGGCCGCGTGCTGATCTCGATCTGCACCGCGGGCGGCATGGGCGTGGCGGCGATCGTCGAACGCTGATGAAAAATCCGGGGTCAGAGTCGATTTAAGTTCTCCGGCCCCGCGCTCTAATGGAGCGCGGCGAACTTAAATCGACTCTGACCCCGGATGTCAGGGCGGCAGCAGCGGGATGCCGTGCTCGTTGCGCAGTTCGGCGACGGCCTGGTCGGCGATCTGGTCGCGCAGGCTGCGGCCGCCGAGCGCCAGCGGCGCGTCGCCGCGGGCCAGGCGCAGGGCGTTGGCGTAGGCGATCTGGGCGCGGGCGGCGTCGTCCTGCGCGGTCCAGACGTGGCCCAGCAGCTCCCAGGCCTCGGCGCCGCCGCCGTGGGCGAGCGCGCGGTGCAGGAAGTCCTCGGCCTTGCCCCAGAGCTTCTGTTCGCGGCAGATCTGTCCCAGCGTGACCAGCAGGGCCGGGCTCGTGGCGTGGGCCGACAGCCAGGCTTCGGCCCGGCCCAGGCGTAGGCCGGCGTCGCGGCCGCCCGGCAGCTGGCCGTACAGCCGCGCCAGGTCTTCGTCCCAGCCCGCCGCCAGCGCCGAGGCGATCGCCTGCAGGCCGTAGTCGTCGAGGTTGAGCTGGGCCGCGCGCCGGGCAAAGGCCGCGGCGACCGGCGTGGCCAGCTGCAGCCGCTGCGGCAGCGCCTGCCAGCGCTGCATCAGCGTGTCGGCCTGCGGGGCCTGGGCCAGGCCGGCGGCGGTGAGGTCGAGTTCGAGCTGGGCCAGCGCCTCGGGCGGCAGGGCCTGGTCGCGGCGCAGCGCATTCAGCGGCGCCTGCGCGTCCTGGGCCCGGCCCGCGCCGGCCAGGGCCCGCGCCTGCAGCAGCAGCCCGCGCGGCGGGAGGGTGGTGCCGGCGCCGGCCAGCGCCGCCAGGGTTTCCTCGTGGCGGCCGGCTTCGGCCAGGCGCGCGGCCTGTTCGAGCGCGGCGGCCTGCGGGTCGTGCGCCAGCAGGGCCGCCTGGTGGCGGGCCGCCGCCTCCACATCGCCGCGGGTCACGGCGGCGCGGTGCGCGGCCAGCAGGGCGGCGCTGCGCAGGTCCTCGTCTTCGGCGGCGCGGGCCAGCAGCGACTCGGCGCGCTCCCAGCGGCCCTGGTGCAGGGCCTCCAGGCCGTTGACCAGGCGGTTGCGGGCCTGGCGGCGCGCGTGCCGCTGCCAGGCGCGCAGCGGCAGCCGCAGCAGCCACCACAGCGCCCACAGCAGGAACCAGAGCAGGCCCCAGGCGAGCAGGAAATAGGCCAGCGTGGTCGTGTAGGTCAGACCGCGGAAGCGCACGACCACGTCGCCCAGGTCCTGCGAGAACCAGTGCCAGGCCAGCGCGCCGGTGACCGCCAGCGCCAGCCACAGCAGCAGGCTGCGATAGAGGTTCACCGCGACGGACCCCGGCCCTGGCGCAGGTCGCGCAGCTGCTGCAGGCCGGCGCCCTGCACGGGCAGGTCCGGCACCAGGGTCAGCCGGCCGAGTTCGAGCAGGCGGCCGCGGTGTTCCTGCAGCGCGTCGTTTTCGGCGTAGAGGCGGCGCAGCCACTGGTCGATGCGCTGAAGGCCGGCGCGGAAGCCGGCTTCGTCGCGACGGTCGAGCGCGGTGCGGGCCAGCGCCAGCTCCAGGCCGAGCGCGGCTTCGCCGGTGGCGCGGTCGGCGGGCGAGATCAGGTCCTGGGTGCTGCTCGGGCGGATCTGCACGACCGCGTCGAGCATGCGCTGCCAGCCGGAGCTGCCGGTGCCGGCGCGCGGTGCGCCTGGCGCGCGGCTGGCCAGGGTCGGCAGGCTGGCCTGCAGCGCGTCGAGTTCGGCGGCGGCGATGCGGCGCGGGTCCGCGGGCAGGGCGCGCAGGGCCGAGAGCTCCTGGCCCAGGGTCTGGCGCAGGTTGATGAACTGCGGATCGGTGAGCGGGGCGAGCGTTTCGCGGGCCATCGCGGTCGCGCGGATCGCGCCCTCGACGTCGCCGGCGATCACCAGCCGGGCCTGGGCCAGGCTCAGCAGCAGCTCGACCTCGTCCAGGCGCAGGGCTTCGCGGCCTTCGCTGGCCTGGGACGAGAGTTCGCGCAGGTTGTCCTCGAGGATGGCGGCGCGCTGGCCGACGCCCAGCACCTCGTCGCGCAGCAGGCCGGTGCGCGCGCGGGTGTCGCTGAGTTTCTGTTCCAGGTTCTGCTGGGTGCGGCGCAGCGTGACCAGGCCCTGTTCGGCGTCGAGCAGGCGTGCGTCGAGGGCTTCGGGGCTAAGGTCCGGCGCATCGTCGGCGCTGGGACGCAGCGTCGGCCAGGCGCGCCAGGCGGCGTAGGCGCCCGCGGCCAGGACCAGCACAAGCAGCAGCCAGCCCAGGGCGCCGAAGCGGCGGTGGGCGGTCGGGGTTTCGGAGGAATCGTCCAGCACGGGGTCCATTGCCGACAGAGAACGCGAATTCACGCGCAATCCTACCGGAAGCGACCCTGCGCCACATCGGCGGCGAGTGCGGCCAGCATGCGTGAAGGGATCGCGCTGGCAGCGGTGACGATGGACTGGAAGCCCTGCCCCGCCAGCATCACCGCCAGGCGCGGGCTGCTGGCGACCACCGGCCGGGCGCGCAGGCGCTCGCGGTCGGCGGCGGGCAGCGGCGCCCAGAGCACGTCGAAGGCCTCGGCGCTGCTGACCAGCAGGGCGCAGGCGGCGGGCGCGTCGACCGCCGCGCGCAGGCGGTCGCTGCGCGGCGGTGCGGCCTCGCGCTGATAGACCGACGCCAGGTGCACGCGCGCGCCGCGGTGGGCCAGGGTTTCGGCGATGACGCCGCGCCCGCCCGGCGCGGTCACCAGTCCGATGTCGCGGCCGGCGACCTGTTCCAGCGCCGGCAGCGCCAGCAGCGCTTCGGAATCGGCGCGCCCGCTCGGCGCCAGCGGCGCCGGCACGCCGCTGCGCCGCAGCGCCGCCGCCGTGCCCGCGCCCACCGCCAGCCAGCGCTGGCCGGGCCGTGGCCGCAGCGGTGCCTGCCGCGCGGCGAAACGCACCGCGGCCGGGCTGGTGAACACGACGTCGTCGCAGGCCAGCGCTGCTGCCAGCGCCACCCCGGCGTCCAGTGCCGCCAGCCGCAGGGTCGACAGCGGCAGCACGCGCGCGCCCAGCGCGGCGGCGGCGCGCCGCACCGGCGCATGGCCGCCCGAGGGGCGCAGCGAGATGACGTACCATCCCGCCAGGAGGGGTGTGGACCGCGGCTTGGCCATGGCGCCAGCTTGGCACAGCCTTTCTGCGATCTGAATCCATAGAGTCCGCACCGCATGTCGAACCCCCTGGACGACCTCAACGCCCACTACCAGGCGATGCCGCCGGTGGCGGCCATGCGCATCCGCGCCACCGCCTTCGACGGCGAGCGCCTGCAGCTGCACGCGCCCCTGGACGCCAACGTCAACGACAAGGACTGCGCCTTCGGCGGCAGCCTCGCCAGCCTGATGACGCTGGCCGGCTGGGGCCTGCTGACGCTGAAGCTGGGGCAGGCCGGGCTGCAGGCCGAGGTTTATGTCGCCGACAGCCAGCTGCGCTACCTGCGTCCCCTGTACACCGACCTGCGCGGCGATGCCGCCCTGGCGCCCGACGTGGACTGGGACGCGGTGCTGCGCGCCTTCCGCGAGCGCGGCCGCGCCCGCGCCAGCGTGATGGCCTGGGTCCACGGCCCGGAAGGCGAAGTGGTGGCCGAGCTCGAGGGCCGTTTCGCCCTGCTGCGGCCGGCGTGATGCCCCGCCGGCGGCAATGTGCATAATGCGGCCATGACCACGTCCCGCCTGCACCGCCTCGTCGCCCTGCTCCTGCTGGTGCTGCTGACCGCCTGCGGTTCGATGGGCGCACAGCGCAACCCGCGCGACCAGATGCTCTACCACTACGTCAGCGCCATCCGCTGGAGCGACTTCGACAAGGCCGCGGCCTTCATCGACCCGAAGGTGCTCGAGGAGCGGCCGATCACGTCCCTGGAGCTCGAGCGCTACAAGCAGTTCCAGGTCTCGGGTTACGACGTGCGCTCCGGCCGGGAGCCGGCCGAGGGCGAATACGAGCAGGTCGTCGAGATCCGCTTCGTCAACCGCCACACCCAGGTAGAGAAGATCGTCACCGACCACCAGCACTGGCGCTACGACCCCGAGGCCAAGCGCTGGTGGCTGACCACCGGCCTGCCCAGGCTCGACGGCGGCTGAGCGGTTTTGCCCCCGGCGGCGGCGGCGCCCATAATGCCGGCCCCGCTGCCCGGAACCGCCCCGACATGGATCGCCTGCTCGACTTCGCCCAAGCCAACCCCTTGCTGTCCCTGGCCCTGCTGGGCCTGACCCTGGCGATCGTCTACACCGAAATCCGGCGCCTGTTCCGCGGCTACAAGGCCGTCAGCCCGGCCCAGCTCACCGAGCTGATCAACCGCGAGGACGCCCTGGTGCTGGACCTGCGCGGGCAGGGCGATTACGAGAAGGGCCACATCATCGGCGCCAAGCACGTGCTGCCCAGCCAGATCGAGCCCGAAGGCAAGCTGCTGGCCAAGGCCAAGGAGTCGCCGGTGGTGCTGGTGGACGCCGCGGGCATCACCGCCTCGGCCGCCGCCGAGAAGCTGGTCAAGGCCGGCTTCAAGCGCATCGGCGTGCTCGACGGCGGCATCGGCAGCTGGCAGTCCGCCGGCCTGCCGCTGGCCAAGGGCCGCTGAGCCCCCGAGGCCGGGGCCGGGCGGGCGTGCGATAATCGCCGCCCTTTCATCCGTCACATCATTCCGGAGTTGCCGTCATGGCCGAGCAGAACAATGGTGCCGCTGGCGCCGAACAGGCGCAGTTCACCATCCAGAAGATCTACGTCAAGGACGTGTCCTTCGAGGTTCCGGGCGCGCCGCAGATCTTCAACGAGCCGGGCCAGCCGCAGCTTGAGCTCAACCTCAACCAGAAGGTCGGCCGCGTCGCGGAGGGCCTGTTCGAAGTCGCGCTCGGCATCACCCTGACCTGCAAGCTGGGCGAGAAGACCGTGTACCTGGCCGAGATCGAGCAGGCCGGCCTGTTCGGCCTGGCCGGTTTCGACGACCGCACCCTGGACATGATGCTCGGCACCTACTGCCCGAACGTGCTGTTCCCCTACGCCCGCCAGACCATCGGCGAGCTGGTGTCGCAGGGTGGTTTCCCGCCGTTCTACCTGCAGCCGATCAACTTCGAGGCGCTGTACGCCGAAGGCCTGCGCCGTCGCGCCGAGGCCGCCCAGGGCGGTCCGGCGCTCGAGGCCGGCAACGCCTGATCCCCGCGGCGCCGATGAGCACCGCAAAACCGGCGGTCGCCGTACTCGGGAGTGGCTCCTGGGGCACGGCGCTTGCATCGCTGATCGCCCGCAATGGTCATCCGACCACGATCTGGGGCCGCGACCCGGCCCAGATCGCGTCGATCAACCAGCGGCACGAGAACACCCGCTACCTGCCGGGCGTACCCCTGCCCGAGTCGCTGGTCGCCACCGGCGATCTCGCGGCCGCCGTGGCCGGCGCCGACCTGGTGCTGGTGGTCACGCCCAGCCACGCCTTCACCGAAACGCTGAAGCTGCTCGCCCCGCATCGCCGCGCGCAGGCCGGCGTGGCCTGGGCGACCAAGGGTTTCGAGCCCGGTTCGGGCCGGTTCCTGCATGAAGTCGCCGGCGACGTGCTGGGCGACGGCGTGCCGCTGGCGATCGTCACCGGCCCTTCCTTCGCCAAGGAGGTCGCGCAGGGCCTGCCGACCGCGGTGACCGTGCATTCGGACGACGAGGCCTTCGCGCTCGAGGTCGCCGAAACCCTGCACGGTCCGACCTTCCGCGCCTACACCGGCAACGACATGCTCGGCGCCGAACTCGGCGGCGCGATGAAGAACGTGCTGGCCGTCGCCACCGGCGTCGCCGATGGCATGAACCTGGGCCTCAACGCCCGCGCCGGCCTGATCACGCGCGGCCTCAACGAGATGCTGCGCCTGAACGTCGCGCTGGGCGGCCGCGCGGAAACACTGATGGGCCTCGCCGGCCTCGGCGACCTGGTGCTGACCAGCACCGGCGACCTGTCGCGCAACCGCCGCCTGGGCCTGGCGCTCGGCCGCGGGCAATCGATCAAGGAAGCGGTGGCGGCGATCGGCCAGGTGGTCGAGTCGGTGCAGACCGCCGACGAAGTGATGCGCCTGGGCGAACGCCACGGCATCGAGCTGCCGATCTCGGCCCTGGTGCGCGAGGTGCTGCACGAGCGCATTACGCCGATCGAAGGCCTCAAGCGGCTGCTCGCGCGCGAACAGAAGCCCGAATACGCCGAGGGCCTGTTCGAGGAGTGAGCGGCGGCCAACCTGGCGCAAAAAGAAAAGCCCGGCGGGAGCCGGGCTTTTCGCTTGTAGCGGTGCCGCGTTGGATCAGAAGCTGGCGCGCACGCCGACCAGGTAGGTCTCGCCGCCGTCGCCGAACTCGACTTCGCCGGTCAGGCCCCAGGTCTGGGTGAACTTGTACTGGGCGCCGACGGTGCCGCTGAAGTCGCCGTCGAAGTCGCTGCCGTCGATGTAGTTGGCCTTGATCAGGCCCTCGAAGCTGTCGGTGAACGAGCCGCGCAGGCCGACCGAGGCGCGGTAGCCGTCGATGCTGCCGGCGCCCGGCAGGTCGATGTCGGAGTTGATGTAGGCCAGCTCGCTGATCAGGTCGAGGTTGTCGGACAGGCCGTGGCCGTAGCCGACGCCGATCTCGTAGTTGTCGACGTCGACGTTGACGTCGTCGATTTCGATCTGGTTGTACGCGCCGAGGCCGTAGAAGCCGGACTCGCCGAACTCGAACGAACCACGCACGCCGAAACCATCGGCATCCACGCCGCCGTCAGCCTGGGTGTTGAGGTACGCGCCCTCGACGTAGGTGTAGCTCAGCTTGTCGTCGGCCTGGGCCGCGAAGGGAACGATGGCGACCAGGGCCAGGGCAAGAAGGGAACGCTTCATGGGAACTTCCTTTTTCGATTTTGGGAACGCTCGTGGGGGAGCGCAGGGGCCGAGTATGGGAAGTTCAACGTAACGAGAGATTAACGAGACGGACTTTTTCCGCGCCCCCTGTCGTCAGTCATGCATGGCCGCATCGACGAATCCGGACTGTCGCCACGCCTCGAACACCGCGACCGCCACCGCATTGGAGAGATTGAGGCTGCGCTGGCCCGCGCGCATCGGCAGGCGAAGGCGGTTTTCCGGCGCAATACGCGCGATCACGTCGTCGGGAAGGCCGCGCGTTTCCGGCCCGAACAGCAAAGCATCGTTGCGCTCGTAGGACACGCGATCGAATCTTTTTTCAGAACGCGCGCTGAATGCGAACAGGCGCGGCATGTTCAGGAAACGCAGGCATTCGTCGAGCGAGGCGTGCCGGTGCACGCGCGCGAATTCATGGTAGTCGAGGCCCGCGCGCCGCAGCTTGGCGTCCTCGAGATCGAAGCCCAGCGGCTCGACCAGATGCAGGCCGGCGCCGGTATTGGCGCACAGGCGGATGATGTTGCCGGTGTTGGGCGGGATTTCCGGCTGGAACAGGATGACGTCGATCATCCGGCGATTATTGCCGGACGCAGCCGCGCGGGCATCAGCCGGCGCAGTGCAGGCGACGGCTGATCAGGCCCAGGTCGCCGGGCATGCGGGCCAGGCCCAGGCGGCCGGCAGGACGCGGCGACTCGCTGCAGTCGATGGTGCTGGAAACCACGCGCTCCAGTGTCTCGCCCAGCGCGGGCGGCTCGTGGGCGGCGGCCGCCAGGGCCACCGCCAGCAGGGGCAGGGCGAACAGGCTGCGGTGCATCGCGGTGGAAAGGTTGGCGGTCATGGCGGGGCTCCTCGGTGTCCTGGGCAGATCACAGCAGGAACCGTGCCAGCCCTCCGAGTCCTTTGGGATCAACGGCTTGGCGAGCGCTTCAGACTGTCCGCGGCCGTCCGGACTCAGGCCCGGACACGGCAGGCGGACAGGGGGGCGCCGGCGAACGCCCGCCACTGCGGCTCGCCGGCGTCGACCGCCGGGGCCGGGAACTCGATGCGCGCCAGCAGCTGCGAACCGCCGTCGTCCGCGCGCAGGTTGCTCAGGCCCTCGAAGCGCAGCAGGCGCTGGCTGTCGCGGCCGTAGGCGACGTCGATGTGCGGCGCGATCCAGCCCAACCAGCCGCCCAGCCGCAGCCGGAACAGTTCCGCCGGCTCACCGCCGAACCGCGCCGCGCCAATCCGCGACACCTTGAAGCCCAGGCTCTCGAGCCGCGCCGGTACCGCGAAGCGCAGCGGCACCGATTCGCCGGCCAGCAGCGGCCGCCAGTTGCGCCGGATGAATTCGTCGAAGCCGGCGTCCGCCACCGTCTGCGGATGCGCGCGCAGCGGCGCGCTGCGCTCGCTCCCGCCCGCGCTTTCGCGCACCCACACGGTGTCGCCGGCACTGCCGCGGCGCAGGCCTTCGCCGTAGCCGTCGCGGGCGTCCTCGAGGCTGAAGGACGGCGCCTGCGCCGAGGCCCGGTAGTCGACCCGCTTGCGCGCGAACGCGGTGCCGTCGCTGCAGCGGTACAGCACGAGGCGTTCGAGCACCTGGCCGTCACGGCGGCGCACGAGGTGCTGCTCGCGATAGAGCAGTTGATTGCTGTCCGGATCGCGCGCCAGTCCTTCCTCGAAGCTGATCGCCGCCTGCGCGGAGGGGACCGCGCACAGCAGCGCGAGCGCGCCCACGGCCGCGGCGCCCCAGCTTGCGCCGACGCGGGCAGCGCGCGCGCGGACGCCGTCCCGAGGAGGGTCGCGGTTAGCGTCCATGAACAGACGGTGGCGTGCGGAGCGCAGGTCCATGCGGCGACTATGGCCTCCGGCCTAGTGTATGCCCCGTCAAGGCAGGCTAGGATTCGGGTCCCCCGGACTTTCCGGCTGTCCCTGCAAGGTATCCGAATGACCCCGATCCGCCGCCCGCGCCTGAGCGCGCTCGCCCTGGCCCTCGGCCTCGCCGTCGCCGGCTTCTCGCCGCTCAACGCCCCGGAGGCCATCGCGAAGGAGCAGGCCGCGCCCGCGCCCGCCGCCGACATCGCCTTCGACCAGTTCACCCTGCCCAACGGCCTGCGCGTGATCGTGCACACCGACCGCAAGGCGCCGATCGTCTCGGTCAACATCTGGTACCAGGTCGGCGCCAAGAACGAGCGCCCGGGCCGCACCGGCTTCGCACACCTGTTCGAGCACCTGATGTTCCAGGGCAGCGAGAACTACAAGGGCGAGTTCTTCGAGCCCTTCGAGCTGGTCGGCACCACCGACCAGAACGGCACCACCAACTCCGACCGCACCAACTACTTCCAGAATGTGCCCACCACCGCGCTCGACATGGCGCTGTGGATGGAGTCCGACCGCATGGGCCACTTCATCGGCTCGGTGACCCAGGAGCTGCTGGACGAGCAGCGCGGCGTGGTGCAGAACGAGAAGCGCCAGGGCGAGAACCAGCCCTACGGCCAGGTGTTCGAGCGCCTGCTCAAGGCCAGCTATCCCAAGGGCCACCCGTACAGCTGGACCACCATCGGCTCGATGAGCGACCTCAACGCCGCCTCGCTCGACGACGTGCAGCGCTTCTTCAAGACCTGGTACGGCCCGAACAACGCCGTGCTGGTGCTCGCCGGCGACATCGACCTGGCCACCGCGAAGGAGAAGGTGGCCAAGTACTTCGGCCACATCCCGGCCGGCCCGACCATGGCCCAGCCCAAGGTCGACCCGGCGCCGCGCACCACCTCCACCCGCGACACCTTCACCGACAACGTGCCGCAGGCGCGCGTCTACCGCGCCTGGAATACCGCCGAATACGGCCAGGCCGATGTCGAGCGCCTGCAGCTGCTGTCGCAGGTCCTGGGCGGCTCGCGCAGCTCGCGCCTGGACAAGCGCCTGGTGTTCCAGGACAAGATCGCCGACAGCGTTTCGGCAGGCGCCTGGCCGAACCTGCTGGGCGGCCTGTTTTTCATCCAGGTCGACGTGAAGCAGGGCGTGGACGTGGCCACGGTCGAGAAGGCGCTGGACGAGGAGCTGGCGAAGCTGCTCGCCGAGGGCCCGAGCGCCGCCGAGCTCGAGCAGGCGCGCACCGTGTTCAAGGCCGGCTTCATCCGCGGCATCGAGCGCATCGGCGGCTTCGGCGGCAAGGCCGACGCGCTGGCCGAATGCGCCGTGTTCGCCGGCGACCCGGGCTGCTTCCGTGAGAGCCTGCGCACCATCGAAACCGCCTCGGGCGCCGACCTGGTGGCCGCCGGCAAGCGCTGGCTGTCGCGCGGCGACCACACCATCGTGGTCACGCCGGGCGAGCGCGTGCCCACCGTCGAGGAAGCGAGCACCGCGCATCCGGACATGGCGCCGGTGCCGGCCGCCGACCCGAAGTACACCACCACGCCCAGCACCGTCGACCGCAGCAAGGGCGTGCCGCAGACCACCGAGTTCCCGGCGCTGTCGTTCCCGGCGCTGCAGCGCGGCGAGCTGAGCAACGGCATCAAGGTGATCCTTGCCGAGCGCCACGTCATCCCCGTCGTGCAGATGAGCCTGGAGCTGCCCGGTGGTTATGTGGCCGACGTGGGCCGCAAGCTCGGCACCGCCAGCTTCACCTTCGGCATGCTCGACGAGGGTTCGGGCAAGTTCGATGCGCTCGCCTTCGCCGACCAGGCCGAGCGCCTGGGCGCCAACCTCGGCGCCGGTGCGGCGCTCGACGGCGGCAACGCCTACCTGTCGGCGCTGAAGGAGAACCTGGACGCGTCGGTGGCGCTGTACGCGCAGATGCTGCGCGAGCCGCGTTTCGACGACAAGGAGATCGAACGCGTGCGCCAGACCTGGATCGCCGGCATCAAGCAGGAGAAGGCGCGTCCGAACTCGGCCGCGCAGCGCCTGCTGCCGCCGCTGGTCTACGGCGAGGGCCATCCCTACGCGATCCCGTTCAGCGGCAGCGGCACCGAGGCCTCCATCGCCTCGCTGACCCGCGACGACCTGGTCGCCTTCCACAAGCAGTGGGTGCGTCCGGAAGGCGCCACCCTGATCGTCACCGGCGACACCACCCTGGCCGAGATCCTGCCGGTGCTCGAGAAGCACCTGGGCAGCTGGAAGGGCGAAGGCGCCGCGCCGACGCCGGTGGCCGTGCCGGCCGTGGCCCTGCCGGCCAAGCCGCGCGTGTTCCTGGTCGACCAGCCGGGCGCGATCCAGGCCAATGTCTTCGTCGGCCAGGTCGTGCCCTCGACCATGGACCCGAAGGCGACCGAGTTCGAGATCGCCAACTCGGTGCTGGGCGGCGAGTTCAGCTCGCGCCTGAACATGAACCTGCGCGAGGACAAGCACTGGGCCTACGGTTCCTACAGCTTCGTGCAGGGCGCCAAGGGCCAGCGGCCGTGGATGGCGTTCGCGGCGGTGCAGATCGACAAGACCGCCGAGTCGATCGCCGAGCTGCAGCGCGAGATCGCCGACTACGCCTCGGGCAAGTCGCCGGCCAAGCCGGAGGAAGTGGCCAAGATCCAGGCCACCGAGATCCGCAGCCTGCCGGGTTCCTACGAAACCGCGGGCGCGGTGATGGGCGCCATCGGCGGCATCGTGCGCTTCAACCGCCCGGACGATTACGTGGTGCAGCGCCGC
The DNA here is from genome assembly GCF_006265115.1 of Arenimonas terrae. GTDB lineage: Bacteria > Pseudomonadota > Gammaproteobacteria > Xanthomonadales > Xanthomonadaceae > Arenimonas > Arenimonas terrae. Next base: position 234,251 of record NZ_SMDR01000003.1, on the reverse strand, counting down.
GCCAAGATCGAGGCCCTGACCCCGGACGTCGTGCAGGCCGTCGCCGGCACGCTCAAGCCCGAGGCCCTGACCTGGGTCGTGGTGGGCGACCTGAGCAAGATCGAAGCCCCGGTGCGCGCCCTGAACCTGGGCGAGGTGCAGGTGGTGGACGCCGACGGCAAGCCGGCCGCGAAGAAATAAGCCCGGCGTCATTGCCGGTTCAGTACGGGCGGGGCGACAATCCCGCCCGTATTCTTTGGAGAGTCCTTCATGCGAACCCTTGCGACGGCTTTGCTTCTGATTCCCCTCGTCACCGCCTGTACCTGGGTGAAGATGGCACCGGGCGGCTCCGAGGTGCGGGTGGCGCGCGCCGGCCAGGACATGAGCGTCTGCGAGAAGCGCGGCGAGGTCTCGGTCTCGGTGAAGAACCGCCTGGGGCCCTACGAGCGCAACGACATCAAGGTCCGCGACGAGCTCGAGACCCTGGCCCGCAACGAGGCGCCGGGACTGCAGGCCGACACCGTGCAGCCCAAGGGCGAGCCGGTGGACGGCGAACAGCGTTTCCTGGCCTTCCGCTGCGGCAGCGCCCGTCCGGGAACCGCTGCCGGCACCCCGTCGGCCGGCTCGGAACCGGGCACCGTGAACCCGATCGAGGACTGAGGACCGGGTCACGGTCTTCACGCCGCCCCGGCCCGAAGTGGAGCCGGGGGGCCGAAACGGGTAATCTTCGCGGGTTTCCCCGAAGGCGACCCTGCCCATGCTGTTCCAGCACGTTTCCATTGCCGGCCTCGCGCACATCGATGCGCCCAACCGCCTGAGCTCGGCTGATATCAACGCCCAGCTCCAGCCCACGATGGACCGGCTCGGCATCAAGACCGACGTCCTGCAGGACATCGCCGGCATCTATGCGCGCCGCCTCTGGGGCGACGAGGTCGAAGCCTCCGACGCCGCCACCCTGGCCGCCGAGAAGGCGATCGCCGACGCCGGCATCGACCGCGCCAAGATCGGCCTGCTGGTCAACACCTCGGTGAGCCGCGACTTCCTGGAGCCGTCCACGGCGTCCATCGTTTCGGGCAACCTGGGCCTGGGCGAGAACTGCCAGAACTTCGACGTCGCCAACGCCTGCCTGGCCTTCCTCAACGGCATGGACATCGCCAGCCGCATGATCGAGCGCGGCGAGATCGAATACGCCCTGGTCGTGGACGGCGAGACCGCCAACCTGGCCTACAAGAAGACGCTCGAGCGCCTGAGCGCCCCGGACGTCACCGAAGAGCAGTTCCGCAACGAGCTGGCCACGCTCACGCTCGGCTGCGGCGCCGCCGCGATGGTGCTCTCGCGCGCCGAGCTGACCCCGGACGCGCCCAAGTACCGCGGCGGCGTCACCAAGGCCGCCACGCAGTGGAACACCCTGTGCCGCGGCAACCTCGACCGCATGGTCACCGACACCCGCATGCTGCTGATCGAAGGCCTGAAGCTGGCCACCGCCACCTTCGGCGCTGCGCGCCAGGCCCTGGGCTGGGTGGTGGAGGAGCTGGACGAGTTCGTCATCCACCAGGTCAGCCAGGTGCACACCCAGGCCTTCATCAAGGCCTTCGGCATCGACCCGAAGAAGGTGCTGACCATCTTCAACGAGCACGGCAACATCGGCCCGGCCTCGGTGCCGATCGTGCTGAGCAAGCTGCGCGAGATGGGCCGCCTGAAGAAGGGCGACCGCGTCGCCCTGCTGGGCATCGGCTCGGGCCTGAACTGCTCGATGGCGGAAGTGGTCTGGTAAACCCCTGATCCACGTCCTCTCCCGGCGCGGGAGAGGGCGGCGGAGTTGAACAGCGCCATCGCCAAAAGCCCGCCTTCCGGCGGGCTTTTCCGTTTCAGGTGCCGCGGAGCCCGCGGGCCTCAGGCCACCCGCAGCCGCGCCCCGGCCGGCGCGGCCGCCAGTTCGCCGAACAGGTCCTTCGGGTCGCGCAGCGCCGGAATCAGCTCGGCCTCGCGGCCCAGGCCCAGCTCCTTCGCGCAGTCGCGCACCAGGCGCAGCGCCGAGTAGTCCTCCAGCGCGAAACCGACCGAATCGAACAGCGTCACCTCGACGCCGCTGCGGCGGCCGGCGGAGCGCAGCGTCAGCACTTCCCACAGTTCGGTGGCGGGGAAGTCGGCCGGCATCTGCTGCAGTTCGCCCTCGATGCGCGACTGCGGCTCGAACTCGACGAACACCGAGCACATCTTCACCGCCTCGGGCGCGAGTTCGGTCTTGCCGGGGCAGTCGCCGCCGACGCCGTTGATGTGCATGCCGGGCTCGATCATTTCCGCGGTCAGGATGTCGGCATTGGCCTTGTCGGCAGTGACGGTGGTGACGATCGACGCGCCGCGCACGGCCTGGGCGACGCTGGCGCTGCGCAGCACGCGCAGGGACGGCGCCGCGGCGGCGAGGTTGCGCACCAGCTTGTCGGTCGCGGCCGGGTCGGTGTCGAACACGCGGACCTCGTCGATGCCCATCAGGTGATGGAAGGCCAGCGCCTGGAACTCGCTCTGGGCGCCGTTCCCGATCAGAGCCATGGACGTCGCGTCCTTGCGCGCCAGCAGCTTGGCCGCCATCACCGAGGTGGCGGCGGTGCGCAGGGCCGTGGTCAGGGTCAGTTCGCTGATCAGGGTCGGCATGCCGGTGTCCATGTCGGCCAGCACGCCGAAGGCGACCACGGTGGACAGGCCCAGCTTCGTGTTGCCCGGGTGGCCGTTGACGTATTTGAAGCTGTAGTCCTTCGCGTCGGCGACCGGCATCAGTTCGATCACGCCCATCGGCGAATGCGCGGCCGAGCGCGGGCTCTTGTCGAACTCGGGCCAGCGGCGGAAGTCGGCCTCCAGGTAGTCCACGAGGCGGCCGAGCAGGGTCGGCAGGCCGTAGCTGGCGACGATGCGGGTCAGGTCCTGGGTGGTGAGCTGGGTCATGGCCATGGGCGGTCTCCGGGTGGCGGTCAGTCGGCACCATTGTCCGGAGCGGTGCGTCAGGGCGATATGGCAAGAATGCTTTGATATCGCCAGAAATCTGCTAAAACGGCATCACAGAATGACGGAATGCCCGGATGGACGACCTCGATCACCGCCTGATCGCCAAGCTCCGCCACGACGGCCGCGCCGCGGTGGCCGACCTGGCCAAGGCCCTGGGCGTGTCCCGCGGCACCATCACCAACCGCATGGCGCGCCTGCAGCAGGAGGGCGTGATCACCGGCTACACCGTACGCCTGCGCCCCGACGCGGCCCCGGACGAGATCCGCGCCTGGACCTCGCTGGCCGTCGAAGGCAACCAGCACCGCGTGATCCGGGCCCTGCTGGGCGAACCCGGCGTGGCCGCGCTGCACGACACCAATGGCCGCTGGGACCTGCTGGCGGAGCTGCGGGTCGGCAGCCTTGCCGAGCTCTCGGCCACGCTCGAGCGCATCCGCGGCATCGAAGGCGTCAGCGCCAGCGAGACCAGCGTGCATCTGCAGACGCTGCGGGGCTGACGGACCGCCGGCGTCTGCGGAGTCGGGCGACCGCGCCCGTTCAAGTAGAATCCCGCCCCTATGAATACCGCCGCCCTGACCCCCGAACAGTCCCGCGTCCTGGCCAAGGGCCCGTTCCCGGATTACCCCTGGACCCCGAAGACCTTCGTGCACCCGAGCGGGCTGAGCCAGTCCTACCTGGACGAGGGCGAGGGCGATCCGGTCGTGATGCTGCACGGCAACCCGTCCTGGTCCTACTACTGGCGCCACCTGGTGCGCGGCCTGCAGGACGACTACCGCTGCATCGTGCCCGACCACATCGGCATGGGCCTGTCGGACAAACCCGACGACAAGGCCTACGGCTACACGCTGCGCAACCGCGTGCAGGACCTGGACCGGCTGCTGGACATGCTCGACCTGGGCGACGACATCACCCTGGCCGTGCACGACTGGGGCGGCATGGTCGGTTTCGGCTGGGCGCTCAAGCACGCCTCGCGCGTGAAGCGACTGATCATCCTCAACACCGCCGCTTTCCCGCTGCCCGCGGCCAAGGCCCTGCCCTGGCAGCTGAACCTGGGCCGCAACTGGATGCTGGGCGAGTGGCTGATCCGCGGCGCCAACGCCTTCGCCGCCGGCGCCGCGCGCGACGGCGTGGTGCGGCCGCTGGACCCGGACGTGAAGGCCGCGCTGCTGGCGCCTTACGACAGCTGGGCCAACCGCATCTCCACCGTGCGCTTCGTGCAGGACATCCCGCTGCAGCACGGCGACCGGGCCTGGGACCTGGTCGAGGACGCCGGACGCCGCCTGCCCGCCTTCGCCGACCGTCCGGCCTTCATCGGCTGGGGCCTGAAGGACTTCGTGTTCGACCACCATTTCCTCAAGGGTTTCGAGGACGCGCTGCCGCGCGCCGAGAAGCAGATCTACGAAGACGCCGGCCACTACGTGCTCGAAGACAAGCACGAAGTCCTGGTGCCGCGCATCCGCGACTTCCTCGACCGCAACCTGCTCTGAAATCCGGGGTCAGAGTGCATTTATCTTTCTTCGAGCATGGGTCGTTCGGTCGTGCCGCGAATGGAAAGATAAATGCACTCTGACCCCGGATTTGTGTGCAACATCGCCGCGGCGCTGCCGCGGCTGGCGGCGCAGGCGCCGGAGCGCATCGCCATGCGCTGCCCCGGCGGCCGCGGCGCGAACGCTTTCGCGGCCTACGACGTCACGCTGAGCTACGCCCAGCTCGACCGCCGCTCCGACGCGCTCGCCGCCGGCCTGGCCAGGCACGGCCTGGTGCGCGGCCAGCGCGCGGTGGTGATGGTGCGGCCGTCGCCGGAGTTCTTCCTGCTGATGTTCGCGCTGTTCAAGGCCGGCGTGGTGCCGGTGCTGGTCGATCCCGGCATCGACAAACGCGCCCTCAAACAATGCCTGGACGAAGCGCAGCCGCAGGCCTTCATCGGCATCCCGCTGGCACAGGCGGCGCGCGTGCTGCTGCGCTGGGCGCGCAGCGCGCAATTGCGGGTCACCGTCGGGCGCCGCTGGTTCTGGGGCGGGCCAACGCTGGCGCAGGTGGAGGCCGACGGCCGCGATGCCGGTCCGCAGCTCGCCGCGACCGCGCCCGACGAGGTCGCGGCGATCCTGTTCACCTCGGGCTCGACCGGCGTGCCCAAGGGCGTGGTGTACCGGCACCGGCACTTCGTCGCGCAGGTGGACATGCTGCGCGATGCCTTCGGCATCGAAGCCGGCGGCGTGGACCTGCCGACCTTCCCGCCTTTCGCGCTGTTCGATCCGGCGCTGGGCGTGAGCTCGATCATTCCCGACATGGATCCCACCCGGCCGGCGAACGCCGATCCGCGCAAGCTGCATGACGCGATCGCGCGCTTCGGCGTCGACCAGTTGTTCGGTTCGCCGGCCCTGATGCGCGTGCTGGCCGAGCACGGCGCGCCGCTGCCGACGTTGCGCCGCGTCACATCCGCAGGGGCGCCGGTGCCCGCCGATGTCGTCGCGACGATGCGCGGGCTGCTGCCGCCGCAAGCGCAGTTCTGGACGCCCTACGGCGCCACCGAATGCCTGCCCGTGGCCGTGATCGAAGGCGCCGAACTGCAGGCCACGCGCGAGGCCACCGAACACGGTGCCGGCACCTGCGTCGGCCGCCCGGTGGCGCCGAACGAGGTGCGCATCATCGCCATCACCGACGCGGCCATCGCCGACTGGTCGCAGGCGCAGGTGCTGGGCGTGGAAGCGATCGGCGAGATCACCGTCGCCGGCCCCACCGCCACCGACGAATATTTCAACCGCCCGCAGGCCACGGCGCTGGCGAAGATCGCCGAGACCCTGCCCGACGGAAGCACGCGCATCGTGCACCGCATGGGCGACCTGGGCCGTTTCGACGCGCAGGGACGGCTGTGGTTCTGCGGCCGCAAGTCGCATCGCGTGCGCACCGAACTCGGCGGGCTGTACACCGAGCAGGTGGAGCCGGTGTTCAACGTGCACCCGGATGTTCGCCGCACGGCCCTGGTCGGGGTCGGCGAACCTGGAAAACAGACGCCGGTGCTGTGCGTGGAGATGCGCGCCGGCCTGCCGGCCCCGGAACACGCGCGCGTGCTGGACGAACTGCGGCGCCTGTCCCTGGGCTTCGTGCATACCGCGCGGATCGAGCACTACCTGGTGCACCCGGGCTTCCCGGTCGACATCCGCCACAACGCCAAGATTGGCCGCGAGCAGCTGGCCGTGTGGGCGGCGAAACGGCTGCGGACTGCAACAGCGAGGAGCGGATGAAAGTTCTGGTGACCGGCGGTGCGGGATTCCTCGGCCAGGCGCTGTGCCACGCGCTGCAATCCGAAGGCCACGCCGTGACCAGCTTCCAGCGCAGCCATTCGCCGGCGCTGGAAACGATGGGCGTGCGCCAGCTGCGCGGCGATCTCGCCGACGCCGCGGCGGTGCACGCCGCCTTTGCCGGCCAGGATGCGGTCTTCCACAACGCCGCCAAGGCCGGCGCCTGGGGTAGCCACGAGAGCTACTTCAGCGCGAACGTCACCGGCACCCGCAACGTGCTGGCGGCGATGCGCGCGCACGGCATCGGCCGCCTCGTGTACACCTCGACGCCCAGCGTCACCCACAGCGGCCGCACGCCGGTGGAGGGCGGCAACGAGCGCGACACGCCCTACGGCCACGGCTTCAAGGCGCCCTATCCCGCCACCAAGCTGATCGCCGAAAAGGAAGTGCTGGCCGCCAACGACGCCGCGCTCGCCACCGTCGCGCTGCGACCGCGCCTGATCTGGGGCCCGGGCGACACCCAGCTGCTGCCGCGCCTGGTCGAACGCGCGCGCGCCGGCCGCCTGCGCTTCATCGGCGGCGGCCACAACCGCATGGACACCACCTACATCGACAACGCCGCGCAGGCGCATGTCGCCGCCTTCCGCGCGCTGGCGCCCGGTGCGGCCTGCGCCGGCAGGGCCTATTTCATCTCCAACGGCGAACCGCGGCCGGTGCGCCAGATCGTCAACGACATGCTCGCCGCCGCCGGCGTCGCGCCGGTGACCGGCAGCCTGCCGTATCCGCTGGCCTATGCCGCGGGCGCACTGCTCGAGGGCGCGTGGACCCTGCTGCGGCTCGAGGGCGAACCGCCGATGACGCGTTTCCTCGCCGAACAGCTCTCCACGCCGCACTGGTACGACATCTCGGCCGCGCAGCGCGATTTCGGCTACGTGCCGACGGTGGGCACGGCCGAAGGCCTGCAGCGCCTCGCCGCGTGGTGGCGCACGCGCGCCTGAGCCGCGTCACGCGTTGCTCACGCCCCGCTCACGGCGCTGAATCGCGGCGAACCCGCGGCTGAACCCGTGGGCGCGAGTTCAGCTTCAGGAGGCTAGCTTCGGAACGTCCCACAAGGGGCCCACGAACAAGGAGAGCAACCATGCTCCATTACGCGCTGATCTTTCTCGTCGTCGCCATCATTGCCGCCGTGCTCGGCTTTGGCGCACTGGCAGGCCTGGCCGCCACCATCGCCAAGGTCCTGTTCGTCATCTTCCTGATCCTGGCGATCGTCTCCTTCCTCCGGAAGGCCGCCTAGCCGCGGGGCCGGCGCCGGCGCGATGCCGGCGCCGGCCCGCTAGAATGGCGGCATGACGGACCCTGCCGCTTCCCCTTTCGACGCCCTCAAGCCCCTGGCCGGCCGCGCGCTGGAACAGGCCTTGAACCGGCTCGTCGCCCTGGACCCGGACACCGCTGCGGCGCTCGAGCGCCTCGGCGGCCGGCGCATCGGCCTGGCCCTGGAGGCCCCGCCGGTGGCGCTCGACATCACCGTGGACGCCGGCCGCCTCAAGGTCGGGCCGCCCACGCAGGAGCCCGACTTGGGCATCCGCGCCACGCTGTCGGGCGTGCTGTCGCAGCTGCCCTTTTTGCGCCGCAATGACGCGCCGCCGGTGGGCAAGGTCCGCATCAACGGCGACGCCGACCTGGCGCGCACGCTGCAGCAGCTTGCGAAACGTTTCGATCCCGACTGGGAAAAACCCTTCGCCGACGTGTTCGGCCCGGTGATCGGGCCGCAGGTCGCGCGCGGCCTGCGCGAGGCGCTCAAGGCCGGCGCCGGTTTCGCGAAGGGCTTCAGCCGCGACGCCGTCGACTACCTCACCGAAGAATCCCGGGACCTGGTCGGCAAGGCCGAACTGGCCGCCTTCCACGACGACGTGGACACCCTGCGCGACCGCGCCGAACGCCTGGCCGCGCGCCTGGCCCGGCTGGAGCCGCGCGCGTGAGCGCCGCCGGCCTGGTGCGCGGCGGTTCCCGGGGGATCACGTCCACGCTGCGCGCGCTCGGCATCGCCCGGGTGCTGCTGCGGCACCGGCTCGGCGATTTCCTCGAAGACACCGCCTTCGGCCGCTGGCTCTGGCTGCTGCGGCCGCTGACCCCGGCCAAGGACGCCGCCGACCTGCCGCGCGGCCAGCGCCTGCGACTGGCGCTGCAGGAGCTGGGCCCGATCTTCGTCAAGATCGGCCAGGTGCTGTCCACCCGCCGCGACCTGCTGCCGCCGGACATCGCCGAAGAGCTGGCCCTGCTGCAGGACCGCGTGGCGCCCTTCCCCGGCGACGCCGCCCTGGCCCTGGTCGAAGCGGCTCTGGGCCGCCCGGTTACTGCGGTGTTCTCGGGCTTCGACCTCGAACCGCTGGCCTCGGCGTCCATCGCCCAGGTGCACGCCGCCCGCCTGCACAACGGCCGCGAGGTCGTGGTCAAGGTGCTGCGCCCCGACATCCGCAAGCGCATCGCCGCCGACATCGAGCTGCTGCGCACCCTGGCCTCGCTGGCCGACCGCCACCACCCGAACGCCGAGAAGATCCGTGCCCAGGAAGTGGTGTCGGAGATCGAAGCCACGCTGCACGCCGAACTCGACCTGCAGCGGGAGGGCGCCAACGCCAGCCTGATGCGCCGCACCTGGCTGGGCAGCGACGACCTGTACGTGCCCGAGGTGTTCTGGGACTACAGCACCGAAACCGTGCTGACGATGGAGCGCGTGCGCGGCATCCCCAGCGACGACATCGCCGCGCTCGACGCCGCCGGCATCGACCGCAAGGCCCTGGCCGCCAAGGGCGTGCGCGTGTTCTACGCCCAGGTGTTCCGCGACAACTTCTTCCACGCCGACGCCCACGCCGGCAACATCTGGGTGGACGCGACCCGAAAGGAAAACCCGCGCTTCATCGCCATCGACTTCGGCATCGTCGGCCAGCTGGACCGCCGCGACCAGTACTACCTGGCCGAGAACTTCATGGCGATCTTCCAGCGCGACTACCGCCGCATCGCCGAGCTGCACGTCGAGGCCGGCTGGATGCCGGCGCACATCCGCATCGATGAACTCGAGGCGGCCACGCGCGCGGTGTGCGAGCCGTACTTCACCCGCCCGCTCAGCGAGATCTCGCTGGGCGAGGTGCTGGTGAAGCTGTTCAAGACCGCACAGCGCTACGAGTTGACCCTGCAGCCCCAGCTCATCCTGCTGCAGAAGACCCTGCTCAACATCGAAGGCGTCGGCCGCCTGCTCGACCCCAAGCTCGACATCTGGGCCGAAGCGCGCCCGGTGCTGGAGAAGATCCTGCGCGAGCGCTACAGCCCGCAGACGCTGGGCGCCGAGTTCCGCAAGCGCCTGCCCGAGCTGATCACGCACGCGCCCGACATGCCGCGCCTGCTGCACGATTTCCTGGCCCAGCAGGTGCGCGGCCAGCACAGCATCCACATGCGCAGCGAGGACCTGGCGGAACTGGCGCGCATCTCGAAGGCCGGCCAGCGCCAGACCGTCTACGCCATCCTCGGCACCGGCCTGATGATCGTGGCCGCCGTGCTGTTCGCGCTCGAATCCGGCGGCCCGCGCTTCTACGGTATCCCCGCCGTGGCCGGCATCGCCGGCCTGGGCGCGTTCGGCGCCTTCCTGGCAGCCTGGCCCCGACGCTGAAATCCGGGGTCAGAGTGCATTTATCTTCCCGCGGAAGATAAATGCACTCTGACCCCGGATTTTCACCTTATGGGCAGCTCAGGCCGCGCGTGGTGTTGAGCTTGTCGAGCTGCAGGATCTGCGTGCCGCTTTCGCCGGTGAGTTCGATGGTGGCGCGCCGGCAGGTTTCGAAGATCAGGCGGGCGGTGCCCCAGACGCGGTTGGCCGGCGGGGTGAAGACCTGGAAGCCGCCGCCTTCGAGCACGTACATGTCCAGCTCCACCGGCACGTCGTAGGCGAAGGCCGCCGCGCCGGGATTGAAGTCGCCGTACAGCCACAGCTGCTTGCCCAGGTTGTCGTAGCCGTAGAAATACAGCAGGAACCGGTTCTCGCCGACCATGTCCAGGTTGAAGCCCTGGCCGGAGGTCGAGGTGTTGTACCAGCTGCCCGAGAGTTCGACCGGGAACGCGGCCGCCGCCGCCGGCGTGCCGTCGGCCACCTGGAAGCTGTGGCGCGTGGTCAGGCCCTCGAAGGTCGCCTCGAAGGTCCACAGGCCGGTCGGCGCGTTCGCCGGCAGGGTATTGCTCCAGTACCAGTACGAGCCGTTGTAGGTCGAGCCCGAGTTCTGGGCATGGTTCCAGTTGCTGAAGACGCTGCCGTCCGGCCGCAGCACGCGGTAGCTGGTGGCCTGGCCCGAACCCTGGTCGCGGTAGGCGGCCGTGAAGACGATCGGGTCGCCCGGCACGAAATCGTTCTTGAAGTTCGGGGATTCGGTCGTGCTCGGGCAACTCGGCACCTGCGGCGCGGCGCTGTGCGTGCTCAGGCGGTTGATGCGCGGCTCGCGGTAGGGGCGGGTCTGCGCGAAGCTCATCGTGGTGCTGACGTTGCAGGCGCCGGTGTGCGGTTCGATCACGGCGGCGCCGGCGGTGTTGCTGGCGCGCAGCTCCAGGTGCAGGTGCGGGCCGGTGGACACGCCCGAGCTGCCGACCTTGCCCAGCGGCGTGCCGGCGGGAACGGGTGAGCCGATCGGCAGGGAAGTCACCGAGCCGGTTTTCATGTGCAGGTAGCGCGCGACGCTGCCGTCGGCGTGCATCACCACCGCGTAGTTGGGCGTGTCGGGCGCGTTGAACGAGCATGAACGGTCGTCGTTGCCGTCGCCCTTGGCCACCAGGGTGCCGGGCGCGACCGCCAGCACGTCCACCGCGCCCGAATCCATCAGGGTCCAGGCGAAGGGCCAGATGAAATAGTCGATGCCGCGGTGGTTGTAGCCGTTGGCGGTGTCGTAGGTGCGGGTGCCGCAGGTGTAGTCCTGCACCTGGTTCGGGAACGCGGGGTTGAGGTCGACGAAGTTGGAGATGCCGTGCCACTGCGTGCCGCCGCCGTTCACCGGTCCCAGCGGCCAGACCATGCCGCTGACCGCCTGCGGCGTGCCGGGCGGGCGCGGACCGCCGACCGACTGGATCGAACCCGCCGGCGTGATGCCGCGCTGCTTGAGCGTTGCCAGATTGCGGCTGACCTCGTCCACCAGCCGGCGATCGAGCGCGTCGGAGGTGCGGTCCGCGGCGAGGTCGCCGGTGAACACCTTGCCGCCGTCGGGCGGCGTGGCCTGCACGGTGCCGGCGGACAGCAGCGCGGCGAAGCCGAGCGCGAAACGGTGGCAATTGAGTCGCATGGTGGTTCCCCCCGGATGGTCACCGGGCAAGGTTACGCCAAGCCACCGGCGGGCGCATGCCGGCGCCGGCGCCGCGGCCTCAGTCGCTGCAGGTCAGCCCCACCGGCGTCAGCAGCTTGTCCAGCACCAGGGTCTGGGTGCCGGTTTCGCCGGTCAGCACCACGCTGGCGCGTTTGCAGCTGATGAACTGGACGCTGGCCGTGCCCCAGACGCGGCTGGTGATGGCATCGGGGTCGAAGCCGTTGAAACGGCCGCCGCTGACGAAGTACATCGGCACGTCCATCGGCTCGCCGTAGTCGAAGGTGCGCGCGGCCGGGTCGTAGTCGCCGTACAGCCACAGGTGCCGGCCGCTGTCGTCGTAGCCGTAGAAATACAGCAGGAAGCGCCGGTCGTTCACCAGTTCCATGTTGAAACCCTGGCCGCTGGTGCCGACGTGGTACCAGCTGCCCGACAGCTCCGGCGGCAGCGGGCCGTCCTCGGTCACCGCGCCGGTGCGCACCTGGAAGGTGTGGGTGGTGACCTGGCCGTTGAGCGTCGCTTCGACCGTCCACAGCCCCTGGGGCGCGTTCGACGGCAGCACGTGGTTCCAGTACCAGTAGGCGCCGTTGTAATAGGGCGGCGTGTCGCCCTCTTCGGCCATGTCGAAGCTCCAGCTGGCGAAGGCCGACTGGTCCGGGCGCAGGATGCGGAACTGCGTGACCATGCCGCGGCCGATATCGCGGTAGGCCGACACCACGGTCAGCGCATCGCCGGGCGCGAAGCTGTCCTTGAAGTTGGGCTGGTCGAAGGTGTTCGGGCAGACCGGGAACACCGGCGGTTCGCTGTGCGTGGAAAGGCGGTTGATGCGGGTGTCGCGATAGGGCCGCTGGCTGGCCCAGCTGGTCGGGATGGTGTTGCACTGGCCGTTGTTCGGGTCGACCACGGGTGCGTTCACGGCATTGGTGGCGCGCAGCTCGAAGTGCAGGTGCGGCCCGGTCGAAATGCCCGAGCTGCCGACCTTGCCCAGCACCGTGCCGGCGGTGACGACGCTGCCGATCGGCAGCGTCGTCACCGAGCCGCGCTTGAGGTGCAGGTAGCGGGCGATGCTGCCGTCGCTGTGCAGGATGATCACGTAGTTGGCGGTGTCGGGCGCGTCGAACGAACACGAGCGGTCGTTATAGCCGTCGCGCTTTTCAATCAGCGTGCCGGGCGCCGCGGCGATCACGTCCACCGCGCCGCTGTCCATCAGGTGCCAGGGGAAGGGCCAGATGAAGTAGTCGATGCCGCGGTGGTTGTAGCCGCCGGCGTTGTCGTAGGTGCGGGTGGCGCAGGTGTAGTCGCGCAGCTGGTTGGGGTAGGCCAGGTTGAGGTCGACGAAGTTCGAGATGCCGCTCCAGGCGGTGCCGATGCCATCCACCGGGCCCATCGGCCAGGTCATGCCGGTGATGGCCTGGGTGCGCGGCGGCGCCAACACCGGCGCCTTGCCGGCCCGGGCCAGGGTGGCCAGGTTCTCGTTCACGCGCTGCACCAGCTGCTTGTCGAAGTCGGCCGAGACCTGGTCGCTGGCCTGGTCGGCCGCCATCGTGTGGCCGCCGTCGGGCGGTCGGGCGCCGGCCGACGCGGCGGACAGGACCAGAAGGGCGATCAGGCAGGGTCGGCGCAGGGTCATGGCAGGGTCCGTCAGTCGGCGGTGCGTTTCGAGCTTACGCCCGCGCCCCGGGGCTTGCCTGTGCCGGATCTGGCGGCAAGCCGTGCGACCATGGCGCCCCCTCCGCCCCCGGTTCCCGCCGTGTCCCTCGCTCTCGACGTCCTCTACGCCGACGACCAGCTGGCCGTGGTCAACAAGCCCGCCGGCCTGATGGTGCACGACAGCGCCCTGGCCCGCGGCGAAACCGACTTCGCCGCCGACCGCCTGCGCGACCAGTTCGGCCGGCCGGTGTTCCTGGTGCATCGGCTCGACCGCGCCACCAGCGGCTGCCTGCTGCTGGCCTTCGACCGCGACAGCGCCTCGGCGCTGGGAAAACGCCTGATGGAGCGCGAGTTCGAGAAGGACTACCTGGCCGTGTGCCGCGGCTGGCCGGAGCCGGCCGAAGGGCTGATCGACCACCCGCTCGACGGCGGCCCCGGCAAGCCGCAGAAAAAACCCGCGCAGACCGCTTTCCGCACCCTGGCGCAGGCCGAAGTGGACTGGCCCAGCGCGCAGCATCCGACCTCGCGCTACGCGCTGCTGTGCTGCACGCCGCTGACCGGACGCTTCCGGCAGATCCGCCGCCACCTCAAGCACCTGCACCACCACCTGGTCGGCGATTCCAGCCATGGCGACGGCCGCCACAACCTCGCCTTCCGCACGCGCGGCGTGCACCGCATGCTGCTGCACGCGGCGCGGCTGGCCTTCCCGCATCCGCTCGACGGCCGCCGCATCGAAGTGCGCGCGCCCGGCGACGCGGAGTGGGGCAAGGCGATGGCGCTGCTGGGGTTCGGCGCGGAAACGGCGCCCTGACCGGAAAGGGATGCCGGCCGGCGCCGCACCGTCGCGCGCGCGCCGGCCTTCATCCGCGGATCGACGGGTTTCGTCGCAGGCTTGCGGGAAACATGACCTCTGGCGGCTGGCGCGGTCATTTCCCGGGCCTATAGTCCGCTCGCACCCTCCCCCGGAGCACCACCATGAACCGTCTCGCCGCTGCGCTGCTGATCGCCCTGTCCACCGCCGTTGCCGCGCCCGTGTCCGCCCAGCAGGACGCCGCGCCGCCCAAGGACGTCGGCGTGGACGACAAGGCCATCATGACGTCCTCGGGCTTCCTCACCGCGCATCCGGACCTGGGCAACCGCCTGCAGGGCCTGGACTCGCTCGAGGACAAGAACTACAAGCGCGCGCTCGACGATTTCCGCCGCGCCGCGCGCTACGGCGACAAACCCTCGCAGGGCGTGATCGCCGAGATGTACTGGAACGGCCAGGGCGTCGACGTCGACCGCGCCACCGCCTACGCCTGGATGGACCTGGCCGCCGAACGCGCCTACCCGGTGCTGCTGGCCAAGCGCGAGCAGTTCTGGGCCCAGCTGACGCCGGAAGAGCGCGAGCGCGCCGTGCCGATCGGCCAGGCGCTGTACGACGAATACGGCGATGCCGCGGCCAAGCCGCGCCTGGAGAAGGTGCTGATCCGCGAGCGCCGGCGCATGACCGGCAGCCGCGTCGGTTTTGTCGGCGCGCTCGAGATCAGGATCCCGACGCCGGGCGGCATGCGCAGTGTCGACGGCTCGCAGTACTACCACGAGAAGTTCTGGAACCCGGCCCTGTACTGGCGCTGGCAGGACTACGACTGGAAGAAGCCCGGCAAGGGCAGCGTGGACGTCGGCGAAGTGATGACCGACCTCAACGAGCCGGCGGCCGATGCCGCGGCCGAAGAAGGCGGCGATCCGCGCTGACCCGGCGCACCGGACAGGGCGGGCCGCAGGGGCGATAATGGCGGCCCCGCCCCACGCCGGATCGTCGTCTTGGCCAAGCTCTACTTCTACTACTCGGCGATGAACGCCGGGAAGACCACCACCCTGCTGCAGAGCGCGCACAACTACCACGAGCGCGGCATGCGCACGCTCATCCTCACGCCGCGGCTGGACGACCGCTACGGCGAGGGCGTGGTGGCCTCGCGCATCGGCCTGAAGGCGCGCGGCACCATCTTCGGCCGCGACGACGACCTGCAGGCGCTGGCCGCCGCCGACATCGCCGCCAACGGCGCCCTGCATTGCGTGCTGGTGGACGAGGCGCAGTTCCTGTCCAAGGCGCAGGTGTGGCAGATCACCGAGATCGTCGACCGGCTGAACGTGCCGGTGCTGGCCTACGGCCTGCGCACCGACTTCCGCGGCGAGCTCTTCGAGGGCAGCCAGTACCTGCTGGCCTGGGCCGACAACCTGGTCGAGATCAAGACCATCTGCCACACCGGCCGCAAGGCGACGATGGTGGTGCGCGTGGACGAACACGGCCGCGCGATCACCGATGGCCCGCAGGTCGAGATCGGCGGCAACGACCGCTACGTCTCGGTCAGCCGCGGCGAGTTCAAGAAGGTGATGGCGGGCGAGGGTTACATCGACCTGCAGCAGCCGCAGCTGCCGCTCGATCGCGGCGACTGAGCCGACTCAGCCGCGGCCGCAGCCCGCGCCGAGTCTCGCCAGTTCATCCAGCAGGCGCTGGCGCTCCGGCTGCCGGGCGATGGCGGCCGCCAGCGTGGCGTCGCGGCGGACGCGGCCTTCGGCGCTGCGGCCGGTGCGGCATTCCAGGTCGGCCTGCAGGGCATCCAGACGCCAGGTCCACTGTTCCTGGTCCACGCCGCGGCCACGCCGCTGCGCGCGCAGGGAGTCGATTCCCGCCTGCGCGCCGGCGTAATCGCCGCTGCGCAGCGCCAGGCGCGCCCGCGCGAACTGCAGCGGCATCAGCGCCGGCGCCGCGGGGTCGAAACCCGCGGCCAGCAGGCGCTGTTCCGCCGCGGCGTGCAGGGCCTTGGCGGCTTCGGCGTTGTCGCGCGCCAGCGCCACGTCGGCCAGCAGCAGCTCGGCGCGTCCGGCCAGTGTCGGCGCCGGATCGATCCCGAGCTGTTGGCATTCGCGCGCCAGGAATTCGGCGCTGTCGGGCTGCCCGAGCGCGAGCCGCGTTTCGGCCAGGTCGCAGAGCACGCTGGCGTGCGTGGCCAGCTCGTTGCTGCGCCGGCGCAGCTGCAGGCTGCGCTGGAAAGCGTCCTGCGCCTGCGCCGCGCGGCCCTGTTCCCAGGCGAGGCGGCCCAGCTGCTGCCAGGAGGCCGCCACTTCCGGATGTTCCGGCCCGAAACGCGTGAGCAGCCGTTCGTGCGCCTGGCGCAGCAGGCGCTCGGCCTCCTCGAGCTTGCCGGTCTCGACCAGCACGCGGCCCAGCGGCCGCTGCACGCCGGTGCTGGCCGGATGGTTGGGGCCGAAGCGGGTGAGCGCGATCTCCAGCGCCTGGCGGTACGAGGCCTCGCTCTCCATCGTGTCGCCGATGCTGCGGTAGAGGCCGCCGAGCTCGCGCCAGATCTCCACGCCCAGCGCGTTGCGGTCGCCGCCGCTTTCGCGCAGCAGGGCGAGCGCGGCGCGGGTGGCGGTGATCGCCTCTTCGTTGCGGCCTTCGTCGGCCAGCAGGCCGGCGAGGTCGGCCTGGCTTTCGGCCTGCAGCGGCTTGGCCTCGTCCAGGCCGGTGCGCAGGGCCAGCGCCTGGCCGAACAGGTCGCGCGCCACTTCCAGCCCGCCGAGGCTGCGGTGGCAGCGGCCGAGCTGGGACAGGAATTCCGACACCGCGCGCGGATCGCGCGGCGCCTGCAGCTGGCTCAGCGGCAGCCAGGGCATCAGGGTGCGCACGCAGACCTCGGGTTGGCCGAGCGCGCGCAGGCTGCGGCCGCGCAGTGCCGCGGCCTCGATGCCCAGGCGCGCCGGCGCTTCGCCGGCCAGTGTCGCAAGCACCTGCGACTGCCGGTCCAGCAGCTCCAGCGCCTGGCGGTCGTCGCCCAGGCCCTGGCGCAGGCGCGCCACCAGGCCCAGCAGTTCGGCGCGGGTCTGCGGTTCGCCCAGCAGTTCGGTGTCGGCGCGGCGCACGCCGGCGTCGAGCAGGATGCGCACGTCCAGGCTGCCGTCGCCGGCCTGTTCGGTGTTCTCGAACAGCGCCACCACGAAATCCTGCATCGCCTGCGCGCGCTGCGCCTCGGCGATCGCCCGGCGGGCCTGCCAGGACACGAACACCAGGGCCGATACCAGCAGGCCGCCCACCACCACGCTCATCAGCAGGGCCAGCGAATTGCGTCGCACGAACTTGGCCGTGCGGTAGCCCAGACTCTGCGGCCGCGCCAGCACCGGTTCGCCGTCGAGGTGGCGGCGCAGGTCCTGGGCCAGGGCTTCGACCGAGACGTAGCGGTCGTCGGGCGCCTTCGCCAGCGCCTTGAGCAGGATGTTGTCGAGGTCGCCGCCGAGTTCGCGGGCGAGCCGGCGCGGCGCCATCAGGCCGGTCTCGCGCGCCTGGCGCAGCGCGGCCTGCGAGGGCCGCACGGGGTCGGCCTCGAGGATGGCTTCCTCCCAGGCGGCGTCGGACGTGCGCGCCGGGTCGTAGGGTTTGCGGCCGACCAGCAGTTCGTACAGCACCACGCCGAGCGAATACACGTCGGTCATGGTGGTGATGGCGCCGTGGCGGAGCTGTTCGGGTGCGGCGTAGTACAGGGTGAAGGCGCGGGTGCCGGTGCCGGTGATCTCGGTGTGGCCCGAGTCGGCCTCGTCGAGCAGCTTGGCGATGCCGAAGTCGAGCAGGCAGACCTCGCCGGCCGAGGTCACCAGGATGTTCGAGGGCTTGAGGTCGCGGTGCACCACCAGGTTGGCGTGCGCATGGCTGACCGCGGCGCAGACCTGCAGGAACAGCCGCAGCCGGTCGGCGGTGGGCAGGCCCAGCTTCTGCGCGTGCTGGGTGATCGGTTCGCCCTGCACGTAGTCCAGCGCCAGATAGGGCTGGCCGTCGCTGCTGACGCCGGCGTCGAGCAGGCGGGCGATGTGGGCGTGGCCCAGGCGCGCCAGGATCTGCCGTTCGCGGGTGAAACGGGTGCGCAGGCCGGCGTCGCCCAGGCCCGGGCGCAGCAGCTTCAGCGCCACGCGCCGGTGGTAGAGCCCGTCGGCACGCAGCGCCAGCCAGACCTGGCCCATGCCGCCTTCGCCCAGCGGGTGTTCGAGCTTGTAGGGGCCGATCTGCTGCCCGGCCTGGGGCGCGAACACGGCGGCGTCGACCACCGATTGGGACAGGAAGTCGGGGCGGTCGTCCTCCAGCGCCATCAGGCGTTCGAGTTCGGCGCCCAGGGCCGGATCGCCGGCGGCGACTTCGGCCAGCCGGCGCTTGCGCACCGGCGGGTCGAGTTCGAG
This sequence comes from Arenimonas terrae, assembly GCF_006265115.1. Lineage (GTDB taxonomy): Bacteria > Pseudomonadota > Gammaproteobacteria > Xanthomonadales > Xanthomonadaceae > Arenimonas > Arenimonas terrae. Next base: position 215,848 of record NZ_SMDR01000003.1, on the reverse strand, counting down.
CAGCTCATCGAGCAGGGCCGAGATCGTGGACCAGCGTTCGGTGTCCACGCGGGCGCGCCAGCCTCAGCCCTGCAGGGCCGCCAGCAGGAACATGCGGGCCTTCTGCCAGTCGCGGCGCACGCTGCGCTCGGAACGTTTCAGCAGGCCGGCGATCTCGGTTTCCGACAGGCCGGCGAAATAGCGCATCTCCACGACCTGGGCCAGGCGCGGGTCGAGGTCATTGAGTTTGTTGAGCGCGACATCCAGGCCGAGCATGTCCTCGTCCAGGCGCATGCCGCCGCCGGCATCCTCGGGCAGGTCGGTGACGCGGTGCAGGTCGCCGCCGCGTTTCACCGCCATGCGCTGGCGGGCGTAGTCGACCACGACGCTGCGCATGGCGCTGGCGGCGTAGGCGAAGAAGTGGGCGCGGTCCTCGAACTCGGCTTCGGCGCGGCCGGCGAGCTTGAGGTAGGCCTCGTGCACCAGGGCGGTGGTGTCCAGGGTGTGGCCCTGCTGCTGGCCGCCCAGCTGGCGCCGGGCCATGCCGTGCAGTTCGCGGTACAGCGTCGCCAGCACCCGGTCGAGCGCGGACTTGTCGCCGCCACGGGCGGCGCTCAACCACTGGGTGATTTCGGCAGTTTCGTTCATGGGTCCCCGGGGCCCGTCTGCGCGGGTTGCCGACAATATAGCCGCATTGGAGCCGGGGGGCGTCAATGCCGGGCCGGCACTCAGCGCTGGCAGCCGGGGCACCAGGCGGTGGCGCGGTTGCCCATGCGGCCGTCGCGGATCCGGCGGCCGCAGACCCGGCAGGCCTCGCCCTCGCGGCCGTAGACGAACAGCTCCTGCTCGAAATAGCCGGGCGCGCCGTCGGGGCTCAGGAAGTCGCGCAGGGTGGTGCCGCCGCGGGTGATGGCGTGGGCCAGGATCTGCTTCACCGCCGCCGCCAGTCGCGCATAGCGCTCGCGGCTGACCGCGCCGGCCGCCCGGCCCGGGGCGATGCCGGCCCGGAACAGGCTTTCGGCGGCATAAATGTTGCCGACGCCGACCACGACCGCCTGGTCCATCAGGAAGGTCTTCACCGGCGCCTTGCGGCCGCGGCTGAGCGCGAACAGGGTGTCGCCATCGAAGGCATCCGACAGCGGTTCGGGGCCGAGGTGCTCAAGCAGTTCATGGGTGGTTCCCGCCGGCTGCCAGAGCAGGCAGCCGAACCTGCGCGGGTCGGTGAAGCGCAGCACGCGGCCCGAATCCAGCGCCAGGTCGACGTGGTCGTGGGTTTCCACCGGCGTCTTCGCCGGCAGCACGCGCAGCATGCCGGACATGCCCAGGTGCAGCAGGGCGCTGCCGGGCTCGGTGTCGAGCAGCAGGTATTTGGCGCGCCGGCGCACGCCCAGCACGCGTTGGCCCGGCAGCTCGCGCGCGACCTCGGGCGGGATCGGCCAGCGCAGGTCCGGGCGCCGCAGCACCACGCCGGTGATGCGCCGGCCCTCGACATGCGGTGCCAGGCCGCGGCGCGTGGTTTCGACTTCGGGCAGTTCGGGCATGGCGGCATTGTCGCCGAGCGCCTCGGCCCGGGGCCACCGGCGCTGTCCGCATTCGACGCCGATGAATCGGGGCCGACCCGCGGGCCGCCGTTGATTGCCGCTGTCGCCCACCGGGGGCTAGCCTAGGCCGATGCGCGCCTCCCGACCGTGGTCCTACTCCCTCGTGCTGCTGCTGGGCCTGCTGGGCCTGCCGGTGGCGGCCAGTCCCACCGGCAGTCCCCTGGACAGCCTCAAGTCCGGCCTCGAAACCCTGGCCGACCCCCAGCGCGCCGCCGCCAACGAGGCCCTGGACGCCGCCAGCGCCGCCGACCGCGAAGCCGCCGCGCTGGAGCAGCGCCTGCAGGCCCTGAACGCCGAAGTCGCCAACGCGCCCGCCCGCACCGCCCAACTCGAGGCCCAGCTCGCCATCGACCCGCGCCGGGCCCTGGCGCAGTGGCGCGCCCGCGTGCCGGCCCAGGCCGACGTCGAAACCCTGGAACGGCTGCTCGAACAGGAGCGCCTGGCCACCGGCCAGCTGCGCGACCGCATCGAGTCGATCACCGCCGAACTCGCCGATGCCGTCGCCCAGCCGGCCCGTGAGGGCAGTCAGCTGGCAGATCTGCAGCGCCGCATCGACGAACTGTCGACGCCGATCATGCCCGGCAGGGACGAACCCGCCGCGCTCACCGACGCCCGCCGCGCCCGCCAGGCCGCCGAACGCCGGCAGCTGCAGGCAGACCTGGCCCTGCGCCAGGCGCAGCAGGACCTGGCCGGCACCCGCCAGCGCCTGCAGGAACTGGAGCTGCGCGCCCTGCGCACCCAGCTCGCCCAGCGCGAGCCGCGCCTGGCCGTGCTGCAGCAGCGCATCGCCGAACGCGGCCGCGGCGAACTCGAGGCCCAGGCCCTAGGCCTGGCCGAACGCGCCGAGGCCGTGGCCGGCCGCGATGACCCGGTCGCCGACGCCGTGCGCCAGAACCTTGCCTTTGGCCAGGAGCTGTTGTCCCTGCACGAGCGCCTGGACGAACAGCGCCGCAGCCTGGCCAACCAGGAACAGGCCCTGGCCCGCGACCTCGCCGGCCTGCGCGACAGCCGCACCCGCCTGGAGCTGGGCGGCCGCAGCGAACAGGTCGGCATCTGGCTGTGGGCGGAGCTGCGCCGGCTGGAGCCGGAGCGCAATCTGCGCGAGCGCCTCGACACGGCGCGCCAGTCCCTGGCCCAACTGCGCCTGCGCCTGATCGAACTCAGTGAAACCCGCCGCCAGCTCGACGACCTGCCGGCCGCGGTGCGCGCGCTGCGCGACCAGGCCGGCCAGGAGGACGACGACGGCACGCCGGCCGCGCAGGCCAGCGCCAGCGAACTGGAGGCGGCACTGCAGGAGCGCCTGGACCTGGTGACGCGGATCGAACCCACGCTCTGGCGCCTGGTCGCGGCGCACGAGCAGGCCGAACGCACCCTGCAGGCGCGCCTGGACGCGAACCTGGAGCTGCGCCAGACCCTCGACCGCCACCTGCTGTGGATCCGCAGCCACGCGCCGGTCGGCGCCGACTGGCTGGCGACCGTGCCCGCCGGCCTGTACGACCTGTTCAAGCCTTCCCGCTTCGTCACCACCGGCGAGCTGCTGCTGCGCTCGCTGCAGGAGCGGCCCTGGTCCTACGCCGGTGCCGTCGCCGTCGTCGCCGTGCTGCTGGTGCTGCGCCGGCGCGCGCGGCCCAAGCTCGACTCGCTGGCGCAGGCGATCCGCGAAGTGCGCGTCGATCGCTACCGCCGCACGCTCGAGAGCCTGGCCTGGACCGTGGTGGCGGCGCTGCCCGGCGCGGTCGCGCTGTGGCTGCTGGGCGGGCTGCTGCAGGGCGTCGGCAGCAGCGGCAAGTACAGCGATTCGCTGGGCCGCGCCTGCGTGGCGCTGGCGCTGCCGATGTTCACCCTGGCCTTCCTGCGCTGGCTGGTGCGCGAACGCGGCCTGGCGCACGCCCATTTCCGCTGGACCAAGCCCCGGCGCGAAGCGCTGCGGCGCTGGCTGCCGCGGCTGTCGTGGGGGTTGCTGCCGCTGTATTTCGTTGTCGCGCTGGCCTTCATCCGCAACCAGGAGCTGGCGATCGCGGTGCAGGCGCGGCTGGCGATCGTCGCCGCGTCGGTCTTCTCGGCCTGGGCGTTGTGGCGGCTGCTGGCGCCCGACGAGCTCTGGCACAGCCGCGGCGCCGACGTCGAACCCTCGCTGCGCCGCCGCGTCCTTCGTTTCGTCCTGCCGGCAATGATGCTTGCCTGCGCGGTGCTGGCGCTCGACGGTTACGTCTACACCACGGCCATCCTGCTCAACGCGCAGTTCGCCAGCGTCGGCATGGTGACCGCGGTGGCGGTGCTGCACGGGCTTCTGTCGCGCTGGTTCGTGCTGGGCGAGCGCCGGCTGGCGCTGCGCCGGCTCGAGCAGAAGCGAGAGGCGGAAAAGCAGGCGCGCAGCGGCGAAGCCGATCCCGGCGACGGCGGCGAGGCGGTGCCGCTGGAGCTGGAGGAGGAGATCACGCTCGAGAAGGTCAACGCGCACAGCCGCAGCCTGCTGCGGGCGATCAAGCTGACCCTGCTGGTGGTCGGCCTGGCCTGGGTGTGGTCGGACGTGCTGCTGGCCTTCGCACGCTTCGACGAGATCGCGCTGTGGTCCATCACCGAAAGCGCCGCCGACGGCGGCAGCAGCCAGGTGCCGATCACCCTGATGGCGGTGCTTCTGGGCGTGCTGGCGCTGGCGCTGACGGTGGTGGCCGCGCGCAACCTGCCGGGCCTGATCGAGATCGGCCTGCTGTCGAAGGTGAACATCGACGCGGCCTCGCGCTACGCCATCACCAGCGTGTCGCGCTACGCGATCGTTCTGGTGGGCGTGGTGATCGGCCTGGGCCTGCTGGGCCTGCGCTGGGGCCAGCTGCAGTGGATGGCGGCGGCGCTCACCGTCGGCCTGGGTTTCGGCCTGCAGGAGATCTTCGCCAACTTCGTCTCCGGCCTGATCCTGCTGTTCGAGCGGCCGTTCCGGGTCGGCGACGTGATCACGGTGAACAACCTCGACGGCACCGTCACCCGCATCCGCACCCGCGCCACGACGATCCTTGATTTCGACAACAAGGAGATCGTGGTCCCGAACAAGACCTTCATCACCGGCCAGCTGGTGAACTGGACCCTGACCGACGAGACCACGCGCATCTCGATCAAGGTCGGCGTGGACTACGGCACCGACCCGGCCCTGGTGCACAAACTGCTGCTGCAGGCCGCCGAGGAGAACCCGCGCGTGCTCAAGGACTGGGCGCCGCGCAGCTGGCTGCTGGCCTTCGGCGCCAGCACCCTGGACTTCGAGCTGCGGGTTTTCGTGGGCAACATGAGCGACCGCCTGGCCGTGCGCAACGAGATCAACGCCCGCCTGGTCGAGCTGTTCGACCAGAACGGCATCGCCTTCGCCTATCCCCAGCTGGACGTGCACGTGCGCGAACTGCCGGCCCCGCGGCCGCCGCAGGATCCGCGCGAACCGGCGCCGGAGCCGCGCCGCTAGCCCGCCGGCGTTCCCTGCGCGGCGAACCAGGCGACGATGCCCGGCATCTCCTGCTCGAAGCCGCCCGGGATGTAGAGGTTCAGCAGGCCGGCGCGCACGTCGCCGGGATTGCTGAAGTCGTGCACCACGCCGGCCGGCACGCGCAGGAAGTCGCCGGGGCCGGCGTCGATGAACGCATCGCCGGCCTGGAACCTGAACCGGCCCTCGAGCACGTAGAAGATGTCGTCGTTGGCTTCGTGCGAATGCGGGCCGGGACCGGGCGTGCCCGGCTCGAGCCACCATTCCGAGATCGAATAGGTGTCGGCGGTTTCGCCGCCGTCGGCCAGGAAGACGGCGCGCATCGGCCCCAGCGCGTAGGCGCGGCCGGCGCCGGCAGGAAGATGAATCACCCGATGGCGGGCAGGATCGGCGTTCATGAAGTCCCTCCGGGCGTCGCTTGATAAGTGCGAGGCTGAACACCATACCTTGACGCAGGGTGACGGGTCCGCCGACGGCGGGCATCATCCCCACCATCACCGGGCCAAGCGCCCGTTTTTTACGGAGTTTGCCCCATGTCCCTCGACCTGTTCGACTGGTTGGCGCGCGGCGTCACGCAGGCCAGTTACTGGCAGATGGCGATCTATTTCCTGGTGGTGACCCAGGTCACCATCATGACCACCACGCTCTATCTGCACCGCAGCGCGGCGCACCGCGGCGTGGATTTCCACCCGGTGCTGACGCACTTTTTCCGCTTCTGGGCCTGGCTGACCACCGCCATGGTCACCAAGGAGTGGACCGCGGTGCACCGCAAGCACCACGCCAAGTGCGAAACCGAAGAAGATCCGCACAGCCCGCGTTTCCAGGGCATCCACCAGGTGCTGTGGCGCGGCGTCGAGCTGTACCAGGAAGCGCGCCTGGACAAGGACATGCTGGAGAAGTACGGCAAGGGTTCGCCGGACGACTGGATCGAGCGCAAGCTCTACACCCCGCGCGCGACCTTCGGCCCGATCCTGATGCTGGCGATCAACCTCGCCCTGTTCGGCATCCCGGGCATCGTGATGTGGGCGCTGCAGATGGCCTGGATCCCGTTCTGGGCCGCCGGCGTCATCAATGGCCTGGGCCACTGGTGGGGCTATCGCAACTTCGACACCGCCGACACCGCCACCAATCTGACGCCGTGGGCGTTCTGGGTGGGCGGCGAGGAGCTGCACAACAACCACCACGCCTTCCCGAGCTCGGCCAAGTTCGCGCTGCGCAAGTACGAGTTCGACATCGGCTGGACCGTGATCCGCGGCCTGCAGGCGCTCGGCCTGGCCAAGGTGCTGCGCGTGGCGCCGGAACTGGACGTTCGCCCGAACATCCAGGTGCCCGATGCCGACACTATGCGCGCGGTGATGGCGCACCGCTGGCAGGTCGCCACCGACTACTTCCAGATGGTGCTCAAGCCGCACCTGCAGGCCGAAGCCAAGGACCTGCCGGGTCGCCTGCGCCGCGCCTTCCGCAGCGAAGGCAAGTGGCTGAGCGAGGAGAACCGGGCCAAGTTCAGCGCCTGGATCGCCGAGCGCCCGAACACCGCGCGCCTGATGGAGTTCCGCGCCCGCCTGCTCGGCATCTACGAGCTCAAGAGCGCCGAAGCCGAGGCCAAGATGGACGCGCTGCGCGCCTGGTGCGCCGAGGCCGAGGCCTCGGGCATCCGCCAGCTGCAGGAGTTCTCGGCGCGCCTGAAGGGTTATTCGATGGTGCCGGCGCGGGCCTGAGTGGGCCACGCTCCCAACGGAAGGGCCCGCTCCGGCGGGCCTTTTTTGTCCGGGTCCGCCGCAGGCCGATGCCCCGCTGACCAACGGCACGTTGCCGGCCCCGCCAGGCGCCGCCTAGCATCGCGACGTTCCCGCCCACGGACCCGCCATGCTCCGAGTGACCCGATCCAAACGTTTCTGGTTCGCCGTGCTGCTGGCGACGCTGGGGTTTGCGGCCTACGCGCTGCAGGGCGAGGTGTCGATGCGGCGGGGCCCGCACGGCCTGGAGGCGGTGCAGGTCTACGACGAGGAGTTCACCCTCACCGACGTCGTCGACGACGGCCCCTACGTGCGTTACGTCGAAGGCGGCATCGAGGCGCGCTGGGTCTGCGCCGGCAGGGTCGAGATCCAGCGCCTTCGCGCCGAGCGCTGGCCGCTGCGCCTTGCGCCCCGCTGCGGCCATCCGCACGAACTGCAGATCCGGCCACCGGCCGCGGTCGAAACCGCGGCGATGATCCGGGGCGCGACCCGCCTGGTGGCGCTGTCGGACGTGCACGGCCAGTACGACCTGATGGTGCGGCTGCTGCGCGCCCACGGGGTGATCGACGCGCAGGGCCGATGGGCCTGGGGCGACGGCCAGCTGGTGATGACCGGCGATGTGTTCGACCGCGGCCCGCGCGTCACCGAAACCTTCTGGCACCTCTATGCGCTGGAACAGCAGGCGCGCGAGGCCGGCGGCGCCGTGCATTTCCTGCTCGGCAACCACGAAGCCCTGGTGCTGCGCCGGGACCTGCGCTACGTCAGCGGAAAGTACCGGCGCACCGCGACCCTGCTGGGCGAGTCCTATGACGCGCTGTACGGGCCCGACACCGTGATCGGCGACTGGCTGCGCAGCAAGCGTACCCTGCTGCAGGTGGACGATATGCTGTTCATGCACGCCGGCGTGCACGCCTCCTATTTTGCGCTCGACCTGAGCCTGGAGCAGGCGAACGACCGTTTCCGGCGTTCGCTGGGGCTGGACAAGGCGGCGCTGGCCAAGGATCCCGTGCTCACCTTGCTGCATGGCGCGGATGGGCCGATCTGGTATCGGGGCTATTTCCTGGACGAGGGTCTGCAGCAGGCCAGCGTCGATGCGGACCTGCGCCGGCTCGGCGTCGGGCACGTGCTGGTCGGCCACACCTCGCAGCCGATCGTGCACTCCCTCTTCGGGGGCCGCGTGATCGCGATCGACAGCAGCATCAAGAAGGGCCGCTACGGCGAACTGCTGTTCCGCGAGCACGGCCGCTTCAGCCGCGGCACGCCCGATGGCCGCCGCCTGACCCTGGGGCCGCTGGGTGCGGACGGCCGTTGAGCGCGCCGGCCGGGTAAACAAAAAGCAGAAAACGCCGGTGGCGGCCCGCTTGCGCTTGTGTCCAGCCGCCGGCGTGGGTAGGGTCCGGACACGTTCCCCGACCCCTTACCGCCATGGCCAAGGTCGTGATCGCATCCGCCCTCGCGCGCTGGCTGTCGCCGGCGCCGGCCGGTGACGGCGAGGTGGCGCTGCAGGTGCCGGGCGACAGCGTCGGCGCCGTGCTCGACGGACTCTTCCGCATCCATCCCGGCCTGCGCGGCTACGTGCTGGACGAGCGCGGCGCCCTGCGCCGCCATGTCGCGCTGTTCGTCGATGGCGATGCGCTGCAGCCGAAATCCAACTTCGCCCTCGCCCTGCGCGCGGACGCGGAGATCTACGTGATGCAGGCGCTATCCGGAGGCTGACATGAGCGACACGCTGCTGGTCTCGACCCGCAAGGGCCTGTTCGTGCTGCGGCGCGGCCGCGCCGGCTGGGAAAACGAACACGTGGCCTTCCTCGGCGACAAGGTCGCGCTGGCGCTGGCGGATCCGCGCGACGGCGCCTGGTATGCCGCGCTCGACCTGGGGCACTTCGGCGCCAAGCTGCAGCGCTCCGAAGACCGCGGCCGCACCTGGACCGAACTCGCGGTGCCGGCCTACGGCGAACACGACACGGTGGCGGTCGGCGACGGCAAACCGCCGAAGCCCGCGGTGCTCGAACTGATCTGGTCGCTGGAGGCGGGCGGCGCCGACCAGCCCGGCCGGCTGTGGGCCGGCACGATCCCGGGCGGGCTGTTCCGTTCGGATGACCACGGCGCCAGCTGGCGGCTGATGCGCGGCCTCTGGGACCAGCCGGCGCGCGCGGGTTGGTTCGGCGGCGGTTACGACTCGCCGGGCATCCATTCGGTCTGCGTGGATCCGCGCGATCCGCGCTGCATCCGCATTGCCGTGTCCTGCGGTGGCGTCTGGCGCAGCGACGACGACGGCGCCAGCTGGCGCGTCACCAGCGACGGCATGTTCGCCGACTACATGCCGGAAGACCGCCGCTACGACCCGGTGATCCAGGACCCGCACCGCATGGTGCAGTGCGGCGCCGCGCCCGACACCCTGTGGGTGCAGCACCACAACGGCGTCTTCCGCAGCGACGACGGCGGCGGACGCTGGCACGAGGTGCCGGCGGTGAAGCCCTCGGTGTTCGGTTTCGCGGTCGGCGTGCATCCGCACGATCCGGCTACCGCCTGGTTCGTGCCTGCCATCAAGGACGAGCGGCGGGTGCCGGTGGACGGCCGCCTGGTGGTGGCGCGCACGCGCGATCGCGGCGCGCATTTCGACGTGCTGTCCCAGGGCCTGCCGCACGATCCCGCCTACGATCTGGTCTACCGCCACGGCCTCGCGGTGGACGCCACCGGGGAACGCATCGCCATCGGCTCCACCACCGGCGGCCTGTGGATCAGCCACGACCAGGGCGAACGCTGGACGGCGCCGGCCCTGCGGCTGCCGCCCATCCACGCCCTGACCTTCGCCTGAGGCAGGCCGGGTCCGGACCGGGCCCGGCGTCGGCGCACGCGGCGTCCAGTCCTGCGACAATGCGCCCCCTTGGCCGGCACCGGCCCGCTTTCCTGAACGCCCTTCATGACCGACACGCCCTCCCCCCTGCCGACCGGCGGGGATGACCTGGTGGCCCGCCTGCGCGCCGCCGCCGAACTGCTCGAAACCGTCGCCGCCGACCGCAGCGCCTTCGACGCGCTGCCCGAACCCGAGCGCAAGCGCCTGAAGGCGGCGGTGAACCGCTTCCACCACCCGGACCCGATCCCGCACCGCAAGCTGCGCCGCGAGAAGAAGCGCGCCCAGGTGAAGCAGCGCAACGCCCACGACGACGCCATCCTTGGCGCCACGGGCATCCGCGAGCTGCGCAGCAAGCCGGTGTTCACCACGCCCAACTACTTCCCGCCCTCGAAGATGCCGGTGGACGACATCACCGACGATCCGGCGCGGGTGACGATCGAAGAGCAGCACTGCTACGTGTGCAAGGAAAAGTACACGCGCATCCACCACTTCTACGACCAGATGTGCCCGGCCTGCGCCGAGTTCAACTTCCACAAGCGCACCGAAACCGCCGACCTGCGCGGCCGCGTCGCGCTGCTCACCGGCGGCCGGGTCAAGATCGGCTACCAGGCCGGCCTGAAACTGCTGCGCGCCGGCGCCTCACTGATCGTCACCACGCGCTTCCCGCGCGACTCCGCGGCGCGCTATGCGCAGGAGCCGGACTTCGCCGAATGGGGGCATCGCCTCGAGGTCTTCGGCCTGGACCTGCGCCACACGCCCAGCGTAGAGGCCTTCTGCCAGACGCTGCTGCAGACGCGCGAGCGCCTGGACTTCATCATCAACAACGCCTGCCAGACCGTGCGCCGCCCGCCCGCGTTCTACGCGCACATGATCGCCGGCGAGACCGCCGCGCATTCGGACATGCCCGAGCACGTGCGCAAGCTGCTGGGCAGCTACGAAGGCCTGCGCGGTTACGACCTGGTGCCGGACGGCAACGCGCTGGCGCACGGGGTCGAGGCGCCGGGCCTGACCCGCGCCGCCGAACTGTCGCAGGTGCCCCTGCTGGCCGAGGAGCTGCTGGGCCAGCAGCACCTGTTCCCGGAAGGCCGCCTGGACGCCGACCTGCAGCAGGTGGACCTGCGCGGCCGCAATTCCTGGCGCCTGCTGATGCACGAAGTGCCGGCGGTGGAACTGCTGGAAGTGCAGCTGGTCAACGCGGTCGCGCCCTTCATCATCAATGCGCGCCTGAAGCCGCTGATGCTGCGCACGCCCGAGCGCGACAAGCACATCGTCAACGTGTCGGCGATGGAGGGGCAGTTCTACCGCAACTTCAAGACCACGCGGCACCCGCACACCAACATGGCCAAGGCCGCGCTGAACATGATGACGCGCACCTCGGCCGCCGATTACCAGGGCGACGGCATCCACATGAACGCCGTGGACACCGGCTGGGTGACCGACGAGGACCCGATCGAGATCGCCGAGCGCAAGACCCGCGAGGAGCGCTTCCATCCGCCGCTGGACATCGTCGACGGCGCCGCGCGCATCGTCGACCCGATCATCGACGGCTTCAACACCGGCCACCACGTCTGGGGCCAGTTCCTGAAGGACTACCGGCCCACCGACTGGTGATTCAGTCGGGGCGCCAGCGCTGGCTGGCGTCCGGGGGCAGCACTTCGCCGGATTCGGCGTCTCGCATCGCCAGCACTTCCTCGTGGCCGTAGCGCGGCGTCCAGCCCAGGTCGCGCTGCGCGGCCCCGGAATCGTAGACGCGGTCGATGCGCGCCGGCAGCGGCCAGCCGCGCGCCGCGAAGGCGGCGACCAGGGCCGGCGCGCGCCGCGCCAGCACGGCCGGCGCGTCGTCCCACAGCGCTGGGCAATCCGCGGCGACGAAGGGCGTGGCGCCCGAGATCACGAAGGTCGCGCAGGCTGGCCCGGCATGGCGCAGGGCGGCGTCGTGCGCGGCGGCGACATCGCGGGCGTCGACGCCGCGGTGCAGCCGGAACAGCGCCATCACGTTCGCCGGTTCGGGAAAACAGCGCGACATGCGCAGGACGCGCAGCGACGGCCCGCCGCCCAGCGCCGCCTCGCGCAGCAGGGCCTCGGCCGCGAGCTTGCTGCGGTGGTAGATGGTGCGCGGCTCCGGCGCCAGCGTTTCGTCCACCCAGCCGGCGCGGCCCGGGGGCGTGGCGGCGTCGCCGTACAGCGCCGTGGTGCTGGTGAACACGATGCGCTTCACGCCCGCGGCGGCGGCCGCATCGAGCAGGCGGCGGGTGCCGTCGACGTTGATCCGCTGGAACTCGGCCTCGGGCAGGTGCGGCACGTGCGGCGCATGCAGGGCCGCCGTATGCACGACGGCTTCGACACCTTCGAGCGCGCGCGCCAGCAGCCCCGGTGTGTCGAGGTCGCCGACCCAGTCCGCGGTCGAGGACGGGCTGCGGTCCAGGCCGGCGACGGCGAACCGCGGCGACAGGCGGATGTGGATCGCCCGGCCGACGCGGCCGGAACTGCCGGTGACCAGGACCTTCGGGGCGGGCGGCGCGGGCGACGTCATGGCGGCTCCTTCGACGCGCCAAGGGTAGCGGATCGCTCCGGCCGGGCAAAAAAAGACGCCGGCACCCGGGTGCCGGCGTCGTCAAAAGCCGGGGCGGACCCCGGCGGGGGGAGGGCTATTCGCGGATGTCCACGTCCTTGGTCTCGCGCAGGAACAGCGAGCCGAGCACGAAGGTCATCAGCGCGATCACGATCGGGTACCACAGGCCGTAGTAGATGTCGCCGGTCAGGGCCACCATCGCGAAGGCCGTGGTCGGCAGGAAGCCGCCGAACCAGCCGTTGCCGATGTGGTAGGGCAGCGACATCGACGTGTAGCGGATGCGGGTCGGGAACAGCTCGACCAGCCAGGCCGCGATCGGGCCGTAGACCATCGTCACGTACAGCACCAGCACCGTCAGCAGGAACAGCACCATCGGCTTGTTGATCTGCGCCGGGTCCGCCTTTTCCGGATACCCCGCCGAGGTCAGCGCCGTCTTGAGCTCGCCGTTGAAACGCGCTGCCTCGGTCGCCGCCGCATCGCCCGTGAACGAGGCCGCTTCATAGGACGACACCACCGTATTGCCGACGCTGATGGTGGCCACCGTGCCCGGCGCCGCCTCGACGTTGCGGTAGGGCGTGCCGCCCTTGGCCAGCGCCGACTTGGCGATGTCGCAGCTCGAGGTGAACTTGGTCGTGCCGACCGGGTTGAACTGGAAGCTGCAGGTCGCCGGATCCGCCGTCACCGTCACCGGGCTGGTCGCCGCCGCGGTCTCGATCGCCGGATTGGCGTAGTGCGTGAGCGCCTTGAAGATCGGGAAGTAGGTCAGCGCGGCGATCAGGCAGCCGGCCATGATGATCGGCTTGCGCCCGATCTTGTCCGACAGCCAGCCGAACACGATGAAGAACGGCGTGCCGATCACCAATGCCGCGGCGATCAGCAGGTTCGCCGTGGTCGGGTCCACCTTCAGCGTCTGGGTCAGGAAGAACAGCGCGTAGAACTGGCCGCAGTACCACACCACCGCCTGGCCCGCCGTGGCGCCCAGCAGGGCCATCAGGGCGATGCGGCCGTTCTTCTTGGTCATGAAGCTTTCGGTGATCGGCGCCTTCGAGAGCTTGCCCTCGTTCTTCATCTCCTGGAACAGCGGCGACTCCGACAGCTGCAGGCGGATCCACACCGAGATGCCCAGCAGCACGAAGGACAGCAGGAACGGAATGCGCCAGCCCCAGGCCTCGAACGCCTCGGGACCGAGGTACAGGCGGCAGCCCAGGATCACCAGCAGCGACATGAACAGACCCAATGTCGCCGTGGTCTGGATGAAGCTGGTGTACAGGCCGCGCTTGCCCTGCGGCGCGTGTTCCGCCACGTAGGTCGCGGCGCCGCCGTATTCGCCGCCCAGGGCCAGGCCCTGCAGCAGCCGCAGCGTGATCAGGATGATCGGCGCGGCGATGCCGATGCTGGCATAACTGGGCAGGATGCCGACCAGGAAGGTCGACAGGCCCATGATCACGATGGTCACCAGGAAGGTGTACTTGCGGCCGATCATGTCGCCGAGCCGGCCGAACACCAGGGCGCCGAACGGACGCACGGCAAAACCAGCGGCGAAGGCGAGCAGGGCGAAGATGAAGCCGCTGGTCGGATTGAGCGCCGAGAAAAACTGCTTGGCGATGATCGCGGCGAGCGAACCGTACAGGTAGAAGTCGTACCACTCGAAGACGGTGCCCAGGCTCGAGGCAAAGATCACCTTCTTGTGGCCGGCGGTCAACGGCTTGCCGTTGGCGTCGTGCGTTGCGGTTGCTGCGTTTGCGGTGGTGGACATGGCGTTGGTGCCCCCGGTCAGAAGTTGTACTTGACGTGCATGTGCAGGCGGTCGAGCTCGCCGCTCTGGCCGTTCTCGAGTTCACGCTCGCCGAAGATGATCTCGGCGCCGATGTCGATCTTGGGCAGCGGCGAATAGATCAGGTTGGCGTGGATGGACTGCGTGGCCTCGGTCACGGCCAGCCCGGTCAGCAGCGGGTCGTTGTCGAACTGCGCCGCCGAATACATCAGGCTGCCGCGCAGCTTCGGCGTGAAGGCGTGGCGCCAGGCGATGAAGCCGCCGTAGCCGTCGAGCGCCTCGAGCGAACCGTCGGCGGCCTGCATGGCGTCGGCACCGAGCGCGAAGCCCAGGTAACGGCCCAAGCCGCTGCCGCCGCTGAGCATGTAGCGGACGTCGTCGTTGGCGCCGAGGTTCCACTTGCCCGAGACGCTGAGCGCGAAGGCGGACTCGGACTCGTCCGAGGTCAGCGTTTCGTACTTGAGCTGGCGCGCCAGGCCGGCGACGGTGAAGTGGCCCCACGCGGCCTTGTGCAGGTAGCGCGCGGTGACGTCGGGCACGTTGTTGTCGTCGCTGGTGATGCGCCCGGTGCTCAGGTGGGCGTTGACCAGGGTCTCCGGGTTCTCGACCGAGAACGACCACGGGCCGTTGGTGTAGCGGATCTGCGCCTGGCGCACGAAGATCGTGCCTTCGGTCGGGCCGACGAAGTCCACTGAATCGGGCAGAGCCGCCACGTCCTGGAAGTTCGACCAGGTCTGGCCGGCCAGCCACTTGTCCCAGCTGACGTAGGCGTGGCGCAGGGTGACGCCGTAGGTGTTGGTCGAGGTTTCGTTGCCGTTGGCGTTGCCGAACATGTCGGCCTCGATGTAGGCCTTGATCTTGCGGCCGTCGAGCTCGGTGTCGGCGCTGAACCAGAAGCGCGAGAACTGCGCGTGCATGTCCAGGTCGCTGCCTTCGTCGCCACCGCCGACCGGGATGGTGCTGGGCAGATAGAACAGGCGGCCCGGGCTGCCGTCGGCGATTTCGCCGCCGTCGGTGTTTGTGTACATGGCGTCGAGCTTGATGAAACCGCCGTAGCTGAACTTCGTGCCGGCGTTGGCGGCCGGCGAGATGGTCGTCGCCTGGATCGGCTGGGCGCCGGCCGGCAGCGGTGCCGGTGCGGGCTGAGCGGCCTGCGCCGCCTTCTGGGCTTCGAGTTCGGACTTCAGGCCCTGCACCATCTGTTCGAGCTGGGCGATGCGGGCTTCGAGGTCCTGCGGGCTGGCGTCCTGCGCCAGGGCCAGGCCCGGTGCGGCGGTCGCCAGCAGCAGGGCGAGCGTCAGCGTCGAGCGGCGTGTCTTGGTATTTCGGTTCATCCTTCCCCTCCCGGAATTCGGACCGTTGCCACGATGGCGGGCCGAGTCTGTGGCGGGTGCGGGGGTGGGGCCATTACCCATTGGTCGAAGAAGGGACGCTTATAGACGATGGTCTAATTGGGCGGCCGGCGGGCACCGCCAGAATGGCTTTCAGGCGAGTAATCTCTACATCGCAACCGCGCGGCCCCGGGCCGCAGGAGTTCCCATGTCCGAACGCATCGTTTCCCCGCCGCCCGGCTTCGAGGCCGCCGCCGCGCTCAAGCGCGCCGACTACGAGCGCCTGTACGCCGATTCCCTGCGCGACCCCGAGGCCTTCTGGGGCCAGGTCGGCCGGCGCCTGGACTGGTCGCGGCCCTACACCCGGGTCAAGGACACCAGCTTCAACGTCGAGGACTTCCACATCCGCTGGTACGCCGACGGCGAGCTCAACGTCAGCGTCAACTGCCTGGACCGCCACCTGGCCGAGCGTGGCGACAAGACCGCCATCGTCTGGGAAGGCGACGACCCGGCGACACCGGCGCGCCGCATCAGCTACCGCGAACTGCACGCCATGGTCTGCCGGCTGGCGAACGCGCTCGAGGCCCTGGGCGTGGTCAAGGGCGACCGCATCACCCTGTACCTGCCGATGATTCCCGAAGCGGCCGCGGCGATGCTGGCCTGCGCGCGCATCGGCGCCATCCACTCGGTGGTGTTCGGCGGCTTCTCGCCCGACTCGATCGCCAACCGCATCGCCGACTGCGGCAGCAAGCTGGTCATAACCGCCGACGAGGGCCTGCGCGGCGGCAAGAAGATCCCGCTCAAGGCCAACGTCGACGAGGCCCTGCGCAAGCCGGGAACCCACAGCGTGGAAACCGTGCTGGTGGTGCGCCACACCGGCGCGGGTGTGCCGATGCAGATGCCGCGCGACCGCTGGTACGACGCCGTGGTGGATCCGCAGCCGGCCACGCACGCCGCGAAGCCGATGAATGCCGAGGACCCGCTGTTCATCCTCTACACCTCCGGCAGCACCGGCAAACCCAAGGGCGTGCTGCACACCAGCGGCGGTTACCTCACCTGGGCCTCGTACACGCACGAATGCGTGTTCGACCTGAAGGAAGACGACGTGTTCTGGTGCACCGCCGACGTCGGCTGGGTGACCGGGCACAGCTACGTGGTCTACGGGCCGCTGGCCAACGGCGCCACGACGGTGATGTTCGAGGGCATTCCCAGCTACCCGGACCCGGGCCGCTTCTGGGAGGCCTGCGACAAGCACCAGGTGACCATCTTCTACACCGCGCCCACCGCCATCCGCGCCCTGATGCGCGAAGGCGACGCGCCGGTGAAACGCAGTTCGCGCCGCTCCATCCGCCTGCTGGGCACGGTCGGCGAGCCGATCAACCCCGAGGCCTGGGAGTGGTACCACAAGGTGGTCGGCGACGAGCGCTGCCCGATCGTCGACACCTGGTGGCAGACCGAAACCGGCGGCATCCTGATCTCGCCGCTGCCGGGCGCGGTGCCGACCAAACCCGGTTCGGCCACGCTGCCCTTCTTCGGCGTGCAGCCGGCGCTGGTGGACGCGGAAGGCCGCCGGCTCGAAGGCGCCACCGACGGCAATCTCGTGCTGCTCGATTCCTGGCCGGGCCAGATGCGCACGGTCTACGGCGACCACGGCCGCTTCATCGACACCTATTTCCGCACCTACCCGGGCATGTATTTCACCGGCGACGGCTGCCGCCGCGACGCCGACGGTTACTACTGGATCACCGGGCGCGTGGACGACGTGATCAACGTCTCCGGCCACCGCATGGGCACGGCGGAGGTCGAGAGCGCCCTGGTCGGCCACCCCGCGGTCGCGGAAGCGGCCGTGGTCGGCGCGCCGCACGACATCAAGGGCCAGGGCATCTACGCCTACGTCACCCTCAAGGCCGGCATCGAGCCGACCGAACAGCTGCGCAAGGACCTGGTGGCGCATGTGCGCCACGACATCGGCCCCATCGCCGCACCGGACTGGCTGCAGTGGGCGCCGGGCCTGCCCAAGACCCGCAGCGGCAAGATCATGCGGCGCATCCTGCGCAAGATCGCCGAAGCCGGCCCCGAAGGCGTCGACCGCGCCGGCCTGGGCGACACTTCGACCCTGGCCGATCCGGCCGTGGTGGATTCGCTGGTGCGCGAGCGCCAGGTCCGCTGACGGTGACCGCCGCCACGCCGACGATCCTGGTCGCGGACGACCATCCGCTGTTCCGCGAAGCCCTGAAGGGCGCCGTGGCGAAGCTGCTGCCCAAGGCCGCGCTGATCGAGTCGGAAAACGCCGAGTCGCTGTTCGCCAGCGCCGAGGCCCATCCCGACGCCGACCTGGTGCTGCTGGACCTGAACATGCCCGGTGCGCACGGTTTCAGCGCCCTCGTGCACCTGCGCGCGGTGCAGCCGCAGTTGCCGGTGATCGTGGTCTCGGCGCGCGAAGAACCGAACGTGGTGCGGCGCGCGCTCGAACACGGCGCGGCCGGCTTCATCCCGAAGTCGTCCAGCCCGGCGGTGATCCGCGACGCGGTGGCCGCGGTGCTCGACGGCGGCACCTGGGTGCCGGCGCAGGCCGATGGCGCCGAGGGCCTGGCGCCCGAGGAAGCCGACATCGCCCACCGCATCCGCGAACTCACCCCGCAGCAGTTCCGCGTGCTGGGCATGCTCGGCAGCGGCCTGCTCAACAAGCAGATCGCGCACGCCCTGGGCGTGTCCGAAGCGACGGTGAAGGCACACATGACCGCGATCCTGCGCAAGCTCGGCGCCAACAACCGCACCCAGGCGGTGCTGATGGCGGGGCGGCTGGCGGTGGACCCGGAGGCGAGCCAGGGCTCCGACGTCGCCTGAGGCGACGCGTGCGCAAGGCGCCTTATTTTCATCGTGACCCGCGCAGGTCCCTCAGGGATCGCACCGAAGGGCGTGCCCGCATCCGGGCGTCAGCGAGGCCTCCGCGCCATGGCCTCGAACACGCCGTCGCGGCGCACCCAGGCGTGGTACAGCGCGCCGGCGACATGCAGCAGGATGAGGGCGAAGAAAGCATAGCCCAGCACGCCGTGCGCGTCGCGCAGCCAGGTGTAGAGCGCGGGGTCGGCCGGCGCCAGCGCCGGCAGCACCCGGCTGCCGGGCAGCACCACGCGGTAGCCGCCGGCCGAGGACATCGCCCAGCCCAGCAGCGGCATCGCGAACATCAGCGCGTACAGCAGCCAGTGCGAGGCGCGGGCGGCCCGTGCCTGCAGCGGCGGCAGGGATTCCGGCAGTGCCGGCGGCGGATGGCGGCGGCGATGCCAGAGCCGCAGCAGCGCCAGCACCAGCACGAGCAGGCCCAGCGGGCGGTGCAGGTCGATCAGCCAGGGGCGCAGCTCCAGCGAGGCCACCATGCCCACGCCGATGAAGATCATCGCCAGGATCATCGCGGCCATGGCCCAGTGCAGCCAGCGCGCGGTGCGGTCGAAGTGCGTGTTCGTGGCCATCATTCCTTCTCCCCGGCGGCCTGCTCGCGCAGGCGGCGCTTGAACGAGGCGGCATAGGCGCTGGCGCGCGCCGCCAGCACCGGGTCGCCGGAGACGGCGATGCCGGAGGGCAGGATGGTCGGGTCGAAGTTGACGTCGCGGCAGTCGCCGCCGGCCTGGTCGGTGGCGCGTTCGAGCACGAAGCTGCCGGCCGCCACGCGCCGGCGCGTCTCCGGCCAGGGCGACGACGGGTCCTCGATCGCATCGCCGGGTTCGGCCACGATCAGCTCCATCGTCCAGCGCACCGGGCCCTGGGCCAGCCGCGCCGCGAGTTCGTCGGTGAGGTAAGCCGCCTCCGCGGCCTGGCGCTGCTCCGGCGCCAGCGGCGCGAACGGCGCCTGCGGCACGAAGGTCCAGCGCACAAAGCGCGCGTCGCCGTCGGCATTGGTGAAGCGGAAGGCGTGCACGCCGTGGTAGGCGGTGTTCGCGAAGCTGTCCGACCACGGCGCCGAACCGGCCCAGGCCATGAAGTTGCGCGCTTCGGGGTGGCGCTCGAGGAAGGCCTGCATCGTCGCCGGGTCGGGTTTGCCGGTGGCCGGATCCGGCCGCGAGGCCACGATCTGTTCGGCGAAGGCCTGCGGCGTCGCCACCGCGAAGAAGGGGAAGCTGTTCATCGCCAGCCGCCACTGCTGGCCGTCGTCGGTGTCCAGCTGCAGGGCCAGGCTGCGCACGCGCGCCTGCGCCTCGGCGCCCAGCGGGTCGCCGCCGCCGATGGACATGCGGCCCAGCGCCGGCGTGCGCGCCTGGCTGAAGACCCGCGCCTTCGACCACGCGGCGGCGCCGGGCGCCGGTTCGAAATACCCCGCCACGCAGACGCCCCGGGCATGCGCACGGCGGAAACCGGCGAAGGGCTTGCCGTTCTCGATCGCATCCACCAGCCGCGGCGCAGTGACGCGGCTCGGCGCCAGCCAGCCCGCGGTCCAGGCCAGGGCCAGCGCCAGCCCGCCGACGACGGCGGCGATGCCCAGGTAGGCCGGCAGGTGCGGCCAGCGCGGGGGCGGGGGTGTCTCGGGTGCGGTCATGGCGCGGTTCCAGGTGGGTTTGCGGTAGGACGAGCGACGGGCGCCCTTATTCCCACGCGCAGGCGCCTGGCCCGGAGGCGGCAATGGGCGGAATAATCGGGCCTGTGGAACGTCCTACGCCAAACCGCCGGACTTCGCCATGGCCACGACCGAACCGCTCCCGCTGGATGACGAGGCCCTGCGCGAACTGATCCCGCGCCTGCGCCGTTTCGCCCGCTCGCTGGTGTCCGACCCCGCCGCTGCCGACGACCTGGTGCAGGCGACCCTCGAGCGCGCGCTGACCCACGGCGGCCAGCGCCGGAAGCACGACGCGCTCCAGTCCTGGCTGTTCGCCATCCTGTACCGGCAGTTCGTCGACGAGCACCGCCGCGCGGCGCGCTGGCGGCGCATCGCCGGCCTGGTCGCGCCCGATGACGAAGCCGGCGCGCCGACGCCCGACCAGGTCTTCGATGCGCGCTCGGCGCTGGCGAAGCTGGCGCGCCTGCCGTCGGAGCAGCGCGCCCTGCTCATGCTCGTCAGCGTCGAGGGCCTGGCCTACGGCGAGGTGGCGCAGGTGCTCGGCATTCCCATCGGTACCGTCATGTCGCGCCTTTCGCGCTCCCGGCAGGCGCTGCGACGCCTGGACGCGGCCGGCCTGCCCCCACCCAGCTTGAGAATCCTTCGATGAACGAGCCGCGCCCCATCGGTGAACCCGCCGAACACGAACTGCACGCCTACGTCGACGGCCGTCTGGCGCCGGCCCGGCGCGCGGAGATCCAGGCCTGGCTCGACGCCCATCCCGACCGGGCCGAGGAGGTGGACGCCTGGAAGCGCGATGCCGAGGCCCTGCGCGCCCTGAGCGCCAATGCCGAGGCGTGGCCCGACAATCCCGCACTCCAGCCGGCGGCCATCCGCAGGCGCCTGCGGGCCCGGCGGCGGCGGCGATTGGCCCTGGCCGCCTCGCTGGTCGGCGCGATCGGCCTGGGCGGGGTGCTGGGTTGGGCGGTGCGCGACTTCGATGCGGCGCGGTCCATGCCGATGGCCGATGCGGTGGCCGCCTATCGCCAGGTCGTCGAAAGCGACGTCCTGCCGATGGAGTTCCGCGGCGACCATGCAGCCGAACTCGACCGCTGGCTGGTCGGCCGTTTCGGCGAGGCCGGGCGCGTGCCCGATCTCACGCCTGCCGGCTACCAGCTGCTCGGCGGCCAGTTGCTGTCCACCGAACAGGGCCCCGCGGTGATGCTGGTATACCGGGACCGCGCGGGCGCGCGCGTGGGCGTGTACGTGCGCCCGCGCGGCCGCCTGCCCCGCGACGGCGAACGCCGCGATGGCGGACTGCTGGCGCAGTACTGGTCCGAGCAGCACGTCAGTTTTGCCATCGTCAGCGCGGGCGACGACCCCACCGCCCGACGCCTGCCGCTCCTGCTGCGCAGCGGCTGAACCGGCCCGGGTCCGCCGGGCGGATGCAGGCGACGCCTTACGCCGCCCAGTCCACCCAGCCGCCGGGCGCGACGACCTGGATCGAAACCGGCGCATCGCGTGCGGCCCGCTGCAGGCGGCCGATCGGATCCTCGGTCTCGACGTATTCGGCCAGGCCGGTGATGCCGTAGTGGATGGGCACCAGGCGGCGTGCGCCGAGGATGGTCGCTGCAGCCACCGCCTGCTCTGGCGTCAGCACGCCGGGCTGGCCGCTGACGGGTTTGCGCCAGCCGAAGCGCGCGCCGTTGACCGGCAGGAAGGCGGCATCGAAGGGCCCGAACTGGCGGCCGATGCGCCACCAGTGCCCATGCCAGAGCGTGTCGCCGCCGTGGAAGATGCGGCGGCCACCGGCGGATACCACCCACGACACCTGCGGGTCGCCGTAACCGTCGGACGCGGGCACCGGCGTGGCGGTGAAATCGCCCAGCAGCTGCGGTTCCCAGGGCGGGCTCGGCCGCGTGCGCGCGGATTCCGGCACCGGCGATGGCGCCAGGCCGGCCGCATGCGCGAGCACGCCGCCCTTGTCCAGGATCGCGGCCGCCGCCGTGGCGTCGAAATGGTCCGGGTGCGCGTGCGTGACCAGCATGAAACGTTCGCCCACCGCATCGTCGACGGCGACCAGCGGGTCCTTCAGTGCCGAACCCCAGGCCTGCGGGTTGACCAGGGGATCGATGAACAGCGTCGCGGCCGGCAGCTGCAGGCGGATGCCGGCCCAGGCGAGGCGCTGGATGCGCAGGCCGGGCTCGCCCGTCGCCGCGCTTGCCGGGCCGCCGGGCAGAATGGCCGCTGCGGCGAGTCCCGCGCTCCCGAGCAGGAACTCGCGGCGGCCGAGCCCGCGGCCGGACATCGCGGCGTCGCGGCTCATGCGCGGGCCTCGCGCGCCGCGAGTGCGGCATCGAACTCGAAGGTCGACTGCGCGACGATGACCTCCAGGTTGCGCTGGTGCCACTCGCGCTCGAAGGCCATGGGTTCGACCTGCGGCGCCAGGCAGGTTTCGATCGCGATGGCGCCGATGCGTGCCTGGGCTTCCGCTGGCGGGAAGGCGGCGCGGATGCGGATCACCGTGTCCTGCAGCCGATCCAGGTAGTGGGTCGCGTGGTCGAGCACGCGCGCCGGGAAACAGCCCATGTGGCCGCCGATGATCGTGCCGCGGCCCAGCTGCCGGATGCGCGCGATCGCGCCGCGGATCATCGCCGGGTCGGCCTTGGACAGGTAGACGATGTTGCCGACGATGTTGTCGCCGGCGCAGGCCAGGTCGGCCGTGGGCACGTCGATGCAGAGGTGGTCGACGGTCTTGCCGGGGTTGTGGTGCAGCACCAGGTCGTGCCGGCCCCAGCGCAGGCGCATCGCCGTGTCGAACTGGACGCGCGGCGCGCGGTAGAGCGCATCGTCGCGCCGGTTCTGCGACAGGAAGCCGTGGCGGTGCAGCCGGTGGGCGATGACCAGGGCCTCCGGGAACAGCGACAGGCCGGCGATGTGGTCGCCCATGTAGTGGGTCGCGACGATCAGGCGCACGGTCTTGCCCATCTGTCGGCACAGGACATCGTGCATCCAGGCCGCGTCTTCCAGGCTGCCCAGCGCGTCGACCAGCAACACCTCGTCGCCGTCGAGGAAGGCGGTGGCCACCGATTCGTGGTCGTCGCCGACGAACATCAGCACGTCGGGATGCAGGGCTTCGTATCTCATGCCGGGCCACCGTGGTTTCGATGGCGGGATGATCTTCAGCGCCCGGCGCGGCGACAAACGACAAGTTTTCGCGCCCGCATTAGAAAAAATAACTTGTTAGGATGCGGCCCAACCCACCGCCCGTCCGACGCAACCGTGAAGCCCCGCCACGCCGTTCCGCTCACCGCGCTGCGGGCCTTCGAATCGGCCGCGCGGCATCTCAGCTTCCAGGCCGCCGCCGCCGAACTCTTCGTCACCCCGGCCGCGGTCAGCCACCAGGTGAAGCGCCTGGAAGCCTACCTGGGCGTGGGCCTGTTCCACCGCGGCCACCGCGTGGTCGAACTGACCGGCGAGGGCAAGGCGCTGGCGGCCTCGCTGGGCGACCTGTTCGGGCAGCTGGACCGCGCGCTGGACCAGGTGGGTGCGCCGACCGCCGCGACCCTGCGCATCAGCACCATGGAATCCTTCGCCGCCAAATGGCTGGCCCCGCGCCTGCACCGCCTGCACCGCGAACACCCCGACCTGAAACTGCACATCGAAACCGGGAACGAGCACGCCAACTTCACCCGCGACGGCATCGACGTCGCGATCCGCTACGGCCCCGGCGGCTACGCCGACGCCCACGCCGAGCACCTGATGGACGCCCCGGTGTTCCCCGTCTGCGCGCCCTCGCTGCTGGCCGAAGGCCACCCGCCCCTCGCGACTCCAGACGACCTGTCCCGCCACACCCTGCTGCACGACCAAAGCGCCACCGGCCGCGCTGGCGTGCCGGATTGGGCCGCGTGGCTGAAAGCTGCCGGCGCCCCGCGCGTGGATGCCAGCCGCGGCCCGGTGTTCGCCAGCATCTACCTGGCGCAGGAAGCCGCGGTGGCCGGGCATGGCGTGGCGCTGGGCGTGGGGCCGCTGGTCGAGGAGGATCTGCAGCGCGGCCGGCTGGTCAGGCCGTTTGGGCTGGCGGTGGAGAATGCCTATGCGTTCTGGATCGTGCGTGGGCCGCGTGCCGAGGGAAACCCGGCAGTTGAGATCTTGTGCCGCTGGTTGCGGAACGAAACTTCTCGTGGATAGAGGGTTTGATGTGGGCTGCGACCTGCTCACCAGCGAAGGCTGCGTCTAGATTCACGGGGTCCGCTTTCGGCCAGAAGCGGACATTCGCGTCATGCAGAACGCCTAAGTTAAGCCGCGCCGAAGGCGTCGGCTTGAATGATTGGTTAGGCCTCAAGCTGCTAGCTCGCAGACCACGTATTGCCACGCTTGATTGACAAGTCTGGTGCGGTAGCCTCGAGCAGTATCTCTGGAGGAGAGCTGGCGATCACTTGGAAAAGTTGATCCTCTGTCCAGATCAACCACTCAGTAAACTCACCCTTGTATTCCTCAACCGCCGCAGTGGCTTTTCCAACGAAGTGCCGGAACTCTGATTCGTCGACGCGATGCACAAACTTGCCTTGGGGCATCGCCAGTCCAAGCGACCCAGTGTCGAACGATTCCACGAACGTAAATACCGCCCGCACACTCTTGAAGCGCAAGGCGACGCAACGACTGCTTGGTTCGATCGTAACGGGGAAATATGGGCCGAGCACCTTGTTGTCGACGTGCACTGGCTTCCGCTCAGAACCCTTGATGCCCTCGACCAGCCGAATTACCAGATCTCCATAAGGTCCCTGCTGATACGACTCCAGGAACCAAGTGTGGGCGGTGCCAAGAATTTCATCCATGAGGCCTAACGCCTTAGTTAAGCCGCGCCGAAGGCGTCGGCTTGAATGACTAGTTAGAAGTCTTCAAGGGTCTCGTAGACCCACCTGCCGGATCCGGCAACCATGTCCGTCGTGTCGGCCAGCCACGAAATGATGCTCCCTTCTCGCAGGCCCCAACAGCCGGTGTAGTAGGAGACTGTTTTTGATGATTGCCCACGAGTAACTGTAACTTTGATCGTCGGATGGTGATTCCAGGTTGACGTGCAGCCAACCGAACTGTTGCCGTAGCTGTCTTGCATCTTCGAAAACCCGGAACCACTAAGTGCCGCCTCCAGAAGAATCCAGTCTTCTGTGGTGATCGAGCCGTACTCGACGCCATCCTCCTTAACATTGGTTCTTCCTTCGTATTTCACCGAACCGTCTCTACGTACCTCTACCGTATAGGAAGGTGTATTACCGTAGCCCGGAAGCCGGTCGACGGAGATCGCAGTGAACTCGCCCGTCGTAGCGCAGCCAGTGAGAAGGAGAGACGCAGCAATGGAGATACGGACACGCATCGGCAAACTTCTAACGCCTTAGTTAAGCCGCGCCGAAGGCGTCGGCTTGAATGACTAGTTAGGCTGATGGTAGCTCAATGACGCTCCAAGACACCTCCCACCCGGAGCTGGTGCTGTCAGGGACTCGCCGGAAGTGCGCCGAAGCCAAGACTGGAGGCGCGTCCAGGTCTTCTGTTGGGACGAGCTCGAAAATGTCAGCCGACTCGAAGTCATCCCGGTACTCGGTTACGTCGAGTCTGCGGGACCTGAAGATATGCGGATGGCCGAGATAGAGCGCGAGGCCATTGCGGGGGCCGTCGTACCAATCGTCCAGTCTCAGCACCTGCTCAAACTCGCGCATCTGAGGCCTAACTACCGAATATGCGGACGCCAGCGTCCGGTTATACATCCGATCGGTGTGCGGGTCTTTGCCCCGCAAGCCGATGATTCTCCCGGAGTTTAGGCCGAGCTTGTCCGGTAAACAATCCGACGCAAACCCGGACGCCGCGGGTCCGCCCCTTTCGGCTATCTTGCGGCTTTTCCCACCACCCCACCGGAGCTACCGAACTGGGGTAACACCCCCGCCTCACCCCAACCCCCGCGCCTCATGGATCGCGTCTCCCAGGTCTGCCGGCGTCGCCACCTCAGCCGGCGAACGGAAGATGCCTACTGCTATTGGATCCGGCGCTACATCTACTTCCATGCCAAGCAACATCCCGTCGCGGTCGGCGCCAACGGCATCACGCCATTCATCAACTACCTGGCGAGCGACCAGAAGGTAGCCGCGTCCACGCAGTCTCAGGCGCTCAACGCCATCCTCTTCTTGTACCGAGACGTCCTGGACATCGACGTCGGCCAGCTCACAGGGCTCCGGCGTGTCCAACGCCAGGCTCGCTTGCCCACGGTCCTGACGGTGGTTGAAGTCCGGGACGTGTTGGCCCGCCTCTCGGGGACCACGCGCCTCATGGCCGAACTGCTTTATGGGGCAGGACTGAGGGTCACCGAGGCGATGACCCTGAGGGTGAAAGACCTGGACCTGCATGCCGGAACAATCCACGTCCGTAGTGGCAAGGGCGGCAAAGATCGCACCAGCCTTCTGCCGGTCAGCCTGCGGGCCCCTCTGCAGCAGCATCTGCTGCGGGTGGCCGCGCTCCACAAGGACGACCTGGCCCGCGGCCGAGGGCATGCGCCGCTTCCGGGGGCCCTGCATCGTAAGTACCCGAGTGCCTCCCGCAGCCTGGCGTGGCAGTTCGTTTTCCCGTCCAGGACACAGCGCGCTTGCCCGGAAACCGCCCGCTGGCTTCGCTGGCATGCCTCCGAGACCACTGTGCAGCGGGCCTTCAAAGCTGCACTGGTCACGGCCAAGGTCGTGAAGCACGCCAGCGTGCACACGCTTCGCCATTCCTTCGCGACGCACCTGCTCGCCGATGGGACCGATATCCGCACGATCCAGCTGCTTCTGGGCCATCGCAGCCTGAAGACGACGATGATCTACACCCACGTCCATCAAACGATTCGGGAGACGGTCAGCCCCTTGGATCGACTGTAGGCGAGAACCGGGAGCGCCCGGTTGGCACAGGCATGCCAACGTCACCGGGGCTTGCGGGCGCGATGTCCGCTATGGGTCGGAAGCGGAGGTGGCCAACTACCAGGGCGTTACCGCGGTCAGCACCAGCGGCTTGGTCAGCCTCGACCGGAACCGACGGTCGTGTCAGCCAGCACAAGCAGCAGCTTCGACGGCTGGCTCCAGTGGGGCCTATTCGTGGGGCAAGGGGGCTCTTCTGGACCGACTGCGTGGGACATGTTTTTCAACGGATGTTCACGCAAGAGACTGGTTCGCCAGAGCTTGTGACATGCTATCCATGGAGACATGAGGACTGTGGCCCATGGAGCCCCACGAACGACCGGCGGGAACGACAGACACCGAGCGCATGCTCGCGGAGTTCTGTAAGCGGTCATTTCTGAAGCTGTGGACCTACGCCAATCCTTTCAAGGATGACGGGAAAGAGTTGTGTGATGTTATCGCGGTGTTCGGAGGCCACGTGTTCGTGTTCTTCGATCGCGAGAAGCAGTATGCCGATACGCCGGACGTCGACCTCCTGTTGGCGTGGGATCGCTGGAAGCGACGGGCCGTGGACCGCCAAGTCACCACCGCGCACGGAGCTGAGCGCTATATCCGCAGCGGCCGTCGAATCTTCCTCGACGCCAAGCAGTCGATCCCATTCCCGCTGGACGTGTATGGTGCAACGGCGATTGTCCACAACATCGTCGTCGCCCATGGCGCTGCCGAGGCATGCAAGAGCAGCTCAGAGCAGAACCTCTACGGAAGCCTGGCTGTGAGTTACAGCGATGTTGATGCGGGCGTAGCACCCTGGCCATTCCACGTGCAGCTGGAGCGGAGCAAGCCAGTTCACCTGTTCGACAGCCACAATTTTTCGATCATCCTGCGCGAGTTGGACACGATCACCGATCTGTCCCGCTACTTGGACGAAAAGGTGCGGTCGATCGAGCGCATGGATCTGTCCTACTGCGGTGAGGAGGACCTGCTTGCCTACTACCTGCTGAATTTCGATCCAGCAGCCCAAAAATGTCGCATTGCCCCCGATGAGCCGCTCACGGGACTGCACATCGGCGAGGGTGGATGGGCCCAGTTCGTTGGCTCCGAGCTTTACAAGAACACGCGGCGTGTGAACGAGATTTCCTACTTCTGGGACGAGCTGATCCAGAGGACCTGCCAGAACAAGTTGGACGGTACGCTGGGTGGGAATGCCGACCTGTTGCGGGGCCAGAGCGCGATTTACGAGATGGTCAAGGAGCCCCGCTTTTCACGGCGTGCCTTGTCGAAGCAGATGCAGGACTGCGTGGTCAATTTCCCCGACGATCCGTCCGGCCTAATGCGGCACGTGTCACTGATGCCATCTTTCTTTCCCGACGTTGGCTATGTGTTTTTCCAGTTGCGCGTTCCGGTAGCGTTGCGCCAGCAGCCCGACTATCTGGACAAGAGGCGGACCCTGCTGGAGGTCGCATGCGGGGCGGCCAAGAACAAGTTCCCACACCTCAACAAGGTAATCGGTATTGGAATAGACGCGGCCAAGTTCGCCGGAGACACCAACTCGGAGGACTTCCTCCTGATGCCGTGCGTGGAGTGGCCGGATCAGAGACGGGCCCACTACGACGCGTTGAACCGAGATTGGCAATTCTTCGCGACGCCCCACATGACGCAAGACGAGAGAACCGTAACTCAGTTCGTTCCGCCTCCACCGGCCTGAAAGTATTCTCATCGATACTGACAAAACGTGACTGTCCTTTCTACTGAAGGTATGGACGGCAATACGGCCCCTCGAATGGCGCCCCACCGGACTAGAGCTCGTCGTCTCCGATCATGGGCCATTGGGCGGACAGCTCGGCAAACGCTTGCCATGATTCGTGCAGCGGAGTCATGTCCCCGTGCGGCATCCAGGGATTGTCCAAGTGCTCGAACTGATCGAACTGCGGCGTGGGCAGCACGTCACCCATGCCCCCATACACGAACCACCGGCTGATCAGTTCGGCGGTTTGCGCCAGGTTCGCCAGCGCCTCTTCGGCCTCGCCCAGGTTCCACGTCTCCAGCCCGCGGTTCTTGCGGCTGTCTGGTGTTGCGGCATGCGCGTAGCGCGTGTCCACGTGATCCTTGATGGCGTTCGCCCGATCCAGCCGTGCTGCCAGTCGATCGAACACATCGGGGCGGACCAGGTCGTCAGGCCGCCGCGTCTCCGGCGTGGTGCCACTCAAGACGTCGAACTGCGCGTGTCGGCTGTGGATGGGGTCTGCGTCGAGCTCTCGCGGCACGTAGAACGCCCCGCCTGCGGGCTGCTGAAACACGTAATCCCAGTAGGCCTTTTCCACTGGCACGGGATCGTAGGGGAGGCCTGACACGACCTCCACGAACACCTGCCGCGTCAGCTGGGGCTGATGCCTCCGAATATCGTCAAGAACCGACCGCAGGGAAAACACACCTCTGGGTCCTGTGAAGGGCGATGGATCCACCATCCGCCGGATGCTCAGGAACGTCGTGGCCCAGAACCCGTCGTGAAGCATCCAGAACATGTTGGTGTTCAGAGGCGCCGCGCCCTGTTCGGCGCCAGGGTGCTGGCGCACCGCCTGCACGAAACATCGAAAACTGGCCACGTTCCACGCCAGGGAATGGAGCTGTCGCCGGATGGCGTGGTCATCATCGCCCTCCAGCGCGAAGCGCCACTGATCAACGCGCTCCTTCATGCCGCTCTCGTCTCGCGCAGCAGCAACGCCAGGACCCCATCGAACCGATCCAGCTCAATCTCGTCCTGGGGACTGCGGTGGTAGTGCTCGGGGTCATCCAGCACATGCAAAACGGCGCAGGTGGCGCCACCGTCAGGCAAGGGGGACAGCAGCGCCTCATACAGACAGGTTCGCGTCCACGACCGCCAGCAGCGAAGCGTGTCGCCCTCCAGCCAGATCACCCAGCGGTCGTCCATGTCCCGCGGCCAGAACCCGCGCTGCAGCAGCACAACCTCAGCCGCGGAGAACGTTTTGGCGCACCGAACGGGCCAAGCACGGCCGCGCAATGGCGGCAGGTCGTCCTTCCATTGGGCGGCTGAGTCGTCGGTGGGGGCTGGGGTTGGCACGGACATAGGATACGGGATTGGCCCAAAACAGGCCCTCGATTGTGCCCACGGCATGTCGCAGGGTCTGCGACGTGGAGGGGTCAAAATGGGTCCCAATGGCGTGCCTTGCCGGACGGGTGCTGCCGGGCCAAGCTTAGCGTTCAGCGTGTCGGGGAATGGAATGAACCAGCAGAACCTTGAAGCGGCGATGGCCACCGTGCACGCGCTGCTGCGGGCCGAAGGGTTGAGCGATGCAGCCAACCTCGTGCGCGACTATCCCGCACGCGCCGAACACACGGGAAACGATGGCTGGAACGGCGGGACGGAAATCTGGGAGATCTCGCTGGACGTTCCGCCGGAGCACTACGCGCGGCTGGGTGCGCAGCGCGGCAACCTCGAAGGGCAGATCACCGAGCGCCTCAGGACCGTGTTGGCCAACACCGGGGAGCGGTGGTATGCCGCGAAGATCGTGCCTGCGCTGGAGCAGCGGGCCGACTGGCGGACCCATGAGCCAGGGCTTCCCCGGCAGGCGCGCGTCAACATCCTCGACGGGCTGCGCCTGGACAAGGTCGTCTGGTATGGGGCGCTAGATGACGTGGAGTTTCTCAGGCGCATTTACGACCTGACCAACTTGCCGTCCACGGACTCCCGTTACACCGACGCCGCTGGCGACATCTGGCAGCACACGGTCAACAACTCCGACTGGGACATGGACTGGGTCTACCACGACAAGCGGTTCAACCTGGTCGACGGGCCAACCGATAAGTTCCTGCAGTTCCTGTGCGAGCTCGTGCACCCGGTGGTGCGTCCCGATCGCGAGGAGGCCGAGACGCTGGTGGCCCACTTCAACGACCAGCTGCGCCCCTGTGGGTGGGAAATCGTCATCGAGGAGCGTATCGCCGGCCGCCCGCGCTACGCGCCCCAGGCCCTGACCAACAACGGTGCCCGCGCTGTTCAACGGGCCCGGGGCGTGGCGGCGTCGCTGGACGCCGGGGCCATGGCCCAGCAGATCCACCGACTGGAGAACGCGGTGGAGAAGGATCCCGCGCTGGCGATCGGGACCGCTAAGGAGTTGGTGGAAACCTGCTGCAAGACCATCCTGACCAAGCGCGGCGTGGAGTTCATGCGCACGGAGGACATCGGGGATCTGACGAAGAAGGTCACGAAGGCGCTGGAGCTGGTGCCGGAAGGGATCAGCGATGCGGCGAAGGGCGCAGCCAACATCAGGCTCATCCTTCACAACCTGAGCTCGATCACCCACAACCTGGCCCGGCTGCGCGGCCTGTATGGCACGGGCCACGGCATGGACGGCGCGCACCGTGGCCTGCAGCCCCGCCATGCACGTCTGGCCGTGGCCGCCGCCGTTGCGTTCATCGATTTCGTGACCGAAACCGACCGCGTTCGATCGAAGGCCAAGGTGGAGAGCTGACCCGATGGGGATCGTTGACGAGTTCGCGCGCTATAAGGCCAAGCTTCGAAACCGTTTCTACGACATCTCCGCAGAGGTGGGGCCTGAGACGGTGCTCAGCCTGTGGCGCCATCGGATCAGTGTCGAGGGTGGACGGTGGATCTACCGCGACCACCTGTCGCGGTGGAGTGGACTCGGCAACGAGCAATTCGCCCGTCACCTGAAGACCGCGTTCGATGAGAAGCGGCCTATTCGTGTGGTCGTGGCCACGACGGACAACCCCGCCCTGGTCGAGGCAGGTGGGGACGCGTCCACGGCCAACAACACGTTCAAGGCCCGACCGGATTGGGTCGGGCGGGTGGAGGCGTTTGATGGCAACCACTTCACAATCGGGTTCGACCGCGTACAAGCAGGCTAGCTAGGAACATGCGGGGCATGACGGGTCAGCGCACGAAGGGTATTGTCGAACCACTTCCCCCGCGCCACTCGCCCGGTCACCCGCTCCCGATACCGATCAGGCGCCAACGGCACCTTCGCCATGTGCCGCCGCCGGTTGCACAGCCGATGGGCCGCAACGATGTTCGCAGCTGTCGTCTTGCCCCCGTCGCAGACAGCCACCAGGTGCTCGGCCGTGGCCTGCAGCGCCGGTAACTGCCCAGGTGTGCAGCGGTAGGCCTTGGCGAAGGCGAGGGGGTCATCCAGCCACATAGGCGCGCCGCAGTAGTAGCAGCGGCCGTTTTGGGCGTGGAAGGCGCGGGTGCGGAAACGCTTCGGTGCGGGCATAGAGGCTCCAGCTGGTCAGGGGGACCCCGCGGCCTCTTTTGAGGACCATCGGGAACCTGGAGCCATTGGCTATGCAGGCACAACACCGGGGGCTTTGCCCACCGGCGCCGCCGTTATATCCCCGGGGTGACCGTCTTCACAATGGGGGATACCATCGAGACAGGGGCGGCCATGGGCCGGTATTGAGGGGCAGGTATGGGTGGATCACCGCGTGCGCCTGCCAAACGGCGAGGCCTGCTCACGCCGCAGGCCAAGGCGATTGTGGCGGCCAAGGCCGTCCTGTCCCTGTATGCCGGGACTGTCGAGGAGAAGGACATCGGCCCGCAGCTGCGCCGCGCCACAGGCCTGCAGTGGTCGTTTCTCACCGCGCTGCAGTATGTGTCGGGCCAGGAGGCCATCCGGGCTCTGGGCGACTTGCCTGACGACTGGAGCGACGGGGATCTCACGAAGGCTGACCTGGGCAAGGCGGTGATGATCGCTGCCGGCGCCTGCGCTGCCGGGGCGCCCAGTGGTTCGCCGTTGTCCGGGGGACACCTGGTGTCGGCTGTTCGGAAGGCCATGGCCCAAGACACGGAGAGCACTGCGTGAGGTGGTGTCTAGTCGCTCTTTTGCTGGTCAGCGGCACGGTGCACGCGCAGGAGATGAAGTGCCCCCAGGTGTTCATGAACGCCTCTGAGAAGGAGGTGTGCGCCAACGCCCAACTTCTGGCGCTGGATCGGGCCATGGGAACGGCGTATCGGGCGGCCGCGCCGCACGTGGACAAGATCGAGCGCGACCACCGAGCGTTCAAGAAGGATCGGAAGGCCTGCAAGGGCGATGTGACCTGTCTGACCGCGCTGTATGAGGCGCGGATCGGCGTGTTGGCCTTGGCTGTACCTGCGCCGGTCGAAGCTCAGCCGCCTGAAGAGATCCCTGTCCCGTTCCCGATGCCAGAGCGGGACACGGGCGCCGTGCCCCAGCCGGCTGCGCCAGCGTATCTCGACTCAACGGCCGTGGAACCTGCTCCGCAGATGGCGCCGGCCGTCTCACCCGTTGCACCCACGACCTCCTCCGAGCCATCGAAGGACGGGTGGGGCCTGTTGTTGGTCTGGGGTCTCCTGATCGTCGCTGCGATTGCCAAGCTGTTCTCTTGGGTCGCCCGGTTCATTCGTCGGTGTCCGAAGTGCACGCGGTGGTGGGGCGAAGAGTTCGATCGGGATGAGCAGCCGAGAACACGATTCATGAAGGTCCACGACGGCCACGGAGTGAAGAACAAGCGAATTCAGGAGGTCTGGAGGAAAAGCCGGCTGCGCTGCGCGGGGTGCGGCCACGAGTGGTTCATGACCTCCACTCATCGCGTGTGGTGACGGAGCGACTATGACAGAACAGCCGAACGACAAGCCCAAGAAGAACCCGCTCCTGGACAGGTTGCGGGAGTTGATGCACGCCGTTGAAGTTCCGACCGAACACCTCGGGGTGCTGCGGGCCACAGAACTGCGGGCGGGCCAGGTTGTTGCCCTTGATGCGCAGATGGGTGCGCTGGACACAACGAACGACCGGGCCGTGGCGCATGCGTTTATGTGTTTGACGCTCGGCTATCCCGACCCCAACGACGACAAGGACATCCTGCCCCTGTCCGAAGCCGATCTCGCACAGCTCACTGATCGGGATCTCGATGAGTTCTCGGACCGCTACCTCAAGGGCGTGTTGGGGCACACGACTAAGGACGACCCTGTTGCGGGCATCGCCGGACACGTGCGCACAACATGGGCCGAAAGCCAGGCATCACATAAGGCCATGCTTGAGTCGTTGAAGAGCTCGGTGATGCTGGACGCCGGCCTTATGTCGATGTGGCCGGACCTGAAGGCGCAGTTGGGCGCGACAGATCACCTGCACTCTGCCTTGGAAGACCTTCGGCGATCCTTGGACCCGATGCTGGGAACCATGAGCGACGTCCAGAACTTCTTCAAGGACAACAGCAGCACCGCCATTGGGGACATTCTCAAGGGCATTCATGGCGAACAGGGATCCATCGGCGACATCCTCAAGGGGATCAACAGAGAGCGTGACCTGATTGGCGGTGCCTACGAAGGGATCGTTCCGGGCACGCCTCCCTTCGAAACTCCACCTGGCTCGTTCATTCCCAGAATTCCACCCTTAGACCCGGACATCCTTAGGTCACCGCTCCCCGACATTGAGACGCACTCGGCGAAGACAGCCGAAGCGGTAGGGCGGCTGGTTGGGCTGGCTGAGGGCGTGTCCCAACATGTCGACCACATGGTGGCCCACGTGGGGCGGATGTCGGCTGCACTGATCCAGATGTCCCAGCAGGCCGCCCAGGATGCGCTGGAGTCGCAAGAGCGCCACCAGTTGGCCATGCGCACCCAAGCTGAGCAGTCTGCGTTGGCCCAGCACGCCATGGCCATCCAGGCGGCCGACGCAGCGGCAGCGGCGGCACGCACCGATCGGCATGCCAATCGGGCCCTGGTGGCGTCGTTTTTCGCCATCGTTCTGGCGGCCTTGGTGCCCGTGGCCATTTCTTGGTTCGAGAGCCGTGCCGGCAGTCAGCAGAGCGAGCGCGAGATCGCCATGTTGGCGGAATTGACCCGACAGAACGAGACCTTGGCGGCGTTGGCGGCTCAAGAGAGCGCCGAGGCGGCTGAGCGGGAGAATTCCCGTGTGGTTCAAGAGGCGAGCGCGGCGGCCTTGCAGGCGTTGGTGAAACTCCAAGAGGAAGAAGCCGCAGCGAGGGCGGCGGCGTTGACACCCCAACCGCAAGAACGCATGCGCTAAGCTCTTGCCACGCTGTGCTTTCCTTTCAGCATTCTCAGGCGCTGGAATTGAGGCCGCACACGGAGGCAAATGCCAGTAACCACGCCCAGTACGAGCAGGCATGGAATCGCACGCAGTGAGCGCTTCGTTCCCATGTACTTCGAACGGTTCAACAGTTTTGCAATCGACTGGCGGTGTTGATGCTTTTTTAGTCCAACTACCGTATATGCGGACGCCAAGGTCCCCGGCTATGTATTCGACAATAGTGCCAGCCAGAGGCCGGCGACGCGTCGTTTCCACTGGAGCGCAGGCTCACCGACTCCGGTAAACAACTCAACGTAATATCGGACCAAGAGCGACGTCCGCTTCGGGTCGAAAGCAGTCTCTCGACAATAGGACTACCCCCCAATCACCACCCGCCGCTGCTGCGCCGCCAGGAACGCCCGCAAACTCGCCGGCTTGACGGGCTTGGTCAGCACCGGAATCCCGAGATCCCGCGCCGCACGCTTGAGCGCATCACTGCCATCGGCAGTCACCAGCACGGCGGGAATATGCGGCCCGCAGACCGCACGCAACGCCTGCAGCGCCCCCAGCCCATCCAGTTCATCGTGCAGGTGATAGTCCGCAACCAGCACGTCCGGCGTTTCGGCCTGCGCCAATGTCAGCGCCGCGGCCACCGTCTCGGCCACGCGCACCGCCACGCCCCAGCGGGTCAGCAGGGCCTCCATGCCGTCGAGGATCTCGCGGTCGTTGTCCAGGCACAGCACGCGCAGGCCGGCCAGGTCGCGGTGCGCCACCGGCGCGCGCGGCGGTTTGGCCGGCGCGGCGGTGTCGGCGATTGGCACGCGGATGCTGAAGACGCTGCCGCGCCCGGGCCAGCTGCGCACGCCGATCGGGTGGTCGAGCATGCGCGATACGCGCTGGCAGATGCTCAGGCCCAGGCCCAGGCCACGTTCGCCCCAGGGCGAGGGCTGCTCGAAGCGGCGGAACTCCTCGAAGATCTGCGCCAGGTGGTGCGGCGGAATACCGGGGCCGCTGTCCCACACCTCGATCTCCACCGCGCCGCCGCGCCGCCGCGCGCCGATGATCACCCGGCCTTCCTTGGTGTAGCGAAGCGCGTTGGCGACGAAGTTCTGCAGCGCGCGCCGCAGCAGGCGGCGGTCGCTGCGCACCGACAGCCGGCTGCCGTGCACGCGGAAGCCCAGGCCGCGCGTGGCCGCCAGCGGCGCGTACTGCGCCGATACGCTGGCCAGCAGTTCGTCCAGGCGGAACACGGTGAGCTCGGGCTTCAGCGAACCGGCATCCAGCCGCGACACGTCCAGCAGGCCGTCCAGCAGCTCCTCGGCATCGCGCAGCGAGGCGTCGACGCGTTCGGCCAGGCGGTGCTGTTCGGCGCTCTCGTCGCTGTCGCGCAGGGCCGAGGTGAACAGGCGCGCGGCATTGATCGGCTGCAGCACGTCGTGGCTGATGGCGGCCAGGAAGCGGGTCTTGGACAGGTTGGCCTCCTCGGCCTCGCGCGTGCGCTGGCCCACGCGCGCCTCCAGCGTCTCGTTGGATTCGCGCAGCGCCTGCTCCACCTGCTTGTAGTCGGTGACGTCGCTGTAGGTGGTGACATAACCGCCGCCGGGCAGCGGCTGGCCGCGCATCTCGATCACCTGGCCGTTGGCGCGCACCCGCTCGAACACGTGCGGCGAACCCTGCCGCAGGTAGGCCACGCGCTTGCCGACCTGAAGTTCGATGTCGCCCGGGCCCATCTCGCCGCGCTCGGCGTTGTAGCGGATCAGGTCGGCCACCGGCCGGCCGACGTAGAGCATGCCCTCGGGGTATTCGAACATCTGCTGGTAGCGGCGGTTCCAGGCCACCAGGCGCAGGTCGCGATCGACCACGCTGACCGCCTGCGACAGGTTCTCCAGCGTCGCCGACAGGATTTCGCGGTTGAAGCGCAGCTCGTGGCTGGCTTCGTCCAGCAGGCTCATCACCTCGCCCAGCTCCATGCCCGAGCCGCGCAGCGCGGTGGTCAGCGTCAGCCGCGCCGAGGCGGCGCCGATGGATGCGGCCAGCAGGCGTTCGGTGAACTGGATCAGGGCGCGGTCGGCCGGTGCGGTACGCACCAGCTCGCGGCCCTGGGCCGCGGCGTGTTCGGCGAAGGCGCGCTGCGCGTGGCGTTCGCCGACGATGCGGGAGGCCAGGTCCAGCAGGTCGCCGGTGTCCAGGCTGCCCTGCCAGCCGCCGGGCGCGGCCAGCGGCCGCTGCGCATACGGGTCGAGGAAGGGCGTGGCGCGGATGCGCTCCTCCAGGCTGGGCCGGTAGCGCGCCGAGATCACCAGCAACGCGAGGATGTTCATCAGCAGCGACCAGAAGGTGCCGTGGGTGATCGCATCCCAGCCGCGCAGGCCGAACAGGCTCTCCGGCCGCAGCCAGGCGATGTTCAGCGGGCCGGTGGCCAGCCAGGCGTCGTCGAACCAGCCGGCGCGGGTCAGCGTCGGCAGCAGCAGGGTGTAGGTCCACAGCGCGAAACCTGCGGCCAGGCCGGCCATCACGCCGCGCCGGCTGGCGCCGCGCCAGTACAGGCCGCCGATCAGCGCCGGCGCGAACTGGCCCACCGCCGCGAAGGCCAGAAGGCCGAAGGCCGCCAGGCTGCCGCCTTCGCCGGCGCCGCGGTAATACGCATAGGCCAGCAGCGCGATCGCTACGATGGTCACGCGCCGCACCCACAGCACGCGGGCGCCCAGGTGTTCGCGCTGGTCCAGGTCGGTCAGGCTGCCGCGCCACAGCACCGGCATCACCAGGTCGTTGCTGACCATGGTCGCCAGTGCCACCGAGGCCACGATCACCATGCCCGTGGCCGCCGAAAAACCGCCGACGTAGGCCGCCAGCGCCAGCGCAGTGTTGTCGCGGGCCAGCGGCAGCGCCAGCACGTAGGTGTCGGGCGTGGCGCCGGTGCCGGCCAGCACGAACTGGCCGGCCGCGGTGATCGGCAGCACCAGCACGCAGATCACCATCAGGTAGCCGCTGAACAGCCAGCGCGCGCGGCGCACGTCGGCCACTTCGCCGCATTCGACCACGGCGACGTGGAACTGCCGCGGCAGGCAGACGATGGCCGCGAAGGCCAGCAGCGTCTGCGCGACGAAACCCTGCGGAATGCCCGGGGCGACGAAGTCGCGCGCCGCGGCCTCGAAGCGCAGCAGCAGCGACTCGCTGCCCGGCAGGTGGCCGATGGCGAACACGCCGACGGCGACGAAGGCGACGAGCTTGACCAGCGATTCCAGCGCCACCGCCAGGATCATGCCGTGGTGGTGTTCGGTGGCGTCGATCTGGCGGGTGCCGAACAGGATCGCGAACAGCGCCAGCAGCAGCGCCACGTACAGCGCGGGGTCGGCCCAGAACTCGCGCGCGGCGCCGGCCTGCACGCCCGACAGCACGTCGATGCTCATCGCCACGGCCTTGAACTGCAGGGCCATGTAGGGGATGGCGGCGATCACCGCGATCAGGGTCACCAGGGCGGCGATGTTCTGGGCGCGGCCGTAGCGTGCAGCCAGGAAGTCGGCGATCGAGACGGTACTCTGCTCGCGTGCCACCAGCACCAGGCGCTCGAGGATGCGCCAGCCGAACACGAACAGCAGGATCGGCCCGAGATAGATCGGCAGGAAACCCAGGCCCGACTTCGCCGCCGTGCCGACCGCGCCGTAGAAGGTCCAGGACGAGCAGTACACCGCCAGCGCCAGCGAATACACCAGCGGCCGCAGCCAGTCGCGACCCGGGTACAGCGGCTTGCGGTCGCCGATCCAGGCCACGCCGAACAGCAGCCCGACGTAGCCGACCGACACCAGCAGCAGGATCCAGCCTGGAATCACGGGCCCTCCCGCCGCGGACCCCGGAGATGGCCGAGTGTAGCGCCGGCGCCCCCGGCGGCGCGGCTACGACCAAAGTCGAAGCCGGCGGCGCGCGGACTCAGCGCTCGGCAGGCGCGGCCGCGGGTGCGAACCAGGCCTTGGCCGCCGGATAGTCGATCACCATGCGGAAATACTTCAGGCCCGAGCCGCCGATCGCGCCCCAGGTCGGGCGGTCCATCATCGAGGCCATGTACTTCTGGAACGCGCCCGGCGGCCGTTCGGCGAACCACACCGGGCCGACGGTGTGGCCGGCGATGGTGACCGCGGGCACCTCGATCAGGCGCAGGGCCTTGTCGCCGATGCGGTCGCCGCCTTCCACCACGCGCCAGTCGGGATGGTCCGCGACCCAGCGCTCAAACACCTCGCGCTCGATGAAGGACGTGCCGACCGCCGTGCCCGGCGCCAGGCCGAATACCGGGCCCGAGGTCTCGCTAAGCGTGGCGGTGGCGCCGGTATCGAGCAGCACGGCCAGCCCCTCGCCGTCCACGGTGATGTCCATGGACGGGAAGTGCATCGTGCGCTGGCCCGCGGCATTGGTCTGGAAACCCAGCGGCACGGGCGTGCCCGGGCCGGTGTAGGTCTCGAGGCGCGCCAGCGTGCCGGCCGGATAGTCGAAGGCCCAGACGCCGTCGGCGAACCAGCGGCCGCCGAGGAAGCCATCGCCCTTGGCCAGGAATTCGTTCGCGCCGACCACCGCCAGGCGACCCTGCATGAAGTGCTTGGGCGCGACGGGCAGACCCTGGCCTTCGTCGAAGTCGGGGAAGGGCGCCAGCGCCATCGTGCGCCCGTCGGCCTCCACCGATTCGGTGGCCAGGCCCAGCCGGTCGACCGTTTCGCGCGCGATCGCGTTGAAGCCGCCGCCTGTGTCGGTAAAGAAGCGTATCTCCCGGCCATCGACCTTCGGCACCAGCCACACCTGGTCGTGGACGAACTGCGCGGGCACGGGCTGCGCATGGGCGGCTGCGGCGGCGAGGCCGGCAGCGAGCGCGAGGCAGGCGATGGGGCGGCGGATTCGGGACATGCGCGGCTCCGGGTGGGGGACGAGCGCAGGCTAGCCTGCGGGATGGCCGCGGTGAAACGCTGCGACGAAACCCGCATCCGCCGTCGCCGGCATCCCGTTCGTGGCGACGAAACGCGCCGACTGTGCCGGATGTTGCGCCGCAGGGTTGCCGCCGCCGCCTGCCTGCGCCACTCTGCCCCTGTCGCCTGGCCGGGAGTCCGAATGTCCTTCGAACTGTTTCCGCGCAACGACCCGAACCTGCGCCGGCTGCTGCGCCGCCAGCTGATGGGCCTCGCGTCCTACCTGATGTTCCTGGTGCCGCTGGTCTACGCGGTGAACGAAGGCTGGATGCGCATGGACTTCTCCGGCCTGGCCTGGTTCGTGGCCGCGGCCTGCGCGGTGAACGTGTTCTTTTTCCTCGCCATCCGCAGCGGCTGGACCCGGCGCTTCCAGGATCCGGGCCTGACCCTGGCGCAGATCGCCACCGCCGTCGCGCTGGCGCTGGTGATGATCCACTACAGCGAAGAGGCGCGCAGCGTGCTGCTGATGCTGTTCTTCGCGGCGCTGTTCTTCGGCATCTTCGGCCTGGGTACGCGGCAGTTCCTGCTGCTGGGCACGGCCACTGCCGTCGGCTACTGGGGCCTGATCCAGTGGGAGTTCCGCGACGCCCCGGCCGAGGACCCGCGCCGCAAGCTCGAGGTGCTGCGGCTGCTGACGCTGTCGATGATCATGCTGTGGATGGCCCTGCTGGGCAGCTACGTCGCCGGCTTGCGCCAGAACCTGCGCCGTCGCAACGCCGAGCTGGCCGAGGCGATGGCGCGCCTGCGCACCCTGGTCGCGCACGACGAGCTAACCGGCGCCTTCAACCGCCGCCACCTGATGGACATCCTGACCCGCGAGAAGGAGCGCACCGACCGCTTTGGGCACGTGTTCACGGTCTGCATCATCGATCTCGACTACTTCAAGCGCATCAACGACAGCCATGGCCACGCCGCCGGCGACGACGTGCTGCGCGGCTTCACCGAACGCATGCTGGCCTCGGCGCGCAAGATCGACTGGCTGGGCCGCCAGGACGTGGACACCACCTTCGGGCGCTACGGCGGCGAGGAGTTCCTGCTGGTGATGCCGCACACGCCGCTGGCCGGAGCGCGGGTCTGCGTCGAACGCATCCGCGACCGCGTGGTCGCCGCGCCCTTCGAGACGGGGGCCGGGCCGCTGGAGGCGAACTTCTCGGCTGGCGTGGCCGAACATCGCCCGGGCGAAACGGTGGCCGAGACCCTGGCGCGGGCCGACGAAGCGCTGTACCTGGCCAAGACCCGCGGCCGCGGCCGCACCGAAACCGCGGACTGAGCCCGTCGCCTCAGCGCGGCGCGGGTTTGCCGCTGCGGTAGCGCGCGTGCAGCGCGATCACCTTGGCGACATAGGCCTGGGTTTCGGCATAGGGCGGGATGCCGCGGTGCGCCTGCACGGCGGCGACGCCGGCGTTGTAGGCCGCCGCGACGCGCTCCAGGTCGCCCGGGTAGAGCCGCATCAGGTCGGCCAGATGGCGCGCCCCGGCCTGGATGGACTGGTTGGGATTGAAGGGGTCGGTCACGTCGTAGGCGGCGGCCGTTTCCGGCATCAGCTGCATCAGGCCCTGCGCGCCCTTGGGCGAGACGGCCTGCGGGTCGTAGCCGCTTTCGACGTGGGCGATGGCGCGCAGCCAGGCCTCGTCCACGCCGGTGAGCCGCGCCGCGGAGCGGAACTCCGGCACGAACACGTCGCGCCGCGGCGGGCCGGGGTCGGCGACGCCGGCATGTGCGGGCGAGCCCGGCGGCGCCGGCACCGAAAACGCCAGTACCCGGACCGAACCGGGCAGTTCCCGGGTGCTGTAGACGGTGCGTCCATCCTGCTGGCGCTGGTAGAGCACGCCGCGCTGCGCGCCCGGCACGCCCCACAGGTCGGGAAGCTTCGGGCTGTTGGCGTCGTAGGTGATGGCCTTGCAGCGCGAGCCGGGTTCCGGCGCCGTCGCCAGGCTGACGCTGGCGCCGCGGGTGCAGCGATACACCGTGCGGGTGGCGGCCGGCGGTGGCGGGACCGGGGACAGGGCCAGCAGGACGGCAAGCAGGGTCATGGCGCGAGTGTAGGCCCCCGGCGTCGTCATGGCGTGCAGCGCACATGCGCCGGCGTAGGGTGCGCACGCCGTGGACAGCGCCCAACTCAGCGGCCAAAATCTCCGCATGTCCGTGACCTGTTCCGCCGAACGCAGCCTGCCCTGCACGCCCGAAGTGGCCTTCGCCCTCGCCACCGACCCCGATCGTTTTCCGGGTTTTTTCACCGGTTTCGGCCCGATCCCGGCGGTGCGCGGCATCCGCCTGCACGCGCCGCTCGCGGTCGGCAGCCAGCGCCGCGTGCACAACTCCGACGGCAGCGTGCTCAGCGAACGCATCACCGCGCACGATCCGCCGGTGCGCCACGCCTATACGCTCAGCGGCTTCCGGCCGCCGTTCGCGTGGCTGGTGAACCGGGGCGAGTCGAACTGGACCTTCGCCGGCCACGAATTCGGCTCGCGGGTGCGCTGGGACTACGAGTTCACGCTCTCGCGCCGCTGGCTGTGGCCGGTCGCCGCGCTGCTGCTGAAGCTGTTCATGACCCGGGCCATGCACCGCTGCCTGAAGAACATGGCGCGGTCGCTGGACGCGCCCGGCACCGCGGCCGCCGGCCCGCGCTGATTTTTCCGGCCCGGCTGTAAATCCGGGCGCCCCTTGGTCCAGACTTGAGCCTGGTCGGGGCGGAGCGGAACGGAACGGCATGGGCGAGTGGATCCTGCTGGCGATGGCGCCGGTGTTCCTGGGCTTCATCGCCTGGGAGGCCTGGCACTGGAAGCGCCGTGGCCGCGAGGCCTACAGCCTGCGCGACACGCTCAGCAACGCCGCGCTGGCGCTGATGCACCAGGGCGCCGACGCGGTCGCCTGGGCGCTGGTGATCGGCCTGTACTGGGGCGTGTACCAGTACCGCCTGTTCGACCTGCCCACCACGTGGTGGACGATCGCCCTGCTGTTCGTCGCGCAGGACTTCTTCTATTACTTCTTCCACCGCGCCCACCACCGCGTGCGCTGGATGTGGGCCTCGCACGTCACCCACCATTCGTCGCCGCGGCTGAACCTGTCCACCGCGTTCCGGCAGAGCCTGACCTATCCGGTATCGGGCATGTGGGTGTTCTGGCTGCCGCTGGCCTGGCTGGGCTTCTCGCCGCCGCACATCGTCACGGTGGTGGCGATCAACCTGGGCTTCCAGTTTTTCGTGCACACCGAGGCGGTGGGCAAGCTGGGCTGGCTGGAGAAGGTGTTCAACACGCCCTCGCACCATCGCGTCCACCATGCGCGCAATGCCAAGTACATCGACCGCAACTACGCCGGCGTGCTGATCGTCTGGGACAAGCTGTTCGGCAGCTTCGTCGAGGAGGATCCGGCGGTGCCCTGCGAGTACGGCATCGTCAAGCCGATCGACAGCCACAACCCGATCACGCTGACCTTCCACGAATGGCGCGACATGTTCCGCGACGCGGCGCGGCCGCAGCCGCTGCGTTCGCGGCTGGGGCAGCTGTTCGGGCCGCCCGAGCGCGCGCTGGCCCAGCAGCCGGCGCCCAAGGCCGAAGCAGGGCTGACTGTGCAGGAGGCGGAGCCGGCCCCCTGACCCCGGCCGCCACTCAGGGGGCTGCGTCGAGATAGCCCTTGCGGAGTTTTTCGTCCACCAGCTTCGCCATCTCGCGGTCCGCGCGTTCCACCGATTCGTAAGCCTTGAGTAGGGACTGCCCCCTGGTGCCGATGCGGCCGAAGGTGATGGTGAGCTCGCCGCCGCTGCGGCTGATGCGCCAGAACTTGCTGGACCCGCCCTCTTCGAACAGCAGCGAGCGCGAGGCGTCGGCC
The DNA here is from genome assembly GCF_006265115.1 of Arenimonas terrae. Taxonomy (GTDB): domain Bacteria; phylum Pseudomonadota; class Gammaproteobacteria; order Xanthomonadales; family Xanthomonadaceae; genus Arenimonas; species Arenimonas terrae. Next base: position 172,286 of record NZ_SMDR01000003.1, on the reverse strand, counting down.
GCCGTGCCCGCCGGGACATCGGGCGCAGGGCCAGGCGCCGCGGACGCCGGCGTCGGGACGTCGGGCGCGAGCTCCGACAGCGCGGGTTCGTTCGCGCCGGCCAGCAGCGATTCGATCCGCGCCAGCACCGCCTCGGGGGCGCGCAGCCAGTCCAGGCAGGGCAGGTCGAGCACGCGCCAGCCGAAGGCGCGCAGGATCGCCGGCCGGAAAACATAGCGCTGGCGGGGATCGTCGGTCTGGGTCTCGGGGTCCAGCAGGACCGCCAGGGCATAGCCCTCGTGGTCGGGTGCGACGATGCCCAGATCGCAGCGGAAGCTGGAACGGCCCACGTGTTCGCGCACTTCGTGGCCACGCGCGCGCAGCGCCGCCGCGATCGCGGAGCGAATCGCATCGCGAGGCGGCTGGCTGGCGAAGGCCTGCTGTGCGCCGGGGTTGAGCGCACCCAGCACTGCCTGCGAGCGCTCGGTCTCGCCACGGGCGCTGGCTTCGGCGAACTGCAGGAAGGCCCTGAGCGCTGCGGCGCCGTCGTTGTGTACGTTCGTGATGGCTTCCGCGCGGATGGTCGAAACCACCGCCATGCGGTGCTTGGCGCGGCTGAAGATCACATTGAGTCGCTTCTCGCCGCCGCGCTGGTTGATCGGCCCGAAGTTCATCAGCATACGGCCGTCCCGGCCCGGCGCGTAGCAGATGCTGAGGATGATCACGTCGCGTTCGTCGCCCTGCACGTTCTCGAGGTTCTTGACGAACAGGCCGTTGAACTGGTCGTCGTCCTCACGCACGAACTCTTTCTCGAGCGCGGTCGCGAACTCGGCGTCGGTGGCCGCAAGCGCCTCGAGCGCCGCCTCGATTTCGGCCTGCTGGGCTTCCGAAAACGCCACTACGCCGATGCTGTGGCCGCTTTCGCGGCGCAGAAGTTCGCGCACCAGGCGGGCGATGTAGGCGGCCTCGGGCGGGTTGCAGCGGTCCTCGTAAAGGCCGTCGGCGACCACGTGGAAGCTGATCGGCGTGGCCAGCAGTGCGTCGGCGCCGACGCTGCCCGCGTCGTCCTGGTCGGATCGGCAGGGCGCGAGTGCATCGACGACCTGGTCGATGCGGCGGTCGGGGATCGTGACCAGGCGGCCGTCGTAGAAGGCCGCATTGGAGAAACTGATCAGGGCCTCGTGACGGCTGCGGTAGTGCCAGGCCAGGAGGGTGGCGGGCAGATTGCGTGCGGCTTGGCTGAGCAGGCTGTCGGCGTCGAGGGTGATCGCGACTCGCGCGCCGTCCTCCTCGGCAACCACCTCGTTGTCCTCTTCATCGCCGCCGGTGCTGAAGAAGCTGGTCGGTGGCAGCTGCATTTCGTCGCCCACCACGATGCTCTGGCGTGCCCGGCTCAGCGCCGGGACCGCCTCTTCGGTCGGGATCTGGCTGGCCTCGTCGAAGATCACCACGTCGAAAAGGTCCGGGGCCAGCGGCAGGGTGTCGGACACCGACAGCGGGCTCATCAGCCAGATCGGCTTGAGGTCCTTCACCACCAGGCCCGAATCGCCGCCCGACATCTCGCGGATCGAGCGATGGCGCATGGTCTTGCCGAATTCGTGTTCGAGTTCGCGACGCCCGGTGGAGTAGCGCTTCTTGAACTCCCTGCCCGAGCCGTCGAGCTGGGTGGCGGAAAGCGACGACCGACGCACGTTGTCGAGGAACTTCTGGTGCTGCGTTGCTCGCACCAAGGCGGCGTTCTGGTCGAGCAGGCGCGCGTCCGCCGCCGCGACGGTCGCCACGGCCCGCGCCAGCGCCTGGCCGTCGAACTGCGCGAGGCCGGGCTCTTCGCGCTGGATGCGCGCCAGCGCCTCGGCTGCAACCAGAGCCTCCATCTCGTCGGGCGGCAGTGGAAGCGTGCAGAGCGCATTCGTATACGCCTGGCCGGCCTGGTGCATGGCGCGCAGCAGCGGCAACAGGTCGGGCAGGTCCTCGAGATTCTCGCGCAGGTCGCGCAGGGCTTCGGCCAAGGCGCCGATGGCCAGCGTCGGTGGCATGGCGAGAACGTCGGAGGCACGGGCCTGGACCTGCGAAAGCACGGCGGCAGTCCGCGCGTCGCGGTCCGCGCTCGCCAGCGGGTCGCTGGCCTCGCTGACACTGACCAGCCATCGGCCCAGCAGCGGTTCCTTTCCGCGCCGTGCCTGGAGCGCGTCCGCCGCGGCCAGGAAACGGTCCGCATCGGGGCTGCCGTACTGCGCTGCCAGCGCCTGCCTGGCCTGCTGCAGCGCCCGCGCCGCCGCATGGCGCTCCGAAAGCCAGCCCAGCACGGTGCGCAGGCTCGGCGCCACCGCGTGTCGGGAGAAGTCGTAGCGGCGGGCAATCTCTCCACGCAGTTTCCACCAAGTCGGCTGCAGCCAGCGCAGGACGGACGGCTCCAGCCGTGTCGCCAGCCCCAGCGCGGCCTGGGTGTCCGCCACCTGGAGCGGTTCGCGCCAGTTCGCCGCGGCCGCGCTGGCTTGCTCGAGCGTGCCCGCCAGCGCCAGAAGCCCGGTGCGTTGCTGCTGCAGCGCCAGGGTGGCCCCCGGGCTGCCGGCCAGCAGCTCGCCGTGCCGAGCCAGGCCGCTGTCCACCAGCTCGCGCTGCAGGCCGGCGAGCGCGGCTGCATCGGCCACCGGGGCGTCTGCGTCCAGCCACGATGGCCCGGCGTCCAGTTGGTCCTCGACCGGTGCCAGCTGGGCCTCCACATCGTCCAGCGCCGACTTGATGCGGCCGAAGGCCAGCGGATCAGCCACGGCCTCGCCGCTCAGCCAGCGGAACGGATGCCGGGCCAGGCTGGGAGCGCCCAGGCGTTCGTGCACGGTGCGCTGCAGGCGTGCGGTGAGGTCGCGATGCGCCTGCCAGGTGGCAAAATCGGGCAGCCGCTCGCGCGCCTCGGCCGGCACGCCGTCCGGGGCAGTCGGCAGCGCGGCCAGCCGGCGCACGAGCTCGCGCACGCGGCAGGCGAGGGATCCTGGCGTCGAAGACAGCAGGGTCTCGTGGTGCTCGATCCGCTGGAGCTGCGATTCCAGGGCCGACAGCGTGCCCGCGCGTGACGCCGCCAGGTGGTCGCGCTGGACCGGGGCGGCCACCCAGCGTTCGTAACATGCGCGCAGGTCCGCCACGAAGGCCCTCTTGTCGCCCTGCGAGTCGTGGATCAGGCTGCACAGGTCGTCCAGGCCGCATTGCTTCAGGCGATGGAAGACCACGTCGATGGCCGCACGTTTTTCGCACACGAACAGCACGCGCTGCCCACGCGCCGCATAGTCGGCGATCAGGTTGGTGATGGTCTGCGATTTGCCGGTACCGGGCGGGCCCTGGATGATGAAGCTGCGGCCGGTGCGGGCCAGGCCGACGGCCTGGGCCTGGGTCGCGTCGGCGGGCACGACGTTCCACTGCTCATTGGCCGGCAGCGGTGGCGGCGGCGTGGTTTCGACCGGACGCGGGTCGATCGAGAACAGGCGATCGAAGGCGGCATTGTCCGGCTGATCTTCGATCAACTGGGCGTAGTCCCGAACCAGCGACATTTTCTTGTAGTTGAAGTTCGCCAGCGTCACTTGGGTCAGGTCCAGATCCCAGGCGAAGCGGTGGCCTTCGTCACGTGCGACGCTGAACGTGCCCCTTTCGGCGACCGCAATGCCGCCCGCCATTTCCGGATGGCGCGGCGTTGGCTTGCTGGCCAGGGCGTTGCGCAACGGCAGCGGGCTCGGCAGCACGCGTTCGCGGAACAGGGCCAGCCCCAGCGGCCGGAAATCATCGGCGGCATAGCTGAACTCGGGGCGGCCCTCGGCGCGAACCGCCGGTGTCTGCCGCCCGCGCCGACGCTGGAACTGGCGCAGGTGCTGCACCGCCTTCTGGTGGATCAATTCGATCGACGGCTTGGACTGGAGCCGAAGCTCAACGCCCGGCTCGGTGCGGTGGATCTGCGCCTGCAGGTCGGCATGGATGGCTTCGATCGTCGTGGTACGCAGGTCCACGGTGTCGGGCAGGCGGATGTCGTAGAGCTGGCGCAGGTAGTGACGCAGCGCCGGGTTGAACTCCGCCTCCTCTTCCTGGCATTGCAGCACGTACTGGTCGCGCACGCCCTTTTTCTTCACCAGCTCCACGGGCAGCCAGAGCATCGGCGAGACGATGCGGTCTTCGGGCGCGTCCTTGAGGTTGTGCCAGCGCAGGAAGGCCACCACCAGCCGAAGATGGCTGAAGCCGAACTCCGCGCGGTCGCGGCGCGTGTCCTGCACGATGCGGTCGAGCGAACCGGGCAGGTAGGGCTGGTCATCGAAGCGCAACCAGCGCTGCAGCGGCACGGCTTTGCAGGAAAGAACATCCTCCGCGAACGCGCCGCCCCAGGCGCAGAGCTGTGCGGGCCGGATGCTCTCGAGCTGCAGCACCAGGGGCACACTTGCCATCGTCAGGTTCACGCTGCCCTGGGTGGCGCGGAAGTGCAGCAGGCGATTGCGGCGCGACAGGTCGAACAGACGGTCGCGAAGGTGCGACAGCACGGCCACCCGCCGCGGGTTGGCGCCGCTGGCGTCGGCAAGCACGCGGTCCACGTCCAGCGAGGCGGGCTGGTCGCGCCAGGTTTCCAGCCGGCGCACCACTTCGGCCAGGTCGGTGGCGCGGTCGTGGCGATTGAGCGCGGTCATCTCGGCGATGACATTGGCCAGCACCGGGTTCAGGCGCGGATGCACATGGAAAAGATTGCGCCGGTGCGCGGCGAAGCGGCGCAGGTCTGCGGCGTCGTCGAAGTCCAGGCCGCAGGCCAGGCAGGCCAGCAGCTGGCCCAGCAGGAAAAGGTCGGTGATCTCGTCGTGATGGCCCAGCGCCAGCTCCCAGCTGCCGAAGCCCGGCAGGTAGACCGGCTGCTCCGGCGGCACCGAGGGGTCCTCCTGCACCTCCAGATTGTCCACCCGCAGGCCGGATTCGGAGTCGTTGGTCACCTGCACCCGGCCAACGACATTCAGGCCCGATCCCGGATGCGGCTGGAGCGCGCGCACGGCCTCGATGCGTTGCCGTGGCAGCTGGCCGTCGGGATGTCGAAGCTGCAGGCGCCGGCCGTCGGTCATCACGATATCGGACGGCGCCAGCACCGCCACCCTGCCATGCAGGTGCAGCTGCGAAACCTGCCGCAGCAGCGGCAGCGACAGGTGCAGCACGTCGTCGATCGGCAGCGCTGTACCGCTGGCCTCGGCCAGCAGGCCGCGGAAATCGATCCCGGGCATGACTTCCTGCGCGTCGTTCGTGGGCTCGATCACTGGCCGCGCTCCTTGGCCGGAGCCTTGGCGAGTCTGTCGATCTCTCGTTTGCCCAGCCCCGCATCGCGCGCCAGCGCCTTTAGGAATGCCGCGCGACTGTCGAGGTCATCGGCGACCTGGAGGGCGCGGCGCAGCGCGGGGTCGCGCAGGTCGGCGTCGGCCAATGCCAGGTCCAGCATCACGCTGTGCAGGAAATCGCGGATGCTGTCGTTTGCCGTCGCCGGGCCCAGCGAGGGCAGGGGCAGGCGGGGCTGCTCCGGCGACCAGTCGGGAAAGAACTCGCGGGCCTGCAGCAGTAGCCGCTCGGCCTGAAGCGCCGGGTCGGCGAAATAGTGCGACAGCAGGGTGCGGGTCGCCTGCACCAGCTGGACCTGTGCGGTCAGGTCCAGCCGCGCAAGATCCAGCGGTCCCCGGAGCCGCTGCTGCAGCCAGCCTTCGGTGTCCGGGGCGTCGTGCCACCATCGCTCCAGTGCCTGGGCGCGCAGGTAGGACTCGGGATGCGATTGGCCGGTCGAGGCGCCGGCATCGGCCGTCTCCAGTTCCTTGGCCTGCTGCAGGTAGGCGGCTGCATCGACGCTGGCGATACCCGTCTGAACCTTCACCAGGGTGCAGACGGGCGGTTCCAGCGCCTGCGCCGCTACGGCGCCGCCGCGGTCGGCGAATACTTCGGTGTGCAGACGGTACAGGCGCGAGGTCTCGACGTGGCTTGCCGCAGCACCCGGGTCCGCCAGCGTGTGATGGAGGATGCGATCGGCGACGAGGAATTCGCCGTCGCCGAGCGACCACAGCAGGTGATGCGCCAGCTCGTGGCCCATCAGCGCCAGCAGCTCGTCTTCGGAAAGGCGCTCGAGCAGCGGCCCCTGCAACAGAAGGTGCACCTGGCCGGGCAGGAAACACAGCATGGCATTCATGCCTCCGCCGTAATCGTTGGCCTGGTAGATGGTCGCGGGTGCATCCATGCCCAACCGCTGCATCGCCAGGGCGCACAGGCGGTAGGGCAGCGGATGCGACTCGGGCGTAAGCCGGTAGCTGTCGCGCAGAAGCTGGTCGCGGGTTTCCCGGGCATGCTGCTCCTGCGCGCCCAGCGACGCTGCCCAGATCCAGATGTCGGGTTCGTGCTGCTTGAGGTAGTCGACCACATCCCGGTGGTAGCGCAGGGGCGTGAGGTCCCTGCCGTCTCGAATGGTGCGTTCCACCGGGGCCCGTCTCCCTTGTCGGGCCAGCCTGGCCCGCGTCCCGGTCAACGATACTGCCCGGTGGTCCGGCGTTGAAGCCCACGTTGCATTGCGTCGTGCCGGCCCGCCGATCCCGGTCGGTCCGGTCGGCTACGGGCGCCGCTGCCGCGCCGGGGCGCGGACTCCCCTTTGGGGGAAGGGAACTGCCAGGGCGTTGCGTTATGGTCGTCGAGCCCGTCCGGGTAGGTATCGGGGAGCCCGCCAACATGCCGCTGCTGCTGCGCCTGCTGGTCCTTGCCGCGCTGCTGTCGGCCTGCGGCGCCCCGACGCCGACCCGCGAGGACGGCGAGCATTGCATCGGGGACGCTGGCTGCGCGGCCACGCCGACGGCGGCGCTGCAGGTCGCTCGGCTGCTGTCGCAACGTGCCGTGCGGCGCGCAGACAACGAGAATGCCTTGGGAGACTGGTCCCGCTGCGCCGCGCTGGCCCATCAAGCGTTGACGGCGCCCGATGCGTCGGCGGCGAGGGAAGCGGCGTCGCTCGCCACGCACTGCACCGACCGCTTCCTCGCGCTGGCGTTGCGGCGCGGCGGCGGCCGCTGGTCGGCCGGCCCCGCGCGGGTCGGCGACGCCGACCTGGTGATCGAACACCGCGGCCTGTCGCCCAGTTTCACCCCCGGCCTGAGCCTGGTGCGCGCGCAGGACGTGTCGATGGCGATCTTCGACGGCCAGCGGTTCGCGACGCCGGGCTACGGCGTGCCGGTGGCGGCGCTGACGCCGCGCTGTTCGCATGCACTGGCCTGCCAACTGCAGCCGCCGGAGGGCGTGTTCCGCTGGGCCACGGTCTGGTTCGAGGCCGGCGAAGACGCCGATGCGCCGCCGCGCATGTTGATCGCCGATCCGCTGGTGACCGGCCCGCTGCGGATCGCCGGGCGCCGCATTCCGCTGGCGCTCGACACCTCGGCGCATTACGCACACGGCGCCGGCACCTCGCCGCTGCCGCACCTGGGCGTGTTCGGACTGCTCGGCGGCCGCGAGATCGGGCGCCGTTCCGGCGTCTACGTGCTGGGCGACTACGACCCGCGCAAGCCGCCGCTGGTGATGCTGCACGGCCTGGGCAGCAATCCGCTGATCTGGGCCAAGCTCAGCAACGCGGTCTGGGGTGACCCGCTGCTGCGCGACCGCTTCCAGATCTGGCACGTGGTCTACCAGACCGACGCGCCGCTGCTGGTGACGCGCCTGCGCGTGCAGGGCTATCTGGACCAGGCCTGGCAGCTTCTGGATCCGGAAGGCGACGACCCGGCGCGCCGCGGCATGGTGCTGGTCGGCCACAGCATGGGCGGCGTGGTGTCACGGCTGTTGAGCGTGGACACCGGCGACACGCTCTGGAACGCCGCGTTCACCGTGCCGCCGGAGCAGTTGCCGGGCGAGGCCGCGGACCGCGAGGGCATCCTCGCCACGTTCCGCTTCACGCCCTACCCCGGTGTGACGCGCGCGATCTTCATCGCCGCACCGCATCGCGGCAGCCCGACGGCCGACGGCTGGCTGGGCCGGCTGACGCGCTTGCTGGTCGGGCGGCGCGTGCCCGAGGTGCAGGCGCTGCGCCGCCTGGCGAACCGCCATCCGGACGCGGTGCGGGAAGAGGTTCGCGAGAGCTATCGCCTGGGCGCGCTCAACTCCATCGCCACGCTGCAAAGCGCACAGCCGGTGCGCCGTGCCGGCGAGAAGCTGATGCCGGTGCCGTGGATCCCGCACCACAGCATCGCCGGCGCCCTGCCGGGGCGTGAGCCGAAGACCGATGGCGCGGTGCCGCTGGAGAGCACGCAGCTGGCGAGCGCCGCGTCGACCCTGGTGATCGCCACCGGGCACGACGTCTACCGCCACGACGAAGCGATCGCCGAGGTGCTGCGCATCCTGCACCTGGAGCTGGCCGCCGCCGAAGCGGCGGCGGCTCAGGGGGCAGCCGTCATGCCGCCGGCACCGGCGTCGGAATAGCGACCGACCCACAGCGGCGTCGGCCGCTTCTCGGAGCCGACCAGCACCGTGCCGGGCGTCGGCGACAGCGCCATGGCTTCGGCCTTGCGCATCGCCGGGCGCGCCAGCACGGCGGGGTCGCGCTGCAGCACCTGCGACCAGTGCTCGCCGTCGGCGCGCCGCCACAGGTACAGGCCGCTGTAGGTGAGCACCGCCAGCTCGCGGCCGTCTTCGCTCAGGTCCAGGCCGGTCACGGCGCCCTCGATGGAGCCACTGCGCGGCGAGCCGAGGTATTCGGCAGTGGCCGGGGCGCTGCCCGCGGCGGCCAGCGGCACGCGGTACAGCCGCGCCGGCTGGTCGCGCTTGCTCAGCACCAGCAGATCGCCGCTGGCCTGGTCCACCGCGATGCCCTCGGCGTCGCGGGCGCCGTCGGGGTAGCGGAAGCGCAGCGACCAGGCGATGCGCGCATGGGTCGCCTGCGCGTCCGGCTCGGGCACGGCGTGCACCACGACGTGGTCGCGGCGCGCGCGGTTGTCGCCGACGTCGCCGATCAGCAGCCAGTCGCGTTCGCGCTGGCGCCAGCGCGCCAGGGTTTCGGTGTCATGCAGCCAGGCGCCCGACACCCAGACCCGGCCCAGGGCCTGGCCTTCGCTGCCCAGGCGGTAGAGCCGGGCGAAGCTGCCGCTGTCGTTGATGCTCCACAGCACGCCGGGCTGGCGGTGCGAGGCGACCAGGCCGCTCATTTCCGCCAGCGCCCGGTCCTGGACGCGGTGCGCGCCCTCCGGAAACGGCTCGGCCCCGCCGCCCGAACAGGCGGCGAGGCAGAGCAGGGCCAGCGGCAGCAGGCTCCGTCCGGGCGCGGCGCCCGGGGGAGTGGGGCCGGGGCCGGCCATCAGTCGTCGTTGTCGTGGCGGACGTTGAGGATGCGGCCGTCGTAGCCGCTGATGCGCAGTTCGACGCGCATGCCCTGCGCGTCCAGCGCCTCGGCGTCCCACAGCGCGCCTTCGCGGTCGAGGTCGTGCACCTGGGTATAGCCGGCGCGCTCGAGCGAGGCCAGCACCTGCGGCAGCTCGATCAGCGGGCGCGTCGACATCGCGTCGAACACTTCGCCGCTGGCGGCGTCGATCGCCACTTCGCCCCAGAGGCCGTTGGCGCGGCGGACTTCGGCTTCCCACAGGCCGTCGTCGTATTCGAGCTCGCGGACTTCGGCGTAGCCGGCGGCGTTGAGGGTGCGGGTGACGTCGGCCGGGCTGCCGATCGAAGCGAAGGCGGCGGTGCTGAGACTGGCCAGGGCCAGGGCGGTCGTCAGGCGGGTCTTGTTCATGGGGGTCTCCGTGGGCTGCGTCGGATGACGCGGTGAGGGCCAGTTTCCGGAGCCGGCCTAACGCGGGAATGATCGCTCCGTTCACCCAAGAGTTAGGCCGCTGGGGCATGCTGCCGCCCATGCGCGCCTGCCTGCTCCTGCTGCCCCTGCTCTGCCTGCTGCCCCTGGCGGCCCCGGCCCAGTCCACGCTGTCGGACCGGGACCACGAGCGCGTGCGCGCCGCCGTCGCGCGCGGCGAGATGGTGCCGCTGGCCGACGTGCTGGCCGACGCCCAGCGCCGCCACCCCGGCACCGTGCTCGAGGTGGAGCTGGAGGACGACGAATACGAAGTCGAGATCCTCGGCGACGACGGCGTGATCCGCGAACTCGAGTACGACGTGCGCACCGGCGCGCTGCTCGAGGTCGAGATCGAGGTCGACTGATGCGGGTGCTGCTGGTCGAGGACGACGCCGAACTGGCGCAGCGCCTGGCCGCCGCGCTCACCGAGGCCGGCTACGCGGTGGACCACGCCGCCGACGGCGTGGACGCCGAATTCCGCGGCCAGACCGAAACCTACGACGCCGCCGTGCTCGACCTGGGCCTGCCCGGCATGGACGGCCTGAGCGTGCTCGACGCCTGGCGCGGCAACGGCCGGCGCCTGCCGGTGATCGTGCTGACCGCGCGCGGCCGTTGGCACGACAAGCTGGCGGGTTTCGACGCCGGCGCCGACGACTACCTGGTCAAACCCTTCGCCACCGAAGAGCTGGTGCTGCGCCTGCGCGCGATCATCCGCCGCAGCGGCGGCCACGCCCATCCGCAGTTGGCCTGCGGCGCGCTGGCGCTGGACGACAACGCCGGCCGCTTCACCCTGCGCGACGAGGTGCTGGCGCTGACGGCGCAGGAGCACCGCATCCTGGCCTACCTGATGCACCGCCGCGACGCGGTGGTCAGCCGCAGCGAGCTGGGCGAGCACGTGTACGAGCAGGGTTACGACCCGGATTCGAACGTGCTGGACGTGCTGATCGGGCGCATCCGCCGCAAGATCGGCGCAGAGCGCCTGGTGACCGAACGCGGCAAGGGTTTCCGGCTGGTGGAGCTGCCGTGATCGACCGCCGCTCGCTGCGCCTGCGGCTGCTGCTGGCGGGTGGGCTGGGCGTGCTGGTGGCGTCGCTGGCGGTGGCGCTGTGGCTGGGCCAGGCCTTCGCCGAAGCGAGCGAACGGGCCTTCGACCGCGAGCTCGCCGACGAGCTGCAGACCCTGATCGTGATGGGCGAAGTGGACGAGGCCGGCGGCTTCGCGCTGCAGAGCGAACCCGAGGACCAGCATTACGCGCGGCTCTATTCCGGCCATTACTGGCGCGTGATCGCCGGCGACCGCCAGTTCCAGTCGCGTTCGCTCTGGGACGGCAGCCTCGACGTCGCCCTGCCGACCGCGCCGGGCCGGCCGCAGGTGCGCGAGGTGCGTGGTCCGCGCGACGTCGAACTGCGTGCGCTCGTGCAGGCGGTCGCCTACCCGGGGTTGGACCAGCCAGTTGTCTTCCTGGTCGCCGCCGACCGTGCCGAGCTCAGCGCCGAGGCCGCCGATTTCCGCCTGCTCGCCGGCGGCGCAGTGGCCCTGGTCGCGGTCACGCTGCTGGCCCTGCTCGCCCTGCAGGTCGGTTTCGCACTGCGGCCGCTGACGCGCCTGGCCGATACCGCCGCGCGCGTGCGCCGCGGCGAGAGCGCGAGTTTCCCGACCGAGGGCCTGCCCTCGGAAGTGGCGCCGCTGGCCAACCACCTCAATGAGCTGCTCGAACATCACGACCGCTCGGTGCAGCGCGCCCGCACCGCCGCGCAGGACCTGGCGCACGCGCTGAAGACGCCGCTCGCCGTGCTGGCGCTTGAGGCCGAGCGCCCCGGCCCGCAGCTCGCGCCGCGCGTGCAGGCCGAGGTGGCGCGCATGCGCGCTTCGGTGGATCGGCACCTGGGCCGCGGCATCGCCGCCGACCCGCGCGGCCGCACGCCGGTGGCGCCGGTGGTGGACGCGCTGCTGGCGCTGATGCAGCGCGTGCACGGCGCGCGCGGCCTGCGCTTCGAACGTGTGGCCGGCGACGATGCGGTGTTCGCGGGCGGGCGCGAAGACCTCGAGGAAATGCTCGGCAACCTGCTCGACAACGCCGGCAAGTGGGCCGAGGCCGGCGTGCGCGTGGAGGTGGCGGCCGACGCCGGGCGCCTGCGGATCGCCGTACGCGACGATGGCCCGGGCCTGCCCGCGGAGGCTCGCGACCAGGTGACCCGGCGCGGCGTGCGCCTGGACGAGCAGACGCCCGGATCGGGCCTGGGCCTGGCCATCGTCCAGGACATCGCCGGCGGCTACGGCGGCCAGCTGCGGCTGGCGGACGGCGCGCCGGGCCTGGTCGCCACCCTCGACCTGCCGGCCGGCTGATCCCACCCGGACCGGCGATTGCCGGTCGGACCGCGCTTTCCCGTGTGCACGAGGAATGCCGGTCGAAACTGCGCCGGTTCAGAGACCGGTTCAGGCACGCCCGGACCGGTGGGGACTAGACTCGACGCGTCGACCGCGCCACCGGATCGGCGGCCGGTCCGCCGAGAGGGAACCAGGATGCCCGGGATGATCGACAGGACCCTGAACGACCTGATCGAGGCCATGCCCGATGCCATCGTCATGATGGATGGCGAAGGGCGGATCGCGCTGGCCAACGGCCAGGCCGAAAAACTGTTCCGCTATCCACGCGCCGATCTGGTCGGCCAGCCAATCGAGACCCTGCTGCCCGAGCGTTACCGCGCCAAACACGCCGGGCACCGCAACGGCTTCTTCGCCCAGCCGCGCACCCGCGGCATGGGCGCCGGACTGGAGCTGTACGGTCGCCGCGGCGACGGCGAGGAGTTCCCGGTCGAGATCAGCCTCAGCCCGGTCAACACCGCCGCCGGCCCGATGGTGCTCAGCGCGATCCGCGACGTCACCGCGCGCAAGCGCGTCGAAGCCTCGCTGCTGCAGGCAAGCCGGCTCAAGAGCCAGTTCCTGGCCAACATGTCGCACGAACTGCGCACGCCGCTCAACGGCATCATCGGCTTCTCCGAGCTGATGGTGGACGGCAAGGCCGGCGAGCTGAGCGCGCGCCAGCGCGCCTTCCTGCAGGACATCCTCGACAGCGGCCGGCACCTGCTGCACCTGGTGAACGACCTGCTGGACATCTCCAAGATCGAGGCCGGGCGCATGGAGCTGCACGAGGAAGAGTTCGTGCTCGCCGACGCGATGCAGGAGGCCTGCGCGGTGCTGGCGCCGGCGGTCGCGGAAAAACGCCTGGACCTGGCCTGGTCGGTCGAAGCGCCGCTGGACCGGGTGCGGCTGGACCGGCAGAAGTTCAAGCAGGTGCTGCTCAACCTGGTCTCCAACGCGGTCAAGTTCACCGACGCCGAAGGCGTCATCCGCATCGTCGCCTCGCGCCCGCAGCCCGAGGAGCTGGTGCTTAGCGTGCGCGACAACGGCATCGGCATCGCCGAGGCCGACCAGCGCCGGCTGTTCGTCGAGTTCGAGCGGCTGGACCCGGCGGAAACCAGCCGCCGGCCCGGCACCGGCCTGGGCCTGGCGCTCACCCGCCGGCTGGTGGAGCTGCAGGGTGGCCACATCGGGCTCGAAAGCGAGCTGGGCCACGGCAGCTGCTTCATCGTGCGCCTGCCGCTGCGAGGGGACGCGGCATGAGCCGGATCCTGATCGTCGACGACAACCCCACCAACCTGCGCCTGGCCGCCAGCGTGCTCGAGCTGGAGGGCCATCAGGTCGACCAGGCCGCCGACGCCGACCAGGCCCTGGACTACCTCTCCGGCACCGTGCCGGACCTGATCCTGATGGACATCGCCCTGCCCGGCACCGATGGCCTGACCCTGACCCGCCGCATCAAGGCCGAGCCGCGGCTCGCGGCGATCCCGGTGGTGGCGCTGACCGCATTCGCGATGAAGGGCGACGACCAGAAGGCGCGCGAGGCCGGCTGCATCGGTTACGTGACCAAGCCGATCGACACCCGCGAGTTCGGCCGCCAGCTCGCCGGTTTCCTGGCGCCGCCGGCGCAGCGCCTGCTCATCGTCGACGACAACCCCACCAACCTGCGGCTGCTGCGCGCCCAGCTCGAGGCCGAAGGCAAGCAGGTGGTCGAGGCCGCCAACGGCGTCGAGGCGCTGGAGCTGCTGGCGGACACACCCGTGGACGGCGTGATCTCCGACATCCTGATGCCGCGCATGGACGGTTACCGCCTGTGCCTGGCGCTGCGCCGCCATCCGCGCTTCGGCGCGCTGCCCTTCGTGCTCTACACCAGCACCTACAACTCGCCGGCCGACCGAGATCTCGCCACTTCAGCCGGCGCCGACGCCTACGTCGCCAAGCCCGCGCCGGTCGGCGTGCTGCTGGCGGCGCTGGATGCGGCCCGCGGCCGGCAGCGCGCGCCGTCGGCGCCGGGCGCCGAGCTTGAGACGCCGGTACTCAAGCAATACAGCGAGATCCTGATCCGCAAGCTCGAGGAAAAAAGCGAGCAGCTGGGTCTGGCCTACGAAGGCCTGGCGCAGATCGAGGCGCGGCTGTCGGGCCTGGTGGAGTCGGCGCTGGACGCCATCATCGCCATCGACCAGCAGCAGAAGATCGTGCTGTTCAATTCGGCGGCCGAGAAGCTGTTCGGCTGCCCGCGCGAGCAGGCGATGAACCGCTCGCTGGACCAGTTCATACCGGTGCGTTTCCAGCGGGCGCACCACAGCCAGGTGGAGAAGTTCGGCGAAGGCGCGGACACGGGACGGCGCATGGGCGCGCGCATGGTCTGGGCCCAGCGCCTGGACGGCACCGAATTCCCGGTCGACGCCTCGATATCGAAGCTCGCGACCTCTCACGGCTGGTTGTACACGGTGTTCCTGCGCGACATCAGCGAGCGTTACCAGGCCGAGCAGGCGCTGGCCAAGAGCGAGGCCCGACTGCGCCGCGTCAACCGGGTGCTGTCGGTGCTCAGCGGCATCAACACCCTGATCGTGCGCGCCGGCAACCAGGAAGAGCTGCTGACCGAGGCCTGCCGCATCGCCGTGGATTCGGGCCACTTCCCGCGGGCCTGGATCGCCCTGATGGACGGGCCCGACGACCGGCTGCGCTTCCGCGCGGGGCAGGGCGACGACCCGGCCTTCTTCACCGAACTCGAACAGCTGCTCGCCGACCAGGACTCGCCCCGCTACGCCGCCTGGCTGGCGGCGGTGAAGGGGCGCCAGCCCCTGGTCATCAACGACCTTGCCGCCGAGCCGCTGATGCTGCCGTCCACGCGCGCGTCCGGCGCGCGCTCCCTGGCCGCCCTGCCGCTGTCCATCGACGGCGCGGCGGCGGGCGTGATGGTGCTTTACGCGGCCGAGCCCGGCTTCTTCGACAGCGAGGAGATGAAACTGCTGTCGGAGCTGGCCGGCGACGTCTCCTACGCACTCGAACACCTGCGCAAGTCCGAGCAGATCCACTACCTGGCCACGCACGACGAGCTGACGGGACTGCCCAATCGCAGCGCCTTCTCGGACCGGCTGGCGCGTTCGCTCAAGGACCGCAACGGCGCGGGTGCCCAGATGCTCTCGGTGCTGGTGATGGACCTCGAACGCTTCCGTCTGGTCAACGAAACCCTGGGGCGCGAGGCCGGCGATGAACTGCTGCGGCAGGTCGCGCGGCGGCTGACGGCGGCGGAGGACAGCGTCGCGCGCCTGAATGGCGACGTGTTCGTGATGAAACTGCGCGATCCGCAATCCGCGGCCGAAGTCGCGCATGCCGTCAACGCCCTGGTCGAGCGCTGCTTCGGCGCGTCCTATGCCGTGGCCGGCGAAGAGCTGCGCATCGGCTGCCGGATCGGAATCGCGGTGCATCCCAGTGACGGCAGAGATGCCGAGACCCTGCTGCACAACGCGGAGGCGGCGCTCCGGCGCGCGCGCGTGACCTCGGAGCGGCTGGCCTTCTACGCGCCCGAGCTCAACGCCCGGGCCGCCGAGGCCCTGAACCTGGAATCGAGGCTGCGGCGGGCGATCGAGCGCAACGAATTCGTGCTGCACTACCAGCCCAAGGTGGGAATGGCCGACCGCCGGATCACCGGCGTCGAGGCCCTGATCCGCTGGCGTTCGCCCGACCAGCCCCACCTGGTGCCGCCCGGGCAGTTCATCCCGGTGCTGGAGGAATGCGGCTTGATCGGCGAGGTCGGCGACTGGGCGCTGCGGCAGGCGCTGGCGGACCAGGACGACTGGTGGTCGCGCGGGCTGGTGGCACCGCGGGTGGCGGTGAACGTGTCGCCGCTGCAGCTGCGGCGGCCGGGTTTCGCCGAATCGGTGGCGGCGCTCACCTCCGGCAGCAGCATGGCCGAGCTGGAGCTGGAGATCACCGAGTCGGTGATCATGGAAGACGTGGAGCGCAACATCGTCGCGCTGTCCGCCGCGCGCGACGCCGGCATCACGGTGGCGGTGGACGATTTCGGCACCGGCTATAGTTCGCTGGCCTACATCGCCAAGCTGCCGGTGAACGCGTTGAAGATCGACCGCTCCTTCATCGTCGGCATGACCGATGGCCCCGAGGGCCTGGCGATCGTCTCGAGCATCATCGCGCTGGCGCATGCGCTGCGGCTCAAGGTCGTCGCCGAAGGCGTGGAGACCGAGGAACAGGCGCGGCTGCTGCACCTGCTGCGCTGCGACGAAGCCCAGGGCTACCTGTTCACCCGGCCGGTGCCGGCCGCCGATATCGTCGCGCTGCTGATGCAGCGCAAGCCGCTGGGCGGCCCGAAATAAGGCGCGACCGCGTGTAAAAATTTCCCTTGCCGCGAGGCGGCGCGACCGGCGACGGCAGCCGCCGATGCTGGCAGACTCGGGGCCACGACGGACAGGAGACGGGCATGGCCTGGAGCAGGCGCCGGCTGTGGACGGTGGCGGTCACCGCGCTGGCCACGGTGGTCATCGTGCTGTTTTCGTTCAACTTCACCCGGCCCGAGAAGACGCTCGACCGCGCGGTCGAGCACGACTACGCCGTCGCCGACCCGCAGTTCCGGCGCGAGCTGGGCGTGCTGCTGGGCCCGGCGGTGCTGGCGGGCAACCAGGTCGATCCGCTCAACAACGGCGACGAAATCTTCCCGGCGATGCTCGAGGCGATCCGCGCGGCCGAGCGCACGATCAACTTCGAGACCTACATCTACTGGTCCGGCGACGTCGGCCTGGAGTTCTCCGAGGCGCTGGCCGAACGCGCGCGCGCCGGCGTGCAGGTGAACGTGGTCATCGACTGGGTCGGCGGCCTGAAGATGGATTCCTCGCTGGTGACGGCCATGCGCGCGGCCGGCGCACGCGTGGAGCTGTTCCGGCCGCTGCGCTGGTACAGCTTCTCGCGGCTGAACAAGCGCACGCACCGCAAGCTGCTGGTGGTCGACGGCGAGACGGCCTTCACCGGCGGCGTCGGCATCGCCGACCAGTGGGGCGGCCATGCCCAGGACCCGCTGCACTGGCGCGACATGCATTTCCGCGTGCGCGGACCGGTGGTGGCGCAGATGCAGGCGGCCTTCATCGACAACTGGATCAAGGTCACGGGTCGCGTGCTCAACGGCGACGAATACTTCCCGTCGCTCGCGCCGGCCGGGGCGATGGACGCGCACATGTTCATCAGCTCGCCCGAGGGCGGCAGTGAAAGCATGCACCTGATGTACCTGATGGCGATCGCCGCCTCGCGCGAGTCGCTGGACATCCACGCCTCGTACTTCGTGCCCGACGAGCTGGTGGTGCGGGCGCTGCGGATGGCGCTCAAGCGCGGCGTGCGGGTGCGGGTGCTGGTGCCGGGGGAGCACATCGATTCGGAGACTGTGCGCATCGCCTCGCGGGCGATCTGGGGCGAGCTGCTGAAGGCCGGCATGGAGATCCACGTCTACCAGCCGACGATGATGCACGTGAAGACCCTGATCGCCGACGGCCTGCTGGTGTCGGTGGGCTCGACCAACTTCGACATGCGCAGCTTCAGCCTCAACGACGAGGCCAGCCTCAACGTCTACGACCGCGGTTTCGCGGCGCACATGACCCGCGTCTTTGAAAACGACCTGCGCAGCGCGAAGCCCTACACCTACCAGCAGTGGCTGGACCGCCCGTGGCACGAGAAGTTCAGCGAGATGGTGATCTGGCCGATCAAGTCGCAGCTGTGAGCGGCCGGGCAAAAGAAAACCCGCCACGGGGGCGGGTTTCCTGGGGGGAAGCGATCGAAGCCCGGGGGCTTACTTGATCTTGCCTTCCTTGTACATCACGTGCTTGCGGACGACGGGATCGTACTTCTTGATCTCCATCTTGTTCGGGGTGGTCTTCTTGTTCTTGTCGGTCGTGTAGAAATGACCGGTGCCGGCAGAAGACGTCAGGCGGATCTTGTCGCGCTTGGATGCCATGGTTCAGTCCTCCTCAGATCTTTTCGCCGCGGGCGCGCATTTCGGCCAGGACGGAGTCGATGCCGTTCTTGTCGATGGTGCGCAGGGCGTGCATGGAAAGGCGCAGCTTCACCCAGCGGTTCTCAGAGGCAACCCAGAAGCGGCGCTCATGCAGATTGGGAAGGAAACGGCGGCGGGTCTTGTTGTTGGCGTGCGAGACGTTGTTGCCGGTCTGCACGCGCTTGCCGGTAACTTGGCAAACTCGGCTCATGGTCAAACTCCTGGGTCGGACTGGCCGCCCATAGCCCGGGCGGCGGCGGCCCCGCGCGGCTGGCCTTTCGGCTGGCTGGCGCATGCGATGCGGGATGTTGCGGGCGCTCCGCCACCGGACGGGATCGCATTCCCGGGGCCGGAGACCAAAGGCAGGGTGCGGAGCGAGCCGCGCATTATGCCCATCAAACCCTTGCCGGGCAATCACTTAGGCGCGGAAATCGCGGCGGGGCGGCCCGGGCGCTTGTCCCGGGCCTGAAAAAACAAGGACTTGGCGGCCCTCAGTGCTCGGCCCGGTCCCGGTTCCAGCCCCGGTGCTGGATGTCCAGCCACAGGCTGTAGGCGGCGGTGAAGGTGGGGAACAGGTTCTGCAGCACCCCCACCGAGTCCTGCTTGGCCGAGAACAGAAAGTAGCTGAGCGTCATCAGGGCGCCGACCAGGCTCATGTACCAGAACACCCGCGGGATCACCGGCTTGCCGGCCCGGCGCGAGGCGACGAACTGCACCACCCAGCGGCCGCCGAACATCAGGGCGCCGGTGTAGCCGATCAGCTTCCAGGCGGTCACGTGCAGGCCGGTCCACTCCAGCCAGAGGATTTCGGCATTCATCGGCTCACTCCAGTTCGCGCACGCCGGTGAGCCGGCTGCGCTTGATCAGCCAGGCCACGCCCATCAGGTCGCGGATGCCGACGAGGGCCCGGCCCAGGTTGGTGTACTTGGAGGCGCCGGCGCCGCGGGGGCGGTGGTTCACCGGCACGCTCACGGTCTTCCAGCCGGCACGCTGCATCAGGGCCGGCAGGTAGCGGTGCATGTGGTCGAAATACGGCAGGTCCAGGAAGGCCGCGCGTTCGAACAGCTTGGTGCCGCAGCCGGTATCGGGCGTGGCGTCGTGC
Organism: Arenimonas terrae; assembly: GCF_006265115.1. Taxonomy (GTDB): domain Bacteria; phylum Pseudomonadota; class Gammaproteobacteria; order Xanthomonadales; family Xanthomonadaceae; genus Arenimonas; species Arenimonas terrae. The sequence goes on along the minus strand of NZ_SMDR01000003.1, from coordinate 153,050 downwards.
AGCAGGCGCGAGCGGATGGCGTTGGCCCAGCGCGAGGCCCACTTCTTGCTGCCGGTGTCCTGGCGGTTGACCCGCCAGCCGGCGTAGAGCTTCACATCGGCCGCGCCGGCGTCGCGGGCGGCCAGCAGCTTGGGCAGGTCGGCCGGATCGTTCTGGCCGTCGCCGTCGAGCGTGGCGATCCATTCGCCGCGCGCGGCTTTCACGCCCGTGCGGATGGCGGTGCTCTGGCCGCTCTGGCGCTCGTGGCCCAGCACGCGCAGCTCCGGCACCTGCGCCAGGGCGGACTGCAGCGCGGCCCGGGTGCCGTCGCGGCTGTGGTCGTCGACGAAGATGACCTCGAAGGGCGTCACGCCGCGCAGGGCCGCGACGATCTCGTCGAGCAGCGCCAGCACGTTGCCCTCTTCATTGAAGGCGGGAACGACGACGGACAGCGGCGGTGCACTCACGCGGAACTCCAGGGACGGGCCAGTTGCGGCGGCATAGTCTCAACCCGGGTGTTAAATCTTTCTTGAACGTCCGCAGTCAGTGTGCGCTGAAATACTCCCGGCACCAGGCCACGACCTCGGGCAGCCCGGCCTCGATCGGCGTCGCCGGCTCGAAGCCGAAGGCCGCCTTCGCGGCCCGGGTGTCGGCCATGGTTTCGACCATGTCCCCCGGCTGCATCGGCCGGTAGGTCTTGTCGGCGGGCCGCCCCGCGGCCTGTTCGATCACGGCGATGAAGCGCTCCAGCTCGACCGGGGTGTGGTTGCCGAGGTTGAACACGCGATGCGGCGGCGCGTCGGGCCCGCCGTCGGCCGGCGGGTGGTCGAGCGCGCCCAGCACGCCAGCGACGATGTCGCTGACGTGGGTGAAGTCGCGGCGCATGCGCCCATGGTTGAACACTTCGATGCCGCGGCCCTCGAGCACCGCGCGCGAGAACAGCACCGGCGCCATGTCCGGCCGGCCCCAGGCGCCGTACACGGTGAAGAAGCGCAGCCCGGTCGCGCGCAGCCGGAACAGGTGCGCGTAGGTATGTGCCATCGCCTCGTTGGCGACCTTGGTGGCGGCGTAGAAGCTCAGCGGCTTGTCCACGCGCTGGTCTTCCGAAAACGGCGGCGTGGCGCTGCCGCCGTACACCGACGAGGACGAGGCGTACACCAGGTGCTGCACGCCGCGGTGGCGGCACAGCTCGAGGATGTTGGTGAAACCGGTCAGGTTGCTGTCGACGTAGGCCTGCGGGTTCTGCAGCGAGTAGCGCACGCCGGCCTGGGCGGCCAGGTGCAGCACGCGGGTCGGCTGCTCGCGGTCGAACAGGGCCTCGAGCCCGGCGCGGTCGGTCAGGTCGAGTTCGGCGATCGCCACGTCCGGGCACAGCGCGGCGACGCGGTCGCGCTTGATCTGCGGGTCGTAATAACGGTTGTAGTTGTCCAGGCCGACCACGCGCTCGCCGCGGGCCGCCAGGGCCCGACAGGCATAGGCGCCGATGAAACCCGCCGCGCCGGTGACCAGGATCGTCATGCCCGTATGCCCTGGCTCAGCGGCGCAGCAGCTCGAGGATGCCGTCGAGCGCGTCGAGGCCGTGGTAGGCGATCACCAGCTTGCCGCGGCCGCCGCGGCCGTGCTGCACGGCGACCTTGGCGCTGAGTTTTTCCGACAGTTCGCGCTCGAGCGCGGCGATGTCGGCGTCGGTCTTCTTGCCGGCGGGTTTGGCCGGCTTCTTGCCCGGCAGCTGGCCCTTGCCCAGCAGCTGGGCGCGGCGCTCGACCTCGCGCACCGACCAGCCTTCGGCCACGGCTTCCTTGGCCAGCGACAGCGCGGCGGCGGGTGCCAGGGTCAGCAGGGCGCGGGCGTGGCCCATCTCCAGCTGCTTGTTCTCGAGCAGGGCGCGGATGCCGTCGGGCAGCTCCAGCAGGCGCAGCAGGTTCGACACCGCGGCGCGCGAGCGGCCGACGGCCTCGGCGGCCTGCTGATGGGTGAGGCTGAATTCGTCGATCAGGCGGCTCAGCGCCTGCGCTTCTTCCAGCGGGTTGAGGTCCTCGCGCTGGATGTTCTCGATCAGCGCCATGGCGATGACGGCGCGGTCGTCGACCTCGCGCAGCACCACCGGCACGTCGTCCAGGCCGGCCTGGGTGGCGGCGCGCCAGCGGCGTTCGCCGGCGATGATCTCGTAGCGTGGGCTGCCGTCCTTGTGCTTGCCGATCTCGCGCACGACGATCGGCTGGATCAGGCCCTGGGCCTTGATCGATTCCGCCAGCTCGGTGAGCTTGTCCGGGTCCATGCCGGTGCGCGGCTGGTACTTGCCCGGCTGCATCGCCTGGATCGGCAGGGTGCGCAGGCCCTCGCCGGACGCGGCCGGCTCGGCCTCGGGCGCGGCGCCCTTGTTGCCCGTGCCCAGCAGGGCCTCCAGGCCGCGGCCCAGGCCGCGCTTCTTGGTGCTCATGCCAACTCCTTGGACAGCTTCTTCTCGCGCCGCACGATCTCGCCCGCCAGGCCCAGGTAGGCGATGCCGCCACGCGACGCCCGGTCGTAGCCGACGATGCTCTGGCCGTGGCTGGGCGCCTCGGCCAGGCGCACGTTGCGCGGGATGATCGAACGGAACACCTTGTCGCCGAAATGTTTGGTCAGCTCGGCCGACACCGCGTTGGCGAGGTTGTTGCGCACGTCGTACATGGTGCGCACGATGCCCTCGATCTCGAGCGCCGGGTTGAGCTTGCCCTTGAGCGCGTTGATGGTGTCGACCAGCGAGCTCAGGCCTTCGAGCGCGAAGTATTCGCACTGCATCGGCACGATCACGCCGTCGGCGGCGGCCAGCGCGTTGAGCGTCAGCAGCGACAGCGAGGGCGGACAGTCGATCAGGATGTAGTCGTAGTTGCCGCGCTGCGGCCCCAGCGCCGTCTTGAGCCGCTGCTCGCGCGCGCTTTCGTCCATCAGGCGGATCTCGGCCGCGGTCAGGTCGATGTTGCCGGGCAGCAGGTCGTAGCCTTCGGGGGTCTTGACGATGGCGCCGGCGGCGTCGCATTCGCCCAGCAGCACCTCGCAGGTGGAGTTGGCCAGTTCGCGCTTGTCCACGCCGGACGCCATGGTGGCGTTGCCCTGCGGGTCCAGGTCCACCAGCAGCACCCGGCGCGGCGTCACGGCGAGCGCGGCGGCCAGGTTGACGGCGGTGGTGGTCTTGCCGACGCCGCCCTTCTGGTTGGCTATGGCGATGATGCGACCCATGCAGGCTCCTTGCGCCGGACCCGTGCGGGCCGGTGGGTGGGGGTTCGAACGGGAGGTTGGCCCGAGCGGGGGATTATGCCGCCTCGGCCGGGTCGCGGGTGACGGTGACCAGGTGGCGGTCGCCCTCCAGGCCGGGAACCGTGAGGGCCTGCACCGATTCGACGCGCCAGCCGGGCGGCAGCGCCGCGATCTCGGCGTCGGGCCGCTGGCCCTTCATCGCCAGCAGGCGGCCGCCGGGCGCGAGCAGGTGGCCGCCGACCGCCAGGATGCCGGCCAGCGTGTCCATGGCGCGGGCGGTGATCTGGTCGTAGGCGCCGGGCTCGGCCACGGCCTCGGCGCGCGAATCGAGCACCCGCACGTTGTCCAGGCCCAGCTGGCGCACCACTTCGCGCAGGAAGCGGGTCTTCTTGCTGATGCTTTCCACCAGGGTGACCTGCAGGCCGGGAACCGCCAGCGCCAGCGGAATGCCCGGCAGGCCGGGGCCGGTGCCGAGGTCGGCCAGCTTGCCGGGCGCGACGTGCGGCCACATCGACAGCGAATCGAGCAGGTGCTTGGCCAGCATCTCGCGCGGCTCGCGCACGGCGGTGAGGTTGTAGGTCTTGTTCCAGCGGTCGAGCAGGGCCAGGTAGTCGAGCAGACGGTCGGCCAGCGGCCGGGGCGGCAGGCCGAGGGCGCTCAGGCCGGACTCGAGCTCCGGCAGCAGGTGGGTCAACGGATTCATGCCGCGCATTGTCGCGGAAAAGTCCGGGGTCAGAGTGCACTTATCCACGTTGCCGCGGCGGCCGCAGGCTCGGATAAATGCACTCTGACCCCGGATTCAAGGGGCGTCTGGCTACGTTTCCGGCAGGACACGACGGCGTCCGTGATGGCCGCATCCTGCGGAAACGTAGCCGCACGCCCCTGGATCAGGCGGCGTGCAGCGAGCAGCGGATGACGCGCAGGCCCAGCCGGGCGACGCGCCGGTTGAGTTCGGCCTTGAGGGCTTCGGCCATCGGCCGGGTGGAGTCGGCCAGGGCCTGCAGGGAGGCCAGGGCGTCGCGGGCCTGGTCGCTGACCAGGGCGTCCACGCGGTCCAGGGCTTCGCCGGCCTGGGCCGGGTCGAGGATCTGGTAGTGCAGCTCGGCGTGGGTACCGCGGCTGCCGGCCACGTCCAGGTGGTGGCCGATCAGGCAGACCGGTTCGCCGAGGCGGTCGAGGCCGGGCACGGTCCAGCGCCAGCCCGGGCCCAGGGCGCGCACGAAGCGGCCGAAGCGGTGCACGGTGACCACGCAGTTGTCGGGGATGCGGCGCAGGCCCGTCAGCCACGCGATCGGGGCCAGGGGCAGGGGGAGCGGCAGCAGGGAGCTCATCATTGCCATATTTACCGGGGGGTTAGGCAGTGTTGCTGAAGTATAGCCTTTGAAACGTGACCGGTTTCACAATACGGTCAGAAGCGGGTTGACAGCCGGACTGCCCGGGCCGCGCGGGCGGGGCCCCGGGGGGCGGGCTCAGCCCGGGTAGACAGAGACGCCCAGTGACCGGCTCTTGGCCTGGTACATGGCGGCGTCGGCGGCCCGCAGGTAGTCATCGGTGGTGGCGAGGCCCGGCTGACTCATGACCACGCCGATGCTCGCGCCGCTGGCCACGGTGTGCGGGCCGATCCGATAGGGGGCCGCGAGCACGGCGGCGATCTGCCGGGCCCGGGCCGTCGCACTGGCGAGATCGACGGCCTCCAGCAGTACGTTGAACTCGTCGCCACCGGTGCGGGCGACCAGGTCCGCCGCGCGCACGCTCGATTCGAGCCGGCGTGCGACCTGCTGCAGCAGTTGGTCGCCGGCGTGGTGACCCAGGCTGTCGTTGACCGCCTTGAACCGGTCCAGATCCAGCATCAGGACGGCGAACATCGTGGCCTCGTCCGGCGCCTGCCCATCCCGCAGGCCGTCCTGGTGCAGCGCGATGGCGTGCTCGAGGCGGACGCGGAACAGCGGCCGCCCGGGCAGGTTGGTCAACGAGTCGTAGGAGCTCGCGCGTTCGGCCAGGTCGCTCAACGATCCCGCCATGCGCACCGCTGCGCCGCCCTCGAACCGGGCGACCCCGCGCCAGTTGACCCAGATCAGCCGGCCAGAGCCGTGGCGGGCCCGGAAATCCACCGAAAAGTTCGGGCAGTGGCCCGACAGATGCCGGCGATAGGCAGCCTGCACGCGTTTGCGATCCTCCACGTCGATGATCTGCTCGAGGAACGTCCAGCCGCGCGCGTGCAGGTTGCCGATGTCGCCCAGTCCGACAATCTCGTGGAATCGCGGAGAGGCGTGCAGCACGTCCGTCCTCAGGTCCCAGTCCCAGATGCCGTCATTGGACCCGCGCGTGGCCAGCGCATAGCGGTTGTCGGACTGGGTCAGCTCCAGCTCGGTGTTCTTCTGCCGGCTGACGTCGATCATCAGGCCGATCATGCGGTTCGGCCGGCCCGGTTCGACGATCGCCCGGCACAGGTCGCGTACCCAGACGGTCGCGCCGTCCTTGGCGATCAGGCGGTAGCTCATCTCGTAGGCATAACTGTGCGTCGCGCGGTAGGCGGCGTCGTCGATGGCCCTTGCCTGCTCGAAGTCGTCGGGGTGCACGCGCGAACGCCAGAACCCCGGGTCCGACCGCCACTCCTCCACCGTGTATCCGAACAGCCGCTCGACCTGCGGGCTGAGGAAGGTGTTGCCGACGCCGAACTCGGCTTCCCACACCACGCCGTCGATCGTCTCGAGCAGCCGCAGGAACCGCTGGCGGACTTCCACCAGCACCTGCTCGGTGACCTCGGTGATCTCAAGAAGCACGCCCTGGCGACCGAGCACGCGGCCGGCGGTGTCGGATTCCGCCTGCAGCTGCAGGCGCACCCAGCGATAGTCCGAATCGGCGAAGCGGAGCCGGAATACGGGCATGCCCGACCGGACGGTTCCCCGGTCGTCGGGGTGCACGAAGTCGAGCAGCGACCGTCCGAGCGAACCGTCCAGGGGATGGCCGGTGAGCTTGTGCCAGGCGGGGTTCAAGAACGTGAGGGTCCACTGCGCATCCGTCTGCACCACGGCCTCGGGTAACAGCTGCAGCAGTTGTCCGGACAGCGTCGAATCAGGCGGCATTTGGCTATAGTCACCGAAGGCTGAACGTACAGTCCAGCGCGTGCGGCCTGCCGGGCGCCATGCCAGGGATGGGGCGCCCACCCTCACCTCACGCCGAGAATCGCCATGCCCACCCTGCTCGTCACCGGCGCCACCGGATTCCTCGGCCGACACCTCGTGCGCGAACTCGTCGCGGCCGGCAACCTCGTCCGCGGGCTGTCCCGCTCGGCGTCGGGAGACGCGGCCCTGGTGGCGCTGGGCGCCCAGCCAGTGCGCGGCCATCTCGGCGACACCGCCGCCCTGGCCGCGGCGACCGCCGGCTGCGAGGCCGTCTTCCACACCGCCGCCGACACCAACAACTGGGGACCGGGCGACGCCGCGCAGACCGACACCAATGTCGGCGGCACCGCCCGGCTGATCGCGGCGGCGCGCGCCGCCGGTGTCGCCACCTTCGTGCACACCTCGAGCGTGTCGGCCTACTCGCACCGCGTGCACGGCACACTGCGCGAGGACGTGCCGCAGCGCGGCGCCGAATCGTGGATCAACTACGAGCGCACCAAACACGCGGCCGAGCGCCTGGTGCGCGAATCCGGCCTGCCCTTCCTGGTGTTCCAGCCCGCGCACATCCTGGGGCCGGGCGACTACAACAACTGGTCGAACCTGATCCGCCTGATCGACGCCGGCAAACTGCCCGGCGCGCCGCCGGGCTCGGGCGCCTTCGCCGACGTGCGTGAAGTCGCGCGCGCGCAGGTGCGGGCCTGGCAGGGCCCGCGCCGCGACGAGGCCTGGCTGCTGGGCGGCGAACACGCGACCTTCCTGGCCCTGATCCAGGAAGTTGGACGGCAGCTCGGCAAGCCGACGCCGTCGCGGCCGATGCCGGCACCGGTGCTGCGCATCTATGCCCGGGCGCTGGACCTGGTGTCGCGGATCACGCGCAGGCCGCCGTCGGTGACGCCGGTGGCGGCGGCGTTCACCAGCCACCACCTGAAGGTCGACTCATCCAAGGCCGAACACGAGCTCGGCTACCGCAGCACGCCGCTGCCGCAGCTGCTGGCCGACACCATCGCCTGGCTGCGCGCCGAGGGGCTGATGCCCGCTCAGGCGGTGCCGCCGTCCGACATGCCGTAACGCGCCAGGATCTCGCTGGCCGAGGCCGGCCGCGAGAACAGGTAGCCCTGGCCCAGGCTCAGGCCGAGCAGGCGCAGCTGGTAGCGTTGTTCTTCGGTCTCGATGCCTTCGGCGATCACTTCCAGGCCCAGCGAATCGGCCAGCAGCCGGATCGCGCGCACGATCGCCGTGCTGCCCCCGCTTTCGCCGCTGCGCAGTTCCGCCACGAAGCTGCGGTCGATCTTCAGTCCGTGCAGCGGGAATCGGTGCAGGTAGCTTAGCGAGGAGTAGCCGGTGCCGAAGTCGTCGAGCAGGGTCAGCACGCCGGCCTCGCGCAGGCGGCCCAGGCAGGCCTGCACCTGTTCGGGCTGTTCCAGCAGGGCTCCCTCGGTCACCTCCAGGCGCAGGTGTGCCGGCTTCACTGCATGCCGCGCCATCATCTCCAGCAGGCGTGACTCGAAGTCGGGCGCGCGCAGGTGCCGCGGCGAGACGTTGAGCGTGATGTAGGCGTTGCGTGCCGACAGCCGCTTGGTGTCGCGGCAGACCAGCTCATAGACCTGCCAGTCCATGTGCTCGAGGCTGCCGGTCTCCTCGGCGATGCCGATGAAATCGCCCGGCGCGCTGAGCCCGCGCACCGGGTGGTGCCAGCGCATCAGGGCCTCGAAGCCGACCAGGCCGCCGTCGGCCAGGCTGATGATCGGCTGGTAGTGCGGCTCGAACTCCTGGCGCTGCAGCGCGCGGCGCAGGTCGCCCTCGAGCTCGAGCAGCTTGAGGGCGGCCTCGTGCAGGTGTTCGTCGAACAGGGCGTAACGCTGGCGGCCGGTGGCCTTGGCGCGGTACATCGCCACGTCGGCGTCGCGCAGCAGTTCTTCCGGGCTGCGGTAGCGGCCGTCCACCAGCGCGATGCCGATGCTGGCCGAGGTGTAGAGCTCCTTGCCGGCGATGCGCATCGGCTCGGCCAGCGAGCTGATCACGCGGTCGGCCACCGCCACCGCGTCGTCCGCGGTGTGGATGAAGTCGAGCACGATCGCGAACTCGTCGCCGCCCAGGCGCGCCACCATGTCCGGGTCGCGCACGCAGCGGCCGATGCGGCGCGCGGCCTCCTTCAGCAGCTCGTCGCCGACCAGGTGGCCGACCGAGTCGTTGACCACCTTGAAGCGGTCGAGGTCGAGGAACAGCACCGCGAACAGCTGGGTCGGGTCGTAGCGGTAGCGCGACAGCGCCATGCCCATGCGGCCCAGCAGGTGGCTGCGGTTGGGCAGGCCGGTGAGCGTGTCGTGCATGGCCTCGTGCTTGAGCTTGTGCTCCATGCGCTCGCGCACCGAGATCTGGTCGAGCAGCTCGCGGTTGGCGTCGGCCAGCTCGCTGGTGCGCGAGGCCACGCGCTGCTCGAGCTCGGCGTAGGCCAGGCGCAGCGATTCGTTGGCCTGGCGGCGCTCCAGCGCCTGGGCGATGTGGAAGGAGACGAAGCTCAGCAGCTCCTGGTCGCGCTTGGTGTACAGGTAATCGGGCGTGTAGGACTGCACCGCGATCACGCCGACCGGCTGGCCGCCGATCTGCAGCGGCACGCCCAGCCAGCACACCGAGGGCGTGCCGAAGGACTGCACCTTGCCCTCGGCCACCAGGTCGTGGATGCCGTCGCGGTCGGCCAGCAGGGGCTGGCCGCTGGCCAGAACGTATTCGGTCAGGCCCTTGGCCAGGCGGCGGCGCGGGCGCTTCTGGTCGCGCTCGTCCACCGAGTAGGGGAAGTCGAGCTCGCGGCCGTCGTCGGTGAGCAGGGCGATGAAGAAGTTCCGCGCGTCGAGCAGGGCGCTGACGATGCCGTGCACCTCGGCGTAGAACACCTCGATGCTTTCGCTGCGGCCGGCCTGTTCGGCGATGCGGAACAGCGCCGCCTGCAGCCGCTCGCTGCGCTCGCGCTCGGCGATCTGCTGGCGCAGCTCGCGGGTGCGTTCGTCCACGCGCCGCTCCAGCTCTTCCTGGGCGTCGCGCCGGGCCAGGGCGGTGAGGATGTGCTGGGCGACGTAGCCGAGCAGGGCCCGGTCGTCCTCGCTGTAGCGGGTTTCCGGGTCGTAGCTCTGCACGACCACGGCGCCGCGCACCACGCCTTCGTCCACCATCGGCACGCCCAGCCAGTCCTCGCTGTCCGGGCCCAGGGTCTCGTCGCGCGGAACGTTCAGGGCGCGGCGCACGTCGTCGGACGGGCCCAGCACCGGCCGGCCGTGGCGGATCAGGGCCAGGGTGAGGCTGTTGCCCATCTGCGACGCCGGCAGTTCTTCGGTCGGATCCGGCTTGATCGGGTCCAGGCTGTCGGCGAAGTAGATGAAGCGCATCGTGTCCGTCTCGGGCGAGTAGCGGACGATGTAGAAGTTCTCGGCGTACATCAGCCGGCCGACGATCTCGTGCAGGCCGTGCAGCACGGTCGCGGCGTCCTGGTCGGAGCTGGCCAGGTCGGAGATGGCGAACAGCGCGCGCTGCAGGCGTTCGGCGCGGCCCAGCCGCTCGACGTCCACCCGCAGGCGTTGGACCTCGGCGGCGAGCGCGGAGGTGTCGTCGGTGCGAGGCAGGGCCTGGACCGTGGGTTTTAGCTCGCCTGGAGACAGCGGGTGATGCGGCATCGGTCTTCGTACTCCCCCTCCCCGGGGGTTCGGCCCGAGTGTATCAGCCGGCCCGGGCCGTTCCCGCCAGCACGGTCGCGGTATCGCCGACCGCGACCAGGCGGCCGTCCCTCATCAGGGCGGTACGGTCCGCGAGGGCATGGGCGGCCGCGAAGTCGTGGGTGATGAACAGCAGGGCCAGGCCGCGCTCGCGCTTCAGGCGCGCCAGCAGGGCCAGCACGCCGGCCCGATGGTGGGCGTCGAGCGCCGATACCGCCTCGTCGCAGACCAGCAGGTCCGGGCCGGTGGCCAGGGCTCGAGCGATCGCGACGCGCTGACGCTGGCCGCCCGAGAGCTGATGCGGGTACCGGTCGGCGAGCGCCGCGTCCAGCCCCACGGCCGCCAGCCCGGCCAGCGCCTGCGCGCGGCGGGCCGCCGGATCGCCGAGGCCGTGGATGCGCAGCGGTTCGGCGACCAGGTCGACCAGGCGCATGCGCGGGTCCAGCGACGCGTAGGGGTCCTGGAACACCACGCCGATGCGCCGCCGCAGCGCCCGCAGCCGGTGGCGGTCGGCACCGAGCAGATCCTCGCCGTCGAGCAGGATGCGGCCGCCCAGGCCCTGTTTCGCCAGCCGCAGCACGGCCCGGCCCAGGCTGCTCTTGCCGCTGCCGCTCTCGCCGACCAGGGCCAGGCACTGGCCGCGGTGCAGCTCCAGGCTGGCCTCGGCCACCGCCGGCGCCGCAGCGCGCGGATAGGTGACGCTGACCGACTGCAGCTCCAGCAGCCGCGCGCCGGCGGGTGCCGGCGCCAGCACCGGCAGCCGGTCGGCGGCCAGCAGTTCGCGGGTGTAGTCATGCTGCGGCCGGGCGAACACCGCGCCGCACTCGCCGCGCTCGACGACCTCGCCGCCGCGCAGGATCAGCACCTGGGCCGCGTGTTCGGCGACCGCGGGCAGGTCGTGGCTGACCAGGAGCACGGCCAGGCCGAGGTCGCGGCGCAGGCCGTCGAGCAGCTGCAGCGCCTCCTGCGCCAGGCGCGGGTCCAGCGCCGAGGTCGGTTCGTCGGCGAGCAGCAGTCGTGGCCGCCCGGCCAGGGCCATGGCCAGCAGCGCGCGCTGGCGCTGGCCGCCCGACAGCTGGTGCGGGTGCCGGGCCAGCAGGGTCGCCGGATCGGGCAGCTGCAGGCGTTCGAACAGCGCGATCGCCTCGCGCCGCGCCGCGCCGGCGTCGAGGCCTCGCAGCACGCGCAGGCTCTCGACCAGTTGGGCACCAACGCTGCGCAGCGGATGCAGGCTGGCCTGCGGGTCCTGCGGCATCCAGGCGATCACCCGGCCGCGCAGCGCGTGGTGCGCGCGGCTGCCGAGCTCGAAACGCTCGCCGTCCACCAGCAGTTCGCCGCGCGCCTGCAGGCCGGGCGGCAGCAGGCCGAGCAAGGACAGCACGGTCAGGCTCTTGCCGCTGCCGCTTTCGCCAACCAGGCCCAGGCACTGGCCGGGCGCGATGTCCAGGTCGATCGGACCCAGCAGCCGGCACGCGCCGGCCGACACCTGCAGTCCGCGCAGCGCCAGCCGCGCGCTCATGCCGGCGCCCCGCGCACGTCCAGCCAGTCGCGCAGGCCGTCGCCGAGGAACTGGAAGGCGGCCAGCGTCGCCACCAGGAAACCGGCCGGGAACAGCAGCGACCAGGGCGCCGTGTCGAGCTCCTGGCTGCCTTCGTGCAGCAGGCTGCCCCAGCTGGCCGAAGGCTCGTCCAGCCCCAGGCCCAGGAAGCCGAGGAAACTTTCGACCAGGATCGCCTGCGGCAGGATCAGCCCGAGATAGACCAGGGCCAGCGGCAGCAGGTTGGGCAGCAGGTGCCAGCGCAGCACCTGGCCAAAGCTGGCCCCGGCGGCGCGCGCGGCCAGCACGAACGGCGCCTCGCGCAGGCGCGCGGCCTCGGCCCGCACCACCCGCGCCAGGTCGATCCAGACATAACCGCCGATCGCCGCCAGCAGCAGCCACAGCGAGCGCCCGAACAGCGCCAGCAGCAGGATCACGATCAGCAGGAAAGGCAGCGCCGAGAGCACGTCGAGCAGCCGCAGCATCGCGCGTTCGGTGCGGCCGCCGGCATAACCGGCGATGGCGCCGTAGGCCAGGCCGATCGCCAGCGCCACCACCGTCGCCAGCGCGCCGATGGTCAGCGACAGCCGGCCGCCGGCGAGCGTGCGCGCCAGGATGTCGCGGCCGATCGCATCGGTGCCGAACCAGTGGCCGTTGGCCAGGGAGGGCGCAGACGACAGCGCGCCCCAGTCCGGGCGGTGGGGGTCGTGGCCGCCCAGCAGCGGTCCCAGCCAGCAGGCCGCGGCCAGCAGGGCGATCAGCGCCAGGCAGGCGCGGGCGCCGGACGGCAGGCCTTGACGCGGTCCTAACGAGGTCTTCATTCCACGCCGATGGGGCCGGAGTAGGCTCCGCTGCGGGGGAGCGGGGACCAGCGAGGGAGCAGCATCGGTCCGGCGCGCCTCCATTCGTTGCAGGGGTCGAAAGAGAAGTGACGTGCCGGCCCCGGGCCGGCGCCGCACAGCGTCCTTGCTTTTGCTTCCTGCGTCCACCCTCTGTTCTGGAGAAAGGCATGCAGATGTCCGCACTCAAGCCACTCGCCGTCCCCCTGGCGCTGGCGCTCACCCTGTCCGTCCCGGCCTTCGCGGCCGATACCGCATCCTCCGAACCCGGCAGCAAGACCGGCATCGACCGCGAAACCGGCCGTCTGCGTGCGACCACCGCCGCCGAGGACCGCGAACTCGAACGCGATGCCGAACGCCTGCGCCAGTCCGCGCGCGCGAAGGCGGGCCCCGGCGTCGGCGGCCTGCTGCGTCCGGCCACCGAAGCCGAGGCGCAGCAGACCCTGGTCCGCCACGCCGACGGTTCGGTGTCGATGCTGGTTCCCGAAAGCCTGGACAGCCAGGTACTGGTCACGCGCGACGCGCAGGGCCAGCTGGTGGTCTCCCACGCCGGCGACGTGGAGGTGGACCATGTCGAGGAATAAGTCCGCACTCGCCATCGCCCTGGTGGCCGCGTTCGCCGCCGCCCCGCTGTCCGCCGCCGAACTGGTGGTCGTCAACCTCGACGCCGGCACCGGCGCCGGCCTCGATGACCCGACCCCGCGCGCCCCCGAGGGTGGCAACCCGGCCACCACGCTGGGCGAACAGCGGCAGGTCGTCTACGCGTACGCCGCCCGCATGTGGGGCGCGATCATGCAGAGCGAGGTCCCGATCATCGTCGGCGCCCGCTTCATCCCGCAGGCCTGCACGGCCACCGGCGCGGTGCTCGGCTCGGCCGGCACCACCTCGGTGTTCCGCGACTTCCCCGGGGCGATCGCGCCGGGCACGTGGCACAACGTGGCGCTGACCGAGGCGATCGTCGGCTTCGACGCCAACCCCGGCGCGCTCGACATCAGCTCGCAGTTCAACAGCCGCATCAGCGGCGACCCGGCCTGCCTCGGCGGCGCCGACTGGTATTACGGCCTCGACGGCCAGACACCGGCCGGCAGCGTGAACTTCCTCAACGTGGTGATGCACGAGATCGGCCACGGCATCGGCTTCCAGAGTTTCCTCAACGTGAGCACGGGCTCGATGTTCGCGCCGGATGCCGCCAACCCGTCCGGTTATCCCGATGTTTACCTGCGCAACGCCTTCAACAACACGCTGGGCAAGGCCTTCCCGGTGATGAACAACGCCGAGCGCGCGTTCTCGGTGCGTGACGCGGGCCGCACCGTGTGGACCGGCGGCAACGTCGCCTCGGCCGCGCCCGACTTCCTCGACCCGCGGCTGGCGATCAACATCAGCGCGCCGGCCGGGCTCGAGGGCCCGCGCGAAGCCGGCCGTTCGACCCTGGGGCCGTTCGTGACGCCGGGCAGCTTCAGCGGCGAGGTCGTGGTGGCCGACGATGGCATCGGCGCCGGAGGCGACGCCTGCGAACCGCTGGCGAACGCAGCGGCCGTGGCCGGTCGGATCGCCCTGGTGGACCGCGGCACCTGCACCTTCGACGTCAAGGCGTTGAACGCGCAGTCGGCGGGCGCCAGCGGCGTGCTGGTCGCCAACAACGTGGCCGGGCTGGTCGAGCCGGGTGGTGTCAACGCGGCGGTGGCGATCCCGGTGCTGGGCCTGAGCCAGGCCGATGGCAACGTGGTGCGCGCTGCGTCGCCGGGCGTGCAGGTCGAGGCCATCACCGACCCCGACCGCCTGGTCGGCGCCGACGACGCGGGCCGCGTGCGGCTCAACACGCCGACCACGCTCGCCCCGGGCTCGACCTTCTCGCACTACGACACCGCGCTGAGCCCGAACGCGCTGATGGAACCGTCGATCACCGGCACCCTGCGCGCCGACCTCGATGTGGACCTGACGCCGGCCCTGTTCCGCGACACCGGCTGGGGCACCAACCCCGGCAACGCCCGGCTGGGCAACTGCGACACCGGCGTGCCGGTGGTGGACCCGGCCGGCGTCGCGGTGGGTGCCAGCATCGAGGCGCGCAGCCTGATTTGCCGGGCCTTCGCCCCGAACCACGGCAAGTACGTCGGCTGCATGGCCGCGTACGCCGACGGCCTGGTGGCCCAGGGCCTGATCGAAGGCCGCGACAAAGGCCGCGTGACCAGCTGCGCCGCCCGCAACAAGTAGTTCCCCGGAGCCGGGGGCCGGTCACCGGCCCCCGCGCCTCCGCGGCGCCAGGCGTATCATTCCGGCACGCGAACTGCACCGGAATCCGCCCGCCATGTCCTTCCCCTACACCCGCCTCCGCCGCATGCGCCGCGACGACTTCTCGCGCCGGCTGATGCGCGAGCACCGCCTGAGCGCCGACGACCTGATCCTGCCCGTGTTCATCCACGAGCTGCAGGGCCGGGCGCCGGTCGCGTCGATGCCCGGCGTCGAGCGGCAGTCGGTGGACGAACTGCTGCGCACGGCCGAGCAGGCGGTGAAGCTGCGGATCCCGGCGATCGTGCTGTTCCCGGTCACCGCGCCGGAGGCCAAGTCGCTCGACGCCGCCGCCGCCTGGGATGAAAACGGCCTGGCCCAGCGCGCCATCCGCGCGCTGAAGAAGAACTTCCCCGACCTCGGCGTCATCACCGACGTCGCGCTCGATCCCTACACGACCCACGGCCAGGACGGCCTGGTCGACGCCGGCGGCTACGTCACCAACGACGACACCGTCGAGGCGCTGGTGAAACAGGCGGTCTCGCACGCCGAGGCCGGCGCCGACGTGGTCGCGCCCAGCGACATGATGGACGGCCGCATAGGCGCCATCCGCGAGGCGCTGGAAGGCGCCGGCCACGTCAACACCCGCATCCTGGCCTACGCGGCCAAATACGCCTCGGCCTACTACGGCCCCTTCCGCGACGCGGTCGGCAGCGCCGGCGCCCTGGGCAAGGGCAACAAGTACACCTACCAGATGGACCCGGCGAACTCCGACGAGGCCCTGCGCGAAGTCGGCCTCGATCTGGACGAGGGCGCCGACATGGTGATGGTCAAGCCGGGCCTTCCCTACCTCGACATCGTGCGTCGGGTGAAAGACCACTACGGTGCGCCGACCTTCGTCTACCAGGTCAGCGGCGAGTACGCGATGCTCAAGGCCGCCGCGCTCAACGGCTGGCTGGACGAACGCGCCTGCGCGCTCGAGGCGCTGGTGTCGATCAAGCGCGCCGGTGCCGACGGCGTGCTCACCTATTTCGCGCTCGACGCGGCGCGCTGGCTGAAGGAGGAGTGACATGACCGCTGCTTACGCCGTGTTCGGACACCCAGTGGCGCACTCGCTGTCGCCGCGCATCCACGCCGCCTTCGCGCGCCAGACCGGAGTCGAGATGCAGTATGTCGCGATCGACGCGTCGCCCGGGGACTTCCAGGGTGCGATCGAGCGTTTCTGGCGCGCCGGCGGCCGCGGCGCGAACATCACCCTTCCGCACAAGGAGGCGGCGATGGCGCTTTGCGCGACCCACAGCGACCGCGCCCGGCGTGCCGGTGCGGCCAACACCATCACCGCGGCGCCGAACGGCTGGCACGCCGACAACACCGACGGCGTCGGCCTGGTGCACGACCTGACCGAGCGCCGCCGCCTCGACCTGCGTGGCCGCCGCGTGCTGCTGCTGGGCGCCGGCGGCGCCGCGCGCGGCGTCGCGCCGGCCCTGCTCGATGCCGGCATCGGCGAGCTGTGGATCGTCAACCGCACGCCGGAAAAAGCCGACGCGCTGTCCGACGCGCTCGGTGAACCGGGCCGCGTGCACACGCGTTATCCCGCCGACCTGCCCGACCTGGGCGCCTTCGACATGCTGGTCAACGCCACCTCGGCCGGCCGCGGCGCCGGTGGCCTGGACCTGCCCTTCTCGCTGGCGACCGCGCGCACGCTGGCGGTGGACCTCAGCTACGGTGAAGCCGCCATTTCCTTCCTGGCCTGGGCCGGTGCCGCGGGCTGCGAACACCGTCTCGACGGCCTGGGCATGCTGGTCGAGCAGGCGGCGGAAAGTTTCGCGCTCTGGCACGGCCAGCGCCCCGACACCGACGCGGTTTACGACGCCCTCAGCGCACGCGCCGACGCCCTGCTGACCGCCGACTGATGGACTGCCGCGCCCGCTGCGGCGCCTGCTGCATCGCGCCGTCCATCAGCTCGCCGATTCCCGGCATGCCGCAGGGCAAGCCCGCCGGCGTGCCCTGCGTGCAGCTGGACGACCAACAGCGCTGCCGGATCTTCGGTTCGCCCGAACGCCCCGCCGTCTGCGCCTCGCTGCGTCCGCACGAAAGCATGTGCGGCACCGGCCGCGACGCCGCGATGGCCTATCTGTCGAAGCTGGAACAAGATACGCGTACGCCGGCCTGAGCCCGGCCGGAGCCCCGCATGACCACCGACTTCCTGATCGCCACCTTCTTCAACCTCGGCGTCAACATCGTGCAGACCCTGGTCGCGCTGGTGGTGGCGGTGCTCGGGCTGCAGTTCATCGACCGCAAGCTGCTCAAGCACATCGACATCGAGCAGGAGCTGCAGAAGGGCAACCTGGCGGTGTCGATCTTCGCCTCGACCATCCTGCTGTTCGTGGCGGTGGTGACGGTGTTCGGCCTGCGCGGCTGAGCGGCCGATGATCGGCGGCGATCGCGGCAGCGGGTCCCTGGTCTGGATGGCGCTGCTGGCGGCGCTGTTCATGGGCCTGCGCGCCTGCGACCGGCCGTTGGCGCCGGTGGATGCCGGTGGCGTGCCGCTGGACTGGCAGGCGACCGTTCCGGACGATCCGGGCGCCGATTTCGCCGCCCCGCCGGAGACGCGCCGCATCGAACTGCCGGGCGGCGAACAGCTGCACGAAGGCCAGGTCGCCGAGGCGCTGGCCGCGGCGGGACACGCCCGCACCTGGTCGTCCTTCACCTGGCAGGTCGAAGACGCGCCCGTCACCACCATCGCGCCGGGCCTGGACCGCCGGCACCACTTCGCCAACGCCTACCTGGTCGGCTACGTGCCGTTCGCTCAGGTCGAGGCCTGGGTGCCCCTGGCGGCGCTGGCGCAGCGCAAGCGCTACCAGTTCGACCACGAGCAGTACCCGGGGGCGCCCGAGCTGTGGCAGACCTCGCGTGAGGCGTTTTTCCATCCGCGCGGTGATTGCGAGGACCACGCGCTCGCGCTCGCCGACTGGCTGATCGGCCTGGGCCACGATGCGCGCGTGGTGATCGGCACGATGCGCGGCGGCGGCCACGCGTGGGTCGTGCTGTTCGACGGACCGCGCACGTATCTCCTGGAAGCTACCGACAAACGGCCGGCGCGCGCCCTGCCGCTGGCCTCGCAGCTTCCGGACTACCGGCCCGAGGCGATGTTCAACCGCGAGCAGTATTGGGTGAACTCAGGCAGTCCGCTCACCACCGACTACCGCGGCGAGCGCTGGCAGCCGCGCTCGCGTTTCCGCCGCGGCTGAGCGCAGCGACGTCGCCCGGCCCGCGTGGGGCCGGGCGACCGCACGCTTACTCGGCGTCGAACTTCACGCGCACGGCCTGCACGGTGTTGTGCACCAGGCGCACCTCGAACAGCTGCGCGCCGTCGCGGCGCTTGAGCAGCACGTCCTCACCGTCGTCGCGCTCGACGTAATAGTCCTGGCCCACCGCGATGGTGAAGGCCTCCGTGGCCTTGTCGGCGATCTCGTTCTCGCCATCGGCCCGGCCGATCGTGACCACCACGTCGGTCGGCACGCCGCCGTCCGGGGTCACGGCGAAGACCAGCTCGCCGTCGGATTCGGCGGCGCCGCTGAACTCCAGCCGCCATTTGTTCGAGGGCACGGCCTGGGCGGCGCTGGCCAGCAAGGCCAGGATCAGCACGGAAACGATACGGCTCACACGGTTCATGGCGTTCTCCTTGGGGGAAGGGAGGAACGCGGCCGGCAGGCGGCCGGCACAGCGTCCGCGGCCAGTCTGGGCGGCGGAAAATTTACCGGAGATGACGCGCGGGCGCGGACATGAACGCGCGCCGCCGCCTGTCTTCACGCCGCCGCGATGCGGAGGCGGAATCAGCCGGCGAGGTATTCGTCCTTCAGGCGCACATAATGTTTGGCGCTGTAGTAGAGCTGCTCGATCTCGCGGTCGGAGAGCCTGCGCACGGGCTTGGCCGGATTGCCGAGCCAGAGCTCGCCACTTTCCACCGTCTTGCCCGGCGGCACCACGGCGCCGGCGCCGACGAAGCCGTGGTCCATCACCACTGCGCCGTCGAGCACGGTGGCGCCCATGCCGATCAGCACCGCATTGCCGATGGTGCAGGCGTGGATGATGGCGCCGTGGCCGATGGTGACGTCGTCGCCGATCAGGGTCGGCCAGCCGCCGGGACGGGTGAACGGGCCCTCGTGGGTGACGTGCACGATGCTGCCGTCCTGCACGTTGGTGCGGGCGCCGATGCGGATGTGGTTGACGTCGCCGCGCACCACGCAGCCGGGCCAGATCGAGGCGTCCTCGCCCAGGTGCACGTCGCCGATGACGCAGGCGGCGGGGTCGACGTAGGCGCGGGCGCCGAGGGTGGGGACGATGCCCCGGAAGGGTCGCAGGTTCATGCCGGCATTCTACCCCCGGGCCTGGCGCCGGGACGCCCGGATCGCCGTACACTGGGCCCATGGACACGCCCGCCCACCCCGACCAGGACCTGCGCCCGCTGCTCGCGCAGCTGCGCGCCGCGCACCGCCGCCAGCCGCCGGACTACGCCCAGCGCATGGCCGACCTCGAACGCCTGGCCGAGGCCGTGCGCCGCCACCGCGACGAGCTGACCAAGGCGGTCTCGGCCGACTTCGGCCGCCGCTCGCGCCACGAGACTCTGGCCGCCGACGTGATGACCACGCTCGACGAGATCAAGCACCTGCGCGCGAACCTGCGCCGCTGGATGCGCCCGCAGCGCCGAGGCGTCAACCTGACCTTCCTGCCCGCGCGCGGCGAGATCCGCCAGCAGCCGCTGGGCGTGGTCGGTATCGTCGCGCCCTGGAACTATCCGATCCAGCTCGCCCTGATCCCGCTGGCCGATGCCATCGCCGCCGGCAACCACGTGATGGTCAAGCCGTCCGAGCACACGCCGCGCACGTCCGAACTGCTCGCGCGACTGGTCGGCGAAGCCTTCCCGCCCGATCGCGTGGTGGTGGTGCAGGGTGACGCGACGGTCGGCGCCGCCTTCACCCGCCTGGCCTTCGACCACCTCCTGTTCACCGGTTCGACCACGGTGGGCCGGGCGGTGATGGCCGCCGCCGCGCCGAACCTGACGCCGGTGACGCTGGAGCTGGGCGGCAAGTCGCCGGCCCTGATCGCGCCGGGTTATCCGATCGAACACGCGGCCGAACGCATCGCCGCCGGCAAATGCTTCAACGCCGGCCAGACCTGCGTAGCGCCCGACTACGTGCTGGTGCCGCGCGCGCAGCGCGACGAGTTCGTGCGCGCGTACCTGGCCAGCGTGAAGCGCCGTTACCCTGCCCTGGCCGCCAATCCCGACTACAGCGCGGTGGTGAACCACCGCCAGGCCGAGCGCCTGCGCGCCTGGCTCGACGACGCCCGCGACCGCGGCGTCACGGTGATGCAGCACCGCCCCGACACCGACCCGCCGCCGCCCGGCGTCGAGGTGATCCCGCCCACCGTGCTGCTGGATCCGCCGGATGAGGCGATGGTGATGAAGGAGGAGATCTTCGGGCCGCTGCTGCCGGTGAAGTCCTACGACGAGCACGGCGCCGCCATCGCCTACATCCAGGGCCGCGACCGGCCGCTCGCCTTCTACGCCTTCGACCGGGACCGCAGGCGCCTGCAGCGCACGCTCGATTCGATCGTCGCCGGCAGCGTCTGCGTCAACGACACCATCATCCAGTTCGGCCAGCACGACCTGCCGGTCGGCGGTGTCGGCCCCAGCGGCATGGGCCACTACCACGGCCACGCCGGTTTCCTGACCTTCAGCAAGCCGATGTCGGTGATGTACCAGTCGCGCCTGAACGGGATGAAGGTCTTCGATCCGCCCTACGGAAAGCTGGCCGATTTTGTCGTGAAACTGCTGACCCGCTGACTTGAATCGGCCGTTCCGGCCGCCATTTCCAGACCATGACCCAGACCAACCCCCTGCTCGCCGCCGGTGAGCTGCCCGCCTTCTCCGCGATCGCGCCGGAGCACGTCAATCCCGCCATCGACGAAGTGCTGGCGGGTTTCCGCGCCGCCGTCGACCGCCTCACCGCCGATCCGGCCGCGCGTGACTTCGCGACGCTGATGGCGCCGCTGGAGCGCTGGGAAGAACGCCTCGGGCGCACGTTCGCGCCGGTCTCGCACCTGCACGGCGTGAAGGATTCGCCCGAACTGCGCGAGGCCTATTCGGCCGCGCTGGAGAAGCTGACCGAACACGGCACCGAGCTGGGCCAGAACCGCGGCCTGTACGCCGCCGTGAAGGCGCTGGCCGACGCGCCGGCTTTCGCCGCGCTCGACCGCACCCGCCGCACCGTGGTCGAGGACAGCCTGCGCGGCTTCCGCCTGTCCGGCGTGGCGCTGGAAGAGCCGGCGCGTTCGCGCTTCAAGGACATCCAGAACCAGCTGAGCAAGGTCGAGACCGAATTCGAGGAAGCGGTGCTCGACGCCACCGACGCCTGGACCCGGCCGGTGACCGAGGCCGAGCTGGCCGGCCTGCCCGAATCCGCGCGCGCCATGCTGCGCGCCATGGCGCAGGAAAAAGGCCTCGAAGGCCACCTGGCCACGCTCAAGGGCCCGGTGGTCCAGGCCATCCTGACCTTCGCCGACACCCGCGCGCTGCGCGAAGCGCTCTACACCGCCTACAACACCCGCGCCTCCGACCAGGGGCCCGGCGCCGGAGCGCACGACAACAGCCGGCGCATCGAAACCATCCTCGCGCTGCGCCACGAAGCCGCGCAGCTGCTCGACTTCGCCTCCAGCGCCCACGTGTCGCTGGCCGACAAGATGGCCGGCACGCCCGAGCGCGTGCTGGGCTTCCTGCGCGAGCTGGTCGCCAAGGCACGGCCGGTGGCGCAGCGCGAGCTGGCCGAACTGCGCGAATTCGCCGCCGCCGAACTCGGCATCGCCGACCTGCAGCCCTGGGACGTCGCCTACAGCTCGGAGAAGCTGCGCGAACGCCGCTTCGCCTTCAGCGAGGAAGACCTCAAGCCTTACTTCCCACTGCCGGCGGTGATGCAGGGCCTGTTCACCGTCGCCGAGCGCGTGTTCGGCGTGCGCCTGGTCGAACGCCCGGGCGTGGACACCTGGCATCCGGACGTGCACTTCTTCGATGTCGTGGATGCGGATGGCACGGTGCGCGCGGGTGTTTATCTCGACCACTACGCGCGCGCCGGCAAGCGCGGCGGCGCGTGGATGGACGTCTGCCGTTCGCGCCTGAACGACGGCGAGTCGGCGTTCAAGCCGGTCGCTTACCTGACCTGCAACTTTGCACCGCCGGCGGAAGGCAAGCCGGCCCTGCTGACGCACGACGACGTGATCACGCTCTTCCACGAGTTTGGCCACGGCATCCACCATCTGCTCACCGAAGTGGACTGGCCCAGCGTCGGCGGCATCCATGGCGTCGAGTGGGACGCGGTCGAGTTGCCCAGCCAGTTCATGGAGAACTTCGCCTGGCAGCGCGAGGCGCTGGACCTGTTCGCCAGGCACCACGAGACCGGCGAACGCCTGCCCGACGACCTGTACGCCAAGATGCTGCAGGCCCGGCATTTCCACGCCGGCCTGTACCTGGTGCGCCAGCTCGAGTTCGCGCTCTACGACTTCCGCCTGCACCTGGAATACGACCCGGCCCGCGGCGCCCGCGCGCTCGAGCTGCTGGCCGAGGTGCGCGACGAGGTGTCGGTGCTCAAGCCGCCGGCCTGGAACCGCAGCCCGCACGCCTTCACCCACATCTTCTCTGGCGGTTATTCCGCGGGCTACTACAGCTACCTGTGGGCCGAGGTGCTCAGCGCCGACGCCTTCAGCGCCTTCGAGGAGGCCGGCGTGTTCGACGCCGCCACCGGCGCGCGCTACCGCCGCGAGATCCTCGCGGTCGGCGGCTCGCGTCCGGCCCTGGAAAGTTTCGTCGCCTTCCGCGGCCGCGAGCCCGAGCCCGACGCCCTGCTGCGCAGCTACGGCCTGGCGGCCTGAGGCCTCACCCGCCGCGGTAGATCATGTAGACGTCGGCCCGCTGGTAGTGCGTGCCGGGTTTGACGCCGGGCTGCATCTCGAAGCCGACGCTTTCGTAGAGCTTCAGCGCGGCCTGCAGCTTGCGCTGGGATTCCAGGAACAGCTCGGTGCCGCCGGCGCGGCGGAACTCGGCGATCACTGCCTCGATCAGCCGGCGGCCCAGGCCCAGGCCCTGGTGGCCTTCGGTCACCGCCATCTTGGTCAGCTCGTACACGCCGGGTGATTCCGGCATCAGGGCGCAGGTGCCGACCACCTCGTCGCCGACCAGGGCGAAGAAGATCTGGCCGCCGGGGTCGAGGATGTGCTTCTCCGGCTCGGACAGCACCGCATGGTCGATGGGTTCGATCTTGTAGTACTTGCCCAGCCACTCGGCGTTGAGGCGATAGAAGTGCTCGCGGAATTCGGGCCGGAAGCGCTCGATGCGCACCTGCGCCGCCGCCTGCTCCTGCAGCCGCACGCGGCGCGCGAATTCGGCCGGCAGCGGCTCGGCGTCCAGGCTCTGCTCGTAGCGCGACAGCGTGTCCAGCAGGTCGCCGCCGATCGCCTGCAGCCGCGCCTCGACGGTGTTGCGCATCGCCAGCCACAGCGGCCGCGCCGCCTTGAGTTCCGCCTGCGCCCGGGCGCTGAGCTGCAGCATCCGCTGCCGGCGGTCGCCGCCGCGGCCTGGCTCGAGCCAGCCTTCGCGGCTGAGCTTGTTGGCCAGCTGGCTGACGGCGGAATGGGTCAGGCCGATCTCGCGGGCGATCTCGCCCACGGTCAGCGGGCCGCGCTGCTGCAGCAGGCGCAGCAGCGGGAACCAGCGCGCCTGCAGACCCAGGCCGTGTTCGCGGTAGGCCTGGTCCACCAGGTCGTAGGAACGCTCGCTCAGGACCTTGAGGCGGCTGGCGAGGGCGAGGGCGCCCTGGTCGGAAAGGAAGCTCATGAAAGGCTCCGGCATGTGTTGCGTAAGCGCTAACATATTGCCGGAGCCAGGACATGGCAAGTGCCGGATCCGCCATTTCGACGGCTCCGGCCCTGGCCGGGACTTCAGGGTTTGACCGCCTCCAGCTCCCACAGCAGCCAGGCCGGGCCGAGCTGGGCGCGCTTGCCGCGCAGGAAGCGGATCCAGCGGCGCAGGCTGCGGGCCGCGCGTTTGGCCGGGCCGTGGTTCTGCGGCGAGCCGGCCGCGGCGCTGTAGGCGCTGGCGCGTTCGGTGCGCTGCACGCGGATCACCCGGAAGCGGCCGCGGAAGCCGTACATGCGGCCCAGCGGCGTCTCGCCGCAGAAATAGGTGTGGCTTTCATCGGTGATGATGTTGACGTGGGTCGGGTCGACGAAAGCCTCCGGGTGCGGATAGGCCGGCGTCAGCGCATAGAGCCGTCCGCCCGGCGCCAGCACCCGCCAGATCTCGTCCATCAGCTGCACGAAGGGAAAGCGCGTGCCGCCGCGGCCGTCGGGGAACAGGCGCGGCACGTGCTCGAGGTAGTCGAAGGCCGAGACCGAGCCCAGGCTGCTGTCGGCGAAGGGAATCGGCTCGAGCACGAGGTTGGCGACGCGGTGTTCGTAGGCGACCGCGCCCTCGGGCGCGCGGATGTCGACACCGTAAAGGGTGCCGCGGCCGTAGGGATTGCGCGGGTGTTCGCCGCAGCCGAGGTCGAGATGGGAATCGGGAAGGCTCATGGCGCGATTATGCCCGGCCCGCGCGCGCTTCAGCCGAAGAAGCCGCGGAAGCCGGCGATGGTGCGGGCCAGGCCGGCGTCGTCCACGTCCAGGTGGGTGACCAGGCGCAGGCGCGGTCCGCGACCGGCGGCGATGCGGATGCCGGCCTCGGCCAGGTGCGTGGCGAGCGCGGCTTCGCGGCCGGCGGGCACGGTGACAAAGACCAGGTTGGTGAAGGCGCCTTCGACCACCAGCCCGGGCAGCGAACGCAGCGCCGCCGCGAGCTCCGCGGCGCGGCGGTGGTCGTCGGCCAGGCGCAGCACATGGTGGTCGAGCGCGTGCTGCGCCATCGCCGCGAGGATGCCGGCCTGGCGCCAGCCACCGCCGAGCACCTTGCGCCAGCGGCGCGCCTTGTCGATCAGCGCCGCCGGCCCGACCAACACCGAACCGACCGGCGCACCCAGGCCCTTGGACAGGCAGACCGACACGCTGTCGAAATGCCGCGCGATCTCCCGCGCCGGCACGCCGTCGGCGACCGCGGCGTTGTACAGCCGCGCGCCGTCGAGGTGGTAGGCCAGGCCGTGTTCGCGCGCCAGCGCGCCGGCCGCGGCCAGGTAGGCATGGGGCAGCGGACGGCCGTGCCAGGTGTTCTCCAGCGCCAGCAGGCGGGTGCGGGCGAAGTGCGGGTCGCCCACCGGCTTGATCGCGGCGCGCACCGCATCCAGCGGCAGGGTGCCGTCCACCGCATGCACGATCGGCTGCGGCTGGATCGAGCCCAGCACCGCGGCGCCGCCGCCTTCGTACTTGTAGGTGTGCGCGTCCATGCCGACCAGGTATTCGTCGCCGCGCTCGCAGTGCGCCATCAGCGCCAGCAGGTTGCTCTGGGTGCCGCTGGGCAGGAACAGCCCGGCCTCGAAGCCGAGGTCGCCGGCAAGGCGGTCCTGCAGCGAGTTGACGCTGGGGTCGTCGCCGAACACGTCGTCGCCGACCGGCGCGCGCAGCCCGGCCTCGCGCATCGCTGCGGTGGGCTGGGTGACGGTGTCGCTGCGCAGGTCGACCCAGGCGGTCATCGGCGGTCCTCGGGGATGTGTCGGGCGAGCCGGAAGGATGCCGGCCGCCCGTGCGGACGTCCACCGCGGCTCAGCGCATCCGCACCAGGGTGTCGTCGCGGCGCAGCAAGTGGTGGTAGAGCGCGGCCGCGACGTGCAGGCCGATGACCCAGTAGAACAGGCTGCCGAGGGTGCCGTGCAGGTCCTCGAGGCGGTGTGCCAGGTCCGGGTCGGGTGCCATCAGCGGGGGCAGCACCGCTTGCGTAAACGGAACCATGACCTGTTTGCCGTCGGTCCAGGCCGTCATCAGGCCCAGCACCGGCTGCACCAGCAGGAACGCGTACAGCGCCAGGTGCAGCAGGCGCGCCGGCCAGGCCTGCCAGGCCGGCAGCGCGGGCGTGATCGGCGGGGCGCCGCGGCGCAGGCGCAGCCAGATCCGCGGCAGCACCAGGGCCAGCACCGCCAGCCCGGTCCAGAAATGGCCCTGCACGGCCAGTGTGCGCGCCAGCGAGCCGCGTTCGAAACAACCGCGGGTTTCGATGGCCAGGTAGGCCACGGCCACCAGGACGAACATCAGCCAGTGCAACCGGCGCTGGGCCGGGGAATAGCGGGTGGATTCGGTCGTGGTCACGCATGGCTCCTGGGATGCCGGTAACCCCTGCAGCGTATCGCCGCCACGGCCGCGGCGCTTGACCGGGATCAAGGGTTCGATGCGGTGGCAGGAACGGTTAGCATTCGCCCATGGACACGCCCATCACCATCGCCAGCTGGAACGTCAACTCGCTCAACGTCCGCCTGCCGCACCTGGAGCAGTGGCTCAAGACCGCCGCGCCCGACATCGTCGCGCTGCAGGAAACCAAGCTCGAGGACAGCCGATTCCCCGACGACGCGCTGGCCGCGCTGGGCTACCGCAGCGTGTTCTGCGGGCAGAAGACCTACAACGGCGTGGCGATCCTGGCGCGCGAGCCGATCCACGAGGCCAGCTGCGTCATGGCCATCCCGGGTTTCGCCGACGAGCAGAAACGCGTGCTGGCGGCCACCGTCGGCGACCTGCGCATCGTCGACCTGTACGTGGTCAACGGCCAGGACGTGGGCACCGAAAAGTACGACTACAAACTGCGCTGGCTCGACGCCGTGCACGGCTGGCTGGCGGCAGAGATCAAGCAGCACCCGAACCTGGTCGTGCTGGGCGACTTCAACATCGCGCCCGACGACCGCGACGTGCACGATCCCGCGGTCTGGAACGACAGCAGCATCCTCACCTCCACCGCCGAACGCGCGGCGCTCAAGCGCCTGCTCGACCTCGGCCTGCACGACAGCTACCGCCTGCACCACCAGGACGGCGGCGTGTTCAGCTGGTGGGACTACCGCGCCGCCGGCTTCCGCCGCAACCTCGGCCTGCGCATCGACCTGTGCCTGGTCAGCGACGCGCTGAAGTCCCGCTGCGTCGGCGCCAGCATCGACCGCGAACCGCGCGAGTGGGAGCGGCCAAGCGACCACGCGCCGGCGCTGGTGCAGATCGCGCGCTGACGGGCGCCGCAGCCTTCGCCATCGCCGCGAACGGAGGGGTAACGAGATGGCCATGCAGAAGATAAAGCCCGCCGAGAGCCCCGATGCTTATGTGGCGGCGCTGGGCGGTTGGCGGCGCGAGCTGGTCGAGTCGCTGCGCGATGCGGTGCGGAGCGCCGGAACGTTCGACGAGATGATCAAGTGGGGTCACCTGGTGTACCTCGACCACGGGCCCGCGCTGCTGATCCGCGCCGAAGAGGAGCGGGTGCTGTTCGGATTCTGGCGCGGACAGCGTCTTCGTGGGATCGAGCCGATGCTCAAGCCCGGCGGCAAGTACGAGATGGCGTCGATCGAGCTGCGCGAGGGCATGGGGCTGGCCCCGGCGGTCGCGAAGAAGCTGGCGAAGGCGGCGGCCGCGCTCAACCGCCAGCTCGGGGATCCGGCCGCGCTAGTGCCGAGCAGGGGCGGCGCGAAGAACGCAACGGCGAAGAAAGCGACGACGAGAAAAGCGGCATCGTTAGGAACCGCGACCGCCACGCGCGCAAGCAAGGCCGCGACCCAGAAGGCCGCGGCCCGCAAGCCGCCGCTCAGCCCTTCAGGCAGCGCGCGAAAAAGGCCTCGCTGAGGCGGTAGCGGTGCAGCAGGTCGGCGCCCTGCAGGCCGTGCTTGGCGCCGGGGTAGGTCATCAGCTCGAAGGGCGTGCCGCGCTTCTGCAGCTCCGACATCAGCTTGGTCGAATTCGAGAACAGCACGTTGTCGTCGGCCATGCCGTGGATCAGCAGCAGCTTCGAGCGCAGGCCGTCGAGGTGGGCGAACACCGCACCCTGGCGATAGCCCTCGGCGTTGCGCGCCGGGTGGTCCATGTAGCGCTCGGTGTAGTGGGTGTCGTACAGGGCCCAGTCGGTCACCGGCGCGCCGGCGATGCCGCAGGCGTAGCGGTCGCTGGCCTGGGCCAGCAGCATCAGGGTCATGTAGCCGCCGTTGCTCCAGCCGTGCACGCCGATGCGTTCGCCGTCGACCCAGGGCTGGCGGCGCAGGAAATCCACGCCGGCCTTCTGGTCCTCGACTTCCACCGTGCCCTGCTTTCCGTACAGCGCGCCGCCAAACCGGGCGCCGCGCCGCGGCGTGCCGCGGTTGTCGAGCGAAAACACCACATAGCCGTTCTGCGCCAGGTACTGATTGAAGAAGTGGTCGCCGCGGCTGGGCCAGCCGCGGGTCACGGTCTGTGCCGCGGGGCCGCCGTAGACGTAGACGACCACCGGGTACTTCTTGGCCGGGTCGAAACCTTCGGGCTTGATCAGGCTGTAGTGCAGGGTCTCGCCGCTGGCGGCCCGGAGTTCGCCGAACTCGACCGGGCGATGCGCCGCGCGATAGCTCGCATAGGGATGCGCCGGGTCGCTGGGGTCGTTGGCGACCAGGGTGGCGAGTTTCTCGCCGCTGGCCTTGAACAGTTCGGTCTGCGGCGGCGTCGCCGGGTTCGACCACAGGTCGACGAAGACGCCGGCGTTGGCGCTGAACACGGCCTCGTGCATGCCCGGCTGCGCGCTCAGGCGGCGCGGCTCGCCGCCGGCCAGCGGCACCGCGTAGACGTGTTTTTCCAGCGGCGAATCCTTCGTGCCGGCGACATAGGCGAAACCCGCGGCCTCGTCCACGCCCAGCAGCGCGTCCACGGTCCAGTCGCCCGCCGTCAGCGCGCGCAGCGGGCGGCCGTCGGCCTCGTGCAGGTAGAGGTGTTCGAAGCCGCTGCGTTCGGAGATCCACAGGAAGCGGCCGTCGGCGAGGAAACGCAGGCCGTCGTGCAGCGGCACCCAGGTGCTGGAGGTCTCGGTCAGCAGGGTGCGTTGCGTACCGGCGCCCAGGTTGGCCTCGATCAGCTCGAGGCGGCGCTGGTCGCGGGTCTGGCGCTGGAAGGTGAGCCGCTGCGGGCCGCGCCAGTTCACGCGCGCGAGGTAGATGTCCGGGTCGGCGCCCAGGGAGATCTCACGGCGCTCGACCGTCCCGTCCAGGGTCGCCACGTGCAGCGACACGCGCACGTTCGGGTCGCCGGCCGCGGGGTAACGCTGCTCGACCACTTCGGTGCGGTCGGGATAGACCTCGTAGCGCTTCTGCACCGGCACCGGCGACTCGTCGATGCGCGCGTAGGCGATGGCGGAATCGTCCGGCGCCCACCAGTAGCCGGTGTGGCGGCCCATCTCCTCGTCGGCGACGAATTCCGCGACGCCGTTGCCGACCACCTCGCTGCCGTCGTCGGTCAGGCGGATCTCGCGGCCGCTGGCCAGCTCGATCACCCACAGGTCGCGCCCGCGCACGAAGCTCACATAACGCCCGCGCGGCGACACTTTCGGATCGGTCGCGAATCCGTCGCCCGTGGTCAGCTTGCGCACCGGATTGGGCTGCGAGATCCGCAGGTCGTACAGATACAGCTGGCCGCCCAGCGGGAACAGCAGCGACTCGCCGTCGGGCGCCCACTGGTATTCGACGATGCCGCGGAAGGCGGCGATGCGCTGGCGCTCGCGCCGCGCCTTCTCCTCGTCCGACAGCGTTTCGTCGGGTAGCACCACCGCCGAATCCACCAGCAGGCGCTGCTGGCCGTCGGCGACGCTGTATTCCCACAGGTCGAGCCGGAAGCGGTCGCTGTCCTTGCCGCGCAGGAAGGTGACGCGGCTGCCGTCGGGCGAGATCGCCGGTTTCATCAGGGTCGGGCCCGACAGCGGCGCGCCGCCGGTGATCGCTTCGAGCGTGAGTTTCTGGGCGTGCACGGCGGGGGCGAGGCTCATGGCGGCGAACAGGAGTATCGATTTCATGGACAAGGGCTCAGGACAGGTAGCCGCCGTCCACCGGCAGCGCGGCGCCGGTGAGGTAGGACGAGGCGGGCGAGGCGAGGAAAAGCACGGCGGGCGCGATCTCGTCGGGCTGGGCGACGCGGCCCAGCGGGATCAGGCGCAGCATCATCTCCAGGATCTTCGGGTTGCCGGTCAGCGCCGAAGCAAACTTGGTGTCGGTCAGTCCCGGCAGCACCGCGTTCACGCGCACGCCCAGCGGCGCCAGTTCCTTGGCGAACCCTTCCGTCATGTTGACGATGCCGGCCTTGGTCATCGAATACACCAGCTGGCCCGGCGCGGCGCGCCTGGCGTTCACCGAGGCGATGTTGACGATGCTGCCGCCGCGGCCCTTCATGCGCTTCGCGGCCTGCACCGTGGTCCAGAAATACCCGCGCAGGTTCACTTCGACGGTCTTCTCGTAGGCGTCGAGCGTCATGTCCACGGCCGGTCCGAAGTAGGGGTTGGCGGCGGCGTTGTTGATCAGGATGTCGACCGTGCGGCCAGCGCCGTCGAGCGTCGCGAACAGGCCCTCGATGGCGGCGGTGTCGCCGACGTGCACCGCGTGCGCCTCGGCCGAGCCGCCGTTGGCGCGGATGTCGGCGGCCACGGCCTCGCAGCCCTCGAGCTTGCGGCTGGTGCAGATGACGTGGGCGCCGAAGCCGGCCAGCAGCTTGGCGATGGCCTCGCCGATGCCGCGGGAGGCGCCGCTGACCAGGGCGGTCTTGCCGGAGAGGTCGAACAGGGAATCGGGCACGTGAAGACTCCGTGGAATGCGCGGGGAACGTACGGCTTGGTATGCTCCGGAGCCTAGCACAGGCCCTTCCGGGACCTGGCTGCATCCGGGGAAGCAATGATGGCGCAACGTCGCGTGTTGATCACGGGGGCCGGCAGTGGCCTGGGCCTGGCCTTGGCCCAGCGCTACGCGAAGGCGGGCGACCGCGTCGCCTGCGTGGACCTGGACGCGGCCCGCGCCGAACTCGCGCGCGCCGCGCTGCCGGGCAGCGGCCACCTGGCGATCGCCGCCAATGTGGCCAGCGACGACGCGATGGAGCAGGTGCACGAACGCATCGCCGGCGAATGGGGCGGCATCGACGTGCTGGTCAACAACGCCGGCATCGCCACCGGCGGCGCCATGGTCGAAACCACCATGGCCGAATGGCGCAACGTGCTGGAGATCAACCTGCTGGGCGTGGTGCGCGGCTGCCGGCTGTTCCTGCCCGGCATGATCGCCGCCGGCCGCGGCCAGGTGATCAACACCGCGAGCTTCGCCGGCCTGGCCGGCGCGCCCAGCATCATGAGCTATGGCGTGTCCAAGGCGGCCGTGGTCGCCCTGTCCGAGCAGCTGCGCGTCGAACTGCACGACAAGGGCATCCGGGTCAGCGTGTTGTGCCCGGCCTTCTTCCGCACCAACCTGCTCGAGAGCTGGCAGGGCAATCCGCGCCTGAAGTCCTTCGCCGACAAGATGATGGAGACCTCGCCCGACACGCTCGACAGCGTCTCGGACGCGGTGTTCGCGGCGGTCGAGCGCGGCGAGTTCCTGGTGCTGCCGACCAAACGCGAACCGATGCGCTGGCGCCTCAAGCGCTGGTTCCCGAACCTGTATTTCAACCAGGTGCTCAAGCTGGTCAAAGCGCGTTCGGCGGGGCACTGACATGGACTGGATGATCTACGGCGCCAACGGCTACACCGGCAAGCTGGTGGTCGACGAAGCGGTGAAGCGCGGGCTGCGGCCGGTGCTGGCCGGCCGCAACGCCGCCGCGCTGCAGGCGCTGGCGGCGCCGCACGGCCTGCCGGTGCGCGCCTTCGGCCTGGACGATCCGCACGTGGTCGCCAAGAACCTGCACGGCATGGGCCTGGTGCTGCACTGCGCCGGGCCGTTTTCGGCCACCTGCGCGCCGATGCTCGAAGGCTGCTTGGCCGAGGGCGTGCACTACCTGGATATCACCGGCGAGATCGACGTGTTCGCGCACTGCCATGCGCAGCACGTGCGGGCCAGCGAGAAGGGCATCGTGGTGATGCCGGGTTCGGGCTTCGACGTGGTGCCGACCGACTGCTTGGCCGCGATGCTCAAGCGCGACCTGCCGACCGCGACGTCACTGGTGCTGGCCTTCGAGGCCGGCGGCGGGCCCAGCCCCGGCACTGCCAAGACCAGCGTCGAAGGCCTGGGCAAGGGCGGCCGCGCCCGCATCGACGGCGTGCTGACCCGCGTGCCCCTGGCCTGGAAGACACGCAGCTTCGAGCGCGACGGCGAACAGCGCTTCGCGATGACCATCCCCTGGGGCGATGTCTACACGTCCTTCGTTTCCACCGGCATCCCGAACGTCGAGGTCTACATGGGCGTGCCGCCATCCACCGCGTCGCGCCTGCGCCGCCTGCGGATGCTGGGCCCGCTGCTCGATACCGGCCTGGTGCAGCGCTGGCTCAAGCGCCAGGTCGAGAAGAAGGTGCGCGGCCCCTCCGACAGCACGCGCGGCAAGACCGGCTGCGTGGTCTGGGGCGAGGTGCGCGACGCCGAAGGCCGCGAGGCGCGGCGCCGACTGCGCACGCCCAACGGCTACGAGATCACCGTCACCGCGGCCCTGGGCATCGTGGCGCGCCTGCGCGACGGGGAGCGTCCCGGTGGCGGCTATTACACGCCCTCGAAGCTGATGGGTGCCGACTACGTGCTCGGCCTGCCTGACGTGCGGCTGGACTGAGGGCCGCGGCGCTTGGCAGGGCCGCACATTGCCTCTACCCTTCGCTGGCCCGTCCCCGGGCACACCTGGAGTTGAAACCATGCGCACCCCTGCCCTCGTCATCGGCGTGCTCCTGCTCATCATCGGCGGCCTCATCACGGCCGGCGTGTTCAAGTTCCAGACCACCGAGAAGGTGGCCGACATCGGCCCCATCGAAATCAGCAAGACCGACACCAAGACCCCGCCCATCAACCTCGGCTGGATCCTGCTGGGCGCCGGCGCGGTCGCCGTGGTGATCGGCGCGGTCAGCAAGAAGTAAGCCCCCAGCCACGGAATCCACATGCCGCACGACAGCCACGACGTCCCTTCCACCAAGCTCGGCCCGCTGCCCACGCTGATCTTCGCGTCGCGCTGGCTGCAGTTGCCCCTGTACCTGGGCCTGATCGTTGCCCAGGGCGTCTATGTGTTCCTGTTCATGAAGGAACTCTGGCACCTGGTGCACGACGCCACCGGGCTGACCGAGCAGAAGATCATGCTGGCCGTCCTGGGCCTGATCGACGTGGTGATGATCTCGAACCTGCTGGTGATGGTGATCGTGGGCGGTTACGAGACCTTCGTCTCGCGGCTCGGGCTGCAGGGGCATCCGGACCAGCCGGAGTGGTTGAGCCACGTCAACGCCAGCGTGCTGAAGGTGAAGCTGGCGATGGCCATCATCGGCATCTCCTCGATCCACCTGCTCAAGACCTTCATCGACATCAGCAACCTGGGCGCCGAGGGTTCGAAGTTCACCGAGGCGGGCGTGCTGTGGCAGACCATCATCCACATGGTCTTCATCCTCTCGGCGATCGGCATCGCTTGGACGGACAAGCTGATGTCGCAGGCGGGCAAACCTAAAGGGCACTGATCCGGCCCACTAGTCGGACTGGCCTGAGGCCAGGCCGCCCTGCGTTGGCAAACAGACCGGCCCGGCCCTGACGGGGCCGGTCTTCCACCCGAGGTGACCGCCTGACCCCCCGCCGCGCTGCCGCCGCCGACCGCCTCCGCCATCCGGACAGCCTCCGGGGCGTGCTGGGTTATGGCCTGCTGCTGACCCTGCTGCTGGCTTCGGCGCTGGGTTTCGTACTCTGGCGCGATTACCAGGGCAAGCTCGAATCGGCGGCCCGGCAGTCCGAAGCCCTGGCGCAGGGCAGTGCCCGCCTCATCGCCTTCCAGCTGCGCAACCTCGACCGGGCGATGCGCGGCATCGTCGCCGATGTCGAGACGTTGGCGCAGGCGGCGCCGGACCGCGTCATCGGCCTGGAGCCTGCCTTCATCCGCGGCGTGGTCGAACGCCATGCCGAACTCGAGTCCATCGTGCTGGTGGATGCGGCGGGCCGTGCCCTCACGCCCGGCGGCGACGAACCGCGGCTGGCCGCCTGGGCCGGCATCGCGCGCCGCCAGATCGGCGCGTCCGGCCTGAGCCTGGGACCGCCGCGCCGCGAGGCCGACGGCGGCGAATGGCTGCTGCCCATGGCCCGGCCGCTGCCGGCGGCGGTGGGCGGCGGCTGGGTGGTGGCGCGCCTGCGCGTGTCGGCCCTGCAGGACGTGGTCGAAGGCATGGCGCTGGGCCCGCACGGCGTCGCGGCGCTCGTCGCACGCGATGGCACCGTGTTGGCGCGCAGCCGCGACGCCGAGCGCCAGGTGGGCCAGCGTTACCCGGAGCTGCCCGTGCTGCGCGGCGACCCGCCGCCGGGCAGCCACGGCGTTGTCGAAGAACGCAGCGGCATCGACGGCGTGACCCGGATCCGCGCGTATCGCGCGCTCGACGACTATCCCCTGCTGCTCTCGGTCGGCCTGGCGCGTCAGGACGTGCTGGCGTCCTGGTGGCCTTTCGTCGGTGTCGCCCTGCTGGCCGGCCTGCTGTACGTGCTCGGCTGGCTCTACCTGGTGCGCAGCCTGCTGCGCGGCAACGCCCAGCAGCGCATCCTGCTCGACGAAGTCGGGCGCAGCGAGGGCCTGCTTCACGAAGCCCAGCGCATTGCCGGGCTGGGGTCGTGGACGGTGGTGCGCAACCGCAACTGCGTCGAATATTCGCCGGAGGCCAAACGCATCCACGGCCTGCCCGACGACGGCGAGCCGGTCGACCTCGCCACGGCGCTGAGCCTGGTGCACCCCGACGATCTTCCGCTGGTGCAGGCCTGGCGCGCGCGCTTCACCGATACCGAGCCGGTGGAATGCGAGTTCCGCCTGGTCCGGCCCGACGGTACGCAGCGGGTCGTGCGCTGCCGAGGCCGCACCGTGCACGACGAAGACGGCGGCGTGCGCGAGGCCGGCACCGTGCTCGATGTCTCCGAGCGCGCGCGGGCGCACGAGGCGCGCAACGCCGCCGAACGCCAGTACCGCTTCATGTTCGACCGCAACCCGCTGCCGTTCTGGGTTTATCGGCGCGACACCCTGCAGTTCATGGCGGTCAACGACGCTGCGGTGGCCAGCTACGGCTACAGCCGCGGCGAGTTCCTGGGCATGACCCTGTTCGACATCCGCCCGGCGGAGGACGCCGAGGACCTCAAGCGCGCCGTGCGCCGGCGCGAGGAGGGCGGCCGCGGCCAGCTGTGGCGGCACCGACGCAAGGACGGCAGCCTGATCGACGTGCGCATCTATGCCGCCGACATGGAGTTCGAGGGACATTCCTGCCGCCTGGTGCTGGCCGAAGACGTCACCGAGCGGCTGCGCGTGCAGCGCGACCTCGCCCATCGGGCCAGCCACGACGAACTGACCGGCCTGGGCAACCGCGTCGCCGTGCTGGAGCAGCTGGCCGGCCTGATCGCCCGGGCGCGCGAGCAGCGCAGCCGGGTGCTGGTCCTGCACCTGGACCTGCGCCAGTTCAAGCTGGTCAACGACAGCCTGGGCCACGAGGTCGGCGACGAAGTGCTGAAGGTGGTGGCGGGGCGGCTGTCGCAGCTCGATCCCGACCTGGTCGTCGGCCGCCTGGGGGGCGACGAGTTCGCGCTGCTGGCGCCGAGCACGGCCGCCGACGGCGTCGCCGCGGCCGAAGTCCTGGCGGCTCGCGTGCACATGCTGCTGTCGGAGCCGGTCGAGGTGATGGAAACGCTGCACTACCTGCACCCCGACATCGGCTACGCCCTGCACCCCGACGACGGCGAGGATCCCGATCGCCTGCTGCACAAGGCCGGCGTCGCCAACCACGAGGCCAAGCGCCGCGACCGCCCGCAGACCGTGCGCTACCAGGCCGAGCTCGACCGGCGGGTGCAGGGGCGGCTGCAGATGGTGGCGCGCCTGCACGAGGCGATCGAGCGTGAGGAATTCGAGCTGCATTTCCAGCCGCAGTATTTCGCCTCGGGCCGCGAGCCGGTCGGGCTGGAGGCACTGGTGCGCTGGCGCCATCCCGAACGCGGCCTGGTGCCGCCGGGCGAATTCATCCCGGTCTGCGAAGACAGCGGCCTGATCGTGCCGTTGGGCCGCTGGGTGCTGCGCGAGGCCGCGCGCCACCACCGCCTGCTGGTCGAGGCCGGCTGGCAGGGCCTGACGATCGCGGTGAACGTCTCGGCGATCCAGTTCCGCAGCGGCGAGCTCGAGGCGGACGTCGGCGCCCTGGTGCAGGAGTTCAGCCTGCCGCCGGGCGTGCTCGAGCTGGAGCTGACCGAGAGCATCGTGATGGACGACCCCGAGGCCGCCATCGCCGTGCTCGAGCGCCTGCGCCAGTTCGGCGTGATGCTGTCGATCGACGATTTCGGCACCGGTTATTCGAGCATGGCCTATCTGCACCGGCTGCCGGTGGACAAGCTCAAGATCGACCGCAGCTTCATCGCCGACGTCGAGGAGGACAGCCACAACGCGGCGATCTGCGAGTCGGTGCTCAGCCTGGCGCGCAGCTTCGGCCTGAAGGTGATCGCCGAGGGCGTCGAGACCCGGGCCCAGATGGACTGGCTGCGCCAGCGCGGCTGCGACGAGGTCCAGGGCTTCCTGCTGGCCCGGCCCATGCCCTTCGCCGACGTGCTGCGGCACCTGGGCCATCCGCCGCGGTGACCGCGCCGGCGCCGGTACAATGGCGCCATGGATGTTTCCCACCTGCTAGACGAACTCAATCCGGCCCAGCGCGAAGCGGTTTCCGCACCGCCCGGCCACGTGCTGGTGCTGGCCGGCGCCGGCTCCGGCAAGACCCGCGTGCTCACGCACCGCATCGGCTGGCTGAACGAAGTGGTCGGGGTGCCGGCGCACGGCATCCTGGCGGTCACCTTTACCAACAAGGCGGCGGCGGAAATGCGTGGCCGCGTCGAGGCGCTGCTGCGCCACGGCAGCCGCGGCATGTGGATCGGCACCTTCCACGGCCTGGCGCACCGGCTGCTGCGCCTGCACTGGCAGGAGGCCGGCCTGCCCGAATCCTTCCAGGTGCTCGACCAGGACGACCAGGTGCGGCTGCTCAAGCGCATCGCCGCCGACCTCGAGCTGGACGAGGGCCGCTTCCCGCCACGGCAGATGGCCTGGTGGATCAACGCGCAGAAGGACGAGGGCCGGCGCCCGAAGCATATCCAGCCGGCCGGCGGCGATCTGTTCGGCTCGACCATGCTGCGCGTCTACGAGGCCTACCAGGAGCGCTGCCAGCGCGCCGGCCTGGTGGATTTCGCCGAACTGCTGCTGCGCGCGCACGAACTCTGGCTCGAACATCCGGCGCTGCTGCACCACTACCAGCAGCGTTTCCGGCATCTGCTGGTCGACGAGTTCCAGGACACCAATGCCATCCAGTACGCCTTCATCCGCGTGCTGGCCGGCGAGACCGGCGAAGTGTTCGTGGTCGGCGACGACGACCAGGCCATCTACGGCTGGCGCGGCGCCAAGGTCGAGAACGTGCAGCGGTTCCTGCACGACTATCCCGGCGCGCGCACGCTCAAGCTCGAGCAGAACTACCGCTCCAGCGGCAACATCCTGGCCGCGGCCAATGCGGTGATCACCCACAATCCGGACCGCCTCGGCAAGCAGCTGTGGACCGCCGACGGCGAGGGCGAGCCGATCGACCTGTTCGCGGCCTACAACGAAGTGGACGAGGCGCGATTCGTGATCGAACGCATCCAGTCCTGGATCCGCGACGGCGGCAGCGCCGGCGACAATGCGATTCTCTACCGGTCGAACGCGCAGTCGCGGGCGATGGAAGAACAGCTGGTGCAGGTCGGCCTGCCCTACCGCGTCTACGGCGGCCAGCGCTTCTTCGAGCGCATGGAAATCAAGGACGCGCTGGCCTACCTGCGCCTGGTCGCCAACCGCGACGACGACGCCGCCTTCGAGCGCGCGGTCAACACCCCGCCGCGCGGCATCGGCGGCAAGACGCTCGACGAAGTGCGCCGGCATGCGCGCGAACAGGCCGTGTCGCTGTGGCAGGCGTCGGTGGCGCTGTCGGGCGGCGGCGCGCTGCCGGGTCGCGCACGCAACGCCCTCAAGGCCTTTTCCGACCTGGTGGACGGCCTGCAGTCGGGCATCGCCGATTCGCCGCTGCACGAGCAGTTCGACCACGTGATCAACACCTCGGGCCTGCGCGCGCACTATGCCGCCGAGTCCAAGGGACAGCTCGACTCGCGCACGGAGAACCTGGACGAACTGGTGTCGGTCGCCAGCCGTTTCGAGCGTCGCGACGACGAGGCCAGCCAGCAGATGAGCGAGCTGGTCGCCTTCCTCAGCTATGCCGCGCTCGAGGCCGGCGAAGGCCAGGCCGAGGCCGGAGAAGACGGCGTGCAGCTGATGACCCTGCACAGCGCCAAGGGCCTGGAGTTCCCGCAGGTGTTTCTGGTCGGCATGGAGGAGGGCCTGTTCCCCAGCGGAAAGTCCACCGAAGAAAGCGGGCGGCTGGAGGAGGAGCGGCGCCTGGCCTACGTCGGCCTGACCCGCGCGCGCCAGAAGCTGGTGCTCAGCTATGCCGAGTCGCGGCGCCTGCACGGCATGGAGATGTTCGGCACGCCATCGCGTTTCCTGCGCGAGATACCGCCGGCGCTTCTGCGCGAGGTGCGGCCGAAGGTGAACATCAGCCGCCCCGTTTCCTACGGCGCGCCGCGCGCGGCGGCGCTGGAGGCCGCGCCGGGCATGAGCCTGCGCCTGGGTCAGCGGGTGCTGCACCCGAGCTTCGGCGCCGGCGTGGTGATGGACGCCGAGGGCAGCGGCGCGCATGCGCGCGTGCAGGTCAACTTCGAACGTGGCGGCGCCAAGTGGCTGGTGCTCGGCTACGCCAACCTCACCCCGGCCTAGCCAAGTCCGGGGTCGGATGAACTTAACGATTGAAGCGCCAGATTCAATCGTTAAGATCATCCGACCCCGTACCCCCAGCCTGCTTCCGGAGCCATTGATGAAACGACGTGAACTTCTGCGCGGCGCCGGTCTGGCCGCCGTCGCCACCGGGCTGGCGGCCTGCACGCCGCGCGAACAGGGAGCCGCCGCCGGCGTGTCGGCCGAACGCCTGCAGTGGAAGATGGTCACCTCCTGGCCGACCAACTTCCCGGGCCTGGGCACCGGCGCCGCGAAACTAGCCGAGATGATCACCACCGCCACCGGCGGCCGCCTGACCGTGAAGGTCTACGGTGCCGGCGAACTGGTGCCGGCCTTCGAGGTGTTCGACGCGGTCAGCCGCGGCACCGCCGAGATGGGCCATTCCGCCGCCTACTACTGGAAGGGCAAGGCGGCCGCCGCGCCCTTCTTCTGCGCCGTTCCCTTCGGCCTGAACGCGCAGGAGATGAACGGCTGGCTCTACAGCGGCGGCGGCCTGGAGCTCTGGCGCGAGCTGTACGCGCCCTTCGGCCTGGTGCCTTTCCCGGCCGGCAATACCGGCGTGCAGATGGCCGGCTGGTTCCGCAAACCGCTGGAATCGCTGGCCGACCTCAAGGGCCTGAAGATGCGCATCCCGGGCCTGGGCGGCGAAGTGATGGCGCGGGTCGGTGCGGCGCCGGTGAACGTGCCGGGCGGCGAGATCTTCAGCGCGCTGCAGTCGGGCGCGATCGACGCGGCTGAGTGGGTGGGACCGTACAACGACCTCGCTTTCGGACTGCATCGCGCTGCGAAGAACTGCTACTACCCGGGCTGGCAGGAACCCGGCCCGACGCTGGAATGCATGATCAACCGGGCGGCGTTCGAAGCGCTCCCGGCGGACCTGAAGGCGATCGTCGAAGCCTGCTGCCGCGCGCTCAACGACGCGATGCTGGCCGAATACACCGCGCGCAACCAGCAGGCGCTCGACGCGCTTGTGCGCGAACACGGCGTGCAGCTGCGCCAGCTGCCCGACGACGTGATGCTGGCGTTGCGCAAGGCCTCCGACAAGGTGCTCGAGGAAGTCGCCGCCTCGGACCCGATGGCGCGCCGCGCCCTCGATTCCATGCGCGCCTTCCAGGCGCAGGCCAAGGCCTGGCACGCGGTGTCGGAAGAGGCCTACTACGCCACCCGTGGCTGACCGCGCCCGACCCCTGCCGAAGGTCACGGAACGACGTTTCCAGCCCAATCCTCGCTGAACGCGCCCCGGCCGGCATCGGCCGGAACCTGCGTATTCCGGGGCCTGGAATGGAGAACACGATCATGGGCAAGTGGTTCAAGCGGTCGGCCTGGTTGGCCGGCCTGTTCATCGGTCTGATGGCGACGCTGTACGCGGCGGCCTGGGCCAAGACCGAAAACGCGCTGGCAAAGCGCTACGAGATCGCCGACGCGCCGCTGCAGTTCCGCGGCGATGCCGGCGAGCTCGCCCGCGGCGCGCATCTGTACACCGTGCTCGGCTGCGTCGAGTGCCACGGCGAAGGCGGACGCGGCAAGGTGGTGTTCGACGCCGGCCCGGTCGCGCGCGTCACCGCGCCCAACCTCACGCCGCCCGCCGTGGCCGAACGCTACAGCGCCGACCAGCTGGCGGCGGCGATCCGCCACGGCGTCGGTCCCGACGGCCGTCCGCTGCGCTTCATGCCCGTCGGCGACTTCAAGGATCTTTCCGATGCCGACACCGCGGCCCTGGTCGCGCACCTGCAGATGCTTCCGGACTCGGACAACGCGCCGCCGCCGTTCGAGATCCGGCCGCTGGGCCGCGTGCTCTATCTGCTGGGCAAGCTAGAGCTGGTACCGGCGGAACGCCTGGACCACACGCCGCGCGTGCGCACCTCGCCGCCGCAGGGCCCGAACGCCGAATACGGCGCTTACCTGGCCCAGACCTGCACCGGCTGCCACGGCCAGGACCTGGCCGGCCAGCGCGTGCCGGGCACGCCGCCGGAGCTGCCGGAAGCCGCGAACCTCACGCCGCACGCCAACGGCCTGGCGGGCTGGACCGAGGCCGACTTCGTCAAGGTGATCCGCCAGGGCCAGCGTCCGGACGGCCGCGAGCTGCACGGCTTCATGCCGTGGAAGGTCTATGCCGCGATGACCGACGACGAGCTGCGCGCGATCTGGCTGCACCTGTCGGCGCTGCCGCCGGCGCCCGGCACCGGCAAGGGCTGATCAATCCAGGTAGGCGTCGGGCTTGTAGCGTTCCATGAAGGTCTGCGGCCGCGCCAGCGGCGTGAAGCCATATTGCGCGTAGAGCGCATGCGCATCCGAGGTGGCCAGCGCGAAGCGGCGCAGCTTCTGCGTATCCGGGTGCGCCATGATCGCCGCCATCAGCGCCTTGGACACGCCCCGGCCGCGCGCTTCCGGCAGCACGAACACATCGGCGAGGTAGGCGAAGGTGGCCCGGTCGCCGATCACGCGCGCGTAGCCGACCTGCCGGCCGTCCAGCAGCGCGCTGAAACACAGCGAGTTCGCGGCCGCGCGTTCGACCACCGCGCGCGGGATGCCCGGGCACCAGTAGGCCTGGGTGCTGAGGAAACCGTGCACGACGTCGAAATCGATGTCGGCCGGGTCGGTGCTGATGCGCAGTTCAGCCATACAGCCACTCCGGAAGGGCGGTCGCCAGGCCCGGGAAGGTCGCGACCAGGGCCAGCACCAGCAGCTGGATCACGATGAAGGGGACCACGCCGCGGTAGATGTCGCCGGTGCGCACTTCCGGCGGCGCCACGCCGCGCAGGTAGAACAACGCGAAGCCGAAGGGCGGCGTCAGGAA
The DNA here is from genome assembly GCF_006265115.1 of Arenimonas terrae. Taxonomy (GTDB): domain Bacteria; phylum Pseudomonadota; class Gammaproteobacteria; order Xanthomonadales; family Xanthomonadaceae; genus Arenimonas; species Arenimonas terrae. Next base: position 111,699 of record NZ_SMDR01000003.1, on the reverse strand, counting down.
CGAGGTCTGCAGGTTGACGGCCATCATCACGCCCAGCCATACCGGGTCCACGCCCAGGGCCAGCAGCGCCGGTCCGACGATAGGCACGACCACGAACACGATCTCGATGAAGTCGATGACGAAGCCCAGCAGGAACATCAGCAGCATCACCGCGACGATCGCGCCCCACTTGCCGCCGGGCAGCGAGGCCAGGGCCTCGTGCACGAGGTCGTCGCCGCCGTAGCCGCGGAAGACCAGCGAGAACAGCGCCGCGCCGACCAGGATGGCGAACACCATCGCGGTCACCTTCACGGTTTCCCGGCCGACCTCGAACAGGCGCACCGCGCCGAGGCGGCCGTAAAGAGCGGCGAACAGCGTCGCGCCTACCGCGCCCACCGCCGCCGCTTCCGTCGCCGTGGCGTAGCCACCCAGGATCGAGCCCAGCACCAGCGCGATCAGCGAAAGCGCCGGCAAGATCGCCTTGGCCAGCTGCGCGAGCGAGCGCGACTGCGTTTCCTTCAGCGCGGGGGCGCGCTCCGGCTGCCGCCAGGCCACCCACAGCACGTAGGCCAGGTAAAGCGCCACCAGCGCCAGGCCCGGCACCAGCGCGCCGGCGAACAGGTCGCTCACCGACACCGTCTCGGGCGCGTAGATACCCTGCTTGAGCTGGGCCTGCTGGTAGGCGTTGCCGAGCTGGTCGCCGAGCAGCACCAGCACGATCGAGGGCGGGATGATCTGGCCCAGCGTGCCGGAAGCGCAGATGGTGCCGCTGGCGAGGCGCGGGCAGTAGCCGTGGCGCAGCATGGTCGGCAGTGAGATCAGGCCCATCGCCACCACCGTGGCGCCGACGATGCCGGTGGAGGCGGCGAGCATCGCGCCCACCAGCAGCACCGCCACCGCCAGGCCGCCGCGCACCCGCCCGAACAGCGCCGCCACCGCCTCGAGCAGCGATTCCGCGATGCGCGAACGCTCGAGCATCACGCCCATGAAGACGAACAGCGGCACCGCCACCAGGGTCTCGTTGCCCATCACGCCGAATAGGCGGTTGGGGAAGGCTTCCAGGAAGCTGGGGTCGAAGTTGCCCATCAGCAGGCCCAGGCCGGCCGCCAGCAGGGCCACGCCGCCGAGCACGAACGCCACCGGAAAACCGCTGGCGAGGCCCGCGAACAGGCCCAGCACCAGCAGCACGATCATCAGGATGTGCTGGTCGTGCAGGCTCATGCCGCCCCGCCGGCCAGGGCGCGGCGCAGCGCGCGCAGGGTCTGCGCCAGGCCCTGCAGGGCCAGCAGGGCCGCCGAGAGCGGCATCAGCGACTTGAGCAGGTACCAGCCGGGCAGGCCGCCCGGATCGCGCGAGCCTTCATCCGCCGCCCAGCTGGCGGCCACGTAGTCCCAGCTGATGATCACCATGAACACGCAGAAGGGCAGCAGCAGCGCCAGCCCGGCGCCGAACTCGACCCAGGCGCGGGTGCGCGCGCTCCAGCGCTGCGAGAATACGTCCACCCGTACGTGCGCATCGTGCTTGAAGGCATAGGACAGGCCGAGCAGGAAGATCGACGCGTGCAGCCACAGCACGGCCTCCTGCGCCGCCACCGAGCCGGCGCCGAAGCCGTAGCGGGCCAGCACGAGGCCAAAGACCACCGCCACGACGGCAACGGCGAGTACCGCCGCGATCCGTCCCGCGGCTTCGCTCAGCGCATCGGCGAGGCGCTCGATCGGCGCCACGGCGCTCAATCCCATTCGTAGATCGTCCAGTACACCGGCGAGACCTTGGGCAGGCGGTCGTCCCGGTTCAGGCGGCCATTGCCATCGGTGTCGTGCAGGTAATAGGCCGGCCCACGTTCGGGCGTGACCTTGACCATGTAGAGCTGGCCGTTCTGGCGGTATTCCTCGACCCGGTCGCCGTTCTCCTCGACGCGGATGGCGACGGTGGGCGGCTCGTCCTGCATGGCGGGCGCCTCGGCCTTCTCCGGGATCGGCACGTCGCCCGACCGGCCCGTGTCGGCGTCCTGGGCGAGCAGGGCCAGCAGCAGCGGAAGCAGGGGGGACATGGCGGATTCTCCTGTGACGCGGGGGGCTTGCAGAATGGCAAATGCGCCGGGGGCGCTCAAGGCCCCGCCGGCTTAGAATCGCGTTCTGCCCATGCCAGGCCACGCCATGTCCCGCCTCGTCCTGATCGACGGCTCGTCCTACCTCTACCGCGCCTTCCACGCGCTGCCGCCGCTGACCGCGCCCGATGGCTCGCCCAGCGGCGCCCTGTTCGGCATCGTCAACATGCTGCGCGCGACGCTGAAGGAGAACCCGGACTTCACCGCCTTCGTGGTGGACGCCTCCGGCCCGACCTTCCGCGATGCGCTTTACCCCGAGTACAAGGCCAACCGGCCGCCCATGCCCGACGAACTGCGCGCCCAGGTCGAGCCGATGATGCAGATCGTCGAGGCCCTGGGTTTTCCGATCCTTCGTGTGTCGGGCGTCGAGGCCGACGACGTGATCGGCACGCTGGCCCTGCAGGCGCACGCCGCCGGCATCCCGGTCACCATCTCCACCGGCGACAAGGATTTCGCCCAGCTGGTGCGGCCGGGCATCACGCTCACCAACACCATGACCGGCAGCGTGCTCGACGACGCCGGCGTGTTCGAGAAGTTCGGCGTGCGCCCGGACCAGGTCGTCGACCTGCTGGCCCTGATGGGCGACACCGTCGACAACGTGCCCGGCGTGGACAAGTGCGGCCCCAAGACCGCGGCCAAATGGCTGGCCGAATACGGCACGCTGGAGGCGGTGATCGCCGGCGCGGAGAAGATCGGCGGCAAGATCGGCGAGAACCTGCGCGCCGCACTGCCGCGCCTGCCGTTGAACCAGCAGCTGGTGACGATCAAGACCGACGTGCCGCTCGACCAGGGCCCGGCCGACCTGAAGCTGCGCGCACGCGACGTCGAGGCGCTGCGCGGGCTCTACACCCGCTACGGCTTCAACGCCGCGCTCAAGGAACTCGACGGCGGAGCGGCCGCGCCGGCGCGCGGCGCGAAGGCCGCCGCACCCGCGGCGGCTCCGGAAGCCGCGCCGGCGGCCGAACTTTCCGCTCCGGGCGAGTACGAATGCGTGACCACGCCCGACCGCCTGCAGCACTGGCTCGCCCAGCTGGCGGCGGCGCCGCTGGTCGCCTTCGACACCGAAACCGACTCGTTGGACCCGATGCGCGCCAACCTGGTCGGCCTGAGCTTCGCGATCGAAGCCGGCAAGGCCTGCTACATCCCGGTCGGCCACGATTACCCGGGTGCGCCGGCCCAGCTGCCGCGCGACTCGGTGCTCGGGGCGCTGCGCCCGGTCCTGGAAGATGCCGGCAAGGCGAAGCTCGGCCAGCACGGCAAGTACGACCTGCACGTGCTGCGCCGGCACGGTGTGACCGTGCGCGGTTATGCCGAGGACACGATGCTCGAGAGCTTCGTGTACAACGCCGGCGGCCTGCGCCACGACATGGATACGCTGGCGCAGAAGTACCTGGGCTACGAGACCATCAAGTACGAACAGGTGGCCGGCAAGGGCGCCAAGCAGATCCTGTTCTCGCAGGTGGCCCTGGATGACGCGACGAAATACGCCGCCGAGGACGCCGACATCACCCTGCGCCTGCACCAGGTGCTGTCGGCGAAGCTGGCCGCCGTGCCCTCGCTGCAGTCGGTCTACCGCGACATCGAGATGCCGCTGGTGCCGGTGCTCGAGCGCATGGAGTTCACCGGCGTGCTGGTGGATGTGGCCGAGCTGCGCCGGCAGAGCGCCGACCTGTCGCAGCGCATGCTGGCCGCGCAGCAGCGCGCGCACGACATCGCCGGCCGCGCCTTCAACCTCGATTCGCCAAAACAGCTCGGAGCGCTGCTGTTCGAGGAACTGAAACTGCCGGCGCTGGTGAAGACGCCGACCGGCGCGCCCTCCACCAACGAGGAGGCGCTGGAGGCGATCGCCGACCAGCACGAGCTGCCACGCCTGATCCTGGAGTACCGCGGCCTGGCCAAGCTGCGCAACACCTACACCGACAAGCTGCCGGAGATGGTCAATCCCGACACCGGCCGCGTGCACACCAGCTACCACCAGGCCGGTGCGGCCACGGGCCGCCTGAGTTCGAACGACCCGAACCTGCAGAACATCCCGATCCGCACCGAGGACGGCCGCCGCATCCGCACCGCCTTCATCGCGCCGCCGGGCAAGCAGATCGTCGCCTGCGACTATTCGCAGATCGAGCTGCGAATCATGGCCCACCTGTCCGAGGACCCCGGCCTGCTGCGCGCCTTCGAGAGCGGCCAGGACGTGCACCGCGCCACCGCCGCCGAAGTATTCGGCACCACGGTGGACAAGGTCACGGGCGACCAGCGCCGCGCCGCCAAGGCGATCAACTTCGGCCTGATGTACGGCATGAGCGCCTTCGGCCTGGCGCGTCAGCTCGGCATCGGCCGTGGCGAGGCGCAGGACTACATCGCGCTCTACTTCGCCCGTTACCCCGGTGTGCGCGACTACATGGAGCGCGTGCGCCAGCAGGCGCGCGAGCAGGGCTATGTCGAAACCGTGTTCGGCCGCCGCCTGCAGCTCAACGAGATCCACTCGCGCAACCAGGCCCAGCGCGCCGGCGCCGAACGCGCCGCGATCAACGCGCCGATGCAGGGCACCGCTGCCGACATCATCAAACGGGCCATGGTGAGCGTGGACGCCTGGCTTGCCGGGCAGGGCGGGCGCGCGACGATGCTGATGCAGGTGCACGACGAACTGGTGTTCGAGGCCGAGGCCGACTTCGTCGACGTGCTGGTGCCGGAGGTGCGCCGCCGCATGGCCGCTGCGGCGGAACTGAAGGTCGCGCTGGTTGTGGACGTGGGAACCGGCAAAAACTGGGACGAAGCGCACTGAACGAGTGACGGATTTCGCCTTGTTTTTCAGGTGTTTGCCAGCGAATGAACGCGTCCTGAATCCAACATTTGCTTAACGTGCCCGTTCACGAACTTCTCATGCTGGCGGATGTCTACTAGGCGCGTCGGATGCAAGGTCCGGCGCAAGGATCACTCCCTCCCCTGAGTGGATCCACCCGGAGCCAGGTTCTCCCCAACCTAGGTCTCCACCTGCCCCGCGGACTTCCCCTGGTCCGCGGGGTTTTTATTTGCGCGGCGCTCAGGCCGGCAGTTCGGCCAGCCAGTCGCGCGGCCGGAGGTAATCGGAAAGCCGCGCCTCGGCGCTGCCCGGTTCGGGCATCCAGGCGTATTCGAAGCGAACGCGCGGCGGCAGGCTCATCAGGATCGATTCGGTGCGGCCGCCGCTCTGCAGGCCGAACAGCGTGCCGCGGTCCCAGACCAGGTTGAACTCGACGTAGCGGCCGCGACGGTAGAGCTGGAACTCGCGTTCGCGCTCGCCGTAGGGCGTGCCGTGGCGGCGGCGCACGATCGGCAGGTAGGCGTCGAGGAAGGCGTCGCCGACCGCGCGCGTGTAGGCGAAGCAGCGCTCGAAGCCGTCGGCGTGCAGGTCGTCGTAGAAGAGCCCGCCGACGCCGCGCGCTTCGTCGCGGTGCCGGAGGAAGAAGTAGCGGTCGCACCAGGCCTTGTGTTCGGCGTAGCGGGTTTCGCCGAAGGGCGCGCACAGGTCGCGCGCCACCGTGTGCCAATGCCGGACGTCGGCATCCACCGGGTAGAAGGGCGTCAGGTCGAATCCGCCGCCGAACCACCAGATCGGGTCGCGGCCTTCCGGCCGCGCCTCGAAGAAGCGCACGTTGGCGTGGGCGGTCGGCACATGCGGGTTGCGCGGGTGGATCACCAGCGACACGCCGACCGCGCGCCAGGGCGCGCCGGCGAGCTCGGGCCGGTGCGCCGTGGCCGAGGGCGGCAGGGTGGCGCCGGAAACGTCGGAGAAGCCGACCCCGGCCTGCTCGAACACCGCCCCCTCCTTGAGGACGCGGGAGCGGCCGCCGCCGCCCAGGGACGGGCCAGTGTCACGGGAGGCAGGATGCCGGGAGTGACCGCCGCCCAGGGACGGGCCAGTGTCACGGGAGGCAGGATGCCGGGAGTGACCGCCGCCCAGGGACGGGCCAGTGTCACGGGAGGCAGGATGCCGGGAGTGACCGCCGCCTTCCGGACGGATCCACTCGTCCTGGGCGAAGCGGCCCCCGTCCACCCCCTCGAAACCGGCGCAGAGGCGGTCCTGCAGGTCGCGCAGGTAGGCGTGGACGGCGGCGAAATCGGACATGGCGGGGCCGGAAGCGGGGGACGCGACATGATAGCCGCCCGTGCCGGCCGCTATAATCGCGCCCAGCAATGACTCCCGCCGCCCTCGCCCCCGCCCGCCTGCGCATCCTCACCGAGCGTCAGGACGAGGCGCTCATCCCGTTCACCTTCGAAGCCGCCGCCGAATCGCCGCTGGCCATCGCCTGCGCGCCACTGGCCGGGCCCCGGGCCGAGGCCTGGCTGGCCGGCGCGATCGGCGAATCCGCGGAAACCCGCGGCGCGGCCTGGGCCCACGGCGAGCACTACGCCCTGGTCGCCGTGGTCGTGGACGAAGCCGGAGGCGACATCGAGGCTGCCGCGACCTGCGCCTACGAACGCCTGCTGGTGGCCGTGCGTCCGTCCGCGCATCCCTACCTGCTGCGGATCTGGAACTACTTCGCGGCGATCAACCGCGGCGACGGCGACGACGAGCGCTACCGGCGCTTCTGCGTCGGCCGCGCCGGCGCCGTGGACGGCATGTTCAACGACCCGCCGCCGGCCGCCACCGCGATCGGCACCGTCGGCGAACCGGGCCGGCTGCAGGTGGTCGCGCTATGTTCGCGCGCGCCGGCGCTGGCGCTCGAAAATCCGCGCCAGACCCCGGCCTGGCGCTATCCGCGCGAACACGGCCGGGTGTCGCCCGGCTTCTCGCGCGGCGCCGTGCTCGATGCCGACACCGCCACGCCGCGCCTGCTGGCCTCCGGCACCGCCAGCATCGTCGGCCATGTCTCCCAGCACCTCGGCGACTTCGCCGAGCAGCTGCGCGAAAGCCTGCGCAACCTCGAGGCGCTGATGGCGGAAGCCGCGGTCAAGACCGGCCGAACGTTCCGGCCCGAAGGCTGCGAGGCCCTGCGCATCTACCTGCGCCACGACGCCGACCTGGCGGCGGCCCAGTCCGTGATGGCCGGCAGCGGCATCCCCACCGAACGCATCAGCTACCTGCGCGGCGACGTCTGCCGGCGCGAGCTCGACGTCGAACTCGAAGGCGTATTCGCCGCCAGCTGATACCGGCGGGCTTCCCAGAATGAAAAGGGGCGGACCGTTGCCGGTCCGCCCCTTCGTATTGCGCGGAGCCTCAGGGTTTGAGGCTGCGCTCGAACAGCTGCAGGATGCGCCGGTACTGGTCGTACCAGCTTTCCGGATGCTGGTAGGCGTGGCGCTCCAGCGGATAGCTGGCCATCTCCCAGTGGTCCTTCTTGAGCTCGATCAGGCGCTGCGCCAGCCGCACCGAGTCCTGGTAGAAGACGTTGTCGTCGATCATGCCGTGGCTGATCAGCAGGTGGCCGCGCAGGTTCTGCGCGTATTCGATCGGCGAGGACTTGCGGAAGGCCTCGGGGTCGAGCTCGGGCGTGTTGAGGATGTTCGAGGTGTATTCGTGGTTGTAGCTGGTCCAGTCGGTGACCGGGCGCAGCGCGGCGCCGGCCTTGAACTCGTCCGGCGCCCGGAACAGCGCCATGAAGCTCATGAAGCCGCCGTAGCTGCCGCCGTAGATGCCGACGTTGGCGGCGTCGCCCTGGTGCTGCGCCACCATGTACTTCACGCCGTCCAGGTAGTCCTCCAGTTCCGGGTGGCCCATCTGGCGGTAGATCGCCGTGCGCCAGTCGCGGCCGTAACCCTCGGAGGCGCGGTAGTCGAGGTCGAGCACGATGTAGCCGCGTTCGACCAGCAGCTGGTGGAACATCTGCTCGCGGAAATACACCGGGAAACGCGCGTGCACGTTCTGCAGGTAGCCGGCGCCGTGCACGAACATCACCACCGGGTACTTGCGGCCGGCCTCGAGCGTCGCCGGGCGGTAGAGCTTGCCCCAGATCGTGCCGGCGCCGTGCGTGGACGGCACCTTGACGATCTGCGGCGCCAGCCAGTCACGCGACTTGTAGTCTTCGCTGCGGGTGTCGGTGAGCTTTACCGCCTCGCCGCCGGCGACCGGCTGCACCGCCAGCTGCGCCGGCGTGTGGTGCGCCGACCAGCGCAGCAGCAGGCGCGAACCATCGGGCGAAAGCGCGTACGACTCGACGCCGTCGAGCGCGGTGACTTCGCGCACTTCGCCGCCGGTGCTGGGCACCGCGCAGACTTCGTAGTCGCCCGGCCACTCGCGGTTGCAGACGAAATAGGCGGTGCTGCCGTCGGGCGACCACTGCGGCGAGGAGGCTTCCCAGCTGCCGCGCGTCAGCGCATTGGCGCGCTGGCCCGGCACCACGGTGTACAGGTGCGAATAGCCGGTTTCCTCAGACAGGAACCAGAGCGTGCGACCGCCCGGCAGCCAGCCGAAATCGTTGAAGTTCCAGTTGATCCAGGCCGGGTCGGTGAGCCGGTGCGTGGGCACCAGCTTGCCGGCGCCCAGGTCCACGGTGGCGATCCAGCGGTCCTTGTTGTCGACCGCGCGCGCCATCACCGCGGCATTGGCGCCGTCGTCGCTCCAGCTGATGCCGTCCAGGCGCACCGGGCGGTCGCCCTTGAGCGCATCGAGCTTGGCGGCCTTGCGCAGGTCGGCCAGCGGGTCGCTGCCGATGCCGGGCAGGTTCGACAGCGCCAGGTCGCGCACGCTGCCGTCGCGAAGGTCCACCAGCTTGAGCTGCTGGCCCTGCGGCGGATTGCGGCCGACGCGCACGCGCACGTCCTCGGCTTCTTCGTAACCCGATTCGGTGACGTACTTGGGCATCTTGCCGCCGCGGCCGCGGTCGCCGCCCTTGGGCTGGACCACCACCAGCAGCCAGCGGCCGTCGGGCGAGAGCGCGGTGTTGGCGATCTCGATCTTGTCGCCGAGGAACACCGGCGCGGCAGCGCGCGTGGGGTCGGCCTTGCGGTTGGCTTCGGCCTGGTCGCGCAGCTGTTCGCGGAACTGTTTTTCGCGCGCCAGCGCCGCGCTCAGGCGCAGCTGGTGGTCGCGCAGGGCGTCGGCGTCCGGGGCGGCGGCGGGATCCTTCTCGGCACGCGGCAGCGCCACCGGCTGCGCGAGGCGGGTATCGGGCGACCAGCGGAACCAGTCGTTGCCGACGCGCCAGATCACGCCGCGGCCGTCAGCGGCGAAGCGGGCCTCGCCCTCGGCCTCGGCGCTGCGGGTCAGCTGGGTCAGGGCGCCGCCGAGTTCGCGCAGGAAGACGTCGCCGTTGCGCACGAACACCGCGCGACGTCGGCTGGCGTCGAATTCGACCTGGGCGGTGTCCAGCGTCGCCAGGTCGGCGCCTTCGACCTTGACGGCCGCGCCGCCGGCGATCGGCTGGCGCCAGGTGTCGCGCACCGGCGAGCCGGCGCGCTTGAGCGTGAAATAGGCCTGCTGGCCGTCGAGCGCCCACCACGCGGTTTCCACCGGCGGGCCGATCCAGTCCGGATGGGCCATGGCCTGGTCCAGCGTCAGGGCCGGCGCCGATGCCGGTGTCGAAGACGGGCTTTGTGCGCCGGCCATCGTCGCGCAGGCGGCGAAGGCGACGGCGGTCAGCCGGGCGAGGGCGGTGGGGCGGTGGCGCATGGCGGCTCCGGGGTTCAGGCAGGCCGGCAAGACTAACAAAGGCGGCCGCGCCGTCGCCCGTGCTGCTTCTCCCATGCGCCGTTTGCGGCGACAATCCCCGGATTCCGCCGGCGCGCCCATGCAAACCTTCATCTACAAGTCCCTGCGCAAGCCCGATACCTATCTCTACCTGCGCAAGCGGGACGATTTCGCCGTGCTGCCCGAGGCGGTGCGGGCGCCGCTGGGCGATCTGGTCTTCGTGATGGAGCTGGCGCTGACCGAGGAGCGTAAGCTGGCCCGCGCCGACGCCGCCGTCGTGCGCCTGAACCTGGCCACGCACGGCTTCCACCTGCAGTTCCCGCCCACCGTGCTGGACCCGATGGTCGATGGCTGAAGCCCGCCGTCCCGGTCTCGCCTGGGCCTGGCTGGCGCTGGGCGCCGGCCTGTCCCTGTTGCCGCTTTGGGCCCATCCGGCAGCGCTGCTGGGCACCTGGTTGGCCCAGCCGGCCCTCGTGCGGGGCCTGGCGCTGCAGCGTGGCCTGCGTGTCGATGCCGGCGGCCGCGACGATGTCCTGCCGCTCGCGGCGCTGTGGGCCGTGGGTTTCGCCGGCCTGGCCCTGGCGGCGGGCTGGCCCCTGTCGGCGCTGCGCGACACCGGCTCGCTGGCGGCTGCGCTGGCGCTGAGCGGCATGGTCGGCGCCGCCCTGCTCTGCCTGTGGCGGGCCTGGCCGGCCTTCGGCCTGGCCGGGCGTGAAGGCGGCCGGCTGCCGGCGCTGGTGGCTGCGGTCGGCTCCGGAGGACCGGCCGACGCCGGTCGCGGCTTCGTGGTCGCCGTGGCCGTGCTGGTCGTGCTGGCCGGCGGCCTGCTGCTGGCCTGGCCCGGCCTGGTGCCCGCGGGCTGGCGTCCGGCCGCGGTGCTGGCGCAGCTCGCGAGCACGCTGCTGGCCCATGCCCTGGTCCAGCGTTTTGGCGCCGCGCCTTCACCGCCGCCGGTGCTGTCGCTGCCGATCTACGGCGACGAGGTCGACGACGAAGTTCCCGCGCCAATCGCAGTGGACGACGAAGATCCCGATGCGCAGCTGTATGCCGCCGCGCGCGCCGGCCGGATCGAGGCCGCCCTGGCGGCGCTGGAGGCCGGTGCCGACCCCGCCGCCGAACCGCTGCCCGAAGATCGCGACCAGCGCACGCTGCCGATGCTCGCCGCGCTGCTGGGCGACCTGCGCCTGCTGCGCGAGCTGATCGCGCGCGGCGTGGACCTCAACGAGGAGCACGGCGGGCTGACGCCGCTGCTGGCCGCCACCCGCGACAGCTGGCACGGCCGTCCGGAAGCGGTGATGACCCTGCTCGCCAACGGCGCCGACGCCCGCCGCGCCGACGCCGACGGCAACACGCCGCTGCACCACGCCGCACGCAGTACCGATCCGGCAGTCGCGGCCCTGCTGCTCGACGCCGGCGCTTCGCTCGAGGCGCTCAACGCCGAAGGATTCAGCCCGCTGGGCATCGCCTGCGCGGCCGGCAACTGGCGGCTGGCGCGCTTCCTGATCGAGCGCGGCGCCAAGCCCGAGCCCAAGGACGGCCAACCGGCCCTGCTGGCCGCGGTCGCCGGCGACGATGATCCAGCCGGCGTGCAGCTGCTGCTGCGGCACAAGGCGCGCGTGGATGCCCGCGGCGCCCGTCAGCGCACGGCCCTGCTGCTGGCCTGCGCGGCCGGCAACGCCGATATCGTCGGCGAGCTGCTCGACGCCGGCGCCGACCGCAACGCCCGCGACGCCGACGACATGACGCCGCTGCTGGAAACCGCCCGCGGCGGGCACGCTGCGGTGCTGTCGCGCCTGGCGCAGGCCCGTCCCGACGTCACGACGGCGGACGCCCGCGGCCGCAACGCCCTGGTGCTGGCGGCCGAAGCCGGCGTGCCGCCGGAGTTCCTGCGCCATCTGATCGCGCTCGGCGTCAGCCCCGAACAGCGTGACGGAGACGGCCGCCGCGCGCTCGAACACGCGCTGGGCAGCGGTCGCTGGCCCCTGGTCGCCGTGCTCGATCCGACCTACCCGCTGCCGGCGAGTGTCGCCGAAGGCCTGTCCGAGGGCCATTTCGAAAAGACCCCGCGCGAACTGCTGCGCGAGGCCCTGCTCGCCGACCGCCGCGAATCCGCCGAAGCCATGCTGCGCCTGGGCGCCGGCCCGGACGAACGCGGCATGGCCTCGCTGCTGCTGGAGTTCGCCGGTGAAGGCGACGGCGTCGCGCTGGAGTGGCTGCTGCGCCATGGCGCCAGCGCCGACCGCATCATCGATGGCGAGGACAGCGTGCTTTTCCACCTGCTCGGCCGCGGCGGCCATGCCGCCGGCGCGCTGCACCGCCTGCTCGAGCGCGGCCAGCCGGTCGGCGGCGTCGGCGGCCTGGCGCGCTGGCTGCAGGCCTGCATGGACGCCGAACACACCAGCCGCGGCCACGAGCAGATGGCGCTGATGCTGCTCGATCGCGGCGCCGACGCCTTCGGCGGTGCGCCCTCCGACCCGCCGCTGGGCCTCGCGATCCGGCTCGGCTGGCTGCGCCTGGCCGAAGCCCTGCTGGCCGCCGGCGCCGACCCGAACGCCCGTGACAGCCGCGGCCACACCGCGCTGCACTGCGCTGCCACGCTGGGCCGCGAAGGCGCGCTGCGCGTACTGATCCGCCATGGCGCCTCGCCGGCGCTGTCGGCGCCCGACGGCCAGACGCCGCTGGGCCTGGCGCTGGCGGCGGACCGGCGCGAACTGTCGCACTGGCTGGAATGGCGACAGTGGCAGCTGCCGGGCCGCGCCCTGCAGCCGGCCGACCTGCCGTCGGCGGCCATGGCGGGCGACGCCGAAGCGGTGCTGCGCCTGCTCGAGCTGGGCTTGCCGGTGGACGGTATCGACGCCCAGGGTTGCAGCGCCCTGCTGCGCGCCGCCGGCGGTGGCCACGACGTGGTGGTGGCCCTGCTGCTCGAACGCGGCGCCGACACCGCGCTGTCGGCCCGCACCGGCGCCACGCCGCTGTCGGCGGCGATCAGCATGCGCCATGTCGGCGTGGTCGATCAGCTGCTGCGCGCCGGCGCGGCGCCCGACCTGCCGCTGCCGGGCGACGTGACGCCGCTGATGCTCGCGGCCGCGCTGGGCCAGCCCGAACTGATCTCGCGCCTGCTCGCGCACGGTGCCGACGCCCAGGCGCGCGACGCGCAGGGCCTGGGTCCGCTGCACTGTGCGGCCCTGCATGCGTTCTCCTCGCGCGACCGCCAGCGCGTGCTGGCCCTGGTGGACGTGCTGCTGTTGGCCGATGTCGGTGCCGACGAAGCCAACGGCAGTGGCCAGACGCCGCTGCTCCTGCTGCTGGGCGCGCGCGCCGAACCGGGCACCGCCTGCGACGAGGACGTTCTGCTGGCGGCGCTGGAGCGGCTGCTGGGCGAAGACGTCAGCCTCGACGCGCAGGACCAGCGCGGGTTCACCCCGCTGCACCTGGCGGCCATGCACGGCCTGCCGCGGGTCGTGCAGCGCCTGCTGCGCGAAGGCGCGAATCGCCAGGCCCGCGATTCGCTCGGGCGCACGCCGCACGACATCGCGGTGCTGCGCGGTTTCGTCGACGTGGCGGCGGAGTTCGAGCCGGCGCGTGGCGGGGCGCCGTCGCTGGCGCGGTTCCTGCGTGATCCGCGGAACTGACCGCGGCTAGCGCCCCGCGTCGCCGTCGTCGTCCGACGGAACGTCCGCCTCGAACAGCGTCTCGAGCTCGCGCTGCGCCTCCTGCGCCGAGGCCACCAGGGCCGCTTCGTCGTCGTAGACGAGGTGCTGCTGGCGCAGCAGCTTCTCGTCGTGCTCGCGGAAGCGTTCGGTGTTGCGCGCGGCCTCTTCCGGCGGCACGCCCAGGGCCTCCATCACGCGGCGGCCCATGACCAGGCTGGAATGGAACGTCTCGCGCGTCACCTGCACGTCCATGTCCATCAGCTTGAAGGCGTGCTGGCGGTTGCGCGCCCGTGCGTAGATCTTCAGGTGCGGGAACAGGCGCTTGACGATGCGCGCGGTGCGCACGTTGGCTTCCGGATCGTCGGTGGTGAGCACGAACACCTCGGCGCGGTCGGCGTGCGCGGCGCGAAGCAGTTCGGGCCGGGCCGGGTCGCCGAAGTAGATCTTGTTGCCAAAGCGGCGCAGGAAATCGACCTGGTCGGCGCTGGTTTCGAGCGCGGTGAACGGGATCTTCTGCGCCCGCAGCATGCGCCCGACGATCTGACCGACGCGGCCGAAGCCGGCGATGATCACCCGCGGGTGTTCGTGGTCGATCGGGTCGTGCGCGCGCTCGGGCCCGGCGTCGGGTTCCCGGGTCAGCCAGCGGGAGACGCCGATCAGCAGCAGCGGCGTGGCCGCCATCGACAGGCCGACCATCGCGAACAGCTGGTCGCGCAGCGCGGCGTCGATCAGGCCCGCCTTCAGCGCCTCGGCGAACACCACGAAGCCGAACTCGCCGCCCATCGACAGCACGGTCGCCAGCATCAGTGCGCGCCGCAGCGGCAGGCCGCCCGCCAGCGTGCCGGCCAACACGAGCATCGTGCCCTTGAGCAGCAGCAGGCCGCACACGCCAAGGGCGATCAGGCCCGGGTTGTCGCCGATCACGTTCAGGTCGATGCTCATGCCGACCGCCATGAAGAACAGGCCCAGGAACAGGCCCTTGAAAGGCTCGATGTGCGATTCGAGCTCGTGCCGGAATTCGGAATCGGCGAGCAGCACGCCGGCGAGGAAGGCGCCCAGGCCCATCGACAGCCCGGCGAACTGCATCAGCCAGGCATTGCCCACCACTACCAGCAGGGCCGTCGCGGTGAACAGTTCGACCAGTTTCGCCCGCGCGACCAGCCGCAGCAGGAATCGGATGACGAAGCGCCCGCCGATCACCACCGCCGCGATCACCACCACTGCGTTGAGCACCGCGTCCAGCGGCGGCACCGAGCGCTCCAGCGCCTTGGCCTGGCCCAGCAGCGGGATCGCCGCCAGCAGCGGGATCGCCACCAGGTCCTGGAACAGCAGGATGGCGAAGGCGACGCGACCGTGTTCGGCGCTCAGCTCCTTGCGCTCGGCCAGCAGCTGCAGGCCGACCGCGGTGGACGACAGCGCCAGGCCCAGGCCCACCACCACCGGCGCCTTCCAGCCCGGCAGCAGGAAGAAGGACAGCCCGGCCGCCAGCGCCAGTCCGGTCAGCAGGACCTGCAGGCCGCCGGTGCCGAACACCTGCCGGCGCATCACCCAGAGCCGTGGCGGGCTCAGCTCCAGGCCGATCACGAACAGCAGCATCACTACGCCGAATTCGGACGCGGCCAGCACGTCCTCCGGGTCGGGCACCAGCTTCAGCCCGTCCGGGCCGATCGCGACGCCGGCCACCAGGTAACCCAGGATCGCGCCGAGTCCCAGGCGCCGGAACAGCGGCACGGCGATCACCGCGGCGACCAGGAAGACCAGGATGATGCCGAGGTAGCCGTCGGATCCGTGCATGGACCGATTATGCGCCAACGGCGTGATGCGCTGAATCGCCAGCCCACCCGGCCGGGATCCGGTCCGCGCGTTGAAACCGGGCAGGGAGCAATGCTGTACTGCGGTCCTGTCCACACCATCGGGAATCGGGAATGAGAGCTGTCTTCGCCGCACTGTTGCTGGGCTGTTCGCTGGGTTCGCCGCCGGCCGCCGCTGCGCCCGACCTGGAGATCTACACCGCCGGCACGACCGGCGAACTCACCATCGACGCCGAGGGCCGGGTGGTCGACCTGTCGCTCGACCGCAAGAAGCTGGGCGACGAGGTGATGCAGGGTTTCGAGCAGCAGATCCGGACGTGGCGGTTCGAGCCGATTGTCGAAGACGGCCGGCCGGTGCGCGCGAAGGCCTACATGTCGCTGCGCCTGCTCGCGATCCGGCAGCCCGGCGTCGACGGCATCCGACTGGCGTTCGAAAGCGTGCGGTTCCGCGATCCTCCCGCCGGCGACGAGGGGGTCGACGAGGCGATCTCCGACAGCCTGGCGCCGCCGCGCTACCCGACGCCGCAGGTCAAGCAGGGAATCGGCGCCCAGGTGGTGCTGATGCTGCGGCTGGATGAACAGGGCCGCGTGGCGGAGGTGGCGACCGAAAGCGTGGACCTGTTCGGCAACGACGTCGGTCGCCGGCCGGGGCAGCACGCCGCCAGCTTCCAGCAGGCCTCGGAGAAAGCTGCGGCCGAGTGGCGGATTCCAAGGTTTTCCGGCCAGGTGGTTTCCGTGCCGGTGCGCTATTCGACCATGAGCGCGCGCGGCGAGCGCTGGATGCGCACGCGCAGCGTGCCGGTCGACGTGCCGGCATGGGTGGAGCTGGAGCGGTCTTCGGCCGGCGTGGTGAGCCTCGGCCCCGACGGCTCGCGGTCGTCGGAACGCTGGAAACTCCTGACCTCGCTGGACGGCTGACGCCCCAAAAGAGAAGGCCCCGCGCGAGCGGGGCCTTCTGCTTTCCGGAGCCGGAACCTTAGCGCTTCATCGAACTGAAGAACTCGTCGTTGGACTTGGTGTTCTTCATCTTCTCGAGCAGGAACTCCATCGCGGCCAGCTCGTCCATCGGGTGCAGCAGCTTCCGCAGGATCCAGATCTTCTGCAGCATGTCCGGCTCGATCAGCAGCTCCTCGCGGCGGGTGCCGGAGCGGTTGATGTTGATGGCCGGGTAGACGCGTTTCTCGGCGATGCGGCGGTCCAGGTGCACTTCCGAATTGCCGGTGCCCTTGAACTCCTCGTAGATCACCTCGTCCATCTTCGAGCCCGTTTCCACCAGGGCTGTCGCGATGATCGTCAGCGAGCCGCCTTCCTC
This sequence comes from Arenimonas terrae, assembly GCF_006265115.1. Taxonomy (GTDB): domain Bacteria; phylum Pseudomonadota; class Gammaproteobacteria; order Xanthomonadales; family Xanthomonadaceae; genus Arenimonas; species Arenimonas terrae. Next base: position 95,231 of record NZ_SMDR01000003.1, on the reverse strand, counting down.
GACGTTGCGGGCCGCGCCGAAGAAACGCTTCGGGCGGTGCAGCGCGTTGGCGTCGACGCCGCCGGTCAGCACCTTGCCGGAGCTCGGAACGACGGTGTTGTAGGCACGGGCCAGGCGGGTGATCGAGTCGAGCATGATCACCACGTCCTTCTTGTGCTCGACCAGCCGCTTGGCGCGCTCGATCACCATCTCGGCGACCTGCACGTGGCGCGCGGCCGGCTCGTCGAAGGTGGACGAGATGACTTCGCCGCGCACGCTGCGCTGCATTTCCGTCACTTCCTCCGGGCGCTCGTCGATCAGCAGCACGATCAGGTGCACGTCCGGATGGTTGTGCAGGATGGCCTGGGCCACGTTCTGCATCAGCATGGTCTTGCCGGCTTTCGGCGGCGAGACGATCAGGGCGCGCTGGCCCTTGCCGATCGGCGACATCAGGTCCATCACGCGGCCGGTGATGTCTTCCGACGAGCCATTGCCGCGCTCGAGCCGGAAGCGCTCGCGCGGGAACAGCGGCGTCAGGTTCTCGAACAGCACCTTGCCCTTCGACGCCTCCGGCGGTTCGCCGTTGATGGTGTCGACGATGTTGAGCGCGACGTAGCGCTCGCCGTCCTTCGGGCTGCGGATGCGGCCGGCGATGTGGTCGCCGGTGCGCAGGTTGAAGCGGCGGATCTGGCTGGGCGAGATGTAGACGTCGTCCGGGCCGGCCAGGTAGCTCGCATCGTCCGAGCGCAGGAAGCCGTAGCCGTCGGGCAGGATCTCGAGCACGCCGTCGCCGGCGACGCCGGCGGGGTGGCGGGTGAGCACCTTGAGCAGGGCGAAGTTGACGTCCTGCTTGCGCATGCGGGCGACGCCCTCATGCAGATTCAGCTTGTCGGCGATCTCCAGCAGCTTGTGCGCCGGCATCCGCTTGAGGTCGTTGAGGCTGTAGACCGGGAAGTCGGGCGGCAGCTGCGGCATCGGGCGGTCGTTGCGCTCGCCGCCGCCGCCGTTGTTGCCGTTGCCGCCTTCCTCGTCGGCGCCGCCGCCACCGCCGCCGCCTTCGCGGTTGCGGAAGCGGTCGCGCTTGTCGCGGAAGCGGTCGCGGCGATGGCGGTTGCGGCCTTCGCGGAAGCCGCCTTCTTCGCCGCCGCCTTCACGCGGGGCGCCGCCCTGGCCTTCCTGTCCGCCACCCTGCGGCTCGCCGCCGCCACCGCCGCCCGATGAGGCGGGCGCAGCCGATGGCGCCTGGCTTTCGGCGCTGCGTTCGGGGGCGGGAGAGGGAGCAGAGACGGGTGCGGGAGCGTCGCTGGAAGGGGCATTGCCGGGATTGGCGGCACGCGGCTTGCGCGGGCGCTTCTCGGCGCTGACGCCGGATTCGTTTTCGTTTTCGGACACGGAATTCACCTCGCGAACGCGAGCGTGGGGGAGGAAGGGGATCTTGCAGAAGAACGGCGCCAGGGGCGCCTGAGTGAGGTAACGCTACCACCGCCAGGGCCGCGCCGACAAGCCGCGCGATGTTCATGTCCCGGCCGGAGCCGGGCTCGCGGGCGCGCCTGGCGGGCGCCCGCGACCGGTTTTGCTCAGAGCGCCTTGTCGATGAACTGGGCGAGCTGGGCCTTGCCGACGGCACCGACCTGGGTCGCCTGGACCTTGCCGTCCTTGAACATCAGCAGGGTCGGGATGCCGCGCACGGCGTAGGCGCGCGGGGTCATCGGGTTGTGGTCGATGTTGAGCTTCACCACCTTCACCTTGCCGGCGTAGGTGTTGGCGAGCTCGTCGACCATCGGGCCGATCATCTTGCAGGGGCCGCACCACTCGGCCCAGAAATCCACCAGCACGGGCGTATCGGACTTGAGCACCTGGGCCTCGAAGTCGGCATCACCCACATGAAGCACCTGGTCGCTCATGCGTCAAACTCCTGATTTTCTTGGGGGATGCGGCCGGTTGCGGCCGCCGTTGGGGTAAACTGGGGCGCTTTCGACCGACTTTCAACCGTCTAGCCGCCGCCCCGGATGCCCGCAGTTTGCGACCCGCCGGGCTGGCCGCGCAAGCGCAGAGCCGCGCACCCAGAGAGACCCATGTCCGATAAACCGCTGACCGATATCGCGTTTTCCAACTTCGAGCTGCATCCGGCGCTGCAGGCCGGCCTCGAGTCCGCAGGCTTCACCCGCTGCACCCCCATCCAGGCCCTGACCCTGCCGATCGCCCTGGCAGGGCGCGATGTCGCCGGCCAGGCCCAGACCGGCACCGGCAAGACCCTGGCCTTCCTGGTCGCCCTGATCAACCGCCTGCTGACCCGCCCGGCCCTGGCCGACCGCAAGCCCGAGGACCCGCGCGCCCTGATCCTGGCGCCGACCCGCGAACTGGCCATCCAGATCCACAAGGACGCGGTGAAGTTCGGCTCCGACCTGGGCCTGCGCTTCGCCCTGGTCTACGGCGGCGTGGACTACGACAAGCAGCGCGAGCTGCTGCAGCAGGGCGTGGACGTGATCATCGCCACCCCCGGCCGCCTGATCGACTACGTGAAGCAGCACAAGGTCGTCTCCCTGCACGCCTGCGAAGTCTGCGTGCTCGACGAAGCCGACCGCATGTTCGACCTGGGCTTCATCAAGGACATCCGCTTCCTGCTGCGGCGCATGCCGATCCGCACCGAGCGCCAGACCCTGCTGTTCAGCGCCACGCTCAGCCACCGCGTGCTGGAGCTGGCCTACGAGCACATGAACGAGCCCGAGAAGCTCGTGGTCGAGACCGAGTTCATCACCGCCGCCAAGGTCCGCCAGGTGGTCTACTTCCCGTCCGACGAGGAGAAGATCCCGCTGCTGATCGGCCTGCTGACCCGCAGCGAGGGCCACCGCACCATGGTGTTCGTGAACACCAAGGTCTGGGTCGAGCGCGTGGCGCGCGGCCTGGAGCGCGCCGGCTTCCGCGTCGGCGTGCTCTCCGGTGACGTGCCGCAGAAGAAGCGCGAGACCCTGCTGGCGCGCTTCCAGAAGGGCCAGCTCGACATCCTGGTCGCCACCGACGTGGCCGCCCGCGGCCTGCACATCGACGGCGTCTCGCACGTCTACAACTACGACCTGCCGTTCGACGCCGAGGACTACGTGCACCGCATCGGCCGCACCGCGCGCCTGGGCGCCGAGGGCGACGCGATCAGCTTCGCCTGCGAGCGTTACGCGATGAGCCTGCCGGACATCGAGGCCTACATCGAGCAGAAGCTGCCGGTGGCCCAGGTCGAGAAGGAGCTGCTGATCCCCGTACCGCGCGCCCCGCGCGCGCCGGTCGAGGGCGACGACGGCGAAGGCGAGAGCGTCAGCGCCATCTTCCGCGAAGTGCGCGAGGCCAAGGCCGCCGAGGACGAACGTCGTGGCGGCCGCGGTGGCCGCAGCGGTTCCGGCGGCGGTGGCCGCGGCGGTCCGGGCGTAGGTTCGCGCGAACGCAGCGGCCCGCGCCCCGGCGCGCACCGCGAGCGCAAGCCGCCCGTGGTGGCCGAAGCCGCCGCGGACGCCGCGCCCGAGCGTCCGGCCCAGCGCCCGGCGCCCTCGTCGCCGATGCAGGTCGATCCGAACGCACCGGCACGCAAGCGCCGCCGCCGTCGCGGCGGTCGTCCCGTCGGTGATGCCGCAGCCGGCGCCGAAGCGGCTGGCAAGCCGCGCGCCGAGCGCAAGCCGGAAGGTTCGGCGGCGCCCGCCGCGCCGGCGTCCGAGAAGCCTTCGCTGCTTGGCCGCATCAAGGCCGGCCTGAAGTCCCTGGTCAAGCGTTCGCCGCCTTCGGGCCACTGATCCGCCGATCGGTCGGGAGGGGCTTCAGCCGCGGTGCTTTCTCCGGAAGCATCGGGGCTGAAGCCCCTCCTACATCTGGTGCCGTCTGCTAGATTGCCCGTGTCCCCGCCACCCGCGATCCGAATGGCCCTGCTCCGCTTCGACAACGTCACCAAGGCCTATCCCGGCAATCCACCCGCGCTGAGCGAGGTCAGCTTCAGCGTGGACGAGGGTGAGATGCTCTTCGTCACCGGCCACTCCGGCGCCGGCAAATCCACCCTGCTGCGCCTGGTGCACCTGTCCGAGCGGCCCAGCCGCGGCACCGTGCTGGTGAACGAACGCAACCTGGCCAAGGTCCGCGGTGGCAAGGTGCCGCTGCACCGGCGCCAGGTCGGCGTGGTGTTCCAGGACCATCGCCTGCTCACCGACCGCAGCGTGTTCGACAACGTCGCCCTGCCGCTGCTGATCGCCGGCACGCCCGGCGCCGAAGTCGGCAAGCGCGTGCGCGCGGTGCTCGACAAGGTCGGCCTGGGCGAACGCGAACGCTCGCTGCCGCTGCAGCTGTCCACCGGCGAGCAGCAGCGCGTGGGCATCGCCCGCGCCATCGTCGCCCAGCCGCAGCTGCTGGTCGCCGACGAACCCACCGGCAACCTCGACCCGCAGCTGGCGGGCGAGATCATGCAGCTGTTCGCCTCGCTGCCTGCGCTGGGCACCACGGTGATTGTCGCCAGCCACGACCTGGGCCTGGTCAAGCGCATGCGCCGCCGCGTGCTCGTGCTCGACCACGGCCGGCTGATGGACGACATCTCGCCCGAGGACCTGGCGGCATGAACACCAAGGTCGCCAAACCCGCCGCCAAGCCCGCGGCCGCCGAGCGCGTGAAGTCCGGCGGTGTCGGCGCGCGCTTCCGCGCCTGGCGCGAACAGCATCTGTATTCCCTGGTCTCGAGCCTCGGCCGCCTGGCCCGGCGCCCCTTCGCCACTGGCCTGACGGTCGGCGTGATGGCGATCGCGATCGCGCTGCCCCTGGGTCTGGGGCTGGCCCTGGGCAACATCGAGCGCTTCTCGGGCAGCGTCAGCGAGTCGCGCGAGATCGGCGTGTTCCTGAAGTTCGAGGTCACCGAGGACCAGGCGCGCGAGCTGGCCACCGGCATCGGCCAGCGCCCCGACGTCGCTGCCGTCACCGTGCGCACGCCGGAGGAGGGCCTGGAGGAATTCCGCGCCATGAGCGACCTTGCCGGCGCGCTCGACGTGCTCGAGGAGAACCCGCTGCCGACCGTGCTGGTGGTCCAGCCCAAGGGCGACGGCGACACCCTGGCCGCCGACCTGCGCGAACTGCCGCAGGCCGACATCGTCCAGCACGATGCGGTCTGGCGGCAGCGGCTGTCCGCCTGGCTGGCCTTCGGCGAACGCGTGGTGCAGGTGGTCGCGGCCCTGCTGGGCCTGGGCGTGCTGCTGGTGGTCGGCAACACCGTGCGCCTGGACATCGGCGCCCGCAGCGAGGAGATCGGCGTGCTGCAGCACCTGGGCGCCACCGACGCCTTCGTGCGCCGCCCCTTCCTTTACCTGGGCGCCTGGTACGGCCTGGCCGCGGGCCTGCTGGCCGGCGCCCTGCTGCTGGTGGCCGGCGCCCTGATGCAGGGCCGGCTCTCGGCCCTGGTCGCCAGCTACGGCAGCCAGTTCGCCCTCTCCGGCCCCGGTTGGCGCGGCAGCCTGGCCCTGCTGGCCGGCGCCGTGGCCATGGGGTGGCTGGGCGCGTGGCTCGCAACCGGGCATCATCTACGCCGGACCCGTCCCACGGACGTGTGAAGACATGAACAGCCCCGCCTTCCGCAGCTTCGACACCACCAGCCCGCGCATCATGGTCGTGGACGGCTCCAAGGTCGTGCGCAAGATGATCGAGGGCGTGCTGCGGCAGCAGCTGCCCGGCATGGAATTCGTGGGCTGCGAATCGGGCGACGAAGCCAAGGCCGCGCTGCAGGCCGGCGCGGTCAACCTGGTCACCACCGCCCTGCGCCTGCCGGACATGGACGGCCTGGACCTGGCGCGCTACCTGCGTGAGCACACGCCGCAGGCCTACATCCCGATCATCGTGGTCTCCGGCGACGTGCAGGAGCGGCTGGAAAGCCGTTCGATCAGCGATGACGTGACCGACTATTTCGACAAGTCGCTGGGCTTCAATGCGCTGGCGGCCTTCATCAAGGGCTACGTGGCGCCGGAATCCGAGTCCGGCGGCGAGGTCCTGTACGTCGAGGACAGCCGCGTCGTGGCCATGGCCACCCGCCGCATGCTGGAAAAACACGGCCTCACCGTCATCCACGCCACCGGCGTCGAGGACGCGATCGCGCACCTGGAAACCGCCAAGGCCCAGGGCAAGGTGCCGGGCCCCGACGTGGTGCTGACCGACGTCTACCTGAAGGGCGAACTGACCGGCAAGGACCTGCTGCACTCGATCCGCCATGATTTTGGCTACGCCAAGGGCCTGCTGCCGGTGCTGGTGATGACCGGCGACGCCAATCCGGCCAACCAGAGCGACCTGCTGCGCGCCGGTGCCAACGACCTGGTGCAGAAGCCCATCGAGGAACGCCTGCTGGTGACCAAGCTGCTGTTCCAGCTGCGGGTCGGCCGGATGCTGCGCGCCAAGCTCGGCTGAAGGCGTGGGCGAGGACCGGACCCGCCTGGAGCCTTCCTGGAAGGCGCGCATCGGCGACCACCTGCAGCGCCCGGACATGCAGGAACTGTCCGCCTTCCTGCGTGAGGAAAAGGCCCGCGGCAAGCGCATCTTTCCGCCCGGCCCGCAGATCTTCGCGGCCTTCGACGCCACGCCCTTCGACCAGGTGAAGGTGGTGATCCTGGGCCAGGACCCCTACCACGGCCCCGGCCAGGCCCACGGCCTGTGTTTTTCGGTCCTGCCCGGCGTGCCGGTGCCGCCCTCGCTGCAGAACATCTACAAGGAACTCAAGGCCGATCTGGGCCTGCCCGTGCCCGATCACGGCTGCCTGCTGCCCTGGGCCCGGCAGGGCGTGCTGCTGCTCAATGCGGTGCTGACGGTCGAGGATGGCCGCGCCGGCGCCCACCAGGGCAAGGGCTGGGAAGGCTTCACCGATGCCGCCATCCAGGCCCTGGACCGCGAGCGCGAGGGCCTGGTCTTCCTGCTCTGGGGCAGCTACGCCCAGGCCAAGGGCAAGCTGGTCGATGCCCGCCGGCACTGCGTGCTGCGGGCCCCGCACCCCTCGCCGCTGTCGGCGCACCGGGGCTTCTTGGGCTGCGGCCATTTCGGCAAGGCCAACCGCTGGCTGCAGGGCGGGGGGCGGGCGCCGGTGGACTGGAGCTTGCCGCCCCGGGCCGAGGTCGAGGCCCTGCTGGCCGGCCCTTGAACCGGTGGTGTCCGGCCCCAGATGAATCCGACCGGCCGGAACCTAGCTGTTCCATGAATGGAACGTACAGGGAACTTCCGGCCTATTTAGCGCTCCAAGTCGGGTGCTAAACTCCTGCCCATGAAAGAGGACCGCATGACCACCACTGCCCTGATCGCCAACAACCTGCCGATCCCGAGTGCGCTGGGATCGCTGGACGCCTACATCGCGGCGGTCAACCGTGTGCCCGTGCTCACCGTCGAGGACGAGCAGGCACTGGCCCGCCGCTACCGCGACGAAGAAGACCTGGACGCCGCCAAGGCGCTGGTCATGTCGCACCTGCGTTTTGTCGTGCACGTGGCCCGGGGCTACCAGGGTTACGGCCTGGGCATGGGCGACCTGATCCAGGAAGGCAACATCGGCCTGATGAAGGCGGTGAAGCGCTTCGACCCGGACCAGGGCGTGCGCCTGGTGTCCTTCGCCGTGCACTGGGTGCGCGCCGAGATGCACGAGTTCATCCTGCGCAACTGGCGCATCGTCAAGGTCGCCACGACCAAGGCGCAGCGCAAGCTGTTCTTCAACCTGCGCAAGTCCAAGAAGCGCCTGGGCTGGATGAACGATGCGGAAGTGACCGCCGTGGCCAAGGACCTCAACGTCTCCAAGCGCGAAGTGCTGGAGATGGAGTCGCGCCTGAGCGGCCGCGACATCGGTTTCGACGCGCCGGACGATGCCGACGACGATGCGCCGCCGTCCCCGGTCGCCTACCTGCGCGACCACGGCGACGACCCGGCGATGGCCTACGAGCGTGCGAGCCACGAGGACGACCAGCTCGAGCTGCTGCGCGAGGGCCTGTCCGACCTCGACCAGCGTTCGCGCGACATCCTCAAGCGCCGTTTCCTGGGCGAGCCGAAGGCGACCCTGCAGGAGCTGGCCGACGAGTACGGCGTCAGCGCCGAGCGCATCCGCCAGATCGAGGCCAACGCGCTCAAGAAGATGCGGGCTCTGTTCGCGGCCTGAGCCGCGGCGTCCCGGAAGGAAAAACGGCCCCGCTCGCGGGGCCGTTTCTTTTTGATGATGGCCGACGCCGTGCCTGCCGCCAGCATCGACGCGTCCCGCGCGCAGGTCCAGCAGTTGCGGGCACGTGCAGGGCCGGGCGACGCAAAGGCGGCCGGAAACTGCGCAGGATCCGGATAGCGGCCTGCGCGTCGCCGGCCGACCATGGCAGCCACCCTCGCACTGGAGCCCGCCATGTCCTTCCGCATCACCGGCCTGCCGGCCGACGCCTTCGCCGACCTGCGCGGCCTCGACGACGCGGCCCTGGCCGCACGCGGCGTCCGCCGCGTCATCGCCGACGCCTTTCCGGGTTATCCCTGCCGCATCACGCTCGAAGACGCCCAGCCCGGCGAGCCGCTGCTGCTGCTCAACTGGACCCACCTGGACGGCGACACGCCCTACCGCGGCAACGGCCCGATCTTCATCCGCGAGAATGCGCTCGAAAGCTTCGACGCCGCGGACGTGGTGCCGCTGCAGCAGCGCCGGCGCACGCTGTCGGTGCGCGCCTACGACGCCGCAGGCTTCATGCGCCACGGCCGCGTGGTCGAGGGCGAGGCGCTGGCGGTGCAGATCGCGCAGCTGTTCGACGACGACGAGGTCGCCTTCCTGCACGTGCACAACGCCGGGCGCGGCTGCTACGCGGCGCGCGTCGATCGCGCCTGAGGATCGCCGCCGCGGACGATGATCCGGGCGTGCCGCTGGTAGGTCCAATACGACCAGCCCCAGTTCACCAGCACGATGATCCGGTTGCGGAACCCGATCAGGAAGAACAGGTGCGCGACCAGCCAGAACCACCAGGCCAGGATGCCCGAGAAGCGCAGGCGCCCGAAGTCCACCACCGCGGCCATGCGGCCGATCGTCGCGAGGTTCCCGTAGTCCCTGTAGCGGAAGGGCTTGCCTGGCAGGCCGCGCAGGCGGTCGCGGATCACGCCGGCGACATGCGCGCCCATCTGCTTGGCCGCCGGCGCGACGCCCGGCACCGGCTTGCCGTCCTGCTGCACGCTGGCCAGGTCGCCGACGACGAAGACTTCCGGGTGCTCCGGCAGCGACAGGTCCGGCGCCACCGGAACGCGGCCGGCGCGGTCGGTCACCACGCCCAGCTGTCTGCCCAGCGGCGACGCGGCGACGCCGGCGGCCCAGAGCACGGTGCGGCTTGCGATGCGTCGCTCGCCCATCGACACGCCCTCGGCGTCGATCTGCGTCACCGGCGCGCCGGTGTGGACCTCCACGCCCAGCCTGAGCAGCTGCGCGCGCGTCTTTTCCGAAAGCTCCGGCGGCATCGTCGCCAGCACGCGCGGACCGGCTTCGACCAGGTGCACGCGGGCGTTGCGCACGTCGGCGCGGCGGAATTCGCGCGGCAGGGTGTGGCGCGCGATCTCGGCCAGCGTGCCGGCCAGCTCGACGCCGGTCGGGCCGCCGCCGATCACCACGAAGTTCATCAGCGCCTCGCGCCGCGCCGGATCGTCCTCGCGTTCGGCGGCCTCGAACGCCGAGAGCACGCGCGCGCGGATCGCCAGCGCGTCGTCCAGCGTCTTCAGGCCCGGCGCATGCTCGGCCCATTCGTCCCGGCCGAAATAGGCGTGGGCGGCGCCGGTGGCGACCAGCAGGTAGTCGTAGCCGATCCGGCCTTCGGCCAGCGTGACCTCGCGCGCCGCCAGGTCGATGGCGAGGGCTTCGTCCATGCGCACGATGACGTTTTTCTGGCCGCGCAGGATGTGCCGCAGCGGTGCGGCGATGTCCGGCGCCGACAGCCCGGCCGTCGCCACCTGGTAGAGCAGGGGCTGGAACAAGTGGTGGTTGGTGCGGTCCACCAGCGTGATGCGCACCGGCGCAGAAGCCAGCGCGCGGGTCGCCCACAGGCCGCCGAAGCCGCCACCGAGGATGAGTACGTGCGGTTGTTCATTCGTAGTCATGGTCAAGGGTCCGTCAGTAGAGATCCGTGGGATCCACATCCAGCGACCAGCGCACGCGGCGCGCCGACTTCAGCACCTGCAGCCGCGGCAGCCAGTCGTGCAGCGCCGCATGCAGCGGCGCGCGCTGGGCGGCGCCGAGCAGCAGCTGGCCGCGCGCCATGCCGGCGCGTCGGGCCATCGGTGCGGGCATCGGGCCGTTGAGGAAAACGTCGTCGCGGGCGGCGAAAAGTTCGCGCGCCTCGCGCAGGAAGGCCTGCATGTCGGCTTCGGTCGGCGCTTCCGCGCGCAGCAGCGCCAGGTGGGCGTAGGGCGGGAACGCCGCGGCCTCACGCTCCGCCAGCTGCAGCGCCGCCACCGCGGGATAGCCGCCGGCGAGCAGGGTGTTGAGCATCGGATGGTCCGGGTGGTGCGTCTGCAGCAGCACTTCGCCCGGCAGTTCGGCGCGGCCGGCACGGCCGGCGACCTGGATCAGTAGCTGGGCGAGTTTTTCACCGGCGCGGAAGTCGGCGCTGAACAGCCCTTCGTCCACGCCGACCACGGCGACCAGGGTGAGCCGCGGCAGGTCGTGGCCCTTGGCCAGCATCTGGGTGCCGACCAGGATGCCCGACTGTTCGCCGAAGTCGGCGAGGATCTTCTCGATCGCATCGCGGCGCCGGGTGGTTTCACGGTCCACGCGCACCATCCGCGCGTCGGGGAAGCGCTCGGCCAGCGCCTGTTCGATGCGCTCGGTGCCGGCGCCCTGCGGCATCAGCGCCAGGCTGGCGCAGTCGGGGCAGGCATTGGGCGGCGTTGCCCGCGCGCCGCAGTGATGGCAGATCAGGCGGCGGCCGCCGGTGTGCACGGTCATCGCGGCGTCGCAGCGCTTGCAGTGCGCGCTCCAGCCGCAATCGTGGCAGATCAGCACCGGGGCGTAGCCGCGGCGGTTCTTGAACACCAGCGCCTGTTCGCCGCGGTCCAGGCAGGCGCCGACCGCCGCCAGCAGTTCCTCCGACAGGCCGTCGCGCAGCGGCCGCTTGCGCACGTCCAGAACGCGCACCGACGGCGGCCGCGCCTTGCCGGCCCGCTGGCCCAGGCGCAGGTGCCGGTAGCGGCCCTGCAGGGCGTTGTGCAGCGATTCCAGCGAGGGTGTGGCGCTGCCCAGGATCACCGGCACGCCGAGCTTGCTGGCGCGCACCAGCGCCAGGTCGCGGGCGTGGTAGCGGATGCCGTCCTGCTGCTTGTAGGAACCGTCGTGTTCTTCGTCCACCACGATCAGGCCGGCCTCGGGCAGCGGGCAGAACACCGCCGATCGCGTGCCGACCAGCACCCGCGCCTCGCCGCGCGCCATCGCCGTCCAGGCGCGCGCGCGTTCGCCGTCGGCCAGGCCGGAGTGGTAGGCCAGCACCGGCACGCCCAGGCGGCTGCGGAAGCGGGCGAGCGTCTGCGGGGTCAGGCCGATCTCGGGCACCAGCACCAGGGCCTGGCGACCGGCCGCGAGCGTGTCGGCGATCGCCTGCAGGTAGACCTCGGTTTTGCCGCTGCCGGTCACGCCCTCCAGCAGCAGGGTGCGGAAGCCCTGGCCGGCGCGCAGCACCGACAGGGCGTCGGCCTGCCCGGGCATGAGGGTGGGTGCGGCCGCGGAGGGGGCCGGTTCGGGCGCACCGGCCAGGACGATCCGTTCGGCCAGTCCGCGTTGGGCGAGGGCGCGCGCGGAGGCCCGCCAGTCGGCATCGTCCTGCTCGAGCTGGTCTTCGCCCAGGACGTGCGCCACCAGCCGCAGCAGCAGGCGGCGCGGCTTGCCGTCGCGGCCGTGACCGGCCGCAGCCTGCTGCCCCGCCTCGGTCAGGCGCCAGCCGTGCCGTGCGGTCTCCGGCAGCGGCTGGCCGCCACGCAGGGTGGCCGGCATGGCGGTGGCCAGGACCTCGCCCAGGGGCGCGTGGTAGTAGCCGGCGGTCCAGCGCAGGCTCTCGAGCAGTTCGCCCCCCAGCAGGGGCTCGACGTCGAGGCGGGCCTGGACCGGCTTCAGCGCCTCCGGATCGGCTTCGGAAGGCCCGATGCCGGCGACCACGCCGATCTGCTCGCCCTCGCCGCGTCCGAAGGGCACCCGCACCCGGCAGCCGATCCAGTCCGGCCCGGCCGACTGCCCAGCCGGCGGCCGGTAGTCGAACAGGCGCGGCAGCGGCACCGGCAGGGCGACGCGCAGCACGGGTTCGGGGGCAACGGGCATGGGCGCCAGTCTAGCCTGTGCGCCCTCGGTCCGGCCTGTGGATGAACTTGCGCGTCATTGCTGCCAACGGGGTCACGAATGCTGGCTAAGCTACTGTTCACAAAACCGAAAAGCCCTTATCCACACGGATTGTGGATAAGTCTGTGGAAGGGCCTTCCGGGACGCTTGCGCACCCCCTGTGTGCACGGCCCCGCAGCCGGGTTGGCGATTTTTTAACCAAGGCGTCATAGTGATTTGAAATCAAAGGCTTAGCTCCATCACATTTCAGTCATGGCGATCTTCACGGCCCGGCGGCCGGCATCTCGGCGGATGGTCTTGGCGCTGTGCACAACGTTTCACGCCGGAACCCGCGCGGGGCTTGGCGGAGCAAGCTTTTTCCTACTGTCAACCGGGGCGGTCGCCGGCCTCGCTGGCTAGAATGGGCCGTGACTTCGAGCCCCCCGCTTCCCGCCGCCCCCGCCCCCGTGTCGTCCGCGCTGTCGGCCTTCCTGCGGGGCATCGAGCGCCGCGCCTTCGTGTTCGCCGAGGTCCAGTGCGGTGATGCCGGGCAGGCGGAGGCCGCCGTGGCGCGCGCCATGCGGGCTTTCCGCGGCGTATCCGTCGTCAGCCCCCTGTCGGCCTGGCCGGCGGCCTTCTGGGCCCTGCTGATGGCCCAGGCGGAGCTGTCCGAGGGCCGCAGCCAAGTGCCGGAACTGGGCGCCCTGAGCAGCGGTCCGCGCGCCGCCCTGCTGCTGCGCATCGTCGCCGGGCTGGATTTCCCGCACGCCGCCCAGGTCCTGGGCGTGAGCGAAACCACCTACCGATTCGCGCTGCAGCGGGCGCTGCAGCAGCTGGGCGAGGGTGGAATCAGCTATGCGGCGCTGGGCGTGCTGCGCGAACGCCTGCATCGCCAGGTCAAGACGCTGACCGAAGAGCGCACCGCCGCGCTGGCCGAGCTGCGCACGCGGGTCCTTCAGGACCAGCCCGATCCGGTGCCGGAACCCGCACCGGTATCGCCCTGGCCGCGGCGCTTGCTGTGGGCGGTGCTGGCCCTGCTGGCGCTCGCCTTCGCCGCGACCTGGCTGCTGCCCGGGCCCGCGCCGGTCGCTACCGGCCCGCAGACGCTGCCGGTGGAAACGGTGTCGGCCGCGCCCGCGGAGCCCGACCCCGTCACCCACCCGGACTTCGGCTTGCTCGCCGCCCCCGAGGACGAAGCGCTTGCGGGGGACCTCGCCCTGTTGAGCTGGATCGCCTCCGGCCAGGCCGACCCGCTGCCGGAACCGCCGGCGGCCCCGGCTGCCGCCACCGAGGAGGCTGCCGATGCGCGCTGATTCCCGCACGCTGCTGACCGGCCTGCTGCTGTGCCTGCTGGTGCTGCCGGCTTCCGCGTTCCAGACCCTGGCGCCGGCCGAACGCCGGCTGCTTGCGCCCCTGGCCGGCGCCTGGCCCGGACTGGATGCGGACACCCGCCAGCGCCTGCAGTCCAATGCCCGGCGATGGCTGGCGCTGCCTCCGGCGCAGCAGCGGGAGATGCTCCAGCGCATGCGCGACTGGGATTCGCTGCCGCCGGCCGAACGCGCGCGCCGCCGCGGCGCTTTCGCTGCCTGGGAGGCGCTGTCGCTGGCCGAACGCGAGCGCGTGCGCACTGCCGCGGCGCGCCTGCGGACGCTGCCGCCGGCCCAGCAGCAGGCGGTGCGCGATGCGTTCGAGGCGCTGCCGCCGGACCAGCGCCAGGACTGGTGGCTGGGGCCCGACCTGGGCGGCGATTTCGCGCGCCTGCGGCCGCTGTTCGCCTATACCCCGGAAGAACAGCGCGCCGGCTTGCTGGCCATGCTGCGCGGCCTCGGCCCCGAGGCCCGCGCCGACCTCGCCCTGCTGGCGCGGCGGTTGCCGGCGAGTGAACGCGAGCGCCTGCGCCGCGACCTGCTGGCGGCTCCGCTCGACGCTCGTCCCGCCCTGATCCGCGAACGCCTGGGTCAGTAGTCGCCCAGGACCGCCAGCACGCGCCGCGAGGCGCTGAAGCGGTCGCCGAAGCGGGCGACGCCGTCGGCACGCATCCGTGCCGCATGCTCCCGCAGGTAGTGCGCGAGAGCGGCCGCGTCGCGCAGGCGGTAGTGGCAGCAGAACACCACGTCGCCCGCGGCCGGCTCGGGTTCGTCCTGCCGCGACAGGCGCGCGTCCAGGAAACCGGGCAGCGCCAGCATCTCGCGCATGTGCTGCTCGAGCCAGGCCCGGTAGTCGCCGGCGATCGCCACGTCGACCCGCAGCGTCACCTCGTACAGGACGGCGCTCAGATCGACACCAGGTTGATCATCAGCGCCGCGGCGGCGCCGAGGGAAAGCAGCACGATGTAGCAGTAGCCCAGCACGCTGTACTTGAGGGTGGTCATGATCCAGCCCTGGCGGTAGACCCGCTTCTGCATCAGCAGCAGGTAGATCGGCATCCAGGCGATCAGCGCCACCTCGATCCAGCCCAGCGGACGCGAGATCCACGCCGCGCCGGCGGTCCAGGTCGCCAGCGCGTCCAGCAGCAGCACCAGCAGCAGCGACGCGCACAGGAAGCTGTGGCTGTGCAGGGCGACGATCAGGTGCTCCATGTAGAGGCGCCGCTTGAACACGTAGGCGATCTTCAGCAGCAGGGCGAACAGCGGCAACACCACGAACAGCGTGGTCGGCACTGTCGACAGGAAGGCGTCCTTGAGCAGGTTCGGATCCTTCTGGATGCGCTCGATGTTGCCTTCGGCGCGGCCGATGCGTTCGTTGAGCTTGCGGTTCATGCCATCCGAGAACCAGCTGATCTCCAGCGGATTGCTCTTCGCATCCCAGGGCGTGCCGTTGAAGCTGATCTTGCCCTCGTCGTCCTCGGCGATCGCCAGCGGCCTGCCGCTGCGCTCGCTTTCCTCGATCTCGCGCAGGCGCCGGGCCGCTTCGGCGGCGATGCTCTTCTCGGCCACGTCCAGGCCGATGGCGACGCCGGGCACATTGGCGGACTCGGCGCGGGCCTTCTTGATCTCGGCCAGCGCCTCGTCGCGGATGCGCTCCACCTCGGCTGCCGTGGTCGCCGTGCGCAGGCCGCGCGTGCGGGCCTGGTCGGCACCGGCCTCCGCCTTCGTCTCGGCCGCGTCCGGCTGGTCGGCGGCGATGTCGAAGCTGAGCTGGGCCGCGAAGAAGGCGAAGATGCTCAGGAACACGAACAGCCGCACCGGGCTGACATAGCGCACGCGGCGTCCGGCGAAATACTCCTCGCTCAGGTAGCCGGGTTTGAACAGCAGCGGGCCGAGCGTGCGCAGGATGCGCGAGTCGAGCTCGAACACCGAATCCATGAAGTCGCCGATGATGCTGCTGAAGTGCCGCACCAGGCCCTTGGTCGGCTGGCCGCAGGCGTAGCAGTGTTCGCCGAGCAGCAGCTCGCCGCAGTTCTGGCAGCGGCGCTGCGGTGCCGGGTCGGCGGCGGGAACGGGTTCCGGGGCGGACATGCGGGGCTCCTGGTCGGCAGCGCGTAATATACCGGGCATCCGGCCCGCGACCCCTTTCCGATGAGCCACAATGAAACCCGCGCGGCCCGCCTGCTGCGCGAGATGCGCGTGAGCTTCGCCCTGGCCTTGCCGCTGGTGCTGAGCCAGATCTCGTCCATGGCCATGAACATCGTCGACACCGTGCTGGCCGGCCGCTATGGCCCGGTCACCCTGGCGGCGGTCGGCGTCGGCAGTGCGGTGTGGTCGGTGGTGATCCTGGTCAACATCGGCGTGCTGATGGCGGTGCCGCCGACGGTGTCCCAACTCAATGGCGCCGGCCGCCGCGGTGAGATCGGCGCGGTGTTCCGGCAGGCGCTGTGGCTGGCGCTGATGCTGGGCCTGGCCCTGATCCTGGTGGTGCGCGGCGGCGCGATCGCGCTGACGCCGCTGGGCATCACCCCGGAAGCGCGGCCCGAGGCGGTCGCCTTCCTGCATGCGATCAGCTGGGGCGCGCCCGGCCTGGCGCTGTACTTCTGCCTGCGCAACCTCAGCGACGGCGTGGCCTGGACCTTTCCCTCGATGGTGGCCGGCCTGTGCGGGCTGGCCGGCCTGGTGCCGCTGGGCTATCTGCTGATGTTCGTCGCCGATCTCGGTGCGGCGGGCCTGGGGTATGCGGTGGCCAGCGTGCTGTGGGCGCAGGCTGCGGGGCTGGCGGTCTACCTGTGGCGGGCGCCGCGTTTTGCCGACCTGGGCCTGTTCGCGCGCTTCGACCCGCCGCGCTGGGGGCCGATCCGCGACCTGCTGGCGCTGGGGCTGCCGATGGGCGTGTCGGTGTTCATGGAGGGCAGCCTGTTCGTCGCCACCGCGCTGATCATCGGCACGCTCGGCACGACCCAGATGGCCGCGCACCAGATCGCCATCCTCGCCGCCAGCCTGTTCTTCATGGTGCCGCTGGGCGTGGCGATGGCGACCACCGTGCGGGTCGGCCACGCGGTCGGCGCCGGCGACGCGGGCGGCGTGCGCTGGGCGGCCGCGGCCGGTTATTCGCTGGCGATGCTGGCGCAGACGGCTTCGGCAGTCGTGCTGGTGCTGGGCGGCGCCGCACTGGCCGCCCTGATCTCGCCCGACCCGGCGGTGATCGCGCTGGCCGCCCTGCTGATGGTCTACGCCGCGGTCTTCCAGTATCCCGACGGCTTCCAGGCGCTGTCGGCCGGCGCCCTGCGCGGGTTGAAGGACACCCGGGTACCGATGTTCATCACGGTGCTGGCCTACTGGGGCCTCGGGCTGCCGCTGGGCTACTGGCTCGGCATCGTGCGCGGCCAGGGTGCGCCGGGTCTGTGGACCGGCCTGATCCTGGGCCTGAGCGCGGCGGCGACCCTGCTGGGCTGGCGCTTCTGGCGCCTGGCGCGGCGGCCGCTCGCGCCCGTGGGGACAGTGACCTAAGGCTTATGCGGTTTTCACCCGGGCTGGGTATGCTGCGGGCTGGAATTACCGGAGTTTCCCATGTCTGAGTCGCAGCCCGGCCCGATCCGCCGTGTCCTGGTCGGGGTCTGGAACACCGTCAACTTCACCCGGCAGCTGGTCTTCAACCTGATCTTCCTGCTGGTGCTGTTCTTCGTGCTGATCGCGATCATCGCCAGCCCGGGCGCGCAACCCCTGCAGGAGAAGACCGCCCTGGTCCTGCCGCTGGACGGCCAGTTGGTCGAGCAGTACACCTCGGCCCCGGTCGAGCGCGTGCTCAACCAGGCCACCGGCGACGCCCGCCCCGAAATGCAGCTGCGCGACCTGGTGCGCGCGATCGAGCGCGCGCGGGACGACAAGCGCATCGACCGGATCGTGCTGCTGACCGACGGCTTCAGCGCCACCGGTTTCGCCGCCATGCGCGACCTGGCCGCCGCGCTGCGCGATTTCCGCGCCTCCGGCAAGCAGATCGTCGCCTTCGGCACCGACATGGAGCAGAAGCAGTACTACCTGGCGGCGCAGGCCGACGAGGTGTTCCTGGATCCGCAGGGCGGCGTGCTGCTGGAGGGTTTCGGCCGCTACCGCATGTATTACCGCGAAGGCCTGCAGGACAAGCTCGGCGTGGACGTGCACCTGTTCAAGGTCGGCGAATACAAGTCCGCCGCCGAACCCTACGTGCTCGACGCCGCTTCGCCCGAGGCGCGCGAGGCCGACCTGTACTGGATGAACGACGTCTGGCAGCGCTTCCTCGCCGACATCGCCCAGGCCAGGAAGCTCGACGCCGCGGCGCTCACCGCGATGATCAACGAACTGCCTGCCCGCGTGCAGGCCGCCGGCGGCGACCTGGGCAAGCTGGCGCTCGACGAGAAGCTGGTGGACGGCCTGAAGACCGGCCACGAGCTCGAGCAGTTGCTGATCGAGCGCGGCGCGCTCGACGACGAGAACAACACCTTCCGCCAGGTCGACCTGCGCGCCTACCTGCAGCACATGGCGCGCGAGAACCTGGGCATCGACAGCCGCCCGCAGGTGGCGGTGGTGGTGGCTCAGGGCGAGATCACCTACGGTGAGCAGCCGCCGGGCACCGTCGGCGGTGAGTCGACTTCGGCCCTGCTGCGCCAGGCGCGCGAAGACGAGAACGTCAAGGCCGTGCTGCTGCGCGTGGACTCCCCGGGCGGCGGCGTGTTCCCGTCCGAGCAGATCCGCCGCGAGGTCGAGCTGATCAAGGCCGCCGGCAAGCCGGTGGTGGTGTCGATGGCCAATGTCGCTGCTTCGGGCGGTTACTGGATCTCGATGAACGCCGACACGATCTACGCCGACGAATCCACCATCACCGGCTCGATCGGCATCTTCGGCCTGTGGATGACCGCGCCGCGCGTGCTCGACAAGATCGGCGTCAACACCGACGGCGTCGGCACCACGCCGCTGGCCGGCGCCTTCGACCCGACCCGTCCGCTGGACCCGAACGTCGGTGCGCTGATCCAGTCGGTCATCGACAAGGGTTACGCCGACTTCACCGGCAAGGTCGCCGCCGCCCGCGGCACCACGCCCGAGCAGATCGACGTGCATGCGCGCGGGCGGGTCTGGAGCGGCGCGCAGGCCAAGGACCGCGGCCTGGTCGACGAGCTGGGCGGTTTCGAGGCGGCGCTGGCCGCCACCGCCGAGCTGGCCAAGCTCGAGCCGGAAAAATACGGCGTGACCTACATCGAGAAGCCGCTGACGGCCTTCGAGCAGGCCATCGTCAACATGGGCGGCAACTCCCGCATGCGCGGCCTGCTGCGCGTGCTGGCGCCGACGCCGCTGCTGCTCGATCGCCGCACCCTGGCCAAGGCCGAGCGCGAGCTCGCCTGGCTCGACAGCCAGAGCCGCTCGCCGTTCCGCGCGGTCGCGCACTGCCTCTGCGACTATTGATCCACGGGTCTTGACCACGAACGCCCGGGCCTTGCCCGGGCGTTCGCGTTTGCGGCGCCGCGGTCAGCCGCCGGCGTTCTCCAGCGCGTCCTGGCGTTCGGCTTCGTCGGCGGCCTGGATGTCCTCGACCGCCTTCGCCTTGTCGATGGGTGCCTGGATGGCGTCGCGCAGCTCGGTGGCTTCGGCGGTCTGCGGGTCTGGCGAGGGCTCGGGCAGGGGCTCCTGCACGGGGTCGCTGCAGGCGGCCGACAGCAGGACGCAGGCGGTCAGGATCGACAGTCGGTGCATGGACGCTCTCCGGGTGGCGGTTGCCCGTTATCCTACGCCCGGGACCTCAGGAGACGCCGATGAGCGCGAACCGCTGGCGACTGGATGGGCAGGTGGCGCTGGTGACCGGCGCCAGCGTCGGCATCGGCCGCGCGGTGGCGGCGGAGCTGCTGGGCCTGGGCGCGGACGTGCTGCTGGTCGCGCGCGACGGCGCCCAGCTCGAAGCGAGCCAGCAGGAGCTCGAGGAACAGTTCCCCGACGCCGACGTGCGCGCCTTCCCGGCCGACCTCGCCGATCCCGAACAGCGGCGCGAGGTCTTCGACTGGATCGAGGACCTCGGCACAGGCCTGCAGATCCTGGTCAACAACGTCGGCGCCAACACGCCGCGGCCGGCGCTGGACTATTCCGACGAGGAATGGCGCGCGCTGTTCGAGACCAACGTCTTTTCGGCTTTCGACCTGTGCCGCTTCGCGTTTCCGCTGCTGAGCCAGCACGCGGCTTCGAGCATCGTCAATGTCGGCTCGGTATCTGGCCTGGTGCACGTGCGCACCGGTGTGGGTTACGGCATGAGCAAGGCGGCCCTGCACCAGATGACCCGCAACCTGGCCTGCGAGTGGGCCGAGGACGGCGTACGGGTGAATGCGGTGGCGCCCTGGTACATCCGCACGCGCCGCACCTCGGGCGCGCTGGCCGATCCGGACTATCTGGACGAAGTGATCGAGCGCACGCCGATGGGCCGCATCGGCGAGCCGGAAGAGGTGGCCTCGGCGGTCGCCTTCCTGTGCCTGCCGGCGGCGAGCTACGTCACCGGCGAGTGCATCGCGGTGGACGGCGGTTTCCTGCGCTACGGCTTCTGAGCCGGCGGCTCAGCGGCAGCTGTCGTTGACGATGCGCTCCAGGCGCTGGACTTCCGACTTGCGGTAGGCGGCGGTGTCGCTGAAGGCATGCAGCGCGTCCGAGCGCGCCTGCTTCAGCCGGGCGATGAACTGTTCGCAGGCGCTGGCGTCGTCGAGCCGCAGGCAGGACTCCTGCACCCAGCGGCAGCTGGCGGCCGCCTGCGGTGCGCCGCGCACGTCGTAACCGAGCACCGAGAGCGGCACGCAGCGGGTGTTCGGATCGTAGTCTTCGCTGTAGCGCACTTCGCCGTCGTAGTCGGTGCACTGGAACAGCGGCGGCGGCGGGTAGGGCGTCCATTCGGCCTGCGGCGCCGGCTCCGGCGCGACCGGTGGTTCGGCGGCGACCGTGGTCGGCGCGGGGCGCGGCGGCGGATCCTGCGGCCGCACCATGCTGCGGGTGCTTTCGGTCTGGCCGGCGGGGCAGGGCTCGTCCTGCAGGGTCACGCGGCCCTTGTCGTCCTGGCAGCGATAGACGGTGATCTCCTCCGCCGCGGACGGGCCGACGGCGATCAGCAAAATGGCTAAGCTTGGCCACCACCATGCGCGCATGGCGGCATTCTCCGCCCGCGCCGCCGCCACTTCCAGCCCCGGGAAACGCCATGACTCGCCTGCTGTTCATGCTCGCCCTGCTGTTCGCCCACGACGCACGGGCGGCCATTCCCGCCGCGCCCGACCGGAGCGAGGGCGAGGGCCCCTATCCGCAGCTGATCCTGCGCGGCGCCACCGTCATCACCGGCACCGGCGCGCCGGCCTACGGACCGGTGGACATCGTGATCGAGGGCGAACGCATCGTTTCGGTCACCATCGTCGGCAGCGCCAACGCGCCGATCGACCCGAAGAACCGCCCGGCGTTCAAGGCCGGCGGCCGCGAGATCGACCTGGCGGGGCAGTTCGTGATGCCCGGCCTGGTGGACCTGCACGGCCACATCGGCGGCGACGAGCAGGGCGTGTCCGCCGAGTACGTCTACAAGCTCTGGCTCGGCCACGGCATCACCACGGTGCGCGATCCGGGCTGCGGCAACGGCGTCGGCTGGTGCGCGTCGGAAGCCAGGCGCAGCGCGAGCAACGCCATCACTGCGCCGCGCATCTTCCCCTATGCGTTCTTCGGCATGGGCCGCGACACCCCGATCACCACGCCCGAGCAGGCGCGCCAGTGGGTGCGCGACATGAAGGCGCAAGGCGCGCTGGGCATGAAGTGTTTCGGCTACCGGCCGGAGATCCTGGAGGCCGCCTTCGACGAGCTGAAGAAGCAGGGCATGCGCAGCGCCTGCCACCACGCCCAGCTCGACGTCGCGCGCGTCAACGTGCTGACCACCGCGCGCTGGGGCCTGACCACGATGGAGCACTGGTACGGCCTGCCGGAGGCGCTGTTCGACGGCCAGACCGTGCAGCAGTACCCGGCCGACTACAACTACATGAACGAGCAGCACCGCTTCGGCCAGGCCGGCCGGCTGTGGGCGCAGGCCAGCGAAAAGGGCAGCGAGCGCTACGAGGCGGTCATCCAGGAGCTGCTCGAACTCGACTTCACGCTCGACCCGACCTTCACCATCTACCAGGCCACGCGCGACCTGATGCGCGCGCGCCGCGCCGAATACCACGACGCCTATACGCATCCGGCGCTCTGGGATTTTTTCACGCCCAACCGCGACAACCACGGCAGCTTCTTCTTCGACTGGGGCAGCGAGGAGGAGGCCGCCTGGAAGGACAACTACCGGCGCTGGATGGCCTTCGTGAACGACTACAAGAACCGCGGCGGCCGGGTCACGGTCGGCAGCGATTCGGGCTACATCTACAAGACCTACGGTTTCGGCACCATCGAAGAGCTGGAGCTGCTGCGCGAGGCCGGGTTCCATCCGCTGGAGGTGATCCGCGCCGCCACGCTGTCGGGCGCCGAGGCGCTGGGTGCGGCCGACCGCATCGGCTCGATCGAGCCCGGCAAGTACGCCGACCTGGTGGTGCTGTCGGAAAATCCGCTCGCCAACCTCAAGGTGCTCTACGGCACCGGCCACATCCGCCTGGGCGCCGACGGCCAGCCGCACCGCGTCGGCGGCGTGCGCTACACGATCAAGGGCGGGCTGGTGTACGACGCGCCGGCCCTGCTGGCCGATGTTCGCCGCATCGTCGCGGACGAGAAGGCCAAGCGCGGCATCACGGTGTATCCGCAGCCCGGCGACTGACCGGGCGGCGGAGGCGGCCCAAGATCAGGCCGCCTTGGCGTCCTTCTTCGCGGCCTTCTTGGCGGGCGCCTTCTTCGCGGCCTTTTTCACGGCCTTTTTCGTAGCCTTCTTGGCGGTTTTTTTCGCCGGTGCCTTCTTGGCCACGGCCTTCTTCGGCGCGGCCTCGGCCGCGACCTTGGCGGCCTTCTTGGCCGGCGCCTTCTTGGCGGCGACCTTCTTGCCGAAACGGCCACCCTTGCGCACCGGCTTGCCTTCGGCCAGCAGCGCCTCGCATTCGGCCTGGGTCAGGCTGGCGGGGTCGCGGTCCTTGGGGATCTTGCCGTTCTTCTCGCCGTCGGTGATGTACGGGCCGTAGCGGCCGTTCAACACCTGGATGTCGGTGCCCGGGAACACCTTGATGGTGCGGTTGGCGATCATCTCGAGCTTGGCGCGCACCAGTTCGATCGCGGCCTCGAAGCTGATGGTGTACGGATCGTCGGTCTTGCCGAGCGAGGCGTAGGTGTCGCCCAGCTTCACGAACGGGCCGAAGCGGCCGATCGCGACGGTGACGTCCTTGCCCTCGTGCTGGCCGAGGCTGCGCGGCAGGTTGAACAGCGGCAGCGCCTCCTCCAGCGTGATGGTGTGCATGCTCGTGCCTGGCCGCAGCGAGGCGAACTTGGGCTTGTCCTCGTCCTCGGCGGTGCCGATCTGGGCGAAGGGCCCGTAGCGGCCCAGGCGCACCGAGACCGGCTTGCCCGACTTCGGGTCGGTGCCGAGCAGGCGCGCGCCGGTGGCTTCCGAACGGTCGACCGACTCGCTCTTTTCGTCCACCGTGGTCTTGAAGGATTTCCAGAAGCGCTCCAGCAGCGGGATCCACGCCGCCTCGCCGGCCGCGACCGAGTCGAGCTCGTCCTCGAGCTTGGCGGTGAAGTCGTAGTCCACGTACTGCATGAAGTGCCCGGTGAGGAACTTCGCCACCGCGCGGCCGACGTCGCTGGGCTTGAAGCGGCGGTTGTCGAGGTAGACGTATTCGCGGTTCTGCAGCACCTGGATGATGCTGGCATAGGTGGACGGACGGCCGATGCCGTACTCCTCCAGCGCCTTCACCAGCGAGGCTTCCGAGAAGCGCGGCGGCGGCTCGGTGAAGTGCTGGTCGGTGTGGATGCTGCCCAGCGGCACGCTCTGTCCGGTTTTCATCGGCGGCAGCTTGCGGCCTTCGTCGTCGTCCTCGGCGGTCTTGGCGTCCTTGCCTTCCTCGTACACGGCCAGGAAGCCCGGGTCGATCACGGTGGTGCCGCTGGCGCGGAAGCTGTGTTCGCTGCCGGCGGCGAGTTCGACCGACACGGTGTTCATGGTCGCCGGCACCATCTGCGAGGCGACGGTGCGCTTCCAGATCAGTTCGTACAGGCGGCGGGCGTCGTCGTCGAGGTACCTGGCGACCGAGGCCGGCGTGCGCAGGGCGGAGGTGGGCCGGATCGCCTCGTGCGCTTCCTGCGCGTTCTTGGACTTTGACTTGTATTCGTTGGGCTTGTCCGGCACCGCGCCGGTGCCGAAGTCGCGGGCGATGACGTCGCGGATCTCGACCACGGCTTCCTGGGAGAGGTTCACCGAGTCGGTACGCATGTAGCTGATCAGGCCGACCGCGCCCTCTTCGCCGATCGCCACGCCTTCATAGAGCTTCTGCGCCACGCGCATGGTGCGCGAGGTGGTGAAGCCGAGCTTGCGCGCGGCTTCCTGCTGCAGGGTCGAGGTGATGAAGGGCGGCGCCGGACGGCGCTTGCGCTCCTTGCTGACCACGTCGGTGACGCGCAGCGCCTCGCCGGCGGCCTTCACCAGCCGCGCGCGCG
Source organism: Arenimonas terrae (assembly GCF_006265115.1). Taxonomy (GTDB): domain Bacteria; phylum Pseudomonadota; class Gammaproteobacteria; order Xanthomonadales; family Xanthomonadaceae; genus Arenimonas; species Arenimonas terrae. Next base: position 71,002 of record NZ_SMDR01000003.1, on the reverse strand, counting down.
CGGCCTCGGCGGTCTTGCTGTCGGTGATCGTGAACTGTTCGAACTTCTGCCCGTCCAGTTTCACCAGCCGGGCCGTGAAGGCCTGCTGCGGGTGGTTGAGTTCGGCCTCCATCGACCAGTACTCGCGCGGCACGAAGGCTTCGATCTCCTCCTCGCGCTCGACGATCATGCGCAGGGCCGGCGACTGCACGCGGCCGGCCGACAGGCCACGCTGCACCTTGCGCCACAGCACCGGCGACAGGTTGAAGCCGACCAGGTAGTCCAGGGCGCGTCGCGCCTGCTGCGCGTCCACCAGGTCGGAGGCGACCTGGCGCGGGTTCTGCACCGCCTCGCGGATGGCGCGCGGCGTAATCTCGGTGAACACCACGCGGTGCAGGGCCTTGCCCTTGAGCAGGCCGCGTTCCTTCAGGATCTCTGAGATGTGCCAGCTGATCGCCTCGCCCTCGCGGTCCGGGTCGGTGGCGAGGTAGATGGCTTCGGCGCCCTTGGCGGCCTTGGCGATCGCGTCCACGTGCTTCTCGTTCTTGTCGATCAGCTCGTAGCGCATGGCGAAGTGATTGTCCGGGTCGACCGCGCCCTCCTTGGGCACCAGGTCGCGGACGTGGCCGTACGAGGCCAGGACGTGGAAGTCCTTGCCCAGGTACTTGTTGATCGTCTTGGCCTTGGCAGGCGACTCGACGATGAGGAGGTTCTTGGCCATGGCCGGGGGATGCTCCGTGGGGCCACTTTTCGGGCGCCCAGATGGCTCGGCCCGCGGGGGTCGCGGGCCGGGGGTCTTTTTTCATTAAGGCACCAGCCCGGCCGACCCTGTCAAGCAAGGGCGGCCAGGGAAGGGCCCGGGGCCGGCCGCCGGCAGGACCTCAGCGGCAGGTGGCCGGCAGGTATTTCTGCTGGACCAGGTCGCTGGTACAGGACCAGCTGCCGTCCTGCTCGCGGCGCAGGTAGATCCGGCTGTCGGCCAGGGTCGCGGCCTGGGGCAGGGGGCCCAGGGTCAGCTCGATTACGCACACGCCGTCGCCCAGCGGGACCACGTCCAGGGCGGCCAGGCCCTCGCTGTAGGGCGCCCCCAGCTGCAGCTCCGCGGCGTCCCGCGGGCAGCGGTCGGTGTTGGCCACGAATTCGGATACGTGCACCTTGGCCGTCTGCGCTTCCGCCAGGATCGTGGCCACCTTGGCCCGCACCAGATAGTCGTTGTAGGCAGGGATGGCGATGGCCGCCAGGATGGCGAGGACCGCGATCAGCGCAACGCCGACGCAGGCTGCGACGATCGCGATCGGGCCGCAGCCGCTGTTTTTTGCCGGCGGGGCCGGAGCGACGGAGGGCGCCGGAATGCCCGGTGCCGGCAAGCCCGGCGGCTTGAGGCCCAGCTCAGATTGGAACTGGCCCAGCGGCGCCCATTCCGCCATGCCTTCGCGCCAGACCAGGCTGTTGTAGTCCAGCCGGCCCTGGCGGTGGGCTTCGGCCAGGGCCTCGGCGTCCACCGGCCCCTGACGGTTGTGTCCGTGATCGACGAAATACCAAGTGCTCATCGGCGTTCTCCACGCGGCGCGCCCTGCGGCGCGCTCCCCAAAAACAAAAGCCCGGCCGGGGCCGGGCGCTGCGCTTTCCCGCCCGGCCTCAGTGGACCGGTTCGGGTTCGTCCTCGAACATCTGGCTTTCCATCCAGGCGTAGGCGGCTTCGGAGCCGGGCTGGTTGAACAGCACCATCAGCACGACCCACTTCAGGTCGTCCACGTCCACTTCGTCCTGGTCGAGGGCCATCACGCGGTCCAGCACGAGTTCGCGCTGGTCGGCATCGATCACGCCGCTGTGTTCCAGGAACATCAGGAAGCCACGGCATTCGATGTCCAGCCGGTCCAGCTCGGGCTCGGAGTAGACGCGCACCGGGGTGTCCAGGCGTGGCGCGGCCGCGGCCGGGCGCTGGCGGGCGAGCTCGTCGAGCCAGTCGAAGGCCTTGTTGATTTCCGCGGGGCTGAAGCCGGCCTGGATCAGGCCGTTCTGGAGCGAGTCGCGATCCCGGACGGCATCGGGGTCGTCGTAGAAGTAGTGCTCGAACAGGTACAGCAGGACGTCCAGTATGGTCTCTTTCATTACCCTCAGCCTGCGCCTGCGGCGCGGTGGGAAGGTCAGGGCCTCCGGGCGTACCGTCCGTGGTCGTTCACCACGTGCCCTTCCAGCTCCATTATCAGCAGCATGGAGGACAGGGCGGCGACCGTCAATCCTGTCCGCTCGGCAAGGACATCCATGCCGGTGGGGTCATGGCCCAGGGCCGACCACAACCGGCTGTGGTCCGGATCCCCCGGCGACTGTCCGTCGGCTGACCGGTAAACCGGCGTGGCGGCGCAGTCGCCGAGCTGTCCGCGCAGCATCTCGGCCAGCCGCAGGGCCAAGGGCGCCAGGGCAGCGACGACTTCCTCCGGCCCCTCGACCAAGGCCGCGCCATCCCGGATCAGGCGATGGCAGCCGCGGGCCAGAGGGTTGTCGATCGAGCCCGGCAGGGCGAAGACCTCCCGGCCCGCTTCCGCGGCGAGGCGGGCGGTGATCAGGGCGCCCGAGCGCGACGCCGCCTCGACCACCAGGGTGCCCAGGCTCAGCCCGGCAATGATGCGATTGCGGCTGGGAAAGTGCGTCGACAGGGCGCCGGTGCCGGGGGGGTGTTCGCTCACGACGGCGCCATTGGATGCTACCCGGGCCATCAGCGCGGCGTTCCCCGGGGGGTAGGCGAGGTCGAGGCCGGTGCCCACGACGGCGATGGTCCGCCCTGTGTCGAGCGCCCCTTCGTGGGCAGCGCGATCGATCCCCTGCGCCAGCCCGCTGGTGATCGTCCAGCCCGCTCCGGCCAACGCCCGCGCGAACCGCCGCGCATGATCGTGGCCACCGGCGCTCGGTCGCCGACTGCCGACGATGCCCACCTGGGCGGACCACAACAGCGCCGGATCCCCGTCGACGAAAAGCAGGGGCGGTGCCGCCGGACTGCGGCGCAGCAGGGCCGGGTAGTCGGCATCGTGCCAGCCAAGGAGTCGCCGCCCCGGGCGCGACAGCCAGGCCAGGTCGGCATCCAGCCGCTGCCGATCCGGCTGCCGCAGCCACGCGTGGCTGGCCGCAGGCAGGTCCAGCCCGGCCCCGTGGCCGGCGGCAGCCAAGGCGGCTGCGGGGTCGGGGTGCTGGTCCAGCAGCTGGCGCAACAGCGCGTCGGGCAGTCGGGCCCGGGAGAGCGTGAGCAGGGCGAGGTCGGGACTCATGGCCCCAAAAGCATCGCGGCGCCCGAAGGCGCCGCGATGTAGGAACTTTACGCTGCGACCTGTCTTACTGGGTCGCGTCCGGGTGTTTGAGAAGATCGCCCTGGCGCACCGGGCGGATGCCTTCCATCACCAGCGCGTAGCTGACCTTGTCGAAGGTGCGGAACACCATCAGGCGGCCCAGGAAGTCGTCCGGCATTGCCACCTTGTCGGCATTGGCAGCCAGCTTGTTGCGATGCGCGACCACGTCGGGCCGGTTCGCGCCGTCATGCCAGATCGACATCACGTGGCCGTTGCGGATACCGTCGCGGGCGCCGGCGGAGATCGCCACGACCACCTTCGGGCCCGCTTCCATGCCGTCCGCGACCGCGAGGATGCGGGCCCGTTCCGGAATGCTGTCCGGAGCGCGCGGCATGAACTGCAGGTCGTAGGGCTGGGCCTCGGTCGGCAGCACGCGGTCGCCGACGCGGATCTCGCGGCCTTCCTCGCGCAGCACCACCACGGTCACTTCGCCCTGGATCTGGGTCACTTCGCCGGTCGCGTGGATCTGCAGTTCGTGGCCCAGGAACTCGCCGCCGGCCTCGCCGAAGCCCTTCGGGTTGGTCCAGTGCTTGTGCTCGCGGTCGCCGCGGAAATTCAGGTCGGAATGGCCCGGCTGTTCCTTGCCCTTGCCGCCGCCGAAAACATAGACCGGTCGCGCCAGGTCGACCACCTGGCCGGGCTGGGCGCCTTCCAGGCCGCGCACGTAGACCAGCTGGCCGGCGGTGCTGTACAGGCGGTCCTCCTCGAGGCCGACCACATAGGGCAGCGACTTGACGTCGTCGACCACGGTGAACTGCTTCAGGAAGGGCTCGATGTCGGACAGCGGGATCGTGTCGATCGCCTCGCCGATCTGCGGGCCTTCGGACTGGATCACCGGCTCACCGTCGATGTAGACCAGGCTGAGCACGTCACCCGGATAGATCAGGTGCGGGTTCTTGACCTGCGGATTGGCCTGCCAGATCTCGGGCCACAGCCAGGGCTTCTTGAGGAAGCGGCCGGCAATGTCCCAAAGGGTGTCGCCCTTTTTGACCGTGTAGGTCGTCGGATGGTCCCCGCGCAGCTCATCCGCGATCGCGGCGGTGGCGAGGGTGAGCAACATCGCAGCGCTAACTGCAAGAAGCCGTTTAAACATGGCAGCTATCCACCTGATTTTCCCCGGACAGGTTGGGCGAATATAGCCCAAATCCGGCCCGGGATTGCAAGCCCGCCCCGGGGTATGATGATGCACCGGCCCTTGAGGTCCGGTCCCGTATTCCCCAAATACCCCTCCATGGCCAAGCTATCCATCCTGGAATTCCCCGACCCCCGGCTGCGAACCGTCGCCAAGCCGGTCGAGCAGGTGGATGACACCCTGCGCCGTCTGATCGACGACATGTTCGAGACCATGTATGCCGCCCCCGGCATCGGCCTGGCGGCGACCCAGGTGGATGTCCACCTGCGCCTGCTGGTATTGGACGTAAGCGAAGACAAAAGCCGGCCAATGGTGTTCATCAACCCGGAAATCCTCGATTCCGAGGGCAGCCAGGTCTACCAGGAAGGCTGCCTTTCGGTGCCGGGCATCTATGCCGACGTGAAGCGTGCCGACCGGGTCCGCGTCCGGGCGCTGGACCGCGACGGCAAGTCGTTCGAGACCGACGCCGACGGCCTGCTGGCCGTGTGCATCCAGCACGAGATGGACCACCTGGCGGGCAAGGTGTTCGTCGATTACCTGTCGCCGCTAAAACGCGAACAGGTCCGCAAGAAGCTGGCCAAGCAGCAGCGCAATTCCGACGCGGCCGCCTGACGTGGCGCTGCGCATCGTCTTCGCCGGCACCCCCGGCTTCGCGGTGCCCTGCCTGCGCGCCGCCGCCGGACGCGGCGAAGTGGTGGCCGTCTACACCCAACCCGACCGGCCCGCGGGCCGCGGCCGCCAGCTGGCGCCGTCGCCGGTGAAGGTCGAGGCGCTGGCTCGCGGCCTGCCGGTGTTCCAGCCCGAGAACTTCAAGGCCGCCGAGGCGCGCGAGGCGCTGCGGGCACTGCAGCCGGACCTGATCGTGGTGGTGGCCTACGGCCTGATCCTGCCGCAGGCGGTGCTCGACATTCCGCGGCTGGGCTGCTGGAACGTGCACGCCTCCCTGCTGCCGCGCTGGCGCGGCGCGGCGCCGATCCAGCGTGCGATCGAAGCGGGCGACACCGAAACCGGCGTCTGCCTGATGCAGATGGAAAAAGGTCTCGACACCGGCCCCGTACTGCTGTCGCTGGCCACGCCGATCAGCCCCGAAGACACCGGCGGCAGCCTGCACGACCGCCTCGCCGCGCTTGGTGCCGAAGTGTTGGCCGACGGCCTGAAGCTGGTGCGCGCCGGCATGCGCCCCGTGCCCCAGCCGCAGCCGGCCGAAGGCGTGACCTATGCGCACAAGTTGGACAAAGCCGAGGCGCGCCTGGACTGGTCGCTGCCGGCCGAGGTGCTGGCCAATCGCGTCCGCGCGTTCGATCCCTGGCCGGTGGCGGAAGCCGAACTTGCCGGCGAGCGGTTGCGCATCCATGCCGCCCGCGCTGTATCGGGCGAGTCCGGTCGCGCGCCGGGAACCGTGCTGGCCGCCGGCCGCGACGGCCTGGACGTCGCCTGCGGCCAAGGTTCGCTGCGCCTGCTGCGGGTGCAGCGCGAGGGCGGCCGCCCGGTCGCCATCGCCGACTACCTCAACGCCCGCCCGGCGCTCAAGGCGCCATGACGGCAGCCACCGGTTCGGCCCTGCGCGCGCGCGCCGCGCGGGCGCTGGCGGCAGTGTTGGCGGAAGGGCGCTCACTGAAGGCAGTGCTGGCCGACGTGCTGCCCGCGTTGCCCGACGTGCGCGACCGCGCCCTGCTCGAGGCCATCTGCTTCGGCGCGCTCCGGCACCGTCGCCGCTACGAGTTCGCGCTGTCGCGCTGGCTCGCCAAACCGCTGGGCGGTCGAGACCATCCCGTGCATTGCCTGCTGCTGGCCGGCCTCGCTCAGCTCGATGCGCTGGGCCTGCCGGCCCATGCGGCGGTGGGCGCCACGGCCGAGGCCACCCGCGACCTCGGGCGCGCACCGCTGGTCGGCCTGGTGAACGCGGTTTTGCGCCGCGCCAGCCGCGAAGCCTGGCCGGTCAGCGACGACGCGGCGGTGATGGCCAGCCATCCGGACTGGCTGGTGGATGCGCTGCGCGCGGATTGGCCCGAATTTTTCCAGGCCATGCTCGACGCCAACAACCGCTCAGCGCCGCTGTGGTTGCGCGTGCACGCGGGGCAGGATGCGGAAGCCTTAACTCGCGACTTCGAGGCTGCCGGCATCTCCGCGCAGGCCGTATCCGCGGTACCCGGCGCACTGCGGCTCGACGAGCCGGTGCCGGTCGACCGCCTGCCCGGCTGGCGCGAAAACGCGCTCAGCGTGCAGGACGGCGCCGCCCAGCTGGCGGTGCTGGCGCTGGATCCGCAGCCGGGCGAAAGGGTGCTCGACGCCTGCGCGGCGCCCGGCGGCAAGACCGTGCAGATCGCCGAGCGCATCGGCGACGGCGCACTGCTCGCGCTCGACCTCGAGCCGCGCCGCCTGCGCCAGGTGAGCCAGCGCCTCGAACGCCTCGGGCTGGCGGGTGCGCGGATCGAATCCCGCGCCGCCGACGCCGCCGCGCCAGACACCTGGTGGGACGGCCGCCGCTTCGACGCCATCCTGCTCGACGCGCCCTGTTCGGCCACGGGCATCATCCGCCGCCAGCCTGACATCAAGTGGCACCGGCGCGCGGCCGACATCCCCGCCGTGGTCCAGGCGCAAACGCGCCTGCTCGACGCGCTCTGGCCGCTGCTGCGGCCGGGTGGGCGGATGGTCTACGCCACCTGTTCGGTGCTGCGCGACGAGAACGAACGCCAGGTGGCGGCCTTCCTCGCCCGCACCGCGGACGCCCGTGCCGAGCCGCTCGGTGCGCGCTTCGGCCGCGCCAGCGGCCCCGGGCGCCAGCGCCTGCCCGGCGAGGACGGCATGGACGGCTTCTTCTACGCTCGCCTGGCCAAGACAGGCTGAGGCCGTCCGCCGGCGGCGGTGTTATCTTCCGCCGCCATGACCGGAACCGACCGCCGCCAGGCCTGGATTCTCTTCGCGCTCGCCTTCTTCGTGCTCGCGGCCGGCTACGGGCTGCGCGAGCCCTGGCCTGCCGACGAGCCGCGCTTCGTGCTGGTCGCCAAGCAGATGGTCGAAAGCGGCGATTTCCTGTTCCCGCATCGCGGCGGTGAACTGTATCCGGACAAGCCGCCCTTCTATTTCTGGCTGCTGTCGCTGGCCTATTTCGTGGTCGGCAGCTGGCGCTGGAGCTTCCTGCTGCCGTCGCTGCTGGCAGGCCTGGGCACGCTGGGGCTGGTCTACGACCTCGGCCGCCGGCTCTGGACGCCGCGCGCCGGCTGGTGGGCGGCGACCGCGGTGCTGGTGAGCCTGCAGTTCGTCTACCAAGCCAAACGCGCGCAGATCGATCCGACCCTCGTCCTGCTGACGACGCTGTCGTTCTACGGGCTGTGCCGTCATCTGCTGCTGGGTCCGGCCTGGCGCTGGTTCTGGGCCGGGTGTTTCGCCGCGGGCCTGGGCGTGATCAGCAAGGGCGTGGGGTTCCTGCCGCTGCTGGTGCTGCTGCCGTTCGCGGCGATGGTGCGCTGGCGCTGGCGCGGACTGGCGGAGCTTGGAAACGGCAACGGCGGCCGCTGGGCGCTGGGCGGCCTCGCCTTCCTGGCCGCCATCGCGCTGTGGCTGGGACCGGTGCTGGCGGTGGGGTTGGGCAGCGGCAATCCGGAACACCAGGAGTACCTGGGCAACATCCTGTTCAAGCAGACGGCACAGCGTTACGCCGATCCCTGGCACCACCATGAACCGGCCTGGTATTTCCTCCAGGTGGTCGCGCTGTTCTGGCTGCCGTTCTCGCTGGCCCTGCCATGGCTGCTGGAGCCGTGGAAGCAGGCCTGGCGCGATCGTGATGCGCGGGTCTGGCTACCGCTGGCCTGGTGCGTGCTGGTGCTGCTGTTCTTCAGCGCCAGCGCCGGCAAGCGCGACATGTACATCCTGCCGGCGCTGCCGGCGCTGGCGCTGGCCGCGGCGCCCTTCCTGGAGTCGACCAGCCAGCGCGCCGGGTTCCGGCGGGCGGTGCTGGCCTTCGTGCTTGCGCTGTCGGCGCTGCTGCTGGCTGCGGGCGCGGCGGCGCTGGTCTCGGACCCGGGCTTCGCCCGGCGGCTCGTTGCCGAACGTGGCCTGGGCGACGAAGCGCGCTGGCTGTGGTGGATGCTGGCGACGGTGGGTGCGGGCGGTCTGGTCGCCGCGCTGTGGGGACGCGTGCGCGGCGCGCTGCCGGCGTGCGCGGCGCTGCTGGTGCTGCTGTGGAGTGGCTATGGCTTCGTGGTGCATCCCCTGCTCGACGACGAGAACTCCTCGCGCGCGGTGATGCGGCAGGCGCGCCAGTTGGCGGGGCAGGCCGGGATCGGCCTGGTGGACTGGAAGGAACAGAACCTGCTGCAGGCGCGGGGGCCGGTCGCCGAGTTCGGCTTCCGCCAGCCGCCGGCGACGCAGCTGGCGCGCGGCGTGGCCTGGCTGCGCTCGGATCCGCAGCGGCGGCGGCTGTTGGTCCAGCGCAGTGACGCCCTGGCCTGCATCGCGTGGGAGGTTCCGGGCGCGGCGCAGCGTGTCGGCACCGCCAACCGGCGCGACTGGTGGCTGCTGGGCGAAGCCGCAGTCACCGACTGCGCCGTGCCCGCGCCGGCTCCGGCCCGGTAGACTAGCCGCACCGGCCGGACCGGGATGCGGCTTCCAGCGGAACCAGATCACCAGAAGGTCATGGCGTCATGAAGATCCTCATCCTGGGCGCGGGCCAGGTCGGTACGTCGGTGGCTTCGGCCCTGGCGTCGGAAAACAACGACATCACGGTGGTCGACACCGACCACCAGCGCCTGCGCGAACTGGCCGAGAAGCTCGACATCCGCACCGTGGTCGGCCACGGCTCGCTGCCCAGCGTGCTGGCCCAGGCCGGCGCGGAGGAGGCCGAACTGCTGGTGGCGGTGACCTCCAGCGACGAGGTGAACCTGATCGCCTGCCAGGTCGCCCAGCACCAGTTCCGCACCCCGACCCGCGTCGCCCGCCTGCGCGAGGCGCAGTACCTGGACGTCGCAGCCCTGGCCGACCCGGACCATTCGGCGGTGAGCGCCGCGATCAGCCCCGAACAGCTGGTCTGCCGGCACGTCGAGCGCCTTATCGAATATCCGGGCGCGCTGCAGGTGCTGGATTTCGCCGACGGCCGCGCCCAGCTGGTGGCGGTGCGCGCGGTTCCCGGCGGCGCCCTGGTCGGGCACGAGATCCGCGAACTGCGCGAACACCTGCCGGCCGGCGTGGACGCGCGCGTGGCCGCGATCTTCCGCCAGGGCAAGCCGGTCAAACCCGAGGGCAATACCGTCATCGAAGTCGACGATGAAGTGTTCTTCCTCGCCGACCGCAAGAACATCCTCACGGTGATGAGCGAGCTGCGCAAGGTCGATCCGCGGCCGGCGCGCCGGCTGCTGATCGCCGGCGGCGGCAACATCGGCCGCAACCTGGCGCGCAGCCTCGAGTCGCGCTATTCGGTGAAGGTGCTGGAACGTTCGCGCGAACGCGCGCGCGGCATCGCCGAAGACCTGCTGAACTCGATCGTGCTGGTCGGCGACTGCGCCGACGAGGACCTGCTGCGCGAGGAGAACATCGACCAGACCGACGTCTACTGCGCGATGACCAACGACGACGAGGCCAACATCCTCTCGGCGATGCTGGCCAAGCGCATGGGCTGCCCGCGCGTGATCTCGCTGATCAACCGGCCGTCGTACGCCGAGCTGGTCGAGGGCGGCCCGATCGACATCGCGGTCAGTCCGCAGCTGGTCACACTGGGCGCGCTGCTGGCGCACATCCGCGAGGGCGCACCGGCGCGCGTTTATTCGCTGCGCCGCGGCGCCGCCGAGGCCATCGAGGCCGTGGTCCGCGGCGACCGCCGCACCTCGCAGGTCATCGGTCGCTCGCTCGAAGAGCTCGAGTTGCCGCCGGCGACGACGATCGGCGGCATCGTGCGCGGCGACATGCTGCTGATCGCGCACCACGACGTGGTGATCGAACCGGGCGACCACGTCATCCTTTTCGTGATGGACAAGCGCGAGATGGCGCAGGTGAGCGTGCTGTTCCAGACCGGAGCGACGTGGCTGTGATGAGCCAGCGCTTCCGAGCGATCCAGCGCATCCTGGGCGTGATCATCGTCCTGTCGTCGCTGACCAAGTTGCCGCCGGCGCTGCTCGCGCTCGCTTGGGGCGAGAAGGGCACGCCGGGGGTGTTTTTCGGCAGTTTCCTGGTCAGTTTCATGATTGGCGTCGCGCTCTGGGTGCCGGCGCGGCGGGTCAACTACGACATGCGCCTGCGCGACGGCTTCCTGATCGTCACAATGACTTGGGTCTTCGCCAGCCTGGTGTCGGCGCTGCCCTTCGTGCACGGGCCGCCTTTCCTGAGCTACTCCGACGCGATCTTCGAGGCCACGTCGGGTTTGACCACCACCGGTGCGACGGTGATCGTCGGTCTCGACGACCTCCCGCGGAGCGTTCTGTTCTACCGCCAGCTGCTGCAGTTCCTTGGCGGCATGGGCATCGTGATCCTGGCGGTGGCGATCCTGCCGATGCTCAAGATCGGCGGCACCCAGCTGTTCCGCGCCGAGAGCACCGGCCCGACCAAGGACACCAAGCTGACGCCGCGCATCGCCGAGACGGCGAAGGCGCTGTGGGGCGTGTACTTCGGGTTGACGCTGCTGTGCGCTGTCTCGTTCTGGGTCGGTGGCATGAGCCTGTTCGACGCCATTTGCCACGCGATGAGCACGGTCAGCACGGGCGGCTTCTCGACCTACGATGCCGCCTTCGGGTTCTGGAACAGCCCGATCCTGGAGTGGACGGCGGTGCTGTTCATGATGCTGGGCGGCGTCAACTTCGGCCTGCACTTCGTCGCGTGGCGGAGGGCGTCGATGGCGGTCTACGGCAGCGATTCCGAGCTGCGCTCCTTTCTGCGCATCGTCGCCGCCGCCAGCCTGATAGTGACGCTGATGATCTGGTTCGGCGGCGACTACGCCGGATTTGGCGATGCCTTCCGCTTCGCGACGTTCCAGGTCGTCTCGAGCATCACCACCACCGGGTATGCCGTGTCGGGTTTCGACCAGTGGTCCGGCGCGGCGCCGCTGCTGGTCCTGGGTGTTGCCTTCATCGGCGGCTGCTCCGGCTCGACGGTCGGCGGCCTGAAGGTTGCCCGCGTGGTGATGGTCGTGCGCCAGGGGTATCGCGAGATCAAGCAGCTGGTGCATCCGAAGGCGCAGTTCCTGGTGAAGATGGGGGGGCGGCGCGTCTCCGAGAGCGTGGTGTTGTCGGTCAGTGGCTTCATTGCCATCTGGATGCTGTGTTTCGTGATGCTGATGCTGGGCATGAACCTCACCGGCCTGGACGTCGAGTCTTCGTTTGGCGCCGCCGTCGCCACGATGACCAACCACGGTCCGGGCCTGGGCGCCGTCGCCACGAGCTTTTCTGGCGTCAACGACGGGGCCGTCTGGCTGGGCACATTGGGCATGATCCTGGGCCGCCTTGAGGTGTTCTCGCTGCTGGTATTGCTTACGCCGCAGTTCTGGCGCGAGTAGCGGCTAGCGGTCCATCGCGGCGGCGAGCTGGTCGTGCAGGCGGCGCGCTTCGTCCTCGGGCAGGTAGCGGATGCGCAGCGCGGGCTCCATCGGACTGGCGCCGGCGGTGTCCAGCACCAGGGTCGCCATGCCGTGGCGGCGGTCGAAGGGCGAGCGGCTGAGCTTGATCGCCTGCAGCTTGCCGGTTTCGGCGAATCGCCAGGACTTGTCGAGCCATCCTTCGCGCACCGCGATCAGGCCGCCTTCCAGGCTGTAACCGGCGTGCCGCGCCCACACCTTCGCGCGCAACAGCAACAGCGGCAGCAGCGAAAGCGTCGCCAGGCCCCAGGTTCCTTCGCGCAAGGTCAGGACGGCGGTCACCACCAGGGTCACCAGGGCCGGCACGGCGAACTGCCGCCGCCAGGCCCTGGGATGCAGCGGACGCCACTCCCGGAGCGGCCAGTGCGCGCCGGGCAGCAGGTGCCGGATCAGCCGGTCCATGACCTCCGGGCTCGCCAGCGGCACCAGGTCGCGCACGGAGCGCTGGTCGTTGACCGCTTCCATCGACGCGCTGTCCACGCGCAGGCTGCGGCGGCCGAGCCAGCGGTGCGTCAGCCCTTCGCGCAGGCTCCAGGCCTGGATGCGCCCGCGCGGCATGTTGGCGCGCACTCGGGTGAGCAGGCCGCGCTGGACGCTCAGGCGCCGGCCGGTTTCGGTCAGGCTGAAGCCATGGAACTGCAGCAGCGCCAGCAGCACCGAGAGCAGGCGCAGGGCGATCACCGCGACCACCAGCAGGGTCAGCGCGCCGATCAGCCAACCGGCGATGCCCAGGTGCAGCTCCTTGCCCCAGCCCATCAGCAGCTTGATCCAGGACTCGATCGCGTCGCCCAGGAAATCCGAGCCCGACTGCGCCAGCACACCGAAGGCGGCGGCGACCAGGATCATGCCGCGGTTGGAGATCAGCCCCAGGCGCACCACTTCACTGGTGGGCAGAGCCAGCAGTTCGTCGGCGCTGGGCTCTGCGCGACCGGCGCCGGTCGCGCCTTCGTTTCGCGATGCCGGTCCGTGCCCGCGCACCAGCTCTTCCAGCGCGTGGGCATCGGCCAGCGACAGCACGCGCATCTCGCCTTCGGCCTTCATGCCGCCCGCAGACTCCAGTTTCACCTCGGCGACGCCGAAAAAGCGGTGCAGCAGCGACTGGTGCAGGGCGACGTTGTGGATGCGCTGGAAAGGGATGTGTCGCAGGCTTTTCTGGAACAGGCCGCTGCGGATGACGATGCCGTCGCCTTCGACCCGGAAACGGTACGTGAAGTACTGCGCCAGCGACACCAGCACCAGCGCGCCCGCGCCTACCAGCCCCCAAAGTTCCCAGGAATTTCCACGCCCGGTGAACAAAAGCACGAGCAGCGGCAGCGCGAAGCTCCGGATCTGCTGGATCAGGACGAACAGCCAGGACAGCGGATGCAGACGCCGCTCGGGACCGCCTTCGACGATGGCGTCAGACGGCGTCGTCATGGCGCGCGGCCTCGGGCAGCAGGGCGTCGCGCAACGCGACTGCGTCGGCATCCACGAAGCCGGACTGGCGCAGCGCGTACAGCCGGGTGCCGGCGGTATGCACGACCAGGGTCGCCAGGCCGTGCCGGCGTTCGATCGGCCCGCGCTCGAGGTCCAGGTGCTGCACTCGGCTGCGCGGCACCAGCACTTCGCTGCGCCAGACCAGGCCACGCCGGACCTGCAGTCCGCGCGAGTCCAGGCGCCATCCGGTCCGGCCCCAGCGGAGCCGGCCCAGGGCCGCGCCGGCGGCGACCACGGCGGCGACGACGAGCAGGGCCACGGCGATGCGGGCCGGCCAGCCCGGCACCAGCGCGAAGGTGGGAATCACCAGGCCCAGGCCCACCGGCAGGGCGCTCAAGCCGCCGACGATGCTGAAGACGCGCCTGGCCGCCTCTGGAAGGGACTGCCAGTCGGCGGGGGCGACGGGTTCATGCGGGGGCTGGGCTTCGGTCATGCGCGTGGACGCCTGTAGCAGTCAGGGTGATAGGGGTTGGTTTCGCCGCTTCCGGGCGGGCGAAGGGTCCAGCGCTTGTAGGTCCACTGGTATTGCGATGGGTCCCGGCAGGCGATGGCCTCGACGCCGGCGTTCATCGCCGCTGTCGCTTCGGCCAGGTCGGGCGAGGCGATCGACGCCGGCGCCGGATCGAAGTGGAGATCGAAGTGGCCATCCTCATGGCGTTCGGCATAACCGAAGATCACGGTCGCGCCGCTGCGTTCGGCCAGGCGCGGGATCAGGCTCAGCGTCAGTGCCTGGCGGCCGAAGAAGGGCGCGAACTCGCCACCGCCGAGCTTGGGCTGCTGGTCGGGCGTTATGCCGATGGCGCCGCCGGCCTGCAGGGCTTTCCACAGGGGCCGCATGGCATTGGCCTCGGCCGGCACCAGGCGGATGTTCTCGCCCCCGCGGGCCAGGCGCAGGAACGCGTCGCCGGCCTCGGTCTCGGGGGTGCGGTAGACCAGGGCGAAGGGGCCGCGGGCGGCCATGAACTCGATCACCAGCTCCAGGTTGCCGTAGTGCGGCGCCGCGACGATGACGCCGCGACCGGCGGCTTCGGCGGCCGCCAGAAGCTCGAGACCATGCACGCTCCGGACAAGCCGCAGGTTGTCGGCGCGCGGGCGGGTCCAGATGCGCAACGACTCGAGTGCGTTGCGGCCGGTCTGGCGAAGGATCCGCCGCAGCATCCGGTCGCGCTCGCCGGCGTCGGCCGGGTGGCCCAACAGCTCCAGATTGCGCCGCGCCACCTTGCACTCGCGGGTATTGAGCCGGTGCGAAAGCGCGCCGACCGCGTCGCCGAGGCGGTGCGCCCACGCCAGCGGCAGTCGGCCCACGCACCACGCGGCGGCATACATCAGTCGGCTGGACAGCGGAAATCCCATCACCCGAGTGTAAGCGAAGGGTCGCGACGACCACACGCGCGGCGCTGTTCTACACTCGCGCCATGATCGCCCTCATCCAGCGCGTCACCGAAGCCCGCGTCCGCGTCGAAGGAGAAACCGTCGGCGCCATCGGTCCCGGGCTGCTCGCCCTGGTCGCGGTCGAGCCCGATGATGACGAGGCGCGGATCGCCCGGATGGCGGAGCGGCTGCTCGGCTACCGCGTATTCGCCGATGCGGCCGGCAAGATGAACCGGTCGCTGGCGGACACCGGCGGCAGCCTGCTCCTGGTCAGCCAGTTCACCCTCGCGGCCGATACCTCCAGCGGCATGCGGCCCAGCTTCACCTCGGCGGCGCCGCCGGAGGCCGGGCGGGCGGGCTTCGACCGGCTGGTCGCCCTGTGCCGGCAGCGGCATGGCCGGGTTGAAACCGGGCGCTTCGGCGCCCACATGGTGGTCAGCCTGGTCAACGATGGCCCGGTGACCTTCCGCCTGCAGTCCTGAGCCCGAATCCAGCGGGCCGTTTCTCCTTGGTTAATCAAATACTTATCCAAGGCCTACGGGCTCCTGTATACTGCGCGGTTCCATTTTCCCAGTCGCGGGATGCTTTTTCATGGCCAACGATCGTCCGGCTCAGTCCGAAATCAAGCAGCTGATCAGCAAGGGCCTGGAGCAGGGTTATCTGACCTATGCCGAGGTCAACGACCACCTGCCCGACGACATCGTCGATCCGGAACAGATCGAAGACATCATCGGCATGATCAACGGCATGGGCATCGAGGTGCACGAAGTTGCCCCCGATGCCGAGACGCTGCTGCTGTCGGACACCTCGAGCAGCCGCGAGTCCGACGAGACCGCCGCCGAGGAAGCCGCCGCTGCGCTGACCGCGCTCGACACCGAAGGTGGTCGCACCACCGACCCCGTGCGCATGTACATGCGCGAGATGGGCTCGGTCGAACTGCTCACCCGCGAAGGCGAGATCGCCATCGCCAAACGCATCGAGGAAGGCCTGAACCAGGTCCATTCCTCGCTGGCCAGCTTCCCGTGGTCGATCCAGCTGCTGCTCGAGGACTACGACCAGCACCTTGAGGGCAAGAAGCGCCTGAACGAAGTCGTGGTCGGCTTCCTGGACATGGAAGAGCCGGAAGAAGTCATCCCCGAGGCGGCGCTCGACGAAGACGCCGAGATCGAGGTCGAGGACGAAGCGGCCGCGGGCGAAGATGGCGAGGAAACCGCCGCCGTGGATACCGGTCCGGACCCGGCCGAGGTCGGCCGCCGCATGGACACGCTCAAGGGCCTGTACACCAAGTTCCAGAAGACCCACGCCAAATACGGCGCCGCGGACAAGAAGACCATCAAGGTCCGCGAGGAGATGGCCACCGAGTTCCTGCGCCTGAAGCTGCCGCTGGCGCTGATGGACGCGTTCGTGCGCAAGCTGCGCGAAGTCGTCAACGCCATCAAGGAACACGAGCGCCGGATCCTCGACATCTGCACCCGCAACGCCAAGATGCCGCGAAAGGACTTCCTGCGCGCCTGGCCGGGCAACGAGATCAACCTGGACTGGGCCGACGACGTCATCCGGCGCAAGCAGAAGTGGTCGTCGGGCATGCGCGAGTTCAAGGACTTGATCGTCGCCGAGCAGCACAAGCTGGTCGGCATCGAGCAGTCGCTGTGGCTGACCCTGCCGGATATCAAGGAAATCAACCGCGCGATGGCCTACGGCGAGGCCAAGGCCCGCAAGGCCAAGAAGGAGATGGTCGAGGCGAACCTGCGCCTGGTGATCTCGATCGCCAAAAAGTACACCAACCGCGGCCTGCAGTTCCTCGACCTGATCCAGGAAGGCAACATCGGCCTGATGAAGGCGGTGGACAAGTTCGAATACCGCCGCGGCTACAAGTTCTCGACCTACGCCACCTGGTGGATCCGCCAGGCCATCACCCGCTCGATCGCCGACCAGGCGCGCACCATCCGCATCCCGGTGCACATGATCGAGACGATCAACAAGCTCAACCGCATTTCCCGCCAGATGCTGCAGGAAATGGGTCGCGAACCGACCCCGGAAGAGCTGGCGAAGAAGATGGAGATGCCGGAAGACAAGATCCGCAAGGTGCTCAAGATCGCCAAGGAACCGATCTCGATGGAGACGCCGATCGGCGACGACGAGGATTCGCACCTGGGTGATTTCATCGAGGACACCAGCATCGAGTCGCCGATCGAGGCGACCACGAACCTGGGGCTGATGGAAACCGTGCGCGATGTGCTCGCCGGTCTGACGCCGCGCGAAGCCAAGGTGCTGCGCATGCGCTTCGGCATCGACATGAACACCGACCACACCCTCGAGGAGGTCGGCAAGCAGTTCGACGTCACCCGCGAGCGCATCCGCCAGATCGAGGCCAAGGCGCTGCGCAAGCTGCGCCACCCGACGCGCTCCGAGCAGCTGCGGTCCTTCCTCGATCTCGAGTAAGCCACCTCGCTTCGGCACGAAGCCCCGCTCCGGCGGGGCTTCGTTGTTTCCGGCCGCCGGAAAGCCGTCATAATCGCGCCGCGCGGGGCCTATAGCTCAATGGTTAGAGCAGGGGACTCATAATCCCTTGGTTCCAGGTTCGAGTCCTGGTGGGCCCACCATCCGCATCCC
This sequence comes from Arenimonas terrae, assembly GCF_006265115.1. Taxonomy (GTDB): domain Bacteria; phylum Pseudomonadota; class Gammaproteobacteria; order Xanthomonadales; family Xanthomonadaceae; genus Arenimonas; species Arenimonas terrae. The sequence continues at coordinate 53,532 of NZ_SMDR01000003.1, read as the reverse complement.
GCTGCCGCATTCCCGTCACGCACGCCGCCTAGGCTGTGCGGCTTTCCACAGGGGAATGTCCATGCCGCCGGTCCGCCCGTTTTTCGCCATAGCCTGCATGAGCGCGGTGCTGGTGGCGTGCTCAAGCCCCCCCGAGCCGGCGGCCGCTCCGGCACCGGTCGCTGCCGACGCGGGGGCTCCGGTCAGGCAGGACGAGAGTGGTTTGCGCCAGGCCGCCGCCGCGGCGCTGGACGAACAGCGCATCTACACGCCGGCCGGTGACAGCGCGATCGAGCACTATCTCGCGCTGCGCCGCCTGCAGCCCGGGGACGCCGGCGTCGATACCGCCCTGCTCGAGCTGCTGCCCTATGCCCTGATCGCCACCGAACAGGCGGTGGGTCGCGGCGACCTCGCGGAAGCGCGCAGGCTTGTGGCCCTGATCGGGCAGGTCGACCCGCAGGCGCCCGCGCTGTCCCGGCTTCATGACGGGATCGCTGCGGCGGAGGCGGAGGCGGACCGCCGTATCGTCGCCGCCGCCGAGGCGGCCAAGCGCGACGAACTGCTTGCCGCGCAAGCCGCCGTTCGGGCCGAGGAGCAGGTGAGGTCCCGCCCGGACGTTGCGCCCGCACCGCCCACCGCGGCCCCGTCGTCTGCGGTGGTCGCGCCGGCAGTGACCCGCGCCGCGCCGGAAATGCCGGCAGCCGTCGGCCAGGCGCCGGCGCCGGCGCCGGGTGCGGCGCAGCCGGTGGTCAGGGTTCCGCGCCTGCTGGACGCGCCATCGCCGCGTTACCCGCTGTCGGCGCTGCGCCGGAAGATCGAGGGCAGCGTCACCGTCGAGTTCACCGCCCAGCCCGATGGCAGCGTGAGTTCGCCGCGCGTGCTGACAGCCGATCCGGCGGGCCTGTTCGACGAGGCGGCGCTGGCCGCCGCGTCCCGGTGGCGCTTCGAGCGCCTTCCGGCGGCCGTCACCACGGCCCGGATCGTCCAGTTCCGGCTGGGAGACGGGGCGAGGTAGTCCAGGAGGGGGGGGGTTGACTCGCAAATGAGAATTATTATCATCAAGGTCGACCCTCCACGGACAAACCGCCATGGCCCTGTCGCCGCCACCCACTACCCGCCCCGTTCTACCGAACGAGAATCCGAGCGTGCTTGTCGCCAGCCGGCAGGCCGAATTCGACAGCCGCGAGCTGATGCGCGGCGGCCGCGAGGTCCTGATCCGGCACGCCGGCCAGACCTATCGCCTGCGCCATACCCGCAACGACAAGCTCATCCTCGTCAAATAACCGGCTCTCTCCCCGGTCGCCCGCCCCGCCGGATCAACCGGCCGCCAGCTCCGCCGGCTTTTCAAGGAATCGCCATGGCGCCGCTGCTGGCCGCGAACCCTTCCGTGCCTGCCACGGTGGTGGGCATCCACCGCTGTCCCGTCGAACTCCTCGGTGCGCTCGGCCCCGTGCTGTGCCTGCACGCGCCATCCGACCCGCACCCACTCACCGGCTGGCGTCGCGCGCGGAAAGTCCGCGCGCAGGTGCGTCTCGACAGCGACGGCCCGCACGAAGCCCTGCACTTCCTCGACGCCGATGGTCGCGACTGCTGGCGGCTCTACCTGCTGCCCGACAGCGACTTCCACGCCTGGGAGAGGCTGCTCGCATCGCTGCCGGTGCACGTGGACGGCCCGCACGCCGGACAGGGTCGCTGGCGCGGGAAGCGCAGCGTGCTCCCGCACTGGCAGGCCTGCGCCCTGCGCCTGCATCCGGTGCCCGAACCTGCCGGCGGCATCCAGCTGGCCGCAGCGGAGGTATTGCTGTCGCCGTTGGGGCGCAGCCGCGTGCAACGCCTCGCGGATCAACGCAGCCGCGGCCACCCCGATGATCCTTCGGCCTGGGGTGGAACGGCCTGGGCGCGGTGACGCGGGGCCGGCGGGCATAATGCCGATTCCGTCCAATCGCCGCCCGCCCATGAGCCTGCTTGAAACCGTCGAACGCGAAACCGGTCCCGCCCCGCGCTGGAGCATCGTCTGGCTGCACGGCCTGGGCGCCGACGGCCACGACTTCGCGCCGATCGTGCCCGAGCTGCTGCGCCCGGGCTGGCCGGCGCTGCGGTTCGTGTTCCCGCATGCGCCGGTGCGCCCGGTGACCATCAACAACGGCGTGCGCATGCGCGCCTGGTACGACATCCGCGACCTGTCGATCGAACAGCGGGCCGACGAGCAGGGCGTGCGCGAATCGGTCGCCCAGGTCGACGCGCTCATCGCCCGCGAGAACGAACGCGGCATCCCGAACGAACGCCTCCTGCTCGCCGGCTTCTCCCAAGGCGGGGCCATCGCGCTGGCGGCGGGGCTGCGGCGCGAGGCGGCCGTGGCCGGCATCGCGGCGCTGTCCACCTACCTGCCGATAGCCGGCCTCACCGCCGCCGAGGCGACGGCGGCCGGCAAGGCCACGCCGGTGTTCATGGCCCACGGCGCCCACGACCCGGTGGTTCCCGAAGGCCTCGGCGCCCGCAGCCGCGACCTGATGCGCGGGCTCGGCATGGCCGTGGACTGGCACAGCTATCCGATGCCCCACAGCGTCTGCGCCGAGGAGATCCGCGACCTCGGCGATTGGCTGCAGACGCGTTTCCAGGCCGGCTGAACCTGTCGCGACCTGGGGCATACTTCCATCATGAGATTGCTCCTGGTCGACGACGAGCCGCTTGCCCGCCAGCGCCTGGCCGCCCTGGTGGGCGAGCTGGGCGGACACGAGATCGCCGGCGAAGCCGGCAACGGCCGCGAGGCCGTCGAGCTGGCGGAATCGCTGGGCGTGGACGTGGTGCTGCTGGACGTCGCGATGCCGGTGATGGACGGCCTGGAGGCGGCGCAGCACCTGGCCGGCCTGGCCTCGCCGCCGGCCCTGGTGTTCTGCACCGCCTTCGACCAGCACGCGCTCGCCGCCTTCGAGGCCGCCGCCGTCGACTACCTGGTCAAGCCCGTGCGCCCCGAGCGCCTCGCGCAGGCGCTGGAACGCGCAAGGCGCCAGCGCGCCGCCCAGCAGCTTCCGGCGATGCCGCCGACCGGGCCCGAGCGCCGCCGCAGCCACCTCAGCGCGCGGCTGCGGGGCAGCCTGCGCCTGATCCCGGTGGACGACATCCACTACCTGCAGGCCGAGGAAAAATACGTCGTCGTGCACCACGCGCGCGGCGAGGACCTGATCGAAGAATCGCTGAAGTCGCTCGAGCTGGAGTTCGGCGAGCGCTTCATCCGCATCCACCGCAACTGCCTGGTCGCCAGCGACGAGTTCGCCGAGCTGCGCCGCGGCACCGACGGCCAGGTGCACGCCGTACTGCGCCATGGCGGCGAACCATTGGAAGTCAGCCGCCGCTGTCTGCCGATGCTGCGCGACCGCCTGAAACATCTCTGAGGGGAGAGCCCACAATGCAGAAGATCCGCCTGGCCACGCGCGAAAGCGCCCTTGCCCTGTGGCAGACCGAACACGTCGCCGCGCGGCTGCGCGAAGCGCATCCGGATCTCGAGGTCGAGCTGGTGCCGATGACCACGCGCGGCGACCAGGCCATCGACCAGCCGCTGGTGGAGATCGGCGGCAAGGGCCTGTTCCTGAAGGAGCTCGAGGTGGCGATGCTGGAAGGCCGCGCCGATGCCGCCGTGCACTCGCTCAAGGACGTGCCGATGGAGCTGGACGGTCCCTTCGAGCTGGCCGCCATCCTCGAGCGCGCCGATCCCTTCGACGCCTTCGTTTCGGTGAAGTACGAGGCGCTCGAGGAGCTTCCCTTCGGCGCGAAGGTAGGCACCTCGTCGTTGCGCCGGCAGGCGCTGCTGCGCGCGCACCGTCCGGACCTGGTGCTGGTGGACCTGCGCGGCAACGTCAATACGCGCCTGGCCAAGCTCGACGCCGGCGACTACGACGCCATCGTGCTGGCCTGCGCCGGTCTGCAGCGCCTGGGCCTGGGCGAGCGCATCCGCGAGCGCCTCACCGCGCCGCGTTTCATCCCGGCCGCGGCGCAGGGCGCCGTCACCGTCGAATGCAAGCAGGGCGATGCCGAAGTGCATGCGCTGCTGGCCGTGCTCGACCACGGTCCGACTCGCGCCTGCGTGCGCGCCGAACGCGCGATGACCCGCACGTTGGGCGGCAGCTGCCACGTGCCGATCGCGGCCTACGCGACGCTCAACAAGGAAAAGATCTCGCTCGAAGGCCTGGTCGGCGATGCCAAGACGGGCCAGACCGTGCGCGGTTACGCCAGCGGCCCGGTGTCCGAGCCCGACAAGCTGGGCGAACAGGTTGCCGACATGCTGGTGGCGCGCGGCGCCGACGCCCTGCTGCCCTGAGCGTTCAATCCGGGGCGGCGAGCAGCTGCTGCAACGCGGCGATGTCGGACGGCTCTTCGGTGCCCAGCGCTTCGAGCGCTGGTACCGCTTCCGCCAGCAGCGGCCGGCCGGTGTCGGCATCCCCTGCCAGCACCAGGATGCGGCCGCGCAGCGCGCGCAGCCGCAGTTCCCAGCCGGGGGTCGCGTCGCCGGCCGTCAGCGCCGCGACGTTCAGTCCGTCCACCATCGCCAGCGCCTCGGCGTAGCGGCGCTGTTCGGTCAGCGCCCGTGCCAGCGCGTAGCGGAAGCTGTGCGCGGCGACATTGTCCTCGCCGAAGTGTCGGCGCAGGCCGCTCTCGGCCTTGCCCAGCCAGGCCAGTCCCGTCTCGCGATCGCCGCAGTCGTATTCCTTGAAGCCCAGGTTGCCGGTTTCGATCAGCGTGGCCTGGCGGTTCTCGCCGTAGCGCTTCGCCATGCGCTCGCGCACCGTGCGGGCGATCGGCAGGGCCTTGGCGCAGTCTCCGGCATAGTCGTGGATGCTGGCGATCACCGACATCTGCACCAGGGTCGTGTAGTTGTCCGGTCCCAGGATGCGTTCGCTGGTGGACGCGGCGGCTTCCGCCAACGGCAAGGCCTCATCGTAGCGGCCCAGGCTGCGCAGTGCGCGCGCCAGCATGATGCGGTAACCGGCGACGGTGGATTCGCCGATGCGTTCCGGCGCCAGCAACGGGTCGGACAGCAGTGTTCGCAGCAGCTGTTCGGCCTCCTCGGTCCGGCCCAGGCGCAGCATCGCGTCAGCGATGCTCGAACGGATCAGCGCCGCCATCGGCGCTTCGTCCGGATGCAGGCGCCGCTGCAGCGGGTCGGCGCGACGGTGCGCCTCGAGCGACGGTTCGATCTCCAGTCGCTGGAAGTGGTACTGGCCGCGCGCGATCGCAGCATGCAGGGCTATTTCGCCATCCTCTGCCAGCCGCGCACCGGCCAGGCGGTCGGCCTCATCGAGCAAGGAGCGGGCTTCGGCAAAACCGTCCGCGCTGCCGGCGTAGGCCAGCGTACGCACCAGGCCGTAGCGGGCCTTGAGCGTGAGTTCATCGTCGGCGCCAAAGGCCCGTGTGTAGTCCTCGATGGCGGCGCGCAGGTGGGTCGCGGCGCGTTCGCGGTCGCCGAGCGTGCGCCAGGCATCGCCCAATGCGGCGTGGATGCTGCCGCGGGTGGCGGGATCGTCGCCGAAACGCCCGGTCAGCGGCTTCCCGGCCTGCTCCAGCATCTCGCGCACCGTTGGGTCGCGTTCGAAACCGCTGCCGCCGGGGCTGAGCGTGCCTATCAGGTCGTCGCTGAGGAAACGCGCCACTGCCTCGGCACGGGCTGCCTGCAGCGCGGCGTCGCGGCGCTGCAACTCGCTGCGGTACCACAACGCCGAACTGGCGAGCAGGCCGATGCTCAGCACCCCTATGGTGGCGGCGATCCACGGCCGACGCGCGCGGGTGCGCTCCAGCGACTGCCGCGACAGCTCGGCATCGCGGGCGGCTTGTGCGGATCGTTCGGCTTCATCGCGGCGCTGCTCCAGCTGCGACAGCCGCTGGATCAGTTCGGCGACGCTGCCCAGCCGCCGCGACGGATCGCCATCGGTGGCGCGGGTGATGTCGTCCACCAGCAGCGGGTCGGCGATGTCGCGTTCCCAGCCCGGAGCCATCGGCCGGCGCAGGTCGCCGATCAGCACCTGGTAAAGCAGGATGCCCAGCGCGTACAGGTCGCTGCGCACGGTCGGCGGTTGGCCGGCGACGACCTCCGGCGCCAGGTAGAGCGGCGTGCCGGAACTGTCGCTGCCGGCATGCGTCACCGTCAGGCCCATGCCGGTGATGCCGAGTTCGGCCAGGCGTTCGGGCTGCAGCAGGCGGCTGTTGCCGAAGTCGGTGAGGCAGGCCTGCCAGCCGCCGGGCTGGCGTTGCCGCACCAGCACGTTGGCCGGCTTGATGTCCTTGTGCAGCACGCCGACGCCGTGCGCGGCGTCCACCGCGGTCGCCACCTGCAGGAAGAAGCCCAGCCGCTGCGCCGTGTCCCACCCGGCGAGCACGTCGTGGTTTGCCACCCAGTCGGGCAGGGACACGCCGCCGAACTCGCATTCCAGGAAATAGGGTTCGGTCTCGAAGTTCCAGTCCAGCACCCGCACGAAGTCGTCGCGCTCGCCCAGGGTATCGCGCAGCACCCGCATCAGCGTCGCTTCGCGCTTGATCGCCGACAGCCGCTCGCCGCCCAGGCTGAACTTGAATACGCGGGCGTCGCGGCTGCGCGGTTGGCGGGCCAGCCACACCTCGCTGCCCAAGGTGCGGCCCAGGGGGCGCTCGAGCAGGAAATGGTCCCGGCCCGGGACCGGTTGCCCGGCCTCGAAGGACATCGCACGGTCCAGCCGCTGTCCCTGGGCGACGCGTTCGACCGGGCCGTCCAGCCGGTAGCCGACCCGTGGCACGGTGGCGATGCGGTTCTCGCCCGCAGCGTCGAGCGCCTTGCGCAGCTTTCCGACCGCGGTGGCGAGCACATGGTCCACCGTGACCCGGCCGGCCCAGACCGCCTCGAACAGCTCCTCCTTCGTCACCACCTCGCCCACGTGGCGCAGCAGTACGGCCAGCACCTGCAGGGGCTTGTGCTCCATGTCCACAGGCAGGCCGGCGATCCGCAGTTCGTGGCGGGATTCATCGAACTCGACGGCGCCGAAGCGCCAGCGGAACAGACTGGCGTCTGTCGGACCGGAGGGATTGGCCATGGGTCGATGATAGCCCGGCTTTCCGGACCGTCCACTCCGGCACCGCCGGCCGCGATCGCGCGGCCTTGAAGGTTTCTTGAAAGCGGCGTGAGGACAGTGGCGCCGGGTCGCGGCGACGCTGCGGCATCGAACCGACGCCCAAGGGGAGCCTTCACGCATGGACATCCGTCATTCCACCCGACCGGCCGCCCTGGCCGCCCTGCTGCTGGCCCTCGCGGCCTGTGGCGGCAACGACGGCGGCGCACCCGCCGGTGACGGCGAGCTGGCCGCCGGCGAAGAGGAAATGGGCGTGCCGCTGGACGAGCTGGTGGGCGACGAAGGCCAGGGCCTGGACTGCCCGCCCGACGTGCGCAAGGGCCTCACCGGTCCGGACATGACCGGCGTGCGCCTGGGCATGACCCTGGACGAAGCCCTGGCCACCGTGCGCTGCAACCTGGGCCAGGACGCCGTGGTCACGACCGAGACGCGTTGGCTGGACAACCTCGATACCTACGGCACCGAGCTGGACGTGCAGCTGTTCACCGTGCAGAAGGGCGAGCACCGCCCCTGCGACCTCGCGCGCGAATGGCAGGAGTGCCGCGGCGGCGAGAAGTGGGAGCACGTCGACGAGATCGTCAGCGTCGGCACGCCGGGGGCGCCGGGCGAAGAAACCGCCTGGGTCGTCTGGCGCACGCAGAACTTCCGCCCCGGCCAGATGCCGGCGGCGCAGGCCGTGCTCGACGCGCTGGTCGCCAAGTACGGACCGCCCCAGCGCTCGGAAGCGGCGGACGAAAACTACGGCTACATCGGCGGTCGCCGCGACCTGCAATGGGTGCTTGACCCGGCCGGCCAGCCGATGAGCGAGGCCAACCCGCTGTTCTACCGCTGCGTCGGTGGCGTGCATGCCGCGGCCAACAGTACGCGCGTCAGCTGGACGAAGGGTTGCGGGCTGAACATCAGTGCCCGGGTGGTCCTGTCCGGCGAAAATCGCGGCCTGGCGATGGAGCTGCATACCGCGATGGTCGACCAGACTGCGCTGTTCGACCACGTCGAGGCGATGAAGCAGTCGCTGGCGCAGGCCGGCCAGGCGCGCCGCGATGCCGAAGTCCAGGCCGGCGGGGAGGCTGCCGATGTCCGTCTCTGACCGGAGTGTTTGGCTGCGCATCGCGCTGACGGCGGCGCTGGCGTCGCTGCTGGTCGCCTGTGGAAACGACGCGCCGGTGGCAGCCGACAACGCGGGCGATGCCGCGGCCCCGGTGGCGGGCCAGGACGCGCCGGCGGCTACGCCCGCGCCGGCTCCGCGGGCCAACGAGGGCAAGGCCGCGGCACCGGCCGGCACGGTTGCCACCGCGGCGCCGGTCCTGGGCTCCCGCGTGCTCGGCCATCCGGACGACCTGCAGATGGTGATGCTCGGCTACCGCCTGCAGGGCCGTGTGCCGCCGCTGACCGAGTGGGCGGCGGAGCAGCCGCGGGTGAAGTACGGCAACGAGTTCGAACGGGCCGACCTGCTGGCCCAGGAATCCGCCCGTCTGCAGGACATCTACGATGCCACCGCCGACATCGGCCGGCTGCGGCTCAACGTCAATGCCCGTCTGAGCGAGTACGACGCGGGCCGCGGCGGCTTCTACCTCAACGCCTACCTGCCGGGCAGCCGCTTCGACTTCGCGGTCCAGCCCGCCCCGTATCCGGTGCGCGAGGAGCGGGTGACCCTGGCGGTCGACGATCGCGGTGAACTGAACTTCTGGTCCGTGGAGGTCGCCACCGCCCAGCAGGCGCTGGCGCGCAACGACAACCTGCGCGAGGTCCTGCTCGACAGCGAACTGCAGATCACCGGCGTCAGCCATCGCAGCGAGGGCGTCGTGATCGAAGTGGAGCTGCTCGGCTACGCCATCCTCACCACCCACTACGACCAGCGCCTGCGGCTGGGCGAGGTGCGTTTTGATCAGTAGTACAGCGTGACCAGGTGGCGGGCTTCGGCGAAGAACAGCCAGCGTTCGACGATGGCCCCCAACAGGGCACAGGCCGCCGCAACGGCGAACGCGGCCGTGCCCAGCCCCGGCAGCATCAGCGCCAGCACACAGGCCAGCACCGGCACGCCGGCGAACAGCGCCAGCGCGATCCTGCGCAGCTTCAGCGAGTGCCGGCGCGCGAGCACGAAGCCCATTTCGGTGGTCAGGTAGTTGGCTTCGGTATGGGGCCGTTCGAACACCGTGGCGACGCGGCCGGGAGCCAGGCCCAGCGCGGAATCGCGCGCCACCGGAAGATCGCCGCGGTCGATGTCGCGCCAGTAGCGGCGCTTCGCCACGGCCAGCGCCACCGCGAGCAGCAACAGCAAAAGCACGCGCAGCTCGGCCGGCGAGTCGGTGCGGTATGTGGCCGCCATGCAGGCCAGACCACCGGTCAGCAGCGCAAACCCGAAGTAAGCCGGCGCCACCACCCGGTGCTGCCAGGCCGGGATCGGTTTGAGCGACGCATAGATCATCGCGGTGCAGTAAACCGTGGCCAGCGAGCCCAGCGCCAGAAGCGCCAGCAGCCAGGGTTCGAGGAATCCCAGGGAGTCCGCGCCGAACACCGCCGTCGATGCGATCGCCAGCCACGGCAGGAAACAGGCCACGGCCAGCAGGCCTTCGCGCGACAGCCAGCTGGTGCGCCATTGGCTGAAGGCGCGCCAGGACCGCAGCGGCTGGCCCAGGTGCAGGGTCGAGCTCAGCAGGCCGGCAACGACCGGCACCGCGGCGGCGAACATCAGGGCCAGATGCATCGCCGCGCTGTCCGCGCTGCGGATCGACAGCAGCATCACCGACGTCCAGATCCAGATGCCGTAGCCGAGGCCCGACAGCGTGGTGAAAAAGATGACGGAGAAGGCCGGATGCATGTCAGCGGCTCAGGGCGCGGTCGAGCCAGCGCAGCAGCGGGTTGAGCTGGGTGGTGTCGAGCTTCTCGACGGGCGCGGCCGGGGCCTGCGCCGCCGTATCGCCGGCGCGCCGCGGACGCTGCGGCAGGTAGCGGTTCACCGGCGCGTAGCCCAGCTCGGGCATCAGCGGCACGCCGCCGCGTTCAGCCACCAGCTGCGAGACCTTCGAGTCCGGATCGCCCAGGTCGCCGAAATGGCGCGCCTTGGTCGGACAGGCCTGCACGCAGGCGGGTTGCCGCGATTCTTCGGGAATCGATTCGTTGTAGACCCGGTCCACGCACAGCGTGCACTTCTTCATCACGCCCTCGACCGCGCTGTACTCGCGCGCGCCGTAAGGGCAGGCCCAGCTGCAGAGCTTGCAGCCGATGCACTTGTCCTCGTCCACCAGCACGATGCCGTCCTCGGCGCGCTTGTAGCTGGCGCCGGTGGGGCAGACGGTGACGCAGGCCGGCGTCTCGCAGTGCAGGCAGCTGCGCGGAAAGTGCAGGGTGGTCGCCGGTTGCGTCGGCGTCGCCGCCACTTCGTACGAATGCACGCGGTTGAACCAGACGCCGAAGGGATCCTTGCCGTAGGCGTTCTCGTCGGTCAGCGGGCCGGCGACGCCGCCGGCGTTCCATTCCTTGCACGACACCGCGCAGGCGTGGCAGCCGACGCAGGTGTCGAGGTCGATCACCAGGCCGAGCTTCTTCTTCGACGGTGGCGGCAGGGTGGTCATGGCTTTCCTTCGCCGCGACGGGCAGTGCGCGCGCTGCGGAAGTCGGCGCCGTAGCGGAGCGGTTCGTTCGAAGCCGCGCGCGTTTCCAGCGGCGCGAACTGCGGCAGCGAAACCTCGCCGGCCTCGGCCCTGCGGATGGCCACGCGCAGATCGAACCAGGCCGCCTGGCCCGTGACCGGGTCGGCGTTGGCGTAGTCGTTCCTGGGCAGCACGTCGGAGATCAGGTGGTTGAGCAGGAAGCCCTTGGCGCTTTCCGGCGCGTCGGCGGACAATTTCCAGGCCCCGCGGCGCTTGCCGATCGCGTTCCAGGTCCACACCGTGTCGGGCTGCACGTTGCCGGCCAGCCGGCACTGCACGGTGATGCGGCCGTGGTGCGAATCCACGTGCACCCAGTCGTCGTCCGCCAGGCCGTGGCGTGCCGCGGTGTCGGGATGCAGGTACAGGAAGTTGCGCGCGGTGATCTGCCGCAGCCAGGCATTCTGCGAACCCCAGGCGTGGTACATGAAGGGCGGCCGCTGGGTGACCGCGCTGAGCGGGAAACGCGTCTGTTCGAGCTGCGCGCCCTCGAAGGGTTCGTACCAGATCGGCAGCGGGTCGAAATAGGCCGCAACGCGCCCGCGTTCGGCGTCCGGCGGCTGCACCGGGCCGTGGCCCTGGGCGGCGAGGCGGAACTTCTGCAGCGTTTCGGAGTACAGCTGCAGCACCACCGGCTCGGCCTTGGCGATGAAGCCCATGCCCTGCGACCACTGCAGGTAGTCGCGGTTGGCCATCTTGAAGTAGCGCGCCGAGGCAGGAACCTCGGCGGTCCAGAAGCCGCCGTTCTCGCGGTAGCGGTCGAGCTGGGCCGGGTTCGGCGGGCCCTTGCCGTGCAGCGTGCCGTCGCCGCGCCAGCCGGCCAGCAGGCCGACGCCCGGCGCGCGCTCGTGGTTGACCAGATAGTCGGCGTAGTCGGTGTAGCGCGGCGAACCGTCTTCGTCCACCAGTGCGGGCAGGCCGATGCGGGCACCCAGATCGATCAGCACCGACTGGAAGCCGCGCACGTCGCGGCCTTCACGCTGCGTCCCCGGGTCCAGCACGGGGTGGCGGATCGCGTCGGCGGCGCGGTCGGCATCGGAAATCGGGCGGTCGAGCAACGAGATCGCGTCGAAGCGCTCCAGGTAGGTCGTGTCCGGCAGCACCAGGTCGGCGTAGGCCACCATCTCGCTCGAATACGCGTCCGAGTAGATGATCTTCGGGATGCGGTATTCGCCGTCCGCGTTCTTGTCGGTGAGCCAGCGCATGGTCTCGCCGGTGTTCATCGCCGAGTTCCAGCTCATGTTGGCCATGAACAGGAACAGCAGGTCCACCGGCTTCGGGTCCGCCGCCCAGGCGTTGCGGATCACCGTGTGCAACATGCCGTGCACGGCCAGCGGATAGCGCCAGGAATAGGCGTGGTCCAGGCGCCGCGGCTGCCCGTCCGCATCCACCAGCAGGTCTTCCGGGCCGTGGATGAAACCCAGCGGCGGCGCATCCAGCGCGCCATTGGCCAGGCGCGTCCTGCCTGGGCGGTTGGCCGGCGGAATCGGCCGCGGGAAGGGCGGCTGGTAGCGGAAGCTGCCCGGCGTATCCACCGCGCCCAGCAGCAGCTGCAATAGGTGCAACGCACGGCAGGTGTGGAAACCGTTGCTGTGCGCGCTGATGCCACGCATGGCGTGGAAGGCGACCGGGCGGCCGACCATGCGCTCGTGGCGCACGCCGTGCGTGTCGGTCCAGGGCTGCTCGATCACCACCGGGGCGTCGAAGGCCGCGGCGGCCAGTTCGCGGGCGATGCGGCGGATGGTGTCGGTCGGAACGCCGCAGCGTTCGGCCACTGCGTCGGGCGCGTACTGCGGGTCGAGGTAACGCTGCGCCATCAGCTGGAACGCCGGCACGGCGCGGCGCCCGTCCGGGAGCACGCGTTCACCCACCACGGCGGGCGAGATTCCAGTCGCCGTCGCCGGGGCGACGGCGTTCGCATCGCGATCCCAGCACCATGCGTGACCGTCGGCATCGCGCGCGAACAGTCCGTCGTCCGCGCCGCCCGGGTTCTGCACCACCAGCCAGTGCGCGTTCGTGTAGCGCACCAGGTAGTCGAGATCGATCCGGTCGGCCTTCAGCAGCTCGTGCGCCAGCGCGAACGCGAACAGGCCGTCGGTGCCGGGCCGGATGCCGATCCACTCGTCGGCGATCGCGCCGTAGCCGCTGCGCACCGGGTTCACCGCCACGACCTTGGCGCCGCGGCCCTTGAGGTGGCCCAGGCCCAGCTTGATCGGGTTGGAATCGTGGTCTTCGGCCACGCCCCACAGCATCAGGTACTTCGCGTGTTCCCAGTCCGGTTCGCCGAACTCCCAGAAGCTGCCGCCGAGCGTGTACAGCCCGCCGGCCGCCATGTTCACCGAACAGAAGCCGCCATGCGCCGCGTAGTTGATCGTGCCGTACTGCTGCGCCCACCAGCCGGTCAGCGCCTGGCTCTGGTCGCGGCCGGTGAAGAAGGCGAGCCGGTCGGGGTCGCGCTCGCGGGTCTCGCGCAGCCAAGTCGCGGCCAGCGCCAGCGCCTCGTCCCATTCGATCTCGCGGAACTTGCCCTCGCCGCGTTCGCCCACGCGCAGCAGCGGCTTGTCCAGCCGCGCCGGCGAGTAGTGCTGCATGATGCCGGCCGAGCCCTTGGCGCAGAGCACGCCCCGGTTCACCGGGTGCGCCGGGTTGCCTTCGATGTAGCGGATGCGGCCCTCGCGCAGGTGCACGTTGATGCCGCACCGGCAGGCGCACATATAGCAGGTGGTCTGTTTGACCTCGTCGCCTACCGGGGCCTGCAGATCGAGATCGGGCTCGCGCATGCCGCGCATTGTGCCGCGCGCGGCCCGATCCCGCGAGGGTCGCCTACTGGGTGGGCGCCAGCCCGATCACGATGCCCGGGTCGTCGAAGTCCGAATAGCGGATCTCGTTGCGGCCGGACTGGCCCTGGTAGGTGCTGCTGACCTCGAGCTTGAGGATCAACCCCGAGTCGGCCGAAATCCACGCCACGGTGGTGGCCTTGTCGCCGGGGGCCGGCGGAGGCGGCGTCACGCCGGGCATGGCCGGCGGCACCACGTCCTGCACGTAGCGCAGCTTGCGCACCTTCTGGCCGTCGAGCGTGTCGCTGCCCAGGTCCTCGACCTGCAGGCCCTGCTTGAGCTTCTCCAAGAAGGCCTCGTCGCGGTACTGCGCGGTCATGGACTTGACCGGCAGCGGCAGGGTCATGGTGCGGTCGCCGATGGTCATCTGGGCAGTGTCGCCGACCAGGATCGTGGTCGGGCCGTTGGCGACGCTGATGCGGTAGCGGTCCGGGGCCTGGAACTCCAGGCGGGTCGCGGGCCGGACGGGCTCGACGCCGGTGATGGTGGCGCGGAAGGACTTGAGCGCCAGGAACTTCTTCCAGGCCTCGAACAGTTCGTCCTGGGGGGCGGCCACCGAGCAGGCGGGCATCAGGAGCAGCAGGGCAGGCAGCGCGAATGCGGCCAGGGTGAGGCGGCGAGACATGGCGGCTCTCCGGCGCTTGGAGGGAAGGAGCGCGGGTGCCATTCTAATCGTATCTTCGCGACCCTTCCGGACACTCCATGGACCGCTACGAGCGCATCCTTGCCCTGCACCGCAGCCTCAAGACCGCCCGCTACCCGGTGCCGATCAAGCGCCTCATGGAAGAGCTGGCCTGCTCGCGCGCCACGCTCTACCGCGACATCGCCTTCCTGCGTGACGCCCTGGGCGCCCCGATCGAAAGCGAGGGCGAGGGCAGCATCCGCTACGACGAAAAGGAAGCGGAACGCTTCGAACTCCCGGGCCTGTGGCTCAACTCCGACGAACTGCACGCCCTGCTGGCCGCGCACCAGCTGCTCGACCGCACCGGCCAGGGCGTGCTTTCGAGCGCCCTGGCGCCGCTCAAGGGCCGCATCGAATCACTGCTGGCCCAGCAGGCGGGCGGCAAGCGCTGGCCGGTCGAGCGGGTGCGGGTGATCGCCAGCGGCGTGCGCCGGCGCGATGAGCTCGCGTTCCGCCTGGTCGCCAGCGCCGTGCTGGAGCGCCGGCAGCTGGAATTCGATTACCTGGCGCGCTCGACCAACGAGCGCACCCACCGCAAGGTCTCGCCGCAGCGGCTCACGCACTACAAGGACAACTGGTACCTCGACGCCTGGGACCACGAGCGCGAGGGCCTGCGCAGCTTCTCGGTCGACCGCATCCAGCACGCCAAGCTGTCGGACGCCGCAGCCCGCGACCTGGCCGACGCCGAGCTCAACCAGCACCTGGCCTCGAGCTACGGCATCTTCTCCGGCACGCCCAAGGGCACCGCCACCCTGGTGTTTTCGGCCAAGGCCGCGCGTTGGGTCGCCGACGAGCACTGGCATTCCAAGCAGGAGGGCCGATTTCTGCCTGACGGCCGCTACGAGCTGAAGGTGCCCTACAGCCAGTCCAAGGAACTGTTGATGGACGTGCTGCGCTACGGCGCCGACGCCGAAGTGGTGGCGCCCGAGCCGCTGCGCCAGCAGGCGCGCACCCTGCTGCAGCTGGCGCTGTCGAACTACGAGCGCTGAGGCCTACTGGAACCCCGGCTGCCCGACCTGGTCGGGGAACTGCGGCACGCGCTGCAGGCGGGCCGGGTCGTAGCCGTAGGCGGCGAACTTCGCGCGCAGCTGTTCGTACTTCGCCGCCTCCATGCGCGGCTCGCGCGAGAAGATCCAGGCGAGGTTGCGCTTGGGGTGGCCGATCAGCGCCCAGGAGTAGTCCGACGCGACCTCCAGCACCAGGTAGTCGGCCTTGACCAGCCCGCCGAAGAAGCCGATGCGCCACTGCGCGTCGTTCGTGCCCGGCACCACGCGCGCGACGCCGGACATCTGCTTCTCCGGCTTGTCGAAGGCCTTGCGGTAGACATAGACGTTGTCGATGTGGCCGTCGGGCCGCAGCGTATAGACGTCCGCGGTCGCCACTTTTCCCTTTTCGGCGAAGTAGGGGATGTTGGCGATGACCCACCAGCGGCCCATGTAGCGCGGCAGGTCGACGTTGGCGCGGGATTGCAGCGGGGTCATCGGCGGTTCTCCAGTGCTGGCGCAGCCGGTCAGCACGAGCAGGCAACCCAGTAGAACGGCGAAACGGCGCATGGTGGGCATCCGTCCGGAAGGAGGCCCAGCCTGCACCGGGCGGCCTGAAGGGGGCGTCAAGCCCGGAACCGGCCCCGTCTCGGTCCATGAGACGGGGCCGGCGCAGGCTTCCTCCACGCCCACGGAGGACACCGCCATGCCGATCCTGAAGCCCGCTCCGCATCCCACCGCCGTCGACCCGCGCATCGCCCGCACGCTCTGGCAATGGCTGGCCCTGGGCGCGATCGCGATGCTGCTGGTGCCCGCCGCCCGCGGCCCGGTCTACCTGCTCGGCAACATGCCGTTCTGGCTGGTGCTGGCGCCCGGCTTCGCCCTGCTCACCCTTTACCGGCACGCCCTGGCGGCGGCGTGGCGTGCGCACCTCGTCCGCGCCACGCCACGCCGTCGCCGGCGCTTCGGCGCCCGCCGCCTGAAGTCCGGGGTCAGAGTGCATTTATCTTTCCCGCGGCGAGCGCGCGGTGAAGCGCCGGCGCGGGCCGAAAGATAAATGCACTCTGACCCCGGATTGCCTTGACCCCGGCCTTCAGTCGCGCACGCCCAGGCGCTTGCGCTCCAGCCGCCGCAGGAACTCCTCCATGATGCGGCGGTACAGGTCCTCGCCCAGGTAGGCGTCCTCGACGCCGGCGTCGATGCTGGGGTTGTCGTTGACCTCGATGATCACCGCGCGCTCGCCCGCCACCTTCAGGTCCACGCCGTACAGGCCGTTGCCGATGGCGTTGCTGGCGCGCGTGGCCAGGCGCACCACTTCCGAAGGCGCCTCGCGGATCGGCAGGGTCTTGAAGCCGCCGGAGCGCACCGTGCCCTTGCCGGCGCCGGGTTTCGGCGAGTGGTCGTAGATCTGCCAGTGGCCGCGCGACATGAAGTACTGGCAGGCGTACAGCGGCTCGCCGTCGAGCACGCCGATGCGCCAGTCGAACTCGGTGTACAGGTATTCCTGGGCCAGCAGCAGCGCGGTCTGCTGGAACAGCTGGTCGGCGGCGGCGCGCAGCTGCTCCACCGTCTCGACCTTGTGGATGCCGCGCGAAAACGAACCGTCGGGAATTTTCAGCACGATCGGCAGCCCGAGCAGGTCGGGCAGGGCGGCGAGTTTCTTGGCGTCGTCGCGGAAGACGATCTCGGTGCGCGGCGTCGGCAGTTTCCGGTTCCGCAGGCGGTCGTGCAGGTAGATCTTGTTGGTGCAGCGCAGGATCGAAACCGGGTCGTCCATCACCACCATGTCCTCGCGGTCGGCGCGATGCGCGAAGCGGTAGGTGTGGTTGTCGATCGCGGTGGTCTCGCGGATGAACAGCGCGTCGTATTCGGCCAGGCGGGTGAAGTCGCGCCTGCCGATCGGGTCCACCTCGATGCCGATCTCCTTGCCGGCCTCGATGAACTGCTTGAGCGCCTTCTTGTTCGAAGGCGGCATCGCCTCCGCCGGGTCCTGCAGCATCGCCAGGTCGTAGCGGTACTTCGGTCGCGCCCGTGGCTTGCGCCAGAGCTTGCGGCTGAAGGCGTCCAGGGCGTTGGCGAAGGCGTCCTCCTGGTCGTCCGACAGCGTGTGCAGGCCCGCGGGCTTGATCGCCGCGATCTGCCACACCCGCTGGCGCTCGAACTCGATGCGCAGCACCGGGCAGGGGAAGGTTTCGAACACCTGCTGGGCCAGGTCCTCCAGCGGGGCGTAGTTGGTGCGGCCGAAGTACACCAGCAGGCCGAAGTCGCTGGCGTCGCGCGAGCCTTCGGGCAGGAACTTGCCCAGCTGCGTGTTCAGGTCCTCGATGTCGATGCCGTACAGCGAACGCCGGCGCAGGTCGTTGATGGTGCGCACGCTCGGGATCACCTTGTGCCCGCGCGCCTCGGCCAACAGCGAGACGTAGTAGCCGGTGCCCATGTATTTGTAGCTGCGGCACAGGTTGATCACCTGGGTGCGTTCGCTCTCGCCGCCGACGTCGCCGCGCAGGTAGTCCGCGGCGGCCACGACGTTGTCGGACGGGTAGTACGAGCCCCAGTCGGAGGGCTTTTCGACGACGATGACTAGGCGGCTCATGGTGGCGGGGCGGGGGCGATGGCGCGAGTCTGAGCCCTGGCGCCGGGCTTGGATAGACTGCCGCCATGACCCGAACGCCGACCCCGCGCACCGCCCGCGCCGCCGACCTGCCCGACCTGCTCGCGCTCGAGGCGCGCTTCCCGGGCGACCGGCTGTCGGCCCGCCAGTTCCGGCACCACCTGGGCAATCCGCGGGCGCGGCTGCGGGTGCTGCCCGGGGCGTCCGCGCTGCTGGGCTACCACCTCCTGCTGCTGCGCGCGGGGAGCGGCTGGGCCCGGCTATATTCGCTGGTCGTGGACCCGATCGCGCGCGGCCGCGGCCTGGGCCGGATCCTGCTGGCCGACGCCGAAGCCCAGGCCCGGCGCGCCGGCTGCCGCGGCCTGCGCCTGGAGGTCCGCCAGGACAACGTGGCCGCCAATGCGCTGTACGCCGCCGCGGGCTACCGGCACCTGGCGGCCCTGCCGGCCTACTACCAGGACGGTGGCGACGGCTGGCGCCTGGTCCGTGAATTCGGCCGGGTCGCGGGCGGTTCTCCGGCGCGACCATGACTTTGTGCCTACGGCGGCTCCCCGCAACCCCGTGCTAGGTTCGGGCGCTTGTACCAACCCCGGGGATTCCCTCTTATGCGCCTTTCCGCCCTCGCCTGGCTCGTCGCCGGCGCCCTGTCCGTTTCCGCCCATGCCGCCGAACCCGCCGCGATGACTCAAGACCCCCACCTCTGGCTCGAGGATGTCGAAGGCGACAAGGCCCTGGACTGGGTCCGCGCCCGCAACGCCGTCTCGCAGCAGCAGCTTGGCGGCGACCCCGGCTTCGAGGCGCTGCGCGGCGAACTGCTGGCCATCCTCGACTCCAACGCCCGCATTCCCTACGTGGGCAAGATGGGCGAGTACTACTACAACTTCTGGCGCGACAAGCAGAACCCGCAGGGCGTCTGGCGCCGCACCACGCTGGCCGAGTACCGCAAGGACGAGCCCAAGTGGGAAGTCCTGCTCGACATCGACGCGCTCGGCAAGGCCGAGGGCGTGAACTGGGTCTGGGGCGGCGCCAACTGCCTGCGCCCGGACTACGACCGCTGCCTGATCGACCTCTCCCGCGGCGGCGCCGACGCCACCGTGACCCGCGAGTTCGACGTTTCCGACAAGGCCTTCGTGAAGGGCGGCTTCGAGCGCCCCGAGGCCAAGGGCGACCTGGGCTGGATCGACATCGACACC
Organism: Arenimonas terrae; assembly: GCF_006265115.1. GTDB lineage: Bacteria > Pseudomonadota > Gammaproteobacteria > Xanthomonadales > Xanthomonadaceae > Arenimonas > Arenimonas terrae. The sequence goes on along the minus strand of NZ_SMDR01000003.1, from coordinate 34,509 downwards.
GTCTACGTCGGCACCGACTTCGGCCCAGGCTCGATGACCAGCTCGGGTTACCCGCGAGTCGCCAAGGAGTGGAAGCGCGGCACGCCGATGTCGGAAGCCAAGGTGGTGTTCGAGGGCCAGGACAGCGACATCTCGGTCGGCGCCTTCCACGACGACACGCCGGGCTTCGAGCGCGACTTCGTCTACCGCGGCCTGACCTTCTACACCAACGAGCTCTACCTGCGCGGCGCCGACGGCAAGCTCACCAAGTTCGACCTGCCCGACGGTGCCCAGAAGGGCGTGTACCGCGAATGGCTGAGCGTCGAGCTGCGCCAGGCCTGGGAAGTGGGCGGCGAAAAACACGCGGCCGGCTCGCTGCTGGCGATCCGCCTCGACGACTTCCTGGCCGGCAAGCGCGACTTCGACGTGCTGTTCGCGCCGACCGAGAACACCTCGCTGGCCAGCAGCGGCGCCACCAAGGACCACTACTTCATCAACGTGCTCGAAGACGTCAAGAACCGCATCTACGTGCTGACCCCGGGCAAGGACGGCTGGAAGCGCGAGCCGCTGGTCGGTGCGCCGGAGTTCGGCACGGTCAGCATCAGCGCGGTGGACGCCGAGGAGTCCAACGACTACTTCATGACCGTCACCGACTACCTGACCCCGACCTCGCTGCTGATGGGCACCATCGGCAAGGCGCCGGAGAAGCTCAAGCAGCTGCCGGCCTTCTTCGACGCATCGGCCTACGAGATCAACCAGCACTTCGCCACCAGCAAGGACGGCACCCGCGTCCCGTACTTCATGGTCTCGCGCAAGGACCTCAAGCTCGACGGCGACAACCCGACCCTGCTCTACGGCTACGGCGGCTTCGAGGTCTCGCTGACCCCGAGCTATTCGGCCGGCGTCGGCAAGGCGTGGCTGGGCGATGGCGGCGTCTACGTGGTCGCCAACATCCGCGGCGGCGGCGAATACGGCCCGCGCTGGCACCAGGCGGCGCTGCGCGAGAACCGCAACAAGGCCTACGAGGACTTCGCGGCGGTGGCCGAGGACCTGATCGCGCGCAAGGTCACCAAACCGGCGCGCCTGGGCATCCAGGGCGGCAGCAACGGCGGCCTGCTGATGGGCAACATGACGGTGATGTACCCGCAGCTGTTCGGCGCCGTGGTCTGCCAGGTGCCGCTGCTGGACATGTACCGCTACGACAAGCTGCTGGCCGGCGCGTCCTGGGTCGCCGAATACGGCGACGCCGACGTGCCGGGTGACTGGGACTTCCTGAAGAAGTACTCGCCGTACCACAACGTCGCCAAGGACGTGGACTACCCGCCGGTGCTGTTCACTACGTCCACCCGCGACGACCGCGTGCACCCGGGCCATGCCCGCAAGATGATGGCGCGCATGATGGAGCAGGGCCACGACGTCACCTATTACGAGAACATCGAGGGCGGCCACGGCGGCGCCGCGAACAATGCCCAGTCGGCCTACATGTCCGCGCTGGCCTACACCTTCCTGAAGCAGAAGCTGTTCGAGGGGAAATGAGATGAAGCACCTGCTGCCCTTCAGCGCCGCCTTCCTCGCCACCGCGCTCGCCGGCTGCGCCGGTGCGCCGGCCCGCGAGGCCGCCGCGCCGGCCGCCGCCGAAGCGGCCGCGCAGCCGGCGCCGGTCGCGCTGGCCGCCCTGCCGGCTGCGCCGGTCGCGGCCCGCAAGCCCTACGAGGTCAAGGCCCCGCACGGCGCCACGCGCAACGACGAGTACTACTGGCTGCGCGACGACACCCGCAAGAACGAGGAGATGCTGGCCTACCTCACCGCCGAGAACGCCTACACCGACGCGGTGCTCAAGCCGCTCGAGGCGCTGGAGGCCTCGCTGTACGACGAGCTGGTCGGCCGCATCAAGCAGGACGACGCCAGCGTGCCCTACCTCGAGGACGGCTACTGGTACTACACGCGCTTCGAGACCGGCAAGGAATACCCGGTCTACGCGCGCCGCAAGGGCACGATGGACGCGCCCGAGCAGGTGCTGTTCGACGTCAACGTGATGGCCGAGGGCAAGAACTTCTTCCAGATCGGCACCTACGAGATCAGCCCCGACGGAAACCTGGCCGCCTTCGCCGAAGACGCCGTCGGCCGCCGCCAGTACGTGCTGCGCATCAAAGACCTGCGGACCGGCGAGATCCTGCCCGACCAGATCACCGGTGTGTCGGCCAACATGATGTGGGGCGAGGACAACCGCACGCTCTACTACGTCGAGAACGACCCCAAGACCCTGCTGACCAAGCGCGTGAAGACCCACGTGGTCGGCACCGCGACCGCGTTGGACAAGCTGGTCTACGAAGAGAAGGACGACACCTTCTACATGGGCGTCGGCCGCACCCGTTCCGACGACTACCTGTGCATCGGCGTCAGCAGCACCGTCTCGTCCGAGATGCGCTGCACCGACGCCGACCAGCCGGGCGAGTTCAGGGTGCTGGCGCCGCGCCAGCGCGACTTCGAATACGAAGCCGACCACCTCGACGGCCGCTGGGTGATCAGCACCAACTGGAACGCGAAGAACTTCCGCATCATGACCTTCGCCGACGGCCAGCCCTGGGGCGACCGCAACCGCTGGCAGGAACTGGTGCCGCATTCGGCCGACGTGCTGATCTCGGGCGTCACGCTCTTCAACGGCTTCATGGCCATCAGCGAACGTTCCGGCGGCCTGCAGCGCGTGCGCGTGCGCCATGACGACGGCCGCCAGGAGTTCGTGAAGGCCGACGAGAGCGCGTATTCGATGGGCCTGGCGATGAACGCCGAGCCGGGCACCGACTGGCTGCGCTACACCTACACCTCGCTGACCACGCCGGCCAGCACGTATGAAGTGAACGTACGCACCGGCGAACGCAAGCTGCTCAAGGAGCAGCCGGTGCTGGGCGGTTTCGACAAGGCCAACTACGTCACCGAACGCCTGTGGGCCACGGCCCGCGACGGCACCAAGGTGCCGGTGTCGGTGCTTTACCGCCGCGGTTTCGAGAAGAACGGCAAGGCCGCGCTGTACCAGTACTCCTACGGCTCCTACGGCAGCAGCAGCGACCCGGGCTTCAACTCCAACGTGCTGAGCCTGGTGGACCGCGGCGCGGTGTACGCGGTCGCGCACATCCGCGGCGGCCAGGAAATGGGTCGCCAGTGGTACGAGGACGGCAAGCTGCTCAAGAAGGTCAACACCTTCACCGACTTCATCGACGTCACCGACTTCCTGGTCCAGGAAGGCTGGGCGGCGCCGGACCGCGTGGCCGCGATGGGCGGCAGCGCCGGCGGACTGCTGATGGGCGCGATCGCCAACATGGCGCCGGAGAAGTACGCCGCCATCGTCGCCCACGTGCCCTTCGTGGACGTGGTGACGACGATGCTCGACGAGACCATCCCGCTGACCACCAACGAGTTCGACGAGTGGGGCAACCCGAAGGATCCGAAGTACTACGACTACATGCTGTCGTACTCGCCCTACGACCAGGTCGAGGCCAAGGCCTATCCGTCGATGCTGGTGACCACCGGCCTATGGGATTCGCAGGTGCAGTACTTCGAGCCGGCCAAGTGGGTGGCCCGGCTGCGCGCGAAGAAGACCGATACCAACCCGCTGCTGTTCCGCACCAACATGGAAGCGGGCCACGGCGGCAAGTCCGGTCGCTTCCAGCGCTACCGCGAGCGCGCCGAGGAATACGCCTTCGTGATCGAGCGCCTGGGCCTGCCCGCGGCGCCCTGACCGGCACCGCAAACAAGAAGGGCCGGAGCATGCTCCGGCCTTTTTCTTTTCCGGAACGGGGCCAGGCCGATGCCAGGCACTGTTTCGCTACCAGTCGGCCTCGTCGAGCAGCCGCTCGGTGGCGGCATCCGCCGGTTTGGCCACCAGGCCGCCGCGTGGGCTGATGAAGACCTGATAGCGCGCGCCGTCGAGCATCGGCAGGTAGGCGGCGCTGCCCCAGCGGGCGTCGGCGATCGGCAGGTCGGCCAGCCAGCGCTGGCGGAACTCCCAGAAATCCCAGTCATGGCGCAGGTCGTGCACGCTGCGCTGGGCGGCCAGGTCCTGCTTGGGGTCGCCATAACGTCCCGACAGGCGTTCGAAGCGGTAGACCGGCGGCAGGCCGGCCAGCTGGCCCGGCAGGGTCCAGCGGATCACGCGGGCATCGAGCTGCCATTCGTCGCCCAGCAGCACGAAATCGGCCGGGGCTCCGCCCTCGGGCACGAAGGTCGCGCGGTAGCGCTGCGGCGCCTCCTGGACCAGGGACAGCGTCGCCACCGGCACGTCCTCGAGCAGCCAGGCGTACTGGCGCAGCAGCCAGCCCAGGCCGACCAGGCCCAGGGCCAGCACCAGCAGCAGCAGGGCAAATCCCCGCCGGATCGCGCCCGGCCCCGAGGCGCGCCGGCCGGCCGGGCGCCGGCCCCAGGCCAGCATCGCCACCAGCGCCAGCACCGCGGCGCCCACCCACAGCCATGCAGAAAGCGTCATCTCCACTCCGCGCTCCGGGAACCTGCCCCGGACTATACTCGCGCCATGAAAACCTCCCGCCTCGCCCTGCTGCTGTTGAGCCTGGTCCTGGTCGCCGCCTGCGGCACCAAGGGTCCGCTGGTGTTGCCCGACAAGGCACAAAAGCCCGAGCCGGCCGAACAGACCGAGCCGCCCGCCGCGCCATGACCGCCGCCGGCACCCTGCGCTTCAGCAAGATGCACGGCGCAGGCAATCACTTCGTGGTGCTGGATCTGCGCGGTGGCCGCGCCGCGCCCACGCCGGCGCTGGCCCGCGCGCTCGGCGACCGCCACACCGGCGTCGGTTTCGACCAGCTGCTGACCGTCGAAGACCCGGCGACGCCCGGCAGCGTCGCCGCCTACCGGATCTGGAATGCCGACGGCAGCGCCGCCCAGCAGTGCGGCAACGGCGCCCGCTGCGTCGCTGCCTGGCTGCAGCGCGACGGCGCCGCGCCCGGCGCGCGCTTCCGGCTCGACAGCCCCGCCGGCCCCATCGACGTCGAGGCGCTCGGCGCCGGGCGTTATGCGCTGGGCATGGGCCGCCCCGAATTCCGCCCCGAGCGCATCCCCTTCCGCGCCCACGCCGAGGCCAGCAGCTACGAGCTGCACGTCAACGGCGGCAGCCTGCATTTCGGCGCCGTGTCCATGGGCAATCCGCACGCGCTGATCGAAGTGCCGTCGGTGGCCGAGGCGCCGGTGGCGATCCTGGGGCCGGCCCTGCAGGCGCGCCCCGAGTTCCCCGAAAGCGTCAACGTCGGTTTCGCCCAGGTGCTGGCGCCGGACCGCATCCGACTGCGCGTGTACGAACGGGGCGCCGGCGAGACCCAGGCCTGCGGCAGCGGCGCCTGCGCCGCGGTCGCCGTGCTGGTGCGCCAGGGTCGTGTCGGCCGGCACGTGCAGGTCGAGCTGCCGGGCGGCACGCTGGAGATCACCTGGCCCACGGACGACGCGCCGATCACGATGGCTGGCCCGACCGCCTTCGTGTTCGAAGGTGTGTTCCCGGCGCCATAATGCCGGCCGTGCCGGAACGAAACCGCAGCAGGAGCGAGCGATGATCGAAGAGAAGAACGAACGCCTGGGCGCCCACGAAGTGGCGACCTTCCTGCGCCGCCATCCGACCTTCCTGGGCCAGTTCCCGGACCTGGCGATGTCGCTGGTGGTGCCGAAGGAGGAAGGAAAGGCGGCCTCGCTCGCCAGCTACCAGCTGGACGTGCTGCGCGACAAGAACCGCGAACTCACTCGCCGGCTCACCGAACTGTTCAACAACGCCCAGGACAACGAGCGCCTGGCCGTGCGCACGCACCAGCTCAGCCTGGCGCTGATGCGCGCCAGCAGCGCCGCCGACACCGTGCGCACCATGGTTGCGGTGCTGGGCGAGGACTTCCAGGGCGAGGTCGTGCGCGTGGTGCTGTTCCATCCCGTGGAGGGCCTGTCGGCCGACTGGCTGAAGGTGATCCCGGAGAAGGATGCGTCGCTGGCGCCGTTCCGCGATTTCCTGGCCGGCAACGAGCCGCTGTGCGGCCGCCTCAACCAGGACAAGCTGGCCCTGCTGTACGGCGACCACCAGGAGCGCGCGGCGTCGTCGGTGCTGCTGCCGCTGCCCGGCATCGGCATGCTCAGCGTCGGCAGCTCGGACCCGAACCGATTCTTCCCGGGCATGGGCACCCTGTTCCTGCGCCTGATGGCCGAGTCCCTGGTCACCGCCCTGGGCCGCTACCCGCGCGGATGAAGGCGGGCGCGCCACGGGCGGACGCAGCGCCGGCGGCGGCGTCGCTGCAGCGCGAACTCGAAGCTTTCCTGGGCTATCTCGCGGTCGAACGGCGGCTGTCGCCGCATACGCTCGACGCCTACCGGCGCGACTTGTCCGACCTGGCGACGTGGATGTCGGGCCAGGGGCTCGACGACTGGCGGCGCCTGCGCCAGGAAACACTGCGCGGTTACGTCGCCGGCGCGCACCGGCGCGGCCTGTCGGGAAAGAGCCTGCAGCGCCGGCTGTCGGCGGTGCGCAGCTTCTACCGCTGGCTCAACCGGTCGCAGACCAGCGAACTGGATCCGGCCAGCGGCCTGCGCGCGCCCAAGTCGCCGCGCAAACTGCCGCAGGTGCTCGACGCCGACGAGATGACGCGCCTGGTCGAAGTGCCGACCGACACGCCGATGGGCGTGCGCGACCGCGCGATGCTGGAGCTGTTCTACTCCTCCGGTCTGCGCCTGTCGGAACTGTGCGCGCTGCGCTGGCGCGAGCTCGCGCTCGCTGACGGCCTGGTCACGGTCACCGGCAAGGGCCGCAAGACCCGCGTGGTGCCGGTCGGAAGCCATGCCCGCGACGCGCTGCAGGCCTGGCGCGAGGAGTCGAAGCCCGCGGCGGACGCGCCGGTGTTCCCGGGCCGCGCCGGCGGGCCGATCAGCCCACGCACCGTGCAGCTGCGGCTGCGCGTGCTGGCGATGCAGCAGGGCCTGTTCAAGCGGGTGCATCCGCACTTGCTGCGGCACAGTTTCGCCAGCCACGTGCTCGAATCGAGCGGCGACCTGCGCGGCGTGCAGGAACTGCTCGGCCACGCCGACATCGCCACCACCCAGATCTACACCCACCTCGACTTCCAGCACCTGGCCAAGGTCTACGACGCCGCGCACCCGCGCGCGAAACGGAAGCCCTGACTCAGCGGGATCGGCCGGCGGCTTCCAGCGCCGCGGTGTAGGCGGCCCAGCGGCCTTCGTATTCGCGGCCCAGCTGGTGCAACAGCGACCAGCTGAAGATGCCGGTGTCGTGGCCGTCGTCGAAGCGCAGCAGCACCCCGTAGTTGCCCATCGGCTCGATCGCGCGCACGTTGACGTCGCGTTTGCCGTGCACCAGCACCTTCTGGCCGGGGCCGTGGCCCTGCACCTCGGCGCTGGGCGATTCCACCCGCAGGTATTCGCAGGGCAGGCGGAAACGCTGGCCGTCGTCGAAGGCGACCTCCAGCGCGTGCGAGGCCTGGTGAAGGATCAGGTCGGTGGGGCGGGGCGTCGTCGTCATTGCGCCATTCTAGGGCCCGCGCAGCTGGTCGCGCAGAGCCTCGAACCGGGTGATGCGCGCCAGCGACCGCCGGCCGCGCCACCAGATGAACACCGCCGCCGCCAGCATCATCGGCCCGTTGATCGCGATCATCAGCCAGAAGCCCCTGCGCAGCGTGTCGCTGGCATCGAACCAGACCACCAGCGCCAGTCCCAGCCACAGCGCCATGGCGGTCCACAGGCTGATGCGCCAATAGGTGATGCCGGAACGCGTGCGCCGGATTTCCAGCTCCACCAGGTCGGCGACGCTGCGGCCGTCATCGCGCAGCTGGCGCCGGCGCAGCCACAGCACGCCCGCCTGGTAGACCGCCAGCACGGCACCCAGGCCGATGAATACCCAGCGGTCCACCGACGAGATCTCGGGCCGCTGCACGATCCAGGCGCACAGCCCGATCGCCAGCGCCGAAAACAGCGCCTCGGCGCCGACCAGCCAGCGCAGCCGCCGGCCGCGCCGACGGATCTCGCGGCCGATCGCCTCGGGGTCGATTGCCGGCACCGGCTGATCGCGCCAGGTGTCGCCCAGAGCCTTCCAGTCCAGGTTCGGGTCCATCAGGCCGCTCCTTGCAGCCACTGCTGCAGCTGCCGGCGCGCGCGGCTCAGGCGCTGTGCCACGGTGTTGTCCTCCAGGCCCAGGGCCTGGCCGATTTCGTTCTGCGAAAAACCTTCCAGGGCCAGCACCACCACTTGCCGCTGGCCCAGCGGCAGGCGGCGCACCGCGGCGACCAGGTCCTCGCGGCGCTGCTGGGTTTCGGCGTGCTGCACCGGGCTGGCATCCGGGTCCGGATGGTGGTCGTCGAGCTCGTCGCCCTGGGCGCGCTTTTCCCGGGCCAGGTGGTCGATGGCGCGGTTGTGCGCGACCCGTGCCGCGAAGGTGCGCAGCGAGGCATCCCCGCGCCAGGACGGCAGCGCGCGCCATACCGCCACGGTGATCTCCTGCAGCAGGTCGTCGCGACGGGCGCGTTCGGACTCGTAGCTGCCCGCGATGCGCGCCAGCATCGCGCCGTGCTCGCGCAGCACGGTTTCGATGTCGGTGGCGGCCGTGGTCACGGCCGGCTCAGGCATCGGCCGCGCGGGCGGGCGCGGCGTGGGCAGGCGGGCGAGGGCGGCGGCGGGCATGTCCGGGTCCATGGGCGTCTGGTCCGATAGACCGGCCCCAGGGCTGAAACCTGACAGCCAAATCCGGGGTCAGAGTGCATTTATCTTTGCCGCCTCCAGGCGGCTGCCGGCGCGGTGACGAAGATAAATGCACTCTGACCCCGGAGTTACAGGATGTAGCGGGAGAGGTCGGGGTCCTTCACGGCGTCGCCCAGCTGGGCGTCCACCATGGCCCGGTCCACCATCAGCGACAGCCCGCCCTTGTCCGGGGCCTCGAAGCTGAGCTTCTCCAGCAGCTTCTCCAGCACCGTGTGCAGTCGGCGGGCGCCGATGTTCTCCTGGCGCTCGTTGATCTGGAAGGCGATCTCGGCCAGCCGGTCGATTGCATCGGGGTCGAAGCCGATGTTCACGCCCTCGGTGGCCAGCAGGGCCATGTACTGCCGGGTCAGGGCGTTTTTAGGTTCGGTCAGGATGCGCTTGAAGTCGTCGCGGCTGAGCGCGGTCAGTTCGACCCGGATCGGGAAACGGCCCTGCAGCTCGGGGATCAGGTCCGAAGGCTTGGACAGGTGGAAGGCGCCCGAGGCGATGAACAGGATGTGGTCGGTGCGCACCACACCGTACTTGGTGCTGACGGTCGAGCCTTCCACCAGCGGCAGCAGGTCGCGCTGCACGCCCTCGCGGCTGACGCCGCCGCCGCCGATCTCGTCCTGGCGCTTGGCCACCTTGTCGATCTCGTCGATGAAGACGATGCCGTTCTGCTCGCAGGCGGTGATGGCCTGGGCGCGGATCTCCTCTTCGTTCACCAGCTTGGCGGCCTCTTCCTCGACCAGCAGCGGCCGCGCCGCGGTGATCGTGACGCTGCGTTTCTGCGCCTTGCCGCCGCCCAGGTTCTGGAACATCTGGCGCAGCTGCTGGCCCATCTCCTCCATGCCCGGCGGGGTCATGATGTCCATGCCGCCGGCCGGCGGGCTGAGCTCGAGCTCGATCTCGCGGTCGTCCAGCTCGCCGCTGCGCAGCTGCTTGCGGAGCTTGTTGCGGGTCTCGTTCTCGCCGTCGGGCGCGACCTCGACCATGAAGCCCGGGCCGCGCCGCTTGGGCAGCAGCGCGTCGAGGATGCGGTCCTCGGCGCGCTCTTCGGCCTGGGTGCGCACGCGCGTCTTGGCCTGTTCGCGGAACATCTTCACCGCGCCGTCGGCCAGGTCGCGGATGATCTGCTCGACGTCCTTGCCGACGTAGCCGACCTCGGTGAAACGCGTGGCCTCGACCTTGACGAAGGGCGCGTTGGCGAGCGCGGCCAGCCGACGGGCGATCTCGGTCTTGCCGACGCCGGTCGGGCCGATCATCAGGATGTTCTTGGGCATCACCTCGTCGCGCAGCGCGGGGTCGAGCTGCATGCGCCGCCAGCGGTTGCGCAGGGCGATGGCGACGGCGCGTTTGGCCGCGGCCTGGCCGACGATGTAGCGGTCGAGCTCGCCGACGATCTCGCGGGGGGTCAGCTGGCTCATCACAGTTCCTCGACCACGAGATTGCGGTTGGTGTAGATGCAGATGTCGCCGGCGACGTTGAGCGAGGCCTCGGCGATCGCGCGGGCGTCGAGCTCGGTGTGCTGCAGCAGGGCGCGGGCCGCGGCCAGGGCGTAGGGGCCGCCGGAGCCGATCGCGACCAGGCCGTCCTCGGGTTCGATCACGTCGCCGTTGCCGGAGATGATCAGCGAGCTGTCCTTGTCGGCCACGGCCAGCAGCGCTTCGAGCTTGCCCAGGCGGCGGTCGGTGCGCCATTCCTTGGCCATCTCCACCGCGGCGTGCAGCAGCTTGCCACCGTGTTTGTCGAGCTTGGCCTCGAATACTTCGAACAGGGTGAAGGCGTCGGCGGCCGCGCCGGCGAAACCGGCCAGCACCCTGCCATTGGCCAGGCGGCGCACTTTGCGGGCATTGGCCTTCATCACCGTGTGGCCCAGGGTGACCTGGCCATCGCCGGCGACCACGACGCGGTCGCCGCGGCGCACGGAAAGGATGGTGGTGGCGTGGAAAACGGTCGGGTCCATGCGGTTTCCTTGGCGGGAACTCCCGGGATGGGGCCGGGCCGGCAAGCTTACAAGCGGGCCGGAGGTCACGGGCGGGCAGTCCGGCGGAGCCGCCGCGCGGGCTCAGGCCGGGTCCAGCAGCTCCAGCAGCCGCTCTGTCGGCCGGCCGATCACGGCGCGGTCGCCGCGTTCGAGCACGGGCCGTTCGATCAGGCGCGGATGCGCGGCCAGCAGCCGGGCCCATTCCGCGGCCGGGCGCCGGTCGTCGGGCGTCAGGCCCAGGGCGCGGGCCTCGTCCTCCTTGAAGCGCACCAGCTGGCGCGGGTCGCCGCCCAGCTTCTTGAACAGGCCGCGCAGGCGGGCCGGACTCGGCGGCTCGGACAGGTAGTCGACGATTCCGGGCGCCAGGCCATGCGCGGCCAGCAGGGCCAGGCCCTCGCGGGACTTGCTGCAGCGCGGGTTATGCCAGTACCAGAACATCACATCACCAAAGTGCGGGGTCGGATGATCTTAACGTTTCAAACGTTAAGATCATCCGACCCCGCATCTATAATGCCGGCATGGACGAGAAGACCCCCGACGGCACCACCCACTTCGGTTTCCGCGACGTGCCGGTGGCCGAGAAGAAGAAGCTGGTCGGCCAGGTGTTCAGCTCGGTCGCGCAGCAGTACGACCTGATGAACGACCTGATGTCGCTGGGCATCCACCGGCTGTGGAAGCGCTACTTCGTCGGAACCTCGGGCGTGAAGCGCGGCGACCGCGTGCTCGACCTGGCGGGCGGCACCGGCGACATCGCCGCGCTGCTGCACGAGCGGGTCGGCGACACCGGCAGCGTGGTGCTGGGCGACATCAACGCCGCCATGCTCGGCGTCGGCCGCGACCGGCTGACCGACCGCGGCCTGGTGCGTGGCCTGGAGTACGTGCAGCTCAATGCCGAGGCGCTGCCGTTTCCCGATGCCAGTTTCGACCTGGTCACGATCGCTTTCGGCCTGCGCAACGTGACCGAGAAGGCCAATGCGCTGAAAGAGATGCACCGGGTGCTGAAGGTCGGCGGCCGGGCACTGGTGCTGGAGTTCTCGCAGGTCAAGCCGGAGTGGTTCCGGCCGGCCTACGATTTCCATTCCTTCAAGGTGCTGCCGCGCCTGGGCAAGCTGTTCGCCAACGATGCCGACAGTTACCAGTATCTGGCCGAGTCGATCCGCAAGCATCCGCCGCAGGACGAGCTGAAGGCCATGATGGCCACCGCCGGCTTCGAGCGCACCGACTACCGCAACCTCAGCGCCGGCATCGTCGCCATCCACTCCGGCTACAAGCTGTAACCACGGTTGTTCCTGCCGGGCTCGTTCCTGGCAGCGATCGTTCTTGGTGCCGGGATCGTTCGAGGCGATAGTCCGCCGTATGTGAGGCGTTGGTGCCGGGAACGTTCCTGGCGATAGTCCGCCGCACGTGAGGTCTCTTTCCGCGGACGCCGTGAATCCATCCATGGAGGCTCTTCGAAAACGTCCATGTTTTCGAAGCCGCGGAAAGAGACCTCACGCACGACGGCCTGCGGAACTTCCGGGCCGGGGTATCGCATCCAAGTAGCTCGCTTCGGCAACGCCTTCGGCATTTTTGCCTTGACCTGCGGCTCGCCCGGCTCTGCCCCTGAAGCCATTTCCGTCCAGACAGCGAGCTTCCGTGCCTTCTGGGGCACGCGCTTATCCCTTCGGCTCGCGAAGGTGAGTCGTGGCGACGGCCTGCACACATAGGGTCCCCTGAAGTGAAGGCAGGATGCCGTAACGGCCGCGAATCGGTGGGCAGGACGCCGCGCCGATTGAGCGGGCAGGGGACCCTATGTGTGCGGGACGGCGCATGCCGGATCACCCGCCAGCGAGAACTGGACCTACTTGCGCCAGCAAGCCCCGTCCAGGTCACCGGGCCGCCCGGGCGGCATGGACTTTGGTGGCACGGACGCCCCCGGCCCGGCCGCGCTAGAATCCGGCGGTCCACCCGCCCGGAACCGCCCATGCGCCGCCTTGTCCTGCCCGTTCTCAGCACGCTGGTCCTGCTTGCCGCCACCCTGCCGGCCCTGGCCCAGGACCGGCGCGCCGACGAACATTCCTATGCCGAGCCCGACAAGGTCCGCATCACCGACCTGGCCCTGGACCTGGGCATCGACTTCGGCCTGCGCGAACTGTCCGGCACCGCCATCCTCAGCCTGGCCTGGGCGGACGAAGACCACCGCGAGCTGGTGCTCGACACCCGCGACCTGAAGATCGCCACCGTCGAAGCCCGCAACGGCAGCCGCCGCTGGAAGGCCATGGAGTTCGTGCTGGCGCCGCGCGACGAACGTTTCGGCAGCAAGCTCACCATCACCCTGCCGCGCCAGTACGAACAGGTGCGCATCGGCTACCGCACCTCGCCCGAGGCCTCGGGTCTGCAGTGGCTGGCGCCGTCCATGACCGCCGGTGGCAAGACGCCCTTCATGTTCAGCCAGTCGCAGGCCATCCACGCCCGCAGCTGGGTGCCGCTGCAGGACACGCCTTCGGTGCGCTTCACCTACACCGCGCACGTGCGCACGCCGGCCGACGTGATGGCGCTGATGAGCGCCGACAACGACCCGGCCGCGCCGCGCGACGGCGACTACAGCTTCAAGATGCCGCAGCCGATCCCGTCCTACCTGATGGCGATCGCCGCCGGCGACCTGGTGTTCAAGCCGATCTCGCCGCGCGCCGGCGTCTGGGCCGAGCCGCAGACGGTGGACCGCGCGGTGAAGGAATTCGAGGACACCGAGAAGATGATCGAGGTGACCGAGTCGCTCTACGGCCCCTACCGCTGGGAGCGCTACGACCTGCTGATCCTGCCGCCGTCCTTCCCCTTCGGCGGCATGGAGAACCCGCGCCTGAGCTTCATCACCCCGACCGTGATCGCCGGCGACAAGTCGCTGGTGTCGCTGATCGCGCACGAGCTCGCGCACTCCTGGTCCGGCAACCTGGTCACCAATGCCAGCTGGAAGGACATGTGGCTCAACGAGGGCTTCACCAGCTACGTCGAGAACCGCATCGTCGAGGCGCTGTACGGCAAGGAGCGGGCCGACATGGAGTTCGTCAACAGCCGCAACGGGCTCAAGGCGGACCTGGCCGAGATCCCGGTCGAGCAGCAGGTGCTGATGCTGCCGCCGCGCACCGGTTCCGACCCCGAGGACGCGCTGGGTTCGATCGCCTACGACAAGGGCGCCTGGTTCCTGCAGTTCCTCGAGCAGCGCTACGGCCGCGAGACCTTCGATCCCTTCCTGCGCAGCTGGTTCGACAGCCACGCCTTCCAGAGCGTGAGCACCGAGCAGTTCGTCGCCTTCCTGCGCAGCGAGCTGATGGCGAAGAAGCCCGGCGCGATCACCGAGGCCGAGCTGACGACCTGGCTGTCCTCGCCCGGCATTCCGGCCTTCGCGCCGCAGACCGCGTCGCCGCGCTTCGACGCCGTCGACGCCACCCGCGAATCCTGGATCAAGCGCCGCACCGCCGCGCGCGAACTCGACACCAGCGCCTGGACCACCCAGGAATGGGTGTACTTCCTCGAGGGGCTGCCCAGGGAAGTCCCGGCCGAGCGCCTGGTGGAACTGGACCAGGCCTTCCGCTTCACCGGCACCGCCAACGGCGAGATCGCCCAGCGCTGGTACCCGCTGACCGTGCGCAGCGAGTACTTCGAGGCGCGGCCGGCGATGTCGCTGTTCCTGCGCAAGATCGGCCGCCGCAAGCTGATCATGCCGACCTACGAGGCCCTGGTGCAGACTGCCGACGGCCTGGCCTTCGCCGAGCAGATCTATGCGATGGCCAAGCCCGGCTACCACCCGATCACCAGCGCCTCGGTCGAGGCCCTGTTGGCCAAGGCCAAGGCCGCCCCGGCGCCGTGACCGCATGAAGCCCCGGCGCGCGGCCCGCCCGCGCAAGATCGTGCTCGCCGCCTCGCTCGGGATCGCCCTGGGCGTGGTCGGCTTCGCCGCCAGCGCGCCGGAGAAGGTGCTGCAGGCCGAGTTCGCGCGCCAGCGCTGGCTGGCCGGCGCCGAACTCACCCAGGTGCAGGTCGCCGGCCATCGCTGGTCGGTGCTCGAGGCCGGCGACGCCGACAAGCCGCTGCTGGTGCTGGTGCACGGCTTCGTCGGCAGCAAGGAGAACTGGCTGCCGCTGATGCGCGAGCTGGGCAAGTCCTACCGCCTGGTCGCACCCGACCTGCCGGGCTGGGGCGAGAGCGAGCGCCAGGCCGGCGCCGACTACGGCCCGGTCGCGCAGATGCAGCGGCTGGCCGAGTTCCTGCGCACGCTGCCGGCCAAGCCGGCCCTGCTGGTCGGGCATTCGATGGGCGGGCAGATCGTCGGCCTGCTGGCGGCGCGGCAGCCGGAGCTGGTCGAGCGCATCTCGCTGATGTCCTCGGCCGGCGTCACCTTCGAGGAGAACGCCTTCGCCAATGCGGTGCTGGCCGGCGAAAATCCCTATCAGGTCACCAGCCGCGGCGAGCTCAAGCGCTTCCTGGGCATCGTGTTCGCCGATCCGCCCTTCGTGCCCTGGCCGGCGAACGAAGCCCTGGTGCGGCGCCGCCGCGCCGACGCCGGCTTCGAGCAGCAGGTGCTCGAGCAGATCGGTCGCGGCCCGGACGCGCTGGTGCTGGAGACCGAACTGGGCAACATCCGCGCGCCGGCCCTGCTGCTGTGGTGCCGCGACGACAAGGTGATCGACGTCAGCGCCGCCGAGACCTTCCGCCGCGGCCTGCGCGAGAGCACCACCGTGCTGCTGTCGGGCTGCGGGCACATGCCACTGATGGCGCAGCCGCGGCAGGTGGCGGAGGCGGTGACGGCTTTCCTCGCGCCGCCCTGATCCCGATCGCCGATGAATCCTCCGTCCGCCCCGCACGAACGCCCGCAGGCTGCCGATGCCGGCGGCGTGGTGCTGTTCGCCCGCCTGGACGCCACCGTCGTGCTGCCGGCGCTGCAGGTCGAGCTGGCGGTGCTGCTGCCGCGGCCCTGGCTCGACCACGTCAACCGCAACGACTACATCGGCGGCTGGGACGTGCTGCCGCTGCGCTGCCAGCGCCAGCATGTGGACGCGCATCCGATCCTGCAGGGTTTTGCGATCACCGACGGCGAGGACTGGCAGGACCTGCCGGTGCTGGATCACTGCCCGGCCATCCGCGACCTGCTGGCGCAGCTGCAGTGTCCACTGCGGGCGGTGCGCTTGATGCGGCTCAAGGCCGGCGCGCAGATCCGGCCGCACTTCGACCCCGGGCTGAGCCTGGAATCCGGCCAGGCGCGCCTGCACCTGTCGATCCAGACCAGCGACACGATCGATTTCCTGGTCGAAGGCCGGCGCGTGCCGATGCGCGCCGGCGAGCTGTGGTACTTCAACGCCGAACGCACGCATGAAGTACACAACCGCGGTGACTCCGACCGCATCAACCTGGTGATCGACTGCGTGGCGAACGACTGGCTGCGCGCCCAGGTCGCCGCAGGCGCCGCGGCCCGAAGCTGACGATGGACCTGCTGCCGTCCTACCGGGCGCTGGTCGAATCGCCGGAGCAGTCCGCTTTCTGCGCCGGGGCGAGCACGCTCGCGGACCTGCTGCAGCGGCTCCGGCAACTCTGGCCGCAGGCGCCGGCCGGCGACGGCGCCCTGGTCGCCGCATTGAACGACGCCAACCGCCAGGCGCTGGACCTCGACCCGCGCCGGCTCGAGGGCCACTGGTTTCCCGGCCACTACGACGCCGCGACACGCCGCATCGCCTGGCTGTGGCCGAAGGGGCATGCGACCGAGCCCTTCCAGGACCAGTACCTCGCGCGCTGCCGGCAGGGCAGCGTGTTCAACCAGCTGGTGCAGCCGCGCACCGCGCTGGCGCCGCTGCTGTCGCCGTCGGCGGACGAAGCGGCGGCGCCAGCGGGATTCATCTTCCATCTCTCGCGCTGCGGTTCCACCCTGCTGTCGGGCGGCCTGGCCGAGCTCGACGACACCAGCGTGCTGTCCGAATCGCCGCTGCTCACGGCCCTGCTGCTCGACGCCACGCTGACGGAGACGCAGAAACGCGCGGCCCTGCCGCGGCTGGTCCGCCTGCAGGCGGCGCCGTTCGCCGGACGCGGACGGATCGTTGTGAAGTGGAACGCCTGGGACCTGTTCCGGTTTCCGCTCATCGACGCGGCGTTTCCCGGCGTGCCGCGGGTGCTGCTGTTCCGCGAGCCGGAGGAGATCCTCGCCTCGCACGCCCGGTCGGCGGGCCGGCACATGGCCGGGGATCCGGCGCTGGCGGCGCTGCACCCGGCCTTCGCCCCGCTGTCGGGCGAAGCGGACCTGCTGGATTTCCGGATCGGCGTCCTGAAGGCGCTGACGGACGCGATGCGGGCCTGCGCCGGGGATCCCGAGGCGATGCCGCTCGACTATGCGCGGCTCGATGCCGCGGGCATCGATGGCGCCTGCCGGCATTTCGGCCTCGTGCCCTCGGCGGCGGCGCGGGCGCGGATCGCGCAGCGCCTGGGCGTGCATTCCAAGGCCCTGCACCAGCCCTTCGAAGCCGACAGTGCGCGCAAGCGGCAATGGTTCCAGGACGGCGACCGGCAGCGCATTCAGGGCGCGCTGGCGCCGGGCCATCGGGCCCTGCAGGCCGCGGCCGGCGCCTGAGCGCTGGCGGCGCCAATCCCGCCAAAGGCCACACAGTGATGCGGAATTGGCTCTACTGCGGCCCCGGTCACGCGCCTATGCTGCGTCCTCTCCGCCGCCCTGCCGGCGCCGCCGGCCGCTTCCCATGTTCAAAGCCCTGGGCACCCGCGAGATCCTGATCACCACCCTGGCCGCCGCCGGCGTGCTGATGATCACCATGGGCGCCCGGCAGTCGCTGGGCCTGTTCATCGCGCCGATGGACCAGAGCACCGGCCTGGGCATCGCCACCATCAGCCTGGCGCTGGCGATCGGCCAGTTCAGCTGGGGCGCGGTGCAGCCGATCGCCGGTGCCGCGGCCGACCGCTACGGGCCGCGCGTGGTGCTGGTGGCCGGCGTGCTGGTGCTGGCCCTGGGCAGCGCGCTCACGCCCTTCATGGGCACGGGCTTCGGCCTGATCGTGTCGCTGGGCCTGCTGTCGGCGATCGGTTCCGGTGCCGGCAGCTTCTCCGTGCTGATCGGTGCGGCGGCGCAGCGCCTGCCGCCGGAGGCGCGCGGGGCCGCGTCGGGCGTCATCAACGCCGGCGGTTCCTTCGGCCAGTTCGTGTTCGCGCCGATCCTGCAGAAGCTCATCCAGGCCTTCGGCTGGATGGGCGCGATGTGGTCGCTGGCGCTGATGACCCTCGCGGCGCTGCCGATGATCGGCCGCCTGACCCGCGGCGCGCCGGTCGTGGTGCCGAAGCAGGCCGGCGACACCGGCGTGATGGACGCGATGTCCGGCGCGCTGCGCGACCGCAGCTACCTGCTGCTGCACCTGGGATTTTTCACCTGCGGTTTCCACATCGCCTTCCTCGTGACGCACCTGCCGGGCGAAGTGGACCTGTGCGGCCTGCCGCCTTCTGTGGCCAGCTGGTCGCTGGCGATCATCGGCCTGGCCAACATCGTCGGCAGCCTGTTCGCCGGCGCCTGGGTCTCGAAGTACCGCAGCAAGTACGTGCTGGCCTGGATGTACGCCTCGCGCGCGCTGCTGATCGCGCTGTACCTGGCGGCGCCGCGCACGGAATGGACCTTCTACCTGTTCGCCGCGGGCCTGGGTTTCACCTGGCTGGCGACGGTGCCGCCGACCGCGGCCATCGTCGGCAAACTCTTCGGCGTGCGCTATCTCGCCACGCTGTTCGGGCTGACGCTGTTCTCGCACCAGATCGGCGGTTTCCTGGGCGCGTACCTGGGTGGCCTGGCCTTCACGCGTTTCGGCGACTACACCTGGATGTGGTACGCCGACATCGCGCTGGCGCTGATGGCGGCCCTGGTCAACCTGCCCATCCGCGAGGCGCGCATCGCGCCGCCCGCGCCGCAGCCGGCCTGAGGCGCGTACCATCGCCGCTTCTCCCGACCTCGAGCCGCCCATGACCCTGTCCCTGCACGCCGCCTCCGTTCCCGTCTTCGCCCAGCTGCTCGGCGGCCTGTCCGACGTGCTGGCCAAGGCCGCGGCCCATGCCACCGAGCGCAAGATCGAACCCGACGCGCTGCTGCAGTCGCGCCTTTTCCCCGACATGTTCCCGCTGCTGCGCCAGGTGCAGATCGCCTGCGATTTCGCCAAGAGCGTCAGCGCGCGCCTCGCCGGCGCCGAGGTGCCGGCCTGGGAGGACAGCGAGAAGACCTTCGACGAGCTGCAGGCGCGCATCCGCCGCACCCTGGACTTCATCGCCGGCCTCGACGCCGGCGCCTTCGAAGGCGCCGCCGGCCGCGAGATCGTGCTGCGCCCGGGCACGCCCAAGGAGCGCCGCCTCGACGGCCAGGCCTACCTGCTGGCTTACGGCCTGCCGCAGTTCTTCTTCCACGTCACCACCAGTTACGCGCTGCTGCGCCACGGCGGCGTCGAGATCGGCAAGCGCGATTTCATGGGCAAGTACTGACGGCCGCGCGCCGGGTAAGCTGGGCCATCCGTCCCGGAGTCCGACGATGTTCCGACACGCGATCCTGCGCCTGCCCGGCGCCAACTACGCCGACGGCCTGACCCGCGTCGACCTCGGCGTCCCGTCCTTCGAGCTGACGCTGGCGCAGCACGCGGCCTACGCCGACGCCCTGCGCGACGCCGGCCTGGCGCTGACCGTGCTGCCCGCGGATCCGCGCCATCCGGACGGCACCTTCGTCGAGGACACCGCCATCGTGCTGGCCGAAGGCGCGATCCTGACCCGGCCCGGCGCCTCGAGCCGGCTGGGCGAGGCCGAGGCGATCGAACCGGCGCTGCGCGCATTCTTCCCGACGCTCGCCACCATCGAAGCGCCGGGCACCGTCGACGGTGGCGACATCTGCGAAGCGGGCCGGCACGTGTTCATCGGCATTTCGGCGCGCACCAACGAACACGGCGCGCGCCAGCTCGCGCGCTGGCTGCAGACCCGGGGTTACGGCGCCAGTACGGTCGACATCCGCGGCCTGGATTCGATCCTGCACCTCAAGAGCGGCATCGCCTGCCTGGCCGGCGAACGCCTGCTGCTGATCCCGGAACTCGCCGCGCACCCGGCCTTCGCCGGCCACGAGCGCGTGGTGGTGGACGCCGCCGAGGCCTACGGCGCCAACGCCGTGCAGGTGAACGACACCGTGCTGCTGGCCCGCGGCCACCCGAAACTGGCGGCGAATCTGCGCGCGCTCGGCTACCGGCTGCGGGAGCTGGACATGAGCGAGTTCGCCAAGCTCGACGGCGGCCTGAGCTGCCTGTCGCTGCGCTTCTGACCGCGGCGCCGCGGGCGCGCAAAGAAAAAGGCCGCGCGGTGCGCGGCCTTTTCCCGGAACAGCGGTCGATCAGTTCGACGCGGCGTCGGCCCGCGACTTGTCGCGCGCGGCCTTGAAGGCATTGCCTTCGACGTAGTTCGGCCAGGCGTCGTTGCCGGCCAGCTCCTTGCCCACGCCGTACAGCGCGCCCAGGTCCTGGACGATGCCGCGCAGGTCCCAGGCCGGGTCGAACTCGTCGGCCGGCTTGTGGTACAGCACGCCGCCGTAGTTGGCCTGCACCTCGCGGCCGAACTCCGCGCCCTTCTCGACGTGGTCGATGCCGCCCTTGGCATACAGCGCCGGCACGCCGAACTTGGCGAAGCTGAAGTGGTCGGAGCGGAAGAAGAAGCCCTTCTCGACGCCGTCCTCTTCCACCAGCACGCGGCCCTGAGCGGCCGCGATCGGCTCGAGCACCTGGTCGAGCTCGGAATTGCCCAGGCCGATCACCACGAAGTCCTTGGTCGGGCCGACCACCGGCATCGCGTCCAGGTTCACCACGGCCACCGTGTCCTTGAGCGGGATCACCGGGTTGGCGGCGTAGTACTTCGAACCCAGCAGGCCCGATTCCTCCAGCGTCACCAGCAGGAACACGACCGAACGCTTCGGCTTCGGGTCCTGCACGGTGAAGGCTTCGGCGATCTCGAGCACGCCGGCGACGCCGGTCGCGTTGTCGATGGCGCCGTTGTAGATGTGGTCCTCGCCTTCGCCCGCGGCTTCGGCGCCGTGCGCCGCGCCGTGGTCGCCCAGGTGGTCCCAGTGCGCGGTGTAGACGATGGCCTCGTCCGGGCGTTCGCTGCCGGGCAGCTTGGCCAGGATGTTGCGCGAGCTCGATTCCTTGATCGTGCTCTTGAGCGTCGCGCTGAAGCTCGCCTCGCCCAGGTCCACCGCGCTGAAGCCGGGCTTGCCGGCCGCGGCGCGCTGCGCTTCGAAGTCGAGCCCGGCATCGGCGAACAGCTTGGTCGCCGCCTCGGCGGTGAGCCAGCCCTGCAGCGGCAGGCGCGGCTCCGGATCGGCGCTGGCCGGCAGGTCGTACTGCGCGCCGGACCAGCTGTTCTTCACCACGTCCCAGCCGTAACCGGCGCCGGCGTCGTCGTGCACGATCAGCGCGGCGGCGGCGCCCTGGCGCGCGGCCTCTTCAAACTTGTAGGTCCAGCGGCCGTAGTAGGTCATCTTCTTGCCGCTGAAGAGCTCGGCGTCGCCGGCATGGAAGCCCGGGTCGTTGACCAGGATCACCACGGTCTTGCCCTTCACGTCGAGCCCGGCGTAATCGTTCCAGTTGGCTTCGGGCGCGTTCACGCCGTAGCCGACGAACACCATCTCGCTGGCGTCGACCTTCACCTCGGCCTGGGCGGTGCGCGTGCCCAGGGCCATGTCGGTGCCGAAGCCGAGCGCGGTCTGCGCTTCGCCGATGCGGATGAAGGCGTTGGACGCCGGCTCGTCGGCCGTGGTCTCGACCATCGGCACTTCCTGGAACCAGCTGTCGCCATTGCCCGGCTGCAGGCCGAGGCGCTGGAACTGGGCCACCAGATAGTCGGCGGTCTTCTGTTCGCCGTCGGTGCCCGGGGCGCGGCCGCCGAACTCGTCGGAGGCCAGCACCTTCACGTGCTGGGCGAAATCTTCGGCGGAAATCTCGGGGCCGAACCCGTGCTCGGCGGGAGCGGGGGCCTGGGCGACCGGCTCGGCGGGTGCGGCCGGTTCCGGAGCCTGGCTGCAGGCCGCCAGGGCGAGCGTGGCGGCGGCGAATAGCAGGGTGCGCTTCATTCCTTGGGGTTCCTCGGAGGCGGGGAACCCCGATTCTAGCCTCTCCGGCGGCTTCGCCAGCCCCCACGGAAAAGCCCGCCGGAGGGCGGGCTTTCCGAGAACCTGAACCGTGACGCGGATCGCGTTTCCGGGGCCCTGCGGCCCGGTCAGTCGTCGCGCGCCGGCAGGCTGTCGGTGAAGGACTGCGCGGTGGCGCCGGTCACCGCGCCGATCTTCGCCGTCGGATGCACGAACAGCTCGACCTCGCGCTCGAACACCAGCGTGCCCGCGACCGTGGAGTTGGCGCCGATGACGATGCGCGGCTTGCGCTGCTCGCCGGTGCGCCACCAGTTGCCCTGCGGCTTCTCGACCAGGATGCCGCCGCGCACCACGGCGCCGCGCGCCAGCGTGATGTCGCCATTGGTGGTGGTCAGGCCGCCGCCGACTTCGGCGCCGAGCAGGCTGATCGCGCCGTTCACGGTCTCGGCGTCGCCGCCGATGCGCACCGCCTGCTGGGCCTTGATGCCGCCGTTGACGGTCTCGACGTCGTTCTCGACCCGGGCGTTGCGGTCGAGGTTGATGCCGCCGTTGACGGTCTCGATCGAGCCGACGCTGGCGTCCACGCCCAGGCTGATGCCGCCGTTCACCGCTTCGGCGCTGCCGACCCTGGCCTTGTCGTCGATGCTGATGCCGCCGTTGACGGTCTCGGCGCTGCGCACGGTGGCGCCTTCGCGGATGGTGATGCCGCCGTTGACCGATTCGAGCGAACCATATTCCTGGCCGGCTTCGGCGGTGATGCCGCCGAACACCTTGTCGATGTTCTGCTGGGCCAGCGCCGGGCCGGCGGCCAGGGCCAGGGACAGGGAGATGAGGGTGGCGAGCTTGCTGACGCGCATGGGGTGGCTCCTGTGGAATTCCCCGCTGGGATGCGGGGGCCGCGCCGAGGGTTTAAAGGCGGGCGGGACCAGTTTCCGCGCCGGGGCTACAATTCCCCCGTGCCATTCGTCCCGGAGTCCGCCTTGTCCGCCGCCAGCCCCCGTCCCAAGCCCCTGCTGCTGTTGATCCTCGATGGCTGGGGCCACCGCGAGGATCCGGCCGACAACGCCCTGGCCCAGGCCCGGCTGCCGAACTGGCGCCGCCTGCTGGCCGAATATCCGCACACCCTGGTGCACACCGAAGGCAAACACGTCGGCCTGCCGGACGGCCAGATGGGCAATTCCGAGGTCGGCCACATGAACATCGGCGCCGGCCGCATCGTCTACCAGGACCTGACCCGCGTGGACGCGGCGATCGAGGACGGCAGTTTCTACACCAATGCCGAGCTGGTCGCCGCCTGCGCCGCGGCGAAGGCGAACGGCGGCACCCTGCACCTGTTCGGCCTGCTGTCGCCGGGCGGCGTGCACAGCCACGAAGAGCACCTGTTCGCGATGATCGAACTGGCGCGCCGCCAGGGCGTGGCCGACATCGCCGTGCACGCCTTCCTCGACGGCCGCGACACGCCGCCGCGTTCGGCCGAACCGAGCCTGGCCAAACTCGCCGCGATCTGCGCCCAGGGCGCCGACGCCCGCATCGCCACCGTCAGCGGCCGCTACTGGGCGATGGACCGCGACCAGCGCTGGGACCGCGTCGAGCGCGCCTACCGGGCGATGGCCGAAGCCGAAGCCGACGACACCGCCTCGGACGCGATCACCGCCCTGCACGCCGCCTACGGCCGCGACGAAAACGACGAGTTCGTGCAACCCACCGTCATCACCGGCCACCGGCCGATGCGCGACGGCGACGCGGTGGTGTTCATGAACTTCCGCGCCGACCGCGCGCGCCAGCTCACGTCGGTGTTCGTCTCTCCCGATTTCAGCGGCTTCGCCAAGCCGCGCCCGCTGGCGCTGTCGCGCTTTGTCTGCCTGACCGAATACGACGCCAGGCTGCCGGCGCCGGTCGCCTACGGCCCCGAGGACCTGCGTAACACCCTGGGCGACGTGCTGGCCGCCCACGGCCTGAGCCAGCTGCGCATCGCCGAGACCGAGAAGTATGCGCACGTCACCTTCTTCATGTCCGGCGGCCGCGAAACGCAGCTGCCCGGCGAGGAGCGCGCCCTGATCCCGTCGCCCAAGGTGGCGACGTACGACCTGCAGCCCGAGATGAACCTGCCGCTGCTCACCGCCCGCCTCACCGACGACATCCGCGCGCGCCGGCACGACGTGATCCTGTGCAATGTCGCCAACCCCGACATGGTCGGCCACAGTGGCATCCTCGCCGCCGCGGTGAAGGCCGCCGAAGCGGTGGACGACGCGCTGGGCGCGATCCGCAGCGCGCTGGAAAGCGTCGGCGGCGAGATGATCGTCACCGCCGACCACGGCAACCTCGAGATGATGCGCGACCCGGAAACCGGCCAGGCCCACACCTCGCACACGGTCGGCCCGGTGCCCTTCGTCTATTTCGGCCGCCGGGCACAGCTGCGCAGCGGCGGCGCCCTGCGCGACATCGCGCCGACGATGCTGGCCCTGCTGGGCCTGCCGCAGCCGCCGGAAATGACCGGCCGCCCGCTGGTGCAGCTGGCTTGATCCGCACCGCCGCGCTGCTGCTGATGCTGGCGCTGGCTGCGCCGGTGGCCCTGGCACAGGGCGCGCCCGAGCGCGCGCAGAAGGAAGCTGCCGCGCAGAAGCGCCTGGACGCCCTGCGCGCCCAGATCAAGGCGATCGCCAACGAGCAGCGCGGGCTGGAGTCCGAACGCGGCGACGCCGCCAAGGCCCTGCGCGCCGCCGACGGCAAGGTCAACGAAGCCGTGCGCGCGCTGCGCCGCACCGAAGCCGGCATCGCCACCCAGGAGCTCGAGCTGCAGCAGCTCGAGGCGAAGAAGCTCGCGCTCGAAGCCGGCCTGTCCGAGCAGCGCGAGGCCCTGGCCGCCCTGGTGCGTTCGGCCTACGCGCTCGGCCGCCACGAACAGCTCAAGCTGCTGCTGGCCCAGGACCGCATGAGCGACCTGGCCCGCGTGCTGGCCTACCACCGCTATTTCCAGGCCGACCGCCAGCAGCGCATCACCGGCCTGCTGGCCGAGCTGCGCGAACTGGCCGCCGTCGCCCAGCAGATCGTCGACCAGCGCCAGATCCTGGAGGCCGCGCGCCTGCAGCAGCAGACCGAACTGGACGCGCTCGAAGCCCAGCGCGGCGAACGCGCCGGCGTGCTGGCCACGGTCGAGGCGCAGTTCAAGGACCGGGCCGCGCGCCTGGCCGCGCTCGGCCGCGACGAAAAGGCCGTGCTGCGGCTGCTCGAACAGCTGCGCGACGCCGTCGCCGACATCCCGCGCCAGGTCGACGACAACCGGCCCTTCGCCACCCGCCGTGGCCAGCTCGGCCGTCCGCTGGCCGGCACCGCGCTGGCGGCTTTCGGCGGCCGCCTGCCGGACGGCCGCACCAGCGACGGCCTGCTGATCGCCGGCACCGCCGGCGCCGAGGTGCGCGCGGTCGCGCCCGGCCGCATCGCGTATTCGGACTGGTTGAAGGGTTATGGCCTGCTGACCATCGTCGACCACGGCGACGGCTGGATGAGCCTTTACGCCTTCAACGACGCCCTGCTCAAGGACGTCGGCGACTGGGTGCGCAGCGGCGAACCGCTGGCCACCGTCGGCAGCTCGGGCGGGCAGGGCCGGCCGGCCCTGTATTTCGAACTGCGCCGCAACGGCCAGCCCCAGGACCCCAAGCCCTGGCTGCGGCCCTGAGGCCGCGGCGCGGACGGCGCCGGTGCGCCGACCGGCGGGCGTGAAGGCGCCGGCGGCCCTCCTAAAGCGCCGCGCGCCCGGCGCATAATGCCGGCCATGCGCCCCCTCCTGATCCTGCTGACCGCCCTGGCCACGCCAGCCTTCGCCCAGTCTCCGGCCGCGGACGCCGAGCCGGCCGCGCCGACCCTGGCCGAACCGACGCCGCGCACCGTGCCGCTGGAGGAGATCCAGCGCTACGTCGCCGTCTACCGCGCCATCAAGGACGCCTACGTCGAGCCGATCAACGACCAGGAGCTGATGAAGGCGGCGCTGCGCGGCCTGCTCTCGGACCTGGATCCGCACAGCGCCTACCTCGAGAAGGAAGAGGCCGAAGACCTGCAGGAACAGACCGAGGGCGCCTACTCCGGCGTCGGCGTCGAGATCGAACAGCGCGCCGACGGCAGCATCCTTGTGATCTCGCCGATCGACGGCACGCCGGCGCAGCGCGCCGGGCTGCGCGCCGGCGACGTCATCATCGCCATCGACGGCGCGCCGCTGGGCAAAGACGGCGCCGATTCCGTCAGCCGCGACCTGCGCGGCGAGGCCGGCACCAAGGTGTCGGTGACCCTGGTGCGCACCGGCGAGTCGGTGCCGCGCGAGCTCGAGATCACCCGCGAGATCATCCGCGTCACCAGCGTCAGCAGCCGCCTGCTCGAACCCGGCTACGGCTACCTGCGCATCAGCACCTTCCAGACCGACACCGGCCCGCAGGTGGTGCGTCAGCTGCGTGCGCTGAACCAGCAGTCGGGCGGCCAGCTCGCCGGCCTGGTCCTGGACCTGCGCTCGAACCCGGGCGGCCTGCTCAACGCCGCCGTCGAAGCCGCCGACGCCCTGCTCGAAACCGGTCTGATCGTCAGCACCAAGGGCCGCCTGCCGTATTCCAACGCCAGCTACCACGCCAAGACCGGCGACCTGCTCTCCGGCGCGCCGGTGGTGGTGCTGGTCGACGCCGGCACCGCCAGCGCGGCCGAAGTGCTGGCGGGTGCGCTCAGCGACCACGACCGCGCCACCGTGATGGGCAGCCGCACCTTCGGCAAGGGCTCGGTGCAGACCGTGGTGCCGCTGGAGAACGGCGATTCGGTGAAGCTCACCACCGCGCGTTATTTCACGCCCAGCGGCAAGTCCATCCAGGCCCGCGGCATCCGCCCGGACGTGGTGCTGCGCGGCGAAGCCACCCGCGGCCTGCGCGAACAGGACCTGCCGGGCCACCTGCGCGGCGACGAAGAAGTGGGCGACGGTTACGCCCGCGGCGAAGTGATCGAAGGCGAGAAGGCGATCGCCGAGGCGCTGGCGCGGCTCAAGGCCACGCAGCGCACGGCCGCGGCCCCGCGGGCTGCCGCCGGCGGCTGATCAGTCTTCCGGCGGCGCGTCGGCCGCCGGGATGTCATCCGGCGGGGAATCGGCCGCCGGGATTTCTTCGGACGAGGCGTCGGCGGGATAGTCGCCGGGCGCCGGCACGTAGATCGCCACGCCCGCCGCATGTTTCTGCGTGGTCGGAATGCCGATGCCGATGCCCCCCGCGCTGTGCCGGCCGTAGCTGGCCGCACCCACCGACATGCCCACCGGCGACCGGCTGGCGCCGGTGCCCAGCAGGATGATGCCGTTGGCGCCCAACGCCCCGGCCTCGCGCTTGAGTCGGGCGATCGCCGCATCGGTCTGGCCCTGGGTGCCGAAGCCGATGCCGCTGGTGGACTCGAGCTGGGCGATTTCGACCGAATCCGGCGGCGGCGTGCGGTAGATGCGCACCTGGGCCGGGTCCACCGGCGCCCGCGCGGGCCCCATCATCACCGTGGACGTGCCGGCGCAGCCGGCGAGCAGCAGCACCAGCGGGACGCTCAGCAGTCGGTTCATCGTGGTTCTCCAGGGCCCGGGGGGATCATCCGCCCGGGCCGCTGAATGCTCGCATATCGCGGGTGGGCGCGCCGCGCGCCTCAGTCGTTTTCCTGCACGAAGAGCTCGTTGTCCTGCTCGTAGAAGTCGTAGGTCTTGCCCTCGTCCTCGCAGTCGTTGTACTCGGCCGCGTAGGAGTCGAGCCGGGTGACGACCTGGTTCTCGCCGTCGCTCAGGTCGTCGTCGTAGCGGATCATGAACTGCGGAGATTCATCCTCGCCCGGATAGTCGTAGTCCCAGGTGTGGTTCTTCCACTTGCCGGGGTCGACGCTGGCGTCGTGCCACTCGCCGTCTTCGCCCCAGCGGTACTGGTAGTAGATGGTGTAGTCGGTGTTGGTGCCGACGCAGGTCAGCGCGTACTGGGTTTCGGCGTGCGCCGGGCCGCTGGCGCCGGCCAGCAGCAGGGCCGCGAGCGCGGCCGGGTATCGCAGGTCCATACAACCTCCCCCTCAGGAAGTAGTCCGGCGGCCGCCGGACGTCGGTTATGTATCACGGTGCCGCGCCCCCGGAACAGGCAGGCGCGCGGAACCGTGAACGTCCGCACGTCCCGGATGGGGTCAGGCGCCGGCGTTTGCGCCGGCCTGGCGGAGCGTCGAGGGAGCGGATGGACCGCCGGCGGCGGCCCACCCGCGCAGCCGATCAGCAGCGGCCGTAGCGGTCGCCGTGGTTCATGTGGCCGCCGGCCGCCGAGCGCGGCAGCTCCATCGTCTTCTTGCCCTTGTGGCAGATCAGCACGGTGTCGCCACCGGCCTTCGCGCCGTGGCCGTCGTCGACGATGCGGATATGGCCGCAGGCGGCCAGGAAAAGGACCAGGACGGCGAGCAGGACGGTCTTCATGGCGAACTCCTGGTTCAGTGGGGGGAAGGGGCGGACTACCGGGCGGTGACCCGGAGCCCGCGGCCACCGTACGACGGACCCGCCAGCCGCGCAATGAACGCGGCCATGCGCGTCAGCGCCCTCATTCCCGCAGCCAGCGCCGCATCACCGGATACGGGGCGAGGCCCTGCGCGCGCGCCACGTCGCCCGGCACCGCCAGGCCCATCGCGACCAGGCCCTGCACACCCGGGTAGACGCCGAAGGAGTAGGTGGTGATCAGGGCCGCGGAGCGCCCGTGGTAGCCGCCCTCATGGAACAGCACCGCCGGATCCAGCCCGATCGCCACTGTCGCCGCATAGGCCCAGGCGGTGGCCTCGAACTCGCCCATGGCGTCGTCGTCCAGTGCCTCCGACTGCAGCGCGCGCCGGGCCGCCGGCGTCACGGCCAGGTGCCCGGCTTCGTGCAGCAGATCGCCCGGCCAGGTCAGCCGTTCGCGGTCGAAGACCAGGGCGCCGGCCTCGATCCGCAGGCCGGGCAGGAAGGGCGCCGCGCCGACGTCGCCTTCGCGCACGTCCAGGCCGATGCCGCGCAGGAAGGCGACGATGCGGTCGGTGGGGTCGCCGCCGGGGTCGCGGGCCGGAAGGCCGGAAGCCTCAGTCATGGGCCGGGCAATCCTTCGGCGGCGCCGCCTTCATGCGATGCAGCGACGTGAAGCGGACCATGCCCGGGCCATCGTCCTCCACATAGCGGGGGTCGACGCCGCGCTCCACCACGCCGGAGACTTCGACATAGACCGACCGCGCGGGCGGCGCGCCGGTCGCGAACAGCGCAACGGCGCGATCGCGCAGCCGCTGGATCAGACGCTCGCTGCCGACCACCCAGAACGACTGCGGCGAGCCGCAGGGACGGAAGACTTCGAAACCCTTGCCCCCGTAGTAGTGGCCGCGCATCCGGGTCTCGGCGCCGGCGCCGGTGGACAGCGCGGCCAGGCAGGCGACGAGGGCGAAGGCGAGGGTCTTGGGCATGCGCAGGTCCATCAGGTCTTCATCAGTGTGACCGCGAGCAGCGGCACCAGCACGAACAGCATGATGCCGATCTTGTACACGGCCACGCCGCCATAGTTGAGCGCGTCGAAGCTTTCGCGCGACAGGCGGAACCAGCGCGTGTGCAGCCGGTACACCGCGTCGTGCGCGAGCGTGAACACTGCGAACCACAGCAGCAGGATGCCGTAGTTGATCGCGGCGCAGTACAGCAGGAAGGTCTGGACAAGGCTCAGGTCCATGCCGGTCTCCTCGGTGGTCGACGCGCCGTCATTCTAGGCTTCGAAGTGATCCTTCGGCGGCGCCGGCCCGCGCCGCGGCCGGCGCGGCCACACCACCACGGCGAAGGACGTTCCGGCCACCAGCCCGATGATCAGCGCCGCCGGCGCCCAGACCACCGCCGACATGCCGTACACCGAACTGGCGCTGCCGGTGAAATGGTCCCAGTAGGTCCAGGGGTACCAGGTGATGCCCGCGGCGATCAGCAGCCCGCCCAGGATCGCCAGCAGTTTGCGCAGGGCAGGGGACATGGTGCGTCCGTGAGGTGTGTGTGGTGCCGATGATCGGTCAGCATGCGCCGGCCGGGAAGGGCTAGGCGCTTCGGCGGACCCCTACATCCCCAGCCAGGCCGTCGACAGCAAACGCGCCGTGCCGCTGTGCACCAGCCAGAAGACGGCCGCCAGGTTGGCGACGACGGTAAACCAGAACACGGACTGGAAGGACGTCTTAACCGTCTTGTGCCGGGACGTCTGCTGCGCGATCAGCGCGCCCGGCCAGCCGCCGGCGAGGTCCATCAAGTGCAGCGTGCTCTCCGGCGTGCGCTGCGCGCCGTGGCCTGCCGCCGCCTTGTCGAGCACGTACATCAGGAAGGACGCGAGGCTCAGCAGTGTGTAGGCGACCGGAACGAGCACCGGCAGCACCGACAGCGCCGTGCCTGCCCCCAGCAGTCCGAAGAACCCCAGGGCCATCGCGATCCGGGGCAGGGGCCGGCGCGACCGCTCCGCCGTCCGCGGCCGAGGCGCTTCGATGCGTTGGCCCGCGAAGCGTATATCCACGGCATTGTTCCGGCCGCGCCCATCCTTCGAGATCGCATACGAAATCAGGTCGCCATCCACCGGCCGGCGCGCGCCGGGCTGGAAGGCCTTGATATGCACGAAGGCCCGGTCGCCGCCGTCGTGCGGGACGACGAAGCCATAACCTTTCGCTTCATTCCAGTCGGAGATGCGCCCTGCGAACCTCATGGGGACTTCCGGTTGCGCGAGTTCAGCCCGCTGGCGTACGCAAAGATCGCGATCATCGCCAGACCAGGAATTCTGCAGTTGGGATTGCGGACATGGGATCTCACGCTACCGGCGCCAATGGCGGCTTGGGGGCCAGACGCCTGAACAGCAGCATGCACAGCGGTAGCGCCAGCAGGAAGACGAGAAGGTCGAGGAGCAGGGCCAGCTTGGTGAAGGGCAAAGCGCCGGCCAGGCGAAGGTGATACGCGTCGAAAGCTCCGGCGAGCAGGGCGATGGCCGCGGCCACGGCGATTGCCCTCGGCCGGTAGAGAAAGTGGACGGGCCCGGAGACGATGAGCCCCGCCAGCGCGCCGCACAGAGAGGTGCCCAGCAGAAGGCCGGCCAGCTGGTACGTCCGCTCGGAAAACAAGTCGGGAAGCCATTGGACCCAAATGGCGAGCTTGCCGTGCACGTACCAGTAGCCGAGCACCAAGGGCAGGAACAGAAGGCCTTGTGCAATCAACCGCATGATCGTCCCCTGATGTCCTTCCGGTTGCCTCAATCTCGGGGGAACACTGCCACGACTGCGGGCCCCAATGGAATGGTCGGTGCAGTGGGCGCCGGCTCGAATGGGCTTTCAGGGGCCTGGGTGCTGATCAGCCCGGTCGCCCCCGGCCTCCAGCGCCGCGATTTTTCTGCGGTGATCCCTCATCCTCGTGTAGGGCGCGGCGGCATGCATGAGCATCCCGAGCGAAGGCAGAAGCAGGGCCACCTTGGCCAGAACATGCCAGTCGAACCGGAAAGCGCAGACCACCAGGGCAAGCAGCAGGGCCAGGACAAGTCCGCCAAACAGCGCATCACGCTTCAGCTGCCGGATGCGGGCCTGGTGCTGCGCAATCTGTCGAGCGGCGTTCGTCATTTTCGTCCGAAGCTTGGGTCAGACCGCGCCGACGGCGCCGGGTGGAAGCACGGGTTCGGCGACAGCTGAAACCCGACGCCCCGACCAACGACGGGCGCCAGGAAAGCTAGTCATCTATATCGATGTCCCATCGGTCCTTGGCGCTGCGCTCACGATAACCCAGGAGCCAGGCAGCGTCACCAATCTCGGCCCGAACCGTGCGCAGCGGCCGCGCGATGACGAAGATGGCGGCTGCCCAGAACAGCAGTCGAACGAAATAGACCTTGGAATCTCGGGGCATGGGCAAAACGCCGTGGTTTAGCCGCGCCGTGGGCGTCGGCCTGGATGACTAGTCAGGATCCACAGCTGCGACGCTGTTGACCATAGTCTGCAGGCCCGCGCCAAGGAAGTCGTCCAGCTCCGGAGACATAGGCATCGGCGCTGTGACCGTCAGGACAAAAACACCCTCCTGTACGCCGATCTGCCAGTGAACGATTCTGAATGTCTTCCCCTCGCGCTCCAAGTCGCCCGCAGGGTCCATGAACAGGACCCTGTCGGTAGCGGTCTTGAGTTGAGCAGCTTTTGCGACCGCCGCCGCCCTGACGAATTCTCTTCCGTCAGCACTTGTGCCTGGGGGTGAGCGACTAAACGAAAGTTCAAGAGTGTGGTCCTTGCTAGAGCCGAACACGGCGCGAAGCCCGCTCGAAACGGATGTCACTTCCATGTCGCTCGGCAGAACTGCCTGGGCCGAGCCCTCCTGAAAAACGGTGGGCCCATTGCTGTCTGTCTCCGATGCTGATGCGGGAGTGCTGAGGGAGACTATTAGTGCAACAAGGAGGTGCTTCATCTGAGTCCCAACGCCTGAGTTAAGCCGCGTCGAAGGCGTCGGCTTGAATGGATGGTTGGGCAACATCCTACTCGCAGATGCGACCAGAGGCCTTGCCGCCATCGACGGGCGTAAAACAGCTTCCCGGGAAGTATGAGGCCGCGCAAGAACCAGCGACTTTTCGCCCTCTCGGAGTCCCTTCTGGCGCGAGGCAATGGCCTTGGCACTGGGACGAGTCGGTACATGCCTTTCCCGCATCCGTGGTTGGCAGGGCGCAGAAGGGTGCGGTGGATTCCGTGGTGTCATGAAACCCCCAAGTTCCCGATCGGGCCAGACACTCCTCTTGGGTTGCCGGAAGTGTCGGCGGGGTAGGCTTGACTGCAGATAGACCGGTGTCGCGCGCGCACGCTGCGCTGGCTATACAGACAAGAACTGCGATGAGTGCTCGCATACGTGGCCCGACGCCTTAGTTGAGCCGCGCCGTAGGCGTCGGTTTGACTGATTAGTTGGGCGCCTGGACGAGCGTGCCTTAACTGGATGGGGGAAACCTCTTTCCCGGTCCGCTACCAGCCGCCTTCTGGCAGTGCGATTGATTGTCCTACTTCCTCTATTTCAATGGCTTTACCCGACTCAGCGCTGCCACTGAAACAGCGAATTTTCTCAAACCCTAAGAATATGAAGGTGCGACGAGCATGATGGAACCAAGCCAGCGGGACATCTCCGTCAAAAACAAGGCGCAGCTCTAAAGTATCGCGCGGCCAGCGCTTTGTGTTCGCACGAAAATATGGGCTTAGCTCACTCTCGTTGAATGACTTTCCATCGACCCTATAGACCAGGTCAACGGCCCCAGCCTTCTTGGCATACACATATCGGACTACGTCAACTGCCGCGGCGCGGCTGGAGGCACAGGACAACAGCAGAAAAATGGCGCCGAGAATGATGGCCCTCATTTCGTTCTCCCGTCAGCGGCCCTCTGTCACCGGACCGACGCCTAACGCCTGAGTTAAGCCGCGCCGAAGGCGTCGGCTTGAATGATTAGTTAGGCCAGCATGCCTGATGAGGCAGCGGCGGCCAACATGAATGCCCCTGTGCACGCAACAAAGATTGTTAGGCCCTTGCCGGTCCAGCGCAACCAGTTGGCAGTCTGCCGATAAGAGGCGAGGTAGAACGGAACGGCAAAGTAGCCAAACAGGATTAGACAAACTCCTTGGGCGGTTCCGAGCGACTTTCCCTCTGCTCTTGCGTCCAGGCTTGCCCAAGCAAATATAACGCCAGCCATTAGAACAATCTGGATGACCTGGAGCACCATGGCGGCGACTGGATTGTCCATGAACACGCCAAAGGCTGCTCCGAACAGGGCGTGCAGTACCACAAGTAGAGTTGCCGCTTTCCATGCGCTCATTGAAGCCTAACGCCTAAGTTAAGCCGCGCCGAAGGCGTCGGCTTGAATGATTAGTTAGCCCCGGACCAACTGTGCTCGCAGCTCGCACACTTTCGCACGGAGTCGGTTGTAGGGAATGTCGCTGAGCCTAGAAGAAACACCGCGATTGCCAGCATTTTAGTGCTGACTGGCACACGTCCGGTCACCTCGACCGAACCGCACGCCGGGCATGCCTCCGGTTCCTCACCAACGTCCCGCTCAAGCTCGCGCTGCAGTTCGCCGCTCGCGTAAGCGGCGACAAGGGCTTTCGCCGCCTCGAAGTTCTCATCAGGGACTTGGACCCTCACGCCTCCGAGCGCCGTAGAGATCGGATAGTTCGCGGTCACGTGGTGCTCGTCCGCCACCGTCGCCTTCAGCCCGGCCGACTCCAGAAGTGCGCGAACCACGTGGGCTTCGGATGGCTCGAAGTATCGGGCAACGGTGATCATGCTCTTGAGGGCTAACGCCTTAGTTAAGCCGCGCTGAAGGCGTCGGCTTGAATGATTAGTTAGGCCGCTGGCTCGGTGTTTGCAGAAATGATCTCTGCGACGAGCGCGGCCCCTCCTTCCACGTCCTCATGGCCTTTGAAGCGCGACACCTCCATGTGTCCGTCCTCGAAAACATCAATCTCGACGCGTTCTCCAACAATGGTGATTGCGACGAGGATTGAATCCGGGCGATACCGCGCAAGCGTGAACGGAATCCTGGCGGTCTCAAGTCGCTGAAGGAGTGAGTACAACGAGTGGCTCATATCGGCCTAACGCCTTAGTTAAGCCGCGCCGTAGGCGTCGGCTTGAATGATTGGTTAGGCGGCACTATGCCGGACGGAGACCACCAATGGAACGGACTCTGATGCATGGAACAAATCATCCGGCGCG
>NZ_SMDR01000002.1:61742-633736 GCF_006265115.1 Arenimonas terrae | reverse complement strand
TGGCGACCATAGCGCTGTGGAACCACCCGATCCCATCCCGAACTCGGAAGTGAAACGCAGCTGCGCCAATGGTAGTGTGGCCTAAGCCATGCAAGAGTAGGTCATCGCCAGGGTTTTTATCCCGCAAGGCCCCCAGCTAACGCTGGGGGCCTTGTTCTTTTTGCGGCCCGTCACGCGGCCCGTCACGCGGCCCGTAGCGCCGCGCGTTCGGGGCCCGAGCCGTCCGCGACCAAGCCGAAACGAGGTGCCCAGGCATGACCGGCATCTCCGGCCTGTCATCGCGCGTCGACAAGAACTTAACGTCGTGTTATCAACTCAGCCAACCACCGGGCGTCTTGGCCGGGCCATTCCGGCCGGGGTCAGGGGATGCAAGCGGGCGGGTCGGGCGGATCTGTTGATGGCAAGTTCGGGCGTGGGCCAAACCAGCGAAAGGCGAGCGGCGGAATGAGTGCGGTTCCGGGCCCTTCCGCCACGCTCGAGGTGGCCTTGGCGCATGCCGAGCGGTTGTTGGCCACCCATCCCTTGCTTGCCGCCGAACAGGCGCAGGAAATCCTGAATGTCGTCGGCGGTCACCCGCCCGCCCAACTGCTGCTCGCGAAAGCGAATGCCGCCTGTGGCCATGCAGACCTCGCGCTCCGGCAGCTTTCCCAGCTGGGAGAACAGCAGCCGCGCTGGCCGCGCCCCAGTTTTGAATCCGCATTGCTGCTGGCCAAACTTGGGCGGGGCGATGAGGCCATCAATGCGCTGCGTTCGACGTTGCGAATCGATCCCAGACAGCCCGACGCCTGGCTGGCGTTCGCGGGCCATCTCGCTGCGATCGGCGAACAGGCCGAGGCGGACGCGGCATTTGCGCAGCACCTGCGCTTCGCGACGAACGACCCGGAGCTGATTGCAGCCGGATCGGCGTTGGCCGAGAACCGTATACCGGAGGCGGAACAGCGCCTGCGCGCACGCCTGCAGCGTCATCCAACCGACGTCGTCGCCATCCGCATGCTTGCCGAACTGGCCGCACGCATTGGCCGGATGGACGATGCGGAGCGGCTGCTCTCCAGATGCCTGGAGCTGGCGCCTTCGTTCCAGGCCGCCCGCCAGAATCTGGCGATGGTCCTGCACCGGGCCAACAAGCCTCAGGAAGCGCTGGCGCAGATCGAAACCCTGCTCGCGGCCGACCCATCCAACCCCAGCGCCCGCAACCTCAAGGCGGTCGTCCTCTGCCGCATCGGCGATTACGCGCCGGCGATCGAGCTGTACGACCAGATCCTTGGCCAGTACCCAAGCCATGGAAAAATATGGCTCAGCTTCGGCCATGCATTGAAGACGGCCGGCCAGCGCGATCGGGCGATTTCCGCGTACCGGCGCAGCATCGAGCTGGATCCCGGCTTCGGCGAAGCCTGGTGGAGCCTGGCCAACCTCAAGACCTTCCGGTTCCAGCCGGAAGACCTTGCGGCGATGCGCGAGCAGCTCAAACGCACCGATCTGGATCCGGAACAGCACAGCCAGTTCGAGTTCGCATTGGGAAAGGCGCTCGAGGATGCCGGCGAACATGCCGAATCCTTCCGCAGCTACGAGAGCGGCAACGCCCGCCGGCGCGCCCAGCTCCCCTACCGCGCTGACGACGCCAGCGCCCGCGTACGCCGATCGGTCGAGCTGTTCACTCCGGAATTCTTCCAGGCGCGCGTGGGCTTCGGCAGCCCTGCGCCGGACCCGATCTTCATCATCGGGCTGCCGCGCTCGGGATCGACG
Source organism: Arenimonas terrae (assembly GCF_006265115.1). Taxonomy (GTDB): domain Bacteria; phylum Pseudomonadota; class Gammaproteobacteria; order Xanthomonadales; family Xanthomonadaceae; genus Arenimonas; species Arenimonas terrae. The sequence continues at coordinate 631,993 of NZ_SMDR01000002.1, read as the reverse complement.
CTCATCGAACAGATCCTGTCCAGCCATCCGCAGGTCGAAGGCACGATGGAGCTGCCCGAGATCATCTCGCTGACCCACGATCTGCGCCGTCACGCGGTCGAGGGGCGGGGTGGCGCCTACCACGACGTGCTGGCCGGCCAGGACGCCACCCAGCTGCGAAGCCTCGGCGAGCGCTACCTGGAGAACACGCGGATCCATCGCAAGACCGGCGCGCCGTTCTTCATCGACAAGATGCCGAACAACTTCTTCCACGTCGGCCTGATCCACCTGATGCTGCCCAGGGCCCGCATCATCGATGCCCGCCGCCACCCGCTGGCCTGCTGTTTCTCCGGCTACAAGCAGTACTTTGCCCGCGGCCAGAACTTCAGCTACGGCCTGGATGACATCGGCCGCTATTACCGCGATTACGTCGCGCTGATGGCCCATTTCGACGAGGTCCTGCCCGGCCGCATCCACTGCGTGGTTTACGAGGACATGGTCGCGGACACCGAGGCGGAAGTCCGGCGACTGCTCGATTATTGCGGCCTGCCGTTCGACCCGCAGTGCCTGCGCTTCTTCGAGAACGACCGCCCGGTGCGAACCGCCAGCTCCGAGCAGGTGCGGCAGCCGATCTATCGCGACGGCGTCGACCACTGGCGCCACTACGAACCATGGCTTGGCCCGCTCAAGGCGGCGCTTGGCGATGTGCTGGACCACTATCCGGAGCCGCCACCAGGGGTGGTGGTGGCGTACCGATCCGATCAACCACCCACGACGGGGAGATGACGATGAAGGGCAGGAACAAACGAACGCCGGCGAGCCGACTGGCAAGGTTGCCGTTGGCTTCGGCTATCTGGCTGGCGATGGCGCCATTCGCCTGGGCGCAGGAAACCACCGCCGAGAGCGAGGAGGCGCCGATGCTCGGCGAGATCACGGTGACTGCGCAGAAGCGCAGCGAGAACCTGCAGCGCGTCCCGATCAGCATGCAGGTGATGGGCACCGAGCAGCTGGACGAGCTCAACATCGCCGACTTCGACGACATCACCACGATCCTGCCCAGTGTCTCGTTCCAGCGCCTGGGCGAAGTACCGGGCAACTTCCAGGTCTACATGCGCGGCGTGGCCAGCGGCGGCGACGGCAACCACTCCGGCCCGATGCCGAGCGTCGGCGTATACATCGACGAACAGCCGATCACCACCATCCGCGGCACCGTCGACCTGCATCCGTACGACATCGCCCGCGTCGAAGCGCTGCGCGGCCCGCAGGGCACGCTATACGGCGCCAGCTCGCAGGCCGGCACGCTGCGCATCATCACCAACAAGCCCGACCCGAGTGGCTTCCAGGCTGGTTACGGCGTCGAGTTGAACGCGATCCACGATGGCGGTACCGGCCACGTGGTCGAGGGCTTCGCCAACATCCCGATGGGCAAGAACGCCGCCATCCGCATGGTCGGCTGGAGCAAGGAGGACGCCGGCTACATCGACAACGTCTACGGCGAGCGCACCTTCCCGACCTCGGGCATCACCATCGACAACGCCGGCCGCGCCAAGGACGACTTCAACTACAGCGACACCCACGGCGCCCGCCTGGCCCTGGGCATCAACCTGGGCGAGAACTGGACCATCACCCCGACCGTGATGACCCAGAAGCAGTTCACGAACGGCAGCTTCGGCGTCGACCCGAACGTGGGTGAGCTCGCGACCACCCAGTTCTACCCGCAGACCTCGGACGACCGCTGGACACAGTCGGCGCTGACCGTGCAGGGCAAGATCGGCAACTTTGACCTTACCTACGCCTTCGCCCACTTCGACCGCGACATGGACACCGAGTCGGACTACAGCGACTACGGGTTCTGGTACGACACGCTGTTCGGTTACGGCACGTACTTCTACGACGACAACGGCGACCTGATCAATCCGTCGCAGTACATCCAGGCCACCAATGGCTACAAGAAGCGCACGCACGAACTGCGCATCGCCTCGCCGGCCGAGTACCGCTGGCGCTTCGTGGCCGGTGCGTTCTGGCAGGACCAGGACAACGACATCCAGGAACGTTACCGCGTGGATGGCCTGGCCGACTCGCTGTCTGTGAGCGGCTGGCCCGATACGATCTGGCTGACGCGCCAGCAGCGCGAGGACCAGGACCAGGCCCTGTTCGGCGAGGTCTCGTTCGACATCACCGAAAAGCTCACCGCCACCGCCGGCCTGCGCTTCTACGAGATCGACAACAGCCTGCGCGGCTTCTTCGGCTTCGCCGAGGGCTATTCGTCGAACCCGACCTACGGCGAAGGCGCCTGCAATACGCAGAACCTGCCGCCGTACCCGAACGCGCCCTGCGAGGTGTTCAACAAGAACGTCAAGGAAGAAGACCACCTCGGTCGCTTCAACCTGTCCTACCAGGTCAACGACGACATCATGGTGTACGGCACCTGGTCCGAGGGTTTCCGTCCGGGCGGCATCAACCGCCGCGGCACCCTGCTGCCCTACCTGTCGGACTACCTGACCAGCATCGAGCTGGGCTGGAAGATGCGCCTGGCCGACGGCCGCCTGATCTTCAACGGCGCGGTGTTCGAGCAGGACTGGGAGGACTTCCAGTTCGCGATCCTGGGCCAGAACGGACTCACCGAGATCAAGAACGCCAACAACGCCCGCATCCGCGGCGCCGAGCTGGACCTGAGCTGGGCCGCGACCTACAACCTCACGCTGAGCACGGGTCTGGCGTTCTATGACGCCGAGCTGACCGAGAACTACTGCGGCTTCACAGATGCCAACGGCAATCCGGTCACCGTCTGCGCCGACCCCGAGGCACCGGCCGGCAGCCGCCTGCCGATCACCGCCCGCTTCAAGGGCAACGCCACCGCGCGTTATGCGTTCGACCTGGGCGGCTACGACGCGTACGTGCAGGGCGTGCTGGTGCACGAAGGCAACCGCAAGACCGACCTGCGCCTGGCCGAGAGCGCCATCCTCGGCGACCTCGACGCCTACGAGCTGTTCAACCTGTCGGCAGGCCTGGGCAAGGGCAACTGGAACCTGGACTTCTACATCAAGAACGTCTTCGACGAGCGGGCGCAGCTGTCGCGCTTCACCCAGTGCGCCGAAGCCGTCTGCGGCGAGCAGGCCTATACCGTGGTGGCGCCGCCGCGCACCTACGGCATCAAGTTCTCGCAGGAGTTCTGAGCAAGAAAAAACGCCCCGCCGGCGCAAGCCGGCGGGGCGTTTCATTTGGGCTCAGCGCAGGGCGTAGCCGAACTGCTGGCGGAACTGCTCGGCGAACTCCTCGTAGTCGAAGCGCTGGTTCTGCGGTCCCAGGTGCTCGATCTTGAGCGCGCCCATCAGCGAGGCGATGCGGCCGGTCGTGGCCATGTCCATGCCGTTCATCAGGCCGAAGATCAGGCCGGCGCGGTAGGCGTCGCCGCAGCCGGTCGGGTCGACCACGCGCATGGCGTTGGCGGCGGGGATGTGCAGCTCGCCGCCCTTGGCATGCACCTCGGATCCCTTGGGGCCACGGGTGATGATGTAGGCCTGCACGCGCTCGGCGATCTGCTTCTCGCTCAGGCCGGTCTTCTCCTGCAGCAGGTTCGACTCGTAGTCGTTGACCGTGACGTAGGTCGCCTGCTCGATCATCGTCGTCAGCTCCTTGCCGTTGAACAGCGGCATGGCCTGGCCCGGGTCGAAGATGAACGGGATGGAAAGTTCGGCGAACTCCGTGGAGTTCTGCAGCATCGCCTCGTAGCCGTCCGGGCCGACGATGCCGAAACCGACGTCCTTCACGTCGCGGACGTGGTTCTCGTACGACCGCATCATCGCGCCCGGGTGGAAGGCGGTGATCTGATTGTCGTCCAGGTCGGTGGTGATGAAGGCCTGGGCCGTGTACAGGTCCTGGATCTCCTTCACGTGGTCCAGGCGGATCTGGCAGGCCTCGAAGTGCTCGCGGTAGGGCGCGAAGTCCTGGCCCACGGTCGCCATCGGCACCGGGTCGCCGCCCAGCAGCTTGAGGTTGTAGGCGATGTTGCCCGCGCAGCCGCCGAATTCGCGGCGCATCCGGGGCACCAGGAACGAGACGTTCAGGATGTGGACCTTGTCCGGCAGGATGTGGTTCTTGAACTGGTCCTGGAACACCATGATGGTGTCGTAGGCCAGGGAACCGCAGATCAGGGCTGAGGGCATCTCGGGTCTCGTGGCGAAGTGGGGCGCCGGCCCAGGCCGGCAAAGGCGCCCATGGTACCGCGGAGATGCGCCCAAGGCACGGGAAAACGAGCATTTTCGCCTTGCCCGGGGCGGGGGTGGTTGATACCCTAGCCAATCCCCGAAACCCCCATTTCACAGGCTTCCCCCAGATGTTCAAGAAGCTCCGCGGCCTGTTTTCGAACGACCTGTCGATCGACCTCGGCACCGCCAATACCCTCATCTTCGTCCGCGGCCAGGGCATCGTCCTGAACGAGCCCTCCGTCGTGGCCGTGCGCCATGGCCAGGGCGGCCGCGAGGTCGCCGCCGTCGGCGCCGAGGCCAAGAAGATGCTCGGCCGCACGCCGGGCAACATCACCACGCATCGCCCGATGAAGGACGGCGTCATCGCCGACTTCACCCACACCGAAGAGATGCTCAAGCAGTTCATCAAGAAGGTGCACACCTCGCGCTTCCTGCGGCCCAGCCCGCGGGTGCTGATCTGCGTGCCCTGCGGTTCGACCCAGGTCGAGCGCCGCGCGATCAAGGAGTCGGCGGAAGAGGCCGGCGCGCGCGAGGTCTACCTGATCGAAGAACCGATGGCCGCGGCGATCGGCGCCGGCATCCCGGTCGACGAGGCGCGCGGTTCGATGGTCATCGACATCGGCGGCGGCACCTCGGAAGTCGCGGTGATTTCGCTCAACGGCATCGTCTATTCGCAGTCGGTGCGCATCGGCGGCGATCGCTTCGACGACGCCATCATCAACTACGTGCGCCGCAACCACGGCACGCTGATCGGTGAAACCACCGCCGAGCGCATCAAGCTCGAGATCGGTTGCGCCTTCCCGCAGGCACAGGTCAAGGAGATGGAAGTCTCCGGTCGCAACCTCGCCGAAGGCGTGCCGCGCATGATCGTCATCAACTCCAACGAAGTGCTCGAAGCCCTGCACGAACCGCTCAGCGGCATCGTCAGCGCGGTCAAGCAGGCGCTGGAGCAGACCCCGCCGGAACTGTGCGCCGACGTCGCCGAGCGCGGCATCGTGCTTACCGGTGGTGGCGCGTTGCTGCGCGACCTGGACAAGCTGATCTCCGAGGAAACCGGCCTGCACGTGCACGTCGCCGATGATCCGCTCACCTGCGTCGCCCGCGGTGGCGGCCGGGCGCTGGAGCTGATCGACATGCACGGCAACGAGTTCTTCTCGGCGGAGTGATCCGCCGCCTTGGCCTATCCCGGTTCTCCCGCCGCGCGGCTGAGTGACAGTGCCGGCGGCACCCTGCCGCTGCTGGCCTACCTGGCCCTCGCCACCCTGCTGATGGTCGCCGACCAGCGCGGTGGTTTCGGCGCGCAGGCGCGCCGGCATTTGTCGGTGCTGGCGGAACCGGTGTGGTGGCTGGCGGCCGCGCCCGGTCGCCTGGCCGAGGGCGCCGGCGACATCGTCGCTTCGCGCAACCAGCTGCAGCAGGAGAACGAAACGCTGCGCCGCGAGTTGCAGGTCAATGCCAGCCGGCTGCACCGTCTCGCCGCGGTTGCCGAGGAAAACCAGCGCCTGCGCGAACTGCTGGGGGGAACGCGCGGGTATCGTCTGTCCGCCAAGCTGGTCGGCATCACCGGGGTCGATCTCGATCCTTCGCGCCAGCGCGTGCTGCTGGAAGCCGGCAGCAACGACGGTGTCGTGGTGGGGCAGGCGATGATCGATGCCGGCGGCGTGCTCGGGCAGGTGATCGAAGTGACCCCGCACCGCGCCACCGCCCTGTTGCTCACCGACCCCGAACACGCCATCCCGGTGCAGGTGGCACGCTCCGGCCTGCGCACGATCGCATTCGGCACCGGCCGCACCGACCGCCTCAACCTGCCCAACATCCCGCAGAGCGCCGACATTCGTGTCGGCGACCGCCTGGTGACCTCGGGCATCGGCGGGCGATTCCCGGCCGGCTTCCCGGTCGGCACGGTCGAGCGCCTGCATCCGGACGAAACCCGTCTGTTCGTGGTGGCCGAGGCCCGGCCCGCGGCGCGGCTGGACCGCGGCCTGGAAGTGCTGCTGGTCAGCAACGCGGTCGACGAGGCCGATGCGGGCCCGCCGGTCCCGCCGCCGCCGGAGGCGCCCGCGCAGGACGCGGCGCCCGCCGCCGAAACGTCCACCGCGGGGGAGCCGCGCACATGACCCGCACCCCGTCGGCCTGGGTGCTATACGGCAGCCTGTTCTGCGGCCTGCTGGTGCTGGTGCTGCCGCTTCCGCTCGGCCTGAACCTGGCCCGGCCCTATCTGCTGGCGATGCTGCTCTGCTACTGGCTGCTGGAGGCCCCGGACAACGTCGGCCTGGGCACGGCTTTCCTGGTGGGCCTGCTGGGTGACATCGTCGCCGGCACCTTGCTGGGCGAACAGGCGATGCGACTGGTGGTGCTGGCCTTCCTGGTGCAGCGTTTCCGCGCGCGGCTGCGCTTTTTCCCGCTGTGGCAACAGGCGCTGGCCGTGTTCGCGCTGCTGGTCAACGATCGACTGATCGCACTCGCCATCCACCTGGCCGCCGGTGACGGCGCGCCGCCGTGGAGCACCTGGCTGTCGCCGGTGCTGGGATTTGCCCTCTGGCCCTGGCTGTTCCTGCTGCTGGACGAACTGCGCCTGCGCCTGCGCGAGCGTACCGGCTGAGTGCGCGCATGAAACCGCTGCGCCGGCAGAAGCTGAAGAACCTGCATGCCGAGGCCGAGCAGTTCCGCCGCCGGGCGGTGCTGGGTTTCCTGGGCATCGCCCTGGCGATGCTGGGCCTGGCCGCGGGCTATTTCCGGCTGCAGGTGCTGCAGCACGAGGAATATCAGACCCGTTCGGAGGCCAACCGGATCAAGCCGCGTCCGATCGTGCCGGCGCGCGGACTGATCTACGACCGTAACGGCCGCCTGCTGGCCGACAACGTGCCGGCCTACCGGCTCGAGATCGTGCCCGAGCAGGTCGCGAACCTCGAAGCCACGCTGACCGGACTCGCGGCCCTCGTCCGGCTGGACGATGAGGATCTCGAGCGTTTCCGCGAAACCCGCCGCGCCACCCGCGGCTTCCGTCCGATCCCGCTCAAGCTGCGCCTGGACGAGGGCGAACTGGCGCGCCTGGCGGTGAACCGGCACCGATTCCCCGGCGTGGAAGTGGTGCCCTACCTGACCCGGCGCTATCCCTATGGCGAACTGTTCTCGCACATCATCGGCTATGTCGGCCGCGTGGACGTCGCCGACCTCGAGGCGATGGGCGACAGCCGCAACGCCGCGCTCACCCACATCGGCAAGGCCGGTATCGAGCGTTATTACGAACCACGCCTGCGCGGCGAGATCGGTTACGAGGAAATCGAGACCAATGTCGAAGGCCGCGCGCTCGGCGTGCTGCGGCGGCACGACGCCAAACCCGGCGCCGACCTCTGGCTGAGTGTGGACGCGCGCCTGCAGCAGGCGATGGTGGATGCCTTCGCCGGCCAGGACGGCGCGGCGGTGGCGGTGGACCCGGCCACCGGCGAGATCCTGGGCATGGTCAGCCTGCCGGGCTACGACCCGAACCTGTTCATCAACGGCATCAGCCACACCGACTGGCAGGCGCTGCAGGCGCCGGCGCGGCCCCTGTTCAACCGCAACGTGCTCGGCGGCTTCCCGCCCGGTTCCACCATCAAGCCGTTCATGGCGCTGGCGGGGCTGGAGGAAGGCCTGATCACGCCGGAGGAGACCGTGCTGTCCACCGGCGAGTTCTTCCTGCCGGGCCAGGCGCGCGGTTACCGCGACTGGCGGCCGGGCGGCCACGGCACCGTGAACCTGACCGAATCGCTGGCGCAGTCGGTGAACACCTACTACTTCAAGCTGGCGGTCGAGCTGGGCGTGGACCGCATCGACAGCTTCATGGGCCGGCTCGGTTTCGGCGAACCGACCGGCATCGACCTGGCCGGCGAAATTTCCGGCGTGCGGCCCTCGCGCAGCTGGAAACGCGGCCGCTTCAACCAGGACTGGTTCCCCGGCGACACCGTCAACGTCGGCATCGGCCAGGGCTACTGGGTGACGTCGCCGCTGCAGATGGCCCAGGCAACCGCGATGCTCGCCAACGGCGGGTTGCGCCATCGCCTGCACCTGGTGCGCGCGAGCCAGGCGGGTTTCAACGCACCGAAAGTTTCGGAACCGCAGCCACCCGGCGTGCGCGTGGTGAAAGACGACGCCAACCTGGCCGCCGTGCATGAAGGCCTGGTCGCCGTGATGCACGGCCCGACCGGCAGTGGCCGGGCCTCGGCCGCAGGCGCCGCCTACCGCATGGCCGGCAAGTCCGGCACAGCGCAACGCACCAGCCGGAAGGGGCTGGAGCGCATGGACCCCAAGAAACTTCCCTACCACCTGCGGCACCAGGCCTGGTTCATCGCCTACGCGCCGGCGGAAAAGCCGACGATAGCGGTCGCCGTGCTGGTCGAACACGGCGGCTCGGGCTCGGGTGCGGCGGCGCCGGTGGCGCGGCGCATCCTCGATGCCTGGCTGCTGCCGCCGCCGGAGGACACCACGCGATGATCGACTTCCTGCGCTGGCTCCGGGACCTCGCGGCCCGCCTGCTGGAAAAGGTGGACCTGCCGCTGCTGCTGGCCCTGCTGTGCGTGATGCTCATCAGCCTGGTCGTGCTGGCCAGCGCCTCGGGCGAAAACTCGCGCCTGGTGCTGTCCCAGGGCGTCCGTTTCGCGGTGGGCGTGGGCGCGATGGTGCTGATCTCGCGGCTGCCGCCCGGAAAACTGCGGCTGTGGACGCCGCTGGCCTATGCGATGAGCCTGGTGCTGCTGGCGCTGGTGTTCGTGTTCGGCTCCGGCCGCAGCGCCAACCTGTGGCTCAATCTGGGCGTGTTCTACCTGCAGCCGGGCGAACTGCTGAAGCTGTCGGTGCCGATGATGCTGGCCTGGTACCTGCATTCGGTGCCGCTGCCGCCGCGCTGGGGCACGCTGGCGGTCTCGGCGGGCATCATCGGCCTGCCGGTGGGCATGATCATCCTGCAGCCCGACCTCGGCACCGGCATGCTGGTGGCGGCCTCCGGCGTTTTCGCGCTGTTCCTGGCCGGCATCGCCTGGTGGCGCATCGGCCTGTTCGCGGGGCTGGGTCTGGCGGCGCTGCCGGTGGGCTGGATGTTCCTGATGCCCTACCAGCGCGACCGCATCCTGACCTTCATGAACCCCGAATCCGATCCGCTCGGTACGGGCTGGAACATCATCCAATCCAAGATCGCGATCGGCTCGGGTGGGCTCAGCGGCAAGGGCTGGGGGCAGGGCAGCCAGGCGCACCTGGATTTCCTGCCCGAACACACCACCGACTTCATCTTTTCGGTGCTCAGCGAAGAATGGGGCTGGGTCGGCGTGGTGACCCTGCTCGGGCTGTACCTGTTCATTGTCGGCCGCTGCCTGTGGATCGCCGCGGAAGCCCGCGACAGCTATTCGCGCTTGCTGGCCGGCGCCCTGGCGATGACCTTCTCGGTCTACGTGCTGGTGAACGGCGGCATGGTCGCCGGCCTGCTGCCGGTGGTCGGCGTGCCGATGCCGCTGCTGAGCTACGGCGGCACCTCGGCGGTGTCCTTGCTGGCGGGCTTCGGCATGGTGATGTCGGCGCAGGCGCACCGAAAGACCCACGCCTGAGCCCGGCCGGCCCGCAAAAACGCGTGGTAAATTGCCGCATCCAGGAGCCAAGAACCGCCATGCCCCGAATCGTTTCCCGCCTGCTCGCCGCTCTGCTCGTCCTGGCCGCCGCCAGCGTTTCCGCCCAGGATGCCGCCGCCGCGCCCAGGCCGGACGCCACGGTGCGGGCCGCCTTCGTCGCCGAGGCCGGGGAGAAATATGGCCTGGCGGCAGACGAGATCGAGGCCTGGCTGGCGCAGTCCGAATACCGGCAGAGCATCGTCGACGCGATGTCGCGCCCGGCCGAGGCGGTGAAGCCTTGGAAACACTACCGCCCGATCTTCATCACCGACCGCCGTATCGCCGACGGCCAGGCCTTCCTGGCCCGGCACCGCGCGGCGTTGGACAAGGTCGCCGCCGACACCGGCGTGCCGGCCGAAATGGTGGTCGCCATCATCGGCGTCGAGACCAGCTACGGCGGCAACACCGGCAGCTACCGCGTGCTCGACGCGCTTTACACGCTGGGCTTCTTCTATCCGGTCAGCGGCGACCCGGCCAAGGTCGAACGCGAAACCATGCGCGGCAAGTTCTTCCGCGACGAGCTGGCGCAGGTGATGCTGCTGGCGAAGGAGGAGAAGCTCGACCTCGCCCAGCTCAAGGGCAGCTACGCCGGCGCGATGGGCTACGGCCAGTTCATGCCCTCGAGCTACCGCGCCTACGCGCGCGACGGCGATGGCGACGGCCGCCGCGACCTGTTCGGTTCGCTGCCCGACGTGTTCGCTTCGGTCGCCAACTATTTCGTGGCCCACGGCTGGAAGAAGGACGAGCCGGTGGTGGCGCTCGCGCAGGCCGCCGAAGGCGCCGCGCCGTTCGTGCCCGATACGCTGGAGGCCAAGTACAGCCTGGCCGAACTGGGCGAGAAGGGTTACCGGCCGGCGGTCGCGCAGGGCCACGACCTCGCCGCCACCCTGGTGACCTTCGAAGGCAACGCCGGCACCGAACACTGGCTCGGTTTCCGCAACTTCTACACCATCACCCGCTACAACCGTTCGCCGATGTACGCGATGGCGGTGTACCAGCTTTCCCGCGAGATCGCCGCGGGCGCGGCGCCCGCCGTCGCCCCATGAGGTTCGCGCCGGGGCTGTTGATGCTGGCGCTGCTCGCAGGCTGCGCCGACAAGCCGGTGAAGCCCGTTCCGCCCGCCGCCGAGCCGCGCGCCGATGCGCCGCGCTCGGCCGCCGAAGCCGCGCCGCCTGCGTCCGCGGTGCCACCGGCCTGCGTGCAGGTGCGCGAACACCGCGACGAGGACTACACGCCCGGCGGCCTGTACGCGCCCGGCGTCAGCGACAGCGCGCCCGAACACGCGCTCGACATCAGCGGCATCCCCGAACCGGTGCCGCGCGCCGAGCCGGCCTCCGCCTACGGCAATCGCTCGCCCTACACCGTGCTGGGCAAAAGCTACCGCGTGCTGCCCAGCGCCGAGGGGTATTCCGAACGCGGCATCGCCTCGTGGTACGGCCAGAAGTTCCACGGCCGGCAGACCTCCAGCCGCGAGGTCTACGACATGTGCAGCTTCAGCGCCGCGCACAAGACGCTGCCGTTGCCGAGCTACGTGCGCGTCACCAACCTCGACAATGGCCGCAGTGCGGTGGTGCGCGTCAACGACCGCGGCCCCTTCCACGCCGGCCGCATCATCGACCTCAGCTATGCCGCGGCGGTGAAGCTGGGCGTGGACCGCACCGGCACCGCCCGGGTCGAGGTGCGCGCGCTCACCGGCGGCGCCGACATCGCGGTCTCGCCGCCCCCGCAGGCGGCCGATCCATCGCGCCGCCAGGTGGTGCAGGTCGGCGCCTACCGCGACAAGGACAATGCCCGCCGCATCGCCGGCCAGCTCGAGGATGCCGGCATCGACGACGTCAGCATCGAGGACGTGCGGGTCGAGGGCGGCAAGGTCTGGCGGGTGCGCGTGGGTCCGCTGGCGCCGCGTTCGGTCGACGGCGTGCTCGAGCGCATTCGCCGCCTGGGCCTGCCCAGCCCGCGAGTATTCAGCGAATAAGGGCTAGCATTACCCTCACTTTTCCCGGCCGGCGCCCGCGCCTGCCCATGTATTGGAGCTACTCCCGGATGTCCGCCTCCCGTTTCCTGCCCCTCGCGCTGGCCGCCTTCGTCGCCACCGCCGCCTTCGCCCAGACGCCGGTCCCGACCCCGGCCGCTCCGGCCCCCGCGCCCGCCGAAGCGGCGCCGACCCCGACCGCGCCGGTGCCGGCCCAGGCCAAGGCCTGGATCCTGATGGACCACACCAGCGGCCAGGTGCTGGCAGGCGAGAACATCGACCAGGCGTTGGAGCCGGCTAGCATCACCAAGGTGATGACGTCCTACGTGGTGGCCGCCGAGATGGCCGCCGGCAAGGTCAAGCCCACCGACATGGTGCGCATCAGCGAAAACGCCTGGCGCTCCGGCGGCGCCGGCACCGACGGCAGCTACAGCGCGCTGGCGATCAATTCCGAAGTGAAGCTCGACGACGTGCTGCATGGTCTGGTCATCCAGTCGGGCAACGACGCCGCGATCGCCCTGGCCGAACACGTGGCCGGCAGCGAGGCCGCCTTCGTCGACCTGATGAACCGCTATGCCCAGCGCCTGGGCATGAAGAACTCGCACTTCGAGAATGCGCACGGCCTGTCGGCGCCGGGCCACGTGATGACGGCGCGCGACATCGCCGTCCTCTCGCGCGCGCTGATCAGCCAGTTCCCGGACCACTACGCGCTCTACAAGATCAAGGAGTTCACCTACGGTGGCATCCAGCAGTGGAACCGCAACGGCCTGCTGTGGAAGGACGCCAGCGTCGACGGCCTCAAGACCGGCCACACCTCGGCCGCTGGCTACTGCCTGGCCGCTTCGGCCCAGCGCGGCGACCAGCGCCTGATCTCGGTGGTGCTGGGCATCGACACCCAGAGCAAGGCCGACGGCTTCAAGCTGCGCGAGGAAGGCAACCTGGCCCTGCTCAACTGGGGCTTCCGCTTCTTCGAGACCCACAGCGTCTACGACGCCGGTGCCAAGGTGGCCGACCAGAAGCTGTGGCGCGGCGAAGTGGAAAGCGTGCCGCTCGGCGTCACCGAGGCCCTGCGCGTGACCGTGCCGCGCGGCCGCTATGCCGAGCTCAAGCCCAGCATGGACGTGCCCAAGCAGCTGCTGGCCCCGATCGCCAAAGGCCAGCAGATCGGTACCCTGCGCCTGTCGCTGGACGGCAAGGTGGTGGCCGAGCGTCCCCTGGTCGCGCTGGCCGACGTCGCCGAGGGCGGTTTCTTCAGCCGCATGAACGACGACTTCTGGCTCTGGTGGGAAGGCGAATGAGTTCCGCAGGCCGGGCCTGAAGGCCGGGCTGAATGGATGCGGGGCCGGCGCGAGCCGGCCCCTTTTTCTTTGCGCACGGTTGCAGCGCGCGCGGCGCCGGTCGTGACAGAATCGGGCCGTATGCCGGCTCCCGCAGCCGCCGGCGACACATGCAGGGGGCATGTCCGATGGAAGAGGGCGGTGGTGATGACGCGCGCCTGCGCCTGATCCGCGAAGTGGCCGACACCCGGCAGCGCGTGCTGCTGGGCGGCGTGTTCTATCTCGCCGGCTGGGCCGTGGTCGGCGGCTTCGCCTCGGTGTATTCGGACCACCCGGTGGCCGGCGGCCTGATCGCCGCGGCGTTCCTGGTGCTGGCGGCGCTGCGCTTCGTGATGCGCGCCCCCTCGTCCGAACAGCCGGCCGCGCTCCAGGCCGCGTGGCTGGACCGGCAGTGGACGGTGGTGCTGGCGACGTCGGCGCTGTGGGGCGCCGTGCTGTCCTGGGCCCTGCTCGATCCTGCTTTCGAACCGGCGCGCCCGGCGGCGCTGCTGTGCTCGATCGCCTACGCCACCGCCTACGCGCACAACTTCAGCATGCGCCGCGAGCGCGCCCTGCTCGGCATCGCGCTGATCTACCTGCCGGCGCCGGTGTTGCTGGCCCTGGACCGTGATGCGCTGGCGATCACGGTGACGATGGCCGTCTATCTGGTCTATGTAGTGCTCATCCTGTTCCGCAGTCACCGCGAGTACGAACACCGGCTCGACATGGACGAGGCACTGCGGCACCAGCGCGACCAGTACGAACAGCTCAGCCGCACCGACCCGCTGACCGGCCTGGCCAACCGTCGCCACTTCAGCGGCGTGCTCGAGCGGCGCTCGGCCGACGCGCAGGGTTCGCGATCACCGATGACCCTGCTGGTGCTCGACATCGACCACTTCAAGCGCATCAACGACGACCACGGCCACGAGGCCGGCGACGTCTGCCTGGCGCGTTTCGCCGAGCGCATGCGCGAGCTGTTCGTGTCGCCGGATGCGCATCTGGCCCGACTGGGCGGCGAGGAGTTCGCGGTGCTGCTGCCCGGCGTGTCCACGGGCGAGGCCGCCGGCGTGGCCGAGGCCTTCCGCCGCAGCCTGGCCGAGCGGCCGCTGCGCCTGCGCGAAGGCCCGATCGGCGTCTCGGTGAGCATCGGCGTGGCCGGTGCCGACGGCCGCTCGCCGGCCGACGGCGCCGAGCTCTACCGGGCCGCCGACCGGGCCATGTACCGGGCCAAGGCCGAAGGCCGCGACCGGGTCCGCATCGACGGCGCCTGAGCCGCCCGGCGGGCTTGGGACACCGGTCCTCCGGCCCCATAATGGTGGGCATGAGCATCCAGTCCGACAACCCCGAGCACGGCTTCCAGTTTCCCGGTGTGTTCGAGATCAGCGCCATGGGCGCCACCGACGCCGACCTGCACCTGGTCATGCCGATGGTGCTCGAGGCCCTGGGCCTGACGGTCTATCCCGACCGCACCCGCATCAAGCCCTCGACCAAGGGCAACTACGTCTCGGTGACCCTGGTCTTTGAGGCGCACTCGCGCGAGGACTACGACGCCGCCCACGGCGCCCTGCGCGAGCACCCGGCCGTGAAGTGGACGCTTTGAAGGGCCGCTGCATGGGACAAAAAAGAAGCCGCCCGATGGGCGGCTTCCTGTTTCTCAGCGGTGAAACTGCGAGTCAGGGGGCCGGCGGATCGGTATCCGTCTCCGCCTCCTCCCCCGATCGGATGTAGCTCAGCTTCGCGCCGGGCGGAAGGCGGCACACGACGGTGCCGGGCTGCTCGCTCGTGCCGCTCATTTCCGTGAAGTTGATGATCTTCAGGCCTGCAAGGAAGGGGGACGCGGCCACGGTCTGGGTGGCCGGAAGCTGGATGCCAGCCGTGTCGATGCCCACCGTCAGGGTGCATTCGATCGTGCCGTTCCCCGCGTACGCAAAAACCAGGACAACCGTAAGCCCCGAATCCGCGCTCCAGGACCCGTCCGCGTCGTGCACGATCGGGCAGATCGTGTACTTGTTGGTGTTGGTGGTCTTGTTCTGGACGCCGTCGGCACGGATCGCCAGGGTGTCGTAGGTCGACGTCTGGCCATACGGCTGGCATTCGGCAGGACTGAACTGCTTGTTGTCGTTGGCGGCATGTGCGTTGGAAAGCGCCAAGCCTGAAAGCAAGGAAATCGAGAGTGCGGCGGAAAGCGTACTTCTTGTCTTCATGGTGGACTCCGGGTTGGCCACGATGCTGTGACCGCAGTTTTCTGGAAGGAAACCTCGGGACAGCGCCTTTTCAGTTCAGTATCAAATTTGCTTCCGAGTGGCGTAAACAACGATCTGGGTACTTCCGTCCGGAAGCGACACCTGGAAGGACCGGGTGAACGGAAGGTCTTCGTTGATGGCCATGCCCAGCATCAGAGCGGCTTCGCCGATGCTGCCCGGATTGTCATAGACCATCTCGATTCGACATATGGAGCTTCTGCATTCGATGCTGCTTTGCAGCGGGGGGGTGGCTCCCACTTCCTGCAGGTGTTCGGCGCTCAGCGACTCCTCGATCTGGCGGGTGGTCGCGAGCGCCCAGGCGGGCGAGACCGCTTCGTTGGCGACCCGGTTCTCCAGCGACGACTGCAGCGCTTCGGAGGCGATGCGGGACGCGGCGATGCGCTCGCTCAGGGTCTGCCGGCTCGCTGCGCCGTCCTGTTCTCGCGAGCGCTCCGATGCCGACGCGCGGCGCCCCTGGATGTCGGCCACGAGCCTGTCCAGCTTCTCTTCAAGCGCCTGCTGCCTGAGCGCCTGTTCGGCCAGCTGGGCGGCCAGGCCGTTGTCTGCTTCCGCGGCCGCGGCCGCGGGCGTCTGCAGGCGCGACAGGCCATAACCGCCAGCGGCGGCTGCGGCCAGGCAAACGGCAGACGCCATGATCTTGAGCGCAGTATTCATTCCAGTCCGTCCATTGGCCGGAGCGGCACGAGGGCCGCTCCGACCGTGCCTGCGTCGTGAGGACGCGGTTACGGGTCGATGGTGTCGGTGCCGACGCTCTCGTAGACCTGGGCGAACGAGAACTTGGCTTGCGGCGGAATGCGGCAGGTGAACGTCGCGGCCTGGAAGCTGTCGCCCGCTGCCTCCGGGAAGGTCGCAACCCAGAGGTTGTAGGGCACCGCGCGCACCGCGTTGACGGTGTCGGAGACCGGGCCGGGCACGACGTTGTAGTCGCCCAGGTCGGTGCCGATGGTGCGGGTGCACTGGATGCTGCCGTTTCCTTCGTAGACGAAGTACAGCAGCATCGACTGGCCGCCTTCACCTTCGGGATCCCAGGCCGACTCGCCGTCGCGGCCGACGCCGCAGATGAAGTACTTGTTGGAATTGGTGGTCTTGTTCTGGATGCCGTCGGCGCGGATCGCCAGGGTGTCGTAGGTCGACGTCTGGCCGTACGGCTGGCAAAGGCCCGGGCTGATCATCTTGGCGTCGGAATCGGCTTGTGCGGACAGCGGCGCCGTCAGCAGCAGGACAGCGGCAAGGATCTTGGCGTTCATCGGAGCTCCGGATCGATTGGGAGAGGCGCCGAATCGGGTTCGGGCCTCAAGGGGTGGGTGTCGGTGGAGATGTCACCGGCGGGACGAAGAAGCGCTTAGCCCCCGGGGGGCCGGCGGGTGAGTCCCGCCGGCTGGCAAACCTTGCGGAAGACCGGGTGAACGAGGCCGCGCTCCACTGGCGCGGCGACGAATCACGGGGCCGGCGGAGCCGGGTTGGTCGCGGTGTCTTCGCTGTACTGGTAGAAGCTCAGCTTGGCCTGGGGCGGGAGGCGGCAGGTCATCGTCGCCGGCTGGAACGACTCGCCAGCGCGTTCTTCGAACTGGATCGCCCACAGGTTCCCAACATAGGGAACGGCGTTGGCGGAGACTGCGACCGGGCCGTCGTCGACGCCCGCGACATCGGTGCCGACCGTGAGGGTGCACTGGATCGTGCCGTTGCCGGTGTAGACGAAGTACACGATCATCCCCATGCCGTTCTCGGCAGTCCAGCTGCTTTCGGCATCGCGGTCGAGCGGGCAGATCACGTACTTGTTGGTGTTCGTGGTCTTGTTCTGAACGCCGTCGGCGCGGATCGCCAGGGTGTCGTAGGACGACGACTGGCCGTAGGGCTGGCACTGGCTCGGCCCGACGGTCTTGCTGTCTGCGAGCGCGGCCTGCGACACGGTCAGCGTGATGACGGCCGCGGCGAGGCGAGAGATGGACTTGGACATGGTTGGCTCCTTGGTTGCACAATGCCGCCGTGCGGGATCGAAGCCATCAGGCCGTTGATCCTCCCGGTCGGGGTTGAGGTCTGTTTTGTTTGGGGTCCGCGCCTACATGCGCGCCCGTGTCAATTTCGTCTACGTGTACAAGAACGCAAGCGCGCGCCGCATGCGGACATGCTCACGACTTGGGACGGTCGCGATACGCATAGACGATCATCTGCGTGCTGCCATCCGGCAGCGTATCGCGCACTGCGCGGGTGTAAGGAAGGCGATCGGCGATGCCCATGTTCAGAACGGTGCCTGCATCGATGGCGTGATCGGGATTGGAGAACACCATTTCGATCCGGCACATCGTGCTCCGGCATTCGATGGTCTGGCCCAGCGGAGGCTCGGCGCCGATTTCGCGGATATCGGCCGAAGCCAGCGCCGCCTCGATGCTGCGCGACGTTTCCAGGGCCCACTGCGGCGACACCGGCTCGGACAGGACGGACTGCTCGAGTTCGGCGCGCACGTCGCGCGATTTCGCCGCGGCGGCCTCGAGGTCGAGCACCGGCGCCGGCGGCGAACGGCGAGGCGCGGATGGCGAAGCGCCGCGCTCAAGATGCGCCGCGAGCCGGTCAAGCTTCGCGTTGAGTTCGGCGTAGCGCTTCTCCTGCTCGCGCTCGATCCGGTCCATGCGGTCGCCATCGCCGTCGGCGGACAACATCGTGGCGGGACTTTCCTTGACCAGAAGCATCACCGTGCCGATGCCGGCAGCGAAGATGGCGACAGCCAGGAGGCCTTTGACGAGCGGTTGCATATTCGAGGAACTCCGGAGCGTGGGGTTCCCAGTAGAACGATGCATGGCGGGCTTTTCGGACATTTCCCTCGGCGGGAGCGGATATCATGTCGCTCCGCCGAAGTTCCCCTGCGAGCCCAGACATGCTGAACGCGTCCTGCCCCGAAGCCACATCTGCCTGCGCCGGCGATGCGGGCCGGGCATGGGCGGTGCGTGAACTCGGCCGTCAGCCCTACGTGCCGGTATGGCGCGCGATGCAGCGCCTCACCGACGCCCGCGGCCCCGACACCGAAGACGAGCTGTGGCTGGTCGAACACGATCCGGTGTTCACGCTGGGCCAGGCCGGCAAACCCGAACACGTGCTGGCGCCGGGCGACATTCCGGTGATCAACGTCGACCGCGGCGGCCAGGTGACCTATCACGGCCCTGGCCAGATCGTGGCCTACCCGCTGGTGGACCTGCGCCGGCTGGGCCTGGGCGTGCGCGAACTGGTCTGCCGGATCGAACAGGCCGTGATCGACGTGCTGGCCGCGCAGGGCATCGCCGCGGTCCGCAAGGAGGGCGCGCCCGGCATCTACGTGGACGGCGCCAAGGTGATGGCCCTGGGCCTGCGGGTCCGCCGCGGCTGCAGCTTCCACGGCCTGGCCTTCAACGTGGCCATGGACCTGGAGCCGTTCCGGCGCATCAATCCCTGCGGTTTCCAGGGGCTGGAAGTGACCTCGGTGCTAGACTTGGGCGGCCCCGGCGACCCGGCTGCGCTCAAGCCGGCCCTGGTCGCGGCCCTGTCCGCCCAGCTGGGCCTGAGGCCCCGATTTTCGCCCGAACCGCCCGACCTGACCCCGCCCGCCTGAGTCCCCGCGCCCATGTCCGACCCCGCCGCCAAGACCATTCCCCTGCAGGTGCTGGGTTCCCCCCTGGTCGAGGGTGCGAAGCAGCTGGGCGGCGACAAGATCGGTAAAAGCCCGGTCAAGTTCGACGAAAACGCGCCGGTCCTGCGTAAACCCAGCTGGATCCGGGTCCGCATTCCGGCCGGCAACGCGGTCGCCAAGCTCAAGTCCAAGCTGCGCGAGAACCGCCTGGTCACCGTCTGCGAGGAGGCCAGCTGCCCGAACATCCACGAGTGCTTCAGCCACGGCACCGCGACCTTCATGATCCTGGGCGAGGTCTGCACCCGCCGCTGCAGCTTCTGCGACGTCGCCCACGGCCGGCCCAAGCCGCCCGACGCCGGCGAGCCGGCCAGCCTGGCGCGCACCGTCGCCGACATGGGCCTTCGTTATGTGGTGATCACCTCGGTGGACCGCGACGACCTGCGCGACGGCGGCGCCCAGCATTTCGCCGACTGCATCCGCGAGGCGCGCGCGCTGTCGCCGAACCTCAAGATCGAGATCCTCACGCCCGATTTCCGCGGCAAGGGCCGCATGGACCGCGCGCTGGAGATCCTGGCCACGAATCCGCCGGACGTGTTCAACCACAACCTGGAAACGGTGCGCGAGCTGTACCCGAACGTGCGCCCGGGCGCCGACTACGACTGGTCGCTGCAGCTGCTGCAGCGCTTCAAGGCCCAGCACCCGGACGTGCCGACCAAGAGCGGCATCATGCTGGGCCTGGGCGAGACCTGGGACCAGGTGCTGGGCGCCCTGCGCGACCTGCGTGCCCACGACGTGGACATGGTCACCATCGGCCAGTACCTGCAGCCGACGCCGCACCACCATCCGGTGATGGCGTACTGGACCCCGGAACAATTCAAGGCCCTGGAGGTCGAAGGCCTGGCGATGGGCTTCACCCACGTGGCCTCCGGCCCGATGGTGCGCTCGTCCTACCATGCCGACCGAATGGCGGCTGAAGCCGGGTTCGTTGCTGACCCCGCCTGAACAAGGGCGGGGGTATGCTCGGGACGCACGGCTTCGATAGCACTATCGGCACAGGCCCCGCCGTCCCCGGGGGCGCAAGCTGACCCCCTGATTCCCGGAAGCTCCCCATGCTCAAGCACAAGCTGATCGCCCTCTCCGCCGCCCTGCCGCTGGCCCTGGCCGTGGCCGCCAGTTCCGCCCCCGGCGGCAGCGCCCCGACCAGCCTCGAGGAGCTCAGCCCCAGTGCCGAACAGGCCGCGGCCGCGCGCCTGGTCTACGGCATCCTGTCCGACAGCCGCTACGTCTACCGCGCCAAGCCGCTGGACGATGCGCTGTCGGCCGAGATCCACCGCCGCTACCTGGAATCGCTCGACAGCCAGAAGCTGTTCTTCACCCAGGCCGACATCACCCGCTTCGAGGCCTACCGCAACGGCCACGACGACGCGATCAAGAACCAGCGCCTCGACCCGGCCTACGAAATCTTCAAGACCTACCTGCAGCGCGTCGACGAGCGCGTCGCCCACGCGCGCCGCCTGCTGGCCAAGCCCTTCGACTTCAGCAGCAACGAGACCTGGGCCTACGACCGCGAGGACGCACGCTGGGCCGCCAACGCCGCCGAGCTCGACGAAGCCTGGCGCAAGTACGTCAAGAACGACGCGCTGCGCCTGCGGCTCGCCGGCCGCGACCAGGCCGAGATCCGCAAGACCCTGGACAAGCGCTACGCCGGCCTGGCCGAGCGTGTGCACGAGCTGCGCGGCGACGACGTGTTCGAGTCGTTCATGAACGCCTACGCGACCTCGATCGATCCGCACACCAGCTACATGGCGCCGCGCAGCGCCGAGAACTTCAACATGCAGATGCGGCTCTCGCTCGAGGGCATCGGCGCCGTGCTGCAGCGCCAGGACGAATTCGTGGTCATCCGCACCATCGTGCCGGGCGGTCCGGCCGACAACGGCGGCAAGCTCAAGGTCGGCGACCGCGTGGTCGCGGTCGGCCAGGGCGCCAGCGGCCCGATGGTGGACGTGGTGGGCTGGCGCATCGACGATGTGGTCGCGCTGATCCGCGGCAAGAAGGGCACCCAGGTCCGCCTGGACGTGCTGCCCGCCGAGGCCGGCACCGACGCCAAGCCGCAGCCGATCAGCATCATCCGCGACAAGGTCAAGCTCGAGCAGCAGGCGGCGCAGAAGCGCGTGATCGACATCGGCGACCGCCGCATCGGCGTGGTCGAACTGCCGACCTTCTACCTGGACTTCGAAGCCCGGCGCCGCGGCGACAAGGACGCGCGTTCGGCCACCGCCGACGTCGCCAGACTGCTGCGCGAGCTGCGCGCCGAGAAGGTGGACGGCGTGGTGATCGACCTGCGCGACAACGGCGGCGGCTCGCTGCTGGAGGCCGTCGAACTCACCGGCCTGTTCATCGACCAGGGCCCGGTGGTGCAGGTGCGCGAGACCGGCGGCCGCGTCAGCGTGGAATCCGACGACATGACCGGCGTGGCCTGGGACGGCCCGCTGGCCGTGCTGGTGAACCGCAGCTCGGCCTCGGCCTCGGAGATCTTCGCCGCCGCGATCCAGGACTACGGTCGCGGCCTGATCATCGGCGAGCCGACCTTCGGCAAGGGCACGGTGCAAAGTCTCATTGACCTCGACCGCTTCCCGCGCAAGGACCAGGCCAAGTTCGGCCAGGTGAAGCTGACCGTGGCGCAGTTCTTCCGCGTCGACGGCGGCACCACCCAGCATGCCGGCGTGCTGCCCGACCTGGCCTTCCCGGTCAGCCTGGACGCCAGCGAGTACGGCGAGAGCACCTACGACAACGCACTGCCGGCGACCCGCATTGCCCGCGCGCCGCACGGCAACCTGGGCAACCTGGCCGCGCTGCGTCCGCAGCTGCTGCAGCAGCACAAGGCGCGCGTGGCCACCGATCGCGAGTTCCGCTGGTGGGCCGAAGACGTCGCGACCTTCCGCGCCGAGCGTGACAAGAAGACCCTCTCGCTCAACGAAACCGTGCGCGCCGCCGAGCGTGACCGCCTGGCCGCCGAGCGCAAGCAGCGCGAGGCCGAGCGCAAGGCCGCCGGCATCGATGTCGCCAGCCTCGCGCGCGACGACGACGGCCTGGCCGCCAGCGAGCGCAGCGTCGCCCAGCAGGCCGCCGAGGAAGAGGCCGCCAAGAACCGCCCGGATCCTCTGCTGCGCGAGTCGGCGGCGATCCTGGCCGATGCGCTCGACCTGCTGTCGGCCGACCGCCAGCTCACCGCCCAGGTGCTGCCGGTGACGCGCCAGCCGACGGTCTGGGCCGAATAAGCGAAACCGCAACATCCGGATAGCCGGTGCCCGACGGCGCCGGCTAGTCTGGGCGCATGGACAGCCACGCCATCGCCACCCCCGACCGCCGCCTCGACCGCGCCCGCCGCCTGCTGGACCAGGACGACCTGGGCCTGGCCCAGCTCGGCGCCGCCGTCGGCCTCAGCCCCAGCCACCTGCAGCGCAAGTTCCGCGAGCAGTTCGGCCTGAGCCCGGCCGAATACCGCGCCCAGCGCCGCCTGCAGACGCTCAAGCGCGGCCTGCGCGAAGGCCAGGCCGTGACCCAGGCGCTGTACGAGGCCGGCTACGGTTCGCCGAGCCGCGTGTATGAAGACGGCGCCGCCCGCCTGGGCATGGCGCCCCTGGCCTACCGCCGCGGCGGCGAGGGCCTGCAGATCCGCTGGTCGCTGGTGGACACCGCCCTGGGCCTGGCCCTGGTCGCGGCCACCGAACGCGGCGTCTGCGCGGTGTCGCTCGGCGACGACGCGGCCGCGCTGGAAGCGGAGCTGCGCGCCGAATTCCCGCGCGCCGAGCTGCAGCGCGTGGACAGCGGCCGCGACGAGTTCCTGGCGCCGCGCCTGCGCGCGGTCGCCGACGCGCTGGCGCAGAAGGACGGCCAGGTGCCGGTGGAGCTGATCGGCACCGCCTTCCAGCAGCGCGTCTGGTCGGCGCTGATGCGCATCCCCGCCGGCGAAACCCGCAGCTATGCCGAACTCGCGCAGGAGCTCGGCGCGCCGCGCGCCGCCCGCGCCGTCGCGCGCGCCTGCGCCAGCAACCGCGTCGCGGTGCTGGTGCCCTGCCACCGCGTGATCCGCGGCGACGGCACGCCCGGCGGCTATCGCTGGGGCCTGCCGCGCAAGCAGGGCCTGCTTGCGGCAGAATCGGCACGGCACAGGGAAGGAAAAAAGAGCCGCGCATGAGTGCTGGAAAATCCGCGGCACCCTCGGCCCTGGCGGTCGGCCTGGCCCTGGCGTCGGTGTACCTGGTCTGGGGCTCCACCTATCTGGCGATCCGCGTCGGCCTGGAAGGTTATCCGCCTTTCCTGATGGGCAGCCTGCGCTTCGTTGCGGCCAGCCTGGTGTTCTACGCCTTCCTGCGCTGGCGCGGCCATGCGCCGCCGACCCGTGCGCAGTGGAAAAACGCGGCGATCATGGGCCTGTTCATGATGCTGCTGGGCAACGGCCTGGTGAATGTTGCCGAACAGACGGTGTCGTCGGGTCTGGCGGCGGTGGCGGTGGCCTCGATGCCGCTGTGGGCCGGCCTGTTCGGCATGCTGCGTGGCCAGCATCCCAGCCGCGGCGAGTGGACCGGCCTGGTGATCGGTTTCCTCGGCGTGGTCTGGCTCAACTTCGACGGCGAGATGCGCGCCAGCGCAGTCGGCATGGTCGCGCTGCTGCTGGCGCCGATCGCCTGGGCCTGGGGTTCGGTGTGGAGCCGCGGTCGCGACCTGCCGGCGCCCTTCATGAGCACGGCGGCGCAGATGCTGTGCGGCGGCGTGGCGATGGGCGTGCTCGGCCTGGCGCTGGGCGAACGCATCGTCGAAGTGCCGCCGCTGAAGGCGACCCTGGCGGTCGGCTACCTCGCGGCCTTCGGGTCGATCGTCGGCTTCAGCGCCTACGTCTGGCTGCTGCACCACGTGCGGCCGGCGCTGGCGACCAGCTACGCCTACGTCAACCCGCCGATCGCGGTGCTGCTGGGCGCGCTGCTGCTGCACGAGCGCGTGGGCTGGGACGCGGTCGGCGCGATGGCGGTGATCCTGCTCGGCGTGGTGATCATCACCCGCGCCAAAGCGCGCGTGACGTAAGGCAGCTCAGGACCCGCGCGGTTTCGGTCCACGCAGCAGGGCCAGGCGCGCGCGGAACCAGGCGCCCGCGTCGATGGCCGCCGCTTCGCCGCACTGCACGCGGTAGGGACGGCCGGTGAAGCTGCTGCGCGAAGCGGCGAGTTCGATGAAGGCCTCGGCGCTGTCCACGCCGCCACGCTCGCGCACGTAGTCGTATTTGCGGCGCAGGTGCGCGGCGGCGCGCGCGCCGTCGTGCCAGCGGCCGTTGCGCTGGAAGCGGCAGGGCGAATCGCGTAGGCCGGCGATCAGGGCGGTGATCTCGCGCTCTGCGTCCGCGGGCGTCGCCTGTGCCGGCAAGGGAGCCGCCAGGACCAGCGCGAGCAGCAGGGTGAAGGTCCGCAATCCGCGGCTGCAGTCAGGAAAGCGCATGCCGGCACCGGCCTGTCGCCGAGCGGCGGCCAGGCCCACGATCAACCTTCCGGGCAGGGCCCGCCGGCGTTGGCCCAGGTGGTGAACGCGGCGATGAACTCGGCGTGCGGCACCGGCACCGGCGCGCGCTCGCCGCCCGGGTTCCAGCCCCACAGCACCAGCGCGTCCTCGCTGACGTGTTTGGTGAGCGCGGCGAAATCGCGGCCGCCGTTGCGGGCTTCGTCCTTCACCATCGCGCAGAGTTCGGCCGGCGGCAGCCCGATCCAGGCCATCTTCATGTCCGGCGGCGGCAGCTGCCAGTGCGGCGCGCCGGGCGGCGCATGCGGCCCGTAACTTGCCGGCGGATTGGTTTCGCCGTGGCAGGCGCTGCAGGGCAGGCCGGGCGCGCCCTTGCCCTCGGGGCCGCGCGCCACGTTCTGCGCGTGCAGCAGGCCGGCGTCGAACTGCAGCGGTGCATCGCCTTCGATGTGGCAGTTCTGGCAGCGCGGGTGCTGGAACACCTGCTGCACGGTGGCGAAGGCGGCGACGCCGGCCGCGCGCTCTTCGGCGGACGGGCCGCAGGCGGCCAGCGGCAGGGCGAGGACGATCGGCAGCAGCTTGCGCATGGTCGTCTACTCAGCCCGCAGCCAGTTGCAGCGGCAGTTCGCGCAGGCGCTGGCCGGTGAGTGCGAACACGGCGTTGGCGACCGCGGGCGCCACCGGCGGCACGCCGGTTTCGCCGATGCCGCCCATCTTCTCGCCGCTGTTGAGGATGTGGACTTCGACCACCGGCATCTCGGCCAGGCGCAGGATGCGGAAGTCGTGGAAGTTCGATTCCTGCACGCGGCCGTCCTTGAAGCTCAGCCGGCTGTGCAGCGCGGCGCTGAGACCGAAGGCCACGCAGGACTCCATCTGCGCGGCGACGTTGTCGGGATTGACCGCCATGCCGCAGTCCACCGCCACCACCACCCGGTGCACGCGCGGCGCGCCGTCCACCAGCGACACCTCGGCCACCTGCGCGCAGAAGCTGCCGAAGGAGGCATGCACGGCGATGCCGCGGGCGCGGCCTTCGGGCAGCGGGCTGCCCCAGCCGGCCTTTTCGGCGGCCAGGTTCAGCACGCCCAGATGCCGGGGCTCGTTCTTGAGCAGCGCGCGACGGTATTCGACCGGATCCTGGCCTGCCGCCTGCGCCAGCTCATCCACCAGCGACTCCATCGCGAACGCGGTATGGCTGTGGCCGACCGAGCGCCACCACAGCACTTTCACCCCGGTCTCCGGCGAATGCAGTTCGACCCGGCGGTCGGCGACGGACTTGAGGTAGGGCGAATCGGCCACGCCTTCCACCGAGGTGTGGTCGACGCCGTTGTGGATCATCATCGGCGCCATCGGCGTGCCCGCCGCCAGCGACTGGCCGACCAGCACCTGGTGCCAGGCGGTCGGCAGCCCGTCCTCGCCCAGCGCCACCTTCGCGCGGTGCAGGAAGGCCGAACGGTAGTAGCCGCCGCGGATGTCGTCGTCGCGGGTCCAGACGGTCTTCACCGGCGCGCCCGCGGCCTTGGCCACGTGCACGGCCTCGACCACGAAGTCCGATTCCGCGGTCGCGCGCCGGCCGAAGCCACCGCCGAGGAAGGTGGTGTGGATGAAGACCTGCTCGGGCTTGAGTCCGGTGATGCGCGCCGTATGCCCCTGGTCCAGGGTCTGGAACTGCGTGCCGGTCCAGACATCGCAGCGGTCGGCGCCGATCTTCACCGTGCAGTTGAGCGGCTCCATCGGCGCGTGCGCCAGGTAGGGCACCGCGTATTCGGCTTCCACCTGCTTGCCGCCCTTGGCCAGGGCCGCGGCGGCGTCGCCGGCATCCGCGGCGCGCGTGCCTTCGGTGCCGGCGAGGCGCTGGAACTCCGCGCGAAGGGCGCCGGAGTCGAGGCCGGCGTGCGGCCCGAGGTCCCATTCGAGCTTGAGCGCGTCGCGGCCGAGCTTGGCGGCCCAGAAATGATCGGCAACCACGGCCACGCCGCTCGGCACCTGCACCACATGGCGTACGCCGGGCACCGCCTTGGCGGCGCTGTCGTCCAGCGTGACCAGCTTGCCGCCGAACACCGGCGCGCGCGCCACCAGGGCGGTAAGCAGGCCGTCGAACTGCACATCCATGCCGAACACCGCGCGCCCGGTGATCTTGTCCAGGCCGTCCAGGCGCTTGGCGCCCTTGCCGATCAGCTTCCAGTCCTTCGGGTCCTTCAGCGCGACCTGGGCCGGCGCGGCGAGCTTGCCGGCGTCGTCGGCCAGTTCGCCGAAACGCGCGCGCTGTTCGCCGGCGATGACTTCGCCGTTTTCCGTGCGGCAATCCGACGCCGGCACGCCGAAGCGTGCGGCTGCGGCCTGCACCAGCAAGGCGCGCGCGGTGGCGCCGGCATTGCGGTAATTGTCGAACTGCGCCCAGGTCGTCGTGGAGCCGCCGGTGCCCTGCATGCCGAACACGGGATTGGCGTAGGCCGGCGCCGCCGGCGCGTGTTCGGCCTTGATCTTCGTCCAGTCGGCGTCGAGCTCTTCGGCGATCAGCATCGACAGCGTGGTCCAGATGCCCTGGCCCATTTCCGAGTTCGCCAGCAGCACGGTGACGCTGTCGTCGGCGCCGATGCGCAGGAAGGCGTTGGGCACGAAGCCGGCACTGGCCGCCGCCGGTTCCTGCGCGAACGCGAACCGCTTCGCGCCCGGCACGACGAAGGCGACCACCAGGCCGCCGCCGATCAGGGCGCTGGCCTTGAGGAACTTGCGGCGGGAGAGGGTGTTCTCGGCGTTCACGGTGGACCTCCGTGCAGCGGAAATGTCGACGCCCGCGGCCTGCGCGGGCGTGCGGATGTCAGGTCTTGGCGATCTCGGCGGCGCGGTGCACGGCCGCGCGGATGCGCGGGTAGGTGCCGCAGCGGCAGAGGTTGCCGCTGAGCGCGGCGTCGATCTGGGCGTCGTCGGGATTGTTGACGACGGTGAGCAGGGCCGCCGCGGCCATGATCTGGCCGGACTGGCAGTAGCCGCACTGCACGACGTCGAGCTCGGCCCAGGCCTTCTGCACCGGATGGCTGCCGTCGGCCGACAGGCCTTCGATGGTGGTGATGGCCTTGCCGGCGACCGCGCTGGCCGGCGTCACGCAGCTGCGCAGCGGCGCGCCGTCCACGTGCACGGTGCAGGCGCCGCATTGCGCGATGCCGCAGCCGAACTTGGTGCCGGTCAGTCCCATCAGGTCGCGCAGGACCCAGAGCAGGGGCATGTCCTGCGGCGCGTCGACCTCGTGTTCTGTTCCGTTGACGGAAAGCTTCATGGGGTCTCCCTGGCGGCGGCTGGGCAAGGTCCCGAGACTACTCCTGCTTTTTTTCACTTCCAATCCCACCTTCGGGGAAGGCGGCCAGGTCGGCGGGGCGGTCGATGTCCTGTGAAAGCCCGGGCGCGGCGACGGCCGTCACCCGCGCTGCCCGTTCGCGCAGCAGGCCGCGGGCGCCGCGGTCGCCGTCGAAGGAGAGGGCCCCGAACCAGGCGCGCGGCAGCAGGGCCGGCACGCCCAGAACGCCGGCGTAGGCGCTGGCCGCGGCGCGGTCCGGGGCGGCGCGCCAGGCGGTGACCAGGGCCTGCAGGTGGGGGATGTCGAGGGCGGGCTGGTCGCAGAGCAGCACCAGGGCGCCGTCGCAGTCGTCCGGCACCGCGGCCAGGCCGGCGC
The DNA here is from genome assembly GCF_006265115.1 of Arenimonas terrae. Classification (GTDB taxonomy): domain Bacteria; phylum Pseudomonadota; class Gammaproteobacteria; order Xanthomonadales; family Xanthomonadaceae; genus Arenimonas; species Arenimonas terrae. The sequence goes on along the minus strand of NZ_SMDR01000002.1, from coordinate 603,845 downwards.
GCAGCGAGGCGCCCAGGCCAGCGGTCCAGTCCAGGCAGTCCACCCGCTGCAGGGGCAGGCCGGCCGTCGCCGCCTGCACGGCCTGCGACTGTGCGCCCAGCACCAGCAGGGCGCAGGCGGGCGCGGTCGCCAGCCCGAGCCGGGCGGCGCGTTGCACCAGGGATTCGCCCTCGAACACGAGCAGCTGCTTCGGCTGGCCCAGGCGGCGCGAACCGCCGGCCGCGAGCAGCACCAGCGCGTGCCGCGGCGCGCTCATCCGGGCGCGTGGAAAAAACGCTGCAGGTCGGCGGCGATGGCCAGCGCGATCGCTTCCGGGCCTTCGCCGCCGAGCGGCAGGCCGACCGGTGCGCGCAGGCGCGCCCGCAGCGCGTCGCGACCGGCGGGTTCGAGCAGGGCCAGCAGTTCGTCGCGGCGCGCCGGCGGGCCGAGCAGGCCGACGTAGGGCACCGGCATCGTCGCCAGCGCGCGCAGCGCCTCAAGGTCGGCGCTGGCCTGGTGGGTCATCACCAGCACGGCGTCGGGGGCCGGGCCTTCCGCCAGCGCGGCGGCGGCGCGCGCGTGCAGGCGGCGGTCGGCATCGGCCAGGCGCTGGGGATCGAGCAGGCCTTCGCGGTGGTCGGCCACCGTAGCCGCCCAGCCCAGGGTGGCGGCCAGGCGCAGCAGCGGCGGCGCTTCCGGGCCGCCGCCGATCAGCATCAGTCGCGGCGCGGCGCGGATGCGCAGACGGGCGAGCGGATGGCCGGCGTTTTCGTGCAGGCCGTGCGGCCAGCTCGCCGCCGCGTCGGGGATCGAGGTGCCGAGCCTGGCGTGCTGCCCGTCGGACCAGGCCCAGGCATCGCCGGGGCGGGCCGCGTCGACGGACACGGCCAGCTCGACGTCATGCCCTGCGGCCTGCGCGGCCAGCAGCAGGTCGAGCAGGGCCTGCGGCGCATCCGCGGGCACTGGCCAGGCCAGCACGCGCATGCGGCCGCGGCAGCCGGACCCCGAACCGAACAGCAGGTCGTCGTCGCCCAAGGTGTCGAACACCGCGGCTTCGGCGCGGCCCGAGGCCATCGCCCGCTGGGCGAGCTGTTCAAGCGCCGGCTCCAGGCAGCCGCCCGAGAGCGTGCCCTGGCGCTGCCCGTCCTCGGCGACTACGGCGAGCGCGCCGGGTTTGCGGTAGGTCGAGCCCTCGCTGTCGGTGACCAGCGCGAGCGCAAAATGGCGGCCCTCGTGGCGCAGCGCACGGGCGCGTTCGAGCACGCCGCGGTTGCCGCCAGCGCTCATCGCGGTGCCTCCGAAAGCGCCGAGACCAGGGCCTCCCAGGGCAGCAGCACGCAGCGGTGCCGGGCCGGGTGCGCGGACACGCCGGCCAGGGCGCCCAGGTCGTCGAGACCGGCGGCTTCGCCGGTGCTGACGCCCGCGCGCAGCGCCGCCAGGCGCGCGCCGATGCCGTCGGCGTCGCGGCCGGGCACGTCGCAGGCCATCAGGGATGCGGAGGCGGTGCAGAGCAGGCAGCCTTCGGTCCGGTGCTGCAGGCGCGCGATGCGGCCGTCGCCGTCCAGCTGCAGCGTCAACACGATGCGGTCGCCGCAGAGCGGGTTGCTGGCTTCGGCGCGATGGCTCGGCGCCTCGAGCTCGCCGCCGTGGCGCGGCGCGCGGCCGTGCTCGAGCACGAGCTCGCGGTAGAGGGCGGCGAAGGTGTCGGCGGTCGACATGTGCCCCGATTAGCGCATGGCGCCGGAGGGCCGGCAAGCCCGCTCAGGCCGGGCGGCCGTCTTCCTTGGGCGGGGTGGCGCCGTCGCAGGGCGGCACCTGTTCGTCGCAGTGTTCGTTCGCGGCCAGCATCGGCTGCTGGCGCGAACGCCACCAGCCGTCGAGCGCGTAGATCGCCAGCGCGAACCAGATGGCGCCGAAGCCGACCGCCTGCACGCCGCTGAAGGTTTCGCCCAGCAGCAGCACGCCGCTGAGCAGCTGCAGGGTCGGCGCGATGTACTGCAGGATGCCGACCAGGGAATAGGGGATGCGGCGCGCGCCGTAGGCGAAACCGATGAGCGGCAGCGCCGTCAGGGCCCCGCCGAAAACCAGGAGCGCATCGCTGCCCCACGTTCCATTCCCGAACGCGCCCACACCCTGCACCTGCGCCCACGCCAGCCACGCCACCGCCGGCACCAGCAGGATCAGGCTCTCGATCGCCAGGCCGGGGATCGCGTCCACGTTCGCGGTCTTCCGGATCAGGCCGTAGATGGCGAAGCTGAAGGCCAGCGCCAGCGACACCCAGGGCGGCTGCCCGTGTTGCACCGCCAGCCACAGCACGCCGGCGGCGGCGATCGCCACCGCGGTCCACTGCGCGCGGTTCAGGCGTTCGCGCAGCACCAGCACGCCCAGCAGCACGTTCACCAGGGGGTTGATGAAATAGCCGAGGCTGGCCTCGATCACGCGGCCGTTCGTCACCGCCCAGATGTAGATGCCCCAGTTGAAGCTGATCAGCAGGCTGCTGGCCACCAGCAGGCGGCCGACCTTCGGCCGCGCCAGCGATTCGCGCAGCCAGGCCGTGCCTTCGCGCAGCAGCAGGTAGCCGACCACGAACACGGCGCACCAGACGATGCGGTGGGCGATGATCTGCAGCGAGGGCACGTGCTTGAGCAGGTACCAGTACAGCGGGAACACGCCCCACAGCACGTAGGACGCGATCGCGGCGCTCAGGCCCTTGCGGTGGATGGCGGGGGCGGGGACGGTCTGCACGGCGGCTCCGGGTCGGGCCGCGATTATCCCCCCGGCGCCGGTTCCATGCCTGGAACGCTGAGCGGCGGCATTTGCCCGGGGGCGGAGGGTGACGGACGCGGCGCCGGCCGCGTCCGTCCGGGACGGATCACTGCGTGCGCAGCGCCGTCGTGACCTGCATGCGCGCGGCGCGGATCGCCGGCAGCAGGCCGCCGATGAAGCCGATGATCATGGCGATCACCAGGCCGGTCACGACCAGGGACGGCGTCACCGCGAACTCGAACACCACCTGGGTGAAGCTGGCCTGGCTCAGGGTCGACACCGACAGCCCGTTGAACAGGACGTAGGCCGCGATGGCGCCGATCACGCCGCCGACCAGCGACAGCAGCACGGCTTCCACCATCACCGAAGCCAGCACCGGCATGCCGCCGAATCCGATCGCGCGCAGCGTGGCGATCTCGCGGGTGCGCGTGGACACCGCCGCATACATGGTGTTGAGTGCGGCGAAGATCGCGCCCAGGCCCATGATGAAGGTGACCACGAAGGCCAGGCCCTCGATCGTCTGCCGAACGCCCTTGGTCTGGGCGCTGTAGTAGGCCTGTTCTTCGGTCACGTCCACGGCGAGCCGCGGATCGGCCGCCAGGGCCGCGCGCAGCGTGGCGATCGCGGCCGGCGACTCCAGGCCGACCCGCACGGCGCTGACCGCATTGCCGCGGTTGAACGCCGACTGCGCGGTGCCCAGGTCGACCCAGACCTCGCTGTCGTTGGCGTCGCCGGCGGTGAAGTGGCCGACGATGGTCCAGTCCGAGCCGCGCATGCGCAGGGTGTCGCCGAGCGCGGTGCCGGCGAACTGGCCGGCGACGCCGTTGCCGACGATCACCTCGCGCTTGCCCGGCGCGAAGGTCCGGCCCGCGGTGATCTTCAGCTGCGGGCGGATCGCGAACGAGGCCGGCTCGACGCCGCGCAGGGTCACGTTGGCGACGGCGGCGGGATCGTCCTTGCGGCCCAGCTCGGTGATCACCATCAGCTCGCCGGCGGCCAGCGGCTCGCCGTCGGGGCCCTTGCGGATGCCCGGACCGAGCTTGATCAGCTGGACGCTGTCGCCGCCGAAGCCGGAGTTGAGCTCGGCGCCGGACTGGCCGCGCAGCACGATGGCGTTGTCGCCGCGGCCGGCCGACTGCAGGGTCGACGAGAAGCCGTTGGCCATCGCCAGCAGCGCGGTGAACACCGCCACCACGCCGGCCAGGCCGATGACGATCACCAGCGACGGGCCCCAGCGTTCGGGGATGGACCGCACGTTCATGGCGGTGATCGCGAGGATCTGCTTGATCATGTCGGTTCTCCTCAGCGGCCCGCGAGGGCGTCAACGATGCGAAGCCGGCGCGCCCGCAGCGCCGGCATCAGGCCGACGGCGAGGCTCAGCACGATGATCGCCACCAGGCCGGCGATCCAGACCTGGGCGGTCAGGATGATCGGCGGCAGGAAACCCCCGGCCGCCTGCGTGATGCCCTGGCTCAGCACCCAGGCGATCACCAGCCCGACCAGCCCGCCGATCGCGCACAGCGCCAGCGTCTCGGCCAGCACGAAGCCCAGCACGGCGTTGTCGGTGAAGCCCAGGGTCTTGAGCACGGCGAACTGCGGCACGCGCTCGCGCACGCTCTGCGCCATCGTGTTGCCGACCACCAGAAGCAGGGTGAAGAACACCGCGAACAGGATCCAGCGCAGCATCAGGCCGATGTCGCCCAGCTGCTTGAGGAAGTTCACGTTGAAGTCCTTCTCCGACATCGTGCGGGTCTCGTCGGCGGTGTTCTCGAAGCGCTTGTCGATGGTCTGGGCGATCGCCTCGGCCATGCCCGGGTCCTCGATCTTGAGCGAGAACATGCCGGCCAGCCCGCCGCCGAACATCGAGGCTTCGGAGAAATAGGCATGGTTGATGTACATGCCGCCGGTCTGCCCCTGCCACTGCTCGTCGATGCCGTCGTAGATGCCGACGACCTCGAACTCCCAGTCCTTGCTGCCGTTCTTCTGCGGGAAGATGTTCGAGGCCAGCGGAATGCGGTCGCCGACCTTCCAGCCGGTGCGGTCGGCGACCTGGCGGCCGACGATGATGCCGGTGCGGGTGCGGGCGAAGGCCTGCCAGTGTTCCTCCGGCATCACCCACTCCGGGTAGACCTCATGCAGGCGCTCGGGGTCGACCGCGAAGGTGAAGATCTCGGTGTTGTCGGCCTTGTTCACGCCGCCGAACCACTGCTGGTACATGGCGCGCTCGACGCCGGGGATCGCGTCGATCTCCGGGACCATGCGCATCGGCAGCGAATTGGTGAAGGACACGCGCGACTGGGTGACCAGCCGGGTGGTGCCGACGAAGTCGGCGCCGCTGCTGAACACGACGATCACGGCCTGCAGCAGGCCGAACAGCGTGAACGCCGTGATGACCGACAGCAGCGTCAGCCACGTGCGTCCCTTGCGGTGGAAGAGGTTGGCGAGTACCAGTCCGGTGCGGGTCATGGCGGCGTCCTCAGTGCGCCGCGACGGTGTCGACGAGCAGGCCCTTGTCGAGGTGCACCGTGTGCGTGGCGTATTCGGCGGCCTTCGGGTCGTGCGTGACCATCACGATCGTCTTGCCGTGCTCGCGGTTGAGCACCTGCAGCAGGGTCAGGATCTCGTCGGCGGTCTTGCGGTCCAGGTCGCCGGTCGGTTCGTCGCAGATCAGCAGGGTCGGGTCGGTGACCAGGGCGCGGGCGATCGCCACGCGCTGCTCCTGGCCGCCGGAGAGTTCACTGGGCTTGTGGCCGCCGCGGTCGCCCAGGCCCACCAGCTGCAGCGCCACCTGGGCCCGCTTGGCGCGTTCGGCGCCGCTCATGGACGCCAGCAGCAGCGGCAGCTCGACGTTCTTCTGCGCGGTCAGCACCGGCAGCAGGTTGTAGAACTGGAACACGAAGCCGACGTGATGCGCGCGCCAGGCGGCCAGTTCGCCGCCCGACATCTGGTCGATGCGGCGGCCTTCGACCGACACCGAGCCGGAGGTCGGGGTGTCCAGCCCGCCGATCAGGTTCAGCAGCGTCGTCTTGCCCGAACCCGACGGCCCCATCAGCGCGACGAAGTCGCCCTTGGGGATGTCGAGGTCGATGCCGTGCAGCACTTCGACGGTCTGCTTGCCGCGGGTGTAGTGCTTGGTGAGCGCTCGGATCTGGACCAGGGACTCGGACATGGCGTGCCTCGTGGGGTTCGCGTGGAAGGGGAGTTCAGGGCGTGACGGCGACCTTGCCGCCGTCGGCGAGTTCGGCGGGCGGCGCCAGCACCACCTGTTCGCCGACCGCCAGGCCGCGCAGGATGCGGCGCTGGCCGTCGCGGGTGTCGCCGGCTTCGATCTCGCGCAGGCTGGCGCGGCCGTCGCGCACCACGTAGGCGACGGTCTTGCCCTCGCGCTGCACCACCGCCTCGCTCGGAACGGTGACGCCGGTGATCGCCGGGGCGTTGGCCTCGGCCGGCTTGGCTTCCTCCAGGAAGGACACGCGCACGCCCATGTCGGGCACCACGCGCTCGTCCTTTTCCTTGAAGGCGATGCGCACCTTCACCGTGGCCTTGCTGCGGTCGGCGGTGGGCACGATGGCGATCACCTCGGCCGGGATGCGCCAGTCGGGATAGGCGTTGAGCACGGCCTCGACCTTCTGCTTGGGCTTCACGCGGCCGATGAAGGCCTCGTTGACGTCGACCTGGATCTCCAGCGAGTCCATGTCCACCACCGTGCCGATGCCGGTGCGGGTGAAACCGCCGCCGGCCGACATCGGCGAGATGATCTCGCCCGGCTGCGCGGCCTTGACCGTGATCACGCCGTCGAAGGGCGCGCGCACCACGGTGTTGTCCACGCCGATGTCCGACAGCGCCAGCGCCTCGACCGCGACCTGCAGGTTGCTGCGCGCGCTCTGCAGCTGGGCGGCGAGCGCGTCGCGTTCGGCCTGGGCCTGGTCGAGCATGGCGGTGGCGACGAGCTTGCGCGCGGCCATGTCGCGCATGCGCACCAGGTTCTGGTCGGCGAGCTTGAGCTGGGCGGCGATGCCGGTGACGTTGCTGCGCGCGGCCTCGAGCTGGGCGGCGGACAGGTCGCGCTGGGCGTCGGCGTCGGTAGGCTCCAGGCGCGCGAGCACTTCGCCGGCCTTCACCTTCTGGCCTTCTTCGATCAGCACCTCGAGCACCTTGCCGGTGACCTTGGACGAGACGGTGGCGATGCGGCGGGCGGTGACGTAGCCGGAGGCGTCGAGCACCGAGGTGCCGGCCGAGGCGGTGCCGGCGGCCTCGGGCTGGGCGGCGGCGGTCCTCACCGCCAGCGGCTCCTCGCGCAGCGCCCACCAGGCGCCGGCGGCGACCAGCACGACGGCGGCGACGGCGATCGCCGGCCAGGGGCCGCGGCCGGCCGGACGCGGCGGCGGGGCGGCGCTGCGGTCGATGCGGAGCTGGTTGAGCAGGTCGGGCGAGTTGTTCATGGGCTCGGCGCGGTTTCCGGAAGGCGGCCAGTGTACCCACCGACCCGGTGCGGCCAAGGTGCTGGAAGGCACTTTCTTCAGGCAGTGCGCGCCATCACCCGGCGCGGCTGACGATTGTCATCGAAGCCGCGCCGTCGGCAGGTAATGGATGTGCCGTCGCGCGCCGGAGGCCGGGCCGCGCCCGCGCCTCAGCTGTAGCGGGCCTTGAGCAGGCCCCAGGCCGCGCGCAGGCCCTGGGCTTCGCCGCCGGCGGGTTTGCCCGGGCGGTCGCTGTCGTTCCAGGAATACACGTCCACATGCGCCCAGGGCTGGCTGTCGGGCACGAAACGCTCAAGGTAGACCGCGGCGGTGATGCAGCCGGCCATGCGCGAAGCGCCCGAATTGGCCAGGTCGGCGATGCCCGAGCGCAGGTAGCTCAGGTAGGGGCGCCACAGCGGCATGCGCCACAGCGGGTCGCGGGCGCGTTCGCCGGCGGCCAGATAGTCGGCGGCCAGTTTGTCGTCGTTGGCGAACAGCGCCGGCAGGTCCGGGCCCAGGGCGATGCGCGCGGCGCCGGTGAGCGTGGCGAAATCCAGCAGCAGGCTCGGCTTGCCCTCGGCGGCGTAGGTGAGCGCGTCGCACAGGATCAGGCGGCCTTCGGCGTCGGTGTTGTCCACTTCCACCGACAGGCCCTGGCGCGTGGCCAGCACTTCGCCGGGGCGGAAGGCGTCCGGGCCGATCGCGTTCTCGACCGCCGGCACCAGCAGCTGCAGGCGCACCGGCAGCTTCATCGCCATCACCAGCTGGGCCAGGGCCAGCGCGTGCGCGGCGCCGCCCATGTCCTTCTTCATGTTGCGCATGCCGTCGGCGGGCTTGATGTCCAGGCCGCCGGTGTCGAAACACACGCCTTTGCCGACGATGGCCAGGCGCGGGTGCGATTCGTCGCCCCAGGTGAGCTCGATCAGGCGCGGCGCGCGGTGGCTGGCGCGGCCGACGGCGTGGATGGCCGGGAAGTTCTGCTTGAGCAGGGCTTCGCCGCTGACCACGTCGAGCTTGCCGCCGTAGGCCTGGGCCAGGCGCGTGGCCACGGCCTCGAGTTCGGTCGGGCCCATGTGTTCGGTCGGCGTGTTGACCAGGTCGCGCACCAGGGTGGCGGCCTTGAGCAGGGCGAAGGCTTCCGAGTTTTCGGCGCTGGCGTCGTCGATGACCAGGCGCGCCGGCGCACGCGCGGGCTTGAGGTAGCGGTCGAAGCGGTAGGCGCCCAAGCCCCAGCCGAGCAGGGCCTGGCCCGCTTCCAGCGCCAGCGGCGATTCGGCGGCCAGCCGGTAGCTGCCGGGCGGCAGCATCGATGGCAGGTGGGCCAGGGCCAGGGGATCCTTCGGATCGGACACGCCGGCCAGGAAATACGACGGCTGGCCGTCGGCGCCCGGCACCATCAGCGGTGCGCCGGACTGCCCGGAAAAATCGTGCGCCGCGAGCCAGGCCTGCACGGCCGCCGGCTGCTGGTCCCGCCACGCCGCGTACCCGGCGCGGTCCACCAGCCGCAGCGGCAGCGCCGCAGCGGCGGCATCGGGGCTGGCGAAGCAGGGCGGCAGGCTCATCGGGTCTCCGTGTCGTGGGTGTCCAGCCAGTCGGCCAGGCCGGCAAGCGTAGCGAATTCCAGGTCCGGACGCGGCAGGCCGGCGGGCCAGCGCTCCTTCTTGCGGTTGATCCAGCAGCTGGGCATGCCGGCGCGGCGCGCGCCGACCACGTCCAGCAGCGGGTCGTCGCCGACGTGCAGCACGTCGGCCGGCGCCAGGCCCAGGCGCTCGCAGGTGGCGTGGAAGATCGGCGTGTCGGGTTTGGCCACGCCCAGCTCGCGGGCGCTGACGAAATGCACGAAGTGGGCCTGGATGCCGATGCGCGCCAGGTCGGCATTGCCATTGGTCAGCGCCGCCACCGGCCGGCGCGCGGCCAGGCGTTCCAGCGCCGGCAGCGCGTCGGGGTAGAACTCGACCTGGTTGCGGGTGGCGTAGAAGGCCTCGAACGCCGCATCGGCGTGCGCCGCCTCGTCGCCGCAGTCCTCCAGCGCGCGCAGCAGGGACAAGCGCCGCTGGTGGGTGAAGTCGTGGGCGAACTGCGGGTGCTCGGTGGCGATCTGCTCGCGCAGCCGGCGCATGCGGTGCACCGGGTACTTCTGCGCGGTGCGCGGGCAGTGCTCGCGCAGGAAGGCGTCGAGCGCGAGTTCGGCGCGTTCGATCAGGGGCCAGATCGGCCAGAGGGTGTCGTCGAGGTCGAGGCTCAGGGCCAGGGGCGGTGCTTTCACCGCGGAAGGATACCGCTTTGCGGGGTGAGCCCGGAGTGAGCCGGGCCGGCCCGTCGCCTATTCGAGCAGCCGGGCCCAGCTGCGCAGTCCCTCGACCCGGTCGGCGACGATCTTCAGGCAGACCAGCATCGGCACCGCCACCAGCAGGCCGGCCACGCCCCACAGCCAGCCCCAGAGCATCAGCCACAGGATGATGGCCAGCGGGTTGATGCGCATGGTCCGGCCCAGCACCAGCGGCGTCAGCACATTGCTCTCGACCGCGTGCAGGACCAGGAAACCGGCGGCCGGCATCATCGCAGCGCCGATCGTGTCGAACTGCGACAGCCCGACCAGGGCCAGCAGCAGGGCCATGATCAGCGGGCCGACGAAGGGCGTGAGGTTGAGCGCGGCGGCCAGCACGCCCCACAGCAGCGGGTCCTCGACGCCCAGGTACCACAGCAGTCCGGCGGTGGCGCCGCCCAGGGCGATGCTGGTGGCGCTGATGGTGACCATGTAGCGCGACAGGTCGCTCTGGATCTGCTGCACGATCTCGGCGGTCAGCCGCTTCTGGGCGCGCGTGGGCCGCAGCATCAGCAGCTTGTTGAGCACGTCGTCGCCGTAGACCAGGAAGCTGAAGGTCAGCAGGATCACCGCCAGCAGCGAGCCCAGCACCTTGGGCGTGGCCGACACCAGGTCGTCGCGCGGCGGCCGCACCACCACTTCCTCGGGGCCCGGCTCGGGGTCGCCGGCGAGCTCGTCGAAACCGCTGGCGCGCCGGGCCTCGTACAGCGGCTTCACCATCGCCTGCAGTTTCGGCGCCGCCTCGCGCACCACGAAGGGCACCTTGCGCACCCAGTCGCCGGCCGGGTTGGCGATGAACACGCCGACCGCGCCCAGGGAGCCCAGCAGGCCCGCCACCAGCATCAGCGCCGCCAGGCCGCGCGGCAGCCAGCGCAGCGGCACGCGGTTGATCAGCGGGCTGAGCAGCATCGCGAAGAAGGCCGCCACCACCACCGGCAGGATCAGGCTGGAGGCGAAGTAGCAGGTGTAGAGGATGACGCCCAGCACCAGCACCCACAGCAGGCGCGAGTTCGCGCGCAGCGCGGCCAGGCGCTGGGCGTGGTTGGACAGCGGCAGGCGCGGCGGGTCGTCGTCGCCGGGCAGGGTCACGCGCACGACCGCCGGAGCGGCGGTGGCCGGCGTGGTCGGGGACGCATCGTCGGGGCGTTCAGGCGTCGACACGGGCTTTGGGCCTGCGCTTGCGACGACGACGGGGGCGGGCCGGTGCGGCTTCGTCCGGATTCTCGACAGCGTCCTCCACCGCTTCCTCCACGGCCGCTTCGGCCGCGCCCTGCGCCGCGTCGGCGGCGGTGTCTTCCACCACCTGCTCGGCGGTGGCGGCGGCGGTGATGCCGGCCATCAGGCCCGGCAGCAGCGAGTCGAACAGCATGGAAAATATCGGCCCCGAAAGGAAACGCCCGCTCACTGCAGCCGCCGCACCGCGCGGCGCGGCGATGCCGCTGGCGAAACCCAGGGCCAGGCCCGAGACGACGATGCGGCCCGGCGTGGCGCTGCGGCGGAACTCCGACTTCAGCGTCTCCAGCGACTGCTGCGCGTGCAGGCGTTGGCCCTGGCAGCGCAGCTCCGCGGCTTCGACGGCGGCCTGTTTTTCCGACAGCTTCATGGCGGCGGCTCCGGCGCGGCCGGATCGCGCAGGCCGGCCAGGCCCTGCTTGAGCTGCCGGCGCGTGGCCTCGAAGTCGGCCAGGCGCAGCAGCGCCTTCGCGCGCAGGATGCCGAACCCGCCGATGCCGGCGCTGACCAGCAGGGGTATCGCGATCGCCAGCGGCCAGGGCGCCCCGGCCGAACGCAGCGCGGTCACCACCAGGGCGGTCAGCAGCACGTACATCGTGCCCAGCATCACCGTCGCGACCAGCAGGTAGACCAGGGCATGGATCAGGGCGTCGCGCGCCAGGCCCACCTCGGCGGCGAAGAGCTGGCGCAGCGCGTCGAAGCTGCCGACGTAGGCGCGGGCGGTGGCGCGCGCGGCCGACAGCACGGCCTGGGCATCGTCGCCCAGGCGTCCGGCCTCGCCGGGTGGCTGCGGGTTCGGCGCGTCCTGCGCCGGCTCCTGGCCGCTCATCGGCCCGGCTTACTTGCGCCGGGTGAGAGCGGCGACCAGGTAACCGGCCGCGAAAGCGACGCCGAACGAGGCCAGCGGCTTGCTGCGGATCAGGTCTTCGGCCTGGTTGAGCAGGCCCTTGCCCTGGTCGAGCAGGCCCTGCAGCTTGTCGTCGAGTTCGGCCTTGGCCTCGCGTGCGGCGGCGGCGCTGGCGCCCACCGCGTCGGAAACGCCGGTCTTGAGCGCGTCGCGCGCCTCGCCCAGGCTTTCCTTGGCCGATTCGAGGTGGCTCAGTTCGGGCACCGCGTCCAGCGGCGGGGTCGGCTCGGGCATCGGGCGGGACATGGCGGGGGCTCCTCTGCGGTCCAGTGGCTCACCTTACACCGACGCCGCGGGCGCGGCGCCGGAACTTATTCCATCACCAGGTAACCGAAGCGGCCGCCGCGCGCGACGCTCAGCACCAGGTCCTGCGGCTGGTTGGCCAGCACGCTGCGGAAGGCCGGCAGGTCGGCCACGTTGCGGCGGTTGACCTGGCCGATGCGGTCGCCGGCGCGCAGGCCGTTGCGGGCCGCGCGGCTGCCGGGCTCGACCTTGCTGGCGATCACGCCGATCAGGCCCTGCTGGCGGAAGCGCTCCGGCAGTTCGGTCAGGGTGGCGCCGGCCAGGCGCGGGTCGATCTCGCCGCCGTCCACCTCCTTGGCTTGGGCCTTGAGGGTGGCCGAGACCGCCAGGCGCTGGCCATCGCGCAGCAGCTCCAGCCTCACCTGCTTATCCACCGGCAGCAGGCCCTCGAGGTTGCGCAGGGCCTGGGCGCTGTCGATGCGCTCGCCGTTGGCGGCCACCACGATGTCGCCCGGCCGCACGCCGGCGGCCTCGGCCGGGGAACCGCGGTAGACGCGCGCCACCAGGGCGCCGCGCTGGTTGGCGGGCAGGTCGAGCTGGCGGGCCGCGAACTCGGTGATGTCCTCGCCGTCCAGGCCCAGCGAGCCGCGGCGCACTTCGCCGTAGGCCATCAGTTGGCGCATCACCTCGCGCGCCAGGTTGGCGGGAATGGCGAAGCCCAGGCCGATGTTGCCGGCATTGCTGCCGCGCGGATTGAAGCTGGCGGTGTTGATGCCGACCAGTTCGCCGCGCAGGTTCACCAGGGCGCCGCCGGAGTTGCCGGGATTGATCGAGGCGTCGGTCTGGATGAAGTTCTGGTAGCCCAGGCCCTGCAGGCCGCTGCGGCCGACCGCCGAGACGATGCCGCTGGTGACCGTCTGGCCCAGGCCGAAGGGATTGCCCACCGCCACCACGAAGTCGCCAACCCGCAGCCGCGCGGAGTCGGCCAGGGGCAGGGCGCTGAGGTTCTCGGCCGGGATGCGGATCACGGCCACGTCGGTGTCGGGGTCGGCGCCGACCAGCTCGGCCTCGAAGGTGCGGCCGTCGGCCAGGGTCACCGACACGCCGTCGGCGTTCTCGATGACGTGGTTGTTGGTCAGCACCAGGCCGCGCTCGGCGTCGACGATGACGCCCGAGCCCAGCGACTGCTGCATGCGCTCCTGCGGCATGCCGCCGGGCATGCCGAAAAACTCGGCCAGGGGGTTGCGCACCCGGACCACCTGGCGGGAATACACGTTGACCACGGCCGGGGTGACGTTCTGCAGCATCGGCGCCAGGGACGGGACCGGCGAGCCGGCCATCTCGGCCGGCAGGGCGGCCTGGGCGACCCGGGGCAGGGCCAGGTCGGCGGCGGTGTCCAGGGCGGCCTGGGCCCGGGTCGGGGCGGCGGCCGGGGTGACGGCGACCGGCTGGCTGAGCCAGTGGTGGGCGCCGGCGCCGGCCAGGCCGGCGAGCAGGAGGGCAGTGGCGGCGGTCAGCAGACGCATGGATCGGGCTCCGGAGGCACAGGCCATGAACAAGATGAACGGGATAACAGATGGGAGCCGAACGGCGGCTGGACAAGCCCCGGCCCGGTCCGGCCGGCCGGCCCGAAACTGTGATGACAGTCTGGTTCCACGGGTCGCCTGGCGCCGGGAAAGCAGCCGCCGGAGGTTTCAAGGCAAGTCTGGGAGTGCCGTGGAACATCTTGAAGCCGCTGTGTTTTCAGCGTGTTTCGGGTTGTTGACAGCCCCCCCGCCGAGGGGTAGTTTTGCCTTCCGCTGCCACTACATCTTGTGTCGGGCAGCGGGGGCGGCCCCAAGTCTTGGGGTTGGAGCTTGCACGACGCGACGGCGAGACGGCATGCGGGAAACGGACCGGACAGGGCATCTTCCCAGGGGCAAAACCCCGCGGGCGGGCATCCTTTCCCCCGGAATACCGGCCGGCACGACCCGATAAGAATTCACATAAGGCGCCCTACCGAGGGGTGCCCCGGGAGGAAGAAAGGACTTATGAGCACGGTTCGCCTGGAGGCGGTCAAGAACAACACGGCGCAGGACATCGAGATGCAGCCGGCGTCCTACGACATCTGGGACAAGAAGTACCGCCTGAAAACCAAGAAGGGCGAGCCGGTCGACCCGACCATCGACCACACCTACCAGCGCGTGGCCCGGGCCCTGGCCGAGGCCGAGCCGACCAGCGAGAAGCAGAAGTACTGGTATGAGCGCTTCCTGTGGGCCCTGCGCCGCGGCGCCATTCCCGCCGGCCGCATCACGTCCAATGCCGGCGCGCTCGAGCACAAGCCGGCCACCAGCACGATCAACTGCACCGTGTCGGGCATCATCACCGACTCGATGGACGACATCCTGGGCAAGGTCCACGAAGCGGGCCTGACCCTGAAGGCCGGCTGCGGCATCGGCTACGAGTTCAGCACCCTGCGCCCGCGCGGCGCCTACGTGTCCGGCGCCGGCGCCTACACCAGCGGCCCGCTGAGCTTCATGGATATCTACGACAAGATGTGCTTCACCGTCTCGTCGGCCGGCGGCCGCCGCGGCGCCCAGATGGGTACCTTCGACGTGTCGCACCCGGACGTGAAGGAGTTCATCGGCGCCAAGCGCGAGGACGGGCGCCTGCGCCAGTTCAACCTCTCGCTGCTGGTCACCGACGAGTTCATGCAGGCGGTCGAGAAGGACCAGGACTGGCCGCTGGTGTTCCCGGTGAACATCAAGGAAGCCGACGAAGTCGACACCAAGGACCCCAAGCAGGTGGTCTGGCGCGACTGGCCGCACACCAACAACTACGTGACCCGCGAAGACGGCATGGTGGCCTGCAAGATCTACGGCCACATCCGCGCCCAGCAGCTGTGGAACCGCATCATGGCGTCCACCTACGACTTCGCCGAGCCGGGCTTCATCCTGATCGACCGCGTCAACGAGATGAACAACAACTGGTGGTGCGAGAACATCCGCGCGACCAACCCCTGCGGCGAGCAGCCGCTGCCGCCCTACGGCGCCTGCCTGCTGGGTTCGGTCAACCTGACCAAGTTCGTGCGCGACCCGTTCACCGACAAGGCCTCCTTCGACTGGGAGGAATACAAGGAAGTCGTGCGCGTGTTCACCCGCATGCTCGACAACGTGGTCGAAGTGAACGGCCTGCCGCTGGAGCAGCAGCGCAACGAGATCATGCGCAAGCGCCGCCACGGCATGGGCTTCCTGGGCCTGGGCAGCACCGTGACCATGCTCAAGATGAAATACGGCGAGAAGGAATCGGTCGCGTTCACCGAACAGGTGAGCCGCGAGATGGCCGTCGCCGGTTGGGAGATGGGCCTGAGCCTGGCCAAGGAAAAGGGCCCGGCCCCGATCATGGACGAGGATTTCACCGTCACCGCCGAGATGCTGCGCAAGCGCCCGGAGATGAAGAAGGACGGCTGGAAGGTCGGCCAGATCATCAAGGGCCGCCAGCTGCACGCCCAGTACTCGCGCTACATGCAGCGCGTGGCCACGGTGGCGCCGGAGCTGGTGAAGGAGCTGTCGGAAACCGGCTCGCGCTTCACCCACCACAGCTCGATCGCGCCGACCGGCACGATTTCGCTGAGCCTGGCCAACAACGCCAGCAACGGCATCGAGCCGTCGTTCGCCCACCACTACAGCCGCAACGTGATCCGCGAAGGCAAGAAGTCCAAGGAAAAGGTCGAGGTCTTCAGCTACGAGCTGCTGGCCTACCGCACCCTGGTCAATGCCGAGGCCATGCCGTTCAGCACCGACGAGAAGACCCGCCTGCCGGACTACTTCATCTCGGCCGACGACATCACGCCCAAGGCGCACGTGGACATCCAGGCCGCCAGCCAGAAGTGGGTGGACAGCTCGATCTCCAAGACCGCGAACGTCCCGACGGACTACCCGTACGAGGACTTCAAGGACATCTACATGTACGCCCACAAGCAGGGCCTGAAGGGCTGCACCACCTTCCGCTTCAACCCGGCCGCCTTCCAGGGCGTGCTGGTGAAGGAGACCGACCTGGAGAACACCACCTATCGCTTCGAGCTCGAGGACGGCAGCGTGGTGGAAGTGAAGGGCAACGAGGAAATCGAATACGACGGCGAGCTGCACAGCGCCGCCAACCTGTTCGACGCCCTCAAGGAAGGCTACTACGGCAAGTTCTGACGCCCGGCCCGGCGCGCAAACCGCGCGGGATCGCGCTAGATTGGCCCCGCGGAACATTCCCGCGGTTTTTCTGACGAGGAGAGCGGTATGAGCAACGGCAACGGTGTCACGGCGGCCATTTCCAGTGCCGCTGGAAGCGTCAGCGACAAGGCTTCGGAAATCGGCAGCGCCATCGCCGACCAGGCCAACAAGGTGATGAAGGCGGCGAAGAAGAAGGCCGCCCCGACCATCAAGAAGGCCAAGGCCCAGATCAAGAAGGCCGAGAAGTCCGACACCGGCAAGGCCGTGAAGAAGGCCGTGGCCGGCGCGAAGAAGAAGGCCGCCGCGGCGGTGAAGGCCGTCAAGGCCCGCGTCGGCGGCGCCAAGACCGCCACCAAGAAGGCCGCCAAGAAGGCGACCCGCAAGGTCGCGGCCAAGAAGGCGGCGGTGAAGAAGGTCGCCAAGAAGGCCACCCGCAAGGTCGCCGCCAAGAAGGCCGCGGCGAAGAAGACCGTTCGCAAGGCGACCCGCAAGGTCGCCGCGAAGAAGGCTCCGGCCCGCAAGGCCGCGAAGAAGGTCGCCAGGAAGTCGGCGCCCCGCAAGAAGACCGCCCGAAAGGTTGCCAGGAAGCGCTAAAGCCTGAGGCTGTCCCGATTGTCGTACCCCGTCCCCCCGCCGCTGTGCGGCGGGGGGCTCCGGGCGAACCACCCACCGAATACATAAGCGAAAAGAACCAGATGGCCATCAAGATCAGCAAGAAAATCAAGGGTTACAGCGTGCAGAAGCCCGAGGACAAGGCCAAGGAGGCTGCCGCGCCGGCGCCCGTGGCCGCCGTCGTCGAACTGCCGACTGCCGACATCATCCAGATGCACGAGAAGGTCGAGCGCCCCGAGGTGCTGATCGGCTCCACCTACAAGATCAAGTCGCCGCTGGTCGAACACGCGATGTACGTGACCATCAACGACATCGTGCTCAACCAGGGCACCGAGTACGAGCTGCGCCGTCCGTTCGAGGTGTTCATCAACTCCAAGAACATGGACCACTTCCAGTGGATCGTGGCCCTGACCCGCATCATGAGCGCCGTGTTCCGCAAGGGCGGCGACGTCACCTTCCTGGTGGACGAGATGAAGGCGGTGTTCGACCCGCGCGGCGGCTACTTCAAGGCCGGCGGCGTGTACATGCCGTCGATCGTGGCCGAGATCGGCTCGGTCGTGGAAGAGCACCTCAAGTCCATCGGCATGATCATCGACCCGGAGCTCAGCGAAGCCCAGAAGCAGCTGATCGCCGACAAGCGCGCCGCCTACGAGGCCCGCGCAAAAAAAAAGTCTGACGGCCTGAGCGGCGCCCCCGCAGGTCCCGGCACCGACGGCGCCAGCGCCGACGAGGCGGTGCAGGTCACCGGCGAGGGCGCCTCTTTCCCGCCCAGCGCGACGATGTGCTTCAAGTGCAACACCAAGGCCACCGTGATCATGGATGGCTGCGCGACTTGCCTGAACTGCGGCTACTCGAAGTGCGGTTGAGCGAAAGCGGATGATTGAAAAAAGGGCCCTGTTGGGCCCTTTTTTGGTCACGGCGACGACGTTCGCCACGACGACAATCCGGTAGGCGCGCACCAAACCGCCTGCGACGTCACGACAGCCGCCATCCCCCTCACATTCAGTGGGAAAAGGCCAGCCGCGAAAGCGCCGCACAACTCGAGCATCACCACCACGCCATGGGTGGCCGCCACGCGCGCCAAAATGCTCGGCACAGGCCACAGGTCTACCGACCACGCCACGATGAAGCCTGCAGCTGATCGAGTCGGGCTCGCCGACTGCAAGATTGCCGGCGCCATCTGAGTGGAATGCTCGCACTGACGGCGCAGAGATATGCTTTCATGGTGCGACGGTTGCGCAGCCTTGGGGGTGTCACGTGGATCGAACGGAGTTGGTGCAAATAGGGGCCCTGGCCTGCTTGATGCTGGCCACCTGTTCTGCGCTTGCGTGCACGTCGAGCTGCCCCGACGCTGGATCACGCTCGAGGCCTTGGCAAATCGCCATCGACAGGTTCGACGCTGCGTTGGCGAAGGGCGACAACGCCGCCGCCGACGAGGCTTTCGAAAACGTCATCCGGACGTTCACCGAGGCGCGCATATCAATCCCCGAAAGCGTCTTCGCATACAAGATCCTCGAGCGTGGGGACTGTTCTCCGACTTTGATCGAATCCCTGGATGCTGCGCCGCGAGGCTTCCTGTACGAGGCGCGGTTGGTCTGCCAGGCGGCCCAGCTGGCTGACACGAACGAGCAAGGGGCCTCACAACTGCTGGCGGCGCTGGTGGACGGCCGCACCGGCGCAAGCTACTGGCGTACCGATGTTTTCGACCAGTTCGCGCGGCAGGCCACGCTTAATCGGAAGGCGCTGGACTGGATGCTCGCGAACGACCTCGATGACCGTCGTTTCGAAATCGAGGCAGAAGATGCGTTGATCGCCCAGGTACGCGCCGGTCGGGCGGGCAACGTGGCTGCCTTGCTGTCCTATGGCTACGATCCCAACGCCAAACGGCCGCCTAACGATGTCAGTTCGGGAGCATCGAAACACGAACTCGGCGTGGCGGCCTTTCCGCTCCAGGCCGCCATGCAGTCGATCGCGATCCAGGGCCAACGCGCGCTGGACGTCACACGCGTCCTGATCGACAACGGCGCGGACCCCAATAAGCTGCGATGGGCCCCTGGCCAGCCGGAAATGGCGGGCGCGAGTGATCATATGCGGAGTGAATTCAAGCGCATGATCGAGGAGGCGGCGAGCTCCCGCGATGCGCTGGGCACCGAGTTCGTCGGCTTCGTCGCCGAGTATGTCGCCAACGTGACGGGGCATCGCATGTACGCGCGGTTCATGCTTCGAAACGCGTCGGACGAAACCCTTCGGGTCCCTGCGTGGAAGGACGGCGACGACTATCTGCTTGGCGGCCTCTATCAGGACGCCCATCTTCAGGAGCGCGCGTGGGGCGGGACTGTCTGGAGCGACCCGGTTGTACTCGAGGATGGCGCGTCGCCTGATTCGTTCCTGGAGTTGCCTCCTGGAGGTTCACACGAGGTGCTGTACGAGTGGGCCGATTGGAAACTGCTTCTTCAAGGCAGCCGTAGAGATGCCCGGATCAGATTTCGGGATCGGGACGGAAATGTCCATGTTTCGGAGGCGTTTCGAATCCATGATTCGGCCAATGAGGCCTCAACCCGTTTTCTGAACAGGGAGCGTCGGTGGTATCCCAGGTTTGACTCGGCGGAGACGGGTTCGCTCAGTACAGGACAGGCGTCTGCGCCGAGCTTGCCGGCCATTGCCCAGGCCAACGATGAACCATGACCGCTCCAGATTCGATCCCCTCCGTCGCCGATTGTTCCAGGCCTAGGCAAGCATGGCGTTGCTGGCGGGTGGCTGCAGGCCGACTGCGGAGGAGGGCAACGTGGTGCAGGACGTGACGCGCTTGGCGGGCCTGACTGTGGCCGCCATCGCGCGTCGGGTCAGGAGGTTCTCTGTTTCGCCCTCTTCTACAAGAAGCGCAGCCACCGTTATGCCAGCCAGTCGGTAGAGAAGTGGACCCGCGAGCTGATCGACGCTGCCTTGGCCGAAGGCGGACGCTACTGCCTGCCTTATCGCCTTATCGCCTTATCGCCTGAACGCCACGCGGGAGCCGTTCCAGCGCGCCTATCCGGAAGCGGCCCGCTTCGCCGACATCAAACGCCGGCGGGATCCAAGCAACCGCCTGCGCAATGCCCTGTGGGGCAACGGCCTGGCCTGATGGCCGCGCATTCGCCTTCAGTTTTTCCCCAAGAAGGTCGCGTGACGCCATGAAACGATGCCGGTCGTCACGTACCAAAATGCCTGCGCCAAAACCACTGCCGCCATGCCCGTCACATCGAGCTCGAATGCGCTGAAGGCAAACGTGGCGCACAAGCCCAGCATCACCACCACGCCATAGGTGGCCGCCACGCGCGCCAATACGCCCGGCCCACGCCACAGATCGATCGACCACGCCACGATCCCGCCCGACAGCGCAAACACCCCAAACCCCGCCAGCGTCTGGTTGAGCGACCAGGCCAGCGGCATCACGCGCGCCGCGTCGCGCAACGCGTCGGGGCCGCCCTGCAGCGCACTGCTGGCGTAGTGGTCGATGGCGAAGCCATTGATCAGGGCGGCGCCGATCATGGCGATCGCGCCCAGGCCGTAGAGCTTTTCGGCGATGCGCGCGAGGGCGGTGCCGCGCCACGCCGTCCATTCGGCCAGGGCCAGCCAGAGCGCAATCACGCACACGATCATGCCGCCGTGCACGGGCCGGCTCAGCGCGCCGATGCGCACCAGGTCGGCCACCCACAGTTCCTTGCTCATGCCGTGCGCGGTGGGGTGGTGCGACATCGCCAGCAGGGACAGCGCGCTGGCGCCGATCAGGGTGCCGCCGACCAGGCGGCGGGCGAGCGGGGAGGGCGGGGTGGGCATCGGTGGTCTCCGGACAGGGTGCGCCCATGCTGGCGGCCGGCGCGCGCCGGTTTCCGGACAGTCGCGGCCTCCTGTCCGGCAGGGCGCGTGGGAGAATCCGGCCATGACGCTCGCCCACGACGCCCAGGACCCGCGCAAGCGCCGCAGCCGCGAGGCCCTGCTGCAGGCCTTCTTCGGCCTGGTGCTGTCGCGGCGCTACCACGAGATCACGATCGCGGATGTCGTCGCGAAAGCGGGCGTCAGCCGCTCCACCTTCTACGAACATTTCCGCAGCAAGGACGCGCTGCTGGCCGCGGCCATCGAAGGCCCGTTCGGCATCCTGGCCTCGATGCTGGGCGAGCCCTCGCCCACATGCGTGCAGGGCATCCTGGAACACTTCTGGCAGAACCGCGCGATGGCCCGCGGCATTTTCCAGGGCGCGGGCCTGCGCCCGGTGCGCGCCACCCTGGTGGCGATGATCGAGGCGCGACTCAAGCGCGACCACGGCGCCCACCTGCGCGTGCCGCCGCGCCTGGCCGCGCATTCGCTGGCCGACGCGATGCTGTCGCCCATCCTCGCCTGGCTCGCGGGCGAAGCCACCTGCACCGCCGCCGACCTGGCGCAGACGCTGCAGGCGTCCACCGCGGCGATGCTGGGGGCGATGCGCGTGGGTGGCCGGGCCTGAGACAGCTTGCGGCGGTCTGGTCCGCTCAATACCCTGCGATCATCCTTTGCCGATTTGGTGGCCTCCGTGCAACTGATCCTCCGCGCGCTGCTGGTGTTGGCCCTGGTCCTGCCTGGAGCGGCCCGCGCCGACGAAGTGGCGGAAGCCGTGTCGCGTGCCGACAAGCTGCTGGACGAAAGCCGGTTTGCCGAGGCGGTGGACGTCCTCGAACCCTACGAATCCCTCGAACGCCGGGATGTCGACGAGCGCCTGGCGGGCGCCCTGATGGACCAGGCGCTGAGTGGAGTGGCTATCCAGGACATGCTGGGCATGGATCTCTCGCGAATGATCGCCCTGGCCGAGCGTGCGGGTGCCAAGGGCAGTGGCGCCTCGCTGAACCGCCTTTACATGCTCCACGCCAACGGCTGGACCGTGCCCGTGGATGCGCAGAAAGCGCTCGACTACCTCAAGCGTGCGGTGGCGGCCGGCGACGAGGGCGCGAAGCTCAACTACGCGGTCAATCTCTACCAGGGGTCGCCGCTGGTCGAGCGTGATGTCGACGCCGCCTGTGGCCTGCTGCGTGAGCTTGGCGCGATGGACCCTCCGAACGTGATCGCCGTCTACTACATCGGCCTCACGCGCTTCCGCGGCCAGTGCGGCCGATCCGCGAATGCCGAGGACGGTGCGGCACTGGTTGAAATCGCCGCCGGCAAGGGCGTGCGCGAAGCCGAACGCGACATGGGCCGTATCCTGGAATTCGGCTGGGCCGGCGAGACGGACCTGGACCGTGCGCTGGAGTGGTACCAGCGTTCGGCCGACCACGGCGAACCGCATGCGCAGTGGCGCGTCGGCATGGCCTACGTGAGGGGCGAAGGTCGGAAGCCGGACCCGGTGGCCGCCGTCCAATGGTTCGAGAGATCGGCCGCCGGCGAAGACAGCGACGGCCTGACGAGTCTGGCGGTGATGCATGCTTCCGGTGAGGGCGTTCCGCAGGATTTCGCCAAGGCACTGTCGTTCTATCAGCGCGCTGCCGATGCCGGAAGCTCGCACGCCTACCGGGGCATGGCGGTGATGTACCTGCGGGGCGAAGGGGTCGACGCGGATCCGGTGCGCGCCTGGGTGCTGTACTCGCAGGCCATTGCCTCCGGCAACGGCGAGGAGCCGGACCTGCGCGCCGAGATCGAGGGCCGTCTCGGCAAGCTCGAGCGTCGTGCCGCCCAGCGCGAGTTCGACGACTGGCGCAGGAAGCGCGGCGAGTAACCGCCAGAAATCCCCCAATCGCCCGGAATCACCGGCCGCGTGCCCGATCGTGCGTGCGGCTCGTCGTCGGCAGCCACCGCGATTGCGGCGGCATTACTGACGCCACACTCGCGGCGAATGCCCGGGCCCTATGCTGGACACCATTCCCTTGCGTCGATCCCAAGGGCTGGAGCGGATTGGATGAGGCGATTCCTGCGGTGGATGTTCCGCGCGACGGTCGTGGGCGCGGCGGTGCTTGCGGTGGCGGTCGGGGTCGTGTTTCTGATTCCCGTCCGCACCACCGTAGCGGCCATCGCGCCGCGCGCCGACACGCAGTACTGGCAGATGCAGGGCGGCTACCGCATCGCCTATACGCGGCTGGCGCCGGCGGCGGGCGCGCCGCGCCGGCTGCCGGTCGTGTTCCTGCACGGCGGGCCCGGCGGCTACGTGCACTCCTCGATCATCCAGACCCTGCAGCCGCTGGCCGATGCCGGGCACGAGGTCTTCCTCTACGACCAGCGCGGCTCGGGCCTGTCCGACCGCCTGCCGCGGCCCAAGGACAGCGGCTTCAACGACCAGATCGCCGACCTGCACGAGATCGTCGGGCGGCAGCTGGGCGTCGAGCGCGTGGCCCTGGTCGGGCAGTCGCATGGCGCCCGGCTGGCGGCGTATTACGCCGCGCGGCATCCGGAGAAGGTGGCGCGGCTGGTGCTCGGCTCACCCGCCAACCTCGAGCCCGCCGAATACGACGAGCAGGGGCGGGCGGTGGTGGAGTCGCGCTATCCCATCCCTGAAACCCTGGACTTCCGCATCCCCGATCCCGAGCAGTACCGGCGCGACACCGGTTTGTCGGCGATGCCGGCCAAGGTGATCCTGGCGCAGGCCTTCGCCATGGCCTTCAACGTGAAAACCGTGTCGGACGCCGAGGCGGACGCGGCCCTGAACACGCTGGCCGCCGGCTTCACCCGCAACATGGTCTGCGACCCGAAAAACGTGAAGCCGGAAGAAGGCGGCGCGGGCGTGTACGTGCGCACCGGCGCCAACTGGTTCGGCGATGTCGAAGACCCGCGCCCGCAGATGCGCCGCTTCCCGGGCCCGGTGCTGGTGCTGCAGGGGCAGTGCGATTTTGTGCCCTATGCGGAGGCCTACGAATACGTCGACTTGTTTCCGGACGCCCGCTACCAGTTCATCCCAGGCGGCGGGCACATCCTTTGGTGGGAACAGCCCGAGGCCTACGTCCGGCACATCGCCGGGTTCCTTTCGGAAGACGCGTCGCAACGGGGTCAGGTTCAGTAACAAGGCGCCGCGCACAGTTCGGCCCCGCGCGTCCTGAAACAATCCATCCCGGCGTTTACGCCTTCGACAGGGGCGGCGGGGTGTGGGCATGGCGAAGTTCTGGTTCCTCCTGACGGTCGCGTTCATCGACCTGATGGTCGCGGTGGTGCTGGTGAACTGGGGTTATGGCTCGGTCGCCTTCCTTTTCCTGCTGATGGCGGCGCTGTTGGGCGCCTATGCGTTCTTCTCCACGCCCTCGGTCCAGCGCGACCCGCGCGGGCGGCTCCGCCAAGCGGAAGTGCCCTACAGCGGCGTGCTGGGCACAGTGGGGGCGATCGCGATCCTCAGCTCGGCGGGCTATGTCGCCTTCGTCAGCAGCCAGCCGAAGCCGCCGGAGCCCCGCGCCGTTCCGGTGCAGTCCACCGCGCCACGGCCGCAGCCGCGAGCCGAAACCTATGTGCCCCCGCGCAGCTACAGCCCGTCTTCCTCCGGTGCGGCGCTGTACAAGTGCGTGGATGGGAAGGGTCATTCGAGCTTCCAGTCCCAACCCTGCGCGGCTGACGCCACCCAGGCCTGGGTGCGGGATGCGACGCCAGAACCGGAGCCGACACCGGCACAGCAGCGGCGGATGGCGCTCGCGCGCCAGGCCGCCGAACGCCAGGCTGCCAACGACGCAGCGGAAGGGTCGGGTGGGTATTCGACGAATGGCGCCACGACCCGAGCGGAACCCGGATCGTCCGCGGCCTGCCAGTCCGCACGGGCCGCGGATGCGGCCTATCGCCGCCAGCCGCTTCAGTACGTCACGCACGATGGGCTGCGCCGGCACGGCGACCGTATCCAGGAAGCGTGCTACTGAGCCCGCCTGGGTCAGCGCATTCGGCGCGTATGCTGACCGTTCCGCCCGCGACGGAAGCTCCCCGATGCGATCCACATCGCCTGTTCCACTTCGATGCTGCGCGCTATTCCTTGCCCTGGCCCTCGCCGGCTGTGCCACCGCGCCCGGCACGCCCTGCGATCCGCCCGCGCGGGAACAGGTCCAGGACCTGCTTTATTTCGGCACCCGAACGCCGACCGGCGAGGTGACTCCGGCGGAATGGGCGGAATTCCTCGCGGACACCGTGACACCGCGGTTTCCGGCCGGGCTGACCGTCTGGCCGGCGCAGGGCCAGTGGCGCGACGCCGACGGCACGCCGGTGCGGGAGGCTTCGTACGTGCTCAACCTCGTGCATCCCGCGGACGCGGCGAACGAGCGGGCGGTCGCCGAAATCGTCGCGGCCTACCGCGAACGCTTCCGGCAACAGTCGGTGCTGCGCGTGCGCAGCCTGGCCTGCGTGTCGGGCTGAGCGCGGGCGTACCCCATGCGGCGAGGCATGTGACGCCATCGATGGCCGCCGCGCCCGCGTGAAGTCCGCTTCACATTGTCCCGGTTAGCTGTGCTTGCCCCGGCAGTTCATGTCGCCAATCGAGTCGTTCGTCCCGGTTTGTCTTGAGTTTGTCCCGACCGTCAAAGACACTCCCGGGGCGTCCCCCATCTTCCCCGAGGTCCGAATGCTCCGTCCCGCCCTGCTTGCCCTGGCGCTTGCCGCCGCCGCCAACGCCGCCCAGGCCGGCGAATGCGAAGACAACTTCAAGAAGTCCGGCAACGCCTTCACCGGCGTGGACTTCTCCAGTGCGGTGACGGTGCCCGACCAGTCCATCGCCGACGCCATCGGCCAGATGCGGGGCATCATGATCGGCGAGAAGATGGACGTGCTGTCCGAGGACGTCGAAACCGGCACCCTGCTGGTCGAGCAGCGCTCCACCAACACCACCCGCCCGATCCCGACCCTGATCAATGTCTACGACGAAGGCGGCGCCGCCGCGGTCGAGATGACGGTGAAGACCGAGAAGGGCCAGTTCGCCAAGGCGGAGAACATCCGCAGCTACATGTGCACCCTGCTGGGCAAGCTGCAGGGCGGCGACGCCGGCCGCCAGGCCGCGGCCAAGGGCGCGGCCACCCAGAACGTGGACGACGTGACCGAACAGGACGTCTACATGTTCTCGCGCCGCATCGCCCGCGAAGGCCAGGCCAATGCCGCCGCCGTGGTGGCGCGCCACACCGGCCGCCGCTACGCGCTCAAGGGCAAGGTGTCGTCGATCCAGCAGGTGGAGGGCGACACCATCGTCGCGTTCCACATCCTCGACCACAACGATTCCATCATCCGCGTGCCGGGCGACAACGCGCCGCAGACCGGCGTGGCCTGCGTGTTCAAGCCCAACCAGCAGGCCCTGGTGCTGACCTTCCGCCGCGGCGAGACCGCGCGCTTCGAAGGCCGTTTCGCCGAATACGACAACATCCTGCACCAGGTCTGGCTGGACGGCTGCAAGCCCGCCCGCCGCCGCTGAGGCCGGTTCCCCGGTGTCATCCCGCGCCCCTGGTTCCGCGAGGAACCGGGGGCGTTCCGTTTGTCTGCCCGGGGACACCACGCACCCGAAAACCCGGAAAAGTGTGAACCAGTTCACATTCTGAGTGTGAAGAAGATCGCCTAATCGCGGGCGGAAACAGGCCGCCTCCCGCGGCTGGCAGGCAAACAGGGGCCGCCATGACACCCGTCTACATCGCCGAAAGCGAGCTCGATGCGCAGCTCGTGCAGGATCTGCTGGTCAGCGCCGGCATCGCCGCCCATGTCTTCGGCCCGAACGTGGCCGGGTCCCCCGCCGGCGTTCCGGCCACTCCCCAGATCCGTGTCGTGGTCGAGGACGGCGAGGCCATCGTCGCCCGTGCCCTGATCAAGGACTGGCAGACCGGCCCCGAGCTGGACGACGAGGACAGCGACGAAGACGACGCGCTGTTCGAAGACCGCCTGCCGCTCGAACGCGACGCCTGACCCGGCGTCACCGGCGCGCATCGCGCCGACTTTCTCCATCGCTGCCGTTATGCTCCCGGGGCTGGCCGCGCCCCCGCGTGGCCCGTCTGCCACCAGATCCGGGAGCCCTGCATGGACCGCCGCCACTTCCTCGCCGCCAGCGGCCTGGCCGCCGCTTCGCCGATGTTCGCCGCCACCGCGGCCGCGGCGGAGGCGGCATCGGGCGAAGGCCTTTTCCAGACGGTCAACTTCGGCCCCGACGGCCTGGGCCTGAGCCCGCGCGAATACGCCGCCCGCCTGGGTGAAGTGGTGAACGCCAGCAACCTGCACCCGGACTACTACTCGCTCGGCGGCCCGGTCGCCGAAATCGAAAAGCAGTTCGCCGGCCTGCTGGGCAAGGAAGCGGCGATGTTCGTGCCCACCGGCACCCTGGCCAACCACCTGGCCGTGCGCAAGCTGGCCGGCAATCGCCGGCGCGTGCTGGTGCAGGCCGAAAGCCATCTCTACAACGACAGCGGCGACGCCGCGCAGATGCTCAGCGGCCTGAACCTGGTCCCGCTGGCGCCCGGCCAGGCGACGCTGACGCTGGACGAAGTGGAACGCTGGGTCGACCGCTCCGGCGGCGGCCGCGTCGAGACCAAGGTCGGCGTGATCGCGATCGAAAGCCCGGTGCGCCGCCTCGACCACGCCATGGCCGATTTCGGCGAAATGCGCCGCATCAGCGCCTGGGCGCGCGAGCAGGGCATCCGCATGCACCTGGACGGTGCGCGCCTGTTCAACCTGCCGCTGCACTCGGGCAAAAAGCTGCCCGAGATCGCCGCGCTGTTCGACACTGTCTACGTTTCGCTGTGGAAACACTTCAACGGCATGGCCGGCGCGGTGATCGCCGGCGACAAGGCCTTCATCGACGGGCTGTTCCACACCCGGCGCCTATTCGGCGGCTCGCTGCCGCAGGCCTGGCCGACGGTGGCGCTGGTGTCCGGCTACGCCGAAACCTACGAGCGCGATTACGCCGAGTCCTGGCGCGCGGCGAACCGGCTGATCGGCCTGCTGGAGGCGCAGGGCCGCTTCCGCGTGCGCAAGGTGCCGGAAGGGACCAGCCGCTTCTACCTCTCGGCCACCGGCGTCCCGCTGGGCGCGCTGGCCGAACGCGCGCAGGCCCGCGGCATCGTGCTGCCCTGGCCGGGGCCGGATGCCGACGCCTTCCCGATGCAGGTCAACCCGACCATCCTGCGCCTGCCGCCGGAGCAGATCGCGCAGCGGCTGGCGGATTCGCTGGAAGGCTGAGGACCGCGCCCATGGCTGCGCATCCGCTCGACAATCCGATCTGGCAGTCGCTGGCGCATCGCCATCGCGACCTCGCGCTCGCCCACGGCGAAGTGCTGCGCTATCCGGCCGAGGTCGCGCCCTTCCTCGGCGTGCCGGGGCCGGGCACGCCGCTGCAGACGGGACTCGACGCGTTGGTGGCGCCGGGCGAATCGGTCTATCTGCTGGGCGCGGTGCCGCCGGCGCCGTCCGGCTGGGCGCTGCAGAACCTGGGCGACCTGGCGCAGATGGTCTGCGATGCGCCGCTGGCCGAGGTGCCGGGCCCGGACTTCATCGAACTGGGCGACGCGCAGCGCGCCGACGTGCTCGCGCTCACCGCCCTGGTCTATCCGCACTATTTCCGGCCGCAGACGATGCGGCTGGGCCGCTACTTCGGCCTCTACGAAGACGGGCGGCTGGCGGCCATCATCGGCGAGCGCATGGGCCCGCCGGGCTGGCGCGAGATCAGCGCGGTCTGCACGCATCCGGATTTCCTCGGCCGCGGCTACGCGCGCCGGCTGATGGCCTGGCTGGCGAACGACCTCCTGGCCAGCGGCCTGATCCCTTTCCTGCACGTGAGCCAGCAGAACACCCGCGCGCTGGAGCTGTACCGCAACAACGGCTTCCGCACGCGCGTCGAGATCCCGTTCTGGTCGCTGGCGCGCGGGCCATGAATCCAACCCTTTCCTGCACAGGCGAGCTGCGATGCTGCGCACCCTTCTTCTGCTGACCTTCGCGCTGGCCGCGACCGCCGACGCCAAGTCGTCCAGGATCGAAAAGGACGGCGCCGGAAAGACGGTGACCGTCGTGGACACCGCGAACTGGCCCTGGCCCTGGGACGCTCCGCGCACGCTGTCCTACGACCTCGAGCAGCGCATCGAGACGACGCGCATGGGCAGGACGTCGCTCATGCGCAGCACCGAGATCCAGCACATCACGGGCGATCCCGGCGGTGGCCAGGTATGGCGGGCCAGCGACGCGAAGGTCGAATACCCGGAGGGTTTCGCTGCCGAGCAGCGCGCCCAGGTCGAAGCGCTGAACCGGTCGATCAACCGGATCGGCGTCAGGGTCACGCTGGACGCGCAGGGCGCCACGACCGGCATCGGCAACCTCGCGGAGCTGCTGCCCGAATTCCGGCGCTCCATCGAGGCGGTCGCCCTGCCGGCCCAGGAGAAGGCGCTGGCGGCGATGGAGAACGAGGCCGAACGGGCGCGGGCAAAGGAGACCTCGGACCGGTTGCTGCAGGCGATCACCTCCGAAGCGGTCATCGCAGCCGAGCTGATGCGTCTTCCGGTGGCCTACAACTTCCCCGGCAAGGGCGGCGTGGTGATGGGTGAGACCATCCAGTACGAGGAAGACGCCCCGAATCCGCTGGGCGGCGACACGTTTCCGATGCAGGGCAGTTTCCGCGTCGACCCGCCGGCCACCGAAGGCGGCCCGATCGAAATGACCTGGACCGTGACCATGGATCCGGAGCGATCGGCCCCGGTGCTGCTCGATACCGCGGAGCGGATGATGGGCAAGACGCTGAGCGCGGACGAGCGGGCGAAGCTGCCGGGGCGGGTCGTGTTGCGGGTGGTGACGCGGTATCGCATCGACGCAGCCACCGGCGTGATCCAGTGGCTGGAGCGGTCCGAGACCCGCGATGTGTTCGGTGCCCGGGACGAGAGGTTCCTGGTGATGACCCTGCGGCCCGAGGCCTGAGCGCGCGCGGCGTCCGGATGGCCGGCCCCACCGCACCAACCGCTTCGCCCTGCACGCGCAACTGCTGCCTGGACGCGCAGGACGTCTGCCTGGGCTGCGGCCGCACGCTGGACGACATCCTGCGCTGGCACGCGGCCGACGACGACGAGCGCCGGCGGATCGTCGCGCTCGCGGCCGAACGCCGCGCCGCGCGCGCCGCAGGTAATGGCTTCGCCGCACCCGGTACTTCCGGCCCTTAGGCGCCCGCGGCGGCGCGCCGACAGTGGCGCGGTCCCCCACCCGGAGCGCGCCATGCGATTGAACCGACTGCTGTTGACCTTCCTGCTCGCCGCATCGTTCGGCCACGCACCGGCCTTCGCCGCCGACGGCGAGGCCCCGAAGCCCAAGGTGTTCGTGGTCTCGACCCTGTACAAAAAACACGAAACCACGCCGTCCTACGACCTGCCCACGCTGCGTGCCCTGATCGAGCGCCTGGACCCGGACGTGTTCGTGCTCGACGTGACGCCGACCGAACTGCGCGAGCGCACCGTCTGGCCCGGCAAGGTCGAATACGTGCAGGTGGTGTTCCCGATGATCGACGCGCGCGGCGCGACCGCCTACGCCTCGGAGCCGGCGGAGCCGCTGTTTGCCGAGCTCTCCGGCCCGTCCACCGCCGCCCACGTCGCACTGGAAAAGGAACGGCCCGCCGTGCGTGCGGCCCTGCGCGACCTCGATGCGGCGACCTATGCCGCCCTGGCCGTGCACTGGCGCACGCCGGAGGCGGTTCACGACGCCCTGACCGACCGCGTCGTCGGCGCCAACCGCGACCTCAAGAACCGCCTGGTCGGCCCGGTCGCCGAAACCAACCAGCGCCGCTGGAACGAACACCACGCCCAGCGCCTGCTCGAGGCCGCGGCCCGCCATCCGGGCCAGCGCATCGTGATGCTGGTGGGCATCGAGAGCCGCTACGAGGTGATGCGCCTGCTGGCCGATGCGTCCGGCATCGAGCTGGTGGACGTGGCCGACTGGCCCGCCGCGGCGCCCTGAGCCGGCGGCGGGAGACGTCGCCGGCCATTTCGCGGGCGCCGGGCTTGGGCGTAGAGTCGGGCCCTGAACCCGACCCGGAGCCCCCGATGAAGCCGTTGCGCCGCCGCCCGCTTTCGATCGCCATCGCACTGCCGTTCGCGCTCTCCCTGGCCCTGGCGGCCTGCCAGCCGGCCGCGGGTCCGGAGGCGCCGGCGCCCACCGCCGCCGCCCCGGTGGCCGAGGTCGCGCGTCCGGCCAAGCAGTACGTGATCGAGGACTTCATCGAATCCACCGGCGTCAGCGGCGCCTCGTTCAACGCCGACGAATCGCGCATCCTGTTCTCGTCGAACAAGGCCGGCGTCTGGAATGTGTACTCGATGCCCGTGGCCGGCGGCGAGTGGACGCCGGTGACGGAATCGACCACCGACAACAGCTGGGGCGTGGCCTACTTCCCGGCCGACGACCGCGTGCTGATCGCGCGCGACGACGACGGCGACGAGCTCGACCACCTGTTCGTGATCG
Source organism: Arenimonas terrae (assembly GCF_006265115.1). GTDB lineage: Bacteria > Pseudomonadota > Gammaproteobacteria > Xanthomonadales > Xanthomonadaceae > Arenimonas > Arenimonas terrae. The sequence goes on along the minus strand of NZ_SMDR01000002.1, from coordinate 572,763 downwards.
CCGCCGACGGCAGCGAGAAGGACCTGACCCCGGGCAAGGGCCTCAAGGCCGACTTCCTGGGCTTCACGCACGACGGCGGCGCCTTCCACGTGATCAGCAACGAGCGCGACCCGCGCTTCTTCGACGTCTACCGCTACGACGCGACCAGCTACGAACGCGAGCTCGTCTACAAGAACGAGGCCGGCTTCGAGCCCGCCGAAATCTCCGGCGACGGCCGCTGGCTGGCCCTGGCCGAAACCCACACCACCAACGACTCCGACGTGCACGTGGTCGAGCTGGCCACCGGCAAGTCCACCAAGATCTCGCAGCACGAAGGCCAGGCCAACTTCAACGCCCAGGCCTTCAGCCCGGACGGGCAGTGGCTGTACTACACGGCCAACGACCAGGGCGAGTTCGCCGAACTGCGCCGCGTGAACCTGGCCAGCGGCGCGCACGAGCCGGTGCGCAAGGCCGACTGGGACATCTCCGATGCGTTCTTCTCGCACAACGGCAAATACCTGGGCATCGCCACCAGCGTCGACGGCAGCACCGAGGTCACCCTGCTCGACGCCGCCAGCGGCGCCGAAGTGCCGCTGCCGGCCCTGCCGGCCGGCGAGATCCGCAACCTGCGCATCGCCCGCTCCGAGAACAGGCTGGCCTTCTACCTCAACGGCGACCGCCAGCCCAACGACCTGTACGTGCTCGACATCGGCGGCGAGCCGAAGCAGCTGACCACGTCGCTGAACCCGGCCATCGACCCGGCCGACCTGGTGGATTCTTCGGTCGTGCGCTTCAAGAGCTTCGACGGCATGGAGATCCCGAACATACTGTGGAAGCCGCACCAGGCCACCGCCGACGCGAAGGCACCGGCCCTGGTGTGGGTGCACGGCGGCCCGGGCGGGCAGACCACGCGCGCGCACTCGGCCCTGATCCAGTACCTCGCCAACCACGGCTACGTGGTGCTGGGCATCAACAACCGCGGCAGCTCGGGCTACGGCAAGACCTTCTTCGCCGCCGACGACGGCAAGCACGGCCGCGAGCCGCTGTGGGACACCATCGAGGCCAAGAAGTACCTGCAGTCCCTGGACTACGTCGACGACGACCGGATCGGCATCGTCGGCGGCAGCTACGGCGGCTACATGGTCCTGTCGGCGCTGGCCTTCAAGCCGGGCGAGTTCAAGGTCGGCGTGGACATCTTCGGCGTGTCGAACTGGGTGCGCACGCTCGAGTCGATCCCGCCGTACTGGGAAAGCTTCCGCGAGGCGCTGTACCAGGAGATCGGCAATCCCGAGACCCAGCGCGACTTCCTGGTCGAGACCTCGCCGCTGTTCCATGCCGACAAGATCAACGTGCCGCTGATGGTGCTGCAGGGCGCCAACGACCCGCGCGTGATCAAGCCCGAGAGCGACGAGATCGTCGCCGCGGTGCAGAAGAACGGCGTGCCGGTGGAATACGTCGTGTTCGACGACGAGGGCCACGGCTTCACCAAGAAGAAGAACCAGATCGAGGGTTACGGCCGCATGCTGGCCTTCCTCGACCAGCATCTCAAGGGCGTGCCCGCGCCGGCGGCCACGCCGGCCGAAGCCGCGGCGCCCACCGAAGCGCCGGCGGAGTAGGCCGTGCGTGCGGTCTGGCCGATGGGGCTGTGCGCGGCGCTGCTGGCGGCGTCCGCGCCGCCGGCGGGCGCCGAGGCGCTGTACAAGTGCACGAGCGCGCAGGGTGCGGTCAGCATCCAGTCCGAGCCCTGCCCCAAGGGCAGCACCCAGGACTGGAAGCGCGAAGCCGACCCCGAGCCGGCGCCGACGCCGGAGGAGCTGGCGGCACGCGCCGCCCTGGTCGACGCCGAGGCCCGGCGCGTCGCCGAAACGGCGCGCCTGGCCGAAGAGGCCCGGCTGGCCGCCGAAGCCCGGCGGGCCGCCGAGGCGCAGCGCCGCGCCGACGAGGCCGCGGGGCGTCGGCCCGAGCGCACCAGCGACTGCACCCGGGCCCACGACTTCAACGATGCCGCGCTGGCCATGGACTGGCTGGAGCTGAGCGAAACCCAGAAGCGGCGCCTTTACGACTGGGTGGTCGAAACCTGCCGCGACCCGGAGGCGGCCTCGCTCTAGCCGCCTGGTCCGGCGCCGCGATCTGTGACCGGGTCGACGGATTCATCCGCGCCGGTCTGGGAGGCTAGCCGGTCTTTTCCGGGGGGTGTGCCATGAAGTCCTACGTCTGGGTTTTGCTGCTGGCGGCCGCGATGCCGGCAGCGGCGCAGGAGGCGGTCGACAGCATCGGCTTCGGCGGCTGGGTCGAGCTGTCGGCGGCGGGCGAGGTCGAGAAGTTCGAGCCCAGCCAGCGGCCGCCGCTGTCGAACGCGCTGCGGCCGATCGTGATCAAGCAGGTGCGCGCCGCGGACTTCCTTCCCGCGCAGGGCGCGGCCGGTCCGGTGGCATCGCGCAGCTGGCTCGACGGCCGCGTGCAGATGATCCCCAACGGCGAAAACGTCATCGTCCGCACCGCCAGGCTCAAGCTCGGCCCGCGCGTGATCAGCCGCGCCGCAGCGCGTTATCCCGAGGCGCTGCGCGACACGGCCGCGGAACTGGTGCTGGTGTTCACCGTTACCACCGCCGGCCGCGCCGGCAACTTCGAAGTGCTCGCCGAGCCCACCGTCGACCCGGCCTTCGGCCAGGCGGCGATCACCGCCCTGCACGGGTGGCGCTTCGATCCCGAGCAGCGCGACGGCCAGCCGGTCGCCACGCGCATGCAGCTGTGGTTCCGCTTCCTGCCCGAAGGTGCGCCGGGCGGCGCTGAGGTGGCACCCCTGCCGGTGCCCGAAGGTCGTCCGCAGGTGGCGGGCCAGGACGCCAGCGTCGAGCTGGTGGAAGTCCGCGCCGGCGGCTAGCGGTTTTCGCAGGCGCCGCCGCGGCGGATGCCTGCGGCGCCAGAACCCGCGCCACGCTGCAATGGTCCTCCCGGACGGAGGACGAAAATGTCGCGAGGGCTGGCGGTTTTCCTGGTGTTCTGGATGGGTTCGTCCGCCGTCGGCGCGGACGAGCTGCACAAGTGCGTCGATGCCGCCGGCGCGGTGAGCTACCAGTCGGCGCCCTGCGCGGCCGGTTCGCGCACGCTGTGGGTGCGGGCCGTGGTGCCGGAAGCCACGCCGGCGAGGCCGGCCGCGAGCGCCGCGCCGACCGTTTCTCCAGGGCCTGCGCGGCCGGGCGCGCGCCGCACCACCGCGCCGCGGCGCGATCCCGCCGCCAGCCGCTGCGCTGCCGCGCGCCGCTCCGCCGACGCCACCCGCGAGCGGCTCTGGAACCGCCTCACTTTCCGCCAGCGCTCCGAGCTCGACGCGAAGGTGGCGCGGGCCTGCGCGGGCTGACCGCCGGCGCCGGTTCGTCCATCGCGGCGCCGTAGCGGCGCGCTTCCTCGAGCAGCCAGGCGCGGAACGCGGCCAGGCCTGCGTGGTCGTCCGAGCGCGCCGGATGCACCAGGTAGTGCGCATAGTCGGACTTGAGCCGCTGCGGGCTCAGCACCACCAGCAGGCCGGCGTCGATCAGCGGCTTGGCCAGGGTCATGCGGCCCATCGCCACGCCCATGCCGGCGGCCGCGGCGCGGTGCAGGGTCTCGGCATCGTCGAGCCGGGCGACGAAGCGCCGCGGCGCACTGCCGCCGAAGCGGGCGAACCAGTCGGGCCAGCGGCCGGCGTCGTCTTCCAGCAGCGGATAGCGCGAAAGGTCCTGCGGTTTATTGCCGCCGTGTTCGGCCACCAGTTTCGGGCTGGCCAGCGGCGCGATCCAGTCGTCGAACAGGTGGGTGGCGGTGAGGCCGGGCCAGCGGCCGGGGCCGTAGCGGATCGCCGCGTCCACGGCGAGGTCGCGTTCGAAGTCCACCAGGCTGATGCTCGACTGCAGGTTGATCTCGAGCTGCGGGTGCGCGGCCAGGAAACCGGGCAGGCGCGGCACCAGCCAGCTCGAGGCCATGGACGGCAGCAGGCTCAGGCTCAGCACTTCGTCGCGGCGCGAGCAGCAGGGCCGCAGCGCGCGTTCGAGTGCGTCGAAGGGCGCCGCCACGGCGTCGAAAAGCCGCTGCCCGTCGGCGGTCAGGCGGATGCCGCGCGGGCCGCGTTCGAACAGTCGCTGCCGCAGGCGCTCTTCCAGCGCGCGGATCTGGTGGCTGAGCGCGCTGACGGTGAGGTTGAGCGATTCCGCCGCACGCGAGAGGTTGCCGGCCCGCGCGGCGGTGAGGAAGCCCTGGATCGGCTGCAGCGGAAGCCGGCTCATGTTGAATTTCGCTCAAGTCTTGATTGAAAAGGTATCGCTACTGCGCGGACAAGCATCTCCCTATCTTTCATTTCCATCAAGTAACGCCGCGCCGCGGCCCAGGGAGAAGACCATGAACGTCTACAAGAACCTGCTGTTCCTGCACGGCCATTTCACCGACCCGCACATGGACGATGGCTACGGCCCGACCTACGGCAACCGCAAGGCCAGTGCCCGCACCCTGCGCGAAAGCTGGCAGCCGGCGCGCGAGGCGGTGGCCGAGGCGCTGGCGCCGGGCGCGCCGGACGACGGCAGCTGCCGCCAATGCACGAACGGAGCCTGAGGTAATGGCCGCGACTGCCCCGGTGGCGACGGGCCTCGCGCACAATGGCGGCATGACCCAGCCCAACAACCTGCGCGGCATCGTCGCCATGCTGCTCGCCGTCGGCCTGTTCTCGCTGATGGACGGCGGGCTCAAGCACCTCTCGGGCCACTATCCGTCGATGCAGGTCGCGGCCATCCGCGGCCTGTCCTCGCTGCCGCTGGTGCTGGTGTGGGTGCTGGCCACCGGCGCCGGCGCCGGATTGCTGCGCATCCGCTGGCCCCTGCACCTGCTGCGCGGCGTGTTGTCGATCGTGATGCTGGCGTCCTTCGCCTACGCGCTGAAAGTGATGCCGCTGGCCGGCGCCTACGCGCTGTTTTTCGTCGCGCCGCTGATGATCACGGCGCTGTCGGTGCCCCTGCTGGGCGAGAAGGTCGGGCCGCGGCGCTGGACCGCGATCGGCGTGGGCCTGCTCGGCGTGCTGGTCGTGCTGCGGCCGACCGGCGAAGGCGTGCTGAGCTGGGCCGGACTGGCGGTGCTGCTGTCGGCCGCCGGTTATGCGCTGTCGGCCATCACGGTGCGCGTGCTGCACCGGACCGACAGCAGCCAGAGCATGGTGTTCTGGATGCTGCTGATGACCGGTGTCGGCGCCGGCGCCCTGGCCTGGCCGCAGTGGGTGCCGCTGATGTGGGGCGATGCCTGGGTGATCGCCGGGGTCGGCCTGGCCGGTTTCCTGGGCCAGGTGGCGATCACCGAAGCCTTCCGCGCCGGCGAGGCCTCGGTCGTCGCGCCGTTCGAATACAGCGCCCTGGCCTGGGGCCTGATGCTGGACTGGCTGGTCTGGCAGGCCCTGCCCGACGGCTGGACCTTCGCCGGCGCCGGCATCATCGTCGCCAGCGGCCTGTACCTGATCCGCCGCGAGCGGGTGCATGCGGAGGCCGAACACCCCTAGCGGCTCCCGGACCCGGCGTCGGGCTATGCTTCGGGCGGTTCCTACCCCCCGGACGACCGAATGACGCACCGCCTTTTCCTGCCCCTGCTGTCCCTGACCCTGCTGCTGGGTGCCTGCGGCGAAGCCCCGGCCCCCGCAGCGGCGCCCGAGACCGCGGCGGCCGCGCCCGCCGCCGGCAGCGGCGTGGACTGGAGCCGCTGCCGCATCCCCCATGTCGGCCTGCCTGTGCCCGGCCGGCTGTTCGTCATCGACGGCGGGCGGCCGACGCCCGAGTCCGAACCCGGCCGCGAATCGATCCGTCGCGTCGACGTGCGCGTGCCCGGCCCGGTGGCCCTGCTGCTGACCGCACCCGACGCCACCGCCTGGCACGTGCGCGTCTCGCCCGAAACCCAGCTGCGCGCGATCTTCGCCAGCGGCCAGCAGTCCCAGCGCATCACCGGCCAGGGCCTGGGCAATGCCCGGCTGACGCAGTCGCAGGTGTTCGGCGAGCCCTGCGGCCGCTACTGGCTCGAAGGCGGCGCCGGCCCGGCCCTGGCCGAGCTGACCCAGGAAGTGTTCGGCCGCCCGCACGACGCCATCTACGAGATGCGCATCGGCAGCGTGATCATCGGCGGCACCGATCCCGACCTGGACCAGCCGGTCGGCCGCGGCGACTGAGCGCCCGGCGGCGGCCGGAGACGCCGCGACCGCTCAGCGGCTGCCGAAGACCTTGCGCAGCAGTTCGCTGGAACGCTGCGCGGGATCCTCGCGGATGGCCCGCTCCTGGTCGGCGACGACCTTGAACAGGCCGTCCAGCGCCGCCTCGGTGACGTAATCGTCCAGGTCGACCGACTCCGAGCCGCCCAGCAGCGCCACCAGGCCGGCGTTGCGTCCGACCATGGCCTTGTAGCGCTGGGTGACGCCGGCGCTTTCGGTCGCGTCCTCGACGATGGGATGGAACTGCGCGCGCAGCCGGTCCTCGGTGACCCGGCGGAAGAAGCGGGTGCCGGCGTCGGGTTCGCCGCGCACGATGTCGATGGCGTCGCGCACGGTCATCTGCCGCACCGCGTCGGCGAAGACGTCGGCGGCGATCGGCACGGCCTTTTCGGCGGCGCGGTTCATCGACAGCTCGAATTCGTCGACCTTGCGGCCGGCGCCCAGCTGGCGCGCGGTGTCGGCGATTTTCCCCAGCTGGCCGGGGATGCGGATGCGCACGGCGCTGTCGCCGTAGAAGCCGTCGGTGCGGCCGAGCTGGGTGACGGCGCGGTGCACGCCCTGGGCCAGCGCCTCCTTGATGCCGCCGGAGGCCTCGGATTCGCTCAGGCGCGAACTGCGCGAGCCGCCCAGGCTGTCCCGGAGCCGGTCCTTCCAGTCGTCGGCCTGGGCGCTGGTGGCGCAGCCGGTGATGAGCACGATCGCGGCGAGCGCGAGGGAGGGCAGGGTGTTCGGGCGCATGGCGGTCTCCGGCGGGGGCGCGGCGCCCATCCTACGCGTCAGTCGGCGGGAGAGAGCAGACGCCGGACCTGGTCGCTCAGTTCGACGACTTGAGCCTCCAGCGCCTCGACCCGGGCCTCGAGCGACGTGCGCGCCGGGCTGGCCGCGCGCGGTGCGGCGGCGGCCAGCAGGTCCGGCGACACCGGGCCCGCGAGCAGGTGCATGTAGCGGTCTTCGCGCTGGCCGGCGCCGCGGCCCAGGTTCACGGCCAGGCCGCGCTGGATCAGGCGCTCGAGCTGCTGGCGCGCGTCATCGAGTTCGCGCGGGCCGTTCAGGCGCTCGCAGCGGGTCAGCAGTTCGGCGGCGGTCTGCGGACCCCGCAGCAGCAGCACGCTGACCAGGGCCTGCTGCTGGCGCGTCAGCGAATACGCCGCCGACAGCCGGTGTTCGTAGCGCTGGGCGCGGGCGCCATGCACCGACTGCACCAGCCCGCGCGATTCCAGCTCGCGCAGGGCGTGGCCGACTTCGCCGGCCTCGAGCTCCAGGATCGGATCGCGGTTGTTCTTCTGGTTGCAGGCCAGCTGCACGGCATTGGCGGTGAGCGGATAGGCCTCGGGCGTGGTCGCTTCCTTCTCGACCAGGCTGCCCAGGATGCGGGCTTCGGTGGCGCTGAGCGGGGGCAGGGCGTTGGATTCGGAAGAGTTCATGGCCGCGGTCCGGATAAAGAAGCCCATGATGCCGGACGTCGTGCCGGCGCACGACCTTCGCGGCGGTCCGGGTTAGCATTCCGTCTCCACCCGCCCACCGGCTTCCCATGATCCAGCTCATCGGCTTCGACGGCGACGACACCCTCTGGCACAGCGAGGGCTATTACCAGTCCGCGAACGCGGCCTTCGAGGTCATCGTCGGCGGCTATGTCGACCTGGCCGACGCCGGCCTGCACCAGCGCCTGCTCGCCACCGAGCGCGCCAACCTCAAGCTGTTCGGCTACGGCGCCAAGGGCATGACCCTGTCCATGCTCGAAGCCGCGTACGCGATGACCGAAGGGCGCATCAGCGCCGCCGACATGCACCGCATCGTCGAGCTGGGCAAGGCGGTGATGGCGCATCCGGTCGAGCTGCTGCCCGGCATCCGCGCGGCGGTCGAGGCGGTGGCGCGGGACGTGCCGGTGGTGCTGGTCACCAAGGGCGACCTGTTCCACCAGGAAGCCAAGGTCGCGGCCTCGGGCCTGGCCGACCTGTTCCGGCGCATCGAGATCGTGTCGGAGAAGGATGCGCGCGCGTATGCGCGGGTGCTGGGCGAGTTCGGCGTCGCGCCGGAGGCGTTCGCGATGGTCGGCAACTCGCTGCGTTCGGACATCGAGCCGGTGCTGCGCCTGGGCGGTTGGGGCGTGCACATGCCCTACCACGTGACCTGGGCGCACGAGCAGGAGAATGGGCTCGAGCCCGGGCACGCGCCGCGCATGGTGAGCGTGGACGGACCCGCGGGCATTCCCGCGGCGGTGGCTGCGCTGCAGGCGCGCGCCGCCGCATCGGCCGGAGGCGCCGGCTAGCCGCCTTCACTGCGCCGGAAGGCGCGCGCTTGTTAAGCTCCGCCCGACGCCCCCGCAGGTCGAGCCATGTCCGATACCGCCCCGTTCGATCGCCGCGATCTGGACTTCCATCTGCACCAGGTGCAGGACAGCGCCGGGCTGTGCCGCTACCCGCGTTTCGCCGCGCATTCGCGCGAGACCTTCGACGCCGTGCTCGACGCGGCGCAGTCGCTGGCGCTGTCGGCCTTCGCCGGCCACAACCGCGCCTCGGACGTGCAGGAGCCGCACTTCGAGGGCGGCCGCGTGCACATCCTGCCGGAAGTGAAGGCGGCGCTGGACGCGTATGCCGACGCCGGCTTCCCGGCCCTGCTCACCGACGCGGACGAAGGCGGCATGCAGCTGCCCTACACCGTGGCCCTGGCCTGCGACGCGATGTTCGTCGCGGCCAACGTCGCCACCGCGGGTTATGCGCTGCTGGCGCGCGGCGTCGCCAACCTGCTGAAGGTCCACGCGACGCCGGAGCAGTGCGCGCGCTACCGCACGCCGATCGTGCAGGGGCGCTTCCTGGGCACGATGTGCCTGAGCGAACCGCAGGCCGGCTCCTCCCTCGGCGACATCCGCACGCGCGCCGAACCGGCGGGCGAGGGCCGCTACCGCATCACCGGCGCCAAGATGTGGATCAGCGGCGGCGACCACGAGCTGGCCGACAACATCGTGCACCTGGTGCTGGCGCGGCTGCCGGACGCGCCGCCGGGCGTGAAGGGCATCAGCCTGTTCATCGTGCCCAAGTTCCGCGTCGGCGACGACGGAAGCCTGGGCGCGCGCAACGACGTGCAGCTGGCCGGCGTGAACCACAAGCTGGGCCAGCGCGGCATCGTCAATACCTTCCTGAAGTTCGGCGAGGGCGGCGACTGCCTGGGCGAACTGGTCGGCGCGCCGCACCAGGGCCTGGCGCAGATGTTCCACATGATGAACGAGGCGCGCATCGGCGTCGGCGTCGGCGCGGTGATGCTCGGGGTCGCCGGCGCGCGCTATTCGACGGCCTATGCGCGCGAACGCCGCCAGGGCCGTCACCCCGACCAGAAGGATCCGGCCAGCCCGCCGGTGTCGATCATCGAGCACGCCGACGTGCGCCGCATGCTGCTGCAGCAGAAGGCCTGGAGCGAAGGCGCGCTCGGCCTGGCGATCTACGCCGCGACCCTCGTGGATGTTCAGGCGCAGGATCCCGAGCCCGCGCGCCGCCGCGACGCCCACCTGCTGCTGGAACTGCTGACGCCGGTGGTCAAGGCCTGGTCGGCCGAGTGGTGCGTGAAGGCCAACGACCTCGCCATCCAGGTGCTGGGCGGCTATGGCTACACGCGCGAATATCCGGTCGAACAATACTGGCGCGACAACCGCCTCAACCCGATCCACGAAGGTGCCAACGGCATCCAGGCGCTGGACCTGCTGGGCCGCAAGGCGCTGATGGACAACGGCGCCGCACTCAAGCTGCTGCTGCGCGAGATCGCCGCCACCGCCGCCCAGGCCGGCGCGGTGCCGGCGCTGGCCGAACACGCCGCGGCGCTGGCCAGGTACGCCGCACTGGCCGCACGCACCACCGGCGAGCTCGGCGCCGCGATGGCGCGCGGCGACCTGCGGCCGGCGCTCGCCAACGCACCCCGCTACCTCACCCTGGTCGGCCACCTGGCGGTGGCCTGGAGCTGGCTGCGGCAGGCGCTGGCCGCCGCATCGGCGACGCCGCGCAGCGATGCCGAGCGCGACTTCTATGCCGGCAAGCTGGCGGCCTGCCGCTGGTTCTTCGTGCACGAACTGCCGACGGTCGAGCACGAGGCGCGCCTGCTGTCCGCGCTCGATCGCTGCGTGCTCGACACCCGCCCGGAGTGGCTGTGACCGCGGCCACCCTGCCGGCGATCAGTCCGCGGCGCGCGGCGACGCTGCGGCGCTTCGCGCGCGGCGCCGGCGCCGCGGTCGTGGTGATCGCCTGCTCCGCATTGCTGGGCTGGGCGATGGACATCGACCTTCTCAAGTCGGTGGTGCCCGGCCATGCCGAGATGAAGGCCAATACCGCCATCGGCCTGCTGCTGTCGGGTCTGGCCCTGCTCGCCAGCACCTTTCCGCACCCGCACGCGCCGACGGCCGTCACCCTGATGTCCGGCGCCGTGCTCGTGCTGGGCCTGGCGACGCTGGCGCAGTACGCCACCGGGGCTGACCTGGGCCTGGATACCCTGCTGTTCGACGACCCCAAGGCGCTGGCGCTGGGCCGGCCGCCGGGCCGCATGTCGCAGATCAGCGCCATCGGTTTCCTGCTGCTGGGCTGGAAAGGCCTGAGCGACGCCGGGCGCGTGTGGCTGGGCCAGACCCTGGCGCTTCTGGTGCTGGCGATCGCGCTGTTCGCGCTCAGCGCCTATGGCTACGCGATGGGCACCGGAGACCGCGAGGCGCCGTTCAACCCGATCTCGATGCACACGGCGGCGATGCTCTTCCTGCTGGCGCTGGGCTGGCTGGCCACCGATGCGGGCCGCGGCGTGGCGCGGGTGCTGGCCGCCGATTCCTTCGGCGGAGAGCTGGCGCGCCGCACCCTGCTGCCGGCCCTGCTGGTGCCGGCGCTGCTGAGTTACCTCGCGCAGCTGGCGCGCGCCAGCGACTGGATATCCGAAGGCGCGATCATCACGGTGCTGGCGGTGTCGTCGGGCGTGGCGGTCGCGACCATGATCTGGTGGGCCAGCGCCCTGCTGGACCGGGTGGAGCGGCAGAACCGCACCGCCGTCGCCCTGCGCGACAGCGCCCACACCGATGCGCTGACCGGGCTGGGCAACCGCCGCGCCTTCGACGCGGCCCTGGTGCGGTTGTTCGAGCAGCGCGAGCGTGTCGGCCTGACCTTCTCGCTGCTGCTGCTCGACCTGGACCACTTCAAGGCCTACAACGACAGCTTCGGCCACCCTGCCGGCGACGAAGCGCTGCGCCAGGCCGGCCGGCTGCTGCCGCTGGCGCTGCGGCCCGGCGACGTCGCCACGCGCTACGGCGGCGAGGAATTCGCGGTGCTGCTGCCCGGCGCACGCCGCGCGGATGCGCTGGTGGTCGCCGAACGCATCGTCGCCGACGTGCGCAACGGCCTGTGGCTGCATCGGCCGGTGACCGTGAGCGTGGGCGTGGCCGAAGCGCGCGCCGGCGAGGCCGCCCCGGCCCTGGTCGCACGCGCCGATGCCGCGCTGTACGCCGCCAAGCAGGCCGGTCGCGATCGCGCGGTCGCCGCGGAGCCTTAGTCCGGCGAGTAGCCCAGGCCGACGAACAGCGCGGTGCTGCTTTCGTCGTCGACGATCGGGCTGTCTGAGATTTCCGACGGCAGCCAGGCGTGGCTGGCGCGCACGAAGAAGGTCCAGCGTTTGGCGAAGGGCAGGGTGGCGAGCACCGACACGTCGGGCGTCAGCGCCGCTTCGCCGTAATAGGGCGGCCGACCGACGATGCCTTCGATGGCCCGCACGCCGTAGTAGTAGTCCACCATGTCCTCGCTCTGCCAGCGCAGCGAAGCGCCCGGCACCACGGTCCAGCCGCCGGCGCGGAACAGCAGGTTCCAGGACGCGGCCAGTTCGGCGCCACCGCTGCGGTCGAGAGCGTCGACCACGCCCGACAGTTCCAGCGCGCCGAGTTTTTTCGAGGTCCAGGTCGAGGCCAGGCCGAGGTCGAGCGAGGCGCGGCGGTCGGACATGCCGGCCAGGAAGGGCGAGTCTTCGGCGTCGTAACCGTCAAAGCGCGCCTGGCCGATCACCGCCAGTTCGTAGCCGGGCGTGTCGACCAGGCGCCATCCGGCGCGCAGGCCGCGCAGGTAGAAACGTTCGCCCTCGAAGCGCACCAGGGGCACGACCAGCAGGTCTTCGTCCAGGCCGGTGTAGGGCGCGTCGCGGTCGGCGGCGATCACGCCGAAGGTCCAGCGCGGCGGGCCTTCCTGCGCCTGCACGGGCAGGGCGGCGCAGAGCAGGGCGAGCGGGAGCAGGAGGGTTCGCATCGGGACGGCCTTGGGGCGAGGGGCCTCCATTGTGCCGCCGCGACGTCGAACCGGCGTGATTCCCGGTCCGACGCCGCGGGGCGGCCTTCAGGGCAGATCGAAGGCGATCGGCACCAGGGCATAGGCGGCGATCGCGCGGCCCTGGCGCGTGGCCGGGTGGAAGCGCCACTTCGCCAGCACCTGGTCGCGCGCGGCCTGGTCGAGCAGGCGGTGCCCGCTGCTGCGCTCGATCACCACCTGCTGCGGGCGACCCTGTTCATCCACCAGCACCTTCAGCACCACGGTGCCTTCCGCGCCGCTGCGCAGGGCCTGGCGCGGATAACGCGGGGCCGGCGAAACGTCGTAGGCCAGGGTTTCGACCTGGGGCTGGCCGGGATCGAACGTGTCCACCACCGGGCCGGCGTCGTCGCTGGGCAGGGCGGCTTCGGTTCCGGCGTCGAGCACGGGGGCGGTGTCGGCCACCGGCGTGTTGTCCACGCGCGGCGTGGGAATCGGCGTCGGCGTGCGCGTCTCGCGCGGCACGCGGATCGGGTCGGCGGGCGGCGGCGGGATCGGCGGCGGCGGGGCCGGGTCGGTGACGAGCGGCACCACCACCTCCAGGCGCGGCGCCGGTGCCGGCGGCTCCCAGGTCGAGGGCGCCATCAGCAGGGCGAAGGCGAGCGCATGCACCAGCACGACGACGGTATTGCCGGCGATGCGCTTGGCGTCGATCTGCGCGAAGGCGGACGGGTGGGGCAGGCTGCGGACCATGGGACACCTCCTGGGCTGGGGTCGCAGGGCTGTCAACGCGCGGGTGCCGGCAACGGGGTTGAGGGCGTCGTCATCGCGCCGAACGGGGCTTGAACGGAACCGCGGCGCGCGCCTGCGGTCCAAGGGCTCCCGGGCTAGGATGGAAGCCCCGATGGAGACGCCGATGCGCTTGCCGCGAACCCTCCGCCCGCTGGCCCTGCTGGGGCTCGCCGCGCTCGCCCTGGCGGGCTGCGGCCGCTCGTCCGAATCCGATTCCGCCGCTGCGCCCGCCGAGCGCGCCGAGCGCGCGGCGCCCCTGGCCGAAGACTTCGAGCGCACCTGGCTGGGCGTGCTGCCCTGCGCCGACTGCGACGGCATCCAGACCCGCCTGGTGCTGCGCGGCGAGGACGGCGCCCGCCGCTACCTGCTCGAAGAAACCTACCTGGGCGTCGAAGGCGACAACGCCTTCGTGCAGGAGGGCGAATGGACCGAAGAGACGCTGTCGCTGGAGGGCGTGGACACCCCGGTCTACCGGCTCGACCCGCAGGGCCCCGCCAGCCGCTGGTTCTGGGTCCAGCCCGACGGTGGCCTGGAGATGCTGGAAGGCCGCGGCCGCACCTTCGGCGACGGCCTGGGCTACCGCCTGCAGAGACTGTGAAACGGTTCCGGCACGGTTCATCGATCCGATGCAGAATCGCCGCGTCCCCCGGACCCAGGAAGCCAAAACAATGAAAACCAAGATCGCCGGATTCGTGCTCACCTTCGGCCTGGCCTTCTCGGCCGGTGCCCAGGCCCTCGTCGACAGCTTCGTGTTCGGCTTCAGCCCGCGCACGGGCGATGCCTTCGTGGACACCCAGCTGGGCGACATCAACGTGTTCGCCAGCGGCAACACCGACGGCTTCATCGACGACGTGGTGGTGAGCTTCGGCGCGCCCCGCCACCTCGTCAGCGAGTACTACCTCGAGCGACGCTGGGCGCCGGGCGACCTCTACTTCGCCTGCGCCATCGCCTACCAGCTGGGCCGGCCCTGCCTGGAGATCATCCACATCTACGAGCGCGACCACGGCCAGGGCTGGGGCGCGATCGCGCAGCGCCTGGGCATCAAGCCCGGCTCGGCGGCCTTCCATGCGCTCAAGGGCAAGGTCGGCCGCGGCCACGGCAAGATGAAGGCAGGTCGCGGCAATGGCGGCCATGGTGCCCGCGCGGCCGGTCCGCAGGGCGGCCGCAGCGCCGGTCCGGCCTCGCAGGGCGGTGGCAGGCCGCAGGGCGGCCAGGGCCAAGGCGGCCAGGGCAAAGGCAAAGGCAAGGACAAGGGCGGCCGCTGATCGGCCGTCCGCCCGCCAGGGCAGCGTCGCCAAAGCAGCCCTTCGGGGCTGCTTTTTTTTTGCGATGGCGGCCGGACCCGCCAAGTTTCATATCTCCTGAAGGCCCGCGGCGCGATTCCGGCGGGCGCCGAACCCAACGGGAGAATGAAATGAAGCTGCAGAACATGGGCTTGGCCGTCCTGGGCCTGGCTGCCCTGCTGGCATCCGCGGCCTGCACGCGCGATGGCCAGGGAGGGCAGGCCGTGCCGGCCTCCGCGCCGGCGTCCGCCGCCGCGGCGGAGAAGGCGACCGATTCCACACCGCGCGCCGACCGGGCGATGGTGCGAGAAGCCCGCCGCGACGCCAACGCCGAAGCCGAAGCCGTCCATAACGCGGCGCGCGTGACTGCGGCGGCCGCCGACGTCGACAACCTGCGCAGCCGGATCGAAGCCCGGCGCAAGGAACTGCGCGAGCAGGCCGCGCGGCAGCGGCCGGAGCCGGGAGCGCCCTGAGCTTCGGTCCGCCCGGATCAAACCGCGGTCGCGCGCACCGCGGCCACGCGTGGCGGGCGACGGCCCCGTTGCGCATAAGCAACCGCTCGGGACATCCGACACGCCGCGGCAGCACGCCATGACTTTTTCTCCGCGCCATCCGCTCCCGCATCAAGGCGAACGCCTTTACATCACCGACGGCGGACTGGAATCCGCGCTGATGCATCGGCAGGGGCTGGCCTTGCCCGCCTGCGCGGCCTTCGTGCTGATCGACGAGCCGGACGGACGCGACCGCCTTTGGCGCCACTACGCCCGCCATGCCCGGATCGCCTGCGAACAGCGCGTGGGCCTGGTGCTGGAAACGCCCACCTGGCGCGCCAGTTCCGACTGGGGGCGCCTGCTGGGCTATGACGCCTCCGCGCTGGTGCGCATCAATCGTGCGGCGGTGGACCTCATGCTCGAGCTTCGTGTTTCCTGCGAAACTGGCGCCAGCCCGATGCCGATCAGCGGCACGCTCGGGCCTCGTGGCGACGCCGGAAGCTCGAGCCGCATGAGTCCGGGCCAGGCGCGCGGCTACCATGCGCCGCAGATCCATGCGTTCGCCGCCAGCCGGGCCGATCTCGTCTGCGCCAGGACGCTGGGCGACTCGGCCGAGGCCATCGGCATCGTCGCGGCCGCCCGTGCCTGCGGGCTGCCGGTGGTGGTGTCGTTCACGGTGGATACCGATGGCCGCCTGCCCTCCGGGGAAACGCTCTGCGCGGCGATCGGACGCACCGACGCGCAGACCGACGGGCACGCCGCCTATTTCATGGTCGATTGCGCGCACCCCGTGCATTTCGCCCCGGCCTTCGCCATTCCGGGCGCCTGGCAGCGTCGCGTGCTCGGCCTGCGCGCCAATGCCTCGCGGCGCAGCCACGCCGAGCTGGAGGTGTGCCGCGACCTGGACGAGGGCGATCCCGCAGCGCTGGGCCTGCAGCTCGGCGAGTTCAAGCGGCACATGCCTTGGCTGCGCGTGCTGGGCGGCTGCTGCGGCACCGATCATCGCCACCTGGACGCCATATGCCGGGCGGCGCGGCATGTCTCGCGCTACGACCGCGAAGCGGAGGCGGCGATGCCCTAGCCGGCCGGCTTCGGCACCGGCCCCGAAGCGCGGTTGCGCTGGCGGACTGGCCGGGGCTTTCGCGTAGGGCAAGGATTCGGGCCGGACCGAAGCGCGCGTCTGCGATCGGCCGCAAGGCGCGCGTAAGATCGTGTGCGCACCGCAATCGACCGTGCCTGCTTTCCGAGGATGTCATGCCAGACTCCGCCTCCCGCCGTGCCCTGGACCAGCTGCTCGACGAACTGCTGGACCTGACTCCGGCCGATCGTGCGCGGCGGCTGAACAGCCTGCGGGAGCGGGAGCCGGCGAAGACCGCCGAACTCGAGCGGCTGCTGGCCTTCTGCCTGGAGGACTCGGCCGAGCTTGGTCCCGGCGGCGCACTGGCCAGCGGGCTCGCGCGCGAAGCCCTGCTCGGAACCGATTCTGCCGACGAGGTTCCCGCTGGCACCGAAATCGGCCCCTACGTCATCGAGACCCTGATCGGCCGCGGCGGCATGGCCGAGGTCTATCGCGCCAGCCGCGCCTTCGACGGCTTCGCGCAGTCGGTCGCGCTCAAGCTCGTGCGTTCGGACAGGGTCGGCGGCAACCTGCGCGAGCGGCTGCTCGGCGAACAGCGCGCCCTGGTGCGGCTCGAGCATCCCAACATCGCCCGCTTCCTGGACGCCGGCGTCGGCGCCGACGGCAACGTCTACCTGGCGATGGAGCTGGTCGACGGCCTCCCGGTGACCGCCCAGGCGGAGGCGCGCAAGGCGGACCTGAAGATGCGCGTGCGCTGGATCATCGACCTGTGCGATGCGCTGGAGCATGCGCATTCGCAGCTGGTCGTGCACTGCGACATCAAACCCTCGAACGTGCTGGTCGACCGCGGCGGGCGCCTGCGGCTGCTGGATTTCGGCATCGCCAGCCTGATGACCGAAGTCGAGCCGTCGTCCGACGCCGGGCTGAAGCTGTTCACGCCCGACTGCGCCGCGCCCGAACAGGTGAGCGGCGGGCCCGTCGGCACGGCGACGGACGTGTTCCAGGTGGGCGCGCTGCTGTACCGGCTGCTCGTCGGGCAGTCCTGGCTGCACCGGCCCGACCTGCAGGACAGCGACGAACTTGCCGCCGTGCTGCACGAATCGGCCACCGCCCCTAGCCTGCACCTGCGGGCCGCCGCGGACGATCCGCAGGTGCGCGCCAACGCCCTGGCCTGCGGGTTCCCCGACGCCGCCGCGCTGGCGCGCCGGGTGGACGAGCGGCTCGACGCCATCGTGCTCAAGTGCCTGGCGCGGGCGCCGACGGCCCGCTACGCCAACGTCGCCGGGCTGCGTGCGGACCTGCGCGCCTGGCTCGGGCACCGGCCGGTATCGGCGCTGGTTTCGGGCCGCTGGGTCACCGGCCGCCTCTGGCTGCGCCGGAACGGGCGCGAGGCGGCGATCGCGTTCGCCGGCGTCGCCTGCCTGGTGCTGCTGACCGTGGTCTACGTGCACCGCGTGACCGAGGAACGCGACGCCAAGGCGCGGGAGCTGCAGCGCGCGCAGGCCGTCGAAGGTTTCCTGGGCAGGGTGTTCGAGCAGGCCAGCCCCTACCTGGACCAGGACAGCGACCAGCCCCTGCAGACCCTGGTCGCGGTCGGCGATTCGATGCTGTCCGATGCCACCACCATGGACCCGCGCACCCGCTTCAGCCTGTCCACCGTGCTGGCCCGGCTGGAGATGGACCAGGGCCGGCCCGAACAGGCTGAGCGCCGCGCGCGTGCCGCGCTGCAGGCCGATGGCGCCGCCGCCGATGCACTGGCCCGGCTAAGGCTGCAGCGCCTGCTTGCCGAGGCGCTGGCGCAGCAGGACCGGGCCGCCGAAGCGCTGGACGTGCTGCGCGACGCGGTCGCCACCGGACCCGGGCTGGCCGAGCTGCCGCCGGCCTTGCGCGCGACACTGCAGGTACAGCTCGGCGGCCTGTACGAAAGCCACGGCCGGCTCGACGAAGCGACCGCGCAGTACGACGCCGCCTTCGATGTGCTGGTGTCGCCGGACACGCCGCTCGATGGCGAATCGCTGCAGGCGCTGCAGCGGCTGGCGAACAACATCGACTTCGGCCAGCGCAGCGAGGACCTGGCCAGGGTGAAGGCGATCCTGGCCCGCGTGTCGGTCGCGCCGGCGGGTGAGTCGACGATCCAGCGCGCGCGCCGGCTGCAGCTTCTGGGCTTCGTCGAAGGCCTGGACAACCGGCCCATCGAGGGCGGCGAGCGCAGCCGGGAAGCCGCGCAGGTGCTGGCCGCGGCGCTGGGCCCGACGCACCGGCAGGTGTCCGAAGCCTGGGGCAAGGCCTGCGTCTCTTTCATCAACGGTGGTGGCATGAAGCAGGCGCATGCGGCCTGCACCCACCGGCTGGAGCTGGAGATCCAGGCGGGGCGCCCGCAGTCGTCGGCGGCCACCAACGCGCGCGTGAACCTTTCGGCCCTGGAATTCCTGCGTGGCGACATCGCCGCGTCGGGTGCACTGATGCGCACGGTGCTCGAGGGCGTCAACGGCGACGACAACCCCGGGCTGTATCTGTACGTCGGCGGCTGGCTGTCGCGGGTCGACCTGCGACAGGGGCGCTACGGCGAGGCGCTGGCCCGGCTGGACGGGATGCTGCGGCTGCAGCGCCGCAGTTTCGCCGACAACCACGACCAGCTGGCCGAGATCGGCGCCAACCGCGCCGAGGTGCTGATCGAGCTCGGCCGGCTGGACGAGGCCGCGAAAGCCCTGGACGAGAGCGACCGCAAGACCGCCACGGGCGGACTGCGCGACCGCGTGCTTCCGGCCCGGCTGATCACCCGCGGCCGGCTCGCCGCCGCGCAGGGACGCCATCGCGAGGCGGTGGACCTGGTCGAGCAGGGCCTCGACGGCTTCGCGCGGCACGAGGCGGTGTCGCCGAGCGAAATGGGCTGGGCGCTGCTCGATGCGGGCGAGGCGCTGCTGCACGCGCGCGACCCGGCGAAGTCCCTGGCGGTCTTCGAACAGGCGCTGGCGACCGGACTGGAGCCGGACTGGAACCCGGGGCTGTGGGCGTGGGCGGTGCTGCGGATCGAAGAGCTGGCACCGGGGCGATATGGCGTCGACGAGCTGCGGCGTGCCGTCGCGCTGGCAGAGGCGCAGTTCGGGCCACCGGGCGGGCAGGCCGCGCCCTGCCTGCGGCGTCCGCCGGCGCTGGGCGGCCGGCCCGGACCGGAGATCAGGGCGCGGACAACATGTCTTTGACCCAGGCGCGGGCACGCATCCATTCGCGCTGGACGGTGCGCAGCGACAGCCCCAGGGCCTCGGCCGTCTCTTCCTCGGTCAGGCCGCCGAAAAAGCGGCACTCGAACACCCGCACCAGGCGCAGGTCGACGTCGGCCAGGCCGCGCAGCGCCTGATCCACCAGCAGCAGCTCCTCCGCTTCGCCCTTGACCGGGATGTCCAGGCCATGGATGTCCTGGATCAGCGGATTGGCGCCGCGCTTCTCGGTCAGCTTCTGGCGCGCGTAGGACACGATGAACTGGCGCATCGCCTGGCTGCAGATCGCCATGAAGTGCGCCCGGTCGTTGGCGTCCAGCGCGCGCTGGCGGACCAGCTTGAGATAGGTCTCGTGCACGACGCCGGTGGTGTCGAGCGTGAGGTTGGGCCATTGGCCCACGTGGCGGCGCGCCAGGCGGCGCAGGTCGTCGTAGACCAGCGGCACCAGACGGTCGAGGACGCCCGGTTCGCCGCGACGATAGGCGGCCAGCAGCTCGTGAAGGGTGTCGTCCATGTCGTGGGTCGAGCGGCGTCCCGATGACCGCCGCCGGATCCGGCGGTGGCGTCCGCAGGCGGTCCCGGCGAGCGGGTGATGGCCGCGTCTGTGCGCGGGCTGGGTTGAATATAGACAGCGCGCCGCGCCAGCGGCAACTGCCGCGGAACGGCGGGGCCGCCCGGTAGACTGTCGCCATGATCGCCCTGCCTCCCGCCCCTGCCACCCGCCTGACCGTGGCGCCGATGATGGACTGGACCGACCGGCACTGCCGGGTCTTCCACCGCCTGCTGGCGCCGAACGCGCGCCTGTACACCGAGATGGTGCACGCCCAGGCCGTGATCCACGGCGACCGCGAGCGCCTGCTCGGTTTCGATCCGGTCGAACATCCGGTCGCGCTGCAGCTGGGCGGCAGCGATCCCGCGCACCTGGCGCAGGCCACGCGCATCGGCGCCGACTGGGGCTACGACGAGGTCAACCTCAACGTCGGCTGCCCCAGCGACCGCGTGCAGGCGGGGCGCTTCGGCGCCTGCCTGATGAAGGAACCGTCCCTGGTCGCCGACTGCGTCGCCACGATGGCCGCGGCGGCGTCGGTGCCGGTGACGGTGAAGTGCCGGCTGGGCGTGGACGAGATGGAGGACTACGGCGTCTTCCGCCGGTTCATCGACACCGTCGCCAGCGCCGGTTGCGGGCTGTTCGTCGTGCACGCGCGCAAGGCCTGGCTGCAGGGCCTGAGCCCGAAGGAAAACCGCGAGATCCCGCCGCTGCGTTACGACTGGGTGCACCAGCTCAAGCGCGAGCGCCCGGACCTGCGCGTGCTGATCAACGGCGGCCTGGCCACGGTCGAGGACGCGGTGGCCCAGCTCGCCACCCTCGACGGCGTGATGATCGGCCGTGCCGCCTATCACGAACCCTACCGCCTGCACCTGATGGACCGCGCGATGTTCGCGCCGGAGCAGGCGCCGCGTCCGCGCGCCGAGCTGCTGCGCGCGCTGCGGCCCTACGTCGAGGATTGCCGTGGCCGCGGCATCGCCGTCAAACACCTCACCCGCCACCTGCTGGGCCTGTTCCATGGCCAGCCCGGCGGTCGCGCCTACCGGCAGGTGCTGAGCGAGGGCGCGCCGCGCGCCGACGCCGGCTGGGACCTGCTCGAGCGCGCGCTCGCCGTCACCGAACGCCGCGAGGACGCCGCGTGATCACCCGCGATACCGAGGCGTTCCTGCATTTCGCCCGCGGCCTGGCGGCCGACGCCGGCCCGGCCTGTGCCAAGGCCGTCTTCCTGGTCACGCCGGAGGGTTTCGCGCTGGCCGAACAGTCGGCCAGCGACAACGCCTACATGGACCTGGGCGTGGCGGTGGATCCGGCGCGCGCGCTGGCCCAGCACCGCGAGCTGCAGCGGCAGCTGGCGCAGGCGGTTCCGGCGATCGCCTTTCCCGGCGATCCGGCGGCGCCCGACGGGCTGTTCCCGAACAACGTCTTCGCCACGGCGCCGGGGCGTCTGGTCCTGGGCCACATGCGCCACCCGGTGCGCCAGCGCGAGGCCGAACGCGCCGACATCCGCGGCTTCTTCGCCGCGATGGGCTATGCGGAAACCGACCTGCGCCGCCAGCCCGGCATCGCCGAGCTCACCGGCGCCCTGATCATCGACCGCGCCCGGGGCCTGGGGTATGCCGGCCTCAGCGAGCGCTGCGACGAAGCCGGCGCCGCGGCCATGCACGCCGCCTTCGGCCTGCGCGCGACCCTGGTGTTCGACCTGGCCGCCGGCGAGTACCACACCAATGTGGTGATGAGCGTCCTGGCCGGCCGCGCCCTGGTGATCTGCCCGTCCGGTTTCGCCGACCCGGCCGTGCCGGCGGCGATCGCGGCCCTGCATGCGCCGCATGTGGTCACCCTGACGCCGGCGCAGAAGGCCGCGTTCGCCGGCAACTGCATCGCCGTCTCGCCCGACCGGGTGTTCGTCAGCCAGGCCGGGGCTGCGGCCCTCGAGGCCGGGCAGCGGGCGATCCTGGCGCGCGCAGGCTTCGAAACGGTGGCCGTGCCGCTGGACGAGATCGAGAAGGCCGGGGGCTCGCTGCGCTGCTGCGTGGCCGAAATCTACTGAGGCCTGAACCCGCTCGCGTCCAAGTGATTGAAGCTGTTAGGGTTCAGATCGGATTCACCGCCTGCCGCCCAGACTTCGCCCCGCTACCCCCGGCCTAGCCGGCCTGCCCCCCACGGAGCTAGTATCCCGACGATGCTGAACGCCCTGCGCCCCTTGCTGCTGCTCGCCGCCCTCGCGGTGGTCGTGCCCGTGCAGGCGAATGCCCAGCAGCGGGGCGGTCAGCGTGAGGATGCCGGCGACCGCGTGCGCCAGGTCGAACGCGACGGCGGCCGCGTGCTGCAGGCCCAGCCGATGCAGCGCGGCGGCGAAGAGGTCTACCGCCTGAAGGTGCTCACCCCGGAAGGCCGCGTGCGCGTGATCCAGGGCGACCTTCAGGACCGGCCGCGCCGCGAGCTGGCTCCCCCCCGCGACCGCCTGCGCGCCACCGGCGCCCGCCCGGTGGGCAGCGCCGAACTGGCGCGCGACCGCGAAGAACGCGCCCGCCAGCGACGTGCCGCCCGCCAGGGCGACGATCCTGGCGGCAACTGATCACCCGGCCCCCGGGCCGGCCCCCTGTCGAAAGGAGACGACATGCGCGTACTGCTGGTCGAGGATGAAGCTCCGCTGCGTGAAACCCTGGCCGCCCGCCTCAAGCGCGAGGGTTTTGCCGTGGACACCGCCGGTGACGGCGAAGAAGGCCTGTACCACGGCCGCGAAGTGCCGTTCGACATCGCCGTGATCGACCTGGGCCTGCCCAAGATGTCGGGCATGGATCTGGTGAAGGCGCTGCGCGCCGAAGGCCAGAAATTCCCGATCCTGATCCTGACCGCGCGTTCGAGCTGGCAGGACAAGGTCGAGGGCCTGAAGTCGGGTGCCGACGACTACCTGGTCAAGCCCTTCCACGTCGAAGAGCTGCTGGCCCGCCTCAACGCCCTGCTGCGCCGCGCCGCCGGCTGGAGCAAGCCCACGCTCGACTGCGGCCCGGTCAAGCTCGACCTCTCGGCCCAGACGGTCACCGTCAACGGCAGCGGCGTCGACCTGACCAGCTACGAGTACAAGGTGCTCGAATACCTGATGCTGCACGCCGGCGAACTGGTGTCCAAGGCCGACCTGACCGAGCACATCTACCAGCAGGACTTCGACCGCGACTCCAACGTGCTCGAGGTGTTCATCGGCCGCCTGCGCAAGAAGCTCGACCCCGAGGGCGAGATCAAGCCGATCGAGACCGTGCGGGGCCGCGGCTACCGCTTCGCCATCCCGCGCGACGAATAAGCCGCCATGCGCGGCTGGCGCACCCTCTCGCTGCAGGCCAGGCAGCTGCTGGCGGCCAGCCTCGCGCTGGTCGCCTTCCTCGGTTTCACCGGCTACGCGCTCGACCGCGCCTTCGTCGAAACCGCGCAGAACGCCCTGCGCGAACGCCTGGCCGATCTGGCCAACGGCTACCTCTCCGGCTCGGAACTCGACCGCGGCCGCGCCTTCATCTCGCCCGAAACCCCGCCGGACATGCGTTTCATGATCCCGGGCAGCGGCCTGTACGCCAGCGTGCGCGGCGAAGGGCTGCGCTGGGAGTCGGCATCCTCGCTCGGTCGTTCGCTGCCGCCGGTGGCCTTCCTGGGGCCGGGTGAGCGGCGCTTCGACGGGCCGCTGCGCATCATCGACGCGCGCGGCATGGAGAACAGCGTCTACGCCTATTCGATCGGCGTGATCTGGGAATCGGCCGGCGACTTCCGCCTCACCTTCAGCGTCTACGAGGACGCGGCCCAGATCCAGGACCAGGTGAACGTGTTCCGGCGCGCGCTGTGGGGCTATCTGGGCCTGGCGGCGCTGCTGCTGGTGCTGGTGCAGATGCTGGTGCTGCGCTGGAGCCTGCTGCCGTTGGGCAACGTCGAGCGCGAGCTGGCGCGTGTGCGCAAGGGCCAGAGCCAGCGCCTGTCGGGCTGGCATCCGCGCGAGCTGGAGTCGGTCACCGACAGCATCAACAGCCTGATCGAAAGCGAGCGCAGCCACCTCGAGCGCAGCCGCAACACGCTTTCGGACCTGGCGCACAGCCTCAAGACGCCGCTGGCCGTGCTGCGCTCGCGGCTCGACAGCGACGCCAGCTTCGACGAACTGCGCGCCGACGTCGCCGCGCAGGTGCAGCGCATGAACGAGATCGTGTCCTACCAGCTGTCGCGTGCCGCCCGCAGCGGCCACGCGCTGTACGCGGCGCCGATCGAGATCGAGCCGCGCGCCGAAGAGATCGTCGCCGGGCTGGAGAAGGTCTACGCCGGCAAGGGCGTGCTGTGCGAGTTCGAGATCGACGCCAGCGCGCGTTTCCACGGCGAGCTGGGCGACCTGCAGGAGCTGCTGGGCAACCTGCTGGAGAACGCCTTCAAGTGGGCCGGCAAACGCGTGCTGCTGAGCGTGAAGGCCGAACCGGGGCCGGCCAACCGCCGTGCCGGCGTCGCCTTCGTGGTCGAGGACGACGGCCCGGGCATCCCGCCCGAACAGGTCGAGCGCCTGCTGCAGCGCGGCGTGCGCGGCGACGAGCGCGTGCAGGGCCACGGCATCGGCCTGTCGATCGTGCAGGACATCGTCGCCGCCTATCGCGGCGAGCTGAAGGTCGAACGGTCGGCCGAGCTGGGCGGCGCCCGCTTCGCCGTGCGTTTCCCGCCCGCGGTCTAGGCGGCCGGAATCGGCGAATCGCCGTAGAGGCGGCGCAGGTGCGCGGCCACCGCCGGCATCTCGCGCGCCAGCAGGGCCGGCGCGGAGAAATGGTATTCACTGGTGACGGCGAAGAATTCCTCGGGCGCTTCGGCGGCATAGGGGTCGATCGGCAGATCCTCGCCGGCGTCCACGCGCGCGCAGAAATCTTCGTAGGCCGACTGGAAATCGCCAGCCCATTCGCGCTGCCAGTCGGCGGGGAGGGGCGGCGTGCCGTCCATCGCGCCGTCGAGCGCGTCGAGCTTGTGCGCCATCTCGTGCGCCACCAGCAGGAAACCGGCTTCCGGTTCGGCCAGGTCGGCTTCGATGTCGTCCCAGCTCAGCACCAGCGGGCCGTCTTCCCAGGATTCGCCGGCCAGGTCCTCCTCCCACTCGGCGACCACGCCGGTGTCCTCGTCGTGGTGGCGGCGGTGCGCGCGGAAGGCGCCCGGATACACCACCACCTGGGACCAGCCGCGCAGGCCTTCGGCGCCGAACTCCAGCAGCGGCAGGCAGGCGAGCGCGGCCAGGCGCAGGCGCTGGGCCGGATCCAGCACCAGGCCATGCAGCGGCGTGATGGTCTTGCCGGCGAGGAAGCGCGCGCACAGGTCGAACAGGCGATCGCGCCGCTCCGGCGCCAGCCGGTCCAGCCAGGGCAGGGCGGCGTGCAGGGACGCGACATCGGCCGGCGCGAGCGCCGGCGGCGGGGAACGGAAGCGGCGGAACAGCGATCTCATGCCCGCAGGGTGCGGGCGGTGCGGCCGTCAGGCAAGCGGCTTAGCGGAACATGCCCGGCAGCAGGCTGTGCCAGCGCGGAGTGCCGCGCACGGTGCCGGTGCGCGGGCGGACGGGAGCGGTGGTGCCCGGACGGGCCGGCGGCGCCTTGCCGTCGGTGGTGGGTTCCTTGCCGGCGGCGGCTTCGGTCTTGGGGCAGCCGGAAGTCTCGGGATCGGCCTCGACGGCCTCGGCGGCGAGCGCATTCGCGGCGAGCAGGGAAAGGCTGAGAACGAGCAGCGGGCGGATCATGGTCGTCACCTGCGATCGGGAGTGCCCATTGGGATGCCGGCGGGCGCCCAAAGGTTGCAGCCGGATTCTATACCGGTTCCCGGAGGCTCGCCCGGGCCGGGCTTGCGGCGTTGCAGCATGGCGCCGCGAGCGGCGCTTGCGGCAGACTCCGGCAGCCCATGAATGCCGCCTTCCTCGAACTGCCGCGTCCGCTGATCCGGGGCCCCGCCCTGCGCCGGGCACTGATCGCCGGCGCCCGCCGGGTGATCGCCCAGCGCGAGACGCTCAACAAGATCAACGTCTTCCCGGTGCCGGATGGCGACACCGGCAGCAACCTCGCCTTCACCCTCGGCGGCGTGCTCGCCGGAGCCTTGAGCTGCCGCACCCAGGGCGCGGGCGACCTGCTGCGCAGGGTCGGCGAAGACGCCGTGGACGGTGCGCGCGGCAATTCCGGCGCGATCCTGGCGCAGTTCCTCACCGGCGTGGCCGAGGCCGTCGGCCCGGTGCGCGCGCTCGAGCCCGAAGCATTGGCGCGA
Source organism: Arenimonas terrae (assembly GCF_006265115.1). Taxonomy (GTDB): domain Bacteria; phylum Pseudomonadota; class Gammaproteobacteria; order Xanthomonadales; family Xanthomonadaceae; genus Arenimonas; species Arenimonas terrae. The sequence goes on along the minus strand of NZ_SMDR01000002.1, from coordinate 546,667 downwards.
GCGGTGCGGGCCGGCGCCGAGTCCGCGCGCCTGGCGCTGTCGGAACCGCGCGAGGGCACCATCCTGAGCGTCATCGCCGCCTTCGCCGACGCGCTGGAGCAGCGCGGCGGCAGTGGCGACCTCGGCGAGTGGTTCCGGCGCGGGCTCGAGCACAGCCGCCGCGCGCTGGCGAACACGCCCAACCAGCTGCCGGTGCTGGCGAAGGCCGGCGTGGTCGATGCCGGCGCGCAGGGTTTTGTCGACCTGCTCGAGGGCATCGGCGAATTCATCGATTCCGGTGCCGTCGATGCGGTCGGCGTCGCCGACGAGCTGCCCGCCGACGTCGAAGCCGCCGAAGCGCACGGCGAACTGGGCGACGCCGATCCCGAGCACCGCTGGTGCAGCGAGTGCCTGGTCGTGGGCGAAGGCCTGGACCGCGCCGGCCTGCGCGCGGCGGTCGGCGAACTCGGCGCGTCCTGCGTGGTCATCGCCGGCAGCGGCACGCGGCTGCGGCTGCATGCGCACGTTGCCGACCCGCGGAAGATGTTCGAGACCGCGGCGCGCTTCGGACGCGTCGAAGGCAGCAAGGCCGACGACATGCACGCGCAGGCGCGCACCGCCGCCGGCGCGGTCGGCGTGGCGGTGATCACCGACAGCGCCGCCGACCTGCCCGAGGACGTGCAGCAGCGCCTGAACATCCACATGGTGCCGGCGCGGGTGAACTTCGGCGACCAGGACTACCTGGACAAGGTCGGCCTGAGCACCGCCGAGTTCTACCGCAAGCTGCGCACCGAACTGGTGCTGCCGCGCACCAGCCAGCCGCCGCCGGGCGATTTCCGCCGGCAGTTCGAATTCCTGCTCTCGCACCACCGCGAACTGGTTTATGTCGGGCTGTCGCGTTCGGTGTCGGGCACGCTGCAGTCGGCGGAAACCGCCGCGCAGCGCGGCCACGGCGCACGCACCCACATCTTCGACACCGGCAACGCCTCCTGCGGCGAGGGCCTGCTGGCGATCCGCGCCGGCGAAATGGCGCTGGCTGGCGCCGGTGCGCCCGAAATCCTCGCCGAGCTGGCGCGGCTCAAGCCGCTGACGCCGACCTGGGCGGCGGCGCGCGACATCAGCCACGCCGTACGCGGCGGCCGCATCCCGGCCTGGGCCAAGCCGGTGGTGGAATGGCTGGGCTTCACGCCGATCGCCAAGGTGAAGGCGGACGGCAAGCTCGGCGTGGCCGGCGGCCTGGTCGGCAAGTCGCGGGTGCCGGAGCGGTTCGCGGCCTATGTCGCCAAGCGCGTGGACCGCGGCGCGCGCTGGCGCCTGATGGTCGGCCACTGCGATGCGCTGGCCGACGGCGAAACGCTGCTGGCGGCGCTGCGCGCGCGCCTGGATCTCGCCGACAGCTGGCTGGTGGAAACCGGGCCGGCGGTGGGCGCGCATGCCGGCCCCGGCACCCTCGTGGTGTCGCTGCAGCCCGCGGACTGACGGGCGTGCGGGGACGGCCCATAATGCCGGCATGACCGCGGCGCTCCTCATCGTCCTCGCCTACCTGCTCGGCTCGCTGTCCGGCAGCCTGCTGCTGGGGCGGCTGCGTGGCGTCGACATCCGCCAGCACGGCAGCGGCAACGCCGGCGGCACCAATGCGCTGCGCACCCAGGGCTGGAAGTTCGCGCTCGGCACGGTGCTGGTCGATGTCGGCAAGGGCGCGCTGGCGGTGGGCCTGGCGCAGCGCTACGGCGGCGACCTGGCCTGGCTGCCCTGGGCCGCCGCCGCCGCCGCGGTGCTCGGCCATGTCTGGCCGGTTTTCCACGGGTTCCGCGGCGGCAAGGGCGCGGGCACCCTGGTCGGTGCGTTGCTGATGCTGTGGCCGGTGGCGGTGCTGGTGCTGATCGGCGTCTGGGCGCTGGTGCTGACGATCTGGGGCTATGTCGGCCTGTCGACGATCCTGGCGGCCGCCAGTCTGGTGCCGCTGGCGCTGCTGGACGGCGCCGCGCCGCTGCGGCTGGGCTTCGCCCTGGTCTTCGCGCTGTTCATCCTGTTCACCCACCGCAGCAATGTCGCGCGGCTGCGGGCCGGCACCGAAAGCCGCTTCGAGCGCGTGCGGCTGTGGCGGCGCCTGCGCCGGGGCACCGCATGAGCGACCGCGCGCTGCTGGCCAGGCTCTGCCGCGGTCCGGCGTCCGGCGCCGAACTGGCGCGCGAGCTCGGCCTCACCCGCAGCGCGGTGTGGAAGCGGATCGAATCGCTGCGCGCGGCCGGGGTTGAAGTGGACGCCCAGCCGGGCCGGGGGTATGCGCTGGCGCGGCCGCTGGAACTGCTCGATGGCGAAGCGATCGCGGCGGCGCTGTCGCCGGCCGCGCGCACCGAGCTGGCCGGACTCGAGCTGCTGTTCGAAACCGATTCCACCAATGCCGTGGCGCTGCGCGAGCCCGCGCCCGCGCACGGCACCCGCGCCTGGTTCGCCGAACGCCAGACCGCCGGCCGCGGCCGCCGCGGCCGCGGCTGGACGTCGCCGCTGGCCGCGCACGTTTACCTCAGCCTGTCGCGCCGCTTCGACGGCGGTATCGCCGCGCTGCAGGGCCTGAGCCTGGCGGTGGGAGTCGCAGCCGCCGAGGCGCTGCACGCGGCCGGTTATCCGCAGGTCGGGCTGAAGTGGCCGAACGACCTGCTGGCCGACGGCCGCAAGCTCGGCGGCATCCTGGTCGAAGTCGGCGGCGATGCCGCCGGGCCGATGCGCGTCGTGGTCGGGCTGGGCCTGAATGTGGCGATGCCGCCGTCGGCGGCGCAGGACATCGACCAGCCCTGGTGCGACCTCGCCGCGCTGTCGGCGAGACCGCCCTCGCGCCACGCGGTGTGCGTGGCCCTGCTCGACGCGCTGCTGCCGATGCTGGCGCGCTTCGAACGCGAGGGCCTGGCGCCCTTTGTCGCCGCCTGGAACCGCCACGACCTGCTGCGCGGCCGCGCCGTGCGCCTGGTCGAAGGTGGCCGCGTGCACGAGGGCGTGGCCGCCGGCATCGCCGCCGACGGCGCGCTGCGCCTGGAGCCGTCCGAAGGCGGCGAGCTCCGGCATTTCCACGCCGGCGAAGCCAGTCTGCGCGCCGCATGATCTGGCTCCTGGACCTCGGCAATTCGCGCCTGAAGGTCGCGGCCTGGCGGCCCGACACGGGACTGGGCGAAGTGCAGGCCTGGGCGCACGGTGCCGCCGACTTCGCGCCCTCGATGCAGCGCTGGCTGGCCGGCATCGGCGCCGGCGACCGCTGCTGGCTGGCCTCGGTGGCCGGCTCCGAACTGACGGCGGGCGTGGCCGAAGCGATCGCCAGCCGCAGCCATCCGGCCATCCGCGCGCGCACCCGGCCCGAATGTGCGGGCGTGCGCATCGCCTACGCCGAACCGGCGCGCCTGGGCGTGGATCGTTTCCTGGCGCTGCTGGCGGCGCACGCGCGCGGCGACGGCCCCTGGCTGATCGTCTCCGCCGGCAGCGCGCTGACGGTGGACCTGCTCGACGGCGCCGGCCAGCACCGCGGCGGCGTCATCGCGCCCAGCCCCGAACACATGCGCGCCGCACTCGCGGCGCGCTTCCCCGCGCTGGCCTATGCCGGCGGCGAAGCCAGCGACTTCGCCGCCGACACCGCCGACGCGCTCGCCGGCGGCAGCCTGGGCGCCGCGCTCGGCCTGGTCGAACGCTCCCACCGGCAGGCCACGCGCCTGCTCGGCCGCGCGCCGCGGCTGCTGCTCAGCGGCGGCGGCGCCACGCGCCTGGCCGAGGGCCTGGAGCTCGAGGTCGAGCTGGCGCCGTCGCTGGTGCTCGAAGGCCTGGCGGTCTACGCGGCGCATTCCACAAGTGAGACTCCATGATCCTGCGTAGCCTGGTGGTGCTGTTGGTCTGCCTCAATCTCGGCGTCGGCCTGTGGTGGTCGCTGCGCCGTGACCCGGCACCGCCGCCGCCGCCCGCGGTCGAAGCCGGCACCGGCAGCCTGGTGCTGCTGGGCGAGGCCGAAGCGCCGCCCGCACCCGACGACGCCGAAGTCGGCGCGGTGCCGGTGCCGGTGGCGGACGCGCCGGTCTGCCTGAGCCTGGGCCCGTTCGCGACGCCGGCCGACCTGCGCGCGGCGATGAACGCGATGACGCCGCACGTGGGCCGCATCCAGTTCCGCGAAGTGCCCGCGACCGAACTGCGCGGCTACCGCGTTTACCTGCCGGCCGCCGGCAGCCGCGAGGCCGCGCTGGCCACCGCGCGCCAGCTCGCCGCGCGCGGCGTGCGCGACTACTACGTGGTCACCGCTGGCGCGCAGGAGAACACCGTCTCGCTGGGCCTGTTCCGCGACCTGGGCAATGCCGAGAAGCGCCGCGACGAACTGATGGCGCAGGGCTTCCAGGCCGTGCTCGAGCCGCGTACCGAAGACGCCGCGCAGTGGTGGATCGACCTCGCGGCGGAGCGCGGCTTCGACTGGCGCGCCCTGCTGCCGGGCCGCACCGAGCTCGAGGAACGCCCGGTCGACTGCACCTGAGCCGTCTTCGCGGCTAGAATCGCCGCCGATGCCGGCATAGCTCAGTTGGTAGAGCAACCGCCTTGTAAGCGGTAGGTCCCCAGTTCGAATCCGGGTGTCGGCACCAGGACTGTGAAGCACGGCGCGGTCTGCCCGATGGCGCCGGGGCGGGAATTGCGGTTCTATAGCGACTGGCTCACGGGAGGGCTGCGTCGCCAGGCCATGGTCACCGCCACGCCCGATCCGGGATCCCCCGACGGCCGCCTGCACCGCAGCGCCTGGTTGCCCGCGGCGGCGTTCGGCGTGGTGGCCGCGGTCTCGATCACCGGCTGGCTCGCCATGGAGCGCCAGGAAGCGCGCCTGGCCGACGCCGTCGTGCAGGAACGCGGCCACACCGTCGAAGCGGCGCTGCGCGCCGCCATCGTCGCCCGCGCCGCGGCCATGGACCGCATGTCACGGCGCCTGGCGCATACGCGCGACCAGGCCGAACTGTCGCGCCAGTTCGCGCTCGAATCCGGCATCTACCTGCAGCAATACCCGAGCCTGCTGACCCTGGTCTGGGCCGGGCCCGACCGCGTCGTCCGGCACGCGGCCGCCAACGAGGGCGCGGAGATCCCGCCCGTGGGTGCCGTGCTGGACGTGGACCCCGAACGCCTGGCCGACGGCGCGGCCGAGCCGGCGGCCGCCGGTTCGCGGCTGCTCGGCGGCCGCAACGGCGAACTGCTGGTGCTGCGCCGCGCGGCCGGCCCGGGTCCCGGGCCGACCTACCTGGTCGCGGCGATCGACTACGAGAAGCTGTTTCCGGTCGCGCTCGCGGACGTGGACATGGACCTGCCGCTGCGCGTGAGCCAGGGCGGCCGCGAGATCGTGTCGCGCGGCGTGCCCGACGGCGTCGCGCCGGCGCTGGAGCGCTCGCTGGACAACCAGGGCCAGCAGGTGCGCATCGAAATCTGGCGCGACGGCAAGGCGGCCGCCGGCAGCTGGCTGGACGAGCTGCTGCTGGCGGCCGGGCTGCTGGTGGGCCTGCTGCTGGCGCTGGCGCTGCGGCTGTGGGCGCGCTCGCGGGAGCGCGCCGAGCAGGCCGAGCACGCCCGCCGCGCGCTGGCCGCCCAGGTCGCCGAAAGCGAGCGCGAACACGAGGCGCGCGAAGCGGCCGAGCGCGAGCTGGGCTCTGTGTTCGAAAGCATCAGCGACGCGCTTTACGTGCTCGACCGGGACTGGTGCTTCGTGCTGGTGAACCCGCGCGCCGAGCAGCTGATGCAGCGCGAACGCGGCAGCCTGACCGGGCGCAGCGTCTGGGACGAGTTCCCCGAGGCGCGCGGCACCGAGATCGAAACCAACTTCCGCGACGCGGCCCGCGAACGTCGCACCGTCGTCTTCGAAACCTATTTCCCGCCGCTGTCGAGCTGGTTCACGGTGCGCGTGTTCCCGCACCCCGGCGGCATCGCGGTTTATTTCCAGGACATCACCGAGCGCAAGAGCGGCGACATCGCCCTGCTCAAGGCCCAGGCGACCTCGGCGCGCGCCCAGCGCCTGGCCCGGCTGGGCAGCTGGGAATACGACCTGCGCACGGGCGAGCTGAACTGGTCCGACGAGGTGCTGCGCATCTTCGGCGTCGGCGCCGACAAGCTGGCGCGCGGCCTGCCCGCCCTGATCGAGCGGGTCCACTTCGACGACCGCGCCGCGCTGCAGGACGCGCAGCGCCGCCTGCACGGCGGCGAGGGCGACATCGACATCGAATACCGGGTGCAGCGCCCGGACGGCGAGATCCGCATCGTGCGCGAGCTCGGCACCCTGGTGCGCGACGACCAGGGCCGCCCGGCGGTCGCCGCCGGCGCGCTGCAGGACATCACCCAGCAGCGGCGCAACGAAAGCGCGCTGCGCGAGCTCACCGCCCGGCTCGAGCAGTCGCTGGTGATGAACCGGCTGGTGATGGACAACTCGCTGGACGTGATCTGCGTGATCGACGGCAATGGCCGCTTCGTCCAGGTCAGCGCCGCCAGCGAACAGGCCTGGGGTTATGCGCCGCGCGAGCTGCTGGGCCGACCCTTCCTCGACCTGGTGCACCCGGACGACCGCGGCGAAACGCTGCGCGCCAATGCCGAAGTGCTGGCCGGAAAGCCGACCACGGATTTCCGGAACCGCTATATCCACAAGGATGGCCGGGTGATGACCATCCAGTGGTCGTCGGTGTGGTCGTCGCACGAGCGGCTGGGTTTTTCGGTCGCCCGCGACGTGACCGACATCGAGCGGCAGTCGCAGGCGCTGCAGCGCGCCAACGACAGCCTGCAGCGCGCGCAGGACATCGCCCGAATGGGCGCCTGGGAGCTGGAGCTGGCCACCGGACAGCTGCGCTGGTCGGAGCAGGTGTACCGCATCTTCCAGGTCGAGCCGGGGGAGTTCGCCGGCAACGCCGAGGCCTTCGCGGCACGCGTGCATCCGGACGACCTGCCGGCGCTGCAGGCCGCGCAGTCGACGGCGCTCAGGGGCGAGGCCGAGCTCGACATCCAGCACCGCATCGTGCTGCCCGGCGGCGCCATCGGCCACGTGCACGAACGGGCGCGCCTGCTGCGCAACGACCAGGGCGCGCCCTGGCTGCTGTCGGGCACCGTGCAGGATGTCACCGAGCGGGTCCAGGCGCGCGAGGCGCTGCGCAAGGAGCAGGAGTTCCTGCGCGCCATGCTCGAGAGCCTGTCGGACGGCATCGTCGCCTGCGACGCCGAGGGCCGCCTCACGCTGTTCAACCGCGCCACCCGCGAGTTCCACGGGCTTCCGCACCAACCCATCCCGGCCGACCGGTGGTCCGAACACTACGACCTGTTCGGACCGGATGGCCGCACGCCGCTGGACACGTCCGAGATCCCTCTGATGCGCGCCCTGCAGGGCGAGACGATTCGCGACCAGGAGATGGTGATCGCGCCGCGCGGCATGCCGGCGACGCGTGTTCTGTGCAGCGGCGAGCCCATCTTCGACGAGGCCGGGCGCAAGCTCGGCGCCGTGGTCGCCATGCACGACGTCACCGAGCGCAGGCGCCAGGAGGACCGGCTTCGCGAGAGCGAACTGCGCATGCGCACGACGGTCGAAAGCGCCTTCGACTGCATCGTCACCATGAGCGCCGAGGGCGATATCCTGGAGTTCAATCCGGCGGCCGAGCGTACCTTCGGCTTCCGCCGGGAGGACGTGCTCGGGACGAAGCTGGCCGACCGGATCCTGCCGCCCGAACATCGCGCCGCCCACGCCGCGGGGCTCAGGCGCCACGCCGCCGGCGGCCAGGCCCGGGTGCTCGGCCGGCGCCTGGAGATGGAGGCGATGCGCGCCGACGGCAGCCGCTTCCCGGTGGAACTGACCATCACCACGCTGGGCGACAGCTCGCCGCCGGTCTACGTCGGCTTCCTGCGCGACATCACCGACGCCAAGCGGGTCGAACGCCTCGAGGCGGGCCAGCGCGCGGTGCTGACCGGCATCGCCGCCCGCCGGCCGCTGCCGGAGAGCCTGGCCGACATCTGCCGGCTCTACGAGGCGCAATATCCGGGCGCACTGTGCAGCGTGCTGCTGCTGGACGAGCCCGGCGAACACGTGTTGCACGGCGCCGCCCCAAGCCTCCCCGATACCTACAGCCTGGCCCTGCACGGACTGGCCATTGGCGAAGGCGTCGGGTCCTGCGGCACCGCCGCGACGCGCGGCGAGCGGGTGGTGGTGGCGGACATCGCCACCGACCCGCTCTGGAAGGACTATGCCCCGCTGGCGCTGGAGCATGGCCTCAAGGCCTGCTGGTCCACGCCGGTAAAGTCGGCGGACGGCCGCGTGCTGGCGACTTTCGCCACCTACTATCGCGAGGCGCGCGAGCCGTCGCCGCCCGAACTGGTGACCATCGACTCGATGGCGGCGATGGCGGCGATGGCGATCGAGCAGGAAAACGCCTACCGCCAGCTGAGGCTGAGCGAGCAGCGGTTCCGGTCGCTTTTCGACGAGCACCCGGACGTGGTGTATTCGACCGACCTGGAAGGCCGGTTCACCCAGCTCAACCAGCATTTCCTCGCGCGGCTCGAGCGCCCGCCGCAGCAGGTGCTGGGCCACCGCTTCGACGAGCTGATCGCGCCCGAGCAGGTTGAAACGGTGCGCGCCCACTTCGAGGCCGCGGCGCGCGGCGAGGCGCGGACTTACGAGCTCACTGTCGTCACGCTCGGCGGCGCGCGCATGGACATGCGGGTGACCAACCTGCCCATGGTGGTGGACGGCCGCGTCACCGGCGTGTTCGGCATTGCCCAGGACATCAGCCTGCTGCGCAAGCACCAGCGCGAACTGGCCGATGCGCTCGACGCCGCCGAGGCCAGCAGCGCCCAGCTGCGGCGCCTGAGCCAGGCGGCGGCCGCGATGAACCGCGACCTTGCCGAGGCCGGTCTGTACCAGCAGCTCGTCGACCAGCTGCGCGACACGCTTGGCGCACACCAGGCCGTGGTCAGCGTCGAGACCGGCCAGGGGACGGCGCAGATGATCAACGCCATCTCGCTGTCGGAGAAATACGCGCGCTGGCGCGACTACGACGTGCCGATCGACGGCAGCGGCATCTACGCGCTGGTCGCCGAGACGGGCAAGCCGATCCGGATGACCCAGGCCGAGCTGGAGGCGCATCCGCGCTGGCGCGGCTTCGGCAAGCACGCCGCGGACCACCCGCCGATGCGCGGCTGGCTGGCGGTACCGCTGATCGGCAGCGATGGCGCCAGCCTGGGCGTGCTGCAGCTGAGCGACAAGCGCCGCGGCGAATTCAACGAGGACGACGAGCAGGTGGCCGTGCAGTTCGCCCAGATGGCCTCGATCGCCATCGAGCGCGCGCGGCTGATCGAGAAGCTGCGGGTGCGCGACCGGTTCTTCGAGATGTCGGCCGAGGTGTTCGTGGTCTTCGACCCAGGGGCGCGGCGCTGGATCCAGGTCAACCCGGTGTTCAGCCAGATCACCGGCTACAGCGCCGAAGAGCTGTGCGGCCGCGAGTTCCTCGAATTCATCCATCGGGACGACCGGCCGGCGGCGCGTTCCCGTTCCGACAGCCTGGCCGCGCGCGTCGGCGTGCCGCGCAATTTCCAGAACCGCTACGTCTGCCGCGACGGCAGCGTGCGCTGGCTCGACTGGGTGTCGGTGCCGGGGCCGGACGGCCTGGTGTACGGGGTGGGCCGCGACATCACCGAGCGCCGCAAGGCCGAGGCCGCGCTCGACCAGACCCTGGCCGACCTCAACAGCCGCAACCGCGAGCTGCAGGATTTCGCCTTCATCGCCTCGCACGACCTGCAGGAGCCGCTGCGCAAGATCCGCGCCTTCTCCGACCGGCTGCAGCAGCGCCACGCCGCCGCGCTGGCGCCGGAGGCCCGCGACTACCTCGACCGCACCGGCCAGGCGGCGGCGCGAATGCAGGTGCTGATCGACGATCTGCTGGCCTATTCGCGGGTCGCCCGCGGCAAGCCCTTCGTGCGGGTCGACCTGGGGTCGGTGCTGGCGGCCGTGCTCGAGGACCTGGAGGCGCGGCTGGAATCGAGCGGCGGCCAGGTCGAGGCCGGTCCGCTGCCGACCGTCGAGGGCGACCCCACCCAGCTGCGCCAGGTGTTCCAGAACCTGATCGCCAACGCCCTGAAGTTCCGTGCCCCCGACCGCGCGCCGCGGATCCGGATCGACGCGACGCCGGTGCGGATCGGCGACGCTCCCGGCTGGGAGCTGGCGTTCGCCGACAATGGCATCGGCTTCGAGCCCCGGTACGCCGAGCGCATCTTCGGCCCCTTCCAGCGCCTTCACGGCCGCCAGGACTACGAGGGCACGGGCATCGGGCTGGCCATCGTCCGGCGCATCATCGAGCGTCATCGCGGTACGATCCAGGCGGAAGGCCGCCAGGGCGAGGGCGCGACGTTCCTTCTCAGGATGCCCGAACAGCAGCCTGCGGAAGTGACCGTGCCGGTCGGGCCGATGCAGCCCCCGGGAACCAGAACGGAGTCCGAATGAACCAGGCCACCGTCCCACATCCGTCCGTGCCGGCCCCGGGAATCCGCTGCGCGCCATGACCACGCCCCGCCAGCCGATCACCATCCTGATGGCCGAGGACGATCCCGACGATCGCCTGATGACCCGGGAGGCCTTCGCCGAGTGCCGGCTGGGCAACCCGCTGCATTTCGTCGCCGATGGCGAGGAACTGATGGACTACCTGCACCGGCGGGGCGCCTATGCCGACGAGGCCCGCTACCCGATGCCCGGCCTGATCCTGCTCGACCTCAACATGCCCCGCAAGGATGGCCGCGAGGCCCTGCGCGAACTCAAGGCCGATCCGGAGCTGCGCCAGATCCCGGTGGTGATCCTGACCACCTCGAAGGCCGAAGAGGACGTCAGCGCCAGCTACCGCGACGGCGCCAACTCCTTCATCACCAAGCCGGTCAGCTTCGGCGCGCTGATCGACGTGGTGCAGGCGCTGGGCCGGTACTGGCTGCAGATCGTCGACCTTCCGGCCGAGCCGGGCAGGGGGCGCGAGTGAGCAAGGCGCCGCTGCGTGTCCTGGTGGTGGACGACGACGAAGAGGATTTCCTGATCCTGCGCGACCTGCTGGCGGACCATGCGCAGGAGCGGTTCGAACTGGCGTGGGTGGGCACGCTGCGCGAGGGCATCGAGGCGCTGCGCGCCGACCGGCACGACGTGTACATGGTCGACTACCAGCTGGGCCCGGACAACGGCATGGAGCTGGTGCGGCAGGCGGTGGCCGAGGGCGGTCGGCACCGGCCGGTGATCATGCTAACCGGCCAGGGCAATCCCGACGTGGACCGCGAGGCCCTGGCGGCAGGGGCGTCCGACTACCTGGTCAAGGGCGCGATCGACGCCGAGAAGCTGGCCCGGTCGCTGCGCTACGCCGCCGAGCGCGGCCGCCAGATCGCCGAAGTCGAGGACAGCAAGCAGCGCTACCAGCAGCTGTTCCGGCTCAGCCCCTACCCGACCTGGGCCTACGACCGCGAGACGATGCGCTTCGTCGCGGTCAACGACGCGATGGTGGCAAACTACGGCTACTCGCGCGACGAGCTGCTGTCGATGTCGGTATTCGACATCCGCGAGCCGCAGGAGGGCGAACGGCTCAAGGACTTCATGGCCGGTCGCGAGGGCGCCACCGGGCCGGCCGGGATCTGGCCGCACATCCGCAAGGACGGAAGCCGGCTGTGGGTGGAGATATCAAGCCACAACCTGGTGCTCGACGGGCGCGAGTGCCGGATGGTCATCGCCAAGGACGTCACCGCCGAGCGCGAGGCGCGCGAACGCCTGCAGCTGCTCGAGCGCGCGGTGGAGTCGAGCATCAACGGCGTGGCGATCACCGACGCCAATGCACCGGACCTGCCGCTGATCTACGTCAACCCCGCTTTCGAGAGCATGACCGGTTATTCGGCGCAGGAAGTGGTGGGCCGGAACTGCCGTTTCCTGCAGGGCCCGCTGCGCGCGCAGCCGGAGCTGGACGTGCTGCGCGAGGCGCTGCGCCAGCAGACCGACTGCAACGTCATCCTGAGCAACCAGCGCAAGGACGGCAGCCTGTTCTGGAACCACCTGTTCGTGTCGCCGGTGCGCGATGACCGGGGGCGCGTGACCCACTACGTGGGCGTGCTCAACGACCTGACCGAACGCCGCCAGGTCGAGGCCGAGCTGGCCTTCGCCGCCAACCACGACGCCGTCACTGGCCTACCCCGGTTCCCGATCCTGGAGGCCGCGCTGGCCCTAGCGCTCGATCGCGAGGGCGCCGTGGTGTCGCTGTTCTACATCGACATCGACCATTTCCACGCCATCAACGAATCCATGGGCCACCTGATCGGTGACGAGGCGCTGCGCATCGCCGCCGAACGACTGAGCGCGGTGCTGGGTGGGCCCGCTTTCCTGGCGCGCTTCGCCGGCGACGAGTTCGTGGCGATCGCGCCGGGCGCCGACGCGAAGCGCGCCGCCGAACTCGCCGACAGCATACGCACGGCGCTGGCCAAGCCGATCGAAGGCGATGGCTACCGCCTCTACCTGACCGCCAGCATAGGCATCAGCCGTTCGCCCGAACACGGCGAGAGCGGCATGGAGCTGCTGCGCCGCGCCGAAGCGGCGATGACCCGCTCCAAGCGCCAGGGCCGCGACGTGGCCTGCGAATTCTCCGCGGCCCAGATGCAGGAGCTGGAAGACCGGCTGGTGCTTGGCGCCCGCCTGCGCGACGCCATCGCCCGCAACGAGTTGAGCCTGCACTACCAGCCCCAGCTGCGCGCGGCTGATCGCCGCATCACGGGCTTCGAGGCGTTGGTGCGCTGGCACAGTCCGGAGCTGGGTCCGGTGCCGCCCGGCCGCTTCATCCCGATCGCCGAGGCCCTGGGCCTGATGCCCGAAGTCGGCAGCTGGGTGATGAACGAGGCCTGCCGGCAGCTGCGCGCCTGGGTCGACCAGGGCCGCAGCGGCTTCACGGTCGCGGTCAACGTCTCGGCCCAGCAGCTGCAGCGCCCCGACATGGTGGGCATGGTGCGCGACGCGCTGGCGCGGCATGCGGTGCCGCCCGGCATGCTGGAGATCGAGCTGACCGAAAGTTCGCTGATGGAAAACGTCGAGCGCGTGCAGGGGCGCCTGGCCGAACTCAAGACCCTGGGCGTGTCGCTGTCGCTGGACGATTTCGGCACCGGCTATTCCAGCCTGGCCTACCTCAAGCAGTTCTCGCTGGACAAGCTCAAGATCGACCGCAGCTTCGTCCGCGACCTGCCCGACAACGCCGACGACGCGGCCATCGCCCGCACCATCATCGCGATGGGCCACCAGCTGCGCATGGTGGTCGCCGCCGAGGGCGTCGAGACCGAGGCGCAGGCGTCCTTCCTGCGCGAGATCGGCGCCGACGAGCTGCAGGGTTACCACTTCGGCCGGCCGGTGGCAGCGTCGGAGATCGAGGCGCTGTTCCCGCGCGATTGAGCGCGGTTGGCGGGACGGCGACCCGGGGCTTATCCTTCGGGTCCGCCCCCGCACCGCATCGAGAACGCGCCATGCGCCGTCGCCCGTACGCCCCCGTCCTTGTCCGCTGCGTCCTGTCCGCCGCGATCGCCCTGCCGGGCCTGGCCCTGGCCGGCAAGCCGGCGGTGTCGCCGGCTGCGGTCGCCGAGCTGTCGGCCCGTGCCGACGCGCCCCTGATCCTGGACGTGCGCAGCCAGGCCGAATACGACGCCGGCCACGTGCCGGGCGCCGTGCTGATCCCGCACGACGAGCTGGCGGGCCGCCTGTCCGAGCTCGATCGCGACCGATGGGTGCTGGTCTACTGCAAGAGCGGCCGCCGCGCCGGCATCGCCGAGGCGTTGCTGGTGAAGGAAGGTTTCGAGGTACGCCAGATCGAGGGCAGCTGGAACCGCTGGTCGGCCGAAGGCCGCCCCGCGCAGTCCGTCGCGCCCGCCGCCGGGGAGGCCCGCCGATGAGCGCCGCCACCATCGCCCTGATCGGTGCGCCGACCGACATCGGTGCCGGCCACCGCGGCGCCTCGATGGGCCCCGAGGCCCTGCGCGTCGCCGGCCTGGCCGAGGCCCTGCGCGAGCGCGGCCTGCAGGTGATCGACGCGGGCAACCTGGTCGGCCCGGTCAATCCCTGGCAGCCGCCGACCGAGGGCTACCGGCACCTGGCCGAAGTCGTGGCCTGGAACCGCGCCGTGATGGACGCCGTGTACGGCCAGCTGCGCCAGGGCCGGCTGCCGATCCTGCTCGGCGGCGACCATTGCCTGGGCGTGGGCAGCATCACCGCGGTCGCGCGCCACTGCCGCGAGGCCGGCAAGAAGTTGCGCATCCTCTGGCTCGACGCCCACGCCGACTTCAACACCAGCGACGTCACGCCCTCGGGCAATGTGCATGGCATGCCGGTGGCCTGCCTCTGCGGCCTGGGTCCGCAGCCGCTGACCCACCTGGGCGGCAGCGCACCGGCGATCCAGCCCGCCGACATCCGCCAGATCGGCATCCGCTCGGTGGACCAGGGCGAAAAGCGACTGGTCAAGGAGTACGGCCTCGACATCTACGACATGCGCTACATCGACGAGATCGGCATGAAGCGGGCGATGGAGGAGGCGCTGGAAGGCGTGGACGCCGACACCCACGTGCACGTCAGCTTCGATGTCGACTTCCTCGACCCGGCGATCGCGCCCGGCGTCGGCACCACGGTGCCCGGCGGCCCGAACTACCGCGAAGCGCAGCTGGTGATGGAGATGATCGCCGACACGGGGCGGGTGGGTTCGATCGACATCGTCGAGCTCAACCCGGCCTTCGACGAGCACAATCGCACCGGTCAGCTGGCCGTGGACCTGGTCGAGAGCCTGTTCGGCAAGTCCACGCTGATGCGCGATTGAGCGCCGGTCTCCGGCCAGCGTGAAGTGGCGATGAAGCCCGGGCCGGGCTGCGTTGACAGGGGTCGGCCGGGCGTTAGACTCGTGCCGTCCCCACGACTCAAGGAGTTCGCCATGACCCGTACCCGACTGATCCTCATCGCCCTGCTGGCCGCGTTCGCGCTGTCCGGCTGCAACACCGTCAAGGGCTTCGGCCAGGACGTGAAGAAGGCCGGCGGCGAGCTCGAGGAAGCGGCCGACGACGCCAAGAACTGATCCAGGCGATCCGATGTGCGGAAGGCCGGGCGGAGACGCCCGGCCTTTCGCTTTTCCGGCGTACGGCGTTACGGATCCGGCGCGAAGCCGATCGGGAAGGCTTCCGGCGAATCCCAGCCGTGCCGACGGCGCCAGGGCAGCACGCCGCGCGCGACCAGGGCTTCGGTGGAGTCGTAGAACACGCTCAGCACCTGGTTGGGGCGCGCACTCTCGCGTTCGAAACGGGTGACGCTGGCGGCATCCCAGCGGCGCTCGCCGTGGCCGGTGCCCAGCTGCTGGCGCGCGGCCAGGCCGGATTCGCGGGCTTCGGACTTCATGGCCGGCGCCGCGGCATCGGCGCTGGAGGCGCCGCGCGCGGACTGGGCTTCGGCTACGGGTGCCGGGGGCGCGGCCGGATACGGCGGCGCGTACCCGTCGTCGCGCGACGAGTAGTGCGGCACGTGCACCGGGCGCCGCTCGCGGAACGCGGCCACGCCGATCACGCCGACGTTGTCGGGGCGGCCGGTCCGCGCCGCGTAGCTGTCGCCCAGCGAGGTGAAATGGAACTCGGCGATTTCGGACAGGTTCTTGCGCCAGCCGCGCACCTCCAGACGTTGCCAGGGCTCGAGCACGTAGCCGCTCTGCTGGCTGCCCGCGGTCTGGCCGCTGATGGCGTTGACGCCGTCCACCGAGACCACGGCCAGCACGCGCTCGCCGGTGAGGTTCTGCAACACCACGGCGTAGCGGTGGCCGGGCCGGCCCTCGATGTAGTCGCGGCCGCGGTGCGGATGGCGGGGCAGGGTTTCGTAGCGGTCCAGGTCGAGCACCTGCAGGTCGACCAGGGTCTGGGCATTGGCGCAGCCGGGCAGGCCGGCCAGCACCAGCAGGGCGGACAGGGCGGCGATCAGGCGGTTCATGGCGGGGCTCCGGAAGGGGTGGGCAGGAATGGAAACGCCCGGACGCCAGAATCGGGGTTAGCCCGCCGACCCCGCCGCAGTGCCCGTTCAGTGCGGCGGTGTCCTTCCGCCGGCGTGTTGCAGGCGATACCCGTCTAAAATGGCCGGGATTCCCCAGCAGGTCCCTCCATGCCCGCCACCCGCGTCCTGACCGGCATCACCACGTCCGGCACCCCGCACCTCGGCAACTACGCCGGCGCCATCCGGCCGGCGATCGCCGCCAGCCGCCAGCCCGGGGTCGAGAGCTTCTATTTCCTGGCCGACTACCACGCCCTGATCAAGAGCCACGATCCGGCCCGCGTGCAGCGCTCGACCCTGGAGATCGCGGCCAGCTGGCTGGCCTGCGGCCTGGAGCCGGAAAAGGTGTGGTTCTACCGCCAGTCCGACATCCCCGAGATCCCGGAGCTGACCTGGCTGCTGACCTGCGTGGCCGGCAAGGGCCTGCTCAACCGCGCGCATGCCTACAAGGCCGCGGTGGACAAGAACCGCGAAGCCGGCGAGGACGACGATGCCGGCGTCACCGCCGGCCTGTTCATGTACCCGGTGCTGATGGCCGCCGACATCCTGCTGTTCAAGGCGCATTCGGTGCCGGTCGGTCGCGACCAGATCCAGCACATCGAGATGGCGCGCGATTTCGGCGCGCGCTTCAACCATCTCTACGGCGAGCACTTCGTGCTGCCGGAAGCGGCGATCGAGGACAACGTGGCGACCCTGCCCGGCCTCGACGGCCGCAAGATGAGCAAGAGCTACGACAACACCATCCCGTTGTTCGCGCCGCGCAACGAGCTCAAGAAGCTCATCGCCGGCATCGTCACCGACTCGCGCGCGCCCGGCGAGCCCAAGGACACCGAAGGTTCGGCCCTGTTCCAGCTCTACCAGGCCTTCGCGACGCCGGAACAGACCGCGGCCTTCGCCGAAGCCTTCGCGGGCGGCATCGGCTGGGGCGAGGCCAAGCAGCAGCTGTTCGAACGCATCGACGCCGAAGTGGCGCCGATGCGCGAGAAGTACGAGGCGCTGATCGCCAAGCCCGTCGAGATCGAGGCGGTGCTGCGCGAGGGCGCGCTGAAGGCCCGCAAGCTGGCGACGCCGCTGCTGGGCGCGCTGCGCCATGCGGTGGGCCTGCGCGACCTGCGCGAGCAGGCGGCCACGAAGTCCGCCGGCAAGGCCAAGGCAGCGGCGCCGAGCTTCAAGCAGTACCGCGAGGCCGACGGCCGGTTCTACTTCAAGCTGGTCGCCGCCGACGGACGCGAGCTGCTGCAGAGCGTGGGCCACGCGTCGCCGCGAGACGCCGGCCAGGCGATCGCGCGCCTCAAGGCCGATGCCGGGGCCGGGCTGCGCGAGGCGGCGGGCGGCCTGCTGCACCTGGGCGAGGACGCGCTCGGCGCACGGATCCAGGACGCCACCGTCGAGGAGATCGCCGCCGCTCTGGCCGCGTTCGCGGACTAGGGTGAGGCACCGGCGGTTCGCGCCGCGTTGACATCGGCCTCACCAGACTTTCATCCGGGCCGGACGCGGAGGAGCCATGGCGGAACGCAGCATCGGGCAAGCGCAGGACGAAGCCAGGCGCCTGGCGGCGCTGCGGCGCTACCGCATCCTCGACAGCCTGCCGGAGCCGGTTTACGACGATGTGGTGAAGATCGCCAGCGCCGTCTGCGGCACGCCGCAGGCGGTGGTGACCTTCATCGAGGAATCGCGCCAATGGTTCAAGGCCAGCCTCGGCATCGAGGGCGAGGAAACCCCGCGCGAAATCGCCTTCTGCGACCAGGCGATCCGCCGGCCCGGCGAAGTGACCGTGGTCAACGACGCCTCGGTGCATCCGCTGTTCCGCAATTACCCTCAGGTCACCGGGCCCGACCACCTGCGCTTCTACGCCGGTGCGCCGATGGTGACGCCCGACGGCCACGCGCTCGGCACCGTCTGCGTCATCGACCGGGTGCCGCGCCAGATCGACGCCGGCCAGGTGGCGGCGCTCGGCAGCCTGGCGCGCATCGTCGTGCAGCTGCTGGAAACGCGCCGCGCCCAGCTCGACTTCCAGCGCCAGCTGGCGGAACGCGAGCTGGTGACCCAGGACCTGATCCGGCATCAGCGCGAGCTCGAGGCCCACAACTCCGAGCTGTCGCAGCAGGCCAGCCAGGACCCCCTGACGGGCCTGCTCAACCGGGCCGGCATGCAGCGCGCCTCGGCCAGCGCGCAGTCAGGCTGGTCCGGCAGCGGACCGTTCTGCGTGGCCGTGCTCGACATCGACCACTTCAAGCGCATCAACGACAGCTTCGGCCACGCCACCGGCGACTCGGTGATCCAGGCAGTGGCTGGCGCCATCCGCCGCAACGTGCGCGGCGGCGACATCGCCGTGCGTTACGGCGGCGAAGAGTTCCTGGTGATGATGCCGGCGACGCCGGCCACCGGTGCGCGCACGGTGATCGAACGCATCCGCCGCGAAGTCGCCGAACAGCCCGGCCTGCCGGCGCGCGTGACGGTATCTGCAGGCCTGGCGATGGGCCAGGCAGGCCGCGACGAACCGGAGGCCGTGTTCCGCGCCGCCGACCAGGCCCTCTACCTGGCCAAGCGCCGCGGCCGCGACCGCATCGAAGTCGTCGAAGACTGAAAATCCGGGGTCAGAGTGTGTTTATCTTGCGGCTCAGGATAAACGCACTCTGACCCCGGATTTCAGGGGTGCACGTTGGCGTTGTTGCGGTGCAGGCGGCTGCGGGCGCGCACCACGCAGAAGCGGTGGCCGGTGGGCGCCTCGAGCACGATCCAGCGGCCGTCGCGGGGCCGCGATACTTCCTTCGCGCCCAGGGCGACCAGGCGCGCGGCCTCGGCCTCGATGTCGTCGCTTTCGATGTCCAGGTGCACCCGCGACGGATGCTGCACCTTCTGCACCTCGATGTGCAGGCCGAGCGCGCTGCCGTCCAGGCAGGCGTACTTGTCTTCGCCACCTTCGTCCGGGTCGGTCACCGGCAGGCCCAGGGCCTGGCTCCAGAAGTCGGCCGCGGCGCCCAGCGAGCCGCCCTCGCAGTCGATGATGAAACCGGCCAGCCGGCTGCGGTGTGCCATCTCAGCGGGCCTTCTGCAGGTCGTCCATCACCGCGCGCAGGAAACGCGCGGCCTCGCCGCCGGTGGCGGCCCGGTGGTCGAAGGTCAGCGACAGCGGCATGATCCGGTGCGTCTCCAGGCCGCCCAGCACCGGCACCACCGCGTGGTGCAGGCGGCCGGCGCCGATGATGGCGACGCAGGGCGGCACCACGACCGGCGTGGCGTACTTGCCGGCGAAGACGCCGAAGTTCGACAGCATCATCGTGTAGTCGCGCAGGTCTTCGGGCGGCAGGCTGCGGTTCTTGACGCCGTCGCGGATGCGGTTGAGCTCGCGCCGGACTTCCTGCGGATCGCGGCCGCCGGCGTCGCGCAGGTTGGCGACGAACAGGCCGTCCGGCGAATCGATGGCGATGCCCACGTGCACGCGCGAGTGCCGGCGCAGCGTGCCTTCCTTGGCGTTGAACCAGGCGTTCATCGCCGGCTCGACCGCGGAGGCGGCGGCGAGGGCGCGGATCAGCCGCGCCATGATGTCCTCGCCCGGCGCCCAGGCATGGATGTCGGCGTCGTCCATCAGCGTGGTCGGCACGACTTCGGCATGCGCCTGCGACATCGAGCGCACCATGTTGCGGCGCACGCCGCGGATGGGTTCGTCGCTGTCGTACTTCGTGTTCGGGTCGCGCGCGGGCGGCGGCGAGGGTGCGCGGGCCACCGCCGGTTCCGGCGCACGATAGGCGGCAGGGGCCGCGGCCACGGGCGCCGCACTGCCGGCCGCGGCCGCGTTCTTCACGTCGGCCATCGTCACCACGCCGTCGGCGCCGCTGGGGCGCACGCGGCCGATGTCGACCTTGAGTTTCTTCGCCAGCGCACGCACCGCCGGCATCGCCTTGACGCCGCCGATGGCGACCGCCTGTTCGCTGCGCACGGCGTCGGAGCTCTGCATCGCGCCGACCACGGTGCCGGCGTCGCCGCCCTGTTTGGGTGCGGCGCCTTCGCCGGCGCGCACTTCGCCGCCCTCGTCGGAGGCGACGACGGTGGTCGCGTGGCCGTCATCGCGCGAGGGCTCGTCCGGCACCGGGTTTCCGGCGCCCTTGTGGCCGCCGTGGCCGTGCGAATGGCCGGTGTCCTGTGCGTCCGCACGCTGCGGCAGGTTCGGATCGAGCTCGACTTCCGCCAGCCAGCTGCCGGTGACGATCACATCACCCGCCGCCCCGGCCAGGCGCGTCACCTTGCCCGAAAAGGGCGAGGGCACCTCGACCACGGCCTTGGCGGTTTCCATCGAAACCAGCGGCTCGTCCAGCTTCACCACGTCGCCGACCTTGACCAGCCATTCGACGATCTCGGCGTCGGGCAGGCCTTCGCCCAGGTCGGGCAGCAGGAACAGTTTCTTTTCGCTCATGGGGTCACTCGATGACGGGTTCGATGTCGAGGTCGCGGTCGGGCAACCAGCCGGTTTCGCCGATGATGTTCTCGGCCCACCACCAGCCGCCGGCCGCTTCGAGCAGGCGCACGACGTCGCCGGCGTTGGCGGACAGCTCGCGGGCGTCGTAGTCGCGGACGGCGAGGTCGCCGTCCAGGCGGTCCTGGTGCACCCAGCCGCTCTTGCCGCGCGGGTCGGTGGCCCAGAGGAACTCGGGCCACTCGGTGTCGCGCGTGCCAAGCACCAGGCGCTCGCCGGCCGTGAACGCGATCGGGTCGCGGTGCTGCGGGCGATAGTCGCGGCGCAGGCGGGCGCGCATGGCTCAGCTCGCCGCCAGCGTGCGCTTGGTCGCCGCGACGATCTTCTCCACGCTCGGCAGGTATTTCATCTCCAGCCGGAACAGCGGGATGTGGGTGTCGTAGCCGGTGACACGTTCGACCGGCGCCTGCAGGTCGTACATCGATTCCTCGGCCAGGCGGGCGGCGATCTCGGCGCCGAAGCCGGCGGTCTTGGCGGCCTCGTGCACGATCACGCAGCGGCCGGTCTTGGCCACCGATTCGCGGATGGTGTCGAAGTCCAGCGGCTTGAGCGTGGCGACGTCGATGACTTCGGCGCTGATGCCCTCGGCGGCGAGCTTTTCCGCGGCCTCCAGGGTTTCCTTCACCTGCGCGCCCCAGGTCACCAGGGTCACGTCGGCGCCGTCGCGCAGCACGAAGCACACGTCCAGCGGCAGCGCCTCGCCGTCGTCGGGCACCTCTTCCTTGTACTGGCGGTAGATGCGCTTGGGCTCGAAGAAGACCACCGGATCCGGGTCGCGGATCGCGGCCAGCAGCAGGCCGTAGGCGCGCTGCGGCGAGCTCGGCATCACCACGCGCAGGCCCGGCACATTGGTGAAGATCGATTCGTTGGCTTCGGAATGGTGCTCCGGCGCGCGGATGCCGCCACCCCAGGGCACGCGCAGCACCATCGGGCAGGTCAGGCGGCCGCGGGTGCGGTAGCGGAAGCGGGCGGCGTGGCAGACGATGTGGTCCACCATCGGGTACATGAAGCCGTCGAACTGCGCTTCGGCGACCGGCTTCATGCCCTGCGAGGCGAGGCCCACGGTGAGGCCCGCGATCGTGGTTTCATCGAGCGGTGTGTCGAGAACCCTTTGGTCGCCGAACTGCTGCTGCAGGCCGGCGGTGGCGCGGAACACGCCGCCGTTCACGCCCACGTCCTCGCCCAGCACGATCACGGTCTCGTCGTGTTTCATCTCCCAGGCCAGGGCCTGGGTGATCGCTTCGATCAGGGTGATGGCGGCCATCTCAGCGGCCCTCCCACTTGATCGCGTCTTCGCGCTGGGCCTGGAGGTCGGCCGGCAGCTCCGCGTAAAGGTAATCGAACATGGCCTCGACCGGCTGCACCTTGGTTTCCAGGTAGGCGTTCACTTCCTCGTCCACCTTCCTGCCGCACTCCTCTTTCCAGGCGGCCTCTTCGGTCTCGCTCCACACGCCCTCGCTGATCAGGAAGGTGCGCAGGCGCGACATCGGCTCGCGCTCCCAGGCCGCCTTCACTTCGGCATCCTCGCGGTAGCGGCGGGCGTCGTCGGCGGTGGTGTGGTCGCTGAGGCGGTAGGTGACCAGCTCCAGCACGCTGCCGCCGTGGCCGTTGCGGGCGCGCTTGAGCGCGTGGTCCATGGCGGCGCGCACGGCGATGATGTCGTTGCCGTCCACCTGCACGCAGTCCAGGCCGCCGGCCAGGCCCTTCTGCGCCAGGGTCTTGGCGCCGGTCTGCGACTTGCGCGGCACCGAGATCGCCCACTGGTTGTTGACGATGCACAGCACGAAGGGCAGGGCGTAGGCGCCGGCGGAGTTGATCGCGGCGTAGGTGTCGGTCTTGGAGCTGCCGCCGTCGCCGACGCAGGTCACGGCCACGCGCGGTTCGCCGCGCAGCTTGAAGGCCAGCGCGGCACCGGCCGCGTGCAGGCACTGGGTGGCGATCGGCACGCACCAGGGGTAGTCGTGCGGCGGGCCGGAGAAGTCGTTGCCGCGTTCGTCGCCGCCCCAGTACATCAGGATGTCGCGTGGCTTCACGCCGCGCACGATCTGGGCGCCGTACTCGCGGTAGGAGGGTGCGAACACGTCGTCGTACTGCATCGCGCTGCCGATGCCGATGTGCGCGGCCTCGTGGCCCAGGCAGCTGGCATAGGTGCCGAGCTTGCCGGTGCGCTGCAGGGCCACCGACTTGGTGTCGAAGGTGCGCACGTACAGCATCTGCTTGAACAGCTCGACCAGGTTGCGGCGGTCGCGCGCGAACTCGGGAAGATCCTCACGGACGAGGCGGCCGTCCGGCCCGAGGTACTGCAGGTATTCGATTTCGAAACTGGCTACCAGGGACATCGAGTCCCTCCCGGGGAAACGAGGCCCCGATCATAGCCGAGCGCGCCGGCCGAAACGAAACGGGCGCCCGAAGGCGCCCGTTCGCTGGCGAATGGTGCGTGGGCTCAGTCGCCCCAGGTCCAGCGCGGACGGCCCACGACCTTGGCGCTGTCGGCGCCGGCGTCATTGCTGGCGCGGGTGTCGTTGCTGCGGGTGTCGGCCTGCGCGCGCAGGCCGACGCTGTCGATCGCGGTCAGGCGCACGGCTTCCAGGTTGACCAGCAGGAAGTCGATCTCGCCCGCCGCCATCGGCGTTTCGCGGCCGCAGAAGACTTCGCTGCCGCCCGACACCGCCACCGGCGCGCCGCAGTCCCAGCCGGCGGCCAGCACCTGGCGCACCTGGGCCGGCGTGCCGTCGATGCGCAGGGTGACTTCCGGACGCAGCGCGCGCGACTGGCCGCGGTTGCGCACGGTGGCCACGAAGGGCACCACCTGGCCGTCGAACACCAGCTTGAACGGCGTGAACACCGTCGTCGCCAGGTCCGCGTCCAGGAAGGCGGGCACGACCAGGTCGGCCACCAGCGGATCGTGGTCCGAGGTGCGCACCGGCACGGTCGGGTCGGCGGCGTTGTCGGTGGCGAAGTCGCTGTTGACGCGGGCGTGGTAGAGCGTGGCCTCGGTCGTCTCGATGACGGCCTGGTTCACCAGCGCGTGGTCCAGGGTCTGGGTGTTGCCCTCGAAGACGTAGGAGTAGCGCTCGGCTTCGGGCTTGGTGCCGATCAGGTTCACCAGCGGGCGGGTGACGGCGCTGTCGCCGTGGACCAGCACCTGGTCGGCCGGCGCCGGTTCGCCGCGGATGATGCCCATCACGTCCACGTAGCCGTCGTTGAAGTCGAAGGCGTTGTAGTCGCCGATCAGCACCAGCGGTGCGGTGGCATCGGCGGCCTGGATCGACTCGACCAGCTCCGAGACCTTGATGGCCTGCTGCAGGCGCTTGCCGCGCGAGCGGTCGCCGTCGGTGCCCCAGACCGCGCGCGGCGTCAGGTCGTTGACGTCGAGCAGGGACAGGGTGTGGTTGAGCAGCACATTGATCGGGTAGCTGCGGCCGCGTTCGCCGTTGATGCGGCCCTGCAGCAGCAGCGGGGCGCGGTCGAACAGCACGCCGTTGGCGGTGCCGTCCGGCGCGGTCAGGGTGTCGCCGACAAACTGTTCGGTCACCGAGTCCACCTCGACCCGCGGCCGGCCATCGGCCAGCGGCGCGGTCTTCACCAGATAACCCAGTCGCTGGCTGCCCGAGGTGGACAGCAGGTAGGCCTGGTACATCGGGCTGGTCGGGCAGGTGCCGAACTCGTTGTCGTTGATGGCGCGGGCCAGGCGCTGCGCCGTCTCGAGGTTGGCGATCTCGACCAGGCCCACCACGTCCGGGTTGCGCAGGTACTGGCAGAACACTTCCGACAGCTTGCTCAGGCGATTGAGCGGCACCGACTCGCCGCCGCTGAGGTTCTCGATGTTGTAGCTGCCCACGCGCACCGCGCCTTCCTCGGCCGCGGGCACGGCGGCGACGTAGGCGCCGCCGCTGATCGCCAGCGTGCTGCTGTCGCCGATCAGCAGGGTGAAGTCGCCGCGGTCGTAATACATCACGCCCTGCATGCCCTCGATCAGGGTGCCCGCGTCGACGTTGAGTGCGCTGCCGCCTTCCAGGCCGGTGCTTTCCACGCGCAGCCGCTCGGGGTTGCGATCGAAACGCACGATGTTGTTGCCGGCCGGCAGCGGCACGGCGTCGAGCGCGGCGATGCCGGGCTCGCGGGCCGGACGCGGCGTGGTCGGCAGCGTGACATGGAAATCACCAAAGGCATTGGTGGCGCCGACGACCTTGGCGGCCGGCAGCTGCACGCGCATGCCCTGGTAGCGGCCCAGGGCCGCGGTGGACAGGCCTGGCGAGAGCACGCTCTCGTCGATCAGCACCGGCGCCGGCAGCGCCTGGCCGCCGGCCAGCACCGTCGCGGAGGAGTTGCCCAGCTGGGTCAGCGGGTAGCCGTGCGGGGTGCGCGAGAACTGCGTCACGCGGCCGGCGACGCGCAGGCGGTTGCCGACGGTGGCGGCAGCCGGCGGCGCGGCATTGGTGAACACGAACAGGCCTTCGGCCGTGGCCGGGTCGCCGTCCTCGTCGCCCGGGGCGCTCTGGATGAAATAGCCGTTGGCGCGGCGGGCGGTGACGATGCCTTCGGTCACCACCTCGGTGCCCACGGCCAGCGGCGAACCGACGCCCTGGCCCTGGATGTCGGAGATGTCGACGCGGGCGACCACCGACAGCGCGATGCTGGCCGCTGCGCTGCGGCCTTCGGCGTCGGCGATCGCGACCGGCAGCACCTTCGGGCCGGCGGCGGTGCCGGCGGCGACGGTGGCCTGGTGCGAGAAGGTCAGGTCGCCGGCGATCGCATCGCCGTTGCTGCCGTCGTCGACGAAGGCCTGGGATGCGGCGCCGCCGATGGCGCTCAGGTCGGCCGAAACCGTCAGGCCGGTGCTGGCCGGGTTCGCGCCCGGGACCACTGCGACCGTGAGCAGGGTGGCGTCGCCGGCGGCCAGGCTGGCCGGGCTGGCGCCGCCGCTGGCGGTCGGGTCGGTCGGCAGGCTGCCGCCGCCGCAGGAGGCGGTGTGGCTGCCCAGGCCGTCGAAGGTGTCGGTGGCGTAACCGTCCCATTCGCCGGCCGGGTCGAAGGCGTCGCTGCCGTCGGCATCG
The DNA here is from genome assembly GCF_006265115.1 of Arenimonas terrae. Classification (GTDB taxonomy): domain Bacteria; phylum Pseudomonadota; class Gammaproteobacteria; order Xanthomonadales; family Xanthomonadaceae; genus Arenimonas; species Arenimonas terrae. The sequence goes on along the minus strand of NZ_SMDR01000002.1, from coordinate 521,130 downwards.
CCGGCGCAGACGGTGGCCTTGCGGCGGATGGTGTTGTCGGCGGTCGAGGCCAGGCCCGCGCCCCACTGGGTGCCCGGGTCGAAGCCGATCTGGCCGGCCACGTCGAGCAGGGCGCCGGCGCTGCCGCCCTTGCGCAGCACGATGGCGTCGTCGCCGTTGAACCAGCTGGTGCCGGACACCTGCTGCGCCGCGGCCAGGATGGTGGCATTGGCATTGCTGGGCGCGATGACGAAGGCGCCTCCGTCGGCGACCGTGCCGCTCAGCGCCAGGGTGAAGTTCGGCGTGGTGCCGCCGTTGAAATAGAACTGCAGGGTGTAGCCGCCGGCCGCGAGGTCGACGGGGGCGCCGGTGCCGTTGTAGATCTCGACGGCCTTGTTGTTGCTGCTGCCCTCGATGATCTCGGAGAGCAGCAGGTCGGCGGTGGCGGCGCTGGCCGGGGCCGCGAACGGCAGGGCAAGCAGCGCGAAAAGGGCGTGCAGGCGCTTGTGATGGCGCATGGATAGGTACCTTTGGGGAGTCCAGGGGCTGCCAGCGCGTCCGGAACCCCGTGAAGGGCCCCTGTCCAGACCGTGACAGAGTCCGCAGTTTATATCGGAAAATGCGTCGCCCGCATGACAGACTTGCGCCCTTCACGGACCGACCCGCCGACCATGACCCAGCCCCCCAACCAGCGCGCCCTCGAGCAGGGCATCACCACCGACCTGCGGGACCGGCTCAGCTATGGCGGCTACCTCCAGCTCGACACCCTGCTGTCAGCGCAGAAGCCGCTGTCCAATCCCGCTCACCACGACGAGATGCTGTTCATCGTCCAGCACCACGTGGCCGAGCTGTGGCTGAAGCTGGTGATCCACGAGCTGCGGGCGGCGATCGACTGCCTGAAGAACGACGAGCTGGGCCCGATGCAGAAGACCCTGGCCCGGGTGAAGCTGGTGCAGCGCCAGCTCTACGAACAGTGGTCGGTGCTCGAGACCCTGACCCCGGCCGACTACCTGGCCTTCCGCGACGTGCTGGGCCCGGCCTCGGGCTTCCAGTCGCTGCAGTACCGCCTGGTCGAATTCCTGCTGGGCAACAAGAACGCCGACATGGTGCGCGTGTTCGGCCACGACACGGCCGCCACCGCCGAGCTGCAGGCCGCGCTGGACGCGCCCAGCCTGTACGACGAATTCCTGCGCCATCTGCACCGCCGCGGCTATGCCATCCCGGCGGCCTGCGTCGAACGCGACTGGTCGCTGCCGCACCAGCGCGAGCCCGGCCTGATCCCGGTGTTCAAGGCCATCTACGAGGACACCGACCGGCACTGGGAGGCCTACGCCACCTGCGAGCAGCTGGTGGACGTGGAGGTCAGCTTCCAGCTCTGGCGGTTCAGGCACATGAAGACGGTGGAACGCATCATCGGCTACCGGCGCGGGACGGGCGGCAGCTCGGGCGTGGGTTTCCTCAAGCAGGCCCTGGACCTGACCTTCTTCCCGGAGCTGTTCGAGGTGCGGACCGTGCTGGGGCAGCCGGGCTGAGGCCCGGCCGCCGGGCCATTCAGGTTTGACGGGCGCGGCCGCAGCGGTTACACCTTCCGGGCCCCGCGACGCCGCTTCTGCCGGCCCGGGGCGCAGCAAGCACCATTCCAATCACTAGAAACCAGGGGAGAGACCGCATGAGCGGTGCCGCCACCACGCCCAACGAGGCGCCCATTCCGCAGTACCCGCAGCTGTTGGGTCATCCCAAGCCGCTGTGGATGCTTTTCATGACGGAGTTCTGGGAGCGCTTCGCGTTCTACGGCATCCGCTGGGCGCTCGTCCTCTATATCGTCGCGCAGTTCCACGGAGGTGACGGCAGCGGCCAGGCGCCGGCCAACCAGACCTATGGCGCCTACCTGGCCCTGGTCTATGCGGCGGCGATCTTCGGCGGCTACGTAGCGGACCGCATCATCGGCTACCAGCGTTCGATCCTGCTGGGTGCGGTGATCATGGCGGCCGGCCTGTTCATGATCGCGGTTCCCAGCGAACAGGTCTTCAACCTCGGCCTGGCGACGATCATCGCCGGCAACGGTCTGTTCAAGCCGAACATCTCGACGATGGTCGGCAAGCTGTACTCGGTTACCGACGAGCGCCGCGACTCCGGCTTTACGTTGTTCTACATGGGCATCAACCTCGGCGCGATGGTTGCCCCGCTGCTGACGGGCTGGCTTGCCGAGCAGGTGTTCGGAACGACGCAGTTCCCGTCGTACAAGGTCGTGTTCATCGCATCCGGCGTTGGCATGCTGATCAGCCTGGTCTGGTTCTGGTTCGGGCGCCGCCAGCTTCAGGGCGTGGGCCGGCCCAACGAAGGCGGAGAGAACAAGGCCCGCGTGCTCTACACGGCGATCGGCGCCCTGGTCGCCATCCCGGTGATCTACTTCCTGCTTTCGCTCGGCGCGAGCACCCTTCAGTGGATCCTGACGGCGATGTTCATCGGCCTGGGCGTGATGCTGCTGGTCGAAGGCATCCGCGAGGGCAGCAAGCAGCGCGACATGGTGATCGCGATGCTGATCATCTTCGCCTTCAATGTGCTGTTCTGGTGCTTCTTCGAGCAGGCAGGCAGTTCGTTCACCTTCCTCGCCAACGAGATCGTCGACCGCGAGATGTTCGGATGGACCTGGCCGGTGGCCTGGTTCCAGTCGGTGAACTCGCTGGCGATCATCACGCTGGCGCCGCTGATGGCCTGGTTGTGGGTCGCAATGGGCCGCGCCAACCCCTCGATTCCGCGCAAGTTCGGCCTGGGCCTGCTGTTCAACGGCGTCGCCTTCGCGCTGCTGTGGTTCGCGCTGTCGGCGCTCGTCGACAATTTCGGCAAGATCCCGTTCTGGACCCTGTTCATGGTCTACGTGATCCAGTCGGTGGGCGAGCTGTGCCTGTCGCCGATCGGTCTGTCCATGGTCACCAAGCTGGCGCCGGTGCGCCTGGTCGGTTTCGGCATGGGCGGCTGGTTCCTGTCGACCGGCATCGGCAACAACCTGTCGGGCATCTTCGCCAGCCACGTCAGCGGTGCCGAGGGCATGACGGTCGCCTCCGCAGCCTCCGGCTACGAATTCGGTTTCTGGGCGCTGGTGATCCCGGGCGTGCTGCTGTTCCTGATTGCGCCCCTGATCCAGAAGCTGATGCACGGCGTGAAGTAAGCACCGGCGTTCAACGTACCGCCACGCGGCCCGGGATCTCCGGGCCGCGTCGTTTCAGGCAAAAGGAAAAACCGCATGGCCGTCTCCGCTTCGTCCCACACCTCGTTCACGCCACCGCCGCCGGGCGACAAGTTCGGGCAGCCTGCCGCACTCTGGCAACTGGTGCATTCCGAGTTCTGGGAGCGGTTCGCGTACTACGGCATGCGTGCGTTGTTGGCGATCTACGTTGCCGACGCGTTCTTCTCGCTTCTGCCCGACAACGAGGCCAAGGCGCAGGCGGCATTGACCTACGGCGCCTATACCGCGCTGATCTACGCGACCGGCATCTTCGGCGGCTTCATCGCCGACCGTTACATCGGCTACCGGCGCGCGATCGTGATCGGCGGACTGCTGATGGCGGCCGGCCTGTTCCTGCTTCTGGTGAAGGACCTGCAGTGGTTCCTGCTCGGCCTGTCGCTGATCGTGGTGGGCAATGGGCTGTTCAAGCCCAACATCTCGACCATGGTCGGTCGGCTGTACGCGCCGGATGACGTGCGCCGCGATTCGGGCTTCACCTGGTTCTACATGGGCATCAACGCCGGTGGCGCGATCGCACCGGCGATCTGCGGCTGGCTGGTCGGCGCGCGCTTTGGCTACCAATGGGGCTTTTTCACCGCCGGCCTGGGCATGCTGTTGGGGCTGGTGGTGTTCCAGTGGCGTATCGCGCGGCTGGGCGACATCGGCAAGGCGCCAGACGGCGGGAATGGCGCGGCGCGGGTCCTGGTGGTGGTGCTGGGTGCGCTGGTGGCGGTGCCGCTCGTCTACCTGCTGCTCAACCAGAAGACCCTGGTGGGCTATCTGCTGATCGGCTTGTTTCTGGTGCTGACCGTGTACTTCATCGCCTCGGGCATCCGCAGCGGCGACAAGGTGCAGTTGCACCGCTACATCGCGATGCTGCTGCTGTTCCTGGCCAAGATCCTGTTCTGGGGCATGTTCGAGCAGGCGGGTTCGTCGCTGAACTTCTTCGCCAAGGACCACGTCGATTCGCCCTTCGACTTCACGCTGTTCCAGTCCGCCAATCCGACCTTCATCATCCTGATGGCCCCGGTGTTCGCCTGGCTGTGGCCGAAGCTCGAGGCGCGCGGCATCAACCCGTCCATTCCGCGAAAGTTCGGCATCGCGGTGATCCTGGTGGCGATCGGGTTCAGCGTGCTGGTGGGCAGCATCGGCGGCCAGACCGGCACCGAGGTCCGCATCGCCTGGGAGATCCTCGCGCTGGCCTACCTGATCAACACCATGGGCGAGCTCTGCCTGTCGCCGATCGGGCTGTCGATGGTGAGCAAGCTGGCGGCGATGCGCGACACCGGCCTGGCCATGGGCGCCTGGTTCCTGTGCACGGCGATCGGCAACTTCGTCGCCGGCGCGGTGGCGGCGGTCGCGTCCGGCGGCGGCGCCAGCGGAACCGCGGGCATCGAGCAGTACGCGGCGATCTACACCCAGATCGCGATCGCGGGCTTCGTGTTCGGCGCGGCCTTCATGCTGTTCGCCCCTCTGGTCAACAAGCTGATGCACGGCGTGAAATAAGGGCCTGCCCATGAACACGACGCTGCCGCCGCCGACCGCTGCCTGGCGCTGGATCGCGCTGGTTCTCGCCAGCCTGGCGATGTTCGGCAATTACTACGCCTACGACGCGCTCAACCCGGTGGTGGACCTGCTGCGCGAGCAGCAGGGGCTGGACTATGGCCAGATCGGCCAGCTGTCGAGCGCCTACAACGTCGCGGCCCTGCTGGTGCTGCTGGCGGGCGGCTATGTGATAGACCGCTTCGGTGCGCGCCGGGCGATCGTCGTGTTCGCGGCGGTGTGCGTGATTGCGGCGGTGGTGACGGCGGCGGCGCAGAACTACTCTTCACTGCTGGCGGGACGGTTCCTGTTGGGCCTGGGCGCCGAGCCGCTGATCGTCGCGGTCACCGCCGTGCTGGCGAAGTGGTTCAAGGGCAAGGAGCTCAGCTTCGCCTTCGGCCTGAACCTGTCGATCTCGCGGCTCGGCTCCGCGTCCACCGACTGGTCCACGTCCTTCGCCAGCCCGCTGTATTCGAACTGGCACGACCCGCTATGGCTGGCCACCGGCGTGATGAGCGCAGGCCTGGGCGCCGCGGTGCTGTATTTCCTGATGGAAAAACGCGCCGAAGGCCGCTTCGACCTTGGCGAGGCCGTGCAGACCGACAAGCTGGAGCTGAAGAATCTCTACCGCTTCAGCGCCTCGTACTGGTACATCGTCGCGCTGTGCGTGGTGTTCTACTCGACGGTGTTCCCGTTCCGTTACTTTGCGATCGACTATTTCCAGCAGGCACACGGGCTGTCGCGCGAGGGCGCCGGCATCCTCAGTAGCCTGCTGCCGTTCGCGGCGATCGTCGCGACGCCGATCTTTGGATTGTGGGTGGATAGGGTCGGCCGGCGTTCGCTGTTCATGGCGGCGGGCTCGCTGGTGATCCTGCCGCTGTTCTTGGCGGTCACCTACCTGCCGCCGGGCCCCATCGTGGATCTCGTGGTGCCCTGGGTCGGCAGCGGCGAGATCCCTCTCACCCTGTTGTTGTCGGTTCTGCTTCTGGGCGGCGTGTTCTCGCTGATCCCCGCCGTGATGTGGCCGTCGGTCGCCTACATCGTCGACGAGCGGCGCCTGGGGTCGGCCTATGCGCTGATGACCTTCTGCCAGCAGATCGGCTGGCTGATCGTGCCGCTGGTGATCGGCTGGCTCAACGACCGTTACCTCGCCGGTCCGGAAAACACCGCGGGTTATGCGCCGGGCATGTGGGTCTATACCGCGCTGTCGTCCTTGGGCCTGTTCTTCGCCTGGAAGCTCTGGCGCGCCGAGACGGGGCCGGGGGCGCATGGGCTCGAGTCGATCAGGACGCGAAGCGCCTGATGCCGGCGGCTCAGGCCGGCCGCGTCGCCAACTCCAGCTCCATCATCCGCGTCAGCAGCCGGTCCAGCGCCGCGCGCTCGTCCTCGGCCAGACCCTCGAGCAGGCGGCGCTGGTAGGCGAGGGCGAGCGGCGCGACCTCGTCGTAGATCGCGCGGCCGGCCGGGCTCAGGCGCAGGCAGGAGCGGCGGCGGTCGTGGCCGTGGGTGTCGCGTTCGATCCGGCCCGCGGCCTGCAGCGAGGCGATTGCCCGGCTGACGGCGACCTTGTCCATGGCCGTGCGCTCGGCGACCTCGCGGGCCGAGACCTCGGAATGCCGGCCCAGCACCGCCAGCACCCGCCACTCGGTGATGCCCAGGCCGAAGCGGTCGGCGTACAGGCGGGCGATGTCCTGGCTGATGCGGTTCGACAGCACCGACAGGCGGTACGGGAGGAAATGTTCCAGGTCCAGGATGTCCCGGTCGGGCATGTGGCGCCGCGCCTTGCAAATGGTTTCAGATGAAACTATAACGGCGGCAATCCCGGCGCAAGCCACCCCAGACCAGGAGGACGCCATGAGCGCCCAGCCCCAGACCCACGCCCCGAACCTCGGCATGAAGCCGACCACCTTCGCCAACCCGATGGGCATCGACGGCTTCGAGTTCGTCGAGTTCGCGGCCCCGGCCGGGCAGGGCACTCTGTTGCACGGCCTGTTCAAGAAGATGGGCTTCTCGGCCGTGCTCAAGCACAAGACGCGCAACATCACGGTCTACCGCCAGGGCGGCGTCAACTTCCTGGTCAACGAGGACCCGGACAGCTTCGCCGCCGACTTCGCGGCCCAGCACGGCCCCTGCGCCTGCGGGTTCGCCATCCGCTTCACCGAGCCGGTGGCCAAGGTGTTCGAGACCGTGAAAGGCAACGGCGGCGAAGCCATCGACCACAAGCCGCAGTCCGGCGTCATCGACGTGCCGGCGGTGAAGGGCATCGGCGACTGCATGCTCTATCTCGTGCCCTCGGGCCAGGACGTCTATGCGGCCGACTACGCGCCGATCCCGGGCGCCGACACGAACCCGGTGGGCTTCGGCCTGACCTTCATCGACCACCTCACGCACAACCTCTTCTTCGGCAACATGCAGAAGTGGAGCGATTACTACGAGCGCCTGTTCAACTTCCGCGAAATCCGCTACTTCGACATCAAGGGCGCCAAGACCGGCCTGGTGTCCAAGGCCATGACCGCGCCGGACGGCGTGGTGCGCATCCCGCTGAACGAGTCGAGCGACCCGAAGAGCCAGATCAACGAATACCTCGACGCCTACAAGGGCGAGGGCATCCAGCACATCGCCTGCTTCACCGACGACATCTACGCCACGGTGGAGGCGATGCGCGCCCAGGGTGTCGAGTTCCTCGACACGCCCGACACCTATTTCGACGTGATCGACCAGCGCGTGCCCAACCACGGCGAGGACGTGCCGCGCCTGCGCGCCAACAAGATCCTGATCGACGCCGACCTCGAGACCAAACAGCGCAAGCTGCTGCAGATCTTCACCCAGAACGCGATCGGCCCGATCTTCTTCGAGATCATCCAGCGCAAGGGCAACGAAGGCTTCGGCGAAGGCAACTTCCAGGCCCTGTTCGAATCCATCGAACGCGACCAGATGAAGCGCGGCGTGCTCTGAGGAAACCCCGGCCATGGCGCTGAACTACCAGAGCGGTTTCGGCAACGAGTTCGCGACCGAGGCGCTGCCCGGCGCGCTGCCGGTGGGCCGCAACTCGCCGCAGCGGGCGCCGTACGGCCTGTATGCGGAGCAGATCAGCGGCACGGCATTCACCGCGCCGCGGCACAGTAACCGGCGCAGCTGGCTGTACCGCATCCGCCCGGCGGCGCTGCACGGCAAGTTCAGCGCGCTGCTGCATCCGCGCTTCCACAACGCCTTCGGCGACGGCCCGGTAACGCCGGAGCAGCTGCGCTGGAGCCCGCTGCCGATGCCCTCGGCGCCGACCGACTGGCTCGACGGCCTGTACACGATGGCCGGCAATGGGAGCGCCGAGGCGGGCACGGGCGCGGGCATCCACGTCTATGCCGCGAACAAGGACATGGACGGCCGCTTCTTCTACGACGCCGACGGCGAGCTGCTGATCGTGCCGCAGCAGGGCCGCCTGCGCATCGCCACCGAGATGGGCGTGCTGGAGGTCGAGCCGCAAGAGATCGCGCTGATCCCGCGCGGAATCCGCTTCAGCGTGTCGCTGCCCGACGGTGCCGCGCGCGGCTACGTCTGCGAGAACTTCGGCGCGATGCTGAAGTTGCCCGACCTGGGCCCGATCGGCAGCAACGGCCTGGCCAATCCGCGCGATTTCCTGGCGCCGGTGGCGGCCTACGAAGACCGCACCGGCCAGTTCGAGCTGGTCGCCAAGTTCCAGGGCCACCTGTGGCGCGCTGACCTCGGCCATTCGCCGCTGGACGTGGTGGCCTGGCACGGCAACTACACGCCCTGCAAATACGACCTGCGCCGCTTCAACACCATCGGTTCGATCAGCTACGACCATCCCGACCCGTCGATCTTCCTGGTGCTGCATTCGCCCAGCGACAGCGAGGGCGTGAGCAACCTCGACTTCGTGATCTTCCCGCCGCGCTGGCTGGTGGCCCAGGACACGTTCCGGCCGCCGTGGTTCCACCGCAACATCGCCAGCGAGTTCATGGGCCTGGTGCACGGCGCCTACGACGCCAAGGCCGAAGGTTTCGTGCCTGGCGGCGCCTCGCTGCACAACTCGATGAGCGGCCACGGCCCGGACGCGGCGACGTTCGAAAAAGCCTCGAAGGCCGATCTGACCAAGCCGGACGTGATCAGGGACACCATGGCCTTCATGTTCGAAACCCGGCACGTGCTGCGTCCGAGCGCGCAGGCGCTGGACGCCGCGCACCGGCAGGCCGACTATCAGCAGTGCTGGCAGGGACTGGCCCGCCACTTCACTCCGGAGAAACGCTGATGACCCCCCTGCGCCGCGTTCCGCTCGTTCTCGCCATCGGTTTTGTGCTCGCCGCCTGTTCGCCCGCGCAGGAAGCCGCCGCGCCCGCCGCCGAGGCCGCGACCCCGGTCGAAGCGCCCGTGGCGGATCCGGTGGAAACCGTCGACCCGGCGCCCACCGCCGAAGCGCCCGCCGTCGGCGAGCTGGCCGCGGTGAAGAACGATCCCGCGGTGATCAACTTCGAGGGTTTCGGCCCGGCGAAGTTCGGCGCCAGCGAAGAAGAAGTGCGCATGGCCTGGGGCCGTCCGCTCGAGGCCGGCACCCCGGCCGAAGGCGCCACCTGCTACCAGCTGCGCATGGAGCCGATGCCGGAGAACGGCAAGGGCATCCTGTTCCTGTTCGAGGACGGGAAGTTCGCGCGTTACGACGTGGACGTGCCGCTGCACGTCGCGCCGGGCGACCTGACCACGGGCATGACGGCCGACCAGGTCGAGGCCGCGTTCCAGGGCCGGGTCGAGTCGCAGCCGCACAAGTACGTCGAAGGCGCACGCAACCTCATCGTCTCGCCCGAAGGCGGGGGCGAGGCCCGCCTGGTGTTCGAGACCGACGCCGCCGGCACCATCGTGTCCTGGCGCATCGGCGTGCCGCCGCAGATCCACTACGTCGAAGGCTGCGGTTGATCCGCGGTCCGCAAGGAGCAAGGGAATGAAGCTGGGTTCACTCAAGGAAGGCGGCCGCGACGGCACGCTGGTGGTGGTGTCGAAGGACCTGACGCGGGCGGTGCGCGCGACCGGCATCGCGCCGACGCTGCAGCGTGCGCTGGAGGACTGGTCCAATGCGGCGCCGCGCCTCAACGGCGTGTACGAGGCGCTGCAGGGCAGCACGGCCGAAACGATCAACGGCGAGCCGGTGTTCGCCGTGGACTTCACCCAGTTCGCGGCGCCGCTGCCGCGCGCCTACGAGTTCGTCGACGGCAGCGCCTACCTGCCGCACGTCGCGCGCGTGCGCAAGGCGCGCGGCGCCGAAGTGCCGGAAAGTTTCTACACCGACCCGCTGATGTACCAGGCGGTCAGCGCCGGCTTCTACGGCCCGCGCGACCCGGTGCTGGTCGCCGACGAGGCCTACGGCATCGACCTGGAGGCCGAGGTCGTGGTGGTCACCGACGACGTGCCCCAGGGCGCGACCCCGGCGCAGGCGGCCGAACACATCCAGCTGGTCGGCCTGGTCAACGACGTCTCGCTGCGCAACCTGATCCCGAACGAGCTGGCCAAGGGCTTCGGCTTCCTGCAGTCCAAGCCGCGCTCGGCCCTGAGTCCGGTGTTCGTGACCCCTGACGAGCTGGGCGAGGCCTGGCAGGGCAACAAGCTGCACCTGGCCCTGCTGACCCACATCAACGGCAAGTGGTTCGGCGCGCCCGAGGCCGGCGTGGACATGCAGTTCGACTTCAGCCAGCTGGTGGCGCATGCCGCGAAGACGCGGCCGCTGTCGGCCGGCACGATCGTCGGCTCCGGCACCGTCGCCAACGAAGACACCTCGCGGGGCGCGTCCTGCTTCGCCGAACAGCGCACCGTCGAGACGCTGCGCGACGGCAAGCCCAGCACGCCCTTCATGAGCTTCGGCGACACGGTGCGCATCGAGATGATCGGCCGCGACGGCGCCAGCGTGTTCGGCGCCATCGAGCAGCGCATCGCCAAGGCCTGAGTCCCGGCCGGGGCCCCTCGGCCCCGACCGGCGGAGCGGGGGATGCCGCGGCCGGCGCCGGGATCCGCCGAACACCCCTCCACCGCGACACCGCGCCGGCGTATGCTGGACCCACAAGACCCGGCGGCCACGGCCAGCCGGGCCCAGTGTTTGCCAAGGGAGCGGACGGCATGACGACGGGCTCGATCCGGCTGTATTCGTACTGGCGCTCCAGCGCGGCCTACCGCGTGCGCATCGCGCTCAATCTCAAGGGCATTCCCTACGAGACCATGCCCGTGCACCTGCTGCGCGACGGCGGGGAGCAGCACTCGGCGCCCTTCAGCGACCTCAACCCGCAGGAGCTGGTGCCGGTGCTGCTGCACGGCAGCCGCATCCTGCGCCAGTCCATGGCCATCATCGAATACCTGGACGAGACCTGGCCGACGCCGCCGCTGATGCCGGCCACGGCGCGCGACCGCCAGCGCGTGCGCGCCATCGCCCAGATGATCGCCTGCGACGTGCACCCGCTGAACAACCTGCGCGTGCTGCAGTTCTTCGAGAAGACCTGGAACGTGCCGCAGGCCGAACGCGACACCTGGGTGCGGCACTGGATCCAGGTCGGCCTGGACGCGGTCGAAGACACCCTGTGCGACCACCCGTCCACGGGCGACTTCTGCGACGGCGAGCAGCCGACCCTGGCCGACTGCTGCCTGGTGCCGCAGGTGTTCAATGCCGAGCGTTTCGGCGTGGACATGGCGCCGTACAAGACCATCCGCCGCGTGGTGCAGAACTGCCTGGCGCTGGAGGCCTTCCAGGCCGCCCGGCCAGAGAACCAGCCGGACGCGCCCGCCGGAAGCGGCGGGAACTGAGCCCTCAGTAACCCTGCGAGGCGGTCTCGCTGCCGGGGCCGCCGCCGCCGTACATGTCGGCGTAGGGGTCGTGCTCGCCGGTCGCGCCTTCCGAGAGGCGGATCTTCAGGGCCAGGCCGTCGCGCGAGTCGGCCTTGCGCAGCGCCTCCTCCAGCTCGACCTTGCCTTCCTTGTACAGCCGGAACAGCGACTGGTCGAAGGTCTGCATGCCTTCCTGCAGCGACTTGTCCATCGCGTCCTTGATCTCGTGCACCTCGCCGCGGCGGATCAGGTCGCGGATCATCGGCGTGTTGATCAGGATCTCGGCCGCGGGCAGGCGCTTGCCGTCCTTGCCGATGACCAGGCGCTGGCTGATGACCGCCTTGAGGTTCAGCGACAGGTTCATCAGCACGTTCTTGTGCGCCGTCTCCGGGAAGAAGTTCAGGATGCGGTCCAGGGTCTGGTCGGCGTTGTTCGAGTGCAGGGTGGCCAGGCACAGGTGGCCGGTTTCGGCGAACGCGATGGCCGATTCCATGGTGACGGCGTCGAGGATCTCGCCGATCAGGATCACGTCCGGCGCCTCGCGCATGGCGTTCTTGAGGGCGTTGTGGAAGGCGTGGGTGTCCAGGCCGACCTCGCGCTGGTTCACGATCGACTTCTTGTGCTTGTGCAGGAACTCGATCGGGTCCTCGATGGTGAGGATGTGGCCGGTGTTGTTGGTGTTGCGGTGGTCGATCATCGCCGCGAGCGTGGTGGACTTGCCCGAACCGGTCGAACCGACCACCAGCACCAGGCCGCGCTGCTCCATCACGATGTCCTTGAGCACGTTCGGCAGCCGCAGCTGGTCGATGCTCGGGATTTCGGACTTGATGGCGCGGATGACCATGCCCACTTCGCCGCGCTGCTTGAACACGTTGACGCGGAAGCGCCCGGTGTCCTTCACCGCGATGGCCATGTTGTATTCCAGGTCGCGCTCGAAGGCCGGGACCTGGCCCTCGTCCATCAGCGAGTAGGCGATCTTCTTGACCATGCCGGCCGGCAGGCCGGTGTTGCCGAGGGGGTAGAGCTTGCCTTCGACCTTGATGTAGACGGGAGCGCCGGTCGTCAGGAACATGTCCGACGCGTTTTTCTCCGTCATCAGCTTCAGGAAGTAGCCGATGTCCATGTCAGTATCCCTCAGTCCCCTGTGGCCATCCCGGTGGGCCGCGCGGGCGGGCTACAATCCACTGCGCCCACTGCCGACCTGCGAGTTCGCCTTATGACATTATCCTCGCTAAAAATCCATCTCGCGCTGGCGCTTCTGCTGGCTGCATCAAGCTCCTGGGCCGCGCCCCCGCCGGACGCCGAGGTCGCCGCCGCCGAGCGGGCGGTCGCCGCCGCCGAACGCGCCCAGCCGCAGGGCCAGGCCGCCCAGACCCTGGCCAGCGCCCGCGTCCAACTCGAGGCCGCACGCGCGGCCCTGGCCAAGCGCAAACACCGCGACGCCCTGCTGCACGCCGAGTCCGCCACCGCCAGCGCCGACCTGGCCCTTGCGACGGCGCGCCTGGACGCCGCGCGCGTCGAGGTCGACAGCAAGGCGGCGCGCAACGCCGACCTGCGCCGCCGGCTGCTGGTCAACCGGGGAGACTGAGACATGCGCCTGACCTTTGCCCCCATGCTCCTGCTCGCCCTGTCGCTGGGCGCCGGTCCGGCCCTGGCCGATCCGTCCGAACATGAAATCGCCGTCGCGCGCCTGCAGGCCGAACTCCAGGCGCTGGAGTCCGACCCCTCGCTGGCCGATCTGGCCGGGCTTGAGCGGCTGAAGGCGCGCCAGGCCATCGCCGCCGCGCAGAACGCCAAGCGCAAGGACCGCGAACACCGCCTCACCCTGGCCGGCCGCTGGATCGCCGCCGCGCGCGCCGCCGCCGAGGCCGAGCTGCTGGAAGGGCAGTCCGACCAGCTCGACCGCGAGCGCGACCAGATCATGGTCGAGGCCAGCCGGCGCGAGGCCGAGCAGGCCCGTCGGGAATCCGAACGCCTGCGCCTGCAGAGCCTGGCGCGCGAAGAGGCCATCCAGCGCGAGCTCGAAGCCAGCGCCGCGACCCAGACCGCCGCGCTAGAGGCCGCCAGCGCCGAAACCGCCCAGGCCCGCAAGCTCGCCGACGCCCGCGCCCGCGAGGCCGAGCTCGCGCGCAAGGAAGCCGAGCTCGCCGCCGCCGTGGCTGCCGACGACATCACCGACGCCGCCGCGCCGCCGTCGCGCCGCGAGGGCGGCCGCACGGTCTACACCCTCGCCGGCAACGCCTTCGGCAGCGGCAGCGCCAGCCTCACCGCACAGGCGCAGGCCAGCCTGCGCACGCTCGCCGGCCAGCTGCGCGGCGGTGCCGGCACGGTCTCGATCGAGGGCCACACCGACAGCCAGGGCGCGGATGCCGCGAACATGGCGCTGTCGCAGCGCCGCGCCGAGGCAGTGCGGCGCGCGCTGGAGGACGCGGGCCTGCCCAGCGCCCGGCTTTCGGCCGGCGGCCGGGGCGAGACGGTGCCCGTGGCCGACAACACCAGCGCCGAGGGCCGCGCACGCAACCGGCGTGTCGAAATCATCGTGAATTGATTTCAGAATCAAAGGCTTGCGGCGTTCATCGAATTATTCACATCACCCAAGCCATTGAATCCAAAGGCCTTGCCCAGGGCCACGGAAGCCCCCGTTCAGCGGGGGCTTTTCCTTTTTTGTCAATGGCTTAAGAAGAGGCTTGCGGCCCCAAAACCGGGGGAGTAGGTTCAAAGCCCCGGGACGTTTCCGCCCCGGGGACTACCGAGCCAGGCCGATGAAAGCAGACCTCGTCCCCGCCGATTGCGCCGCCTCCCGAACGGGTGCGGGCGCGTCGATCGAGGACGCCGCCCGCGAAAGCGACCTGACCTTTGTCTCAATCCGCCACGCCCTGACCTTCGCCGGTCGGGGCGTTCGCGTTTCAGGAGGAGGTCAATCCGATGTTTGAAGGGCAACCGCAAAACGAACTCGACGCGCTGATGAAGAGCGACCCGGAATTCCGCCAGCTCTATCACCGGCACCGCGAACTGGACAAACAGGTGCTGGACGCCGAGTTGGGGGTCCTGCCGCTGGACGACACCACGCTGGCGCGCATGAAGAAAGAAAAGTTGAACGCGAAGGACCGGTTGACCCGGATGTTCGACCGAAGAAAACACTGAGTTTCCGCTGCGGCGGCGGCGGCCCACCTCGTCGGGTCGCCGCCGCCCGCACTTCTCCGGCGCCGCGGCGCCGCGCCCTGACAGGGCAGCCCCTCCCAGGGCGGGGCTGGTAGAATCCGGCCTCCCGGCGGTCACCGCCGCCAGCCGCCCCCCGCCTCATGACGGTCCACCAGAACGTCCTCGAACTCATCGGCGAAACCCCGATCGTCAAGGCCCAGCACCTCGATACCGGGGTCTGCGAGCTGTACCTCAAGCTCGAATGCATGAACCCCGGCGGCTCCATCAAGGACCGCATCGGCCTGCGCATGATCGAGGCCGCCGAGGCCCGCGGCGACATCCGGCCCGGCGCCACCCTGGTCGAGGGCACCGCCGGCAACACCGGCATCGGCCTGGCCCTGGTCGCCCAGCAGAAGGGCTACAAGCTGCTGCTGGTGGTCCCGGACAAGATGAGCCGGGAGAAGATCTTCAACCTGCGCGCCATGGGTGCCGAGGTCGTGCTGACCCGTTCGGACGTGGCCAAGGGCCACCCGGACTACTACCAGGACATGGCCGAGCGCATCGCCCGCGAGACGCCGGGCGCGTATTTCATCAACCAGTTTGGCAACCCCGACAACCCGGCCGCGCACGAGCACGGCACCGGCCCGGAGATCCTGCGCCAGATGGGCGGCGACTTCGACGCCATCGTCTTCGGCTGCGGCAGCTCGGGCACCATGACCGGCCTGTCTCGCTACTTCGCCCAGGCCGCGCCGAAGGTCGAGCTGATCCTGGCCGACCCGGTCGGCTCGATCCTGACCCAGTACATCAACGAAGGGGTGCTCAGCACCAAGTCCGGCAGCTGGCTGGTCGAGGGCATCGGCGAGGACTTCCTGCCCGACATCTCCGACTTCACGCGCGTGAAGAAGGCCTACGCGATCACCGACAAGGAAAGTTTCCTGGCCGGCCGCGAGCTGCTGATCAAGGAGGGCGTGCTCGGTGGCTCCTCGTCCGGAACCCTGCTGGCGGCGGCGCTGAAGTACTGCAAGGAACAGACCACGCCGAAGAAGGTGGTGGTGTTCGTCTGCGACACCGGCAACAAGTACCTGTCGAAGATGTACAACGACTACTGGATGCTGGACCAGGGTTTCCTGGAGCGCCCGCAGTACGGCGACCTGCGCGACCTGATCCTGCGCCCCTACGCCCAGCGCGACACCGTCGTGGTCGGCCCGAACGACACCCTGCACGTCGCCTACCAGCGCATGAAGATGTACGACGTCTCGCAGCTGCCGGTGATGGACGGCGACGACATCGTCGGCATCGTCGACGAATCGGACGTGCTGATGCACGTGTTCGGCCAGGACCAGAAGTTCAAGGACCCGGTGTCCACCGCGATGGTGCGCAAGCTCGACAAGCTCGAGGTCACGGCGCCGATGGCGACGCTGCTGCCCGTGTTCGACCGCGGCCATGTCGCGATCGTGATGGACGGGCCGAAGTTCCTGGGCCTGATCACCCGCATCGACCTGCTCAATTACCTGCGCCGCCGCGCGCAGTGATCCCCGAATACGGCACGACCCCAAGGAAGACCCCATGAGCGACGCCAAGCACCACGGTATCGGCACCCGCGCCATCCACGCCGGCCAGTCGCCCGATCCCAGCACCGGCGCGGTGATGACGCCGATCTACGCGACCTCGACCTACGTGCAGTCCAGCCCGGGCGTGCACCAGGGCTACGAATACTCGCGCAGCCACAACCCGACCCGCTTCGCCTACGAGCGCTGCGTCGCGGCGCTTGAAGGGGGCCGCAACGGCTACGCCTTCGCCTCCGGCCTGGCGGCCACGTCCACGGTGCTGGACGTGCTCGACAGCGGCAGCCACGTGGTCTGCATGGACGACGTCTACGGCGGCACCTACCGCCTGTTCGAGCGCGTGCGCCGCCGCAGCGCCGGCCTGGACTTCAGCTTCGTCGACCTCAACGACATGGCCGCGCTGGAAGCCGCGATCAGGCCGAACACCAGGCTGATCTGGTGCGAGACGCCGACCAACCCGATGCTCAAGATCGTCGACATCGCGCGCCTGGCCGAATTCGCCCGCAAGCGCGGCCTGCTGCTGGCGGTGGACAACACCTTCAGCTCGCCGGTGCTGCAGCGCCCGCTGGAACTGGGCGCGCACCTGGTGATGCATTCGGCCACCAAGTACCTCAACGGCCACAGCGACATGGTCGGCGGCATGGTGGTGGTCGGCGACGACGCCGAGCTGGCCGAGAAGATGACTTTCCTGCAGAACGCCGTCGGCGGCGTGCAGGGGCCCTTCGACAGCTTCCTGGCCCTGCGCGGCCTCAAGACCCTGCACCTGCGCATGAAGGCGCACTGCGAGAACGCCGGTGAACTGGCGGCCTGGCTGGAGAAGCACCCGGCCATCGACAAGGTGATCTACCCGGGCCTGGCCTCGCACCCGCAGCACGCGCTGGCGAAGCAGCAGATGCACGGCTTCGGCGGCATGATCTCGATCTACGTCAAGGGCGGCGCCGACGCGGCGCGCCGGATGATGGAGCGCTGCCGGCTGTTCGCGCTGGCCGAGTCGCTGGGCGGCGTCGAGAGCCTGGTCAACCACCCGGCGATCATGACCCACGCCTCGGTACCGCCGGAGCGCCGCGCGGCGCTGGGCATCGCCGACAACCTGGTGCGCCTGAGCGTGGGCGTCGAGGACCTGGCCGACCTGCGGGCCGAGCTGGACGAGGCCCTTTCCTGATGCTGTTCCGCCACCTGCGCGCCAGCCTGCGCGAACCCGAATTCTGGGCCTACGCGACCTGGCTGGACATCGTCACCAAGTACCGCCGTTCCCGCCTGGGCCTGGTCTGGCTGCTGATGCCGCCGGCGCTGTACACGTTCGGCGTGGGCACCTTCTTCGCCCGACTGCAGAACAGCGACCCGCTGGAGTTCATTCCGCACCTGGGCATCGGCTACGTGGTGTTCCGCCTGCTGTCCAACACCATCAACGATGCCTGCAGCGCGCTGCCGAACCATTCGAGCTTCATCCTCGACGGCCACATGCGCCTGACCGATTTTGTGCTGCGGGTGCTCGCCAAGGCGCTGTTCTACTTCCTGACGGCCGCCCCGCTGATGGTGATCGCCCTGGCGATGGCGCCGAACTTCCAGCCGGCGGGGCTGGTGAGCCTGCTGCCGGCGCTGCTGGTGGCCGTGCTCAACGTCTCCTGGATCGGCATCGTCGTTTCGCTGCTGGGCGCGCGCTTCCCGGACATCCACGAACTGATGGGCAGCGTCTTCGTGTTCGGCTTCATCCTCACGCCGATCCTCTGGTACGCCGACCGGGCGCCCGCCGGCACCGCCCGCGGCACGTTCATGCGCATGAACCCCCTGTACCACATGGTCGAATCCGTGCGCGCACCGCTGCTGGGCGAGCCGATCGAGCCGCTCACCTTCTACTACCTGGCCGTGATGACCGTCCTGGGCTGGATCATCGCCTGGTGGCTCTACCGCCGCTACGCGCGCTTCGTGCCGCTCTGGGTATGACGACCATGACTGCTGCCCACCTGGCTGCCTACAACCTCACGCTCGACCTCCCGCTCTTCCTGCAGGGCGAGCGCACCGCCACCTCCTGGTTCTCTACGCTGGTCGGCGCGGCCTTCGATCCGCCCAAGCGCGAGTTCCGCCGCGTGCTCGACGGCATCACGTTCCGGGTGGAGGAGGGCGACCGTATCGGCATCGTCGGCCGCAACGGCGCGGGCAAATCCACCCTGCTGCGGGTGCTCACCGGCGCCTACCAGCCAACGCAGGGCTGGATCGAGGAATCCGGGACCAAGCAGGCGCTGCTCAACATCTCGCTCGGCTTCAACGGCGAGGCGACGGTCCGCGAGAACATCTTCCTGCGCGGGACGGCGATGGGGCTGCGGACCGCCCAGCTGCGCGACCTGATGGAACCGGTGATGGAGTTCGCGGAGCTGCGCGAGAAGGCCAACCACCGCCTCAAGACCCTGTCATCCGGCCAGCGCATGCGCCTGGGCTTCTCGATCGCCACGGCCATCCAGCACGACATCATGGTGATGGACGAGTGGATCGGCGCGGGCGATGCCGGCTTCATCAAGAAGGCGCGCGAGCGCATGCGTTCGCGCGTCAATGGGGCCAAGATCGTCATCCTCGCCAGCCACAACTTCGGCCTCATGAAGGACGTGTGCAACAAGGGGCTGCTGCTCGAGCGCGGCAAGGTGATGCACGCCGGCCCCATCCTCGAGACGCTGAAGGTGTACGAGGACCTGCTCAAGACCACCGCGGCATCGAACGTGGAAGACGCCGAGGCCGGGGGAGGCTGATGTGCGCGTCCTGTTGATCGCATACGACTTCCCGCCGGTGCCCTCGCCGCAGTCGCTTCGCTGGGCCTACCTGGTGCGGGAGCTGGCACTGATGGGGCACGAAGTCCATGTGCTCGCCCCGGATGTCGCCGGTTACGGTGCCGGCGGACTGCCGGAGATCCCGGGAAGCGTCCAGGTGCATCGCGTGTATCCCGGCCCGATGGCCGGCCTGCTGACGTCGCGGGCGCAGCGCCGGCAGGCCCGCTGCGCCGGCGCCGAATCCAGCGGTCCCGCCCCGGCCCAGGCACCGGCCGACCCTGCGGTCGAGTCGGTGCCGGAGCCGGTGCTGAACTGGAAGGGCAAGGTGCGCCACGCCGTGCTCGGGGCACCGTACCAGGCGATTCGGCTGGCGAGGCGCCTGCTCGGGTTCAGGGCCTTCGGCAGGGGCCTGAACTGGAAGGGCGAGCTGGCCGAGAGAATCAAGCGCTTCATGTCGCTCTGGATGTTCCCGGACAGCCGCGCCGAATGGATGCCGTGGGCGCGCCGCCGCCTGGACCAGCTGCTGGAGCAGGTGCCGCCCGACGTGGTGATCACCTCGCACGAACCGGCCAATTCCATCGAGCTGGGCATGCACGCCAAGTCGCGCGGTTTTCGCTGGATCGCCGACCTCGGCGACCCGGTGCTGGCACCCTACACGCCGGAGCGGTGGCGCCGTCGCGCCGGCGACCTGGAGCGCCGCCTGTGCGAGCAGGCGGACATCGTCAGCGTCACCAGCCGTGCCGCGGCCGACATCCTGCACGCACGCCATGGCCTGCCCCTGGGGCGCTGCCTGCTGCTCACCCAGGGCTTCGATGCGCGGTTCAGTGCGGCGCCGGACGAGCACGGCGACATCTGCTTCGATCCGCAGCGGCTGGAACTGCTCTACACCGGCAGCTTCTACAGCTTCCGCCGCATTGATGCCCTGCTGCACGCGGTGCTCGCCACCGAAGGCGTGCGCCTGAACGTAGCGACCATCGTTGCCCCGGCCGAGCTGGTGCGGGCGGCGCACGAACATCCCGAGCGCGTCCGGCTGCTGGGTTTCCTGTCCCACCGCCGGGCGCTGGCGCTGCAGCGGCGCAGCGACGTGCTGGTCAACCTGGCCAACGACGACCCGGTGCAGGTGCCCGGGAAGCTCTACGAGTACCTGGGTGCAGGCGTGCCGATCCTTCACATCAGCGCCACGGCGGACGACGCGACGGCCCGGCTTCTGGCCGAAACCGGCGTCGGCGTTTTCGAAACCGACGATCCCGGCGCGCTCTCTGCCCGGCTTGCTGCGCTCGTGCAGGCCAAGCGCGAGGGTCGGCTGCCCTGCGCGCAGCGGGGCCCGGGACAACTTTCCGACTATTGCTGGCAGTCGCTGGCTGCGCGCCTTTCCGCGCACCTGGCGCCCGCCGACTGATCTCCCCCTTCATATCCTCGCAAGGACACATGCCATGAGCCAACCCACCACCATCACCACGTCGTCCGTGGTTTCCGTCATCGGCCTGGGCTATATCGGCCTGCCGACCGCGTCGATGTTCGCTTCGGCGGGGCATCCGGTGATCGGCGTCGACGTCTCCCAGCGGGCCGTGGACGCGGTCAATGCCGGCGAGGCGCACATCGAGGAGTCCGGCCTGTCCGAACTGGTCGCCCGCTGCGTGAAGAGCGGCCGGCTGCGCGCGACGCGCGCGCCCGAAGCCGCCGACGCCTTCATCATCGCGGTGCCGACCCCGGTGGACCACCACACGCACGAGCCCGACATCAGCTATGTCGAATCGGCGGGCCGCTCGATCGCCCCCGTGCTGCGGGCCGGAAACCTGGTGGTGCTGGAGTCCACCTCGCCGGTCGGCACCACCCGCCGTCTGGCCGAACTGCTGGCGGAACTGCGCCCAGACCTTCGCTTCCCGGGGCCGGGCGTCTCCGAACCGCAGGTCCACCTGGCCTACTGCCCGGAACGCATCATCCCCGGCCGCATGCTGCAGGAACTGGTCGAGAACGACCGCATCGTCGGCGGCATGACGCCGTCCTGCGCCGCGCTGGCGGGCCAGCTTTACGGCAGCTTCGTGCGCGGTGCCTGCCTGCCTTCCGACGACCGGACCGCGGAGCTGTGCAAGCTCACGGAGAACGCCTTCCGCGACGTCAACATCGCCTTCGCCAACGAGCTCTCGATGATCTGCGACGACATCGGGCTCGATGCCTGGAAGGTGATTCAGCTCGCCAATCGCCATCCGCGCGTCAACATCCTCAATCCCGGTCCGGGCGTCGGCGGCCACTGCATCGCGGTGGACCCTTGGTTCATCGTCGCCGGCGCGCCCGAGCGCGCGCGCATCATCCGCACCGCGCGCGAGGTCAACGACAGCAAGCCGCACTACGTGATGGCGCAGGTGGAAGCAGCGCTCGCGGCCAAGCCGACGGCGCGCGTTGTCTGCCTGGGCCTGAGCTACAAGCCCGACGTCGACGATTTCCGCGAGAGCCCTGCGCTGCAGATCGCGCTCGAACTTTCGCGCCGTTACCCGGGCCAGGTGGTCTGCGCCGACCCCTACGAGGAAGCATTGCCGCACTCGGGCGAAGATACCACCGGCATCGCTTTCCAGCCGGCCGACCAGGCCCTGGCCGAGTGCGACGTGGCGGTGATGCTGGTCGGGCACAGCGCCTTCAAGGGCCTGCAGCCGCGGACCGGTGCCTTGGTGGTCGACACCGTCGGATTCTGGCGTCACGGGTGAGCGCGCGATGAGCAGTCGTCCGCCCGGATCGCCAGCGGACCTGCCGGCGCCGCACGACGCGCAGCTGTCGGCGGCACGCCGGCTCGCGGTCGACACGATCCGGGCCTTCGCGCAGGTGGATGCGGCGCGCCGCACGGCTGAAGCCGAGCTGCAGTGGCGCCATCGCCACGCGACCTGGGCCGCTTACGATCACGCCCTGCTGGCGTGGCGGTTCTCGAAGCTGGAGAACTCGCGGCTCCTGCAGCTTTCGCGGCTGCTGGGAGAGCGCGGTCCGCTGCGGGGAATGCTCGCCTTGCCAGGCGCGCTCTGGCGCCTTCGCCGTCCGATGGCTCCAGTCGACGAGCCGGCGCCGCCGGATTTTCCGCGCCCGGACGCAGCGCCGCCGGGTCCCGATGCCGTCGAGCCCGCCCGGGACGATGTATCGGTCCGGGGCAGCGGCCCCACCGTGCTCGCCATCGTCGACGAGATCAGCGCCGAAGGGCTGGCCACGGTCTGCCGCCTGGTGCAGCCCGGGCCTGGGTCCTGGCGCTCGGCGCTGGAACAGGAGACGCCTTCGCTGCTGCTGGTCGAGTCGGCGTGGTCCGGCAACGACGGGCAGTGGCGCGATCGGCTCCAACCGGATTCTCCGGACCTGATCGCCCTGCTCGATGCCTGCCGGCACCGCGGCATCCCCAGCGTGTTCTGGAACAAGGAAGATCCCAACCACTTCGGTCATTTCCTGCCGCTGGCGACGCATTTCGACCGCGTCCTGACCACGGCCGCGGAATGCGTGGACGACTACCGCGCACGCCTGGGCCACGACCGCGTCGGCGTGCTGGCTTTCGCCTGTGCGCCGGACCGTCACCACCCGTTCGAGCCGTCACCGCGGCTGGACGCGGTCGGCTTCGCCGGCAGCTGGTACGCGCGCTATCCGGAGCGGCAGGCCTGGTTCGACGGGTTCGTCGCGGCGGTGGATCCGCCCTTGCCGGTCCGCATCCACGACCGCACGCTGGGATCGGGAATCGACGAGTTCCGCTACCCGGACCGCCACCTCGCGCGGATCGTCGGCTGCGTCTCGGCCGCGGACATTCCGGATGTCTACCGGGCCACGGTTTTCGGACTCAACCTCAATACCGTCGGCGGATCCCGCACGATGTTCGCGCGCCGCGCCCTGGAGCTGGCGGCCTGCAATACCGTGGTGGTGAGCAACCCCTCTCCGGCGATGTCGGAGGCGCTGGGCGGTGCGGTGCTGGCCGATGCCGACCCCGGCGCGGCGGCCGAACAGGTCCTGGCGATCGCCGGTGACGAATCGGCCCGGCATCGGCTCAGGCTCCGCGCACGGCGTGCGGTGCTGGCGGAACACAGCTGGGACAAACGGTTCGCCGCATTGTTGTCGGCCTGCGCATTGCCCGTGCCGGCGACGGACAGCGGCGTTGACGTCGTGCTGCTGGCCGATGCGGGCACGGCCGCGGGACTCATGGCGCGCGTCGCGGCGCAGTCGCTGGCGCCGGTGCGGATCTGGTGGGCCGGCGAGGGTCCTGCGCCCGAAGGCGCGGCGGGCGCGTGGCCACCGGGCGATCCGGGACTGCTCGCGCCGCGTGTCGCGGTGATGCGGGCGGCCGACCACCACGGCCCGCACTACCTGCGCGACCTCCACGATGCCGCGGTGGGTCCGGGCCGCAGCGGCGTCGGCAAGCTCAGGCGCTGGGCGTGGCGCGGCGCGCCGGTGCTCGAGGGTCATGCGCAAGTTCCGTTCCGCAGCCGCGGCCAGGCGCCGGCCTGGTGCAGCCTGCTGCCGAGCAGCCAGCTGCTGGGCCTGGACGCCATGCAGCTGGCCGGCGTGGCGCGCTTCGAGGTGATCGCCGCAGACGAATTCGGATACTGCGAGGACGGCGGCTACAATTCCGCAGCCTGTGCATCCCAGGTCGACGCCTGACCCGCGGGTCGTGCCCAAGCCCCCCATCAAGGACACGCAATGAAGATCGGCATCGTCTACGGCCACGTGGCCAGCAATCTCGGCGACCTGGCGATCAACGCCGGCATCTGCGGCCTGTTGGCGCGGGTCGTTCCGGATGTCCGGCTCCAGGTCGTGCTGCTGGATCCGAACGACACCTACCTGGACGCGGCCAGGGCCAGTTTCGACGGCCTGGAACACGTGGCGATCACCACGCTCAACAGCCATGGCGGGGCGGCGGGAGAGGGCGAACGCCAGGCGGAACAGATCAGCCGCGCGGTCTCGCACGCGCTGGCGCCGGCGGCGTTCCTCGCCGAGGCCGGGCTCGAGGACTGTTCGGCGATCCTCTACAACTCCGGCGAGCACCTTTTCACCCATCCCTCGCGCGAGAACGGCGTGGACCTGCTCTGGCGGCTGCTGCCGATGGTGGCGGCCGCGCAGCAGGGCCCGAGGTTCATCACGCTGCCGTCCACCTTCGGCCCCTTCGACGACGCCGAAAGCCTGCCCTTGCTGCGTGAGGCGCTGGGCGCGAACCACGCGCTCGCCGCGCGCGAGCCGCGCTCGGCGGCGGTCGCCGCCGCGCTGGGGCTGGAAGCGCCGGTGCTGCTCGACCCGGCCTTCTTCCTGCCGCTGCCCGAGGCCGATGCGGTCGAGGACAGCCTGGGCATCGTCATGCGGCTGGAAGAATTCGGACTGCGGGTCGGAAAGCGGCGCAGCGCGCACGTCAGCGCCAGCCTGCGCAAGGACGGCTTCCGTTCCAGCCGCGCCTACCAGTTCAGCGCCGCGACCGCGCGCGCCTACCTTGCCCAGGGTTCGGGCCGCGTCGACCTTTTTGTGCAGACGCTGGCCGACCGCGACATGGCGCTGGCGCTGGCGGAGGCGCTGCAGGCGGAATTCGGCGAGGCGCGGGTGAGGGTTCTGCAACCGGCTTCGATCGCCGAATACCAGAGGGCCCTTGCGCGGACAGGTTTCCTGGTCAGTTCCCGCTTCCACGCCTGCATCCTGGCCGCTTCCCTGGGCCGGCCGGTGTTCGGCGTGCACTTCGAGAAGCACGGCCACAAGCTGCTCGGCCTGTTCGAGCTGCTGGGCGTTCCCGGCGCCTGCGTCTCGCTTTCGCGGCTTTCGGTGGAAGAGGGTGCTCGCGAGGCGATGGCCTGGCACGCCAAGCGCGATCACGCCTACGAGAAGGTGCCGGCACGGCTGGAAAAAGAGCGCACGCGCACGGTTGCGTGGCTCACCGCGGCGCTGGCGGGGCGCCGCGCGCGCACCGACGGACCGGCCGTGCTGCGTGCGTTCGTCGCCGCAGCCGAGCCGCTGCGCCTGGAGGCGCTGCGCGCGGCGTTGGGCGAAAGTCAGGCGCAGCAGGCCAAGATCCACGATCGCCTGGAGAACGAGGCAGGAGAGCTTCGCGCCGCAGTCAAGTCGCTCGCCGCCGGCATGCAGACCAAGGACGGCGAACGCGCGCGCGAGCTGACGGCGCTGGTCGAAGATGCGGCCAAGCTGCGCGGCGAGATGGCCGGCGTGCTGCAGCAGCGCCAGGACGCGGCGGTCGCGCTCGCGGCGTCGTCGGCCCTGGTCCAGTCCCTGCGCGAGCAGGTCGAGAGGGAACTTTCTGCGCTGGCCGCCGAGCGCGAACGCGCGGAGCAGCTGCGCGCGAACCACGATGCGCTGCGGGACCAGTCGGCGCGCGCGCAGGCCGCCCTGGACCTGTTGCGCGACCATCTGGGCGGCGAACAGGCCGCGGGCGCCGATCTGCGCAGGCAGCTGGATGAGCAACAGGCCGCCGGCGCGGACCTGCGCGAGCAGTTGGCCGGTGAACGTGCGGCGGTGACCGCCGCACGTGAGCTGGCGGAGCGGCGCCAGGCGGAAGTCGATCGCCTGCTGGGCCAGCTGGGGCAGGAGCAGGCGGCGCTGGCCGCCACGCGTGAGCTGGCGGAGCGGCGCCAGGCGGAAGTCGGCCGTCTGCAGGGCCAGCTCGACCAAGCCGCGGCGCAATCGGTGGCCGCACGCGAGCATGTCCAAGGCCTCGAAGCCGAACTCGCTGCCTTGCGGGCCAGGCTGGACGCGGCGGCGCAGGCTCTGGGTTCCGAACGGCTGCAAGGCGAACGCCTGCGCGTCGAACGCGATGCCATCGAAGCAGCGCGGCTGAAGCTGGAAAGCGAGCTGCAGGCCTTGCATTCCCGCAGCGCCGAAATCGAAACCCATGCACGACGCGAGATCGCCAGGCTGCAGGACGGTCTGGCGCAGGGCACCGCGGCACTGCAGCAGCAGCACGAGGCCAGCGAACGCCGGCTGGGCGAGCTGCGCGCCGAACTCGAGGCGTCCTCGCGTCGGCAGCTCGAGCAGGCGCGCGACGATGCCGCGCGGGCGCTGCAGAGTGCGCAGGCCGCCGCCGAGGCCGCATCGGCCAGCCATCTCGCCGAGGCCGAGGACTGGCGGCAGCAGTTGCTGGAGCGCGAAGATCGGCTCGCCAGCTTCGAACAGAGCATTAGTTTCCGGCTCGGCAGCGCCCTGGTCGCCGCGGGCAGCAGCGGGCGCGGTGCCCTTGCTTTGCCACGTCGCCTCGCCGGCATCGTGCGCACCCTGTGGCGGCGCCCCCGAATCGCCGCCGAGCCGGCGCCGGTCGTTGAGACCGGCGCGCCGATCGACCGCGAAGCGCTCGAGGCCCAGATCGCCGGACTGCTCGCCGAGGCCGGAGCTGACGCGGCGGCGGCCCGGATTGAAGCGCTGGCCCTGCCGGGCTGGATGGCCGCGCACCTGATGTCGAATCTGTCCAAGGCGTTGATCGCGTCCGACCCGGGCCGCGCACTCGCGTTGGCGGCACGGGCGCACGAACTCGAGCCCGAGCCGTTCCGCGCCAAGTGGCTGGCGTTCCGCCGCTTCGACGCTGGCGACGTGACGGGCAGCGCCGCGCTGCTCGACCGGATCGGGGCGACGGCTGAATTCACCGCGTCGGAGCAGGCGCGCGTGCGACAGATCCGCGGCGCGGCCGCGCTGCTGACGGAACTGCCGGAGGTCCCGGCCCTGGCGGCCCGCCATGCCGCGGCGGTGCCCGGCCGCGTGCTCTACGTCGCGGCGAGCACGCTTCCGCACGTTGTCAGCGGCTATACGGTGCGCACCCATGCGATGCTGCGTTCGCTAGCGGCTGTGGGCGTCGACGTGCACTGCCTGATGAGGCCGGGTTTCCCCGAAGACCGGGGCGAACCCGCCAGCGCACCGATCGGTGACATCGAGCTCGAGGGCGTGCGCTACCTGCACGCCGGCGGGCCGGGCCGCAGCGGCCTGTCGCCGCAGGTCTGGACCGAACAGGCGGCCCGGGCCATCGAGGCCGTGGCCCGCCGGATCAGCGCCGCCATCATCCACGCCGCCTCCAACCACGAGAACGCGCTGCCCGCGCTGATCGCCGCCCGCCGCCTCGGAATTCCCTTCGTCTACGAGGTGCGCGGATTCTGGGAATACACCGCCGCGTCGGCCATGACCGGCTGGAACGAAAGCGAGCGGTTCCATCTGCACGCGCGCCTCGAGCGCCTGGTGGCCGCGTCGGCCGATCGCGTCCTGGCGATCAACCGCACCGTGGCCGAACGGCTGCGGGCCCAGGGCGTCGCGGCGGCCCGCATCGCGGTCGCCCCCAATGCCGTCGATCCCGCGCGGTTCGCCCCGATCGCCCTGGAGGCGGCGCGACGGAGCGAGCTCGGGCTGGCGGTCGATGCGCCGACCCTGGCCTACATCGGCTCGCTGGTGTCCTACGAAGGATTGGACGACCTGCTGTCGGCCCTTGCCGACCCGGGCCTCGCCGCACTCGGCGTGCAGCTGATGGTGGTCGGCATCGGGCCGGAACTGGAGCCGCTGCAAGCCCAGGCCGAACGGCTGGGGCTGGGGCCGCGCGTCCGCTTCGTCGGCCGCGTCCGCCCCGACCGCGTGCCGGAACTGCTGGCGCTGGCGGACGCGGTCGTGCTTCCGCGCAAACCGCTCGACGTGTGCCGCCTGGTGCCGCCGATCAAGCCGCTGGAGGCGATGGCGATGGCGCGCCCGGTGCTGGCGTCGGACCTGCCGCCGTTGGCCGAAATGATCCGCGACGGCCATACCGGGCTGCTGTTCCCCGCCGGAGATCCCGCGGCGCTGGCCGCCGCGATCCAGCGCTTTTGCCGCGATCGTCCGCTGGCCGCGACGATGGGCCTGCAGGCCCGCGAATGGGTGCTCGCCGAACGCACCTGGACCCACGTGGCCGGCACGGTGGCGCAGACGTACCGTCAGCTCGGGCCGAGCGTGGCCGATGCGTCGCTGCCGCCGGCGGCGCCGCCGGCGCTGCGCGAACCCGAGGTCGTCGCACCGGGGCGCGGCTCCTTCACCGCCGAACAGAAGACCCGTTTCCAGTCCCTGCTCGAACAGGCATATGCCGAGCGCGGGACGGCCGGCGTGCGCGAGCTGGCCCTGGCCCAGGGCACGAGCCCGCGGCAGGCCGGCCTGGTCTCGTTCTGCCTCGCCCGCGCCGCGACCCTGTGCCGCGGCCACGGCGAGCTCGACGCCGCCTGCGAGCTGGCCGAAGAGGCGGTGCGCGTCCAGGAGTCGCGCGCATCGCTGCGGGCGCTGGCGCGCGAATCGCTGAACCATTGCCGCTTCGGCCGCGCGCTCGAGGTGCTCGAGCGGATCCAGAAGATCGAGCCGCCGCTGACCGACGGCGAGGAGCAGATCCGGCGCGAGGCGGCGACTTTCCACGGCCTGCTTTCCGAACTCGAGCGATTGCAGGCCGGCGTCGACGAGCGCGAACCCGCGTTCGACCCGGTGCCCGGCAAGAGCGTCTACTTCCTGCACAGCAGCCTGCCGCACCTGTCCGGCGGTTACGCCACGCGCGCGCACGGCCTGATCTCGGGCGTGCGCCGGGCCGGCTTCGACATCCGGCCGTACACGCGTCCGGGCTTCCCGCTCGACTCACGGCCCGAGCTGGCCGGCACCGAGGTTCCGGACCGCGAGACCATCGACGGCGTGGAATACCGCCGCATCCTCGATGGCGCAGCGCGCCGCGAGGGTGAATACGCCTACATGGCGGGCTGCGTGGATGCCTTCGAGGACGTGCTGAGGCGCGAGCGGCCGGCGATCGTGCACGGGCGCTCGACCTACCTGATCGCGCTGCCCGCCCTGATCGCGGCGCGGCGGGTCGGCATCCCCTTCGTCTACGAAGTGTCGGGCCTGTGGGAGGTCGTGCACGAATCGCGCGAGAACGCCGTCGCCCAGAAGGCGCGCACCGAACGCATGCGCCTGCTCGAGGGCGTGACGGTGCGGGCGGCCGACCGCGTGGTCACCCTCACCGAGGCGATGCGCGAGGAGCTGCTGGAGCGCGGCGTCGCGCCCGAGGTGCTGAGCCTGGTGCCGAACTGCGTGGATCCGGATCGTTTCGTGCCACTTCCTCGCGATGCCGCCGCCGCACGGCGCCTGGGCATTCCCGATGGGGTGCCGGTGATCGGCTACGTGGGCTCGTTCATGGACTACGAGGGTCTGGACGACCTGGTCCAGGCCTGCGACCTGCTCGCCGCCGAGGGCCGGGATTTCCGCCTGCTCCTGGTCGGCGACGGCGCGGCCATGCCGCTGGTGCAGGCCGCGGTGCAGGCCAGCACGGTGCCCGAGCGCATCATCCTCACCGGCCGGGTACCGCACGACGAGGTCGGCGCGCTCTATTCGCTGCTGGACGTGTGTCCTTTCCCGCGCAAGCCCTGGGAGGTCTGTGAAATGGTGTCACCCATGAAGCCGTTCGAGCCGCTGGCGATGGGCAAGACCGTCGTCGTTTCCAGTGTGCGCGCGCTGTGCGACATCATCGAGGACGGCTTCAACGGGCGCGTCTTCCGCAAGGGCGACACCGCCGACCTGGCGCGCGTGCTCGGCGAGCTGATCGACGACCCGTCGGCCGGCGCGGCGCTCGGGGCCCGGGGCAAGGCCTGGGTGCACGAACACCGCAGCTGGCGTCGCGCCGGCGAGCTGATGGTCGCCCAGTACCAGGCCGCCGCCGGAGTTGCCGCGTGAGCGCATCGAAGCCCAAGACCAAGCGCCCGGGGCGCTACCGTTTCCAGCACACGGTGCTCCAGCGCAACGACTTCCAGGTCGTCAGCGCCGAGCGTGGCCAACCGCTGGAGGCCGGATTCCAGCCCCGTGCCGATCTGCCGCCCTATCCCCTGGCCTATCCGCTGGACTGGACCATCGACCCGCACGGCGACCGCAACTGGCGCTTCCAGCTGCATGCCTGGCGCATGCTCAACCCGGTGTGGCGGCGCTTCCTGGACGTCGCTCCCGACCCGGCGCTGTTCGACAACGTGCTCGAGGTGCTCCGCGACTGGCACCGGGCGCACATGGTGGAAGGGATCGGTTCCGAATACGCCTGGAACGACATGGCGACCGGACTGCGCGCCCAGCACCTGGCCCTGGTGAAGACGGTCGTGGACGAAGGCCTGGCGCGGATCCCCGATGCGGACCAGGCCATGTTCGACGCGCTCGCGCGCGAACACGTGCGCCGGCTGCGCGACCCCGAGTTCCTGTCGAAGATGAACCACGCGATCTTCCAGCTGCATGGCCTGCGGCTGCTGTGCGCGGCGCATCCGGGCGCCGCCGACGACCCGGGCGAAGAGACCGAGACCTCCCTGCGCATGCGCGACCTGGTGCATTCGCAGTTCGGCGCCGACGCGGTGCATACCGAGGATTCGCCGTTCTACCACCATTTCGCCGTGCTGCGCTTCCGCAAGATCCGTCCGGGGCTCTACCCCTTGGTCGCCGACGACATCACGGCGCTGTTGGCCGAGGCCGCCGCGGTGACGCCCTGGCTGACGCTGCCCGACGGCCGTTTCGCCGCGATCGGCGACAGCGAAGGCGAGGGCCTGGCCTTTCCCGAAGGCGCCGCGCCGCCGGTGCGGGGGCACACGCCGGACGGGGTCCCCGTGATCGCGCGCGACCTGTGCGCCGGGGGTTACGCGATCGTACGCAGCCATCCGGAGACGCCGCCGGAACGCGCCTTCATGCTGATCGTCAGCGGCAGCAGCTGGCGCGGCATCGGCCATGACCACGTGGACGAGCTGGGCTTCGAGCTGTTCGACCGCGGCCGGCCGCTGCTGGTGGATTCGGGGAAATATGCCTACGAAGCCGACGAGTGGCGGACCTATTTCGTCGGCGATCGCAGCCACAACGTTGCCGGCCTTGCCGAGACGGTCTTCCGGCCCGCGGACACTTCGCCACGCGGCTCGGCGCTGACCGGCATGTCGCAGGTCGGCGGAGCCTGGGTGGTGTCGGGTGCGGTCGAGCGTGGCGGCGTGTTCCGGCACAGCCGTCATTTCATGTATGCGCCGGGCGAGCAGCTGTTGCTGCTCGACCAGGTGGAAAGTGGCTCCGGCGAGGCAGTGGAGCTCCGCTTCCATTTCCATGAGGACGTCGCCGTCGAGCTGGACGGGAACCGCGCGATCGCCCGCCGCGAGGGTGCGGTGGTCGCGACCCTGGCGGTGGATCACGCCGATGCGGCGCTGAGCCTGCACCGCGGCGAAAGCGAGCCGGTGGTGCTTGGCTGGCGCAGCCCGTCCTATCGCGAACGCGTGCCCTGCACCTGCCTGCGGGTCCGGCTGCCGGCCGCGCCGGTGCGGGTCGCCACCCGGATCACTCTGGGCGGCGAGCCGGCTCCGATGCCGTGACCGACAGCGTCGCGGCGAGGCGGCCGGCCAGCCAGGTCGAATAGACAAAGGCGCCACGCTGGCTGAGGTGGCCCTTGTCGGCCCACATCGCGGCCGCGTCCAGCCGCTGCAGGAGGCGTGGGTCGGCGTAGTGCACGCAGACGCTGCCGGCATGCTTGCGGCAGAAGGCGCGGGCGTAGGTCGCGTAGTCGGGGTAGGTGGTCGGCACGGCGTAGAAGGACGTCTGGTCGATCAGGTCGCCGAACAGCGCCTGCAGCCGCGGCACCCGGATCGAATCGACCCAGGCCATCATGCCGGGCTCGCGATCCTGCTCCAGCCGGTCGCGCACGTCCTGGAGCCCGGGAAAGGCGAAGTCTTGCCGCCCCGCGCGGAGGGGCAGGTAGCCCGGCATGTCGCGCGGCAGGTCCTCGACGCGCTGCCGGCGGCCGACCGCATCGAGCAGGAAGCCGTTGACCAGCGCATGCGCGATCAGGTCGCGCGTTCGCGGTCCCGCGTTGGCGCGCGCGCGCGCGGCGCCGACCTGCGAGAGGCTGCGCATCGCCGCCCAGGCGTTGCCCGGCCCCAGGTAGGCGTAGGCGCGGTCCGAATACGCCATCTTCTGGAACTGCGCCATCGGGCTGGCGTCGTAACCGCGCTGGACCTCCAGCAGCAGGTGCAGGTCTTTCTGGCGCAGCTGCTGTCGCTCCCCTGCGTCGAGTTCGGCCAGCAGGCGCCGGAATGCGTCGTAGCGCTCGAAGTGGTTGGCGCTGCCCTGGCTCATCTGCACGATGCCCACCCGCCGCCCCAGCCGTTGCGAGAGCACGGCGCCGAAGCGCTCGCCGTTCAGTCCCCGGGTCGGATAGCTGCCGCCGTCGACGATCAGCAGGGTGCGCAGCGACGGATCGGCCAGATGCGCGCGGAGCACGGCGAGGTTGTGTTTGATCAGGCGGCTGGTCGGCGTGTCCGCCACCCGGCGGCGCTGGTCCGCGGCCAACGCCACCAGTACGGCGCACAACAGCGCGATCGCGACCACGGCGGGCAGGGCGCGGCCGCCGCGGCGGCGGGCGCGCCGGTGCACGGCCAGGGCGGTGGCCAGGGCGGTGAGGATCAGGCTGGTTTCGAGCAGCATCGGTAGGTTCGGGCCGGGCGGCGCCGCTGCGGGAGGGGCGCAGGGCTTCTTGCCGAGGAGTGTCGCACAGCCTCCCGCCGCCCCGGCCGCGCAGGCCCCCGGAGGGCTGGGTACAATTGCCGGCCCGGTGTCCGGGCGGTTGCCCCGGATGCCGCCGCCGGGCTGGCTGGATCGCGCCAGTGGGCACCGCCGACCCGACCTATGGAGTGTGTTGATGACTGCTGGTACGCATGTTTCCGGCTTCCGGCCGGATATCCAGGGACTTCGCGCCATTGCGGTGGGCGTCGTGCTGGTGTTCCACATCTGGCCGCAGTGGCTGCCCGGCGGTTACGTCGGCGTCGACGCCTTCTTCGTCATCTCCGGCTACCTCATCACCAGTCTGCTGGCCCGCGAGCTCGAGGCGCGCAACGACATTTCGATGCGCGGCTTCTACGGCCGGCGCGTGCGCCGCCTGCTGCCGGCTGCGTCCCTGGTGCTGGTGTTCACGGCGGTGGCCACGCTGCTGGTCGCGCCCCGCTTCAAGTGGATGGAAGTGGCGCAGGACATCGTCGCCAGTGCGCTGTATGCGCAGAACTGGCGGCTGATGGCCAACTCGGTCGACTACCTGGCGGCGGAAGAAGCGGTCGGTCCGCTCCAGCACTTCTGGTCGCTGGCGATCGAGGAGCAGTTCTACATCGTCTGGCCGGCCTTGATCCTGCTGGTCGCCCGCTCGGCGTCCCGCAATCCCCAGCTGCGCCGGATGCTGCTGACCGCGACGGTGGCGCTGGTGAGCCTGGCGTCGCTGGCGGCGTCGGTGTACTTGACGTCGGCCGATCCGGCGATCGCCTATTTCGCCAGCCACACGCGCGTCTGGGAGCTGGGCGTAGGCTGCGTGCTCGCCCTGATGCCCTGGCGCGGCGGCGCGCCCGCGCTGCGCGCCCTGGCCGGCTGGCTCGGCCTGGCCATGGTCCTGGCCAGCGCGGTCTTCTTCACCAAGCAGACGCCTTTCCCCGGCTACGCCGCGCTGCTGCCGACCCTGGGTACGGCGCTCGCGATCTGGTCCGGCAGCGGCGGCCACGTCGCCGCGCCGCAACGCCTGCTCGCGGTGCCGCCGATGCAGTTCCTGGGTGACATCTCCTATTCCCTCTATCTCTGGCATTGGCCGCTGATCGTGTTTGCCGGCTACGCCTTCGGCGGTGCGCCGGGCATCGGCCTGGGCCTGGCGCTGCTGGCCGCCTCGCTGTTGTTCGCCTGGCTGTCCAAGCGTTATGTCGAAGACGCGTTCCGCACCACCCATTCTCCGGTGCCGCTGCCCTCCGGTCCGACCGGCGGCGAGCCGGCTTCGGCTCCCGCGCCGCGCCTGCGAGACGGCGCCCTTGCCCTGGGCGTGGGCTGCACCGCCGTGGCCCTGGTGTCGGCCCTGGCGATCGGCCTGCTGGTGAAGAGCCGCAGCGAATCGTGGGAGAACTACGCCGCCAACGCCGACTACCCGGGGGCGCTGGTGCTGACGGCGGGCGCCACCGCGCCGGCCGGCAAGGACTTCATCCCGTCGCTGGAATCGGCGCGCTCGGACCTGGCCGACGCCTATGGCAACGGCTGCCATGCGCGGCCGCAGGACGATGTGGCCAAGGGCTGTTCGATAGGCGCCGAGACCGGCGAGCGGACGGCGGTCCTGATCGGCGACTCGCACGCCGCCAACTGGATCCCCGCGTTCGAGGAGTTGGGCAAGGCCACCGGCTGGCGCGTCATCAGCTACACCAAGTCGGCCTGCCCGCTGACCCTGCTCGACCATTCGATCCGCGGCAAGCCCTATACGGAGTGCACGACCTGGTCGCGCGACGTGATCGAGCAGCTCCGCAAGTCGCCGCCGGACATGATCGTGCTGGGACGCTCGCGCAACTCGCGCATCTTCGGCAGCAAGGGCAAGGCGGACAGCGACCAGCGCAGCACCCGGATGCTCGAGGAGCTGGTTACGGAGCTGCGCGGCATCAGCCCGCGCGTCGTGCTGCTCCAGGACACGCCGCGCATGCCGTTCGACCCGCCGCAGTGCCTGGCCGGGGACCAGCCCTGCAGCGTGCCCCGCGCCGAGGCCGTGGCCGGATTCGATCCGCTGGTGGCCGCGGCGGCCGCCAATCCGAAGGCCGAGTTGATCGACATGACCGACGCGATCTGTTCGCCCGAACGTTGCGATTCGGTGGTGGGCAATGTGCTGGTCTGGCGCGACCCGCACCACCTGACCGCGGTGTACTCGCGCACCCTGGCGCCGGTGCTGGCCCAGCGCCTGGGGCTGGAGCCGGCCGCCGCGCAGTAGCGGCAACACGGCCGCCCCGCGGGGCGGCCGGTGCCGACGCGCCGGCCGCCTGGCTCGGATAGCGCGACCAGCCTCAGCGCCGGCGGTCGTCCATCGTCACTTCAAGCCGGGGGAAGAACACCACGGCCCGCGCCGCCGGCTCGCGGCTGCGCGACTCCAGCCTCAGCTCCAGTACGCCGCAGCTTCCCTGTTGCCCCAGGTCCGGGACGCGCAGGTCCAGCGCCTTGCCCTGCGCGTCGGCGAGCTCGAAGCGTCGTGCATTGGTGTCGCCGAAGCGCACCAGCAGGGCATCGCCCGGATGCAGGGCTTCGGCGCGCACGAAAAGCGCCAGATCGTCCGGCCCCCCGGCGGGCAGGCACAGCGCCTGGCGTACGCCCGGATCGCGCGGCAGCAGGGCGACCGCCAGTTCGCCGGGTTCGGTCACATGCACATACGGGTCGGGGTCGGCCGCGACGAGCAGGGCCCCTGCGGGCGCGCCGGTCGACACGCGCGTCCATTGCCCCAGGATGCGGCCGTCCTCGGGTCCGTACAGGGCGCGCACAGGTACCAGTAGCAAGCCCAGCAGTCCGATCCAGCCCAGCCCCGCGGCCACGGACACCAGCGCGCCGGTGCGCAGCGAGGCCGGCTGCGGCTGCGGCCGGCGGCCGAACGTTTCGGCCAGGAACAGCAGGCCGGTGAACCACAGCAGCATCAGGTAGCGCGGCTGGTTCTCCGAGAACGAACACAGTGCCAGCGCGACCACCGAGGTCAGCACCAGCCCCGCCAGCGTCGGCACCGAGGGCAGGGCGCCCAGCAGCAGCCGGACCAGCCCCAGGCCCAGCGCCAGCGTGAAGCCCAGCGACACGAACAGCGAATACAGCCGCAGCCAGCCCAGCGGCTTCTCCAGTGCCGGATCCACCTCGGTGAAATACCAGAAGTTGGAGTTGTCCAGCACGAACAGCCCGGCCAGCCGGTCGGCGACGTTGTCCAGGCGCTTGAGGGGCTGTTCGGCCCAGTCCGAGAGCACCAGAGACTGCGACAGCTGCTCCAGCCGCTTCGGGTCGTCGGTACGCAGCGGCTCGGTGAACTGCTGTCGGAAGCCGTCCATCCAGCCCCAGGTGCCGTTGCCCAGTGAGGTGCCGTTGGAGGCGTAGTACGCCGCCATGTGGACGCGATGCCCGGGTTCGTCCGCCGCACGCAGGTCCATTTTTCCGAGCAGCGTGCCCAGGGGCCACTGGGCCGCCAGCACGGCGGCGCAGACCAGCAGCAGGGTGGGCAGCGGGCGGTTGTCGGCCGGCGTGTCGCCACGTCTGGCCAGCCAGCCCATCAGTGCGGCCAGCAGCATCGCCGCCGCCAGCAGCAGGCCGATGCCGCGCTGGATTTCCATCATCAGGCAGACCAGGGCCAGGGCGCCGGCCACGCCCACCGCCACCAGCGTTCCGCGGCGCCCGCGATGGCCCAGCACCACCGCGCACAGCCAGAGGGCCGCGGCGCAGTAACCCATCGCCCACAGGTCATGGCTGGGGATGGTGAGGGCGAACAGCGGAATCGGCGCCGCGATGAAGGCGACGCTGAATGCCTGCGCGGCCTGGTGCGAATGCATCCGCCGCAGCAGGTCGTAACCGGCGAGCTGCATCATCGTCAGCATGGCGATGTTGGCCAGGACCACGTAACCCTGGTCGGGCCCGAACAGCAGGATCAGGGGGACCAGGATCGGCAGCGTGCGTTCGTTGTAGAGGCTGGTGACGGCGTAGTTGCCCGAGGCCACCTGCTGCCTGGCGGTGTCCCAGTACAGCAGGAAGTCGTTGGTCCAGACGGTCTCGACGGCGCCGGTGTAGGCCAGGCGCAGGCCCAGCGCGATGGCCGTGGTGGCGAGCACGAAGGGCCAGGGTGGCAGCGGTTCGCGCCGACGTGCCAGCCAGACACTGAGCGCCAGCACGGCGATGGCCGCCAGCGCGGTTGTCAGTCGCGCGTCGGACAGCGGGAAGTAGCGCAGGTTGCCCCACTGCGCCGGCAGGCTGCCGAGCAGGCCCAGGGCCAGCACCGGCACGAGGATGCAGGCGGCGAGCCACAGCGCCAGCCACGGGCCGCTGCGCGACAGCGGCAGTGCATCGGCAAGGCGGGTACGAAGCGGCGGGAGGGCCAAGGCGTGCTCCGCTCAGGCCAGCGCGGCGTCGCAGGCGGCCAGCACCGCGTCCAGCTGCGGCTCCAGGCCCAGCCAGAGCGGCAGGCGCACCAGCCGATCGCCGGTGGCATCGGTGACGTCCAGCGCACCGTGGCTGCGGCCGAAGCGCTGCCCCGCCGGCGAGGAATGCAGCGGCACGTAGTGGAAGACGGCACCGACGCCGTGTTCGCGCAGGGTCGCGATGAAGCGCTGTCGTGCCGCCAGGTCGGGCATCAGCAGGTAGTACATGTGCGCGTTGTGGACGCAGTGCGCCGGCACGATGGGACGCCGGACCCGGCCCGCGGCTTCGTGCGGCGCGGCCCAGGCGTGGTAGCGGTCCCACAGCGCGAGTCGCCCGGCCGTGATTTCTTCGGCGGCCTCCATCTGCGCGCAGAGGAAGGCGGCCGAGATTTCGCCGGGAAGGAACGATGAGCCGACATCCACCCAGGTGTACTTGTCGACCTGGCCGCGAAAGAAGCGGCTGCGGTTGGTGCCCTTCTCGCGGATGATCTCGGCGCGGTCGGCCGATTCGGCGTCGCGGCAAAGCAGGGCGCCACCCTCGCCGCAGACGATGTTCTTGGTCTCGTGGAAACTCAGCGCGCCGTATTGGCCGATGGTGCCCAGTGGTCGTCCGCGGTAGCTCGACATGATCGCCTGGGCGGCATCCTCGACCACCTGCAGGCCGTGCCTGCCGGCGATCGCCATGATCGCATCCATCTCGCAGGCGACGCCGGCGTAGTGGACCACGCAAATGGCTCGGGTGCGGGGCGTGATCGCCGCCTCGACCAGGTTCTCGTCCAGGTTCAGGGTGTCGGCGCGGATGTCCACGAACACCGGCACCGCGCCGCGCAGCACGAAGGCGTTGGCGGTGGAGACGAAGGTGAACGAGGGCATGATCACCTCGTCGCCCGGCTGCAGGTCCAGCAGCAGCGCCGCCATCTCGAGCGCCGCGGTGCAGGAGTGGGTCAGCAGCGCGCGCGCGGCGCCGGTGCGCTGCTCGAGCCAGGTGCTGCAGCGTTTCGTGAAGGCGCCGTCGCCGGAGAGATGGCCGTTGGCATGCGCCTGGGCGATGTACCAGAGCTCGCGCCCGGTCATGTGCGGCTTGTTGAAGGGGATCATGGGAGCCTTGGGGGAGGTCATGCCGGTGCCCGCGAAAGTACGACCACGCCGGCCAGGATCAAAGCGGTGCCGATGATCTTCGGCGTGTTGAACTGTTCGTTGAACAGCCAGACCGCCAGCACGCCGACCGTGGGGAAACTGAGCGCCATGAACGGATAGGCCTTGCTCAGCGGCATCTTGCCGATCGCCGCCATCCAGCACAGCGACGCCGCGAACGCCGCCGCGAAACCGCTGATGACCCAGGGGTTGAGCAGCAGCGACAGCATGGCCTCCGGGTTCATGCCCGCCAGGGTGGCGTCCGGGCGCTTGGAGGCCTGCCATTTGAGCACCAGCTGGCCGTAGACGGTCAGCACGATCGTGAGGGCGATGAAGACGTAGCTCATGCTTGCGGTCCCCGCAGGTGGTACGTGCTGTAGGCGCGCTCGAGCCGGAAGCCCAGCGCTGTCCAGGCCTGCTGCACGCGCGTGTTCCAGACCTGGGTGGACACGCTGGCCCGCTCGACGCCGGCGGCGCCGCAGGCCAGCAGCGCCTGCGCGACCAGCGTGCGGTACAGGCCGCGGCCCTGGTGTTCGGGCAGCACGGCGTTGAGCAGGATCTCGACGCTGCGGCCATCGGCGCTGGTGCGCAGGGTGGCGAAACCGGCGGGGCCGTCGGCGGCTTCCACCAGCCAGGTCTGGTCGCGCGGGTCGGTCGACTGCAGGTGCGTCAGCGCCCATTCGACATAGCCGGCTTCGACCTGCGCCGCGGGAAAGCACGCGCTGGCGCCGTAATGGCTCCGGTAGTCCTGGAAACCGCGGACGGCGATGCGCTCCAGCGCCTGCCGGTCCGAGGGCAGCGCGCGGCGCACCGTCGCCGCCGCCGCGGTTGGCGCCGGCAGCGAGGCATCGAGGGCGCGCGCGTAATAGACCAGCGTGTCGGCGTAGACCGGCATTGCGCCGAGGCTGGCCAGCGCCGCAGGCGTCGCGCGATCGGCGGCATCGAAGCGCAGCACGGCGATGTCGGCCGCCAGCGTTCGCATCGCCGCAAGGATGGCCTCCGGCGCCGGCGGCGGCGCGTCGATCGGATGGCGCGCCACGCGAAGGCCGAACCGCCGGCTTTCGCTCTCGGACAGTGACAGCCAGTCAGCCATCGCCATGCCGCGGCCCGGGGCCGGTCCGCGCCTGCACCAGGTACCAGGGGCGGCGCTTGGATTCGAGGAAGATGCGGCCGACGTAGAGTCCGACCACGCCCAGGCTGGAAACGACGACGCCACCGGTCAGCCAGATCGAGGCGATGATGCTGGTGAAGCCCGCGACCTGGATGTCGCCGCGCAGGTACTGCAGGACGCTGTAGCCGGCGAAGCCGACGGATGCCGCCGCGAAGGCCAACCCCAGCAGGGTCATCAGCCGCAGCGGCTTGTCCGAATACGACAGCGCGATGTCCAGCGCCAGGCGCAGCAGGCGGCGCAGCGAATAACTGCTGCGGCCTTCGCTGCGCGCCTCGTGCTGCACCGCGACCACACGCGGCGCGAAGCCGCTCCACTTCACCAGCAGCGGGAAGAACCGGTTCGACTCCGGCATGCCCAGCACCGCGTCGACCACCGGCCGCGAATAGGCGCCGAAGTTCGCGGTGCCGTGGTCCTGCGCCACTCCGGTCAGCCATTGCAGCGTGCGGTAGAAGGCCCAGGAGCCGAAACGCTTGCCCGCCGAATCCTGCCGCTGCTCGCGCCGCGCCAGCGCCACCGCATGCCCGTCGTCCAGCGCGGCGACCAGGGCCGGGATTTCCTCCGGGCGGTCCTGCAGGTCGCAGTCCATCACCACCACCACCGCACCCTGCGCCTCGGCCAGGCCCGCGGTGATCGCCGGGTGCTGGCCAAAATTGCGCGTCAGGCGCAGGCCGCGCACATGCGGGTTCCGCGCCGACAGCTCGACGATGCGCGGCCAGGCCTGGTCGGGGCTGGCGTCGTCCACCAGGATCAGTTCGTAGTCCGGGAAGCTGCCGGCCACCGCGGCATGAACCCGCTCGGCCAGTGTCTCCAGGCAGCCGGCGCAGCCGTAGACCGGGACGACAATCGACAGTGTGGGGGAACCGGATGGGGGCATGGGCGGGTCTGCTGGGGGCGCCGCTTGGCGAGATTCGCGCCCCGGAGCGGGCGCGCGGGGCCGGGCGCGGGGACCAGGCCCGATTGTGCCAGCCGCTGCCGCCCCGGCGATAGCCCGCGCCGTCGGGCCCACGCCCGCAGCCGGCAATGGACGAAGGTACGTGTCGGCGGTCGCGGAGGCTGCGATAAACTCCCGGTTTCCGTACCGATCCAGGAGTTCCGGCCATGTCCGTGCCCGACAAGATCCCGGCGTCCCGCGCCCGCGGCAAAGTGTACGAGGGCGCCGCCGAGGCCCTTCGCGGCCTCGTCGCCGATGGGCAGACCCTCGCCGTCGGCGGCTTCGGCCTCTGCGGCATCCCCGAGGCGCTGATCGCCGCGCTGCGCGATTCCGGCGTCAAGGGCCTGACGGTGATCTCGAACAACGCCGGCGTCGACGGCTTCGGCCTCGGCCAGCTGCTGAGCACGCGCCAGATCGCCAAGATGATTTCCTCCTACGTCGGCGAGAACAAGGAGTTCGAACGCCAGTACCTGGCCGGCGAACTGCAGCTCGAGTTCAACCCGCAGGGCACGCTGGCCGAGCGGCTGCGTGCCGGCGGCGCCGGAATCCCGGCCTTCTTCACCCGCACCGGCTACGGCACCATCGTCGCCGAGGGCAAGGAGACGCGGCAGTTCGACGGCCACTGGTACGTGCTCGAGACCGCGCTCAAGGCCGATGTCTCGCTGGTGAAAGCGTGGAAGGCCGACACCGCCGGCAACCTGGTGTTCCGCAAGACCGCGCGCAACTTCAACCCGGCCTGCGCCATGGCCGGCAAGGTCTGCGTGGCGGAAGTCGAGCAGATCGTCGAGGTCGGCAGCATCGATCCCGACCACGTGCACCTGCCGGGCATCTACGTCGACCGCATCGTGCTGAATGCGACCCCCGAAAAACGCATCGAGCAGCGCATCGTGCGAGGAGTCAAATAATGTCCTGGTCCCGCGATGAAATGGCGCAGCGCGCCGCGTTGGAACTCACCGACGGCGCCTACGTGAACCTGGGCATCGGCCTGCCGACCCTGGTGGCCAACCACATCCCCGACGGCATGGACGTGTGGCTGCAGTCCGAAAACGGCCTGCTCGGCATCGGCCCGTTCCCGACCGAACAGGAAGTGGACGCCGACCTGATCAATGCCGGCAAGCAGACCGTCACCGCGCGCGCCGGCGCCAGCTATTTCGGCAGCCACGATTCGTTCGCGATGATCCGCGGCGGCCACATCGACCTGGCGATCCTGGGCGCGATGGAAGTGACCGACCGCGGCGACCTCGCCAACTGGATGGTGCCCGGCAAGATGGTCAAGGGCATGGGCGGCGCGATGGACCTGGTGGCCGGCGTGCGCCGCGTGGTCGTGCTGATGGAGCACACCACCAAGACCGGCGAACCCAAGATCCTGCCCAAGTGCACGCTGCCGCTGACCGGCGTGGGCGTGGTCAACCGCATCATCACCGAGCTGGCCGTGTTCGACGTGACGGCAAACGGCCTGCTTCTGGTCGAGACCGCGCCCGGCGTCGACGAAGGCGAGGTGCGGGCCAAGACCGGCTGCCCGGTCCTGGCGCGCGGCTGAGGCAACCACCGACGCCTTGC
The DNA here is from genome assembly GCF_006265115.1 of Arenimonas terrae. Lineage (GTDB taxonomy): Bacteria > Pseudomonadota > Gammaproteobacteria > Xanthomonadales > Xanthomonadaceae > Arenimonas > Arenimonas terrae. The sequence goes on along the minus strand of NZ_SMDR01000002.1, from coordinate 479,451 downwards.
CATGGGCGCGCGGGGTTCGCGCCGCTTGAACCTGCCCGGCTGCTTGGGCATCCTCGCAGCGGGGAACCAGGGGGCTGGCACTCATGACCGATCACCACGCCACGATGCGGCGCGCGGCTACGCGCGCCGTTCCCGCCGTATTCCTCCTGTCGCGTTCCGCCCGAACGGCGCCGCGGCCGCCTCCGCATCCTTCCGCCGAAAGGCACAGAGAGGAACTTTCATGAGAAACCAGCTTCTGATGACCCTGGTGCTGTTCGTGCCGACACTGCCCTCCGCCGCGCAGGCGCAGTCGACGCCATCATGCAGCGTGATCGAATCGCTGCCTGCGACCATCTCGACCGGAGGCAATTATTGCCTGGCCGCGAACGCCGAGGTGAACATCACCACTGGCGCCGCGGTGACGATCAATTCGAACGACGTGACGCTGGACTGCCGCGACTTCACCATCACCAATCTGGCCACCTCCAACGCGGGTACGTCCTCGGCGATCCGCGCCGTCAACCGCAACAACGTGCAGATCCGCAATTGCCGGCTGATGGGCGGTTTCACCGATGGCATCTACATGCACATGCTGCTCGGCGGGTCCACCACCAGCTTCTACAACCGGGTGGAGGACAACTACATCGCGGGTCCCTTCCGATACGGCATCCTGGCTTACGGCAGCGCGATCGAAGTCCGGGGCAACACCATCTACGACGTCGGCGGCCAGGCGGCCAGTCCGGCCATGGGCATCCGGGTCGGCGGTTCCAGCGTGAGCTCGTTCAAGTTCCAGGTGGTCGAGCGCAACCTGGTGGCCGGCACCAATTCGCCGTTCAACCACGCCTACGGCATCTACAGCGACAATTCGATCGGCGCCATGTTCCTGAACAACACGATCTCCGGCACCTACGGCCTGGCGCCCAACTACAAGGGGTACGGCATCCGGGTGGCCAACGGTTCGGGCGTGACCATCCGCGGAAACATCGTCGGTGGTGGTGGTCGTGACAATGAGGTGGGTATCCAGACCCCGAGCAATGGCGGCTGGTGCTACGACAACCAGATCCGCACCTACCCGACGGCCACGCTCGGCTGCGACGCATCGCTGGGCAACTTCTGAGGCCACGCGGTTCCGGGCAGGCCGCCGTCGTCGCCGATGGCGGCCTGCCTGATACGGCGGGAGCGTCCGCACCCGGCGCAGACGCCTGCCGGCGGAGCGGCTAGAATCGCTGCGGTCTCCAGCAGAATCTCGCCCATGAACCGCCGCATCCGCAAGGCCGTGTTCCCCGTCGCCGGGCTTGGCACCCGTTTCCTGCCGGCCACCAAGACGGTGCCGAAGGAGATGATGCCGATCGTCGACAAGCCGCTTATCCAGTACGCGGTGGACGAGGCGATCGAGGCCGGCTGCGACACCCTGGTGTTCGTGACCAACCGCTACAAGCACGCGGTCGCCGACTATTTCGACAAGGCCTACGAGCTGGAACAGAAGCTCGAGAAGGCCGGCAAGCACGAGCAGCTGGCCCTGGTGCGCAATGTGCTGCCGCCGCATGTCCGCGCCGTGTTCGTGACCCAGGCCGAAGCCCTGGGCCTGGGCCACGCGGTGCTGTGCGCCAAGGCGGTGATCGGCGACGAGCCCTTCGCGGTGATGCTGCCCGACGACCTGATCTGGAACCGCAATGGCGACGGCGCGCTCAAGCAGATGGCCGACCTGGCGCAGCGCACCGGCGGCAGCGTGGTGGCGGTGGAGGAGGTCGAGCGCGAGCAGACGCGCAACTACGGCATCGTCGACGCCCCGGAGTTTTCGGGCCGCCACGGCCGCATCCGTGCGCTGGTGGAAAAACCGTCGCCCGCGGAGGCTCCCAGCACCCTGGCGGTGGTCGGACGCTACGTGTTGGACAGCCGCATCTTCGAGCTGCTCGAGCACACGGCGCCGGGCAAGGGTGGCGAGATCCAGCTCACCGACGCCATCGCCCAGCTGGCCGCCGAACGGACGGTGGACGCCTACCACTTCGAGGGCACCCGCTTCGACTGCGGCAGCCACCTCGGGCTGATCGAGGCGATCATCCGCTTCGCGCTCGACCACGAGGCCCTGAGCGAAGGCGCCCGCGCCGCGATGCGCGCCGCGCTGGACGAACTTGGCGTGGTCGATCACTGAGCCCGGCCGGCTTCACTTCGGCCCGGCCTGCGGTTAGATTGGCGGGCCGGCGGGGAGCCGGAGAACCGCCAGGGGCCCGCATGCAGTACGACACCGTGGACGCCGACGCCGGCGCCCAGCCGCCGCCGTTGCCGCCGGCGCTTCCCTCCTTCCAGCCGCCGCCGCTGCAGCGGCACGGCGTCGAGTTCACCGGCACCGCCCGCGAGTTCTTCGGCATCTGGTTCGTGAACCTGCTGCTGTCGGTGCTGACCCTGGGCATCTATTCGGCCTGGGCGAAAGTGCGCACCGAGCGGTATTTCTACGGCAATACCCATTTCGCCGGCGCCAGCTTCGAATACCTGGCCGACCCGATCTCGATCCTCAAGGGCCGGCTGATCGCCTACGCGGTCGCGATCGGGCTGGGCCTGTGCGCGCACTTCCAGCTGTGGGCGGTGTACATCCCGCTGATCCTGGGCGTGCTGGTGCTGCTGCCCTGGCTGATCCAGCGCACGCTGCGCTTCCGCGCGCGCTACTCGGCCTGGCGCGGCCTGCGTTTCCGCTTCGTGGACGGCGTTTACGAGGCCTACGTGAACTTCTTCTTCCGTCCGATGCTGCAGCCGATCACGCTGTACATGACCCTTCCCTGGGTGCGCATGTGCCAGCACGAGTACGTGGTCGCCGGCCACCGTTTCGGCGGCAAGCGCTTCTCGTACAAGGGCGACGTCGGCAGCTACTTCATCCCGTTCGCGATCTGCCTGGGCCTGGGCTTCGGCGCCTACATCCTGATGATCGCCGCGGCGTTCGGCGGCGCGCTGATCGGCGGCGCGATGGGTCTGGAAGGCAAGGGCCCCGACGGCGAACCCTCGGACAGCTTCATGATGGCGGTCATGATCCCGATCATGGTGGTCTACCTGGGCTTCCTGGCGCTGCCGGTGTTCCTGCGCACGCGCTACACCAACCTGATGTGGCGGTTCACGCAGTTCGGCCCGCACCGGTTCGAGTCGACGCTGCGTGCGCGCGACGTGATCTGGATCTACTTCAGCAACGGCCTGCTGATCGTGCTGAGCCTGGGCCTGATGGTGCCCTGGGCGATGGTGCGGCTGGCACGCTACCGCGCGCAGCATTTCGCGGTGCTGGTGCAGGGCGACCTGGACAGCTTCATCGCCGAGACCGAACGCGACGAGAGCGCGACCAGCGCCGAGCTGGTGGACGCGCTCGACCTGGACGTGGACATCAGCATCTGAACGCGCTCGACGCCATCTGGTACGACGGCCGCAGCAGCCGCGGCCGTCCCGCCACGCTCAGCCAGCCCGCCCCGCAGACGCTGCGCGTGGACAGTGAGGGCGAATCGATGGAGTTCGCCGCCGCCGAGCTCACGCTCAGCCCGCGCCTGGGCCGCACGGTGCGCGTGCTCCGGCTGCCGGGCGAGGGCCAGCTGCAGCTGGCGGATTCGCCCCTGCTCGACCAGTGGCTGCCCACGCCGAGCCGGATCGAGGGCTGGGCCGACTGGCTCGAGCGCCGACGCAGCGCCGCGATCGGCGCCGGCATCGCCACCGTGCTGGGCGTGGTGCTGTTCTTCGAGTTCGCGTTGCCGTGGATGGCGAACCGCCTGGCGCCGGTGATGCCGCGCGCGATGGAGCGCACGATCAGCGACCAGGCCATGGCCCTGCTCGACCACACGCAGCTGCAGCCGAGCAAACTTCCGGCCGAACGCCGGCTGGCCCTGCAGCTGGTGTTCAAGGACCTGACCCGCGGCCTGCCGCGCGAACTCGATTACCGCCTGAGCTTCCGCGACGCCCCGGAGCTGGGGCCCAACGCCTTCGCCCTGCCGGACGGCCATGTGGTCGTGACCGACCAGCTGGTGCAGCTGGTGGGCGAACACGAGGACGAGCTGGTCGCCGTGCTCGCCCACGAGGCCGGCCACCACGAGCACCGCCACGGCATGCGCCAGGCGCTGCAGAGTTCGGCGGTCGTGGTGGTCGCCGGGTTCCTGTTCGGCGACCTTTCGGGCACCGGTTCGCTGTCGGTGTCGATCCCGGTGCTGCTGCTGGAAAGCGGCTTCTCCCGCGACCACGAGCGCGAGGCCGACCGGTTTGCGTTCGGGCTGCTGGATAAGCACCGGCGCTCGCCCGCCGATTTCGCCCGGGCGATGCGCCGGCTGTCGGCGCATTACGGCGAACGTGACTTCGGCGCGATCAGCTACCTGTCGACGCACCCGCCCAGCGCCGAGCGCGTGGAAGCGGCGGAGCGCGCGGCCGGCCTGGCGCCCGGTGATCCGGCGGCGATGCCGGCGCCGGTCGAGCGCAAGGGCAAAAAGAGTTCCTCCGGGGGGTGAGCGCCAGGGGCTTGTCTGGCGCCAGGGTCCGGGCCTATAGTTTCCTTGAAAGGAAACTATTGAAAGGAGCCGCCGTGTCCCTGGTCCTGCACTACCACCCGCTGTCCTCGTTCTGCCACAAGGTACTGATCGCGATCTACGAAACCGGCGCGCCGGTACGGCTGCGCCACCTGGACCTGCAGGACGCCGGCGAACGCGACGCGCACCGGGCGCGCTGGCCGCTGGGCAAGATGCCCGTGCTGGAGGACGAGGCGAGCGGCCGGGTGCTGCCCGAGACCTCGATCATCATCGAACACCTGCAACAGCGGCATCCGGGACCCCGGCCGCTGCTGCCGGCCGATCCCGAGGCGCAGCTCGATGTGCGGCTGTGGGACCGGCTCAGCGACCACTACGTGATGTTCCCGCTGCAGGCTGCGGTGGCCGCGGTCATCGCCGGCGATGCGGCTCAGGCTGCGAAGGCGGAGGCCGTTTCGGTGGCGCAGCTCGAGCTGGCCTATGGCGTGCTGGAGCAGCGCCTGCGGGATCGGACCTGGCTGGCCGGCGAAGACTTCAGCCTGGCCGACTGCGCGGCCGCGCCGGCGCTGTTCTACGCCGGCGCGGTGCGGCCGTTTGCACAGGATTTCCCGGCGCTGGGCGCCTATTTCGCGCGTCTGCTCGAGCGCCCGTCGGTGCAGCGGGTGTTGCGCGAGGCGCAGCCCTGGATCAGGTACTTCCCGCTGCTCGATCGCCTGCCTGCGGCGCACCGCGCCGCGGTGGAGCGCTGACATGTCCGGCGCCGCCACCGCCGCAGCGCTCGACCGGACCTTCCAGGCCCTCGCCGATGCCAGCCGTCGCGCGATGATCGACCAGCTGGCCTTGAAGCCCGCCTCGGTCAGCGAACTGGCCAAGCCGCTCGCCCTGGGCCTGCCCTCCGTGGTCAAGCACCTGCAGGTATTGAAAGCCGCCGGCCTGGTGGAGTCGGAAAAATCCGGCCGCGTGCATACCTTCCGGATGCGTGCGGGCGCCTTGCGCGGCGTGGAGGCCTGGCTGCAGGCGCGCAAGCGCCACCTGCATGCGCAGTTCGACCGGCTGGACCAGCTGCTGGCCGAAGACGGAGAGACCGCATGACCGCCGTCGCCCACACCAGCTTCGTCATCGAGCGCGATTTCCTCGCGTCGCCCGCAAGGGTGTTCCGCGGCTGGTCCGAACTGGCGCTCAAGCAGCGCTGGACCGACTGCCATTCCGATCTGGCCGGACGCACGCACACCCTGGACTTCCGGCCCGGCGGCAGCGAGACGGTGACGATGCGTTTCCCGCAGGGCGGTACCTGCGTCGTGCGTTTCCACTACTTCGACATCGTGCCGGACCGGCGCATCGTCTACGGTTACGCGATGGAGCTGGACGGCCGCGCGGGGTCGGTGTCGCTGGTCACGGTGGAGTTCGCGCCGACGCCGGCCGGCACCCGCATGGTGTTCACCGAGCAGGCGGCCCTGCTGGAAGAGGGCCAGGACCTGGCCGAGCGCATCGAGGGCACGCGCGAGGGCTTCGACCGGCTGGCCCGTGAGCTCGAGCCGGCGCCGGCCCGGCCGTGACGCCGGGCCGGTGTTTCAGCAGGCCGCGATGATGTCGGCGATGCGGCGGGCGGCCTGGCCGTCGCCGTAGGGATTGTGCGCGCGGGCCATGGACCGGTGCGCGTCCTCGTCGTCGAGCAGGCGGGTGACTTCGGCCACGATGCGGGCGCGGTCGGTGCCGACCAGGCGCACCGTGCCGGCGTCCACCGCCTCGGGCCGCTCGGTGGTGTCGCGCATCACCAGCACGGGCTTGCCCAGCGACGGCGCTTCTTCCTGGATGCCGCCGGAGTCGGTCAGGATCACGTGCGCCCGCGACATCAGGTAGACGAAGGGCAGGTAATCCTGCGGCGGGATCAGGGTGACGTTGTGAATGCCCGACAGGATCCGGTTCACCGGCTCCTGCACCTGCGGGTTGAGGTGCACGGGATAGACCAGCTGCACGTCACCGCGCTGGGCGAGTTCGCGCAGCGCCAGGCAGATCTGCTCGAAGCCGTCGCCGAAGTTCTCGCGGCGGTGGCCGGTGATCAGCACCAGGCGCTTGCCGTCGTCGAGGAAGGGGAAACGTTCGGCCAGGCCGGCGGCCAGGGCCGGATCCTTCTTGAAGCGGTCGACGACGGCGAGCAGCGCGTCGATCACCGTGTTGCCGGTGACGTGCACGCTGCCGGCGGGCAGGTTCTCGGCCAGCAGGTTGCTGCGCGACTGCTCGGTCGGCGCGAAGTGCAGTGCGGTCAGCGGCGCGGTCAGGCGCCGATTGGCCTCTTCGGGCCAGGGCGCCTGCAGGTCGCCGGTGCGCAGGCCGGCTTCGACGTGGCCGATCGCGACCTTGGCGTAGAAGGCGGCCAGGGCCGTGGCGAAGGTCGTGCTGGTGTCGCCATGCACCAGCACCAGGTCGGGCTTGCGCCGTGCCAACACCTCGGTCATGCCCGAGAGGATGCGGCCGAACAGGTCCGGCAGCGCCTGGCCCGGGGCCATCACGTCGAGATCGTCGTCGGGCACGATGCCGAACAGGTCCAGGACCTGGTCGAGCATCTGCCGGTGCTGCGCCGTCACGGCGACCAGGGTTTCGATGCCCGGGGTCGCCTTCAGTGCCTCCACGACCGGTGCCATCTTGATGGCTTCCGGACGCGTTCCGAACACCACCATCACCCGCTTGCTGACGGCGCCGCCGCCGGTCACAGAACTCAAAGCGACTTCTCCAGTTCGGGCACGAGCGCGAACAGGTCGCCGACCAGGCCGAAGTCGGCGATCTCGAAGATCGGCGCTTCCGCGTCCTTGTTGATGGCGACGATGGTGCCCGCGTCCTTGATGCCGGTCAGGTGCTGGATCGCGCCCGAGATGCCGATGGCCACGTACAGCTCCGGCGCGATGATCTTGCCGGTCTGGCCGACCTGCAGTTCGTTCGGCACGTAGCCGGCGTCCACCGCGGCGCGCGAGGCGCCCACGGCCGCGCCCATCTTGTCGGCCAGCGAATAGATGATCGAGAACGCATCGGCGGAACCGAGCGCGCGGCCGCCGCTGACCACCTTCGACGCGCTCTGCAGGTCGGGGCGGTCGGACTTGCCCTGCTGCAGCGACACGAAGCGGGTGTGCGAGGGCAGGGCGGCGTCCACCGACGCGGCTTCCACCGCCGCGCTGCCGCCGTTGCCCGCCGCCGGCCACGAGGCCGTGCGCACGGTGCCGACCACGGCCATCGCCGACGGCGCCTCGACCGTGATGATGGCGTTGCCGGCATAGATCGGCCGCTTGAACACGTGGCTCGATTCCACCGACATGATGTCGCTGACCTGGGCCACGCCCAGCAGGGCCGCGACGCAGGGCATCAGGTCCTTGCCGAACGTGGTGGACGGGCCGAGCACGTGCGAATAACCCGCGGCCAGCTTGGCCACCTGCGGCGCCAGCACCTGTGCGATCGGGTTGGCGTTGGCGGCGTTGGCCACCGTGATCACCTTGGCGACGCCGGCGATCTGCGCGGCTTCGGCGGCGACCGCGTCCGGCGCGTCGGACAGTACGGCGACGTGGATCTCGCCGCCGATCTTCGCGGCGCAGGCGACGCAGCGCGCGGTGGAGGAGTTCAGCTTGCCGCCGAGGTGTTCGGCGACGATCAGGATCTTGCTCATGGTCATCGTCTCCTTACACCAGGCCCTTGGCCTTGAGCGCCGAGACCAGCTCGGCGACGTCCTTCACCATCACGCCCTTGCTGCGCTTGGCGGGCGGGGCGTACGTGCTGGTCTTGAGATGGTCGCCGGACTCGACGCCCAGGTCGGCCAGCTGCAGGGTTTCCAGCGGCTTGGACTTGGCCTTCATGATGTCGGGCAGCTTGATGAAGCGCGGCTCGTTCAGGCGCAGGTCGGTGGTGACCACGGCGGGCAGGTCGACTTCGAGCGTCTCCAGGCCGGCGTCGACTTCGCGCGTGACGGTGGCCTTGTCGCCGGCGACCTCGAGCTTGCTCGCGAACGTGGCCTGCGGGCGGCCCCAGAGCGTCGCCAGCATCTGGCCGGTCTGGTTGGCGTCGTCGTCGATGGCCTGCTTGCCCAGCAGCACGATCTGCGGCTGCTCCTTCTCCACCAGCTTGAGCATCGCGCGCGCGGCGGTGAGCGGCTGGATGGCCTGGTCGGTGACCACGTGGATGGCGCGGTTGGCGCCCATGGCCAGGCCGTTGCGCAGGTGCGGCTGGCAGTCGGCCGGGCCGATGGTGGCGACGATCACTTCGGTGGCGATGCCCTTGTCGCGCAGGCGCAGGGCTTCTTCCAGGGCGATGTCGTCGAAGGGATTGGGCGAGAGCTTCACGCCCTCGGTGACCACGCCCGAACCATCGGGCTTGACCTGGATGCGGACGTTGTAGTCCACGACCCGCTTGTAACCGACGAGGATCTTCATGGGTAGCGCATTCCGTGCTGAGGGGGCTGCCGCCGGCGGGGCCGGCTGGCAGGGGGGAGAAGAGGGGCGGATTCTACCTGCTCGGGCCTTCGTGGCCCAATTTCAGGCCTGGGAGGGCCTTCTGCCGGCGGATTAGTGCGCGTTCAAGCAGGCCTGTCCATAATCCCGCGGCCGGCACACCTGCCCGATCCCTTCCTCACCCGAGTGCATCCCATGAATCGTCTGATCGCCGTCTCTCTGCTTTCCCTGGGCCTGGCCGCCTGTGGCCCGTCCTCCGACCCGGGCGCGGCCGCGCCGGCGTCCCCCGCCGCTTCGACCGACACGGCCGCTCCGGCGGTCTCCGAAACCCCGGCCGCCCAGCCGGCGCCCAAGGGCCGAAAGCTGCGCCAGGCCCTGCCCAACGACGTGGTCCTGCCCTTCGCCTACCACGCGCGCACCGACCGGGTCGTGCAGACCCCGCGGGGCGACTACCAGCGCCGCGTGAACGTCGAGCTTCTCGAGGGTGACGCGGCGAGCACCACGGACGCGCTGATCGCGGCCATGCGCAAGGGCGGCTACCGCCCGGGCAAGCCGACCACCCGCGCCGATGGCAGCATCCGGGTCGCCTTCAGCCACAAGCAGACCGGCCGCGTGGTTGCGGTGGTCAGCAACCAGCTGCCGGCCAAGCCGGTCAATGCCGCCGCCCGCGGCAAGCTGCTGCTGGTCCTGCCTGCGGACGCGCCGTCGGCCTGACGCCGGTCCAGCCCGTCCGCGGCCACTGGCGCGGGCGGGCCCGGTAGCGGCGTGGCTGTGTCCCGCTGCCGAGCCCGGAGCCTCTCTGCTAGGCTGCGGGCCTACTGCCGGAGACTCTGATGAAACTGCGCGTCCTGCTTGCCCTGGTGCTGTTCGCCCTGTCCTCGTCGGCCTCGGCCGGCCCCTTCAACGACAAGCTGGCCATCTGCCTGGTGAAATCCACCACGCAGGACGACAAGCTCACGCTGATCCGCTGGATCTTCGCCGCGATGGCCAGCCACCCGGGCGTGAAAGACCTGAGCGAAGTCTCGGCCGGCGCCGGCGACAAGCTCAACGAGCAGGTCGCCGACCTGTTCGTGAGCCTGCTCACCGACCGCTGCGGCACCGAGACCCAGGAAGCGATCAAGTACGAAGGCCAGGGCGCGATCGGCACCAGCTTCGAAGTGCTGGGCCGCGTGGCCATGCAGGAGCTGATGGCCGACGGCAAGGTCAGCGCCTTCATGGGCGGCATCGACGCCCATATCGACCCCAAAGTGATCGAGCAGCTGAGCCAGGGCCAGGCCGCCCCGAAGGGCGACTGAGGCCGGTCAGGCCGCGTCGGAACGGCTGGCCAGCGCGGCCAGCCATTCGTCGTCGCTGCCTTCGTTCACGCCTTCGAACAGGAAGGTGCTGAGATAGCGTTCGCCGGTGTCGGGCAGCATCGCCAGCAGCACCGAGCCTTCGGGCGCCGATTCCGCGACCTGCAGCGCCGCCGCCACCGTGGCGCCAGCGCTGATGCCGACGAAAATGCCTTCCTCGGACGCGAGCCGGCGCGCCGTGTCGCGCGCGGTGACGTCGTCCACCGGGCGGATCTCATCGGCGACGCCGCGGTCGAGCACGGCGGGCACGAAATCCGGCGTCCAGCCCTGGATCTTGTGCGGCGCCCAGTCCTTGCCGCCCAGCAGCGAGGCGCCGGCGGGTTCGCTGGTGACGATCTTCAGGTCCGGGCGTGCGAGCTTGAGCACCTGGCCGGCGCCGGTCAGCGTGCCGCCCGTGCCCCAGCCGGTGACGAAGAAGTCGAGCCGCTGGCCGGCGAAATCGCGCAGGATTTCCGGGCCGGTGGTGCTGCGGTGGTAGGCCGGGTTGGCCTCGTTCTCGAACTGCCGCGCCAGGAACCAGCCGTGTTTGGCCGCCAGCTCCGCCGCGCGCCGCACCATGCCGCTGCCGCGTTCGGCGGCCGGGGTCAGGATCACCTTGGCGCCGTAGGCGCGCATGAGCTTGCGGCGTTCGATCGAGAAGGTTTCGGTCATCACCGCGACGAACTTGTAGCCGCGCGCCGCGGCCACCATCGCCAGCGCCACGCCGGTGTTGCCGGAGGTCGCTTCGATGATGGTGTCGCCGGGCTTGAGCAGGCCCTTGCGCTCGGCGTCGAGCACGATGGCCAGGGCCAGGCGGTCCTTCACCGAACCGCCGGGATTGAAGGCCTCGACCTTGGCGTACAGCGTCACGTGCCTGGGCGCGATGCGGTGCAGTTTGACGACGGGCGTGCCGCCGATGGTGTCGAGGATGCTGTTGTAAAGGGTCATGCGGGTCTCCGGTTCGCGCCGTGCGCGTGGGGGGATGGGGTCAGGCGGCGTGGGCGACCTGCGGGGCGGGAGCGCCCAGTGGCTTGTCGCCGAACCAATGCAGTGTATGCGCCAGGGCGGCGACTTCGCCCAGGATCAGCAGGGCGGGCGACTGCAGGTCATGTAAACGCGCAAGCTGGGGAAGATCGGCCAGCGTACCGGTGAGTACGCGCTGTCCGGGCCGCGAGCCGTTTTCCACCAGGGCGAAGGGCGTGCCGGCCTGGCGGCCGTGTTCCAGCAGCTTCTGCTGCAGCCGGTCGAGCCCGGCGACGCCCATGTAGACGGCGAGGGTCTGCTTCTCCTGCGCCAGCGCGCGCCAGTCGAGCGTGTCCACGGAATCCTTGGTGTGCGCGGTGACGAAGCGCACCGACTGCGCGTGCTCGCGATGGGTCAGCGGCACACCGGCATAGGCGGCGCAGGCCAGCGCGGCGGTCACGCCCGGCACCACTTCGAAGGCGATGCCGTGCGCGTGCAGGAATTCGAGCTCTTCACCGCCGCGGCCGAACACGAAGGGGTCACCACCCTTGAGCCGCACCACGCGGCGGCCGGCGCGCGCGTGTTCGAGCATCAGGGCGTGGATGCCGTCCTGGGTGACGTGATGGTTCGACGCCTGTTTGCCGACTTCGATGAACTCGGCGTCGCGCCGCGCCAGCGCCAGCACGCCGTCGCTGACCAGGCGGTCGTGCAGGATCACGTCGGCCTGGTTGAGCAGGCGCAGCGCGCGCAGCGTCAGCAGGCCGGGGTCGCCGGGGCCGGCGCCGACCAGCGCGACCGAGCCGATGTCGCGCGAAGGCGGCGCTTCGCCGAGCGCGGCCTCGAAGGCGCGCAGCGCGCCGCCTTCGTCGCCGGCGCGGAAACGTTCGGTGACCGGGCCGGTGAGCAGGGCATCGAAGAAACGGCGGCGTTCGGCCAGGCGCGGGTGCCGCGCGCGGATGCGCCGGCGTTCGCGCAGCAGCAATGCGGCGAGCCCGGCCAGCGATTCGTCGAGTTCGGTTTCGAGTTTTTCGCGCAGGTGCCGCGCCAGCATCGGCGCGCCGCCGCCGCTGGAAATGGCGATCTGAAGCGGGCCGCGTTCGACGCGGGCGGGAGATTGATACGACGACAGTTCGAGGTCGTCGACGACGTTGGCCCAGATCCGCCGCGCCTGCGCTTCGGCCGCGACCGCGCGGTTCACGGCGCCATCGTCGGTGGCGGCGACCACCAGCCAGGCGCCGTCCAGCCAGTTCGGGGCGAACCGGCCATCGAGGAACTCGATCTTTCCGACACGGGCCAGATCGTCCAGCGCCGGCTCCAGCTGCGGTGCACCGACCACCACATTGGCACCCGCCGCCAGCAGCGGCGCGATCTTGCGCCGGGCCACCGCCCCGCCGCCGACGACGAGCACCCGCCGGCCGCGCAGATCCGCGAACAGGGGGTACAGCGCGGGCGGCGCGACCGGCGGGTGCGGGTCCAGCCTAGCGGTTGCGGGGGAAGAATCCATGGGGCGACGCTAGGCCGGCCCCGTCCCCGGGGGAAATGACCCGCCGCCCCTTCCATATGCCATCCGGTTATTTGGACCGTATGGACGTCGCCGGGGCCCCGGGTTAGTTTGCGGTTACGTCCACGGCGCCGCGCGCCGCCCCCGGGAAACCCCATGGTCACCCGCCATCCGCCGATGTGTTGTCGCCCGCCCGAGCCCTGACCGCCCGCGCGCCCGCACATCCACGGACCGACCATGACCCTGACCCAGCTCCGCTACCTCGTCGCCATCGCCGATTCCGGCCTCAACATCACCCTCGCCGCCGAGAAGGTGCACGCCACCCAGCCCGGCCTGTCCAAGCAGCTCAAGCAGCTGGAGGACGAACTGGGCTTCCTGCTGTTCCAGCGCAAGGGCCGCAGCCTGGAGGCGATCACGCCCGCCGGCCAGGACGTGCTGGCCCACGCCCGCCGCGTGCTGGCCGAGGCCGGCAACATCCGCGCCTACGCCGCCAACGAGCGCGGCGAAAAACACGGCCGCCTGACGCTGGTGACCACGCATACGCAGGCTCGCTTCGTGCTGCCGCCGGCGATCGCGCACCTGGCGCGCAAGTTTCCCGACGTCAGCATCCACCTGCAGCCGGCCTCGGAAGGCGAGGTGCTGAACGCACTGGCGCAGGGGCAGGCGGATTTTGCGGTGGTCAGCACCGCGGGCGAGATCCCGCAGGGTGGACTCGCCGTGCCGCTGTACCGCTGGCGCCGGCAGGTGCTGGTGCCGGTCGCGCATCCGCTGGCGTCGCTGCAGCGCGCGCCCACGCTCGCCGAACTCGCCGAGCAGCCGCTGATCAGCTACGAGTCCACCAACAAGCCCGAATCCAGCCTGCGCCGCGCCTTCGCCCAAGCCGGTCTGGAACCGCAGATCGCGATGACTGCACGCGATGCCGACCTGATCAAGACCTACGTGCGCGCCGGACTGGGTGTGGGCCTGTTGGCCGAGATGGCGGTGAGCACGCGCGACGACGGCGACCTGCGCGCATTGCCGGCGCCTGCGGCCGTTCCGGAATGCACGAGCTGGGCGGTGCTGCCGCGCGAACGCGTGCTGCGTGATTACGCGCTCGAACTGCTGCTGGCCCTGGCCCCGCAGCTCGATCGCGCGGACCTCAAGCGCGCGGTGGCGGGGCATGACACGCCGGTGTGGCCAAATGCACCGTCTTGGGTGGAACTGAGCCAACAAATAACGACCTAGCTCTTGCCAATCCAGGGGGAAATAGATGCAGCAGAAGTTTTTCTTCCAGCCATCAAAGTCAGTAGCTAAGAGGCTGACTGAGACCTTCGACTTTGTCTGGCCAACTGCCGCGGCAATATGGAACTTACGGTGGCAAGTTGTTGGGATAGTTCAGGTTTGCCCCGACATCTCTGAAGCCGAACTTCTGGGAAGATTTGTTGCTGGAAGCGAGATTCGTGGCGCAAACCTAAAAAAAGCTTGCATAACAACTTCTTGGTCAGGGCAGCAGCGCCAGTTCGCGAAGTTCCTGCTGTTTGAATTCTGTGCTCTGTACGAATGGTGGTGCGAGTCGATGCATGGGCGGCTTTCGTTGCCTGATGGCTCGTCAAAGGCACTGCAGTTTCCGACGAGCACAAAAGGCAATGTTAAAAGAGGGGTTGGATCGGTTATTGACGCAGCTACGGCAAGTGGGAGTTCCGTGGTAGGTGCAGCATTTTTTCCTTCGCTAAAGACGAACAAGAAGTACGCCCCGATCCAGATCGAAAGTCTTCTCACTTGCTATCGATACTTTAAGGAGCTTAGGAATTCTCTTATTCATGGGTCGGGTGACGCGGTAGAGAAGCTGAAGTCATCCGAGACAAACTACAGGAAGCTAAGTGCGGCTGACCTTCGAGCTGCTGAGGTTCCGGCGTTTATCCCTTACTCGGGAAGTGGGGATCCTGATATTTCGCTTCGGGGCGTTGTTGGATTTGGTGAGATCGTCTTGATGCTTGTTTCAACTTTGGATATTGAGCTGTCTAAGACGGCGCTATCAGAAATCGAGTTCAAAGAATGCTGGAGCCGGGTTCACGGCGATGGCCCGCGGGAAGTGGCGACCGTCGACGCTAATAGACGTGCACACAGGATTCGGGTTTTGTCGAAGAACCTAGGTCTTCCGACGCCAAAGGTTTCGGTTGAATTTGAAGAATGGTTAAGAGCGAATAGGCTTGTTCATTACTAGCCGTTTCTTACAAAAGAATGGCGTGTTGGTCATCGCTATCGTCACCTGCATTTCTGCTGCGTGTTTCTGTTGACAGTGAGTTGCTATGCGCTGCGCGCCACCGGCTCGTCGTAGTGCAGGCCGCATTCGCGCTTGAGGCCGAAGAAGCGGGTGTCTTCCTCGCGCATGCCGGGTTGCCAGGCACGGGTGGTGTGCACGTCGCCGATCGAGACGTAGCCCTGGTCCCACAGCGGGTGGTAGGGCAGGGCGTGCTGGGTGAGGTAGCGGCCGATGTCGCGGTCGGTCCAGTCGGCCAGCGGGTGCAGTTTCCAGCGGCCGTCCTTGAGTTCGAGGAAGTCGATGTTCGCCCGCGTGCTCGTTTGGCCGCGGCGCAGGCCGGCGATCCAGGTGCGCACGCCGAGCTGCTTGAGCGCGCGCTGCATTGGTTCGACCTTGTGCACGCGGTTGTAGCGGTCGATGCCCTCGGCGCCGAGGGTTTCCAGCGAGGCGATGCTGGCCGGCGACCAGGCCTGGGCCGGGTCGGGGCGCACGATGTGCAGGTTCAGCTGCAGTCGGTGCGTCAGTTCGTCGACGAAGCCGTAGGTCTCCGGAAACAGGTAGCCGGTGTCCACCAGGATCACGGGCAGGTCGGGGCGAACGCGCGTGGCCAGGTGCAGGGCCACCGCCGATTGCGCGCCGAAGCTCGAGGACAGCGCGTGCTCACCCGACAGCGCTTCCAGCGCCCATTCGATGCGCTGCTGCGCCGTGCGCCGGGCGAGCCAGGCGTTGAGTTCCGCCAGGCCCTGCCGGGATTCGGCGGCGGCGGTGGGATCGGGGACGACGCTCATGCTTGCAGCTCCACGGGAATGCCGATGCGCGGCGTCACCACGCCGGCGCGGACAAGAAAATCGCCGAAGCCTTCGCCCACGCCGCGGTCGGCGGCGTAATCCGCGAGCAGGGGCTCGAGCGCGGCGAGGATCTCCGGTTCCGCGATGTTTTCGCGGTAAAGCGTGTTCAGGCGCTGGCCGCGGTGGTCGGCGCCGAGCATCAGGTTGTAGCGGCCGGGTGCCTTGCCCACGAGCGCGATCTCGCCCAGGTAGGGACGCGAGCAGCCGTTGGGGCAGCCGCTGATGCGCAGGCCGATGTCGGCGTCGGCCAGGCCGTGCGTGGCCAGCTGTGCTTCGAGCTTGTCGAGCAGGGCCGGCAGGTATCGTTCGGCTTCCGCCATCGCCAGGCCGCAGGTCGGCAATGCGACGCAGGCCAGGGACTTCAGGCGCAGCGGGCTGGCGCTGCGGAAACCGTCCAGGCCATGCGTGGCGACCAGTACGTCGATCTGCGCGCGCTTCGCCTCCGGCACCCCCGCGAT
Organism: Arenimonas terrae; assembly: GCF_006265115.1. Lineage (GTDB taxonomy): Bacteria > Pseudomonadota > Gammaproteobacteria > Xanthomonadales > Xanthomonadaceae > Arenimonas > Arenimonas terrae. The sequence continues at coordinate 463,218 of NZ_SMDR01000002.1, read as the reverse complement.
GACGAGGTTCTGGTTCGGCGTCATGCGGAAGTCGCCTTCGTGCACCTTGGCGATTTCACGCAGGCCGGTGAGGTGCGTGCCGTGTCCGCCGTCCTGGATGCGGCCCGCCAGCAGGCGCAACGTCAGGTGCCAGCGGCCGTCCTCGCCCGCGACCCAGCCGAACCGGTCGCCGCTGTGATCGAAGGTGAAGGCCCGCGACGGCGAGAGAGCGACTCCCGCGCGGGCCTCCACCTCCGACGTGAACCAGGCAATGCCGCGGTCGTCGATCGTGTACTTCAGGCGCGCGCGTTTGCGCACCGCGCGGTTGCCGTAGTCGCGCTGCGCGGTCACCACCGCGGTGGCGACAGCGGTCACCTGGTCCGGCGTCACGAAGCCGATCACGTAGGCGAGGCGCGGATAGGTTTCCGGATCGCCGTGGGTGGCGCCCATGCCGCCGCCGACCGTGACGTTGTAGCCAGCAAGGTTGCCTTGCGGATCGGTTATCGCGATGAAGCCAAGATCCTGCGCGAACACATCCACGTCGTTCACCGGCGGAATGGCGAAACCGATCTTGAACTTGCGCGGCAGGTAGGCCTGGCCGTAGATCGGTTCCTCTTCCTCGCCGGCGCCGGCCACGCGCTCTTCGTCCAGCCAGATCTCGTAGTAAGCGCGGGTATTGGGCAGCAGGTGCTCGCTCAGCGCGGCGGCCTGCGCGTAGACGGTGGCGTGCAGGTCCGACTGCAGCGGGTTCGCCGCCACGGCGACGTTGCGGTTGACGTCGCCGCAGGCGGCCAGGGTGTCGATCAGCGCGGCATTGATCGCCTGCATGGTCGGCTTGAGCTTGCCCTTGATCACGCCATGGAACTGGAAGGCCTGGCGCGTGGTGATGCGCAGGCCGCGTTCGGCGTAGGTGGTGGCGATGGTGTCGAGCTTGAGCCACTGCTCCGGCGTCACCACGCCGCCGGGCGTGCGGGTGCGGATCATGAAGCTGTAGTCGGGCTCGAGTTTCGCCAGCCGGCGCTCTTCGCGGATGTCGCGGTCGTCCTGCTGGTAACTGCCGTGGTACTTGATCAGCACCTGGTCGTCTTCGGCCAGGGCGCCGGTGACCGGATTGGCCAGGCTCTGCAGCAACGTGCCGCGCAGGCGGCCGCTCTGCTGCTTGATGTCTTCGACCGAGTGCGCGCTCATCAGTACACGTCCCGGGCGTAGCGGCCCTGCTGCTGCAGTTGGGCCAGCCACTCGCGGGCGCCGTCGGCGTCGCGGCCGCCGTGTTCCACGGCGGTGGCGAGCAGGGCCTGTTCCACGTCGCGGCCCATCGTGGTGGCCCCGCATACATATATATATGCGCCGGACTCGATCCAGGCGAACAGCTCGGCGCCTTGTTCGCGCAGCTTGTCCTGCACGTAGACCTTGTTCTGCTGGTCGCGCGAGAACGCCAGGTCCAGCTTCGACAGCTGGCCGGCCTTGAGCGCCTGCTGCCACTCCAGCTGGTACAGGAAGTCGTGGCGGGCATGCGGGTTGCCGAACAGCAGCCAGTTGCGGCCGGACGCGCCAACCGCTGCACGCTCCTGTACGAAGCCGCGGAAGGGCGCGACGCCGGTGCCGGGGCCGATCATGATCACGTCGCGGCTGCCGTCGCGCGGCAGGCGGAAACGTTCGTTGGCTTCGATGTAGACCGGCAGGCGCGCGCCTTCTTCCGACGACGCGAGCAGGTGCGAGGCGGCGCCCCAGCGGCGGCCGCCCGGCGCATCCCAGGCCACGTGGTCGACGGTGAGGTGCGCCTCGGGGCCGACCACGGCCTGGCTGGAGGCGATCGAATACAGGCGCGGCGCCAGCGGACGCAGCGCGGCCACCAGGTCTTCGGCCGACCAGGCGGCGGGGAAGGCCTGCAGCAGGTCGATCAGCTGATGCGTGGCCAGCAGTTTGGCCAGGCCGTCGGCGTGCTCCGGCTGCAGCAGGCGCGAAAGCTCGTCGCGGCCGGCGCGTTCGGCGTGCTTCTGCAGGAACGGTCGCGCAAGCTTGGTCAGCTCGCGCTTCTCGTCCAGCCAGTGGCGCAGCGGCGCGCCGTCGACCGCCGCGTCGGCGTCGAGCGAAAGTTCGGCGAGCACGGCGTCGACCAGGGCCGGCGGATTTTTCGGCCACAGGCCCAGCGCGTCGCCGGGCTGGTAGCTCAGGCCCGAGCCTTCCAGCGAGATCTCGAGGTGGCGCACGTCCTTGCGGTTGCCGCGGCCGGTGAGGCGCTGGTTGGCCAGCAGCTCGGCGGCGTAAGGCTTTTCGCGGCTCCACGGCGACACCGCCGCGGCGGGGCGCAGCGGGGTGACGGTGGCCAGCGGCGCGTTCGACTTCAGCTCGTCGCGGGCGCCGTCGAGCGCCTTGGCCAGCCAGGGCGTGGCGACGGTCTCGACATCCAGGTCGGCTTCGCCGCGGGCGAACAGGCGCTGGGCGCCGAGTTCGGCCAGGCGCTCGTCGAGCTGGCGGCCGGTGGCGTTGAACTGCGGGTAGCTCGAATCGCCCAGGCCCAGCACGGCGAACTTCAGCGACTTGAGCTGCGGCGCGCGCTTGCCGAGCAGGTGTTCGACGAAGCCGCGGGCGTCGTCCGGCGGATCGCCGTCGCCCTGGGTGCTGATGACGACATAGAGCAGGCGTTCGTCCTTGAGCTCACGCAGCGGATAGCTGTCGGCGCGGACCAGGCGCACGGCCAGGCCCTGGGCCTCGGCCTGGCGGGCCAGGGTTTCGGCCAGGCGCTTGGCGTTCCCGGTCTGGCTGCCGTAGACGATGCTCAGCCGGGCCGAGGCCGAGACCTCGGCCGCCGCGGCAGGCCGCTGGCCCGGCCGGGCGGCGAGGCCGGCGGCATACCCGGACAGCCACCACAGGCCGGGGGCGTCCAGCCCTTCGGTCAGGCGCGCCAGCAGGTCGATCCGGTCCTCGGGCAGGGGCGGCACGGGCAGGACGGCAGGGGCGGAGGGCATCGGCGGCGGTCGGTCGGGGAGCGTGGAATCCACCCTACGCGCGGGTTTCGCGGCCCGGAAAGGAACAAGCGGCATGGCCATATGCCCGCCGCTCATTACCCGCGCGGGTGGCGGGAGCGCTTATCCTTGCCGCCATGAGTCCCGCCACCCTGTCCCACCTCGACCGTCTCGAGGCCGAGAGCCTGCACATCCTGCGCGAGGTCGCCGCCGAGTTCCGCAACCCGGTGATGCTGTATTCCGTCGGCAAGGACAGCTCGGTGCTGCTGCACCTGCTGGTGAAGGCCTTTTACCCCGCGAGGCCGCCGATCCCGCTGCTGCACGTGGACACCGGCTGGAAATTCCGCGAGATGATCGCTTTCCGCGACCGCCGCGCCGCCGAGACCGGCATCGAGCTGCGCACGCACACCAATCCCGAGGGCCGGGCCCAGGGCATCGGCCCGATCAGCCACGGCGCCACCGTGCACACCGACGTAATGAAGACCCAGGCGCTGAAACAGGCCCTGGACCTGCACCGCTTCGACGCCGCCATCGGCGGCGCCCGCCGCGACGAGGAGAAGTCGCGCGCCAAGGAGCGCATCTTCTCCTTCCGCAGCGACCAGCACCGCTGGGACCCGAAGAACCAGCGCCCCGAGCTGTGGGACCTGTACAACACCCGCATCCGCACCGGCGAGAGCGTGCGCGTGTTCCCGATCTCGAACTGGACCGAGCTCGACGTCTGGCTGTACATCTACCGCGAGAACATCCCGGTGCCTTCGCTCTACCTCGCGCAGGAGCGGCCGGTGGTCGAACGCGACGGCGCGCTGATCATGGTCGACGACGAACGTCTGCCGCTCAAGCCCGGCGAGAAGCCCGCGCTCAAGAAGGTGCGTTTCCGCACGCTGGGTTGCTACCCGCTCACCGGCGCCATCGAATCCGAGGCCGACACGCTGGAGAAGGTGATCGCCGAGATGCTGGTCGCGCGCAGCAGCGAGCGCCAGGGCCGGGTGATCGACCACGACCCGACGGCGTCCATGGAGAAGAAGAAGCAGGAGGGGTATTTCTGATGACCGCCGCTTCCGACATCCGCGCCTACCTGCGCCAGCACGAGGACAAGCCGCTGCTGCGCTTCATCACCTGCGGCAGCGTCGACGACGGCAAGTCCACCCTGATCGGCCGGCTGCTGCACGACACCAAGCTGCTGTTCGACGATCAGCTGGCCGCGCTGGAAAAGGACAGCCGGCGCCACGGCACCCAGGGCGAGGACATCGACTTCGCCCTGTTGGTGGACGGCCTGGCCGCCGAGCGCGAGCAGGGCATCACCATCGACGTCGCCTACCGCTACTTCAGCACCGACAAGCGCAAGTTCATCGTCGCTGACTGCCCGGGCCACGAGCAGTACACCCGCAACATGGCCACGGGCGCCTCCACCGCCGACCTGGCCGTGGTGCTGGTGGACGCGCGCAAGGGCCTCCTGACCCAGACGCGCCGGCACAGCTACATCTGCGCCCTGCTGGGTATCCGCCAGGTGGTGCTGGCGGTGAACAAGATGGACGCGGTGGGTTACGACCAGGCCACCTTCGAGATCATCGCCCAGGGCTACCGCACGCTGGCCGCCGAGCTGGGCATCGCCCAGGTGACGGCGATCCCGCTGTCTGCGCTCAAGGGCGACAACCTCCTGGAACGCTCCGCGGCGATGCCCTGGTATGCCGGCGCGCCGCTGCTGGAGGTGCTGGAAACCAGCCAGCCTTCGGCGCTCTCGTCCGCCGGCGGATTCCGCCTGCCGGTGCAGTGGGTGAACCGGCCGAACCAGGATTTCCGCGGCTTCGCCGGCACGCTCGTGGCCGGCAGCGTGGCGCCGGGCGACGAGGTGGTCGTGGTGCCCTCGGGCCGGCGCTCGCGCGTGCAGCGCATCGTCACCGCCGACGGCGACCTGGCGCGCGCGGTCGCCGGCCAGGCGGTCACGCTGACGCTCGCCGACGAAGTGGACGTCAGCCGCGGCGACGTGCTCGCCGCTGCCGAGGACCCGCCGCAGGCCGCCGACCAGTTCGCCGCGCACCTGCTGTGGATGGGCGAACAGCCGCTGCTGCCGGGCCGGCCCTACTGGCTCAAGATCGGCGCGCGCACCGTCACCGCCACCGTCACCGAGATCAAGCACAAGGTCGACGTGAACAGCCAGGCGCGCCTGGCCGCCAAGCACCTGGCGCTGAACGAGGTCGCCCACGTCAACCTCAGCCTCGACCAGTCGATCGCCTTCGAACCCTACGCGCGCAACCGCACGCTGGGCGGCTTCATCCTGATCGACCGCTACGACAACGCCACCGTCGCCGCCGGCACGCTCGACTTCGCGCTGCGCCGCGCCGCCAACATCCACTGGCAGCACCTGGACGTGGACAAGGCCGCACGCGCCCGCATCAAGGGCCAGCAGCCGCGCGTGCTGTGGTTCACCGGCCTGTCGGGTTCGGGCAAGTCCACCATCGCCAACCTGGTGGACAAGCGCCTGCACGCCCAGGGCCTGCACACCTTCATCCTGGACGGCGACAACGTGCGCCACGGCCTGAACAAGGACCTGGGCTTCACCGACGAGGACCGCGTCGAGAACATCCGCCGTGTCGCCGAAGTCGCGCGCCTGATGGCCGACGCCGGCCTGATCGTGCTGGTGAGCTTCATTTCGCCCTTCCGCGCCGAGCGGCGCATGGCGCGCGAGCTGTTCGCGCCGGGCGAGTTCCTGGAAGTGCACGTGGACACGCCGCTGGCCGAAGCCGAACGCCGCGACGTGAAGGGCCTCTACGCCAAGGCCCGCGCCGGCCAGATCAAGAACTTCACCGGCATCGACTCGCCCTACGAGGTGCCGGAGAACGCCGAGATCGTGCTCGACACCACGGCGCAGACGCCCGAGGCGCTGGCGGCGCAGGTCGTCGACCGGGTGCTGGGCGACTGAGCGGAATCAGCCGAGGCGGCGCGTGAGCGCCGCCACGAAACGGTCGGCGGCGCCGGGCCCGTAGGGCAGGAAGACCGAAGGTTCGGTCAGCTCCAGCTCCAGCAGCTGCGGGCCCTCGGCCGAAGGCAGCAGGTCGACGCGCGCGTACACCGGCATGCCGAACGGCAGCGCGGCCAGCACCTTCGCGGCCACCTCATGTTCGGCGGCCGAGGGCGTGCGCGATTGGATCTTCTCGCTCTGGAACAGCGCTGCGGTCGGCGCCTGCCCGCGCTTGAGCAGCGGCGCCTTGCGGATGGCGTGGCTGAACTGCCCGTCGAAGAACAGCAGGGCGGTTTCGCCCTGCTCGTCCACCGCGCGCAGGTAGGGCTGCACCAGCACGTGGCGGTCCTGGTCGAGCAGGCGCCGCGCATGCGCGATGGCGGCGCTGCGGTCGCTGCGCAGGTAGCGCTGGGCGTCGCGCGAGCCGGCGCCGACCGTGGGCTTGACCACGAATTCTTCCAGGTCGGGCAGGGACCCCGGGTCGTCGCCGGGCGCCAGGAAGTGGCTTTGAATCACCGGCACGCCGCGCGCCGCCAGTTCGCCCAGGTAGCGTTTGTCGGTGTTCCAGCGTACGACCTCGGCCGGATTCCACAGCTGCGTCTGCGCGGCGACGCGGTCGCACCAGGCCAGGAATTCCGGCAGCCGATCGATGTAGTCCCAGGTCGAGCGCAGCAGCACCGCGTCGAAGCGCGACCAGCCCACCGTCGGATCGTCCCAGGCCAGCACCTGCGCCGCGATGCCGGCCTCGGCGCAGGCTTCGCGCAGCGGCGCCATGTCCTCGTCCAGCGCGTGCGCGGCGATGGCGGTGGCGAGCGCGATCCGCATGCGGGTCAGAGGTTCTGGTAGTTCGGGCCGGCGCCGCCTTCCGGCGTCACCCAGGTGATGATCTGGTACGGGTCCTTGATGTCGCAGGTCTTGCAGTGCACGCAGTTGGCGGCGTTGATCTGCAGGCGCCGGCCGCTGGGCGCGGAGGCCTCGGCGACGATCTCGTAGACGCCGGCCGGGCAGAAGCGCTGGCAGGGGTTGCCGTATTCCTCGGCGCACTTCGTCACGCAGATGTCGGTGTTGGAGACCTTCAGGTGCACCGGCTGGTCTTCGTCGTGTTCGGTTGCGGCGAAATACACGCCGGCCAGGCGGTCGCGCGGAGCCAGGCTGCGTTCGACATAGTCGCGCTTCGGGCGTTCGGCGACATCGAGCTTCTGCAGCGAGTTCCAGTCCGGCTTGCAGCGCCAGGTCCAGGGCGAAAGCCCCATCGTCACCGTTTCCCAGCCCGAGTTGACCAGGCCGAACCACAGGCCCTTCTTGAAGCCGGGCTTGATGTTGCGGACCTTCCTGAGTTCGGCCATCGCCGGCGAGGCGCGCAGCTTGGCGTCGAAACCGGCGCTGCTCAGGCCCTGGCCCTGCGCGCCCAGGTGCTCGGCCGCCAGCATGCCGCTGCGGATCGCCTGGTGCGTGCCCTTGATCTTGGGCACGTTGAGCAGGCCGGCGGTGTCGCCGATCAGCAGCGCGCCCGGCATCTCGACCTTGGGCAGGGACTGCCAGCCGCCGGTGACGATGGCGCGCGCGCCGGCGCTCAGGATGGTGCCGCCCTCGAGCAGGGCCTTCACCGACGGATGGTTCTTCCACTGCTGGAAGGCTTCGTAGGGCTGGTAGTTCGGGTCGCGGTAGTCGAGGCCCGACACATAGCCCAGCGCGATCTGGTTGTTGTTGAGGTGGTACAGGAAGCTGCCGCCGTAGGTGTGGCTGTCGGCCGGCCAGCCCAGCGAGTGCACGATCTTGCCGGGCTTCACGCGGCCCTCGGGCACCTGCCAGAGTTCCTTGATGCCGATCGAGTAGTTCTGCGGGTCGGACTCGGCGTCGAGGCCGAACCTGCGCACCAGCTGCTTGGTCAGGTGCCCGCGCGCGCCTTCGGCCAGCACGGTGACCTTGGCCTTGATGTCGATGCCCTGGGTGTAGCCGGACTTGTGCGAACCGTCCTTGGCCACGCCCATGTCGCCGATGCGCACGCCGGCGACGGCGCCGGCCTCGTCGTACAGCAGCTCGGCTGCGGCGAAACCCGGGTAGATCTCCACGCCCAGGGCCTCGGCCTGCGGCGCCAGCCAGGCGCACATCGCGCCCAGGCTGACGATGAAGTTGCCGTGGTTGTTCATCTGCGGCGGCACGATCGGGAACTTGGTGCCGCCGGTTTTCGTGAGGAACCAGAACTCGTCCTCGGTCGCCGGCACGCAGACCGGCGGCGGATTGTCGCGCCAGCCCGGCAGCAGCGAATCCAGCGGGCCCGGTTCGATCACCGCGCCCGACAGGATGTGGGCGCCGATGGTCGAGGATTTTTCGATCACGCAGACGCTCAGCTCGGGCTTGAGCTGTTTGAGCCGGATGGCGAAGGACAGGCCGGCCGGGCCTGCGCCCACGGCCACCACGTCGTATTCCATCACGTCACGTTCGCTCATCGGGCTGGCTCCATACGCTGATGTCCGGATTGTCCCGGTTTGCCCGCAGGCGGGCAATCAAGGAAACTCGGCTGAACGCCCCCGTCACGGACCGAGCCGCGCATGACCGCCAGCCCCGACGCCCTGCGCCAGGCCCCGCTCTATCGCGTGCTGCACGCCCTGGCCAAGGGCGAGACCAGCAGCGAGGCGTTGACCGGCGCCTGCCTGGCCGCGATCGCCCGCGACGGTGGCCTGAACGCCTGGACCTGGGTGGACGCCGCCGGCGCCCTGGCCGCCGCCCGCGCCAGCGACGAGCGTCGCGCCGAGGGCAAGCCCCTGGGCCGGCTGGACGGCGTGCCGCTGGCGGTCAACGACAACTTCGACATCGCCGGCATGCCGACCGGCCTGGGCCTGCCCGGCCATCCCGGCCTGGCCGAACAGGACGCGCACGCGGTGCGGCGCCTGCGCGGCGCCGGCGCGGTGTTCCTGGGCAAGACCGCGATCGACGAGGCCGCGTTCGGCACCGTCGGCCGCAACCCGCACCACGGCGACGTGCGCAACCCGGTGCTGCCCGACCGCGCCGCCGGCGGCGCTTCGGCCGGCGCCGCCGCCGCGGTGGCCGCGGGCCATGCGATCGCCGCGCTCGGCTCCGACACGCTGGGGGCCGCGCGCATTCCCGCCGCCTTCTGCGGGCTGGTCGCGCACAAGCCGACCTTTGGCGAGATCAGCTGCCGCGGCATGGCGATCGGCCTGCGCCGGCTCGACTGCGCCGGCCTGATCACCCGCACCGTGCAGGACGCCGGGCTGCTGCTGCCGGTGCTGGCCGGCTACGACGCCGGCGACCCGCGCTCGCGCAAACGCCGCGTGCCGCTGTCGCCGCCGGACTGGGTGCCGGGCGAACTCAAGGCCGGCGTCGTCGCCGACCTGTCCGCGCTGGGCGTGGACGCGACCGTGGTCGAGAACTTCAGCGCCGTGATGGCGCGGGTGGCGCCGGTGTTCGGCAGCGCCCTGCCGGTGGCCCTGGAAGTGGCGCCGCTGGAAGTGGCCGCGACCCGCCGCGCCGCGCTGCTGCTGATGGAAGCGGAAATCCTGGCCGCGCACGAACACCGCCTCGACGGCGCCTCGACCCGCCTGCGCTGGCTGCTCGACTTCGCCCAGCGCAAGACCGCCACCGACTACGCGCGTGCGGCCCAGCGCCTGGACGACCACGTGATCATGGTGCGGCGCCTGTTCGAGCAGTACGACGTGCTGCTGCTGCCGACCGTCGCCGCGCCGCCGCCGGCCTTCGGCGCCGACGAACCGGCGAACCTGGCCGACCTCACCGCGCTGGCCTCGCTGGCCGGCTGCCCCGCGCTGAGCCTGCCGCTGCCGGGCGGCCTGGGCCTGCAGCTGGTCGGTGCGCCGGGCAGCGACCTGCGCCTGCTGGAGCTGGGGCAGATCCTCGCGTCGGTCGCCGATACCGGCGAATGAGGCGCGGTCGAACGAGGAACTAGTTCCTTTTCACTAGTTCCCCACCGAATGCACCCCTACACCATCCCCGACGCCGACCTGCGCTTCGACCCGCAGTGGCTGCCGCGCGCGGAAGCCGATGCGCTGCTCGATCGGCTGATGGACGAGATCCGCTGGGAGACGCACCGCATCCGCATGTTCGGGCGCGAGGTGGATTCGCCGCGGCGCAGCTGCTGGATCGGCGATCCGGGCGCGAGCTACGTGTATTCGCGCACGCGTTTCGAGCCGCGGCCGTGGCCGCCGGGTCTGGCGGCGATCCGCGCGCGCATCGATGAAGCCGCCGGCGTGGCGATGAACAGCGTGCTCGCCAACCTCTACCGCGATGGCCGGGACGCGATGGGCTGGCACAGCGACGACGAGCCCGAGCTCGGGCCGCGGCCGGTGATCGCGTCGCTGAGCCTCGGCGGCACGCGGCGCTTCGCCTTCAAGCACCGGCACGACGCGACCCGGAAGTTCGCGCTCGACCTGCCGCACGGCAGCCTGCTGGTGATGGCCGGCGACACCCAGGCGAACTGGCGGCACGCCTTGCCGCGCACGGCGCGGGCGGTGGCGCCGCGGCTGAATCTCACCTTCCGGCGAATCGTCTGAGAGCAGGAAATAGGAAGTAGTGAATAGGAAGTAGAGAAAGCAGTGCGCGCACCCGCCCTTGCTTTCCTCTACTTCCTACTTCCTCCCCTCTACTTCCTCGCTCTTCGCTGCGCGCTCGCCTTCGACCAAGGTCCAACCCACCACCTCGGTGCCCAAGCCCGACATTGCCTGGCCGAAGGCCGAGACCATGCTGTCGAGGTCGGTGGCGGCGCCAGGCACGGCCTGGCGGAAACGTTTGGTCGCCACCACGCCGCGGCCGCCGCGCAGGCGGTATAGGCTGGCCTGGGCTTCGATCACCGCTGCGGGTTTGTCGCCGGTGTAGACCGTCTCGAAGGCGCGCACTTCCAGCAGCAGGCCGAAGTCGCCGCGGTTGCCGCCGCCGAAGCGGCCGACCGCAGGAATCTTGCCGGAGTCCTCGAAGCCCTCGATCAGCGCGGTCTGCAGCATGTCGGGCGCGTTGTCGGCCCACATCGCGCCCTTGTAGGCCTGGAAGCGGTCGGGCGTGGGGCGCACGGCGATGCGCGGCGAGTCGAGCATCTGGTTGGCGGCCTGCACACCGACGGCCAGCGACCAGTCCACCGCGGGCCAGGCCGGATCGGCGGTGATCGCCGTCGCCGGCGCATACACTTTCACTTCGGTCTTGGGGCCGCCGATCGCGGCGCAGCCGCCGATCAGCAGCATCGCGCCGGCCACCAGCAGGGACACTCGGCTCATGGTTCGAACTCCTCGGGTTGTTCGCGGCCCAGCAGCACGCCGGCGGGGTTGCCTTCCACGCGTTCGACCAGGCCGTTGAGGTCGCGGATCAGCGAGCGCAGCTGGCGCAGGGTCGGGCCTACCTGGGCCAGGCCATCCTGGCTGAAGTCGGCGAAGGCCTCGCGGTTGTCGGTCAGGATCGCGTCCGCGGAGCTGCTGGCGGTCTCGAGCTTGGACAGGGTGCGGTCGAGCTTGGCGACCAGCTCGGGCAGCTCCTGCACCAGGCCCTGGTCGAGGTTGTTGATGGTGCGGTCGGCGCTGGCCAGGGTCTGGTCGAGTTTTTCGCTGGCGGCGCGGGCGTTGCGGATCAGCGCGGCGATCTCCTCGCGCTCGCCCGAGATCGAGCCGGTGATCTGGTCGAGCTGGTCGAGCGTGCGGGTGACGCGCGCCACGTTGTCGTCGCTGAGCAGCTGGTTGACACGGTCGACGATCTCGCTGGCGGTGGCGGCGATGTTCTGCAGCGCCGAGGGCTCGCTCGGGATCAGGGCCACGCGTTGGCCCTCGCGCGGCTCCAGCGCCGGGCTGCCGGGGCTGCCGCCGGTGAGCTGGATGATCGCCACGCCGGTCAGGCCGGTGAGCGCGAGCTTGGCGCGGGTGTCGGTCTTCACCGGCGTGTCGGCCGACAGGCGGATGCGCGCGACGACCTTGCGCGGGTCATCCTTCATCAGCGACAGCTTGCGCACGGCGCCGACGCTGATGCCCGAATACAGCACCTGGCTGCCGACGCTCAGGCCGGTCACCGCCTCCTGGAAGACCACGTCGTATTCCTGAAAGCTCTTTTCGGTCGTGTACTTGGCCGCCCACAGGGCGAACAGCACGGCGCAGACGAAGATGGCCAGGGTGAAGGCGCCGATCAGCACATGGTTGGCACGGGTTTCCATGCTCAAGCCTCCTTTGGTTTTGCGGCCTGCGCGGCGCGTCCGCGCGGGCCGTGGAAATACTCCTGCACCCAGGGATGGTCGAAACGCTCGACCTCCGGCAGCGGCGCCGCGACCAGCACGCGGCGGTCGGCGAGCACGGCGACGCGGTCGCAGATGCTGTACAGGGTGTCGAGGTCGTGGGTGATCAGGAAGACGGTCAGGCCGAGCGCCCGCTGCAGCGTGCGGATCAGCTCGTCGAAGGCGGCGGCGCCGATCGGGTCGAGGCCGGCCGTGGGTTCGTCCAGGAACAGCAGGGCCGGGTCGAGCGCCAGCGCGCGGGCGATGCCGGCGCGCTTGCGCATGCCGCCCGAGAGCTGCGAGGGCAGTTTGCCGCCGGCGTCCTCGCCCAGGCCGGACATGCGGATCTTGAGCATGGCCAGGTCGTGCACCATGTCCGGCGGCAGCCCGGGGTAGTGTTCCTTCAGCGGCACCGAGACGTTTTCCGCGACGGTGAGTGAAGAAAACAGCGCGCCGCCCTGGAACAGCACGCCGGTGTTGCGCTGGATCAGGCCGGTGTCGCGCGCGGCGTCCGACAGCGCGTCCACGCCCAGCACCTCGATCTCGCCGCCCTGCGGCGTGCGCAGGCCCAGGATCGCCCGCATCAGCACCGACTTGCCGGTGCCCGAACCGCCGACCACGCCGATGATCTCGCCGCGGCGCACCTCCAGGTCCAGGTCCTGGTGCACGACCTGGTCGCCGAAGGCGTTGACCAGGCTGCGGACGCGGATCGCCGGCGCCTGCTCGTCGATGGCGGCGCTCACCAGTCCATCTCCAGGAAGAACAGCGCCGCGAAGGCGTCGATCAGGATCACCAGCGAGATCGTCTGCACCACCGCCGAGGTCGTGCGTTCGCCGACCGACTGCGCCGTGCCCTGGGTCTGGAAACCTTCCAGGCAGCCGATGAGGGCGATCACCGCCGCGAAGATCGGCGCCTTCGAGATGCCGACCCAGAAGTGCCGCACCGACAGGGTGTCGTGCAGGCGGGTGATGAACATCTCCGGCGTCATGTCCAGGCTGCCGATGCTCACCGCCATGCCGCCGACGATGCCCGAGACCATGGCCAGGAAGGTCAGCAGCGGCAGCATCACCAGCAGGGCGAACAGCCGCGGCAGCACCAGCAGCTCGATCGGGTCCAGGCCCAGGGTGCGGATGGCGTCGATTTCCTCGCCGCTCTGCATCGCGCCGATCTGGGCGGTGAAGGCGCTGGCGGTGCGGCCGGCCAGCAGGATGGCGGTGAGCAGCACGGCGAACTCGCGCAGGAAGGCGATGCCGACCAGTTCGACCACGAAGATCTCGGCGCCGAAGTCGCGCAGCACGGTCGCGCCAAGGAAGGCGATCACCGCGCCGACCATGAAGCTAAGCAGCATCACCAGCGGCACCGCGTCCAGGCCGACCTGCTCCATGTGGTGCACGGTGGGCGTCAGGCGCAGGCGCGAGGGCTGGGCGATCGCCTTCAACACGGTGGTCAGGGTCAGGCCCAGGAAGCCGACCAGGGCCAGCACCTCGCGGGTCACGTCCTCGGTGGCGTAACCCATGCGCGCCAGCATGTCGCGGAAGCCGAAGCCCTTGCGGCGCACGCGGCGGGGGTTCTCGCAGATCGCCTGCACGGTCCGGGTCAGCGGTTCGTACTGCGGCTGCACTTCGACCGTGGACAGGCCCAGGCCGACCTTCACCGCATAGCGAGACAGCATCATCGCGCCGGCCGAATCGAGCCGGGTGATGTCGCGGCCGTCGATGTCGACCGCCGAGTCCGGCGCGCGCTCGAGCAGGGCCAGCATCGCGTCAGCGTTCGCCAGGGTCCAGTCGCCGCTGGCGACCAGGATGCCCGGGTGGGTGCGGCTGTCTTCGATGCTGGGGCGTTCGCTCATCGTGCAGGTGAGGTCCTAGGGAAGCAGCATGACCACCACGCCCGTCAGGGTCAGGGCCACGCCGGCCAGGCCGCGCCGGGTCAGCGGTTCCTTCAGCCAGAACGCGGCCAGGACCAGGATGAAGACCGAGGCGGTTTCGTTGAGGATAGCCGCGACCGAGGCCTGGGTGTACTTGTAGCCGGCCAGCCACAGGATCATCGCCAGGAACTGGCCCACGAACGCCGCCAGGACCAGCCGCCGCCAGGGCATGGCTTCGGTGGGCGGGTGCAGCAGGGCCAGCTGCCGGGTCAGGGCTGCGACCAGGACCATGCCGGCCAGCGCGCCGACCATGCGCACGCCGGTCACCCACAGCAGCGGCTGGGCTTCGAGCACGCGCTTGACCATCACGATCGCGATGGCCATCAGGCCCACCGACAGCAGGCCCAGGGCCAGGCCACGGAACAGGTGCGCGGGCTTCGCGCCGGGTGCGGCCTTGGGCCAGGCCGCCACCAGCACACCGATGCTGACCAGCACGAAGCCGCCCAGCTGGGTCGCGCTCAGCCGCTCGTCCAGGACCAGGTAACCGAGCACGATCACGAAGGGGCTGTAGAAGTTTCCCAGCACGCCCATGCGGCCCGCGCCGAGCTCGTTGAGCGCGCGGAAATACAGGGTGTCGGCGATGCCGATGCCGATCGCGCCGCTGGCCAGGGCCAGGCCGATCTGCAGCGCGCTGAACGAGGGCAGGGTGGTGCCGTGCAGCAGCACGATGGCCGGCAGCAGCATCAGCAGCACCAGGCCGTTTTTCAGGAAGTTGAGCTGCAGCGGCGGCAGCCGCGCGCCGAGCTGGCGGTAGAGGATCACACCGACCGCCCAGGCCAGGGCGCTCAGCAGGGAGCACAGTTCGCCGAGGCCCAGGTGCATGGGAAGGAGGTCCGAGGGGCAGGATCGCCCGACATGATACCGGCACCGAGCCCCCGGCCTTCGCGGCACGGGCCTTGCCGCCGGCTGCGGGCAAGCCCGTCATCGCGCGCGCGATCAAGATCGGCGCGGCGGCGCGTTTTTGATTGCCTACCGCGTATGCCATCCTTCCCGCCCATGACCGCCCCCACGCCTGCGTCCCCGTCCACCTATGAAGCGCGCACCAACTTCGTGGTCGAGCTGTCGACCCGGCTGCACGCCTACGGCACGACGGCGCAGCGCCTGGAGGGCGCGATCAAGGGCGTCGCGCACCGCATGGGCCTGGACTGCGAGGTCTGGTCCAACCCGACCGGCCTGATCCTGAGCTTTGCCGATCCTGTGCGCGGCGCGCACAACGGCATCACCCGCGTGCTGCGGCTCGAGCCCGGCGAGCAGAACCTGGGCCGGCTCGCCGCCACCGACGCCATCGCCGAGGACGTGCTGGCGGGGAGGCTGGATCCGGCCGACGGCCTGATCGCGCTCAAGGCGCTCGACCGTCCGGCCAGCCGCCGCAATCAGGCGCTGGCGGCGCTGAGTTTTGGCCTCTCGGCCGGTTCGGTGGCGGCACTGCTGGGCGCGGGCTGGGCCGATGTCGCAACCGCCGCGGTGATCGGCCTGGTCACCGGCGTGCTGTACGTGCTGGCCGCGGGCCGTCCGCGCCTCGCCGAGGCGCTGGAGGCGATCGCGGCCCTGGTGGCGACCCTGCTCGCCGCCGCGGTCGCCACCTTCATCGAGCCACTGTCGCTCAAGACGGTGATCGTCGCCTCGCTGATCGTGCTGATGCCGGGCCTGATGCTGACCAATGCGGTCAGCGAACTGTCGAGCCAGCAGCTGGTGTCGGGCACCACGCGTTTCGCCGGTGCGCTGATGATCCTGATGAAGCTCACCTTCGGCACCGTCGCGGCGATGCAGCTGGTGACCATCCTGGGCTGGCAGCCGCAGGAGGCGGTGCCGCAGCCCCTGGCGCCGCTGGCCGAACTGGCCGCGCTGGCGGTGGCGGCGTTCGCGTTCGCGGTGCTGTTCCAGGCGGCGCGGCGCGACTACCCGTTGGTGATGGCTTCGGTGCTGCTCGGTTACGCGCTCACGCGCCTGGGCGGGGAATGGCTGGGGCTGGGCTCGGGCAATTTCGCCGGCGGCGCCTTCTTCGCCGGCGTGGGCGTGGCGGCGATCAGCAATGCCTACGGCCGCTGGGCCAACCGCCCCGGCGCGCTGATCCGGGTGCCGGGCATCATCCTGCTGGTGCCCGGCAGCGTCGGTTTCCGCAGCCTGAACTTCGTGATGGAGCGCGACGTCTTCCTGGGCCTGGACACGGCCTTCGCCCTGCTGTCGGCCCTGATCGCCCTGGTGGCGGGCCTGCTGTTCGGCAACCTGCTGGTGCCCTCCCGCCGCAACCTTTGAAATCCGGGGTCAGAGTGCATTTATCCAGATAAATGCACTCTGACCCCGGATTTTTTCAGGGGCGGGACCAGACGATGTCGATGCCGTCGGTGCCGGCGATGGCCTTGCGAAGCAGCGCGCAGAGGTCGGGCGAGGCGCCGGCCTCCTCGATGATCTGCACCGTCTGTTCGTCGATGAAGTAGTCGCGGTCGGTCGAGGACTCTTCCTCGAACTGGTCCAGCAGCACCTGCAGGTCGGCCTCGCTGATGCTGCCGAGGGTGGCGCCGCTGTCCTTGAGTCGAAGCGTGATCATGCGTGGCTCCTGCGGGCGGGGGGGAACGGCGCGCGGGGCGCCGCCGGGGCGGACTACTTGATCAGGAAGTCTTCGAGCTTCTTGCCCTTGGCCAGTTCGGCCGAAAGCCACTTGGGCGCCATGCCGCGGCCGGCCCAGGTCTTGGAGGCGTCGCCCGGATGGCGGTATTTCGGCGCGACCTTGACGCCCTTCTGCGTGGATTTCTTGGCCGGGGCCTTCTTCGCCGCGACGCCGGCCTTCTCGCGCACCAGACGCGCGGTGCCGAACAGCTCGTCCACGGTGTAACCCTCGGCGCGCGCCATCGACACCAGCTTCTGCCGCACGGCGGCCACCGGCTTGCGCTTGGCGAGCGTCTTCTTGCGCTGGCTGGCCTTGGCGATCAGGGCCTGGAGTTCCTTGGCCGAGAGGCCGTCGAGATTGATCGTCATGGGAAGGACCTCGGTTCGGTGGGCAGCGCCGGCGCGCCGGTTGCGGCCGATGTTAGCCGCATCGGCGGGCGCCGACAAAACGAAGCCCGGCAGGGGCCGGGCTTCGGGGGTCGGAACCTGGCGGGATGGCGGGTCAGCCGATGCCCAGGCGCTTCCAGAGTGCGGCCTTGTCCAGGTTCTCGCTGTCGGCGGCACGGCGGGCGCGGTACTCGAAGGTGCCCGACTCCAGGCCGCGGCCCGACACCACCACGCGGTGCGGGATGCCGACCAGCTCGATGTCGCCGAACATCACCCCCGGGCGCAGGCCGCGGTCGTCGATGACCACGTCCAGGCCGGCCTGCTGCAGCTCGCCGTAGAGGGCGTCGGCGGCTTCGACCACGGCCGGGTCGTTCTTGGGATTGATGATGCAGACGGCGACCTGCCAAGGCGCCATCGGCGCCGGCCAGCAGATGCCGTTGGCGTCGAAGTTCTGCTCGATCGCGGCGGCGACGATGCGCGAGACGCCGATGCCGTAGCAGCCCATGTGCATCACCTGGGCCTTGCCCTCGGCGTCGAGCACGGTGGCCTTGAGCGCCTCGGCGTACTTCTGGCCGAGCTGGAACACGTGGCCCACCTCGATGCCGCGGGCGATGCGCAGCGTGCCGCGGCCGTCGGGCGACGGATCGCCCTCGACCGCATTGCGGATGTCGGCCACCACGGCCGGCTCGGGCAGGTCGCGGCCCCAGTTCACGCCCGTGAGGTGGTAACCCTTGCGGTTGGCGCCGACCACGAAGTCGGCCATCGCGGCCACGCTGCGGTCGGCGATCACGGTGATGGGCCTGGCCGGCAGCACCGGGCCCAGGAAACCGGGCTCGCTGCCCAGGTAGGCCTGGATCTCGGCCTCGGTGGCCAGGCGGTAGTCGGCCAGGCCGGCGAGCTTGGCCAGCTTGATCTCGTTGACCACGTGGTCGCCGCGCACCAGGGCCAGCACGAAGCCGGCCTCGGCCATGATCGCCACCGACTTCACGGTGCGCTGCAGCGGGATGTCGAGCAGCTTGGCCACCTCCTCGCAGGTGCGCTGCCAGGGCGTCTCGACTTCGCGCATGGCCTCGCTGCCGGCCAGGCGCGGGCCAGGCGACACGGCCTCGGCCATCTCGACGTTGGCGGCGTAGTCGCTGCCGTCGGAGAACGCGATCGCGTCCTCGCCCGAATCGGCCAGCACGTGGAATTCGTGCGAGGCGCTGCCGCCGATGGCGCCGGTGTCGGCGTTGACCGCGCGGAACTTCAGGCCCAGGCGGGTGAAGATGCGCGCATAGGCGTCGTACATCGCCTGGTAGGTCTGGCGCAGGCTCTCGGCGCCGAGGTGGAAGGAGTAGGCGTCCTTCATCAGGAATTCGCGCGCGCGCATCACTCCGAAGCGCGGGCGGATCTCGTCGCGGAACTTGGTCTGGATCTGGTAGAAGTTCACCGGCAGCTGCTTGTAGCTGCGCAGCTCGTTGCGCGCGAAGTCGGTGACCACTTCCTCGTGGGTGGGGCCGTAGCAGAACTCGCCGTCCTTGCGGTCCTTGATCTTGAGCAGCTGGCCGCCGAACTTCTGCCAGCGGCCGGTCTCTTCCCACAGCTCGCGCGGCTGGATCGACGGCATCAGCATCTCGATGGCGCCGGCGCGGTTCATCTCCTCGCGCACCACGCCCTCGACCTTGCGCAGCACGCGCAGGCCCAGCGGGCTCCAGGTGTAGAGACCGGCGGCCAGCTTGCGGATCATGCCGGCGCGCAGCATCAGCTGGTGGCTGACCACCTCGGCGTCGGCGGGGGTTTCCTTGCTGGTGTTGAGGTGGAACTGGGAAAGGCGCATCGAGGGGACCGGCCGCGGAAAGGGTCGGCCATTGTAGCGGCTGCGTTCCCGAGCGGCGGCTCAGTCGGCCGGCGCGGCCTCGGGCTCCGGCTCGGGGGCCGGGCCGCTCATCGAAACCACGTTCTGGTCGTCGCGCAGCGTGACCACCTCATAGGGCCGGCCCGCGGGCGGGCGGTCGGTGATGTGCAGGGTGCCGGCGTCGTCGCGCCAGCGGTACAGCGTGGGCGCGGGTGCTGCCGGGTCGGCTGCGGCGGGCGGGGTGCGGGTGCCCGTCGCGCCGGGCGGCCCGGCGGCCCGGTCGCGCCACATGGACCAGCCGCCTATCGCGGCCCCGACGGCCAGGCCGGCGACGATGGCCCAGGCCAGGCGCATCGTGGGATCAGCCCTCCGGGGCGGGGGCGCAGAACGCGGTCATCTGGCGCTGGGCCAGATCCTTCTCGCTGGCGATTTCCTCGGGGGTGAGGTCCTCGGGCTTGCCGTCGCCGTCCTTGTCGCGCTGCAGGCGCTTGCCCGAGTTGAGCACGCCGAGGTGGGCGGTGGCGTTCGCGCAGGCGGTTTCGGTGTCGGATTTGGGTTTTTCCTCGGCCGTCGCGGCGACCGGGGCATCGGGGCTCCGGCCGTCCACCTGCTGGGTTTCGGAGCCGGTGGTTTCGACCTGGGAATAGACGGTGTTGCCGTTGGCGTCCGTGGTCTTGTAGACCGTGGTCTTGTCGGCGGACGCGAGGCCCGGCAGCAGGACGGCAGCCAGGGCGATCAACAGGGTCGGGCGGTTCATGGCGGGCTCCGGGAAAGCGGTGGGCCCGTGATACCACCACCGTCCCCGACCCGCAAGGCGCAGGCTATGGGCAGCTACGGCGAGCCGCTACACTGCGCCCATGGAACCCCACGACGACACGCCCACCGCCCGCAGCCGCGGCATTTACCTGCTGCCTAACCTGCTGACGACGGGCGGCCTGTTCGCGGGCTTCTACGCGATCCTGGCCGCCGCGAGCGGCAACTTCGAGAACGCCTGCATCGCGGTGTTCGTCGCCGGCCTGTTCGACGGCGTCGACGGCCGGGTCGCGCGCATGACCGGCACCACCAGCGACTTCGGCGTGCAATACGACTCGCTGGCCGACCTGGTCAGCTTCGGCATGGCGCCGTCCCTGGTGATGTACCACTGGGCCCTGGTCGGCTTCCGCGCCGACGGCCCGGTGCTGGCCAAGGTCGGTTGGGCCGCCGCCTTCCTGTACGCCGCCTGCGCGGCGCTGCGGCTGGCTCGCTTCAACACCCAGGTGGGCTCGGTGGACAAACGCTGGTTCATCGGCCTGGCGAGCCCGGCGGCGGCTGCCCTGGTGGTGTCCTTCGTCTGGGCGATGACCACCTTCGGTTACAGCGGCCAGGGCCTGCGCTGGCTGGCCCTGGTGGTCACCGTCACCGCCGGCCTGCTGATGGTGAGCCGGATCAAGTACTACAGCTTCAAGGGCTTCCCCAAGGGCGAGCGCGTGCCGTTCTTCGTGCTGGCGCTGATCGTGCTGGTCATCGCCGGGCTGTTCATCGCACAGGCCAAGGGGCTGTTCGCGATCGCGCTGCTCTATGCGCTGTCGGGGCCGGTGTACTGGGTATGGACGCGGGTGCACCGCAAGCCGGCCGCATGAGCTGGAGTCCGCAGCAGCAGGCGATGCTGTCGGCGATGGGCTATACGCTCTATCGCGAAGCCGGCGCGCTGCCGGTGGCGTCCGCCGCGCTGCCTGCGAACGTTCCCCAGGGGCCGCTTCCTGCGCCCGGCAACGCCGGCGCGGGGGAGCGCCTGATGCAGGCATTGCGCCGCGCCGCCGGCGGCCGCGACCTGTCCGGTCTGGCGTTGCCGCCGCTGGAAACCCTGCGTTCGGACGCCACGGCCAAGCGCCGCCTCTGGCCGGTGCTGCGGGCGCTGCGCCGCCGCTGAGGCATGAACGCCCGGCCTTCCGACGCCACGCAGCTGCGGCCGATGCGCCAGGCCGACATCGAGCTCGTGTCGGAGATCGAAAAGCGCGCCTATCCCTTCCCGTGGACACCCGGCATCTTCCGCGACTGCCTGCGCGCCGGGCATCAGTGCTGGGTGCTGGAGGCGGGCAGCAAAGTGCTGGGTTACGGCGTACTCAGCGCCGCCGCGGGTGAAGCGCACATCCTCAACATCTGCATCGCGCCCGAATACCAGGGCCGCGGGCACGGCCGCCGGCTGCTGCGGCGCATGCTCGACCTGGCGCGCTGGCACCAGGCGCTGCAGGTGTTCCTGGAGGTGCGGCCGTCGAACCCCAAGGCCATCCAGCTCTATCGCGACGAAGGTTTCAACGAGATCGGCCACCGGCCGAACTACTATCCCGCCGAGAAGGGGCGGGAGGATGCGATCGTGATGGCGATCGAGCTGTTGCCGCCGGAAAGATAGGAAGTAGAGAGGAGGAAGTAGGAAGTAGAGGAAGCAGGGCGCGGTGGCTCCACGCTCTCTCTACTTCCTATTCACTACTTTCTCCACTCCTAGCCGAGCTTGCCGCGCTGCGCCTGCAGCGCCGCCTGCTGCGCGGTCCAGTCCGCCAGGCGCGCACGCTCCTGCTCCACCACGGCGGCCGGCGCGTTCTGCACGAAGGTTTCGCTGGAGAGCTTGCCCTGGCATTTGCCGATTTCGCCGGCGATGCGCTTGAGCTCCTTGTCCAGGCGCGACTTCTCGGCGGCGAGGTCGATCAGGCCCTCGAGCGGGATCAGCAGCTTCAGGCTGCCGAGCACGGCGGCGGCGGAGGCCGGGGCGTCGCCGGCGATCCACTCGATCGAATCCAGGCGCGCCAGGAACTTCAGCGCCGCGTCGTAACGCTGCGCGCGCTCCCGGTCGCTGGCGTCGCCGTCCTGCAGGCGCAGCGGCACGGCCTTGGCGGGCGAGATGCTCATCTGGCTGCGGATCGAGCGCAGGGCGGTGACGGCCGACTTCAGCCACTCGATGTCGTCGGCCGCCTGGGCCGATTCGAACGAGGCGTCTGCTTCCGGCCAGGGCTGGGTGCTGATGCTGTCGCCGGCGATGCCGAGCTGCGGCGCCACCGCATGCCAGATCTCTTCGGTGACGAAAGGGATCAGCGGATGCAGGGCGCGCAGCAGGTTTTCCAGCACGTAGAGCAGCGTGTGGCGGGTGCTGTCGGCGGTGGCCTTGTCGTCGCCGGTCAAGGCCGGCTTCGCGAGTTCGAGGAACCAGTCGCAGAACTCGTTCCAGGCGAATTCATACAGCGCCTGCGAGGCCAGGTCGAAACGGTAGTCGGCGTAACCGGCCTCGACCTCGCGCAGCGTGTGCTGCAGGCGGTCGAGGATCCAGCGCTCGGCGTCCGTCTTGGGCTGCGGCTTGCCGGAGGCGGTGAAGCCCTCGCAGTTCATCAGCGCGAAACGCGCGGCGTTCCACAGCTTGTTGCAGAAGTTCTTGTAGCCCTCGCAGCGCTGCAGGTCGAACTTGATGTCGCGGCCGTGGGTGGCGAGCGAGGCGAAGGTGAAACGCAGCGCGTCGGCGCCGAAGGCCGGGATGCCGTCGGGGAACTCCTTGCGCGTGGCCTTCTCGATCTTGGGCGCGTCGGTCGGCTTCATCAGGCCGGCGGTGCGCTTGGCGACCAGCGCGTCGGCGCTGATGCCATCAATAAGATCGATGGGGTCGAGTACGTTGCCCTTGGACTTGGACATCTTCTGCCCGTCCTTGTCGCGCACCAGGCCGGTGATGTAGACGTCCTTGAACGGCACCTCGCCCGTGAAATGGTCGGTCATCATGATCATCCGGGCGACCCAGAAGAAGATGATGTCGAAGCCGGTCACCAGCACCGAGGTCGGCAGGCGCTTGGCGAAGTCGTACTTCGCCATGTCGCCGGCGTCGGGCCAGCCGAGGGTACTGTGGGACCAAAGCGCCGACGAGAACCAGGTTTCGAGGACGTCACTGTCGCGCGTCAGGGACGTCCCGGCATCAAGGCTGTTCGCCTTGCGAACTTCTTCCTCGCTGCGCCCCACATAGATCTTGCCACCGGCGTCGTACCACGCCGGAATGCGATGCCCCCACCACAGCTGCCGGCTGATGCACCAGTCCTGGATGTTGCCCATCCAGTGCCGGTAGGTGTTGATCCAGTTCTCCGGCACGAAGCGCACGGAACCGTTCTCGACCAGTTCGAGACCGCGTGCCGCGAGTTTTTCCATGCGCACGAACCACTGGTCGGTGAGGTAGGGCTCGATCACCTGGCCGGTGCGGTCGCCGCGCGGCACCTGCAGCTTGTGCTTCTTCTCTTCGACCAGCAGGCCGGCGGCCTCCAGGTCGGCGAGCACCACCTTGCGGGCGGCGTAACGGTCGAGGCCGCGGTACTTCTCCGGCGCGTTGCCGTTGATTGCCGCCTCGGGCGTCAGGATGTTGATCATCGGCAGGCCGTGGCGCTGGCCGACCGCGTAGTCGTTGAAGTCGTGCGCGGGCGTGACCTTCACCACGCCGGTACCGAAGGCGCGGTCGACGTAGTCGTCGGCGATGATCGGGATCTCGCGCTCGCTCAGCGGCAGCCGCACCGACTTGCCGATCAGCGCGGCGTAACGGGCGTCTTCCGGATGCACCATCGCCGCGGTGTCGCCCAGCATGGTTTCCGGGCGGGTGGTGGCGACCACGAGGTAGTCGCGGGTCTCGCGCAGGGTCTCGTTGCCGTCCGCGTCGTGTTCGACGTGTTCATAGCTCGCGCCGCCCGCCAGCGGGTAGCGGATCGACCACAGCTTGCCGTCCTCTTCCTCGCTGACCACTTCCAGGTCGGAAATCGCGGTCTTGAGCACCGGGTCCCAGTTGACCAGGCGCTGGCCGCGGTAGATCAGGCCTTCCTCGTGCAGGCGCACGAAGGTTTCGACCACGGCCTGGCTCAGGCCCTCGTCCATGGTGAAGCGCTCGCGGCTCCAGTCACCCGATGCGCCCATGCGGCGCATCTGGCGGGTGATGGTGTCGCCCGATTCCTGCTTCCACGCCCAGACCTTTTCGATGAACTTGTCGCGGCCCAGCGAATCTCGGGTCTCGCCCTGGCCGGCGATGGCGAGGTTGCGCGAGACGACCATTTCGGTCGCGATGCCGGCGTGGTCGGTGCCGACCTGCCAGAGGGTGTCGTAGCCCTTCATGCGGTGGTAGCGCACCAGCGCATCCATCAGGGTGTGCTGGAACGCGTGGCCCATGTGCAGGGTGCCGGTGACGTTCGGCGGGGGCAGCATGATGGTGTAGGGCTGGCCCTTGCCGCTGGGCTTGAAGCAGCCGCTGTTCTCCCAGTGGGCATACCACTTGGTTTCGAAGGTCTGGGGTTCGAAGCTCTTTTCCATGGGGCTCAATGGGTTGCGCCCGACGTCGGGTCGGGCTGGCGGAGGCGCGGGAGGCCGAAATCCTACCAAATCAGGGCTTTGCGTGCCTGCTACGGTGTGGTGCCGGGCCCGTCCTTGGCGATAGGCCGCCGTACGTGAGGTCTCTCCGGGGACGCCGTGAATCCATCCATGGAGGCTCTTCGAAAACGTCCATGTTTTCGAAGCCCCGGAGAGACCTCACGCACGACGGCCTGCGGACCACCCGGGCCGGGGTATCGAATCTGAGAGGCCGCTTCGGCGACCCATCCGGCATTTCTGCCTTGACCTGCGGCTCGCCCGCGTCTGCCCCTGAAGCCATATCCGTCCAGGCAGCGAGCGTCCGTGCCTTCTGGGGGCACGCGCTCATCCCATCGGCTTGCCTCGACGATTCGTGGCGACGACGTAGACAAGAGGGGGTGCCTGAAGTGGAGGGCAGGATGCCCGCAACGGCCGCGAGTGAGTTGGTCAGGATGACGCTTACGCCCGAGCGGGCAGGCACCCCCTCTTGTCTGCGGCGGCGCACGCCAGATCACCCGAACACGAGCAAGGGACCTACTTGGCCCCGAAGGGCCAAGCGCATTCGGTCAGGGTAGGGAAGCGAAGGCGTCGCGGGTGAGGTTTTCGGGGGCGGCGTCGGTGCAGTGGACTTCGTCTTCGATGCGCACGCCGCCGTAGGGCAGCAGGGCGTCGACCTTGTCCCAGTTCACGGCCTTGGCCTGCGGCGTGGCCTTGAGTTTCGAGAGCAGGGTCGGGATGAAGTAGAGGCCGGGTTCGATCGTCACCACCATGCCGGGGGCGAGCGTGCGGGTCATGCGCAGGTAGGGGTGGCCGTCCGGGCGCGGGATCAGCTGGCCGTTTTCGTCGCTGAAGCCGGCGACGTCGTGCACCTGCAGGCCGATCGGGTGGCCCAGGCCGTGCGGGAAGAAGGTCGAGGTCACGCCCTGCGCGAGCATGTCGCCCGGATCCATGTCGACGATGCCCAGGTTGCGCAGCACGCCGCCCAGGCGCAGGTGGCATTCCAGGTGCAGGTCGCGGTAGTCGGTGCCGGCGCGGACCCTGGCGCACAGCGCCTGCTGTTCGTCGTCCACCGCGGCCACCAGCTCGGCAAAGCCGCTGTCGCCGTTACTCCAGGTGCGCGTGATGTCCGAGGCGTAGCCGTCCACTTCGGCGCCGGCGTCGATCAGCAGGGTGCGATGCCGGTCCGGCGCGGCGGCGTCCTTGTACTGGTAGTGCAGCACGGCGGCGTGCGCGTTGAGGCAGACGATGTTGGTGTAGGGCAGGTCCAGGTCGGTATGGCCGGTGGCGGCGAGATAGGCCGCGTGCACCTGCATCTCCGAGGCGCCGGCCTGGAAGGCGGCGTGCGCAGCCAGATGGCCCGGGACAGCGCGGCGCTGCGCGGCGCGCATGCGGTCGAGCTCGTAGCCGGTCTTGAAGGCACGGTGGAAGTGCAGGAAGTCGATCACCGCCTTCGGGTTGTTGGGTTCGAAACCGGGCAGCGCAGCGTCGGTTTCGCCGAGGATCGCCGCCTTGCCGGAGGCGGGTAGGTGCTTCACCGCTTCGGCCGGGTCGCTGATCACGCGGATGTCGAACTCGTCCACCCAGACGCCTTCCGGCGCGCTCGGCGGCACGTGCCAGTAGTCGTCGGGCTGGAAGTACACCAGCACCGGCCGGCGGCCGGGCGTGTAGGCGATCCAGCAGTGCGGGTGGCGGGTCAGGGGCAGCCAGGCCTTGAACTGGGCGTTGGGCTTGAAGGGGTACGGGCGATCGTCGAGGAACTCGTATTTTTCGACGCCGGAGGCGACCAGAAGGTGATCGAAACCGCCCTTTTCGAGAGCCAGGTCCACGCGCGCCTTGATTGTGGACAGGTGCGCGCGATATAGAGTCGGGAGGTCGGAAACGGTCATTGGCGGCATTCCGGAGGGCAGACCCGGATTTTGCCGCAATCGGGGCCATTACGCAGGGAGCGGCAGGTGGACACGGCGCGGAAGGACGGCGGTTTCCTGGGGCAGCCGACCTGGCTCTGGAGCCTGGGGGCGCTGGTCTTGGGCCTGCTGCTCAGCGCGGCGGCCGCCTTCCTGCACCACCAGTCGCTGCAGCGCGCCGAGCACACCCGCCTGGAACGTCTGGCCGAACGCAGCTTCGACGCGGTCGAGAACCAGCTCGAGACCTGCGGCCTGCTGGTGCGTTCGGTGCAGGCCTTGTTCCTGTCGTCCGATGTCGTCACGGCGGTCGAATTCGAGGCCATGTACGCCAACCTGCGCCCGGGCGAGCTGTTCCCCAGCCTGCAGGCGATCGGTTTCGCCGAACGCACCGACCGGCCCGCGATCGGCGCCGAACCCGACGGCCGCGAGCACTACCTCACCGTGCTGGTCGCGCCGCGTTCGGGCAATTCGCGCCTGGTCGGCCTCGACATCGCCACCCAGCCGGAGAACTTGGCGGCGGCGAGGTTCTCCCGCGACGCCGACCGGCCGGTGATGTCGGCCGCCTTCCAGCTGGTGCAGCGCGCCGGAATGCCCGGCCCGAACGACGGCATCACCATCCGGCTGCCGGTGTTCAGCGGCGGCCCGCAGCCGCGCGACCTGGCCGAGCGCCGTGCGCGCGAGCGCGGTTCGCTGGCGGCCTCGTTCCGGGTCAGCCGGCTCATCGAGGACGCGCTGCCGGTGGAGGCCCTGGACCGTTTCGACGTGCGCGTGCTCGACGTCACGGATGGCGGCGACAAGCAGCTGTATTCCGAGAACCCGACGCCGACCGCCGTGCCCGCCGACGCCACCGGGCAGCTGTTCGCGCGCGAACTGTCCTACGGCGGCCGGACCTGGCGCATGGAGGCCAGCGCGGACCGGGACGATTCCGCGGCGGCGTGGCTGCTGCCGGTGCTCACTTTCGGCATCGGTGCGCTGGCCAGCGCGCTGATGGCGACGCTGGCCTGGTCCGTCGCCGGCACGCGCGCCCGTGCCCTTGCCCTGGCCAAGGATCTGTCGGCGCAGTATCGCGAGAGCGAAGAACGTTTCCGCGCGCTCAACGAGCTGCTGCCCGCGCTGGTGATGCTGGCGCGTGCCGAGGACGGCCAGCTCGCCTACGCCAACCAGGCCTGCCGCGATCGCTTCTCGATCGGCGAGGACACGCGCCTGGTGCGCCTGGCCGACCTGGTCGAGGACATGGCCCTGCGCGAGCGCATCGTCGCGATGGCCGACGAGCCGGGCGCGATCTTCAATGAGCCGGTGCGCCTGCGGGCGCCGGGGCAGGCGGCGTTCTGGGCCACGCTGTCGGTGTCGCGCATCGAGCTCGGCGGCCATCCGCACCTGCTGGCCGTCGCCAACGACATCACCGAGCTGCGCGTGCTCAGCGAGGAGCTGAGCTACCAGGCGACCCACGATTCGCTGACCGGCCTGTACAACCGGCGCGAGTTCGAGCGCCGGCTCAACGCCGCCATCGCCGCGCTCGACGCCGGCGGCCCGAGGGGCGCGCTGCTGTACATGGACCTGGACCAGTTCAAACTGATCAACGACACCTCGGGCCACTTTGCCGGCGACCAGCTGCTGGCGCAGCTGGCGGCGCTGTTCGCCGGGATCCTGCCCGCCGATGCCGTGGTGGCGCGGCTGGGCGGCGACGAGTTCGCGATCCTGGTCGAGAACACCGACGAAGCCCGGGCGATGGCGCTGGCCGAGCGCGTGCGGCTGGAGATCGACGGTTACGTGTTCGGCTGGGAGCAGCGCAACTACACCGTCAGCGCCAGCATGGGCGTGGTGATGCTCGACGGCCCCGGCCTGAGCCAGCGCGCGCTGCTGGCGCACGCCGACACCGCCTGCTACATGGCCAAGGAGCGCGGCCGCAACCGCGTGCACCTGTTCTCGGAAGACGATTCGGAGACCACCCAGCGCCGCTCCGAAATGGAGTGGGCCGGGCGCATCCGCGAGGCGATCAACGAGGGCCGCTTCCTGCTGCACTACCAGGAACTGGTGCCGCTCTGGCACGGCGAGCAGGCCGAGGGCGTGCACATGGAGCTGCTGATCCGTTTGCGCGACGAAAACGGCGGCATGGTGTCTCCGGGCGCCTTCATCCCGGCCGCGGAGCGCTTCGGCCTGATGCCGCAGCTCGACCGCTGGGTGGTGGACACGGCCCTGGCCAACTTCAGCCGGCTGCACCCCTCCGGAAAGCCGGTGAAGCTCTGCGCGATCAACCTGTCCGGCCCGACCTTCGAGGACGACAGCTTCGCCGACTTCGTACTGCAGCGGCTCGAGGACTACGGGGTGTCGCCGCAGCGCATCTGCTTCGAAATCACCGAGACCGCGGCGGTGAGCAACATGGCGCGCGCGGTGGAGTTCATGCAGCGGCTGCGCAGCGCCGGCTGCAAGTTCTCGCTCGACGACTTCGGCTCGGGCATGGCCTCGTTCGGCTACCTGAAGAAC
Organism: Arenimonas terrae; assembly: GCF_006265115.1. Lineage (GTDB taxonomy): Bacteria > Pseudomonadota > Gammaproteobacteria > Xanthomonadales > Xanthomonadaceae > Arenimonas > Arenimonas terrae. The sequence continues at coordinate 434,623 of NZ_SMDR01000002.1, read as the reverse complement.
CTGCCGGTGGACTTCATCAAGATCGACGGCAGTTTCATCCGCAACATCGAGACCGACCCGGTGAGCTATTCGATCGTGCGCGCGGTGACCGACATCGGCCACCAGCTGGGACTGCAGGTCGTGGCCGAATGGGTGGCCGACGACCGCGCCCGCGACCTGCTGCGCGGACTGAGCGTGGACTATGCGCAGGGGTTTGCGATCCACAAGCCTGAGGCGGCGTTGTGCTTCCGGAACCAGGAAACAGTAAACAGGAACTAGAAACTAGTGGGACCGGGTGAGGCGAGCGAAAGCCCACCGCGTCTTACTGGTTTCAAGTTCCTATTCACTGGTTCCTTGCCCCACAGTCCGCGCCCAGGTCCAGTGCGTCGCCCAGCGGCACCGGATCGCGCAGCAGCTGAAGCCGCGCCTTCATCGCGGCGGTCACCAGCATCTCGTTCTCTTCGGTGACCATCAGCGCACAGCCCAGGCCCATGCGCCGGGCGATGCGTTCGAAACCGGCCGGGCCGGCGACGAAGAGCGCGGTGGCGCTGGCATCGGCGACCACCGGGTCGGGATGCAGGACCACCACGGCGGCGGCGCCGCGCGCCGGATAGCCGGTGCGCGGATCCAGGATGTGGCCCCAGCGCGCGCCCGACGGCGACGCGCGGAACTTGTTGTAGTTTCCGGTGCTGAACAGGGCCTCGCCGTCGCCCAGCTCGACGCCGCCCAGCACGCCGCCGAAGGGATCGCGGATCGCGACGGTCCAGGGCCGGCCGTCGCCGTCGCCAAGCGCGACCACGTCGCCGCCGAGGCTGACCAGGGCATGTTCGATGCCGTGCCGGCGCAATGTGTCGAGGATGAGCTCGCCCGCCACGCCCTCGGCCACCGCGCCGAAATCCAGCTGAACGCGCGGGTTGCGGCTGCTCAGGCGGTCGCCGGCGATGCTGACGTCGCCGATGCGCGGTCGCTCCTGTCGCCAGCGGGCCAACGCATCGGCGCGCGGCTGCGGCGTCTGCACCGGGTACTGCGACGTGTGGAAGCCCCAGTCTCGGATCAGGCCGCCGATGGCCGGGTCGAACAGCCCCTCGCTGGCGTCGGACAGGGGTTTGGAGCGCCGCACCAGGTCGATCACCGACGCCGGCGCGTGCGCCGATTCGCCGGCGGCGAAGGCGGCGTTGATGCGGGTCAGTTCCGATGGCTCCCAGGCGTGCCATTCGCTGTGCCGCTGGTTGAGCTGGGCGGAAATCTCGGCGATTGCGGCCTGGGCACGCTCGGGTTCGGCGCCGCGCAGCTCGACCTCGGTGGCCGTGCCGAAGACGTGCAAGGTCTCCAGCCGCGGCTCGGGCCCGCGCGAGCAGGCTGCGGCCAGCAGCAGCACCAGCAGGGCCGGGCGTCGCAACCGGTTGCGCAGCGGCTCAGACGTACTGGCTGCCGGGGGCATCCACCCACTCGCGGATGTAGGCCACGTCCTCGGGCGCGACGTCGATGAAGCGGAAGCCGGTCCAGACCTGGCCCGGTGCGGCGGCTTCGTCCGACCACAGTTCGTGCGCCCCGACCTCGACGCTGCGGCTGCTGCCGCCTTCGTTGGGCAATGCGAACCGCAGCTGGTAAAGCCCGTCGCTGACCAGGGCCTGGCTCAGGATCAGCAGCATGCCGGTTTCGGAAAGGTTGCTGAGCTTGCCGATGGACTGGCCGGTCATCGTGTCGACCACATCGATGGCATTGCCGACCTTGCGGCGCTTGGCGCGACGGTACTCGCTCATCGGCTCGGCGCCTCGGCTGGGGCCTGGCCGGCGAAGGAGCGCAGGGCGCTCATCACCGTGTTCCAGGCGCGGTCGATCAGGGTGCCCTTTTCTTCCTCGACCACCTTCACCTGCCCCTGGACCATGGCCTTGGCCAGGCCCTCGAGCGTGTGCTCGCCGACCTTCTGGCCGCGGTGGTTCACGAACAGCACGTGGCCGGTGACGGTGGAGAACCAGGACAGGCGGCGGCGCACCTTCTCGCCCTGCTGGTTGAGCGAGAACTCGAACCAGGTGCCGAAGGGCAGGTGGCGGATCTGCTCGAGGCGCATCTGTTCCTCCGGCGAGAGCACCGCCTTCTTGGCCTTCTTGCTCTGCTGCAGGTCCTCGCCGAGGCGGGCGCGCGCCTTCAGGCGCATGGTCAGCTCGGTGCGGCTGGCGGCCGAATCGTCGTCGGCGCTGGCCTGCGGCTCGACCAGGCGCTGGGCGATGGCCGCCGCTTCCTCGGCGTGGTAGCCGACCTGGGTGAGCGAGGACTGGATCTCCTGGCGCAGGCCCAGCGCGTCCTCGCTGGAGATGGGCGGGCCGCTGGGCGGCGTCTTGGCGACGGCGATCAGCCGCTCGGCGGTTTCCAGGTGCTGGTTCCAGGCGTCGGAATCCTCGCCGTGCCGCAGCGAGGTCAGCGCCATCACATCGGTCCAGGCCTGGCTGAGCAGGGTGTGGGTGAAACGCGGCAGGTTCTGCTTCTTCAGCATGCCCTCGACCACGGAGGCGGCGCGCTCGCGCGCCAGCGCCAGCTTCTCCTTGCCGCGGGCGGCCTCGACGTGGCGCTTCTCGGCCACTTCGGCCTTGCGCGACACGGTCTGCAGGTGGCCGCTGAGATCTTCCAGCAGGTTGTTGAACAGGCCCAGGTCGCCGTCGAAATCGCGCACGGTGCGGTCGACCACGGCCTGCATCTTGCCGACCAGCTGCTGGTCGGCGTCGTCCTCGCTCAGCCAGTAGGCGCCGGTTTCGGCGATGGTGTTGAGCATCTGCCGGGCCGGGTGCTGCTGGCGGGTGAAGAAGGCCTTGTCCTGCAGCGCCACGCGCAGCAGCGGCACCTGCAGCTTGGCCAGCAGGGTGGACGCCGGGCTGTTGGGCCGCACGTCCTTCATGATGTGGTCGAACAGCATGCCGACCAGGTCGATGGCGTCGCCGTCCTCTTCGGCCAGCGCCGGCGCCTTGTTGTCGGGCGTGGCCTGGCGCAGCTGCGCCAGCAGGTCCTGCTTGAGGTGGGTGATGGTGCGCGGCGTGGGCTTGCCGTTGACCATGACGGTCGGGGTGGTCTTGTGCTGCAGGGCACCGAGCACGCTCTGGACCTGGTCGGTGGTGACCGGATGGCCCGATTCGTTTCCGACGGACTTGCCGCCAACCAGCTTGCCCAACAGCTGACGCCGGCCCGCCAGCAGGTGGCGCATCTGCAGGAAGGCGTCTTCGGCGGCGTTTTCCTGACGCGCCGTCATGCCGGCCATGCCCTGCGGGCTGCCGGAGGCGCCGCCGAAGCTGCCGCCACTGCCCGCCGCTCCGCCGCCACCGCCGCGGGCACCGGTGCCGCGTTGGCCCGAGCCACTGCCGGCTTCGGACGCTGCCGTCGCGCCGCCAGTTCCGCCGGAGCCCGTCCCGCCGCCGGCACCGCCGGAATAGCCACTGCCCGAGCCTGCGCCCAGCCCCATCGATTCGCCCGCTTCTCCGGCGCCACCGGCCGGGTTCGGCCGGGGCTTGCGCTCCGGGGCCGGCGCGGTCGAGGTCGGGCGGGCGCGTACCGGCACGTAGTGCAGGTTCGGCAGCACGCCATTGCGCGACAGGTAGGTGTTCACCGATTCGACGAAGCTGCCGTAGAGCGGCATCAGATGCCGCTCGAAGGTGCGGAACAGCAGCTGCCGGTGTTCGCCGCTCAGTTCCAGGCAGTCCGAGGACTGGCGGATCATCCGGCACAGGGCCTGCGGGCCGATCGGCAGGTTTTCAGAGTCGAAGGCGGGTTTGCCCGCGAGCACGCCGAAGCGCTGCCCGAGCAGGTACAGCGGCAGGCTGTTGCGGACTTCGGCGCGGCCGGCGATCTCCGACAGCACCGTGGTCTCGTCCAGGTCCAGGTTCTCGACCAGGGACAGTTCGCCGCGGTTGATGCGCGGGCCGCCGATGATCGACTTCGGGCCCGGCGGGTCCTTGATGCAGGCCAGTTCGGCCTCGAGCGCGATCAGAAAACGCGGCACGAGGTCCGGCCGCGTGCGCTTGACCAGGCGCTGCGCCTCCAGCCACCGGGTCTGGACCAGGTTGCTGCGCGCCTGTTCGGCGTACTTGAACAGCTGCTGCTCGAATTCGTTGAGCATCGAGACGAGCGTGCGCTCGATCTCGTCGGAGGCGTATTCGAGGATGCCCCCGAGCAGCCCACGCACACGATCAGGCAAAGGCCGCGACGCCAGCGTCGGCGCCGACGCGTGCGGAGGTGTGGCCGATGCGGACATGCGGCGCTCCGTGTGATTCCCCAGCCCGATTTTAGGCACAGGCGCGCCCATCCGCCTAGGGCCGGAGGGCCAGGCCGGGGGTTTCCCGGCCTGGCCGCGGACGTCAGTCTTTGCCGTTCCAGACCAGGCTCAGCAGGCCGCTGCGTCCCGGCGTGTTGTAGCCGTAGACCATCGTGTACTCCCGGTCGGTCAGGTTTTCGATCCGGGCCTCGATCCGCCAGGACGGGTCGAACTGCCAGGCCAGCCGCAGGTGGGCCAGGGCATAGGCCTCAAGGTCCGCGCCGAAGTCGGCCCGGTCCGAGACGTAGTCGCCGTCCAGGCCCAGCTCCAGGCCGTTGCCGAAACGGTAGCCGACGTCGGCATGGGCCTTGCGCTTGGCACGACGCAGCAGCGGGGCGTCGGTGCGTGCATCCACCGCGTCCTGCCAGGCGAGGTTGCCGCCTGCGGTCCAGCCGCCGCGGTCGAAGCGATACTCCAGCTCGACGCCCTCGAGTTCGGCGCGGTTGATGTTGATGGCGTTGTTGGTCCCCGGCGCGGCAAACGCGATCAGGTCGCGGACCCGCGAGCGGTAGGCCGACAGGCCGATGCGATGGCCGTCCGCGGGGCGGAACTCCAGGCCGGTTTCCCAGGTCTGCGAGGATTCGGGGCGCAGGTCGGGATTGCCGGCGAAACCGAAGCCGCCGTCCGGGTAATACAGCTCGTTGAAGTTCGGCGCGCGGAAGCCCTCGCCCCACGACAGCCGGACCTGCAGCGCTTCGCTCAGGTCCCAGCCCCAGGCGGCGTTGCCGGTGGTCGCGCCGCCGTACTGGCTGCTGTCGTCACGGCGCAGCGAGAAGTCCAGCACGTGGTCGCCGAAGCGGCCGCCGTAGCCCGCGAACAGGGCCTTGCTGATGCGCTGCTCGTCGAAGATGCGGCCGTCGAAGATGTTGCTCGAGGCGCCGTCTTCCTGCTGCCAGTTCACGCCCAGGTTCAGGCGGGCATCGGCGCCGACCTGCAGCGTATTGATCCAGTCCAGGCTCGTGCGCCGGCTCTGGAAGGCGTTGCTGAAGCCGCTGACGGTGTCCAGGTCCTCGCGGGCGTGGCCCAGGGTCAGCTGGTGGCTCCAGCGGTCGCCGAGCGCGCCGGCCAGGGTGATGCCGCCGGAGCTGTTTCGGGCCTCGGTGGTGCCCTGGTCGAACTCGACGTCGGCATTCGTGCCGATCGCCTGGAAGGCCAGCACCTGGTTGCCCAGGGTGGTGCGGCCGCGCAGGCTGAGGTTGCGGTTGCGGTAGCCGTCGTCGTCCGGGTCGTAGGAGAACACCGAGTCCGGATTGGTGGCCGAGAAGCCGCGCAGACGCTGGTAGCCGGCGGTGAAGCCGAAGCCCTGGCGTTCATCGCCGAAGCCGGCACCGGCGCTGGCGCCGGCCCGGCCGTAGCTGCCGGCCGTGGCGCGGACCGAGGCGCGGGACGGGTCGCGGGTGAAGATGTGCACCACGCCGCCGATGGCGTCCGAGCCCCACAGCGCCGCGCGCGGACCGCGCACGATCTCGATGCGCTCGATCTGCTCGACCGGCAGGTGCGCGAAGTCGAACACGCCCTGGCCGGTGGAGCCCACGCGGATGCCGTCGATCAGGATCAGGGCGTGGTTGGAATTGCCGCCGCGCAGGAACAGCGCACTGCCGCCGCCGGGGCCGCCGGTGCGGGCGATGTCGATGCCGACCTGGCGGCCGAGCAGGTCGAGCAGGTCCGGGGCCTGGCTGGCCTCGATGTCGGCGCGCTCGAGCACGGTGACCGACGCCAGCGCTTCATCCAGCGGGCGTTCGATGCGGGTGGCGGTGACCTGGACGGTGTCCAGGGTGGTGGCGTCCTCGGCGCGGACGGCCGTGACGAGGGAAAGCGAGATCGCCGCGCACAGCGCGGTGGTGCGAAAAACGGGGTACATGGAACTTCCTCCTGGAACGCTCACCCGCGGGTCGATGGAGCGCGCGGCGGGGAACGCAGGGGAACAACGTCATGGGCGCAACGCGGGAACGTCGGCCGTAACGCCGCCCCGTCGCCCTCCGCAACGTGCCGTGGGGCCGCACGGAAAACCGTGCGGCCTGTGCGCCAGGCCGGTCTCCGGACTTGCCAGCGGTGCGAGGGACTCGCGCCGGCCTTCCGCCTTCCCATGCCCGGGGGCACAGTGGCTTGCTGGAAGGGTTTGCTGGCCTACCGTTGCGGGGGCAGCGCCGGATTTTGACCGGCTTCCCGAACACCTGGGGCGGGGCGGATTCTAGCCCAGGCGGGGCTCAGTCGTCTCGGTCGGCGTCCAGGCCCAGGGTCTCGCCGTCGAATCCGGCCTGCAGGCGCAGCCGGATCGGCCGGCAGCAGACCGGGCAGTCCTCGACGTACTCGGCGTCGCCGCCCGAGCCGTCGGCCAGGGCCTCGAAGCGTTCGCCGCAGTGCGGGCAGGTGAGCTGGATGGCGTCGAGCATGGGGGGAGAATGCCCGGGGGCTGGTTCGAGGCGCGTGAGGAATCTGACCTACTTCAGGAACAACCCGATCACATCATTCGTAAACCGCCGCCCCAGCTCCGTCGGCACGATCCGTCCACCTGCCGCCTCCAGCCAGCCGCGGCGCGCCGCCTCGGCCAGCTCGCCGGCGATCACCGCGCGGTCGAGGCCGGTGCGAGCCTCGAAGTCGGCCAGGGAAAAGCCCTCCACCAGGCGCAGCGCGTTGAGCATGTAGTCGAAAGGGCGGTTTTCCGGCGCGATCGGGTCGTCGCCGCCGATGCCGGCCGCGGTGCCGGCGGTGGCCAGGTAGTCGCGCGGGTTCTTGGGTTTCCAGCGGCGGCGGATCTCGCCGGTGGCGCCGGTGCTGATCTTGCCGTGGGCGCCGGCGCCGATGCCCAGGTAGTCGCCGAAGCGCCAATAGTTGAGATTGTGCGCGCACTGCCGGCCGGGGCGGGCGTAGGCGCTCACCTCGTATTGCGCGTAGCCGGCGGCGGCCATGGCCTCGATGCAGTGTTCCTGGATGTCCCAGGCCGTGTCCTCGTCCGGCAGTCCCTGCGGCGGCCGGGCGAAAAACTGGGTGTTCGGCTCCATCGTCAGCTGGTAGTGCGACAGGTGCGTGGGCTGCAGCGCGATCGCGCGCTCGACGTCGTGCAGGGCCATCGCCAGGTCCTGGCCGGGCAGGGCGTACATCAGGTCGAGGTTGAGGTTGTCCAGGCCGGCGTCCTGGGCCAGCTTCACCGCGCGCTCGGCTTCGGCGCTGTCGTGGATGCGGCCCAGGCGCTGCAGGCAGACGTCGTCGAAGCTCTGGATGCCGAAGCTGACGCGGTTCACGCCGGCGGCGCGGTAGCCCTCGAAGCGCCCGTGTTCGGCGGTGCCGGGATTGCACTCCATCGTGATCTCGGCGCCGGGATGGAAGGTCAGCCGCGCGCTGCAGGCGTCGAGGATGGCGCCGATGGCTTCGGGCGGAAACAGGCTGGGCGTGCCACCGCCGAAGAACACGCTGTGCACCGGCCGGCCCCAGACCTGCGGCAGGTCCTGCTCCAGGTCGCGCACCAGGGCCGCGACGTAGTCGTCGACCGGCAGGGCGCCGCTCTGCCCGTGCGAGTTGAAGTCGCAGTACGGGCACTTCTTCACGCACCAGGGGATGTGGATGTAAAGCGACAGCGGCGGCGGGACCAGCGCGCTCACAGTTCGGTCAGGCGCTGGCGCAGGCGGGCGAGGGCGATGCCGCGGTGGCTGATGCGGTTCTTCACCGCGGGCTCGATCTGCGCGGCGCTGAGGCCGCGCTCGGGGTCCAGGAACACGGGGTCGTAGCCGAAGCCGCCGTCGCCGCGCGGCGCCTCCAGCACTTGGCCGTGCCAGGCGCCTTCGACGATCAGCGGCTGCGGGTCGTCGGCATGGCGCAGTGCGACCAGCACGCAGTAGAAGTGCGCGCGGCGCCGCTCGCCGCCGAAGCCGCGCATCTCCTGCAGCAGCTTGGCGATGTTGGCGGCGGCGTTGCCGTGCTCGCCGGCGTAGCGCGCGCTGTAGAGGCCGGGTGCGCCGTCCAGCGCGTCCACCACCAGGCCCGAATCGTCGCCCAGCGCCGGCAGGCCGGTGGCGCGGCAGGCGTGGCGGGCCTTGATCAGGGCGTTCTCGACGAAGGTCAGGCCGTCCTCGACGGCGTCCTGAACCCCCAGCTCGCCCTGGGTGACCAGTTCGAAGCCGGCGTCGCCGAGCAGCGGCTGCAGTTCGGCCAGCTTGCCGCGGTTGGAGGTGGCGAGGACGAGCCGGCGCATCGCCTACTTCGCCAGCGCCTCGCGCTGGGCCGCGATCAGCTCGTTGACGCCCTTGGACGCCAGCGCCAGCAGGGCGTCGAGTTCGTCGCGGCGGAAGGCGTGCCCTTCGGCCGTGCCCTGCAGCTCGATGAAGCCGCCGCCGTCGTTCATCACCACGTTCATGTCGGTGTCGCAGCTGCTGTCCTCGGCATAGTCGAGGTCGAGCACCGGCACGCCCTGGTAGATCCCGGCCGACACCGCGGCCACGGCGCCCAGGATCGGGTCGCGGCTGATGTCGCCACGCGCGCGCAGCCAGGCGACGGCGTCGCACAGGGCCACGTAGGCGCCGGTGATGGCGGCGGTGCGGGTGCCGCCGTCGGCCTGCAGCACGTCGCAGTCGAGCGTGATGGTGCGTTCGCCGAGGGCCTTGCGGTCGACGCAGGCGCGCAGGCTGCGGCCGATCAGGCGCTGGATCTCGAGAGTGCGGCCGCCCTGCTTGCCGCGCGAGGCCTCGCGGTCGTTGCGGGTGTTGGTGGCGCGCGGCAGCATGCCGTATTCCGCCGTGACCCAGCCTTCGCCCTTGCCGCGCAGGAAGCCCGGCGCCTTGTTGTCGACGCTGGCGGTGCACAGCACCTGGGTGTCGCCGAAGCAGATGAGCACCGAGCCCTCGGCGTGTTTGGTGTAGCGGCGCTCGATGCGGACGGCGCGCAGCTGGTCGGGGGCGCGGCCGCTGGGGCGGTGGGAGCTGGTCATGGGCACATCCGGCAATCTCTGGCCGGCTAGATTACCATTCGCCCTCCCAGACCCCGGCCCCGCCCATGATCCGCAGCATGACCGCCTTCGCCGCCTGCGAGCGCGCCGCCACCGGCGGCAGCCTGGCCTGCGAGCTGCGCGCCGTGAACCACCGCTTCCACGAGCTGAGCGTGCGGGCCCCGGAGGAGCTGCGGGCGATCGAACCGGCCCTGCGCGAACGCGTGGCCCAGAAGGTCTCGCGCGGCAAGGTCGACCTGGTGCTGCGCTTCCGCCCGAACGCCGGCGGCCGCGCCGAGCTGAAGGTCAACCACCCGCTGCTGGCCCAGCTGTCGAGCCTGGCGCAGTACGCCGACGGCAGCTTCCCGGGCCTGCGCACCGACTTCATCGAACTGCTGCGTTTCCCCGGCGTGGTCGAGGAAGACGCGCTGGACCAGGCTGGCCTTCAGTCCGAGGCCCTGGCCCTGCTCGACACCACCCTGGCCGAGTTCGTCGCCTCGCGCGAGCGCGAGGGCGCCAAGCTGGCCGCGGTGATGCGCGAACGCATCGACGGCATCGAGCGCATCACCACCCAGGTGCGGGAATGGCTGCCCGAGATCCGCGCCGCCCTGCGCGCCAAGCTCGAGGCGAAGCTCGCCGACCTCAAGCTGCCGCTCGATCCCGGCCGCCTGGAGCAGGAAGTGGTGCTGAACCTGCAGAAGATCGACGTGGACGAGGAGCTCGACCGCCTCGCCAGCCACGTGTCCGAAGCGCGGCGCGTGCTGGGGCTGCCGGAGGCGGTGGGCCGCCGGCTCGATTTCCTGATGCAGGAATTCAACCGCGAAGCGAACACTCTGGGCTCGAAGTCCGTCGACAGCCGCACCACCCAGGCTGCGGTCGAGCTCAAGGTCCTGATCGAACAGCTGCGCGAACAGGTGCAGAACCTCGAATGAACACGATCCGCGGCACCCTCTACATCGTCGCCGCGCCGTCGGGCGCCGGCAAATCCAGCCTGGTCAATGCGACCCTGGCCAAGGAGCCGGGCATCGCCCTGTCCATCTCCTTCACCTCGCGCGCGCCGCGGCCGGGCGAGCGCCACGCCCAGCACTACCACTTCGTGTCCAAGGAAGAGTTCGAGCGCATGATCGCCGCCGGCGATTTCTTCGAACACGCCCTGGTGCACGGCGACTACAAAGGCACGGCCCGGCAGTCGGTGGAGCCGCAGCTGGCGGCGGGCAAGGACGTGCTGCTGGAGATCGACTGGCAGGGCGCCCGCCAGGTGCGCGAGAAGATGCCCGACTGCATCAGCGTCTTCATCCTGCCGCCGTCCAAGGATGCGCTCGAGACCCGGATGCGCAACCGCGGCCAGGACAGCGAGGCGGTGATCGCCCAGCGGCTGGCGGCAGCCCGGGAGGAGATGTCGCATTACAACGAGTTCGACTACGTCATCGTCAACGAGCATTTCGATGCCGCCGCCGCCGAACTGCGCGCGATCTTCGTGGCCCAGCGGCTTCGGCGCGCGGCCCAGGCCGAGCGGCATTCGGCCCTGATCCGGCACCTGCTGGCCTGATCCCGGCGGGCCCGGCCCGCCCCCGCCTCCGGGGCTGCGCCATTTGCGCCGGCCCCCGCCCCGGGCGTAGAATGCGCGGTTCGCGTAACCCCTTGATTTTCCGTGAGTGCCCCGGCCGGGTGCCCACGATGAGGAGATCCGTATGGCCCGCATCACCGTGGAAGACTGCCTGTCCGTCGTCGACAACCGCTTCGAGCTGGTCCTGATGGCGTCCAAGCGCGCCCGCCAGCTGGCCAAGGGCGTGGACCCGACCCTGGACAACAGCGAGCACCAGGACAAGCCGACCGTGCTGGCCCTGCGCGAAATCGCCGCCCGCAAGATCGACCAGAAGCTGATCGACGAGGTCGAGAAGGCCGAGCGCGAGCGCGCCGAGCGCGAGGCCCTGGAGTGGGCCGCCGCCGAAGTGGTCGACGACGACCTGTCCAAGGGCGGCGACGACCTGTAATTTCCGGGCGGGCCGCACGCCGGCCCCGCACGGCGGCCCGCATCGCGCGGGTCCCCACGGCCGCCTCCGGGCGGCCGTGCTGTTTCCGATGAACCGTGCCGGCACCACGCAAACCCTTGGCATTGATGCCATTTGCCCGGCCGCGTAGGCTGCGGCCATGTCTTCCTTCACCAAGCCCCAGCTGGCCGATGTCGGCCCGGACCCCTGTCCGGAAGCCGTTTCCGCGCTCGAGCGGCGGCTGGCGGACTACCTTCCGCCGGACCAGGTGAAACAGGTCCGCCGGGCCTACGAAATGGGTGCCCGCGCCCACGAGGGCCAGACCCGCCGCAGCGGCGAGGCCTACATCACCCATCCGGTCGCGGTGGCCGGAATCCTGGCCGAGCTGCGCCTGGACGCCGAGACCCTGTGCGCGGCGATCCTGCACGACGCGCTCGAGGACACACCGCTGCCGCGCGCCGACATCGAGAAGCAGTTCAGCCCGGCGGTGGCCGAGCTGGTCGACGGCGTCACCAAGCTCGACAAGCTGCAGTTCCGCGACCGCCAGGAAGCGGCGGCGGAAAGTTTCCGCAAGATGATGCTGGCGATGGCGCGCGACCTGCGCGTGATCCTGATCAAGCTCGCCGACCGCCTGCACAACATGCGCACGCTCGACGCCATGGCCGCCGAATCGCGCCGGCGCATCGCCCGCGAGACGCTGGAGATCTACGCGCCGATCGCCCAGCGCCTGGGCATGAACAAGATCAAGGCCGAGCTGCAGGACCTGGGTTTCCGCGCCCTGCATCCGATCCGCCACCAGGTGATCTCCCGGCGCATCGCCAGCCAGCCGGTGATGCGGCGGGAGGCGCTGACCACCATCGAGGCCCAGCTGGCGCAGCGCCTGGCCCAGGAAGGCCTGCGCCACACCCTGGTGAGCCGCGTTAAGTCGCCGTGGAGCATCTACACGAAGATGCGCCAGGAGAACAAATCGCTGGAACAGGTGCTGGACGTGTTCGGCTTCCGCATCGTCGTGCCGACGGTGATGCAGTGCTACCACGCGCTCGGCGCCGTGCATTCGATCTACAAGCCGCTGGACGCGCGCTTCCGCGATTTCATCGCGATCCCCAAGGCCAATGGCTACCAGAGCCTGCACACGGTGCTGTTCGGTCCCTACGGCGCGCCGGTGGAGGTGCAGATCCGCACCGAGGACATGGACCTGGTGGCCGAACGCGGCATCGCCGCGCACTGGGTCTACAAGAGCGCCGGCACCGGCGGCAGCGCCGCCCAGGCGCGGGCCCAGGACTGGGTGCGCAACCTGATGGACAGCCAGCAGGCCGCCGGCTCGTCGCTGGAGTTCCTCGACAACGTCAAGGTCGACCTGTTTCCGGACGAGGTCTACCTGTTCACGCCCAAGGGCGACATCCTGGCCCTGCCGCGCAACGCCACCGCGCTCGACTTCGCCTACGCGGTGCATACCGACGTCGGCAACCACGCGGTCGCGGCGCGGGTGGACAAGAAGCTGGTGCCGCTGCGCACCAAGCTGGCCAGCGGCCAGAGCGTCGAGATCATCACCGCGCCTTCGGCGACGCCGGGGCCCCAGTGGCTGGAGTTCGTGGTCTCGAGCAAGGCCCGCACCGCGATCCGGCATTTCCTCAAGCGCCTGGAACACGAGGACGCCGTGGACCTGGGCCACCGCATGCTCGACCGCGCGCTCGAGGGCATGGAGAGCTCGCTCGACCGCATCCCTGCCGACACCGTCGAGCAGCTGCTGGCCGACCTGCGCTACCGCCGCCTGGAGGAGTTGCTGGCCGACATCGCCCTGGGCAACCGCATGCCGGCCCAGGTCGCGCGGCTGATGCTGCACGGGCAGGAAGAGCTGCCGCTGGCGCCGCTGTCGGCCTCGCCGACCGAACGCATCATGATCACCGGCAGCGAGCGCGGCGTGCTCAGCTTCGCGCAGTGCTGCCATCCGATCCCGGGCGACGAGATCATGGGTTACCTCAGCGCCGGCAAGGGCGTGGTGGTGCACCGGCTCGACTGCCCGAACGTGGCCGAATACCGCAAGTTCCCCGAACGCTGCGTCCCGATGGCCTGGGACCGCAACGTCGAGGGCGACTACCGGGTGGCCCTGCGCATCGAGGTCGAGAACAAGCCCGGCGTGCTGGCCCAGGTGGCCGCCGCGGTCGCCGAGAGCAACTCCAACATCGACGCGGTCGAGTACCGCGAGCGCGACGTCGCGGTGTCGGTGATGGAGTTCGCGATCGAAGTGCGCAACCGCAAGCACCTGGCCGACGTCATCCGGCGCATCCGCCGCCTGGGCGTGGTGCACGGGGTGCAGCGGCTCTGAGCGGCGCTGGCCGCTGCGCCGCGCGGCTCCTACAATCGCCGTTCCGTCCCCACGCCGAGGCCAGGCCATGTCCCGCCAACCGATCAGCACCGAACGCGCGCCTGCCGCCATCGGCCCGTATTCCCAGGCCGTACGCGCCGGCGGCACCGTCTACTTGTCCGGCCAGATCCCGCTCGATCCCGCCACCGGCCAGCTGGTGCAGGCCGACATCGCCACCGAAACGCGACGCGTGTTCGACAACCTGCGCGCGGTCTGCGAAGCCGCCGGCGGTTCGCTCGACCACGTGGTGCGGGTCGGCATCTACGTGATGGACCTCGCCGACTTCGCCCAGGTGAACGCGGTGATGGCGGAGTATTTCCAGGCGCCGTACCCGGCGCGTTCCACCATCCAGGTGGCCGGCCTGCCGCGCGGCGCCCGGGTCGAGGTCGATGCGGTGATGCACCTGGGCTGAGGCGGCTCAGGGCCGGCTGCGGATCTCGCTGGGCGAGCGGCCGGTCCAGCGCCGGAAGGCGCGGCGGAACTCGCGCGCGTCCTGGAAGCCGGTGGCGGCGCCGACCTCGGCGATGCGGATGCCGGGCCGGCGCAGCATCTGTTCGGCGACGTCGCGGCGGACCCGGTCGTGCAGTTCCTGCCAGCTGGTGCCGGCGCCGTGCAGCTGCCGGCGCAGGGTGCGTTCGGCCAAGTGCAGTTCGGTGGCGATGTCGACCAGGCGCGGCGAGTCGGCCAGCTGCAGGCGCAGCAGGTTGCCGACGGTTTCGACGATGTTGTTGCCGGAGGCGCCTCGCGGCATCTGTTCCCGGCAGAGCGTCAGCATGTGCCGGGCGCTGACCGGGTTGTGCGCACCCATCGGCGTGGCGAGCCAGTGCCGTTCGATCAGCACGCGGTTGGCCGGCGCACCGAAGCGCACTTCGCAGCCGAGCACGCGCGCGTAGTCGTCGGCGTGGGCCGGCGGCGCATAGGCCAGCTCGGCGCGGCGCGGACTGAAGCCCGGGCCCAGCAGGCCGCGGCACAGCTTCAGGCAGCTGGCGAACAGCTCCTCGCACAGGAAAGGCTCGATGCGCGGCGTGCGGTTGCGCATCCAGGCCGACACCGCGACGTCGCCGCTGGCCGGGTCCTCCGCCAGCTGCATCTCGAGCATCGCGCCGGTGATCGCCGCGAACTCGATGCCCAGGCGCAGTGCCTCGCCGAAATCGCGCGCGGTCATCATCGCCAGGCCTAGCAGGCCGAAGTTGCCGACGTCCTGGCGGGCGCCGATCTCCAGGCCATGGCCTTCGCCGGGCAGGCTGTCGAGGGCGCGCTGGATGATGTCGCAGGCCTGGCGGTAGGAGACGTAGGCGGGCGCGTCGGCCTGGAAGTTGCGGCGATCCAGGCGGGTGCCCTCGAACCAGGGGCCGCTGTCCACGCCCAGTTCGTCGGCGCGGGCGAGCAGGCCGATGACGATGCCGTTCTTGATGTTCAGCGGCGTCGCGGACGTCAGGTCGGGCAGGGCGGGCGATGGCATCGAGCGGGTCCCCGGGGTGGCCGTTTTGCCCCCCATACTATGCCGTCCCGGCCCTCGTGAAGGGAATGTGTTCACGCCGAGACTATCCCCATACCCGGCCGTCCGCCGGGCGGAGGAATTCGGGATGGCGAAGCGGGGACGCGGCGCAGGGGTGCGCCTGACGGGTCTGTTGGGCATGGTGGCGGTGCTGGCGGGCTGCGGGGGCGAGCCGGCCGAGCCGGCGGCCGGCGGCGAGTCGCCCGAAGCGGCCCAGCTGCGGCAGCGTCTGCTCGACGCCAAGGACGGCGATGTCATCGAGATCCCGGCCGGACGCCACGCCTTCGAGCGCGGCCTGAGCCTGCGCGTGGACGGCGTCACCCTGCGCGGTGCCGGCCAGGACAAGACCGTGCTGAGCTTCGCCGGCCAGCAGGCCGGTGCCGAGGGCCTGCTGGTGAACGCCAGCCGCTTCACCATCGAGCACCTGGCCATCGAGGACGCCAAGGGCGACGGCCTGAAGGTGGTGGACGGCGAGTTCATCACCATCCGCGGCGTGCGGGTGGAGTGGACCGGCGGCCCGGACACCGGCAACGGCGGCTACGGCATCTACCCGGTCAAGACCCGCAACGTGCTGCTCGAGGATTCGATCGCGATCGGCGCGTCCGACGCCGGCATCTACGTCGGCCAGTCGCGCGACGTGATCGTGCGCAACAACCGCGCCGAGTTCAATGTCGCCGGCATCGAGGTCGAGAACACGGTCAACGCCGACGTCTACGGCAACCTAGCCACCAACAACACCGGCGGCGTGCTGGTGTTCAACATGCCGGCGCTGGAGCAGCCCGGCGGCAACGTGCGCGTGTTCAAGAACCGCATCGTCGGCAACAACACCGCCAACTTCGGCGCCAAGGGCACGCCCGTGGCCAGCGTACCGGCGGGCAGCGGCGTGGTGGTCAACTCCAACGACGACGTCGAGATCTTCGACAACGACATCGCCGACAACCAGACCGCCAACATCATCATCTCCAGCGTCTATTCCACCGGCTACAGCGACGACAGCCGCTCGGCCTCGTTCGACCCGTATCCCGAACGCATCTCGGTGCACGGCAACCGCCTGTCCGGCGGCGGCGACGCGCCCGACGGCTTCGACCTCAAGGCGCTGAAGGTGGCGCTGTTCGGGCTGGGCGGCCGCCTGCCCGACGTGCTCTGGGACGGTTACGCCAATGCGAAGCTGGCCGGCGGGCCGCAGATCTGCCTGAGCGGCGTGTCCGGGGTGGTCAACGCCGACGGCCCCAGCGGCTACAAGAACGCCCGCGAGGACGCCAGCGGCCACGACTGCACGCTGGCGCCGCTGCCGGCGGTGGACCTGGGCCGCACGGACCCGGACCGTGGCTGAGCCATCGATCCACCCGCCGCTGCTCCGGTGGGCCGCGGCGATGGCGGTGCTGGCGCTGGCATCGCTTGCCGGCTGCATGCGCGCGCCGCCGCCGGTCGCCTTCCACGCCGAGGGCCTGCCCGAGACGCTGTCGGCCTGGCACCTGTTCAAGCTGCGCGGTGGCGAACTGGCACCCAATGACGGCGTGTTGCCCTACGAGCTCAACACGCCGCTGTTCACCGACTACGCGCACAAGCTGCGCACGGTGTGGATGCCGGCCGGCACCGCCGCCGGCTACCGCGCCGACGAGACGTTCGAGTTCCCGGTCGGCACCATCCTCAGCAAGACCTTCTACTACCCGCGGCTGGCCGGCGAACCGGCGGACGGCGCGCGTGTGCAGCGCAGCGATGACCGCACCGGCACGCGCCCGGGCGGGCGCCTGGCGCTGGCCGAGGTGCGCCTGGTCGAAACCCGGCTGCTGGTGCGGCGCGAAGCCGGCTGGGTCGCCTTGCCCTATGTCTGGAATGCGGCGCAGACCGAGGCGCGGCTGATGCGCGGCGGCTCCCTGGTCCGCCTGGAGCTGGTGGATGCGACCGGCGCGAGCGAGCCGGCCGCCTACGCCGTTCCCGACCAGAACCAGTGCGCCGGCTGCCATGCCAGCGACCTGCGCAGCCGCGTGCTGCACCCGATCGGCCCGAATGCGCGCAACCTCAACCGCGACCTCGCCTATCGCGGCGACGATGGCGGGGAAATCATCCGCAACCAGCTCGCGCACTGGCAGCAGGCCGGCCTGCTGACGGGGGCGCCGGAACCGGCGTCGGCGCCGCGTTTGGCGGACTGGCGCGACAGCGCCGGCGCTTCGCTCGACGCGCGCGCCCGCGCCTACCTCGACAGCAACTGCGCGCACTGCCACAGCCCGCGCGGCCCCGGCAACACCTCGGGCCTGTGGCTGGGCAGCGACGTCGTCGAGCCGCTGCGGCTGGGCCGCTGCAAGCTGCCGATCGCGGCCGGCCAGGGCACCGGCGACCGGCGCTTCGGTTACGTGCCCGGCGATCCGGACGCGTCGATCCTCAGCTTCCGGATCGAGAGCGTGGACCCGGGCGTGATGATGCCCGAGCTCGGCCGCAGCGTCGTGCACCGGGAGGGCGCGGCGCTGATCCGGGAATGGATCGCGGCGCAGACGGGGGAATGCGGGACCGGCGACGAGCCGTCCGGGACGGACGTGGCCGAAAACAACAACGATCAGCAGGGGAGGGGACCATGACACTTCGCAGGAATCGCCTGAGCGTGCGCGTGCGCCAGGCACTGGTGGGCGGGCTGGCGTTTGGCGCCGCGGGCCTGGCGTTCGCACAGGACGCCACGCCGCCGGCCGAGCCGACCGTGCTCGACACGATCACCGTCACCGCGCAGAGCCGCGAGCAGGACGTGCAGGACGTGCCGATCGCGATGCAGGTGGTCAACGAACAGCTGATCGAGGACCTCGCGGCCGAAGGCCTCGGCGACGTCGATTCCTACGTGCCCGGCCTGGACATCGACAGCCGCCAGCCGACCCAGCCGCGCATCGAGCTGCGCGGCATCAGTACCTCCGACTTCGGCATCGGCACCGATCCGGCCGTCGGCGTCTATGTCGACGGCGTCTACGCCGGACGCGGCGGCGGCGTGCTGCTGCCCTTCACCGACGTCGAACGCATCGAGGTGCTGAAGGGGCCGCAGGGCACGCTGTTCGGCCGCAACACTGCGGCCGGCGCGCTGTCCATCGTCACCCACCGGCCGGACCTCGAGTTCGACGCGCGCGCGACCGCGCGTTTCGGCGAGGACGGCAAGCAGTATGTCCACGGCATGCTCAACCTGCCGGTCGGCCAGGACTCGGCCTTCCGCTTCGTCGGCCTGTCCAACCAGGCCGACGGCTGGATCCAGGACGGCAACACCGGCCAGGACCTCGCGCCGGAAGACACCTGGGCCGCGCGCGCCGCCTTCAGCACCCGCTTCGGCGAGAACACGCGCGCCTGGATCTCCTGGGACCACGAAGAGCTCGACCAGCTCGGCCAGGCCACCATCGGCGTCGTCGCGCTGCCGCCGGCGCCGGGACGCATCCCGCTGCCGGTGGACGAGTCGTCCTACCTCGACCCGTTCAACACGCGGGCGACGGTGGACGCCGAGGGCAACGAGGAATCGCGCCGCTTCGACGGCGTCACCCTGATCGTCGACCACGCCTTCACCTGGGGCGAGCTGACTTCGACCACGGCCTGGCACGACTACGACTCGCTCAACCGGGTCGAGGAGGACGGCACCGACCGGCTCTACCTCTACGTCGACTCGACCAATACCGAGTCCAACTCGAACGTCTACCAGGAGTTCAAGTTCAGCGGCGGCAGCGATCGCTTCGACTGGGTGTTCGGCGCCAGCTACTTCAAGGAGTCGGCCGACCAGACCAGCGAGATCAACGCCTTCACCGACTCGGTGGACAGCATCCTGGCCAACCTCGGCATGGCGCCGACGCCCGACGGCACGCTGTTCGGCTACGTCACCCAGGTGATGCAGGCCAACGGCATCCCGCTGTCGCTGCTGGGCCACCGCTGGAACGAGAAGTTCATCAACGGCATGGACACCACCGCGTACGCCGCGTTCGGCGACGTGATCTGGCACGCCACCGACCGCCTGAACCTGACCTTCGGCCTGCGCTACACCTACGACGAGAAGGACTTCACCTGGCTCAACGGCCAGCGCACCGCGCCGACCCTGGACGCGACCCTGGACCAGATGGAGGCCCTGGGCCTGTTCGGTGTGCTCGGCCTGCCGCGCGAGGCCTTCGTGTTCGACATCGCCTTCATCGATCCGCCGGCGATGGCGAACAAGGGCGTCCGCAACGGCGCCAGCCAGTCCTGGGACGATTTCAGCCCGCGCCTGGTCGCCGACTACCACTTCACCGACCGCCTGATGGGTTTCGCCTCGCTGGCCAAGGGCTACAAGGCCGGCGGCTTCAACTCGCTGCAGATCGGCAGCGAGTTCGGCAACGAGGACGTCTGGAACTTCGAGATCGGCATCAAGCACTCGCTGCCGGAGCAGCGGCTGCGCTACAACCTTTCCGCCTACCACTACACCTACGACGACCGCCAGGCGATCCGCCTCGACACCACCACGGCCATCCCGCACTACGTCGTCGACACCTCCGACCTCGAGGCCTGGGGCCTGGACTTCGACGCACGCTGGCAGGTGACCGACGGGCTGACGCTGGACCTGGTCGCGGCCTACATCGATTCGACCTACAAGGACTACGTCACGCCGGAAGGCGACGACCTGTCCGGCCAGCCCACCGGCACGCCGGAATGGTCGGTCGCGGGCGGCTTCAGCTACCAGTGGATGCTGGGCGACGCCGGCGACCTGCGGCTGTCGCTGCGCCATGCCTACCGTGGCAAGACCCGCTGCACCGCCGAGTCGGAAGCCCAGGGTACCTGCGGCGTCAGCGGCGTGCTGCGCCTGGGCGAATCGCAGGAGCGCACCGACGTGCGCCTGGGCTGGGATTCGGCCAGCGGCCGGTTCGGCCTGGCGGTCTATGGCAACAACGTGTTCGACAACCAGTACGTCAGTTCACTTGGCACCTACGGCAAGACGGTGCTCGGCACCGTCGGCGCGCGGCTGACCGAGCCGCGCACCTGGGGCGTGGAGATGAGCGTGGATTTCTGACCCCGCGGACGCGGCCCGCCGGAATCCCCAGCGGGGGGTCGCACCATCACGCACGGGTTTTCCCCACCCCGGCGCCCCGTGCGCCGGGGTTTTTGTTTGCGGGCGTTGCCGGCATCCTTGCCGGATGCCCAAACGCCCGCCCGCCCCCTCGGTGGATCCCCTGTCGCAATCGGTCACGACGCTGCCCGGCGTCGGGCCGGCGGTCGCCGCCAAGCTGGCGGCGCGCGGCCTGCACCAGGTGCAGGACCTGTGGTTCCTGCTGCCGCTGCGCTACGAGGACCGCACGCGCGTAACCCCGATCGGAATGCTGGCCGCCGGCTCGCCGGCCCAGGTGGTGGGGCAGGTGCTGGCCGTCGAGCGCGGCTTCCGCTACCGGCCGGTGCTGAAGGTGGCGGTGTCGGATCCCTCGCAGGCGACCGTGGTGCTGCGCTTTTTCCACTTCAACCGGGCGCAGGCGGCGCTGTTCGTGCCGGGTCGGCGCCTGGTCGCCTACGGCGAGCCGCGTCCCGGGCAGCACGGGCTGGAGATGGTGCACCCGAGCTACCGGATGCTGGCCGACGATGCGGAAGCCGGCGTGCGCGACCGGCTCGACCCGGTCTACCCGGCGGTGGAGGGCCTGGGGCCGCAGTCGCTGTTGCGGCTGATCGGCGAAGCACTCAAGCGCCTGCCGCCGGCGGAGCAGTTGGAACTGCTGCCGGCCGGCCTGCGCGAACGCCTCCAGCTGCCGACCCTGCGCGAGGCCCTGCTCACCGCGCACCGTCCGCCGCCGGACGCCGACCTGCCGCAGTTCGCGCTCGGCGTGCATCCGGCCCAGCGGCGCCTGGCCCTGGAAGAATTGCTGGCGCACCACCTGAGCCTGCGCCGCCAGCGCATCGCCCTGCGCGCACACGGCGCGATGCCGGTCCGGCCGCCGGGAAAACTCGCGGCCTCGCTGGGCCGCCGGCTCAAGTTCAAGCTCACCGGCGCGCAGCAGCGCGTATTGGACGAAGTGGCGCGCGACATGGCGCGCCCGGAGCCGATGCTGCGCCTGGTGCAGGGCGACGTCGGCAGCGGCAAGACCGTGGTGGCGGCGCTGGCGGCCGCCAATGCGGTCGAGGCCGGCCGCCAGGTCGCGCTGATGGCGCCGACCGAGCTGCTGGCCGAACAGCACCTCGCCAACTTCCGCGCCTGGCTCGAGCCGCTGGGCGTGCAGGTGGCCTGGCTGGCGGGAAAGGTCACCGGCAAGGCGCGCACGGCGGCGCTGACGGAGATCGCGTCCGGGCGGGCCCAGGTCGTGGTCGGCACGCATGCGCTGATGCAGGACAAGGTCGCCTTCGCCAGCCTGGCCCTGGTGGTGGTGGACGAGCAGCACCGCTTCGGCGTGCACCAGCGCCTGGCCCTGCGCGACAAGGGTCTGGACGGCAGCCAGGCGCCGCACCAGCTGGTGATGACGGCGACGCCGATTCCACGCACGCTGGCGATGTCGGCCTACGCCGACCTGGACGTGTCCGTGATCGACGAGATGCCGCCCGGGCGCACGCCGGTGACGACGGTCGCGGTCAGCGGCGACCGCCGTGGCGAAGTGGTCGAGCGCATCCGCGCCGCCTGCGCCGAAGGGCGCCAGGCCTACTGGGTCTGCACCCTGATCGAGGACAGCGAGGAGGTCGAGGCGCAGGCCGCCCAGTCCACCTACGAACAGCTGACGGCGGCCCTGCCGGACCTGCGCCTGGGCCTGCTGCACGGCCGCATGAAGCCGGCGGAGAAGCAGGCGGTGATGGCGCGCTTCAAGGCCGGCGAGCTGCAACTGCTGGTTGCCACGACCGTGATCGAGGTCGGCGTGGACGTGCCCAACGCCAGCCTGATGATCATCGAAAATGCCGAACGCCTGGGCCTGGCCCAGTTGCATCAGCTGCGCGGGCGCGTGGGTCGCGGCGCGGCGGCGTCGAGCTGCGTGCTGATGTACAAACCGCCGCTGTCGCAGATGGCGCGCGAACGGCTGGAGGTGATGCGCGCCAGCACCGACGGTTTCCTGATCGCCGAGAAGGACCTGGAGCTGCGTGGCCCCGGCGAGCTGCTGGGCACGCGCCAGACCGGCCTGGCCAGCTTCCGGGTCGCCGACCTGGTGCGCGACGCGGACCTGCTGCCGGAAGTGCACCGCGCCGCCGAGACCCTGCTGGCCGAATCGCCCGGGCTCGCCGACCGCGTGGTGGAGCGCTGGGTCGGCGGCGCGGCGCGGTTCGCCGGCGCCTGAGCCGGCGGGTCCGGCCCCTATAATCGGGCCATGACGAACGAACGCATCCCGCTGCTGATCGACACCGACCCGGGCGTGGACGACGCGCTCGCCCTGCTGATGGCCTTCCACGACCCGCGCCACGCGCTGCTGGGCCTGACCATCACCGCCGGCAACGTCGGCCTGGCCCATACGGTCGCCAATGCGCTCAAGCTCTGCGAGGTCGCCGGGGTGGACGTGTCGGTGTACGCCGGCTGCCCGGTACCGCTGGTGCACGCCGCCGAGGACGCCGCCTACGTGCACGGTAACGACGGTTTCGGCGACACCGGCTACACGCCCGCCGCGCGTGCGCCCGAGGCCGAACACGCGGCCCTGGCGATCATCCGCCTGGCCAAGGCCCACGAGGGCCGGCTGCTGCTGGTGATGCTCGGCCCGCTGACCAACCTGGCCCTGGCCGTGCGCCTGGACCCGGACCTGCCCCGACGCATCGGTCGCCTGGTGGTGATGGGCGGGGCGGTGACCGGGCAGGGCAATACCTCGATCCCGGCCGAGTTCAACATCGCCTTCGATCCCGAGGCGGCCGAGGTGGTGTTCCGGGCCTTTCCGCGCTTCGAACTGGCGGACTGGGAGGCGGTGCTGCGGCACGGCTTTCCGCACCGCGATTTCGAGGCCTGGCTGGCCGCGGGCGACGGCCGGGCCCGCTTCTACGACGGCATTTCCCGCTTCACCCGGGCCTGGTCGGCCGGGCGCCGGGGCGAGCACTGGCATAGCGCGGATGCCCTGGCCATGGCCGCGGCGCTGCAGCCGGACGGGGTGCGGCGAGCCGAGGACCGGTACCTGGCCGTCGAGCTGGAGGGCCGCCTGAGCCGGGGCGCCACCGTGGTGGACTGGCAGCAGCGCAGCGGCCGGCCGGCCAATGCCCGGATCGTGATGGACTACGACCAGGCCCGGTTCGAGGCCCAGATCCGGGCCGCCCTGGGGGCCTGACGCGGGGGTCGGGCTTGCGGCGGGCTTCCGGCCCGGCCTATAATCCCGGTCTTTCCCAACGCAACCCCGGCGGAGCTTTTGCCATGAAGGCCGACATCCATCCGAACTACAAAGAAGTCGTCTTCCAGGACCTGTCCTCCGACTTCGCGTTCCTGACCCGCTCGACCCTCTCCAGCAAGGAGAAGGTCAAGTGGACCGACGGCAACGAATATCCCCTTATCAAGGTCGACATCACCTCGGCTTCGCACCCGTTCTACACGGGCAAGCAGAAGGTCATGGACACCGGCGGCCGCATCGACCGCTTCCGCCAGCGCTACGCCAAGTAAGCGCCGCCCGGGCGACCGGGACGCGGACCACGAAGGGCCACCCGAACGGGTGGCCTTTCGCGTTTCTGTGACCCCCTACCAAGGTTCATGCCCTCGTAACTGACTTGGCCGCGGGCCCTGTGAGATACTTCGGCGCATGGTGACCGCCCCCGGGCGGCGCCTTCATTTCATGTTGCGAACGCCGCGCCTGAGCCTTCGTGGATGCGGATCGCGCCATCCCCTGCAAGGAGTCAGCCCGTGTCCGACAACAAGAGCGTCGTGCTCAACGCCGCCGGCAAGAACGTCGAGCTTCCCGTCCATACCGGCACCCTCGGCGCGCCCTGCGTCGACATCACGAAGCTGCCGAAAGAGACCGGCCTCTTCACCTACGACCCGGGCTTCGTCGCCACCGCCAGCTGCCGCAGCGCGGTGACCTACATCGACGGCGACGAAGGCGTGCTGCTCTACCGCGGCTACCCGATCGAACAGCTGGCCAAGCACTCGAACTTCCTCGAAGTCAGCTACCTGCTGATGAACGGCGAACTGCCCAACAAGGACCAGTTCAACCACTTCGAGCACGAAGTCACCCACCACACGATGATGCACGAGGCCTTCAAGGGCTTCCTGGGCGGTTTCCGCCACGACGCGCATCCGATGGCGATGCTCTGCGGCATGATCGGCTCGCTGGCCGCCTTCTACCACCACGACCTCGACCTCGAGGACCCCGAGCAGCGCCGCATGGCCGCCATCCGCCTGCTGGCGAAGGTGCCGACGATCGCCGCGGCCTGCTACCGCTATTCGATCGGCTGGCCGGTGCGCTACCCGCGCAACAACCTCGAGTACGTCGAGCGCTTCCTGCACATGATGTTCGAGGTGCCCAGCGAGCCGCTGATGCTCAAGCCGGTCGCCGCCAAGGCCCTGGACCTGCTGTTCATCCTGCACGCCGACCACGAGCAGAACGCCTCCACCTCGACCGTGCGCCTGGTCGGTTCCACCGGCGCCAATCCCTACGCCTGCGTCGCCGCCGGCGTGGCCGCGCTGTGGGGCCCGGCGCACGGCGGCGCCAACGAGGCGGTGCTGAAGATGCTGGCCGAGATCGGCCGTCCGGAGGATGTCGCCAAGGCCGTCGATCGCGCCAAGGACAAGAACTCCGGTTTCCGCCTGATGGGCTTCGGCCACCGCGTGTACAAGAACTTCGACCCGCGCGCGACCATCATCCGCGAGATGTGCCACAAGGTGCTGGCCGACCTGGGCGTCAACGACCCGATGCTGGAAGTGGCGATGCGCCTGGAAGAAGCGGCGCTCAAGGACGAGTACTTCATCCAGCGCAAGCTCTATCCGAACGTCGACTTCTACTCGGGCATCATCTACAAGGCGCTGGGCATCCCGACCGAGATGTTCACCGTGATGTTCGCCATCGCGCGCACCGCTGGCTGGGTCAGCCACTGGCTCGAGCAGCAGACCGATCCGGAAGCCAAGATCGGCCGGCCGCGCCAGATCTACACCGGCGCCGCCAACCGCGATTACGTCCCTTTCGACAAGCGCTGATCGCCCGAAGCTGACGACCGAACGCCCCGCACTGCGGGGCGTTCTGTTTTGCGGGACCGGGCCAGCTTCAGTCTGCGGAATCGTCCAGCAGGCGGCGCAGCGCCGCCGCCGAGGCCCGGGCCATCGGCCGCTCCTCCAGGGGGTCCAGCGGCGGCTGCCGCAGCGCCTGGACCGGAAGCAGCACCAGTTCGAAGCCGACGCCGTCGGCGGCGAACTCCCAGCTGGGCAACTCGGCGGCACGGCCGCGTTCGAGCCGCAGCCGCCGGTGTCGCGGCTGCGCCGGAATTCCCCGTTCCTGCAGCAGCAGCGCCAGCGCATCGGGGTCGTCGGCGTGCAGGTGCAGGCTGACCACCGAACCGGGGCTGGCGTCGCCGTCGAGCACCGGGCCGACCAGGCGCGGTTCGAACGCCGCGAAGAAGCCCATCGCCTCCAGGGCTGCCTCGCGCAGCCGCCGCAGCTCGGACGGGCGACCGGGCGCGAACAGGCGCTGGCGGCCGCGCAGGGCCTCACGGATTTCTTCGCCGGTGGGCAGCAGCGCCTCCCCGCGGACGCCCAGCCGGGCCGCCGCCTTGCGCCGGGCGGCCTCGAGGTCGCCCTGGCCGCCCTCGATGATCAGCCGGGCGGCTTCCTCGGCCACCCGCAGGCGCTGGTGGCGGTGCCTGGGGTCCTCGCGATGGCGTGGGCTCATGGCGGCGCTTTCCCCCGCATCAGAAGATGTCG
The DNA here is from genome assembly GCF_006265115.1 of Arenimonas terrae. GTDB lineage: Bacteria > Pseudomonadota > Gammaproteobacteria > Xanthomonadales > Xanthomonadaceae > Arenimonas > Arenimonas terrae. The sequence continues at coordinate 408,807 of NZ_SMDR01000002.1, read as the reverse complement.
AAAGCCTCTTCGTTGCTCAGCTCGGGGTCGAGGTCGAAACCGCTGGTGGTGATGCGCTCGTAGTCCTCGCGCTTGAAGTACTCGGTCAGCGCGCCCGGCGTGCCCTCCGGCAGCAGCCGGCCGGTGGACGGGCTGATGGCGGCCGTGACGATGCCCGGCGGCGGCACGGCTTCGACCACCGGCACGTCCTTGAGGGCGACGCGCATGTAGTTGATCCAGATCGGCAGCGCGGCCTTGCCGCCGTATTCGCGCCGGCCGAGGCTGGAGAAGTCGTCCTTGCCGACCCAGACCGTGGTCACCAGGTCGCCGCCGAAGCCGGAGAACCAGGCGTCGCGGTGGTCGTTGGTCGAGCCGGTCTTGCCGCCGATGTCGTCGCGTTCCAGCACCTTGGCGGCCGTCGCGGTGCCGCGCTTGACCACGTCCTTCATCAGCGAACTGACCAGGAAGGCGGTGCGCTCGTCGATCGCGCGCGGAGCCAGGTTCAGCGGACCCTCTTCGGCGGGCTCGACCGGCGCGGCGGCGGTTTCCGCCGGCGGCGGTGCCGCGCCCTCGGGGCTGAAATCGAAGCCGTCCACGACCGAGGTCGCGCGCTGTTCGCCGGCGGCGCGGCCGGGGCAGGCGCGGCAGGCGCGCACCGGATTGGCCTCGGAAAGCACCACGCCGTTGCGGTCGAGCACCTTGTCGATGAACCAGGGGTCGATGCGGTAGCCGCCGTTGGCGAACACGGCGTAACCGCGGGCGATCGACAGCGGCGTCAGGGACGAAGTGCCGAGCGACATCGACAGGTTCGGCGGCAGGCTTTCCTGGCTGAAGCCGAACTGGGTGATGTAGCGGCTGGCGAAATCCACGCCGATGGCGTCGAGCAGGCGCACCGACACCAGGTTGCGCGACTGCACCATCGCCTCGCGCAGCCGCATCGGGCCGGCGAAGTTGCCGGCGTCGTTCTGCGGCCGCCAGACGTTGCCGGCGCGGTCGCGGAACACCACCGGGGCATCGAGCACGATGCTGGCCGGCGAGAAGCCGCGCTCGAAGGCCGCCGCGTACACGAAGGGCTTGAAGCTCGAACCCGGCAGGCGCTGGGCCTGGGTCGCGCGGTTGAACTTGTTCAGGCCGAAGCTGAAGCCGCCGACCAGGGCGCGGATGGCGCCGTCCTCGGGCTGCAGCGAAACCAGGGTGGCCTGGGCGAGCGGGATCTGGGCCAGGCGCAGCTTGCCGGTGGCCGGGTCCAGGCCGATCCGGACCACATCGCCGCGCTTGAGCACCTGCTGCGGGGCCTTGCCGGTCCACTGGGTGGCCTCGGCGTCGAGCTGCAGGGCCGTTCCGGCCGCGGTGAGCAGGTCGGCCTTGCCCGTGGCCGTGCCGGTCACCAGCACCGCCGACAGGCCGCCCAGGGTGGGGTAGGCCCGAAGGCGCTTGCGCATGGCTTCGGCGGTTTCGGCATCGTCCAGGGCCAGTTCGGCCTCGGGACCGCGCCAGCCGTGGCGGCGGTCGTACTCGAGCAGGCCGGCCTGGACGGCCTGGGCAGCCGCGGCCTGGTGGGTGCTGTCGAGCGTCGTGTAGACCTTCAGGCCGCTGGTGGTGGCCTCTGCGCCGTAGCGCTGCTCCATCTCGGCCCGGACCATTTCGGCGATGTAGGGCGCGTCCGATTCGACCTTGGGTTCATGCGGGCTCGCGTTCACCGGCTCGGCCAGCGCCACCTGCTCCTGTGCGGGCGTGATCAGCCCTTCCTCGCGCATGCGCTGCAGCACGTAGTTGCGGCGCACGAGGGCGCGCTCCGGGTTGATGATCGGGTTGCCGCTGGAGGGAAACTTCGGAATCGAAGCGAGCATCGCCGCTTCGGCCAGGGTGAGCTGGTCCAGGCTTTTCCCGTAGTAGAACTCCGCGGCGGCCGCGACGCCGTAGGCGCGGTTTCCGAAAAAACTCTTGTTCAGATACAGCTCGAAGATTTCGTCCTTGCTCAGCTCGCGCTCCATCTTCAGCGCAAGGAAAATCTCGGTGATCTTGCGGGTGTACGAGTACTCCGAGCTCAGGAAGAACTGCTTGGCGACCTGCTGGGTGATGGTGCTGCCGCCGGGCACGCGGCGGTCGTCGGTGGTAGCCAGCAGCCACACCGCGCGGCTGATGCCGCGCCAGTCGACGCCGGGGTGCTCGTAGAAACGGGCGTCCTCGATGGCGATGAAGGCGTCCTTGACGTGCCCGGGCACCTGCTCGATCTGGATCGGGAACCGGCGCGTCTCGCCGATCAGGGCCACCAGCTTGCCGTCGCGGGTGTAGATGCTCAGGGGCACCTGCAGCTCGACATTGCGCAGTTCCTGGACGTCCGGCAGGCGGGGGGCGATGAGCCAGTACAGGACGCCCAGGGCGATCAGGCCCAACAGGGCCAGTCCGGCGAACAGGATCAGTGCCCGGCGGAGCAGGCGTGCGAATCGGGCCATCCAGGGCCTCTCCCGAGGTTTACATCGACGTGGGGCAGGGAGTATAGAACGTGCCATGACCCGGAGTTGCCGTGGGGGCGGCCGGATTCCGGGGTCGAATGCGTCTATTAGGGGAGCGCGAAGGGGGAGGCCGACCGGTGGAAATGGACCCCGATAGGGGGGGGCATTGCCATTTGGGAATTTTTCGTTATTTAATGTAACGGCGCACCAATCGCTTGTAAGCGCCCGTCGGAAGGGGAGAAACCGTGGGTCTTTTCGGAAATGCCAAGACACCGCTGGTCGGCCTGGACATCAGTTCCACTGCCGTCAAGCTTCTGCAGCTCACCGAGACATCCGGTGGGAAGTACCGCGTTGAGCACTACGCGGTCGAACCGCTCCCGCCCAATGCCGTGGTCGAGAAGAACATCGTCGAGGTCGAGGCCGTCGGCGAGGCGATCAAGCGGGCCGTGGCCCGCTCCGGCACCAAGGCCCGCCATGCGGCGGCTGCGGTCTCGGGCTCGTCGGTGATCACCAAGATCATCCCGATCCAGGGCGACCTGGACGAGGACGCGCTTGAGGACCAGGTCCAGCTCGAGGCCTCGAACTACATCCCGTACCCGATCGACGAAGTCAGCATCGACTTCGAGGTGCTCGGCGCGGTGCCCAACAACCCGGAGATGATCCAGGTCCTGTTGGCCGCCTCCCGCACCGAGAACGTCGAGCTGCGGCAGTCGGCGCTGGAGCTGGGCAACCTCACCGCCAAGGTCATCGACGTCGAGGCCTTCGCGATGGAGAACGCCTTCAAGCTGGTTTCGGACCAGCTGTCGGTGCCCAAGGACGCGATCGTGGCCCTCGTGGACATCGGCGCGACAATGACCACGCTCAACGTGCTCCGCGGCCAGCGCAGCATCTACACCCGCGAGCAGGTTTTCGGCGGCAAGCAGCTGACCGACGAGGTCATGCGCCGCTACGGCCTGAGCTACGACGAGGCCGGCCTGGCCAAGCGCCAGGGCGGGCTGCCGGAAAGCTACGAAATCGAGGTGCTCGAGCCGTTCAAGGAAGCGCTGGTACAGCAGGTCAGCCGACTGCTGCAGTTCTTCTACGCCGGCAGCGACTTCAACCGGGTCGACCAGGTGGTGCTCGCGGGCGGTTGCGCCTCGATCGCCGGCATCGGCAGCCTGGTGGAAGAGCAGCTCGGTGTTCCCACCGTCATCGCTAACCCGCTCGCCAACATGGCGCTCGGGCCCCGCGTCCAGGCCCATGCCCTGGCGCAGGATGCCCCGGCGCTGATGATCGCGTGCGGCCTGGCCCTGAGGAGCTTCGACTGATGGCCAGAATCAATCTACTTCCCTGGCGCTCCGAGCGGCGGAAGCTGCGTCAGAAGGAATTCATGACCATGCTCGGCCTGGCGGCGGGCGTCGCGCTCGTCCTCAGCTTCCTGATCGTCATGTACTACAACGGCCAGATCGAGGGCCAGATGGCCCGGAACCAGTATCTCCGTGACCAGATCGTGCTGGTGGACCAGCAGATCAAGGAAATCGAAGAGCTGGACAAGAAGAAGGCCAACCTGCTCGCCCGCAAACAGGTGATCGAACAGCTGCAGGCCAGCCGTTCGCAGATGGTGCACCTGTTCGACGAGCTGGTGCGGACCATCCCCGAGGGGGTCCGGCTGAGCTCGATCAAGCAGAGCGGCCAGGTCCTGACGCTCGACGGCATGGCCCAGTCGAACGCGCGTGTCAGCTCCTACATGCGCAATCTGGAGGAATCGGGGTGGATGACCAACCCAGACCTCTCGATCATCGAAGCCAAGGGCTCCGACAAGGGTCTGCCGAACGTCTTCTCGCTCAAGGTGACGCTGAAGAGCCCGAGCAGCGAAGAAGAAGCCGTTGAACCGGCTGCGCCGGCGCCCGCCGCCGCCGCTCCCGCCGTGGCCGCAGGAGGTGCGCCGTGAGCAGCAAGAAAGTCGACCTGCGCAACCTCGATTTCAACAACTCGGGTGCATGGCCGTTCCAGGTGAAGGTGGGCGCGTGCGTCCTGCTTGGCCTGCTGATCGTCGGCCTGACCTGGTACTTCTTCGTCAGCGACCAGCGCATCACGCTCCAGGCCGAAGAAGCCACCGAAACGACGCTGCGCGAGGAGTTCCAGGGCAAGCAGGGCCGTGCCGCCAACCTCGAACCGCTCAAGCAGCAGCTCGCCCAGATGGAAGTGATGCTGCAGCAGATGCTGCGCCAGCTGCCGAGCAAGAACGAGATGCCGGACCTGATCGTGGACGTCTCGCAGACGGCCCTGGCCAGCGGCATCAACAACGAGCTGTTCCAGCCGGGTGCGGAGACGATGCTCGAGTTCTACGCCGAGAAGCCGATCGCGCTGCGCATGGTCGGCACCTACCACCAGTTCGGCGCCTTCGTCAGCGGTGTTGCCTCGCTGCCGCGCGTGGTCATCATGACCATGCACGACATCTCGCTGAAGCCCCGCGGCGCCGGCGACACCACGCTGGTGCTCGAAGGCACGGTGAAGACCTACCGTTACCTTGATGAAGACGAAGTCGCGGCTTCCGGGCCGGCGGCGACCACCGGGGGTGTCCAGTGATGGCGTCGTCCATGAGCAGGAAGGCGGTTTCCGGCATCCTGATCGCCGCCGCCGTGGTCCTTCTGCCGGCGTGCACGCGCGGCAGCGGCGACCTTGAGGCCTGGGTCGCGGAAGTCCGGGCGCGCCCGGCGCCGCCGCTGGATCCGCTGCCGGTGATGAAGCAGTTCGAGACCTTCGAATACGCCGCCCAGAACCTGCGCGATCCGTTCAGCCAGCCGGCCCCGGACAGCAACTCCAGCAACGCGCTGCGGCCTGATCCGAACCGGCGCAAGGAGGTCCTCGAGGCCTTCCCGCTGGACAGCCTCGACATGGTCGGCACGATCGGCGCCGGTGAAGGCGTCGTCGGTCTGGTGATGGGGCCGGACAAGGTGACCTACCGGGTTCGTCCGGGGAACTACATGGGGCTCAGCGACGGTCGCATCACCGCGGTCTTCGAGGACCGTATCGAAATGGTCGAACTCGTACCTGATGGGGCCGGTGGTTGGCTTGAGCGTCAAGCCAAGATCGCCCTTGAAGACAATTGATTGGGGGAATGCACGATGACCGCTAATAAGACGATCGGCGAGGGGATGGGCACCAAGCGCGCTTGGTTGCTGGCCATGGGAGCGCTCGCCGTCGGCCTGACGACGTCGCTGTCTGCCATGGCCGCGAATGTCCTGCAGGACGTGCGTTACGCCTCGGCCCCTGGGGGCAAGGTCGACATCACCCTGCAGTTCGCGGAGCCGGTGGGCGACGTCCAGGCCTTCACCACGGACACGCCGCCGCGCATCGCGGTGGATATTCCCGACACCAGCAACGGCCTGAGCCAGCGCCGCGTGGTGATCGGCAGCGGCGCGACGTCCGCGGTCTCCGCGGTCGAGGCCGGTGGCCGGACCCGGGTCGTGGTGGACCTGTTCAGGCCCGCCAGCTATACCACCCGCAGCGCCGGCAACCTACTCGTGCTGACGGTGGACGCTGGCGCGGTGCAGAGCAACGCCGCCAATGCGATGGCCAGCTCCTCGGATCCGACCAAGAAGGTCGCCTCCGACATCCAGGTCGCCAACATCGACTTCCGTCGCGGCGAAAACGGCGCCGGCCGGGTCATCCTGCGCTTCAGCGGTGATGGCGCGGCAGCCGACATGCGCAACGAAGGTTCGAAGGTCGTCGTGGACGTGGCCAACGCCTCGATCCCCGAGAACCTGCGCCGCCGCCTGGACGTCACCGACTTCGCCACTCCGGTCCAGAGCCTGGAGCCGAACGCGAACGCTGGCAGCACCCGGCTTGTGATCAACACCAATGGCGCCTTCGATTCGATGGCCTACCAGACCGGCAACGAGTACGTGATCGAGATCGCGCCCAAGCGCGGTGCGGTGATCGCGGCGGCGCCGGCGGCCCGGGCCGCGGGTGCGGTTGCCGAAGGTTCGCAGACCCAGGCCTATACCGGCCGCGCGGTGACCTTCAACTTCCAGGACGTGCCGGTGCGCACGGTGCTGCAGCTGATCGCCGAGGAATCCAACCTCAACGTGGTGGCTTCCGATACCGTCCAGGGCAACGTGACCCTGCGCCTGATCAACGTGCCCTGGGACCAGGCCATGGAGATCGTGCTGCGCGCCAAGCAGCTCGACAAGCGCCGCGACGGCAATGTCATCTGGGTCGCGCCGCAGAAGGAGATCGCCGACTTCGAGAAGGCGCGTGCCGATGCGCGCATCGCCCTCGAGGAGCGCGAGGAGCTGGTCACCGAGTACATCCCGGTCAACTACGGCAACGCCGAGGAGATTGCGAAGCTGCTGACCGAGGACAGCAAGAACAGCGGCGGCGGTGCCGGTGGTGCGGGCGCCGGTGCGTCCAAGGGCTTCCTGTCTCCGCGCGGCAGCGTCAGCTTCGACAATCGCACCAATACTCTGCTGCTGATCGACATCCCGAAGAAGATCGCCGAAGTACGCGCCCTGCTGGCCACGCTCGACCGGCCGGTGGACCAGGTGCTGATCGAGGCCCGCATTGTCGTCGCGACCGAGCTGTTCGCCCGCGAGCTGGGCGTGATCTTCGGCGTCCAGGACCGCGTGGGCACCCTGCCTGCGGCCGCTGCCGCCGGCGAGAGCACCAGCGATTCCGGCTTCCTCGTCGGCCTCCCGGTCGATGCCGCCGCCGGCGTGCTGAACCTCAGCATCCTGCGCAGCGACATCTCCCTGGACCTCGAACTTTCGGCCCTGGAAGAAGAGGGTCGTGGCGAAGTGGTGTCCAACCCGCGCGTGATCACCGCCAACCAGCGCGAGGCGATCATCCGCCAGGGCGACGAGGTCGGTTACCTGACGATCCAGCCGGCCACCACCCCGGGTGCCGTCGCCACCGCGACGGTCGAGTTCAAGGAAGTGCTGCTTGAGCTCAAGGTCACCCCGACCATCACCCAGGACGGCCGCGTCTACCTGAACCTGATGGTGAAGAAGGACGAGGTCAGCGACCTGGTGACCAACCCGGCCGGTGGTTTCGTGCCGCAGATCGCCCGCCGCGAGGTGAGCACCGCGGTGCTGATCGACAACGGCCAGACGGTCGTCGTCGGCGGCGTGTACGAGTTCAAGAACCGCGAAGACCTGCGCAAGGTTCCGTTCCTGGGCGACGTGCCGGTGCTCGGCAACCTGTTCCGGAACAAGGGCCGCTCCACCGAGAAGGCCGAGCTGCTCATCTTCGTGACGCCGCGCATCCTGCAGGTTGCCGGCAAGCCCTGATCCAGCAAGCCATCGTTTCACCGCCACAGGGCCGCGAAAGCGGCCCTGTGCCGTTTATGGACTCATGAACCACGGGGCGCGAGGAGAAGGGATGAGTCCGTTGAGGGTGCAGCTGGAAGCCGGCGATCTCCTGTTCCGGGAGGGCGACGAGCCCGGCGCCGCGTTCCTGATCGAATCGGGCACCATCGAGGTCAAGACCCACCAGCGCGGCGACGAAGTGGTCCTCAGCCTGCTCGGTCCGGGGGATCTGGTCGGCGAGATGGCGGTCATCGACGACGCCCCGCGCACCGCCACGGCGACTGCCGTCAGTGCCGCCGTGCTGTTCCCGCTCGACCGCCAGCAGATCGCCGACCGGCTGGCGGCCACCGACCCGATCGTGCGCTCGCTGCTGGAAGGCCAGCTGAAGCGCTATCGCGGTGCCCTGGCCGCGCTGCAGGGCAAGCAGCCCATGCCCGATACGCCGACGCCTTCGGAACGCCTGGGCACGGGCCGGATCCGCCTCGAGGCGCAGCTGCGCGAGGCCTTGGCCAACCGCCACCTCGAGCTCAGCTACCAGCCGTTGCTGTCGGTGGCCGAAGACCGGGTCGCCGGCTTCGAGGCGCTGGTGCGCTGGAACCATCCCGAGCGCGGCTGGATCTCCCCTGGCGAATTCGTCGCGCTCGCCGAGGAAACGTCGCTGATCGTGCCGGTGGGCGAGTACGTGATCGACACCGCCTGCGACGCCGTCGGCCGCCTGATCGCGGCCGGCACCTGCCGCGCTCCTTTCGTCGCCGTGAACGTATCGGCGCGCCAGCTGGCGCATCCCGGCCTGATCGAGCGCATCGTCGCGCGGGTGGACGCCGCCCGCCTGCCGCGCGGCAGCCTCAAGATCGAGATCACCGAAAGCCAAGTGCTGGACTACACCCTGGTCGCCGGCATCATCGACGTCTGCCATGGCCACGGCATCAAGGTCGCCCTGGACGACTTCGGCACCGGCTACTCGCACCTTTGCCACCTGCACAGGCTGCCCTTCGACACCATCAAAGTGGACCAGTCCTTCTCGCGGAGCATGCTCGACGATGTCCGTTCGATGGCCATCGTCGAGACCATCGTGCGCCTGGGCCACGCCCTGTCGGCCGACATCGTGGTCGAGGGCATCGAGACGCCGGAACAGCTCGAGGCCCTGCGTCGCCTGGGCTGCCAGTACGCGCAGGGCTATCTGATCGGCCGGCCGCAGCGCCTGGACGTGCTGCTCGCCTCGGGCTGACAGGCCGGCCGCGGCTGGTAAGCTGCCCGGGTTTCCATTCCTGGACCGCCTGGTGACCCAGACCCTGTCGCGCCTGACCGGCGCCGCCCTTGCCCTCGCCGTCGGCCCTGCCCAGGCCGCCACGGGCATCGATGCCCGCATCCAGGCGATCTTCGGGCCGATCGCCGACTGGCTTTCGGCCGCCGTATTCGTCGAACTGCCGCTGCCTGGCGGTCTGAGCGCTTCGGCCATCGTGGTCTGGCTGGCGGTCGCGGCCTGCGTCTTCACCGTCTACTTCCGCTTCGTGAACCTGCGCGGCTTCGCGCACGGCTTCCGGGTGATCCGCGGCGACTACGCCGATCCGACCGGTCCGGGCGAGGTCAGCCATTTCCAGGCGCTGACCGCCGCGGTTTCGGGCACGGTCGGGCTGGGCAATATCGCCGGTGTCGCCGTGGCAATCACGGTCGGCGGCCCCGGCGCCACCTTCTGGATGATCGTGGCCGGCCTGCTGGGCATGTCCTCGAAGTTCGTGGAATGCACCCTGGGCGTGATGTATCGGCGCCAGAACGCTGACGGCAGTGTCTCCGGCGGGCCGATGTACTACCTGCAGCAGGGCATCGCCGCCAACCACCCGAAGCTGGCCGGTCTGGGCAAGGGTCTTGCCGTGTTCTACGCCGCCTGCATCGTCGGCGGCGCGGCGGGGTCGGGCGCGCTGTTCCAGGCCAACCAGACCTTCGCCCAGGTATTCGCCGTGACCGGTGGCGCCGAAGGGCCACTGGCCGGGCGCGGCTGGCTGTTCGGCATCGGGCTGGCGGTGCTCACCGGCATCGTGGTGGTGGGCGGCATTTCGCGCATCGGCAAGGTCACGGCACGGCTGGTGCCGGCGATGGCGGCGGTCTACCTGCTGGCGGGCGCGGTCGTGCTGGCGGTGAATGCCGACAGGATCCCGACGGCCGTCGCGGCGATCCTGCACGGCGCGTTCAGCGGCGAGGCGGCTTACGGCGGCGTACTCGGCGCCCTGATCGTCGGTTTCCGGCGAGCGGCCTTCTCGAACGAGGCGGGCCTGGGCTCGGCGGCGATCGCCCATTCGGCGGTGCGCACGCGCGAGCCGCTCACCGAAGGCTTCGTCGCGCTCTGGGAGCCGTTCATCGATACCGTAGTGATCTGCACCATGACGGCGCTGATCATCATCGTCTCCGGGCAGTACCTGCAGCAGGGGCACGACGGCGTGGCGCTGACCTCGCAGGCCTTCGCCACCGTGTTGCCGTGGTTTCCGTACGTGCTGACGGTGGCGGTGTTCCTGTTCGCCTACTCGACCATGATCACCTGGGGCTACTACGGCACCAAGGCGGTGGGTTTCCTCACCGGCGAATCGGTGCTGGCGATGAACCTGTTCAAGGCGGTCTTCCTTGCGATGACCGTGGTCGGCTGCTCGATGCAGCTCGGCAGCATCGTCGGCATCGCCGACGCGATGCTGCTGCTGATGTCCATCCCCAACCTGATCGGCGTCTACCTGCTGATGCCGGTCGTCAGGCGCGAACTCGACAGCTATCTGGCCCGGCTCAAGTCCGGTGAGATCCGTTCGAACCGCGTCCGTCCCGCCACGGAGTCCCCGCGATGAGCACCCGCAAGCCCCTGCCGCTGCACTGGAAGATCGCCATCGGTTTTCTCGCTGGCCTCGTGATCGGCCTGAGCGTCCACTATTCGGCCGGTAGCGACGCCGCCTGGGTGAAGTCGGTGATCGGCTACGTCACGCAGCCGTTCTCGACCCTGTTCCTCAGCCTGATCTTCATGCTGATCGTGCCGCTGCTGTTCTCGGCCCTGGTGGTCGGCGTGTCCGAGATGGGCGACGTGCGTTCGCTCGGCCGCATCGGCTGGCGCACGCTGGCCTACACGGTGCTGATGTCGGGCACCGCCGTGCTGATCGGCCTGGTGCTGGTCGGACTGGTGCGGCCCGGCGCCGGCGTCGACCCGGTGCTGGCGCAACAGCTGCTTTCCGAAAGCGCCGAGCGCGCGCAGGCGATCGTGCGCGACAGCCAGTCGCAGGCCAGCGGCATCGACATGCTGCTGTCGATCGTGCCGCAGAATGCGGTGCGCGCGGCTTCCGACAACGGCACCATCCTGGCGCTGATGTTCTTCTCGCTGATGTTCGGCATCGGCATTGTCCTGAGCCCGGCGACGCCGGCGCTGGCGGCGCTCAAGCGCGGCATCGAGGGGCTGTTCGAGGTCTCGATGACCCTGATCGGTCTGGTGATCCGGCTGGCGCCCTATGCCGTCTTCTGCTTCATGTTCAACCTGGCGGTGCTGTTCGGCTGGGACCTGCTGATCCGCCTGGGCACCTACGTGCTCGTCGTGGTCGGGGCGCTGGCGATCCATCTGTTCCTGGTCTACCCGGCGGCGCTGAAGTTCCTGGGCGGCTATTCGCCCGCGAAGTTCTTCCGCGGCGTGCAGGAGGCCATGCTGATGGCCTTCAGCACCGCGTCGAGCAATGCCACCCTGCCGACCGCGCTGCGCGTGGCCGACGAGAAGCTCGGCCTGCCGCGCCACGTCTCGCGCTTCGTGCTGACCATCGGCGCCACCGCCAACCAGAACGGCACGGCGCTGTTCGAGGGCGTGACGGTGATCTTCCTGGCCCAGTTCTTCGGCGTCGACCTGAGCCTGGGCCAGCAGTTCCTGGTGATGCTGGTCTGCATCCTGGGCGGCATCGGCACCGCCGGCGTGCCCTCGGGCTCGCTGCCGGTGGTGGCACTGATCTGCGCGATGGTGGGCGTGCCGGCCGAAGGCATCGGCCTGGTGCTCGGCGTGAACCACTTCCTGGACATGTGCCGCACCACGGTGAACGTCACCGGCGACCTGGCCATCGCCACCCTGGTATCCCAGGGCGAGTCGCACCGGCCGGCCGAACCCGCGGGGGCCGTGGAGCAGGCCTGACCGCGGCGACCTAGCAGCGCCCGGCCCGGGCCGCAACCGCGACACCGTGGCGGGAGGATGGGAGAATACGGCGCCCGCACCCCGCGGGAGCCGCCTCCGAAGCCTTCCATGACCACGCCGACCCGCCGCGACCTCGCCAACGCCATCCGTTTCCTGGCCATGGATGCCGTCGAGGCGGCCAAGTCCGGTCATCCGGGCATGCCCATGGGCATGGCCGACATCGCCGAAGTGCTCTGGAACGACTTCCTGCGCCACAGCCCGCAGAATCCGAAGTGGTTCAACCGCGACCGCTTCGTGCTGTCCAACGGCCACGGCTCGATGCTGGTCTACGCGCTGCTGCATCTGAGCGGCTACGACCTGCCGATCGAACAGCTCAGGAAGTTCCGCCAGCTGCACAGCAAGACCGCCGGCCATCCCGAATTCGGCCACACCCCGGGCGTCGAGACCACCACCGGCCCGCTCGGCCAGGGCCTGGCCAACGCCGTCGGCATGGCGCTCGCCGAGAAGCTGCTGGCCCAGCGCTTCAACCGCCCCGAGTTCGACGTCGTCGACCATTACACCTGGGTCTTCATGGGCGACGGCTGCCTGATGGAAGGCATCTCGCACGAAGCCGCGTCGCTTGCCGGCACCTGGGGCCTGGGCAAGCTGATCGCCTTCTGGGACGACAACAAGATCTCGATCGACGGCAATACCGACGGCTGGTTCACCGACGACACCGCCGCGCGTTTCGAGGCCTACGGCTGGCAGGTGATCCGCAAGGTCGACGGCCACGATCCGCAGGAAATCACCCAGGCGATCCGGACCGCGCAGGCCGAAACCGGCAAGCCGACCCTGATCTGCTGCCGTACCACGATCGGCTTCGGCTCGCCCGGCAAGGCCGGCAAGGAATCCAGCCACGGCGCGCCGCTGGGCAAGGACGAGATCGCCGCCACCCGCACGGCGCTGAACTGGCCGCATGCGCCCTTCGAGATCCCACAGGCGATCGCCGACGGCTGGCGCGCCGGCAATGCCGGTCTGGTGCGCGAGGAGCAGTGGAACCGCCTGTTCGACGCCTACGCCAAGGCCCATCCGGAACTGGCCGCCGAGCTGGTGCGCCGTTCGCACGCCGAACTGCCGGACGGTTTCGCCGAGGCCGCCAAGGCCTATGCCGCCAAGCTGCAGCAGGACGGCCCGATGGTCGCCTCGCGCAAGGCGTCGCAGATGGCGCTGGACGCCTTCGGCCCGCTGCTGCCAGAGCTGATCGGCGGCTCGGCCGACCTGGCGCATTCCAACCTCACGCTGTGGAAGGGCAGCAAGTCGGTAACCACGAACGACGCCAGCGCCAACTACGTGCACTACGGCGTGCGCGAGTTCGGCATGAGCGCGATCAGCAACGGCATCGCGCTGCACGGCGGCTTCATCCCCTACGACGCCACCTTCCTGGTGTTCTCCGACTATTCGCGCAACGCACTGCGCATGTCGGCCCTGATCCCGACCCGCGCCATCCACGTGTTCACCCACGACTCGATCGGCCTGGGCGAAGACGGCCCGACCCACCAGCCGGTCGAACACCTGGCGGCCCTGCGCTACATCCCGAACAACGACGTCTGGCGCCCCTGCGACGCGGTCGAGTCGGCCGTGAGCTGGCAGGCTGCGATCGAACGCAAGGACGGTCCGAGTTGCCTCGTCTTCAGCCGCCAGAACCTGGCCCACCAGGCGCGCGATGCGCAGCAGGTCGCCGACATCGCCCGCGGCGGCTACGTGCTGTCCGATCCGGGCGAGGCGAAATTCGACCTGATCCTGATCGGCACCGGCTCGGAAACCGAACTGGCGATGGAGGCCATGCGCCGTCTCGCGGCCGAGGGCATCAAGGCCCGCGTGGTGTCCATGCCCAGCACCGACGTGTTCGACCGTCAGCCGCTCGAATGGCGTGAGGCCGTGCTGCCGGCCTGGTGCCGCAAGCGCGTCGCGGTGGAAGCCGGCGTCACCGACTACTGGCGCAAGTACGTGGGGCTGGACGGCGCCGTGGTCGGCATCGACAGCTTCGGCGCGTCTGCGCCGGCCGAACACCTGTACTCGCACTTCGGCATCACCGTCGAAGCCGTGGTGGCGGCGGCGAAGTCGCTGCGCTGAGTCAACGTTTCAGGCGGTCCGCGATCCAGAAGCCGGCGAACATCGCCGGCACGACCCACAGCGATTCCGGCGCCAGTCGCCCCAGCCCGGCCAGGGCCGGGCCCGGGCAATAGCCCGCCAGTCCCCAGCCGATTCCGAAGATCGCCGCGCCCAGAAGCAGGTCGCGGTCCACGCGCGTGTGGGTGGGCAGCTGCAGCGGGCCGCAGACGGCGGCGCCGCGGCGGCGCACCCAGGCGAAGCCGGGCAGGGCCACCATCAGCGCCCCGGCCATCACCAGGGCCAGGCTGGGGTCCCAGTCGCCGAGCGGGTCGAGGAAGTTCAGCACCTTGTCCGGGTCGGCCATGCCCGACACGGCCAGGCCGAGGCCAAAGAGCAGGCCAGAAAGCGCGGCGAAAAGCGCGGGCCTAGGCGAAGACATGGCGCACCCCCGTCGTCGTCGCGATCGCCACCGCCATGAACACGACCACCGCCGCCAGCGAACGCGGCGACAGGCGCGCCAGCCCGCAGATGCCGTGACCGCTGGTGCAGCCGCTGCCCAGGCGCGTGCCGACACCGACGAGCAGCGCGCCGGCCAGAAGCAGCGGTAGCGCGAAGCCCTCGCGCGGTGCGGCAATGCCCGGCGCGAACGCGAACCAGAGGCCCGCGCCGGCGATGAGGCCGGCAAGGAACATCAGGCGCCAGCGGCGCTCTCCGCCCGTTTCGCGCAGCGCGCTCCAGGCGATGCCGCTGATGCCGGCAATCCGGCCGTTGAGCCAGAGCAGGGCGGTGGCCGAGAGGCCGATGAGCGCGCCGCCGGCCAGGGAAGCAAGGGGGGTAGATTCGGTCACCATCAGAGTTTGTCCAGCGGGATCTTCAGGAAGCGGGTGCCGTTGTCCTCGGCCGGCGGAAGCTGGCCGGCGCGGATGTTCACCTGCACCGACGGCAGCATCAGCACCGGCATGGCCAGCGTGGCGTCACGTGCGCGGCGGGTCTTCACGTAATCGATCTCGTGCACGCCGCTGCGCACGTGGATGTTGCTGCGCTTCTGTTCGCCGATCGTGGTCTCGCAGGCGACCGGGCGGCCGCCGGGCGCGTAGTCGTGGCAGACGAAAACCCGCGTGTCGTCGGGCAGCAGGTATAGGCGCTGGATCGACTGGAAAAGCTTGCCCGCGTCGCCCCCCGGGAAATCGCAGCGCGCCGTGCCGCCATCGGGCATGAACAGACTGTCGCCGGTGAACAGCGCATCGCCGACCAGGTAGCTCACGCTGTCGTTGGTGTGGCCCGGAGTGGCGATCACGCGCGCGGTGATGGCGCCCAGCGCAAACGCTTCGCCGTCGGCGAAAAGATGATCGAACTGCGAACCGTCGGTGGCGAACTCCTGCTCGAGGTTGAAGATCGGCTTGAACGTCGCCTGCACCTCGCGGATGCCGGCGCCGATGGCGATGCGGCCGCCCACCTGCCGCTGCAGCCAGGGCGCGGCGCTCAGGTGGTCGGCGTGCGCGTGGGTTTCCAGGATCCATTCCACGCGCAAGCCTTGGCCGCGCACATGGGCGACGAGCTGCGCTGCGGCCGTGGTGCCGGTGCGGCCGGACTTGGGGTCGTAATCGAGCACCGGGTCGATGATCGCGGCCGCGTCGCCGGCCGGGTCGCTGACCACATAGCTCCAGGTGCCGGTTTCGGCGTGGTGGAAGGCTTGGACGTTCGGGCGGCTCATGTCGGGTCTCCTCGGCTGGCTGCAAATTAGCACTTGCTAAATTAGAAAGCAACAATATAATCGCCGCATGCCCAGGCCAGCCACCATCAAAAATCCCCGCGATCTGCGCGCCATGCCGGCCGCCGCCGCCGAAGCGGCCGCGCTCCTGCGCCGGCTGGGCAACGACCAGCGCCTGCTCATCCTCTGCCATCTGGCCGAAGGCGAGCTAAGCGTCGGCGCCCTGCTGCAGCGCCTCGAGCTGAGCCAGTCGGCGCTATCGCAGCATCTAGCCAAACTGCGCGAGGGGAACCTGGTCGAGACCCGCCGCGAAGGCCAGGTCATCCACTACTCGCTGTCGGACGGGCCGGTCCGGAGCCTGATGGCGACACTGCACGCGCTCTACTGTCCGGACTAATGCCGTGAATCCCGATGTTTCCCCGCTCGTGATCCCCGGTTGGCGCCAGGTTGCGGACGGCGTGTATTCGGCCGGCCAGCCGGAGCCGCAGCATTGGTCGGCGCTGGGCGAGGCGGGGCTGCGCAGCGTGCTCAACCTGCGGCCCGCGGCCGAACTGCCTGCACGCAACGAGTCGCATGAAGTCGCCGCTGCGGGCCTGATCTACGCCGCGGTGCCGATCGCCGATGCAAGCGCGCTGGGGCGGAAGTCGGCGGCAGCGCTGGACCGAGCACTGCGGGAGTTGCCTGCACCGCTGCTGGTGCACTGCGCCAGCGGCAATCGCGTAGGTGCCCTGGTCGCATTGCGCGAGGCCTGGTTCAACGGTGCCGATGCACGGACCGCCCTTTCAAGGGGACGCAGCGCGGGCCTCAACAGCCTGGAGCCGCAGGTGCGGCGACTGCTCGGCTTGCCCGAGGCGGACTAGGTCGACGTACGCCGCAAGGCGTACGCGAGCAGGCGGGCATCCAGCCGCGCCCGCCAACCCTTCGGCGTCGACAGGTCCATGCGCTGCATCGCCTCGGCATCGTCAGCGGCAGCGGACGGCAGAGCCGCCGCCAGCACACGCAGGCGTCCCGGGGCTGTCTGGGTCTGCGCCTTCAGCCATCCCAGCGCGCGCGCCAGCCGCTGCTCCACCGCCGTGAAGTCGCTGCCCATGGGGTAGTCGGGCAGCACGCCGCGCTGGCGCAGCGGCCGCAGGCGCTCCGCAAGCTGGTCGCGACGATGGCCCGCCAGGCGCGGCGGCAGCGAAAAATCCGCCGGCAGCTTGCCCGCGGCGATCGCGTCGCGGGCCAGCGCGGCCTGGTGGGCGGCATCGGTCACCGCCAGCATTGCCGCCGCGCAGTCGCCGTCGCTGCGGCCGCGCAGGTCGGCGATTCCGTATTCGGTGATGACCAGGTCGCGCAGGTGGCGCGGGATGGTGGTGTGGCCGTAGTTCCAGAGAATGTTCGACGCCGCCGTGCCGTCCGCCGCACGCGTGGCGCGCAGCATCAGCACGGAGCGGGCGTCGTGCAGCGCATGCGCCATCGCCACGAAGTTGTACTGGCCGCCGACGCCGGACACCACGCGGCCGTCGGCCAGCGCATCCGACACGGCCGCGCCCAGCGCAGTCATCATCATGCAGGTGTTGAAGAAGCGGGCGTCGCGGCGCTGTTCGCGTTCCAGCGCCTCGTTGTTGCCGTACAGCTCGTTGATGTGGGAAACGCGGGTCATGCCGATGCCGCGCGCCTGTTCCGGCGGCAGCTCGCGCAGCCAGCGGTAGAGGTCGCTGGAGCCGAGGTAGAAGGCGCCGTCGAGCCAGCGGCCCTCGCGCTCGAGCAGGGCGCGGTCGGCGCTGGTCGCCTGGCCGCGGTTGATGCGCGCCATGGCCGCGGCGTCGTCCACCACGCGCCGCGTCAGCACGCCGGCCTCGGCCAGGCGGCGGAAGCCGTCGTTGACCATTTCGCTGGCGCCGTACAGGCCCTGCCGGAACGGCGCGGTGCCGCCGGTGGCCCGCACCAGCGGCGAGTCGGCCAGTCCGGGCGACAGCGCCTCGAGCGCCGCCAGGTAATCGTCGTTGCGCGTATGCCGCAGCACCAGCGCATGGCAGAGCGCATCGGACAGCGAACCGATGCCGATCTGCAGCGTGCCGCCGTCGCGCACCAGGGTGCTGGCATACAGGCCGATGGCGTAGTCCACCTCGTTCACCGGCTCGCGTGGCAGGGCGAACAGCCGCGGCGCCGGGCCGGGCAGGTCGAGAACGACGTCGAAAAAGTCCGCGGCCACCGCGCAGGGGCCGTCCAGCCACGGAAGATGCGGATCCACTTCGGCGATCAGCAGCGGCCGCGGCTTGCCGAGCCGCACCATCTCGTCGAGCAGGTCGAACGTCAGATCCGGATTGCAGCTCAGGCTCAGGCGCGTGCCGCCGGGTTCGCGCGCCACTTTCTGCACCAGCGCATTGGCGCCGCGCTCGGCGACCGCGCGGGCGACGTGGGTGTAGTTGAGGCTGACGTAGTCGCGCTGGGCGCGGTCGGCGCGCAGCATCGCGCCCGACTGCATGTAGAACTCCTCGACCCGGATGTTCGCCGGCAGCGTGCCGGCGCGCATCGCCAGCGCGTAGTCGAGCACCGGGAAATCGGCGCCGAACTGCCGTTCCAGGAAGGGCCCGAGGAAGCGCTTCTGCAGGCCCGCGCCGGCGGCGGGTGGCGTCAACGACAGCGCGGTGAGCAGGTGCAGCGAACGCGTCGGCTCGGCGGCGATGCGGCGGGTGATGGCGTTGAGCAGGCGATGCGGCTTGCCCAGGCCCAGCGGCGCGGCCAGCACCACGGTGGTGCCGGCGTGCTGCAGCAGCCGGTCCACGGCGGCGTCGAGCGAGTCGAGGGTCTGCGGTCGGTCCATGGCCTGGGTCGTCTGGGGACGGGGCCAGTATGGCATCGGTGCCGGGAGGGCTTGACAGCTTCGATTACAAGTGTAGATTTATCGTCAAATTACAGGCGTAATCATCATGCCCATCAGCGAAGCCGAATCCGTCGTCATGCAAGTGCTCTGGAAGGACGGCCCCCTGGGGGCCGCTGAGGTGTTCGCTGCCTTGGGCGACCGCCAGGATTGGCAGGAGGCAACCGTGAAGACCCTGCTCAATCGGCTGCTGAACAAGGGCGCCGTCAGCGTCGAACGCGAGGGCCGCCGTTATCTCTACGCCCCGGTGCTGCGCCGCGAGGACTGGCTGCAGCAGGAGAGCAAAGGACTGCTCGATCGCCTGTTCGGCGGCCGACTGGCGCCGATGGTCGCGCATTTCTCCGAGCACCGGAAACTTTCGAAGAAGGACATCGCCGAGCTGAAGAAGCTGATCCAGGAGCTCGACGATGGTCGGTGAACTCAGCGCCTGGCTGGCCGAAGCCACGCTCGCCGTTGCGGCGGCGATCCTGCTGGTACTGCTGCTGCGCCGTCCGTTGCGCGCCGCTTTTGGCGCGGGTGCGGCCTATGCCGCCTGGGGGCTGGTTCCGGCGGTGCTGCTGGCCAGCATGCTGCCCGCGGCCGTCGTGCCGACGGCACCGCGAATGGTCGCCGTGGTGGCCGCGGGAGTCGCCGGCATGCCGGCCATGGTCACGACGCCGCAAGTCGACTATCGGGCCTGGGCATTGTCGCTCTGGGGCCTCGGCCTGCTGATCACCTGGTGGCTGCTGGTGCGGCAGCAGCGCAGTTTCCTGCGCGGACTGGGCGCGTTGCATCGTCGCGCCGACGGACTGCTGGAGAGCGAATCGGTCGCCGGGCTGCCGGCAGTGATCGGCTGGCGCTCGCAGATCGTGTTGCCCCGGGATTTCGAGCAGCGCTACGACAGCCTCGAACGTCAGCTCGTGCTTTGCCACGAAGGCGTGCACCGGAGCCGCGGCGACCTTTATGCCGGCGCGCTGGTCGCTGCGCTGCGCTGTCTGTTCTGGTTCAACCCATTGCTGCACTACGGCGCGGCCCGGTTCCGTCACGACCAGGAACTGGCCTGCGACGCGGCCGTGCTGCGCCGTCACCCGCAGTCGCGTCGCGCTTACGGCGATGCCCTGCTCAAGACCCAACTCGCCGACCGGCCGCTGCCCCTTGGCTGCCACTGGTTCGGCTCCCATCCCCTGAAGGAGCGCATTGCCATGCTCAAACACCACTCGCCCCATCGGCTCCGCGGTTTCACCGGCCTGGTCCTCGCGGCCCTGCTGTCGCTGGCGGCGGGCTGGACCGTCTGGGCGGCGCAGCCCGCCGCGCCTTCGGCCGAGGAGTTGCAGCTGCAGATGACGCTGACCCTGAACGGCGGCGGTGAACGCGTCGAGACGGCAACGATGCGGCCGGGCCAGCCGAAAGCCTTCACCTACAGCCAGGACGGCCAGCGCTGGGACATGACGCTGACGCTGAAGCCGATGGACGAAGGCCAGGTCCACATCGCCGCCGAGATCCTTCGAGATGGCGCCAGCCAGGGTTCGCCGCGCCTGATCACCAAGTTGGGCACGCCGGCGGCCATCGGTATCGGCGAACAGTTCCCGGATCGTTTCGAGGGGATCCGGATCGAGATGCTGGTGACGGGCGGCGGGCAGGTCGGCCAGCCCGTCGAGCTGACGGAGGGTCTCAGCGGCCCGGTGCCTGCCTATCCCGCGGCACAGGTGGCGGCGGGCGAGGGCGGCACGGTGATGCTGCGGGTGCTGGTGGGCAAGGATGGGCGCGCGGTGCGCAGCGAGTTCGAGCCGCAGGGCAGCACCGTGCCGTCCGATTCGCCGCTGGTGGCGTCGGCGCGCGAGACCAGTTTGAAGTGGACCTTCACCGCCCAGACCAAGGACGGCAAGCCGGTCGAAGCCTGGGTGGCGGTGCCGGTGAAGTTCGAACCGGGCAAACCAGCCGCCGGCACCTGATGCCGATCAGCGCGCGGGGGCCAGGCTGGCGTTGAGCAGCGCGGCCAGTCGCGCGCCGGCCAGCCGCAGGCGTGTCTCGGCCACCGGGCGGAAGCGGTCGAGATAGTCGTCGCCGATCCGGCGCCGCGGTGGATAGACACCCTCGGCCTGCATCAGCCGGCAGGACTCCAGGGCCCAGGCCACGGGCGGGTTGTCGCTGGCCGGCCCGGGTTCGGCCGGCACCGGCGATTGCCGCAGGCGCTGCACGTAGGCGGGGTTGTCCAGCCCGGCGCTCTGCAGCAGCCAGTAGTCCCAGACGCCGTGCAGCTGGGTGCCCTCGCCCTTGGGCGCGCCCTTGCCGCGGTAGTTGAGCTGGTGGTTGTTGCCGCCGCGGTCGTCGGCATACCCGGCGTGCATCGGCTGGTGCACGTCGCCGACGAAGTGCACGAGGAACTTCAGCGCGTCGCGGCGTTCGGCCAGCGGCCGCGTGCGGTCGGCCAGGATGGCGCGCTGGGCGTTGATGGCACCGATGACGCAGTTGCCGCCGGGGCAGTCGCGGGCCGGCACGTATTCGCAGCCGGCGCCGCGCTGGAAGTTGACGTAGTGCCAACGGCTGCTGCGCTTGCCCAGGGCGTGTTCGCCGACGCGGCTTTCGGCGCGGATGTCGTCGGCCCAGGTGGCGATGCCCGCCAGGGTGGGGTCGGGCTCGCCGGCCAGCAGGACCGCGACCTCGCGCCGTGCCTGCGGCGTCAGGTCCTGCGCCGCCAGCTCCGCGACGATCTGGTGGCCCTGGCGGCTCCAGCCGGAGGCCGGGGCCGGCAGCAGGGTGGTGGCGGCGAACAGCAGGCAGTAAAGGAACGTCTTCATGGCCGCGGACTTTACGCCAGCGGCCATGAACGTCGCCATCGCGGGCTCAGAACGACCAGACGAAGGCCGCGCCGTAGACCCAGGGGTCGATCTGCACCGTGCCGACGTCGGCGCCGTTCACGCTCACGTCGGTGTCGATGTCGATCCAGCGGGCATCCAGGCGCAGCCACTTGTGGTCGCCGACGGCGATATCCACGCCGCCGTGCGCGGCCAGGCCCCAGGACGCGTCCAGCTCGAGGTCGGCGCCGGCCAGCGGGCCGCGGACCTGCTCGTCGAAGAAGGCCGTGTAGTTCACGCCCAGGCCCAGGAACGGCGTCACGCGCTCGCCCTGGAAGTGGTACTGCAGGCTCACGGTCGGCGGCAGGTGCTTGGTCGAACCGGCGCCCACGCCGTTGACCCGGATGTCGTGCTCGAAGGGCAGGGCGGCCAGCACTTCCAGGCCCCAGTTCGGGCTGAAGAAGTATTCGGCGGTGACGGTCGGGCGCCAGTCGTTGCCGACGTCGGCCGCCAGGGCGCCTCCCGCCAGGCGGCCGTTGCCGGACTTCGGGGCAACCGTGTGGGCGCCCACCGAGAAGGTCCAGTCCCCGGCCTCCTGGGCCTGGGCGGGGGCGGTCAGGGCCAGCGCACAGGCGCAGGCGAGGGGGGCGATCAGCTTGGAAAGGTGCATGGGGACGAGCTCCGGTGGGTGAATGGCGCCAGTGTCCGCCCGGTCTCGGGGTGCCGCCTTGAGGATGGTCAAATCCGCCGATGCTGGGACCGGGGCCCCGGGGTTGCTAAAATGCCGGGCTTTCCACCCCCACCCGCCCGTCTGGCGGTTCCCAGGAGACGTCATGTCCATCAAGGTCGCCATCAACGGCTACGGCCGCATCGGTCGCAACATCCTCCGCGCGCTTTACGAATCCAAGCGCACCCACGAGATCCAGATCGTGGCCATCAACGACCTGGGCGACGCCGAGACCAATGCGCACCTGACCCGTTTCGACACCGCGCACGGCCGCTTCAACGCCGACGTGTCGGTGGACGGCAACCACATGGTCGTCAACGGCGACCGCATCCGCGTCTGCGCCGAGCGCGATCCGGCCAAGCTGCCCTGGGCCGAGCTGGGCGTGGATGTCGTGTTCGAGTGCACCGGCCTGTTCACCTCGAAGGCCAAGGCCGGCGCGCATCTCGCCGCCGGCGCCAAGAAGGTGGTCATCTCGGCCCCGGGCGGCAACGACGTCGACAACACCGTCGTGTTCGGCGTCAACCACGGCACGCTGAAGGCGTCCGACACCGTCATCTCGAACGCATCCTGCACCACCAACTGCCTGGCGCCGCTGGCCAAGGTGCTGAACGAGAAGATCGGCATCGTGCACGGCCTGATGACCACCATCCACGCCTACACCAACGACCAGGTGCTGACCGACGTCTACCACAGCGACCTGCGCCGCGCCCGCAGCGCGACCATGTCGCAGATCCCGACCAAGACCGGCGCCGCCGCCGCGGTCGGCCTGGTGCTGCCGGAGCTCAACGGCAAGCTGACCGGCTTCTCGATGCGCGTGCCGACCATCAACGTATCCTTCGTCGACCTGTCCTTCGTCGCCAAGCGCGACACCACCAAGGAAGAGATCGACGCTGCCGTGAAGGCCGCCAGCGAGGGCGAGCTCAAGGGCGTGCTGGGCTTCAACACGCAGCCGCTGGTCTCGGTCGACTTCAACCACGATCCGCGCAGTTCGGTCTACGACAGCACGCTGACCCAGGTCATGGGCGGCACGCTGGTGAAGGTCGGCGCCTGGTACGACAACGAGTGGGGTTTCTCCAACCGCATGCTCGACACGACGCTGGCGCTGATGGCCGCGAAGTAACTCCGGCGGCATCGCTTCATGGAAGCCCCGGCCTGGCCGGGGCTTCCTGTTTTCAGGACGCCGTCGGTGCCGCCGCGGCCCGTGCCGTGCGCTTTGCCTGCCAGCGTGCCGCCAGCACCTTGGCCGCGCACAGCAGGCCGAAGTACAGCACGCCCATCGCCACCACGGACTGCGGCTGTTCTACCCAGGCGCCGCTCATGCTGTCGCCGAAGCCGAAACGCGGTTGCAGTTCCTCGCGCATGCCCAGTCGCGGCAGCGGCACGATCGAGGTCACGGCCACGGCGAACAGGTAGGCGGCCACGGAGCCGGCCCAGGCCGCCATCTTCCACATCGTCGCGTCGTCTCCGGCTTCGTCGCCGCGCGCCCACAGCACCTTGCCGACCACCAGCCAGGCGAACGCCAGCAACGGCCACCATTCGCCGAAGGCCCAGGCGAAGGCGCCGATCATCAACACGTAGAACAGGCTCAGGCCGGCCAGGCTACCGATCCGCAGCCGCGCCGGTACGCGCGAATTGCCGTCCAGCGCCGTGAAAAATCCGGTGGCGTGGATCAGGAAGAACTCCACCAGCATCGTCAGCATAGCCGTCTTCACCGACAGCGCGCCGAACGCGAAGGGAAAGCACCACACCACCGCGAACATCAGCGCCGTGATGCCGTCGGGAACGGCGGCCCAGGCACTGAAGCGCGGCGCGGCCTTCATGGGGCGTCGTCGCCCGCGCCGGCGCCGGCCGCGGAGCGGCGCAGGCGGTCGTGCACGGCCAGCCAGGCGCCGTCTTCGGGCGGGCGTTCGGCCAGCAGCAGGTTGACGCCGCGCGCGTCGAGCGTGCGCAGCGCGGCGTACAGGCCATGCGCATAGGCATCCGCGGCCGCGGGCAGGGCCAGGCCATCGAGTCCGTCCGGAAGGGTGTCGAGCGCCAGCACGGCGATGCGCTTTCCGAACGCCGACTGCTGGCGGGCTTCGTCCAGCAGCGCGGGGCGCGGCAGCAGCAGCAGCGGCGTGCGCGGCGCGTAGTGCGCCTCGAGCGTGCCGGAGGCGCGCGGGCTGTCGCCGGCGACACCGTCCGCGACCGGTCCGATCACCGCTTCGATCTGCGCGCGGCTGATCATGCCGGGCCGCAGGATGCGCGGCGTGTCCGAGGACAGGTCCAGGATCGTGCTTTCGATGCCGATCGTGCACTCGCCGCCATTGAGCACCACCGGCACCGCGTCGCCGAATTCCTCGCGCACGTGCGCGGCGGTGGTCGGGCTGATGCGGCCGAAGCGGTTGGCCGAAGGTGCGGCCAGGCCGCCGCCGAAGGCGCGCAGCACGTCCAGCGCGATCGGGTGGGCGGGGCAGCGCAGGCCGACGGTGGCTTGGCCGCCGGTGACTTCGTCCGGAACGTGCGCCTGCTTGCGCAGGATCAGGGTCAGCGGGCCGGGCCAGAAGGCGGAGGCCAGCGTGCGCGCCGCGGCGGGAATGTCGGTGGCCCAGGCGTCCAGTCGCGAAGCGCCGGCGATGTGCACGATCAGCGGATGGTCCGCCGGCCGGCCCTTGAGTTCGAAGATCCGGCGCACCGCCTCGGGCCGCGAGGCATCGGCGGCCAGCCCGTACACCGTCTCGGTGGGCAGGCCGATGGCCTCGCCCCGACGCAGGGCGGCGACGGCGTCGGCGATGCCGAAGCTCATGCGGCCCTCCGGTAGTCGGGCCGAAGCAGGCCGTAGATCCACGAATCGGCGAACTCGCCGCCCACCCGCCAGCGGTTGCGCAGCAGGCCTTCGCGCTGGAAGCCGAAATGCTCGAGCAGGCGCCAGGAGGGTTCGTTGCGCGGATCCACGTCGGCCTCGACCCGCTCCAGGCCCAGCGGCCCGAAGGCGTGGTCCAGCGCCAGGCGCACCGCCTCGCGCGCGAGGCCGCGGCCCTGGCGCGCCGGCAGCAGGGAATAGCCGAGTTCGGCGCGCTGGTTCGGGCCGCTCAGCGAAAACAGCGCGGTGGTGCCGATGAAGCGGTCCTCGCCGGGCTCGGTCAGGGCCCAGCCGTAGACGGACGGAGGCCGCATCGGCATGCGTTCGGCCAGCCAGGCCTGGGCCTGGGCCAGCTCGGTCCAGGGCGCGAAGCTCCAGTAGCGGCAGACCTCGGGGTCGCTGTAGAGCGCGAACACATCGGCCGCGTCGGCCGTGCGCAGCGGGCGCAGGCGCACGCGGTCGCTTTCGAGCACGGGCGGGTCGATCGGTTCGATGGCCATGGCGCATTCTCCCATGCGGCCCCGCGGTTTGCCCCGGCCCGCCTCCGCGGGGGAAAATGCGGTTCTTCCCCGCACACCCCTCCCCGGAGCCCCTCATGACCATCCTCCGCATGGCCGACCTCGACCTGGCCGGCAAGCGCGTGCTGATCCGCGAAGACCTGAACGTGCCGGTCAAGGACGGGCGCATCACGTCCGAACAGCGCATCACGGCCGCCCTGCCGACGATCCGGTTGGCGCTGGAGAAGGGGGCTGCGGTGATGGTGACCTCGCACCTGGGCCGGCCGAAGGAGGGCGTCTGGACCCAGGAGGATTCGCTCGCCCCGGTTGCCGCGCGCCTGTCCGAGCTGCTCGGCCGCGAGGTGCCGCTGCGGAAGGACTGGACCGACGGCGTCGACGTCAAGCCGGGCCAGCTGGTGCTGCTCGAGAACTGCCGCATGAACGTCGGCGAGGGCAAGGACGACGAGACGCTGTCGAAGAAGTACGCCGCACTCTGCGACGTCTACGTCATGGACGCCTTCGGCACCGCGCACCGCGCCCAGGCCTCGACGCACGGCGCGATCCGCTTCGCCAAGGTCGCCTGCGGCGGCCCGCTGCTGATGGCGGAGCTCGACGCGCTGGCCAAGGCGCTCGAAGCGCCGGCACGCCCGCTGATCGCCATCGTCGCCGGCAGCAAGGTCAGCACCAAGCTCGAGCTGCTGTCGAACCTGGTGTCCAAGGTCGACCAGCTGATCGTCGGCGGCGGCATCGCCAATACCTTCATCGCCGCCGTCGGCCACCCGGTCGGCAAGTCGCTGTGCGAGAACGATCTGCTCGACACCGCGCGCCAGATCATCGCCGACGCCAGGGCGCGCGGCGCCGACATCCCGATTCCGACCGACGTGGTCGTGGCCCCGGCCTTCGCGGCCGACGCGCCGGCGACGGTGAAGAAGGTCAACGAAGTCGGTGCCGACGACATGATCCTGGACATCGGTCCGGAAACCGCCGCGCGCTATGCGGAAATGATCAAGAAGGCCGGCACCGTGGTCTGGAACGGCCCGGTCGGCGTGTTCGAGTTCGACGCCTTCGGCAAGGGCACCCAGGTGCTGGCCCAGGCCATCGCCGATTCCCCGGCCTTTTCGATCGCCGGTGGCGGCGACACCCTGGCCGCGGTGGACAAGTACGGCGTCGAGGCCGGCATCGGCTACATCAGCACCGGCGGCGGCGCCTTCCTGGAGTTCTGCGAGGGCAAGGAACTGCCGGCCGTGACTGCGCTAAAGTCACGGCACTGAACTTCCGGTCCGAGAGAACGGTATGCGTCGACTGTGGTGGTTGGTCCTGGCGATGGCCGTCCTGCCGGCCTGGGCCGGGGAAGTGGTGCACGAACGCGGCGAATACCGTTTCACCGTTGCCCCGGAGCCTGGCTTCGTGGTGCCGGTGGCGGTTCCCGACACCTGGAAGGATGAGGGCGTCGAGGCGCCGTGGCGCTACTGGCTGCTTGATCGCCAGGTCGACCGCCGCGGCGGGCGGCACCTCGACCATGAGGTCTTCGCCTACGAGGCCCGCTCCACCGCCACGCTCGGAAGCGCGGCACGCTTCAGTGTCAACTTCAGCCCGCAGTTCCAGACCCTGACCATCCACCGGGTCGAACTGCGCCGCGACGGCCGCTGGCTGGACCGCCTGGTGCCGGAGCAGATCTCGCTGGCCCGTCGCGAGGCGGGTTTCGAGGAAGACCTCTCCGACGGCAGCGTCACCGCATTGATCGTGCTCGAGGACGTGCGTGTCGGCGACGTGATCCGGATCGCCTACACCATCGACGGAAGCAACCCCATCCTCGAGGGCAACACGGCGGATGGATTCCTGCTGGCCTGGTCCGCGCCGATCGCGCTGCGCACGGGCCGCATCCTGTTCGATCCCGGTACCCGGGTCGAAGTGCTGCGTCAGGGCACGGCGCCGGCACCCGAGCGGGCCCAGCGCCCGGACGCGCTGGAACTTTCGTTCCGGTTGCTCGATATCGAGGCCATCCGCGATCTCGGGGGCTACCCGAACTGGTTCAATCCCTATCCGCGCCTCCAGATTTCGGAGCAGCGGCGCTGGTCCGACATCGTCGACTGGGCCCTGAGGCTCTACCCCGCCGACGCGGCGATTCCGGCCGAACTCCAGCTCCGTGTCGCGCAGTGGCGGAAGCTCGGCAGCGCTCACGAGCGCGCCGCTGCCGCGCTGAAGCTGGTGCAGGAAGAGGTCCGCTACTTCGGCGTCGAGATGGGCGACAACACCCACAAGCCGCATGCCCCGGCGGTGACCTGGCAGCGGCGCTACGGTGATTGCAAGGACAAGACCCAGCTGCTGGTGGCGCTGCTGCGCGAACTCGACATCGAGGCGGTCCCGGCCCTGGTGTCGACCAGCCGCGGCCTGGCGGACGAACTGCCCGCCGCCTCTGCGTTCAACCACGTCATTGCGCGCGCCCGTATCGATGGCCAGGACTTCTGGCTCGACGCGACCCGCACCGGGCAGCGCGGCGACCTGCGGCAGATGGACCTGGGTACGACCGGATTGGCCCTGCCGGTCGCCCGCGGTTCGGACCGGCTGGTGGAAATGTCGGCGCCGGAAAAGGTCGACAACGGCGTCGAGGTGGTCGAACACTTCGTTCTCGACGCCGACAAGGGCACGGCCGAACTGCGGGTCCGCACCCAGTACCGCGGCGCGCGCGCCGAGCGGGCCCGGCTCCGTCTGCAGAGCCAGACGCTCGAGCGCATGTCCGAGGACTTCAGCAACTACTACCGGAAGCGGTATGGCGACCTGACCGTGGCCAGCCCGACGCAGGTCAGCCAGGACGAGGACGCCAACCGCCTGGTGGTGGAAGAGCATTACCGGCTGGCCGCACCGGTGCAGCGCGACGGCGACCGGCGTTACCTCGAATCCTTCGCGGAAACGCTGTCCGCCGATGCCGAGCTGCCGGGTGCGATGGACCGGACGGCGCCGCTGGAGCTGGATCGTCCCGCCAGGCTGCGGCACGAGGTCCGGGTGGACCTGCCGCCGGGCTGGGTCCTGTCGACGCTGCCGGGCGAGACCCGGGCCACGGCCGGCCCGGCGTCCTACCGCCGAAAGATCGGTCAGGACGGCGGCACCGTTTCGGTGGTGCACGAACTGAAATGGTCACGAGACCATGTCACCGAAGGCGAGATCGCCGACTACATCGGCGCCATCCGCGACATCCGCGACCACATGGGCATCAACCTGAGTTTCGGCATGCCCACCCCGATCGAAAGCCGCGACCGCGACCGCCGCCTGAAGGCGTTGCTGCGCGGCGCCATGCAGGAGGCAGACAATGACGAAGAGTAAGCGCGGCGGCGGATGGTCCTGGCTCCTGGTTCCGGCGTTCCTCCTGGCCACGGCGCCGGTGTTCGCCAAGGATCCCGATGTCTCGCCCGCTGCCGTCGATGCGGCGTGGAAGAAGTTTCTCGCCGAGGCGGACGCCGAAGCCGTCTACGACGCCTATTCGGAGGCATTCAAGGCCGAGGACGACGACCAGAAACCGTCGGCCCAGGGCTGCCGCGAGCACGCCGATGCGCTGGAGCGGGCCGTGGCCACGGTGCCGGTCGGCCTGTCCATCCACTACCTGGCCTACCGCTGCGCCGATCTGCTGGGGGACGAGTCCGGGGCGGAGCGGCATCTGGCCTGGTTCGGCGCGCTGGCCCGGCACGCGCTGGCGTCGGCGCCGGCAGACTGGAGTTCGCCGCCGATCCGGGTGGTCGTCGGACGCGACATCTACGCCCTGCTCGAGGCATCCGGCCTGGAGTTCCGCTACCAGTCGCTGGAAACGCAGCCGCAGGAGCGCTACCTGATCATCCAGGTCGCGGCCTGGGATCCCGAGGACAAGCGCGAACGGCACCTGCTTTTCGACTTCACCGACACGTACGTACAGCTGTCGCGCGACGATGCGAATGCGGTTTACCCGGCGTTCCGCAAGGCCTATCAGGACAACGTGGTCCGGCATTTCGTGGACCAGAAGCAGATCATGGGCCTGGACCTCGACGCGGCCCGACGCGCCAGCGCGAGCGAGGACCCGGCCGAAAAGGTGACGCTGCTGCGCCCGATCGCCGAGATCGGCGGCGTCCACGCCGCCCATGTCTGGTTGCTCACCTGCCACCGCGAGCCGTTCGCCGGCTGTGGCGAGGGCCTGGTGGATGCGCTGCTGCCCTTCGTCGAGAAGGGCCACGGCACGCCGACGGTCCTGCTGTCGTTGGCCTATGCCCATGGCATCGGCGTCGACAAGGACGAGCGCGCCAGCCTCGCCCTGCTCGATGCCGCCGACCGGGCCATGGGCCCGGGACGCGCCAGCCTCGATTTCGCCCGCTACCAGCTGGGCATGAAGCAGCCGTTCAGCGCCGCGCTGCTCGAACGTCTGGACAAGGCGGCGCGGCGCGACCTGCCGGCGGCGACGGTGCTTCTGGCGTTGGCGCGCGAAGACGCCAAGACCTCGGACTGGACCGATGCCGACCGCGAGGCCGTCCAGGTCGCGGCCCGGGGCGGCTCGGTCGCCGCGACGATCGCCCTGGCGCAGCAGCTGCACGACCGTGCCGACGATGCGCAGGCGCTGGAGTGGCTGGTCAAGGCCGCGCATCTGGGCGATCCCTACTCGCAGGACGTGTATTCGACCCGTCTCGCGGATGGCGACGGCGTCAAGGCGGATCCGGACGCCGCGGCCCATTGGCGCCGCCAGGCGGCCGCCGGCGGCGACGTGGACGCGATGACGCGCCTGGGCTGGGATGCCTGGGCGGCCCGCAAGGGTCCGGAAGCGGAGCGCTGGCTGATCAGCGCGGTGATGTACGGCAGCCAGCAGGCGATGTTCGAACTGGTCGAGCTGTATTCCGAAGGGCTCGAGGGCATGCGGTTCGGCGCCGCCCGGGCGATCGAGATACTCAAAAGCCTCGAGGACACCGAGAACGGGGCCAAGGCGCGCCGCTACCTGGCCGACTTCCACCTCCGCGGCGTCGGCGTCGACAAGGATCCGGAAAAAGCGCGGACGTATTACCTCAAGGACGCACAGGACGGCGACCGGGAGTCGCAGACACTGCTGGGCCTGGGCATGATGCGCGGCGATTTCGGCGACCCCGAGCCCGAGGCGGGCGAGGCCTGGGTCCAGAAGGCGATCGACGCCGGTTACGTCGACGCGATCGACGGCCTGGCGTTCTACTACTTCTACGAGGTCGGCGAGAACGCAGGCCGTGCCCGCGCGGTCCAGATGTGGCGGAGTGCCTTGGACGCCAAGGACAACGCGCTCGTGCTCAACAATCTGGCCTGGGTGCTGTGCACGACGCCGCACGCGGACGTCGCCGATCGCGAGGAAGGCGGGCGCGTGGCGCGCCGGCTCGGGGAAGAGGACTTCCTTCCGTCCGGCCAGGTCGACACGCTGGCGGCCTGCCATGCTGCCAACGGCCGGTTCGCCGAGGCGGTCGCGAAACAGGAGGAAGCCATCGCCGACCTCGTCCGGTTCGCTCCGGACGATGACAGCCTGGAAGGGATGCGCGCCCGGCTGGCGCTCTACCGCAGCGGCAAGCCCTATGTTGAAACCGGGGATCCCTGAGGCGTGGCGACGCTCTTCTTCGACCTCGACGGCACCCTGATCGATTCGGCCGTCGGCATCACCCGCTGCGTCGCCCACGCCCTGGAACGGCTGGGCGAACCGGTGCCGCCGGAGGCCGAGCTGCGGCGCTGGATCGGGCCGGCACTGCGCGACAGCTTCGGACCGCTGCTGCAGGACGCGGAGCGCACCGAACAGGCGGTGCTGCACTACCGCGAGCGTTTCGAGACGCATGGCTGGCGCGAGCACGAAGTCTACGAAGGCATCGGCGACACCGTCGCTGCGCTGGCGCAGGCCGGCCACCGCCTGGCCATCGTCACCGCCAAGAACGAACCGCACGCCCGCCGCATCATCGACCACCTGCCGTTCGGCCATCATTTCCAGGACGTGATCGGCGCCACCCTGGACGGCCGGCTGAGCCACAAGCCCGAACTGATCGGCGAAGCCTTGCGCCGCTTCGATCTGCCCGCCGACGGCATCAGCATGATCGGCGACCGGCGCATGGACATCGAGGGCGCCCGCCACCACGGCATGCAGGGCGTCGGCGTGCTGTGGGGCTTCGGCGGCGAAGCGGAGCTGCGCGCCGCCGGCGCCCATCGCCTGGTGCGCGACCCGCGCGAGCTGCGGGAACTGTTCGCGGCCTGAGCCGCGCCGCGCTGTCCCCGGGGACAGCGGAATCGCGCTGTTTGCCGGCAAAAAACCTGTGTTAGCTTTGACAGCATCACCCCGCGAAGCGACCCCATGAGCCACGCCCTGCGCCGCACCAAGATCCTCGCCACCCTCGGACCGGCCACCGACGCGCCCGGGGTGCTCGACGACCTGGTGCGCGCCGGCGTGAACGTGGTGCGCATGAACTTCTCGCACGGCACGCCCGACCAGCACGCGGCGCGTGTCGCCGCCGTGCGCGAGGCCGCGCAGCGCCAGGGCCGCGAGGTCGGCATCCTGGCCGACCTGCAGGGCCCGAAGATCCGCATCGAGAAGTTCGCCGCCGGCAAGGTCGAGCTCAAGTCCGGCCAGGCCTTCACCCTGGTCTGCCGCGCCGACGCGCCCCCGGGCGACACCACCCAGGTCGGCGTCAGCTACCTGGGCCTGGTGGACGACGTGCACGCCGGCGACACCCTGCTGCTCGACGACGGCCTGATGGCGGTCAAGGTGCTGGCGGTCGAAGGCGCGAACATCCGCACCGAGGTCCTCACCGACGGCTTCCTGTCCAACCGCAAGGGCCTCAACCGGCTCGGCGGCGGCCTGTCGCTGGGCGCCCTGACCGATCAGGACAAGGAGCACATCCGCATCGCCGCCGGCCTGGGCGTGGATTTCCTGGCGGTGTCGTTCTGCCGATCCGCCGCCGACATGGACGAAGCCCGCGCGCTGGCCCGCGCCGCCGGTTCCGACGCTTTCCTGGTCGCCAAGATCGAGCGCGCCGAGGCGATCGAGAACCTGGTCGAGATCACCATCGCCTCCGACGTGGTGATGGTGGCGCGCGGCGACCTGGGCGTGGAGATCGGCGATGCCGAGCTGCCCGGCCTGCAGAAGAAGATCATCCGCACGGCGCTCGAGCACAACCGCGTGGTGATCACCGCCACGCAGATGCTGCAGTCCATGGTCGACAACCCGATCCCGACCCGCGCCGAGGTGCTGGACGTCGCCAACTCGGTCATCGACGGCACCGACGCGGTGATGCTGTCGGCCGAAACCGCTTCGGGCAACTACCCGGTGAAGTCGGTCGAGGCGATGGTGCGCATCTGCCTGGGCGCCGAGCGCCAGTTCGACCACGACACCGATTTCGAGAAGGCGCCGCGCAACCTGCAGGCCGCCGACCAGGCCATCGCCATGGCCAGCATGTTCCTGGCCGAACATATCCAGGTGCGCGCCATCATCGCGCTGACCGAATCCGGCGGCACGGCCCGCTATCTGTCGCGCTTCCGTTCGGCGGTGCCGATCTACGGCCTGTCGCGGCACGACAGCGCGCGCCGGCGCATGGCCATGATCCGCGACGTGTTCCCGATCAATTTCAACAGCCAGGGCATGCCCACGCGCGAAGCGGCCCGCTGCGCGATCCGCCATCTGTTCGAGCTCGAGCTGCTGGCCGAGGGCGACAGCGTCATCATCACCAGCGGCGACCACATGGAGCTGCACGGCGCCACCAACACGCTGCGCCTGCTCAAGGTCGGCCCGGGCGGCCGCGCCGAGGGCCTCGGCGAGCTGTAGCGCTTGCTGCGCAAGCAGGTCGCGTGCTCGCCGTTTTTTTGGTTCGGTGCCGGGATCGTCCTTGGCGGTAGTCCGCCGTACGTGAGGGCTCTTTCCGCGGACGCCGTGAATCCATCCCTGGAGGCTCTTCGAAAACGTCCATGTTTTCGAAGCCGCGGAAAGAGCCCTCACGCACGACGGCCTGCGGACCATCCGGGCCGGGCTTTCGAATCTGTGAAGCTCGCTTCGGCGAAGCCTTTGGCATTTCTGCCTTTGAGCTGCAGTTCGTCCAGATCCGCCCTTGGAGCCGGTTCCGTCCACCCTGCGAGCTTCCGTGCCTTCTGAGGGCACGCGCTAGTCCCTTCGGCTCGCGACACGGCTTCG
Source organism: Arenimonas terrae (assembly GCF_006265115.1). Lineage (GTDB taxonomy): Bacteria > Pseudomonadota > Gammaproteobacteria > Xanthomonadales > Xanthomonadaceae > Arenimonas > Arenimonas terrae. The sequence goes on along the minus strand of NZ_SMDR01000002.1, from coordinate 375,304 downwards.
TGGCGACGCCGTAGACCAGAGGGGGTATCTGAAGTGGAGGGCAGGATGCCCGCAACGGCCGCGAGTGAGTTGGGCAGGATGCCGCTCACGCCCGAGCGGGCAGGTACCCCCTCTGGTCTGCGGCGGCGCACGCCGGATCCGCCGCCCACGAGCAGGGGACCTGCCTGCGCCATACGGCGCAGGACGGGGGCAGGGGGCGGGACAGGCCCGGGACAGAGGCTTGGGCTATAATCCCGGGCTTTCCAGCAACCACCGGGACACCCGACATGAGCATCGACCAGCTCGCCGACATCGCCCAGGCCATGGTGGCCCCGGGCAAGGGCATCATCGCCATCGATGAGTCCACCGCCACCATCAAGAAGCGCTTCGACAGCGTCGGCATCGAGTGCACCGAAGAGAACCGCCGCGCCTACCGCGAGATGCTGCTGACCACCCCGAAACTGGGCGACTACATCTCCGGCGCCATCCTGTACGACGAGACCCTGCGCCAGAGCACCAAGGCCGGCGTGCCCTTCACCAAGGTCATGATGGACAACGGCATCCTGCCGGGCATCAAGGTCGACAAGGGCGCCATGCCCCTGGCCGGCTTCCCGGGCGAACTGGTCACCGAGGGCCTCGACGGCCTGCGCGACCGCCTGAAGGAATACGCCAAGCTGGGCGCCAAGTTCGCCAAGTGGCGCGCCGTGATCACCATCGGCGAAGACATGCCGTCGGGCACCTGCATCGAGGCCAACTGCCACGCCCTGGCCCGCTATGCCGCCCTGTGCCAGGAAGCCGGCATCGTGCCCATGGTCGAGCCCGAAGTCCTGATGGACGGCGAACACGACATCGACACCTGCTACGAGATCACCGAAGTCACCCTGCGCTCGCTGTTCGGCGCCCTGTACGAGCACAACGTGATGCTCGAAGGCACCATCCTGAAGGCGTCCATGGTCGTGTCGGGCAAGGACTGCCCGGACCAGGCCAGCGTCGAGGAAGTGGCCGAGATGACCCTGCGCTGCCTCAAGGCCTCGGTGCCGGCGACCCTGCCGGGCATCGTGTTCCTGTCCGGCGGACAGAGCGACGAAGCCGCCACCGCGCACCTCAACGCCATGAACCAGATGGGCGCCAAGCCCTGGCCGCTGAGCTTCAGCTACGGCCGCGCGATGCAGTCGGCTGCGCTCAAGCTCTGGTCCAAGGACCTGGTGGGCAACCTCGCCGCCGCGCAGCAGACCGTGTACGCCCGCGCCAAGGACAACGGCCTGGCCGCCCTGGGCAAGTGGAAATAAGCGCCGGCCACCGCCGCGCCATGTGACAAGGAACGCCGGCCCCGTGCCGGCGTTCTGCTTTCCGGAGCCGCGAAAACCGGCGTGCGGGCACGTCAACGCCCGGCCCGCCGCTGCGTTCCAGCCCGGATGGCCGCGATCCGCCCTGCACGCCGACGTGACGGGCGGGCCGTACAATCGGCCCCGGGGACAGCGAACTTTCCCCGGGCCCGTGGGTCAGTACCCGGAGCAATCCCTCCGGCGGTGTGGCCGCAAGCGCACCGCCGTGCGGCCGTCCCTCGACGGCCGCCTTTCCAGGATCAAGGAACCCGCCTGACATGACGTCGACCCTGCACAAGCTTCCGCCGCTGCTGGCCCTGCTGCTGGCCCTGTCCGCCTGCAGCGACGCCGAACCGGACCGCCCCCAGGCGCCTGCCGCGACGGTCACCACCGCGGCCGTGGCCAGCAAACCCTGGAGCGACGCCATCGAGGCCCTGGGCACCGCCCGCGCCAACGAATCGGTGCTGGTCACCGCCAAGGTCACCGAGACCGTGGTGCGGGTGAACTTCGAGGACGGCGACCTGGTCGAGGCCGGCGACGTGCTGGTGGACCTGTCGGGCCGCGCCGAAGTGGCCGGGCTCGAGGAAGCCGCGGCGGCCTACCGCGAGGCGCAGAAGCAGTACCAGCGGCTGCAGCAGCTGACCGCGCAGAAGCTCATCCCGACCAGCCAGCTCGACGCCCAGCGCGGCACGCTCGAAGCCACCCGCGCGCGCCTGGACGCGACCCGGGCCCGGCTGTCGGACCGCGTCATCACCGCGCCGTTCGCCGGCGTGCTCGGCTTCCGCCAGGTCAGCCCCGGCACCCTGGTCACGCCCGGCACCACCATCGCCAGCCTCGACGACATTTCGGTGATCAAGCTCGACTTCGCCGTGCCCGAATCCTTTCTCGCCGCGCTCGCCGTCGGCCAGACCGTGTCCGCGCGCAGCGCTGCCTGGCCCGGACGCGAATTCACCGGCACCGTTCGCACCATCGACTCGCGCGTCGACCCGGTGACGCGCGCGGTGACCCTGCGCGCCGAGATTCCCAACCCCGAGCGCGAACTGCGCCCCGGCATGCTGCTGACCCTGCGGGTGTTCCAGCCCGAGCGCCAGGCCCTGGTCATTCCCGAGATCTCGGTGATCCAGGTCGCGCAGGACGCGCACGTGTTCCGGGTCAAGGCCGACGACACCGTCGAGCAGGTGGACGTCAAGCTCGGCCAGCGCCGTGGCGGCGAAGTCGAGGTGGTGGAGGGCCTGGCCGCCGGCGACCGCATCGTCGTCGACGGCACGGTGAAGCTGCGCAACGGCGCGCGTGTGGTCGAAGCGGCCGCCGCGGAACCCGCCGCCGAACAGAAGGGCGCCTGAGGGCGCGCCGGGGGAACCGCCATGGTCCTGTCCGATCTTTCGATCAAGCGCCCGGTCTTCGCGACCGTGATGAGCCTGCTGCTGGTGGTGCTGGGCGTGATCGCCTTCACCCGGCTGACGCTGCGCGAACTGCCCAACATCGATCCGCCGATCGTCTCGGTGTCGGTGGCCTACCCGGGGGCCTCGGCGGCCGTGGTGGAGACGCGGATCACCCAGATCCTCGAAGACGCCGTCGCCGGCATCGAAGGCATCGAAACCGTGGAATCGCGCAGCCGCAACGGCGAGGCGGCGGTCACCATCGAGTTCTCGCTCACCCGCGACATCGAGGCCGCGGCCAACGACGTGCGCGACGCCATCAGCCGGATCATGGACCGCATGCCGGAAGAAGCCGACCCGCCGGAGATCGAAAAGGTCGAATCCGACGCCGAGGTCATCCTCTGGCTGAACATGAACTCCTCACGCCTGGATACCCTGGGCCTGAGCGACTACGCCGAACGCTACGTGGTCGACCGCCTGTCGAGCATCGACGGCGTCGCCCAGGTGCGGGTCGGCGGCCAGCAGCGTTATTCCATGCGCATCTGGCTCGACCGCGAGGCGCTGGCCGCGCGCGGGCTCACCGTCAACGACGTCGAGAACGCACTGCGCCGTGAAAACGTCGAGCTGCCCGCCGGCAGCCTGGAATCGCAGGACCGCGACTTCACCCTGCGGGTGATGCGCGGCTACCAGAAAGCCGAGGATTTCGCCCAGCTCACCCTGGTCAAGGGCGAGGACGGTTATCTGGTGCGCCTGGGCGATGTCGCCACCGTCGAGCGCGCCTCGGCCGAACGCCGCGCCTATTTCCGCGGCAACGGCCAGCCCAACGTCGGCCTGGGCATCGTCAAGACATCGACCGCCAACAGTCTGGATGTGGCGCGCGAGGTCAAGGCGGCGCTGCCGGCGATCCAGGCGACGCTGCCCGAAGGCACCGACATCTTCGTCGCCTTCGACAGCACAACCTTCATCGACGCCGCGGTGAACCGCGTCTACATGACCCTGATCGAAGCGGTGCTGCTGGTGCTGGTGGTGATCTACCTGTTCCTGGGCAGCGCGCGCGCCGCGCTGATCCCGGCGGTGACGGTGCCGGTCTGCCTGGTCACCGTGTTCATCGCGCTTTGGGCCTTCGGCTACACCATCAACCTGCTCACCCTGCTGGCCCTGGTGCTGTGCATCGGCCTGGTGGTGGACGATGCGATCGTGGTGCTGGAGAACGTGCAGCGCCGTGCCGACCTGGGCGAACCGCCGCTGGTGGCGGCGCGCCGCGGCACGCAGCAGGTGGCCTTCGCGGTGATCGCGACCACGGCGGTGCTGGCGGCGGTGTTCCTGCCGATCGGATTCATGGAAGGAAACACCGGCCGCCTGTTCCGCGAGCTGTCGGTGGCGATGGCGGCGGCGGTGATCATTTCGGCCTTCGTGGCGCTGACGCTGACGCCGATGATGTGTTCGAAACTGATCCGCGCGCACGAGGCGCCCAAGGGCCTCAACGCCTGGATCCAGAGCCACCTGAACTCGCTCGGCAGCGGCTATCGCCGCGCCGTCCAGCGCACGGTCGACAAGCCGCTGCTGTTCGGCGTGCTGCTGGTGGCCAGCCTGGGCGTGTCCTACTTCCTCGTGCTGGCCACGCCCGCCGAGCTGGCGCCGCCGGAAGACCGCGGCGCCTTCTTCGTCACGGTGTCCGGCCCCGAGGGCGCGGGCTACGAATACACCGTCGGGCAGATGCACCAGGTGGAGCAGAAGCTGTTCAAGTACCTCGGCGAGGGCCAGGCGATCGACCGCGCCAACACCCGCGTGCCGGGCGGTTTCGGCCCCAGCGGCGAGATGCACACCGGCCAGGCGATCGTGCTGCTCAAGCCCTGGAACGAGCGCGAAGAGAGCACCGGCGAGCTGGTGGAAAAGGTGCGCGCCGACCTGTCGGCCCTGCCCGGCGTGGTGGCGCGGCCGCAGATCCGCACCGGCCTGGTGCGCAGCGGCGGCCAGCCGCTGCAGGTGGTGCTGGGCGGCCCGGACTACGCCGAGCTGGCGCAGTGGCGCGACCGCATGCTGGCGCGCATGGAGCAGAACCCGAAGCTGTTCTCGGCCGATTCGGACTACAAGGAAACCCGGCCGCAGCTGCGCGTCGAGATCGACCGGGCGCGCGCCGCCGACCTGGGCGTCTCGGTGCAGGAGATCGGCCGCACGCTCGAATCCATGATGGGTTCGCGCCGCGTCACCACCTACGTGGAGAACGGCGAGGAATACGACGTGATCCTGCAGGCCCAGCGCGAGAACCGCGCCGCGCCCTCGGACCTCAACAACCTGTACGTGCGCTCGTCGACCACGGGTGAACTGGTGCCGCTGTCGAGCCTGGTGACCCTGTCGGAGCTGGCCGAGCCCGGCCAGTACAACCGCTTCAACCGCCTGCGCGCGATCACGCTGTCGGCGGGCCTGGCGCCCGGCTACACCCTTGGCGAGGCGCTGGAGTGGGTGCGCCAGGTGGCCGAAGAGGAGCTGCCCGAACGCGCGCAGATCGACTACAAGGGCGAATCGCGCGAGTACCAGCGCGCCGGTGGCGCAGTGCTGTTCACCTTCGCGATGGCGCTGCTGATCATCTACCTGGTGCTGGCCGCGCAGTTCGAGAGTTTCCTGCACCCGCTGGTGATCCTGCTGACGGTGCCGTCGGCGCTGCTGGGCGCGCTGCTGGGCCTGTGGCTGTTCGGCAGCTCGCTCAACCTCTTCAGCCAGATCGGCATCGTGATGCTGGTCGGCCTGGCGGCGAAAAACGGCATCCTGATCGTCGAGTTCGCCAACCAGCTGCGCGACGAGGGCATGGCCATCCGCGACGCCATCGTCGAGTCGGCAGCGGTGCGCATGCGGCCGATCCTGATGACCTCGATCGCGACCATCATGGGCGCCGTGCCGCTGGTGGTGGCCGGCGGCCCCGGCTCGGCCAGCCGGGCCACCATCGGCATCGTCGTCATCGCCGGCGTGGCGTTCTCGACCGCGCTGTCGCTGTTCGTGGTGCCCGCCTTCTACACCCTGCTGGCGCCGTACACGCGTTCGCCGGAAGCGGTGGCCCGCAAGCTGGAAGAGCTCGAGCGCGATACCCCCGCCGTCGGCGGTCACGCGTGATTTCAGTGCATTCGCCCTGAAATCCCCACGATCCGCTCTGCGGATCGCGGGCCCCGACTCATCGTTTCCGATCCCCGCGCCTTCGGCGCGCCCCCTTACCAAGGGGGAGTAGTTCCAGGGCATTCGCCCTGGAACCCCCACGATCCGCTGCGCGGATCGCGGGCCCCGACTCATCGTTTCCGATCCCCGCGCCTTCGGCGCGCCCCCTTACCAAGGGGGCTGTCCTCCATCGGGGTCAGGGGGGGGCGTAGAATCTGGGCATTCTTGGAGGGGTGGGATGAGCGATTCGCCGTATCGAGGGCCGCAGGGCAAGCCGCGGGACAAGCGCGAGCGGGAGCGCGACCGCCAGGCGCGGCCGACGCCGGCGGCCGATGCGCGGCGGCCGCCGGGCCGTGGCCCCGGTCGCGAGCATGCGCGCGACCATGCGCGGGACGAAGCCGATGCGGCGCTGCTGCGCGGCGAGGCGGCGACGCCCAAGACGCCGCGCGAGCTGCGGCTGTACGGCCTCAACGCCTGCCTGGCGATGTTCGCGCACCGTCCGCAGGACCTGCGCAAGGTCTGGCTGCTCGAATCGCGCATCCCCAAGCTCAAGGCCGTGCTCGCGCACTGCGTGCAGCACCGCCTCGGCTACACCGTGGTCGGCGACGAGGACCTGCAGAAGCTGTCGGGCAGCGCGCACCACGAAGGCGTGGTGTTCGGGGTGGTGCCAGCGGTCGAACTGAATCTGTCGGACTGGCTGCGCGAACTGCCGGCGGGGCCCGCCGCGGCGCTTTGGCTGGACGGCGTGGGCAATCCGCACAACCTCGGCGCGATCCTGCGTTCGGCCGCGCATTTCGGCGTCGCCGGCCTGCTGCTGCCCAAGGACTCGCCCCTGGCCCTGTCGGGCGCCGCGGCCCGCGTCGCCGAAGGCGGCGCCGAACGGGTGCCGATGGTGCGCATGGGCCGGGCCGACAACAGCCTGGCGCAGCTGCGTTCGGCGGGCTTCGTCGCGGCCGCCACGGTGGTGCGCGGCGGTCAGTCGCTCTACCGCACCGCCTTGCCCGAGCGCCTGCTGCTGATGATGGGCGCCGAGCAGACCGGCGTGGATCCGCTGCTGGCCGAAGCCTCGGCGCTGCGCCTGGGCATCCCGGGCAGCGGCGCGGTGGAAAGCCTGAACGTCGCCTCGGCCACGGCCGTCTTCCTGGGCGAGTGGTGGCGCCAGCGCCAGGGCTGAGCCTCGCCCCTGAATCGGAAGTTCAGACCCGGACCGGCATAATCGCGCCATGAATCCGATCCCCGCCCCGACCCGATCCCGTTTCCACGCCCTGCTCGCCGCGGGCCTGCTGCTGTTCGCCGCGGGCGCAGCGGCGCGCACCGAATACGGCGTGGACTACACCGTGCAGTTCCTGCCCAAGGCCGGCCAGGCCCAGGTCAGCATCGCCATCACGCCCGGCGAGGGCAGCGCCCGCGAGCTGAGGCTGGCCATGCCGGCCGACCGCTACACCCAGGTCACCGGCGACGGCCAGGTCGAGCGCCGGGGCGACACCGTCACCTGGACGCCCCTGCGCGACAAGACCTCGCGCCTGCGCTACCGCTACCGCATCGACCACCAGCGCCGCGACGGCGGTTACGACGCCCGCATCACCGACGACTGGGCCATCGTGCGCGGCGACGACCTGGTGCCCAGCGCCCGCGTGCGCGCCAGCAAGGGCGCCGATTCGAAGGTGCGCCTGCGCTTCGTGCTGCCCAAGGGCTGGACCAATGTCGACACGCCCTTCCTGCGCGCGCGCGACGGCAAGTCCTTCGTCGTGGTCAACGCCGACCGCAGCTTCGACCGCCCCGTGGGCTGGATCATCGCCGGCGCCGTCGGCACCCGGCGCGAGATCCTGGGCGACACCGAGATCAGCGTCGCCGGCCCCAAGGGCGACGTGATCCGCCGCAACGACATGCTGGCCTTCTTCAACAACCTGGTGCCGGAGTTCAAGCGCGCCTTCGGCGACCTGCCGCCCAAGCTGCTGATCGTCAGCGCCGGCGACCCGATGTGGCGCGGCGGCCTGTCCGGGCCGCGGTCGCTGTTCCTGCACGCCGACCGGCCGCTGATCAGCGAGAACGGCACCAGCACGCTCACCCACGAGCTGACCCACGTCATCACCCGCATCCGCGGTGCCGACGGCGACGACTGGATCGCCGAAGGCCTGGCCGAGTTCTACTCGATCGAGCTGCTGCGGCGCGCCGACCTGCTCAGCGACGCGCGCGCCGACAAGGCCCAGGAATGGATGGCCCGGCACGGCCGCGGCATCAAGACCCTGTCCGGCGACCGCTCGCACGGCCCGCGCACCGCCCGCGCCGTGCAGCTCTTCCGCGAACTCGACGCCGAGGTCCGCGCCCGCAGCAAGGGCCGGCGCAGTCTCGACGACGTCGTGCGCGCGCTGATCCCGCTGCGCGAAGTGTCGCGCGAGGACCTGCGCGAGCAGGTGCAGAAGCTCACCGGCGCGCCGTCGGCCGTGCTCGCGACGCCGCTGCTCGACTGATGCGCCTCCTGTCCCGCCTGCGGCGCTGGGTTCCCGGCATCCCCTCGAACGAGCCGCCGCTGTCGCTGGCGCACGACAACTGGCGCGCGTGGTCGGCGTGGCGGGCGCGTCACCAGGGGCGCCTGGACGCGCAGTACCGGCTCCAGTGCGAAGTGGGCCAGGCCGCGGGCGGCGACGGCTGGCCCGGGTGGTGCGGCCTCTGCAGCCGCGCGGTGCACTTCGAGCTGCCTTCGGCCGCGCGCGGCGCCGACGCCAACCTGCGCGAAGAACTGGTGTGTCCCGGTTGCCGGCTGACGTCGCGCAACCGCGGCGCGCTCGCCCTGCTGACCCAGGACCTCGACCGCGCGCAGTCGCGCGTCTACCTCACCGAGCAGGCTTCGGCGGCGTTCGTCTGGCTGCAGTCCGCCTTCAGCCAGGTCGAAGGCAGCGAATACGGGCTGGACGCGTCGTCGCGCCCGCGCCTGCAGGGCTGGTTCGAACACCTGGGCGGCCGCGGAACCCTGGTCGAACGGGACGTCACCCGGCTGGATTTCACCGACGCCTCGCTCGACGCCATCGGCAGTTTCGACGTGCTCGAGCATGTGCCGGACTATCCGGCGGCGCTGGGCGAGTTCGCGCGCTGCCTGAAGCCCGGCGGCCGCCTGGTGTTGACCATCCCCTTCCTGGACGGGGAAGAGCGCACGCTCGTGCGGGCGCGCCTCACCGCCGACGGCGGCATCGAGCACCTGTGCGAGCCGGAGATCCACGGCGACCCGGTATCGGGCGGCGTGCTGTGCTTCTACCACTTCGGCTGGGACCTGCTCGACGCCTGCCGCGCCGCCGGTTTCCACCGCGCGGCGTGGGTGCGCACCTGGTCGCCGCGCGAGGCGATGTTCGGGCTCTGGACCCTGGTCGCGACGCGCTGAGTCCCGGCCTCAGGGCGCCGCGGGTTTCACCGGCAGCTGGCCGAAGTCCACCGTGGTTTCCGCCGCCAGGTAGGCCAGCACCGCGTACGCCGCCACCTGCTGGTCGAGCGCCTTGGCGTCGACCTTGTCGAGCGTGTCGTTGGCGGTGTGGTGGTAGTCGAAATAATCGCTGCCGTCCTGGGCCAGCTGCGCCCAGGGCGCGCCCAGCGCCACGATCGGGCCCACGTCCGGCCCGGCGCTGCCCACGCCCGGCTCGGTGGCGATGCCCAGCGGCGCCAGCACCTCGCCGATCTGCGCGATCACCGGCCATGCGGCCGGGTCCACGCCGGCGCGCAGCGCATAGATCTTGCCGGCGCCGAAGTCGCTTTCCGCGCCGATCTGGTGCGCGCCGACTTCGCCGGCCGCCAGCCGCGCGGCCGCATAGGCCTTGCCGCCGAACAGGCCCTGTTCCTCGTTCGCGTACGCGATCACGCGCACGGTGCGGCGCGGCGCGCGCTTCAGCTCGCCGATCAGCGCACCGGCCGCCATCGTGATGCCGACACCGGAGGCATCGTCGATCGCACCCGTGCCCAGGTCCCAGGAATCGAGGTGGCCGCCGATGGTCACCACTTCGTCGGGCAGCTCGCGGCCGCGGATCTCGCCGATGACGTTGTGCGAGACGTATTCGCCCTGGGTGCCCGCCTCGATGTCCAGGCGCACGGTGAGCGGCTGGTCGCGGCGCAGCAGGCGCTCGACCTGGTCGGCGTCGGGGTTGGACAGCGCGGCGGCGGGGATCGGCGCCACGTCGGCGGCGTAGCGCATCACGCCGGTGTGCGGCAAACGGTCGCTGTCGGTGCCGACCGAGCGGATCAGCAGGCCGGCGGCGCCCTTGCGCGCAGCTTCCGAAGCGCCCGAGGCGCGGATGGTCGAACCCGGGCTGTAGCCGTGGCCGTCGCGATGGCGCTCGATCCGGTAGCCGACGTAGGCGATCTTGCCGGCCAGGCTGCCTTCGGGCGCGGCCTTGAGCGCGGCGAGGTCGGCGAAGGCGACCACCTCCGCCTCCAGCGGCCTGCCGCCGGTGCCGATGCTGCCGCCGAGCGCGGTGATCGCCAGCGGCTGCGCGAACGGGCCCACGACCTCGGCGCGCTCGTGGCCACGGCGCCAGACCGGGAAGCTCACCGGCTCCAGGTAGACCTTGTCGAAGCCCATGGCCTCGAACTTGGCCTTGGCCCAGGCGACGGCGCGGGCATCGGCCTCGGTGCCGGCCAGGCGAGGGCCCACTTCGGTAGTCAGCGACTCGACCACGGCCCAGGCCGCGCTGCCGCGCAGCGCCTGCTCGCGCAGGGCGGCGGCGGTGTCCAGGTCGTCGGCGTCCAGGCCGGTCTGCGCGACCGCCAGGGACGGCAGGAAGGCGGCGAGGGCGGCGGCGAGCAGGGAAATCGGAAGACGCATTCGGGGCTCCGTAATGAAAACGCCGGCCTTGCGGGCCGGCGTCGGTTGGAAGGCGCGACTCAGCGCTTGAGCGCGTCGCGGATCTCGGTGAGCAGCTTCACTTCCTCGCTGGGCTCGGCCGGTGCGGCGGGCGCCGCGTCCTGCTTGCGCTTGAGCGAGTTGATCACCTTCACCGCGACGAAGATCGCGAAGGCGATGATCAGGAAATCGACGATGGTCTGGATGAAGGCGCCGTACTTGACCAGCACGGCCGGCACCTCGGCGCCGGCGGCGTCCACGGTGGCGGCCTTGAGCTCGATCGCCAGGTCGCTGAAGTTGACGCCGCCGACCAGATAGCCGATCGACGGCATGATGATGTCGTTGACCAGCGAAGCGACGATCTTGCCGAAGGCGGCGCCGATCACTACGCCGACGGCGAGATCGACGACATTGCCGCGCATCGCGAATTCCTTGAACTCGGAAACCATGCCCATGTGCGTTCTCCGGTGGTGACGCGGAACCAGAATCTACACCGCGCGCGGCCTAGACGATACGGCCCGACAGTTCTACCAGACCGTCGATGCCGGCGTGGTAATGATCTTCCGGCGCGAGCGCCGCCACGCCGGACGGGGTGCCCATGAACACCAGGTCGCCGGCCTTGAGCGCGAAGAGCTTGGACAGTTCGTGCAGCACTTCGGCCACGCTGAACACCATGTCCCCGAGCTGGCCCTGCTGGCGCAGTTCGCCGTTCACCGTAAGCCAGATCCGCCGCGAGAACACATCGCCGGCCGACGCCGCCGGCACCAGCTCGCTGGCCGGCGCGGAGTGGTCGAAGCCCTTGCCGGTATCCCAGGGCAGGCCCTTGGCCTTGGCGGCCGCCTGCAGGTCGCGGCGCGTGAGGTCCAGGCCGACGCCGTAGCCAAACACCAGGTCCAGCGCGCGTTCGACCGCGACCACGCCCTCGCTGCCGCGGTCCAGCGCCACCACCAGCTCCACTTCGTGGTGCAGGTCGCGGGTGCCGGGCGGGTAGGGCACGCTGCCGCCGCCGGGCACGACCGCATCGGCGGGTTTCATGAAGAACACCGGGTTGCCGCGGTCGACGCTGGCGCCCATTTCCTTCGCATGCTCGGCGAAGTTGCGGCCGACGCAGTAGATGCGGCGCACCGGGAACAGGGCGTCACTGCCGCGCACCGGCAGGCAGGGGGTGGCGGGAACGGGGATGACGGTTCGGGTCATGGCGCGGCTCCGGGGCGAAGCGCCAAGTCTAGCCGCGTCGGCGGCCGGGTCGTGCCGGGTGGTGAAACGGAGTGGTGCGGACCGATGCGCTCAGCGCAGGCCGAGGCGGGCGTCGGTCTTGTCCACGAGGGTGTATTCGCCCTCGATCACGCCTTCCTGCGCACGCGGCGCCGGACGGCCCGGACGCAGCAGGCGGCGCGCCGCCGCGAACAGCAGCATGCCCAGGCCGATCACCAGGCCGAACACCACCAGCAGCACCAGCAGGCACAGGCCGAGCAGGCCGACCAGCACGCGCAGCAGCGGGCTGCGGGGCTTGCTGGGGCAGTAGCTGAACAGGCGCTGGAAACGGAAGGGCATGGGCGGCGTGGCAGAATGCAGGGAGACGGAGTATGGCGAGGCCCGATGTGGAAAGTGTAAGCGGTTCGTTAATCCACCTGGCCGAGTGGCCGCCGGAGGGGCTGTCGGAAATCGAGGTGAAGATCGACGGCGAGCCGCAGTCCCTGATCCTGCGCCGCCATGGCGAACGCCTGCAGGCCTGGCTGAACATCTGTCCGCATGCGGGCCGCCGGCTGGACTGGGCGCCGGGACGTTTCCTGGTCGACCAGGGCCGCCTGGTCTGCGCTGCGCACGGCGCCAGCTTCGAGATGGAGCACGGCGAATGTGTCGCCGGGCCCTGCCGCGGCGCGTCGTTGGTGGCGGTCGCGGTGCGCGCCGGCTAGAACATCAGGTTGACGATCACCAGCACCGCGACCAGGTAGAGCAGGGTCAGGGGCGCACCGGTCCGCCACAGGTCGCGCGAGCGGTAGCCCGCCGGGCCGGTCACCATCGCCAGCACCGGGTTGGACACGCTGAGGAAATTGTTCGAGGCCGACAGCGCGACGATCAGCGCGAAGGCGAGCGGACTGCCGCCCGCGGCCAGGGCCACGTTGATCGCCATCGGCACCATCACCACGGTGGCGCCGACGTTGCCGATGACCAGGGCGAAGGCGGTGGCGAGCAGGCCGATGGCGGCCTCGATCACCCAGATCGGCACATCGGGCCCGATGCGTTCGAGCACCTGCTGGGCCAGCCAGCCGGCGGCGCCGGTCGAATCCATGGCCCAGCCCAGCGGGATCAGGCAGGCCATCAGGAACACGGTCTTCCAGCTCACCGCGGCGTAGGCCTCGTCCATGTTCAGCACGCCGGCCAGCATCATCGCCGCGGCGCCGGCCATCAGCGCGATCGGCACCGGCACCAGGGTGGTCAGGGCCAGCGACATCGCGGCCACGAACACGCCGATCGCCCACCACAGCTTGTGCGGCCGCTGCTCGCCCTTGGGGTAGTCGGTGACCACGACGAAGTCGCGGCTCTCGCTGGCCTGCGCCAGGTCGGTCCAGATGCTGTGGAAGACCAGCATGTCGCCGGCCTTGAGCGGCATGCGGCGGACGTCCTCGCGCCAGACCTGGTTGTCGCGGTTGATCGCCAGCAGGCTGATGCCGAAGCGCTTGCGCAGCTGCAGCTGCGCCTGCGACTTGCCGATGAAGGTCGAGGTCGGCGGCAGCACCGCCTCGGAAATGCCCGAACGGCTCGGGTTGAACAGGTCGGCGAAGTTGCGCAGGCGCGCCGACATGCGCAGCAGGTTCTTCTGCGCGTAATCCTGGATCGCCTCGCGCGGGCCCATCACGCCCAGCACGCTGCCGACCCAGATCATCTGGTCGGCCGGCGGCGCCAGCCGCGCCTCGTTGCCGCTGAGCAGGGCCAGGAACAGGGGCGCATCGCGCTGCGCCTCGGCCTCGCCGACCGACATGCCGACGAGCGGGCTCTCGGCGGTGACGCTGAGCTCGAACACGTCGCCGTCGATGCCGTAGGCGTTGGCGAAATAACTCTGGGTGCGGCTGGGCGCCACGCCCTTCTCTTCGCCCTGGCCCAGCAGCTTCGGCCCCAGCCAGCGGAAATACACCAGGCCGATCGCCAGCAGGGCCAGGCCGATCGGCAGCGGCGCGAACATCGGCAGCGGCTTGAGCGTGGCCACGCCCGAGGGCAGGTTGCCGTTCGCCGCCACCAGCAGGTCGTTGAGCAGCATCAGCGGCGAGTTGCCGATCATGGTCAGGCCTCCGCCCATCACGATGGCCGCGGCCACCGGCAGCAGCAGCCGCGACAGGCCGATGCCCGACCGGCCCGACACACGCGCGGCCACCGGCAGGAACAGCGCCATCACCGACGGGTTCTGCATGAAGCCCGAGATCAGGCCGGCCATGGTCGAGGTGAGCAGGATCAGCCGCTCCTCCATGCCCTTGGACACGCGCAGCAGCCACACCGCCAGCCGGTTGAGCGCACCGGTGCGGTCCAGGCCCGCGCCCAGGATCATCGTGGCGATGACGGCGATGACCGCGTTGCCCGAGAAACCGTTGAACAGCTGGTTGGCCGGCACCAGCCCGGTCAGCCCCAGCGCCACCAGCACCACCAGGGCGGTGGCGTCGGCGCGGATGCGCTCGATCATGAACATCACGATGGTGAAGCCGACCAGCCCCAGCACGAGCATCATGTCGCGGGTGAGGGTCAGGCCGGTCTCCATCGTCTGCGCTAGGCCCCCGGCAAACGGTCGTACAGCAGGTCCCAGACGCCGTGGCCGAGTTTCAGGCCGCGGGTTTCGAAGTGGGTCTGGCGGCGCCATTCGGGCCGCGGCACGAACCCGCGCGGACCGGCGCGGTTGCGCAGGCGCGGTTCGGCGTCGAGCACGTCCCACAGGTGTTCGGCGTAGTTTTCCCAGTCGGTGGCCAGGTGCAGCAGGCCGCCGGGTTTGAGGCGGTCGCACAGCAGCGACACGAACTCCGGCTGCACGAGGCGGCGCTTGTGGTGGCGCTTCTTGTGCCAGGGATCGGGGAAGTAGATGCGCACCTCGTCCAGGGACGCCGGCGCCACGTCGTCGCGCAGCACCTCGACGGCGTCATGCTGGTAGACACGCAGGTTGCGCAGCCCGGCGGCCGCCGCGGCGTTGAGCAGGCGACCGACCCCGGGGCCGTGGACTTCGACGCCGATGAAATCTCGCTCGGTCTCGCGCTCGGCGGCATACAGCAATTGCTCGCCGTTGCCGAAGCCAACTTCCATGACAAGCGGGCCCGACCGCCCGAACATGTTTCCGAAGGCCTGCTGCTCACCGCGGTAATCCACCCCCAACGAAGGCCAGTGCAGTTCGAATGCCCGCTTCTGCGCTTCGGTCTGCCGACCCTGGCGCAGCACGAAGCTGCGGATCGGGCGATGCCGTGCGGTCTGATCCGGTGTGGTGTCGTCGTTCGTTCCGGACATGCCCGCCGCCGCCCTCAGAGGAAGTGGCCGTCGAGCGGCGAGGAGGCGTTGGCGTTGCGTTTTTTCGGGATGCGGCCGGCCAGGAAGGCCTCGCGCCCGGCCTCGACCGCCTTGCGCATGGCGCTGGCCATCAGGATCGGATCGCGCGCTCCCGCAATCGCGGTGTTCATCAGCACGCCGTCGCAGCCCAGCTCCATCGCGATGGCGGCGTCGGACGCGGTGCCGACGCCGGCATCCACCAGCACCGGCACCTTGGCGTTCTCGACGATCTCGAGGATGGACCAGCGGTTCTGCACGCCCAGGCCCGAGCCGATCGGCGCGGCCAGCGGCATCACGGCCACGCAGCCGATCTCTTCCAGGCGCTTGGCGACGATCGGGTCGTCGCTGGTGTACACCATCACTTCGAAGCCGTCGGCGACCAGGATCTCGGCGGCCTTGAGGGTCTGCACGACGTCGGGATACAGGGTGCGGGCATCGCCCAGCACTTCGAGTTTGACCAGCCGGTGGCCGTCGAGCAGTTCGCGCGCCAGGCGGCAGGTGCGCACGGCATCGTCGGCGCTGTAGCAGCCGGCGGTGTTGGGCAGCAGGGTGTAGCGGTCGGGCGGCAGCACGTCGAGCAGGTTCGGTTCGCCCGGGTTCTGGCCGATGTTGCTGCGGCGGATGGCCACGGTGACGATCTCGGCGCCGGCGGCTTCGGTGGCCAGGCGGGTCTGTTCGTGGTCGCTGAACTTGCCGGTGCCGGTCAGCAGGCGGGAACGATAGGTCTTGCCGGCGATCACCAGGGGATCGGCGGGCATGGGGGCTTCTGCGCGATTCATGCCCGGATTATGGCCCGATCCGCCGCACGAGTTAACCCTTTCTTAAGCCCCCCATTCACTCCTCGTTCCCGGCTTGCGCCCCGTTCCGGGCGCAGGGGAGCTCTTCTTGCTCGAGGGCGGTTGATCCGGCGTGCGCCGCCGCAGACCAGAGGGGGTACCTGCCCGCTCGGGCGGCCGCTCTCGGGCATCCTGCCCTTCGCGGCACTTGGACTCCTGTCCGGCGTGAGCGGCATCCTGCCCAACTCACGAGCGGCCGTTGCGGGCATCCTGCCCTCCACTTCAGGGACCCCCTCTTGTCTACGTCGTCGCCACGGAGCGGTGTCGCGAGCCGATGGGATAAGCGCGTGCCCCCAGAAGGCACGGAAGCTCGTCGATTGGTCGGGATCGGCTGCAAGGGCAGAGCAGGGCGAGCGGCGAGTTGACGTCGGAGATGCCGAGGGCCTAGTCAAAGCGAGCCTTTCAAGTTCGATAGCCCGGCCCGGAGGGTTCGCAGGCCGTCGTGCGTGAGGGCTCTTTCCGGGGCTTCGAAAACATGGACGTTTTCGAAGAGCCTCCATGGATGGATTCACGGCGTCCCCGGAAAGAGCCCTCACGTACGGCGGCCTGTCGCCTGGAACGAGCCCGGCGCCAAGGCCCAAAACCGCCCTGCTTGCGCAGCAAGTCGAGGGGCTCAGCCGCCGCCGATGGCGTGGATGATCTCGACCCGGTCGCCGTCGGCCAGCGCGTGCTGGTCGTGCTGGCTGCGCGGCACGACCGCGAGGTTCACCTCGACCGCGACCTTGCGGCCGCCGTAACCGGCCAGCGCGAGCAGGGCCGAGACCGTGGTGCCGGGGGCGATGTCCCGGGATTCGCCGTTGAGCGTGATCTGCATGCCGGGATTTTATCGCGTTGCGGCCTGCCGCGGCCGGCCGGCATAATCAGCGCCGAACGCGGGTGTAGTTCAATGGTAGAACTGCAGCTTCCCAAGCTGCTAACGTGGGTTCGATTCCCATCACCCGCTCCATCCTTCCCCAACGGCGGCCATGTGCCGCCGTCTTCGATGGGGCCCCGCCCAACCCGGAGGACGCCATGCCGCACCCCGTCCCCCTGGGCTGGCGCGAATGGCTGGCCCTGCCCGAACTGGGCATCGTTGCGATCCGCGCCAAGGTCGACACCGGCGCGCGCTCCTCGGCCCTGCACGTGCTCGACCAGGAGTGTTTCGTGCGCGACGGCGTCGAGATGGTCCGCTTCCTGCTCGACACCGGCGTGCCCGGCGCGGCCCCGCAGCCGGCCGAAGCGGCGGTGCTCGACCGCCGCCACGTCACCGACTCCGGCGGCCACCGCACCGAACGCATCTTCATCCGCACCCGCCTGCGCCTGGCCGGCATCGAATGGGCCGCCGAAGTGAACCTGACACAGCGGCGGAACATGCTCTTCCCCATGCTGCTCGGCCGCACCGCATTGGCCGGGCGATTCCTGGTCGATCCGGCCAGCTCCTTCCTTCAGGGCGACCCGCCCGAGAGTCCCCCGACGCCGTGAAGATCGCCATCCTCTCCCGCAACGCCAAGCTCTATTCGACCCAGCGCCTGGTCGAGGCCGCGCGCGTGCGCGGCCACACCGTGCGCGTGCTCGACCCGCTGCGCTGCTACATGCAGATCGCGCCCGGGCAGTTCCTGCTGCGCTACAAGGGCAAGCCGCTGAGCGGCATCGACGCGGTGATCCCGCGCATCGGCGCCTCGGTCACCTTCTACGGCACGGCGGTGCTGCGCCAGTTCGAGCTGATGGGCGCCTACACGCCCAACGGTTCCGACGCGGTGCTGCGCGCGCGCGACAAGCTGCGCTGCCATCAGATCCTGGCCGGCGAGGGCCTGGGCCTGCCGGTCACGGTGTTCGGCGACAACCCCGACGACACCGGCGACCTGCTGGGCATGCTCGGCAAGCCCCCGCACGTCATCAAGCTCAACGAGGGCACCCAGGGCACGGGCGTGATCCTGGCCGAAAACGCCGGCGCCTCGCGCAGCGTCATCGAAGCCTTCCGCGGCCTGTACGCCAATTTCCTGGTCCAGGAGTTCATCGCCGAGGCCAAGGGCGCCGACCTGCGCTGCTTCGTGGTCGGCGACCAGGTGGTGGCGGCGATGCGCCGCCAGGCCGGCGAGGGCGAGTTCCGCTCGAACCTGCACCGGGGCGGCAAGGCGACCCCGGTCAAGCTCAGCGCCGCCGAAATCGACACCGCCCTGCGCGCCGCCCGGGCCATGGGGCTGGGTGTTGCAGGCGTGGACCTTCTGCGCTCGAAACGGGGGCCATTGGTGCTAGAGGTGAACTCAAGTCCCGGTCTGGAGGGCATCGAAGGCGCCTCCGGGGTGGATGTGGCGGGCGCGATAATCGATTTCGTTACCTCTGCGGTCCGACCCCGGGGCCGGAGCCGGGCCAAAACCGCCGCCCGCAAGCGCCCGTTAACCAAAGGCTGAAGCTGATTTAACGGGCCTTTAATACCCGGCAGCCTAGGCTTGCCGGGCCGGTAAGCCTGCCAGGTCACCTCCTCGTCAGAGCAGCACCAAAGCGGATTACGGCAATCGGGGCAGTAGCAACCTTTCGGCCCGGGCCAGGCGCACTCGTGGCGTCCCCCGGGCCATTTTCTTTGCCGGACCCGGTTTGCCGCGCGCTGCTTAACATCTGGCAGAATCGAATCGCCTCACCGCTCGTCAGCCTTTGTTTTCTTCGGCGGGAACCGGTTGTTGGTCGCCGGGCATCTGGCAGAATCGAATCGCACCACTCCGTATCTCTCTTCTTTCACGAGGATTCGACATGTCCAAGACGTTGCTGATGATCCTGCTGTTGGGTTTTTCGAGCGCCGCTTCCGCCACCGCCGAGCCGGCGGTTTCCGTTACCGAGGGCAGCTTCGCCGCCCAGGCCCGCGCCATCGAGAAGTCGCTGGCCGACGGCAAGACCTATGCCGAGATGAGCCGCGCCGAGCGCGACGAAGTCCGCACCCTTCTGGGCCGCATGGCCAACCGCCTCGAAGGCGTCCAGAACGTCGAGGAGCTTCCCGAGGACGACCGCCTCGAACTGTTCAACGACCAGGAGCGCGTGAACGCGATGCTGGTGAAGGGTTACGCCGACAGCCGCCTGGTCTGCGACAAGCGCGGCCGCACCGGCACGCACTTCCGCGAGACCAAGTGCCAGACCGTGGCCGAGCGCCGCCGCCGCGCCGAGGCCGACCAGAACAGCATGCGCGCCCTGCAGCGTTCGCCCGTTCCGCAGAGCAACTGAGCATGCGGATCCTGGTCGTCGAGGACAATCGTGACATCGCCGCCAACCTCGGGGACTACCTCGAGGACCGCGGCCACACCGTGGACTACGCCGCCGACGGCGTGACCGGCCTGCACCTGGCGGTGGTGAACGACTTCGACGCCATCGTGCTCGACCTCAACCTGCCGGGCATGGACGGCCTGGAGGTCTGCCGCAAGCTGCGCCAGGAAGGCCGCAAGCAGACCCCGGTGCTGATGCTGACCGCGCGCGACTCGCTGGACCACAAGCTCGAGGGCTTCGAGTCCGGCGCCGACGACTACCTGGTCAAGCCCTTCGCCCTGCAGGAAGTGGAAGCCCGCCTGGCCGTGCTGGCCAGGCGCGGCAAGGCCGCCCAGCCGCGCGTGCTGGGCGTCGCCGACCTGGAATACAACCTCGACACGCTCGAGGTGCGCCGCGGCGGCAAGCTGCTGCAGCTCAACCCGACCGCGCTCAAGATCCTGCAGTCGCTGATGGAGTCCTCGCCCTCGGTGGTCACCCGCCAGGAGCTCGAGACCCGGGTCTGGGGCGAGGAGCTGCCCGATTCGGACAGCCTGCGCGTGCACATCCACGGCCTGCGCGCCGCGGTGGACAAGCCCTTCGACAAGGCGCTGATCCAGACCCGCCACGGTATCGGTTACCGGATCGCCGACCCCGACGCGAGCTGATTCCATGCGCTACCGGCATCGGCTGCGCACGCGCATCATCCTGTCGTTCCTGCTGCTCGGCTTCGGGCTGACGGCGCTGTTCGCGGGCGCGACCATCTACCTGCGGGCCCGGCTCGAGAACCAGCTGGTCGAATCCTGGCTGCTGCGCGAGGCCGACAACTTCGTGCAGTTCAAGCGCGAGAACCCGGACCCGACCGCGCCGTTTTCGTTCTCGCGCCAGATCGAGGCCTTCGTCTACCGGCCCGACAGCGCCAACATCGCCTTCGCCTGGCGCGACCTGCCCACCGGCATCCACGACCTGCAGGAAAACGACCGGCGCGGGCGCCTGAAGCAGTACAAGCTGGCCGTGCACCGCACGCCGGACATGGTCGGCTTCCTGCGTTACGACTACACCCAGGAGGCGCTGAGCCAGCAGCAGATGCTGATCACGCTGGCGGTGGCGGTGGTGTTGCTGACCCTGCTGGCCTGGCTGGTCGGCGTCTGGTCCTCGTCGCGGGTGATCAGCCCGGTGACCGAGCTGGCGCGCCGCGTCGAAGGCATGTCGGGCAAGGACCGGCCCGAGAAGCTGGCCCCGCATTTCCCCGACGACGAAGTGGGCGAGCTGGCCGCGGCGCTCGACGACTACGCCGAGCGCATGACCGAGCTGGTGAAGCGCGACCGCGAGTTCAACTCCGACGTCAGCCACGAGCTGCGCACGCCGCTGGCGGTGATCCGCGGCGCCACCGAGCTGGTGCTGGCCAACCCCGACCTGCCCGAGAAGATGCGCCAGCGCCTGCTGCGCATCGACCGCGCCGCCCAGCAGTGCACCGACCTCACCACCGCCCTGCTGATGCTCTCGCGCGAGGAGCGCGGCACCGGCCGCACCAACCTGCGCCGGCTCGCGCTGCAGCTGGCCGAGGCCAGCAAGCCGCAGCTGGGCCAGAAGCCGGTGGTGCTGCGCGTGGTCGGTGGCCAGGACGTATTCGTGGACGCGCCCGAGGCCGTGCTGGCCGTGGCCCTGGGCAACCTGATCGGCAACGCCTGCAAGTACACCGCCGAGGGCGAGGTGGTGATCATCGTCGAGGCCGGCGAGGTGCGGGTGGAAGACACCGGCCCGGGCCTGAGCGTCGAGGACGCCGCGCGCCTGTTCGAACGCGGCTACCGCGGCTCCAGCGCCGGCGGCACCAGCGGCGGCGGCATCGGCCTGTCGATCGTGCGCCGGTTGTGCGAACTCTACGGCTGGCAGGTCAGCATCGCGCCGGGCGAGGAGCGCGGCGCGGTGGCGGTGCTGCGGTTCGGCTGAACCTCAGACGTTTTCGAGCCAGCCGTACTTGTCCGGCGTGCGGCCGTCGAACAGCCCGAAGAACAGGTCCTGGATGCGGCGCGTCAGCGGGCCCGGCTTGCCGGCGCCGACCTGGCGGCCGTCCACCGAGCGGATCGGCGTGATCTCGGCGGCGGTGCCGCACATGAAGAGTTCGTCGCACAGGTAGAGGTATTCGCGCGGGATGTCGCGCTCGACCACTTCGATGCCGTTGGCCTTGGCCAGGGTGATGATCGAATTGCGGGTGATGCCGTTGAGCAGGGCCGCGCTGATCGGCGTGGTGTGCAGGGCGCCGTCGAACACCAGGAACAGGTTCTCGCCCGCGCCTTCGCTGAGCAGGCCGGTGCTGGCCAGGGCGATGCCCTCGCCGAAGCCCAGGCGCCGCGCCTCGCGCGCCACCAGCTGGCCGCTGAGGTAGTTGCCGCCGGCCTTGGCGCCGGCCGGGATAGTGTTGGGCGCGAAACGCTGCCAGCTCGACACGCAGGCGTCGATGCCGGCTTCCAGCACGTCGGGGCCGAGGTAGGGGCCCATGTGCCAGGCGGCGATCGCCAGGTCGGTCGGCGTGTCGGCCGAGAGGCCGAAGCCGCCCAGGCCGCGGTAGGCGATCGGGCGCAGGTAGGCCTTCTCGAGCTTGTTGGCGGTGATCACGTCGCGGCAGCCCTTGGCCAGCACGTCGATGTCGTAGGGCATGGCCATGTCGTAGATCTTGGCCGAGGCGTACAGGCGCTTGAGGTGGTCGGTGAGCCGGAAGATCGCCTGGCCCTTGGGCGTGGCGTAGCTGCGGATGCCCTCGAACACGGAGGAACCGTAGTGCAGGCCGTGCGCCATCACGTGCACCGTGGCCTCGGCCCAGGGCTTGATGACGCCGTTGTGCCAGATGTGTTCGGGGTACTGCATCGCCATGGCCGACTCCTGCGGGAAGGCGCGCAGTTTATCGCGCCGGCCCGGGGTCCCGCCTGTGCCCCGTCACAGCTCGATCCACCAGCAGCCGGCGTTCTGGCGCAGTGCGAAGCGCACGCTCACGGCCTCGATGTCGGCGGGGCCCCGCATCTGCTGGACCAGCAGCGACACCGGGTCGGGACCCGGTTCGGCGGTGACGGTGGCGGGGCCGGTGGGTTCGTTGCCGGGCGGCGCCGCGGCGTCCGGGCCGGCGTGGTCCGACGTCAGCGCCGGCGTGGCCTGCTGCGCCTGCGACGGCGAGGGCAGCGGGCTGCCGTAGCGGTAGCCGCGGGGTGGGGCGGGGGATCGTGTCCGGTCGCCGCTCGTCCCGTCGGGGGAGGCGGCTTCCGGGGTTTCGGCCGCGGCGCCGTAGTCGGGCGGAAAGGGAGCCAGCGTCTCCGGGTAGATCAGCTCGGCCGAGACCAGCGGCCGGTTGGCGATGGCCTCGAGTTCGTCCATCAGCGAGCGGGCGGCGCCGCTGCCGGTGCCGGTCCAGTGGTACCAGTTGGCCAGGCGGTTCACGTCGCGGGCCTCGAGCGCGCCGCGCACGCCGTTGAGCAGGGTCTCGGGCCGGCGCGCGCAGCCGCGCACCGCGAAGCCGGCGGCGATGCGGGCGCCGGCGGACGGGTCCGGCGGGGCTTCGCGCGGTGCGGCCTGCATGGCCTCGCAGGGGCGGTCGGTGTAGACGGCAACACCCTGGGCATCGACGCAGCGCCGCACCTGGGCCGCCGCCGGCGCCGCGGCCCAGGCCGCGGCGATCAGGGCGATCGCCAGCACGGACTTCAGCGGGAGCAGGGCGCGCGACATGGGCGCCCAGCCTAGCGCGAACCTCAGCCCAGGCGGGCGAGCACGGACTCGGTCGGCCGGGCCAGGTTCAGCGTGTAGAAATGCAGTTCGGGCACGCCGCCGTCGAGCAGGCGCCGGCACATGCCGGCGACGATGTCGGCGGCGAATTCGCGCACGCTGTCGGCGTCGTCGCCGAAGGCCAGCATGCGCTTGCCGATCCAGCGCGGGATCTCGGCGCCGCAGGCCTCGGAAAAGCGCCGCAGCTGGCTGAAGTTCGAGATCGGCATGATGCCCGGGATGATCGGCAGGGTGATGCCGGCCTTGCGCACGTCCTCGACGAAGCGGAAATACGCGTCGGCGTTGAAGAAGTACTGGGTGATGGCGGAGTCGGCGCCGGCGTCCACCTTCGCCTTGAAGTGGCGGATGCAGGCCAGGGCGTCTTCCGACTGCGGGTGGGTTTCCGGGTAGCAGCCGACTTCGATGTGGAAGTGGTCGCCGTGTTCTTCGCGGATGAAGCGCACCAGGTCGGAGGCGTAGTGCAGGTCGCCGGCGCGGGCCATGCCCGAGGGCAGGTCGCCGCGCAGGGCGACGATGCGGTCGCAGCCCAGGGCGCGGTAGTCGGCCAGCAGCTGGCGGATCTCGTCGCGGGTGCCGCCGACGCAGCTCAGGTGGGGTACGCCGTTGAGGCCGTGGGCTTCGCGCAGGCCGCGCACGGTTTCGGCGGTGTACGACAAGGTCGAGCCGCCGGCACCGAAGGTCACCGACACGAATTCCGGCGAATGCGCCTTGAGTTTGCGCACGGTGCGGTCGAGCTGGGCGCGCTGTTCGTCGGTCTTGGGCGGGTAGAACTCGAAGCTGATCCGGGGCATGGGGGTGGGCTGTGTTTGTGGCTTGCGGGGAATATATCTCTTGTTCGCGATAAAAGGATATATGGCTTCGGTCTCCGGGGTGGGTTTGTCTCGAGAGGCCGGCACCCGTGGGGGCCATCCCCGGACACGCCGTGAATACGTCCATGTAGGCTCTTCGGCGACGTCCATGTCGCCGAAGGTCCGGGAATGGCCCCCACGGGTACCGGCCGTGACGGTCCAAGGCCGGAGACCAAAGCAGGGCGGTCGGCATGCGGCTGGGCGAGCGGGACGGCTCGCACGGCCGTGGGTGCCGGGGCCGCTGGGCAGGCGCCTTGGGCCATGCCATTCTCGCGGCCAATGGCGACAGGGGACATTTCGGGTGCGGGGACGGACTCGGTGCTGCAGCAGCGCGCCGAGGACCTGCACGAGCGCGCGCTGATCGGCGGGGTGTTCTATCTGTTGTCCTGGCTGCTGGTGGCCGGGTACGGCGGGGGCTGGGAGCGGCATCCGCGGCTGTCGGCGGTGCTGGTGCTGGTTTTCGTGGTGCTGGGGGTGTCGCGGGTGCTGCTGCGGGGTTGGGCGCGCCGGCATCCGGAGCAGGCGGGGCTGGGCATGCGGCGGCAATGGGCCATGTTGCTGGCCACCGCCACGCTGTGGGGCGGGATCTCGGGCTGGGTGCTGCTGGACCCGGCCTTCGCCGGTGCGCACCTGCTGACCATGCTGGCCACGTCGGCGCTGGCGATGGCGTTCGCGCAGATCTTCGCGGTGAACCGGCGCATCGCGCTGGTCGGCACGGGCGTGCTGTTCCTGCCGATGCTGTCGATCGTGGTCTTCACCTTCGGCCAGCCGGGCGTGGCCCTGGTGCTGCTGCTCAACCTGGCCTACCTGGTGGCGGTGATCGGCCGCAGCCACCGCGAGTACGAGGGCAAGCTGGTGCTGGAGCAGCAGCTGCGCGAGCAGCGCGACCGCTTCGCCACGCTCAGCCGCACCGACGCGCTGACCGGCCTGGCCAACCGCGGCCATTTCCAGCAGGGCCTGGACGAACGCGTGGCCGCCGCGCGCGCCGACGGCAGCGCGCTGTCGGTGGCCTTCCTTATCGCCGACCTCGACCACTTCAAGTCGATCAACGACCGCTACGGCCACGCCGCCGGCGACCGCTGCCTGCGTGAAGTGGCGGCTCTGCTGCGCGCCTGCTTCGAGGAATGTGATGCGCTGGTGGCCCGCCTGGGCGGCGAAGAGTTCGGCGTGCTGCTGGCCGGCGGCGACGCCGCCCGCATCGCCGCCATGGCCGAGACCTTCCGCGCCCGCCTCGAACACGCGCCGATCCGGCTGGCCGACGGCAGCCATTTCGAGGTGACCGTCAGCGTCGGCCTGGCGCAGTTCTCGCCGGGCACGCACCGCGACAGCGACGCGCTGTACGCCGCCGCCGACGAGGCCCTGTACCGGGCCAAGACCAGCGGCCGCAACCGCATCGAGATGGCCGCCTGAACTCCGGGAAATCCGGGGTCAGAGTGCATTTATCTTCTCGCGGCTGATGGCTCAACCCCGGGGCTCGCAGAAGATAAATGCACTCTGACCCCGGATTACAATCACCGCATGAGCATCGCACTGACCGACTTCGCCCGCGTCCGCCTGTTTCCGGCCGACCGCCGCCGCACCGCCATCCAGGACATCACGCCCGAGCAGTTCGTCGAGCGGCTGAACGCCGAAACACCCCAGCGCGTGATCCCCGGCTATGCACCCTTCTGCCAACTGCACGTGCACCGCAACTGGACGTCCACGAAGTGTTCGGTGATCGCCATCACCGACGAAAACCGACACCGGCTGCACAGCGCCTACGAAGCCCGCACCAAGGACGAACTGCCGGTGCTGGTGCGCTGGTTCGAGGGCCTGGAACCCCCGGTGGCCAACTACCTGGTGCCCATCCTCTACAGCCGCGAGCAGATGGCGAAGGAGGGCACGCCGGTGGACGCCGACTGGGGCATCGTCGGCTGCCTGTACACGATGGAACCCGACGAGATCCCGATGGTGCCGATCACGATGATGCGCAATGCGCTGGGTGTCGAAGAAGGCGGCAGCGGCGTGCCGCTGGATCGCGAAGCCTACAGACGCAGCGTCGAGTTCTGGTCCCGCCACGCCAACTGGCGCTAGATCCGGAATAAATCCGGGGTCAGAGTGCATTTATCTTCTCGAGGCGACTGGCCTTTCCCCGGGGCCCGCAGAAGATAAATGCACTCTGACCCCGGATTTCCCCGAGCCAAAAGAAACGGGCGCCCTAAGGCGCCCGTTCCGTGTTCCGCTGAAGCGTCGAATCAGTAGCGGTAGTGATCCGGCTTGTACGGACCGTCCTTCGACACGCCAAGGTACGCGGCCTGCTCGTCGGTCAGTGTGGTCAGCTTCACGCCGATCTTTTCCAGGTGCAGGCGGGCCACTTCCTCGTCCAGCTTCTTGGGCAGGATGTAGACCTTGGGCTCGTACACGTCCTTGTTCGCCCACAGGTCGATCTGCGCGAGCGTCTGGTTCGAGAACGAGTTCGACATCACGAAGCTCGGGTGGCCCGTGGCGCAGCCCAGGTTCACCAGGCGGCCCTCAGCCAGCAGGAAGATCGCATTGCCGTTCTTGAACGTGTACTTGTCCACCTGCGGCTTGATGTTCAGGCGCACGGCGTCCGAGGCGTTCAGGCGGTCCACCTGGATCTCGTTGTCGAAGTGGCCGATGTTGCAGACGATGGCCTGGTCCTTCATCTTCGACATGTGCTCGAGCGTCAGCACGTCCTTGTTGCCGGTAGTGGTGACGTAGATGTCGCCGCGGCCCAGGGTGTTCTCGACGGTGTTGACCTCGAAGCCTTCCATCGCGGCCTGCAGGGCGTTGATCGGGTCGATCTCGGTCACGACCACGCGGCAGCCGTAGGCGCGCAGCGAGTGCGCCGAACCCTTGCCCACGTCGCCATAACCGCAGACCACGGCCACCTTGCCGGCCAGCATCACGTCCATCGCGCGCTTCAGGCCGTCGGCCAGCGACTCGCGGCAGCCGTACAGGTTGTCGAACTTGGACTTGGTGACCGAGTCGTTGACGTTGATGGCCGGGACCAGCAGCTTGCCGGCTTCCAGCATCTGGTAGAGGCGGTGCACGCCGGTGGTGGTCTCTTCCGAGACGCCCTTCCAGTCCTTGACCACGTTGGTCCAGAAGCCCGGGCGCTCCTTGGCGACGCGCTTGAGCAGGTTCTTGATCACCTGCTCTTCATGCGAACCCGAGGCCGAGTTGACCCAGGCGGTGTCGCCCTTCTCGAGCTCGTAGCCCTTGTGGATCAGCAGGGTGACGTCGCCGCCGTCGTCCACCACCAGCTCCGGGCCCTTGCCGCCCGGGAAGCTCAGCGCGTCCAGCGTGCAGTCCCAGTACTCCTCCAGGGTCTCGCCCTTCCAGGCGAACACCGGGGTGCCGGCCTTGGCGATGGCCGCGGCGGCGTGGTCCTGGGTGCTGAAGATGTTGCAGGACGCCCAGCGCACGTCGGCGCCCAGGTCCTTCAGGGTCTCGATCAGCACGCCG
Organism: Arenimonas terrae; assembly: GCF_006265115.1. Taxonomy (GTDB): domain Bacteria; phylum Pseudomonadota; class Gammaproteobacteria; order Xanthomonadales; family Xanthomonadaceae; genus Arenimonas; species Arenimonas terrae. The sequence goes on along the minus strand of NZ_SMDR01000002.1, from coordinate 347,998 downwards.
GTCTGGATGGTCATGTGCAGCGAGCCGGTGACCCGCACGCCCTTCAGGGGCTGGGCGGCGGCGTACTTCTTGCGGATCGACATCAGGCCCGGCATTTCCTGCTCGGCGATGTCCAGCTCCTTGCGGCCCCAGTCGGCCAGGGACAGGTCGGCGACCTTGTAGTCGTGCTTGAGGTTAACGACAGCGTTCATAAGGTATAGCTCCGTTGGTTGGCGACGCCGGCCGGGCCAGGGGCCTCGGGGGTCGCGCGTTAACGGGCGCGGTTGGTTCTGGAACCTCCACCCAGCCTGGTCCCGGGCCCCGCATTGCGCGGGACGGGGTTGCAGCGCCCCTGGGTGGGGTGGCCGGAGGGCCGGGCCGGATTATAGCGAAATGTGGATTGGATGGCTCGGCACACCTTCATGATTGAAGGAACCTTCTAGGGAGACAAAAGGGCAGAAAGTCGGCCGCCGCTTCAATCCCTTAGCCGGAAGAACTTCTCAAGATTGGCCTTCAGTGCCGGAACAAACTCGCCTTGCTGCTCAGTGAATCGCAGTTGCTTGATGCCTCGCAAGTTGAACCCAACGAACTTGTCATTCTGGTCGGCAACGGATTCATCAAGGAACAGAAGCATGTTGGCCACATCCTTCCCTTCTGCCTTTGCCTTGCCCATCACGAAGCCGATCTCGTGATAAACGTTGGGATTGCAATGCGTCAAATTGCCAATTAGCAAGCCACAATCGCTCATCATTTCAATGATCTTGTCGTTGATCTCATAGCTCGCGCCATCATTGAACCAATCTACGCGCTGAACTTTGAGCGCCGGTTTGAGACCATGTTCTTCGCTAATGTCTTTAGCAACACGCTCAATAATCCTGTAGTGATCTTCCGGCTTGGTCTTGCCGAAAGGCATAGAAACAAAAATTGTGCGTCTTCTACTGGCAAGAACCTGGTCGAAGATTGCAATCAGATCGCTGGGGTTGGAGTTTCTGATCTGGTGAAGGTGATTGTTCAGCACCCAGCCGACAAAGGAGGTGATCGGCGCGGTCTTGCTTAGTTCGTAGTAAACGAGCGCTGCCAGTAAGCCGCGATTTGTCGATTCCTTAAGCGCAGGCCAAGTTTCAAACAGGCCGTTCGCCTTGCCGATCGCTTCCTTGAAGCGCCTGACAGCGTTCTCGTTGTCACCGAGCACCTTGCGTTCTATGAGGAACTCAAACTGGTGCAATAGGAAAGTCCGTGGCTCATCTTTAAGGAAGCGGGCAAGGTTTGGCAGCAACTCCACATCGACATTTCCGTGCAGTTTCCGGGCGTGATAGTAGGGCCAGCCGAAACTCGGGTCTGTCTGGAGAAACTCGTCTTGGAACAGCTCTGCGTCATCGAGGATGAGCTTGAGGTTGTGCTCCATCGTAAGCGGAACTTGCTTGTAGTTTATGTTGTGGAACAAGGATCGGCTGAAACGCCGGAACTCAACCTGGTTCTGGCACAGAATCAAGCAGAACGGCGTAACTCGCTCGCGAACGGCCTTCTCCTTGCTGGCAGAAAGGCGGTGGTTGCCATCGAGGCGCGAGAACAGGACGGTTAGCTCATCGCGAATCGAAAGTGTCGCCGTCTGAAAGAACTTCACAGCTCGAATGTCGTCCGAGCCTCTGGTTGCGCTCACTGTCGAACTGATCGTAAGGCCGCTTGCGAACTGGCCCCGTTTGAACGGAACGCCAGATTTCACACTCTCGAAGAACTTAGCTACGAGATCGGAAGTTGAGTCCTCGTCGTTGAGGCAAGCACAGAGTACGACCTCTGGAAAGAAGACCAGCTCGCCTTTCCGAAGATAATCACCGACCTCTCTGAGTCGTGCGTTGTTTGGCACTCGCTGGATATCCTGTGGTGCCTCAGAGATGTCCTGCAATACGCCCATGGGGGCGAAGCCACGTAGGCAAAGGAAGTTGCCAAGGGAGAAGTCGAGAATGCCCTTGAGCTTCATGCGGACACGCCCTTTCCAATGATCAGTGCTTCAATGTCGCGCTTGGCTTGTCGGAGTTCGGTGTTGGCCCTGTCCCGGAGCGCAAAAGCCTTAGCGCGAATGCGGTCAATCTGTTCGCAGATCCGTTTCTGAACGACAACCGGCGGGATAGGAATTGGCAGTTGTTCAATGTCACTCGTTTGCAAGCGTGGCAATGTGTTGCCAGTCATCAGGAGCGTTGTAATGCCAACAATGACTTTGGAGCGAAGAAATGCTGTCAGGTACTTGGCATCGGCACGTTGCGCAGTGAAAGTATGGAACTCGGTCGACGCAACCCCGGAAAACGCTGCAAGGTGAGTCTTATTCAGGTATGGGCGCAGTTTCGGAAACAGGATCTGACCCGACTTGAATCGTATGGCTGTGCCAACACTCTCTTTCTCAGTAGTTGCGACATACTCTCCGGTTTCGCCGTTGATATTCTCAAGTCCGACGTACGTATCACCTTCGTCAATCCGATCTACGAGAACCTTAGAGAAGCTAACAACCTGCCTCAGCGGCGCCACTGGATAGTGGGCTGATCTGATTGATCCTTCTAGAGTCCGGCGCTTCTCTTGCGCGGCGATTGGATCGAATCGCCCGCCGGAAAGTTCGGTCAAGTTGCGAAAGAAGATTCGGTTCTCGATCGTGTGTTGTCGTTCGGGCTCACGTCTAATAGTGAGATCGTCTAACAGTAGATCGTCTATCGTTTCGAGTAACCTAGATGCCTCAGCAAGTTTCAGCTTGTAGCTATCTACAGCTCTTCTCATTAGTTCCGGGATTCGCACGTCCAGAACTACTGGGATTGAGAGCAGCGCCGGATAGTCCAGTGCTGGACGGGTTCCGCCCGTGGAGCGGCGCGACGCCAGTCGCTCGGCTATATCTAGATTGAGGTACGACGCCAGTGCCTCGCTGCTGGCAGTGTTTTCCGTGCGGATCGCGACCATGTGCTGATTAATGTTCCCGTCGAAGTCATCCGGGACAACGGATGCCACAGCCATTCGGCCAACGCCAGTAATCTTTACCAGCAGCTCACCGCCCTTCAGTCGACTCCGTCTCAATAGACCTTCGTGAGTGCTGCGAGTAATGAACTTGCAGTCTTCGAGATTCAGTCGTCCGGTTGTTGAGAGGTTCTGCACGCGAATAAAAGGAATGCCATCGTGCCTTCCGGTGTAGTGAGTCTCTGCTTCTTTTGTTGATGGAGTGGCGCCTCCGACCATGCTTCGTACGAAGTCTCGTAGCTGGTGCTTGGCGACGGATCGAACCTTCTTCTCTAAAGCAACGAGGTCAGGGCGAAAGTAAAGAGGGTCAAAGCGACCAATCACATTGGCCTTTCGCTCAATAAAGACGCTTGACGGATTAATATCCTTTGAGAGCGAAAAACTCATGCGCCCTCCTCTTCAATGGACGCGATAAATCGAGCTAGCTCGCTGGCAATCGGCTCAAGTTCGTTGGTCTTAGTTGCTCGTCCAGTGGCGTCGTATCCAATGTCATCGGCGATCGCCATGAATATGGGGTAGTCCGGCAACTCTCTGCAGCGCCGTTCTTCGAAGGCTTCAGTCAGGCGGTAGCGCAGCTCATCAATCTGCGCCGAGAACTTGTCAGATATCTCTTGTGCGGCGGTTGCATAAGCGTCGTTCAGCTTGCGTTCTTCCGTTGATAGCTTGGCGAACGAAGGGTGTTCGTTGAGTCTCTTAGTTTCTGATTTCTTCGCCCGTTCGATTGAATCAAGTTTTTCTTCCAGATTCTCCGCGTTGCGAATGTTGTCCTTCAGCTCTTGCTTTTTGTCGCGCATTCGCTTGGTCTCCGCGCTAGTGTGTTTCTTCAGAAACAGCGCTGAGCTTTTTACTCCCGCTCCAGTTGCGGCAAAAGCAGTCTGCGGAAGCGAAACGACGGCAACTATACGGAATCGATCTTCAATTTCATCGCGAACGTATTGAAGACTGGAGTTAGTTAGAATTCCGTCGGGTATGACAATAGCCAAATAGCCGCCTTCAACTAGGAACTGCCAGCACTGTTCGATGAATAGGATTTCAGTGTCCTGCCCTGGTCGCGCGGACGCCTTGCTCTTTGGGTTAAGCCAATCTACTTGTCGCGTAGCGAGGCGGTAGTTGTGTAAGTAGGCTTTCTCCGTCTGCTTGACGGTGGAGCCAAAAGGCGGATTCGTAATGATGAAATCGAATCGCGCCGACTTAAAACCTTGGTTCTTAGTCTTCGCGCGAATGTCTTCTGGAGGCAGCAAGCCGTCAGCAGCCACCACATTGGTGTGGCCGTCATCATGGATGATCATGTTCATCTTTGCCGTGCGCGCGATCTGCTCGTTGATCTCGATGCCGTAGAGATTGTGCTGAGCAAAGTCGTGCCAGTGGCGATGATGCTTGGCAGTTCCAGGGTCGAAGTACTCGTCAGCCTGCTTGCGCACCTTGTCTAGCGCGTGCAGGAGGAATCCGCCGCTGCCGCAAGATGTGTCGAGCACTAACGATTCTGACGTGATTGGCAACACATCCACAATAAACTTTACGATGACGCGGGGCGTAAAGTACTGGCCAAAATCACCACGGAAGAACGAGCCCAGAAATGTCTCGAAAGCGCGGCCTTTGCTGTCGAGGTCGGTATCGGAAAGATTTATGCCTTCGAGATAGCTGACGACTGTGCGCGCCTTGGCAGGGCTAAGGCGAATGTCGTCCTTGAAGACTTCCGGATCCTTCTTGCGGCCCTCTTCATAGAGAGTCCGTAGGCGCTGAAGTAGTTCGCGCTCAGTCTTTTCGCGCGTGTCTTCGGTAAAGATCTGGAAGTCGTAAGGCTCGCCGGACTTGCGTGCTTTGCGTTCGTCCCAAAGTTTGCAGAAGATCAGCTTGTCGAGTTCGTCGAAAGCTTCCGACGGGTTCAACTCTCCACCGCCCCAAAGGGCTTGATGTGCCTGTTCGAATCGTCGAGTTAGTTCGTCTTCCGCGACAGTTTCGAGCGGGAAGAGTTTTTGCCCAGTCTTTGTTATGCCGCCGTTCTTGGCAAACTTAAAGCGAGCCAGTTCAGTGACGCCGAACTGCGGCACATCGGGAATGGTGATGCGATCTTTCGGCTTTTTAGCCGGAATCTCAAAGTATTCGTTCTTCAGCTTGCTGGTGATCCAGACATAACGTGCGCCTTCCGCCACGGCGTAACTTACGGCCTGGTCTGCGGCGCGGGCGAATTCCAGTTCACTGACGGTTTCCTTCTTGCACTCGACGACGATGAGCGGAGCTTTCATCTCGTCGTCTGAATAGATTATGAGATCGGCCTCCTTCGTTTCAGATCCCATCTGAACTGGCACGAATTGGCGTATGCGGTTGATCGGATATTTGTAAGTCAGGACGAGTCTAAGGAACGTTTCTGCCTGAACAAGTTCCTCAGGGTTTGCATAATTTCTCCGCTTGTCTTGGTGGGAGTAGACGATGTATTTTTCGCCGTCCTCGAAGCGGATGAGTTTTTGTTTAACGCCTTCGGCGATAAAGTCCACGAATGACTCCGGAAAAATGTTTCCTAACAGATTCTACTGATGTGGGTGACGATATAAGGTGCTAGAGTTGTTGGCGCTTGCATTGCGTAAGTTGCGACCAGCTACTTAGCCGTTCCCCGCAGGAACATAGAGTATTTCAGAGGAAGACGGGCACGTTCGCGGTTTGCAAGCTCGCCAAAGTGATCAGCTAGGTGCAGGCCTTCTGGGCGCCTCTGCAGAAACTGAAACCGCACCCGGATGAGCTCCCCCGGTAGGGGTTCGGTGATCCTGCTCATGGATTTCCCCTTGTCGTCGCAACTGTACGGCCTCTCGCTCTTTTGCTCAACAAACGATGGGCAGGCGGGTCCGGACAGTACCCGGACGAATAGGCCGAGTCGTCTCGACCCCTCCTTCTGCCTATATTGAACGTCGAGTGGGGTGTTTTGAAAGCACTCAACAGAATGGAAGTGCCATCCCTTGCGTCATGGGTGGCGAAGAAAAGTCTTACACGGCGATTAGCTCGATACTCATAGCCCCGGTCCATGTATGCAGGGAGAATCATGACGCCCCGGAAGCACTCTGAACCTGTCCGCCGGGCCGATAGCGCGGACTAAGCTATGCCGGGGCACTCCATCAATCAGTTCAATCTGGAGGCCTTATGAGACTCAGACATGTCTCAACGTTGTGTCTTCTGTTTTGTTTCGTAGCAACCATAAGTGCGGCCGAATCAACATCAACTAGTACTTCCGTGCCAGTGCTCCGAGGGTTCTCGACTATTCTGGACCCTGAATTAGCTAAGCCGAGTTCAAACCAGTGCGCCCTAGCTGTGGCTGCCGCGCGTCGCCGTTGCGCCTCGATGTGCGGCTCAGCTGGCTACACCTTCAGCGCCGGCATCTGCGGCACAGGATCGTCCTGCATCTGCGGAGGTGGAACAGGCCCCGGGGAGCCAGGGCCATATCCAGAAGAGCCGTAACCATAATCGCTCCAGAAATGGCTTCTGATGGCCTCAAGGCCTCATCTCGTGTGACTTATTCTCCGGGGCAGCCCAATCCGTGGCTAGGGAAGGCTTCTGATCCGGTCACGCAGAACGGATGCCATTGCATTAGCTCTTTCCACCAGCCAAGTAATGTAAGTGGGCCATTGAGACTCGTCCTCGATGGGAGATTCTCGGCGAACAGTCCGCAAGCGACTCCGCGCAGAGCCCGGCAGCTCCTCCCACTCCAGCTCAAATCCCAAGGCGGCTTCGATTTCCGGCGCTTGATCTCGTAAAGGAGCAAAGCGGGTTTTGGCTAGATCCCTGTCGATTACAAGTTCTACGGCCAGCCGGTCTTCTCGCGGGCTGGCGAAGAGCGACAGCCAAAAGCCGGTTCGCCCTATGGCGAGCGCTGTCCAGTTTTGAGGGGCCGGCTTGTGGGGCTTCAAAGGACCGGCGGCACTGGTCAAGCCTTCTGAAAACTGAGTCCAGAAGCGAACGTATCGATTGCCCGTGTCGTCGTCCGTAACAACATCCTGGCCTAGCGAGCGAAGATATTCGTTTCGTAGGTCGTTTAACGAACGCCTTGACCCGGGTTCGAGGCGCCAAAAATACCAACCATTGGTCCGTTGCTTGCGGACGGCAATGCCAGCGAGCGATGCGCTGTTGTAGGTGACGCCGGCTACTTCCAGGCACCCGTCGGCGAGAACTTTCGCGGTGTGCCCACTATGCTTCCCACGCGGAGAATGCAGTGTCTGTCCGGCTGACAGTGATCCAGCGAGCATGAGGTCCTGAATCTCGACATTGATGGATGGGGTCTCCGACGCGCGAGCAGTAGCGACCTTGTGTCCATCTGGCACACGCCAGATGGACAAGATCGTAGAGATTGCCTTTTCGGTCCTCTGGTCTATAGATGATTCGTCCCACGTGGTGGCTCCGAACTCCTTCAAGAGATGCGAGTTGAGCAAGAGGACATCGTTGAGCTGCAGCTGGGCGGCCTTGCCATTGGCGCCATGCCATGGACCATTGGACAAGGTGCTATTCAGCTTCTTGCTTAGCAAGGTCAAATTTCCGAGCCGGTGAATGCGTGCGTCACGTTCGAGTTCGACGCCGCCTGAAGAGAGTGGCCAATGGCGGTGCCACGACTGCGGTAGAACATGTTCAATGGCATAGGTGCCGCGCCTGATTCGAACTCCAGCTGCTGAAGTTTGGCCGCGGCGCCACCCGCGCCAATCGTCTTCGATAGATTCCAGCACCATTCGCAGTCGCCCACGGCCAAGCCGTCGATAGGCCGGCAGCGATGTGAGTTCATTTCTAACCTCCTCGTCGTCGGGCCAATAGTTTGTTTCCGCAGTCTGAGTGGTGAAGAAGGACTGCAATGCGGCAGCCATAGCTTTGGCCGGGGTAGCCTTTACGAGGGAGGCGACCTCGGCGAATAGCTTGTTATATGACTTTGCCGTCGCACGGATCAGCATTCGACGAACAAACCAGCTTTCTATGATGTCGAGGCTGCGCCCCAGTTCTTCAGCAGGTAGTGGGTCCACGGGTCGATCTAGCAGTGCCAGCAGAACTGGCTTGACGACCTCGCTCTCCATCGTCTGTAGCCGATAAGCGAAAAGTCCAAGGCGATCCAGCGGACCTTCGAGGATGTCGGCCTTCTCGATGAAGCTGCGGTAGATGCCAGCCGCGCGGTCAATTTCGCGCAGAAGTTCGATCATCGTGGAGCCAGCCTGGAAATCGACATAGGCCTTGAATCGCGTGAATACCTCCCGTGCCACTACCTCTTCGCCGGTCTGCGAGATAAGCCAGTGATTAAGAAATACCGATGAGCGCGGATAGTTGAACCGGCCGACATTGACCTCTTCTTCCCAGAACGGGCTTTCGAACTGAGCCCAATAGCGGCGATATGCCTCTTCAACGTTGGCACCCTGCTCAAGCATGCGTTGGAACACGAAGTTCTTGATGAGATCAGCTGCAGTCAAAACCGATCCGCGCGCATTGAGAGTTTCAAAGATCTCCTGCGCGTTTTCTGTTGGTGTGAGGTCAATGACTACCAACTGAAGGAGTTCGCGTGCACATCTTTCCAGGACATCGGCGCGGCTAGACACCGCGTCTACTCCTTGGGCGAACAGCCACTCCCGCGCTTCTTCTGCGAAAAACGCGTGTGCTCTAGCCATACGGGATTCACCATGCGTCAGTGCGGCGTAGTCCACCGGTGGGGGCGCCGCCATAACTTCGTTGAAGGCTTCTCTATCACGATTTGTTGGCCATACCTTGAACTGGTCTTCCTTGTGACGTCGAAATGCTTCGTCGTTCGCAATAAGCGGTCTAAGTCGTGCGGCGGGCACCGCCGCTCCGGCTTGGGTCAGCTCCGCGTGGAGCGCATCCAGCAGAAGCTGAAGTGTCGTCAATCGCTGTTGACCATCAATGACTGTCCGCTGCTGAAGGTCTCCAGCCTGCGATTGCATCTGCTGTAGAACGACTGCGCCTAGAAAGTGCGGGAGCTGTGCTTCGAGGGGCTTCTGGATGACGCGGTCGGCGACACGTACCAGATCTTTCCAAAGCGGCTCCCATTGCATTTCTTCATTCCATACGTATGGGCGCTGGAATAGGGGGACAAGCAGTCGCTGAGGCTGCATGAAAACGGCTTGGGGTGTACGGACTTGGGTATCCATATTGTCCTTTGGTTGGCCCGTGACTGTGCGGTTGCCAGATTGCCAATTGAAGATTGAGATGTTTCTTACGAAGTGCAGCTGTCGCAGATAGAAGGCAGCTTCCCGAATTCCCTCTCGCAGAAACTCTCCAGCTTCTTGCGATCTAGGCCGCATATTTTGATGTAATCGCCGGTGGTGAAGTTTCCGATCTTTGACGTGGATATCAGCTTGTGACTTGCCGAGTGGATCATCGGGTACTGGGACATTTGCCGTTTCCTATCCATGTTGACCACGAATCCTTTGGGGTTCGCGGAGACCCAATTCAGGTAAGCCACCTCGTCGTCGTCAAACAGAATCGGCATCGCAGCGTCCTTTTTCGGGTTCAGTCATTTTTGTATCTCTTGTAGGGTCTTTCGTTCGCGTATGTACTTTCCGGGCGGTGACCCGACAGTTCGCCGGAATGCGGTCGCGAATGCGCTGGATGAGCGGTACCCGACCCTAGCGGCGATTTCGTCCACATGTTGGGTTCCCCTCTCCAGCAAGCCCTTCGCTACAGTCATTCGCCACACAAGCAGGTACTCCATGGGAGGCAAGCCAACCGCCCTCGTAAACCGCTCGTAAAACGCTGAGCGCGACAAAGCAGCCTTCATTGCCAGCTCGGCCATGGTCCAGGCGCGCTCCACGCAGGCGTGCATTTGCTGTAACGCCATCGCAACACGCGGATCGGCCAATCCACGCAGGAGTCCAGGCTGTGTGCCTGCTCCTGGCGCACTACGCAGGGCTTCGATCAGCAACGCGTCCACCAGCCTGGCCTGCATCAGTTCGCGGCCGGGGCGCGTGTCGGTGGCTTCTTCGCGCAGCAGCTGCACCAGGCGGGTCAGGCGGTCGACGCCGCGCACGTGCACCTGGCCGGGCAGCAGGGACACCAGCAGGGCGGCGTCGGGGGTGGCAAATTCGAACCAACCACCCAGCGATACGAAGTCGGGATCGCCGCCTAGCCGGCCGTGCCGGAGAGGCTTCTCGTCGGTCACGATGCCCCCAGCCTGCGGGTCCAGCCACACCGGCGGGGTTGGCGCGCCGCCTGACAGGGTGAAGCCCGGGGTGGCGGGCAGCAGCACGAAGTCGCCGGGCTGCAGGTCCAGCGGGGGCTGGCCGTCCACGGCCAGGCGGGCCTGGCCGGCCAGGATCACGGTGAAGGCGGGCTGGCCGAAGGCGCCGTAGCGCACGGCCCAGTCGCCGGCGCCCTCGATGGCCCGCGAGAACACGGCCCGGGGCTGCAGGCGCTGGATCACTTCGGATAGCGGATCGCTCATTCCGGACGCTCGCAAACAAAAACCGGACTTCAGAGCGTAGTCCGTCCGGGTGCCGTTCGCCAAGCTGGACTCCCCAACCAAGGAGTTCCGCCATGAAATCGATCCTGATCACCGGCACCTCGTCCGGCTACGGCCTCGCCACCGCCCGCCACTTCCTCGCCCAGGGCTGGCGCGTGGTCGCCACGATGCGCACGCCGAAGCCCGGGTTGTTCCCGGCCTCGCCGAACCTGCAGCTGCTGCCGCTCGACGTCACCGACCTGGGCAGCATCCAAGCCGCGCTGGACGCCGCCGGCGACCTGGACGCGATCGTCAACAACGCCGGCATCGGCGTGGTCGGCGCCTTCGAGGCCACGCCGATGGCGACGGTGGACGAGGTCTTCGCCACCAACACCTTCGGCACGATGGCGGTGTGCCAGGCGGCGATTCCGCGGCTGCGGGCGCGGGGTGGTGGTGTGCTGGTCAACGTCACCTCCAGCGTGACGCTGGCGCGCATGCCGCTGGCGGCCGCGTATTCGGCCAGCAAAGCAGCGGTGGATGCGTTCACCGCGTCGCTGGCGTTCGAACTGGAGCCGTTTGGCATCCGCAGCAAGCTGGTGCTGCCGGGTTACGGCCCGACCACGGCCTTCGCGGCGAATGGTGGCGATCGCATGCAGGGCCTGGTGCCGCCGGCGTATGCGGCGTTTGCGGAGAAGGTGTTTGCCGGCTTCGCCAATGTGACGCTGACCACGCGCGAGAGTGATGTGGCGGAGGCGGTGTGGCGGGCGGTGCAGGACACGACCGGCCAGCTGCGGTTTCCGGCCGGGGCGGATGCGGTGGCCTTGGCGCAGGCGCGGTAATGGGGCCCGTCATGTACCGCGCCGACGGCCTGGAAGGGTATCGTCGTGGCCGTCGAATCTGCCACTGAGGGAAGCCGAGTGACCTCCACCGATCCTATCGGAGCAACCGTGCGCGCCGACATCCAGGCTCGACTGGCCGCCGCCGAGCAGGAACACGATGTCCGTGTCCTGCTCGCCGTCGAGTCCGGAAGCCGGGCCTGGGGCTTCGCCTCCCCCGACAGCGACTACGACGCACGCTTCATCTACGTACATCGGCGCGACTGGTACCTGGCCGTCGGGCTGGAGGAGCAGCGCGACGTCATCGAGTACCCGATCGTCGACGAGGTGGACATCAACGGCTGGGATTTGCGCAAGGCGCTGCGGCTCTTCTGGAAATCCAATCCCGCGTTCGTCGAGTGGATCCAGTCGCCGATCCTGTACCAGCAGCGCGGCAGCTTCGCCAACGAGGCGCGCTCGCTGCTGCCGCAGGTGTATTCCTGCGAGCGGGGCATCTATCACTACCGCAGCATGGCCAAGACCAACTATCGCGGCTATCTCCGGGCCGATCGGGTGCCCTTGAAGAAGTACTTCTACGTGTTGCGGCCTCTGCTGGCGGTGCGTTGGCTTGAACGACATGGCGAGGCAGCGCCAATCGAATTCCACCGGCTGCTGGAGATGCTCGACGATTCGCCGCTCTTGGCCGATATCCAGGAATTGCTCGACCGCAAGCGGGTTCAGCCGGAGATGGGGCTGGCGCCGCCGATTCCCCGCATCAATGCCTTCGTCGAAGCGGAGCTGGAGCGGTTGGAAGCGCTGGTCGCGCCCGCGTGGCGACCGGTGGATGTCGTGCCGACCTTGGACGCCGTGTTTCGGAAGTTGCTTGCGGAGGCGTGGCTGGATCCGGGGGAGCCCGGAACTGCGGTGTGATGCGAAAGAAAACGGGCCGCTTTCGCGGCCCGTTTCCTTCTCCCGGTCCTCTCCCGAATCGGCAGAGGAGGGCAGTACTTACTTCTTCAGACCCGCCGCCTTGCGCAGCGCCTCGGCGCGGTCGGTCTTCTCCCACGAGAACGCCGTCGCCGTGTGTTTCTTGCCGGCGCCGTCGGTGTAGGTGATTTCCTTGGGCTTGCGGCCGAAGTGGCCGTAGCTCGCGGTCGGCTGGTAGATCGGGTGCAGCAGGTCCAGCATCTTGGTGATGCCGTACGGGCGCAGGTCGAAGTGGGCGCGGATCAGCTTCTCGATCTTGTCGTCGCTGATCTTGCCGGTGCCGAAGGTGGTGACCGAGATGCTGGTCGGCTCGGCCACGCCGATGGCGTAGCTGACCTGCACTTCGCAGCGGTCGGCCAGGCCGGCGGCCACGATGTTCTTGGCCACGTAGCGCGCGGCGTAGGCGGCCGAACGGTCGACCTTGGACGGGTCCTTGCCGCTGAACGCGCCGCCGCCGTGGCGGGCCATGCCGCCGTAGCTGTCCACGATGATCTTGCGGCCGGTCAGGCCGCAGTCGCCCACCGGGCCGCCGATCACGAACTTGCCGGTCGGGTTGATGTGCACCTTCGACTTGGGCAGGTTCTTCAGCCATTCCTTCGGCAGCACGGGCTTGAGGATGTGCTCGTACACGGCCTCGACCAGCGCCTTCTGCTTGATGTCCTCGTCGTGCTGGGTGGACAGCACCACGGCATCGAGGCCGAGGATCTTGTTGTTCTCGTAGCGCAGGGTGACCTGCGACTTCGCGTCCGGGCGCAGCCACTTGAGCTTGCCGGCCTTGCGGACCTTGGCCTGCTGCTCGACCAGGCGGTGCGAGTAGTACAGCGGCGCCGGCATGAATTCCGGGGCCTCGTTGCAGGCATAGCCGAACATCAGGCCCTGGTCGCCCGCGCCCTGTTCTTCCGGCTTCTTGCGGTCCACGCCCTGGTTGATGTCGGGCGACTGCTTGCCGAGCATGTTGATGATGGCGCAGGTGTGGCCGTCGAAGCCGACGTCGGAATTGTTGTAGCCGATGTCGTTGATGACCTTGCGCGCCAGGGCTTCGATGTCGACCCAGGCCGAGGTGGTGACTTCGCCGGCGACGATGGCCGCACCGGTCTTCACCAGGGTCTCGCAGGCGACGCGCGCGCGCTTGTCCTGCGCCAGGATGGCGTCGAGGACGGCGTCCGAGATCTGGTCGGCGATCTTGTCCGGGTGGCCTTCGGAGACCGACTCGGAGGTGAAGAGGTAGCTGGACATCGTCGCTTATATCCCTTGATTGAGATGAAAGGATGGTTGGGGCCGGGCATGATACACGCCCGGGTCCCGGGGTGCATCCTGCGCCCCCCGAGGTTGCACCTGCGTTAAGCGATTGTCACCGGGCTGACGCGGGGTTTTCACCGGGCTGTCAGGCGCGCCGCCCAAGCTGCCGGCCATCGACCCCGGACCCCGACCGATGACCGAGCTCGAACGCCGACTGGCCGAGCGTTACCCGCACTGGTTCCAGGGCCGGCGCGCCCGTTTCGCCCGGCCGCTGCTGCGCGGGCTGGGTCGCCTGGCCCGGCTCGACGAGGCCGAGGCCTTCCTGGCCGCCAACGGCCACCTCTGCGGCCGCGCCTTCATCGAGGCGGCGCTGGACCACCTGGACGTGCGCTACACCGTCGACCAGGTCGAGCGCGAGCGCATTCCCCAGACCGGGCGCCTGCTGATCGTCGCCAACCATCCCTCCGGCGCGCTGGACGCGCTGGCCCTGCTGCACTTCGTCACCGGCCTCCGCCGCGACGTGCGCATCCTGGCCAACGACGTGCTGGCCGGCATCGCGCCGCTGCGCGAGCACCTGCTGCCGCTGCGCATCCTCGGCGGCCGGCCCACGCCCGACAGCCTGGCCGCGGTCGAGGCGGCACTGCAGCGCGAGGAGTGCGTCATCGTCTTCCCGGCCGGCGAAGTGTCGCGGCTGGGCCTGGCCGGCATCCGCGACGGGCGCTGGCGCCAGGGTTTCGTGCGCTTCGCCAGGGCCACCGGTGCGCCGGTGCTGCCGGTGCGCGTGGGCGCGCGCAACTCCGCGCTGTTCTACGGTGCGTCTGCCCTGTACAAGCCGGCCGGCACCGCCCTGCTGCCGCGCGAGATCTTCGCCCGCCGCGGCAGCCGCATCGAACTGCGCATCGGCCGGCCCGGTGCGCTTCCCGAACCGCAGGCACCGGAAAAGGCCCTGGCCTCGATCCGCCAGGCCCTGTACGCGATCGGCTCGCGCCGCGAAACGCGGCCGGCCGGTCCGGAGCCGCTGGTGCATGCGGTCGACCGCCGTCTGCTGCTGGGCGAACTCGCGCGCCTGCCGCTGCTGGGCCGCACGCCCGACGGCAAGCGCATCCACGCCGGCCCGCTGGCCGCCGACTCGCCCCTGCTGCGCGAGATCGGCCGCCTGCGCGAGCTGACCTTCCGCGCGGTGGGCGAGGGCACTGGCAAGCGCCTGGACCTGGATCGCTACGACAGCTGGTACGAACACATCGTGCTGTGGGACCCGGAGGCGCTGGAGATCGCCGGCGCCTACCGCGTGGCGCCCGGCGAGCGCGTGCTGGCCGAGCGCGGGCTCGAAGGCTTCTACACGTCCACCCTGTTCCGCTACCCGTGCACCATGCTCGAGCGCCTGGCCCAGAGCATGGAGCTGGGCCGCAGTTTCGTGGCGCCGGCCTACCAGGGAACACGCAGCCTCGACTATCTGTGGCTGGGCATCGGGGCCTACCTGCGGGCGCATCCGGAGGTGCGTTATCTGTTCGGGCCGGTGTCGATCAGCGCGGATCTGCCGATTGCCGCGCGCGAGCAGTTGGTCGCCTATTACCAGCGCTATTTCGGCTGCCGCGACGGCTCGGTGGCGGCGAACCGGCCGTTCCGGTTCCTGGCCACGCCGCCGGCCTTCGGCGAGATCGATGCGGAAACCGGCTTCCGCGTGCTCAAGGCCAACCTCGGGGCCCTGGGCGCGCGGGTGCCGACGCTGTACAAGCAGTACACCGAGCTGTGCGAGCCGGGCGGCGCGCGATTCCTGGCCTTCGGCGTGGACCCGGACTTCAACAATTCGGTGGACGGGCTGATCGAGCTCGACCTGGCGCGCGTGCGGCCGCGCAAGCGCGAGCGTTACCTGGACGCGGGCGCGGCCCCGCTGGCGGCGCCGGAGGCGGCGTGAGCGCCGCGGCCGCCCTGCCGAAGCAGCGGGCGGTCTTCGTCTCCGATGTGCATCTGGGGTCGAAGAACTGCCATGCCGCCGAGCTGGCCAACTTCCTGTCCGGGCTGCAGACGCGGCGCCTGTACCTCGTCGGCGACATCGTTGACCTGTGGTGGATGGCGCAGCGCCGCGCCGCCTGGGGCGCCGACCAGCACCGCGTGGTCGAATGCCTGCACGACCTGGCGCGCGCCGGCACCGAGCTGATCTACGTGCCCGGCAACCACGACCGCCCGATCCGCCGCTTCTGCGGCCTGATGCTGCCGAACATGCAGGTGCGCCGGCGCGCCATCCACACCCTGGCCGACGGCCGCCGCCTGCTGGTGACGCACGGCGACGACTACGACGCGGTCACGCATTTCGGCGGCTTCCAGGAACGTTTCGGCGACTGGCTGTACGACCGCATCCTGGCCGGCAACCGCGTCACCAACCTCGCGCGCCGGCAGATGGGCCTGCGCTACTGGTCGCTGGCGGATTTCCTGAAGCGGCAGAGCGGGGCGGCCGAGCGTTATATCGAACGTTTCGTGCACGCGGGCATCGAAGACGCCCGCCGGCGCGGGCTCGACGGCATCGTCTGCGGCCACATCCACCGCGCCGCGCTGCGCGAGGTGGACGGCCTGGTCTACGCCAACGACGGCGACTGGGTCGAAAGCCTGACCGCCCTGGCGGAAGATGCCGAGGGCGCGCTGTGCCTGCTCGGCCACGACGGTCGCGTGCAGACCCGCCTGGAGCCGCGGCGCCGCCCGCTGCGCCTGGCCTACGCCGCCTGAGGCCGCCACGCCGCGCTCACCGCCGGCTCGGCTAGCATGGCGGCATGGATTCCCTGACCCAGTTCGTGCTCGGCGCGGCCGTCGCCGGCGCCATCGCTCCCGCCCGCCATCGCCGCGCGGCCCTGTTGGCCGGCGCCGCGCTCGGTACCTTCCCGGACCTCGACGCGCTGGCGCTGATGGCCATGGACGTGGACCCGGTGCGCAACATGACCTGGCACCGCTCGGCCTCGCACTCGCTGCTGGTGCTGGCGCCGCTGGCGGCCTTGGTCTGGGCCTTCTTCCGGACGCGCGGCGGGCGGGTGAGCGAAGCGCCGAAACGCTGGTACTGGGCGATCACCCTGGCCCTGGTCACGCATCCGCTGCTCGACGCCTTCACCGTCTACGGCACGCAGCTGTGGTGGCCGCTGTCGCCGCCGCCGGCGATGTGGTCGAGCGTCTTCATCATCGACCCGCTGTACACGCTGCCGCTGCTGGTGGCCTGCGCGCTGGCCTGGGTGAAAAACTGGCGGCCGGCGGCGCAGACCGCGCTGGTGGCCGGCCTGGCGCTGAGCACGGCCTACCTGGGCTGGTCGCTGGTGGCCAAGGGCCTGGTCGAGCGCGCGGCGGAGCGCACGCTGGCGGAACGCGGGCTGCAGGACGCGCCGCGGTTCTCGGTGCCGATGCCCTTCACCACGCTGCTGTGGCGGGTGGTGGTGATGACGCCGGAGGGGTATCTGGAGGGGGAGCGGTCGCTGGTGGCGGATCGCGGGGCGATGCGTTTTTGCGACTATCGGTCGGACGTCCGGGCGCTCGATGAGGTCGCCGGTTTTGAGTCCGTGTCGCGACTCCTTTGGTTCAACCACCGCTTCATGAAGTCCGAAGCGCGCGAGGGCCGGCTGGTGCTGTCGGACCTGCGCATGGGCGTGGAGCCGGACTACACCTTCCAGTTCGTCGTCGCCGAACGCGCGGGCGGGGGCTGGCGTGAAGTGCGGCCCGAACAGCTGCGCTGGCCCTGGGATGCGGCCGAGCGGCTGCCGCAGATGTGGCGCCGGATCTGGACGATGCCGGCGGCCGCGCCCGCAGGCGCGCACCGGCCTTGCGGGGTCACCGCCGGCTGAGCGCCGGCCGCGCCGGAAGCTCAGGCCGCTGCGGCGGCCTCCCAGGGCAGGCCGGCGGCGAGGGCGTCGAAGTAGTCGCGCGTGAGTCGAAGCTGGTCGTCCGCGCTCTCGGCGCGGTTCACCACGCTGCGGAATGCGGCGTTTTCCGGGCGGTCCTTCGCGTACCAGCCCAGGTGCTTGCGGGCGATGCGCACGCCGGAGACTTCGCCGTAGAAGGCGTGCAGGTGTTCGAGGTGGCCGAGCAGGATGTCGCGCACTTCCGGCACGGTCGGTTCCGGCAGTTTTTCGCCGGTGGCCAGGTAGTGCGCGATCTCGCGGAAAATCCACGGCCGGCCCTGCGCGGCGCGGCCGACCAGCACGGCGTCGGCGCCGGTGTGTTCCAGCACGAAGGCGGCCTTCTCCGGCGAGTCGACGTCGCCGTTGGCCAGCACCGGAATGCGCAGCGCCGCCTTCACCGCAGCGATGGTGTCGTATTCGGCGAAGCCGGTGTACTGCTGGTCGCGCGTGCGGCCGTGCACGGCCAAGGCGGCGATGCCGCTGTCTTGTGCGATGCGGGCGATGGTGAGCGCGTTGCGGTTCTCGGCGTTCCAGCCGGTACGGATCTTCAGCGTCACCGGCACGTCCACCGCTTTCACCACGGCGGAGAGGATGCGCGCCACCAGTGCCTCGTCGCGCATCAGGGCCGAACCGGCCCAGGCATTGCAGACCTTCTTGGCCGGGCAGCCCATGTTGATGTCGATGATCTGGGCGCCGTGGCCGACGTTGTACTTCGCGGCCTCGGCCAGGATCTCGGGCACGGTGCCGGCGATCTGCACGCTGATCGGCGCGGGTTCGCCGTCGTGGTCCATGCGGTGCAGGGACTTCTCGGTTTTCCACAGCCGCGGATCGGACGTCGTCATCTCCGACACGCACAGGCCGGCGCCCAGGCGCTTGCACAGCATGCGGAAGGGTTTGTCGGTGACGCCGGCCATCGGCGCCAGCACCACGCGCGGCGCGATGGCGTAGGGCCCGATGCGCAGCTCAGGCGAGGGCGATGCGCTGGGCATGGTTGGCCAGGTGCAGCAGGTGGGCGCGGGTGTACCGGGTCTTGTCGAGCTCGCCGTAGGCGAAGTGCGGCTGCAGCGGCGCGTCGTGCGCCTCGAAGCGGTCGAAGGCGGCGTGCAGGCGCGCGGCGGCCGCGGCCAGGTCGGTGGCGGCCAGCGGCGGCGCGCCGGGGATCGCTTCGGTCAGGCCGTGCCGCATCGCGCCGCGGCGGTTGAAGGCCGCGAAGGCCAGCGCGCCCGCCGTGTCCTGGAACAGGGCGGGCTTCGGCTGCGGAAAGCCATCGAGCGAGAACTCCACACTTTGCGCGCAGTGTTCGAGCACCTGGGCCAGCGGCCAGTCGGTCAGCGAGCGCGCGGCCGGATTCGTGGCCAGCGCCTGCAGCCATTCGCGTGCCTGCGCCATCGAATCGAAGCCGACAATCGGTGCCGGCTGACCCGACAGCCACAGCGCACCGCCGCCGCCGGCCACGGCCAGGGTGGCGGCGCTCCACGCGCTGAAGGTCAGGAAGCGGCGTCGCTGCATGGCGGCATTCTATCGCGGGCGCGCCGCGGCGCCGGTTCAGCGCGCGGGCGCCAGGTCGGCGGCGTAGGGCATGGCGAGCGCGGCGCCGTGCCGCTCGGTCGAACGGCTGGCGTAGCGGTTGGCGTAGGCCACGGCGTCGCGGAAGCGGCCTTTGGGCACCGCCGCCAACGCGGCCGCCAGCGCGCCGCTGAAGGCGTCGCCGGCGCCGGTGGTGTCGACGGTGCGGGCCGGCACGCCGGCCATGCGGTAGTGCGAGGTCTCGTCGCCGCGCAGGTTGTCGGACGGGTGCGAGACGAACACGCCGGCCGCGCCGAGCGTGATCACCACGGTGCCGTCGCGCACGAGCTGGCGGCACAGGTCCTGCAGCGCGGCGTCGTTCATCGTCGCCAGGCGGTCGGGGTCGACCTGCAGGTCGGCGTGGCGTTCGAGCAGGGCGGCGAACTCGGTTTCGTTCGGCGTCAGGATGTCGGCCTGGGCCAGCAGGCCGGCGGTGGTGGGTGCGTTCGCCGGGGCCGGATTCAGGATGGTCGCGGCGCCGGCGATGTTGGCGATGCGCAGCGCCGACGCGATCGCCTCCGTCGCCACCTCGAGCTGGGCCAGCACCACCGCGGCGGTTTCCAGGCGCTCGCGCTGGCCGAGGATGAAGTCCGGCGACAGCGCCGCGTTGGCGCCGGCCGCGACCACGATCACGTTGCGGCCCTGGGCATCGACGAAGATGCCGGCGGCGCCGGAGGGCAGGTCGGGATGGATCTGCGCCAGCAGGGTGATGCCTTCGGCCTGGGCGAGCGCGAAGGCGTGGCTGGCGGCGAGGTCTTCGCCCAGGGCGGTGACGAAGCTGGTGCGGGCGCCGGCGCGGGCCGACGCGACCGCCTGGTTGAAGCCCTTGCCGCCCGGGCCGCTGGCGTAGGTGCCCAGCCGGGTCGCGCCGGGTTCGGGCAGGTCGTCGGCGGACCAGACATGGTCCTGGTTGTAGGAACCGACGACGACGACCGTGCCGCTCACCGCATCAGCCGCCGATCGTGGTCAGCACACCCGCGATGGTCGCGGTCATGAAGGTCGCCAGGGTGCCGCCGAGCACGGCGCGCAGGCCGAACTTCGCCAGGTCCTGGCGGCGTTCCGGGGCCAGGCCGCCGATGCCGCCGATCTGGATCGCGATCGAGCTGAAGTTGGCGAAGCCGCACAGCGCGTAGGTGGCGATCAGCTTGCCCTTCTCGCTCAGCACCACGCCCTCGACGTTGCCGTTGACGATCTCGGCCAGCTGCAGGTAGGCGACGAATTCGTTGAGCACGATCTTCTGGCCGATCAGGCCGCCGACCGTGGTGGCGTCGGCCCAGGGCACGCCGATCACCCAGGCGATCGGGGCCAGCAGGTAACCCAACAGGGTGGCCATGTCGGTCGGGCGGCCGAGCCATTCGGCCAGGCCGGTGACTTCGCCGACCCAGGTCAGCGGCCAGTTCAGCAGGGCGATCAGGGCGATGAAGGCCAGCAGCATCGCGCCGATGTTCAGGGCCAGGCGCAGGCCGTCGGCGGCGCCGGCGGCCGCGGCGTCGATCACGTTCGAGGTGGTCTTCTCGACCTCCATCTTCACCGTGCCGCGGGTGAGCGGGTTGCCGGTTTCCGGGATCAGCAGCTTGGCGATCACCAGGGTGGCCGGCGCGGCCATGATCGAGGCGGCCAGCAGGTGCTTGGCGTAATAGGCCGAGGCTACCGGGTCGCCGCCGCCGAGCATGCCGACGTAGGCCGCCAGCACGCCGCCGGCGATGTGGGCCATGCCGCCGATCATCATCGTGATCAGCTCGGACTCGGTCATCTTCGGGATGTAGGGCCGCACGGTCAGCGGCGCCTCGGTCTGGCCGATGAAGACGCTGGCGCAGACGCTGGTGGTCTCGGCGCCGGACACGCGCATCACCTTGGTGATGGCCCAGGCCATGACCCGCACGATGAACTGCATCACGCCCAGGTGGTAGAGCACGCCCATCAGCGCGGCGAAGAAGATGATGGTCGGCAGCACCTGGAAGGCGAAGATGAAGCCGTACTTCGACGTGTCCATCAGGCCGCCGAAGATGAAGTTCGAGCCGGCGCCGACGAAGCCCAGGATCTTGACGAAGCCGTCGCCCAGCGCGTCGAACACGTCCTTGCCGCCCGGCACCAGCAGCACCAGGGCCGCGAAGCCGATCTGCAGGCTGATGCCCGTGATCACCAGCCGCCAGTCGACCGAGCGCTTGTTGCTGGAAAACAGCCAGGCGATGCCGATGAGGACGGCGAGCCCGAACAGGCCGAAAAGGATGCTGCTGATCATGCGATGGGAATCCCCGGGAGATGCGGCAGGGTAGTGCAGGCCCCCGGCCCCGGCAAGGCGAGCCCTAGCCCTCGCGGGCGACCACCCGGTTGCGGCCGTTGTCCTTGGCCAGGCGCAGGCGCTGGTCGGCGCGCTTCATCAGGCCCGACAGGTCGTTGGCGTCCTGCGGGCAGCCAGCCAGGCCGGCGCTGAGCGTGAGCTTGCGCGGCTCGACGCCGGGCTCGGGCACGAAGGGCTGGGCTTCGAGCTTGCGGCGCAGCACTTCCATCCGCTCCCAGGCCGCGCCGATCGGCAGCCGCAGCACCAGCACGAACTCCTCGCCGCCGACCCGGATCAGCGCGTCCTGGTGGCCGAGTTCGCTGCGCAGCACCTTCACCGCGTGGCGCAGGGCGCGGTCGCCGGCCAGGTGGCCGAGTTCGGCATTGATGTGGCGGAAGTGGTCGAGGTCGATCAGGGCCAGGCTCAGCGTGCGGCCGTCGGCGCGCGCCTCGGCCACCTGCTGCGGCACCCGGGTGTTGAGGAAGCTGCGGTTGGGCAGGCCGGTCAGGCCGTCGGTGCCGGACAGCTGGGTCAGGCGCTGGGCGCGGAACACCACCACGGCGGTGAGCAGGGTGACCGCGACCAGCAGCACCAGCCGCTGCAGCTGGCTCGAAGTGCTGACGGTGCCGTAGGCGGCCGACACCAGCGGTTCGCTCGTCATCTGCACCACCGCCAGCCAGAGCAGGGCCGACTGCACCAGGGCCATCAGGCCGGCGAACAGGGTGACGCGCAGGTCGTGGCGCAGGGCGGTGGCGAAGATCGCCAGCGGGTAGCAGCACCAGACCACGGCGCTGTTGAGCGTGGCGACCGGGGTTTCCAGGCTCAGCAGCGCCAGCACCAGGCTGACCATGGTGATGTCGAAGCCGGCCGACACGGTCGGCAGCCAGGCGTGCCGGCGCTTGCGCTGCGCCAGCCCCAGCCAGAGCCGACTGAGCAGCAGGACCAGGATCACGCCGACCAGGCCGGCGGCGGTTTCCTGCAGGCTGCCGCCGGAGAGGTGGTTCACCAGCGGCAGCAGCAGGAGCAGACCGGCCAGCAGCATGCGCAGGCGCGCGACCAGCAGTTCGCCGCCGGCGCCGACTTCCAGCAGGATCTCGTCCGGCCGGTCGCGTAGCGAGGCGACGACGTCTTCGAAGGTTTCGCGCAGGGTGCTCACGCCGGGGGCCGTGGTCGCAGGGGTGCCCGGAGGATAGCCGGGCCGTCCCGGCCTGTCAGGTGGACTTTCGGGACAGCCCCGCTTGCCGGTCCTTCACAGGGCGCCGGGCAGGCCGCGCAGGGCGACCCACAGGCCCAGGCCGGCGAACAGCGCCGCGGCGGCCCAGCGGGCGGCCTTCAGCGGCAGCTTCGCGGCGAAGCGCGCGCCCAGCACCACCACCGGCACGTTCGCGACCGCCATGCCCAGGGTGGTGCCGGCGATCACCTGCCACAGCGGCGTGTACTGCGCGGCCAGCACGATCGTGGCGACCTGGGTCTTGTCGCCGATCTCGACGATGAAAAAGGCGACCAGGGTGGCTACGAAGGGGCCGAAACGGGGAGCTTTGACTTCGCCCTCGTCGAGCTTGTCCGGCACCAGCGCCCAGGCGGCGACCGCCAGGAAGGAGATCACCACGCCCCAGCGCAGCCACTGCGGATCGACCCAGGCGGTGATGAGGCTGCCGAACCAGCCGGCCAGTGCGTGGTTGAGCAGGGTGGCGGCGAGGATGCCGGCGATGATGGGCCAGGGTTTGCGGTAGCGCGCGGCGAGCACGAGCGCGAGCAGCTGGGTCTTGTCGCCGATCTCGGCGACGGCCACGGCCAGGGTGGAAACGAACAAAGCGTCCAAGTAGTACTCCGGGGCCGGGACGCAGGGCGGACGAAGGCCGGCGCCTCGCGGCCCGGCCCGGGTTCGCGACGCGCTGACCTTCGGTCTTGCCCGCAAGGCGGCTGCCTTGCCCGCGCACCATGGCGTGCTGCCAAGTGTGTTGATGCGCGGCTCCCGGGAGGGATGGGCTACTCCCCGAAGTCAAAGGAACGGCCGTGATTATACGCGGGCCCGGGTACGGTCCAATAAACCAACACCCCCAAGCCCGGCTCCAGAATCTCCGGCAAACCGCGACCCCATCCCCACATCCCCTACCGCCGGCAGAACCCCGGATCCCGCCCATCGCTGCCCGCCGAAAACAGGGCCGGCAGGAACGCCTGCTCCGCCGACTCCAGGCGCCGGTTGCCGAAGTGGCGCTGATGCAGTTCCGTCGCCAGCGCCTCGGCCTGGGCGACGTCCGCCGCCCCCAGGCGGGAGGTCGGCGACGGACGATTGGTCAGGCGGAAATGCAGAATCTGGAACGCCAGCCCACGGATCGGATCGTTGGCGACCAGGCCGCTGTTGGGGGAAAAGTCGTCGAGGTAAGCACTCATCAGAAGGTTGACCGACCGCGGGTCCCCCGCCTCCAGCGCGCGCTGCAGCATGCCGGGGGCGTCGCGCCGCCAGACGTCGAAGCGGCTGTCGGCGAGGAAGTCGTCGAGGTTGATGCCCCAGTGTTCCCCCATCGCGTAGCGGAGCATGGCTTCGGGCTCACCGGCACGCGCCGCCTGGACCAGGTAGTCGGCGCCGCGGCGGCGCACGTCGTCCGGCAGCTGCCGGCACTGGATCTGCAGCTCCAGTTGCCGGAGCTGCTGTTCCTCGACCTGGTTGGCCAGCGCCAACTGGCCCTTCGCCTCCTTCTCGCGGACGAAGCCGGTCGAGTGGCTCTGGTGGAAGCTCACCGCATAGTCGTTGGCGTCGCAGCGGAGCAGCTCCACGCCGAGCCGGCAGGCCGCCAGGCTGTCGCCGGCATCGGCGCGGGGCTGCAGCAGGGCGAGCAGCGCGGGCAGGGGCGTGTCGCTCGGGGGCAGGGTGGCGTTCGACGCCAGCGGATCGTCTCCCGTCGTCGCGCGGGCGCGCGTCGGCGGCGGAGCGGCATCGCTCCGGGAAACCTCCGTCGCCGCGGTGCTTGCCTGCGGCGCGGCTAGCGGCGCCCTGTCGCGGATCCACCAGGACAGGGTGACCGCGCCCGCCACGATCAGGGCGAGGCACAAAGCGACTTGCCGAGGCTTCATGGCGCGTCCCCGGCCGCATCGGACTGGCAGAAGCGATCGGCCACCGCGGCGTGTTTCGACAATGCGAACGGATCGGTCAGTGGCGGCAGGCCCAGCACCACGCGTTCCGGGTCCACGACGACGCCGTCGAAGTGCCGCTGCCGCAGGTCCTCGGCGAGCGCCTGCGCGCGCGCACGTCCGGCGTCGTCCAGTCCCGCGGCGGGACGCTGGCCCGGTGGGCTGATCCCGCCCGACAGCTGGCGCTGAAGCAGGGAATAGGCGTGGGCCTGGACCGGATCGTTCGGGATCACCCAGCCGACGATCGTGGTGGTGGCTTCATCGCCCGGCCGGTAGGCCTCGGCGAGAAGCTGCACCGCCTCGGGGCGACCCGCGGCCAGCGCGCGCGCAAGCAGCGCCGGCGCTTCACGACGCCAGGCGTCGACTTCCGGAGACGTCAGCCGGTCGAAACGGCCCATCAGCCCCAGCGACTCTCCGCTGGCGTAACGCAGCTGAGCGTCGGGTTCGCCGGCCAGCGCGGCCAGCCGGAGGTAGTGGTGGGCGCGATCGCGCGTGGCCTGGGGAATGCCGCGGCAGGCGGCGAGGAGGTCCCGCTGGGCGCGTCGTCCTGCCGCGATGCGCTCCGCCCTCTGCGTGTCGCCCTCATCGCGGTGGTGTTTCTCCTGCCGCTCGAGTTCCTGGAAGTGGTGTTCGGCAAATTCGTCCGGCACCTGTTGGCAACGCAGCAGCTCCATGCCCAGCCGGCAGGCGGCCAGGCTGTCGCCGGCGTCGGCGCGGGCCTGCAGCGACGTTGCGATATCGGTGATCGGAGCGTCCGCGGGAGGCAGAGGCGCACGCGCCGTCGTTGCCGCCCGCACGGTGCGATCAGGCGGCGCTGCCTGCGCTGTGGCGGGGGGCGTGGCGGCCGGTGTGTCCGGTCCGGAACGAGCCTGCCCCGGCAGATGCTGCCACGCACGGAACAGGAGGAACAACACGACGGGCAGCAGCACGACCGTCATCAGCAGCACACGGGTTTGCAAGCGCATCCGTCGGGGGCGTCCGGAGGGTCGGGCGCCCAGTAGAGCGTCCGCGGTGCGCCGGGGGCAAGCCTTGGACGCTGCGCCCGTGCAGGGGCACAGCGTCCGGAAGCGGGGCTTACTCCGCCGAATCGGCTTCGGTCTGGATCACGATGTGCTCGTTGCCCTCATCGTCCACCCAGCGCCGCTGGCTGACGATGCGGGTGACCACGCCGTCGGCGAAGGCGACGGTGTCGCCGTCCACGGCCGGCGGTGCGGGCGGCGCCGGCGGCGGAGGGGGTGCCGGCAGGCCAGCCGGCGCGGCGGGTGCGGCCGGAGGCGGTGGCAGCGGCGCGGTACGCGGGGTCGGCGGCGCCGGCGGGGCGGGAGGTGCCGGGGGCGCAGGCGGCGGCGGTGGCGCGAACCAGCGCACGCCGGGCGCATCGGGCACGGTCACCTCGACGGTGCGCGGCTTGCGCTCGCGCAGCACCTCGACCTTCACCTTCTCGCCTTCGTCCTGGTCGCGCAGCGCGCGCATGGCGTCGCGCGGCGACTGCACCGGCTGGCCGGCGATGCGCTGGATCACGTCGCCCGATTCCAGCGCCTCCAGGCCGGGGCCGCCGCTGAGCACCAGCACGCCGCTGCTGGTGCCGAAGTAGCGGCCCAGCTGCGGATTCATCGAGGCCAGGTTCACGCCGCTCCAGCGGAAGGCCTGGGCCAGCGCGGGGAAGCTGCAGTCCTTGTCGCTGCCGGGCGGGCAGGGCGCGGCGGCCAGGCGCGCGAGCTCCATCTCGACCCGCGGTGCGATCACCGGCATGGCGCGGGCGCGTTCGTAGGCCAGGGCTTCGGCCTGCGGCGATTCGCCGGTGCGGAACACCATCACGCGGTCCAGCGGTTCGGCCCGGACGGTGGCCTGGCCCGACTTGCCTTCGCGGGCGTAACCCAGGCGCAGCTGCTGGCCGTCCTTCAGCCCGCCCAGCAGTTCGCGCGCCTGCGCGATGGCGGCGTCGCCCTTGCCGCCGATGGTCTTGCCGTCGACGCTGAGCAGCACGTCACCGGCGCGCAGGCCGGCCTTGGCGGCGGGGCCATTGGGTGTCACCGCGGCCAGGCGCACGCCGCTGGCGGCCGGGTTGGCGCCCATCACCACGCCGATCGCGGGACGGTCGCGGGCGTGGTCGAATTCTTCGGAGTTGAAGGTGAAGCTGTAGCCGCCGCGTTCGCCGAGCTCGCGGCTCAGTTCGGCGACGCGCTGGCCGTAGCGGCTCATTTCGGCGCGGGCGCGCTCGAGTTCGGCGCGTTTGGCGGCCTCGTCGGCCGCGGCCTTGGGCGTGTCGGCGGCCTGGACCGAGGCCGCCAGCGCGGCCGCCACCATCAGGGAGATCAGGCGGAGCTTCATCGGGAATACCTCATCGTGCGGAAGCGGAAGGGGTTCAGAACGTGGCGACCAGGGCGCCGTCGAGGCTGCCGCCGTCGGCGGCCAGCCACTGCGAGGTGCCCTGCACGCCGGCGTATTCGCGCAGCAGCGACACGCGCTGCTGCCAGAGCTGGGTGCGGGTCTGGAGATCCAGCGTCGGCGCCGACAGCGCGACGTCGAGGCGGCGCAGCCGGTCCTCGAACTCCAGGCCGAGCGCAGCGGCGCTGGCGCTGGCCATGTCATCGGCGGACACGGCGCTGATGAAGTTCTCCAGCTGGGCCGATTCGGCCATCAGCGCCTCGAGCTCGCCGCGCGCCGGGGCCGCCGTCGTTGCGACCGGCGTTCCGGTGGGCGCGACGACGGGCGGTGACAGCAGCCTCGGCATCAGCGCGGCCACGGCGAGCGTGGCCGCGGCGGCCAGCGCCAGCGGCCAGCGTCGGCGCGGCGCCGCCGCGGGCGGCGCGGCGATGATGCGCCGTTCCAGCAGCGGCCACGCGCTGCGGTCGGGCGTTTCCAGCGGCAGCCGGGACAGAGCCTCGGCGGCGCTCAGGCCGCGCTCGGGCGTGTGGGCGTCAGGCATGGGAAGGCGCCTCCGTTTCGACGTTCAGCAGCTCGCGCAGCTTGCGGGTGCCGCGGGCGAGCTGGGATTTGGAAAAGCTCGCCGTCTTGCCCATCAGGCAGGCGATCTCTTCGTGGGTGTAACCCTCGGCGTGGTAGAGCCAGATCACGCTGCGGGTGGCGTCGGGCATGCGGCCGAGGGCGCGGGTCAGCAGGGCGGCGTCGGCGGCGGCCGGCGGCAGCATCGTGTCGTGGCACTCGAGCTCGATCTCGTCGGAGTCTTCGGTGAAGGGCGTGCGGCCGCGTTTGCGCAGGCGCATCAGGGCTTCGTTGACGGCGATCTGCCGCAGCCAGCCCCAGAAGGGCGACTCGGAGCGGAACTCGCCGATGCGGTCGAAGAGCTTGAGCATGGTGTCCTGCAGTACGTCCTGGGCCTCCTCGCGCTCGCCGGTGAGGCGCAGCGCCAGGGTGAAGACCGGTCGCTCGAACCGGCGGTAGATCTGCTCGAACGCGCTCGCCTCGCCGCGTCGGGCGCGGGCAAGCAGGGCGTCTGGCACATCGATCGCGAAGGACGAGGGTGGGCTCACATCGGTCAGGGATGCAGCGGGACGGAAAAGGGTCGCAGCGGAAAAGGGGTCAGGTTCACTTCCCGGGGCCGGACGTCCGGCCTTCGGCCAGATTACGCCTCCGGGAAGTGAACCTGACCCCCTTCTCCGTCGGTGCGGGCAAAGAAAAAGGGCCGGGGGAAGCCCCGGCCCTTGGGCGCGATCCCGATGGCCCGGCTCAGAACGCCAGGCGGATGCCGACGAAGGCGCTGCGCGGCTGGCCCGGGCGGGCACCGGCGGGCCGGCGGGCGACGATGTACTCCTCGTCCGACAGGTTTTCGACGCGGGCATACAGTTCGGCCTGCTTGTCGATGCGGAAGCCGGCGCTCAGGTCCCAGACCACGGCCGAATCGGTGGCTTCGCCCGCCGGGATGGCGCCGCGGCCGGCGACGCTGCGCATCTCGTCCAGGTAGTTGGCGGCCAGCGCGAGGCGCCAGCGTTCGCCGACCACGCCGGCTTCGGCGTGCAGCAGGTGTTCGGGCAGGTAGGGCAGGCGGTCGCCATCCTCGATGCTGCCCCACTCTTCGAAGCTGGAGTTGAAGCTGCTGCGGAACTCGGCCCGGGTGAAGGTGTAGCTGAGCGACACCGGGAAGGACAGTGCGCCGCCCTGGCCGAAGTCGTAACCCAGGCTGGCCTCGACGCCGGAAACGCGCGCTTCGCCGCCGTCGAACTGGTCGCCGATGGTGCAGTTGCCGCCGCTGGACGCGGTGCAGGTGCCGACCAGGTTCGAGTAGTCGCTGACGAAACCGACCAGCTCGGTGCTGAGCGCATCGCGGCCGTAACGCAGGCCGAATTCCGCATTGACGCTCTTTTCCGACTCCGAGCCCGAGGCCGGGCCCGGCGGGTTGAAGCCGCGGTGCACGCTGGCGAACAGGCTGAGGTTCTGATTCATCAGCCAGGTGGCGCCGAAACCGGGGATCACCGCGTCCACTTCGGTTTCATTGACCGACAGCACCACGTCGCGGCGGCCGGTGGCGGTGGAGTAGTTGGTGCGGCTCAGGTCGATGCGCTCGTAGCGCACGCCGGGGCTGAGGATCCAGCGGCCCAGGGTGATGGTGTCCTGCACGTAGATGGAAAGCGCCTCGGCGTCGCCGACGCGGTTCTCCTGGGTGCCCGGTGCGCCATCGGTGGTGCGCACCAGCTGGCCGTCGAGCATCTGGTAGCGGTCGTCGTCCTGGTAGCGGTCTTCCTGGTCGCGGTGCAGGCGCAGGCCGATCTCGAGGTCGTGCGCCACGGCGCCGCTTTCGAAGCCCAGGCCCAGCACGCTCTGCAGGCCCTGGGCGTAGTAGCTGCGGTTGTTGTTGCGCAGGCGCAGCGCGTTGGCGGGGCTGTCGGTGCTGCCGGTCAGCCAGCCGTACTGGGCGGCGTAGGTCGCGGGGTCGGCGAGGATGCTGGCGATGGAGACGCCCTGCACGTCGTTGAGCTTGTACCAGTTGCGCGAGAACTCGGTGCGGTAGGCGACGGTGGTCAGGTCGACGTTGTCGCCGAGTTCGATCAGGTGGCGCAGTTCGTACAGGTGCTGCTCGGTCTGGATGTTGTCCCGGCGCGAGGCGGCGTAGCGGCGGTTCGGGTCGGCGGCGAAATCGGCGTCGGTCAGGCCGAGGTAGGTTTCGTCGCTGTCCTGGGTGTTGCGGCCGATCTTCAGGTCGAGCTGCTGGTAGTGCGCGGCGTCGGGGCCGCTGACCCAGCGCAGCTTGCCGACGGCGTCGTTCAGGCCGTAGCCGCTGTCGCCGCCGCCGTCCACGCGCTTGAAACCGTCGGTCTGCTGGCGCACGCCCTCGATCAGGCCGCCGAATCGTTCGCCCATGGCGCCGGCCCAGCCGTGGGCGAGCAGGGTGGCGTCGCTGCCGACCGAGACGTCGATTTCGCCGGAGGCCGTGGTCGGGATCGGGGTCGAAATCAGGTTGAGCGCGCCGCCGGTGGTGCGCGGGCCGGCCACGACCGACGCCGAGCCCTTGCGGATCTCGACCGCGCTGATGCGCGACATCGTCGGGAAGTAATACGCGGCCGGGGCGGCATAGGGTGCCGGCGCGATCAGCACGCCGTCCTCCATCACCGTGATGCGGCTGTTGCGGTCGGTGCCCGAGCCACGGATGCCGATGTTCGGGCGCAGGCCGTAACCCTCTTCCTCGACCAGGTAGACGCCGGGCACCTGGCGCAGCACGCGGTGGATGTCGCGGTAAGCGAACTTCTCCAGCGTCTCGCCGTCGATGTAGTGCGCCGAGCCGGCGGCCTGCTTCACTTCGGCCAGGTTGCCGAAGACGTTGATGCGATCGAGACGGACCAGGGACTGGTCGGGGTTTTCGGCCGCAAGGACGGCGGCCGGAAGCAGGGCCAGCGTGATGGCGAGGCGCAGGGTCGGAGACATGGGGAGGAAAACCGAAGGGCCGGGGTGTCGGCGGACGGTTAAGATTTTATTACGGACAAGAATGATTCGCAATAACAGTGACTGTCCGCCGGGCCTTCCTTGTGTTTCAGATGAGAACCGTTATCATTTGCGGCGTCCGCCCCCGGGCCGAACCTCCTGGAGTCCACATGCCGCGTCTCGTTTACTGCCTGCTGCTCGCCAGTCTGGCCGTGTCCAGCGTCTCCGCCGCCGAGCTGGTGGTCTACACCGAGCGCAAGGAGCCGCTGGTCAAGCCGATCTTCGACCGCTACCAGCGCGAAACCGGCACCACAGTGCGCCTGCTGTCCGACGGTGCGCCGGTGCTGATCGAACGCCTGGCCGCGGAAGGCGCCAACACCCGCGCCGACCTGTTCATGTCGGTGGACGCCGGCAGCCTGTGGCAGGCAGCCGAACGTGGCCTGCTGGCGCCGGTGAAATCGCCCGCGCTCGACGCCGCCATTCCCGCCCACCTGCGCGATCCGCAGGGCCGCTGGTTCGCGCTGTCGCAGCGCGCCCGCACCATCGTCTATTCCACCGCGCGCGTGAAGCCGGCCGAGCTGTCGACCTACGAAGCCCTGGCCGATGCGAAATGGAAGGGCCGCCTGTGCCTGCGTTCGTCCAAGAAGGTCTACAACCAGTCCCTGGTCGCGACGATGATCGAGCGCCTCGGCGCCGAGCGCACCGAAGCGGTCGTGCGCGGCTGGGTCGCCAACCTCGCCACCGCGCCCTTCGCCGACGACACCCTGCTGGCCAACGCGATCGCCGCCGGCCAGTGCGACGTCGGCCTGATCAACACCTACTACCTGGGCCGCCTGCAGCACGACACCGCCGGTTATCCGGTGCAGGTGTTCTGGGCCAACCAGGCCGGCAGCGGCGCGCACGTGAACATCTCGGGCGCCGGCATCGTCGCCGCCTCCAGGCACAAGGCCGAAGCGCAGAAGTTCCTGGAGTGGCTGGCCTCGGACGCGGTGCAGGCCGACTTCGCCAGCGTCAACTTCGAGATCCCGGCCAGGCCCGGCGTGAAGCTCGACCCGGTCGTCGCCGCCTGGGGCAAGTTCAAGGCCGATCCGGTGAACGTCTCGGTCGCCGGCCATCGCCAGGCCGAAGCCGTGCGCCTGATGGACCGCGCCGGCTGGCGCTGATCCGATGAGCCAAGGCGCGGCACGCACGGCCTGGCCCCGGGCGCTGGCCTGGGGCCTGGCGCTGCCGCTGCTGCTGCCGGCGCTGTGGCTGGCCAGCGCCTTCGCGGTGCCGCCGCCGGAGGTCTGGCCGCACCTGCTCGAGCAGGTGCTGCCGCTGGCGCTGCGCAACACGCTCGCGCTGCTGGGGCTGCTGGCGCTGTTCGCGCTGCTGCCCGGCATCGGATTCGCCTGGGCAAGCGCGCGTTACGACTGGCCGGGCCGGCGCTTCTTCGACTGGGCCCTCGTGCTGCCGATGGCGCTGCCCGGTTATGTCGTCGCCTTCGTCTATGTCGGCCTGGCCGACTACGGCGGACCGCTGCAGACGGCGTGGCGCGCGCTGGGCGGCGCGCCCGCGGGTTTCCCGGAACTGCGCAGCGTGCCCGGTGCGGCCGCGGTGCTGGCGACGGTGCTTTATCCCTATGTGTTCCTGATCGTGCGCGCAGCCTTCCTGCGCCAGGGCAGCGCGGCGATGGACGCCGCGCGCTCGCTCGGCCATGGCCCGGTCGCCTCCTTCTTCCGCGCCGCGCTGCCGATGGCGCGGCCGGCCTGGGTCGCGGGCCTGAGCCTGGTGCTGCTGGAGGCGCTGGCCGACTTCGGCGCGGTCAGCATCCTGGGCGTGGATACCCTGACCACGGCGATCTACAAGACCTGGTTCGGCCTGTACTCGCTGCCGGCCGCGGCGCAGCTGGCCTTCGGGATGATCGGGCTGGTGGCGCTGGTGCTGGTGCTCGAACGTATCGCGCGTGGGCGCGCCCGCCACGCCGGCCGGCAGCTGGTGCCGCCGCCGCGCCGCCGGCTGTCCGGCGCGCGCGCCTGGGCGATCACGGCCCTGGCGGCGCTGACCGTGGGCATCGGTTTCGTGGTGCCGGTCGGGCAGTTGCTGGTGTGGTCCTGGCAGGTGCGCGCCAGCCTGCCCGAGGTCGGCGAGGCAGCCTGGAATACGCTGCTGCTGGCGATGATGGCGGCCAGCGGCGTGCTGCTGCTGTCGCTGGTCTTCGCCCTGCTCGGGCGCCGCAGCGGCGGCGACCGCGGCGTGCATGCGGCCGGTTTCGCGGCGGGGCTGGGTTACGCGGTGCCCGGCACCGTGCTCGCGGTCGGCGCGATGTGGCTGCTGGTCGCCGCCGAACGCGCCGCGCCCTGGCTGGCCGCGCTGGCCCTGAGTTCGTCGCTGGCGGGCGTGTTGCTGGCGCTGTGCGTGCGCTTCTTCCGGGTCGGCCACGAGGCCACCGAATCCGCTTTCCAGTCGCTCCGGCCTTCGCTGCTCGAATCGGCGCGCCTGCTCGGCGTGCCGGCCCGCGAACGCCTGCGCCTGATCGTGCTGCCGCTGCTGCGCCCGGGCCTGGTGGCGGCGCTGCTGCTGGTGCTGGTGGAGACGGTGAAGGAACTGCCGGCCACCCTGATGCTGCGCCCCTTCGGCTGGGACACGCTGGCGGTGAAGATCTACAGCCACACCACCGAAGGCCTGTGGCAGCAGGCGGCGTGGCCGGCGCTGTGGTTGTGCGCGGTCGGGCTGGTCCCGGTCTGGTGGCTGGTGAAGCAGCAGCGCTGAGGCGGTGCCGCCCGGCCCGGCCGGGTCTGCGATAATGCCGGCCTTTCCCGCAAACCCCCTGGGCAGGCCATGAGCAAGAAGACGGTCCTCAACGACACCCACCGCGCGCTCGGCGCCAAGATGGTGGACTTCGGCGGCTGGGACATGCCGATCAACTACGGCTCGCAGATCGAAGAACACCACCAGGTGCGCCGCGACGCCGGCATGTTCGACGTCTCGCACATGACCATCCTGGACCTGCGCGGCGACCAGGTGCGGCCCTTCCTGCGCCAGCTGGTCGCGAACTCGGTGGACAAGCTCAAGACGCCGGGCAAGGCGCTGTACGCCTGCATGCTCGACGCCAACGGCGGCGTCATCGACGACCTGATCATCTATTTCATGGCCGAGGACTTCTTCCGTCTGGTGGTCAACGCCGCCACCCGCGACAAGGACCTGGCCTGGATCACTGCCCAGGCGGCGCCGTTCGGCATCACGCTCACCGAACGCCGCGACCTGGCCATCGTCGCCGTGCAGGGACCGAACGCCCGCGCCAAGGTGCTCGAGCTGCTGAGCCCGGCGGCGGCGCAGGCGGCCGGCAAGCTCGGCAAGTTCGTCGCCTGCGAGGCCGACGGCCTGTTCGTCGCCCGCACGGGCTACACCGGCGAGGACGGCTTCGAGATCATGGTGCCGGAGGCGCAGGCGGTGGACTTCTGGAACCGCCTGCTCGCCGTCGGCGTGAAGCCGGCCGGCCTGGGCGCGCGCGACACGCTGCGCCTGGAAGCGGGCATGGCGCTCTACGGCCAGGACATGGACGAGAACGCCACGCCCTACGAAGCCGGCCTGGCCTGGACGGTGGCGCTGGACGAAGGCCGCGCCTTCACCGGCCGCGCCCGGCTCGAGTCGCAGAAGGCCGCCGGCGCCGCCCGCCAGATGATCGGCCTGGTGCTCGACGAGAAGGGCGTGCTGCGCCACGGCCAGGCGGTGTTCACCGCCGCGGGCGAGGGCGAGATCCTGTCCGGCACCTTCTCGCCGACCCTGGGCAAGGCGATCGCGCTGGCGCGCGTGCCGGCCGGCGACGTCGGTTCGGTCGAGGTCGACATCCGCGGCAAGCGCCTGCCGGTGCGGGTCGTGAAATATCCGTTCGTCCGCGACGGCGCAGCCCAGCCGGGCGTGCTCGCCTGATCCTGTTCGCGCCTGATGCCACGGCGCGTCCACCCCGCTAGACTACGCGCCACCCCCCTGCCGCACACCGACCACCGAGGCCTGTCATGAGTGAGATTCCCGGCGACCTGAAGTTCCTCAAGTCCCACGAATGGGCCCGCGTCGAAGACAGCGGCCGCGTCACCGTCGGCATCTCCGACCACGCCCAGGGCCTGCTCGGCGACCTGGTCTACGTCGAGCTCCCGAACGTCGGCGACACCCTGGAGGCGGGCAACGCCAGCGCCGTGGTCGAGTCGGTGAAGGCCGCCTCCGACGTCTACGCGCCGCTGTCGGGCACCGTCGTCGAGGTCAACGCGGCCCTGGCCGACAAGCCCGAGACGATCAACGAGGACGCCTACGGCGAGGGCTGGATCTACGTCATCCAGCCGTCCGAGCCGGAGCAGCTCAACGAGCTGCTGTCGCCCGATGACTACGCCCAGCTGCTCGAGGACGAAGGCCACTGAGGCCGGGCGACATCGTCGATTTCCGCCGGCCGCCTTCGGGCGGCCGGTTTGTTTTCGGGGTGTCGGAATCGGTCGCGGCGGTCGCGGCGGCGGTGGTGTCGGGACATCGCCGGATGCCCGATCGACGACGGGGCCGGTCGCGGAATCCGCGCAGTTCGGGGTTTTGCGGCGCGCAAAAACCGTTTCCGGCGGTCGGCCGGCGAGGCGCCCGAAGGGATGCATTTGCGCTCCGTCGATGCCGGCCGGCGTTCGCCGCATGCGATGCGCGCGTCGCCGGCCTGCTTCACTCGGATGCTTTTTTTCCGATGTTTTTTTTCATGGGAGTTTTTCCGACGGCTTCGCGCGGCGTCTGCGGAGGCGCCGATCGGATCATCGCCGCGGCGTCCGGTCGCTCCGGCCCTTGAATTTTTTTTTGCAAAGTTGTTGACATCAGAATTTCCCGTGATTAGCTTTCGCCCAGCAGATGTCAACTGCGGAAGCGAGTGATCAAGAACGATTCGACAACGCGGGCCACAACACCGAACTCCACCCGGGAACTCGACACGGTGGATCAGGGCCAACATCCCTCCGCGAAATCGAAATCGACCTTCCGTAGAAGCCGCCAATCCCACGCCCGGACCGGTCATGGCCCGGGCGTTTTCATTTCCGGCGCCGCCCCGCGCCGGACCCCATCCGCCCGCCGCGCCTTGTGCGCGACGGCGGTGCGCCACGGGAATCGTCCCGTGGCGGTGCCTTTGTGACTGGGCAGTCCAAAAGCCAACTGACGAGGAGTTGACCATGGCTACGAAGAAAGCTGCGAAGAAACCGGCCAAGAAGGCCGCGAAGAAGACCGTGAAGAAGGCCGCTGCCAAGAAGACCGTGAAGAAGGCCGCCAAGAAGGTTGCCAAGAAGCCGGCCAAGAAGGCTGCGAAGAAGGTCGCCAAGAAGCCGGCCAAGAAGGCTGCGAAGAAGGTTGCCAAGAAGAAGCCGGCTAAGAAGAAGGCTGCCAAGAAGGTCGCCAAGAAGCCGGCGGCCAAGAAGGCTGCCAAGAAGCCGGCTAAGAAGAAGGCTGCCAAGAAGGCTGCCAAGAAGCCGGCGGCCAAGAAGGCGGCCAAGAAGCCTGCTGCAAAGAAGAAGGCTGCGCGCAAGCCGGCCGCCAAGAAGCCGGCTGCCATGCCGGCCGCCCCGGTCGCTCCGGCGCTGTAAGCCGGAACACCAAACGTTTCATCTGGGCTCTCTCCCCGTGTTGCCCAGGCGGGGAGGGAGACTTTCCAGAGGCACCGAAAAGAAAACGCCGGCCCTGGGCCGGCGTTTGCATTTGTGGGCCCGCGACCGCGGGGTGCGCCGGGTCAGCGGCGCCGGCGCCGCGGCGCCGGGCGCACGGGTTCCGGCGCCAGCCATTCCCGGGCCGGCAGGCCGAGCGCGCGGTCCATGACCGTCGGCAGCAGGCCCGATGGCATGGCGCTCTCGCTGTTCCAGAGGACGACGACGCCGATGTCCCGGTCGGGCAGGAAGGCCGCCATCGCGCGGTAACCCTGCACGGCGCCGCCGTGGAAGACCAGGGTGTGGCCGGCATAGTCGTAGATGCGCCAGCCCAGGCCGTAGTAGGCGCTGTTGAGGCGCTCGCGCCGCCAGGCGCTGCTGCGGGTCTCGCCCGGCGTTTCCACCTGCGGGGTCTGGATCTGGTTGAGCACTTCGGGCGGCAGCACGTCCGGGCGATGGCCCATCTGCGCGATCAGCCACTGCGCCATGTCGTGGATGCTGGCATTGACGCCGGCCGCGGGCGGGATGCGGTAGTAGGTTTCCTTCGGCCGCACCGGCACCCAGGTGCCGCCGCTGCGCACGTGCGGACGCGCCCAGCTCGGGCTGGCCTCGAGGCCGTCGCGGCCGAAGGTGGCGCCGTACATGCCCAGCGGGTGGAAGAGCCGTTTCTCGACCTGGTGTGCGTAGAAATCGCCGGTGACGGCGAACACGAGGTCGCCGACCAGGCTGAAGGCGATGTTCTGGTAGGCGTAGCACTCGCCCGGGCTGCAGGTGAGCGGCGCCTGCGACAGGCGTTCGGCGAGCAGCGGGTAGGGCTGGTCGGCTTCCAGGTCGCGGTCGAAGGTGTTGTAGGCCAGGCCGATCCGGTGGCTGAGGATCTCGCGCACGGTGATCTTCTGGGCGCCCTGCAGGTCGCGCAGGCTGAAGGCGGGCAGCTGGTTGGCGATCGGGCTGTCCCAGGACATCGCGCCTTCATTCACCAGCAGTGCGCTCAGGGTGCCGGCGAAGGCCTTGGACAACGAGGCGACACGGAACACGGTGTCGGTGCCCACCGGCTGCCCGGCCTTGCTGTCGACGACGCCGTAACCGCGCAGCGACACCACCTTGCCGTCCTCGACGATGGCCATCGCCAGCCCCGGGATCCGCGATTGTGCGACGACCCGTTCGGCCAGGCGCTCGATCTCGCGCGCCTCGGTGCTGAAGTCCTCGGTGGTGGATGCACTCGTCGCGCAGGCCAGGGCGGGCGCCAAAGCGATCAGGCTCATGACGATCAGATGGCGGAGGCGGCCGGACGGGTTCACTTTCTTGCGTGGCATGACCGATGTAGGCTTGCGGGACGGGCCATTCTAGCGCGCCACCCGCGCACCGGCCTGAACCAGGGGAGTTCCAGACATGATGACGCTCGTTGTCCTGGTCGTGATCGCCGCCATCGCCCTGTTCTGGGGCGTGGGCATCTACAACGGCCTGATCACCGCCCGCAATGCCTTCAAGAACGCCTTCGCCCAGATCGACGTGCAGCTGACGCGGCGCTACGACCTGATCCCCAACCTTGTCGAGGTCGCCAAGGGCTACCTCAAGCACGAGCGCGAAACGCTGGAAGCGGTCATCCAGGCCCGCGCCGCCGCGGTCAGCGGCCTCGCCGCCGCCAAGGCCGCTCCCGGCGACGCCGCCGCCATGGCCCAGCTGGGCAGCGCCGAAACCGGCCTCGCCGGCGCGCTCTCGCGGCTGATGGTCGTCGCCGAGGCCTACCCGGACCTCAAGGCCAACCAGAACATGATGCAGCTCACCGAGGAGCTGACCTCGACCGAGAACCGCATCGCCTTCGCGCGTCAGGCCTACAACGACAGCGTGATGGCCTACAACAACAAGCGCGAGGTGTTCCCTTCGAACCTCCTCGCCGGCATGTTCGGCTTCGTCGCCGCCGCCCTGCTCGAGATCACCGAGCCGGCCAAGCGCGAAGCGCCCAAGGTTTCCTTCTGATCGCCGCGCCCGCTCCCTGACGGGGCGGGCGTTCTCCGGAGCCCGGACGCGCATGAACTTCTTCGAGCGCCAGGACCAGGCCCGGCGCCAGTCCAAGCGGCTGATCCTGATGTTCGTCCTGGCGGTGGCCGCGATCGTGGTCGCCGTGGACTTCGTCTTCCTGCTCGCCTTCGGCGCCCTCGGAGAGGACAGCACGCCCGAGGGCCTGGCCGCCGGCGTGGTGGTGGCCACCCTGCTGACCCTGGGCATCATCGGCGTCGCGTCGCTTTACCGGATCTCCAGCCTGCGCAGTGGCGGCGAGGCGGTGGCGCGCCAGCTCGGCGGCACGCCGGTGCCGGAGGACACCCAGGACTTCCATTACCGGCGCCTGCGCAACGTGGTCGAGGAGATCGCCATCGCCTCGGGCGTGCCGGTGCCGCAGATCTTCGTGCTCGAGGACGAGGCCGGCATCAACGCCTTCGCCGCCGGCTACGCGCCCAGCGACGCCGCCGTGGCGGTGACCCGCGGCGCCCTGGACAAGCTCAACCGCGACGAACTGCAGGGCGTGATCGCGCACGAGTTCAGCCACGTGCTCAACGGCGACATGCGCCTGAACATCCGGCTGATGGGCATGCTGTTCGGCATCCTGGCCCTGGCCATCATCGGCCGGAAGGTGCTGGTGCATGGGCGCGGCAGCTCGAAGGACGCGCTGCCGGTGATGCTGGCGGCGCTGGGACTGCTGGTCGTCGGTTACGCGGGCCTGTTCTTCGGTCGGCTGATCAAGGCCGGCGTGAGCCGCCAGCGCGAGTTCCTGGCCGACTCCTCGGCAGTGCAGTTCACCCGCCAGACCGCCGGCCTGGCCGGGGCGCTGAAGAAGATCGGCGGCCTGGAGGGGGGCTCGAAGCTGGCCAGCCGGGACAGCGAGGAAGTGGCGCACATGCTGTTCGGCGACGGCGTCGGCTATTCGTCGCTGTTCGCCACGCATCCGCCGCTGATCGAGCGCATCCAGGCGCTGGAGCCGGGGTTCAAGCCGCAGGCGATGACGGAGCTGGCCGCGCGCTGGCAGATGCGCCCGCCCTCGGGTCTGGACGAAGACCAGGCGCTGGGCCTGGACAGCCGCTCTGCGTCGCCGCTGCCGTCCGACCGCACCGAGCTGCGGGTGACGCCTCCGTCCGTCGTCGCCCAGGTGGGAGCGCCGCAGGCCAACGACTACGTGCGCGCCGGCGCCCTGGTGCGCGCCATTCCCGATGTGCTGCAGCGCGCCGCCCGTGAGCGCGACGAGGCGGTGCCCCTGCTGTTCGGCCTGCTGATGGCGCCGCCGGGCAAGGTGCGCGAGCGCCAGCAGTTCGAGCTGGCGGCCCGCCATGACGAGCGCCTGGCCCGCCAGTCGCTCGACTATGCCGACCGCCTGGCCGACCTGCCGCGCATCCTCTACCTGCCGCTGGCGGCCATGGCGATGCCGGTGCTGCGGCGGCGGCCGCGCGCCGAGCTCGAGAAGTTCATGGACGGCTGCTTCGCGCTGAGCCATGCCGACGGCAAGGTGGACCTGTTCGAGTACTGCCTGGGCCGGCTGCTGCGCATCCACGTGCGCGACGCGCTCGATCCGGCCGGGACGTGGGTGGCGGGCAATCGCCGCCTGGCCGATCTCACGACGCCGGCGGTGACCCTGATGGCGGTGCTGGCGCAGGCCGGCCACGAGGATCCGGCGGCGGCGATGCGGGCCTACCTCGCGGGTCTGGCGCTGGTGTTCCCGCGCCTGAACTCGCCCTACCGGCCGCCCGCCGATGCGCTGCGCGCACTCGACGAGGTGTGGCCGGTCCTGGACGTGCTCGAGCCCATGGGCAAGGAGCTGCTGGTCGAAGGCCTGGTGGCCGCGGTCAGCCACGACGGCCGGCTCAACGTCGCCGAAGCCGAACTGCTGCGCGTGGTCTGCGCCTCGCTGCACTGCCCGCTGCCGCCCATGCTCGAAGGCGCCTAAAAAAATCCGGGGTCAGAGTGCATTTATCTTCCCAAGATAAATGCACTCTGACCCCGGATTTTTCAGGCGGCGCGGCCGCGGATCAGGTCGGCGGCGCGTTCGGCGATCATCATGGTCGGGGCATTGGTATTGCCGCCGATCAGGCGCGGCATCACCGAGGCGTCCACCACGCGCAGGGCGCCGATGCCCTTTACGCGCAGCTGCGGGTCGACCACAGTGTCCGGGTCGTCGGCGCGGCCCATGCGGCAGGTGCCGACCGGGTGGTAGATGGATTCGGCCTTGCGGCGGATGAAGGCGACGATGTCGGCCTCGTCCTGGACCTTGGCGCCGGGCAGGATCTCTTCGCCGCGGAACGGCGCGAATGCCGGCTGGGCCAGGATCTCGCGCGACAGGCGCACGGCTTCCACCATCACCTTCAGGTCGTAGCCCTCCGGGTCGTTGAGGTAGCCGGCCTCGATGCGCGGCTTGTCCGCGGCGCTGGCGCTGGCCAGGTACAGCCGGCCGCGGCTGCGCGGGCGCAGACCGCAGGCGTGCAGGGTGTAGCCGTTGCCGGGCAGACGGTTGCGGCCGTGGTCGTCGAGCTGGGCCGGCACGAAGTGGAACTGCATGTCCGGCCGCTCGTCCTCGGCCAGTGCGCTGCGCAGGAAGCCGCCGGCTTCGGCGATGTTGCTGCTGCCCGGGCCCTTGCGGCCGCCCAGGTAGTACTGCAGCGCGACCAGGGTGTCGCTGAGCTTGTCGTAGCTCAGGCCCTGGGTGCAGCGCTGCAGGGTGCAGATGTCCAGGTGGTCCTGCAGGTTGCCGCCCACGCCCGGCAGGTCGGCGACCACGTCGATGCCGTGCTGGCGCAGGTGCGCGGCCGGGCCGATGCCCGAGAGCATCAGCAGCTGCGGCGAATTGATCGCACCGCCGCACAGGATCACTTCGCGCGAAGCGCCTTCGCAGAACGCGCCCTTGCCGGCGACCGAATAGACCACGCCGGTGGCGCGGCCGTGCTCGACGGTGATGCGGTTGGCGCTGGCGCGGGTGATGACCGTGAGGTTCGGGCGCTTGCGCACCGGCTTGAGGTAGGCGGCGGCGCTGGAGCTGCGGGCGCCGTCGCGGGTGGTGGTCTGGTACCAGCCGAAGCCGTCCTGGCGCGGGCCGTTGAAGTCGTCGGTGCCCGGATGGCCGGCCTGGACGGCGGCTTCCACGAAGGCTTCCGAAAGCGGGTTCCTGTGGCGCGGGTCGGAGACGCCGAGCGGGCCATCGCCGCCGTGGAGTTCGCTGCCGCCGCGTTCATTGCCTTCGCTGCGGAGGAAGTAGGGCAGCACATTGTCCCAGTGCCAGCCTTCGGCGCCCATCTGCGCCCACTCGTCGTAGTCGCGGGCGTGGCCGCGGATGTAGCACATGGCGTTGATCGAGCTGGAGCCGCCCAGCACCTTGCCGCGCGGCCACCACAGCAGGCGGCCGTCGAGCTGGGGCTCGGGCGCGGTGCTGTAGTCCCAGTTCACGCCCTTCTGGCCCACCAGCTTGGAAAGCCCGGCCGGCATGTGGATGAAGGGGTGCCAGTCGCTGGGACCGGCCTCGAGCAGGAGGACGCGGCATTCCGGGTCTTCGCTCAGGCGGTTGGCCATCACGCAGCCCGCGGAGCCCGCACCCACGATGATGTAGTCGTACACGCGTTCTTCTTCTTTCGAGGTCGGGCCGAGGCTAGGCCCCCGTTCTAGAGCAAACACTCGGGGCACCGGTACAGTATTGGCAACTGGGACGGGGATCACTAACCCAGCGTTCCGGTGGCGGGCTGGCGGGTCTCGGCCGGGTTGGCTATGGTGCCGGCACTCACAGGGAACCCGGATGACCCAGGGCAAGGATACCGCCGGCCGCTTCGACCACCTGCGCGGCGCGCTGCGGGAGTTCCCGCCGCTGATCTGGTCCTTCCTGTACTTCTTCTTCCTGCTGACCGGCTACTACGTGCTGCGGCCGGTTCGCGATGCGATGGGGGCCTCGGGCGACATCGAGGCCGTGTTCCCGCGGGCGCTGGTGGACTGGGCCTCGGCGCGCGGCTGGGTGCTGGGCGACCTGACCCTGCAGCTGTTGTTCACCGGCACCTTCATCGCGATGGTGCTGCTGCAGCCGGCTTACGGCGCGCTGGTCAGCCGCTATCCGCGGCGGGTGTTCCTGCCGGTGCTGTATGCGATCTTCATCGCCTGCCTGTTCGGGTTCTACGTCGTCTTCGGCAAGGAGATCCCGGGGCGCGGCGCGGCGTTCTTCATCTGGGTGGCGGTGTTCAACCTGTTCGCGGTGTCGGTGTTCTGGTCGTTCATGGCGGACATCTACAGCGACATCGAAGCGCGCCGGTTATACGGTTTCATCGCGGCCGGCGGCACCGCCGGCGGGTTCCTGGGCCCGCTGATCACGCGCGCGCTGGTGCACCAGATCGGCGTACCCAACCTGCTGCTGGTGTCGGCCAGTCTGCTGGCGGTGTGCGTATTCTGCATCCTGCGGCTGGGCCGCTGGGCCCGGCTTCGCGAACAGTCGCGCGGACAGACCGGCGGCGAGCAGGCGATGGGCGGCAGCATGCTGGCCGGTCTGCGGTTGCTGCGCGACGTGCCGCTGCTTCGGGCGATGGCGGTGCTGATGTTCTTCGGCGTCGGCGTCGGCACCCTGCTGTACAACGAGCAGGCGGCGATCGCCCGCCTGTACTACCCGGGCGACGAGGCGCGGACCGCGTATTACGCCAACATCGACCTGGCGATCAACCTGCTCACCATCGTCGTGCAGGTGTTCCTGACCCGGCCGCTGCTGGTGCGCTTCGGCGTGGGGCCCGTGCTGCTGCTGCCGGCGGTGGCGATCCTGGTCGGATTCGCGGCCCTGACGGCGTCGCCGCTGCCGCTGCTGGTCGCCGCGGTGCAGATCGCGACGCGCGCGGGCGAGTTCTCGCTGTCCAAGCCGGCCCGCGAAACCATCTACACCCGCGTGGACCGCGAGACCCGCTACAAGGCCAAGGCCGTGATCGACACCGCGGTATACCGCGGCGGCGACCTGTTCTTCGTCTGGGCGCACAAGTTCCTGGCGGCGTTCGGCTCGGCTGCGGTGTTCGCGACCGGGCTGGCCGTGGCGGGTGCCATGACCTTCGGCGCCTGGCGCCTGATCCGCGAGCAGGCCAGGCTGCCCTCGCGGCCGGACTGACGTCGGGACGTCGGTCGAATCCGGGCGCGATCTTCGCGCCTTCGCGACCCGGGCGGTGGCGCGGCGCGTTACCCTGTACGCCTGTCTTCGCAGGAGCCGCCGCATGAAGGTCAAAGCCGCCGTCGCGCTGGAAGCGGGCAAGCCGCTGAGCATCGAAACCGTCGACCTGGAGGGCCCGCGCTTCGGCGAGGTGCTGGTCGAGATCAAGGCCACGGGCGTCTGCCACACCGACGAGTTCACGCTGTCGGGCGCCGATCCCGAAGGTCTTTTCCCGGCGATCCTGGGCCACGAGGGCGCGGGCGTCGTCGTCGATGTCGGTCCGGGCGTGACCACGCTCAAGAAGGGCGACCACGTCATCCCGCTGTACACGCCCGAATGCCGGCAATGCGAGTACT
The DNA here is from genome assembly GCF_006265115.1 of Arenimonas terrae. Taxonomy (GTDB): domain Bacteria; phylum Pseudomonadota; class Gammaproteobacteria; order Xanthomonadales; family Xanthomonadaceae; genus Arenimonas; species Arenimonas terrae. Next base: position 304,706 of record NZ_SMDR01000002.1, on the reverse strand, counting down.
GCCTCAACCCCAAGACCAACCTCTGCCAGTCGATCCGCAGCACCCAGGGCCAGGGCCTGATGCCCGACGGCAGCAGCCGCTTCTCGCTCGACGGCCGGCCGGTGCTGCACTACATGGGCACGTCCACCTTCGCGAACTACACCGTGGTGCCCGAGATCGCGCTGGCCAAGATCCGTGAGGACGCGCCCTTCGACAAGGTCTGCTACATCGGCTGCGGCGTCACCACCGGCATCGGCGCGGTGATCTACACGGCGAAGGCGGAGGTGGGCTGCAGGGCGGTGGTGTTCGGCCTGGGCGGCATCGGCCTGAACGTGATCCAGGGCCTGCGCCTGGCCGGGGCCGACATGATCGTCGGCGTGGACCTCAATCCCGCGCGCGAACCCATGGCGCGCAAGTTCGGCATGACGCACTTCGTCAACCCGGCCGACGTCGAGGGCGATCTGGTGCCCTACCTGGTGTCCCTGACCAAGGGCGGCGCCGACTACACCTTCGAATGCATCGGCAACGTCAAGGTGATGCGCCAGGCGCTGGAGTGCGCGCACAAGGGCTGGGGCACCAGCATCATCATCGGCGTGGCGCCGGCCGGCGCCGAGATCAGCACGCGGCCGTTCCAGCTGGTGACGGGCCGCAACTGGCGCGGCAGCGCCTTCGGCGGCGCCCGCGGCCGCACCGACGTGCCCAAGATCGTCGACTGGTACATGGACGGCAAGATCGACATCGACTCGCTGATCACCCACACGATGCCGCTGGAGAGGATCAACGACGCCTTCGACCTGATGCACCGCGGCGAGTCCATCCGCAGCGTGGTCGTCTACTGATGTCCATCGAACTCACCAGCGAGCATGGCTGCTTCGGCGGCGTGCAGGGCTTCTACCGGATGGCCTCGGCGGCCTGCGGCGGGCCGATGCGCTTCGCCGTGTTCCAGCCGCCGCAGGCGCGCGGGGGCCGGGTGCCGGTGCTGTATTTCCTGGCCGGACTGACCTGCAGCGAAGAGACCGCCACGATCAAGGCGGGCGCCCAGCGGGTCGCGGCCGAGCTGGGGCTGATGCTGGTGATGCCCGACACCAGCCCACGCGACACCGGCTTCGAAGGCGCCACGGGCGACTGGGAGTTCGGCGAGGCGGCGGGTTTCTATCTCGACGCCACCCAGGCGCCGTGGTCGGCCCGCTTCCGGATGGAGCGCCACGTCGTGCACGAGCTGCCCGCCGTGCTCACCGACCATTTCCCGGCCGATCCGTCGCGCTGCGGCATCTTCGGCCACTCCATGGGCGGGCACGGCGCGCTGACGCTGGCGCTGCGCCACCCGGACCGCTACCGCAGCCTGTCGGCGTTCGCGCCGATCGTCGCGCCCAGCCAGGTGCCCTGGGGCCAGAAGGCGTTCGCGCGCTACCTGGGCGACCACCACCGCGCCTGGGCCGAACATGATGCCTGCGAGCTGGTGCGGCGCCGGCCCTTCGGCGGTCCGATCCTGGTCGACCAGGGCCTGGACGACAAATTCCTGGCCACGCAGCTGCAGCCCGAGCGGTTCGAAGCCGCCTGCGCCGAGGCCGGCCAGGCCCTGACCCTGCGCCGGCACGCCGGCTACGATCACGGCTACTATTTCGTCGCCAGCTTCATCGAGGACCACCTGCGGCACCACGCCGCGCAGCTGGCCTGACCGGGGAACGCCATGTCCATGCTCGCGATCGTGCTCACCGCCTTCGTCGCCCTGCTGCACCTGGGCTTCCTGGTGCTGGAGATGTTCTTCTGGACCAAGCCGCTGGGCCGCAAGGTGTTCCGGCTCGACCCGCAGGTGGCCCGCGATTCGGCCAAGCTGGCGATGAACCAGGGCCTCTACAACGGCTTCCTCGCCGCCGGCCTGGCCTGGGGCCTGTGGCTGGGCGACAAGGGCATCTGCCTTTTCTTCCTGGGCTGCGTGGTGGTCGCCGGCCTGTTCGGCGCGGCGACGGTCAAGCGCTCGATCCTCTACGTGCAGGCGCTGCCGGCCATTGCGGCGGCGGTGGCGATGCACTACTTCTGAAGGATCACTTCTTCGGGCTGAGCCACATCGTGATGACCGCATTGAACACGCGCTCGCCCGCCGGATCGAACACGTCCACGTTCACCGGCAGCTCGTAACCGGCCGCCGCGCTGACGATCGGGACCGCCGGCGTGGCGACGCCGCGCTGGGTGCCGACGGCCTTCTTCAGGTACTGGACGGTCATGCCCTTGGGAATCCAGCGCATGTCCTTGGGCAGCGAGGCGTCGGTCATCACGCCCGCGCACAGCTCGGCCAGGTTGCACAACGCGATCGCGTGCACGGTGCCGATGTGGTTGTGCACGCTCCGGCGGTCGGGGATGGTCGCCTCGCAGCGGCCGTTCTCCAGCACCTGGAAGGTCGGCTTCACCGTGCCGAAGTAGGGCGCCTTGAAGCACACGGCGCGGCTGAACAGCCAGCGGCCGCCCGGGTAGCGCAGGAACTTTCGGTACATCCGCAGCAGCGGCGTGTCGGACATGGCGTGCTCCGGGCAGATGGGCGCGGGCGGCGTGGCGCCGCCCGCGCGTCGGACCTCAGGCCGCGCGGTGCTGCGCGGCCGGCTGGCCGCGGTGCAGCGAGGCGGCCACGAGATCGGCGGGGTCGAAATCGTCCACGGTGATCGCGTCCCAGGTCAGCGTGCGCAGCTCTTCGAGCTGGGTCTTCTCCTCGGCGGTGATCCAGCCCTCGGCCACGCCCTCGGCCAGCTGCGAGGCGAAGTCCAGGGCCTCGATGTCGCTGTTCTTAAGCGCCTTGAGGAACTTGCGCTCCACCGGCTCGGCCAGGATCACCTTCGGCAGGTAGCTGTTGATGCGGCCGGCCGGGTTGTTCTCGCAGGGCGTCAGGAAGGTGCCCGAGGCCAGACGGTCGCGCGCGTCCGACGGCGACATCAGCAGCGCCGCGGCGCGGCGACCCAGGCGGTCCGACGGTGCCTGCGCGCGGCGGCCCCACGGGAACACCAGCATCCACAGCAGCCAGCCCACCGGGCGGATCGGGAAGTTGCGCAGCGCGCCCGACAGCGCCAGTTCGATCTTGTGCGCCGAGTCGTGGAAGGCGTAGGCCAGCAGCGGCTGCTCCGCGGCCGGACGGCCCTCGTCCTCGTAACGCTTCAGCATCGCGCTGGAGATGTAGAGCTGGCTCAGCACGTCGCCCAGCCGGCCGGAGAGCTTCTCCTTGAACTTGAGCTTGCCGCCGAGCAGCAGCATCGAGGTGTCGGCCACCAGCGCCAGGTTGGCGGAGTAGCGGTTGAGCTTGCGGTAGTAGCGTCGGGTGTAGGCGTCGCCCGGCGCCTTGCCGATGCGCGCCGCGGTCAGGCCCAGGATCCAGCTGCGCACCGCGTTGGAGATCGCGAAGCCGATGTGGCCGAACAGGTTGGCGTCGAACTCGCGCAGGCGCACTTCCGGATCCGGATGCTGCGCGGCCTGCATCTCCTTCAGGACCCAGGGATGGCAGCGGATGGCGCCCTGGCCGAAGATCATCAGGGAGCGGGTCATGATGTTGGCGCCCTCGACCGTGATCGAGATCGGTGCCGCCTGCCAGCCGCGGCCCAGGTAGTTCATCGGGCCCAGGATCACGCCCTTGCCGCCGTGGATGTCCATGGCGTCCTTGGCGACTTCGCGCGCCATTTCGGTGGCGTGGTACTTGGCGATGGCCGAGGGTACGGCCGGCTTCTCGCCGCGGTCGACGGCGGCGGCGGTGGACTGCGACAGCGCCGCGGCGGCGTAGGCGTTGCCGGCGATGCGGGCCAAGGCTTCCTCGACACCTTCGAAGCGGCCGATGGACAGGCCGAACTGCTTGCGGATGCGCGCGTAGGCGCCGGTGACGACGGCGGCGAGCTTGGAGGCGCCGGCCGAGGTGGAGGGGAGGGTGATCGCGCGGCCCACGCTCAGGCACTCGACCAGCATGCGCCAGCCCTGGCCGACGTAGTCTTCGCCGCCGATCAGCTGGCTCAGCGGCAGGAAGATTTCCTTGCCGCGCACCGGGCCGTTCTGGAAGGCGCAGTTGAGCGGGAAGTGGCGGCGGCCGATTTCCAGGCCGGCGGTGTCGCGCGGGATCAGGGCCAGGGTGATGCCGCGGTCGGCTTCCTCGCCCAGCAGCTTGTTCGGGTCGTACAGGCGGAAGGCCAGGCCGATCACGGTCGCGACCGGGGCCAGCGTGATGTAGCGCTTGTCGAAGGTCAGCTTGACGCCGAGCACGCGGGCGCCGTTCCAGTCGCCTTCGGTGACGATGCCGTAGTCCGGAATGGACGTGGCATCGGAGCCTGCGGTCGGGCCGGTCAGGGCGAAACACGGCACTTCGCGGCCGTCGGCCAGGCGCGGCAGGTAGTGCTTCTTCTGCTCGTCGGTGCCGTAGTGCAGCAGCAGTTCGGCCGGGCCCAGCGAGTTGGGCACGCCGACGGTGGAGCTGAGCGTGGCCGAGATCGAGGCCAGCTTCTGGATCACCTTGTGGTGGGCGAGGGCGCTGAAGCCCAGGCCGCCGTATTCCTTCGGGATGATCATGCCGAAGAACTTCTGCTTCTTCAGGTAATCCCAAAGTTCCGGCGGCAGGTCGTTGCGGACATGGGTGATGTCCCAGTCATTGGTCATGCGGCAGGCCTGTTCGACCGGGCCGTCGAGGAAGGCCTGCTCTTCGGCGGTCAGTTCGGGCTTGGGCTGCGCCAGCAGATCGGCCCACTTCGGCATGCCGGAGAACAGCTCGCCCTCGAAACCGACGGTGCCGGCTTCCAGCGCGGTCTTCTCGGTGGCCGACAGCGGCGGCAGGATCTTGGTGTAGAACTTGAGCAGCGGCGCGGTGATCGCCGACTGGCGCAGCGGCGTGATCAGCAGCGGCAGCGCGAACAGGGCCAGCAGCACGCCGGCGACGACGGTCGCGGTGACGTTGGCGCCGGCCAGGCCGACCGCCACCAGCAGCGTGGCCGAGAGCGCGGTGAACACCACCAGGCTGAGCCGGTGGTAGGCCACCACGAGGGTCGCCAGCAGCAGGGCGAGGAAGGGGGCGAGGATGCTCATCGTGGATCTCCGGGGGCGGCCGTGGGGGCCGCGGACAGGTCGGACAGGAAATGCAGCAGGGTGCCGGTGAAGGCGTCGTTGTCGTCGCCGGCCACCATATGCGTGGCCTGCGGCAGTTGTACGTGACGCGCGTGGGGCGCCAGCTCTAGAAAATGGGCGACGGTGCGGTCGGTGACCAGGTCGCTGCGGCCGCCGCTGACCAGCAGCACCGGCACGTCGAGGCGCCGGCAGGCCTCGTCGAGCACGTCGTGCAGGCCGTGGGTGTCGGGGATGAACTCGCTCAGCAGGCGCGGGTCCCAGTGCCAGGCCAGGCGGCCGTCGGTGCGGGCCACGAGCAGGTGGGCGAGCTGGGCCGGCGTCTTCCTTTCGCGCCGGTGCGGCAGGTAGGCGGCGATCTGTTCGGCCGCGTGCTCGTAGGACTCGAAGCCGTCCGGATGCGCATTCATGAAACCGAGGATGCGCTCGACGCCGGAGGCTTCCCAGCGCGGCGTGATGTCCACCAGCACCAGGGCCGAGAACAGCGGCTGTCGGGCCTGGGCCATCAGGCCGGTCAGGCCGCCCATCGAGGCTCCGACCAGGACCGGGCGCGTGCCGGCGGCCGCCGCGGCGGTCCCGACGTCGGCCACGAACTGTTCGCCGGCGTAACGCGAGTCCGCCGGGTTGCGGTCGGACTGGCCGTGGCCGCGCAGGTCCCAGGCCAGGCTGGCGTGGCCGGCGGCGGCAAGCCGCTGCTGTGTCGCGGCCCAGGCCTGGCGGGTCTGGCCGAAGCCATGGGCCAGCAGGATGCCCGGGCCGACGCCCTGGAACCGGTCCGCCGCCAGTCGCAGGCCGTCGGTCGCGGTCAGCGATTCGGAGCGGGCGCCAGGCACGGGGAGTTCTTGGGCGTGGATGACCATACGGCCGAGTATTGAACGTCGCCCCCGGGCCTGTCAATACCAGCCCGTATGGTGCATGATGCGCCGAACCGGCCGCGCCCGCGGCTTACCGGCCCCGCCTTCAGCCAGTAGACTTGCCGACCGTATGGTAGCCCCCGCCCCCAAAGTCGAACGTCCGTCCCGCCTGAGCGCGGAAGATTGGGCCCTGGCCGCGCTCGACGTGATCGCCGAGCAGGGTCTGGCCGCCGTGGCGGTCGAGCCGCTGGCCCGCCGCCTGGGCGTGACCAAAGGCAGCTTCTACTGGCATTTCCCCTCCCGCGAGGCGCTGCTGGTCGCCGCGCTCGAGCGCTGGGAGGTGATGGAGCAGGAAACCGTCTTCGGCCAGCTCGAGGCCATCTCCGACCCGCGCGCGCGCCTGAAGGCGCTGTTCCAGCTGGTCGCGCACGAGCTCAAGCCGCACATCATCTATTCCGAGCTGCTCAAGGCACTGGACCATCCGGTGGTGCAGCCGGTGCTGCACCGCGTGTCGCAGCGGCGCCTGGATTACCTCACGGCCAGTTTCCGCCAGGCCGGCCTGCCGCGCCTGGACGCGCAGAACCGCGCCCGCCTTACCTATGCCGCCTATGTCGGCTTCCTGCAGCTCTCGCTCCAGCTCGGCCAGCCGCGTCTTCATCACGATGAATTCGAGGCCTACGTCGGCCACGTGATGACCACGCTGATCCCGGTCTGAACCCGAGGGCCTGTCCCGGCGGGACAGGGCCCCGGGGGAGCCGTTAGAATACGCAGGCACTGGCTGGCGCTGAATCCGCGCGCCGCCCTCCGATTTCCCCTTAGATGGCCCCGCCCGGAGCCCTTCCTCATGTCCAGCAAACTCGCCGCCCTCAACGACTGGGTCGCTTCGGTCGCCAAACTCACCCAGCCCGACGCCATCCACTGGTGCGACGGCTCCGACGCCGAAAATGCGAAGCTCACCGAGCTGATGCTGTCTACCGGCGATCTGGTCAAGCTCAACGAGCAGACCCACCCGAACTGCTACCTGCACCGTTCCAGCCCGTCCGACGTGGCGCGTGTCGAGCACCTGACCTTCGTCTGCACGTCGAAGCAGGAAGACGCCGGCCCGAACAACCACTGGATGGCGCCGGCCGAGGCGCACGCGAAGATCGACGCGCTGTATGCGGGCTGCATGCGCGGCCGCACGATGTACGTGGTGCCCTACTGCATGGGCCCGATCGATTCGCCGCTGGCGCGCTGCGGCGTCGAGATCACCGATTCGCCGTACGTGGTCGCCAACATGCGCATCATGACGCGCATGGGCGCCGCGGCGCAGGCGCGCATCGAGCGCGAGGGCTCCTTCGTGAAGGGCCTGCACTCGATCGGCCAGCTCGATCCCGAGCGCCGTTTCATCATGCATTTCCCGGAAGAGCTCACCATCAAGTCCTTCGGCTCGGGCTACGGCGGCAATGCGCTGCTGGGCAAGAAGTGCCATGCGCTGCGCATCGCCAGCTACCAGGCGCGCACCGAGGGCTGGCTGGCCGAGCACATGCTGATCGTCGGCATCGAGAACCCGAAGGGCGAGACGCACTACGTCGCCGCCGCGTTCCCGAGCGCCTGCGGCAAGACCAACCTGGCGATGTTGATCCCGCCGGAAGGCTACCGCCGTGACGGCTGGAAGGTGTGGACGGTCGGCGACGACATCTGCTGGATGCGACCGGGTGCCGACGGCCGCATGTACGCGATCAACCCGGAAGCCGGCTATTTCGGTGTGGCGCCAGGCACCAGCGCCAAGACCAACCCGAACGCCCTGGCAATGCTGTACAAGGACGCGATCTTCACCAACGTCGGCGTCACTGCCGACAACCAGCCCTGGTGGGAAGGCCTGCCGGAAGGCACGCCTGCGAAGGACTGGCAGGGCCGCCCCTACGACAAGGCCGTCAGCCCGGCCGCGCACCCGAACTCGCGCTTCACCGTCAGCGCGAAGAACTGCCCCAGCTATACCGCGAAGGCGGAAGATCCTCAGGGCGTGCCGCTGAGCGCGATCGTGTTCGGCGGCCGGCGCGAGTCGCTGGTGCCGCTGGTGTTCGAAGCCCGCGACTGGACCCACGGCGTGCTGGTCGGCGCCTCGATGGCCTCGGAAACCACCGCCGCCGCCACCGGCGCGGTCGGCGTGGTGCGCCGCGACTCGATGGCGATGAAGCCCTTCGCCGGCTACAACTTCGCCGACTACTTCGCGCACTGGCTGTCGTTCGACAAGCCGGGTGCGCAGCTGCCGAAGATCTTCCACGTCAACTGGTTCCGCAAGAACGACCAGGGCAAGTTCATGTGGCCCGGCTTCGGCGACAACCTGCGCGTGCTCGAGTGGATGCTCAAGCGAGTCACCGGCCAGGCCGGCGCCATCGAGACCCCGGTGGGCAACCTGCCCAAGCCGTCCGACCTCAACACCGACGGCCTGGGCCTGGATGCCGCCACGCTCGAGCAGCTGCTCACGATCGACCGTGCCGGCTGGAAGGCCGAAATGGAGAGCATCGGCGAATACCTCGACAGCTATGGCGAGCGCACCCCGCACGTGCTCAAGGCCGAACGCGCCAAGATCGCCGCGCAGCTCGCTTAAGCGGCCGCGCCGCCACGGTAAATACGGGTCGGCCTCGCCGGCCCGTTTTTTTTCGCCCCCTTTCACGTCATCGCGCGTCGCGGCGCCGTTATCCTTGGTCGATGAAAGCGTTCTACTGCCACCACTTCGTGCTGCCGCTGCCGGATGGCCACTCCTTCCCGATGGCGAAGTACTCGCGGCTGCACGAGCGCATCGCCGCCGCCGCGCCGGCGCTCGGCATCACCCTGCACGAACCGCCGGCCGCCAGCGACGCCGACCTGCAGCGCGCGCATGCGCCGGACTACGTGCGCGCGATGTCCGACGGCAGCGCCGATGCGGCGATGATGCGGCGCATCGGCTTCCCCTGGTCGGCGGCGATGGTCGAGCGTTCCCGGCGTTCTTCGGGCGGCACGATGATGGCGCTGCGCGCGGCGCTGGAAGGCGAGGGCGTAGCGGTGAACCTGGCCGGCGGCACCCACCACGCCGGCCATGCCCGCGGCGGCGGCTACTGCGTGTTCAACGATGCGGTGGTGGCGGCACGCTACGTGCAGTCGCTGGGCCTGGCGCGGCGGCTGCTGGTCGTCGACCTCGACGTACACCAGGGCAACGGCACCGCCGAACTCTGCGCTGGCGACGACACGCTGTTCGCCTTCTCGATGCATTCCGCGCGCAACTACCCGGCGGTGAAGCCGCTGTCCGACCTCGACGTGGCGCTGCCCGACGGCACCGGCGACGCCGACTACCTCGACGCCCTGGCCCGCCATTTGCCCGAGGCGATCGCCCGGGCCGGCGCCGACGCCGTGGTCTATCTCGCCGGCGCCGACCCCTTCGTCGGCGATCGCCTGGGCCACCTCGCCCTGAGCAAGCGCGGGCTGGCCGAGCGCGACCGCCAGGTGCTGGCCGCCTGCGGCCGGCACGGCCTGCCGGTGGCGGTCTGCATGGCCGGAGGCTATGCGCCGCAGGTCGAGGACATCGTGGACATCCACGAAGCGACGGTCCGCCTGGCCGCGGGGCACTGGCGTGCCCTGGCCGGGCTCGCGGCCGGCTAAACCTTCCGCCGGTCCGCTGCATCAGAGCCGGTATGCTCAGCCTCGCCGTGACCTTGGACGCCGCCACCCACGCCAGCCCCGCCCCGATGCGCGAGGAGGACCATGCCCTGGTCCGCGCCGCCGGCGCTGGCGACATGCGTGCGTTCGAGGCGCTGTACCGCAAGCATTCGCGCCGCGTCTATTCCGTGCTGTGGCGATTGTGCGGACACGAGGCGCGCGCCGAGGACCTGGTGCAGGAAGCCTTCGTGCGTGCCTGGCAGGCGCTGCCGGGATTCCGCTTCGAGAGCGCCTTCTCGACCTGGCTGCACCGGCTGGCGGTGAACACCGCGCTGATGGAGATCCGTTCGCGCAGCGGCGGCGAAGCGCTGGAAACCGACGACGCCGCCCTGGAGTTCCAGGCCACCGCCGACAGCGCCGGCCACCGCACCGCCCTGGGCCTCGACCTCGAGCGCGCCGTCGCCACGCTGCCGCCGCGTGCGCGCGCCGTGCTGGTGCTGCACGACATCGAAGGCTGGAAACACGAAGAAATCGCCGCCGAGCTGGGAATGGCCGTCGGAAGTTCCAAGGCGCAACTGCATCGCGCCCGCAACCTGCTGCGCAAGCGGCTGGGAGAAGACCATGAGTGACAACGAACTGCGCTGGCAGCTGCGCCAGCTGCCGCGTGAGATCGATCCGCCGCGCGACCTGTGGCCGGGCATCGCGGACCGGCTGCAGCGGCCGGCCGCGCCGCGCCGCCGGCCCTGGTTTGCGGCGTTGGCGGTGGCCGCGTCGCTGTGCCTGGCGGTCGGCCTGGCCTGGCACCTGCGCCAGCCGCCGCCCCCGGCCAGTCCCGACTTTCGCGCCGAGCTGGTGCAGCGCGAAGCCGCGGCCCTGACCCTTGAGTACCAGGCCGCGCTGGACCAGTTCCAGGGCGCGCCGATGCCCGAACCGCTGATGCCGGCCCTGGCGACGCTCGACCGGAGCGCCGCGGATATCCGCCTGGCGATTGCCAGCGACCCCGAGGCGGTCTTCCTGCTCGACCAGCTCCGCCGCACCTACGCCCGCCGGCTTTCGCTGACCCAGCGCGCCGTCACCGGCTGATCCGCACCTATATATATGTATGAGGAGACACCCATGTTTGCCCGTCTGATCGTCCTGGCCGCCCTGGTGGCCGCACCTGCGGCTTTCGCCGCTTCGCCCATCAACCAGACCCGGCCGCTGGCCGCCGATGGCCAGGTGTCCATCGACAACGTCAAGGGTCGCGTGACCGTGCGCACCTGGGACCGGCCCGAAGTCAGGATCACCGGCAGCCTCGGCGCCGGGGTGGAGAAGCTGGCGATCGAAGGCGATGCGTCGGACCTTCGCATCGAGGTGCGTTATCCGAAGAACAGCGGCGGCTGGTTCGGCTGGGGCGGCGGCGACGGCGATTCGGAGCCGACCATGCTCGAAATCAGCGTGCCGGCGAAGGCCTCGGTGTCGGTCGACGCGGTGAGCGCCGATGTCGATGTCGCGGGCACCGGCGGACGTCGCCTTGCGCTGGCATCGGTTAGCGGTGATGTCCTGGTGCGCGGCGCTCGCGCCGACGACGCGAGCTTCGAAAGCGTCAGCGGCGACGTGGATGCCGAAGTCGACAGCACGAACGTCAGCGCCGAAACCGTCAGCGGCGATCTGTCGCTCAAGGGCCGCATCGGCGGGCGCGTCAGCCTGGACACGGTCTCGGGCGACGCCACCCTGATCGCCGGCCCGGTCGAGCGCCTCAACCTGAGCACGGTGTCGGGCGACGGCCACCTGAGTGCGGGGCTGGCGGCGTCGGGCAGCATCACCGCCGACTCGGTCAGCGGCAACGTCGACCTGGTGCTGCCCCGGGACACCTCGGCCCGGCTGCAGATCGACACCTTCAGCGGCGGCATCAGCAGCCCCGTGGGCGAAGTCCAGACCGAGGAATACGGCCCTGGCAAGTCCCTGAAGGCCCGTTTGGGGGCTGGATCGGGCAGCATCCGGCTGGAATCGTTCTCCGGGAACGTTCGCGTCACCGTAAAGTAACTTATTGATTAAAAAGAAAAACAAGCGCCCGGGGCCGGCGACGGCCCCGGGCGTTCTGCTTAGGACGTCGCAAAACTGCCTTTACGGAGACTTAACCCAGTTTGCGGTCCGTAAAGATTGCGTTATGCTCCGGCAGGCCAGGGCGCCTTTCAGTCCGAATTTCGCCCTTAGGCTTTTGTCCCGAACTCTAGAGTCACCATCACTCTGACGTTGGAGAGAGAGTAAATGTCTAATTTCAATCAGCTGTCCGGCGCGATCCGTTTCGCGCTCCTCGCCGGCGCCGCTTCCACCTTCGCGGCGGTTCCCGCCTTCGCGCAGGAGTCGGAAGAGGACGCCGCCACCCTCGACACCATCGAGGTCACCGGTTCGCGCGTTAAGCGCGCCGACATCGAAGGCGCCCTGCCGGTCACGGTCATCAGCCGCCAGCAGATCGACGCTTCCGGTGACGTGTCCGTCGCCGAGTTCCTCCGCGACACGACCTTCAACTCGACCGGTTCGTTCCGCCCGCAGTCCGGCTCGTCGGCCCAGTCCGGCGCCGAGATCAGCCTGCGTGGCCTCGGCTCCAGCCGCACCCTGGTGCTGGTTGACGGCCGTCGCGCCCCGAAGTCCCCGTTCACCGGCAACGCTGCCGACCTGAACTCGGTCCCGCTGGCCGCGGTTGAGCGCATCGAGATCCTGTCCGACGGCGCCTCGGCCATCTACGGCTCCGACGCGATCGGCGGCGTGGTGAACATCATCACCCGTAAGGACTACAACGGCGTCCAGATCAACTACGGCATCGGCACCCCGAAGTACGACGGTGGCGAGACCGAAGAAGGCTCCGTGATCATGGGCATCTCCGGTGACCGCGGCCGCATGCTGGCCGGCGCCGGCTTCAACAAGCGCGGCATGGTGTTCACCCGCGAGCGCCCCTGGGGCGTCATCCCGGGCGCCTCGGTGTACGGCAACAACTACCGTCTGCTGAACGCCGCCGAGACCGCCTTCACCACCGGCTACCTGCCGGTGCCGGGTGGTTGCACCAACACCGGCTTCTACATCAACCCGGCCAACGGCCGCTGCGTGTTCAACTTCAACCTCGTCGCTGCTGACGAGGCCAAGGTTGGCAACCAGTCCGCCTTCGCCCGCGGCGAATACGACATCAACGACAACTGGTCGACCTACCTGTCCACCACCGTGTCGCGCGTCGAGTCCTTCGGCCGTTACGCTCCCGACCTGGGCGCGCTGTACATCCCGATCGACAGCCCGAACAACCCGACCTACGACCCGGTCACCGGCACCGGCACCAACAGCGCGTACCTGTACCACCGCTTCGCCGCGCTGGGCAACCGCGATACGTACATCGACTCCAACGTGTACGACATCATGGTTGGCTTCCAGGGCCGCCTGTTCGACAAGGTCGACGTCGACTTCGGCGTTCGCCAGTCCGAGTTCAAGTACTTCGAGCTGGGCCGCAACTACGTCATCAGCACCCTGGCCGAGCAGGCCATTGCTGACGGTTCGTACGACATCTACGATCCGATCAACAACGACATCGACGTCCTGAACGGCATCAAGGCCACCATCAACCGCGAAAGCCAGTGGCTGACGCAGGAGCTGTTCGCCGTTGCCAACTTCGACGTGTTCGAGATGGGCGGTGGCACCTCCAACATGGCGGTCGGCGCCGAGTACCGCGACGAGACCTACTCCGACCAGTACGACTCGCTGCAGGAAGCCGGTCTGACCCCGGGTTCGGCGGGCAACTCCGCCGCCGGCGGCCGTGACGTCACGGCGATCTACGCCGAGTGGCTGTTCCCGATCACGACCAACTTCGAAATCAGCATCGCTGCCCGTTACGAGGACTACTCGGACTACGGCGACGACCTGGCCCCGAAGATCGCGTTCCGCTGGCAGCCGCTGGACAGCCTGACCCTGCGTGGTTCCTACGGTGAGGGCTTCGCCGCCCCGACCCTGGACATCCTGACCCAGAAGGATTCGTTCTCGGCCGACACCGTGTTCGACCCGCAGACCTGCGTGGCCGAAGGCGACTACCCGCCGGCGGGCAGCAATGGCCGTGGCGCGACCGAGTCGGTGGCCGACTACTGCAACCGCACCGGTGGTCTCGGCGGCGTGCAGATCGACGCCTTCCGCATCGCCAACCCGAACCTGGCTTCCGAGCAGTCGAAGCAGTACTCGCTGGGCGTTGCCTGGGATGCCGCTGACTGGCTGAACGTCACCCTCGATTACTTCAACATCAAGATCGAAGACCGCATCGCGTTCTTCAGCTCGCAGACCCTCGTGAACATCGACATCGGTCAGGACCCCCTGAACCGTCCGTTCCCGGGCGCCCCCTGCTCGCTGACCCGCGATCCGCTCAACGGCAACATGGTTGACGTGATCAACAACTGCTACTTCAACCAGGGTGAGATCGAAACCGACGGCGCCGATCTGAAGATCCGCACCAACTTCGACATCGGCAGCTGGGGCACCATCAACAACCAGCTCGACGTGTCCTGGCTCAACAGCCAGACCGTCGACGGTGGCCCGAATGCCGTCGGCAACGAAGGCGTGCCGGAGTTCCGCGCGAACCTGATGACCCAGTGGGCCATCAGCGACTTCTCGTTCAACTGGAACATCCGTCACATCGACGAGAACGGTCGTTACAGCTCGCAGACCCTGCACGACCTGCAGGGCAGCTGGATGGCCCCGTGGAATGGCCGCATCACCGTTGGCGTGACCAACGTTGAGAACGACCTCCCGGAGCTGTTCGCCTTCGGCAGCCGTAACTACAACTTCAACCTGTACGACGCCTACGGCCGCACGCCGTACATCCGTTACACCCAGGAGTTCTAAGAACCCCTGCGTCAACGGTTGAGTGTCACGGAGAGGGGCCTTCGGGCCCCTCTCTTTTTTTATGCCCGCGATACGCGTTCCGCGGCCTGGCGCCTATACTTCCGGGCCATGAATCCGCACTCCTCCCCGGCCGCCCCGGGTTCCTCCGGCGGCGAGCTCCGCGACGTCCAGGAACTTCAGCGCCGCGGCCGCTTTGTCGAAGCCGAGCAGCGGCTGCAGGCCCTGGCCGAGCGCCAGCCCGGCGACCCCGCGGTGCACCGCGCACTCGCGCTCCTGGCCGCACAGACCGCACGGCCCGACCTGGCCCGGCTGCATATGGCGACTGCCGTGCGCCTCGCCCCGGCCTCCGGCCTGCTGCGCTGCGAGCTCGGCCGCCTCCTGGCCGGGGAAGGCCGCCTGGCCGAATCGCTGGAACACTTCCGCGAAGCCGCCGTGCTCGAACCTGCGCTGGCCGAAGCCTGGTTTTTCCTCGGCATCACCCTGGTGCGGCTGGACCGTGGCGCCGAAGCGGCCCCCGCGCTGCGCCAGGCGCTGGCGCTGGCGCCCGACCAGGTGCAGATCCTGGCGCCGCTGGCCGACCTGGAGTTCCGGGCCGGCAACGATGCCGCCGCCCTGCCGCTGTGGCAGCGGCTGGTGCAGCAGCGTCCGGGCGAGGAAGACGCCCGCCTGAAGCTCGGCGAGACCCTGACCCGGCTGGGCCGCCACGCCGAGGCGCGCACGGCCTTCCGGGAGGCGCTGCAGGCGCTTCCGGGTTCGTCCGGTCTGTGGATGGCGCTGGGCCAGGCGGAAGAGGATGCCGGCGACCGCGACCAGGCCGAGCAGGCCTACGGCCGCGCCCTGGCCCTGCGGCCCGGCTGGGCCTTTCCGCTGAGCGGGCTGCTGGGCCTGCATCGCGCCAAGTCGCCCGATTCCCGTGTGGGCGAAGCCGAAGCGCTGCAGCGCGGCGATGCGCTGAGCGATCCCGAGCGGGCCCTGATCGGCTATTCGCTGGGCAAGGTGTACGACGGCCGCGGCGACTACGCCCGGGCCATGGCCAGCTGGCAGGACGCCAATGCCGCACGCCGGCGCGAGACCGCGCCGCTGGACCGCGCGCGCTTCGCCGAGGCGGTCGAGCGCATCCTCGCCGGTTTCCCGGCCGGTGCGCTGGCCGGCGCGGCGACGGGGCCGCGGGATCCGCGGCCGGTGTTCGTGGTCGGCATGCCGCGCAGTGGCACCACCCTGGTCGAGCAGATCATCGCCTCGCATCCGCAGGCCGCCGGCTGCGGCGAGCTTCCGGACCTGGGGCTGTTGGCCGAAGCCCTGCCGGTGCAGCCGGTCGCCGACGCCGCACGCCTGCAGCACGACGCCGCGCGCTTGCTCGCCACCGCCGAACGCCACGCCTCGCGCCCCGCGGCGCTGCGCCTGGTGGACAAGGCGCCGCTGAACTTCTTCCATCTCGGCCTGGCGGCCCAGCTCTTCCCGGGCGCTCGCGTGATCTGGTGCCGGCGCGAAGCCCGCGACATCGGTCTGTCGATCTTCAGCGAAAACTTCGCGCTCGACTCCCTGTTCGCCACCGACCTGGGAGACATCGGCCTGACCGTCAACGCGCAGCACCGACTGATGCGCCACTGGCAGGCGACGCTGCCGGTCCCGGTGCTGGAAGTCGACTACGAAGCGCTGGTGACGGACATCGAGCCGGGCATCCGCCGCATCATCGATTTCCTCGGCCTGCCCTGGGATGCCGCCTGCCTGGACTTCCACACCAGCGAGCGCGCCGTGCAGACGCCGAGCCGCTGGCAGGTCCGCCGCCCGGCGCATACCGGCTCCATCGGTCGCTGGCGCAACTACGCGCCGTGGCTGTCCCCGCTGACCGAAGCGCTGGCCTTGCCGGCCGGCGCTGACGGCGTGATCAAGAGCTGAGCCCGCCGATGAGCGCCGCGAACGACACGCCCGCAGACCGCGATGACCGCCGCGCCGTCTGGTCGCGCTACTGGGCCGGCGGCGCCCTGCATTCCTGCGGCGGCTCCTTCGACGGCAACTACAGCGGCGACATCCGCGAATTCTGGCGCGAAGCCTTCGCGCCCCTGGGCGAGGGCAGCCGCCTGCTCGACATCGCGACCGGCAACGGGCCGATCCCGAAACTCTTGCTGACGCTGCGCCCGGGCGTCGACGTGCACTGCGATGCCGTCGATCTGGCGGCCGTCGCTCCGGCCTGGCCGGCGGAGCTGCCGGAGGGCGAACGCCGCCGGCTGCAGTTCCACCCGCGGGTGGAAGCCGAGGCGCTGCCCTTCGCCGACGCCCGCTTCGATCTGGTCGTCAGCCAGTACGGACTGGAATACAGCCAGCTGGCGCGCTCGGTGCCGGAGCTGCTGAGGGTGCTCAAGTCCAGTGGTCGCGTGCGGCTGCTGGCGCATCACGCCGCATCGGTGCCGGTGACGCTGGCGCGGGAAGAGCTGCGGCAGATCGACTGGCTGCGTTCGCCGGCTGGCCTGCTGGCGGCCGCCGCGCCGATGCTCGGCCCGATGGCGCGCGCGGCGACGCCCGAGGGGCGTGCGGCCCTGCGCGGCGACGCGGTGGCGCACTCCGCGCGCGAGGCCTTCGACCGGAGCCAGTCCGAACGCGAGGCCCGGGCGACGGCCAGCAGCTGCCCGGACATCCTGCACGAGACGGCGGGCTGGATCGCCCAGGCCTTCCAGGCCGCACACACCGGTGGCGAAGCGCGTGGCCGCGAAGCGCTGGCGCGCATCGACCGGATGCTCGACGACGCCCGCCTGCGCCTGCAGGAACTCTGCGACCACGCGCTCGACGAGGCCGGGGCACGCGCGCTGTGCGATCAGCTGGGACAGGGCGGCCGGCGCAGCGCCGATGCCGTGCCACTGCGCCAGGAAGGCCGCCTGATGGCCTGGGCGATCCGCGCCGGCTGAGCGCCGGGGCCGCGTTTCAGAGCTCGCCCAGCGGCGCGCCCGTGCCGTAGTAGGCCATCATGCCTTCCTGCGTGGCCTTCACCAGCACGCGCTCGGCCTCGGTCAGCATCGGATGCCAGATGTCGAAGATCATCACCACGCGCAGCTGGTCGCTGTCGTTCCAGGCCTCGTGTTCGATGGTGTCGTCGAAGATCAGCAGTTCGCCCGGGGTCCAGGTGCGCACGTGGTTGCCGACGCGGAAGCGGCAGCGGTCGGGCACGATCAGCGGCAGGTGCACGGTTAGCCGGCAGTTGGTGGCGCCGTTGTGGGCAGGGATGTGCGTATGCGGCTTGAGCGCCGAAAACAGTGCCGCCGGCGCCCGGTGGTCGACGTGGATCTGCGGCACGGCGTCGAGCGCGGCCATCGTGGCGGGGCAGCGGCGCGCATGTTCCTCGATGCGCTGGCCGTGTTTCCACAGGAAGTACGCGCTCCAGTCCGGGTTGCGGTCCAGCGGCGCGAACTGGCCGGCGGGTTCGTCGGCCAGGGTCTGCACATAGGGCTCGAAGCCGTCGCCGTCGTCGGCGATCACCGCGCGCAACTCGGCCTGGATCGCCGCGGTCTGCGCCTCCATCGCCGGCGCCCAGTCGAAATCCTCGCGGTCGAAGAAGGCGATCGCGGGCAGGCCGGGGAAGTTGAACATCAGCGGGCGCGCCACGTAGGCAGGCTTGCGGCCGAGGTTGATGTCCAGGCTTTCCTCGAAGCGGCGCATCGCCCGGCTGCCGGCCGGGCCGCGCAGGCCCGCGAGCCGGTCTTCCAGGAAGGCTGCAAGCTGGTCCTTGTTGGCCACCACGCTGGCGCGCGCGCGCGCCACCAGTGCCTGCAGCTGTGGCGCCTGCGCGTGCTGCGGCGGCAGCATCTGCAGCGCCATCTCGTAGGCCAGCGCGGCGTCGCGTTCGCGGCCGAGCTGCTCGTAGATCGACGCCTTCTCGAAATGGATGGCGTAGGCCGAGGGTTCCAGCTTGCCGGCGGCATCGAGCGCGGCCAGGGCGCCAGGCAGGTCGCCCTGCGCGCGAAGCACGCGCGCCAGGTTGGCCGAGGCGATCGCCAGCTTCGGCTGGCCGCGCGTCGCGCGTTCGAGCAGGCGACGGGCTTCGGCCAGGTCGCCGCGCGCCAGCGCCGCCTGGCCCAGGAAGTTCAGCGCGCCGCCGTGTTCGGGCGCCAGCGCCAGCACCTGGTCCCAGGTGCGGGCGGCGGCGGCCGGCTGGCCGCTGCGGGCCAGGCGTTCGGCTTCGGCGGCGAGCGCCTCGGCCTGCGGGGAAACGGACGGGGCGTTCGCGGCCATCGGCGGGCTCGGTGCGGGGCTCAGCAGCAGCCGTGGTCGCCGAAGGCGGCGTGGCCTTCGTGCACGCCGACACCGCGGGTCAGGCCCTTCTCGCTCGCCTCGTAGTGGTCGGCGATCACCCGGGCGACGGCGGCGGTGACGCGCTTGCCGGTCGGGATGTGCAGGAACTCGTTCGGGCCATGGGCATTGGAGTGCGGGCCGAGCACGCCGGTGATCATGAACTGCGCGCCCGGGAACTTCTCGCCGAGCATGCCCATGAACGGGATCGTGCCGCCTTCGCCCATGTACATCGCCGGCGCGCCGAAGAAATCCTGGCTGGCGGTGTTGATCGCCTGCTCCAGCCACGGCGCCAGCGCCGGCGCGTTCCAGCCGGTGGAAGCCTTCTCGAGTTCGACTTCGACCTTGCAGCCGTTGGGTGGGTTGGCCTCGAGCACGCGCTTGATGATCTCGCCGGCCTTTTTCGGCTCCAGCGTCGGCGGCAGGCGCAGGCTCAGCTTGACCGAGGTGAACGGGCGCAGCACGTTGCCGGCGCTCGACAGCGGCGGCATGCCGTCCACGCCAGTGATCGACAGCGCCGGGCGCCAGGTGCGGTTGAGCACCAGCTCGGTCAGGTCGGGATTCATCGGCGTCATGCCGGGCAGGAACGGGAACTTGTCCCAGATCTCGCTGCCCAGCACTTCGGCGGCGCGGGCGGCCTGGGCCAGGCGCTGTTCGGGAATGTCGACGTACAGCTCGTCCACCAGGATCTTGCCGGTGGCCTCGTCCTCGAGCCGCGACAGCAGCTGGCGCAGGATGCGGAAGCTCGAGGGCACGATGCCGCTGGCGTCGCCGCTGTGCACGCCTTCGCTGAGCACGTTCACCTTCAGGTTGCCGCCGGCCAGGCCGCGCAGCGAGGTGGTGCACCAGAGCTGGTCGTAGTTGGCGCAGCCCGAATCCAGGCAGACCACCAGCGAGGGCTTGCCGATGCGCTCGGCGAGGTGGTCGACGTAGAAGGGCAGGTCGTAGCTGCCCGATTCCTCGCAGGCCTCGATCAGGATCACGCAGCGGCTGTGCGGCTTGCCCTGTTCCTTGAGCGCGCGGATCGCGGTGAGCGAACCGAACAGGGCGTAGCCGTCGTCGGCGCCGCCGCGGCCGTAGAGCTTGTCGCCCTTGATCACCGGCTTCCAGGGGCCGAGGTCGTCGGCCCAACCGGTCATTTCCGGCTGCTTGTCGAGGTGGCCGTAAAGCAGCACGCAGTCGTCGCCTTCGCCCGGCACCTCGATGTAGATCAGCGGGGTGCGGCCCTGCAGCTCGAGCACCTCGACGGTCATGCCGGGAATCGGCTGCGCCTTGGCCCAGCCGGCGAGCAGCTTCACGGCGTCGTCCATGTAGCCGTTTTCCTTCCACTTCGCGTCGAACATCGGCGACTTGTTCGGGATGCGGATGTACTCGACCAGCTGCGGGACGATGTCGCCGTCCCAGGCGTCGGCGATGAAGCGGTCGGTCTTGGCGGTGTCCATGGAGAGTCCTTCGTGAGCCAGTGCCGCGATTTTACTCCCTTCGGCGGCCCGGCCGCCGACACCGGCCAGGAAATCCCCGACAGCCCGGCCCGCGGGCTTCCGAGCCCCGCGGCCGTGGAACGGCGATGGGCGCACGCACGGCGCTTTCCGAGACTGGCTACACCGCCGCGGCATGCGCCCGGCGGCCACCCTTCCACGAGGAACCGCCATGAAGAAGTCGATCCCGCTGCTGTCCCTGCTGTTCTCGGCCCTGCTCGCCGGTGGCGCCTTCGCCGCCGAGGAGAAGGTCAACATCAATACCGCCGATGCCGCCACGCTCGACCGCGTGCTCAACGGCATCGGCCCGAGCAAGGCCGAGGCCATCGTCGCCCACCGCAAGCAGCACGGCGCCTTCCGCAGCGCCGACGAGCTGTCCGAGGTCAAGGGCATCGGCCTGGCCACCATCGAGCAGAACCGCGACCGCATCACGGTCGGCGGCGGCGCCCCGGCCGCCCGTCCGGCGGCGGCCGGGGCCGCGGCCAAGCCCAAGCCCGCGCCCGCCTCGAACTGAGCCATGGGGGCCCGGCTCCGGCCGGGCCTTTCCCGACGACACCCAGGTGCCCCGATGTCCGCGATCCTGCCCACGCCCGTCCAACGGCCCGTCCGCCGCGCCCGTGCCGATGGCCGGGCGCAGCGGTCGGTGGCCGGACA
Organism: Arenimonas terrae; assembly: GCF_006265115.1. Lineage (GTDB taxonomy): Bacteria > Pseudomonadota > Gammaproteobacteria > Xanthomonadales > Xanthomonadaceae > Arenimonas > Arenimonas terrae. Next base: position 283,909 of record NZ_SMDR01000002.1, on the reverse strand, counting down.
AACCTATGTGGTCACGGTCGCCACGCTGTACCGGCGTCCCGTGTTCCTGGACGACGAGGCCGCGCGCGCCGTCTGCCGGGTGCACACCGCCCGCTGGCCCTGGCGTGATGCCCGGCTGCTGGCCTGGGTGCTGATGCCGGCGCACTGGCAGGGCTTGGTCACCCTCGGCGAGCGCGACACGCTCTCCACCCTGATCGGCCGCTTCAAGGCCCTGACTTCGCGTGCGGTGGAGGACCGGCATCGCATCAACGGCTGGCTGTGGGGGCGTGGTTTCGGCGACCGGGCCCTGGGCGCCGACGAGGACGTGGTCGGCGTGGCGCGGCATCTGGTCGGACATCCGCTGCGGGCGGGGCTGGTGCGGAGCTTGGGCGACTACGCGTACTGGAATGCTGCCTGGCTGCCCGGCGACGCGGCGCCGGACTGATCCGTCGCCGCCGGACCCTGCGCTAGACTGCGCGGCATGATCCTGCCGCGTTATCACATCGCCCCCTCGCGCATTCCCGGCGCGGGCCAGGGCCTGTTCCTCGACGAGGCCGTCGCGCGCGGCCGCATCCTGGTCGCGCCCGACGCCATACCCGCGACCTATACCTGGGACCAGGTGCAGACGCAGCCCGACCCGGAGGCGGCGATGGCCGCGACGGTGCGCTGGTTCGAGGACCGCTACACGATCACGCCGGAGTGGCCGGACGAGTGTTACGTCAACCACAGCTTCGCGCCGAACGGGCTGTGGCACCTGGGTTTCATCTTCGCCGCGCGCGATCTCGCGGCGGGCGACGAACTGACCGTGGACTACCGCCACCTGCTGCCCGAAGGCGAGGAGGAGGTCTTCCGCGACGCGCAGAGCGGCCGCGCCATCGTCGGCTTTTCCTGGGCGGAGTCGCTGGCCCTGAGCACGCGCGAGCTCGCCTCGCTGCAGGTGGCCTGATGCGCCTGGTGCACCTGCCCGCGAATGAATACCGACGCGAGCGCTGGCGCAATCAACGCGGCTGGACCCGCGAGGTCTATCGCCATCCCGAAGGCGCCGCCGACTGGGCCTGGCGCGTGTCGATCGCCGAGATCGACCAGGACGCGCCGTTCTCCGCCTTCCCAGGCTGCGACCGCGAGCTGGTGCTGCTGGCGGGCGAGGGCATGGACCTGGTGTTCGACGACGGCGAGCGCGCCGAGCTGCGGCCGCCGCACGACCGCCTGCGTTTCGCCGGCGAGCGCGCCCTGCGCGCCGAACTGCTGTCGGGGCCGACCCACGACTTCAACCTGATGTGGCGCCGCGATGCGGTCGCGGCGACCCTGCTGCACCGGCCCCTGGTCGGGCCGATGGTGTTCTTCGCTGAACCGGGCGTCACCTGGCTGGTGTACCTGATGCAGGGCCAGGCGCAGTTCAAGGACCTGAGACGCCCGCTGCACCTGGCCCAGGGCGACAGCGTGATGCTGCTGCCGGATGCCGAGGGGCCGCCGCGGCTGATCCTCGACGGCGGCGGCGAGGCCCTGCTGGTGAAGATCGCGCCGCTGGCCTGAGGCCTAGCGGTCGTCGCGGGTCCAGACGGCGCCGTCTTCCACTTTCACCGGAAACTTGCGTACCGGCGCATAAGCCGGCGCGCACAGCGCCTCGCCGCTGCGCAGGTCGAAACGCGCGCCGTGCAGGGTGCATTCGACCTGGTCGCCGTCGATCGCGCCGGCGCTGAGTTCGTAGTCCTCGTGCGAGCACTTGTCCTCGAGCGCGTGGACGTCGCCGTCCAGGTTCACCACCAGGATCGGCGTGTCGCCGTCCCAGGCCACGCGCGACTCGCCCGGCAGCAGCTCGGCGGTCGAACACACGCGCACCCAGCCGCTCACAGCGCCTTCTCCAGCACCTCGAAGCGCAGGTCGTCGCGCCTGGGCAGGCCGAAGCGCGCGTCGCCGTAGGGGAAGGGCTTGAAGATGCCGGTGCGGTGGTAGCCGCGGCGCTCGTAGTAGGCGATCAGCTCGTCGCGGATGTCGATCACGGTCATGCGCATCGCGGCCTGGCCGAAGTCCTCGCGGGCGATGCGTTCGGCCTCGGCCAGCACCTGCTTGCCGATGCCGCCACCCTGCAGGCCCGGCACCACCGAGAACATGCCGAAATAGCCGGCGCCGTCCTCGACCGCGACGTGGGCGCAGGCCAGCAGTTCGCCCTCGCGGTCGGCCAGCAGCACGACGCTTTGCGGCCGCGCGATCTGCGCCAGCACATCGTCGCGGCCGGTGCGGCGGCCGTCCAGGAAGTCGGCTTCGGTGGTCCAGCCGGCGCGGCTGGCATCGCCGCGGTAGGCGGATTCGACCAGGGCGACGATCGGGTCGACGTCGGCGGGCGTGGCGGCGCGGAAGCTCAGCGGGGTCATCGGCAGGGTGGCGTGGCAGGCGGGAAGGCGCCCATCATCGCCGAAATCGCCGCGCCCGGCCTCAGCGGTCCACCACTTGGCGGACCAGCGCATAGGCCGCTTCCTGGGCCTCGGCGCGGGCGGTGCCGGTGCCGGAGTTGCTCATTACCGTGACCACGATGCCGTGTTCGGGAACGAGCATGAAAAACGCCGCCGCGCCCGGCTGGGTGCCGCCGTGGTGCAGCACACGGGTCGGGCGGGACGCGCCCAGCAGGCGGGTCGAGGTGTCGATGCGCCAGCCGACGCCGTAGTTCTCGGGATTCATGGTCCCGTCGGCCAGCGCCAGCGGCGTCCACAGCGCCTGCCTGCCCGCTTCCGACAGCAGGCGGTCGCCGAGCAGGCCCTGGCCCAGGCGCACCAGGTCGCTGGGCGTGGACACCAAGCCGCCGCCGGCGATCTTGTAGCTCGAGTCGATCGGATAGGACGGCGTGTAGCGCCCACCCTCGGCCTCGTAGAAGGCCACGCGTTCCGGCATGTCGCCGGCGCGGTCGACCGCCGTGGCGTTCATGCCGGCCGGCGCGAACACCTCGTCCTGCAGCAACTCCGGGAAGCTGCGCCCGCTGGCGGCCTCCATCTGCCGCGACAGCAGCGAATAGCCGAAGGTCGAGTAGAGGAAACCGGTGCCGGGCGCGAATTCCGGCGCGTCGTCAACGAACAGCTCCAGTCCGTCGGCGACCGTGACATAGGGCTTGCGCGAATAGCTCTCGTGCCAGCCCATCCACCAGGCCGGCAGACGGGAATAGTGGCGGATGCCGCCGCGGTGCGAGGCGAGCTGGCGCGCGGTGATCGGCTGCAGCGTGTCGGGCAGTTGCGGCAGGTAGGTCGAGAGCGGCGCATCCAGGTCGAGTTTGCCCGCCTCGACCAGCCGCATCAGCGCGACGGCGGTGATCGGCTTGGCCACGCTGCCGGTGCGGTAGCGCGACGCGACCGTGGCCGCGCGTCCTGCCTCGATGTCGGCCAGGCCGGTGGCGCCCGCCCATTGCAGTTGGCCGTCGAAGGCGATGGCCGCCGACAGCGAGGGCAGGCCGGCCCGGTCCCGGCTTTCGCGCAGCGTGGCGGCCAGGTCGGAGGCCAGCCCCGCCGGCAGGCCGGCGGCCGCGCGCTGGTCGTCCGGCGTCGCGGCGACCGCAGGAATCGGCTGCGTGGGCGCATGCCAGCGGCCGAAGAACACCAGGTTCGGTCCCAGCAGCACCGCGCTCAACAGCAGGAAACGCACCAGGTGGCGCAGCAGGCGCCGCGGCAGGCTGGGGCGGGCAACAGGAGTGGGCGAGGTCATGGGCGGCGCTCTGGGTCGTCGTTTGTCGACTATGGAGCGCGGCCGCGGCGGCCGATACCTGCCGGAAGTCAGAAAAAACGCGGCCGGAAGTCAGCCGCGACCGTCATGCCAGCAGCTTGCGGACCTTGCCGATGGCGGCGGCCAGCTGTTCGATTTCCACGTGCGTGTTGTAGAAGGCCAGCGAGGCGCGGCAGGTGGCCGGCACGCCGAAGTGCGCCATCAGCGGATGCGCGCAGTGGTGGCCCGAGCGCACGGCGATGCCCTCGAGGTCGAGCAGGGTGGCCAGGTCGTGGGCATGCGCGCCTTCGACCAGGAAGCTGATCACCGCCGCCTTGCCCGGCGCGCTGCCGAAAATTCGAAGGCCCTCGATGGCCGACAGCTCGCGGGTGGCGATCTCGAGCAGGGCCTGTTCCCGGGCCTCGATCTGGTCCATGCCGATGCCGCGAAGGTAGTCCACCGCCGCGCCCAGGCCGACGACGCCGGCGATGTTGGGCGTGCCGGCCTCGAACTTGTGCGGCGGGTCGTTGAACACGGTCTTCTCGAAGCGCACTTCCTTGATCATCTCGCCGCCGCCGATGAAGGGCGGCATCTCGCGCAGGTGCTGACGCCGCGCCCACAGCGCGCCGGTACCGGTCGGGCCCAGCATCTTGTGGCCGGTGAGGGCGTAGAAGTCGCAGCCCAGCGACGGGATGTCGACGGCGCGGTGCGGCATCGCCTGGGAACCGTCCACCAGGGTGACCACGCCGCGCCTGCGCGCCTCGCGGCAGATCTGCGCGACCGGGTTCACGGTGCCGAGCACGTTCGAGACGTGGGTGAAGGCCAGCAGCTTCACCTCGCCGGTGAGCTTGGCGCGCAGGTCGTCCAGGTCCAGTTCGCCGCTGGGCGTGATCTCGACCACGCGGATCTTCGCGCCGGTGCGTTCGGCCACCAGCTGCCAGGGCACGATGTTGGCGTGGTGCTCCATGCGCGTGAGCAGGATGACGTCGCCGGCCCTGAGCCGAGGCAGCGCCCAGCTGTAGGCGACCAGGTTGATGCCGAAGGTGGTGCCCGAGGTGAGCACCAGCTCGTCGGCCGGCACGTTGAGGAAGGCCGCCAGCTTCGAGCGTGCGCCCTCGTAGGCTTCGGTCGCCTCGCTGCCGAGCGCGTGCACCGCGCGCGAGACGTTGGCGTTGTGTTCGCGGTAGAACTCGTCCACCGCGCGGATCACCGACTGCGGCTTCTGCGAGGTGTTGGCCGAATCCAGATAGACCAGCGGCTTGCCGTGCACCTGCCGGGTCAGCACCGGGAAGTCGGCGCGGATGCGCAGCCAGTCGGGGCGGTCGCTGCGGGCGGTCATGCGGAAACATCCTTGCGGTCGAGGCGGTCGGTGATGCGGGCGCCGAGGGATTCCGCCAGCCCGGCATCGTCCAGCGCCGCCAGCGGCTCGCGCAGGAAGGCCTGGATCAGCAGTTGGCGCGCCTGCTCGCGGCCCAGGCCGCGGCTGCGCAGGTAGAACAGCGCGGTTTCGTCCAGCCGGCCGACGGTGGCGCCGTGCGCTGCCTTCACTTCGTCGGCGTGGATGACCAGCACCGGCTGGGTGTCGATCTCGGCGCTTTCCGACAGCAGCAGGTTCTTGTTCGACAGGTTCGCGTCGCTGCCGTCGGCGCCGGCCTGGATCAGGATGCCGCCGTGGAAGACCGCGCGGCCGCGCTGGTCGGCCAGGCCGCGCCAGGGCAGTTCGCAGCGGGTGTCGCGGGCCTGGTGTTCGATGCCCAGGCGGGTGTCGAGATGGCGGCGGCCGTCGGCCAGCAGCACGCCGCCGGCGATCGCCGCGGCGCCTTCACCCTGCAGGGCGATGTTGAGCTCATGGCGCGACAACGCCGCGCCGAGCTCGAGGTCGGCGCGGCGGTACTCGGCGCCGGAGCCGAGCACGGCGTCGGTGCGGGCGATCAGGCTGGCGCCGGCGTCCTCGTCCTGCACGCGGGCGTGTTTCAGCCGCGCGCCGCGGGCCAGGTGTATGTGGACCAGGTGGTTGGTCAGATGGCGGTGTGCGCCGGCGCCGAGGTGGTGTTCAACCACGGTCGCCGACGCGCCGGTGCGCAGCTCGACCAGATGGCGCAGGTGCGCCGCCTGGTCGCCGCCGCTGGGCGCGCCGAGGAAGACCAGGTGCAGCGGGGCCGCGACCGCGGTGTCGGCCGCGACGCTGAGGCGCACGCCTTCCACGGCCAGGGCCGCGTTGAGGCGAGCGAAGATCTCGTCCGCACGCTCGAAGCGGCGGCCAAACACCGCCACCGCGCGCGGGTCGTCGCCGTCCAGCGCTTCCGACATCGGCCGCAGCTCGACGCCGTCGGGCAGCTCGCTGCGGTCGGACAGGGCCGCGTCGAAACGGCCGTTGACGAAGACCAGGCGCGGCGCCGGGATGTCGGCGACCAGGGCCGTGTCCACCACGCCCGCCCGGGCCGGCGCGAAATCGCGCGCCGCCAGGGCGCGCAGCGAGGTGTATTTCCAGGCCTCCACGCGCGCGCCCGGCAGGCCGTCGGCGAGTGCGGACGCGAGCGCGGCCCGGCGCGACGCGCCCAGGCCCTGCGCCTCCACCAGCGGCGCGGGCAGGGCCTCGAAGCCGGCCTTCAGCGATTCCAGCAGACCGCCCATGGTCAGGCCTTCGCCCCGGGCGCGATGCGGTCCTTCACCCAGGCGTAGCCGTGCGCCTCGAGCTCGAGCGCCAGCTCCGGGCCGCCGCTCTCGACGATGCGGCCGTCGGCCAGCACGTGCACCAAGTCCGGCTTGATGTAGTCGAGCAGGCGCTGGTAGTGGGTGATGACGAGGAAGGCGCGCTTGGCCGAACGCATCAGGTTGACGCCGTCGGCGACGGCCTTGAGCGCGTCGATGTCCAGGCCCGAGTCGGTCTCGTCCAGGATCGCCAGCTTCGGTTCCAGCAGGGCCAGCTGGAAGATCTCGTTGCGCTTCTTCTCGCCGCCGCTGAAGCCCTCGTTGACGCCGCGGTGCAGCAGCTCGTCCTTGAGGTGCAGCACGGCCAGCTTCTCGCGCACGAGCTTGAGGAACTGCATCGAGTCGAGTTCGGCTTCGCCGCGCGCCTTGCGCTGGGCGTTGAGCGCGGCGCGCAGGAAGTAGGTGTTGTTCACGCCCGGGATCTCGACCGGGTACTGGAAGGCCAGGAAGACGCCGGCGGCGGCGCGTTCTTCCGGCTCCAGCGCCAGCAGGTCGAGGCCCTCGAGCGTGACCGAACCTTCGACCACCTCGTAGCCTTCGCGGCCGGCGAGGATGTTGCCCAGCGTCGATTTGCCGGCGCCGTTCGGACCCATGATGGCGTGCACTTCGCCCGCCTTCACCTCGAGCGAGAGGCCCTTGAGGATGTCCTTGCCGGCGACGCGGGCGTGGAGGTTTTCGATCTTCAGCATGGGGTGTCCAGGAGCGCGTGGAGCGGAGTGTTCGGGAAGGTGTTCAACGGCAGGCGCGGCGTCATGGGCAGCCCGCGTCCCAGGCCAGGTTCAGCGGTCGGCCGCCGGCATCCTGGGCGGCGTAACAGACCACCAGGGACATGTCCGGGAACGAAGGCAGGGTGTCCGGGCAGCTCATCAGCTCCGCGCGCTCCGACAGACCGGTGCTCAGCGGCGTCGCCAGCACCACCTCGCCCGCGGGCGAGGTGCGGAACGGGCCCTTGGCGCCGCCGGGACTGGCGCCGAAATACAGGTCGTCGCCCTGGATCGCCAGGATCTCGGCCGAATAGGGCTTGAGCCAGCGGCGCCGCTCGCTGCCGTCGTCGCCGAATTCGACGACGATGTCGGGTTTGAGCACGGCATCGTCGGCCGGCATGCGCGACACGCGCGCCAGCGCCACCTCGCTGCAGTCGCCGGCCACCCAGTCGATGATGCGCGGGTCGCGGCTGTCGGGATCGGCAGCGAAGAAGGCGAAGGTGTGCGCGACCGGCGCGGCGGCCGCGGCGTCGCCGGGAGCGGAGGCCGGCGAACAGGCGGCGGTGGCCGCGGCCAGCAGCAGGGGCAGGGCCAGGCGCATCATCCGACCGCACCTTCCAGCGACACTTCCAGCAGCTTCTTGGCTTCCACCGCGAACTCCATCGGCAGTTCCTTGAAGACCTGCTTGCAGAAGCCGTCGACGATCATCGACACCGCGTCCTCTTCGCCGATGCCGCGGCTGCGGCAATAGAACAGCTGGTCATCGCTGATCTTGGACGTGGTCGCCTCGTGCTCCACCGTCGCGGTCGGGTGCTTGACCTCGATGTAGGGGAAGGTGTGGGCGCCGCACTTCTTGCCGATCAGCAGGCTGTCGCACTGGGTGTAGTTTCGGGCGCCGGCGGCGGTCTTTTCCATCTTCACCAGGCCGCGGTAGGTGTTCTGGCCGCGGCCGGCGCTGATGCCCTTGCTGATGATCTTGGACTTGGTGCGTGCACCCAGGTGGATCATCTTGGTGCCGGTGTCGGCCTGCTGGCGGTGGTGGGTGAGCGCCACCGAGTAGAACTCGCCGACCGAATCGTCGCCCTTGAGCACGCAGCTCGGGTATTTCCAGGTGATGGCCGAACCGGTCTCGACCTGGGTCCAGCTGATCTTGGCGCGCGCGCCGCGGCATTCGCCGCGCTTGGTGACGAAGTTGTAGATGCCGCCGACACCGTTCTCGTCGCCGGGGTACCAGTTCTGCACGGTGCTGTACTTGATTTCGGCGTCGTCCAGCGCCACCAGCTCGACCACCGCCGCGTGCAGCTGGTTTTCGTCGCGCATCGGCGCGGTGCAGCCTTCCAGGTAGGAAACGTGGCTGCGCTCCTCGGCGATGATCAGGGTGCGCTCGAACTGGCCGGTGTCGCGGGCGTTGATGCGGAAGTAGGTGCTCAGCTCCATCGGGCAGCGCACGCCCTTGGGGATGAAGACGAAGCTGCCGTCGGAGAACACGGCCGAGTTCAGCGCCGCGAAATAGTTGTCGCCCACCGGCACCACGCTGCCCAAGTACTGGCGCACCAGGTCGGGGTAGTCGTGCACGGCTTCCGACAGCGAGCAGAAGATCACGCCCTTCTCGGCCAGTTCCTTGCGGAAGGTGGTGCCGACCGAGACCGAGTCGAACACCGCGTCCACCGCCACACCGGCCAGCTTGGCGCGTTCGTGCAGCGGCACACCCAACTTTTCGTAGGTGTCGAGCAGCTCCTTGGGCACGTCGTCGAGCGAGGCGTACTTCGGCCCCTTGGGCGCGGCGTAGTAGCTCACGGCCTGGAAATCGATCGGCGCGATGTCGAGCTTGGCCCAGTGCGGCGGCGTCATCGTCAGCCAGTGCCGGTAGGCCTTGAGCCGCCATTCGGTCAGCCACTCGGGCTCGTTCTTCTTGGCCGAGATGAAGCGGACCACGTCCTCGTTCAGGCCCGGCGGCAGCGTGTCGGACTCGATGTCGGTGACGAAGCCGGCGTCGTAGCGGCGGGCCAGGTGTTCGACGATTTCTGCATTATGGGTGGTCATGTCAGGCTCCTGCCCGCGACAGCTGCAGCGGGATGGCCTTGCGCGCCGCCGGCGGCGGCAGCATGTCGGCCAGGGTGATGCCGCCGAGCGCGTCGGCGATGACGTCGTTGATGCGGCGCCAGTGCGACTGCACGCCGCAGTGCGGCTCGTGTTCGCAGCTGGAGTGTTCGCCCGAACATTCGGTCATGCCCAGCGGGCCCTCGATCGCCTCGACGATGGCGATCAGCGCGATCTGGTCCGCGGGCCGGGCCAGCCGGTAGCCGCCGCTGGCTCCGCGGAAGCCTTCGACCAGGCCGGCGTGGGCCAGGGGCTTGAGCACCTTGGCCACGGTCGGCGGCTCCAGCCGGGCCCGTTCGGCCAGGTCGGCAGCCGACAGCACCCGGTCCGGCGCCGAGGCCAGGGCGGCCAGCACGACGGTGGCGTAGTCGGTCAGTTTGGTGACGCGGAGCATGGCGTCGGGCCGGAATCTCGGAATTCGGACCGAAATTGTACGGTTTAAGCCGGGCCGGCTCAATCCGGGAGGGAACGGCCGTTCAGGCCACGTCGACGCCGATCAGGCGGCCGATCGCGAACACCGTCGCCCCGGCCAGGGCGCCGATGCCCAGCATGCGTGCGCCGCCCGCCCAGGGATTGCGGCCGGTGAACAGGCTCATGGCCGCGCCGGTGCCGAACAGGCCCGCTGCCGCCAGGCCGGTGCCCAGGTAGGCCGCATTGGGCAGGGCGCTGCCAGCGAAGAAGGGGATCAGAGGGATCAGCGCGCCGACGGTGAAGGCGCTGAACGAAAACACCGCGGCGCCGATCGGCGAGCCCAGGTCGTCCGGGTTCAGCCCCAGCTCCTCGCGGGCCAGCACGTCCAGCGCCTGGCTGGGGTTCTTCACCAGCTTGTGGGCGAACTCGCGGGCCTGCTCCGCCGGCATGCCGCGGGCGATGTAGATCAGGGCCAACTCCTCCGCCTCGGCCTCCGGGTACTTCTTCAGCTCGTCCGACTCCAGCCCGATCTGATATTCGAACAGCTCGCGCTGCGAGCGCACCGATACGTATTCGCCGGCCGCCATCGACAGGGCGCCCGCCAGCAGGCCGGCGATGCCCGTGGCCAGCACGGTGCCGGTGGAGGCGCTGGCGCCGACCACGCCCAGGATCAGGCTGGCGTTGGACACCAGGCCGTCGTTCACCCCGAAGATGGCCGCGCGCAGATTGCCGCCGCCGACCGATCGGTGGCTGAGGCCGACCTGGGCCAGGTCGGTCGGCAGCAGGTGGCCGGTGAGCGCGGCGGTGTAGGCGGAGAGGCCGCGCACTTTCAGTGCTGCCAGCGCCGGCTTCATCCGGCGCGGTCCGAGCCGGCGCGCGAGGCCCGCCACCAGTCGGGCCCGGCGTTCGGGCACGAAGGGTTCGGGCAGGATTTCGCCGGCCTCCTGGGCGGCCGCGGCCCAGGTCTGCGCCTGCGATTCGGCCGCGTCGGCGAGGGAGCGGAACAGCGCCGCGATGCGGGCATCGGGCTCCGCGGCGGCCAGGGCGCGGTAGAGCCAGGCCGATTGTTTTTCCTCGCGCCAGCTGTTGCCAGGATCCATGTCCGAACTCCCGTGTGCCGACGCCAGCTTACGCCGGCGCGGGGCAGGGCTGCGCGGAAGGCCCGCATGCGGGACAATGGCGCCCCTTGCCGTTCCGGATCACCTGCAGATGCCCAAGAAGATCGAAGCCCGCCGCTCCGCCATCCACGGCAACGGCGTCTTCGCCACCGAGGCGATCGCCAAGGGCGAACGCGTGATCCGCTACAAGGGCCTGCTGCGCACGCACGAGGAAGTGGACCGGGTGTACGCCGACGACCTCGACACCGGCCACACCTTTCTGTTCACGCTCAACGACAAGTACGTCATCGACGCCAACGTCGACGGCAACGACGCGCGCTGGATCAACCACAGCTGCGACCCGAACTGCGAAGCCGCGCACCTGGAGTCCGACACCGGCAAGAAGCGCAAGGACCGCATCTACATCGAGGCCATGCGCGACATCGCCCCTGGCGAAGAGCTGACCTACAACTACGGCATCACCCTGGCCGAGCCGCACACCGCACGGCTCAAGAAGCTCTGGGCCTGCCGCTGCGGCTCGCCCAAATGCACCGGCACGATGCTGCAGCCCAAGCGCAAGCCGCGGGCCTGAACGGCGGGCCAGCATCATCGGATGCATGACCCGGCCGGAAGGTTGACATGACCTTTGGCCCTCGGCGCGCCGCCGGGGGATCACCAAGATGCGCGGGTCCCTGCCTCCGGCCCGCGCATGAAAATCTCCCGAATCCTTCCGGCGCTCTGCGCGCTGGCCGCCGCGCCCGTCGCCGCCGTCGAGGTCGACGGCCGCATCGATCCGCAGGAGTGGGCCGGCGCCCGCCACATCACCGACTTCGTGATGGTGCAGCCGCTCAGCGGTGAACCGGCGCGCTACCGCACCGAAGCCTGGGTGCTGGCGACCCCCGAGGGCCTGGCCGTGGCCTTCCGCAACCACCAGCCGGCCGACGTGCCGCGCACCACCCAGCGCACGCGCCGCGACGAGGGCGGCCAGCTCGACCGGGTGAACCTGATGGTCGATTTCGACGGCGACGGCCGCACCGGCTACGACTTCATGGTCACGATTGCCGATGGCATCAGCGACGAGGTGATCACCAGCGAGCGCAACTTCAATACCGACTGGGACGGCCACTGGCACCGCGCCGTCACCCAGGAGCCGGATTCGTGGTCGGTGGAGATGGTGATCCCCTGGCACGTCGCGCCCATGGCCAAGCCCGAGGGCGGCAAGCGCACGCTGGGCCTGTACCTGGACCGCGTGGTCGGCAGCACCGGCGAGCGTTTCGGCTGGCCCAACATCAGCTACCAGAAACCACGTTTCCTGTCCGAGTTCAGCAAGGTCGAAGTGCCGCTGTACGAGCAGGCGCTGCTGGCCGTGACCCCGTACGCGGTGGCCGTGCACGACCGGATCCGCGGCGAGACCGACTTCGACGCCGGTGCCGACCTGTTCTGGAAGCCCAACGGACAGTTCCAGCTCTCGGCCACGATCAATCCCGACTTCGGTCAGGTCGAGAGCGACGACCTGGTGGTGAACTTCGGCGCGGTGGAAACCTTCTTCGGCGACAAGCGGCCGTTCTTCACCGAGAACCAGGGCATGTTCGACGTGCCCTTCGGCGCCGGCAACAGTCGCCTGCTGTACACGCGCCGCATCGGCGGCACGGCCGACGACGGCAGCGGCGCCGGCGACGTGCACGCCGCGGTGAAGCTCAACGGCAGCCTGGGCCAGGTGCGCTACGGCCTGCTGGCCGCGACCGAGGGCGACGAGGTCGGCCGCGACTTCTTCGCCCTGCGTGCCACCCGCGACTTCGGCGCCCAGGACCTGGGCGGCATGCTGACCCACGTCGACCGCCCCTTCCTGGACCGCACCGCCACCGTCTACTCCGCCGATCACCTGTGGACGCCGAACGCCGCCTGGAGCATCCGCTCGCAGCTGGTCGCCTCGCACGTCGAGCAGGCCGGGCAGAGCAGCGACGACAGCGGCCTGCAGGTGCGCGCCGACTGGGAGATGGGTGCGGGCTGGCGCCAGCAGCTGTGGTTCCTGCACATCGGCGACGAGCTGCAGCTCAACGACATCGGCTACCTGGACCGCAACAACTTCAACTACCTGCGCTACGAACTGGCGCGGCGCTTTCCGGACCAGCCCGAGGATTCGGCGTATTCCTTCCACGAGTGGCGCTGGGCCGCGTCCACGCGGCGCAACGACCACGGCCTGAACATCGCCGAGGCGATCGCCACCAACCGCATCAGCGAGCGCCGCGACGGCGGCAGCGAGTTCCTCGAAGTGGCGATGTGGACCGACGGCCACGACGACCTGATCACCCGCGGCAATGGCGCGGTGCGCGTGCCGGAGAAGGTGTTCCTGTTCTGGGAACGCTCGCGCCCGCAGCGCGGACGCTGGTCCTGGTACGTGGGCGCGCGCGCGGCCGGCGAAGGCCTGGACGGCGCCGGCGGCATGGGCCTGGACCTGGACTTCGAGCCGACCCTGCACCTGAGCGACAGCCTGGCCCTGCAGGGCGTCTTCAGCCTGCAGCACAACCCGGACTGGCTGCTGTGGCGCGGCGGCGACCGGCTGGGCAGCTACCGCGCCGACATCGCCGCGGTCGGCGCCAACCTGCAGTGGCAGATCGGCACCCGCCAGGAGCTGCGCATCAAGCTTGAGACCATCGCGCTCGACGCCCGCCTGCGCCAGGCCTGGGTGGTCGGCCCCGGCGGCGAGCCGCAGCCGGTGGCCACGCCCGCCGATATCACCGACTTCAGCCTGGCGAACCTGGGTTTCCAGATCCGCTACCGCTACGAACTGGCGCCGCTGTCGGACCTGTACATCGTCTACGGCCGCGGCGGACTGGCCGACGACGACCAGAGCCGCTCGCTGGCCGACCTGCTGGGCGACACGACGTCCCTGCGCGACGCCGAGCAGATCCTGATCAAGCTCAGCTACCGCTTCGCCAACTGAGGGCGCGGGTCGACGGATGGCGCCCGGCCGCCTGGCCGGATCCGGCCGGGACCCGGCCGTCGGCCGTGAGCTTTCCCTGAACGCGCCGCGGCCGGCACTTGCCCAGGATTGAGCAAAGTCATTTAATGTTTCAGAAATTTCTGAAACTTCGGGTGACTCCATGGACCTGCCACCGCTCAGCCAGTCCTTCGTGCTGCATTTCGGCGAGATGGGCAGCCGCTGGGGCATCAACCGTACGGTTGGGCAGATCTACGCCCTGCTGTTCATTTCGGCCCAGCCGCTGACCGCCGACGACATCACCGAGCGGCTGGGGGTCAGCCGGTCCAATGTCAGCATGGGGCTGAAAGAGCTCTCCTCCTGGCGGCTGGTGCGGCTGAGCCACCAGCCCGGCGACCGCCGCGACTTCTACGCCGCGCCCGAGGACGTCTGGGCCATCTTCAAGACCCTGGCCGAAGAGCGCCAGCGGCGCGAGGTCGACCCGACCCTGTCGATGCTGCGCGACGCATTGCTGGAAGCGCCCGGCACGCCGGAGGAACAGCACGCCCAGGCGCGCATGCGCGAGATGCACGACCTGATCGAGCAGCTGACCGAGTGGTTCGCGGAAGTGCGCAAGCTGTCGCCGTCCACGCTGGAGAAGCTGATGTCGCTGGGCTCCGCCGCGACCAAGCTGCTGGACATCAAGGACCGGCTGCTGGGCGCCCCGGCGGCCCCGGCCCTGGCGGAGGAGACCAAGCCATGAGTCCCGATGGCGTGATGGATGCGGTGATGCTGGCCCGGGTGCAGTTCGCGGCCAACATCAGCTTCCACATCCTGTTCCCGACCATCACCATCGCACTGGGCTGGGTGCTGCTGTTCTTCAAGCTGCGCTATCTGAAGACCCGGGACGAAAAATGGCTGTCGGCCTACTTCTTCTGGGTGAAGGTGTTCGCGCTCAGCTTCGGCATGGGCGTGGTCAGCGGCGTGACGATGAGTTTCCAGTTCGGCACCAACTGGCCGGGCTACATGAACACCGTCGGCAACATCGCCGGGCCGCTGCTGGCCTACGAGGTGCTGACCGCGTTTTTCCTCGAGGCCAGCTTCCTCGGCATCATGCTGTTCGGGCGCAAGAAGGTCGGCGAGCGCATGCATACGCTGGCGACCGTGCTGGTCGCGGCCGGCACCACGCTGTCGGCGTTCTGGATCCTCGCGCTGAACTCGTGGATGCAGACGCCGGCGGGCTTCGAGATCATCGATGGCGTGGTGCACCCGACGGACTGGTGGGCGGTGATCTTCAACCCGTCCTTCCCGTACCGGCTCAGCCACAAGCTGCTGGCCTCGGGACTCACGGTCGCGTTCCTGATCGCCGGCCTGTCGGCCTTCCGCTGGCTGCGCGGCGACCGCGGCCCCGACGTCGCGGCGACCCTGCGCACGGGCGTGATGATGGCGGCGTTCCTGATCCCGGTGCAGATATTCGTCGGCGACCAGCATGGCCTGAACACGCTGGAGTACCAGCCGGCGAAGGTCGCCGCGATGGAAGGCATCTGGGGCGAGGGCGAAAAAGGCGCGCCGGCCCTGCTGTTCGCCTGGCCGAACGAGGCCGAGCGGCGCAACGACTACGCGATCGGCATCCCGGGCCTGGCGGCGCTGATCCTCACCCACGACCTGCAGGGCGAGCTCAAGGGCCTGGACAGCTTCGAGGACCACCCGCCGGTGCTGCCGGTGTTCTGGAGTTTCCGCGTGATGGTCGGCGTCGGCATGCTGATGCTGGGGGTGTCGTGGCTGGCGGCCTGGCAGCTGCGCCGTCGCGGCGAACCGGCGCGCTGGCTGCAGCGCGTGCTGGTGGGCATGACCTTCTCGGGCTGGGTGGCGACGCTGGCCGGCTGGTATGTCACCGAAATCGGGCGCCAGCCCTGGCTGGTCACCGGTGTGCTGCGCACCGCCGACGCGGCGTCGGCCACGCCGGCACCGATCATCGGCCTGAGCCTGAGCGCCTATCTGATCATCTACGTCGTGCTGCTGCTGGCCTACGTGTCGGTGCTGTTCCACTTGGCGCGCAAGAGCGGCGCCACCGTGGCGCCGCCGATCACCGCCGCGCGCGGCGAACCCGACGAAACCTGAGGACCTGACCATGGATGCCTGGCTGCCGCTGATCTTCATGGGCCTGATGGCCCTGGCGATGCTGATCTACGTGGTGCTCGACGGTTACGACCTCGGCGTCGGACTGCTGGTGCCGTTCGCCGACGGTCCGGGCAAGGACCGCATGGTCGCGTCGATCGGCCCGTTCTGGGATGCCAACGAAACCTGGCTGGTGCTGGGCGTCGGCCTGCTGCTGGTCGCGTTCCCGGTCGCGCACGGGGTGATCCTGGGCGCGCTGTACCTGCCGGTGGCGGTGATGCTGATCGGCCTGATCCTGCGCGGCGTCGCCTTCGACTTCCGCGCCAAGGCGCACGACGAACACCGCGGCCTGTGGAACGCGGCCTTCAGCATCGGTTCGCTGGTGGCGGCGCTGGCCCAGGGTTACATGATCGGCCGCTACATCCTGGGCTTCGAGCCGGGCGTGGTGCCGGCGCTGTTCGCGCTGTTCGTCGCGCTGTGCCTGGCCGGCGGTTACGCGCTGCTGGGCGCGACCTGGCTGCTGATGAAGATGGAAGGCGCGCTGGTGCGACAGGCCGCGGGCTGGGGCTGGTGGGCGCTGTGGGTCACCGGGCTGGGCATCGCCGCGGTGTCGATCGCCACGCCCTACGTGTCGCCGCGCATCTTCGAGAAGTGGTTCGCGCTGCCCAATCTGTTCCTGCTGATGCCGGTGCCCCTGCTCACCGCGGGCCTGTTCGCCGTCTGCGAGAACCACCTGCGCCGCATCCGTCGCGGCGATCCGGGCAAGGACTGGGTGCCGTTCGCGGCGGCGATCGGCATGTTCGTGCTGGCCTTCGCCGGGCTGGCCTACAGCCTGTATCCCTACCTGGTGATCGACCGCATCGAGTTCTGGGACGCGGCCGCGGCGCCGGGCTCGCTGAAGATCATCCTGGTCGGCGCGCTGGTGACCCTGCCGATGATCATCGGCTACACGATCTTCTCGTACAAAGTGTTCTGGGGCCGCAGCACCGAACTGAGCTACGAGTGATGGCTCAGCCCGCCGGGACGCCCGCCACCTCGACCACGAAGCGGCAGACCGTCGGCGGGTGTGCGCGCAGCACCGGAAGGTCGGAGCTGAACTCGCCGTCGCCGGTCGGGTAGCCGTCCGGCTCGGCGCCTTCGGCGAATACCGGTGCGCACAGGCCGGCCGGGGCGACCCGGTCGGCGCCGGGATCGAGCCGGCCGCCGCGCCAGTCGCTGATCGTGCCGCCGTAGTCCCAGCCGAAGCCGTAGAAGGCGAACGGCCCGCCGTTGAGCGTTTCCAGCTCCGTGCTGCTCAGGCCAAGGCGCACGCCGTCGGCGCGCACCCAGGCCGAGGTCGCGTCGGTCGCATCGTTCTCGACCACGATCGCGACCGGGTGTTCGCCGGCTTCGTCCAGAGAGGCGACGGCCTGGCGCTCCGGATCCTGCGGGTACAGCACCCAGGCTTCGTACTCTTCGCCTTCGGCGCCCGGCAGGATGCGCGTGGCCACCTGGTCGGCGCCCAGGCGCGCCTGCGCCGAGGCCAGTGTGTCGTCGGCACGCAGCAGATGTTCGATCGCAGGAAAGTCCGTCGCGGCCTCCGGTGCGGCAGCCGTCACGGCGGGCGCCGTCGCGTCCGCCGCTTCTGAGGCTGAAGCGGCTTCCGTGTTCGCGGCGGTGTCTGCCGTCGCTGCGGGCGGCGGCGCTTCGCCGCAGCCGGCGATCGAAACCAGGAGCGCGACAAGCAGGACGCGGCGGTGGGGCATGCGGGCTCTCCGGAAGCTCATGACGAGGCGAGGTGGCGCTTGCGTTCGGCGGTGTAATGCCACCACGGATGCGGCGGCGCGCCTTCCATGAAGCGCACCGCCGAAATGAAGCAGTCGATCAGGCAGGGGTCCTGGCGAACGCCGGCGATCCGGTTGCTGTGTTCGTACATCGCGTACGGGTCGCGGCCCACCAGCTGGCGCGGCTCGGTGATGCCGAGCGCGCGCAGGTCGCCGGCGATGGATGGGCCGATGTTCGGGATATCGACCAGGCGCCGGGCCTGGTCGGGGGTCTTGGCTTTCATCCGGCGAGTCTAGTCTTCCTCGTGCCTGGGTTTGAAGGCATCGACCAGCTGCTTCTGCACATTGCCCGGCACCGGTTCGTAGTGGCTGAACTCCAGGTCGTAGCGGCCGCGCCCGGCCGTGGCGCCCTTGAGCTCCGCCGCGTAGTCGGTGAGTTCGGACAGCGGCACCTGGGCCTTGACCACGATCTCGCCGCCGCGGCCCGAATCGGTCCCGTGGATGCGGGCGCGTTTGCCGGCGAGCTGGCCGGTGATGTCGCCCATGTGCGCTTCCGGCGCGGCCACGGTCAGGTCCACGATCGGTTCCAGCACCTGCGGCCGGGCCTTGAGCACGGCGTCGAGGAAGGCCTTCTTGCCCGCCGACACGAAGGCCACTTCCTTCGAGTCCACCGTGTGGTACTTGCCGTCGTACACGGTGACGCGCACGTCCTGCAGCGGATAACCGGCGATGGCGCCGCCGTGCAGCACCTGGCGCACGCCCTTTTCCACGGCCGGGATGAACTGGCCGGGGATGGTGCCGCCCTTGACCGCATCCACGAACTCGAAGCCCTTGCCGCGCTCCAGCGGCTCGATGCGCAGGAAGACCTCGCCGAACTGGCCGGCGCCGCCGGTCTGCTTCTTGTGCCGGTGGTGGCCTTCGGCGTGCGCGCCGATGGTCTCGCGGTAGGCGATGCGCGGCGGCCGCGACTTCACTTCCACGCCGTAGCGCTCGCGGATGCGCTCGAGCATCACCCGCAGGTGCAGCTCGCCCAGGCCGCGGATCACGGTTTCGTTGAGTTCAGCGTGGTGTTCGACGTGGAAACCCGGGTCCTCCTCGGCCAGCTTGTGCAGGGCGGTGGAGAGCTTTTGCTCCTGGCCACGGGTGGCGGCCTCGATCGCCAGGCCGAACATCGGCTTGGGGAACTCCAGCGGGTGAAGCCGGATGTTGTCTTCGTCGTGGCTGTCGTGCAGCACGGCGTCGAAATGGATCTCCTCGATCTTGGCCACGGCGGCGATGTCGCCGGGAATGGCCTGCTCGATCTCGATGTGGTCCTTGCCCTTGAGCTTGAACAGGTGCCCGACCTTGAAGGGCTTCTTGCCGTCGTCGATGAACAGCTGGCTGTCCTTGCGCACGGTTCCTTGGAACACGCGGAAGATGCTGAGCTTGCCGACGAAGGGATCGTTGACGATCTTGAACACGTCGGCGATGACGTGGGCCTTCGGGTCGGGCGTGGCGGTGATGGGCTCGCCGTTCTTCTCGAACGGCGGCGGGTTGCCCTCGAGCGGGTTGGGGAAGAGTTTTTCCGCGAGGTCCAGCAGCTCCTTCACGCCGGCGCCGGTCCGGGCCGAGACGAAACACACGGGCACCAGGTGGCCCTCGCGCAGGCACTGCTCGAAGGCGTCGTGCAGGGCCTGGCCGCTCAGGCCTTCCTCACCGACCTCGAGGTAGCGCTCCATCACCTGTTCGTTGATCTCCACAACCTGGTCGATGATGCGCTGGTGCGCGTCGGCGACCGGGCCCAGGTCGGAATCGCCGGCGGGGTTGAAGAAGCAGTCGACCACGCGCTTGCCGCCGTCGGCGGGCAGGTTGATGGGCAGGCATTCGGGGCCAAAGGTGTCGCGGATCTCGTCCACGAGTGCGGCGAGCTTCGTGGGTTCGGAATCAATCTTGTTGATCACAATCACCCGGCACAGGTTGCGCGCTTTGGCGTACTCCATCATGCGCCGCGTGCCGTATTCGATGCCCGCACCGGCATTGATGACGATGGCGACGGTTTCCACCGCCGAGAACGCCGTCAGGGTCGGGCCGCGGAAATCGGGGTAGCCCGGGGTGTCGATCAGGTTGACGTGCACGAGTTGTTGACCAGCCGCAGCGTGGTCGATGGACGCGATCGCGGTGTTCAGTGAGTGGCCGCGGCTTCGTTCCATGGGGTCGAAGTCGGACACCGTGGTGCCGCGTTCGAGGCTGCCTGCCGTCTGAATCGCGCCACCGGCATGCAGCAGGGCTTCGAAGAGGGTGGTTTTGCCGGCGCTGGAGTGGCCTGCCAGGGCCACGTTGCGGATGGTTTCTGTGCTGTACGACATGAGGCCGTCTCTCCCAAGTGATGGGTGGATAGGCCGTCATGGTCGGCGGCGCAGTGGCGCTGCCAGGTCGTTTTTCGCGCGACCGCGCGTCGGTCATGGCGGAACCCCGGCCGGAGCCGGGAGGGCTAGCCTTCCACCAGCGCCCCGCCGGGTCAACCCGGGGACTATCATGGCCCTCCCGGCCGCCCCCCGCGGCCCGCCACCGGAGAACCGCCATGGGATTCAAGCGCCACGCCACCGCCCACTGGGAGGGCGACCTCAAGTCCGGCCAGGGCCGCATGAGCACGCCGCAGAGCGGTCTGTTCGAGGGCACCCGCTATTCCTTCAACACCCGCTTCGGCGAGGAGAAGGGCACCAACCCCGAGGAGCTGCTTGCCGCCGCGCATGCCGGCTGCTACTCGATGGCGCTGAGCTTCATGCTGCAGAACGCCGGCTTCACTGCCAGCCGCATCGACACCAAGGCCGAAGTGCTGATGGAAACCTCGCCGGGCCCGCACGCGGTCGGCGTGCACTTGACGGTGACCGCGAGCATCCCCGGCATCGACGCCGCGGGCTTCGCCGACATCGCCACCAATGCCAAGGAGAACTGCGTGATCTCGCGCGCCCTCGGCATTCCGGTGACCATGGACGCCAAGCTTGTCTGAAGCGGCGCGCGCCGCCGTCTTCGTGCATGGCGCGGGCGGCGGCGGCTGGGAGTGGAACGTGTGGGCGCGCGTGTTCGCCGCCCACGGCTACGAGGTGCATGCGCCCGACCTGATGGCCGGGCCGCAGGGGCTGGCCGCGACCACGCTCGGCGACTACGCCGCGCAGGCCGGCGGCTGGCTGGGTGCGGCGCGCCGCGAGCAGCAAGGCGGCCGGCTGGTGCTGGTCGGCGCCAGCCTGGGCGGCCTGCTCGCCCTGATGAAGGCGGACGCCGCCGATGCCCTGGTGCTGGTCAATCCGCTGCCGCCGGACGGGCTGCCGTCGCCGCCACGGCCGGCCGTGGTGCCCTGGGGCCGCGAAGCCTCGCTGGCCGGCACCCGCCGGGCAATGCCGGACGCCGATGACGCCGCCGCACTGTATGCGTTCCGGCGCTGGCGCGACGAATCCGGCCGGGTCCTGGACCAGGCCTGCGCCGGCGTGGCCATCGCGCCGGTCCGCGCGCCCGTGCTCGTGCTGGCCTCGGACGGGGACGAGGACGTGCCGCCCGCCGCCTCCGAGGCCCTGGCGCGACAGCTGGGTGCCCGGCTGCACTGCTGGCCGGGAAGCCATGTCGGACCACTGCTCGGCCGGCGCGCCGCCGAAGCCGCGGAGCAGGCTGTCGAATGGCTGAACGGGATTGCCCTGCGGGCCTGAGTTCAGCGGCAGTTGGGCGCCCCGGCCCGAGCATGCCCTCGCGCCAATCCGGCGCCAGGAGTCGCCCATGAAAGCCCTTGCCGTCAGCTCCCTCGCCCTTGCCCTGGCCTTCGCGGCCGGCAGCGCGAACGCCAACGACTACTACGACGCCAACCGCGGTTACGACGACGATTACGGTTATGAGTCCGGCTATGCCGGCGACCAGGGTCCGGCCTATGACCTGGCGCGCGTGGTGAGCGTGGATCCGATCGTCGAGCCGGGCCAGCCCGTCAACCGCCAGGAATGCTGGCGCGAGCCGGCGCCTTCCTACGCCCGCGACTACCGCCAGGATCCGCGCTACGACCGCTACCAGCGTCGCCCGAGCGGCGGCGGTGCGGTGCTCGGCGCCATCGTCGGCGGCGTGCTCGGCAACAGTGTCGGCAATGGCGACGGCCGCCAGGCCGCGACGGTCGCCGGTGCCGTGATCGGCGGCGCCATCGGCCACAACATCGAGCGCAACGGCCAGCGCCGCGATGCCTACGGTTATCGCGACGACCGCTACTACGGCCACAACGCCGGTTACGGTCAGGCCGAAGTGCAGCGCTGCCGCGTGGTCACCGACTACCGCCGCGAAGAGCGTGTGGTCGGCTACCGCGTCGCCTACGAATACGCCGGTCGCACCTACCAGACCGTCACCGATTACCACCCGGGCAGCGAAATCCGCGTCCGCGTGGACGTCACGCCGGAAGGCTGAGCACTCTCTCCCTCAGTTGACCGCACAGAAGGGGCCCTCGGGCCCCTTCGCTTTTTCAGCGCGGCGGCACCGCGAACGTCATGGCCAGTCGAGCTGGCCGCGCACGACCGTCTGCACCATGCCGCCGGACCAGACTTCGCCCTCGGCGTCCACGCGCAGCTCCAGGCGCGCGTCGTGGCCGACTTCGCGGCCCTGGCTGACGACATAGCGGCCGTCGGGGTGGGGCAGGGCGTTGCTGGCGTGCAGATACGCGGCCAGCGTTGCGTTGGCCGCGCCGGAGGCGGCGTCCTCGACCTGCGCGGGCTGACCCACCAGGGCGCGCACCACCAGGTCATAGTCGCGCCCGATGCAGCGAGCGAACACGCACAGGCCCATCGCATCGTGGCCGCGCGCCAGCGCCGACACCGCATCCCAGCGCGGCACCAGGCTGCGCACCGAGGCTTCGTCCACGAGTTCGGCCAGCCACCAGCGGCGGCCGCCGTCCATCAGCACCGGCGGCAGGGCGCCCGGCACGTAGCCCTTGAGCGCGGCCCCGAGGCGCCGGTCGTCGGGCTGCCCGACCTCCAGCACCCGCGCCCGCGGCGCCCGCACCGACAGCCGGCGCTCGCGGCCTTCGCCGCGCACCTCGATCGGCAGCAGGCCGACCGCGCATTCCTGCACCAGCTGGCCGTCGCGCACCTGGGCCAGGCCGGCCTCGAGCACCGCATGCGCGCTGCCGATGCTCGGGTGCCCGGCGAAGGGCACTTCGCGGCGCGGGCTGAAGATGCGCAGGCGGTAGCTGGCCTCCGGCGTGCTCGGCGGCAGCACGAAGGTGGTTTCCGGCAGGCGCGTCCAGCGGGCGATCGCCTGCATGGTGGTGTCGTCCAGGCCCTTGGCGTCGAGCACCACGGCCAGCGGGTTGCCGTCGCCCGGACGGGCGGCGAAGACATCGAGTTGCACGAAGGCACGGGACATCGGGGCTTCCTGCCCGGTGGGGGAAGCGAAGGTTACCAGTCCAGCGTGCCGCGGATGACGGTCTGGGTGCAGCCGCCGATCCAGACTTCGCCATCGGCATCCACGCGCACCTCGACCCGGCCGTCGCGTCCGATCTCGCGGCCCTGGCTGGCGACGTAGGGATTGCCGACCGCGGCCAGCGCCTGGTTCTCGTGCAGCCAGGCGGCGATGGCGGCGTTGGCGCTGCCGGTCACCGGGTCTTCGGGAATGCCGTCGGCCGGGCAGTAGGCGCGCACGGCCAGCGCGTGGTCGGTGCCGGCGGCACGCCCGAACACCGCCAGACCGACCGCGCCGGAGGCCTCGGTCAGGGCGGCGATCTCGCGCAGCCGCGGCACCATGGCGCGCACCTGGTGGGCATCGGCCAGTTCGACCACCCACCAGGCCGGTCCGTTGTCGATGAGGGCCGGCGCCAGGTCGCCGCGCACCAGTCCGGCCAAGGCGGCTTCCAGCAGCGCGTCGGGCCGCGCCCGCAGCGGCCGGATCCGACCGCGGGGAGCCCGCACCGACACCCGCCGGGCCGCGCCTTCCCCCGCCACCTGCACGGGCAGCAGGCCGGCGGCGCATTCCTGCACCAGCTGGCCGGCGCGGGCGCTGACCAGGCCGGCCTCGAGCAGGGCGTGGGCGGTGCCGACGCTGGGATGGCCGGCGAAGGGCAGTTCCTGGCGCGGGGTGAAGATGCGCACGCGGTAGCTGGCCGCGGCCTCGACCGGCGGCAGCACGAAGGTGGTTTCCGAGAGGTTGGTCCAGGCGGCGAAGGCCTGCATGGCGCCGGTGTCCAGGTCGCGGGCGTCGAGCACCACGGCCAGCGGGTTGCCGGCGCCGGGGCGGTCGGCGAAGACGTCGAGCTGGAGGAAATCCCTGCGGCGCATGCGTGGCTCCCGTTCGGTGCTCATGACGGATCGTTCGCGGGCTGGCGGGTCGGGTGGCGGCGCCTTCGTTTACACTGCGGGACGCCGCGCCGCACGCGCCGGCGCCCGTCCATCATAAGCCCTGACCATGAGCCCAGCCCCGCCTGTCGCCGGTGCCGACGCACCGGATTGGATCGTCCTCAAGTTCGGAGGCACCTCGGTGTCCCGGCGCCACCGTTGGGACACGATCGGCCGGCTGATGAAACGGCGCGCGGACGAGGAACACGTCCGCGTGCTGGTGGTGGTGTCGGCGCTGTCGGGCGTCACCAACGAACTGCAGGCCATCTGCGACGGCCACGCCGATCCGGCGGGCACGCATGCGCGCATCGGCGCGCTGGTGCACCGGCACGAGGACTTCGCCGGCGAGCTCGGCGTCGACCCCGGCGCGCTCACCGAGCGCCTGGCCGCGCTGATCATGCTCGGCGACGACCCGCGCGCCGCCGCGGGCACGCTCGACTGGCAGGCCGAGGTGATGGCGCAGGGCGAACTGCTGTCGTCCACGCTCGGCGTCGCCTACCTGCGCACGCAGGGGCTGGACGTGGGCTGGACCGATTCGCGCGAGTGGATCCACGCCCGGCCGATGCCCAACCAGAACGAGTGGAGCAAGCGCCTCTCGGCCTCCTGCGACTACACCGGCGACGCCGGCCTGCGCAGGCGTTTCGACGCCGCCGGCCCGGCGCTGCGCATCGCCCAGGGTTTCATCGCGCGCGCGCCCGATGGCGGCACGGCCATCCTGGGCCGCGGCGGCTCCGACACCTCGGCGGCGTATTTCGGCGCCCTGATCGGCGCGCGCCGCGTCGAAATATGGACCGACGTGCCCGGCATGTTCAGCGCCAACCCGCGCGCCGTGCCCGACGCGCGCCTGCTCAGCCGCCTTGACTACGAGGAAGCGCAGGAAATCGCCACCACCGGCGCCAAGGTGCTGCATCCGCGCTGCATCCATCCCTGCCGCGAGGCGCGCGTGCCGATCTGGATCCGAGACACCGAACGGCCGGACATGGCGGGCACGGTGATCGATTCCTCCGCGGCCACGCTGCCGGGCGTCAAGGCGATCAGCTCGCGCCGCGGCATCGTGCTGGTGTCGATGGAGACCATCGGCATGTGGCAGCAGGTGGGCTTCCTGTCGGACGTGTTCGAACGCTTCAAGGCCCACGGTCTGTCCATCGACCTGATCGGTTCGTCCGAGGCCAATGTCACCGTGTCCCTGGACCCCAGCGACAACCTGGTGAACACCAACGTGCTGGACGCGCTGTGCGCCGACCTGGCCCAGGTCTGCCGCGTGAAGGTGATCGCGCCCTGCGCGGCGATCACCCTGGTCGGCCGCGGCATGCGTTCGCTGCTGCACAAGCTGTCGGACGTCTGGGCCGAGTTCGGCCGCGAGCGCGTGCACCTGATCTCGCAGTCGTCCAACGACCTCAACCTCACCTTCGTGGTGGACGAAGGCCTGGCCGAAGGCATGCTGCCGCGCCTGCACGCGCTGCTGGCGCACTCGGGCGCGATGCCGGTGACCGAGGCGGCGGTGTTCGGCCCGAGCTGGCGCCGCATCGACCGCCCCGACAGCCGGCGCGCGCCGCTGTGGTGGGAATCCGACCGTGCGCGCGTACTGAAGGCCGCCGCAGCGGGAACGCCGCGCTACCTCTACCACCTGCCGACGGTGCGGGCCCGCGCCCGCGAGATCGCCGGCCTGTCGGCCGTCGACCGGCGCTTCTACGCGCTCAAGGCCAATGCCCACCCCGCCGTGCTGCGCACGCTGGAGGCCGAGGGGTTCGGCTTCGAGTGTGTGTCGAAGGCCGAGCTCGAACACCTGTACACCGTGCTGCCGGCGCTGGCGCCTGACCGCGTGCTGTTCACGCCCAGCTTCGCGCCGCGCGCGGAACTGGCCGCGGCGATGGCGCGCGGCGTGCACGTCACGCTCGACAGCACCTATCCGCTGGCGCGCTGGCCGGAGCTGTTCCGCGGCCGCGAGGTCGTGCTGCGCGTGGACCCGGGCTTCGGCCAGGGCCATCACGAGAAGGTCCGCACCGGCGGCAAGACCGCCAAGTTCGGCCTGGCCGAATCGGCGGTGCCGGACTTCGTCGCCGCGGCGCGCGCGGCCGGCGCCCGCATCGCCGGGCTGCACGCGCACATCGGCAGCGGCATCCACGACGCCGGCCACTGGCGCACCGTCTACGCGCAGCTGGCCTCGCTGGCCGAAGGCATCGGCAGCATCGGTTTCATCGATGTCGGCGGCGGCCTGGGCGTGAGCTACGACCCGGACGCCGAACCCTTCGACATGGCGGCCTACGGCGCCGCGCTGGCGGAAGTGAAAGCCGCCTGGCCGCAGTACGCGCTCTGGGTCGAGCCCGGCCGCTACCTGGTCGCCGAAGCCGGCGCGCTGCTGCTCACGGTC
Organism: Arenimonas terrae; assembly: GCF_006265115.1. Classification (GTDB taxonomy): domain Bacteria; phylum Pseudomonadota; class Gammaproteobacteria; order Xanthomonadales; family Xanthomonadaceae; genus Arenimonas; species Arenimonas terrae. The sequence continues at coordinate 257,718 of NZ_SMDR01000002.1, read as the reverse complement.
ACCCAGGCCGTGGACAAGCAGGGCCTGCGCCGCATCGGCGCCGACGGCGGCATGAACGCGCTGATGCGCCCGGCGCTGTACAACGCCTGGCACGAGATCGTGAACCTGACGCGCCTGGACGATCCGCCCGGCGAGCCCGCGGAGGTGGTTGGCCCGGTCTGCGAATCCAGCGACGTGCTCGGCCGCCAGCGCCGTCTGCCCGACGCCACCGCCGAGGGCGACGTGCTCCTGGTCGGCCACGCCGGCGCCTACGGCGCGGTGATGGCCAACCGCTACAACCTGCGCGAGCTGCCGCAGGAGGACGTGATCGATGACTGAGTTCAAACGCGAATCCATCCGCGCCTTCCGCTTCCTCGACTGCGGCTTCGACGCCGCCACCGGCGAAGCGCGCCTGGCCTATGCCTTCGACGACGGCCCGGCCCTGGTCGAGACCGTGCGTTTCCCCGGCGCGCCGTTCGCGCTCGACGGCGCGCGCGCCGGCGCCGTGCAGCGGGCGCTGCGCCTGCTGCACCTGTTCGCCGGCATCAGCTACTACAAGGCCGCCGTGCCGCCGGAGATCCGGATCGAAGGCGAGGGCATCGACGCCGCCACCGCCGCACTGCTGACCTCGCTGTACGAAAACGGGCTGGGCGAGTTCGCCTACCGCAACGGGCTGTCGCTGCGCGGCAGGATCGTCTTTCCGGCGACGGCGGCTGCGATGCCGGCCGCGACGGACGCCGGCCTGCGCCGCCACGCCGTCGTGGCGATCGGCGGCGGCAAGGACTCGCTGGTCTCGATCGAAGCCCTGCGTGCGCTGGGCATCGAACAGACCGTGTCCTGGGTCGGCAGCGCGCCGCTGATCAAGGCCTGCGCCGAACGCACCGGCCTGCCCACGCTCAACATCACCCGCACGCTGTCGCCGCTGCTGTTTGACTACAACAAGCAGGGCGCGCTCAATGGCCACATCCCGGTGACGGCGGTGAACTCCGCCATCCTGGCGGTGGCGGCGCTGCTGCAGGGCCACGACCAGGTGGTGTTCTCGAACGAACGTTCGGCCAGCTACGGCAGCCTGATCCCTGGCACGGGCGAAGTGAACCACCAGTGGTCCAAGGGCTGGGCCTTCGAGCAGGCCTTCGCCGCGCACCTGCGTTCGCACGTGGCGGCGGACCTGGCCTACTACTCGCTGCTGCGGCCGTTCTCGGAGCTGGCGGTGGCGCGGCAGTTCGCGCGCCTGGACCGCTACGACCAGCACTTCTCCAGCTGCAACCGCAATTTCCACCTGCTGGGCGAGCGCCCGGCGCAGCGCTGGTGCGGCGTCTGCCCCAAATGCCATTTCGTGTTCCTGGCCCTGGCGCCGTTCATGCCGAAACCGCGGCTGATGGGCATCTTCGGGCGCAACCTGCTCGACGAGCCGGAGCAGGCGCCGGGTTTCGATGCGCTGCTGGAATACCGCGACCACAAACCCTTCGAGTGCGTGGGCGAGGGCCGCGAATCCCGCGCCGCGCTCGATGCCCTGGCCGACAGCCCGGCCTGGCGCGAGGACGCCTTGGTCAAGCGCTACCTCCGCGAGATCCGGCCCCAGCTGAGCCCGGAGGACCGGGGGCTGGCGCCGCTGCTCGAAGCCTCGGATGATCACGGCATTCCGGCCGGGCTATGGGGACCGCTGCGTGCGCATTTCGGAGCTTGAGGGCAGGAAGGTCGCGATCTGGGGTTACGGCCGGGAAGGCCGCTCGGCGCTGGCGGCGCTGCGCTGGCGGCTGCCGAGCCAGCCGATCACCGTGTTCTGTTCGCACGACGAGGCCGAACCGCTGCGCGAGATGCAGGACCCGGCGCTGCGCATCGAGACGGCCGTGAACGCGGATGCACTGGCCGCGCATGAAGTCGTCATCAAATCCCCCGGCATCAGCCCTTACACCTCGCCGGCCGCCGATGCCGCGCTGGCGGGCGTGCGCTACATCGGCGCCAGCGGCCTGTGGTTCGCCGAGCCGCCGACCGGCAAGCGCATCGCCGTCACCGGCACCAAGGGAAAGTCCACGACCACGGCGATGGTCGCGCACCTGCTGCGCGCCGCCGGCAAGCGCACCGCGCTGGCCGGCAACATCGGCCTGCCGCTGCTGGAGCTGATCGACGTGCAGCCGCCGCCGGACGTCTGGGCGATCGAGCTGTCAAGCTACCAGACCGCCGAGGCGCAGAACGTCGACGTGGCGGTGGTGCTCAATCTTTTTCCCGAGCACCTGGACTGGCACGGCAGCGAAGCCCGCTACTACGAAGACAAGCTCGCCCTGGTGACGCGCGGCGCGCCGCGCCTCGCCGTGCTCAACGCCGCCGACCCGCACCTGGTCGAACTTGACGTGCCGCCGGCGACGCGCGTGCTGTGGTTCAACCATGCCGACGGCTGGCACCTGCGCGACAGCGTGGTCCACCGCGGCGAACGGGCCGTGCTCGACACCCGCAGCCTGCCGCTGCCGGGCCGCCACAACCGCCTGAACCTGTGCGCAGCGCTCGCCGCGATCGAAGCCCTGGGCCTGGATGCCGCGGCGCTGGCGCCGGCCATCGCCAGCTTCCGCCCGCTGCCGCACCGCCTGCAGTCGCTGGGAACGCGCCAGGGCATCGAATCGGTGAACGATTCGATCTCGACCACGCCGCACGCCAGCATCGCCGCGCTCGACTGTTTCCGCGGCCGGCGCGTCGCGATCCTGGTCGGCGGTTACGACCGCGGCCTGGACTGGGGCATCTTCGCCGAGCGCCTGGCCGCCGAGCCGGTGACCGCCGTGATCACGATGGGACAGAACGGGCCGCGTGTGCACGAGAAACTGAAACCCTTGTCATTGGGCGACCGTTTCATCCTGGCCGAGGCCGGCGACATGGACGAAGCGGTCAAACTCGGCCTGCAGGCCCTGGGCCAGAACGGCGTGCTGCTGCTGTCGCCGGGCGCGCCCAGTTTCCCGCGCTACAAGGACTACGTCGAACGCGGCCGGCACTTCGCCAAGGTCGCCGGGTTCGACCCCGAACAGATCAGCGCCATCCCCGGCCTGGGCGTGGCCTGAGCTTCACCCCGCGTTTGCGCCGGCCCGCCGCGCAGCGCATAAACTCGCCGCAACATTTCCGGAGGATCCCGCCATGCGTGCCCCGATCGCCTGCACCCTTGCCCTCGCGCTCTGCAGCCTCAGCCTTTCCGCCGCCGCCAAGCCGGTGGCCGAACCCATCAGCTGGAACCACGGCGGCACCGATTTCGACGGGGTGCTGGTCTACGACGACGGCAGCAAGGAAAAGCGCCCGGGCCTGGTGATGGTGCCCAACTGGTACGGCGTCAACGACGAGGCCATCGCCAAGGCCCAGCAGATCGCCGGCGACGACTACGTCATCCTGGTGGTGGACATGTACGGCCGCGGCGTGCGCCCGGCCAATGCCGATGAGGCCGGCAAGGCATCGGGCGCGGTGTACGCCGATCCCGACGCGCTGCGCGGCCGCATCAAGCGGGCGCTGGGCGTGCTCGAGGCCACGGCCGCCAGGGCGCCGCTCGACGTCGAGCGCCTGGGCGGCATCGGCTTCTGCTTCGGCGGCGCGATCGTGCTGGACCTGGCGCGCAGCGGCGCCAACGTGGACGGCGTGGTCGCCTTCCACTCCAATCTCGCCACCCAGCGTCCGGCCGAAGCCGGCGCGGTGAAGGCCGCGGTGCTGGCGCTCAACGGCGCCGACGACTATTTCGTTTCGGCCGAGCAGCGCGCCGGTTTCGAGAAGGAGATGCGCGACGCCGGTGCCGACTGGCAGTCGGTCGATTTCGGCGGGGCGCTGCACTGCTTCACCGAAGCCAGCGAGGACGGCATCAAGCTGCCCGGCTGCAAGTACGACGAGCGCGCGGCCAAGCGCAGCTTCGTGATGATGGAGTCGTTCTTCGACGAGCGCTTCGGCGACTGATTCATCCCGTCGGTTTCGCGGAAAGGCCCGCTTTTGCGGGCCTTTCTCGTTTGGCGGCTCTTGGTGCCGGGCTCGTTCTTTCTTTGCAATAGGCAGCCGTACGTGAGGTCTCTTGGTGCCGGGATCGTTCCTGGCGATAGGCCGCCGTACGTGAGGGCTCTTTCCGCGGACGCCGTGAATCCATCCATGGAGGCTCTTCGAAAACGTCCATGTTTTCGAAGCCGCGGAAAGAGCCCTCACGCACGACGGCCTGCGGACCTTTCGGGCCGGGCTATCTAACTAGAGACGCTCGCATTGGAGACGCCTTCGGCATCTCCGCCGTTGACTTGCGACTCGCCCGGACCTGCCCTCGCCACCGAGGCGGGCCAATCTGCGAGCTTCCGTGCCTTCAGGGGCACGCGTTTATCCCTTCGGCTCGCGAAGATGCTCCGTGGCGACGGCCTGCACACCTAGGGTCCCCTGAAGCGAAGGCAGGATGCCGTAGCGGCCGCGAATCGGTGGGCAGGACGCCGCGCCGATTGAGCGGGCAGGGGACCCTAGGTGTGCGGGACGGCGCACGCCAGATCAACCGCCCGCGAGAACGGGACCTGCTTGCGCCAAAGGCGCAAGTCAGTGGTTGCGGGCGACGGAGTAGTGGGCGAGGCCGCGCAGGGCCTGCAGCCACTCGTTGTCCGGCAGACCGTCGAGCGCCTGTTCGGCGAGCGCCGCATAGTGCGCCGCGCGCTGCTGGCTGTAGCCGATGCCGCCGGTCTGGCCGATCGCGGCCAGCACTTCCGGCATCGCCGACGCGTCGCCGGCTTCGACAATCTCGCGCAGGCGGTTGCGCACCGCGTCGCTGCTGTGCGCCATCGCGTGGATCAGCGGCAGCGTGGCCTTGCCCTCGGCCAGGTCGTCGCCGAGGTTCTTGCCCAGGTCGGCGGCGTCGGCCGTGTAGTCGAGCACGTCGTCGGCGATCTGGAAGGCCAGGCCCAGGTTCATGCCGAAATCGTGCAGGCGCTGCTGCACCTCTTCCGAGGCCCCGGCCTGCAATGCGCCCAAGCGCGTCGCCGCCGCGAACAGCACCGCCGTCTTGCGCTCGATCACCCGCAGGTAGGCGGCCTCGTCGGTGTCGGGGTTGTGCACGTGCAGCAGCTGCAGCACCTCGCCCTCGGCGATCAGGTTGGTGGTGTCGGCCAGCACCCGCATGATCGGCATCGAATCGAGCTCGACCATCAGCTGGAAACTGCGCGAGTACAGGAAATCGCCGACCAGCACGCTGGGCGCGTTGCCCCACAGCGCGTTCGCGGTCTTGCGGCCGCGGCGCAGGTCCGATTCGTCCACCACGTCGTCGTGCAGCAGGGTCGAGGTGTGGATGAACTCGATGATCGCCGCCAGCTGGTGCGCATTGGCGCCGCCGTGCCCCAGGGCCTTGGCCGCCAGCACCACCAGCATCGGCCGCAGGCGCTTGCCGCCGGCGGCGATGATGTGTTCGGAGATCTGGTTGATCAGCGTCACGTCCGAAGCCAGGCGGCTGCGGATCAGCGTGTTCACGGCGGCCATCTCGCCGGCGGCCAGGGCCTGGATGGCGGCGATGCCGGGCAGGGCGGCGGTGTGGGGGAGGGCGGACATGCGGCGATTATACGGGCTTGCCCCGCGGGCCCGCCCGCATCGAAGCGTTCCGCACCGGCGCGCCGGGCCCCGGCGTCCGGGCCGGCGCGCTCAGGCCGACGCGGACGGGAACACCCGGTAGCGGCGCAGCGCCAGCCCGATGCGCTCGCCGCGCTGCGGTGCGGGCCGGTCCGCGTAGGGCAGGTCCACCTCGACCGGCCGCGCCTGCCCGTCCACCGCCGCCTCCAGGATCAGCCGTCCGGCCAGCGACCGCACCTCGCTGACGGTGGCCGGCAGGCCCGCCTCCGGCGCCACCACGTCGATGTCGTGCGGCCGCGCGAACAGGGTCGCGGGGCCCGAGACGAAATCGCGCGCAGGCACCGCCGAGCCGCCCTCGCCGGCGCGGAAGTCGCCGCCCAGCACCTTGCCCGCGATCTGGTTGCTGCGGCCGAGGAAGTCGTACACGAAGGGCGTGGCCGGTTCGGCGTAGACGGCGTCGGGGCTGCCGTCCTGTTCGATGCGGCCCTGGCTCATGACGACCACGCGGTCGGCCAGCTCCAGCGCCTCTTCCTGGTCGTGGGTGACGAACAGGGTGGTGATGCCGGTCTCGTCGTGGAAACGCCGCAGCCAGCGGCGCAGCTCGACGCGCACCTTGGCGTCGAGCGCGCCGAAGGGTTCGTCCAGCAGCAGCACGGTCGGGTCGATGGCCATGGCGCGGGCCAGGGCCACGCGCTGCTTCTGGCCGCCGGAGAGCTGGTCGGGCAGGCGGTCGCGCAGGCCGGCCATCTGCACCAGTCCCAGCAATTCGTCCACCTTGCGGGTGATCGTGGCCTTGTCCGGCCGCGACGCGCGCGGCCGGCAGCGCAGGCCGAAGGCGACGTTCTCGAACACGCTCAGGTGCGGGAACAGCGCGTAGTGCTGGAACACGAAGCCGACCCGGCGCTCGCGCAGCGACAGCCGCGTGGCGTCGTGATTGCCGAACAGGATGCGGCCGCCGTCCACCGGCAGCAGGCCCGCGATCAGGCGCAGCAGGGTCGTCTTGCCCGAGCCCGACGGCCCCAGCAGCGCCACCAGTTGCCCGGAGGGGATGACCAGGTCCACGGGATGCAGGGCGGCGGTTTCGCCGAACTGCTTGCCCACGCCTTCGATGCGGATGTCCATGTGTCTTCCTTCAGTGTCCGCGCGCACGGCGCGCGAGCGCGTCGCCGTGGCGCCATTCCAGCCAGAGTTTCAGCCCGAGCGTGACCAGGGCCAGCCCCGCCAGCAGCGAGGCCACCGCGAACGCGGCGGCGTAGTTGAACTCGTTGTAGAGGATCTCGACCTGCAGCGGCAGCGTGTTGGTGAGGCCGCGGATGTGCCCCGACACCACCGATACCGCACCGAATTCGCCCATCGCGCGGGCATTGCACAGCAACACGCCGTACAGCAGCGCCCACTTGGTATTGGGCAGGGTGACGCGCCAGAACACCGTCCAACCGCCGGCGCCGAGCGAGGCCGCGGCTTCCTCCTGGTCGCGGCCCTGCTGCTGCATCAGCGGGATCAGCTCGCGCGCGACGAAGGGGAAGGTGATGAAGATCGTCGCCAGCACGATGCCCGGCACCGCGAAGATCACCTTGATCTCGTGCTCGCGCAGCCAGCCGCCGAACCAGCCCTGGGCGCCGAACAGCAGCACGAACACCAGGCCCGCCACCACTGGCGACACCGAAAACGGCAGGTCGATGAAGGTCAGCAGCAGGCGTTTGCCCGGGAAAGTGAATTTGGTGATCGCCCAGGCCGCGGCGATGCCGAAGACCGCATTGGCCGGCACGCTGATCGCGGCCACCAGCAGGGTGAGCTTGATGGCGGCCAGGGTGTCGGGTTCGATCACGGCCGCCACGTAGGCCTGCCAGCCCAGGCGCAGCGCTTCGACCATCACCACGACCAGCGGCAGCACCACCAGCCCGCCGAGCAGCAGCAGGGCCAGCGCGACCAGGCCGCGGCGCACCCAGGCCGGCTCGGAGGTCGGATCGCGGAAGGACTCAGCGCGCCTGGCCACGGGCAAGCCTCCGTTCCAGCAGGTTGATCGCGAACAGCAGCACGAAGGACACCGCCAGCATCAGGGTCGCCACCGCGGTGGCGCCGTCGTAGTTGAACTCCTCGAGCCGGATCACGATCAGCAGCGGCGCGATCTCGGACACGTAGGGCAGGTTGCCGGCGATGAAGATCACCGACCCGTACTCGCCGACGCCGCGGGCGAAGGCCAAAGAGAACCCCGTCACCATCGCGGGCAGAAGTTGCGGCAACAAAACCCTGATGAACGTCGTCACCCGCCCGGCCCCAAGCGAAGCCGACGCCTCCTCATGCTCCCGATGCAAGGCTTCCAACACCGGCTGCACCGTCCGCACCGTGAACGGCAGCCCGATGAACACCAGCGCCACCACGATGCCCAGCGGCGCATAAGCCACCTTCAGGCCCAGCGGCTCCAGGTACTGCCCGATCCAGCCGTTTCCGGCGTACAGCGCGGTGAGCGCGATACCCGCGACGGCGGTCGGCAGCGCGAAGGGCAGGTCCACCACCGCGTCGGCGATGCCGCGCCCCGGGAAGCGGTAGCGCACCAGCACCCAGGCGATCAGCGTGCCGGCGAAGCTGTTGAACAGCGCCGCCGCCAGCGCCGTGCCGAAGCTCAGTTTCAGCGCCAGCAGCACGCGTTCGTCAGACAGCACCAGCCACCAGCCGTCCAGACCCAGGCCGGCGGCGCGCCAGACCAGGGCCGCCAGCGGCAGCAGCACGATCAGGCCCAGCCAGGCCAGGCTAAGGCCCAGCGTCAGTCCGAACCCCGGCAGGGGTCCGGACTGGCGCAGGGCGGTGGAGATCGTTTTCGCCATCGATCAGCGTCCGCGGCGGTAGATCTGGTCGAAGGTGCCGCCATCGTCGAAGTGCGTGGCTTGCGCCTTCTTCCAGCCGCCGAAGGCGCTGTCGATGGTCACCAGCGGGACCCGGGGGAACACCGCCAGCGCGGTCGGATCCACCTTGTCCGGCAGGGCCGGGCGGTAGAAGTGCTTGGCCGCGAGCTGCTGGCCGCGGTCGGTGAACAGGAAGTCGAGGTAGGCCTGCGCCACGCCGCGCGTGCCGCGGCGGTCGACCACCTTGTCGACGATCGCCACCGGCGGCTCGGCCAGGATGCTGAGGCTCGGCACCACGATCTCGAAGCCGTCGCCGCCGGCTTCCTTCAGCGACAGGTGCGCCTCGTTCTCCCAGGCCAGCAGCACGTCGCCGATGCCGCGGTTGACGAAGGTGGTGGTGGAGCCGCGCGCGCCGGTGTCGAGCACCGGCACGTTGGCGAAGAGCTTGCCGAGGTAGTCGAGCACCCTGGCGCCGTCGCGGTATTCCTTGCTGGCCCAGGCCCAGGCGGCCAGGTAGTTCCAGCGCGCGCCGCCCGAGGTTTTCGGATTCGGTGTGATCACCGCGACGCCGGGCCTGGCGAGGTCGCCCCAGTCGCGGATGCCCTTGGGATTGCCCTTGCGCACCAGGAACACGATGGTCGAGGTGTAGGGCGCGCTGTTGTGCGGCAGCCGCGTCTGCCAGTCGGGCGGCAGCAGCCTGGCCTTGTCGGCGATGGCGTCGATGTCGAAGGCCAGGGCCAGCGTGACGACGTCGGCTTCCAGGCCGTCGATCACCGACCGCGCCTGCTTGCCCGAGCCGCCGTGCGAGGCCTGCACGGTGAGGGTGTCACCGGTTTTCGCCTGCCAGGCGGCGGCGAACTCGGCGTTCACTTCGGAATAGAACTCGCGGGTCGGGTCGTAGGAGACGTTCAGCAGGGTGATGTCCTTGGCGCTGGCGAGGCCGGTGCCGAGGGCGAAGGCGGCGAAGAGCAGGGTTTTCGCGAAACGGTTCATGGTCGGTGCTCCGGAAGGTGGGGGTCAGAACGCGAGCTGCAGGCGCGAGAACACGGTGCTTTCGTCCTCGCGGTCGCGGCCGCCGGTGGCGCCGCCGTCGAAACCCGCACGGGTGTGGTTGAGGACCAGTTTCAGGTTGCTGGTGAGGTACCAGTTCAGGCCCAGGCCCCAGGCGCGTGAACGGCTCGCGGAAAGGTTCGGGTCGGCATAAAGGCCGAAGGCGTCGTCGTCGACGTCGAGCTCGCCGTAACGTGCGACCAGCTCGAACGCGCCCCAGCCTTCACCGCCGCCGGTGAACGGGCGGTTGGGCTTGACCACGCCGCGGTAACCCGCGTCCTCGCCGGTCAACACCCAGCTGGTGGTGAGCTGCCAGGCATCGTGCGCCAGGTCGCTGCGCACACCGCCGATGCTGACTTCCTGTTCCGAACGGATCGCCTCGGCCTGCAGGCCGAAGGCATTGCGGTAAAACCAGGCCTGCGGCGAGATCCGCGTATGCCGGCCGTCGGCCAGCACGGCGGCGCGGTAGTTGAAGAACACGTTCTGGCCGGGCGTGCGATAACGCGGCAGGAAGCTGTTGCCGCCGCCGTCCTTGTCGCCGACGCTGCCGGCCAGGCCGAAGCCCAGGCCCGACAGTGCGTTCGCTTCGTTCTTCCAGGGTTCGAAGAACAGCCGGCCGGCGAATTCCAGCTCGCCGTCGGGGTCGGTGGTGGGCGCGTCGCGGCCATCGGGCGCGCCGTTGAAGACGCCGGCGGCGTAGGTGACGGTGCCGCGCGCCAGCTCGCCCTGCAGCTGCACGCCCAGGTCGCGGTTGGGCGCGAGCTCGGTCGGGAAGCCGCGCTCGATCAGCGCGGTGGCGCCGCCCGACTGCAGCCGCTCCAGGCCGACCGGGCCCTTGAGCTTGCCGACGCGCAGCGTGTAGCGCGGGTCGAACTTCACGTCCACGTAGGCGTCGACGAGGGTGGCGCTGTCGCCGGCGAGTTCCGGCGTCAGACGGAAAGCGATCAGCGGGCCGAGGTTGCCCTCGAGGGTCGGGCGGATGCGCCGGAACAGGAAGCCGTCGTTGAAGGCCGGCGACTCGTTGCCGAGGAAGGCGCGATGGTCGGCCTGGACCAGGCCGCGCAGGCGGATCTCGTAGTCGCCCTTGGGCGTCTTCACCGACAGGCCCTTGTCGCCGACGGCGACCACGGGCGCGGTGGTGGCGCGCACCGCGGCTTCCTCCTGCTGGATCTCGAGCTGGCGTTCGAGGATGCGCAGGCGCTGGTCGAGCGCCGCGACCGGGTCGGCGCCGGTCTCGGCCGGGGTTGCGGTGCCCAGGCGCTGTTCGAGCAGGCGCAGGCGTTCGGCCAGGTCTTCGACGGTGAGGGGTTCGGCGGCCTGGGCCGGTGCGGCAATGGCGGCGAGCAGGGCGAGGGAAAGCAGGGTGTGGCGTGGCATGGGGCCTCCAGAGGGATGCGTGTTCATGGCGGCCTCCAGCGGTCTGGTCGGCGGAAACGGATCCGGTGCGTCGCTCAGGGCGGCGCGACCGGCGCGGTGTCGGAATCGAGCTTCACTTTTTCGGTCTTTACGACCTGGACGATGCGCGACTGGTGCAGCACCACTTCGACGCTGCCGTAGGGCGTGGCGCGCAGTGTTTCGAGCACGGCCAGCTCCTGCGGGCTGATCGATGGCGCGGCGGTCACGGGCTTGCGGGGATCCATGGGGCCTCCTCGGCGGGTCCGGCGGGGGAAAGGGGAGCGGCCAGGCGGGCGCTGTCGCGCGCGAACTGGGCCAGGCTGCGGTGGTCGACCACGGCGGACATGGCGGTGCGCACCTCGCCCATCAGCAGGCGGACGGCGCAGCGGCCCGGGTCGGGGCAGTCTTCGCAGGGGCGGTAGGCGGTGATGCTGGCGCAGCGGATGGGCGCGATCGGGCCGTCCACGACCCGGACCACCTCGCCCAGGGTGATGGACTCGGGGTCGCGGGCCAGGCGGTGCCCGCCCTGGGTGCCGCGCCGGCTCTCGACCAGGCCGGCGTTGCGCAGGTCCACCAGGATGGCCTCGAGGAACTTGCCGGGCACGCCGGCGTCCTGGGCGATCCGGCGCGCCTGCAGCTGGCCGGGCCCGTGGAGGGCCAGGGTGGCGAGGGCCCGGAGGGCATATTTGGCTTTCATGGAGAGCATAATTCAGAGCGAACCTATGGGGATTGCCGGCCGGGCACTACTGAAGCCTTGCAATCAGGTGATGCCCCATCGGAATGAGCCGGTCTCCGACCCGGGGCCCAGGCCTTTCCCGATGGCCCGGGGCGGCCGGGCCGGGGCAGGGTGGGCCGGCTATAATCCGGGGCTGGAACCGCCCCACCCCTCTCAAGGAAGCCCCATGGCCCGCGGCATCAACAAAGTCATCCTGGTCGGCAACCTCGGCAACGATCCCGAGGTCCGCTACAGCCAGTCCGGCAGCGCCATCACCACCATCTCCGTCGCCACCACCGAGGCGTGGAAGGACAAGAACGGCGAGCAGCAGGAGCGCACCGAGTGGCACCGGGTGAAGTTCTTCGGCCGCCTGGCCGAGATCGCCGGCGAGTACCTGAAGAAGGGCCGCCAGGTCTACATCGAAGGCTCCCTGCGCACCGAGAAGTACACCGACAAGTCCGGCGTCGAGAAATACGCCACCGACATCGTCGCCAACGAGATGCAGATGCTCGGCGGCATGCCGGGCGAGGGCGGCGGCCAGCGCGGCGGCGGCGAACGCGCCGAACGCCCGGCCCGTGCGGCCGGCGGCGCTGACCGCGGCGGCCCGCGCGGCGGTGGCGGCGACTACGGCGGCGGCCGCTCCGGCGGCGACTACGGCTCGCGTTCGGGCGGCGGCTCGGCGCCGGCGTCGCGCAACGACGACCCGTTCCCGGACGACGACATCCCGTTCTGATCCGGCGGGGCGCGCACCCGGCGCGCCCCTTCCCCCGCAGCACCCGTCCGGAGTGGAAATGCAGACTTGGCTTGTGACCGGCGGCGCCGGTTTCATCGGCGGCAACTTCGTGCTCGAGGCGGTGGCCTCGGGCGTGCGCGTGGTCAACCTCGACGCCCTGACCTACGCCGGCAACCTCGACACCTTGTCCTCGCTCGAAGGCAACCCGCAACACCACTTCGTGCAGGGCGACATCGGCGACCGCGCCCTGGTGGCGCGCCTGCTTGCCGAGTTCCGGCCTTCGGCCCTGGTCAATTTCGCGGCCGAAAGCCACGTGGACCGCTCGATCGACGGCCCCGCCGCCTTCGTGCAGACCAATGTGGTCGGCACCCTGGCCCTGCTCGAAGCCGCGCGCGACTACTGGAAGTCGCTCGAGGGCGAGGCCAGGCAGGGCTTCCGCTTCCTGCACGTCTCCACCGACGAGGTCTACGGTTCGCTGGGCGACACCGGAAAGTTCACCGAAACCACGCCCTACGCCCCGAACTCGCCGTACTCGGCGTCGAAGGCCGCGTCCGACCATCTGGTGCGCGCCTTCCACCACACCTACGGCCTGCCGGTGCTGACCACGAACTGCTCGAACAACTACGGGCCGTTCCAGTTCCCGGAAAAACTCATCCCGCTGGTCATCCAGAAGGCGCTGGCCGGCGAGCCGCTGCCGGTCTACGGCGATGGCCGCAACGTGCGCGACTGGCTGTTCGTGCAGGACCACTGCGCGGCGATCCGGCGCGTGCTCGAGGCCGGCCGCGTCGGCGAGACCTACAACGTCGGCGGCGATGCCGAGCGCGAGAACATCCACGTGGTGAAGACGCTCTGCGCCCTGCTCGACGAGCGCCGCCCGCGCGCCGACGGCCGCCCGCGCGAGTCGCAGATCACCTACGTCAAGGACCGCCCCGGCCACGACCGCCGCTACGCCATCGACGCCGGCAAGATCCAGGGCGAACTGGGCTGGAAGCCGGCGGTGAGCTTCGAACAGGGCATCGCCGCGACGGTGGACTGGTACCTGGCGAACGGCGACTGGGTGAAGCGGGTGCTGGACGGCAGCTACCGCCTCGAACGCATCGGCACGGAGGCCTGACATGGCGCGCAAGGGAATCATCCTGGCCGGCGGCTCCGGCACCCGGCTGTATCCGATCACGCAGGCCATCAGCAAGCAGCTGCTGCCGGTGTACGACAAGCCGATGATCTACTACCCGCTCAGCGTGCTGATGCTGGCGGGCATCCGCGAAGTGCTGATCATCAACACGCCGCACGAGCAGGAACTCTTCAAGCGCCTGCTGGGCGACGGTTCGCAATGGGGCATGGACATCCAGTACGCCGTGCAGCCGAGCCCCGACGGCCTGGCGCAGGCATTCCTGATCGGCCGCGACTTCCTGGCCGGCCAGCCCAGCTGCCTGGTGCTGGGCGACAACATCTTCCATGGCACCGGCCTGACCGACCTGCTCGCCCGCGCCGACGCGCGCGACCACGGCGCGACGGTGTTCGGCTACTGGGTGCGCGATCCGGAGCGTTACGGCGTGGCCGAGTTCGACGCCGGCGGACGGGTCGTGGGCCTGGAAGAAAAGCCCGCCAGGCCCAAGTCCAGCTACGCGGTGACCGGCCTGTACTTCTACGATGGCCGCGCCAGCGACTTCGCCGCCGGGCTCAAGCCCTCGCAGCGCGGCGAACTCGAGATCACCGACCTCAACCGCTGCTACCTCGACGAAGGCGCCCTGCACCTGGAGCAGCTCGGCCGCGGGTATGCCTGGCTCGACACCGGCACCCACCAGTCGCTGCTCGAGGCCTCGAACTTCATCGAGACGATCGAGGCGCGCCAGGGCCTGCGGGTCTGCTGCCCCGAGGAAATCGCCTGGGGCAACGGCTGGATCGACAACGCGCAGCTGCTGGCGCTGGCCGAACCGCTGGCCAAGAACAGCTACGGCCAGTACCTGCAGTCGCTGGTGCAGCGCGGAGTGGTCAAGTGAAAGTGATCGAGACCGGGCTGCCGGGCTGCCTGGTGATCGAGCCGGCGGTGTTCGGCGATGCACGCGGTTATTTCTACGAAAGCTGGAACCAGGCGCGGTTCCTGCAGAACGGCCTGGCGCCGCAGTTCGTCCAGAGCAACGTCTCCTCGTCCACGCGCGGCGTGCTGCGCGGCCTGCATTACCAGTGGCCCAATCCGCAGGGCAAGTACGTCAGCGTGCTCGAAGGCGAGGTCTACGACGTCGCCGTGGACATCCGCCGCGGCTCGCCGACGTTCGGGCAGTCCACCGCCGTCCTGCTGTCGGCCGACAACCGGCGCCATCTCTGGATCCCCGAAGGCTTCGCTCACGGTTTCGCGGTGCTGTCCGAGCGCGCCCTGTTCAGCTACCTGGTCACCGCGCACTACGACCGCACGGCCGACGCCACCATCCGCTGGAACGACGCGAGCCTGGGCATTGATTGGCCGGTGAGCGACCCGCTGCTGTCGGAGAAGGACGCCGTCGCGCCCTTCCTGGCCGAAATCGCCGAAGAACGGCTGCCGGTCTACACCCCGTGAAGATCCTGCTGGTCGGCGGCAACGGCCAGGTCGGTTCCGAACTGCGGCGCAGCCTGGCGCCGCTGGGCGAGGTGGTTCCGACCACGCGCAGCGGGCAGCTGCCAGACGGCGACGCCTGCGAGGCCGCGGACCTGGCCGACCCGGCGACCCTGCCGGCCCTGGTCGCGCGGGTCGCGCCCGACCTGGTGGTCAACGCCGGCGCCTACACCGCGGTCGACCGCGCCGAGGACGAACCCGAGCTGGCGATGCGCGTGAACGCGCAGGCGCCCGCCGCCCTGGCCCGCGCCTGCGCGCAGGCCAGCCTGCCGATCGTGCATTTCTCCACCGACTACGTGTTCGATGGCCGCGCCCGCCGCCCCTATCGCGAAGACGACGCCACCGCGCCGCTGGGCGTGTACGGCGCCAGCAAATGGGCGGGCGAACAGGCGGTCCGCGAGAGCGGCGCCGCGCACAAGATCTTCCGCCTGTGCTGGGTCTACGGCCCGCGCGGCGGCAACTTCCTGCTGACGATGCTGCGCCTGGCGCGCGAGCGCGAACTGCTGCGCGTGGTCGCCGACCAGCACGGCACGCCGACGCCCGCCGCCTGGATCGCCGACGCGACGGCGCAGGCGCTGCGCGCGCGCCCCGACGCCACCGGCACCTGGCATCTCGCCGCCGGCGGCCAGGCCTCGTGGTTCGACTTCGCCAGCGAGATCGTCGCCCGGGCCGCGGCGATGGGCGTCATCGCCCGGGCGCCGCGGGTCGAGGCCATCACCACGGCAGAGTTCCCGACCCGGGCCCGGCGCCCCGCCTGGTCGGTGCTCGACACCTCGGCGCTGGCCGCCGACTTTGGCCTGAAACTGCCGGATTGGCGGACCGGGGTCACACAAACCCTGGAAGTTCTGCGGCAGAATTGAGCGGCCGCGTCCCTGCGGTTCGCCGGAAAACCGAGCATGCGTGCTTCGATGATGATCCTGCTGGCCCTGGCGGCCGGCGCTGTTCCGGTGGCCGCCACCGCCGCCAATCCGCCCCCGATCGAGCAGTTCGTCAAGCACGATCCGATCACCGAGATCGAACTTTCGCCCACCGGCGAGTACCTGGCCTTCACCCGGCGCAACAAGGACCGCACGGCCCTGATCGTCGTGCGCCTGTCCGATCGCACCCCGGCCGGCGGCATCAACCACGGCAGGGACACTGTCATCACGTCCCTGACCTGGGCGAACGACGAGCGCATCACCTACTCGGTGGCCAAGCAGGTGGGCGCGCTCAGCGAGCCACGCAGCCGGGGCGAAGTCTTCGCGATGAACGCCGACGGATCCCATTCGGAGGTGTTGCTGAGCCAGCTCGGTGCCCAGGCGACCCGCGCCGGAAAGCGCCAGGCGGGCCTGGTGTTCGCCCGCGTGGTCGACCGCTTCGAGTCGTCGCCGAAGGAAGTGCTGATCCAGACCTCGCCCTACCTGTACGACGATGCCTCCGGACGCAAGACGCTTCCCGAGACCAAGCTCGAGCGGCTGAACGTCATGGACGGCTACCGCCGCGTCGTCGCGAAGGCGCCGGTGTCGCAGGCCGACTTCTACCTCGACAGCAAGGACGAGGCCCGCTTCGCGCTGGGCATGGACGCCAACGGCGACGCCAAGCTCTACTACCGCGATGGCGCCGAGGCGGAATGGAAGCTCGTCAACGACCAGGCCAAGACCAGCCTCAACGTGCGTCCGATCGGTTTCGCGCCGGGCGACAAGATCGCCTACCTGCAGTCCGAGCGCGACGACAAGCCGGATGCGATCTACAGCTATGACACCGCCACGGGCCAGCGGGCCCTGGTGGCGGAAGACGACAACAGCGATCCGTGGATGATCCTGTATTCGCCCTTCGACGAGACGCCGTTCGGCGTGGTCTACATGGACGGCCTGCCGCGAACGCAGTACTTCGATCCCACCAGTGCGCCGGCCAAGCTGCACCGCAGCCTGCAGGCCAGCTTCCCGGGGCTTCTGGTCACCCTGGGCCGCGCCACCGACGACGGCAGCAAGGGCCTGTTCATCGTGCGCGGCGACCGCATTCCCGGTGACGTCTACCTGTTCGACTACAAGGCCAAGCGCGCCGATTTCCTGATGGCCTACAACGTCGACATCGATCCGACGCAGATGGCCGCGCGCAAGCCGGTCTCGCTCAAGGCGCGCGACGGCACGCCGCTGCAGGGCTACCTCACGGTGCCCAACAATGTCGACGCCAAGAACCTGCCGCTGGTGGTCCTCCCCCATGGCGGGCCGATGGGCATCTACGACACCTGGCTGTTCGACGCCGACGCGCAGCTGCTGGCCTCGCGCGGCTACGCCACGCTGCAGGTGAACTACCGCGGCTCGGGCAACCACGGCCGCGACTTCGTGGTGGCGGGTTACCATGAGTGGGGCAAGGCCATGCAGGACGACCTGACCGACTCGACGCGCTGGGCGATCGAGCAGGGTATCGCCGACCCGCGCCGCATCTGCATCTACGGCGCCAGCTACGGCGGATACGCGGCGCTGATGGGCGCCGTGCGCGAACCGGACCTTTACCGGTGCGCCGTCGGCAACGTCGGCGTGTACGACCTGGCGCAGCGCTACAAGCAGGACTCCCTGGATCACAACATCACCCAGGGCCTGCTGGAGATGACCATGGGCCGCGAAGGACTGGAGGCGGTGTCGCCCAACCTGCTGGCCGACCGGATCCGCATCCCGGTGATGCTGGCCGCGGGCGAGAAGGACGAGACCGCGCCGCCCATCCACACCCGGCGAATGCGCGACGCTCTGGAGGCGGCCGGACGGCCGGTGGAAGCGACGTTCTACAAGGGCGAAGGCCACGGCTATTACGAGCCGGAGAACCGCATGGACTTCTACGCCCGCCTGCTGGGCTTCCTGGACCGGCACATCGGCGCCAAGGCTGCACCGGCCGCGCCCTGATCCGTTCAGGGAATGCAGAAGAACGGCGCCGCGAGGCGCCGTTTTTCCGTGCGGTGCCGCGCCATTCGACCATTTTCCCGGCGGATGGCTTTGCGTTGCCCCGACGGCCTGCCTACCATGGCGGACCGTTTCCGGAGACCGAACGATGTCCCGACGTCCGCTGCTGCTGTCCCTGCTGGTGCCCGCGCTGCTGGCCGGCCCGGCCCAGGCCGCCAAACCCTTCGACGTGCGCGACCTGGTCACGCTCGACCGCGTGTCGGCGCCGGTGCTCTCGCCCGATGGCCGCAAGCTGGTGGTGGCCGTGCGCGAAGTCGATTTCGCCGCCAACAAGGCCAGCACCGGACTGTGGATCGAAGACCTGTTCGCGCGCGACGCGGCGCCGCCGGTGCGTTTCACCGCCGAAGGCTTCAGCGTCAACAGCGCGGCGTTTTCGCCCGACGGCGCCAGCGTCTATTTCCTCAGCGCCAAGTCCGGCTCGCAGCAGCTCTGGCGCCAGGCCGTGGCCGGCGGCGAGGCCGTGCAGGTCACGGACTATCCGCTCGACGTCGGCAGCTACAAACTCTCGCCCGATGGCCGCTCGGTGGCGCTGAGCTTCGAGGTTTTCCCCGACTGCGCCGACCTGGCCTGCACCAAGAAGAAGCTCGACGGCAAGCCGCTGGCCAGCGGCCAGCTCTACGACAAGTTGTTCGTGCGGCACTGGGATACCTGGGCCGACGGCCGCCGCAACCAGCTGTACGTCGCGCCCCTGGGCGCCGACGGCAAGGCCGGCGCCGAGCCCGTGCGCATCAGCACCGGCATCGACGGCGACGTGCCGTCCAAGCCCTTCGGCGACGCCGGCGAATACGCCTGGGCGCCGGACGGCCAGTCGCTGGTGTTCAGCGTGCGCATCGCCGGCAGGACCGAAGCCTGGTCCACCAACTTCGACCTCTACCGCGCCTGGGTGCGCGCGCGTCGCGCGCCGCAGAACCTGACCGAAGCCAACCCGGCGATGGATACCGGCCCGGTGTTCAGCGCCGACGGCAAGACGCTCTACTACCGCGCGATGAAGCGCCCTGGTTTCGAAGCCGACCGCCTGGCGCTGATGGCGATGGACCTGGGCAGCGGCAAGACCCGTGAGATCGCGCCGGACTGGGACCGCTCCGCGGACGGCATCGCGCTCTCTGCCGACGGCAAGGCGATCTACACGCAGGCCTACGACATCGGCACGCACCCGCTGTTCCGTATCGACATCGCCAGCGGCAAGGCCGACAAGGTCATCGCCGGCGGCACGGTCGGCGCCTTCGACCTGCGCGGCGACACGCTGGCCTACACCCGCGACAACCTCAAGTCGCCGGCCCAGGCCTTTGTCGCCCGCGCCGACGGCAGCGGCGAACGCCAGATCACCCGGGCGAACGCCGACGTGCTGCCCAACCTCGCGTTCGGCGACTACGAGCAGTTCAGCTTCAAGGGCTGGAACGACGAGACCGTGCACGGTTATGTCGTGAAGCCGGTCGGTTACGAGGAAGGAAAGAAGTATCCGGTCGCCTTCCTGATCCACGGCGGCCCGCAGGGCAGCTTCGGCGACAACTTCCACTACCGCTGGAACCCGCAGACCTATGCCGGCCAGGGCTTCGCGGTGGTGATGATCGACTTCCACGGCTCCACCGGCTACGGCCAGGCCTTCACCGACTCGATCTCGCAGCACTGGGGCGACCGCCCGCTGGAGGATCTGAAGAAGGGCTTCGCCGCGGCGCAGGAAAAGTACGCCTTCCTCGACGGCCAGCGCGCCTGCGCGCTCGGCGGCAGCTACGGCGGCTACATGGTGGCCTGGATCGCCGGCAACTGGCCGGACGGCTTCAAGTGCCTGGTCAACCACGCCGGCGTGTTCGACACCCGCATCATGGGCATCAACACCGAAGAGCTGTGGTTCAGCGAGTGGGAGAACGGCGGCAGCGCCATCGACGTGCCGCAGAACTACGAACAGTTCAACCCGCGCAACCACATCGACAAGTGGACGTCGCCGATGCTGGTGATCCACGGCCAGCTCGACTACCGCGTGCTGGTCGAGCAGGGCCTGGCCTCGTTCTCGGCGGCGCAGCGCCAGGGCGTCGAAAGCCAGCTGCTGTATTTCCCCGACGAGAACCACTGGATCCTCAAGCCGCACAACAGTGTGCTCTGGCACGACACCGTCAACGCCTGGCTCAAGCGCTGGACGGCGGAGTAGGCGCGGACATGGCCGCCGACGGGCTCGACCTCGAAGGCCTGCGCCGCAGCTGCGCGCAGTGTTCGCTGCAGGTGCTGTGCCTTCCGGCCGGCATCGGCGGTGACGACCTGCACCGGCTGGACGACATCGTCCGCAACCGGCGTCCGCTGGAGCAGGGCGAAACCCTGTTCCGCGCCGGCCAGGCGCTGGCCTCGCTGTACGTCGCGCGCGAAGGCGCGTTTAAGACCGTCGCCACCAACCAGGACGGCGATCAGCAGGTCATCGGTTTCCACCTGCCGGGCGAGCTGATGGGCCTGGATGCGCTGGGCCGCGGCGAACACGCCTGCGAGGCCGAGGCCCTGACCCGCGCCACCGTCTGCGAGATCCCGCTGGGCCAGCTCGAGCACATCTGCTCGCAGGTGCCCGGCCTGCAGCACCAGCTGCTGCGCATCATCGGCCAGGGCATCAACCGCGACCAGGGCCACATGGAGATGCTGGGACGGCGCCACGCCAACGAGCGCATGGCGCTGTTCCTGCACGGCCTGTCGGAACGCTACAAGCTGCTCGGCCGCCCGGCCGACATGTTCATGCTGCCGATGAGCCGCGAGGACATCGCCAGCTACCTGGGCATGGTGATCGAAACCGTCAGCCGCACCCTGACCAAGCTGCAGGACGACGGCATCATCGCCGTGCGCGGCCGCCAGCTGAAGATCCTCGATGCGGTGCGGCTCGAAGCCCTGGTGCATCCGGTCGCCGCCAGGGATTGACCGAGGCGTCGACCTTCAGGGCAGGGACCGGCAGCCCAACGCCTCGAGCACCGAATGCAGGGCCGGCTGCGCCGCCAGCCAGGGTCCCAGCATCGTCAGCAGGCCGGCCGCGGCCACCAGCGCCGCGGCGGCCACGCGCCAGCCGCGCCGCGCCAACAAACTGCCGAGGCGTGCGCCGCTCCAGGTGAGCGGGATCATCGTCGCGGTGGTGCCGAGGCCGAAGGCCAGCATCAGCAGCGCGGCGTGCAGCGCGTCCGCTTCCAGCCAGGCCGCCGCCAGCACCGTCGTGGACAGGCCACAGGGCAGCCAGCCCCAGAACAGACCCTGCACCCACGGACGCAGCGGCCCGGACGACGGCAGCACCCGCGCCTGCACCGGCTGCAGTTTCCGCCACAGCCAGGCGCCGGCCTTGCCGAGTGCTCCCAGCCGCTGCGGCCAGAGCAGCCGCGCCGCGACCAGCAGCAGCACCGCGCCCATCGCCACCCGCAGCGCCACCGCCAGCCCGTCGGAACGGGCGAGCGCCAGCAGACCGCCGCCGAAGCCGCCGACGATGGCGCCGGCCAGCGTGTAGCCGAGGATGCGCCCGCCGTTGAGCGCGACCGCCGTGGCCAGGCCGCCGCGCGGATGCTGCGCCGCCAGGCCGGTGGCGATGCCGCCGCACATCGCCGCGCAGTGCAGGCCGCCCATCAGCCCGGTCAGCAGCGCGGCCGTGAGGGTGAGCAGGTCGACCGGCATCAGGTCCGGTCTTCGGCGTCGGGCGCGGGCGCAGGACGTTCGTCGTCGCCGAGCATGTCCAGCGCCGGCGTGTCGAGGTCGTCGAACTGGCCGCGGCGTACCGCCCACAGGAAGGCCAGGATCGCCGCGAGCAGCAGCAGCAGCGAGATCGGCACCAGGGCGAGCAGGATGTTCATTCGACGGTCTTGGGCTCCCGGCCCAGGCGCAGCGCGTTGGCGGTGACCCCCAGGGACGACGCGGCCATGCCCAGCGCGGCCAGCCCCGGCGTCACCCCGCCCATCGCCGCGAACGGCAGGGCGAGCAGATTGTAGGCCAGGGCCCAGCCCAGGTTCTGGCGGATGATCGTGCGGGTGCGACGGGCCAGCACGATGGCTTCGGGAATGCGCCCCAGCGAGGCGCCGGTCAGCACCAGGTCGGCGGCGCGCTGGGCCAGCGGCGCACCGGCAGCCATCGCCACCGACACATCGGCGCCGGCCAGCAGCGGGCCGTCGTTGATGCCGTCGCCCACCGCCAGGACGCGGTGGCCCGCGGCCTGCAGCGCGCGCACCGCGGCCAGCTTGTCCTCCGGCGACTGGCGCGCGCGGGCGTCGTCGACGCCCAGCGCCGCGGCGATGTCCGCCACGGCGGCGGCGCCGTCGCCGCTGACGATGCGCGGCGTGATGCCGAGCGATTTCAGCGTGGCGATGACGGCGACGGCCTCGGGGCGCAGCGGATCGGCGAGCACGAAGCGGGCCGCGGCGCGCTGGCCGTCGCCGAGCCAGAGCGCGCCGTCGTCGTCGCGGCCGGCGGCAAAGCCGGCCTGGCCGAGCCGCCAGGTGGTTCCGTCGATCTGGCCTTCGATGCCCTGGCCCGGCACCGTGCGCACGCCCTCGGCGGGAGCGACACCGGCCACGTCGAAGGCCGCGGCGAACGGGTGCCGCGCGCCGTGTTCGAGCGCCGCGGCGATGCGGCGCCAGGGTTCGGCGTCGCCGCCGTCGAGTGCGGTCGCCGCCAGCAGCCGCGGCTGGCCCAGGCTCAGGGTGCCGGTCTTGTCGAGCAGGGCGGTGTCCACGTCGGCCAGGCTGTCGAGCGCGTCCGCGCCCAGCACCAGCACGCCTCGACGCGACAGGGCGCCGTGCGCGCTGGCCAGCGCCGCCGGCACCGCCAGCGCCAGCGCACAGGGGCAGCTGACGATCAGCACTGCCAGCGCGATCTCGAAGGCGCGCTCGGGTGCGGCGCCGTACCAGTAGGCGAACACGCCGACCGCCACCACGAACAGCGCGCTCACGAACCGCGTCGCCACCGCATCGGCCAGCCGCGCGACGCGCGGGCGCTGCGCCTGCGCGCGTTCTACCGTGCGCGCCAGCTGCGACAGTCGGGTGCGGCTGCCGGTGTGCTGCACGCGCAGGGTCGCCGGGCATTCGCGGCACAGGCTGCCGGCATAAAGGGCGTCGCCCGGGGCTTTCGGCACCGGCACCGATTCGCCGGTGAGCAGCGACTCGTCCACCTGGGTCGGCGCGTCCAGGAGTTCGCCGTCGGCCGGCACCACATCGCCGGCGCTGATATGTACGCGGTCGCCGGGCATCAGCGCGGTGACCGGCACCTGTTCGCGTCCCGCGGCCGTCAGGCGCCAGGCCAGCGCGGGCTGCGCGCGCGCCAGCGTGTCCAGGCGCGCGCTGGCCTGGCGCCGCGCCATCAGCTCGAGGAAGCGCGCCGCGAGCAGGAACAGCACGAACATCACCGCCGCGTCGAACCAGACCTGGGCGCCCCCGCGCAGCGTCTCGACCAGGCTGGCGACGTAGGCCAACAGCACCGAACTGCCCACCAGCGTATCCATGCCGGGGCGGCGGTGCTTCAGCTCCACCCACATGCCCGCCAGGAAGGGCCAGCCCGAATAGAACACCACCGGCGTCGCGACCAGGAAGGTGATCCAGCGGAAGAAGTCGCGCGTGGCCAGCGACATCTCGCCGGCGGTGTCCAGGTACAGCGCTTCGGCGAACATCATCGCCTGCGTCGCGCCGAGCGCGGCCACGCCCAGGCGGGCGATCAAGCGGTTGCGTTCGCGCCGGCGCTCGCGCTCGGCGGCGTCGCCGCGGGCCAGGTGCGGGCGGTAGCCCAGGGCGGACAGGCGCGAAAGCACCGTAGAGAGAAGGGTCCGCGTCGGGTCCCAGCCGATGCGCACACGACCGGTGACGGCATTGGCCACCACCGAGCGCACGCCGGGCTCGCGGCTGAGCGCGCGGTCCACCAGCCAGGCGCAGGCGGCGCAGCGCAGGCCTTCGACCACGACGGTGATCTCGCGGCCCTCGGGCAGGGTGACGGCATGGCCGGCCAGCACGTCCTCGCGGTCCCAGGCGGCGAAGTCCACGGCATCGGCCGCCACGCGCGGGCCCTGCGTCTGGCGCAGCCGGTAGTAGTCGCCCAGGCCGGCGTCGCGGATCCAGGCGGCCGCCGCGGCGCAGCCTTCGCAGCAGACCGACTGCACCGCGCCGTCCAGGGTCACGCGCACCGGTGCCGTCGGCAGCGCTTCGCCGCAGTGGAAGCAGCCGGTGTCGAGCGCGCGGTTCATGGCGGCGCCAGCGCCGGGCGCAGCACCAGCTCGGTATCGCCCGGGCGATAGCGCCCGACCAGGCGCCAGCGGCCGTCGGCCGCCACCAGCTGCAGCTGCCAGCCGTGCGCCGCGGCCAGGCTTTCGCCGGAACGCCAGCCGCCGGGATTCGGCGACAGCGCCAGCGCGCGGTCGAGGCTGGATTCGATCGGATGGCGCAGCATCAAGACCGGCGCGCGGGTGCCGGCGGTGGGCAGCACGCTGACCAGCACCTGGTCACGGCCGATCCGGACCCGGGCGGTCAGGCCTTCGCGGGCCGCGGTCTCGTCGGCGTCGGTGGACGCCTGCTGCACCTGGGCCATGCGCCGCACGGCGTCGGGATGGGCGTCGGTGGCGCTGTCGCCAGCGGCCAGCATCAGGGTCCAGATGCCGGCGACGACGGTGGCGACCGGAATGCCGACCACCAGCCAGACGACCGGGTTGAACCTGCGTTCGGTTCGCGGGTCCGGCATCAGAACGGCCCGAAGAAGCGGGTTTCCTCGACCGCCTTCACGCCGGCGTCCGATTCCACGATCACGCGCAGGTCGATGCGACCCTTCGCGACGCCTGCCGGCGCGCGCAGGGTCACCGGCACCGTCAGCACTTCTTCGGCCGCGGCGGGATGGGTGGCGCCGGCCTCGACCAGCACGATGCCGTCCGGGCCTTCGATACGAACGGTGAACACGCGCGGCGCGACGTCCTTGTTGACGATGCGCAGCGTGTAGCCGTTTTCGATGCTGCCGTCGGCGGCGGTGCGGTAGAGCGCGTTGCGGTCGCGCATCACGTCCAGGATCAGCGGCGTGCGGTTGAGGATGCCGAACACGAAGCCGGCGAACACCGCCAGCAGTAGCGCGCCGTAGATCAGCACGCGCGGCCGGATCACCCGCGAGCGTTTGCCTTCCAGCGCGTTCTGGGTGGTGTTGCGGATCAGCCCACGCGGATAGCCCATCTTGTCCATGATCGAATCGCAGGCGTCCACGCAGGCGCCGCAGGCGATGCACTCGTACTGCAGGCCATTGCGGATGTCGATGCCGGTGGGGCAGACCTGCACGCACAGGGTGCAGTCGATGCAGTCGCCGAGGTCTTCCGGTGAAGCCACCACCGGCGCAGCCACCAGGCCGCTGGGCGCGTCCACCACCAGGCCGGTGGTGGCGCGCGCGCCGGCCTGCAGGTCGGCAGCGCTGCGGTGCTGGGCGGCGGCGACCACCGCGCTGGTGGCGACGTCCACCGGCAGCAGCCCGCGGGCGCGCTCGAGCACGCTGGCCAGGCTGCCCTTGCGGCGGGCGCCGCGCGATTCGCCGCGGCGCAGGTCGTAGGCCACGATCAGCGTGTTGCGGTCGAACATCGCGCTCTGGAAGCGCGCATAGGGGCACATGTACTTGCAGACCTGCTCGCGCAGGAAACCGGCATTGCCCCAGGTCGCCAGCGCGTAGAACAGCACCCAGAAGGTTTCCCAGCCGCCCCAGGCGAAGGGCCAGGCGCGTTCGGCCAGGTCGCGGATGGGGGTGAAGTAGCCGACGAAGGTGAAGCCGGTCCACAGCGCGAACACCAGCCACATCGTGTGCTTGGCGCTCTTGCGCAGCCATTTGTTGCGGGTCCAGGGGCCGGCGTCGAGCTTCATCTGCCTGTTGCGGTCGCCTTCCGCCCAGCGCTCCATCCACAGGAAAACTTCGGTCCACACCGTCTGCGGACAGGCGTAGCCGCACCACAGTCGCCCGGCAATCGCGGTGAAGAAGAACAGCGACAGGCCCGCCATGATCAGCAGCAGGGCCAGGTAGAAGAAGTCCTGCGGCCAGAACACCAGGCCGAACACGTAGAACTTGCGCGCCGGCAGGTCCCACAGCACCGCCTGGCGGTCGTCCCACTGCAGCCACGCGAAGCCGTAGTACATGCCCAGCAGCCAGATCACCGCAGCCTTGCGCAGCCGCTGGAAACGGCCGTCCTGCTCGCGCGGGTAGACCTTCTTCTCGGAAACGTAGAGCGAGACCTCGTCCACGACCTGCAGCGGGATTTTTCCGGCCATCGGCTCAGTCCTCCGGCAGCGGGCGGTTGAACCGGCTCGCCGGGCGCAGCAGGATCCAGGTGAACAGGCTGGCGCTGGCGGTGCAGGCCCAGAACATGAAGAAGCCGATCGTGTAGCCGACGCCGCGGGTGATCTCGAACTGCGGGAAGGTCATCGCCGCCAGGTCGACCGGGTCGACGAAGGCGAAGAACACCATGGTCGCGACGCCGGCCGCGAAGAAGCTCGGCCAAAGGATCGCCCCGAGCCGCTGCGCGAGCGGTCGGGGCGGGTGGTCGAACGCCGCGCTGGCGCGTTCGGTCATGGCGAATCGTCCTGGCCGGCGGCCGGGTGCGACAGCGACCAGACATAGGCCGCGGCCAGGCGCGAACGGGTCTCGCCGATGATCGGTTCGTGCGCCGGCATCATGCCGGCGCGGCCGAGCGTCACCGCTTCGCGGATCGTGGCGAAATCGCTGCCGTACAGCCACGTCCGGTCGGTGAGGTTGGGCGCGCCGAGCGCCGGATTGCCCTTGCCGTCCACGCCGTGGCAGGCCGCGCAGACGCCGCCGAAGCGCGTCTTGCCCGCGGCCGCTAGCGCCGGGTCGGCCTTGATGCCGGACAGGCTCTGCACGTAGGCCGCCACTTCGGTCACGCCGACATCGCCGCCGATCGCCGCCGCCAGCGGCGGCATCGCCGCCTGCCGGCCCTGCAGCACGGTGGTCAGGATCTGGTCGGGCGTGCCGCCCCACAGCCAGTCGGCGTCGGTGAGGTTGGGATACCCCTTGGCGCCGCGCGCGTCCGAGCCGTGGCACATCGCGCAGTTGTTGGCGAAGATCGCCGCGCCGAAGGCGACCGCCTTCGGATCCTGCGCGATCCGGTCGATCGGCTGGCCCTCGTAGGCGCGGAAGGCTTCGGCCAGCTTCGCGTCGGCCGCGGCCTTGTCCTGGTCATGCTCGCCGGCCGAGGTCCAGCCCGACCAGCCCGCCAGGTTGCCCATGCCCGGGTACCAGGCCAGGTAGCCGATCGAGAAGACGATGGTGATGTAGAACAGGTTGATCCACCACTTGGGCAGCGGCTTGTTGTACTCGGTCAGGTCGCCGTCCCAGACGTGGCCGGTGGTGGACGAAGGATCCGGGCCACCCTTCGGGCGGCGCGACGTCCACCACAGCAGCCACACCGTGGCGACGATGTTCAGGACGACCAGGGCGATGACATAGATGGACCAGCCGCGGCTCATGGGAGGTTCTCGTTCTGGTCTTCGAGGGGAAGGCGGGCGGCGGCGTCGAACTCGGGCTTGCGCTTGGCGCTGAAGGCCCAGGCGGTGCCGCCGAGGAAGGCGAGCAGCAGGATGACGGTGACGATTCCGGCGATCATGGGTCAGCCTTTGGGAGCCTGTTTGCCCAGGCCCTGCAGGTAGTGGACGAGGGCGTCGAGTTCGGACTTGCCGGCGACCGCGGCGGCGGCGCCTTCGATCTCTTCGTCGGTGTAGGGGTCGCCGATGCGCTGCAGCGCGCGCATGTTGCGCTGGACGACCTTGGCGCTTACCGGCGCCTCGGCCAGCCAGGGATAGGCCGGCATGTTCGACACCGGCACCAGGTCGCGCGGATTCATCAGGTGCACGCGGTGCCAGTCGTCGGAATAACGCCCGCCGATACGCGCCAGGTCCGGGCCGGTGCGCTTGCTGCCCCACTGGAACGGCCGGTCGTACACCGATTCGCCGGCCAGCGAATAGTGGCCGTAGCGCTCGGTCTCGTGGCGCAGCGTGCGCACCATCTGCGAGTGGCAGTTGTAGCAGCCCTCGCGCACGTAGATGTCGCGGCCGGCCAGGGCCAGGGCGTCGTAGGGCTTGACGCCGGGCAGGGGCTTGATCGCCTCGGCCTGGTACATCAGCGGCACGATCTCGGCCAGGCCGCCGAAGGAGATGACGACGGCGATCAGGATCGCCATCCAGCCGATGTTTGTCTCGATTTTTTCGTGGCTCATGTCGGGGTCCTCAGGCGTGGCCGGCTTCAGCCGCCGGTTTCAGGACCGGCGTTTCCACCAGGCCGCGCGCCTGCTTGAAGGTGCGCACCACGTTCGCCACCATGATCAGCATGCCGGCCACCACCAGGGCGCCGCCCAGGAAGCGGATCAGGTAGTAGGGATAGTTGAACTTGACGATCTCGACGAAGGCATAGGTCAGCGTGCCGTCCGGGTTGCTGGCGCGGGCCATCAGGCCCTGGCCGATGCCGGCGATCCACATGGAGACGGTGTAGAGCACCACGCCGATCGTGTGCACCCAGAAGTGCTGGTCGATCATCTTCAGCGAGGCCATTTCCTTCAGGCCCAGGCAGCGCGGGATGACCATGTAGATCGAGCCGATCGAGATCATCGCCACCCAGCCCAGCGCGCCGGAGTGCACGTGGCCGATGGTCCAGTCGGTGTAGTGGCTCAGGGCGTTGACGGTCTTGATCGACATCATCGGCCCCTCGAAGGTGCTCATCATGTAGAACGAGATGGCGACGATCAGGAACTTCAGGATCGGGTCGGTACGCAGCTTGTGCCAGGCGCCCGAAAGCGTCATCACGCCGTTGATCGCGCCGCCCCAGCTGGGAGCCAGCAGGATCAGCGAGAACACCATGCCCACGCTCTGCACCCAGTCGGGCAGGGCGGTGTAGTGCAGGTGGTGCGGGCCGGCCCACATGTAGATGGCGATCAGGGCCCAGAAGTGCACGATCGACAGGCGGTAGCTGTAGATCGGCCGCTCGACCCGGCGCGGCACGAAGTAATACATCATTCCCAGGAAACCCGCGGTCAGGAAGAAGCCGACCGCGTTGTGCCCGTACCACCACTGCACCATCGCATCCACCGCGCCCGAGTAGACCGGGTAGCTGTGCATCGGGCCGGCCGGGATCGCCAGCGAGTTCACCACGTGCAGCAGGGCGACCGCGATGATGAAGGCGCCGTAGAACCAGTTGGCGACGAAGATGTGCTTCACGCGCCGCTTCATGATGGTGCCGACGAACAGCCACAGGTAGGCCACCCAGACCAGGGTGATCAGCACGTCGATCGGCCAGGCCAGCTCGGCGTATTCCTTGCCCTGCGTGTAACCCAGCGGCAGGGTGACGGCCGCGGCCACGATCACCGCCTGCCAGCCCCAGAACACGAAGGCCGCGAGCCGGTCCGAGATCAGCCGCACATGGCAGGTGCGCTGGACCACGTACAGGCTGGTCGAGAACAGCGCGCAGCCGCCGAAGGCGAAGATCACCGCATTGGTGTGCAGCGGCCGCAGCCGGCCGAAGCTCAGCCAGGCGGTGTCGAAGTTCAGGGCCGGCCAGTACAGCTGGGCGGCGATCAGCACCCCCACCAGCATGCCGACCACGCCCCAGACCACGGTCATCACCGCGAACTGCAGCACGACCTTGTCGTTGTAGGTTTCTGCCTTGTTGTCCAGCGTCATCGCCTGCCCCTCGTTGCTTGCCGCGAATTATCCGGTCGGCCCGGCGGGGCCGGCTTGACCCAGGTCAATTCGGCGCCCGGGGCCCGGGGTTTCAGCGCTTGGGAACGGCCAGAGCGGCCCGGACCGCGGCCAGGAAGGCCGGATCGGGCTGCGCGCCCAGCGTTTCCGTGCGCGCCAGCACCCGGCCTTCGCCGTCGAGCAGCACCAGGGCGCTGCTGTGGTTGAACTCGCCGTCGGCCAGGGCGCGGTAGCGGATGCCGAGCACGGCGGCGGTGCGGCGCACGCCGGCGGCCTCAGTGCGGGCCAGGGTCCAGCGGGCCGGGTCGAGCCGGCGCTTGGTGGCGATGCGCTTGAGCGCCGCGGGATCGTCGCGGGCAGGGTCGAGGCTGACCAGCAGGATTGCCAGGCGGTCGCGTTCGGCCGGGGTCAGCGCGTGTTCGACGCCCTTGGCGCTGTCGATGATCAGCGGGCAGATGTAGGGGCAGGAGGTGTAGAACATGGTCGCCAGGCGGACCTTGCCGCGGCCGTCGGCGAGCCGGAAGGCGCGGCCGTCCTGGTCGACGAAGGTGTCGGTGAGGCGGTAGACGGAATCGCCGGGCAGGGCCGGCTCCGCCAGCGCGGGCGCGGACAGCAGCAGGGCGGCGAACAGCATCAGGCCGCGGATCATCGCGTGGCTCCCTGGGAGTTGCGGGCGCAGCGGAAGCCCATGTTGCCGGTGGTGTCGTGCGCCTCGAGCGAGGACAGCATCGCGACGCGCATCAGGATGGCGTAGTTCTCGCGGTCCTCCATCGACAGCGCGCCGGCGCCGCAGAAGCGCATGCTGTCGGGGTCGCCCTGTTCGCGGCTGTCGGACGAGACCAGCATGGCGCTGTGGTCCTCGACCCATTCCCAGACCAGGCCGTGCAGGTCGCGCAGGCCATAGGCGTTCGCCGGGCTCAGGCCGACGCGGTGCAGCGGGCGGTTGGAGGGCACCGAGTACCAGGCCAGGATGCGTTCGCGCCAGGCCGGATCGGCGCGGGCGTCGGTGCGGGTTTCATCGGCCGCGGCGGCGAACTCCCATTCCGACCAGGTCGGCAGGCGCCCGCCGATGGATTCGCAGTAGGCCTGCGCGGCGAACCAGCTGACCTGGACCACTGGACGGTCGGGCAGGGCCTTGGCGCCGGGTTCGGTGGCGGACTGCCAGTTCTGCAGGTAACGCGCCTCGGCGAACACTTCCGGCGCCTGGCCGCGCCGCCATTCCGGGTTCGCGCGCACGAAGGCGGCGAACTCGGCATTGCTGACCGGCTGGCGCTGCATCTCGAACGGCGCCACCCGGACGGTGCCGCCGGTGTCTTCGTAACGCAGCGCCGAGCGGAACTCGCCGCCCGGCAGCCGGGCCCAGTCGCCGGTGGCCGCGTTCGCGGCCGCCGGCATCAGGGCGAGCACCAGCAGCGCGGTGCGCATCTCAGTGCGCCGCGCCTTCCGAGCGCGCGGTCCCGGCGCGCACCTTGGCCACTTCTTCCTTGCTCACGCGGCCACCCGGGTTGCCCCAGCTGTTGAGCGTGTAGGTCAGGATGTTGGCGACCTCGTCGTCGGTCAGCTGGCTCATCGGCGGCATCACCGAGTTGTAGTCCTGGCCATTGACGGTGACCGGGCCGGTGAGGCCATTGAGCACGACCTTGATCAGCTCGGTATTGCCCTTGGCCAGGTAGTCCGAACCGGCGAGCGGCGGGAACACGCCGGCCAGGCCCTTGCCGTCGGGCTGGTGGCAGGTCGAGCAGGTGCCGGCGAACAGCGCGCCGCCCGCCTTGACCTGGTCTTCCTGGCTGAGCGTGCCGGCCTGCGCGGCAGCGGCGGCCTCGGCGACGGGCGCCATGCTCGCGGCCTTGTCGCCCAGGTAGGTGTGGTCGACTTCCTTGCCGCTGTAGATCGCGGTGTTCTCCGGGCCCTCGACCTTCATGATCGCCAGCGCGCCCTTGTTGAAGGCGCGGAACAGCGAGTGGTCGACCAGCACATAGCTGCCCGGAACCTCGGTATAGAACTCGGCGATGGCGGCGCCGCCGGCCGGGATCAGGGTGGTCTGCACGTTTTCCTGGTAGCGGGTGCCGCCCTCGAACCAGACCTTGTCGAAGATCTCGCCGATGACGTGGAAGCTCGAGATCAGGTTCGGGCCGCCATTGCCGACGTACATGCGCACCGTCTCGCCGACTTCGGCCTTGAGCGCCTTGTCGCCGGTGAGCGCGTTTTCGGCGCCGTTGAACAGCACGTAGGTCGGGTTCTCGTCGATCGCGCGCTGCATGTCGAAGGGCGCGAAGCCCTTCTCGCGGTATTTGGTGGTGGTGTAGAAGTCGCCCTGCATCACGTAGAACTCCTTGTCCACCGCCGGCAGGCCTTCCGGCGGCTCGACCAGGATCAGGCCGTACATGCCGTTGGCCACGTGCATGCCCACCGGCGCGGTCGCGCAGTGGTAGACGTACAGGCCGGCGTTGAGCGCCTTGAAGGTGAACTGCGAGCCGTGGCCCGGCGCGGTGAAGCTCGACGCCGCGCCGCCACCGGGACCGGTGACGCCGTGCAGGTCGATGTTGTGCGGCATCTTCGAATCGGGGTGGTTGTTGAGGTGGAACTCGACCGTGTCGCCCTGGCGCACGCGGATGAAGCTGCCGGGCACGGTGCCGCCGAAGGTCCAGAAGGTGTAGGTGACGCCTTCCGATATCTCCAGGTCCACCTCGCGCACCTCGAGTTCGACCTTGACCTTGGCCGGGTAGTCGCGGCCGGTGGCCGGCGGCACGTTCGGCGGGCTGGTGAGCACGGCATTGATCATCTCGCCCTGCGGCGGCCCGAAATCGCCCTTGCGCGATCCGCCGGTGTCGGTGGCATCGGCCGCGGCGGTGGCCTGGCCGCGGGCGTCGAGGTCGGCGTTGGGGTTGTCGCGGCAGCCGGGCAGGGCGAGCAGGGCGGCGATGGAAAGCGCGAGCAGGTGGCGTTTCATCAGTGCTTCTCCGGTCAAGGGTTGATTACCAACCATGGCGGCAGCTTCCCGCGAACACGGCGCCCGCACCCTGACTTGAGTCAAGTCGCCGAGGGGGGCGCCCACAGTCTGCCCCGCTTTGGAGGCAAGGGAAACCCCGGAGGCGGGCCGCGCGGAATCGCCGCGGCTTGACCTGGCTCAGGGGCGGATGCCGTCGGCGCTGCCAGCATTTGCCCGACCCGCTACGGGCCCTGTTACGGAATGCCCCGATGATTCCCGCACGCTTGCTCACCCTGGCGCTGGCCTGCGCCGCCCTGCCGGCGCTGGCCGGCGACTGGACCGCCAACCTGCGCTACCGGCACGAACGCGTCGACGACGCCGCGTTCGCCCGCGACGCCGAGGCGGACACCCTGCGGCTGCGGCTGGGCTGGAGCCATGCCTTCGCCCACGGCCTGAGCGCCGGCGCCGAACTCGACGCGGTCGCCGGGCTAGGCGACCGCTACAACTCCGGCGCCAACGGCCGCAGCGCCTATCCGTCCGTGCCCGACGCGCGCGCGTTCGAACTCAACCAGGCCTGGCTGCGGTGGCGCGGCGACAAAGGCGGCGCGGTGCTGGGCAGACAGCGGCTGCTGTTCGACAACCAGCGCTTCATCGGCAATTCCGGCTGGCGCCAGAACGAACAGACCTTCGACGCCGTGGCCTTGGACTTCGCCGCACACGAGGGCGTGGTGCTGCGCTACGCGTGGTTGGGCCGCGTGCATCGCGTTGCCGGCGACAACGCCCGCGATCCGCTGGCGCGCGAACGCCGGCTCGACGCGCACCTCGCCAACGCGGCGTGGACGGGCGCGGCCGGCACCCTGGTCGGTTACGGCTACTGGCTCGACGATCGCGACGTCGCGACCGCTTCCACCCGCACCCTGGGCCTGCGCTGGACCGGGCAGCGGCCGCTGGGCGCCGCCAGCGTCGCCTGGTCGCTCGAGGCCGCGAACCAGGCCGACCATGCGGGCAACCCGCGCGACACCGACGAGAACTATTTCCTGGTCGAACCCGCGCTCACCGCGCGCGGCCTGACCTGGAAGCTGGGCTGGGAGCAACTGGGCGGCAGCGGGCTCACCGCCTTCCAGACGCCGCTGGCGTCGCTGCACGCCTTCAATGGTTGGGCCGACAAGTTCTCGGTGACACCGGCGGACGGGCTGGACGACCGCTACGCCGCGGTGTCGGGCAAGCTCGGCCGCGGTCGCCTGCAGGACAAGCTGGCCTGGACCGTGGCCTGGCACGACTTCGACGCCGACCGTGGCGGCGCCGACTATGGCCGCGAGTGGGACGCGTCGCTGGCCTTCCCGCTGCCGCATGGACTCTCGGGGTTGGTGAAGTTCGCCGACTACCGCAGCGACGGCTACGCGCGCGACACCCGCAAGCTGTGGCTGCAGCTGGAATGGAACCACTGAACCTGTGGACCGGCGCGGCCCGGATTGATCCTGATCAGGGCGGCGCGGCGCCCGCCGCGCTGGAATGGACACATGGACGACGACCTGCCCCTGCTGGACCTGCGTGACCTTCCCGCCCCGGAGCCGCTGGTGCGGGCCCTGCTCGCCGTCGAGGCACTCGCGCCCGGCGGCGCGCTGCGCGTGCTGACGCCGATGTTCCCGCAGCCGCTGCTGGACGTGCTGCGGTCGCGCCGTGTCGGCTACTCGACCACCGCCTGCGACGGTGGCGGTTGCGCGGTGACGGTGTGGACAGAAGATGGTCCGCCTGGCGCTTGACCAGGCGCCGCTGCCGGAGGGTCCCGGTCGATTCCTGCGAAGCGTGCCCGCCTGGGGTGCGCTGGCGGGACTGATGCTGATGGCGCAGGGACCGACGCTGCTGCTGTCGCGCTGGTCGCCGGCGACGGTGGCCCTGGTGCACGTGTTCACCTTGGGCGTGCTGGGCAATGCGATGGTCGGCAGCCTGCTGCAGTTCCTGCCCGCCGCGGCCGGCGTACGCCTGCGCGGCGGCCCCCGGCTGCCTTGGGTGCTGCACGCCCTTCTCAATGCCGGCACCGTGGCTCTCGTGGCGGGATTCCAGCTGCCCAGCGCGACGGGACGAACGGCGGGCGCCGTGTTGCTGGGGGCGACGTTCCTGGTCCTGGCCGCGGCAAGCCTGCCGGAGCTGCTGGCGCGCGCGCGGTGCAGCCTGCTGCATGCGGGCATCGTGTTGTCCCTGCTCGCGGCGCTGGCGACGGTTGCGCTGGGCTGCCTGCTCGTCGCGGCGATCGCCGGCAGGGTCGCGCTTTCGATTCCGCGCTGGACCAATCTGCATGCCGCGGTTGGCGTGCTGGGCTGGGTGCTCGGCCTTGTCGCCGCGGTCGGGCGCGTGGTGATGCCGATGTTCCAGGGCGCACCCGAGGTGCCGGCGCGGCTCCAGGCCGGCTGGCTTGCGGCGCTGGCGCTTGGGCTGACGGTGGCCGGTGTGCTCGCCGCCGGCACTGGCGTCGATCTGCCGCTGCGCGTGCTTGCCTCGGCCGCGGCGCTCTCGCTGGCTGGCGGCGGGCTGTGGCTGCAGTCGCGGTCGCGAAAGTCCGCGCCGGGCGAATTGGCGCGGTTCTGGCGCTTCGGTTTCCTGGCGCTGGCCGCGGCTGGCGCCCTGTTGCTGGTCCCGGGCGAACACAGCCTGCTGGTCGGCGTGCTGGGGCTCGGCGTCGGGTTGCCGATGCTGGTGCTGGGCATGTTGCTGGAAATCGCCGCCTTCCTGGGCTGGATCGCGCTGCACCGGCGCTGTGGTCGCGGCCTGCAGTTGCCGGGTGTGCAGGTGCTGCTGCCGGCGTCGCGTCGCCGGATCGTGCGGCGCTGCTTCGCGTTGGCCGGCCTCGCCCTGGTCGCCGCCGCGCTCTGGCCGCCCGCATTCGCCCGACTGGCCGGAGCCCTGCTGTTGGCGGCAAACCTGTCGCTGGCCTGGGCGCTGGCGGGCGTCGGGCGCGGTGTGCGCGAATTCACCGCCGCGCATCCCGCACGCTGACCAGCGGTTTTTTTGGAGATACCCATGGTCCGTACCGCCCCGCTGCTTCCTGCTTTCCTGATGCTGGCACCGTTGCGCCGCGGTATCGACGGACTCGACGACGCCCTGCTGCTGCTCCTGGCCGGGCGACGCCAGCTCGTGGCCGCCGCCGCCGCCGTAAAGCAGCGGCAAGGGCTGCCGGTGCGCGATGCCGGCCGCGAAGCGCGCATCTTCGCGCGCGGCAAGGGCCTGGCCCGGCGGCTCGGGCTGCCGTCGGAGTTGGCTCGAAGGCAGCTCGCACTGGTGATCGACGATGCCTGCCGCCAGCAGGGGCTCGCACCTGATCCGGGTCAAGGCGCCCCCCCCGTCGCCCCGGGCAGTCTGTCGCCCGCCATGACGCCTTCCGCTTCCGACCATTCCTTGCTGACGCGCCGACTGCTGCGCGGATTCCCGCCGCCGGCCCGCTGGGCGGCGCTGCTGCGGCGACTGCCGCCGTCATGGCAGGCGCGCGTGCTTGAAGCCGCGGTTGCCCGGCTGCTGGCGCAGCCGCTGGGCGCGGGACAGCTGGATTTCATGCAGGGCCGGCGGCTCGGCATCGAGGTGCCGGACCTGGGCCTGTGCTGGGTGCTGGTGCTGGACGGAAGCCGCCTGCGCGCCACCGACGCGCCGGCGGAGGCGACAGTGCGCGGCAGTGCCACCGATCTGCTGCTGCTGGCCAGCCGGCTTGAGGACGCCGACACCCTGTTCTTCCAGCGTCGCCTCGAACTGACCGGCGACACCGAACTGGGCCTGACCGCGCGCAACCTGCTCGACCGCCTGCCCTGGGAAGAGGTCCCGCTGGCCGTCCGCATCCTGCTCAACCGCGGCGCCCGCGCCGCCCGCGCCGCCCGCCGCGCGCACCGGGGCGAAGCATGAGCACGACCGCGCCGCGCTGGCGCCCCGAGCTCGAGCAGCAGTACGCCGGCCTGGCGGAGCGGCTCGAGCAGCTGTTGCCCTGCCTGGAAGTGCCGATGCACCTGCCGTGGATCGACGCGATCCGCGAACTCAAGCGCGAACGCGGCGCGGTGGTGATGGCGCACAGCTACCAGTCGCCGGAGATCTTCCACGGCGTCGCCGACATCACCGGCGACTCGCTGGCGCTGGCGCAGGCGGCGGCGCGCTGCCAGGCCGAGGTGGTCGTGCTGTGCGGCGTGCACTTCATGGCCGAGACGGCGAAGATCCTCGCGCCGCACGTGAAAGTGCTGATCCCGGACCCGGCCGCGGGCTGTTCGCTGGCCGATTCGATCACCGCCGCGGATGTGCGCGCCCTGCGCGCGCGGCATCCGGGCGTGCCGGTGGTGAGCTACGTCAACACCACGGCCGAAGTGAAAGCCGAGTCGGACGCCTGCTGCACATCGGCCAATGCCGTGCAGGTGGTCGAGGCGATGGGTGCGGACAAGGTCATCTTCCTGCCCGACAGGTACCTGGGTGCCCATGTCGCCAGCCAGACCGCGGTCGAGCTCGTGCTGTGGGACGGCCGCTGCGAAGTGCACGAGACCTTCACCGCCGCCCAGGCGCGGCATGCCCGCGAGCGTTTCGACGCACGCCTGGTCGCACATCCCGAATGCCCGCCGGAGGTCCTGGCCGAGGCCGACTTCATCGGCTCCACCAGCGCGATGGCGCGCTGGCTCGAGCGCGAGAGGCCCGAGCGGGTCGCCCTGATCACCGAATGTTCGATGGCCGACAACCTGCGCCTGAGCTTCCCGCAGACCGAGTTCATCAAGCCCTGCAACCTCTGTCCGCACATGAAGCGCATCACCCTCCAGAACATCCACGCCTGCCTGCTCGGCATGGGTCCGGAGGTGCTTGTGCCGTTGGACGTGGCGGCGCGGGCGCGGCGTGCACTCGAGCGCATGCTCGCGGTGGGCCGCGGCGAGCGGGTCTGAGCGAGGTGCCGGCGCCGCTGGTGGTGGTCGGTGCCGGTGTCGCCGGACTGAGTGTCGCGCTGGCGGCGGCGCCGCGGCGCGTCCTGCTGTTCAGCCGCGCGGCGGGCGACGGCGCGACGGCGCTGGCGCAGGGCGGCATCGCCGCCGCGCTGGCGCCGGACGACGATCCGGATCAACACGCCGCCGACACGCTGGCCGCGGGCGCCGCGCACAACGATGCAGCGCTCGTGTCCCGGCTGGTCAACGGTGCGCCGGAGGCGATCCGCTGGCTGGCCGCCCGCGGCGTGCCTTTCGACCGAGAGGGGTCCGGCTGGCAGCTGGGCCGCGAGGGCGGGCACCAGCGGGCCCGCATCGTGCATGCGGGTGGTGACGCCAGCGGCCGCGAGCTGCTGGCGGCGCTGTCCGGCGCGGTCGCGACGGCACCCCACATCGAGCGGCGCGAAGGCTGGACCCTGCGATCGCTGCGGCTGCAGGACGGACGCATCGCCGGCGTCGGCCTGGCACGGACGACAGGCCGCGGCGAAGTGCAGATCGAAACGCCCGACGTGGTGCTGGCCACCGGCGGCATCGGTGCGCTCTTCGCCGCCACTACCAATCCACCGGGCGCGGACGGCGCCGGCCTCGCGATCGCCCTGGCCGCCGGTGCGGCGGCGCGCGATCTGGAGTTCGTCCAGTTCCACCCGACGGCTCTGGCGGTGCCCGGCCTGCGTCCGCTGCCGCTGGTGACCGAGGCGCTGCGCGGCGCCGGCGCGGTGCTTCGGGACGCGCAGGGCCGGGCGCTGATGGCCGGGGTGCATCCGCTGGCCGACCTGGCGCCGCGCGACCGGGTTGCGCGCCGCATCTGGAGCGAGCTGCGCTCCGGCGGCGAGGCCTGGCTCGACGCCACGGCGCTGGACGCGTCGGCATGGCGGCAGTTTCCGACCGTGCGTTCGCTCTGCCTCGCGCACGGTATCGACCCGCGCGTGCAGCCGATCCCGGTGACACCGGCGGCGCATTTCCACATGGGCGGCATCGCGGTGGATGCGCGCGGACGCAGCCGCCTGCCGGGGCTGCATGCCGTCGGCGAGGTGTCCTGCAGCGGCGTGCACGGCGCCAACCGGCTGGCGAGCAATTCGCTGCTCGAGGGCGTGGTGTTCGGGCGCCGGCTCGGCGAATGGCTTCGGAAACCCGGCGTATCGCCGCGCACAAACGTCGCTGCGCAATCGGTCGTCCTGGCGCCTGCGGCTGCCGAGCCCGCACTGCTGCAGCTGCGTGAATGGCTGTGGCAAGGGCTGGGCCCGGTCCGGGATGAAGCGACGATGCGTCACGCGCTCGCGCGCATCGACGCCCACGCCGGACTCAGCGAGAGCTGGCAGGCCGGACTGGCGCGCCAGCTCCTCCTGTCTGCGATCGCACGGCGCGAAAGCCTCGGTGCCCACCATCGCGTTGACGTGTCGCCGGATTCTTCCATACACCAGCGAATCGCTACGCCTGCGTACGGCGAAAATAATTGACGCGAGTCAGCCACGAGGGTGCGTGGGGATGAAAGAATCGCGCTTTCCCTTGAAGGAGCGCGCCATGAACCTTCCGCTTCCCCATTCCTTCGATCGAAGTCAGCTGCTCGAATGCGCCAGCGGTGCGATGTTCGGCGCCGACGGCGCACGCCTGCCGTCGGACCCGATGCTGATGTTCGACCGCATCACCGAGATCCGCGAGGACGGGGGCCGGCACGGCAAAGGTTTCATCCGCGCCGAACTCGACATCCGCCCGGAGCTCTGGTTCTTCCAGTGCCACTTCACCGACGACCCGGTGATGCCCGGCTGCCTGGGCCTCGACGCGATGTGGCAGCTCGCCGGCTTCTTCCTGCCCTGGCTGGGCGAGCCCGGCCGCGGCCGCGCGCTCGGCGTGGGCGCGGTGAAGTTCACCGGCCAGGTGCTGCCGACGGCCAAGCTCGTCACCTACGAGATCGACATCCGCCGCGTCGTGCGCGGTCGCCTGAAGATGGTGATCGCCGACGGCCGCACGCTCGTGGACGGCCGCGAGATCTACACCGCCGACGAGCTGCGCGTCGGCCTGTTCACTTCCACCAAGGACCTGTGACGATGCGGCGTGTCGCGATCACCGGCATGGGCATCGTCTCGTGCCTGGGCAATGAACTCGATGTGGTTTCTTCGGCGCTGCGCGAAGGCCGGGCCGGCATCCGCCAGCTGCCCGAGGCCGCCGAACGCGGCCTGCGCAGCACGGTCGGCGGCGCGCCGGAGATCGACCTGGCCGCGCGCATCGACCGCAAGCAGCTGCGCTTCATGGGCGAGGCCGCGGCCTATGCCCACATCGCCATGCAGTCGGCGATCGCCGACGCGGGCCTGGACGAAACCGCGGTGCGCAGCCCGCGCACCGGCCTGATCGCCGGCTCCGGCGGCGGTTCGGCGCAGTGGCAGGTGGAGGCCGCCGACCTGTTGCGCGAGCGCGGCGTGCGCAAGGTGGGCCCTTACATGGTGCCGCGTACGATGTGTTCGACGGTGTCGGCCAACCTGGCCACCGCCTTCGGCGTGCAGGGCGCGACGTATTCGATCGGCGCGGCCTGCGCCAGCTCGGCGCACTGCATCGGCGCCGCCGCCGACATGATCCTGGCCGGCCGCCAGGACATCGTCTTCGCCGGCGGCGGCGAGGAGCTGCACTGGACCCTGAGCCTGCAGTTCGACGCGATGGGTGCGCTGTCCACCCGCCACAACGATCACCCCGCGCGCGCCTCGCGTCCCTACGACGCGAATCGCGATGGTTTCGTCATCGCCGGCGGCGCCGGCATGCTGGTGCTCGAGGATTACGATCACGCGATCGCGCGCGGCGCGCGCATCCACGCCCTGCTGGCCGGTTACGGCATCAGCTCGGACGGCGCCGACATGGTCGCGCCGTCGGGCGAAGGCGCGGTGCGCTGCATGCGCATGGCGCTCGAAGGCGTGGATGCGCCGGTGGATTACCTCAACACCCACGGCACCTCGACGCCGCTGGGCGACCTGGTCGAACTGCGCGCGATCCGCGAGGCCTTCGGCGACGCGGTGCCGCCGCTGTCCTCGACCAAGGCGCTGTCGGGTCATTCGCTGGGCGCTGCCAGCGTGCACGAGGCGATCTACTGCCTGCTGATGATGCGCGACGGTTTCATCGCCGGCTCGGCCAATATCGAAACGCTCGATCCGCAGGCCGAGGGCTTCCCGATCGTGCGCGAAAGCCGCGCGGCGAAACTCGACACCGTGATGTCCAACAGCTTCGGCTTCGGCGGCA
The DNA here is from genome assembly GCF_006265115.1 of Arenimonas terrae. Classification (GTDB taxonomy): domain Bacteria; phylum Pseudomonadota; class Gammaproteobacteria; order Xanthomonadales; family Xanthomonadaceae; genus Arenimonas; species Arenimonas terrae. Next base: position 217,197 of record NZ_SMDR01000002.1, on the reverse strand, counting down.
CCAACGCGACGCTGGTGTTCCAGCGGAATAGGTGAGCGATCAGCCGGGCGGCAGTCCCGGCTTTCCCGGCTGGCCGTGCCAGTAGCCGTTCACGGCACCGCGGCGCGGTGGCGGCTGGGGCGAGCGGCGGGCGAGGTCGAAATGCTCGACGACCTCGCGCATGCCCTCGGCCTGCGGATACAGGCGCAGCAGGTCGACGCCCAGCGCGCGCAGCGCCGGCAGTTCCGGTCCCAGGTCGGTCACTTCCTCGCCCTGGACCTGGATGCCGTTGATGCGCAGGAAGGGCTCGCCCTCACGCGTCGCCAGCGGCAGGCCGTCCGGATGTTCGATGCAGCGGAAGCCGCAGGCGTCCTTGGCGACGTCGAGTGCGCGGGCGGTGAAGCAGCGCGCCGAGTAGGCCAGCGGCAGGCGGCCCCAGGCGATCACCTCGAGCTCGGGTATCGCGCCGCCTTCGGCGCGCCGCGCGTCGAGCAGCTCGGCGATCAGCGCCTGTCCCTGCTCGACGCCCGGAACCCAGCGGCGCAGGCCGTCGTCCATCAGCATGGCCAGGGCACGGTGGTTGTAGAGGTTCAGGCTCGGCCCTGCGACGAAGGGCAGGCGCCGTTCCCGGCACAGCTGCACCGCGGTCAGGTCGTTGGCCTCGATCAGGAAGCCGCCGTGGTCGAGCATGCGGTTGAGCGCGTTGAGTTCGGATTCGGCCTCGACCAGGGCCAGGCTCGAGAGCACGATCTCCTTGCCGGTGGACGCGAGTTCGAAGGCCAGCGAAATCCAGTCGCGCGTGCCGAGTTCGCGGCGTTTGCTGCAGACGGTTTCGCCCAGGTAGACGCTGTCCACCGGCCAGTCGGCAGCCTCGCGGTAGAAGGCGAGCGTGCGTTCGCGGGGCCAGAAGTATTGCGGGGGTCCGAGGCTGAGTTTCATTCGGTCAGTGCCAGGCGCGGTGATAGGGGCCGAGGGTGGTCTGGTGGCCCTCGGCGTGGGCGGACAACGCGGCCTGCCACTCCCCGCGCGGCGCCCAGGCGTCGGGCGCGGCGGCATGCCGGTCGATCGCTTCGCGCCAGGTCCGGGTGACCGCGGTGACGTAGGCGACGCCGCGCTGCCGCCCTTCGATCTTGAGCGCGGCCACGCCGGCGCGGGCCAGGCGCGGCAGCAGCTCCAGGGTGTTGAGGCTGGTGGGCTCCTCGAGCGCATGGAAGGTTTCGCCGCCGACCGTGAAGCGCCCCTTGCACACGGTCGGATACGCCGCCGGTTCGCCGGGCGAATAGCGGTCCATCAGCAGGCCGTTCAGACGCACGCCGCGGCTGCCGTCGCCGTGTTCCTCCCAGCGCACGAATCGCGCCGGCGAACAGACGCCGTGGCGGTTGGGCGAGGCGCCGGTGACGTAGCTCGACAGCTGGCAGCGGCCCTCGACCATGATGCACAGGCTGCCGAAGCCGAATACCTCCAGCGGCACCGGCGAGGTTTCGCACAGCCGTTCGACCTGCTGCAGCGACAGTACCCGCGGCAGAACCGCCCGGCTGATGCCGAAGCGTTCGTGCATGTAGCGCAGCGCCGGCGCCGTGGTGGCCGAACCCTGCACCGACAGATGCCTTGCCATGCCCGGATATTCGCGCGCCGCATGCTCGAGCACCGCCATCTCGGCGGCGATGATGGCGTCGCAGCCCAGCTCCGCCGCATGGTCGACCGCGGCCTGCCAGGCGCGCAGGCGCGAGGTTTCCGGATAGGTATTGAGCGCCAGGTAGACCTTGCGGCCGCGCGCGTGGGCGTAGGCGATGCCGGCGCGCAGTTCGGCTTCGTCGAAGTTCAGGCCGGGAAAGGCGCGGGCGTTGGTCTGGTCGCGGAAACCGGCGTAGACGGCGTCGGCGCCGGCGTCCACGGCCGCGCGCAGGGCCGGCAGATTGCCGGCGGGACAGACCAGTTGCATCGGGAACTCCTCGTCGGGGCCGGTGGCCATGCTGTACGCGACGAAGCGGGCGGACATTGACCTGGATCAGTTCCCGTCGCCGTCGCCGGGTCCAGCATGGCGACATTCGGTCCCGCCGGGACCGGTCGAGGAGACCCCGATGATCCGTCCTTCCATGCGCTGCCTCGTGGTGGCACTGGCGCTGCCCGTCCTGGCCGCGGGCTGCGCGCACCATCCCGGTCGCGGCGAAGCGGCGCCGCAGCACGCCGGACCCCATGCCGATGCTGCGGGCCCCGGGGATACTGAAGACCACTCGGGCCACTCGGGCCACTCGGGTCACTCGGGTCACTCGGGTCACTCGGGTCATGCGTCCCATGCAAGGCATGCGAACCCCGCCGGGCATGCCGCGGGGGAAGCGCCCATCGACGCGCCGGACGCGCGCTGGCCGGCCGATGCGGCGCTGAGCCGCGGCATGGGTCGGGTGCGCGCCGCGGCCGACTCGCTGGTGCACGCCTCCCACGGCCACCTCGATGCCGCCGGAATCCAGGCGCTTTCCGCCGAACTCAAGTCGGCGGTCGAGACGATGTTCCTCGAATGCCGGCTCGACCCGGCGCCGGACGCGGCCCTGCATCCGCTGCTGGCGCGCGTGCTCGGCGCGAGCGAGGCCCTGTCCGACGGCCAGTTCGACGCCGGTGCCCTGGCCGAGCTGCGCGCGGTGCTGGCGCGTTATGGCGAGCTGTTCGTCGACGACGCCAGCAGCGTCGACCAGATCGACTCGGCCTGACGTTCCGCCGCCGGGTCGGGCACGATCGGTGCGCTCCAGGGCCGGCGCGTTTCGCCCGGCCACTTGTGCGTCGCGTCCAGGCCGAGCTTGGAACCGAGGTTGGGCTCCGGGCTGGAAAAGTCGAGGTAGTCGATCGGCGTGTTCTCCACCAGCAGGCTGTCACGCGCGGGGTCCACGCGCGTGGACAGCGCCCAGACCACCTGCGGCCAGTCGCGCACGTCGATGTCCTCGTCGGTGACGATGACGAACTTGGTGTAGGTGAACTGGCGCAGGTACGACCAGATTCCCATCATGATGCGCCGCGCATGCCCCGGGTACTGCTTGCGGATGCTGACCACGGCGATGCGGTAGGAGCAGGCTTCCGGCGGCAGATGGAAGTCCACGATCTCGGGGAACACCTTGCGCAGGATCGGCACGAACACGTCGTTGAGTGCGGCCGACAGCACCGAGGGCTCGTCCTGCGGCGCCCGGCCCATGTAGCTGCCGTGATAGATCGCATCGCGGCGCATGCGCAGCCGCTGGACCGTGAAAACGGGGAACTCGCCCTGGGCGTTGTAGTAGCCGGTGTGATCGCCGAACGGGCCTTCGGTGGCGGTGTCGTCCGGGTGGATGAAACCCTCCAGCACGATCTCCGCGCCCGCCGGTGCGTCCAGGTCGGTCAGGGCACTGCGCCAGACGCGGGTACGTGCGCCGCGCAGCAGGCCTGCGAATTCGTACTCCGAGAGCGTGTCGGGCACTGGCGCGACCGCCGCCAGCATCGTCGCCGGATCCGCGCCGATCGCGACCAGCACGGGGAAGGGTTTGCCGGGGTGGGCGGCCCGGAAGTCGGCGAAGTCCAGGGCACCGCCGCGGTGCGGCAGCCAGCGCATGATCACGCGGTTGCGGCCGATCAGCTGCTGGCGGTAGATCGCCACGTTCTGGCGCGGCTGGCGGGTGCCGCGCGTCACCACCAGGCCGAAAGTGACCAGGCGCGCGACGTCGCCCGGCCAGCAGCGCTGGATCGGCAGGGCGCCCAGGTCGATGTCCTCGCCTTCGAGCACGATGTCGTCGAAGGCGGCGTCGGCCACCACCCGCGGCGCCACGTGCGCCAGCTGGGCCAGCTCCGGCCAGCTCGACAGGGCCTGGCGCAGGTTGGCCGGCCAGCGCGGTTCCTTCAGTGCGGCCAGCAGCTCGCCCAGCTCACGCAGCGAGGCCAGCGGTCGCCCTCCCAGCGCCAGTTCGATGCGGTCGCGGTGGCCAAACAGGTTGCCGAGCAGGGCCTGTCGCGAGCCCACCGGGCGCGTCATCAGCAGGGCCGGCCCGCCGCGCATCAGCGACAGGCGGCACAGCGCGGTGCTTTCCAGGTCCGGGTCCACCGGCGTGCCGACCTCGCGCAACTGGCCGCGCGCCGACAGCGTTGACAGGAAGCTCCGCAGGTCGTGGTGACTCACGGGGCGACGATGCCCAGCTGCGCACGCAGCCGCGCCAGAGACGGCGCCAGGCAGATGCCGCGGGCCGTCAGCCAGTCCGGGTCGAACAGCGTCTCGGCGTAGCGTTCGCCGCGGTCGCCGAGCAGGCTGACGATGCTGCCGGTGCGGCCCTGTGCGCGCAGGCGTGCGGCCAGCTCGAGGCAAGCCACGAGGTTGGTGCCGGAGCTGCCGCCGTAGCGCCGGCCGAGCAGCTCTTCCAGGGCCCAGGCGCCGGCGATCGAATCAGCGTCGTCCACTTCGACGACGTCGTCCACCACGTCGAAAAGGAAACCCGGCTCCACGCGCCGCCGGCCGATGCCTTCGACCCGCGTGGGCGCAAGTGCGACGGCATCGCGGCAGCCGCTGCGCCAGCCGGTGGCGAAGGCGCCGCCGGTCGGCTCGGCCACGCAGACGCGGGAATCGAGCCGGCGGTAGCGCAGGTAGCGCCCCAGCGTCGCGGAGGTGCCGCCGGTGCCGGCGCCGCAGACGATCCAGGCCGGCTCCGGGTCCGGTTCCCGCGCCATCTGTGCCAGGATCGATTCGGCGATGTTGTTGTTGCCGCGCCAGTCGGTGGCGCGTTCGGCCAGGCCGAACTGGTCGAGGTAGCACAGGCCGCGGGCGGTGGCGAGCTCGCGCGCCATCGCGCTGGCGTCCATGGCCGAGGGCACCAGCACGCATTCGGCGCCGAGCGCGCGGATCGCGCGGATCTTGCCGGGCGCGGTGCAGTCCGGCATCACCGCCTTGAAGCGCAGCCCGAGCAGGCGCGCGAACCAGGCTTCGGAGATCGCCGTACTGCCCGAGGACGCATCGATGACGATCTGGCCCTCGTGCAGGCGGCCATTGCACAGCGCGTAGAGGAACAGCGAACGCGCCAGCCGGTGCTTGAGGCTGCCCGTGGGATGCGAGGCCTCGTCCTTGAAGTAGAAGCGGATGCCCGGGAACGCCGGCAGGTCGACGCGCAGCAGGTGGGTGTCGGCCGAACGCGCGGCTTCCTGTTCCAGCGTTGCCAGGGCGCCGTGCAGCCAGCGGCGGTCGGCGGCGGTTTCCGCGACGGCATTCATGCCGGCACCGCCATCAGGGCGGTCGCGCGCCGTTCCAGATAGTCGAAGTACAGCTCCAGGTAGCTGATGCCGTTGCCGCTGTCGAGCAGGAAGGGATTCATCAGGGTGTGACGCAGGATCACCAGGCGATCGTCGTCGTCGCCGCCGGCGTCGAGCGTGGCCGGGTCCAGGGCCAGCGAGGCCAGCACACGGGCGGTGTCGGCGTCTCCCAGGATCTCCGGGCGCAGGGTCGTCATCGAGCCGAAGAACTCGCGGGCCTGCAGCGGCTGGTGCGGGTCGTAGCTCAGGCCTTCGTGCAGGGCGCGCACGAAGCGGTTCATGCGGCCCACGTCGCGGTTGCCGGCGGGATTGAGGGCAAGGCAGATCAGGTTGCTGTCGGGTTCGAAGGGGATGCGACAGTGCAGGCGGCCTTCGAGCCGCGCGGCGAATCGCGCCGCCGCGGTGCGGAAGGCTTCGGTGGCCAGGATGCTTTCCCGCGGCAGCGCGCCGAAGTTCTCGTGGTCCAGCGGCAGCACGCGATGGGTGACGTAGACCGCCGCCGCCGCCGCGCCGGACTTCGAGCCCTCGGGGATGTAGCGCCCCAGCTGCCGGAAGCGCTGGAAATAGTCTCCGCCGGTGTCGGCGCTGAAGACGTAGTCGGCGTCTTCGGCCAACAGGGCCATCGCGCGCTGGTCGCGGCAGAGGAAAGCACCGGCGCCGTAGGGCAGGTAGCCGAGCTTGTGCGGGTCCACGGTGATCGAATCGGCGCGGTGCAGGGCGCCGACGGCGGCGTGCACTTCCGGCGCGGGGAAGTCGCGGAACTCCTCGCGCATGTCCGCCAGCGGGCGCAGGCGGCCGTCGGGTTCGCGGAACAGGGTGGCGAGGTAGCCGCCCCAGGCCGCGTCCACGTGCACGGCGAAGCCCAGGCCGAGCGGCGCCCAGCGCTCGCGTGCGGCCACCAGTTCGTGCACCGGGTCGACCGTGCCGAACTCGGTGCTGCCCATGACGCCGACCACGGCGAGCACCGGCTGGTGATTGCGCAGGCAGTCGTGCAGGCGTTCGTCGAGCGCGCCGGCATCCAGGCGCATGCCCGTCTCCGGCACCAGCTCCAGCTGGGCGCGGCCCAGGCCCATCAGCTTCATGCCCTTGGACCACGAGTAGTGCGCCGTGACCGGCGCGAACACCCGCGGCGAGCCCAGCGCGGGATGCCGGCCCAGGAACTCGGCCAGGCCCAGGGTTTCCAGCCGCTGCGCCGTCAGCCGCGCGCGCCATTGCCGGCGGTCGGCAGGCGACTGCGTGGCCAGCCACGTTTCCCAGGCCGTCAGAAGGGCGATGGCGTCCGCCGGCGTCGTGTTGAAGGCGGCGCGGTCGTCTTCCGGCAGCGCCAGCCCGGGCGGCGCCGCGGTGCGCAGCGCCACCGGGAACGCCTTGAGCGCCAGCGCCAGCCGCAGTGCCTGGAAGTTGGCGAGCGTGCCGCCCGAGGTCAGGTGGCCGAAGGCGCAGTCCGGCCGCGTCGGGTCGTCGACATAGCCGAACATGCGCGCCAACTGCAGGCCGGCCTTGATCTCCAGGTCGATCGTCACCGGCGCGGCGTCGAGGCTGACGTTGTTCGGGTTGTAGGGCAGGGTGAGGAACTGCGCCGCCAGTCCCGGCAGCAGCAGGTCGGACACCATGTGCCCGATGTAGCGCGGGCTGTGGAAGGGAACGGAGCGCTTCAGCGCCGCCGAAAGCGTGTGCAGTTCGCGGCGCATGCGCGCCTCGAAGTCGCGGAAGGCCGGTTCGCCCGCCGCGGCGGTCGGAATCGCCGGCGGGTCCTCGGGATGGAAGTTGCGGCGCCAGTACACGTGGTCGCGCAGGAACTCGACGACCAGTTTTTCCAGCAGCGTGTCGTTCTCGCCGTAGGGGCCGAGGAAGCAGGGATGCAGGGAGGGCGAGGTCATGACGCCAGCCCCTGCAGGATGCCCAGCGGATGGTGCGCGCGGGCCACGAAGTACATGAAGGCGAAGCAGCCCAGCGCCGCGGCGTAGCAGAGCGCGCGGCCGCGGGGGCTGCGCGCGCGCTTGAGCGCCAGGGTGCCCAGCACCACGTAGCACAGCAGCAGGCTCAGTTTCACCGACAGCCAGGGTACGGCGAAGGGATTGAGCTTGAGTGCGGTCAGCAGCATCAGCGCCGCGGTGAGCAGCACCGTGTCGATGCTGTAGCTGAGGTAGCGCAGCGGCGCGGCCATCGCCCAGCGCTGGCCGGCCAGCACGGCGGCGCCGCGCAGCGCGAACAGGCCGCCGCTGGCCAGCACGGCGGCGATGTGCACGGCCTTGATCTGCAGGTAGAAGACGATCATCGCGCTCTCCGCTCAGCCCGGCCGGCCGTCGGCGCGCGGCGTGGCGTAGATCCACAGCGAGCGCAGCACCCAGGGCAGGAACACCGCCACCCAGGCCAGACCGGCGGCGAGGAACCACGGCGCCGGGTTCGGCGACAGCTCGGAGAACACGCGCACGACGGCGACGACCTGCATGCCGATGAAGGCCAACGCCGGGATCCGCCCCAGCACCAGCGGCCGGCCCGAGTGGCCCTGGGTGACACGCGTCACCATCGCCACCAGCAGGCTGCCGAAGAAGCCGACCGACACCGCGTGCACCGGCCCACGCCCCAGCGCGAACTCGCCGGTACCGAGGAACCACAGGCTCTGCGCCGCATACAGGGCCAGCGCCACCGGCAGCCAGGCGTAGCCGATGAACAGCACGCGCAGCAGCGCCGGCGCCTTGCCGCGCGGCCACCAGCGCCACAGCGTCAGCACGCCGAGCCCGAGCAGCGGCAGGTCCACCAGCCAAAGCCACTGGTATAGATGCGCGAGCTCCAGCGCCACATGGCCCAGCCACAGCGGCCACGACGCCGCCAGCAGCCACATCGGACGCCACGGTTTATAGCCGGGCACGATGTTGCCGGCGAAGAAGGGGAACATGCGGTGGGCGACCGTGCTGTAGACCGGGACCAGCAGGCCGAAGGTGCCGATCTTCAGCATGGCGAAGGCCAGGCGCGGCTCGGTGGGCAGATGCAGGTAGATCACGAAGGCGATCAGGCCGGCCAGGCCCATCAGCAGCCCCGCGAAACACGAGACCGCATGCCAGTTGCCGCTGCGGTCGCGCGCCAGCCAGCCCGCCAGCACGACCATCGCCGCGATCCAGCCGGCCAGCGTGTTGACCACGCCGATGTGCAGCAGCACCGCCGAGCCCGACAGCAGGCCGGCCAGGGTCAGCGCCTGGCCCGCGACCAGGCCCAGGCCCACTGGCAGGTAGTGCCAGCGGCTGGCTTCGGTCTGCGCCATCCAGCGCGGGAACACCGTGAGCAGGAAGCCGAAGATGAAGGTCGGCAGCACCTGGTACTGCATGATGAAACCGTGCATCCAGCCGGCCGGCACCGTCGGTGCGGGCAGCAGGCCACCCAGCCAGCCCGTCCACCAGGCCATCGCCGCGAGCACGTTGGCGGCGCCGATGAAAAACAGCAGGCGGTGCGGTGCGGCGGCGAGGGCGGCCAGCGGGAAGGAGCGGTCGAGCGGGACGGCGGTGGCCATGGCGGACTCCACGGATTCTGGTGTCCATGGTGGATTGGCCGCGGTGCCGGCGCCTTGATTCAGGTCATCCGGGGCCGTTCCCGCGGCCCGCGCAAAAAAACGGGGCCGCAAGGCGACCCCGTTCAAGACCGACCGCAGTGTCCCTCAGCGGGCGGTTTCGGTCACGCCCTCCACCTTCACCGGCGCGGTGCGCGGCTTGATCCACAGCCGCGCCACGAACCAGGCCAGGGCCACGGCGCCGACGCTGAAGATGGTGTCGCCGGGTACGCGCATCCACACCAGCATGTCGATGATCGGCTGCTGCATGAACTCGGCCGAGCGGGCGTACCAGTAGCCCTCGCCGATGGCGGCGTTGAGCTGCAGGATGCCGATCGGCAGCAGGGTGAACAGCGCCATGCCGACCAGGCCGATGTTCAGCGCCCAGAAGGCGGTGCGCAGCGGCGCCTCCGGCCAGATTGCCTGCGGCTTCATGCCCCGCAGGCAGAACAGCATCAGGCCGATGCCCAGCATGCCGTACACGCCGAACAGGGCGGTGTGGCCGTGCAGCGGGGTCAGGTTCAGGCCCTGCATGTAGTACAGCGGCAGCGGCGGGTTGATCAGGAAGCCGAACAGGCCGGCGCCCACCAGGTTCCAGAACGCAACCGCGGTGAAGAACAGGATCGGCCACTTGTAGCGCTGCATCCACGGCGTCGCCTTGCCCAGCTTGAAGGTGTGCCAGGCCTCGAAGCCGACATAGGCCAGCGGCACCACTTCCAGGGCGCTGAAGCTGGCGCCGAGCGCGATCACCGCAGTCGGCGTGCCGGTGAAGTACAGGTGGTGCAGGGTGCCCAGCACGCCGCCCGCCATGAACACGATGGTCGCGAACAGCGTGGCCAGGGTGCCGGTGCGGATCTTGATCAGGCCCAGCCTGGTGAACAGGAAGGCGATGACCGCCGTGGCGAAAACCTCGAAGAAGCCTTCCACCCACAGGTGCACCACCCACCAGCGCCAGTATTCGACCATCGACAGGTGCGTGTGTTCGCCCCACAGCAGGCCGGCGCCGTAGAACAGGCCGATCGCCACGGTGGAGAGGAAGAGCAGGGTGGTGATGGACTTCGACTCGCCGCCGGCCTTGATCGCCGGCACCAGGCAGCGGCCCACCAGGGTCAGCCAGATGCCCAGGCCCAGGAACAGGAACCACTGCCAGAACCGGCCCAGGTCCACGTATTCCCAGCCCTGGTGGCCCCACCAGAAGTTGTGCTCGAGCCCGAGCTTCTGCATCACCGCGAACCACTGGCCCGCGAAGGAACCGACCACGATGATGATCAGGCAGACCCACAGCACGTTGACGCCCAGGGCCTGGTATTTCGGCTCATGCCCGGAGATCGCCGGGCCGATGTACAGGCCCATGCCCAGCCAGGCCGTGGCGATCCACAGCACCGCCAGCTGCGTGTGCCAGGTGCGCGTGAGCGAATAGGGCAGGATTTCCGACAGCGCGAAGCCGTAGGCCTCCTGGCCTTCGACCTGATAGTGCGCGGTGATCGCGCCGAGCAGGATCTGGGTCAGGAACAGCGCGATCACCACCCAGAAGTACTTGGCGGTGGCCTTCATGGACGGGGTGACCACGATCTTCGCCAGCGGGTCGCTGGCCGGCAGCACCGGGTGCTCCTCCTTGTCGTGGCTGACCGCGTAATGCCAGCCCAGCAGGGCGACGCCGGCGATCAGGAACAGCACGCTGAACACCGTCCACACCAGCAGGTTCGGCGGCGGCGTGTTGCCCACGAGGGGCTCATGCGGCCAGTTGTTGGTGTAGGTGATGTCCTTGCCCGGGCGCTCGGTGACCGCCGTCCAGGCCGTCCACCAGTAGAAGGCGGTCATCTGGCGCCGGTGTTCGGCGTCGGGCACCGTCGCTTCCTTCATCGCGTAGGCCTCGCGCAGCTCGCGCGTGGCCGGGTCGTTGCTGAACAGGCTCTGGTAGTGCGCCGAGACGTTGTTGATGGCGGCCAGGCGGTCGGCGTCGATCACGATCACGCCATTCTCGGCGTCGAAGGTGTTCGTGCGCAGCCGCTCCTGCAGCCGGGCTTCCAGCAGCGCCTGCTCGGGCTTGCCCAGCGCGGCATGGTTGGCCACGGCATAGTCTTCGCGGGCCCAGCGGTCCAGGATGTCCACCGCCTCGCGGTGCAGCCAGTCGGCGGTCCAGTCCGGCGCGACATAGCCGCCGTGGCCCCAGATCGAGCCCAATTGCTGGCCGCCGATCGACTGCCAGACCTGGCGACCGGTCTGGATGTCGTCCTTGGTGAACACCACCTCGCCCGAGGTGGTGACCACCTGGTCGGGAATCGGCGGCATGACGCGGTGGATCTCGCTGCCCACCCATAGCAGGGCGGAGAACGAGACGATCAGAAGGGCGGCCAGGCCGGCCCATAGTTTGCGGGTACTGCTCATGACGGCTCTCCTGTCAGGATGGCGCCATGCTCTGCCCTTCGCCGCCGGCGGACCCTGATTCAGGTCAAGTCGGGGCAGGGTGGACGGGGCCTCAGTGACGCAGGACCGGCCGGGCCAGCTCTTCCAGGCGGGCGGGGTCGAGCATCTCGAGCTCGCGGCGGTCGACCCGGATCAGGCCGTCTTCCTGTAGCCGCTTGAGCACGCGGCTCACCGTTTCCGGCGCCAGGCGCAGGTAGTTGGCGATGTCGGTGCGGGTCATGGTCAGGTGCAGGCGCGTGGCGGAAAAACCGCGCTGGGCGAACCGCCGCGACAGCGCCACCAGGAAGGCCGCCATGCGCTGGTCGGCGCTGTAGTCGCCGGCCAGCAGCGCGGCCTTGCCGATGTCCTGGCTGAGCAGGCGGAACAGTTGCGCCTGCAGGCCCGGCATGCGCGTGGCCAGCAGGGCCATCTTCGGGAACGAGAACCGGCACAGCATCACCGTGTCCAGCGCCACCGCGTTGCAGGGATAACGCGCCTCGCTGATGGCGTTGAGGCCGATGATCTCGCCGGGCAGGTGGAATCCCAGCACCTGTTCCTGGCCGCTGGCGTCGAGCACGTAGGTCTTGACGGTGCCGGCGCGCACGGCGGCGATGGCGTTGAACTCGTCGCCCTCGCGGAAGATGTGCTCGCCTTCGTGGAAGGGGCCGATGTGCTCGACCAGCACATGCAGGTCCATCAGCGCCGCCTTGTCGTAGCCCTGCGACAGGCAGGCGTCGGAGAAGGCGCAGGTGCTGCAGAAGCGCAGTTCGTTGCCGTCGTCGGCGATCGGATTGGGCCGGGGCCGGCGCGACGGAGTGCTCACCGGAACGCCCCGGAGATAGTCAGATGGACTTCGAGTAGCGCACGGGCTGCTCGCTGGGCTGGTGCAGGTAGCGGTCGAAACATGCAGCGATGATACGCAGCAGCAGGCGTCCGCGCGAGGTCGCCCGGATCCGGCCGGCGGGCCGTTCGACCAGGCCGTCGGCCTCCAGCGCCTGCAGCCGCTCCAGGTCGGCGGCGAAATAGATGTCGAAGTCCACGTCGTGTCGCTCCTCGAGGGCGGCGATGTCGATCTCGCCCTGGCACATCAGCTGCTGGATGAGGTCGGCGCGCAGCACGTCGTCGGCGTCCAGGGTCATGCCGCGCCAGGTGGGCAGGCGGCCGGCGTCGACGGCGATCTCCCAGCTGGGCAGGTCGCGCGGGTTCTGGCTGTAGGTGTCGCCGATGTGGCTGATCGCGCTCACGCCCATGCCCACCAGGTCGCTGTCGGCGTGGGTGGTGTAGCCCATGAAGTTGCGGTGCAGGCCGCCGCGCTCCTGCGCCAGCGACAGGTCGTCCTCGGGCAGGGCGAAGTGGTCCATGCCGACGTAGCGGTAACCGGCCACCGACAGTTTTTCGATCGCCAGCTGCAGCAGACCCAGCTTGGTCTCGGGGTCGGGCAGCAGGCTGGCGTCGAGCTGCTTCTGCGGCTTGAACAGCTGCGGCATGTGCGCGTAGCTGTACACCGCGAGGCGGTCCGGGCGGGCTTCGATCACGGTGTCGAGCGTGCGGCCGAAACCCTCGCGGCTCTGCAGCGGCAGGCCGTAGATCAGGTCCACGTTCACCGAGCGGAAGCCGTGTTTGCGGCAGGCGTCGATGACGGCGCGGGTTTCTTCGACCGACTGGATGCGGTTGACCGCCTTCTGCACCGCCGGGTCGAAGTCCTGCACGCCGAGGCTGGCGCGGTTGAAGCCCATGAAGGCCAGGGCCTCGATGTCGCCGGGGTTGACGAAACGCGGGTCGAGCTCGATCGAGAAATCGCGCTCGGGCGAGCGGCTGAAGCGGAAGTGCGTGTCCAGGCTTTCCAGCAGTTCGCCGATCTGGCCGGGCGTCATGAAGTTCGGGGTGCCGCCGCCCAGGTGGATCTGGATAACCTCGCGGTCGCGGTCGAACAGCGGGCCCAGCATCGCCGCCTCGCGCACCAGGCGCGAGAGGTAGGCCTCGGCGCGCGAATGGTCGCGGGTGATGATGCGGTTGCAGCCGCAGTAGAAGCAGGGGCTGAAGCAGAACGGCACGTGCGCGTACAGCGACAGGCGGCGCGGGATCGGGTCGTCGTTGCTCTGGCGCGCGGCGCGGGCCATCTCGGCGGCGCCGAAGCCGCCGTGGAACTGCGGCGCGGTCGGGTAGGACGTGTAGCGCGGCCCCGGCCGGTCGTAGCGGCGGAGCAGGTCGGCGTCGAAGGGCGGGATCGCGGTCATGGCAGGCAGGGTAGGCCGGGCCCGGCCCACCCGCCTTGATCCGCGTCAAGCCACCCCCGCAGGAGGAATTTCGAACGGGGTCAGGTTCACTTCCTGGCGCGGGAAGTGAACCTGACCCCGTTCTTTGCCGCGGCCCGCGCCGTACCGCGGGTCAGATCCATTTCGCGCGGCGCAGCACGACGAACAGCCCGGCCACGATCGCCGCCGTGCCGCCGATCAGGATCCAGTAGCTGTAGCGCCCGCCCAGCTCCGGCATGTGGGTGAAGTTCATGCCGTACCAGCTGGCGATCAGGGTCGGTGCGGCCAGCAGGCCGGCCCAGCCGGCCAGGCGCTTGACCACCTCGCCCTGGCCGACGGTGACCAGGGCGAGGTTCACCGACATCGCCGCGGTCAGCATCTCGCGCAGCGTGTCCACCGCGTCGTTGACGCGCAGCGTGTGGTCGAACACGTCGCGGAAGTACAGCCGCATCTCCTCGCCAACCAGCTGCGTGTGTACGCGGGTGAGCTGGCCGGTGATGTCCTGCAGCGGCGCCACGGCCAGGCGCATGCGGGTGAGCTCGCGCTTGAGTTCGTACAGGCGCACCACGGTGTCGCGGCGGAAGGTCTCGGCGAAGATGTCCTGCTCGAGCTCGTTGAGCTGGTCGCGGAACTCGTCGACGATCGGCAGGTAGTTGTCGACGATGTAGTCGAGCACCGCGTACAGGCCGTAGCTGGGCCCGATCGCCAGCAGCTCCTTCTCGCGCTCGGCGCGGGCGCGCACCGGCGCGTAGGACAGCGAGGCGCCGTGGCGCAGGGTCACCAGGTAGCGCGGGCCCATGAAGATGTGGGTCTCGCCGAAGGCGATCTTCTCGTCCACCAGCTGGGCGGTGTGGGCGACGATGAAAAGCGAATCGCCGTAGGCCTCGATCTTGGGCCGCTGGTGCGCGTTGCGGGCGTCCTCGACCGCGAGGTCGTGCAGGCAGAACTCCTCCTGCAGCTTGTCGAGCAGCGCATCTTCGGGATTGAACAGTCCGACCCAGACGAAGCTGCCGTCGTCCACGGCCAGCACGTCGCTGATCTGGTCGAGGCTGAGGTCGCGGCGGGTGCCGTCGCGGCTGTAGGCCACGCAGTTGACGACGCAGGCGGGGGTGGTCGGCGCGGCGGGAGCGGAGAGGTCGTTCATGGCCGGCATCATCGGCCGCGCGGCCGGTGCCGGCAAGCGTTCAGCGCCGGGGCGCGAACGCGCGCAGCAGGGCCCAGTGCAGGGGCAGCAGCAGCAGGACCCATTCGACGTTCTGCTGCGGCCGGAACGGCAGGAACTTCAGGAAGCCGGCCAGCGCGGCGCAGGCGGCCACCGCGACCAGCAACGCGCGGAAGAACTTCGAGGCTTCGCGGCCGCGGGCGACGGCCCAGCCGCCGGGCAGCAGGCCCAGGCAGAGCGGGCTGAGCAGCAGCAGGTTTTCGTTGCCCCAGCCGGCGACATGGGCACTGCCGAACCAGATGAAGAGCATGGTCAGGCCCGCCAGCCCGGCCACGGTCCAGACCGGAAGGGCCAGCGCGGCGAGCAGGCGCGGGCGGCGCCGGCCCAGCCACAGCGCGCCACCAGCCAGCACCAGGCCGGCGGCGAAGGCCGCGCCGCGCAGCTGCGGCGCTTCCGCCGGCGGCTGGCCGATGCGGTGCGGCAGCAGGGTTTCTTCGGCCAGCACCAGCGGACGGCCATCGGCCAGCTTCACCTCGCGCAGCGCGTCGCGCAGGCGCATCGGGATGAAGGACTCGTCCCAGCGCGACAGCGGCCGGTCGGCGTAGTCGGACAGGCCGACGTGGAAACCGATCGCCATCCAGGGCGCGGGGGCGGCCAGGCGCACCGATTCGCTGCGGTAGGTATTGCCCTGCGAGCGGCCGCTGAGCTGGGACTTCAGCAGGCCATCGAGCGCGCCATCTATCGCGTCACGCACCTTGGTCGAGCAGTTGCTGGTGTAGTAGTCGTAGCGGTAGCGGGCGTTGTCGCCGGTGGCGTTGGCTTCCAGCGCGGCGGCGAGCGCGACGACCTGGCCTGGCGTGAGGTCCAGCCACTGCACGGCGGCGCCGCGGCCGAGCCGGGCGTAGCGCGCCAGGTCCTGGCGCAGCGGCAGGGCCACCAGCCAGTAGCGCATGTTGCCGTGCACGAAGTTGCCGACGAAGTTCGGCTCGTCCAGGTCGAAGTAGCCGAAGTTGTAGGCGACCGGCTCGCGGCCGTCGCGCGGGTCCACGACGATGGCGTTGTGGCCGAAGCGTTCGAAGAAGATCTCGCCCGGCTCCATCGTCACCACGCCGATGCGCGCGGCCGGAGCGGCCACCGGTGCCGGCGTCGTGGCCGGCACGGCGGGCAGGGGCGCGCCGGGCACGGCGGGGTCGGCGCTGGCGGCGCTCGCCACCAGCAGCAGGCAGCCCGCCAGCAGTGCGCGCAGCCTATTCCGCAGGGGCATGCACGCTGACCACGAAGGTGTGCACCCGGCGCCGGTCGGCGCGGCCGACCCGGAAGTGGAAGCGGCCCAGGGCCAGCTCCTCACCGGCCTCGGGCAGATGGCCGATGGCGGCGGTGACCAGGCCGCCGATGGTGTCGTATTCGTCGTCCGGGAAATCGGCGCCGAACTGGTCGTTGAAGTCGGAGATCGGCGTCAGCGCGTCGACCATGAACTGGCCGTCGGCCTGGGCGGCGATCAGGTTGGCCTCGTCGGCGTCGTCGTGCTCGTCGTCGATCTCGCCGACGATCTCCTCGAGCACGTCCTCGATGGTGACCAGGCCGGCGACGCCGCCGTGTTCGTCCACCACGATGGCCATGTGGTTGCGCGAGAGGCGGAATTCCTTCAGCAGCACGTTCAGGCGCTTGGATTCCGGGATCAGCACGGCCGGGCGCAGCAGCTCGCGCACGCTGCCGGGGCCGCCGTCGGCGACCATGCCGCGCAGCAGGTCCTTGGCCAGCAGGATGCCCAGGATCTCGTCGCGGTCTTCGCCGTGCACGGGGAAGCGCGAGTGGCCGGACTCGACCACCAGCTTCATCAGGTCCAGGAACTTGGCGTCGATGGGCAGGGACACCATCTGCGAGCGCGGCACCATGATGTCGCCGACCTGCTGTTCGGACACCGACAGGGCGCCCTCGAGCATCTTCAGCGTGTCGGGGCCGAGCAGGCCATTGGCCTGGGCGTCGCGGAGGATCTCCACGAGGTCGGCGCGGGTCTGGGGTTCGCCGGAAAAGGCCAGGCTCAGGCGTTCGAGCCAGGAGCGGCGTTCCGGCGCGGTACTAGGGGAATCCTCGGACATCTCGGGTGGGGCAGGCGCCGCGGGGGCGGGACGCTGGAGTGTACCCGGGAACCGTTTCCGGTTCATTTTTCCCGGGCCGGGGCCCGTCAATAGGGGTCGGGCAGGCCCAGGCCGGCCAGGATGTCCCGCTCCATCTGCTCCATGGCCTCGGCCTCGCGTTCGTCTTCGTGGTCCAGGCCCAGCAGGTGCAGGACGCCGTGCACGGTCAGGTGGGCGTAGTGGGCCAGCAGGGGCTTGCCCTGCTCGGCGGCCTCCTTGGCCACGACCGGGGCGCAGATCACCAGGTCGCCCAGCAGGGGCAGGGTCACGCCCTCGGGCAGTTCGGCCGGGAAGCTCAGCACGTTCGTGGCGTAGTCCTTGCCCCGGTAGTGGCGGTTCAGGGCCCGGCCTTCCTTGGTGTCGACCAGGCGGATCGCCAGGTCGGCGCGGCGGATCCGGCCCTGGGCGGCCGCGGCGGCCCATTTGCGGAAGCTGGCAGCGCTGGGCAGGCCCTTGCGGGGCAGGCCGTAGCTGACGCTGACATCAAGCTGCACGGGACCCTTGGTCATTCCTGCGACTCCTTGCCGTCCCGGGCATCGTAGGCCCGGACGATGCGCGCCACCAGCGGATGCCGCACCACGTCGTGGGCGGTGAAGAAGGTGAAGCTGATGCCTTCGGTGCCGCGCAGCACGTCGATGGCGTCGCGCAGGCCGGACTTCTGGTGCTTGGGCAGGTCGATCTGGCTCAGGTCGCCGGTGATCACCGCGGTGCTGCCGAAGCCGATGCGGGTCAGGAACATCTTCATCTGCTCGATGCTGGTGTTCTGGGCCTCGTCGAGGATCACGAAGGCGTCGTTGAGGGTGCGGCCGCGCATGTAGGCGAGCGGCGCGATCTCGATGACGTTGCGTTCGAGCAGCTTGGCGACCTTCTCGACGCCGAGCATTTCGTACAGCGCGTCGTAGAGCGGGCGCAGGTAGGGGTCCACCTTCTGGCTCAGGTCGCCGGGCAGGAAACCGAGCTTCTCGCCGGCTTCGACCGCCGGGCGCACCAGCAGCAGGCGCTGCACGCGGCTCTCGTTGAGCGCCTCGACCGCCATCGCCACGGCCAGGAAGGTCTTGCCGGTGCCGGCCGGGCCGATGCCGAAGTTGATGTCGTGGGTGGCGATGGCGTGCAGGTACCTGGCCTGGTTGGCGCCGCGGCCGCGCACGGTGCCGCGCTTGACCTTGATCGCGACCTCCTGCGGGTCGAAGCCGCCGCCCGAGGTCAGCCGCTCGAGGTTGGCGCTGCCCAGCCGCGAGTGGATCTTGTGCGGGTCCAGGGTCTCGCGCTCGGCTTCGGCGTAGAGCGCGCGCAGCAGTTTCTCCGCGGCGTCGGCGGCCTTGGCGTCGCCGGTGACGCGGAAGACGTGGCCGCGGTTGGCGATCTCGACGCCCAGGCGCAGCTCGAGCTGGCGCAGGTGCTCGTCGAAGGGTCCGGCGAGGTTGGCCAGGCGTTCGCTGTCTTCGGGTTCGAGCACGAAATCGCGGTGCGCGGGTTTGTTCATGCGGTGGCGTCCTCGGTGATCAGCACCTCGCCGCGCAGCGAGTTGGTGCGCGCCTCGGTGATGCGCACGTCCACGAAGCGGCCGATCAGGCGCTTGCCACCGGCGAAGTTCACGTTGCGCATGTTCTCGGTCTTGCCGGTGAGCTCGTCCGGGTCCTTGGCGCTGGGCCCCTCGACCAGGATGCGTTCGACGGTGCCGACCATGGCTTCGGAAATCTTCCGCGCGTTGGCGTTGATCGCCGCCTGCAGGCGCTGAAGGCGCGCATTGGCGACCTCGGCCGGCACCTCGTCGTGCAGGTTGGCGGCCGGCGTGCCGGGGCGGCGGGAATAGGCGAACGAGAAGCTCTGGTCGAAGCCGATGTCCTCGACCAGCTTGAGCGTCGCCTCGAAGTCGCGCTCGGTCTCGCCGGGGAAACCGACGATGAAGTCGGAGCTGATCACGATGCCTGGCTTGGCCTCGCGCAGACGGCGGATCTTGGCCTTGTATTCGAGCGTGGTGTGGTTGCGCTTCATCGCCGCCAGGATGCGGTCGCTGCCCGACTGCACCGGCAGGTGCAGGTAGCTGGCCAGCTGCGGCACGTCGCGGTGCGCTTCGATCAGGGCGTCCGAGAATTCGACCGGGTGCGAGGTGGTGTAGCGGATGCGGCCGACGCCGTCGAGGGTGGCGATGGCGCGGATCAGGGTGGCGAGGTCGGCGATGCCGCCGCCGTCCCCGATGGGTCCGCGGTAGGCGTTGACGTTCTGGCCCAGCAGGTGGATCTCGCGCACGCCCTGGGCGGCGAGCTGGGCGCATTCGAGCAGCACGTCGTCGAAGGGCCGCGACACTTCCTCGCCGCGGGTGTAGGGCACCACGCAGAACGAGCAGTACTTGCTGCAGCCCTCGATGATCGAGACGAAGGCGGTCGGGCCCTCGGCGCGCGGCTCGGGCAGGCGGTCGAACTTCTCGACCTCGGGGAAGCTGATGTCCACCTGCGGCCGGCCGCTGTCGCGGCGCGCCTCGATCATCTGCGGCAGGCGGTGCAGGGTCTGCGGGCCGAACACCAGGTCGACGTAGGGCGCGCGCTTGAGGATGGCCTCGCCCTCCTGGCTGGCGACGCAGCCGCCGACGCCGATCAGCACCGGCTTGTCCTTCTTCAGGTGCTTCCACTTGCCGAGCTGGGAGAACACCTTCTCCTGCGCCTTTTCGCGGATCGAGCAGGTGTTGACCAGGATGACGTCGGCCTCGGCCTCGTCGGTGGTCAGTTCCAGGCCGTGTTCGGCGGCGAGCACGTCGGCCATCTTGGCCGAGTCGTACTCGTTCATCTGGCAACCGTGGGTCTTGATGTAGAGCTTGCCCCGGGCGGGCGAGTTCACGGGCATGGCGGCGGTTATTCCGTTCCGTGGGGGGCGATAGTGTAGCCCGCGGGGCAGGGCGGGCGGCCCGTGCCGGCTGTCCGGACCGGGCCGGCCGCGTCGTTTTCCCGTCCAGACCCTTGGCAACCGGCCGGGCATGGAGTAAACCTCGCGCCGATGAGCCCCTGCCGCCTGCTGACGCTGGCCAGCCTGATCCTCGCCGCCGCCCCGGCCGGGGCCGGCACGCTGTACCGCTGCACCGGCGCCGACGGCATTCCCAACTATTCCGGCAAGCGCGTGGCCGGTTCCCACTGCGAAGTGGTCTCGACCTATACCGCCGCCGACTCGCGGCCGCGCGGGCCCGCCCCGGCGCCGGCGGTGGCCAGTTCCGGCGGTGCCGGCTCCGGCGGGACGCCGCGCGCCACGCCGGCCGCCCGGGTCGATTTCCGTACCGCCGGCGCCGGCCAGGCCCTGGCGGCCGCACCGCGGCCCAGCGGCGCGCGCGTGACCCGCGGCGCGGTCTACAAGTACGAGCGCGACGGCGTGGTGCACTACACCAATGTGCGCCCGGCGGGCGCCACCGCGGCGCAGATGCTCTTCAGCTACGTCGAGACCTGCTACGCCTGCGGCGTTCTGCCCGGCGTGGATTTCGGCACCGTGCGCCTCAACCTCGACAGCTACGCCGCCGAAGTCCGGGCCGCGGCCCTGGAATACGGCGTCGACGAAGCCGTGGTGCGCGCGATCATCCACGCCGAATCGGCCTTCCGCCCCAATGCGGTCTCGCACGCCGGCGCCCAGGGCCTGATGCAGTTGATCCCGGCCACGGCCAGCCGGTTCGGGGTTTCGGACGTGTTCGATCCGAACCAGAACATCCGCGGCGGCGTGCAGTACCTGGCCTGGCTGCTCAAGCGCTTCGACAACGACCTGACCCTGGCGGCGGCCGGCTACAACGCCGGCGAGGGCGCGGTCGACCGCCACGGCGGCGTGCCGCCCTATGCCGAGACCCAGCGCTACGTCCAGCGCGTCGGCCAGCTGGCCGAACGCTACCGCGGGGCCCTGGCCTCGAACTGAGCGCCTTCACGGCCGGTCGGCCGGCGGCCCAGCCCGCCGTTGTGACCGCCGCGCTCCCTCCGCTACAATTGCGCGTCTTTGCGGGCCCCCTCGGGCTCCGCAGCTCTGTTTTCAGCCACTTAGCAAGATTTTCGGAGAGCCGGATGGCTAACGAAGGGGTCAACTCAGGCCGTCGCCGCTTCCTGACCGCCACCACCGCCGTGGTCGGCGCGGTCGGTGTCGCGGCCGCGGCGGTGCCGTTCATCAGTTCCTGGAAACCCAGTGCACGGGCCCAGGTCGCCGGCGCGCCGGTCGAGGTCGACATCAGCAAGATCGACCTCGAGCCGGGCATGCGCATGATCGTCCAGTGGCGCGGCAAGCCGGTCTGGATCTTCCGCCGCACGCCGGAACAGCTGGCGGCCCTGCCGGGCCTCAACGACCGCCTGCGCGACCCGGCATCCGACAACGTCGACCAGACCCCGGCCTTCGCCAAGAACGAAACCCGCTCGCTCAAGCCCGAGCTGGCCGTGATCGTCGGCATCTGCACCCACCTGGGCTGCTCGCCCAGCTACGTGCCGGAGCTGCAGCCGCAGGCCTTTGATTCCGAGTGGGCGGGCGGCTTCTACTGCCCCTGCCACAACTCGCGCTTCGACCTGGCCGGCCGCGTATTCCAGGGCGTGCCCGCGCCGTCGAACCTCGAGGTGCCGCCGTACCACTTCGTCGACGACAACCACCTCATCGTGGGCGTCGCCCCTGAAGGAGCCGCGTAATGGCCAACCTGATCAACCGCACGGTCGAGAACGTCACCGGCTGGTTCAACGACCGCGCCCCGGGCTTCGTGCCGTTCTACAAGAAGCACATGTCGGAGTACTACGCTCCGAAGAACTTCAACCTCTGGTACTACTTCGGTTCGCTGGCCCTGCTGGTGCTGGTCAACCAGATCGTCACGGGCATCTTCCTGACGATGCACTACAAGCCGTCCGCCGCCGAGGCCTTCGCCTCGGTCGAGTACATCATGCGCGACGTGGAGTGGGGCTGGCTGATCCGCTACATGCACAGCACCGGCGCTTCGCTGTTCTTCATCGTCGTCTACCTGCACATGTTCCGGGGCCTGATCTACGGCTCGTACCAGAAGCCGCGCGAGCTGGTCTGGGTGCTGGGCATGATGATCTTCCTGGTGCTGATGGCCGAAGCCTTCATGGGCTACGTGCTGCCCTGGGGCCAGATGTCGTACTGGGGCGCGCAGGTGATCATCAACCTGTTCGGCGCCATTCCCTTCATCGGCCCGGACCTGACCGAGTGGATCCGCGGTGACTACCTGGTCGCCGACGCCACCCTCAACCGCTTCTTCGCCCTGCACGTGATCGCGCTGCCGCTGGTGCTGCTGCTGCTGGTCGTGCTGCACCTGGGCGCGCTGCACGAGGTGGGTTCGAACAACCCGGAAGGCGTGGACATCAAGAAGGTCAAGGACTACGAGACCGGCAAGCCCAAGGACGGCATCCCCTTCCACCCGTACTACACGGTGAAGGACCTGTTCGGCGCCGGCTTCTTCCTGATCCTGTTCGCCTTCATCGTGTTCTTCGCGCCGGCGATGGGCGGCTGGTTCCTGGAGTGGGACAACTTCATCGCCGCCGATCCGCTGGTGACCCCGGCGCACATCAAGCCGGTGTGGTACTTCACGCCCTTCTACGCGATGCTGCGCGCGATCCCCGACAAGCTGTTCGGCGTGATCGTGATGGGCGGCGCCACCCTGATCCTGTTCGCGCTGCCGTGGCTGGACCGCTGCAAGGTCAAGTCCATCCGCTACCGGCCGATGCTGCACAAGATCCTGATCGCCATCTTCGCGGTGAGCTTCGTGATCCTGGGCTGGCTGGGTGCGCAGTCGGGCTCGGACACCCAGAAGCTGGTGGCCCAGATCCTGACCGTCTACTACTTCGCCTTCTTCATCTTCATGCCCTTCTGGTCCGCGATGGGCCAGACCAAGGCCGTTCCCGAGCGGGTGCCCTCGCATGACTAAGCTGCGCCTCTTCGCCCTCCTGCTGGCCTTCGTGCCGGCCCTCGGCCTCGCGGCCAGCAGCGGTCCGCTGGAATCCTCGGGCACCGACCTGAGCGACCGGGCGTCGCTGCAGCGCGGCGCCGGCCTGTTCATGAACTACTGCTCCGGCTGCCATTCCCTGTCCCTGCACCGCTACTCGCGGATCGCCTCGGACCTGGGCCTGAGCCAGGAGCTGGTCGAACAGCACCTGATCCAGGGTGACGCCAAGTTCGGCGAGAACATCAACACCGGCATCGCCGCCGGCGACGGCAACGCCTGGTTCGGCAAGGCCGCGCCGGACCTGAGCCTGACCGCCCGCGCCAAGCTCGGCGGCCCGGACTGGATCTACAGCTACCTCAAGGGCTTCTACGTCGACGAAAGCCGTCCGCTGGGCTGGAACAACACCGTGTTCCCGGGCGCCTCGATGCCGAACGTGCTCTGGGAGCTGCAGGGCATCCAGCGCCCGGTCTACGAGGAAGGGCACGACGGCATGCAGCATGTCGCCAAGCTCGAGCTGGCCTCGCCGGGCCGCCTCGACGCCGCCCAGTTCAACCAGGTCGCCCGCGACATCAGCGGCTTCCTGCAGTACGTGGCCGAGCCGGCCGCGCTCAAGCGCGAGTCGGTGGGCGTGTGGGTGGTGCTGTTCCTGGCCTTCTTCACCTTCATCGCCTACCTGCTCAAGACCGAGTACTGGCGCGACGTGCACTGATCCTCCGGGATCAGGCCGCCAAAAGGCCGCCTCCGGGCGGCCTTTTGCCGTCCTGGAGCCGGCAAACGCACCGTTCCGGGCCACGGATCACGGTTCCGGCACCCCGGCTTGCGGCGGACCGGCCGTTTCGGGCAGGGTTAGGGCTTCCGACGACCGCCGGCAGGGGCTGGCGGCGTTTTGGGGGACCCCTGATGGCTGCCAGTCCACGCATCCGCAACGCCCTGACCCTGTTCTCCTCCCGCGACTGCGTCGTCTGCCACCGGGTCCGCCTGGTCCTGGCCGCCAAGGGCGTCACCTACGAACTGGTGCCGGTGGACCCGGGCAATCCGCCCGAGGACCTGGTCGACCTCAATCCCTACCATTCCGTGCCGACCCTGGTGGACCGCGACCTGGTCCTCTACGCCGCGTCGGTGGTGTCCGAATACCTGGACGAGCGTTACCCGCACCCGCCGCTGATGCCGGTCGACCCGCTGTCGCGCGCGCGCCTGCGCCTGGCCATGCTGCGCCTGGAGCACGACTGGGTCCCGCACGTGCAGGCCATCCAGCACGGCAACAAGGCCCAGGCCGACGCCGGCCGCAAGCGCCTCAAGGAGCTGCTGCTGGCCGCGCTGCCGCTGTTCAAGGCCTCCAAGTTCTTCCTCAACCCGGAAATGAGCCTGGCCGACTGCGCGATCGCGCCGATCATCTGGCGGCTGCCGGCCCTGGGCGTGCAGCTGCCCAAGGAAGCCAAGCCGATCGAGGACTACGGCATGCGGATCTTCCGCAACCCCGCCTACCTGCGCAGCCTGACGCCGGAAGAGAAGGCGCTGCGCGAGCTGCCTCAGTGACCGACGCGGTTCCGGTGATGGGTTCCAACCGCCCCTACCTGCTGCGGGCGCTGAACGAGTGGATCAACGACAACAACATGACGCCCTACCTGCTGGTCGATGCGGGCAGGGATGGCGTGCAGGTGCCGCAGTCGTCGGTAAAGGACGGACGCGTCGTGCTCAACATCGCGCCGCGCGCGGTGGCGCAGCTGGTCATCGACAACCGCGAGGTGCGCTTCAAGGCGCGCTTCGGCGGCGTCAGCCAGTCGGTGGTGGTGCCGGTGACGGCGGTGCTGGCGATCTACGCCCAGGAAACAGGGCAGGGCATGATGTTGCCGGAAGACGGCGCGGCGATGCCGGACGAGGGTCCGGACGACCCGACGCCGTCGCCCGAGGGCGGCGACACGCCGCGCCGCAGCCATCTGCGGGTCGTGAAATAGGGCGGCCGCTCAGTGCAGCGTGTCTTCCGCCGGCATCGGCCCGATCAGGGACAGCAGCCTGCGTCCGTGCAGCACGATCCGGCCGGCATGCCGGTCTTCGCCGCCGGTGGAGTATTCGAAACGGTACTGGCGCTCGAGGCCCAGCCAGCCCGCCGGGCCGCGGGACAGCCGCATCCCCATCAGGTGCACGCTGTGGTCGAGCCACTGCACGCGGGCACGGGCGCAGGCCTGCTGGCCCAGCCAGGTGGCCGTTTCGGCCGCCGCGCGCCCGGCGAACCAGAAGGCCAGCAGCGCTATCGCAAGAAGCAGGAATATCAGGGTCGAGAGCATGACCGCAGTGTGGGGACGGCCCGGCATCGCCGCAAGGCGGACCCCCTGACGAGTTTGCGCGCGCATGGCTAAGATAGGCCCGGATGCCGGCCCGCGGGGCCATCGCCGATTCGCAGGAGAGCGAAGATGAAACTGGTGTTTCCCAATGGCGAGCATGCGCAGGTCCTGCTCAACGCGGGCGTGAACCGGATCGGTTCCTCGGTCGAGGGCGCGGTCGTGCTCGACGACCCCGAGATCCTGCCGCGGCATTGCGAAATCCATGTCACCAGCACTGGCGCGAATCTGCAGGTTCCCGACGGCGGCGGCCCCGTGTCGGTGAACGGCAAGCCGGTCGCCGACATCATGGCGCTGCGCGCCGGCGACCAGATCGGCATCGGGCCGATCCTGGCGAAGTTCACCGTGGTGGAGGCCGCGCGCAGCGCGCCGGCACCGGGCGTGACCCCCGGTTCGGACGAAGACAGCGGCGCCACGCGCGTGCGCATGGCGGTGCCCAAGTTCCTGCTGCGCGGCGTGTCCGGTGCGGTGTTCGGCAAGGTGTTCCCGGTGACCGGCCCGGTGGCGATCGGGCGCGCGCCGGAATGCGACATCTCGGTGCAGGCGGAGGAGATTTCGCGCCGCCACGCCCTGGTCAAGCCGAACCAGGACGGCCTGTCGGTCGAGGACCTGGGGTCTTCCAACGGCACCTACATCAATGGCCGCCGCGTGCAGCAGGGATTCCTGAACCCCGGCGACGAACTGCGCCTGGACGCGGTGCGCTTCATCGTCGTGGCGCCGGGCATGGACATGGCGCAGCAGACCAACCGCCTGGCGACGCCGGCGAACGAGGCCGCGCCCGCGGCGGCACCGACGATGAGCAAGTGGGTGCCGATCATGCTGACCGCGGCGGCGATCCTGGTGATGGTCGCGCTCTACCTCAGTCGCGGCTGATCCCGGCCCCGGGGTGCACCGGCGCCCCGCTTTGCCGCGGACGGATCAGGACTCGCCGGGCGGATGCCCCAGGCGCAGCGACAGGTCCAGCGCCTGCACGTGTTTGGTCAGCGCACCGATGGACACGCAGTCCACGCCCGTGGCGGCGATCACCGGCAGGCGCTCCAGGCTGACGCCGCCCGACACTTCCAGCGGAATGCGGCCGGCGGCGCGGCGCACCGCTTCGCGCAGATCGTCGGCGCTGAATTCGTCCACCAGGATGCGGTCGCAGCCGGTGGCCAGCGCCTGGTCGAGTTCGTCGAGGGTTTCCACTTCGATGATCAGCGGAAGCGCCGGGTGCCTCGCGCGCGCCGCCGCCGCCGCCGCGGCGATCGAGCCGGCGGCGTGGATGTGGTTCTCCTTGAGCATCACCGCGTCGTACAGGCCCATGCGGTGGTTGTCGCCGCCGCCGGCGCGCACGGCGTATTTTTGCGCCTGGCGCAGGCCGGGCAGGGTCTTGCGGGTGTCGAGGATACGCGTGCGGGTGCCGGCCACCGCGGCGACGTGTTCCGCCGTGCGGCTCGCGGTCGCCGACAGGGTCTGCAGGAAGTTCAGCGCCGGCCGTTCGGCGCTGACCAGGGCGCGGGCGCGGCCCTGCAGCGTGACCAGCACGGTGCCGGCCGCGACCGGCTCGCCTTCGCGCACGCGCCACTGGATGAGCACGGCGGGATCGAGTGCGCGGAAGCAGGCGTCGAACCACGGCCGGCCGGCGATCACCCCGGCTTCCTTGGCGACCACGTAGGCCGATTGCGGACCGTCGGGCAGCAGCTCGGCGGTGGCGTCGCCCGGGCCCAGGTCTTCGGCGAGCGCGCGCGCGACGTCATCGGCAACGATATCGGCCGGTGGCGGCAGCAGGGTCGCCATCAGCGCGGGAAGTCGGGGATCTGGGTGGTGGCCAGGGCTTCGTCGGCCAGAAGGACCGGGATGCCGTCCTCGATCCGGTACACGGTGCGGCGGTCGCGCGTGATCAGGCCTTCGGACAGCGGTTCGGCCTGCGCGCTGCCGTCGGCCCGCGCCAGCTTGCCGGCCGCGACCGCCTGGTTGATGGCGGCCAGGTCGGGCCCGTTGAGCAGGGCCAGCGGCTGTTTGCTGGTCGGGCAGCAGAGGATGTCGAGGAGCTTGCGGTCCATGGGCGGGAGCGGTGTCCGGACTGGGGGCTTGGGGTCTAGAATAGCCTTTTGCCGAAGCCACCCGCCATGAACCAAGCCGTCGTTGCCCCGCTGGTCGGGGTCGTCATGGGTTCCCGATCGGACTGGGAGACGATGCAGCACGCCGTCGCCCGGCTTGAACAGATGGGCGTGCCGCACGAAGTGCGCGTCGTTTCGGCGCACCGCACGCCCGACCTGCTGGTGGAGTACGCGAAGTCGGCGGCTTCGCGCGGACTGCGTGCGATCATCGCCGGCGCCGGTGGCGCCGCCCATCTGCCGGGCATGATCGCGGCGATGACGCCGGTGCCGGTACTGGGCGTGCCGGTGCAGAGCAAGGCGCTCAACGGCCTCGACTCGCTGCTGTCGATCGTGCAGATGCCGGCCGGCATCCCGGTCGCGACCTTCGCGATCGGCGCGGCCGGCGCCGCCAACGCCGGCCTGTTCGCCGCGGCGTTGCTGGCACCGGAGCATGCGGCGGTGCGCGGTGCGCTGGAAAACTTCCGCGCGAAGCAGACCAGCGACGTGCTGGACAAGCCGGACCCGCGGCAGCCGTGACCACGGTCGGCATCCTCGGTGGCGGGCAGCTGGCCCGCATGCTCGCGCTTTCCGGCGCGCCCCTGGGCCTGCGCTTCCTGGTGCTCGACTCGACGCCGGACGCCTGCGCCGCGCAGTTCGCGCCGCTGCTGCAGGCCGACTACCGCGACCAGGCCGGGCTGGCGGAATTCGCCTCGCGCGTGGACGTGGCCACCTTCGATTTCGAGAACGTGCCGGCCGAAAGCGCGCAGTGGCTGGCCGACCGCGTGCCGGTGTTCCCGAGCCCGCGCGCGCTGGCGGTGGCGCAGGACCGGCTGGCGGAAAAATCCCTGTTCCGCGAGCTCGGCATCCCGGTGCCGGAGTTCGCCGCGATCGATTCGCGCGCCGGCCTCGACGCCGCGCTGGCGAAGATCGGCACGCCCTGCATCCTCAAGACCCGCCGCCTCGGTTACGACGGGAAGGGCCAGTTCCGCCTGAAATCGCCTGCCGACGCCGATGCCGCCTGGGACGCGCTGGGTGCGCAGGCGGGCACCGTCGGCCTGATCCTCGAAGGTTTCGTCGCCTTCCAGCGCGAGCTGTCGGTGGTGGCCGTGCGCGGACGCGATGGCGAACTGCGCGCCTGGCCGCTGACCGAGAACTGGCACGAGTCCGGCATCCTTTCCGCCAGCCTGGCGCCGGCACGTGTGGATCCGGCCCTGCAGGCGCAGGCGCTGGGCGCCGCGCGCAAGATCGCCGAGGCGCTGGACTACGTCGGCGTGTTCGCGCTCGAGCTGTTCCTCAAGGACGGCGTGCTTCTGGCCAACGAGATGGCGCCGCGCGTGCACAACTCCGGCCACTGGACGATCGAGGGCGCGGAAACCTCGCAGTTCCAGAACCACCTGCGGGCGGTGCTCGGGCTGCCGCTGGGCGACACGCGCGCCGTCGGCCACAGCTGCATGCTCAACTGGATCGGCACGCTGCCCGCGGCGGCGCCGGTGCTGGCCGAGGCCTGCGGCCACTGGCACGACTACGGAAAATCGCCGCGTGAAGGCCGCAAGGTCGGGCATGCCACCTTCCGGGCCGACAGCCGTGGCGAACTGGCAGCGGCGCTGGACCGCGCCGGCCGGATGCTGGACCGCAGTGCGCAGGTGGCGCCGGTGCTGGGGCGGCTCGCGGAAAGCAGCGGCTGAGCCATCGCGCCTGCATGCGGCAGGCGTTCGGGCCTTCAGCCCACGTCTTCGTCGGCGAACACCACGACATGGGCCAGGTCCGGCCGCACGCGCACCCGGGCGCCCGGTTCCCGCTGCTGGTGGCTGGGGAACAGCGCCGTCAGCGCCGTACCGTCCGGAAGTTTCAGGGTATGCAGCGTCTCGGCGCCGCGGAAGGCGACGGCGCTGACTTCGGCTTCGATGCCGCCGTCGTCGCTGGGCATCAGGTCGTCGGGGCGCAGCAGCACACGTACGGCGCTGCCGACAGTGAAGGGCAGGTCGCTGCCGACGGTGAGTTCGCCCAATGCCGTGCTGACGCGGCGCCGGTCGATCACGCGTGCCGCCAGGAAGCGCCCTTCGCCGACGAAGGACGCCACGAAGGGCGTGGCCGGGCGGTGGTAGAGCTCGAAACCCGGCGCCCACTGCAGCAGGCGACCGGCGTTCATCACGCCGACGGTATCGGCGAAGGCGAAAGCTTCCTCCTGGTCGTGCGTGACCAGCAGGGCGGCGATGCCCAGACGTTTTAGCAGGGCGCGCAGTTCGTCGCGCAGGCGGCCGCGCAGGTCGGCGTCGAGGCTGGAGAAGGGTTCGTCGAGCAGCAGCAGGTCGGGGCGTGGCGCCAGCGAACGGGCGAGCGCCACACGTTGCTGCTGGCCGCCGGAGAGTTCGTGCGGGTAGCGCCCTGCCAGGTCCTGCAAGCCGAGCAGGGCAAGCGTCTCCAGGCCGCGCGAGCGGCGGGCGCCGGAATCGAGGCGATGCAGGCCGAAGGCGACGTTGTCGGCGACGGTGAGGTGGGGGAACAGCGCGAGGTCCTGGAAGACGAAACCCAGGCCGCGCTTCTCGGGTGGCAGGGCCAGCGCATCCGCGCCACGCAGCCGGAGCGTTCCGGAGCTGGGCGCGTGGAAGCCGGCGATCGCCCGCAGCAGCGTGGTCTTGCCGCAGCCGCTGGGGCCCAGCAGGCAGCCGAGCTCGCCGGGCCGCAGCGTCAGCCCCAGCTCGCGCACCGCCGGCTGCCCTGCGTAGGCGCAGGACAGCCGGTCGATGTCGAGCAGGAGGCCCGGGCCGCTCATCAGGCCAGTCGGTCGGCCACGAAGTCCCAGTTCACCAGGTTCCAGAACGCCTCGACGTACTTGGCGCGGGCGTTGCGGTAGTCGATGTAGTAGGCGTGTTCCCAGACGTCGCAGGTCAGCAGCGCGGTGTCGGTGCCGGTGAGCGGGGTGGCGGCGTTCGGGGTGCTGACCAGGGCCAGCGAACCGTCCGGACGCTGCACCAGCCAGGCCCAGCCGGAGCCGAAGGTGCCGATCGCGGTCGCGGTGAACTGCTCCTTGAACGCCGCGAACGAACCGAAAGCCTTGGTGATGGCGTCGGCCAGCTTGCCGGTCGGTTCGCCGCCGCCGTTGGGCTTGAGGCAGTTCCAGTAGAAAGTATGGTTCCAGACCTGCGCGGCGTTGTTGAACATGCCGCCCTGGGCCTTGCGGATGATGGCCTCGAGCTCGAGGTTCTCGAATTCGGTGCCCTTGATCTGGTTGTTGAGGTTGGTGACGTAGGTCTGGTGGTGCTTGCCGTAGTGGAAATCGATGGTTTCCGCCGAGATGTGCGGCTCGAGGGCGGCGCGGTCGTAGGGCAGGGCGGGCAGTTCGATGGCCATGGGAATCTCCGTTCTGAGGGGGCTGGGCACCGGCGGGCCGGGCCTTGGCCGTATAATTCTAGCCCTTATCGCGCCCCCGTCCCGGGGTCGCCCACCGAACGGAGTTTTCCATGAACGTCATGGACCGCATCAAGGCCGAGGTCGAGGGCCATCCGATCGTGCTCTTCATGAAGGGTACGCCGCAGTTCCCGATGTGCGGCTTTTCCAGCCGCGCCGTGCAGGCGCTCAAGAACGCCGGCGCTTCCGGCTTCCACAGCGTCAACGTGCTGGAGGATCCGGAAGTGCGCGCAAGCCTGCCGCGCTACTCCGACTGGCCGACCTTTCCGCAGCTCTTCATCAATGGCGAGCTGATCGGCGGCTGCGACATCACCGTCGAACTCTTCGACAGCGGAGAACTGGCGCGCATGGTGTCCGAGGCGCAGAAGGCGGCATGACGATCGCTGCGGCCGCCCTGCCGGACGTCGCCGGCGATGCCCTGGCCGGGCGCACGGTGCTGGTCACCGGCGCGCACGGCGGCTTCGGCGCGGAAGCGGCCAAGGCCTGCGCGCGGGCGGGTGCGACCGTGGTGCTGCTCGGGCGGCGCGTGCCCAAGCTCAACCGTGTCTATGACGTGGTGAAGGCGCTGGGACCCGAGCCGGCCCTGTATCCGATCGACCTCGCCGGCGCCGACCCGGCCGACTACGCCGACCTGGCCGCCAAGGTCGCGGGCGAGCTGGGTGGTATCCACGGGCTGCTGCATTGCGCCGCCGAGTTCACCGGCCTGGCGCCGCTGGAGGCGACCGCTCCGGAAGCCTTCGTGCGCAACCTGCATGTGAACTTCACCGCACCCTGGCTGCTGACCCAGGCCTGCCTGCCCTACCTGCGCAGGGCCGGCGACAGCGCCGTGGTCTTCGTCACCGACGACCCGGCCCGGGTCGGCAAGGCCTATTGGGGCGCCTATGGCCTTGCCAAGCAGGGCCTGGCCGCCCTGGTCCGGCAGTTGAGCGCCGAAACCGACAGCACGCCGGTGCGGGTGTCCGGCCTGGAGCCGGGCCCGATGCGCACTGACCTGCGGGCCCGCGCCTATGCCGACGAAGCCCAGCTGCGGGTGCCGGCGCCCGCCGCCTACGCGCCGGCCTGCGTCCACCTGCTTTCGCCCGCCGGCCTGGTCCACCGGGGCCAGGTCTGGGCCCCGAGGCTTTCGCCGTGACCACGCTTTCCGCCGCCCTGCTGCTGTTCCTGATCCTGGACCCCTTGGGCAACATCCCGGTGTTCCTGGGCCTGCTCAAGCCGCTGCCGGCACACCGGCGCCGGGTTGTGCTGGCCCGCGAGCTGATGATCGCCCTGGTCGTCCTGTTCGCCTTCCTCTGGGGCGGCAAGTACGTGCTCGAGGCCATGCACCTGCGCCAGGAGTCGGTGTCGATCGCTGGCGGCATCGTGCTGTTCCTGATCGGCCTGAAGATGATCTTCCCCAGCGCCGAGGGCATGTTCGGCGAGGTCCCGGACGGCGAGCCATTCATCGTTCCGATGGCCATACCCCTGGTGGCCGGCCCCTCGGGCATGGCGGCCGTGATGCTGCTGGCGGCCCAGGAGCCGGACCGCATGGCCGACTGGAGCCTGGCCCTGACCCTGGCCTGGCTGGGTACGGCGGCCCTGCTGTTCAGCGCCACCTACCTCTACAAGATCCTGGGCATGCGGGTCCTGGTGGCGGTCGAGCGGCTGATGGGCATGCTTCTGGTGGCCATTTCGGTCCAGATGCTGCTGGACGGCGTGGCGGCCTACCTGAGGGCCGCCCCGGCCCTGTGACGGCGGGCCCGGTCTTGTCACCTGAATGACATGTGACCGGGGTACCGTGTTAAACTCTTGTTATTGCCCGGGGACCCAGGGGACACCCAACCAGGCAAGCGATTTCAAGGATCAGCCGTGCCTGGCCCGTCAGGCACCGCGGCGGGATGCCGCATCGCCATTTTCTAGCCACTAAAAATCAGGGTTCATACCATGACCAATCGCAACCGGGTTCGGCTGTCTCAGCTCTCCCTCGGCCTCGCCATCGCGCTCGCTGCCGCGCCGGCGTTCGCCCAGAACACGACCGCCGTCGTCGGCGGCCGCATCGTCTCGGCCGACTCCCAGCCGGTGGCCGGCGCGCAGGTGACCATCCTGCACACGCCGTCCGGCACCGTCAGCACCGCGACCACCAGCGCCGACGGCCGCTACAGCGCGCGCGGCCTGCGCGTCGGCGGTCCGTACACGATCACGATCGTCAAGGACGGCGTGACCGAGGTCCGCGAAGGCGTCTACCTGCAGCTGGCCGAGACCACCTCGGTTGACGCGACCCTGGGCCAGGCCCCGGCGACCACTACCCTGGAAACCGTCGAAGTCACCGGCACGTCGACCCTGTCGGAAGTCTTCAGCGCCGACAAGATGGGCACCGGCACCAACGTCAGCCGCGACATGATCGACTCGCTGCCGTCGGCCAACCGCAACATCCAGGACTACATCCGTACCGACCCGCGCATCTCGCAGGTCAGCAAGGCCGACGGCGCCATCTCCGCCGGCGGCCAGAACACCCGCTACAACCTGATCAAGATCGACGGTGTCGGCACCTCCGACCCGTTCGGCCTGGAGTCGAACAACCTGCCGACCGAGCGCCAGCCGGTGTCGATCGACGCCATCGAAGCGATCAACATCGACGTGGCGAACTACGACACGACGATCTCCGGCGGCACCGGTGCGGTGGTCAACGCCGTGACCAAGTCCGGTACCAACGAGTTCCACGGCTCGGCCTACTACACCCTGCGTGACGGTGACTGGGTGCGCGAGGACCTGCGCGGCGTGACGTTCGGTGGCTTCGAATCCGAGGATACCTACGGCGCCACCTTCGGCGGCCCGATCCTCAAGGATCGCCTCTTCTTCTTCGTGAACTACGAGAACTACGTGCGTTCCGCGCCGGCCACCGGCTTCGGCGGCACGCCGTACGGCAACGGCAACATTGACGACACCGATATCGCGGACGTGCGCGCCGCGGCGACCGGTTTCGGCTTCGATGCCGGCAGCCTGGATGGATTGAACGCCGACACCGAGATCGAGGAATACGCGGTCAAGCTGGACTGGAACATCAGCGACAACCACCGCGCGGCGCTGCGCTACAGCTTCCTCGAGCAGGGCGTGCTGCGCTTCCCGCAGGTGGACAACAACTCCATCTCGCTGAGCACCTTCTGGTACAACTACGCCAAGGAATTCGAGAGCACCGTCGCCGAGGTCTTCAGCGACTGGACCGAGAACTTCTCGACCGAGTTCAAGGTTTCCAAGCGCGACTACTCCGCGATCCGCGAGACCAACTCGAACCTGCCCCAGATCGAGATCCGCGGCTTCGGCGGCAACAGCTCGATCTTCCTCGGCACCGAGCAGAACAGCCACGTCAACATCATCGACACCAAGCAGACCAGCCTGTTCGGCGCCGGCAACCTGTTCGTGGGCGACCACACGTTCAAGTTCGGTTTCGACTGGGAAAAGAACGACATCATCAACTTCTACGGTCGTGACCTGAACGGCGTCTACGTGTTCAACACGCTCGCCGACTTCCAGGCCGGCAACCCGGCCAGCTACACCGTCCGCGCCCCGCGCGCCGGCGGCAGCTACGCCGACATCCCGGCGGCCTATGAGCAGAAGAACACCGGCCTGTTCGTGCAGGACAGCTGGGCGGTCAACTACAACCTGAACCTGATGTTCGGCCTGCGCTACGACAAGCCGGACTTCGACGATCAGCGCCTGTACAACGCCTACATCTCGAACATCTACGGCTACGACAACTCCAACACCGTCGACGTCGACATCCTGGCGCCGCGCGCCGGCTTCAACTACACCTTCGACAGCGAGCGTCCGACCCAGGTCCGCGGCGGTGTCGGCCTGTTCCAGGGCGGTTCGCCGAACGTCTGGCTGGCGGGCGCCTACCAGAACACCGGCCTGAACTACGTGCAGTACGAAGAGTTCAACGGCGGCACCTTCGATCCGACCCTGCCGCCGTACATCCCGAGCACCGGCACCAACCCGGCCTGCAACCCGGTGCCGACCTTGGCCAGCTGCCCGCGCCAGAACGTCGACATCATCGCGCCGGACTTCGCGCTGCCGTCGGTCTGGAAGGCGAACATCGCGTTTGACCACGAGCTGCCGTGGTACGGCATCGTGCTGTCGGCCGAGCTGCTCAAGACCAACGTCAAGGACGGCATCTTCATCCAGCGCCTCGACCCGTACAACGCCGCTGGCCAGGGCGTGACGGCGATCGGTCCGGATGGTCGCGAGCTGTTCTGGAATGCCGCCGGCCTGAACCCGACCAATGCCGGCAACTTCGGCATGACCAACGGCCAGAACGGTGCCTTCAACCGCGCGTTCCGTCCGTTCGGCGTCGGCGACGTGTTCCTGATCAGCAACACCGACAAGGGCCAGAGCAGCCAGTTCACGATCAGCCTCGACAAGCCGATGGGCGACGCCTGGTCCTGGAACCTGGCCTACACCTACACCGAAGCCACCGATGTCAGCCCGATGACCAGCTCGACCAATTCGTCGAACTGGGGCGGCACGCTGATCGGCAGCATCAACGATGACGTCGCCTACAACTCGCGCTACGCCATCAAGGACCGCATCACCGGCAGCGTCAGCTGGAAGCACAACTTCTTCGGCGACAACGAGACCCGCATCTCGATGTTCTACGAAGGCCGTTCCGGCCGTCCCTTCAGCTACATCTTCCGCAACGACGCCAACGGCGACAACGGCGGCTTCAACGACCTGTTCTACGTGCCGAACGGCCCGGGCGACGTCGTCTTCGCCACCCCCGCGCAGGAAGCGGCGTTCTTCGCCTGGCTCGACGCGAACCCGGAGCTGAAGGCCTACCAGGGCAAGATCGCCCCGGCGAACGCCTTCCGCACCGATTTCGTCAACAGCTTCGACGTGCGCATTTCCCAGGAGCTCCCGGGCTTCATGGAAGGCCACAAGTCGATCCTGGCCCTCGACATCATGAACATCGGCAACATGATCAACGAGGACTGGGGCGTCATCGAAGACTACGGCTTCAACGCGACCCAGCAGCTCGCCAACTACGGCGGCATCTGCACCGACGTGGTGACCGCGCGCTGCCCGGCGGGTTCGGCCGGCAAGTACTTCTACACCTGGACGGGTCCGGCCGCTGGCCTGGGCGTGCAGGAGAACAACAACGACAAGGGCAACACCGCGGTGTCGCGCTGGTCGGTCATGCTGAGCTTCAAGTACCAGTTCTGATCTGACGCCCTCGTGGCGTATGGACGGCCGGCGGGAAACCGCCGGCCGTTTTTTTTGCCGGCTTCCCGGTGCTCCGGCCGGTGGTAAAGTCAGCCGTTCACTACGACGACAGAGCAGCAATCGACCCATGAACGACCCGTTGAGCCTTCCCGCCACGGCCAATGCCCGCATCTCCCCGCGCGGTGGCCTGGATGTCCTTTCCCGCGACGAAGTCGCCCGCCTGCGGGACGCTTCCACCGGCGGCCAGCGCGACCTGCTGCGCCGCTGCGCGCTGGCCGTGCTCACCACCGGCAGCGAGTCGGATGACCCGCGCGCCGCCGCCCAGCGCTATCCCGATTTCGACATCGAGGTGCAGCAGCAGGACCGCGGCATCAAGATCGAGCTGCGCAACGCGCCGGCAACGGCCTTCGTCGACGGTGAGATCATCCGCGGCATCGCCGAGAACCTGTTCGCGGTCGTGCGCGACATCGCCTACAACGCCAACGAGGTCCACGGCAGCGCCAAGTTCGATCTCGACACCTCGGCCGGCATGACCAGCGCCGTGTTCGAGATTCTGCGCAACGCCCGCGTCATGAAGTCCTACCAGGACCCGAGCCTGGTGGTCTGCTGGGGCGGCCACTCGATCAACCGCGAAGAGTACCTGTACACCAAGAAGGTCGGCTACGAGCTGGGCCTGCGCGGTCTGGACATCTGCACCGGCTGCGGGCCGGGCGCGATGAAGGGGCCGATGAAGGGCGCCACCATCGCCCACGCCAAGCAGCGGCACTGGAAGCCCCGCTACATCGGCATCACCGAGCCGGGCATCATCGCCGCGGAGTCGCCGAACCCGATCGTGAACCACCTGGTGATCATGCCGGACATCGAGAAGCGGCTCGAAGCCTTCGTGCGCCTGGGCCACGGCATCATCGTGTTCCCCGGTGGCGTCGGCACCGCCGAGGAGATCCTGTACCTGCTCGGCCTGCTGCTGCATCCCGACAACGCCGAGCTGCCGTTCCCGCTGATCCTGACTGGGCCGCGTGAATCGGCGGCCTATTTCGAGCAGATCGACCAGTTCCTGCGCCTGACCCTTGGCGAGGCGGCGACGCCGCGCTACCGCATCATCGTCGACGACCCGGCCGAGGTGGCGCAGGCCATGCGCCAGGGCATCAAGCGGGTGCGCGAACACCGGCTGAAGGAGCAGGACGCGTTCTTCTTCAACTGGTCGCTGCACCTGCCGCTGGAGTTCCAGCGCCCGTTCGCTCCGACGCATGCGGCGATGGCGGGGCTCAACCTGCATCGCGACCAGCCGGCGCACCTGCTGGCCGCCGACCTGCGGCGCGCGTTTTCCGGCATCGTCGCCGGCAACGTCAAGGAAGAGGGCATGCGCGAAATCGAGCGCCACGGCCCCTTCGTCATCGACGGCGACCGCGACATCATGCGGGCGCTCGACGCGCTGCTGAACGCCTTCGTCGAACAGCGCCGCATGAAGATCAACGGCACCTACAAGCCCTGCTACCGGGTGCTGGGCGGCTGAGGACCGCCCTGCTCAGGCCGTGTGGCGGGGCAGGGTGATCGTCGCGACGTAGCGGCCGTCCACGACTTCGGTGTCCAGGCGGCCGCGGCCCTGGCTGAGGGCCAGGATGCGCTCGCGCGACGAGAGCAGCCCCACATGGTGGCCGTTGGCCGGCCGGTGGCCGCCGGCCGGGAGGTCGTTGCGGATGACGATGCGCACCACCGAAGGCTCCAGCGTCACGCTGACGTCCACGGCGCCACCTTCGCCCGAGGGTTCGACGCCATGCCGGATCGCGTTCTCGACCAGGGGCTGGATCGACAGCGTCGGCACCAGCACTTCGGGGATCTGCTCCGGCAGGTCCCAGCGCAGCCGCAGTCTGGGCCCGAAACGCAGGGCCTCGATCTCCAGGTAGCGGCGAGCGAGCGCCAGTTCATCGGCCAGGGGGATCTCCCGTGGCCCGGACAACGCGGCGCGGAACAGGTCGGCCAGGTCCAGCAGCAGCCGCTCCGCCTCGCCCGGCCGGGCATGGACAAGGGCTGCGCCGGTATTGAGGGTGTTGAACAGGAAGTGGGGGCGGATGCGCGCCTGCAGCGCCTCCAGCTGGGCCTGCCTGGCGTTGAGCGCATGGCGTTGGCCGCGCCAGTAATTGTCGAAGATCGCCAGCCCGAGGAAGCCGACCACCAGGGTGATGCCCGACGCGAGGCGGGCCAGCCGGGGCCAGTCGATCGCCTCGGGGCCGGCGATCGGGCCGTAATAGGAACGGGCCGCCCAGGTCAGCAGCCAGCAGAACAGCAGTGCGACCACCAGGGCGATGGCGCCCACGGTGACCGGCGGGATGGCTCCCAGGAGCCCGCGCGCGGCATAGAGCACCCCCAGCGTCGACAGGGACACCCACTGGACCCAGAGCGATGTCACGGCGAAGTACAGCCAGCGGTCTTCGACCAGGCCTGGCGCGAGGGCCAGCACCCCCGCCAGGCCCTCCCCCGCGGCCACGATCCAGGCCAGCGCCACGGGGCGCCATAGGGCGTCGAGCGGTCGCATCGACGGGCTGGGCGGCGTTTGGGAGGTCATGGGCAGGCGCGGTAGGGTCCGCCGCCATCATGCCCGAGGACGCTTCCCGGCGCCGCCTCCTGTCATGTACCGGGAGCCGTTCATCGGGAGTCGTTGGCGCCCGGCCTGGGGATGGGGCTAACGTGCCCAGGTATTCCGGAGAGAGCGATACCGCATGCGCCATCCTCCTTTCCCCTGCCCGGTCCAAGGGCGCCGTGAAGTCGCTGGTTTCACCCTGGTCGAGCTGATGATCACGGTAGCCGTGCTCGCGATCGTCCTGGCGATCGCGGTCCCGAGCTTCCGCGACATGATCAACCGCAACCAGCTGGTTTCGGCGGCGAACGAGATATCCGCGACGCTGAATCTCGCGCGGATGGAGGCCATCCGCCGCAACCGCCGCGTCGAGATCTGCCCGTCGACAAACGGCACCAGCTGTTCCGGCAGCAACTGGTCGCGGATGATCGTGCGCGAGGCGGCCGCCGGCACCCTGATCCGCGATGTGCAGATCGTCGGGACCGGCGTGACGCTCACCGCGAGTTCGAACGTTTCGACGAACAACCGGTTCGGCTTCCTGCCGACCGGGTTCGCGCGTGTCGGCAGTGGTACGGCGGTAGCCGGTAGCCTGTCGGCCTGCTCTTCGAAGCTGCCTGTGGCAGAAAACACCCTGGATGTCGGCATCGTCGCCAGCCGTATCGCGGTCACTCCGCGCAACGGCGGCACGGCCTGCTCGGCGCGCACGGACTGATGAAACCATGACCACTCATTCGAACCCGGGTCGGACCGCGCAGCGCGGCGCTTCCCTGCTTGAGGTCCTCATCGCGGTGCTGATCCTCGCAATTGGCATGCTCGGCATCGCCGCGCTTCAGGCCGTCAGCCTGCGCAACACCCAGAGCTCCGGCGACCGTACCACCGCGGTCATCCAGTCCTATTCGATGCTCGACATGCTGCGGGCCAACCGGGTCGCGGCACGCGGCGGGCAGTATGACCAGGGCTACCTGTGCGCGGTGCCTGATGAAACCGACAACCGGATCGACGCCGAAGTCGGAATGTGGATCGCCTCGCTGCAGGAGGCCATGGGGCCGACGGCCTGCGGCGCCATCGACTGCGCTGCCGAAACCTGCGAGGTCAAGGTCCGCTGGAACGATTCCCGCGCCACGGCTGGCGAGGAAACGCACGAACTGGTTACGGAGACGAGGCTGTGAAGAACCCGAAGGCCTTGAAGATGTCCCGCCGCGTGGTACAACGCGGCTTCTCGTTGATCGAGCTGATGATCGCGCTGCTGCTCGGCCTGCTGGTCACGGCGGCGGCCGGCGGCGTATTCATATCCAACAAGCGCGTCTATGCCGCGACCGAGACGCTCGGGCGCATCCAGGAAAATTCCCGCGTGGCGTTCGAACTGATGTCGCGCGACGTGCGCGAGGCCGGCGGCAACCCTTGCTCCACCGCGGCGACGCTCGTCAGCCAGCTCACCACGGGCTCCAATGGCTGGTGGACCGGCTACGCCGATGGCCTGGAAGGGTTCGAGG
Organism: Arenimonas terrae; assembly: GCF_006265115.1. Lineage (GTDB taxonomy): Bacteria > Pseudomonadota > Gammaproteobacteria > Xanthomonadales > Xanthomonadaceae > Arenimonas > Arenimonas terrae. The sequence continues at coordinate 177,475 of NZ_SMDR01000002.1, read as the reverse complement.
GGACCGTGGCGATGCCGGCAACGGCGATCGGCACGGCGGTCGGACAGCGCGTAAGCGGAACCGATGCGATCCAGCTGCACCTGGCCCGCGACGGAGCGGTCCGCGTCACCGACCACGACACGCCCAGTGCGGTACTTTCGGTCAGCGACTCGGCGGGCATCGCCGTCGACGACATCCTGCTGATCTGCAACATGAACTTCGCGTTCGTGTTCCAGGTCACCGGCCTGCCCTCGGGCAAGATCCAGCATGCCGGCGGCACCAGCCTCAACTGCAGCCAGGAGTTCCAGTTCGAGCGTCCGGAGGACGGTTCGTGCTGGACCGGCGCCAGCGCCGATGCCGGCTACTGCTTCACCGAAGACGACAGCCCCTGCGATGCGGGCAGCTTCGCGCCGGCTTTCCTGGCGCGCGTCAACTCGATGCAGTGGTACGTGGGCAACAATGATCGTGGCGGCACGTCCCTGTTCCGCGCCCGGGTGGTGAACGCCGGCGCGACCGAGACACCCACGGTCCAGGGCGCCCGCGAAGAGATCGTCGAAGGCGTCGAGGACATGCAGCTGGAGTACCTCGAAGCCGGCGACGATGACTTCGGCGCGGAAACGACCGTCGGTGACTGGGGGCGTGTCATCGCCGTCCGCATCCGGCTGCAGATGACCGGAGCCGAGGGTGCGCTGACCGGCAACGAGATCCGCGGCCAGAACGGCGAGGTCCTCGGGCGGGTCATGACGCATGTGGTCAACCTGCGCAACCGGGAGGACCTGCTGTGAATCCCAGTCTCCGCAAACGGCAGCGCGGCGTCACCTTGGTGGTGGTCCTGATGCTGCTGCTCGTCATCACCCTGCTTGGCCTGGCCGCGATGCGCGGAACGGTGATGCAGGAGCGCATGGCCGGCAACTCGGTCGCGCGCGCCGAGGCCTTCCAGCTAGCCGAGGCGGCGCTGCGCGAGGTCGAATCCGACCTGGCCTCCGCCGGTGCCCGACCGACCATGCCGACCAGCGGTTGCAGCGCCGGCCTCTGCGCCATGCCGGTCGATGGTGCGGCCTCAGCCTGGGAAGCCACCAGTTTCTGGACCACTGCCGGCAGCGGTTACGGAACGGCGGATGTCCAGGTCAGCCCGGCGATCGTCCGTTATGTCGTCGAAGACATGGGAGACGGCCAGGCGGCCAGCGGCGAGTGCACCACCGGCATCGACGTCTCCGCGGACGAATGCACGGCCTCGGGCACGCCGGTGCGCAATTACCGGATCACTGTTTTCAGTCAGACGGGCAACGGGTCTGAAGTCCTGTTGCAGACCACTTACCAGCTTCCGTAGGCCAGGTGCCAGCCATGAACGCGAACCGCAACAAGCCGCTTCGGCGCGCCGCCACGCCTCTCTTCGTCGCGTTCGTCGCGACCCTGGGCGCGGCACCGGTGACTTCCGTCTTCGCCCAGAGCTTCCCGCAGTACCCACTGCAGACGGGCGCCGGCGAGCCTGCCCCCAACATCCTGTTCATCCTCGACGATTCCGGGTCGATGGAGGACAACGTGATGGTGAACCAGGCGCTGCCCACGGTCTGCCGCCGGGTGTCGAACGGCGACTGCGCCAGCTCTTCGACATTCAACATCTCCAATAATACGTTCACCAGCAACACGCTGATGTACGACCCCCGCCAGACCTACCAGACCTGGGTGCAGGCTGACGGCACCCGCATGACCGGCGGTACCAGCTATTCGGCGGCCTATACGAGCGACAACTTCGCCAGCGGCGACACCACCGACCTGAGCGGCAGCGCACGGACCTTCTACGTGCCCAAGTGGATGGTCGACACGCCGAACACGCCGAACAACACGACCAACTACCTGCGCGAGTCCACGAACTACTACCGGTACGAGATTCGCAACGTTGACGGAACGATGCGGTCGATCCGCACCGTCCTGAAGCAGGGCACCGACTACGGCGCTTTCCCGCCGATCGTCAGCACCGACTCGGGCACGGTCGCCACGTGGACCGGGGTGGCGGTCCCCCGCAACAGCAACTCCGGCACCAATTACCAGTTCGATACCGACGATACCTACGATTCGCTGGTCATCACGCTCGCCGCGAACAACGGCAACGCCAATCTGCAGGTCTACCGTCGAGTCAGCGGCAACTGGCAGCTGGCATGCAGCGGCGCCAACGGGGCGGGCAGCAATGAGACCTGCACGATCAGCAACGCGCCGGAAGACGACTATCTCGTCTACATCACGACGACCAACGCCGGCACGGCGGCGGTTTCCAATCTGACCATCAACGTCACCTACAGCGATTCGACCACGACCTACCAGAACTCCGGCTGCTCAGCCGCAGCCTCGTCGACGACCTGGAACTGGGCGGGATGCACCGAAGCGCTGCCGCCGCAGCCGGTCGATGCCGCACGCACGACGATCGCGGCCGAAATGGTCAACTTCGCGACCTGGTACTCCTACCACCGGACCCGCATGAAGATCGCCAAGGCCGGTGCGGCCGAGGCCTTCAACAGCCTGGGCAACAATGTCCGCGTCGGCTTCTGGTCGCTGCACGAGAACAACAGCAACACCAACTTCAACATCCCGGTCGGCACGAACGACGGCCTGTTCACGGCGAATACCGCGAACCGGACGAACTGGTTCTCCAAGCTGTTCAATGCCCAGGGCAACAGCGGCACCCCGCTGCGTTCGACCCTGCGCGAAGCCGGCGCCTATTTCGGCACCAGCGACGCCACCGGCCCGTACGGCCCCGAGGCCGCGGCGGACCAGCTGGCCTGCCGGCAGAACTTCGCGATCCTGACCACGGACGGTTACTGGAACAGCGACTGGTCCGACAGCAACGTCACCGGCATCAACGACCAGGAAGGTACCGCGGGCGCGTCGATCATCGACCATTCCAAGGAGCCGACCGAAGACGGCTACAACGCGGTCCGCTACTCGGTGTCCACGAGCGAGCCGTATGTCGACGGCGCCTCCACCAACCGCGAGGACACGCTGGCCGACATCGCGATGAGGTACTGGAAGAACGACCTTCGCACCGACCTGGACAACATCGTCACGCCCAGCGTCGCCAACCCGGCCTTCTGGCAGCACATGGTCACCTTCGGCATCTCGATCGGCCTCAAGGGTACGGTGGACCAGACGACCGTCGCGGACGTGGTGCGCGATGGGCGGCCGCGCGTCAACGGCAACCCGGGCAACTGGCCGGATCCGCAGATGTCGAATACCAGCGGTACGGCTGAGATCCCCGCACGCATCGACGACCTCCTGCACGCAGCGGTCAACGGCCACGGCGAGTTCATCACCGCCACGAACGCTTCCGCGTTCCGCTCAGCGCTGGAGGAAGTGCTCGGCGCGATCCAGTCGCGGCTGGCGTCCGGCTCGAACGTTGCGACGAACGCCGCGACCTTCGCCGTCGGTACCCGCATGTACCAGGCGACCTATCAGTCGGGCCTGTGGTACGGCGACCTGCTGGCGCGCAACGTCACTGAGGCGGGTATTTCCTCCGATGAACTCTGGCGCGTGTCCGAGGTGATCGCCGCCGGCGGCACGACCTTCCAGAACCGCACGGTTCTGACCTGGGGCGGAACGACGGGTACGGCATTCCCGACGTCGACGCAATCGACCGCGCTGGCGCGCGTCGGCGGCATTGCTCCGGTAACCGGCGCCAACAACGCGGCCTACGTCAAGGGCAACCAGTCGCTGGAGATCTCGGCGGCGCAGGGCAATGTGCTGCGCAACCGCGTCTCGCCGCTCGGTGACGTGATCAACTCGTCGCCGGTCTTCTCGGTGGATACCCAGACCATCTTCGTCGGCGCGAACGACGGCATGCTCCATGGCATCAACTCCGCCAATGGCCAGGTGCAGTTCTCCTACGTCCCGGCAGGCATCAACCTGACCCACCTGGCGTCGCTGAGCCATCCGGACTACGAGCACGCGTTTTTCGTCGACGGTCCGATCGCGCTGGGCGGCGACCGCGACACCACCGCGGTGAACTATCTCGTCGGCACCCTGGGCCGTGGCGGCAAGGGCGCCTTCGCGCTCGAGGTCAACCAGCCCGGCTCGATGGGCAACGGCGACGTGCTCTGGGACCACACGGCGACCACGGATGCCGACATGGGCTATGTCATCGGCGTGCCGCTGATCGCGAGGGGCAACAACGGCGACATGCTGGCCTTCGTGCCCAACGGCATCGACAGCACCAACGGCAGCGCGGCGCTCTTCGTTTACAACCTCACCAGCGGCACGCTGGTGAAGAAGATCGTCGCCGATTCGACCGGCGGCAACGGCCTGGCCGCGCCGCGTGGCCGCGACGACGACGGCGATGGCCGGGTCGACTACGTCTATGCGGGCGACCTGCTCGGCAACGTCTGGAAGTTCGACACGACCGACGCGGACCCGACGAACTGGGCGCTTGCCCTGGGCGGCGAGCCGCTGTTCACCGCCACCGATCCGGACGGCAATCCGCAGCCGATCACGGCCGGCCTCGCGCTTGCCCAGGAGCAGGGCGAGGACAGCGTGTTCGTGGCCTTCGGTACCGGCAGGCTGATCACTGTCAGCGACGTGGGTTCGACCGAGATCCAGTCGATCTACGCGATCATCGACGAGGATGAAGTCATCGCCGACCGCTCCGAGCTGACCGAGCGCGAGATCATGGCGGTCGGTGAGGATTCGCAGGGTCGTCCGGCGAAGGCCTACGAGAACTTCTCGGAGCTCGCCGACGACTCCAAGGGCTGGTTCATCGACATGGATGAGCCGACCCCCGGCGAGCGGATCATTGGCGGTGCCCAGATCACGCGGCGGGCGGTGCTGTTCTCCAGCGCGATCCCGCTGGCGGGTGAGGGCTGCGATTCCGACGGCTCGGGCTATCTGACGATCCTGGACGTGTTCACCGGTACGAGCTTCGAGAACCTCGGCGGCACCGGTTCGCAGTCGGGCATCGACGTCGATGGCGATGGCCAGTCGAATGATGAAACGATCACCGGCGAGGATGGCGAAAGCTACTACATCGGCTCCGTGGACCTCGGTATCGGCCTGCACGGTGTCGGCGGTCTGGTGAACAATGGTTCCGACATCGTGGTGTGCGGTTCCAACGCACAGTGCGATGACGAAAACCTCAATCCTGGCGGCGGATCGGGCAGCGACCCGAAGCGCACGTCTTGGCGTGAACTTGTCGAGGACTGATCAATGACGATTTCCCTGCCGAGGCAGCGCGGCTTTACGCTGATCGAACTCATGATCGTCGTCGTGATCATCGCCGTGCTGGCTGCGATCGCGCTGCCCGCGTACCAGCAGCATGTCATCACGACGCGCCGGGCCACCGCGGCGGCCTGCCTGACCGAAATGGCGCAGTTCATGGAGCGGCATTACACCGACAACCTGACCTATGTGGGCGGCAACCCGGCTACGGCGACGTTCCAGTGCCGGGACGACCTGGTGGGGCAGTACACGTTCGCCTTCGTCGGCGCAGTGACGGCGACGGGCTTTACCCTCGGAGCCACTCCGCAAGGCAGGCAGGCAACGCGCGACACCGCGTGCGGCTCGCTGCGCATGAACCAGGCAGGCACCAAGACCGTGACGGGTTCGGCCGGCGTTTCCACCTGCTGGTGAATCCAGACGACCGGATGTGAAAAGGCCCGCAGCGATGCGGGCCTTTTCATTTGTGCGGGTTGAAGCTCAGCTCCGTGGGCTTTGCGGCCCGGAAACAAAAAGGGCCTGCGATTCCTCGCAAGCCCTTGATAAAACTGGCGCCCGAAGTTGGACTCGAACCAACGACCCCCTGATTAACAGTCAAGTGCTCTAACCGGCTGAGCTATTCGGGCGAGGCTGGGCATTTTAAGCTTCTGGGCCCTTGGGTCAAGCCCTTGCGCGCTCAGGGCGCGATGGGGCAGGGCGTATCCGGGGCCTTGATGTGCCGGCTCCGGGGCCTTCCGGCCAGGTTCACGATCACGTCGCCGGCATGTCTCGGCAGCGGACCGGCGCAGACGCGCAGGGTCAGGTTGTTGCCCCCGGACCATCCGCTGGGCTGGTACCGAACCCGGTGCCGGCCCTGGGTGCTGCGGATCACGATGCCCCGGCCCGGTCCCGATTCATGCCGCAGGATGGCATCGGCATGGCCTGGCTGCCCTTCGCGTCCGGGGTCGAGATAGACCAGCCAGCCTTCGTCCCAGACCAGATCGGTCCGGCAATGCCGGCCATCGGCGCTGGGGCAGACCGTGACCGGCGCGCCGCGGGCGATGGCTGCCATGCGTGCGCTCATCAGCGAGGCCGTCAGGGCATGGAAGCTGTTGATGATCCTGACACGCTCGACGATGGAGGCGAACCCCGGCAGGGCGAGCCCGAGCAGGATGGCCAGCAGCGCCAGGCAGATCATCAGTTCCGTGATGGTGAAGCCGCGCAGTCGCTGGCGCATCGTCGATCCCGGGAAGTGGCACCCGCACAGGGTCCATGCAGTCGGGCTCTCCGGGCATCGGCGTAGTCCTGCCCTGCCGTAGGAACGCGCCGTGACCGGAGTCAGGCTCTGGCTATACTTGTCAGTCCCCTGTCGCGAGGTCGTTGCCATGTCCGACCGATTCGAGCTGATCGCCCCCTACCAGCCCGCCGGCGACCAGCCGCAGGCGATCCGACGCCTGGTGGACGGATTCGAGGCGGGCCTGGCCCAGCAGACCCTGCTCGGCGTCACCGGCTCGGGCAAGACCTACACCATCGCCAACGTCATCGAGGCGGTGCAGAAACCGACCCTGGTGCTGGCCCCGAACAAGACCCTGGCGGCCCAGCTCTACGGCGAGTTCAAGTCCTTCTTCCCGCACAACGCGGTCGAATATTTCGTCAGCTACTACGACTACTACCAGCCCGAGGCCTACATCCCGAGCACCGACACCTTCATCGAGAAGGACAGCAACATCAACGAGCACATCGAGCAGATGCGCCTGTCGGCGACCAAGGCCCTGCTCGAGCGCCGCGATGCGGTGGTGGTGGCCAGCGTCTCGGCCATCTATGGCCTGGGCGACCCGAACGAGTATTTCCGGATGGTCCTGCACCTGGTCAAGGGCGACCGCATCGACCAGCGCGAGCTGATTCGCCGCCTCACCGAGATGCAGTACAGCCGAAACGAAACCGAGCTGGTGCGCGGCGCCTTCCGGGTGCGCGGCGAGACGGTGGACGTGCATCCGGCCGAGTCCGAGATCGAGGCCCTGCGCATCCAGCTGTTCGACGGCGAGATCGAGGGCGTGTCGCTGTTCGACCCGCTCACCGGACACGTGACCCGCAAGCTGCAGCGCTACACCCTGTATCCGAAGTCGCATTACGTGACGACCCGGCGCACGGTGCTCGACGCCATCGAGACCATCAAGGTCGAGTTCAGCGCCCGCATGGAGGAGCTGTACAAAGCCAACAAGCTGGTCGAGGCGCAGCGCCTGCAGCAGCGCACCATGTACGACCTCGAGATGATGGCCGAGGTCGGCTTCTGCTCGGGCATCGAGAACTACAGCCGGCACCTCACCGGCCAGATGCCCGGCGAGCCGCCGCCCTGCCTGTTCGATTACCTGCCGCCGGATGCGCTGCTGGTGGTGGACGAGTCGCACGTCACCGTCCCGCAGCTGGGCGCCATGTACAAGGGCGACCGTTCGCGCAAGGAAACTCTGGTGGAATTCGGATTCCGGCTGCCGTCGGCCCTGGACAACCGGCCGCTGAAGTTCGAGGAGTGGGAGCGCCGCGCGCCGCGCAGCATCTTCGTCTCGGCCACGCCGGGCAAGTACGAGCTGGAGAAGTCCGGCGACCAGGTGGTCGAACTGCTGGTTCGCCCGACGGGCCTGATCGACCCGGAGGTCGAGATCCGCCCGGTCGCCACACAGGTCGACGACGTGCTGTCGGAGATCAACGCCCGCGTGAAGATCGGTGACCGCGTGCTGATCACCACGCTCACCAAGAAGATGGCCGAGAACCTCACCGACTACCTGTCCGAGCACGACGTCAAGGTCCGCTACCTGCACAGCGACGTGGACACGGTGGAGCGCGTCGAGATCATCCGCGACCTGCGCCTGGGCGTGTTCGACGTGCTGGTCGGCATCAACCTGCTGCGCGAGGGCCTGGACATGCCCGAGGTTTCGCTGGTGGCGATCCTGGACGCCGACAAGGAAGGCTTCCTGCGCTCCACCGGTTCGCTGATCCAGACCATCGGCCGCGCCGCCCGCAACGTCCGCGGCAAGGCCATCCTCTACGCCGACCGCATCACCAATTCGATGAAGGCCGCGATCGACGAAACCGACCGCCGTCGCCAGCGCCAGGTGGACTACAACGCCGAACACGGCATCACCCCGACCTCGATCGTGCGTGCGGTCATGGACGTCATGGAGGGGGCCCGCAGCGAGCCCGAGGACGTGCGCGGCCGCGGCAAGGGCCGCCGGGTGGCGGAGGAGGGCACCGACTACGCGACGATGGACCCGGGCCAGCTCGCGGCACGCCTGAAACAGCTGGAGGCCCGCATGCACAAACACGCCCAGGACCTGGAGTTCGAGGAGGCGGCCAAGGTCCGCGACGAGATCCACCGGCTCCGGACCCAGGGCCTGATGGCCTGAAACCCGCGCCCCGCGGGCCTCTGCGGCCCGGGGCCGCGCCGCCGTTGCCGCGGCTCGGGGTCCGTTGCTATACTTCGCGCCCCTTATGGGCGGTTAGCTCAGCGGTAGAGCACTACCTTGACATGGTAGGGGTCACAGGTTCGAAACCTGTACCGCCCACCACCTTCCCCGCGAAGGTGACAGAAGGACGCAACGGCCAGGCACTTGCCTGGCCGTTCTGCTTTCAGGCGACCGGCATCCGGTGCGCGCGCAGCCGCTCGTAAACCGGACGGCAGGCGTCCGCGACCGCCAGGGCCGCGCCCGTCAGGCCGGTTTCCCGCGCGCGCCACGGCTCGAAGCCCGTGGACTTCCAGACGGCGTCGTACCAGTACGGTGCCCAGATGCCGTCGCTGTCGCGGGGCCCCGGGGGCCAGGACAACATACGGTCCGAATAGGGAATGCCCAGCCGTGCGCAGAGCGCGCGCAGGTGTGGCCCGGGCGCCTGCAGGAAATCACCGGCGTCGATCACCGGTGGCGCTTCGCCCAGGCGGTCGCAGAGCCGGTCGAACAGGCGGCCCTGCTGGGGCAGGCCGATGTCGTCCGGCGTCACGGTGGCGCGGGACTTGAGATAAGAGGACACGACCTCGGATGGATCGCGGACCAGGAAGACGTTCGTGAGACCGAACACCCAGTCCACCGGCATGTCCGGCAGCAGGTGGTGGCTCATGTGCTTCTGGTACCAGAGGGGCCGGCCGCCGGGGATGGGGCCGGTCATCGCCGCCACGACCTTGCGCCAGTCGGTCTCGCCGTCCGCGATCACCTCGTCGCGGCCCGGATGGTCCAGGCCGGTTTCCGCGAGGTAGGCGGCGTACAGCGGTTCGTCGCTGACCACGCAGTCCTCGCGGTTCTCCCAGGCCCGCATCATCGCCGTCGAGATGTTGCGCGGGCCGCTCCACATCGCGATCCGCAGGCCGCTCATGCCAGGCGCTCCGCCGCGCGAAGCAGCACGTCGCGCTGCACCAGTTCGCGATACAGGCCCTGCAGCCGCGCGACCATCGGCCCCGGCCTGCCGTCTCCGATCTCCCGGCCGTCGATCGAACGCACCGGCACCACGCCGGCGAAGGTGCCCGTGGTGAAGGCCTCTTCGGCCGAATAAGCCTGGGCCAGGGTGAAGTTCTTCTCGAAGCAGGGGATGCCGGCCTCGCGGCAGACCCGCAGCACGTTGGCGCGGGTGATGCCGGCCAGGCAGTAGTCGCCGGTCGAGGTCCACACCTCGCCCTTGCGGACGATGAAGAAGTGGGTCGAGTTGCAGGTGGCGACGAAGCCGTGCGGGTCCAGCATCAGCGCCTCGTCGGCGCCGGCGGTATAGGCCTGGATGCAGGCGGTGATGCAGTTGAGCTTGCTGTGGCTGTTGAGTTTTGGGTCCTGCACGTCCGGGTAGCCTCGGCGCACGTGCGCTGTGAACAGGGTCAGGCCGGTGGCCACGGTTTCGGGCTTGGCGGTCTTGAACTCCGGGATGATCACGATGGTGCCGGGGCCGACGGTCACGCGCGGGTCCTGGTAGGGCGTGCGCTTCACGCCCCGGGTGACCATCAGGCGCAGGTGCACGCCGTCGTGCATGCCGTTGGCGGCCAGGGTTTCGCGGATGGCGCGGGTGAGCCCGGCGCGGTCCAGGCCGATGTCCATGGCGATCGCCTTGGCGCCCTCGAACAGCCGGTCCAGGTGCTCGTCCAGGAACACCGGCTGCCCCGAGACCACCCGCAGCCCCTCCCAGACCCCGTCGCCCAGCACGAAGCCGCTGTCGAACACCGACACCGTGGCCTCGGCCCGGGGCTTGAGCTGGCCGTTGATCCAGATGCGGATGTCGGCGTTTCGGGGGTCGTCGTGGAAATCGTGGATGCTCTGCGCCATGTGCGAAATCCCGGTGGGCCTGGGTCCGAGTCTAGCCGGAAACGCCTGAATTCATTGACTTTCAGCGGCCCCGGCCCTACCTTTGCACCGTCACGGCAAAAACAAGGTGGCCCCGGGAAACCGGCGCCGAGCGTGCGACATGAGCACTACCGCCCTTCACTGATCGCGCCGACCAGGTCCCGCATCCGCGAAGGGCGCCTGGCGCCCTTTTTTCTTGCCCGCCGCCATCCAGCCAGACCCGCCGCCCTTCCGGCGCGGGAGCAACGAGAGCCCCATGATCAACATCACGCTTCCCGACGGCAGCCGCCGCCCGTTCGAACATCCCGTCAGCGTCGCTGAGGTCGCGCTGTCCATCGGCCCAGGCCTGGCCAAGGCCGCGCTGGGCGGCAAGGTCGACGGCAAGCTGGTGGACGCCAGCTTCCGCATCGACCACGACGCCGCACTCGAGATCGTCACCGACAAACATCCCGACGCCCTGGACGTGCTGCGCCACTCCACCGCGCACCTGCTGGCCCAGGCCGTGCAGCGCCTGTTCCCCGGCACCCAGGTCACCATCGGCCCGGTCATCGACAACGGCTTCTACTACGACTTCGCCTACGAGCGCCCGTTCACGCCCGAGGACCTGCCGGCCATCGAGGCCGAGATGCTCAAGATCGTGAAGGAAGCGCTGCCGGTCACCCGCAGCGTGAAGTCGCGCGACGAGGCCGTGGCCTTCTTCAAGGGCATCGGCGAGCACTACAAGGCCGAGATCATTCAATCGATCCCGGCCAGCGAAGACCTGTCGCTGTACACGCAGGGCGAGTTCACCGACCTGTGTCGCGGCCCGCACGTGCCGGGCACCGACAAGCTGCGCGCGTTCAAGCTGATGAAGGTCGCCGGCGCCTACTGGCGCGGCGACAGCAACAACCAGATGCTCAGCCGCATCTACGGCACCGCGTGGCTCAACGACAAGGACCTCAAGGCTTACCTCACCCAGCTCGAGGAAGCCGAGAAGCGCGACCACCGCAAGATCGGCAAGCAGCTCGACCTGTTCCACATCCAGGAAGAGGCCCCGGGCCTGGTGTTCTGGCACCCCAAGGGCTGGCAGCTCTGGCAGGTGGTCGAGCAGTACATGCGCAAGGTCTACCGCGCTTCCGGCTACCAGGAAGTGCGCTGCCCGCAGATCCTCGACGTGTCCCTGTGGAAGAAGTCCGGCCACTGGGACAACTACAAGGAAAACATGTTCTTCACCGAGTCGGAGAAGCGCACCTATGCGCTCAAGCCGATGAACTGCCCGGGCCACGTGCAGGTGTTCAACCAGGGCCTGCACAGCTACCGCGACCTGCCGATCCGCTACGGCGAGTTCGGCGCCTGCCATCGCAACGAGCCCTCGGGCGCGCTGCACGGCATCCTGCGCGTGCGCGGCTTCACCCAGGACGACGGCCACATCTTCTGCACCGAGGACCAGATCGAGTCCGAGGTCACCGCCTTCCACCAGCAGGCGCTGAAGGTGTACGAGCACTTCGGTTTCCAGGACGTGCAGATCAAGATCGCCCTGCGCCCGGAAAACCGGCTGGGCGACGACGCCACCTGGGACAAGGCCGAGGCCGCCCTGCGCGCCGCCCTGTCGGCCTGCGGCGTGGCCTGGGAGGAGCTGCCGGGCGAGGGCGCCTTCTACGGCCCGAAGATCGAGTACCACCTCAAGGACGCCATCGGCCGCACCTGGCAGCTGGGCACCATGCAGGTCGACTTCATGATGCCGGGCCGCCTGGGTGCCGAATACGTGGACGACACCTCGGCCAAGCGGCACCCGGTGATGCTGCATCGCGCCATCGTCGGTTCGATGGAGCGGTTCATCGGCATCCTGGTCGAGAACCACGCCGGCGCCTTCCCGGCCTGGCTGTCCCCGGTCCAGGCCGTGGTCATGAACATCACCGACGCCCAGTCCGACTGGGTCGAGACCGTCCGGAAAACCCTTGAGAATCAAGGCTTCCGGGTCAAGGCCGATTTGCGGAACGAGAAGATCGGCTATAAGATCCGCGAGCACACGATGCAGAAAGTCCCGTACCTGCTGGTGGTTGGCGACCGCGAGAAGGAAAATGGGATGATTGCGGTGCGCACGCGGTCCGGGGAGGACCTGGGGTCGATGGCTCTGGAAGACTTCATCGCCCGGCTGCATGCGGAGAATGGCCCGGTTGCCTGATGCAGGCGGCCGGATCGGATCGGACAACATAGGAACAAGCGAATCAATACTTCATCTTCTGACAAGGGCAACCGTAAGAACCTCGAGATCCGGGTCCCGCGCGTACGCGTGATCGGCCTGGATGGCGAGATGGTCGGTGTGCTGACGCGCGACGAAGCGCTCGCGCTGGCCGAGGAATCCGGCGTCGACCTGGTGGAAATCCAGCCGACCGCGGATCCGCCGGTCTGCCGCATCATGGATTACGGCAAGTACAAGTTCGACCTGCAGAAGAAGGCGAACGCCGCCAAGAAGAAGCAGAAGATCGTCGAGATCAAGGAACTCAAGTTCCGCCCGACCACCGACGATGGCGACTACAACATCAAGCTCCGCAACCTGCGCCGCTTCCTGGAAGAGGGCGACAAGGTCAAGGTCAACATCCGCTTCAAGGGCCGCGAGATGGCCCACCAGGAGCTGGGTCTGGAAATGGCCAAGCGCATCGAGCTCGACCTGGGCGACGAAGTGATCATCGAGCAGCGCCCGCGCCTGGAAGGCCGCCAGATGATCATGATGGTCGCGCCCAAGAAGAAGTGACCCCGGCCGGGCGGCTCGCCCGGCTTGCCCAAGTCACTGCTTTTCCTGCATAATTCGCGGCCCACCGGGATTCCGGTGGGTCCCCGGTGCGGTTCCCGGGCCCAGTCCATCGGGCAGAACCGTCATGGACCTGTCATAGATTCTTCGCGGAATCAAAGACTTACAAGCCGGCACGGGCAGGACGGAAAGTGTGGCGCGAGCCACCGCCCAGGCCAGTAATCAAGAAAACCCCAAAGGGACGACCATGGCCAAGATCAAGATCAAGACCAATCGGGCGGCCGCCAAGCGCTTCCGGAAGACCGCTTCCGGCAAGTACAAGGCTGGCCACGCCAACCGTAGCCACATCCTCACCAAGAAGGCGACCAAGCGGAAGCGCAATCTCCGGCAGACGAACCACGTTCGTGCCGAAGACGCGGGCCGTCTGGACCGCATGCTGCCGTACCTCTGAGGAGAATAGAAAATGGCACGAGTCAAGCGTGGTGTAACGGCGCGCCGCCGTCACAAGAAAATCATCAAGCTCGCGAAGGGCTACTACAACGCCCGCCGCAAGGTGTTCCGCGTCGCCAAGCAGGCCGTCACCAAGGCCCAGCAGTACGCGTACATCGGCCGCAAGCAGAAGAAGCGCCAGTTCCGCAGCCTGTGGATCGTCCGCATCAATGCGGCCGCCCGTCTGCACGGCCTGAGCTACAGCCGCTTCATGAACGGACTGCTGAAGGCGAACGTCACCCTGGACCGCAAGGCCCTGGCCGACATCGCCATCCACGACCCGGCCGCGTTTAGCGCGATCGCCGAGCAGGCCAAGCGCGCTCTCGCCGCGTAAGGCCACCGTCCGGAGCGAGCGATCGCCTTCGGACAGAATGGAGAGGGGAAGGGCGAGAGTCCTTCCCCTTTCTGCTTTCCGGGACCCGAACTTCTGAGTCGAGCATGTCCGACATCGAATCCCTGACCCGATCGGCCCTGGCCGACATCCAATCCGCCGCCAGCCTCGACGCGCTCGACGCCCTGCGCGTCTCGCTGCTCGGCAAGTCCGGCAGCATCACCGGCCAGCTCAAGCAGCTCGGCGCCCTGGCCCCGGAGCAGCGCAAGCTCGCCGGCGAAGCGGTGAACCGCGCCAAGGACACGCTGGCCGAGGCCCTGTCGGCGCGCAAGGCCGATCTGGAGTCCGCCGCGCTGGCGCAGCGCCTGGCTTCCGAGACCATCGACGTCACGCTGCCGGGCCGCGGTTTCGCGCCGGGCAACCTGCATCCGGTCTCGCGCACGCTCGAGCGCATCACCGACATCTTCGCGCGTCTGGGCTACCAGCTGGCCGACGGTCCGGAGATCGAGGACGACCACCACAACTTCGAGGCGCTGAACTTCCCGCCGCACCACCCGGCGCGCGCCATGCACGACACCTTCTATTTCCCGGACGGCCGCCTGCTGCGCACGCACACCAGCGGCGTGCAGGTGCGCTTCATGGGGGCGAACAAGCCGCCGCTGCGCATGATCGCCGCCGGCAAGGTCTACCGCAGCGACAGCGACCAGACCCACACGCCGATGTTCCACCAGGTCGAAGGCCTGCTGGTGGACGAGACCTCGAGCTTCGCCGACCTCAAGGGCACGCTGGCCGAATTCGTGCGCGCCTTCTTCGAGCGCGATTTCGAGATGCGCTTCCGCCCGAGCTATTTCCCCTTCACCGAACCTTCGGCGGAAGTGGACATAGCCTGGCAGCAGCCCGACGGCAGCACGCGCTGGCTCGAGGTGCTGGGCTGCGGCATGGTGCATCCGAACGTGCTGCGCGCCTGCGGCATCGACCCGGAGAAGTACACCGGCTTCGCCTTCGGCCTGGGCGTGGAGCGTTTCGCCATGCTGCGCTACGGCGTCAACGACCTGCGCAGCTTCTTCGAGAATGACGCACGCTTCCTGAGGCAATTCGCATGAAGTTCCCCGAAAGCTGGCTGCGCGAGCACGTCACCGTCGCCGCCTCGCGCGATGAACTTTCCGCGCGCCTGACCGCCATCGGCCTGGAGGTCGAGGACGCGCAGGTGATCGGCGAGGGCCTCGACGGCGTGGTCGTCGCGGAAATCCTGAGCTGCGAGAAACATCCCGAAGCCGACCGCCTGCAGGTCTGCCAGGTCGCCACCGGCGCCGGCACGGTGCAGATCGTCTGCGGCGCGCCGAATGCGCGCCCGGGCCTGAAGGCGCCGCTGGCCCAGGTTGGCGCCAACCTGCCGGGCGGCATCGCGATCAAGGCGGCGAAACTGCGCGGCGTGGATTCGCAGGGCATGTTGTGTTCGGCCAAGGAGCTGGGCGTGGATCCGGATGCCTCCGGCCTGCTCGAGCTGCCGGCCGACGCGCCGGTCGGCACGAAACTGGCGGATTTCCTGGGCCTGCCCGACGCCGCGTTTGAACTCAAGCTCACGCCCAACCGCGCCGACTGCTTCAGCGTGCGTGGCGTCGCCTTCGACGTCGCCGCCGCGCTCGGTGCCCAGGTCAACGCGCTGCAGATCCCGGAAGCCGCCGTCGCCACGCCGGCCGCGTTCGCGGTCGAACTGGCGGCCGGCGCCGATACCCCGCGTTTCTGCGGTCGCGTGATCGAAGGGCTGGACCCGTCGGCGAAATCGCCGCTGTGGATGACCGAGCGGCTCAAGCGCGCCGGCCTGCGCCCGATCAGCCCGCTGGTGGACATCACCAACTACGTGATGCTCGAACTCGGCCAGCCGCTGCACGCCTTCGATGCCGACAAGCTGACCGGCCCGATCGTCGTGCGCCACGCGCGCCAGGGCGAAACCCTGAAACTGCTGGACGAGCGCGAGGTCGCGCTCGATCCCGGCTTCCTGGTCGTCACCGACGCCGGCCGCGCGGTCGCGCTGGGCGGCATCATGGGCGGCTGGGACACCCGCGTCACCGAAACCACCACGCGCGTGTTCTTCGAGGCCGCGCACTGGCGCCCGAGCGCCATCATCGGCCGCGCCCGCAAGCTGGGCATGCACACCGATGCCGGCCACCGTTTCGAGCGCGGCGTCGATCCCGAGCTGCCGCGTTACGCGGTGGAGCGGGCAACCGCGCTGGCCCTGCAGATCATGGGCGGCCGGGCCGGGCCGATGACCGAAACCACGCTGCCGCAGCACCTCGCGGCGCCCGTCGCCGTGACGCTGCGCCGCCAGCGCCTGGCGCGCGTGCTCGGTCTGGCCGTGGCCGATGCCGAAGTCGAGCGCATCCTGCGCGCGCTCGGTATGCAGGTCACCGCCACGGCGGAGGGCTGGTCGGTGGTTCCGCCGACGCGCCGGTTCGACATCGCGATCGAGGAAGACCTGATCGAGGAAGTCGCCCGCATCCACGGCTACGACCGCATCCCGACCACCACGCCGACCGGCCAGGTCAGCCTGGTGGCGCCCAGCGAAACCCGGGTCGAGGAGTGCGTGCTGCGCCGCCAGCTGACCGGCCGCGATTTCCTCGAGGCGATCAACTACGCCTTCGTCGATGCCCGCACGCTGGCGACCTGGCAGCTCGAGGCCGGCGCCGTGGCGCTCGCCAATCCGCTCAGCGCCGACCTCGGCGTGATGCGCACGGCCCTGCTGCCCGGCCTGGTCGACGCCCTGGCGCGCAACCGCGCCCGCCAGCAGAACCGCGTGCGCCTGTTCGAGCTGGGCAAGGTATTCCACCTTGCCGACGGCGCCGCGCCGCGCGAGACCCGGCGCATCGCCGCCGTGGCCTGCGGCCCGCAGGCCGCCGAACAGTGGGCCGGCGACAGCCGCGAGGTCGACTTCTTCGACCTCAAGGCCGAGGTCGAGGCCCTGCTGGCCCTGGCTGGCGCCCGTGCCGAGTTCCGGGCCGACGCCCGGCCGTTCGGCCATCCGGGCCGCAGCGCCTCGGTCTGGCGCGACGGCCGCGAGATCGGCTGGGTCGGCCACCTGCATCCGGGCCTGGTCCGGGCCCTGGACCTGGAGGGGGAAGTGGTCGGCTTCGAGCTCGACCTCGAGCCCCTGGCTGAACGGTCCGTGCCCCGCGCCGGCGAGCTTTCTCGCTATCCGTCTGTCCGCCGGGACATCGCGCTCGTCGTGCCGGAAACGACCCCCTGGGCGGCCCTGGAGGCCAGCCTGCAGGCGGCCCTGGGCCCGCTGCTGCGCGAGGTCCGGCTGTTCGACCGCTACGTCGGGCCGGGCCTAGACAGCGGGTCAAAGAGTCTGGCTATGGGCTTGATTCTTCAGGACGTTTCACGCACCCTGACTGACCGCGACGCCGACCAGGCCGTCGCCACGGCCCTCGAGGCCCTGGCCAGGGACTGCGGTGCGCGATTGAGGTCGTAACAAACGCCGGCGACGGCGTGAAACAGGGGTGGTAAATGGCATTGACCAAGGCCGAAATGGCCGAGCGCTTGTTCGAAGAAGTCGGTCTGAACAAGCGCGAGGCCAAAGAATTCGTGGACTCCTTCTTCGACGTGTTGAGGGAAGCGCTGGAGCGTGGGCAGCAGGTCAAGCTGTCGGGCTTCGGCAACTTCGACCTGCGCCAGAAGAACCAGCGTCCCGGCCGCAATCCCAAGACCGGTGAGGAGATCCCGATCTCCGCTCGCACCGTGGTCACCTTCCGCCCTGGCCAAAAGCTGAAGGAGCGCGTGGAGGCTTATGCTGGATCCGGGCAGTAACCGAGAACTTCCGCCGATCCCGGCGAAGCGCTACTTCACCATCGGTGAGGTCAGCGAGCTGTGCGACGTCAAGCCGCACGTGCTGCGCTACTGGGAAACCGAGTTCACCAGCCTCAAGCCGGTGAAGCGGCGCGGCAACCGCCGCTATTACCAGCGCCACGACGTGCTGATGATCCGGCAGATCCGCGGTCTGCTGTACGAACAGGGCTATACGATCTCCGGCGCCCGCCAGCGCCTGGAAGGCGAGGCCGGCCGGTCCGAGACCAGCATGTCGGCCCAGATCGTCAAGCAGGTGCGCATGGAGCTGGAAGAAGTCCTGCAGCTGCTGCGCCGCTGAGGCGAAGTTTTCCGTATAATCGCCAGCCCGGCCCCGGCCGGGAAAACACGAATCGGGGCGTAGCGCAGCCTGGTAGCGCACTAGCATGGGGTGCTAGGGGTCGTGAGTTCGAATCTCACCGTCCCGACCAATTCGTGAAGCCTTCCCGAAACCCCACGGGAATGCGAAAGAGGAAACCCGCCCACCGGCGGGTTTCGTCGTTTCAGGGCGCCGGTTTCTCCGCCGGGGCGTCGGCCCCGCGCCCGCAGTCGGCATTTTCGCCCGGGCCGGTCTCGATCAGGGCCAGCAGGGCCGCCGGCGGGGCGACCGCATACAGCGCCGCCGCGGCCGCGCCGCGCAGGAACAGCGGACCGCCCTGCGGTCGGATGCTCGGGTCGAGCAGGGTGCCGCGCACGCGCAGCGGCGAGCGCAGGCTGAAGGGACTCGCGTCCTTTGGGCGCGGCTTGAGCAGCAGGTCCAGGCGCTCGGTGCCCAGGTGGATCTCGCCCTCCGCCAGCAGCAGGGTGTCGGTGGTATCGAAGGCGAAGGCGCGGGTCTGCATCACGCCGTCCTTGACCTTGAAGTCGGCGAAGCCGCAGCGCACCGGCACCACCTTGTCCTTGCCGATCAGGAATTTCAGCGCCTCGGCGATGTCCAGGCCGGCCAGCTCCAGGGTCAGGTTGCTGATGCGGCCCGGGCCCATGGCCACACCGATGTCGCCGTCGGCCGTGGCCATCAGCGCCGCGATCGAATTGCCGTGCCCACCGATGCGGACGCGCCCGCCGACGCGTCCGGTGCTTTCCGGCGCCGCCTTCGGGAAAAGTTTGGGAAGCTCAAGGCGTCTTCCGCGCAGGTCGATGTCGGCGGCGATCGGATCCGACCGCGCATCCAGGTGCACGCGCGCGGCGATGTCGCCGCCGGCGGCGGCGAAGTCGAGCGGATCCAGGCGCAGGTCGCCGCCCACCAGCACCAGGTGCGCGTCCATCGCCTCGAGCGGCAGGCCCGGGGCATTGAGGCGGTTGGCGCGCAGGCGCACGTCGGCGTCCATCGAGCGCAGCTTGGACAGGTCGTAGGTCTTGGCCGGGAACAGGCGGCCGGTGGTGGTCGGCGGGGTCGGGCGGTTGCCTTCGCCCTGGCGCGGCGTACCGCCGATGAAGCCGGCGAGGTCGTCGAAGTCCAGATTTTTCGATACGAGGTCGGCGGTGAGCAGGGTGCGCTCGCGGCCGGTGTCCACGCTGATCTGGCCGGCAAGGTCGGAATCTCCGACCACGCCGCTGACGTCGCGATAGCCCCACACGGCGCCGGTTCGGGTCAGCTTGCCCTCGAGCGAATAGGCCGAAGTGCGCGGGATCGCCAGGCCCAGCAGCGGGTAAAGCTGGGCCATGTCGGCGCCGGCGATCTCGAAGCCCAGGTCGAAATCCTGCAGCTGCAGCGGCCGGTCGAGGCCACCGAAGGCGCGGGCCCGCGTCTTGCCGGCGCGCGCCTCCAGGTCGACGCGGAATCGTTTGCCGTCTTCGGCCAGGGCCAGCGGCGAATCAATGCGGCCCTGAAGCGTGAAGGCATTGCCGCGGTAGCGGCCGTCGCCGGACAGCACCAGCGGCGCCGCGGCGCCCTGCGCGTCGGGCTCGTCCACGCTGCGCACGGCGACGGCCAGGTCGGTGCGCAGTTCCGCCTCGCGCAAGGTGAAGCGTCCGTCCTCGACGTGCAGCTGGTCGATGCGCGGCAGGTCCGCGGGCGTATCGTCGGCTGGCGTTGGGTCGTCGAAATCCCAGTTCGCGCGGCCCTCGGCGTCGCGCTGCAGGTTCAGCACCGGAGACTCCAGCCGTACCGCGGTCAGGTGCCAGTCGCCGCGCAGCATCGGCCACAGCGACCATTCGATCGCCGCGTGGCCGGCGCGGAACATCTCCGGTGTGTCGGCCCAGTCGGCGTTGCCCAGGACCACGCCGTCGGCGATGACGGTCGGACGCATCCAGGCCCAGTCCACGTCGAGGTCGCCCTCGATGCGGAACTCGCGGCCGGTCGCCGCTTCAACGCGGCGTTCGATAGGGCCCTTGAACCAGTTCCAGTCGAACAGCAGCCACAGCAGCAGGAGCAGCAGCGCAAGCAGCGCCAGCGCCTGGTGGCGGCGTCGCGGCGCAGTGCCGTGCTCCTGCGGTGGGGCGGTGCGCGGTTCCATGCCCGGAGTGTAGGCCCGCGCGAACGGAGCCCGGCGAAACCCGATTCCTCGCGTTCATATTTGTCGACGGGACGCGAACGACGCCAAAAAGAAGGGCCTGCCAGGCGGCGGGCCCCCGATGTCGCGCCGCGTCCGGATCAGCTGTCGAACAGCGCCGCGTCCAGCGCGAGCAGGTTGGCGCTGCCGCTGCGCATCGCGGCCGCGTGGGTCTGCGTGCGCGGCAGGATGCGCGCGAAGTAGAAACGCGCGGTCTCGCGCTTGGCGGTCTTGAAGCCCGCGGGGTGGTCGCCGGCCTCGGCCGCCGCCACCGCTTTCGCCCACCAGAACGCCAGCGCGACGTAGCCCGAGTAGAACAGGTAATCCACCGAGGCCGCGCCCACTTCGTCGGCATTGGCCATCGACTTCTTGCCCACTTCCATCGTCAGCTCGCCCCATTGCTTGGCGATCTCGGCCAGCGGCAGCACAAACTCGGTCATCGAGGCGTCGGTGGCGTGCCGGGTGCAGAACTCCTGGATCATCTTCAGGAACATCTGCAGGCCCGCGCCCTGCAGCTGCATGGTCTTGCGGCCCAGCAGGTCCAGGGCCTGGATGCCGGTCGTGCCTTCGTAGATGGTGGTGATGCGGGCATCGCGCGCCAGCTGCTCCATGCCCCATTCGCGCACGTAGCCGTGGCCGCCGAAACACTGCAGCGCGTGGTAGGTGCACTCGTTGCCCCATTCGGTCAGCAGGCCCTTGACAATGGGCGTCAGGAAACCGAGCAGCGTGTCGGCCTGCTTGCGCTCCTCGGCGTCGGTCGAACGCTCGAGCACGTCCACCAGGGTGGCGGCGTGCAGGGCCAGCATGCGGCCGCCTTCGGCGAGGGCCTTGCAGGTGAGCAGCATGCGGCGGATGTCGGGATGCACGATCAGCGGGTCGGCCGGCTTGTCGGGATTCTTGGCGCCCGACAGCGCGCGGCCCTGCAGCCGGTCGCGCGAGTAGGCCAGGGCGTTCTGGTAGGCGCGGTCGATCAGGGCCAGGCCCTGCAGGCCAACGGCGAGACGCGCGGTGTTCATCATGGTGAACATCGCATTGAGGCCCTTGTTCGGCTGGCCGATCAGGTAACCCTGGGCGCCGTCGAAGTTCATCACGCAGGTGACCGAGCCGTGGATGCCCATCTTGTGTTCGATCGAGCCGCAGCGCACCGCGTTGCGCGCGCCGACCGTGCCGTCGCGCGCCACCTGGAACTTGGGCACGATGAACAGCGAGATGCCCTTCACGCCCGCCGGCGCGTCCGGCAGGCGCGCCAGCACCAGGTGCACGATGTTGTCGGTGAAGTCGTGCTCGCCGCCGGTGATGAAGATCTTGGTGCCGGATACCTTGTACGAGCCGTCGGCCTGCGGTTCGGCCTTGGTCTTGAGCAGGCCCAGGTCGGAGCCGCAGTGCGGCTCGGTCAGGCACATCGTGCCGGTCCACTGGCCGGCGATGATGGGCTTGAGGAAGACCTCCTGCTGCCAGGGCTCGCCGTGGTGCTTGAGCGCCTCGGTGGCGCCGTGCGAGAGCAGGGGATAGTTGCCCCAGGCCAGGCAGGCCGCGTCGATCATTTCCTTGAGCGCGGCACCGAAACTTTCCGGCAGGTGCTGGCCGCCGAAGGCCTCGGGCGCGGTCAGCGAACTCCAGCCGCCCTCGACGAACTGCGCATAGGCTTCCTTGAAGCCCGGCGGCGTGGCGACGTCGCCGGTGGCCTTGTCGAACACGCAGCCGGCTTCGTCGCCGACACCGTTGAGCGGGGCCAGCACGGTCTGGGTGAAACGCGCGGCTTCGTCCATCACCGCGTCCAGCAGGTCGCGGGTGGCGTGTTCGGCGCCGAGCTTCTGGTAGAGCTTGTCGGCTTCGATGACGTCGTAGAGCGCGAACTTCATGTCGCGCACGGGGGCGGTGTAGCGGTTCATGCCTGGAATCCTCGGGAAGTCAGCGCAGCACGCCGGTCAGGCCGGGCACGGGGTTGAGGGCGCTGGAGTAGTCGAATGCCTCGTCGGTGCCGTGCTCGCTGCTGGCGATGCGGCCGGTGAGCTGGTAGCGCACCGCGCGACGGTTGGCGAACGCGTCGCTGACCGCGGTGCGCGGGCCCGCGGGCGGTGCGAACACGTGCTGCACGACCTCGATCGAACCGGGGCCGACGCTCATCGCCGGATCGATGTCGATGCGGGTCGTTTCCTGGCCGGCGAGGGTGAGCGTGGCCTGCAGGCGCGAGAAGCGCATCGGCACCGTGCTGAAGTTCTGGACGCGGATATGCACGACCCACTGGCCGTCGTCCTGCACGCGCAGTTCCTGCAGGCTGGCCTGGGGCGGGAAGATGCGCTTGGGCGGGCCGCTGGAGCAGGCGGCGAGCAGGGAAACCAGCAGCAGGGACAGCAGGATCGGAAGCTTGCGCATGGGCGGCACCGGCGGCGTTGGAAACCGCCTGAGCATACCAGCCCGTACGGGCTGGCCGCATGTCCGGTGGGCGCCAGATTGCGGCCGCGCGGCAGGGCTCAGGGCGTGGCCGCGCCCTTGCTGGACATGTCCTGCTCCAGGCGGGCCTGGAACTGCTCGAAGCTCATGCCCAGCGCCGCCACTTCCTTGTCGGCGGCCTCGCGCAGCGGCACGGAGAACACCAGCTGCACCTCGCGTCCCTGCGCGCGCAGCATCGCCGCGGCGCGCTTGATGATGGCCAGCACGTGCGCGGCGCTGTCGGTGTCGCCGACGATCTTGCCGTTCAGGCCCAGTACCCACTGCCCGTCCTTGAACACGATGGCGCCCAGCAGCTTGCCCTTCTCGTCGCGCAGATCGGCGTGCGGCTGGCCCAGGTTTTCGGCCGGGATCGCCTTCGCGAGCTTCTCGCCGGGGGCTTTGTTCGGGGACTTGGAGCGGTTGGACATCGGCGGCCTCGCGGTCTCAGGCCAGGGGCCCGAGATAGTCGAGCTTGCCCAGCGGTGCGCCATTGTGCCGCAGGATCGCGTAGGCCGTGGTGACGTGGAAATGGATGTTGGGCAGGGCGAAGCCCATCAGATAGGCCTGGCCGCCCAGGGTGATCGTCTGGCCGCGCACCGGCAGCGTGACGGTGCGGGTCTCGCTGCCGTCGAGCAGCTTGCGATCCACGCCGCGCACGAAGGCCAGGGTGCGGGCGATGCGGTCCTGCAGCTGGGCGAAGCTGGTCTCGTCGTCGGCCATCGACGGGTTGTCGACCCCGGCCAGCCGCGCCACCAGGCCCTTGGCCGAATCGCTGGCGCGCTGGACCTGGCCGGCGAGGGTGAGCATGTCGGGCGCCAGGCGCGCCTGCACCAGGGTGTCGGGGTCGATGCCGGTGGCTTTCGCGTGGGTCAGGCCCTTGTCCAGGATCGCGGAGAGGTTGGTGAGCGCACGTTCGACGGCGGGCAGGGTGAGGGCGGACATGGACAGCGTCATCGGGCTACTCCGGGAAGGGAATCGGAAGCCGAAGTCTGGTCGCGCGGCGCGGGGCCGACTAGCCGGGTTTTTCGGGAAAGACTGGTCCAAAGACCGCGGGCGAGAACCGCCAGCAAACGGCGGTCACCAGACCAGGTCGTCGGGCACCTTGAACTGGGCGTAGTACGCGTCGTCTTCCGAACTGCTGTCGGCGGGCGCGGCGCCGCTGGCCTGGCCGTGGTCGAGCACGATCAGGCTGGCGTCGCGTTCGCGCACCTTCTCGCCGGCCGCGCGGGGCAGCAGCTCGTAGCGGTCGCCGTGGCGGGCGATCACCACGGTACCGGCCGCCAGCAGGCGGCGCTGGTCGTCGTTGATCAGGATCGTGCGGATGGCGCCGTCGGCGCTGAAGCGGTATTCGCTTTCCCCCGAACGCGGCAGCTTCTTGTCCTGGATGATCTGCCGGGCCTGCGCGGCGAGTTCGGCGGCGCGCGCCCTGGCCTTGCGTTCGGCTTCCAGCGCGCGGTCCTTCTCGGCTTTCAGTTCGCGGGCGCGTTCGGCCTCGCGGCGGATCTGGTCGGACTCGGTCGATTCCTTCGCCTGCCGCGCCTTCTGCTGTTCGCGCGCAGCCTCGGTGACCTTGGACTTCTTGGCCAGGCCCGCCTTGAGCAGCTGTTCCTGGAGGGGGTTGGGCTTGGCCATGTCGCGCTGTCTTGTGGGGGATTTCCGCGACATCATAGCGCCGTCCGCACCGCCCCCGGCCCACGCCCCGATGCAGCCCTGGAAATACCTCGCCGGTTATCCCGACCACCTGCTGCAGCAGGTGCGCGAGCTGATGGACAAGGGTCGGCTGGGCGCGATGCTCGCGGAAAAATACGGCGAAGCGCACGCGGTGCGCAGCGACCGCCAGCTCTACGACTACGTGCAGGAGCTCAAGGACCGGCACCTGCGGCAATCGGTGCCGCTGGCCAAGGTCGCCTGGGACGGCAAGCTGCAGGTGATGAAACACGCGCTCGGCACCCACACCGCGATCTCGCGCGTGCAGGGCAGTCGCCTGAAGGCCACCCGCGAGATCCGCATCGCCACCGTCTTCCGCGACGCGCCCGCCGAGTTCCTGAAGATGATCGTCGTGCACGAACTCGCGCACCTGAAGGAAGCCGAACACAACAAGCCCTTCTACGCGCTGTGCACGCACATGGCGCCGGACTACCACCAGCTGGAGTTCGACCTGCGGCTGTACCTGACGCACCTGGAAGCGGGGCAGGGCTGAAAGAACCAAAAGAAGAAGGCCCGCGACTGAGCGCGGGCCTTCTTGCAGAATCATGGTGGCCGAGGACGGAATCGAACCGCCGACACGGGGATTTTCAATCCCCTGCTCTACCAACTGAGCTACTCGGCCAGAGACTGGCTTGAAACGCTTCCGGGCGGGGCCGGAGCGAGCGCGAGATTCTAGCGGAACCGGCCCGGGCGAGGCAAGCCGATCCCGGGGCGGCCTTGGGGCCGCGATGGGGACTGAACGCGGGCCCCAGCATTCATGCGGCGTAGGGCCGGCCGGGCGTAGGTTTCCGATTGCCCCCACCGGCGGCCCGGCCGCCATCCTTCCAGGAGCTGCGCCCATGAAGACGTCCCTGATCGCCCTGTCCGCCGCCGCGCTTTTCGCCTGCGGCCTGTTGGCCGCCCCGGCCCATGCGTCCGACCCCGACGATCCGGCGCGCCTGGCGCTGGCGATCAAACACGCCGGCGAGCCGGTGGACCACGTCACGTTCTTCCCGCGCAAGCGCAGCCGCTCGGCCTTCTCCAATTCCTGGGAGCTGCTGGGCGAGCGCGAGATCCTGTTCTGGCAGGGCAGGGAGAAGGCCTGGCTGGTGGACCTGCGCCCCAGCGCCTCCTGCCGCACGCTCGACAAGCAGTTCCGCATCGCCACCAGCGGCGGTTTCGCCGACCTCAAGGCCAACGGCTACCTGCACAGCCCCAACGGCGGCATCTGCCGCATCGACCGCATCCGCCCGGTGAACGTCGAAGCGATGCGCGCGGATGAAGCGGCCGGCGGCGAACTCGCCAAGTCCTGACCGCGACGGTCAAGAGAACCCCGAAGCCCGCGCCGACAGCGCGGGCTTCGTGTTTCAGGCCTCGGGCGCGACGTAGCCGGCGGGTTTGTCGGCGCCGCCGCCGAACAGGAACTTCTCCATCTCGGTCTCCAGGAAGGCCCGGTGTTTCGGGTCCATGGGCGAGAGCCGGTTCTCGTTGATCAGCATGGTCTGGTGCGCCAGCCACTGCTGCCAGGCCTCGCGGCCGATGTGTTCGAACACGCGCTTGCCCAGCGCGCCGGGCCAGGGCACGAAGGCCAGGCCTTCGGTTTCGCGCTGCAGTTTTTCGCAGAAGACGGTGCGGCTCATGGCGTCAGGTTTCCCAGCAGTTTTTTCACGGGGGCGGGCAGTCCCAGCTCGGCCAGTCGGTCGAAGGGCTGCCAGCGCAGGTCGGGGGTGTCGCCCACGGCGTCGCGCGCGGCGGGCACGCGCCAGCTCATCGGCTCGATGTGCAGGCGGTAGTGGCTGAAGGTGTGCTCGATCAGCGGCAGCACCTGCGCGGCGTCGAAATCGGCGGCGGTGTGGCGCGACAGGAAGGCGCGCGCCTCGTCGTGGTCGCCGGCTTCCGGCAGCGACCACAGGCCCGACCACACGCCGGTGGGCGGACGCCGCGCCAGCAGCACGCGGCCTTCGGCATCGCGCACCAGCAGCATCAGGGTGCGGCGTTCGGGCAGGGGCTTGCCGGGTTTGGCTTCGGGCAGCTGTTCGACGCGGCCCTCGATGCGCGCCACGCAGTCGTCCTGCAGCGGGCACAGCACGCAGGCGGGATCGTGGCGGGTGCACAGGGTGGCGCCGAAATCCATGATCGCCTGCGTGTAGTCGGCCATCCGGTCCGGCGGCAGGTGGCTTTCCGCCAGCGCCCACATCTGCTTTTCGACCGGGCCGCTGCCGGGATAACCGGCGATGCCGTGGAAACGCGCCAGCGTGCGCTTCACATTGCCGTCGAGGATGGCGTAACGGTCGCCGTGCGCCTGCGCCAGGATCGCGCCGGCGGTGCTGCGGCCAATGCCGGGCAGCGCGGCGAGTTTCTCGAATTCGCGCGGCAGGTCGCCGCCGTGTTCGGCGACGCAGACCTGCGCCGCCCTGTGCAGGTTGCGGGCGCGGGCGTAGTAGCCCAGACCCGCCCACAGCGCCAGCACGTGGTCGGACTCCGCGGCGGCGAGGTCGGGCAGGGTGGGCAGCGCGTCCAGGAAACGCGTGTAGTACGGAATCACGGTCTGCACCTGGGTCTGCTGCAGCATGATTTCCGACAGCCACACGCGGTAGGGTGTGCGCGGATGCTGCCAGGGCAGGTCGTGGCGGCCGTCGGTGTCGAACCAAAGCAAGAGCCGCGACGCGAACGTCTTCATGGCGTCTCTTCGGAAGCCGCGTCCTCGCCCGCCTGGCCTTCCGCTTCCGCATCGTCCTCTTCGATGCTGATCCGCACGCCCTCCAGCGTCACGCCGTCCATCACCACGCTCGGCGTCGACAGGGTCGCCTCGAGTGGCGGCAGCGGCGCGGCCTCGGGATCGTCCAGCCAGGCCATGAGTTCCGGCAGCGCCAGCGTCGTGGCGGCGGTGGTGTCGTCGCGCTTGAGGGTCAGCCGGCTGTCGGCGGACAGGTCGCCCGGGCCGTCGTAGGCCAGGGTGTAGGCCAGTGGCGAGGTGGAATCCGACAGCGGCGCCGGCAGGGTCGGCCAGGCCGCGGGCCAGGACGCCAGTTCGCCGGCGAGGTCCAGCGCCAGCGCCTCGCCGAAGGACACGTTGCCGGCGGCCGAGAGGTCCGGCACCACGCCTTCGGAGTCGAGCGCGAGGCGGGTGATGGCCAGCGTCATCGGCTCGCGCTCGGCGTCCAGGGCGCCGTCGAGCTCCAGCAGGTAGGGAACATCCAGGTCGGCGTTCTTCAGCCGGCCCTGCATCCGCAGCGTCATCCCGGAGGCGAGGCCCGCGTCCGCCAGGTCCAGGTCGGCGTCGAAGTCCAGGCGCGTGCCGGGCTGTTCGAAGCGGCCGCTGGCGACGGCGCGCGCGGGGTCGCCCGGCCTCAGTTCCGGCAGGTCGAGCGCCAGGGCCTCGAGCGTCCAGCCGTCGCCGATGACGCGGCCTTCGTTCACCGCCAGGCCGCGGGTCAGCGTCGGCAGTTCGAACGGCGCCTCGGGACGAGTCGCCTGCCAGGCCGACAGCGCTTCGAGGTCGAGCGCCGGCGCGTCGAGCTCGATGCGGGTAATCACCAGCGATTCGCCGCCGGTCAGCGTCGACCAGGGCAGGGAGACTTCAGCGCGCGCCGCGGTGAGCAGCGGCGCGGCGGCGCCGGGCTGGCGGGCGGTGAGTTTCGGCAGCACCAGGCGCGGCTCGGGCCGCAGCGCGTATTCCGGTGTGCCCTCGATCGTCAGCTCCAGGCCCAGGGCGGTGCCGGCGCGGTCGAGCACCAGGGCGGTGAGGCGGTTCGGCTCCAGCTGCCGGTTCACCCACCACGCGCCGATCAGCAGCAGGACCGCGAAGGCGGCTAAGAACTTCGGCCAGCGGCGTTTGCGCGCCGGCTCCGTCACCCGGCCCCCAGGGTTCCGGGCAGCAGGGCATCGACGAAACCTTCGGGATCGAACACGCGCAGGTCCTCGGGTTTTTCGCCCAGGCCGATGAAGCGGATCGGGATGCCGAACTCGCGGGCCAGCGCGAACACCACGCCGCCCTTGGCGGTGCCGTCGAGCTTGGTCACCACCAGGCCGGTCACGCGCACCGCGGCGTGGAACTGGCGCAGCTGGTTGAGCGCGTTCTGGCCGGTGGTGCCGTCGATCACCAGCAGCACTTCATGCGGCGCGGTCTCGTCGACCTTGGCGATGACGCGGCGGATCTTGCCCAGCTCCGCCATCAGGCCTTGCTGCGTGTGCAGGCGGCCGGCGGTGTCGGCGATCAGGATGTCCATGCCGCGCGCCTTGGCGGCCTGGATGCCGTCGTAGGCCACCGAGGCGGCGTCGGCGTTCTGGCCCTGCGCGACCACGGCGACATTGTTGCGTTCGCCCCAGATCTTGAGCTGCTCGACCGCGGCGGCGCGGAAAGTGTCGCCCGCAGCCAGCATCAGCGAATGGCCGTCGAGCTGGAAACGCCGCGCCAGCTTGCCGATGGTCGTGGTCTTGCCGACGCCGTTCACGCCGACCGTGAGGATGACGAAGGGCTTGGCCGCGGGGTCGATCTCCAGCGGCTTGGCCACCGGTTTGAGCATGGCCAGCAGGTCGTTGCGCAGCGCGGTCAGCAGGGCCTGCGCGTCGGCGAAGTCGCGGGCCTTCATGCGCCTGCGCATGCGCTCGATGACTTCGGTGGTGGCCGGCACGCCGACGTCGGCGCCGATCAGCGCGGTTTCGATCTCGTCGAGCAGGTCTTCGTCGAGCTTGGGATTGCGCGAGAACAGCCCGCCCAGGCTGCGGGCGAACAGACTGGTGCCCAGCACGCCCTTCATGGCCTCGCGGCCCTCGGCGCGTTCGGCCTCGGCGCGGGCGGCCTTTTCCTCCTGGTGCACGGTAAAGGCGCGGGCCAGGTCTTCGGGGCTGAAACCGGAGCGTGCGGGGGCCTCGGCAGGCTTGGCCGGTTCGGGCTTTTCTGGCTTCTTCTTCAGGAAATCGAACATCGTGCGGCTTTCGCGGACAATGCGCCGATGTTACCACCCGCCCCCCGGACTCCCCGATGAACCCACGCCCCCCCGGCCAGGTGCGCATCATCGCCGGCCACCTGCGCGGTTCGAAGCTGCCGGTGCCTGACCGGCCCGGCCTGCGCCCCAGCGCCGACCGCGTGCGCGAGACCCTGTTCAACTGGCTGCAGCCCATGCTGCCGGGTGCGCGGGTGCTGGACCTGTTCGCGGGCACGGGGGCGCTGGGCTTCGAGGCCTGCTCGCGCGGCGCCCGCGCGACCACCCTGGTTGAGCGCGACCCCGGCCTGGCCGAGGGCCTGCGCGACAGCGCCCGCCGGCTCAAGGTCGAGGGCCTGCGCGTCGTCACCGCCGACGCGCTGTCGTGGCTGCAGCAGGATCCGGGCGAACGCTTCGACCTGGTGTTCCTGGACCCGCCCTTCGAGGCCGGCCTGTGGGAAGAAGCGGCCCGCCGGCTGGGGCCCTGGCTCGCGTCCGACGCCTGGATCTACGTGGAAACGCCGCTGAAAACCGCCCTCTTGTTGCCGTCCGGCTGGCGCCTGCACCGCGAGGGCCAGACCCGCGAGGTCCGCTATGCCCTGTTCCGGTCCGGAAACGGTGCGGCCCCGGAAACCGCTGCTACAATCGCCAGCGAACCCAATCCGCAGGTCACCCCTTCGGCATGAGCCTGGCCCGAAACCGTGTCGCGCTGTATCCCGGCACCTTCGACCCGATCACCAACGGTCACATCGACCTGGTCGCGCGTGCTTCGACCCTGTTCGAGCGGGTCGTGGTGGGTGTCGCCGAAAGTCCGGGCAAGGGGCCGGCCCTGCCGCTGGACGAGCGGGTCACGCTCGCCCGCACCGCCCTGGCGGGTTTCGCCAATATCGAAGTGCGCGGTTTCCATTCGCTGCTGGCCCACTTCGTGCACGAAGTCGGCGCCGGCGTCCTGCTGCGCGGCCTGCGCGCGGTTTCGGACTTCGAATACGAATTCCAGCTGGCCAGCATGAACCGGCACCTGATCCCCGACGTCGAGACCCTGTTCCTGACGCCGGCCGAGCAGCACAGCTTCATTTCTTCCAGCCTGGTGCGCGAGGTCGCCCGGCTCGGCGGTGACGTATCCGGGTTCGTGCACCCGGCCGTCGCCCAGGCCTTGTCCACCCGCTGGAAGCGTTCCTGAGACCCACTCACAAGAGGTATCACCATGAATCGCGCTGTTGTTTCTCTTGCCCTGCTGCTCTCGCTGTCCCTGCTCGCCGGCTGCCAGAAGGCCGAAGAGGCGCCGCCCGCGCCGACCGTGCTGACCGCGCCGACCGGCACCGACGACATGGCCTGGAAGGAATACCTGGGCAAGGTCGTCGGCCAGAACCAGGCCGGCGTCACCGACCGCACCTTCCCCTACTACCTGCCGGCCAACAGCGCCGAGCCGGCCGAGGGCGACCAGGACGGCAAGTCCCAGTACGACCGCCAGCTCGAGAACGTCACCGCCGTCGTGCAGCGCACCGTGCTGCCGGGCAACATGCTGGCCTTCGGTTCGCCGGACAGCGCCAAGATGGCCGACCTGATCACCACCGCCTTCACCGGCGCGGAACCTGACGCCCTGAAGGGCTCGCAGGTGCTGTTCATCGGCAAGGCCGAAGATTCCGCCCGCGTGCAGGCCGCCGTCGAGGCGGCCGGCGCCAAGTACATCTTCGTCGAAGCCAAGTGAGTCGCCGCCCGCGCCCCGGCCGCGTGCCGGGGCGCAGGGCAATCCCATGTCCCTGCTGATCAACCAGCTCTGCATCAACTGCGACGTCTGCGCCCCGGCCTGTCCGAACGACGCGATCAGCCAGGGCGAAACCATTTACGTCATCGACCCGCGCCGCTGCACCGAGTGCGTGGGCCATTTCGACGAACCCCAGTGCGTGGTGGTCTGCCCGGTCGAATGCATCGACCTCGACGGCGACAACCCCGAATCCCGCGAGCAGCTGCTCGCCAAGTACCACGCGCTGATGCAGGGGAAATCCGCCGCATGATCCGCCAACTGTTCCTCGCCCTGCTGTTGCTGGTTCCTGCTGCGCGCGCCGACGCGCCGCGTCCCGCCGCCCGGCCGGCGCAGGCGGCGATCGCCAGCGCCAACGCCTACGCCACCGACGCCGGCCTGGAAGTGCTGGCGCAGGGCGGCAACGCCTTCGACGCGGCAGTAGCGGTCAGCGCGACACTGGGCCTGGTCGAACCCGAAAGCTCGGGCATCGGCGGCGGCGCCTTCATGCTGCTGCGGTCCGCGAAAGACGGCCGCGACGTGTTCGTGGACGCACGCGAGCGCGCGCCGCTCGCCGCGACCCGCGACATGTTCCTGGACGCGCAGGGCAATGCCGTGCGCGAGCGCTCGGTGGACGGTGCGCTGGCGGCGGCCATTCCCGGCCTGCCGGCCGGCCTGGAACATCTGGCCAAACGCTACGGCCGCCTGCCGCTGTCGAAGTCGCTGGCGCCGGCGATCCGCCTGGCGCGCGAAGGCTGGCGCTTCGGTCCAAAAAACGCCGTCATGCTCGGCTACCGGCGCGACGTGCTGGCGCGAAGCCCCGCCGCCGCCGCGCTGTTCCTGCGCAACGGCCAGGTGCCGGCGCAGGGCACGCTGATGCGCAACGAGGACTATGCGCGCACGCTCGAGCTGATCGCGCGCGGCGGAGCCGACGGCTTCTACCGCGGCGCCTACGCGAAGCGTCTGGTCGCGGGCGTGCGCCGCGCCGGCGGCATCTGGAGCGAGCGCGACCTGGCCGAATACCGCGTGGTCGAGCGCGAGCCGATCCGCATCCGCCACCGTGGCTTCGAGATCGTCACCGCGCCGCCGCCGTCCTCGGGCGGCGTGGCGCTGGCGACGATCCTGCACATCCTGGAAGGCTACGACTACCCGAAGCTCGACGCCGTGCCGCGCTACCACCTCACCGTCGAAGCCATGCGCCGCGCCTACCGCGACCGCGCCGCCTACCTGGGCGATCCGGATTTCATCGACGTGCCGGTGCCGCTGCTGACCAGCCGCGAATACGCCGCCGGCCTGCGCGCCGGCATCCATCCCGAGCGCGCCACGCCCAGCGACCTGCTGCCCAGCGCGACGCTGTCGCCGTCGGGTCCGGACACCAGCCACTTCTCGATCATCGACGCCGAGGGGAACCTGGCGGCGGTCACGCAGACGGTGAACCTGCCCTACGGCAATGCCGTGGTGGTGCCCGGCACCGGCTTCCTGCTCAACAACGAAATGGACGACTTCTCGGTGAAGCCGGGCGTGCCCAACGCCTACGGCCTGGTCGGCGAGGATGCCAACGCCATCGCGCCGGGCAAGCGCCCGCTGTCGTCCATGACGCCGACCTTCCTGATCGGCGAGGACCGCGTCGCGGCGCTCGGCACGCCGGGCGGCAGCCGCATCGTCACCATGGTGCTGCTGGGCCTGTTCGAGCTGATGGACGGGCGCGGCGCCCAGGCCACCGCCGACCGGCCGCGTTACCACCACCAGTACCTGCCCGACGTCCTGCAGGCCGAACCGGGCGCCTTCACCGAGGCCCAGATCGCCGCGCTGCGCGGGCGCGGGCACGAGCTGAAGGTCGCGGAAAGCCCCTGGGGCAACATGCACGTGGTGCTGTGGAACCGCGGCACCGGCGCGGTCGAGGCCGGCGCCGATCCGCGCTGGAAGGGCGTGGGCAAGGGCGCGACTTCGGACAAGACTTCGATCTACCGCTGAGCCACCGGCCGGCGAGGAGCAGGACATGAAACTGTGGTCGATCATGGGCAACTCGCAGCGCCTGGACGGCGGCGCGATGTTCGGCAACGCGCCGCGGGCGATGTGGGCGCAGTGGTTGCCGCCGGACGAACACAACCGCGTGCCGCTGGCCTGCCGCACCCTGCTGGCCAGCCCGCTCAACGGCAAGACCGTGCTGTTCGAGGCCGGCATCGGCGCCTTCTTCGAACCGAAGCTGCGCGAGCGTTTCGGCGTGGTCGAAGCGCGCCACGTGCTGCTCGATTCGCTCGCCGAGGCCGGCTTCTCGCACGAGGACATCGAGGTGGTGGTGCTCAGCCACCTTCATTTCGACCACGCCGGCGGCCTGCTGGCGGCGTGGGAGGAGGGCGCGGCGCACTCGCTGCTGTTCCCGAACGCGACCTACGTGGTCGGAGCCGAGCATTTCGAGCGCGCGCGCAACCCGCATCCGCGCGACCGCGCCAGCTTCATCCCGGAGCTGGTGCCGCTGCTGGAAGCCAGCGGCCGGCTCGAACTCGTCGGCGGCGAGCATTCGAAGGCGCTCGGCGACAGCGTGCGTTTCCACTTCAGCCAGGGCCACACGCCGGGCCTGATGCTGGCCGAGATCGTCGGCCCGCAGGACGACCACGGCCAGCCGCATGGCGGCCTGGTGTTCTGCGCCGACCTGATCCCCGGCCGCGCCTGGGTGCATGTGCCGATCACCATGGGCTACGACCGCTATCCGGAAATGCTGATCGACGAGAAGCGCGCCTTCCTCGACGACAAGCTCGCCCGCAACGTGCACCTTTACTTCACCCACGACCACGGCTGCGCGCTGGCCCAGGTGACCCGCGATGCGAAGGGGAAGTTCGGAACCACCCACGAGGTCGCGGCCCTGGTGGCGCGATCGTTGGCCGCCTGAGGAGAAGACCATGCGCCGTTTCCTGCCGATGCTGCTGCTGTTGATCGCTCCCGCCGCGCTCGCCTCGCACGCCACGCCCTATGGCGAGGCGATGCCGGAAAGCGAACCGGTGTCGATCGCCGTGGCCGCCGCCGATCCCGCCGCCTACGCCGGCAAGCCGATGCGCTTCAGCGGCCGCATCACCCAGGTCTGCCAGAAGAAGGGTTGCTGGGTCGTGCTGGAAGCCGACGGCCACAGCGCCCGGGTGATGGCCAAGGACCACGGGTTCGCCGTGCCCACCGATTCGGCCGGCGTCGCCCATGCCTGGGGCGTGCTGCAGGTCGAGCCGATCAGCGCCGAACACGCCAGGCACCTGGTCGAGGACGACGGCGCCGCCGCCCCGGCCGCACAGGAGCTGCGCATCGTCGCCACCGGCATCGAGATCCTCGACGACGTGCCGTAATACGGCTGTGACATTCCGTTGATCGAATGCGGGGTCGCCCGCCCGAGACCCTGCGCATGACCCACGACGCCCATGAGCCGAACTCCCGCCGCCGCCTGCTGCGTTCGGCCGGCCTCGGGCTGGGCGCCGCCGCCCTCGGCCTGAGCCCGATTGGAAAACTGCTGGCCCAGGCCGGCGCACGCGCCGACAGCCACCCGGGCTACGGCCCGCTGAAGGTCGTGCGCGACCTCAACACCGGCCTGCCGCTGCTGCGCCTGCCGGAAGGCTTCAGCTACACCAGCTTCGGCTGGACCCACGAGTTGATGGCCGACGGCCAGAAGACCCCCGATTCGCACGACGGCATGGGCGTGGTGCGGACCGAGGGCGACATCGTCACCCTGGTGCGCAACCACGAGGTGACGGCCGGCTGGGGCAGCTTCGCGCCCGCGGCGGCGACCTACGACCCCCGATGCGGCGGTGGCACCGCAACCCTGCGCTTCGATGCGCGGGCCGGCAAGCTGATCGACGCGCGGCCGTCGCTGGGCGGCACCGTCAACAACTGCGCCGGCGGCACCACACCCTGGGGCACCTGGCTGAGCTGCGAGGAGTTCGTCAGCGCCGCTGGCAACGTCGCGCTGGCCGGCGTCGAATATCCCTTGGGCAAGGACCACGGCTTCGTGTTCGAGGTGCCGGCCGAAGGGCTGTCGCGCGCGGAGGCCCTGGTGGACATGGGCCAGTTCAAGCACGAAGCGGTCAGCGTGGATCCGGACACCGGCATCTTCTACCTCACCGAGGACGTCGAGCCGGAAGCCGGTTTCTACCGGATGATCCCGAAGGTGAAGGGCGAGCCCGTGCGCGGCGGCCGGCTGCAGATGCTCAAGGCCATCGGCGCGCCCGACCTGCGCTCGGGCCGGCGCATGGGCGAGCGGCTGAAGGTGGAGTGGGTGGAGATCGAACACCCCGAGCGTGGCGTGGACAGCGACAACGGCCCGCGCGGCGTCGTGCGCCAGGGCCTGGCCAATGGCGGCTCGCGCTTCACCCGGCTCGAGGGCTGTTTCGTCGGCGAGGGCCGGGTCTATTTCACCGCCACCAACGGCGGCGACGCGACCTGCGGCCAGGTCTGGGCCTATCACCCCAAGGACGAGATGCTGGAGCTGGTCTTCGAGTCGCCCGATCCGGCGGTGCTCGACTATCCCGACAACGTCGTGCTGAGCCCACGCGGCGGCCTGGTGATCTGCGAGGATTCCGAGCAGCCGGTGCAGCGCCTGTACGGCATGACCGCCGCCGGCGGCCTGTTCGAGTTCTGCCGAAACAACGTGCGCCTGGACGGGCACATGGGCTTCGCCGGCGATTTCCGCGACGAGGAGTGGGCCGGCGCGTGTTTCTCGCCGGACGGGAAATGGCTGTTCGCCAACGTCTACTCGCCGGGCTTCACCGTGGCGATCACCGGGCCCTGGCGCAACGGGCTGATCTGACGGCGGCATTGCGCCGCGGCCGCGCGGCGCGGATCATTCCGCCACGTCCCCGCCCCTGGAAAAGCCATGATCACCCTGCTTTATGCCGGCCTCTGCACCCTGCTGGTCCTGACCCTCGCCGGGCGGGTGATGGCGCGACGGCTCAGCCACAAGATCGGCATCGGCGACGGCGGCGACCACGAGATGGTCAAGCGCGTGCGCGCCCACGCCAATGCGGTCGAATACCTGCCGCTGGCCCTGCTGCTGCTCGGCGGCATGGAGCTCAACGGCTATCCGAACGCGGTGATCCACGGTTTCGGCGCCACCCTGCTGGTGTCGCGCGTGCTGCACGCCTGGGGCCTGAGCCGCAGTTCCTCGGCCAGCCCGGGGCGCTTCGTCGGCATCCTGTTCACGCTGCTGCTGATGGTGGCGATGTCGCTGTTCGCGATCGCCGGTTTCGTGTCGCCCTACCTGGCGAGCGATGTCGAGGCGCAGGAATACGAAGGGTAGGGCGCGTCCTAGCGCGGCGGCCGCTCCGGGCATCCTGCCCTCCCGCGGCATTCGCACGTCAGTGTGCATCGCCGCTCCGGGCATCCTGCCCTCCCGCGGCACTTGCGCGTCCTAGCGCGGCGGCGCCAGGAGTTCGGCGGGGCTGAGGCTGCCGTTGCCGTCGGCGTCCTGGCGGGTGAACTGCGCGGTGAAGCGCTCGTGGTGCTGGGCCAGGGTGATCGTCGGTGCGTCCGGGATGTGCTGCTCGTGCGGCTCGAGCACGTCGTTGCGGTTCACGTCCATCTGCCGGAAGGCGAAGCTCATGCGCTCGAGGAACTCGGGCAGCGACACGCGTCCGTCGCCGTCGCGGTCCACCTTCGAAAAATAATCGTCGGCCTGTGCGGCCACGGATCCCAGGATCAACGCCACCGCGAGCCCCCTTAGCAAGGGGGCGCGCCGAAGGCGCGGGGATTGGAAGCAAACGCTGCGGGGGCCCACGATCGGCTTCTCGATCGTGGGGGGCGTAGCGCAGAGCGCGTAGACCTTACCCCGCATAGACCGTGATCTCTTCGCGGTCGTGGTAGAGCTGCTTGGCGCGCAGGGTCAGCGGCCGGCCGGCGTGGTCGACGAAGTGCTGCAGGCAGTCGCGGGTCTCGTCCCAGCGCTTCTTCATCGGCAGCTTGAGGTTGAAGATCGCGTGCTTGCACCAGCCTTCGCGGAACCAGGTGGCCATGCGGTCGGCGACCTTGCGCGGCGACTCGACCATGTCGCAGACCATCCAGTCCAGCGGCTTGGGCGGCTGCCAGCGGAAACCGTCGGCGCGGATGTGCTCGATCACCGGCATGTCCAGCGCGCTCTGCGCCATCGGGCCGTTGTCGACCGAGAACACGCGGATGTGCTGGCGGGCCAGCACCCAGCTCCAGCCGCCGGGCGCGGCGCCGAGGTCGGCGGCGAACAGGCCCGGCTTGATGAACTCGGCGCGCTCCTTTTCGGTCAGCAGCATCATCAGCGCTTCCTCGAGCTTGAGTGCGCTGCGGCTGGGCGCGTCGGCATGGGCGCGCAGGCGCGGCACGCCCAGCGGCCAGGGCGAGGCGTCCTTGGGTTCGGCGCTGCCCAGCAGGGCGTGGTCGCCGGCGAGCAGCAGCACGTGCAGGCGCGGCAGGCGCGGGTCTTCCTTCTCGGTGATCAGGCCGCGCTGGCGCAGGGCCGGGCGCAGGGCGTTGCCAAGCGCGCGGGCCAGGCCAGCGAGCTGCTTGCCTTCGTCCGAATCCGGATGTTCGACCCAGACATCGCCGTGGCGGCCGCGGCCGCCCAGCGCTTCCATGATCGGTGCGATGCGGTCCTTGGGATCCATGCCGGGCAGGTCGGCCAGCAGGCGCAGTTTCTGCCGCGCGAAGATCAGCGTCGACCAGGGCAGGGCGCGCGCCAGGCCGGCGCCGTCCTCGACGCCGAGGAACTCGACGTAGCCGGTGTTGCGTTCGGCGCGGGCGTAACCCGGAAAGCCGGCGAGGGCCGCACGCTCGCCCAGTTCGGCGGCGAGCTCGGGCTCGAAGCCGGGGCGGCAGTAGGCCAGCAGGCCGTCAGTAGACAAGTCCGGATTCTCCGTAGTCGCGCAGCACGTCGCGCGCGTGGTCGCGCATCAGGTCGGTCTTCACGGCAATGCCGCGTTTTTCCAGCTCGCCCTTCCAGTCGGCGGGCAGCGGGCCTTCGTCGAAACCGGCCAGCTGCTGCACGTCGTCGGCGCGCGCCGCGATCAGCAGCTCGTCGATGCCGGCCCAGATCAGCGCGCCGTAGCACATCGAGCAGGGCTGGGCCGAGGTGGCCAGGATGAAACGTTCGCCCGACTGGTTCAGGCGGAAGCTTTGCACACGCTGCTGGCTGGTGGTCAGCGCCATCACTTCGGCGTGCGCGGCGGAGCAGTTGTGCGGCACCACGCGGTTCACGCCCACGCCCACCAGCCGTCCTTCGCCCGTGAACACCGCGGCGCCGAACGGACCGCCGCTGCGGTGGTCGACGTTGCGGCGCGAGAGCTGGATCGCCAGGGCGATGCGGCTCTCGGCGTCCGGGTACAGCCGGTTGCCGTCCACTTCCTCGTGGATCCAGGCCGGCAGGGTGAGGTGGAGCTGGGCGTAGATCACGCCTTGGCCCAGGTGTCGCGCAGGGTGACGGTGCGGTTGAACACCGGCTTGCCCGGTGCGTGGTCGCGGCGGTCGGCGGTGAAGAAGCCCAGGCGTTCGAACTGCACGCTGGTTTCCGGCGCCAGCGCCGCGGCGGACGGCTCGATGTAGCCGCGCACGACCCGGACCGATTCCGGGTTCAGGTAGTCGCGGTAGGTCTTGCCGGCCTCGTCCTTGTCCGGGTCGGGCACGCTGAAGAGGCGGTCGTACAGGCGAACTTCGGCCTCGATCGCGTGCGCGGCGCTGACCCAGTGGATGGTGCCCTTGACCTTGCGGTCGGCGCCCGGCAGGCCGGCGCGGGTGTCGGGGTCGAGCGTGCAGCGCACTTCGACCACGGTCTCGCCGTCCTTGACCACTTCGTCGCACTTGACGATGCCGACGCCGCGCAGGCGCACTTCGCCGCCGGGCACGAGGCGGTGGAAGCCCTTGGGCGGCACTTCCATGAAGTCCTCGCGCTCGATCCAAAGCTCGGGCGAGAACGGCACCTCGCGCTCACCGAACTCGGCGTTTTTCGGGTGGTTGGAGAAGGTCAGCGATTCGGCGTGGCCGGCGGGCAGGTTGGTGATCACCAGCTTCAGCGGGTCGATCACCGCCAGGCGGCGCGCGTTGGCCGAATCCATGGTCTCGCGGATGCAGCCTTCCAGCACCGAGAAGTCGATCAGCGAATTCTGCTTGCTGATGCCGACGCGGTCGGCGAGCAGGCGCAGCGCCGCCGGCGGGCAGCCGCGGCGGCGCAGGCCCTGCAGGGTCGGCAGGCGCGGGTCGTCCCAGCCGCTGACCAGGCCTTCGTCCACCAGGGCGAGCAGCTTGCGCTTGCTCATCACGGTGTAGTTGATGTTCAGGCGCGAGAACTCGATCTGGCGCGGCTTGGCGGCCGGCACGCTGAAACCGGCGTCCACCAGCGGCTGGTAGAGCTGCGGGTTGCGCACCAGGTCCACGTGGTCCACGCACCAGTCGTACAGCGGGCGGTGGTCCTCGAACTCGAGCGTGCACAGCGAGTGGGTGATGCCTTCGAGCGCGTCGCTGAGGCAGTGCGCGTAGTCGTACATCGGATAGATCGGCCAGGCATTGCCGGTGTTCTGGTGTTCGACGTGCTTGATCCGGTAAATCGCCGGGTCGCGCAGGTTGATGTTGCCGCTGGCCATGTCGATCTTGGCGCGCAGGGTGCGGGCGCCGTCCGGGAACTCGCCTGCGCGCATGCGCCGGAACAGGTCCAGGTTCTCTTCGACGCTGCGGTCGCGGAAGGGCGAGTTCCGGCCCGGTTCGGTCAGGGTGCCGCGGTACTCGCGCACCTGTTCGGCGGTCAGGTCGCAGACGTAGGCCTTGCCGTCCTCGACCAGCTTGAGCGCGCTGCGGTAGAACACCTCGAAATAGTCCGAGGCATGGCGCAGCTCGGCCCACTCGAAGCCCAGCCAGCGCACGTCTTCCTTGATCGCCTCGACGTACTCGGGGTCTTCCTTGGCCGGGTTGGTGTCGTCGAAGCGCAGGTTCACCAGGCCGCCGAACTCCTGGCCGATGCCGAAGTTCAGGCAGATCGACTTGGCGTGGCCGATGTGCAGGTAGCCGTTGGGTTCGGGCGGGAAGCGCGTGCGTACGGCCGCGTGCTTACCCGAGGCCAGGTCCTCGCGGATGATCTGCCGGATGAAATCGTTCTTTTCCGGCGCGGTGGCGTCGGCGGGGGCGGGCGTGGCGGTCATGCGTCCGGGCGTGGGGGTGGAAGGCCGCCCAGTTTACCGGCTTGGGGCCTGCCCCGACCGCCGGCTGAACGGAAGGCCCCGACATGGTTAGAATCGACCGGCCGGGGGGCATGTTTAGGGGAGAGACGCTTGCGCATCGCGCGTGCCTGTTTGTTCGCCTTCGGGTTCCTGGCCGCGATGCTGTCGCCGGCACCTGCCGCTGCCGCTGCGGTGGGCCTGCCGGTGGAGCTGGCCGTCATGGAAACGCCGGTGGGAACCACCCTGGGCGCCATCCTGAGCGGCCGCGCCCAGCCGGGCTTCACGCCGGTGCTGACGCCGGGCTTCCCGTTCTCAGCGCGCGACGGCACGACCATCTGGGTCCGTGTACGCGTCGACCTGCCGCCCGGCGACTCCGCGCGCTGGCGCCTGGTCCTGCCCCGGGTGCCTCTGGATCGGCTGCGTCTGCGGGTACCGCCGATCGGCCAGGCCGTGGCGGAGGAGAGCTTCTTCCAGGCGGGGCCCGACGATTCGCCCTGGCCCGCGAACTTCGAGCTGCCGCTGCCCCCGGGGCTCTCGGGCAAGACCGAGCTCTACCTCGAGATCGAAGGCAAGGTCAGCGGCGGCCTGCACCTGCGCGTCATGGACAGCACCCAGGCCGCGCTGGAAGCATCGTCGGCGCGCAGCCTGTTCCGCTACACCTATCTGCTGTTCCTGCTGGTGGCGGCGCTGTCCCTGGTCCGCCATTACGAAGATCCGCGGTCCGGCGCGCTGGCGGTGGGTGCGGCGGCGCTGACCGCCTGGCTGGCCTGCCTGGGCATCAATGGCCATCTGTATTCGCTGCCCGAGATCGCCAGGCTGGCGAGCCTGGGCGCCACGGCGCCGCTGGCGCTGTTCCTGCTGGGGGCGGGTCCGCTGGTGCTGGCCACGCGCCATTATTCGGGTCTGGCCAAGTCGGCGCCGGGCCTGGTGCCCTGGATGCGCGGCCTGGGCTGGCTGCTGGTGGCGGCAGCGGTCTACAGCCTGCTGTTCCTGCCGAGCGTGCAGGCCCACCAGCTGCAATGGGCCGCCTGGGGCGGTTACGTGCTGGCCTTGCTGGCCTGCCTGCTGATGCTCCTGCTCGATTCGCGCAGCTACCGCTGGGGCCCGGTGCTGGCCCTGCTCGCCGTGGCCGGCGCGGTGGTAATGCGGGTGCTGGCGGACAGGCAGCTGGCGGCACCCAGCCTGTTCAACCTCTACGGTGCCCAGTTTCTGCTGGCGGTGGCGATGGCGCTTTACCTGGGCCTGCCCTGGATCCGCGCGCGCCTGCAGCGCTGGGCGATGCGCAAGCGCGCCGAGCCGCCGGAGCCGTCGGCTGCCGAGAAGATCGCCATGGCGCGCACCCGTCTCGAGGAGGGCCTGCAGGCCGGCCTCAAGAACGCCGCCGACGGCGACCTGAAGTGGATCGCGTTCCGGCGCCTGCTCGACGGCCTCAAGCCGGTGCTCAACCAGAGTTCGGCGGCCGTCGTGGCCATGCATTTCCACGGCGAGGACCTGCTGCAGGCCGAACCGCCGACCGCCGAGCCGCGCTACCGCGAACTGCTTGCGCAGCGCTCGACCCTGCTCAAGAACCTCAGCCGCCTGCGCGCGCCGCAGCAGATCGGCATCGACTTCGACGGGCCCGGCCCGCTCGACCAGGTACAGCTGGCGGTGATCCCGCTGCCGATCCCGAGGCCGGGCTGGGGCGCGCTGCTGGTCGAACGCCAGGCCGACGTCACCTACAGCGACGCCGAGCTGGCGCTGTGCGCGGAATTCGCCGCGATGGCGATCATGGCCGGCGACGAGGCCTCGAGCACGGTCAGCGCGCAGCGCGCCGCCGACAATGATCCGGCCACGGGCGTGCTGCGCGTGGAAGCGTTGCGCCAGTACCTGGGCACGGCACTGGATGCGGCCCGCCTCAAGCAGCAGTCGCTGAGTCTGCTCTGCGTGGTGCTCGACCAGCTGCCGGCGCTGCGCGAGGCCGGTGGCGAAGTCGGTGCGGTCACCGGGCTGCGCCCGGTCGCGGACCTGCTGCGCGAGGAGATCGCCTATGGCGACCAGGTCGGCCGTTCCGGCCCCGACGGGTTCCTGGTCGTGGCGCAGGGGCGGCGCCTGCTGGAGGCGCGCGAATATGCCGACCGCCTGCGCGCCGCCGTCACGCGGCTGGCCGTCGATCCCCGCATCGCCGCCACCGGCCTCTCGGTCAGCGTGGGCGTGGCCCATGCCGGACCGGAGGAGCGCGATGCCGCCGCCCTGATCGAACGCGCGGCGCGCGCGGCGCAGATCGCCGCCAAGAACGGCGGCAACCAGATTTTCAGCTGAGGGGCTGCGGGGCCTCGCGTGGTGCGCCCCGGCTTTTCCTTTTCCTTTCGAGGCGTCATGGCAACTACGTTGGTCATCGGCAACAAGAACTACTCCTCCTGGTCGCTGCGGCCCTGGCTGCTGCTGCGGCATTTCGGCGTCGCCTTCGACGAGGTGCGGCTGCCGCTCGACACGCCGGAATTCCACGCCGAGGTCGGCCGCTGGTCGCCGACCCGGCGCGTGCCGGTGCTGCGCGACGGCGAGCTGACGGTGTGGGATTCGCTGGCCATCTGCGAGTACGCCAACGACCGTTGGCTGCAGGGCCGCGGCTGGCCCGCCGACCTGGCCACGCGCGCGCTGGCGCGCTGCGCGGCCTCGGAAATGCATTCGGGCTTCGCCGCGCTGCGCGGCCAGCTGCCGATGAACGTGCGCCGCCAGCCCAACGGCTACCGCTGGGACGCCGACGCCGAGCGCGACATCGGTCGCGTGCAGGAACTGTGGCGCGGGCTGCGCACCCGCTTCGGCGGCCAGGGCGATTTCCTGTGCGGCGGTTTCGGCATCGTCGACGCGATGTTCGCGCCGGTCTGCGTCCGTTTCCGCGGTTACGGCGTGCGCACCGACGACACCGCCAGCGCCTACATGGACGCGGTCTTCGCCCTGCCGGCGATGCGCGAATGGGACGCGGCGGCGCGCGCGGAAACCGAGCGCGTCGGCGCGGACGAGGCCTGAGCGTGGACGGATTCTCCGGACTCATCCGCGACGTCGCCGACTTCCCCAAGCCCGGCATCCTGTTCAAGGACGTCATGCCGATGCTGGCCGACGGCCCGGCCTTCGCCGCTGCGGTGGCGGCCATGGCGGCGCCCTGGCGCGACGCGCGGCTGGGTGCGGTCGCCGGCGTCGAGGCGCGCGGTTTCATCTTCGGCGCCGCGATGGCGCGCGAGCTGGGCGTCGGCTTCGTGCCGGTGCGCAAGCCGGGCAAGCTGCCTGGCGAAGTGCACGAGATCGCCTACGCGCTCGAGTACGGCAGCGACCGGCTGCAGGTGCAGCGCGGCGCGCTGGCGCCGGGCGACCGCGTGCTGCTGGTGGACGACGTGCTGGCGACCGGCGGCACGCTGGCGGCGGCTGCGTCGCTGCTGGCCGGGCTCGAGGTGGAGCTGGCGGGCGGCGCGGTGCTGATCGAGCTCGCGGCGCTCGGCGGCCGCGCACGCTGGACCTCGGCGTCGCCGCTGCTGGCGACGCTGCGCTACTGAATCAGTAGGACGACAGCGCGCAGACGTAGATCAGTTCGCAGGCGCCGGCGCCGCTGTCTTCGCGCGTCAGCGAGCTGCGCC
The DNA here is from genome assembly GCF_006265115.1 of Arenimonas terrae. Taxonomy (GTDB): domain Bacteria; phylum Pseudomonadota; class Gammaproteobacteria; order Xanthomonadales; family Xanthomonadaceae; genus Arenimonas; species Arenimonas terrae. The sequence goes on along the minus strand of NZ_SMDR01000002.1, from coordinate 133,584 downwards.
AGGTCCAGCCGTCGTCGCGCCGCACTTCGACCAGCCAGCCCTGCAGCCGCACCGTCTGGTCCGGCCGCACCCGCGACAGTGCGCGCGCCACGTTTTCGTCGGCCGGCACCAGGTGCATGTTGGCGCTCGAACGGATGATTTCGTCCAGCGGCAGCGGCGGGCCTTCCGCGCCCCAGCGGTAGTGGTACCAGCGGCCCGACTGCGAGATGTCCAGGCGGCCATAGTTGGCCGGGTCGGCCATGCGCTGCCAGCCCAGGGCGAGGTCCGTGGGCGAGAGGTCCGACCCGGGCCCGAAGCGGTAGTCCTGGCGCGACAGCACCCGCGCCTGCGCGCTGAAGCCGGCCAGCGGCGAGACGGTGAATTCGCCGATGCGGAAGGCCGCCATCGCCGGCGGAACCTCCGACTGCCGCGTGCCTTCGGCGGCCGAGGACATCGGCGGCAGCACGCAGGCCACCGGCGAGCCGCCGGACAGGGCCTGGGCTGGCGCCGGGGCAGGGGCCTGCCGCGACGCCCAGAGCAGAGCGGCGAGGCCGGCGGCGATCAGGATCCAGGTCCAGCGGGGCATGCGGCCAGCCTAGCGGCGCGGCGCCGGACAGGCCAGCCGCGGGCGCCGGCTCATTTGCCCATGTCCTCCAGCGCCTTGCGGAAGCGGCCGGCGTGCGAGCCCTCGGCCTTGGCGAGGGTTTCGAACCAGTCGGCGATCTCGTCGAAGCCTTCGTCGCGGGCGATCTGCGCCATGCGCGGGTAGAGCTCGCTGCCGTCCTGGATCTCGCTGGCGATCGCCGCGCGCAGGTTGTCGGCGGTGGCACCGATCGGCAGGCCCGTGTCGGGATCGCCGCAGGCCTCGAGGTATTCCAGGTGGCCGTGCGCGTGGCCGGTCTCGCCTTCGGCGGTGGAGCGGAAGATCGCCGCCACATCGCTGTGGCCTTCGATGTCGGCCTTCTGCGCGAAGTACAAAAAACGGCGGTTGGCCTGGGATTCCCGGGCGAAGGCGGCCTTGAGGTTGTCTTCGGTCCTGGAGCCCTTGAGCTTCATCGGCGTCGTCCCTGGTGGAGGTCCGGAACATCGCCCCGGCGGGGCCGGGGCGTGACGAGCATAGACCGGCGGCGCGGGCGCGTCGAAGCGCCGGGCGCCGGCTCAGCGGTTCAGGTCGCCCGCGGCTTCCGGCTGGTAGCGGATGCCGGTGACGCGCACGCGCAGGGCCCGGCCGCCGGGCGCCTGCCAGTCGATCACGCTGCCCACCGACAGGCCGAGCAGGGCGCTGCCGACCGGCGCCAGCACCGACACGCGATGCGCGGCCACGTCGGCGTCGCGCGGATACGACAGCGTGACCTGGTGGTGTTCGCCGCTGATCTCGTCCACGCACAGCACGGTGGAGTTCATCGTCACCACGTCGGCCGGCATGCGCTCGGGCGGCAGCACGGTCGCGCGCTGCAGTTCTTCGCCCAGGGCGAGTGCGGCCGGCACGTGGCGCAGGCCGGGCGAATCGAGCAGCTGTTCGAGGCGCGCGAGGTCGCGGCTGCTAACGGTGATCGGCGGAAGGGAAACGTTCATTTGCACGGGCCTCCAAAAGTAAACGGGCGGCACGCGTGGCGCGCCGCCCGGGGGTCTACAGGTTGTGGCCGCACCATAGCCCGGCCCCGCGGTGGCTTCAAGCCTTGGCGCGACGTGGTGCGTTGCGCTGCGGCAACGGGCCGGGAGCGGTCAGCAGGCCCGGCGGCAGATCGCGCAGCACGGCCGCGAGTTTGTGCAGGAAAGTCGCGGTGGCCGAGCTCTTGCGCCATACCAGGGCCAGGCGCCGCGTCGGCGGCGGATCGCGGAAGGACAGTAGGCGGATGTTCTCCGATGGCGACACCGGCGGTTTCACCGCCAGCATCGGCAGCAGGGTGACGCCGACGCCGGCGGCGACCATCTGCCGCAGGGTTTCCAGGCTGGTGGCGCGGAATCCTTCCTTTTCACCGGCGCCCGCGAGCGTGCAGACCTCGAGCGCCTGGTCGCGCAGGCAGTGGCCTTCTTCGAGCAGCAGCAGGCGTTCGTGGTCGAGTTCGGCCAGGCGCAGCTCATGCTTCTCGGCGAGAGGATGGCCTTCGGGCACGGCCAGCAGGAAGGGCTCCTCGAACAGGAACTCGGTTTCCAGCCAGTCCTCGTGCAGGGGCAGGGCGAGCACGGCGGCGTCGAGCTTGCCGTCGCGCAGCATGTGCAGCACGGTTTCGGTCTTCTCTTCGACCAGCAGCAGCTCCAGGCGCGGGAAACGCGCGCGGATGCGCGGCACCACGTGCGGCAGCAGGTAGGGGCCGAGCGTCGGGAAAAGGCCCAGGCGGATGCTGCCGGCTTCCGGGTCGGCGGTGCGGCGCGCGGTTTCGCGCATCTGGTCCACTTCGGCCAGCACGCGCCGGGCGCGTGCGGCGATGTCGTGGCCCGCGGGCGTGAGCATCACCTGGCGCGGTGCCCGTTCGACCAGGGCCACGCCCAGCTCGTCCTCCAGCTTCTTGATCTGGGTCGAAAGCGTCGGCTGGCTGACGTGGCAGGCTTCCGCGGCGCGGCCGAAATGGCGCTGTTCGGCCAGTGCGACGAGGTAGCGCAGATCGCGGAGGTTCATGGGTTATCGCTCCGGCCTATCGAGCCTGCGGCATCAATACGCCTTGAAAATGGTTTGGGCAAGCCATAAATAGCTATTGCCTATTAAATTAATTGGAACTATCACTTTCACATATCAATAGGGTGAGCCTACCATTCGCCCTGTCTCCGATTCACCTCTCCCCCAACCAAGGACTGAACCCATGTCGTTGATCAACACCTCCATCCCGTCGTTCAAGGCCCAGGCCTTCCACAACGGCAAGTTCGTCGAAGTCTCCGACGCCACCCTGAAGGGCAAGTGGTCCGTGCTGGTGTTCATGCCGGCCGCCTTCACCTTCAACTGCCCGACCGAGGTCGAGGACGCCGCCGAGAACTACGGCGAGTTCCAGGCCGCCGGCGCCGAGGTCTACATCGTCACCACCGACACCCACTTCTCGCACAAGGTCTGGCACGAGACCTCGCCGGCCGTGGGCAAGGCCAAGTTCCCGCTGGTCGGCGACCCGACCCACCAGCTGACCCGCGCCTTCGGCGTGCACATCGAGGAAGAGGGCCTGGCCCTGCGCGGCACCTTCGTGATCAACCCGGAGGGCGTGATCAAGACGGCCGAGATCCACGACAACGCGATCGCCCGCGACATCTCCGAGACCCTGCGCAAGCTCAAGGCCGCCCAGTTCGTGGCCAAGAACCCGAACCAGGTGTGCCCGGCCAAGTGGAAGGAAGGCGAGAAGACCCTCGCTCCGTCGCTGGACCTGGTCGGCAAGATCTGATCCCCGCCACACCGTGACCTCCGCCGTCCCCGGGCCCGCCCGGGGACGGCGTTCCGGAGGTTTGCGCCTGCCGCGGGCCCGCCGGCCGCAGGCGCAAGCCGCCACACTTTTCGGAGTAACGCCATGCTCGACGCCAAGCTCAAGACGCAGCTTTCGGCCTACCTGGAAAAGCTGCAGCTGCCGATCGAACTGATCGCCTCGCTCGACGAGCGCGACGCCTCGCGCGAGCTCGAGGCGCTGCTGGTCGAGATCGCCGGCCTGTCCGACAAGATCACCTACGTGCGCAGCGACGACGATGCGCGCAAGCCCTCGTTCGCCATCCGCCGCGCCGGCACCGACCTGCAGGTGCGCTTCGCCGGCCTGCCGATGGGCCACGAGTTCACCTCGCTGGTGCTGGCCCTGCTGCAGGTCGGCGGGCATCCGTCGAAGGAAGCGCAGGACCTGCTGGCGCAGGTGGCCGCGCTCGAGGGCGAGTTCCGCTTCGAGACCTATTTTTCGCTCTCCTGCCAGAACTGCCCGGACGTGGTGCAGGCGCTGAACCTGATGTGCGTGCTCAACCCGCGCGTCTCGCACGTGGCCATCGACGGCGCGCTGTTCCAGGCCGAGGTCGAGGCGCGCCAGGTGATGGCGGTCCCGACCGTGTACCTCAACGGCGAAGTGTTCGGCCAGGGCCGCATGGAGCTGGCCGAGATCGTCGCCCGGATCGACACCGGCGCGGTGGCGCGCGAAGCGGAGAAGATCGCCGCCAAGGACGCCTTCGACGTGCTCGTGGTCGGCGGCGGCCCCGCCGGCGCGGCCGCGGCGATCTACGCCGCGCGCAAGGGCATCCGCACCGGCATCGCGGCCGAGCGTTTTGGCGGCCAGGTGCTCGACACCTTGGGCATCGAGAACCTGATCTCGGTGGCCGAGACCGAGGGCCCGAAGCTGGCCGCCGCGCTCGAGCAGAACGTGCGCCACTACGACGTGGACCTGATGAACCTGCAGCGCGCGGAAGAACTGCTGCCGGCGGGCGAGGATGGCCTGGTGCGGGTGCGGCTGGCCAGCGGTGCGGTGCTGAAGTCGCGCACCGTGATCCTGAGCACCGGCGCGCGCTGGCGCCAGATGAACGTGCCCGGCGAAAACGAATACCGCAACAAGGGCGTGGCCTACTGCCCGCACTGCGACGGCCCGCTGTTCAAGGGCAAGCGCGTGGCGGTGATCGGCGGCGGCAACTCCGGCGTCGAGGCGGCGATCGATCTGGCCGGCCTGGTCAGCCACGTCACCCTGCTGGAGTTCGACGGCAAGCTGCGCGCCGACGAGGTGCTGCAGCGCAAGCTGCGCAGCCTGCCGAACGTGACCGTGCTGACCAATGCCCAGAGCACCGAAGTGCTGGGCGACGGCCAGAAGGTCAGCGGCCTGGTCTACACCGACCGGTTGATCGGCAACTCGCACCGGATCGAGCTCGAGGGCATCTTCGTGCAGATCGGCCTGCTGCCGAACACCGAATGGCTCAAGGGCACGGTCGAGCTGTCGGCCCGCGGCGAGATCGTCATCGACGACCGCGGCCAGACCTCGGTCCCGGGCGTGTTCGCCGCCGGCGACGCCACCACGGTGCCGTACAAGCAGATCGTGGTGGCGATGGGCGCCGGCTCGACGGCCGCGCTCAGCGCCTTCGACCACCTGATCCGCACGCCGCTGCCGGCGCTTGCCGGCGACCTGGCCGCCGCGGCCTGAGGCCGGCACCCTGCAGCACGCGCCGGCCCGCGCGGCCGGCGCTATGATGGCGCGGCTCTCCGAGGACCGCGCCATGCCCCCCGTCGAAACCCCCGCCGCCGAGGTCGAAAAACTGTTCGCGGCGGTGCCCGAACGCAACACCGGCGACACCCTGCTGCGCACGATGCAGATGCACCACGTGCAGCTGTCCGCCATGGCCGACACCAAGGCCAACATCATCATCACGATGTCGTCGATCGTGCTGACCCTGGTGCTGGGGCGGCTGAGCGACCCCGTGCTGCGCACCGCGTCGCTGACCCTGGCCGCCTTCACCCTGCTGGCCCTGCTGCTGGCGGTGCTGGCCGTGCTGCCCAAGTACCGCCCGCTGAAGCTGGTGGACGGGACGATCCCGCCGCAGTTCAATCTGCTGTTCTTCGGCCATTTCGCCGAACTGCCGCGCGAGCGCTTCCTGGCCGAGATCGCCGGCGCGCTCAAGGCAGACGGCTCGGTCTACGAGACCATGGCGCGCGACACCTATGCGCTCGGCTGGTATCTGGCCAACCACAAGTACCGCTACCTGCGGCTGTCGTACATCTTCTTCCTCGCCGGCTTCATCCTGGCCTGCGTGGTCCAGGTCATCTCGCTGCTGGCGCGCTGAGGTGACGACGCTGGCGCACGCCATCCGCGACGCCGCCGCGCGCCTTCCGGGCGACGAAGCGCGGCTGGAGGCCGAACTGCTGCTGGCGCACGCGCTGCAGCGGCCGCGCAGCTGGTTCTACGCCCACGCCGGCGACGTGCTCGAACCCGACGACGCGCGCACCTTCGAGGCCCTGCTGCGCCGTCGTGACCACGGCGAGCCGGTCGCGCAGATCGTCGGCCATCGCGGCTTCTGGTCGCTGGACCTGGCGGTCACCGCCGACACCCTGATCCCGCGCCCGGAAACCGAGCTGCTGGTCGAACTGGCGCTCGAGCACCTGCCGGCCGAGCAGATGGGCCAGGTGCTGGACCTGGGCACCGGCACCGGCGCGATCGCCTTGGCCATCGCCAGCGAACGCCCGCTGGTGGACATGACCGCGGTGGACCTGAGCAACGCGGCGCTGGACGTCGCCCGCGCCAACGCCGCCGATGCCGGACTGCCGCTGCGCCTGCTGCAGGGCAGTTGGTTCGCGCCGGTGGCGGGCGAAGTGTTCCGCATGGTGGTCAGCAATCCGCCCTACATCGCCGAAGGCGACCCGCATCTGCTGCAGGGTGATCTGCGCTTCGAGCCGCGTTCGGCCCTGGCCTCGGGTCCCGACGGGCTGGACGCGATCCGCCGCATCGTCGCCGACGCGCCCGCGCACCTGCTGCCCGGCGGCTGGCTGCTGATCGAACACGGCTACGACCAGGGAAACGCCGTGCGCGGCCTGTTCACGGCGGCGGGCTTCCACCGCGTGGCCACCGCCCGCGACCTTGAGGGCCGCGAGCGGGTGACGATGGGGCGGCACGACGGCTGAGGCCTTCGCCCTTCAGTCGGCGACGCGGACCTCGACGCGGCGGTTGAGCGCGCGGCCGGCGGCATTGCCGTTGTCGGCGACCGGGCGCGATTCGCCCAGGCCTTCCGAAGACAGCCGGCCGGCATCCACGCCCTTGCCGGTGAGCCAGGCCACCACCGAAGCGGCGCGCTGCTCCGACAGCTCCTGGTTGTAGCCGTCGCCGCCTTCGCTGTCGGTGTGGCCGGCGATCACCAGCTTCAGCCCCGGATCCGCCGTCAGCACGCCCAGTACCTGCTGCAGCGTCGTTTCGGACTCGGGCTTGAGCGTGGCCTTGGCGGTGTCGAAGTAGATGCCGTAGAGGTCCACCTTGCCGACGCGCTCGAGTTCCTCGGCCAGCGATTCGCTGTCCTTTTCGGTCGGTGTCAGCTCCAGCACCACGTCCACGGTTTCACCCGAGACCAGGTCGGCGGCCTCGCTGTCGGAGCTGTAGTCGGGCTTGCTGCCGGTGGTCACCACCAGGCCGGCCGGCACCTTCTCCAGCACGAAGCCGCCCTTGTCGTCGCTCAGCGCCTGCACGACATTGCCGGCCGAGACCAGCACGCCGGCCAGCGGGCGGCCGGCCTTGGTGTCGACGGCGATGCCGCGCACGGTGCCGGTGTAGGCGTAGCCCTTGGGATTGACCAGCAGGCGCACGAAGTCGAAGGCGAAGCCGTCGCCCGCGTTGTTGTCCGGGTCGTCGATGCGGATCTCGACGCGGCCGTCGCGCACCGTGTCCACGTATTCGGGCAGCAGCTGCAGGGTCAGCAGCTTGCCGATCGGGCCGGTCTGGTCGAGCGCGTTGAGCACCACGGCGACGTCGCTGAGCTCGCGGCCGTCGATCCAGGCGCGGAACTGGCTCTTCATGGTCTTGGACTGGAAGTCGTCGACGAACAGCTGCAGCGCCACCGTCTTCACCTCCACGCCGTGCAGGTCGAACTCCAGCACCAGCGGCGTGGGCTGGTTGGACGGGCGCGAGGTCTGCTGGGTGTAGCCATCGGCGCGCACGCCACCGGTGTGGCCGCTGACCACCATGATGCGGTCGGTGCCGGCCGGATCGTCGGACTCGGGCAGGTAGGGAAAACGATGTGCCGGCGTGGATTTGCCGGTGAACGGGTCGAAACCGTTGGGCCAGCCGAAGCCCATGTTGTCGATGTCGCCCAGCTGCACCAGCAGGTCGGCCTCGGGCGCGTCCTTGCGCACCAGGCGGATCTGCTTCCAGTCCTCGGGCAGGCCTTCGAGCGCGTCGGCGCGGCGGTCGGATTCGGCCTGCAGCTGCTGGTCGCGCATCGCGCGCTGGCTGGCCTTCACTTTTTCCATCGCGGCGGCGCGTTTTTCCGGATCGCTGCCGGCTGCGGCGAGTTCCTGCATCGCCGCCATCACCGCGGCCATCTGCGCCTTTTGCTGCTCGAGGCGGGCGGTGGCGTCGGCCATCTGCGCCGCGGCATCGGCGGGTTTGCCGTCGACGCCGGGCACCGGGCCTTCCGCCGGCGCGGTCGACGGGTCGAAGGTCTCGCCTTCGGCGCGGCGCGCGGCTTCGGCCAGGGCGGCGCCGAAGGGCAGGTCCTGCAGATCGTCGAGGCTGGCGGTGCCGCCGTCCTTGAGCCCCGCGGCTTCGGCGCCATCGTCGAAAGCCTCCAGGTCGCCCGGAGTGCCGGAATCGGACTCCGCGGCCGCGGTGGCCGCCGTCTCGCCGACGCCGTCGGATGTATCGCTTTCAGGCGCGACGGCGGCGGCGTCGCTGGACGGATCGGCCGGGGGCGGTTCACCGCCGCAGGCGGCGATCAGCACGGACAGGGCAAGGGCGGCGACAAGGCGGGGGCGGCGCATCGGGGGGGGGCTCCAGTCCGGAGGGCGCGTCCACTCTAACAAGGCCCGGGGGACCCCGCCGCGCGGACGCGGGCAAGGGCCTTATCGCGTCGGAGCGGATGATCCGGCCACGCGCGGTGGCCGGTGTCGGGCCAGTGTCAGGCGGTGACGGCGCGCGGCGGATCGCCGGCGAGGACGGGCCAGCGCTTGAGCAGGGCGGCGCGGATGCCGTCGGCGTCCAGGCCGGCTTCGGCCAGCAGCTGTTCGCGGCTGGCGTGTTCCTGATAGGCGTCGGGCAGGCCCAGGTGTTGCACGGGCAGGGTGATCGCCTCGGCGGCCAGCAGTTCGGCCACGGCGCTGCCGGCGCCGCCCATCACCACGTTGTCCTCGAGCGTCACGAAGCCCTCGTGGGTCTTGGCCAGCTCGAGCAGCAGCGCGCGGTCGAGCGGCTTGACGAAGCGCATGTTGACCACGGTCAGGCCGAGCTCGCGGCCGACCTTCTCCGCCGCCGGCACCAGGGCGCCGAAGGCGAGCAGGGCGAGGCGGCCACCGCGCTGGCGCAGCTCGGCCTTGCCGATCGGCAGGGTGTCGAGCGCCGGCTGCACGGCCACGCCCGGGCCGCTGCCGCGCGGATAGCGCACGGCCGCCGGGCCGGCGTAGTGGAAACCGGTGCTGAGCATCTGCCGGCATTCGTTTTCGTCGGCGGGGGCCATCACCACCATGTTCGGGATGCAGCGCAGGAAGCTCAGGTCGAAGCTGCCGGCATGGGTGGCGCCGTCGGGGCCGACCACGCCGCCGCGGTCGACCGCGAACAGCACGTCCAGGTCCTGCAGCGCCACGTCGTGGATCAGCTGGTCGTAACCGCGCTGCAGGAAGCTCGAATAGATCGCGACCACGGGCTTGGCGCCCTCGACCGCCATGCCGGCGGCCAGCGTCACCGCGTGCTGTTCGGCGATGGCGACGTCGAAATAACGCGCCGGGTATTCCTTGCTGAAGCGCACCAGGCCCGAACCTTCGCGCATCGCCGGCGTGATGCCCAGCAGCTTGGGATCGGCCGCGGCCATGTCGCAGAGCCAGTCGCCGAACACCTGAGTGTAGGTCGGTTTGGCCGGGCCGGCCTTCTTGACGATGCCGACGCTGGGGTCGAAGGGACCGACCGCGTGGTATTCGATCTGGTCGCCTTCGGCCCGCTCGTAACCCTTGCCCTTGGTGGTGATCACGTGCAGCAGCTGCGGGCCCTTGAGACCCTTGAGCGTGTTGAGCGTGGCGACCAGGGCCGGCACGTCGTGGCCGTCGATCGGGCCGGTGTAGTGGAAGCCCATTTCCTCGAACAGGGTGGAGGGCACGAACATGCCCTTCCAGTGTTCTTCCCAGCGGCGCATGAAGCGCGCGGCCGGCTTGCGCTTGTCGCCGAACAGCTTCTTGCCGCCCTCGCGGATGGCGTTGAGGGTGCGGCTGCCGGAAAGCCGGCCGAGCATCTTGGTCAGGCCGCCGACGTTTTCGGAGATCGACATCCGGTTGTCGTTGAGGATGACCAGCAGGTCCGGCTCCGGATCCATGCCGCCGGCGTGGTTGAGCGCCTCGAAGGCCATGCCGGCAGTCATCGCGCCGTCGCCGATCACCGCGACGACCTTGCGCGGGTCGCCCTGGGACTGCAGCGCGATCGCCATGCCCAGCGCCGCCGAGATCGAGGTCGAGCTGTGGCCGACGCCGAAGGTGTCGTATTCGCTCTCGTCGCGCTTGGGGAAGGGCGCGACGCCGTCCTTCTGCTTGACGGTGTGGATGGTTTCGGCGCGGCCGGTCAGGATCTTGTGCGGATAACACTGGTGGCCGACGTCCCAGACCAGGCGGTCGACCGGGGTCTCGAAAACGTGGTGCAGCGCCACCGTCAGCTCGATCACGCCCAGGCCCGCGCCGAAATGGCCGCCCGACTGGCTGACCTGCTCGATCAGGTAGGCCCGCAGTTCGTCGGCGATGGCCGGCAGCTCGGTTTCCGGGAACTGGCGCAGGTCAGCGGGGACGGCAATGCGGGAGAGGCGCGGATAGCGCTGGGAGTCCATCAGGGGTCTGGCTTGGGGGCAGGCGCAAATTGTCCGGCACCCTGTCCCCCGGGGCAAGGCGAGTCTTGCCCGAAGCTGAAGCGGCGCCCGCCGGCGAGGCCGGCGGGCGCGCGTGAATCAGCGGCGGAAACGTCCCAGCAGGCCGCCCTTGTCGGGGCTGGCGGAGGCGGGTGCGGGCACGTCGGCTTCGGCGACGCCCGACACCAGGCTGGCGTTCACGAAGTCGATCACCTCGGCCAGGCCGACGCCGCTCTGTTCGGCGATCTCGGTCAGGTTGGCCGGGCCCTTCATCATCACCGTGGCGATGCGGAAGTGCTTGGGGAACTCACGCTCGGTCTGCGGCCACTTGAGCAGCTTGTAGCGGTCGTTCGGGCCGTAGCCCGGCGCGAGCGCGCCGTTGCCACCGGTGAGCGCGCACAGCCAGGCCAGGCGCGCCCAGGGCTGGCTGCCGCCGAGCTGCGCGGAAAGACCCGGCAGCTGGGCCGGATCCACCGGCGCCAGGTCGGACTCGCGGATGATCGCCGAGCAATACGGCGCCAGCGGCTTGAGCGAGGCGCCCGACAGATAGGTCTGGGTGGCGGGATCGAGCACCAGGTCCGGGGCGCCGGTCAGCTGCAGGCGGACGGGGCCGGCCAGGGCGCCGGGGCGCAGGTAGTCGGCCAGGCGCGGTTCGGCCGCGCGGGCGGGCGGGACGAAGGCGGGCTGCTCCGAGGTGACCCGGGGCGAAGGCGCCGGCGCGGCGGCGGCCGGTACCTGGACCGGCGCGGGGGCGGCCGGGGCAGGAGCGGCCGGCGGCGGAGCCGGCGCGGCGGGAGCCGGAGCGGCGACGGGCTCGGGCGCCTCCGCGGCAGCTGAGGGCGCGGCGCCGTCGATCTGCTCGAACAGTGCCACCAGCGCATCGGCGGTGACCGGGCGCTGGAGCACGTAGTCGGTTTCGGCGCGGCCGCTGGCGGTGAGCGCGACCAGGATCTTGCCGGTGCCGATGGCCTTCATCAGGCTCATCTGGCCGTACATGGAGTCCATGTCGATCACCAGCACCGCGGCTTCGGTTTCCGGCGTCACCAGCCATTTGTTGCCGGTGCGGGCGTTGGCCTGCTTGAAACGTGACACGACTTCGGCTTCTTCCTCGCGGGAAAGGCCGGCGAAACAGATGCTGTGCTTGGTCATTACCTGTATTCCCCCTGATCACGACGCCCGGGGCGACGTGAAGGCCGGCAGTGTCGGCCGGCGGGCCGGGTCCCGTCAAATGGCCTCAAACCGGCCTTCGCGGCCGCTTGGGCAGGTGGCTTTTCAGGAAGGCCATCTGGTCGGCGAGGATGTGCCGGTTGGACAGGATCAGGTGTTCGACCCAGCTGGGCCGGTAGGGCACGGCCAGCAGGGGCATGCCGGCCTGCTGCGGGGTGCGCCCGCCCTTGCGGGAATTGCACATGAAACAGGCGCAGACCACGTTCTCCCAGACGTCGCGGCCGCCCTTGGACACCGGGATGACGTGGTCGCGGGTCAGGGCACTGCGGCTGTATTCGTTGCCGCAGTAAAGGCAGAGGTTGGCGTCGCGGGCGAACAGCGCGGTGTTGGTCAGCGCCGGTGACGGGTTCAGGGCCTTGGCGTGGGCATGGCCGCGGGCGGCGACGATGGGATGCAGTTCGATGACGCTCTGCAGGCCGCTGAAGCGGTTGGTGCCGCCGTGCACGGTTAGGCAGGGATCGCCCAGGGTCCACGCGACGGCGCCGCGGGCGTAGAGGCAAACGGCATCCTGCCACTGCATCCAGTCGAGGATGCGGCCGTGGGCATCGAGGGAAAGTACGCGCGGGATGGCCGTTTCGCGGGGAGCAGTGGGCCCGACCGGGGGGTGCTGCATCCCGGTACCCACCAGACTCAGATGCGTCGGCGGACTGCCCATGTTGCGTCCGAGCATACGCCATGCGCATGACAGTTCAAGCACCCGGGCTAGAATCGCGCTTCCCCCGGAATCCGAGGCGTCCCATGCGCGGCCTGTACCCCGAACTCGAACCCTACGACAGCGGCACCCTGGCCGTGGACGGCCGGCACCGGCTCTACTACGAGCAGTGCGGCAATCCCGAGGGCAAGCCGGTGGTGCTGCTGCACGGTGGTCCGGGCGCCGGCTGCGGGGCCAAGATGCGCCGTTTTCACGACCCGGCGCGCTACCGCATCGTGCTGTTCGACCAGCGCGGCAGCGGGCGTTCGACGCCGCACGCCGACCTGGTCGACAACACCACCTGGGACCTGGTCGCCGACATCGAGAAGCTGCGCAAGCACCTGGGCCTTGCGCGCTGGCAGGTGTTCGGCGGCAGCTGGGGGTCGACGCTGGCGCTGGCCTATGCGCAGGCGCACCCGGGCCAGGTGACGGAGCTGGTGCTGCGCGGGATCTTCATGCTGCGGCGCTGGGAACTGGAGTGGTTCTATCAGGAAGGCTGTTCGAATCTGTTTCCCGACGCGTGGGAAAAGTACCTGGCGCCGATTCCGCCGGTGGAACGCCACGACCTGATGAGCGCCTATCACCGGCGCCTGACCTCGCCCGACGAGGCGACGCGGCTGGCGGCGGCGCGGGCGTGGTCGGTGTGGGAGGCGAGCACGAGTTTCCTGCGCCAGGACGAGGCTTTCATCAACAGCCACGAGGATCCGCACTTCGCGCTCAGTTTCGCGCGGATCGAGTGCCACTATTTCGTCAACGGCGGTTTCTTCGATGTCGACGACCAGCTGCTGCGCGATGCGCACCGGCTCAAGGGCATTCCGGGCGTGATCGCGCACGGGCGCTACGACGTGGTCTGCCCGGTGCGCAATGCCTGGGACCTGCACAAGGCCTGGCCGGAGTCGAAGCTGGAGATCGCGCCGACCGCGGGGCATTCGGCCTTCGAGGCGGAGCTGACCGACATCCTGGTGCGCGCGACCGACTCCTTCCGCTGATGCTTCAGTGCATGGCGCCCGGATCGTTTCCGGCGGCGGGACGCATCACGGCCGGTCTTTTTCCGGGGACGCCGTGAATACGTCCATGTAGGCTCTTCGAAAACGTCCCTGTTTTCGAAGCCCCGGAAAAAGACCGGCCGCGCTGCGCCCCTTCCAGGGTTTCCGGGGGGCGCCCCGAACGTTTCGGCAGTTTCCTTAGGCTGGTGATCCGTCAGGATCGCGATCGATCAGCCACAGCCCCGCCCACAGCTTCGCGTCCATGGCGTAACCCTCGGCCATCTTGGCCGAGAGCCATCGCGGGGCGTCGGCGACGGGGACTTCGTGCACGGTGATGTTCTCGGTCTCGTCGCCGCCGCCGGCGTGAACGCGGGTCAGGCCGCGGGCGCGGACGAAGGCGACCAGTTCATTGCTCATGCCGGAACTGGTCGGGCCGACCATCAGCACCTTGACCTCGGAGGCCAGCCAGCCGGTTTCTTCCAGCAGTTCGCGGCGGGCGGCGTCTTCCAGGGTGTCGTGGGCGTCGATGTCGCCGACCAGGCCGGCGGGCATCTCGATGGTGTTGGCGTTCATCGGCACGCGGAACTGTTCGACGAAGACCAGTTTGTCCTCGGGCGTGACGGCGATGACGATCACCGCGCTGCCGGCGTTGGTGCGCTCGGCGTATTCCCAGCGCCCGCGCGTCACCAGCCGCAGGTACTTGCCTTCCCACATCGTCTTCGGCTGTTCGTCCATGCGCCGATCCTAGCGCGGGCCGATGTCAGGCGGACAGCAGGCGCCGGCGGGTCATGGGGCCGAAGCGCAGGTCTTCGCAGATCGCCTCCAGGCCCGCGGCATTCGCCGGGCGGCGTTCGGCGGTGCCGAAGTCGGCGGGCAGGGGGGCGTTGACGTCGATGGTGGCCAGGCGGCGGGAGAGCAGGGCGGTCTCGCGGTGTTCCTGCAGGCGCTGGGCATGCTGGGCGCTGCCGCGCAGGCGCAGGTAGGGCACTTCGCCGAGGCGTTCGTAGATCGCGTCCAGGCTGCCGAAGTGGCCGAGCAGGGTGGCGGCGGTCTTGGCGCCGATGCCGGGCACGCCGGGGATGTTGTCGATGGCGTCGCCGGTCAGGCCCAGGTAGTCGGCGATCTGGTGGGCGTGCACGCCGTAGCGCGCCTTCACGCCGTCGGCGCGCCAGCGTTCGTTGCGCGCGTAGTCCCACTGTTCGTCGTCGGCGTCGAGCAGCTGGGACAGGTCCTTGTCGGCGGAGACGATCAGGCCGGCGTGGCCGGCGCGGCGCACATGGCCCAGGGCGGCGCCGATCAGGTCGTCGGCCTCGTAGCGGCCGTCGGCCAGCACCGGCAGGCCGAGCGCGCGGCACAGGCGCTGGCAGTGCGCGAACTGGCGCTTGAGCTCTTCCGGCGCGGCGTCGCGGTTGGCTTTGTAGGCCGGGTAGATGTCGTTGCGGAAGTTCGAGTCCAGCGACTCGTCGAAGGCGATGGCGATGCGCGACGGCTTCTGCCGCTCCAGCAGTTCGAGCAGGAAGCGGGCGAAACCGTGTACGGCGTTGACCGGCCAGCCCTCGCGGTCCTCGAACTCCGGCGGCATCGAGTGCCAGGCCCGGAACACGTACAGGCTGGCGTCGACGAGGTGGACGGGGCCGCTCACGGGGTCCAGTCGCCCAGCAGCTGCTCCGGGTCGGGGCGCTGGCGTTCGGGCGCCTCCTCGGCCGCGGTGCCGATGTGGATGAAACCCAGCACCTTCTCGTTTTCTTCCAGGCCCAGGCGGGCGGTCACCACCGGATCGTAGGCGGCCCAGCCGGTCAGCCACTGGGCGCCGAAGCCCAGGGCCTGGGCGGCCTGGAGCAGGGCGAAGCAGACGGCGCCGCCGGACAGCAGCTGTTCCTGCTCGGGCACCTTGTGGCCGGGCGTGAGCCGGGCGATGACGGCAAGAATCAGTGGCGCATGTGAGAAGCGCTGACGGTCCTTGTCCACGGCGGCCTGCGGTGCGGCCGGGTCGCGCTCGAGCGCGCGGGCGGCGAGCAGGTCGCCCAGGGCCTGGCGGGCCGGGCCATGGATGCGCAGGAAGCGCCAAGGGGTTAGTTTGCCGTGGTCGGGCACGCGGACCGCTTCGCTCAGGATGGCCCGGAGCTGGTCGGGTGTGGGTCCGGGCTCGCCGAGCAGGCGGGACGGCACCGACCGGCGTCGGCGCAGGGCATCGAGGGCATTCATGAGCGCAAGATTACCATTCGCTCCCCCCGGACCTCCTTCCCTCGGATTCTGGGAAGGGGTTCACAGAACCATGTGGCAGAGTCTAAGAAACTGACGCTATAGCGCGTAAACCCCCCGGACGTGCCGAGGCCCATGAGCGAATTCACCCCTTCCACCAGCGACCGCCGTCCCGGCGCCCTAGCCCGGGACCTGATCGCGGCCATGCGCCGGCGCAGCACCGAGCACCTGCAGTCGGTGCTGGCGCGCGTGTTCGCCCGGGCCGACGACTGGCTGTTCGACCTGGCGAAGAAGGACGGCGCGCCGACCGGTTCGCCCTACCTGCATGCCATGCGCGCGCTGCGCAATTCCCGCGCGCCGATCGAGCGTGGCTTCCGCGACCAGCTCGACAAGGGCTTCGAGCAGCTCGACCAGCGCGCCGCGCCGAAACTTGCCGGCGAGGGAGACGGCAATGTCGTGCTTGCCCTGCTGGACGAGAGCGAGCTCGAAGAGCAGCTGGCGACCAACCTGACCGCGGAAGCGATCATGCGCGTCCACGGCAACCTGCTCGACGAGCTGGCCGGGCGCCTGGCCCGCATGCTCGGCGTGGCCCAGCTGGAGGCCGCGCAGAACCCACTCAGCGCGCACAGCCTGGCCAATGCCATCGGCGAAGCGCACCGCGGCATCGACGTGCCGGCCGACGTGCGCATGGTGCTGTTCAAGTATTACGAGCGCGAGGTCATCCATGACCTGCGCGAGCTGCTGGTGGACCTCAACGGCCGCCTCGCCGCCGCCGGCTTCAGTCCGGTGACCGCGGCGCCCAAGCCGGCGCAGGCCGCGCAGCCCCAGACCGGTAGCGTCGGCCACCACCCCGAGATGGTCGCGCCGCGCACCGCCGACGGGTATGCGCCCGCCGCCTCCGACTACGCCCCGATGGGCGCCAACGCGCCCAGCTCCGAAGACCGCGCCGTGTTCGACGCCCTGGTGCAGATGCTGCACGCCTGGCGCCCGGGCGGCGGTGGTTCGCAGCAGCTCGGCGGCCGCCAGACCGGCCGCGGTGGCCAGCGCCCGATGGTCGCCGAGGAAATGATGTCGGTGCTGTCGCTGATGCAGAACAACGTGCCGGCAGCGGTGTCCGAGGCGTTGGAACGCCCGGAGGTCTCGCTGGCGGCCCTGCTCAAGAACGAACTGCTGCGTGGCGCCAGCCGCATCGGCCTGCCGCCCGAACAGGTCAGCATGAGCCAGGACGACGAGGATGCGGTCGACCTGGTCGGCATGCTCTTCGACGTGATGTTCGACGAGCGCGATTTCGAACACTCCGCCCGCACGATGATCTCGCGCCTGGTGGTGCCGTTCGTGAAGGCCGCGGTGATGGACCGCCGGCTCTTCCTCTACAAGACCCACCCGGCGCGCCGCCTGCTCAACTCGCTGGCCGAGGCCGTCGAGGGCAACCGCGGCGAAGGCCCGCAGGAGCGCGAGCTGCTGCAGAAAGCCGAGAACACCGTCGACCGCCTGATCGCCGAATTCAACGAAGACATCGCCATCTTCGAGACCCTGGAGCAGGAGCTGCGGTCCTTCCTGGACCAGCACCGCCGCCGGGTCGAGCTGGCCGAGCGCCGCGCCGCCGAGGCCCAGCGCGGCCAGGAGCGCCTGGAGCAGGCCCGCGACCTGGCGTCCAAAGAACTCGAACAGCGCACCCAGGGCCTGCAGCCGACCCCGGCGATGGAAGATTTCCTGGGCCGCTGCTGGACCCACCACCTGTCCATGATCGCCCTGCGCGAAGGCCCGGAAAGCAGCTCCTGGCAGTCCGCCCTGTCGGTTGCCGACAGCCTGCTGGCCCTGCTGCCGCGCAACGGCGAACCGGCCAAGCCGGCCGGTCCGGCCCTGCAGGCGCTGCGCGAGCCGATCGAAAACGTGCTGGCCAGCTCCGGCATCATCGGCGAGGCCGCCCAGGAGATGCAGCGCGCCCTGGCCGACAGCCTCGAGCGCCTCGCCCGCGGGCAGGCGCCGGCCCCGGCGCCGTCGACGATCATCCCGCCCGAAAACGTCGTGGCCATGCCGGAACGCCGCAACCCGGCCGCCGCCGCGGCCGCCGTGCTGGCCGACCTCAAGCCGCGCCTGGAAGTGGTGGCCGGCAAGGCCAAGCTGGAGGTCAACGAAGACGACGTCGAGCTGATGCGCCAGCTCAAGATCGGCACCTGGATCCACATCGCCGGCGAAGACGGCAAGCACCACCCGGTCAAACTGTCCTGGGTCAGCCCGATCTCCTCGCGCCTGATGTTCGTCAACCGCCGCGGCGTGCGCGTGCTGGTCGCCTCGGTCGAGGAGCTGGCGGCGATGAAGCAGGAAGGCAACCTGCTGGTGCGCGAGCAGGAAGGCGTGTTCGACCAGGTCCTGCACCGGGTCATGGGCAAGCTGCGCGACGAAGTCGGCTGATCCCCTGCCGCCCCGGCGGCGCTTCCGGTAGCATCGAGCCATCCTTTCCGGGGAGTGGCGCGCATGTCGGTGAGCATCGTTCTGGTCCGTGAATCCGCCGCGGGCGAACGCCGCGTGGCGCTGAGCCCGGAAACTGCGAAAAAACTCACCGCCCTCGGCGCGCGCCTGGTGATCCAGCGTGGCGCCGGCCTGCCGGCGCATTTCCGCGACGACAGCTACGCCGGCGCCGAACTCGTGGACGACGGCGATGCGGCCCTGGCCCAGGCGGACGTGCTGGTCTGCGTGCAGCCACCGGCCAATCACCGGCTGGCGAAACTCAAGCAAGGCGCCGTGGTCGTCGGCCTGCTGGCCCCGCATGCCGATCCCGGTCGCGTGGACGCGCTGGTCGCGGGCAAGCTCACCGGCTTCTCGCTCGAGCGCCTGCCGCGCACCACCCGCGCCCAGGCCATGGACGTGCTCAGCTCGCAGGCCGGCATGGCCGGCTACAAGGCCGTGCTGATCGCCGCCCAGCTGGCGCCGCGCTATTTCCCGATGCTGACCACCGCCGCCGGCACCATCCGGCCCTCGAAGGTGCTGATCGTCGGCGCCGGTGTCGCCGGCCTGCAGGCGATCGCCACCGCGCGCCGCCTCGGCGCCCAGGTGGAAGGTTTCGACGTGCGCCCCGAGACGCGCGAGCAGATCGAGTCGCTGGGCGGCAAGTTCCTCGACCTGGGCGTCAGCGCCGCGGGCGAGGGTGGCTACGCGCGCGAGCTCACCGCCGAGGAGCGCGCCGAACAGCAGCGCCGCCTCGCCGAACACCTCAAGACCGTGGACGTGATCGTCACCACCGCGGCCGTGCCGGGCCGGCCGGCCCCGAAGATCATCACCGCGGCGATGGTGGCCGGCATGAGGCCGGGCAGCGTCATCGTCGACCTGGCGGCGGAAACCGGCGGCAACTGCGAGCTCACGCGCCCGGGCGAAACCTTCGAGGCCGAGGGCGTGACGATTGCCGGGCCGCTGAGCCTGGCCAGCCAGGGCTCCCTGCACGCCAGCGAGATGTACGCGCGCAACGTCTACAACTTCCTGGCGCTGTCGCTCAAGGACGGCACGCTGACGCTGGACTGGAATGACGAGCTGATCGCCAAGACCTGTCTCGCCCACGCCGGCGAGCGCAAGGCCTGAGGCCGCGGGCCGGCGCCTCAGCGCGCCGGAGGCGGGCGATCGGCGGGCGTCGCCTTCGGCGGCGGCGAGATGCCGGGGCCGCCCTGTTCAAGCCAGGCGCGGCGCTGCGCGGGATCCAGGCTGCGCCATAGCCGGAACAGCTCCTTGCGCTCGGCCTCGGGCAGCTGGCGCAGCGTGGCCATGCTGATGCGCATCTTCTCCCGCAGCTCCGGCGGCAGGTCGCGGAAATTGCGCGCGCCTTCGCGCAGCTTCTCGCGCTGTTCGGGCGTCATCGCCTCCCAGCGCGCCTTGCGCTCCAGGCGCTCCAGCGCCCGCACCCGGCGCGAGGCCGGCATCTGGTCCCAGTGCGGCGCCAGTTCGGCCAGCTTCGCCTGCTGTTCGGGCGACAGCTGGCTCCAGCTCGGCACGCTGACGCCGGCAGGCACCGGCGCGGGGCCGCGCGGGTGGCCTTCATGCGGGAAATCGTCGCGGCCGTGTCTGGCGCCGTCGCCCGAGTGGGCCCAGGCCGGCGCCGCCAGCAGCAGGGCCAGGGCCAGCGCGCCGCGCAGGAGCCGGCGGTTCACAGGCGCGGCCCCGTGGTCACGGTGGCGACCGGGGCGTCGGCCAGCCAGGCGTAGAGCTCGGCGTCTTCCTCGATGACCAGGGCGTCGAGCTCGGCAGTGCTGGCCGCGACGGCCGGCGCGGTGGTCGGCGCGATCGCCGCGCGCTGCGGCAGCCACCAGGCCAGGCCGAGGGCGAGCACGGCGGCGGCGAACGCGCCGGCCGGCACCAGCGCGGGCACGGCCCGGCGAACTGGGCGTGTCTGCTGGGCCTCGTGACGGGCGCGGCGCAGGCGGAAGGCCATGCCCTGGTCCAGGCCGTCGCTGGCGCGCTCGAACAGGTCGCGCGCGCGGTCGGTGATCGGGTCGGGGCGGGTCATCGCCAGTCCTCCAGGTGGGTGCGCAGGGCGGCCATCGCCCGCGACAGGTGTGTCTTGACCGAGCCATCGGAGCAGCCCATCGCGGCCGCGGTCTCGGCCACGTCCAGGCCCTGCAGCTCGCGCAGCAGGTAGGCCTCGCGCTGCCGCCGCGGCAGCTGGCGCAGGGCCCGGCCCAGCGCGGCCCAGGCTTCGGCGTCGGCGTGGCGGCGGGCGGGATCCTCGCCCGGGTCGGGCAGCATTTCCAGCGGATCCTCGCGGCTGTCCTCGTCCCGGCCCAGGAAGGTCATCACCCGGCGCCGCACGGTGTTGCGGCGGTGCCGGTCGGTGACCTGGCGGCGCAGGATGCTCCAAAACAGCGGCGTCCATTCCTCGGCCGGCCGCTCGCGGTAGCCCACCAGCTTGATCATCGCCTCCTGCACCGCGTCCAGCGCGTCCTCGCGGTGGCCGAGCGCGAGCTCGGCCATGCGGAAGGCGCGCCGCTCCACCGAGGCCAGGAACTGGTCCAGGCTGGCGGGCGGCGCGGCGGGGGCGGCGTCGAAGGGCATCACGGGGCGCGGGTCAGGCCGTCCATGGCGCTGTATAACGCATCCGCGCCGGATCCGTTGACCGGCTCAGTGCCAGCGGTTGTAGCGGGCGCCGCGGCGGTCGAGCCGGTGGTCGATGCGCTCGCCCCGATGGTCCAGCCGGTGGTCGATGCGGTCGCCGCGATCGTCCAGCCGTTCGGCGCGGGCGTAGCGGCCGTGGGTGGCGGCGAGGTCGGCGCGATGGTCGAGCCGGTGGTCCACGCGGTCGCCGCGGCGGTCGAGGCGGTGTTCGATGCGATCGCCGCGGTGGTCGAGGCGGCGTTCGACGCGGTCGCCGTCGGGATGGGCCAGGGCCGGGCCGGCGGCCAGCAGCAGGGACAGGGCGAACAGGAGCGGGACACGCGTGGACAGGGTCATCGCCATTTCCTCCGGGGTTGGGTGGCCCCGACCAGAACGCGGCGGCTCCGCACGCAGTTGACCGGCCCACTGGCCGATGTTTAACCAGCGGTTATGATGGAACCGGTCGCGCATCCGCGCGGGGAGGGATCATGGACGGCTTCGTCGCGCTGTACATCTTCATGCTGGCTGCGTTCACCGGTTACGAGATCATCGGCCGGGTGCCGGTGATCCTGCACACGCCGCTGATGTCGGGCTCGAACTTCGTGCACGGCATCGTGATGATCGGCGCCATGGTGGTGCTCGGCCATGCCGACACGACCACCGAGAAGGTGATCGGTTTCCTCGCGGTGCTGATGGGCGCCGGCAACGCCGCCGGCGGTTATGTCGTCACCGAGCGCATGCTCGAGATGTTCAAGCCCAGCGCCAAGAAGGAGGGCGGCGCATGAGCTGGCTGCCCCTGCTGGTGAAGGCCAGCTATTTCGCCGCGGCCCTGCTGTTCATCCTGGGCATCAAGCGCATGTCGTCGCCCAAGACGGCGGCCAGCGGCATCCGCTGGGCCGGTGCGGGCATGCTGGTGGCGACCATCGCGACCTTCCTGCTGCCGGGCCTGCACAACCTGGGGCTGATCGCACTGGCGGTGTTCCTGGGCACGATCGTCGCCTGGATCTCCGGCAAGCGCGTCGCGATGACCGACATGCCGCAGATGGTGGCGCTGTACAACGGCCTGGGCGGCGGTTCGGCGGCGGCGATCGGTGCGGTGGAGCTGCTGAAGTTCTCCGACGCGGGCGTGGCGCCCTCGCAGACGGCCCTGGTGCTGGCCGTGGTCGGCGCGCTCATCGGCTCGGTGTCGCTCACGGGTTCGGTGATCGCCTGGGCCAAGCTCGACGGGCGCATGGACAAGCGCTTCACCTTCCCGGGCCAGCAGGCCTTCAACGGCCTGGTGTTCCTGGTCGCGGTCGGTCTCGGCGTGCTCACCGTCTATGGCCTGCAGCAGCCGGTGATCATCGGCTTCTTCGTCGCCGCGCTGGCGGTCGGCATCCTGATGACGCTGCCGATCGGCGGCGCCGACATGCCGGTGGTGATCTCGCTGTACAACGCGCTGACCGGCCTGGCCGTGGCCTTCGAGGGTTACGTGCTGCAGAACGAGGCGCTGATCATCGCCGGCATGGTGGTGGGCGCCGCCGGCACCATGCTGACCCAGCTGATGGCCAAGGCCATGAACCGTTCGATCGCCAGCGTGCTGTTCGGCAGCTTCGGCGCCACTGGCGAGGCCAAGGAGATCTCCGGCGCGCAGAAGCCCATCGAGGCCGGCGACGTCGCGGCGATGATGGCCTATGCCGAACGTGTGGTGATCGTGCCGGGTTACGGCCTGGCGGTCGCGCAGGCCCAGCACAAGGTCTGGGAGCTGACCCAGGTGCTGATCAAGCGCGGCGTGAAGGTGAAGTTCGCGATCCACCCGGTGGCGGGCCGCATGCCCGGGCACATGAACGTGCTGCTGGCCGAAGCGGGCGTGCCCTACGACCTGATCGCCGACATGGACGACATCAACCCCGAGTTCCCGACCACCGACGTCTCGCTGGTGATCGGCGCCAACGACGTGGTCAACCCGGTGGCCAAGACCGACCCGGCCTCGCCGATCTTCGGCATGCCGATCCTGGACGTGGTGGCCTCGAAGAACACCATCGTGATCAAGCGCGGCAAGGGCACCGGTTTCGCCGGCATCGAAAACGCGCTGTTCTACGCCGACAACACCCGCATGCTCTACGGCGACGCGGCCGCGGCGGTGAGCCAGCTGGTGGCGGAACTGAAGTCGGTGGACGGCGGGCACTGAGCCCGCCGCGTATCGCTCAGCGGCCCAGGCGCCAGGCGATGGCCAGGGCCAGCAGCGGCAGGGCGATGTCCCAGTGGTCGGTGCCATGCCGCAGCAGTTCGCCGGCCAGCACCGGCCCCAGGCGCTGCGCCGATTCGGCCGGGCTCAGGCCCAGCAGCAGGCCCATCTGGGTCGCGACGATCATCCAGTAGCTGGCGGCGATGGCGAGTGCGGTCGCCAGTACGGCGGCGGCGGCGCGCAGCCGCCCGGGCGGCGCAGCGGCGAGGCGCAGCATCAGGACCATGTCCAGGGCCGCCAGCGGCGCCATCCAGGCGCAGGTCGAATGCAGGGTGATGGCCAGGCCCAGCCAGACCGCCACCGCTCCCGATACGCCGACCGCCAGGGCGAAGGCGGGGAACAGCCACGCCCCGGGGCGCATGGAACGGTCCGTCGTCGGGCTCAATTCGGTTTCCCGGGGAGATGGCGGGCTAAAATAGCCCCCTTTCTCGCCAGGCGATACCTGCCGTGAGTTATTCCCGAACCAGCGAACCTGTGAAGTTCGAACGCGACTGCGCGGCGGTGATGGTGCCGCAGGGCGAAGTCGTGACCCTGCCCGCGGGCAGCAGCGGCTACATCACCCAGGCCCTCGGCGGCTCGTTCACGGTGTTCGTGGACGGCAACCTGTTCCGCATCGCCGGCGAGGACGCCGAGGCGATCGGCAAGACCAAGCCCGCGCCGCTGGAGCTGCCCGAAGGCGCCGGCGACGCCGAGGTCGAGAAGCTGGTCTGGGAACAGCTGCGCACCTGCTTCGACCCCGAGATCCCGGTCAACATCGTCGAGCTGGGTCTGGTCTACGACTGCGACCTGGGCCGCAATGCCGAGGGCGAGCGCACCGTCGCCATCCGCATGACCCTGACCGCGCCCGGCTGCGGCATGGGCGACATCCTGGTCGAGGACGTACGCACCAAGGTCGAGGCCGTGCCGACGATCGTCGAGGCCGACGTCGAACTGGTGTTCGACCCGCCCTGGAACCAGTCGATGATGTCGGATGCGGCGCGGCTGGAGACCGGGATGTTCTGAAGCCTCAGGCTTCCGCCCACATCCTGAGCAGCTGCGAATGCACCTGGCTCAGCTGCAGGAACTCCGCGCTGTCGCCTTCGCGCGCATGCAGGGCCCGACGCGCCTGGTCGAGCGTGAACAGCAGGGCCCGCTGGCGGCTGTCGCGCACCCGGCTCTGGATCCACCCGACGCAGGCCAGGCGCTCGCCGCGCGTCACCGGCGCGACCCGGTGCAGGGCGCCGCAGTCGTAGACCACCAGGGCCCCGGCCGGCAGTTTCACCGGCGTTTCGCCCTCCAGCGATTCGATCACCAGTTCGCCGCCGTCGTAGCTGTCGGGTTCGGACAGGAACAGGGTCCAGGCCAGGTCGGTGCGCAGCGGCGGTTCGCCCATCAGCGCGTCGTCCACATGCGGGCCGTAGGCGTCGCCGACGCCGTAGCGGCTCAGCAGCGGTTCGCCCAGCCGCGCCGGCCGCGCGAACTGGCGCAGCATCGGGTGCGCGGCGACCTCCGCGGCCAGCCGGTCACGCAGCTCGCGGACGCCGGCGTGGGCGGGATCGAGCTGCTGGTTCTGCTTGGCGCCGCGCGCCGCCCAGCCGGCGGTGGCGCGGCCATCGCGCGCAGGCAGGCCGGCGAACTGCGCGCGGGCGGCGGCGCAGGCGGCGGGGTCGAGCACATCGGCGAGGCAGAGCAGGGAGGTCACAGTTGAGAATGGTTTGCATTTGGGGCGATGGGGCCGATAATACCCGCATCCCTTCTTTTCTGGATCGCCATGACCTCCCGCCTCAAGCTCTGGACCCGCCTCGGAACCTGCCTGGTCGCGGGCCTGCCCGTCGCCGCGATGGCGATGCCGGCCCAGGACGGCGGTGAGGGCGGCGAAGGGGGCGAGGGCGGCGAAGCGGGTTCGGTGCCCTCGCAGTACCGGCTGATGCTCGACGCCGCCTCCGATCCGGCCTATGCCGCCCAGGACAGCCTGCGCGACTACGCCCAGGGCGCGCACGCCGCCTACCGCGATGCCGCCGTCGCCGCCGAAGGCCTGCGCAGCGCGATCCGCGCCCTGCTCGACAACCCCACGCCCAACAGCCTCGAACTCGCCCGCGCCGCCTGGCTGCAGGCGCGCCAGCCCTACCTGCGCACCGAGGCGATGCGCTACTACGACGGCCCCATCGACGGCCCGGAAAGCGCCGCGCGCGCGGCCGGCCCCGAGGGCCGCCTCAACGCCTGGCCCCTGAACGAAGCAGTGATCGACTACGTCGAGGGCGACGCCGACGCCGGCCTCGTGCACGAGTTCGCCACGCCGATCACCCGCGAAACGATCCTCTCGCGCGACCAGGTCAGCGACGAGGCCGACGTCACCACCGGCTGGCACGCGATCGAGTTCCTGCTCTGGGGCCAGGACCGTTCCGCCGACGGCCCGGGCGCGCGCCCGGCCGCCGACTACCTGCCCGGCGATCCCGCGCGCGACCGCCGCCGCGCCTATCTCGGCCTGCTCGCCGACCAGGTGGTGGACGACCTGCGCTGGCTCGAAGGCCAGTGGAACGCCGACCAGGCCGACGCCTATGTGCACTTCTTCCTGGCGCTGGAGCAGCACGAGGCGATCGGCCGCGTGTTGACCGGCGCCGCCAACCTGGCCGGTCACGAGCTGGCCTCCGAGCGGCTGGCCGTCGCGCTCGACTCCGGTGCGCAGGAAGACGAGCAGAGCTGCTTCAGCGACAGCACGCGCCAGGATTTCGTGTTCGCGCTCGAGGGCATCCGCCAGGCCTGGTACGGCCGCGACGGCCGCGGCCTGGCCAGCGTGCTCAAACCGCTGCGACCGGCGCTGGCCGCCGAGCTCGACGGGCGTTTCGCGCGCGCCGAGGCCGCCATCGCCGCGCTGCCGCAGCCCTTCGACCGCATGTTGAACGCCGCGCCCGACAGCGCCGAACGCCAGGCCGGCGAAAACGCCGTCACCGCCCTGCAGGAACTCGGCGCCGGGCTGCGCGACGCCGGCACCGCGCTGGGCGTGCTCGTCATCGTTTCCGGCGTATGAAAAATGCGGTGATCGCGGCCTTCGGGCTGCTGATGGCGGGCACGCTGCTGGCCGCCGTGCCCGTCGCCACGCCCGGCGGCGCGCTGACGCGGGCGCTCGACAACCGCGACGCTTTCACCCGGCCCGCGCCGGGCCTGACGCCACGCGAGCTGCGCGACTTCAATTTCGGCAACCGGGTTTTCAACACCAACTGGGCGGTGGCGCCGGCGTCGGTGGACGCCTTCGACGGCCTGGGCCCGGTGTTCAACCGCGTGTCCTGTTCCGGCTGCCACCTGCGCGACGGCCGCGGCCGGCCGCCGGTGGACGGCGAAGACGAGATGCTGTCGATGCTGGTGCGCCTGAGCGTGCCGGGCACCGACGGCCATGGCGGCCCGAAGCCGCATCCGGCCTACGGCGACCAGCTCAACGACCGCGCCATCCCCGGCGTGCCGGCCGAGGGCCGTGCGCGCATCGAATGGCGCGAGCGCGCCGGCCGCTATCCCGACGGCGAGCGCTATTCGCTGCGTGCGCCGCGGCTGGTGTTCGAGGACCTGGCCTTCGGCCCGCTGGGGCGGCGCAGCCTGAGCTCGCCGCGGGTCGCGCCGGGCGTGCCCGGCATGGGCCTGCTCGAGGCGATTCCCGAAGCCGACCTGGTCGCACGCGCCGATCCCGGCGATGCCGACGGCGACGGCATTTCCGGCCGCGCCAACCGCGTCTGGAATCCGGCCACCGGCCGCACCGAACTCGGCCGTTTCGGCTGGAAGGCGAACGCCGCGACCGTGCTGGCGCAGTCCGCCGGCGCCGCGCACGGCGACATGGGCCTGAGCAGCCGCATCTTCCCCGGCGAAAACTGCGCGACGCCGCAGCTCGCCTGCGCTGCGGCGGTACGTGGCGACGGCACCGACCTGCGCGACGCGCACCTGGACAAGCTGGTGTTCTACCTGCAGGTCCTGGCCGTGCCCGACCGCCGCCGCGTCGCGCCCGAAACAGAGGCCCGCGGCGAAACGCTGTTCGCGCAGGTCGGCTGCACCGGCTGCCACACGCCGGTGCAGCGCACGGCGCCGGACGCGCTGCCCAGGCAGCTGGCCGGGCAGAGCTTCATGCCCTACACCGATCTGCTGCTGCACGACATGGGCCCCGGCCTGGCCGACGGCCGCGGCGATTTCCTCGCCGACGGCCGCGAATGGCGCACCGCGCCGCTGTGGGGCCTGGGCCTGGTGCCGGTCACCAACGGCCACAGCTTCTACCTGCACGACGGCCGCGCGCGTTCGCTCGAGGAAGCAGTGCTCTGGCACGGCGGCGAAGCGGCGCGATCGCAGCAGGCCTTCCGCCGCCTGGCCCGCGAGGATCGGCAAGCCCTCCTGACTTTCCTGCGAAGTCTGTAGCCCAGCGCTAACGAACCTGAACCGGTTGGCACCGGTTACCGAAATAAAACTGACGCAACGCGGCTTGACCTGTGACTTTCGTCACGCTAGCGTCGGCCGGGTGTCATGCAGATGTGATCTGCGTCACACGTCCGGGTGGTCGGAAACTCTCCGCTACGAAAACCAAAGGCCATCGACGGCCTGCGCGGAGGAGCTTTTGCCCAGGGGACCCGGGGCATGGATGCAAACACGGCCGCGCCGCGGCCTCGTTGCCATCATTTTTCGGGGATACCTACATCGTGAGCAAGAACACTCGCAAGCTTCGCCTGCGTGGTCTCGTTGCGGCCACCACCCTCGCGCTGGCCGCCCAGGCCGGTTACGCCGCCTCCGGTCCTGACCAGGCGCCGCGCGTGGACCTGAGCGCCATCGAGTCCGGCACCCAGTTCGACCGCTTCATCGTCAAGTACCGCGCCGGCACCCCGGAGGCTGCGAACCCCGCGGCGCTCCAGCGCGCGCTGGACGCCGCGTCCGTCGGCGCCAACCAGATGATCCAGGGCGCCCGCCTGCAGGCCGGTGGCTCCGCGCGCGGCGCCAAGCCGCTCGCGACCCGCCACCTGCGCCGCATGTCCCTGGGAGCCGATGTCTTCGCCACCTCGCAGAAGCTGGGTCGCGCCGAAGCGCAGATGCTGATGAACCAGATCGCCGCGAACCCGAACGTCGAGTTCGTGCAGATCGACCGCCTGATGAAGCACACCCTGGTGCCCAACGACACCAGCTTCAGCCAGCAGTGGGGCTACACCGACGCCGACGCCGGCATCCGCGCCGACCAGGCCTGGGACGTCGCCAACGGCAGCGGCATCATCGTCGCCGTGCTCGACACCGGCATCACCAACCACAGCGACCTCAACGCCAACGTCGTCGCCGGCTACGACTTCATCAACGATCCGGCGGTCGCCGCCGACGGCAACGGCCGCGACGCCGACGCCAGCGATCCGGGCGACGCCGAGGGCGGTTATCCGTCCAGCTGGCACGGCACCCACGTCGCCGGCACCGTCGCCGCGGTCACCAACAACGCCAAGGGCGTCGCCGGTACCGCGTGGGGCGCCAAGGTGATGCCGGTCCGCGTGCTCGGCAAGGGCGGCGGCTATACCTCCGACATCGCCGACGCGATCACCTGGTCCTCGGGCGGCACCGTCTCGGGCGTGCCGACCCTGTCGGCGGCCAACGCGGCCGACGTGATCAACATGTCCCTGGGCGGCAGCGGCTCCTGCGACACGCTGACCCAGAACGCCATCAACGGCGCGGTCAGCCGCGGCGTCACGGTCGTGGTCGCGGCGGGCAACAGCAACGCCAATGCCTCCGGCTTCTCGCCCGCGAGCTGCAACAACGTGGTGAACGTCGCTTCGGTGACCTCGGCCAGCGCCCGTTCGAGCTTCTCGAACTACGGCACCCTGATCGACGTCTCGGCCCCGGGTTCGAACATCCTCTCGACCCTCAATGCCGGCACCGCCGGCCCGACCACCGAGAACTACGCCTCCTACAACGGCACCTCGATGGCCTCGCCGCACGTCGCCGGCGCGGTCGCGCTGGCCCAGAGCCGTCGCCTCGCCACCGGCCAGGCGCTGTACACCCCGGCCCAGATGGAAGCGCAGCTCAAGGCCACCGCGTATCCGCTGTCGGGCGCCTGCTCGGGCGGCTGCGGCGCGGGCATCATCAATGCCAAGGCGCTTGTCGACGCCGCCGGCGGCGGTGGTGGCAACGTCGCGCCGGTCTCGAACTTCACGTTCACGACCAGCGGCCTGACCGCGACCTTCACCAGCACCGCCACCGACAGCGACGGCACCATCGCGTCGCGCAGCTGGAACTTCGGCGACGGCACCACGTCCACCGCGACCAACCCGAGCAAGACCTACTCGGCGGCCGGCACGTACAACGTCAGCCTGACGGTGACCGACGACGACGGCGCGACCAACACGGTCACCAAGGCCGTCACCGTCGCCACCACCGGCGGCAACGCGCTGACCAAGGGCGTGCCGGTGACCGGCCTGTCCGGCGCGACCGGTGCCTCGCTGTACTACACCCTGGCCGTGCCGGCCGGTTCCACCAACCTGACCTTCACCATGTCCGGTGGCACCGGTGACGCCGACCTGTACGTGCAGTTCGGCGCCAACCCGACCGACACCTCGTACGTCTGCCGTCCCTACCTCGGCGGCAACAACGAGACCTGCACCATCGCGGCCCCGTCGGCCGGCACCTACTACGTCCGCGTGAAGGGCTACTCGGCCTTCTCCGGCGTCAGCCTGGTGGGCAACTACACCGCCGGCGGCGGTGGCGGCACGCAGACCTACAGCAACACCGCGGACTACACCATCAGCGACAACGCCACGGTGGACAGCCCGATCACGGTCTCCGGCCGCAGCGGCAACGCCTCGGCCACGTCGTCGATCACCGTCGACATCCGCCACACCTACAAGGGCGACCTGAAGGTGGACCTGGTGGCTCCGGACGGCACGCTCTACAACATCCACAACCGCAGCGGCGGCAGCGCCGACAACGTGACCGGCACGTTCAGCCGCAACCTGTCGAGCGAGGTGCTCAACGGTACCTGGCGCCTGCGCGTCAACGACAACGCCGGTGGCGACGTCGGCTACATCAACAGCTGGTCGATCACGTTCTGATCCACTGCGGTTGATACCGTGCAAAACGAGACCCCGGCCTAGGCCGGGGTCTTTTTTTTGCTTCGGTTCCGCCGGAGATCCGGGGCCAGCCGTGACCGCCGACGCCGTCAGCCGGCGGCTTCGAAGCGGTTCGCGGCGACGTTCTTGCGGACCTTCAGCGGATCCCAGATGCGGCCGTTCATCGCGATGTAGACGCCGGCCGGAAGCGACTGCACCGCGCCGACCGCGGTGCCGATGTTGAACTCGGCGTCCGAGCCGCGGAAGCGCGCCGGATTGAGCGCGCCGGTGAGCACGATGGTCTTGCCGGCGATCGTTGCCAGCACCTTCGCGGTGTCCACCATGGTGTCGGTGCCGTGGGTGACGAGCACGTTTTTCGCCGGTTGGGCGGCAATGGTCGCGCGCAGCAGCTCGCGGTCCTCGGCGGTGATGTGCAGGCTGTCCTTGCGGATGATCGGGATCACCGTGAAGCGGAAGGCGACGCCGAGCTCCTGCAGGATGCGGCCGATCTGCGGGTCGCCGACCTGGTAGTCCGACTTGTCGTCGAAATACACCTTGTCGATGGTGCCGCCGGTGGTGACGATCAACAGCTCATCCATGGGTCTTCCTCCTTGACGCCGGAATTATACGGCCGGCGGCGCGGCGCGCCGGCGGGCGAAGCGGGCGCGCACGCCATCCCAGCTGGCGGCCACCACCAGCAGCGCCGACAGCGCCACCTGGGCCAGCGCCAGGGCGCGCACCTCGGGCGAAACCCAGGCGGCCATCACGCCATGGCTGAAATAGAGCAGGGCCGCCAGCGCGCCCCAGAATCCGGCGCGGCGGTGCCGCAGCAACAGCAGCACGAAGGCCGGCAGGATCGGCAGCGCGAAGAAAAGCGCCATCGCCCAGGGCGCGCTGCGTGCCGGCGGCGCCAGCCAGCCGTGCCAGGCCAGCTGCAGCGCGAACAGCGCGAGGATGGCGGCACCGGCGAGGCGGGCGGCGGGGCTCATGCCTGCAGCTTCCGCGCCACGTCGGCCAGGCGCCGGCCCAGGGCGCGGGCGAGCTGCTTCTCGTCGTCGCTCGGCGCCGGGTCGTCCTGCACGCCGGCGACGTGGCTGGCGCCGTAGGGCGTTCCGCCGCTGCGCGTGGTGTTGAGCGCGGCTTCCGTGAAGGGAATGCCCACCAGGACCATGCCGTGGTGCATCAGCGGCACCAGCATCGTGAGCAGGGTCGATTCCTGGCCGCCGTGCAGGGTCGCGGTGGACGTGAACGCGGCCGCCGGTTTGCCGACCAGGGTGCCGGAGGCCCATTCGGCCCCGAGCGTGTCGATGAAATGCTTCAGGGGCGCGGCCATGTTGCCGAAGCGGGTCGGGCTGCCCAGGGCCAGGCCGGCGCATTGCGCCAGGTCGGCCTTGCTGACGTAGGGCGCGCCGTCCTCGGGCACCGGTGGCGCCGCAGTCTCGGTCACCGGGGCCACCGGCGGCACGGTGCGCAGGCGCGCCTGCATGCCGGGCACTTCCTCGACCCCGCGGGCGATCTGGCGGGCGAGCTGGGCGACGGAGCCGCCGCGGCTGTAATAGAGGATCAGGATGTCGGCCATGCGCCATGATAAGCCGCCCGACCCTGGCCTGGCGCCCGGCGCCGGCGCGTTGGCCCTTGGACGGCGACGGAGGAGCGCGTGATGACGGCAGCGGAAGCGGGGCAGGGCAAGGGTTCCGCCGGCTGGGCCGCGCTGGCGTTTTTCGTCGCCGTGATCGCGGCGGGCGGTTGGGTGATGCTGCGGGCCGACCAGCCGGCGCCGCCCGACGAGCCGGATCCGGCACAAATCGTCGGCACGCCGCTGCGCGTGCCGGGCGTGCAGGGCGACCGCGTGTTCGTTCTGACCGACCAGCACCTGCGGCGCTGGGAAAAGCGCAGCCGCCCGAGCTCGCGATTGATGGTGGATGGGGCGGTGCACTATTCGGTGCACCGCTGGGAGCTGTGGGCGCTGGACGCCGATACCCTGCAGGTGCTGTGGCGCCGCGTACTGCGCGAGGCGCGGCCGACGGCCCCGAGCGAAACGCCGCCGCGGCTGCTTGGCAGCGACGGCGTGCACGTGTGGTGGCAGGCCGGCGAAGCGGGCGCCATGCCCGAAGGCATTCCCGCGCAGGCCCCGCCGCCGCTCGGGCCGCAGGTGCTGAATGCCTCCGACGGCGCGCCGCGCACCGCTGAGTTTCCGGAGGCCGGCCCCGTGCACCGGCCGGCCGAGGCCGAACACACGGTCTGGCGCTACCAGTCCGGCAGCGTGCGCGTGGCCGAGCGCTGGCTGGGCCTGGTCACCGACGAGGAGGCGGAACGTCTCGAGCGTGATCCCGAGCGCGCGCTGCGCTGGCCGGACCGGGCCGCGATGGCGCAGGAAGACTACGGGCTGTGGCAGGCGCGCATCGGCGCGGCGCTGCCGCCCTCCGGCTTCGACGGCGCGCGCCACCGGTTCGCCGACACCCGGCGGCTGGCGCCGGCCGAACGCTTCCGCCAGGCCGGCTGGCTGCGCGAGCCGGCACGGGACGCGGCCGTCACGGCGTCGTCGCCCGACGGCGCCTATGTGCTGCATCGCGGTGCATCGGCCTGGCAGATCGACCGCATCGACGGCGACGACGGCCGCCGGCTCTGGCGCGCCGAGCTGCCGCAGGCGCGCCTGATCGGCGTGTCGGCGGGCGCGCGTTCGCTGCTGGTCGCCGGCACGCGTGACGGCGGTCGGGTGCCGGGCACCGATTACGAACAGCTCGGTGGCACCGTGTTGAGCGCGATCGCGCTCGCCGACGGCCGGCGCACCGATTTCGACCTGGCCAAGGCCAGCCTCGCGAAGGACGCGGCACGATGACCGCGCCGGCGAAAAAAACCGGATGGAAAACCTGGGAAGTCGCCGCGGGTCTGCTGATTGCGCTGTTCGTGGTCGGACTGCCGGTGGTGTTCCATCTGAACCGGAAGCCGCTGCCGCCCGACGAACTGCAGCCGGCCGGCCTGCTGGGCAAACCGCTGCGGCTGCAGACCGCCGCGGGCGAACGCATCCTGGTGCTGAGCCAGCAGTACGGCGTGCACTGGTACCACTACAGCGGCACCGGCCGCCGCGGCTTCGGCGGCATCACGTCAGAGCAGGTGATCAATATCGACCTGTGGGCCTTCGAGCCCGGCAATCCGGTACCGCTGTGGCGCCGCCGGTTCAAGAACAACACGCCGGACGTGATGACATCGGCCGGCGACGTGCTGCTGGGCCACGGCGACAGCGTCTGGCTGGCGCTGCGCGAACCCGCGCTGGTGGCGGCTGCCGACGGCCGCCTGCTGCCGGTTTCGTCGCGCCGCGGCGAGCCGGTGCGAGGCGACGAGGTCTACGACGTGCGCGACCTGCAGGCGCGCGGCCTGCGCATGGGCGATCGCTGGATCGGCGTGCTGACCGGCGCCGACCACGCGAAGCTGACCGGCCCCGACGGCGGCCGCTGGCGTCCCGATGCCCTGGGCTTCGTCGGCGACGACCACGACTACACACTCTGGAGCGCGCGCGTGCGCGATATCGCCAGCGATTTCGGCCGGCAGGAGCGCTATTCGGATCTCCGTCCGCTGGGCGAGCCGGTGCCGCGGCACCGGGCCGGGCTGCTGATGCTGGCGCAGCGCGGCGCGACGGTCGCGCCGGCCGATCCCGACAGCGTCGTGGTCCTGCAGCGTGCGCCGGATGCGCAGGGCGGGCGGATTTCGCTGAGCCGCATCGAAAGCGGCGACGGCCGCGTGCTGTGGTCGGCGGACAATCTGCCGATCGCACGGCTGCGGCACCTGCTGGCCGGCGCCGGCGATCTGGTGCTGGTGGGCGATGCGGTGCGGCCTCCCGCCCGTCCCGACGGAACGTCGCCGGCGCCGTCGCCCTGGCTGGTCTTCATCGACCTGGCCAGCGGCGGATCGCAGAGCTTCGACCTGGGCGCGGCCAGCCTGGCGGCCGGACCGGCTCCGCTGGAATGATGGGGGCGGGCGGGGGCTTTGTATTACCCTTCGCCCATGAACCTGACCGAGACCCTTCGTCGCTGGTGGGACCGCATCGACCGCGAGCGGGTGCAGTCCTTCTCGCAGTTCCTGTGGACGCGCTTCCTGGACGACCGCTGCTTCGAGACCGCGGGCGCGCTGGCCTACACCACTCTGTTCGCGCTGGTGCCGCTGAGCATGGTGGTGTTCGGCATCCTGTCGGCATTCCCGGTGTTCAACGTCTGGAGCGAGCAGCTGAGCGATTTCGTGTTCTCCAACTTCGTGCCCAGCTCGGCGGAGGTGGTGGAGGCGAAGCTGCGCGAGTTTGCCCAGAGCACCAGCAACCTCACGCTGCCCGGCGTCAGCGCGCTGCTGGTGTCGCTGCTGGTGACGATGTGGAGCATCGAGAGCACCTTCAACCGCGTGTGGCGCGTGCCGACGCCGCGGCCGCGGCTGGTGCGCTTCCTGATGTACTGGACGCTGCTGACCCTGGGCACGCTGGCGGCCGTGGCCAGCCTGGCGACCACGTCCTACCTGTTCTCGCTGCCGGCGCTGTCGGGCGTGGAGCAGCTGGACTGGAGCCAGCGCCTGCTGAGCTTCCTGCCCAACGTGGTCGAGCTGCTGATCTTCAGCTGCGCCTACTGGCTGATCCCGCACCGCTCGATCCCGTTCCGGTTCGCGCTGGCGGGCGGCCTGTTCGCCACGGTGCTGTTCGAGCTGGCCAAGCGCGGATTCGCGGCCTACCTGCTCGGCGTGCCGTCGTACGAGCAGCTCTACGGCGCGCTGGCGGTGGTGCCGATCTTCATGCTGTGGCTGTACCTGAGCTGGGTCGTGGTGCTGCTGGGCGCCTCCTTCGCCGCCTCGCTGTCGTCGTTCCGCTACCAGCCGCGCGCGCTGCAGCTGCCCCCGGGCATGGAGCTGTACGGCTACCTGCGCCTGCTGGGCCGGCTCAACGCCGCGCGCCGCGAAGGGCAGGGCCTGCACCTCGCCGACATGCAGGCGCTCGAGCCCATGCTCACCGACGACCTGCTGCAGCGCATGCTCTCGGGCCTGACCGCGCTCAACATCGTGCGCCGCGCCGAAGACGGCGGCTGGCTGCTGGCGCGCGATCTGGCGACGGTGAGCCTGGGCGAGCTGCACGAAGGCCTGGGCCTGCGCATTCCCTGCACCGACAAGAGCCTGCCGGGCTTCGACGACCCGCTGGGCCGCGACGCCGCGCGCGCGCTGGAACACCTGCGCCAGCCGCTGGAGGCGCCGATGGCGCGCAGCGTCGGCAGCTTCTTCACCTCGAACCAGGACAATCCCGCCGTATGAACATCCTCTTCCGCCTGCCGGCCCTGCTGGCGCTGGCTCTCGCGCTCGCCGCCTGCCAGCCTGCCGCCGAACCTCCTGCCGCCGACGACAGCGCCGCGGCCCCCGCGCCGGCGGCACCGGCCGCGCCCGCCGAATCGCCCACCCACCCGACCCTGGTGGTGGAGACGCTCGACCACGGCCGCTTCGACCTGGCGGAAAAACGCGGCAGCTGGGTGGTGGTGAACTTCTGGGCCACCTGGTGCAAGCCCTGCCTGAAGGAGATCCCGGACTTCAGCGCCTTCGACGCCGCCCGCGAGGATGTGCAGGTGATCGGCCTGGCCTACGAAGAGATCGAGCCGGCGGCCATGCGCGAGTTCCTGGCCAAACATCCGGCCGGTTATCCGATCGCCCTGCTCGACGTCTACAGCCCGCCGGCCGACTTCGAAACCCCGCGCGGCCTGCCGATGACCTACCTGATCGCACCCAACGGCCAGGTCGCGAAGAAGTTCCTGGGCCCGGTGACCTCGCAGGAGCTGGCCGCGGCGATCACCGAAGCTGCTCTCACGCCGCCGCCCGCGGGCTGACCCGGTCTGGCGTCCCGGCGCGATGAAGCGTGGCCGGGCCGCGCCAGGCCGTTCTGGCCCGGGCCGCGCCGGGGTTAGCATGGCGGGAACGATTTCCGGACCCGCCCCGTGCTGAGCACCCAAGACGATTCCCGCACCCGCCGCCTGTTCTGGTGGCTGCAGACCGGCGGCTGGCTGGGCTACGGCAGCCTCAGCTACCTGTCGGCGATCGCGCACGGCAAGCCGCTGGACTACTGGCGGCTGTCCTTCGGCGCCGCCCTGACCGGCTTCATCCTCACCTTCGGCGTGCGCCTGGTGCTGCAGCGCGCCTGGGGCCTGCCGCCGCGACCTTTCGTCGCCATCGCGGTCGGCTGCGTGGCCGTGACGACCCTGCTGATGGGCCTGGTCTTCAGCCAGCTGCTGTTCGACTGGTGCGGCAACGAGTGCCGGCCCGCGACCACGCTGGGCTATTTCGGCTATGCCACCGGGCACCTTTACGTGGTGCTGAGCTGGGTCGGCCTCTACATCGGCCTGAAGTACTACCGGCAGCTGCAGCAGCAGACCCGCCAGGCCCTGGCCGCCACCGCCATGGCGCACCAGGCGCAGCTGAAGATGCTGCGCTACCAGCTCAACCCGCATTTCCTGTTCAACACCCTCAACGCCATTTCGACCCTGGTGCTCGACCGCGACAACGGCACCGCCAACCAGATGGTGCAGGGCCTGAGCGCCTTCCTGCGCCACTCGCTCGACAGCGACCCGATGCAGCGGGTGACGCTGAAGCAGGAGCTGGACGCGCTTAACCTGTACCTGGGCATCGAGAAGATCCGCTTCGCCGAGCGCCTGCAGGTGGAGACGCGCATCGCCCCGGAATGTTATTCGGCGCTGCTGCCGAGCATGCTGCTGCAGCCGCTGGTCGAGAACGCGATCAAGTACGCGATCGCCAAGCAGGTCGAGGGCGGTCGGTTGGTGATCGGTGCCGAACGCCGCGACGGCCGCCTGGTGCTGAGCGTGGTCGACAACGGGCCCGGTTGCCCCGATTTCGACAAGGCCAATGACCAGGGCTGCGGCGTCGGCCTGAAGAACACCCGCGAGCGACTGAAGGTGCTCTATGGCACGGAACAGTCGGTGGACGTGCGCAACGGCCGCGAGAGCGGCGTGCAGGTGACGCTGTCGATCCCCTACGAATCGGGCGGAGCGCCGCGCGAATGAGCCGCACGATCCGCACCCTGATCGTCGACGACGAACCGCTGGCGCGCCGCGGCCTGGAGCTGCGCCTGGCCGAACAGCCCGACATCCAGATCGTCGCCCAGTGCGGCGACGGCGCCTCGGCGATGAAGGCGGTATCCGAATTCGCGCCCGACCTGATGTTCCTGGACGTGCAGATGCCCGGCCTGGACGGCTTCGCCACGCTGCGCGCGATCCCGGCGCCGCAGCTGCCGCTGACGGTGTTCTGCACCGCCTACGACCACTACGCCATCCGCGCCTTCGAGGCCAGCGCGGTCGACTACCTGCTCAAGCCGGTGGACGACAGCCGCCTGCACCAGGCGCTGTTCCGGGTGCGCGAAGAGCTGGACAAGCGCGACTCCGGCAAGCACTGCGAGCAGCTGCTGCGCCTGCTCGGTGACCTGAGCGGCAAACCCTCGCTGACGCTGGAAGAGGCGCTGCAGGGCGCCGGCGAACGCAAGCTCGGCCCCGGCGACCGGCTGTCGATCCGCGACGGCCAGCGCACGGTGCGGGTGGACCTGGCGACCGTGCGCTGGGTGGACGCCGCTGGCGACTACATGTGCATCCACACCGACGGCGAGACCTTCGTGCTGCGGGCGACGATGCGCGACCTGGAATCCCGCCTGGACCCGCGCTCGTTCCCGCGGGTGCACCGTTCGACGCTGGTCAACGCGAAGCGGGTGGTGTCGCTGCGCCCGCACCTCAACGGTGAGCAGTTCCTGGCGCTGGACTGCGGCCACGAGATCAAGCTCTCGCGCTCGTATCGCGACCGGCTGGAGCTGCTGAAGTAGGCTTGCTGCGCAAATAGAGCGGTTGCCCGCAGAGATTCTCTTTCCGGCGCCGGGACCGTTCTCGGCGATGGTCCGCCGTACGTGAGGGCTCTTTCCGGGGACGCCGTGAATCCATCCATGGAGGCTCTTCGAAAACGTCCATGTTTTCGAAGCCCCGGAAAGAGCCCTCACGCACGACGGCCTGCGGACCATCCGGGCCGGAATGTCGATCGGTGAAGCTGGCATTTACTACGCCTTCGGCGTCGCCGCCGTCGATTTTCAGCTCGCCAGGATCCGCCCTTGAAGCTGATCCCGACCAATCTGCGAGCCCCCGTGCCTTCTGAGGGCACGCGCTTGTCCCAACGGCTCGCCTCGGCGTTTCGTGGCGACGGCCTGCATACAGAGGTACCCCTGAAGCGAAGGCAGGATGCCGTAGCGGCCGCGAATCGGTGGGCAGGACGCCGCGCCGACTGAGCGGGCAGGGGTACCTCTGTGTGCGGGACGGCGCACGCCGGTTCAACCGCCCCCGAGCACTTGATCTACTTGCGCAACGGCGCAAGCGCAACGGTTGGGCGCGGAGGGAAAACGTCCCGGCGCGACTCGTGACGAAAGTCATGGGCGCGCGGATGCAACCAAGTCCACTGTCGCCGCATCCACAAGGATGCCGCCATGAGACTGACCGACGCCTCCCTCAAGAATCCCGCCGCGGTCGCCGTCGTGGTCGCCCTCGTGTGCCTGTTCGGACTGGCGAGTTTGCGCGGATTGCCGCTTCAGCTCTTCCCCGACATCGAACGCCCCCAACTGTCGATCCAGACCGGCTGGCGCGCCGCCTCCCCCCAGGAAGTCGAGTCCGAACTTCTGGAGCCGCAGGAAGCCGTGCTGCAGGGCATCCCGGGCCTGGAACAGATGGACGGCAACGCCAACGCCGGTGGTTCCTTCATCAACCTGACCTTTGCCGTCGGCACCGACATGCGCGCCATGCTGGTGGAAGTGCTGGGCCGCCTGAACCGCGTGCCGCCGCTGCCGCGCGATGCCAGCCCGCCGGTGGTGGAACTGGGCGCACAGGATTCCAACACCTCGCTGAGCTTCTTCTTCGTGCAGCTGCTGCCGGGCACCGAAGGCGACATCGGCGACTACCGGCGCTTCATCGAAGAACAGGTGGTGCCGCGCATCGAGGCGGTGCCTGGCGTGGCCGGCGTCGAAGTCAACGGCGGGCCGCAGGAAGAACTGCGCATCGACCTGGACCTGGCGCGCGCCGCGGCCCTGGGCGTCACCATCCCGGAAGTGGCCGCGCTCGCCGCGCGCGCCAACGACGTGTCCGGCGGCGCCGTCGAGGACGGCCGCCGCCAGTACGTACTGCGTTTCGCCGGCCGCTACGCGCCGGAAGACCTGGGCAACCTGATCCTCGCCTGGCGCGACGGCCAGCCGGTGCGCCTGGGCGATGTCGCCACGGTCAGCCTCAAGCGTCCGGAGCAACGCTTCTTCAGCTACCAGAACGGCAACCCGGCGATCGGCCTGCGCGTGGTGCGCGAGAGCGGCGCCAACGTGCTGGCGACGCTGACCGAGGTCAAACAGGTGGTCGCCGAGCTGCGGGGCACCGTGCTGGCCGAGCGCGGCCTGGGCATAGAGCAGAGCTTCGACGCCTCGCTGTTCATCAACCGTGCGATCAACCTGTTGTCGGGCAATCTCGGCGCCGGCGTGCTGCTGGCGGTGGGCTGCCTGTGGTGGTTCCTGCGCGATGCCCGCGCCACCCTGCTGATCGCCAGCGCGATCCCGATCTCGCTGCTGGCCACCTTCATCGTGCTCGACCTCAGCGGCCGCAGCCTCAACGTGATCTCGCTGGCGGGCCTGGCCTTCGCCGTGGGCATGGTGATGGACGCGGCGGTGGTGGTGGCCGAGAACATCGTGCGGCTGCGCGAGGGCGGGAAACTGCCGGAGGAGGCGGCGCGCATCGGCACCCACCAGGTCGGCGGCGCCCTGTTGGCGTCCACGCTGACCACCATCGCGGTGTTCCTGCCGGTGCTGTTCATCGAGGACGTCGAGGGCCAGCTGTTCTCCGACCTGGCGCTGACGATCTCGATCGCGGTCGCGATCTCGCTGCTGGTCGCCATCACCGTGCTGCCGGCGGCGGCCGGCGGCTGGCTCAAGGGCAAGAAGCTGGCCTCGCTGAACGAGTCGGCCTATCCGCGCGCCACGGCGCTATTGATGCGCTGGACCGACACGCGCCGCAAGCAGGTCGGCTGGATACTGGGCCTGGTGCTGCTGCCGGCGCTCGGCGCCTGGCTGCTGGTGCCGCGCCTGGACTACCTGCCGCCGGTCAAGCGCGCCGCCATCGACGCCTTCTTCAGCTTCCCTCCCGGCATGACGCCGGCGGTGGTGGACGCCG
Source organism: Arenimonas terrae (assembly GCF_006265115.1). Taxonomy (GTDB): domain Bacteria; phylum Pseudomonadota; class Gammaproteobacteria; order Xanthomonadales; family Xanthomonadaceae; genus Arenimonas; species Arenimonas terrae. Next base: position 93,514 of record NZ_SMDR01000002.1, on the reverse strand, counting down.
AGATGGGCGAGGTGATCCGCGAGCGCATGGCGCCCTACATGGCCGGCGAGAAGGAGCCGAAGCTCAAGAACTGGTACCTGCTGCTGTGGCCGGGCGGCGGCACCATCGGCGCACGCGTCGAGGACGAGTCGCGCATCGGCGAGCTCGAGCGCATCGTGCGCGACGAGGTGGTGGTCGGTTTCCCCGATACCCGCGCCTTCGCCACCGAAGGCGACCTGTTCGGCGGCTTCGGCGGCTCGGCGCGGGCGATCCAGATCCACCTGCAGAGCGGCGACACCGAGGCGCTGGCGCGGGTCGCCGGGCAGGGTCGCGAGCTGCTGCAGAAGCACTTCCCGGGCGCCAACGTGCAGGCCTTCCCGGAAGCCGACGCGGTCAGCCCGGAGCTGCGCATCCTGGCCAACGACCGCCGGCTGGCCGAGGCCGGCTGGAACCGCAGCGAGCTCGGCACGGTGATCCGCGCGGTGGGCGAGGGCATGTGGCTGGGCGAACATTTCGACGGCGACCGGCGCATGCCGATCATCCTGGGCACGCCGGAACCGGTGGCGCCCGACGCGCTGGTGAGCACCGCCGTCGTCACGCCGCTGGCCGGCGTGGTGCCGCTGGGCGACCTGGCCAATGTCGAGGTGACGCTGAGCCCGAACCAGCTGCGTCGCGTCGACCGCCGCCGCACCGTGACCCTGACCGTGGACCCACCGGTGACGATGTCGCTGGAGGAAGCGCTGGCCAAGGTCGAGGGCGACGTGGTGCCGCAGCTGCGCGAGTGGCTGCCGGAAGGCGGCGGCGTGCGCGTGTCCGGCAGCGCCGACCGCCTGGACGCGGTGATCTCGACGATGGCCGGCAACTTCGGTCTCGCTCTCGGCGTGCTGTTCATGCTGATGGCGGCGATGTTCCGCTCGCTGCGCGACAGCCTGTTCGTGATGCTGGCGCTGCCGATGGCGGTGTTCGGCGGCGTGCTGGGCCTGCGTGCGCTGGGGCTGTTCACCACGCAGTCGCTGGACCTGCTGTCGATGATCGGCTTCATCATGCTGCTGGGCATGGTCATCAACAACGCCATCCTGCTGGTCGCGCAGACGCGCGTGGCCGAATCCGAGGGCCTGGGTATCCACGACGCGGTCGCGCAGGCCCTGGCGCAGCGCCTGCGGCCGATCCTGATCGGCGCGCTCACCGGCGTGGTCGGCGCGCTGCCGATGGCGCTCAATCCCGGTCCCGGCAGCGTGATCTACCGCGGCCTGGCCGCGGTCACCGTCGGCGGCGTCGGCCTGTCCCTGGTCTTCACCCTGGTGCTGATGCCGGCGCTGCTGCGCCTGTCGGCCGAACTCAAACCCCTGTCCCTGCGTCGCCCGCGCCCGGCCCTGCCGGCCGCGGCCTGAGGAGTACCCCCATGAAACTTCGCACGTCGCTCTCGATGCTCGCCCTCGTGGTTGCCGCCGGCCTGGTGCAGGCGCAGGATGCCGCGGCGCCCGACGGCCCGCCGCCGGCGCCGGTGCAGACCGCGCTGGCCGAGCGCGCCCAGTTCGCGCCGGTGCTGTGGTCGCCGGGTGGCGTGGTGAGCCGCGAGGATTCGCGCGTGGCCTCCGAACTCGCGGGCCGCGTGGTGCAGGTCGCCGAGGTCGGCACCGAGCTCAAGCGCGGCGCCGTGATCGCCCGCCTCGACGACAGCATGCTGCGCCTGAAGGAGCAGGACGACGTCGCCAACGTGCGCCGCATCGAGGCCCAGCTCGACTACGCGCGCAAGCAGGAGCAGCGCTACATCGAACTGGCCCGGCAGAACACCATCGCCGCCACCCAGCTCGACCTGACGCGCTCCGAGCGCCAGGTGCTCGAGCAGGACCTGGCCCGCGCCAAGGTCACGCTCGCCCAGACCCGCCAGCAGCGCGACTACGCCGTGGTGCACGCGCCCTTCGACGGCGTGGTGGCCGAGCGCTTCGTGCAGGCCGGCGAATTCGTCGGCGTCGGCGCGCCGGTTCTGCGCCTGGTCAACACCGGTTCGCTGGAGGTGAGCGCACGCGCGCCGGTGGCGCTGGCCGCGCAGCTCAAGGCCGGCCTGCCGGTGTCGGTGCGCTGGGACGACCGCCTGGTGCAGGCGCGCCTGCGCAGCGTGGTGCCGCTGGGCGACCAGGCCTCGCGCCAGCTCGAGGTGCGCGTTGCACTGCCGGCCGGCGACTGGCCGATCGGCGCCGCGGTGCAGGTGGCCCTGCCCAGCGCCGCGCCGCGCGCCGCGGTGGCGGTGCCGCGCGACGCGCTGCTGCTGCGCAAGGAGGGCGCCTTCGTGGTCAAGGTCGGCGCCGACGATCGCACCCAGCGGATCTCGGTGCAGACAGGCGCCAGCCGAGGCGAGCTGGTCGAGGTGCAGGGTGAAGTGATGGCCGGCGATCGCCTGGTGGTGCGCGGCGGCGAGCGGCTGCAGGTCGGCCAGCGGGTCACGGTGGCCAACCGCGCCGTGGCCTCGGTGCCGGGCGTGGCGCGTGGCGAGCGCTGAGTCAGCGCGCCGCTTCGGGCCGCAGGTTCAGTAGCGGCCCTTGATGGGTTTCACCGGCCCGGCGTAGCGCTCCTTGCCGGGTTTGCCCTTGAGCGGCGGGAACTGGATCTGCGGTTCGGGCACGGCGCAGTCGGGCAGCTGGTCGAGCAGGTGCCGGATCAGGTTCAGGCGGCCGCGCTTCTGGTCGTTGAAGTCGACCACGTGCCAGGGCGCCCAGCGGTGGTGGGTGGCCCTGAACATGGCGTCGCGGGCGCGGCCGTAGTCGGCGTACTTCTCGCGCGCCTTGACGTCGATGGGCGAGAGTTTCCAGCGTTTGACCGGGTCGAGCAGGCGCTCCGCGAAGCGCTCTTCCTGCTTGTCCTGGTCCACCGCCAGCCAGTACTTGAACAGCAGGATGCCGTCGTCCACCAGCTGGCGTTCGAACACCGGCGCCTGCTTCAGGAAGGCCGCGACCTGGGCCGCGGTGGCGAAACCCATCACCTTCTCGACGCCGGCGCGGTTGTACCAGCTGCGATCGAACAGGCTTATTTCGCCGGCCGAGGGCAGGTGCGGCACGTAGCGCTGGAAGTACCACTGCCCGGCTTCGCGTTCAGTCGGCTTCGACAGCGCGATGACGTGGCACTGGCGCGGGCTGAGGCAGTCGGCGATGGCGCTGATGGCGCCGCCCTTGCCGGCGGTGTCGCGGCCTTCGAACAAGACGACGATGCGCTTGCCGGTGTGCTGGAGCCAGCGCGCCATGACGTTCAGTTCGACCTGGAGTTTTTCCAGCTCTTCCTCGTAGTCCTTGCGCTTGAGCTTGGCCATGCCTGAACTCCCCCGGTGGGCTGTGCTTACCCTGCCACATCCGGGTCGTTTCGGCACATCGAAACGCCGGTCCGCCTGTCCAGGCAAAGCCGTCAATCGAGGGGCCTTTCCCGGACACGCCGTGAATCCGTCCATGGAGGCTCATCGGCGACGTCCCTGTCACCGGATCGATCCCGCGTCCGAACGAGCAAACGCGAAACGCGGATCAGCTTTCGCGCAGGCGCGGCCGCAGGTTGGCGAGGTTGCAGGGCGTGGTGCGGGCGTCGAGCTGGGCACGGATGAGCTTTTCCCAGCCGGTGCGGCAGGCCGAGGTCGAACCGGGCAGGGCGAACAGGAAGGTGGCGTTGGCGAGGCCGGCGAAGGCGCGCGACTGCAGGGTGCTGGTGCCGATCTCGTCGAAGCTGAGCACGCGGAACATTTCCCCGAAGCCGGGCATTTCCTTGTCCAGCAGCGGCATCAGCGCTTCCGGCGTCGAATCGCGGCCGGTGAAGCCGGTGCCGCCGGTGACCAGGATGCCGTGCACGGCCTCGTCGGCGATCCAGCGCGAGACGAGGGCGCGCAGGGCGTACTTGTCGTCGCGCACGATGGCGCGTTCGTGCAGGCGGTGGCCCTCGGCCTGCAGCGCGGCGACCAGGTAGTCGCCCGAGCTGTCGTCGGCCGTGGTGCGGGTGTCGGACACGGTCAGCACGCACAGGGCCAGCGGCACGAATTGTTTTCCGGCGCTCATGCGGCCTCCGTCAGCAGCTTCAGTTCGTCGGCCTGGTGTTCGCGGGTGAGGCGTTCGACCAGATCATCCAGGTCGCCGTCGAGGACCTGCGGCAGCGCGTACAGGGTCAAGCCGTCGACGCGGTGGTCGGTGATGCGGCCCTGCGGGAAGTTGTAGGTGCGGATGCGCTGGCTGCGGTCGCCGCTGCCGACCTGCAGGCGGCGCGAGGCGGCCTGGGTCGCGGCCTGCTTGGCGCGCTCCTCGTCGAGCAGCTTGGCCTTGAGCAGGGACAGCGCGCGGGCGCGGTTCTTGTGCTGGCTGCGTTCGTCCTGGCATTCCACCACCAGACCGGAGGGCAGGTGGGTGATGCGGATCGCCGAATCGGTCTTGTTGACGTGCTGGCCGCCGGCGCCGGAGGCGCGGAAGGTGTCGACCTTGAGGTCGGCGTCGCGGATCTCGATCTCGTCGATGTCGTCGAGCTCGGGAAGGATGGCCACGGTCGCCGCCGAGGTGTGGATGCGGCCCTGCGATTCGGTGGCGGGTACGCGCTGCACGCGGTGGGTGCCGGATTCGAACTTGAGCCTCGAATACGCGCCGCGGCCCTCGATCCGGGCGACGATCTCCTTGTAGCCACCGTGTTCGCCCTCGCTGGCCGAGACGATCTCGACGCTCCAGCGCTTGCGTTCGGCATAACGTGCGTACATGCGGAACAGGTCGCCGGCGAAGATCGCGGCTTCGTCGCCGCCGGTGCCGGCGCGCACTTCCAGGAACAGGTTGGCCTCGTCGCGCGGGTCCTTGGGCACCAGCAGCAGGGCCAGGGCGCCGTCGAGCGCGGCCAGGCGCTGCTGGGCGGCGGGAATTTCCTCTTCAGCCAGTTCGCGCAGCTCGGGGTCGGTGCGCATCGCCTCGGCGGCCTGCAGGTCGCGCTGCGCCTGCGACCAGGCGGCCAGGCCGGCGGCGACCGGCTCGAGCTGGGCGTATTCCTTCGACAGCGCGCGGAACTTCGTGTTGTCGGCGAGCACGGCCGGATCGGCCAGCAGGCGGCCGACTTCCTCGTGGCGTTCGGCCAGGACTTCGAGTTTACGGCGCAGGCTGGGTGTCATCGCGGTCGTCGTAGAGGCGTTCGGCGGCGCGCAGCAGGTCCAGGTCGCCGTCGAGCGCGGCTTGGCGCAGTGCGCTGCTGGGCGCGTGCAGCAGCTTGTTGGTGAGCTGGTGGGCGAGCAGGGCCAGCACCTCGTCGGGCGCCTTGCCGGCGGCGAGCTGCTCGCGGGCGCGGGCCAGGGCGTCCTCGCGCGCGGCTTCGCCGCGGCTGCGCAGCACCTTCAGCGCATCCTGCCGGCCCTGGGCGCGCCACCAGGCCATGAAGTGCTCGACCTGCAGGTCGATGATCGCCTGTGCCTGCTCGGCCGCTTCGCGGCGCGAGGCGCGGTTCTCCTCGATCACCTGCTCGAGGTCGTCGACGGTGTAGAGGTAGACGTCGGCCAGCTCGGACACGCTGGCCTCGATGTCGCGCGGCACGGCGAGATCGAGCAGGAACATCGGCCGGTGCTTGCGCGCCTTCAGCGCCGCCTGCACCGCGGCCCGGCGCAGGATCGGTTCGCGGCTGGCAGTGGCGGTGATGACGATGTCGGCTTCGGGCAGGTGACGCTCGAGTTCCGACAGCGGCAGCGCGTAGCCGCCGTGGCGGCTGGCCAGGGCCTGGGCATGTTCGAGCGTGCGGTTGGCGACCAGCAGGCGCTTGGCCTTCGCGTCCACCAGGTGGCGCGCGGCCAGTTCGATGGTGTCGCCGGCGCCGACCAGCAGCACGGTGGCGCGGTCGAGTTCGCTGAACACCTGGCGCGCCAGCCGCACCGCGGCATAGGCCACCGAAACCGGATGCGCGCCGATGCGGGTGTCGGTGCGCACGCGCTTGGCGACCGAAAAACTCTGCTGGAACAGGCGGTCCAGCGGCGTGCGCAGGCGCTGCTGGCTGCGCGCGGCCTGCCAGGCTTCCTTCACCTGGCCCAGGATCTGCGGTTCGCCCAGCACCAGCGAATCCAGGCCGGTGGCGACCCGGAACAGGTGCCGCACCGCATCTTCGCCGGTGTGCTGGTACAGGTAGGCCGACAGCGTCTCGGGCGCCAGGCCGTGGTGGCGGGCCAGCCATTCGGCGACCGCGGCTTCCCGGCCGTCGGCGACCTGGGCGTAGATCTCGGTGCGGTTGCAGGTCGAGAGCAGTGCGGCTTCCTCGACGCCCGGAACCGCGCCCAGCCCGTCCAGCGCCGCCGGCAGTTGGCCGGCGTCGAGCGCCACCCGTTCGCGCAGGGCGAGCGGGGCGGTCTGGTGGTTCAGTCCTAGGGCGAGCAGGGGCATGGTGGGGGCAGCGTGCACGCGGGGTGCGCTAAGCTTTCGCCGGCTGGGCTCTCTGAGTGGAATCCGGCCCATATTCTAGCCCCAAGGCCGCAATCACCCCCATGAACTGGCGCCCCCGCTCCTGGTCCGCTCTGTTGTTCCCGATGCTGCTGGTGTTCGCCGGGCCGGGCGCCGCCGCGCTGCCGCCGCCGATCGGCGACGTGATGGCCGGCGAATTCGCGCTGCAGGAAGGCAATCTGAAGGCCGCCGCCCGCTATTACCTGCTGGCTGCCCAGGTCTCGCCGGACGCCGGCCTGGCCGAGCGCGCCACCCGCGTGGCGGTGTTGGCCGAGCAGCCGGCGATGGCCGAGCGCGCCCTCGCGCGCTGGCGCGCCCTGGCGCCGGACTCGCTGTCGATGCGGGCGGCAGCGCTGTCCCTGGCCATGCGCCAGGGGGGGCACGAACAGGCGATGCAGGAGGTGCGCGAACTGCTTTCGGCGCCGGGCGACGAAGGGTTCCAGGCCCTGCTGGCGGTGATGGCCCAGGCCCGCGGCGACGAGGCGGTCATTGCCCGCGGCGTCGCCCGCAGCATCCACCAGGAGGCGCTGCTGCCGTCGACGCTGTCGAGCTGGCTGCAGTTCGCCGGCCTGGCGCGCCGGCTGGACGACCGGCCGCTGTCGGACCAGATCGTCGAGGCCGGGCTCGCGCGTTTCCCCGACGATCCGCGCGCGCGCCTGCTGCGCGCATCGCGCCTGCGCGAAGCCGGCGATGACGCCGGCGCGCGCGCCGCCCTGCAGGCCCTCGGCGACGCCGATGACCTGCCTGACGAGCTTCGCCGCCCGACTGCGGGCGAGCTGGCCCGGCTCGGTGCATTCAGGGAGGCCGCCGCGCTGCTGGCGACCGCGCCGCAGGACGACGGCACCTATGGCCAGCGCGCCGCGTGGCTGGTCGCTGCCGAAGATCCGGCGGGGCTGCTGGCGCTCTACCGCGAAGTCGAAGGCCTGGCTGCAGCCCCGTCGCCGTCGCGCCGCCTGCTGCTGGGCCATCTCGCCGAGGCGCTGGAACACTGGGACGACGCGGAGCGCTGGTATGCCGGCATCCCCCGCGGCGCCGGCCACGACACGGCGATGCTGCGCCGTGCCCGCGCGCTCGACCAGTTGGATCGCACGGCCGACGCGCTGGACCTGCTGCACGAGCTGCAGGCCGACGAATCCGCCGACGGCGAGCGCCAGCGCGACAGCTACCTGTTCGAGTCCGAACTGCTTGAGCGCCGTCAGCGTCCCGACGAGGCCCTGACGGCCATCGACAAGGGCCTGAAGGTGTTCGAAGACGATCCGGTGATGCTCTACGCCCGCGCCATGCTGCACGAGCGCGGCGACCGCGTGGAGGCGGCCCTCGCCGACCTGCGTCGCATCATCGACGAAAACCCTGAGGACGCGCAGGCGCTCAATGCCTACGGCTACACCCTGGCCGACCGCACCGGCCGCTTCGCCGAAGCCTTGCCCTACGTCGAGCGCGCCTACGCGCTCGCGCCCGAGTCGGCCCCGGTGATCGACAGCCTGGGCTGGGTGAATTTCAACCTCGGACGCACGGAGCGGGCGCTCGAGCTGCTGCAGCGCGCCTGGGCCCGGCTCAAGGATCCCGAGATCGCCGCGCACCTTGGCGAGGTGCTTTGGACCAGCGGCCGCCGCGACGAGGCGCGCGCGGTCTGGCTTGCCGGTGCCGAAGTCGACGCTGACAACCCGGCGCTGCGGCGCGCGATGGAGAAGTTCAAGCCATGATCCGCAAGTTTGGCGTGCTGGCCCTGCTGGCGGGCGTCGTGGCCTGCGCACCGGTGCCGGTGCGCACCGGCGGCAGCGAATCCGACCTGCTGTCGGCGCAGTCGGCGCGCGAGGCCGACCTGGCCGCGGAGGCGGACTGGACGATGAGCGGGCGGCTGGCGGTCAGCGCGCGCGGCGAAGGCGGCAGCGGCCGGATCGTGTGGCGGCAGCGCGGTGCGGATTTCGAGATCCGGCTGTCGGCCCCGGTGACCGGCAAGAGCTGGACCCTGGTGAGCCAGGGCGGCGAGGTCGTGCTCGATGGCCTCGAGGGCGGTCCGCGCCGGGGTGACGACGCCGAGGAGCTGCTGCAGGAGGCGACCGGTTGGCGGATTCCCGTGGCGGCGTTGGCTGCCTGGGCCCGGGGCGGCCGGGCCACGGGGCCGGCGCAGATCGAATTCGGACCCGACGGCCTGCCGGCCCTGATCGGCCAGCAGGGCTGGACGGTGGAGTACCGGGAGTGGGGCGGCGGCGAGCCGGTCCGGCCGCGCCGGGTGTTCGCGCGCCTGGACGCGGAAACCAGCGTGCGCCTGGTGGTCGAGTCCTGGGGCCAATGAGCGCCGGCGAGGGCGCCGACGGCTGGAGCGTCTGGCCGGCACCGGCCAAGCTCAACCTTTTCCTGCGCATCCTCGGCCGCCGCCCCGACGGCTACCACCGGCTGCAGACCGTCTTCCAGCTGCTGGACTGGGGCGACCGGGTCCGGCTGCGCCTCCGGGACGATGGCCGCATCCACCGCCCCGGGGACCCTATATATGGAGTGGCCGAAGCCGATGATCTGGTGGTTCGCGCCGCAAAGCTGCTGCAATCGGTCGCCAAAATAGGTCAAGGTGCGGATATCGTCGTCGAAAAGAACATTCCGTTGGGCGGCGGCTTCGGCGGCGGCTCCTCGGATGCCGCGACGGTGCTGGTGGTCCTGAACCGGCTCTGGAAGGCCGGCCTGGACGAGGACGCGCTGGCCGCGCTGGGCCTGCGCGTGGGCGCCGACGTTCCGGTCTTCGTCCGCGGCCGCAGTGCCTGGGCCGAGGGGGTCGGGGAGGAGCTGACGCCGGTCGCCCTGCCGCCGGCCTGGTACCTGCTGGTGGACTCCGGGGTTTCCGTGCCCACCGCCGAACTTTTCCAAGCGCCTGAATTGACCCGGGATGCGCCCGCGGCGACAATACGCGACTTCGTTTCTGGCTCCGTGCTCGGCAATGCCTTCGAGCCGGTGCTGCGTCGCCGCTCGGAAGCCGTCGAGGCCCTCCTGCAGCGGTTGTCGCGGCTCGGTCCTTCGGCCCTGACCGGCACCGGCGGTGGCTGCTTCGCGCGCTTCGGCACGCGCGCCGACGCCGAGGCCGCCCTCGTGCAGCTGCCCCCGGGCAGTCGCGCCTGGGTGGCCGAGGGCGTGGACGCATCGCCGCTGCACCGGGCGCTGCGCGATCGCTGAGCCGGAGCGTTCCGCTTCAAAGCAGCAAGCTTCAACGGTGGGGCGTCGCCAAGCTGGCCTAAGGCACCAGGTTTTGATCCTGGCATTCGTAGGTTCGAATCCTACCGCCCCAGCCATCCGGTCCAGTTCCAGCGGTCCCTCAACCTCAGCGCGGAAGCCAGCTCACATGAGCAAGCAGAACCTGCTCGTCTTCACCGGCAATGCCAACCGCCCGCTGGCGCTGGCCGTCTGCCGCCAGCTCGGCATCCCGCTGGGCAAGGCGCTGGTGGGGCAGTTCTCGGATGGCGAATGCCAGATCGAGATCGAGGAGAACGTGCGCGGGCAGGAAGTGTTCGTGATCCAGCCGACCTGCGCGCCGACGGCCGAAAATTTCATGGAACTGCTGGTGCTGATCGACGCGCTCAAGCGCGCCTCGGTCGCCAGTGTCACGGCGGTGGTGCCGTATTTCGGCTACGCGCGCCAGGACCGCCGACCGCGTTCGGCCCGTGTCGCCATCACCGCCAAGGTCGCGGCCAAGATGTTCTCGACCGTGGGCGCCGACCGCGTGCTGACCGTCGACCTGCACGCCGAGCAGATCCAGGGCTTCTTCGACATCCCGGTCGACAACGTCTACGCGTCGCCGCTGCTGCTGGCCGACATCTGGCGCAGCCAGGGCACCGACAACCTGATCGTGGTCTCGCCGGACGTCGGCGGCGTGGTGCGCGCCCGCGCGATCGCCAAGCGCCTGGACGACGCCGAGCTGGCGATCATCGACAAGCGCCGCCCGAAGGCCAACGTCGCCACGGTGATGAACATCATCGGCGACGTCAGCGGCAAGACCTGCGTGCTGGTCGACGACATCGTCGACACCGCCGGCACGCTGTGCGCGGCCGCCGCGGCCCTGAAGGCCAACGGCGCCCGGAAGGTCGTGGCCTACTGCACCCACCCCGTGCTGTCGGGCGCGGCGATCGCCAATGTCAGCAACTCGCAGCTGGACGAGCTGGTGGTGACCGACACCATCCCGCTGTCGGAAGCCGCGCGGGCCTGCCCGCGCATCCGCCAGCTCAGCGTGGCCGAACTGCTGGCGGAAACCATCCGCCGCATCGCGTTCGGCGAGTCGGTCAGTTCGCTTTACGTGGACTGAGGCAGGGCGGGGCAGGGGATCCGGGATCGGCATTCGCGAGTGCCGATCCCCGATTCCCGGTCCCGGGAACGGCGCGGGGCCTGGTCGCGGGCCGCGCGTATCGCGTCGCAAGGCGCATCACACTGAAGAAGGCAACACCAAAATGGCTACCAATCACAACATCACGGCCACCGGCCGCAAGGACGAGGGCAAGGGTGCGAGCCGCCGCCTCCGTCGCAGCGGCCAGGTCCCGGCCATCGTCTACGGCGCCCACCAGGAGCCGCAGAGCGTGCAGGTCGAGCACAACCACCTCTGGCTCGCCAGCCAGAACGAGTGGTTCTACTCCGCCATCCTCGACCTGAGCGTCGACGGCAAGGTGCAGAAGGTGCTGCTGCGTGACATGCAGCGCCACCCGTTCAAGCAGCAGATCCTGCACCTGGACTTCCTGCGCGTGTCCGAGAACGAAGCCCTGCGCGCCAAGGTGCCGCTGCACTTCGTGAACCAGGAGAAGTCCCCGGCCGGCAAGACCGCGGGCATCGTGGTCACCCACGAGCTCAACGAAGTCGAAGTCAGCTGCCTGCCGAAGCACCTGCCGGAGTTCATCGAGGTCGACCTGTCGGCCCTGGCCGTCGGCGACATCGTGCACCTGTCGCAGATCAAGCTGCCGGAAGGCGTCACCATCCCGGCCCTGGCCCATGGCAAGGAGCATGACCTGGCGATCGTGATCGCCAAGCACGCCCGCGTCGAAGCCGAAGAGACCGCCGCTCCGGAGGCCGCCGAGGTCCCCGCCGCCAAAGTCACCAAGCCCGACGCCGCCGCGCCGGCGCCGAAGAAGAAGTAATTCGGCCCACCGCTCCCGGCATCGCGCCGGGAGCGGTTCCGATCCTTCGACGTGGCCGCACTGCGCCTCATCGTCGGCCTGGGGAATCCCGGTGCCGAACACGCCCGAACCCGGCACAACGCCGGGTTCTGGTTTCTGGACGCCCTCGCCGCCAAGGCCGGGGCGCGCTTCGGCCTGGAGTCGAAGCTGCACGGCGAGACCGCCAAGATCGAGTTGGCCGGGCACACGCTCTGGCTGCTCAAACCCGCAACCTTCATGAACGCCTCCGGGCGCTCGGTGGCCGCGGCGCTGCGGTACTGGAAGATCGAGCCGGAAGAGGCCCTGCTGGCCCACGACGAGCTCGACCTGGCCCCCGGCACCGCCCGCCTGAAGTTCGACGGCGGCCACGGCGGCCAGAACGGCCTGCGCGACACCATCCAGCACCTGGGCCACGGCAAGTTCCACCGGCTGCGGGTCGGCATCGGCCACCCGGGCCACAAGGACAAGGTCACGCCCTGGGTCCTGGGCCGGCCGGGCAAGGACGACGAGGCCAGCATCCTGCGCGCCATCGACGATGCGCTCGACGTGCTGCCGCTGGCGGTCGCCGGCGAGTTCCCCGAGGCGATGAAGCGCCTGCACACCCCCAAACCCTGAGTCTGCAGGCGCCAGCCGGCTTCCCGCCCGCTGGCGCCTGAGGATTCGCGAACCGGATGACAGCACCATGGGCATCAAATGCGGCATCGTCGGCCTGCCGAACGTCGGCAAGTCCACGCTCTTCAACGCGCTCACCAAGGCCGGCATCGCCGCCGCGAACTTCCCGTTCTGCACCATCGAGCCGAACACGGGCGTGGTGCCGGTGCCCGACCCCCGGCTCCAGCAGCTGGCCGAGATCGTCAAGCCGCAGAAGGTGATCCCGACCTCGTTCGAGTTCGTCGACATCGCCGGCCTGGTCGCCGGCGCCTCCAAGGGCGAGGGTCTGGGCAACAAGTTCCTGGCCCACATCCGCGAGGTGGACGCCATCGCCCACGTGGTGCGCTGCTTCGAGCACACCGACATCATCCATGTGGCTGGCAAGGTGGACCCGATCGCCGACATCGAGACGATCGACCTCGAGCTGGCGCTGGCGGACTTGGACTCAGTGGAAAAGTCGCTGAACCGCGCCGAACGCGAGGCTAAAACCGGCAATAAGGACGCCATCGTCCGGAAAGACGTGCTGTCGCGCCTGCGCGCCGGCCTCGACCAGGGCAAGCCCGCCCGGGCCCTGGGCCTGTCGGCCGAGGACAAGGCCGTGGTCCGGGACCTGTTCCTGATGACCCTCAAGCCGGTCATGTACGTGGCCAACGTGCTCGAGGACGGCTTCGAGAACAACCCGATGCTGGATCTGGTCCGCGCCCGGGCCGAGAAGGAAGGGGCCCAGGTGGTGCCGGTCAGCGCCGCGATCGAGGAGGAGCTGTCCCAGCTCGAGGACGCCGACCGGGCCGAGTTCCTGGCCGAGATGGGCCTGGCCGAGCCGGGCCTGAACCGGGTGATCCGGGCCGGCTACGCCCTGCTGGGCATGCAGACCTATTTCACGGCCGGCGTGAAGGAAGTGCGGGCCTGGCAGGTCCACAAGGGCGCCACCGCGCCGCAGGCGGCCGCGGTCATCCATACCGACTTCGAGAAGGGCTTCATCCGGGCCGAGACCATCGCCTTCGACGACTTCATCAAGTACCGGGGCGAAGCCGGGGCCCGCGACGCCGGCCGGCTGCGGCTGGAGGGCAAGGAGTACGTGGTCCAGGAGGGCGACGTCCTGCATTTCCGCTTCAACGTCTGATCCCGGCAAGTTTCTTGCATCAAGGGCGTTGACATTCCGGCGCTCCGCCGTGAAAATTACGGGCTCCCTAGCGGAGGGATACCCAAGCGGCCAACGGGGGCAGACTGTAAATCTGCTGGCTCACGCCTTCGGTGGTTCGAATCCACCTCCCTCCACCAGCTTCGCGGCGTGATCCGGCAACGGCTAGCAACGCAGGGCGGGAGTAGTTCAATGGTAGAACCTCAGCCTTCCAAGCTGATCATGCGGGTTCGATTCCCGTCTCCCGCTCCATTGGATTGAAGTTTCACCGCAGCACCCCAGATTCGCTCATGTAGCTCAGTCGGTAGAGCACTTCCTTGGTAAGGAAGAGGTCGCTGGTTCGATTCCAGTCATGAGCACCATCCATCCCCGGCTCCGCCGACGCGGTTCCGGGATGAAACATAAACCTTGAAACCTACCGGGTAACTCGCAATGTCCAAGGGAAAGTTTGAGCGCACCAAGCCGCACGTGAACGTCGGCACCATCGGTCACGTTGACCATGGCAAGACGACGCTGACCGCCGCGCTGACCAAGATTGGCGCCGAGCGTTTCGGCGGCGAGTTCAAGGCGTACGACCAGATTGACGCGGCGCCGGAAGAGAAGGCGCGCGGCATCACGATCTCGACGGCGCACGTCGAGTACGAATCGCCGACCCGCCACTACGCGCACGTTGATTGCCCGGGCCATGCCGACTACGTGAAGAACATGATCACGGGTGCGGCGCAGATGGACGGCGCGATCCTGGTGTGCTCGGCCGCGGACGGTCCGATGCCGCAGACGCGCGAGCACATCCTGCTGGCCCGCCAGGTGGGCGTGCCGTACATCGTGGTCTACCTGAACAAGGCGGACCTGGTGGACGACGCCGAGCTGCTGGAGCTGGTGGAGATGGAAGTCCGCGAGCTGCTGAGCAAGTACGATTTCCCGGGCGACGACACCCCGATCATCACGGGTTCGGCGCGTGCGGCGCTGGAAGGCAACCAGAGCGAGATCGGCGTGCCGTCGATCCTGAAGCTGGTGGACGCGCTGGACACCTGGATCCCGGAGCCGCAGCGCGACGTGGACAAGTCGTTCCTGATGCCGGTCGAGGACGTGTTCTCGATCTCGGGTCGTGGCACCGTGGTGACCGGCCGCATCGAGCGCGGCATCATCAAGGTGGGTGACGAAATCGAGATCGTCGGTATCCGTCCGACCCAGAAGACGACCGTCACGGGCGTGGAGATGTTCCGCAAGCTGCTCGACCAGGGCCAGGCGGGCGACAACGCCGGTCTGCTGCTGCGCGGCACCAAGCGTGACGACGTGGAGCGTGGCCAGGTGCTGGCCAAGCCGGGTTCGATCACGCCGCACACGGAGTTCGAGGCCGAGGTGTACGTGCTGTCGAAGGACGAGGGTGGCCGTCATACCCCGTTCTTCAAGGGCTACCGCCCGCAGTTCTACTTCCGCACGACCGACGTGACGGGCGCCTGCCAGCTGCCGGAAGGCGTGGAGATGGTGATGCCGGGCGACAACGTGAAGATGGTGGTCTCGCTGATCGCGCCGATCGCGATGGACGAAGGCCTGCGCTTCGCGATCCGCGAGGGCGGCCGCACCGTCGGCGCCGGCGTGGTTGCCAAGGTCATCAAGTAAGAAGGTCCGCCCGCCCGGCGAAGGCCGGACGGGCAGGGGAATGGCGGGCCGGAAGCGGTCCGCCATCGCCCGTTTAGGAATGCCATTGCGTCAGTAGCTCAACTGGCAGAGCAGCGGTCTCCAAAACCGCAGGTTGTAGGTTCGAGTCCTACCTGGCGCGCCATCCCGCAAAGGCGGTTGTTTCCCCCGGGAAGCACCTGCCCCCAACCGGCCACGGCCGGGCAAGAGCTGAATGAACACGAAGGTCGAGCAAGCAGAACAGGCGGTCAGTGCCGCCGACGTCGCGAAGTACGTCCTCGCCATCGCCCTGGTGGCGGGTGGCATCTTCGCGTTCTACTGGTTCAGCCAGTGGCCGGGTCCGGTGCGCGCGCTGGTCGCGGCGGCCGGCGTGGTCCTGGGCGCGGTGGTGATGGCCTTCACGGCGAAGGGCCGCCAGACCCGCGGTTTCGTCTCGGAGTCGCTGTTCGAACTGCGCAAGGTGGTCTGGCCGACGCGGCAGGAAACCCTGCGCATCACCGGCGTGATCCTGGTGGTGGTTGTGATCGTGAGCCTGATCCTGTCGGGCTTCGATTTCGTGATTTCGTGGCTGATCCGGCTTCTGCTGGGTCAATAAGGAGTTCAGACGTGGCCAAGCGTTGGTATGTCGTCCACGCCTATTCGGGTTTCGAGCATCAGGTGCAGCGCGCGCTCGATACGCGCATCGCGCGTGCCGAGATGCAGGAAAAGTTCGGCCAGGTGCTGGTGCCGACCGAAGAAGTGATCGAAATGCGCGGCGGCCAGAAGCGCAAGTCCGAGCGCAAGTTCTTCCCCGGCTACGTGCTGGTGCAGATCGAGACGCACGAGGATGGCGGCATTCCGCGCATCGACGACGACAGCTGGCACCTGATCAAGGAAACGCCGAAGGTGATGGGCTTCATCGGCGGAACCGCCGAGCGCCCGCTGCCGATCAAGGACAGCGAGGCGGACGTCATCCTTCGCCGCGTCCAGGACGGCGTGGACAAGCCCAAGCCCAAGGTGCTGTTCGAGCCGGGCGAGATGGTGCGCGTCACCGAAGGCCCGTTCAACGACTTCAACGGCGTGGTCGAGGAAGTCAATTACGAAAAGAGCCGCCTGCGCGTGGCGGTGCTGATCTTCGGCCGTTCCACCCCGGTGGAGCTGGAGTTCGGACAGGTCGAGAAGGCCTGACGCGAGTTTGCTTCAACGTGAAAGCCGGGGCACGGATCCCACCCGGCACGATGGGGAGCCTGACAACAGGCGCTTGCACCCGGAGACAAGACAATGGCTAAGAAAGTAGTTGGTTACATCAAGCTGCAGGTGAAGGCCGGTCAGGCCAACCCCTCGCCGCCGGTCGGTCCTGCGCTGGGTCAGCGCGGCCTGAACATCATGGAGTTCTGCAAGGCGTTCAACGCCGCGACCTCCAAGCTGGAGCCGGGCCTGCCGACGCCGGTGATCATCACCGCGTACTCGGACCGTACCTTCACCTTCGTCACCAAGAGCACCCCGGCCACCGTGCTGCTCAAGAAGGCCGCCGGCCTGACCTCGGGCTCCAAGCGCCCGAACACCGAGAAGGTGGGCAAGGTCACCCGCAAGCAGCTCGAAGACATCGTCAAGGCGAAGGAAGCCGATCTCACGGCCGCTTCGCTCGACGCCGGCGTTCGTACCATCGCGGGCAGCGCCCGTTCGATGGGTCTCGTGGTGGAGGGCTAAGTCATGGCGAAGATCTCCAAGCGTTACAAGGCCCTGCAGTCCCTGGTCACCCCGGGCAAGGCCTACACCCTGGACGAAGCCCTGAAGCTGATCCAGTCCAACACCAAGACCAAGTTCGTCGAGTCCGTGGACGTTGCCGTCCGCCTCGGCGTCGACGCCAAGAAGTCCGACCAGCAGGTGCGCGGTTCGACCGTGCTGCCCGCCGGCACCGGCAAGTCCGTGCGCGTGGCGGTGTTCTGCCCGGCCGGCGCCAAGGCCGACGAAGCCCTGGCCGCAGGCGCCGACGTGGTCGGCATGGACGACCTGGCCGAGAAGATGCTGGCCGGCGACATCAACTACGATGTCGTGATCGCCACGCCGGACGCCATGCGCGTCGTCGGCAAGCTGGGTCAGGTGCTCGGCCCGCGCGGCCTGATGCCGAACCCGAAGGTCGGCACCGTGTCCCCGGACGCCGCCGGCGCCGTGCGCAACGCCAAGGCTGGCCAGGTGCGCTACCGCACCGACAAGGCGGGCATCATCCACTGCACGATCGGCAAGGCCAACTTCAACGCCGACGCGCTGAAGGACAACCTGCACGCCCTGCTGGGCGACCTGGTCAAGGCCAAGCCGGCCTCGTCCAAGGGCCAGTACCTGCAGAAGATCTCGCTGAGCTCGACGATGGGCGTGGGCGTGGTCATCGACCAGTCCTCGCTGTCGCTGGCGAAGTAACCGAACAAGTCGTCGGGGACGCGTCCCCGGCGGCAAGATTTTGAAGGCACCGTCGGGGACGCGTTCCCGGCGGAGCCATCAAAGACCGCAGGTGCGGTCAGCGCGTGACGACGTCGGGCAGGGATGCACGACTGGCAAGGAATCGCCGTCGCCACAAGCGGGATCGTTTAATCCGAGCTTCGCGAGAAGCCGGGCCTGCGTAGATGGTGCCGCCTTCTGGAAATTCTTCTGGAAACGGCCACCACCGGGACGCACCTGCGTCCCCGGCGCCGATGGAACGGTGCCGCCCAAGACCGCGACCGGCAGGAGCCGCGAGCGGAGTCCTATTGGAGGAGTGCAATGGCTCTCAATCTGTCCCAGAAACAAGAAGTGGTCGCCGAGCTGGCAGAAGTCGCCTCGAAGGCACACTCCTTGGTCGCCGCCGAGTACGCCGGCACGACCGTGTCGCAGATGACCGCGATGCGCAAGAAGGCGCGCGAAACCGGTGTGTTCCTGAAAGTTGTCAAGAACACCCTGGCTTCCCGTGCCGTCGCCGGCACCGAATACGAGAACAGCAAGGACGCCCTGGTGGGCCCGCTGCTGTACGCGTTCTCGATGGAAGACCCCGGTGCTGCCGGTCGTCTGATCAAGGAATTCGCCAAGAGTAACGACAAGCTGCAGGCCAAGGTCGTTTCGATCGGTGGCAAGACCTTCCCGGGCTCGCATGTCGAGGTTCTCGCCTCGCTGCCGACCCGCGAGCAGGCTCTGGCCATGCTGGCCCGCGTCCTGGCCGAGCCGGCGACGATGTTCGCCCGCGTGGTCAAGGCCGTCGCCGACAAGCAGGGGGGTGGCGAAGCCGCTCCCGAAGCCGTCGCCGAAACCGCCTGATCCGCCGACCAAACAATTTCCTTTCCAGAAAATTATCCAGAGGTAAACACAATGTCCCTTTCCAACGAGCAGATCGTCGAAGCCATCGCCGGCAAGACCCTGATGGAAGTGATGGAGCTGGTCAAGGCCATCGAAGAGAAGTTCGGCGTCACCGCCGCCGCCCCGGTCATGATGGCCGCCGGCCCGGCCGCTGCCGCTGCCCCGGTCGAAGAGCAGACCGAGTTCACCGTCATCCTGAAGGCTGCCGGCGAGAAGAAGGTCGAAGTGATTAAGGCTGTCCGCGCCATCACCGGCCTGGGCCTGAAGGAAGCCAAGGACCTCGTCGAGGCCACCGGCATCGTGAAGGACGCCGTGTCGAAGGACGACGCCGCGAAGTTCAAGAAGGAACTCGAGGCGGCTGGCGCCACCGTCGAGCTCAAGTAACAAGCACTTTGGGTCGCCGGCTGGTTTTGGCGACGCACTGAGGCCGGGGGCGAAAGCTCCCGGCCTTTGGCCGTTCCCGAGGGAGCGGCGGCTTCACGAGAGAAAACGATCCCGAGTTGCCAGTGTGAAGTAGCGGGAGAAGGCGTGCTGGTGCCGGCAATACCAGCGACTTCCCACTGGCAGTTTGATGTTCCCCCCGGGCCGCGGACGCGCGGACCCCAGATACCCGAGGCGGTAGCTCACCATGACGTACTCCTTCACCGAAAAGAAGCGTATCCGCAAGGACTTCGGCAAGCGCCGCGCCGTCCTTGACGTGCCGTACCTGCTGGCCATCCAGATGGACTCGTACCGCGAGTTCCTCCAGGAAGGCGCGACCGGCGCCAAGCGCGAAGACCGCGGCCTGCATGCCGCCCTCAAGTCGGTGTTCCCGATCACCAGCTACTCGGGCAACGCCGCCCTGGAGTACGTGAGCTACAAGCTCGGCGAGCCGCCGTTCGACGAGCGCGAGTGCCGCAACCGCGGCCTGACCTACGGCGCCCCGCTGCGCGTGACCGTGCGCCTGGTGATCTACGATCGCGAGTCGTCGACCAAGGCCATCAAGTACGTGAAGGAGCAGGAGGTCTACATGGGCGAACTGCCCCTGATGACCGACAACGGCACCTTCATCGTCAACGGCACCGAGCGCGTCATCGTGTCGCAGCTGCACCGCTCGCCGGGCGTGTTCTTCGACCACGACCGCGGCAAGACCCACAGCTCGGGCAAGCTGCTGTACAGCGCCCGCATCATTCCCTACCGCGGCTCCTGGCTCGACTTCGAGTTCGACCCGAAGGACTGCGTGTTCACCCGCATCGACCGCCGCCGCAAGCTGCCGGTGTCGATCCTGCTGCGTGCGCTGGGCTACAACAACGAAGAGATGCTCAAGCTCTTCTTCGAGGTCAACACCTTCCACATCGCCAAGCAGGACGGCGTGGAACTCGAGCTCGTGGCCGAGCGCCTGCGCGGCGAGACCCTGAATTTCGACCTCGTGGTCGGCGGCAAGGTCATCGTCGAGGCCGGCAAGCGCATCACCGCCCGCCACGTGAAGCAGCTCGAGCAGGCCAAGGTCGACACGCTGGCCGTGCCCGACGAATACCTCTACGGCCGCATCCTGGCCCACGACGTGGTCGACACCAAGACCGGCGAAGTGCTGGCCCTGGCCAACGAAGAGCTCAACGAAGCCAACGTCGCCAAGCTGCGCAAGGCCGGCGTGAATGCGATCGGCACCCTGTGGGTGAACGACCTCGACCGCGGCCCCTACATCTCCAACACCCTGCGCATCGACCCGACCAAGACCCAGCTCGAGGCCCTGGTCGAGATCTACCGCATGATGCGTCCGGGCGAGCCGCCCACCAAGGACGCCGCGCAGAACCTGTTCTACAACCTGTTCTTCACCTTCGAGCGCTACGACCTTTCGGGCGTGGGCCGGATGAAGTTCAACCGCCGCGTCGGCCGCAAGGAAGTCACCGGCGCCTCGGTGCTGTACGACTCCAAGTACTTCGGCGAGCGCAACGACGAAATCGCCAAGAACCTGGTCAAGGAACTGGGTGAGAGCTCCGACATCCTGGACGTGATCCGCACCCTGTGCGAGATCCGCAACGGCCGCGGCGTGGTCGACGACATCGACCACCTGGGCAACCGTCGCGTGCGTTCGGTCGGCGAAATGGCCGAAAACGTCTTCCGCGTCGGCCTGGTGCGTGTCGAGCGCGCCGTCAAGGAGCGCCTGTCGCTGGCCGAGTCCGATGGCCTGACCCCGCAGGACCTGATCAACGCCAAGCCGGTGGCCGCGGCGATCAAGGAGTTCTTCGGTTCGTCGCAGCTGTCGCAGTTCATGGACCAGAACAACCCGCTGTCGGAAGTGACGCACAAGCGTCGCGTCTCGGCCTTGGGCCCGGGCGGCCTGACCCGCGAGCGCGCCGGCTTCGAAGTTCGCGACGTGCACCCGACGCACTACGGCCGCGTCTGCACCATCGAGACGCCTGAAGGCCCGAACATCGGCCTGATCAACTCGCTGGCCGTGTACGCCCGCAGCAACAAGTACGGTTTCCTCGAGACGCCGTACCGCAAGGTCGTCAACGGCAAGGTCACCGACCAGGTCGAGTTCCTGTCGGCGATCGAAGAGCACGAGTACGCGATCGCCCAGGCGAACGCCGAGCTCAACAACGACGGCAGCTTCCAGGCCCCGTTCGTTCCCTGCCGCTTCCAGGCCGAGACCCTGCTCAAGCCGCCGAGCGAGATCCACTACATGGACGTTTCGCCCATGCAGTCGGTGTCGGTCGCGGCCGCGCTGGTTCCCTTCATCGAGCACGACGACGCCAACCGCGCCCTGATGGGCGCGAACATGCAGCGCCAGGCCGTGCCGACCCTGCGGTCGCAGAAGCCGCTGGTGGGCACCGGCATCGAGCGCGCCGTGGCGCGCGACTCCGGCGTCACCGTCAACGCCAAGCGCGGCGGCGTGATCGACCAGGTCGACGCGGGCCGCATCGTGGTCCGGGTCAACGAGAAGGAGATCCACGACAACGACGCCGGCGTCGATATCTACACGCTGGTGAAGTACACCCGCTCGAACCAGAACACCTGCATCAACCAGCGTCCGCTGGTGCGCGTGGGTGACCGGGTCGCGCGCGACGACGTGCTCGCCGACGGTCCGTCGACCGACATCGGCGAGCTGGCGCTCGGCCAGAACATGCTGATCGCGTTCATGCCGTGGAACGGCTACAACTTCGAAGACTCGATCCTGCTCTCCGAGCGCGTGGTCGAGGAGGACCGTTACACCACGATCCACATCGAAGAGCTGACCTGCGTCGCCCGCGACACCAAGCTGGGGCCGGAAGAGATCACCGCCGACATCCCGAACGTGTCCGAGCAGGCCCTGGGCCGCCTGGACGAGTCGGGCGTGGTGTACATCGGCGCCGAAGTGCGCGCCGGCGACATCATGGTCGGCAAGGTCACGCCGAAGGGCGAGAGCCAGCTGACCCCGGAAGAGAAGCTGCTGCGCGCGATCTTCGGCGAGAAGGCATCGGACGTTAAGGACAGCTCGCTGCGCGTGCCGCCGGGCATGGACGGCACCGTCATCGACGTGCAGGTCTTCACCCGCGACGGCATCGAGAAGGACAAGCGCGCGCGCCAGATCGAGGAAACCGAGATCAAGCGCGTCAAGAAGGACTTCGACGACCAGTTCCGCATCCTCGAGGGCGCGATCTTCGCCCGCCTGCGCGGCCTGCTGATCGGCAAGGTCGCCAATGGCGGCCCGGGTGGCCTGAAGAAGGGCACCGAGATCACCGGCGAGTACCTGGACAGCCTGAAGAAGGACGATTGGTTCACCATCCGCATGAAGGATGAGGAAGCGTCGGAGCTCATCGAGCGCGCCCAGAAGCAGGTCGAGGCGCACGAGAAGGAGTTCGAGAAGCGCTTCCAGGACAAGCGCGGCAAGATCACCCAGGGCGACGACCTCGCACCGGGCGTGCTGAAGATGGTCAAGGTCTACCTGGCCGTGAAGCGCCGCATCCAGCCGGGCGACAAGATGGCCGGCCGCCACGGCAACAAGGGCGTCGTCTCGACTATCGTTCCGGTCGAGGACATGCCGTACATGGCGTCGGGCGAAACCGTCGACATCGTGCTCAACCCGCTGGGCGTGCCGAGCCGAATGAACATCGGCCAGGTGCTGGAAGTGCATCTGGGCTGGGCCGCCAAGGGCCTGGGCCAGAAGATCCAGCGCATGCTCGAGGCGCAGCAGAAGGTTTCCGAGCTGCGCGCGTTCCTGGACCAGATCTACAACCACGACCGCAAGCTCAACGGCGAGCGCGTGGACATGTCGCAGATCAGCGACAAGGAACTGCTGGTCCTGGCGCAGAACCTCACCGACGGCGTGCCGATGGCCACCCCGGTGTTCGATGGCGCCGCCGAGTCCGAGATCAAGGCGATGCTGAAGCTGGCGGACCTGCCGGAAAGCGGCCAGACCATCCTGCACGACGGTCGCACCGGCGAGGCGTTCGACCGCCCGGTCACCGTCGGCTACATGCACATGCTGAAGCTCAACCACCTTGTCGACGACAAGATGCACGCCCGTTCGACTGGCCCGTACTCGCTCGTCACCCAGCAGCCACTGGGCGGCAAGGCGCAGTTCGGCGGCCAGCGCTTCGGTGAGATGGAAGTCTGGGCGCTGGAAGCCTACGGCGCGGCCTACACCCTGCAGGAAATGCTGACGGTGAAGTCTGACGACGTGCAGGGCCGCAACCAGATGTACAAGAACATCGTCGACGGCGAGCACGAAATGACGGCCGGCATGCCGGAATCGTTCAATGTGTTGGTGAAGGAAATTCGTTCCCTCGCCATCAACATCGAGCTGGAAGAGCAGTGATCGGCGCTGAGAACAGGAGAATCAAATGAAAGACCTACTTAATCTGTTCAACCAGCAGCGTCAGTCGCTGGACTTCGACGGCATCAAGATCGGCCTAGCTTCGCCGGACCTGATCCGCAGCTGGTCGTTCGGCGAAGTGAAGAAGCCGGAAACGATCAACTACCGTACCTTCAAGCCCGAGCGTGACGGCCTGTTCTGCGCCGCCATCTTCGGGCCGATCAAGGACTACGAGTGCCTGTGCGGCAAGTACAAGCGCATGAAGCACCGCGGCGTGGTCTGCGAGAAGTGCGGCACCGAGGTCACGCTGGCCAAGGTGCGCCGCGAGCGCATGGGCCACATCGAGCTGGCATCGCCGACCGCCCATATCTGGTTCCTGAAGTCGCTGCCGTCGCGCATCGGCCTGATGCTGGACATGACCCTGCGCGACATCGAGCGCATCCTGTACTTCGAGGCCTACGTGGTCATCGAACCGGGCCTGACCACGCTCGAGCGCGGCCAGCTGCTCACCGAGGAGCAGTTCCTCACCGCGCGCCAGGAGCATGGCGACGACTTCGACGCCCTGATGGGCGCCGAGGCCGTGTACCAGCTGCTGCGTTCTCTGGACCTGGGCTCGGAGTTGCTGCGCCTGAAGGAAGAGATCGCGTCTACCAATTCCGAGACCAAGCTCAAGCGCCTCACCAAGCGCATCAAGCTGGTCGAGGCCTTCCTCGAGTCGGGCAACCGCCCCGAGTGGATGGTGATGACCGTGCTGCCGGTGCTGCCGCCGGACCTGCGTCCGCTGGTGCCGCTGGACGGCGGTCGTTTCGCGACCTCCGACCTGAACGACCTGTACCGCCGCGTCATCAACCGAAACAACCGCCTCAAGCGCCTGCTCGAGCTGAATGCTCCGGACATCATCGTCCGCAACGAGAAGCGCATGCTGCAGGAGTCGGTTGACGCCCTGATGGACAACGGCCGCCGCGGCCGCGCCATCACCGGCACCAACAAGCGCCCGCTCAAGTCGCTGGCCGACATGATCAAGGGCAAGCAGGGCCGGTTCCGCCAGAACCTGCTCGGCAAGCGCGTCGACTACTCCGGCCGTTCGGTCATCGTGGTCGGCCCGACGCTGCGCCTGCACGAGTGCGGCCTGCCGAAGAAGATGGCGCTGGAGCTGTTCAAGCCCTTCATCTTCGCCAAGCTGCAGCGCCGTGGCCTCGCCACGACGATCAAGGCCGCGAAGAAGCTGGTCGAGCGCGAGTCCGCCGAAGTCTGGGACATCCTGGAAGAGGTGATCCGCGAGCATCCGGTGCTGCTCAACCGCGCGCCGACCCTGCACCGCCTGGGCATCCAGGCGTTCGAGCCGGTGCTGATCGAGGGCAAGGCCATCCAGCTGCACCCGCTGGTCTGCACCGCGTTCAACGCCGACTTCGACGGTGACCAGATGGCCGTGCACGTCCCGCTGAGCCTCGAGGCCCAGCTGGAAGCGCGCGCGCTGATGATGTCGTCGAACAACATCCTGTCGCCCGCCAACGGCGAGCCGATCATCGTGCCGACCCAGGACGTCGTCCTGGGCCTGTACTACATGACCCGCGCGCTGGAGAACAAGAAGGGCGAGGGCATGGTGTTCGCCAACGTCGCCGAGGTGAAGCGCGCGTACGATAACCGTGTCGTCGAGCTGCACGCCAAGGTCAAGGTCCGCCTGAAGCAGGTCGAGATCGACGAACAGGGCGGACGCACCGAGAAGACCTCGATCGTGGACACTACGGTCGGCCGTGCGCTGCTCGCCGAGATCCTGCCTGCCGGTCTGCCGTTCGCGCTGGCCAACACCGACCTGACCAAGAAGAACATCAGCCGCCTGATCAACACCTGCTACCGCATGCTGGGCTTGAAGCACACGGTGATCTTCGCTGACCAGCTGATGTACACGGGCTTCTCCTACGCAACCCGCGCGGGCGTGTCGATCGGTATCGACGACATGATCATCCCGGACGAGAAGAAGGACATCCTGGCCGAGGCGGAAGCCGAGGTCCTGGAGATCCAGGAGCAGTACCAGAGCGGCCTGGTCACCGCCGGCGAGCGCTACAACAAGGTCGTCGACATCTGGTCGCGCACGAACGAGCGCGTGGCCAAGGCGATGATGGAGGCGATCGGCACCGACAAGGTGAAGAACGCGAAGGGCGAGACCGTCGACCAGAAGTCGATGAACTCGGTCTACATCATGGCCGACTCCGGCGCGCGTGGTTCGCAGGCTCAGATCCGCCAGCTGGCGGGCATGCGCGGCCTGATGGCCAAGCCCGACGGCTCGATCATCGAGACCCCGATCACCGCGAACTTCCGCGAAGGCCTGAACGTCCTTCAGTACTTCATCTCGACCCACGGCGCCCGTAAGGGCCTCGCGGACACCGCGCTTAAGACCGCGAACTCCGGTTACCTGACCCGTCGCCTGGTCGACGTGGCGCAGGACGTCGTCGTGACCGAAAGCGATTGCGGCACGATGAACGGCCTGACCATGATCCCGATCGTGGAAGGCGGCGACGTGGTCGAACCGCTGCGCGACCGCGTGCTCGGCCGCATCGTGGCCGAGGACGTCTACCTGCCGGGCAACGACGAGGATCCGATCGTCACGCGCAACACGCTTCTGGACGAGGCGTGGGTGGACAAGCTCGAGGCCGCCGGTGTGCAGTCGATCAAGGTCCGCTCCGCGATCACCTGCGACAGCACCTTCGGCATCTGCGCCCATTGCTACGGCCGCGACCTGGCCCGTGGCCACATCGTCAACCACGGTGAAGCCGTGGGCGTCGTGGCCGCCCAGTCGATCGGCGAGCCGGGTACCCAGCTGACCATGCGTACCTTCCACATCGGCGGCGCGGCTTCGCGTGCGGCCGCCGTGGACAACATCACGGTCAAGACCACCGGCGCGGTGAAGTTCAACAACCTCAAGCACGTCCAGCACGCCAATGGCCACCTGGTCGCGGTGTCGCGTTCCGGTGAGCTGTCGGTGCTGGACAACCACGGCCGCGAGCGCGAGCGCTACAAGCTGCCGTACGGCGCGGTGATCAACGTCAAGGACGGCGAAGAGGTCAAGGCCGGCAAGACCGTCGCCAACTGGGATCCGCATAACCACCCGATCGTCTCGGAAGTGGCCGGCTTCGTCCGCTTCATCGACTTCGTCGACGGCGTCACCGTCATCGAGAAGACCGACGAGCTGACCGGCCTGGCCTCGCGCGAGATCACCGACCCGAAGCGCCGCGGTTCGCTGGGCAAGGACCTGCGCCCGATCGTCCGCATCGTCGACGGCAAGGGCAAGGACCTGAACATCCCGGGCACCGACCTGCCGGCGCAGTACCTGCTGCCGCCGCGCTCGATCGTCAACCTGCAGGACGGCGCGCCCGTCGGCGTGGGCGACGTGGTGACCAAGGTGCCCCAGGAAGCGTCCAAGACCCGCGACATCACCGGTGGTCTGCCGCGCGTCGCCGACCTGTTCGAGGCCCGCAAGCCGAAGGACCCGGCCATCCTGGCCGAGGTCTCCGGCATCATCAGCTTCGGCAAGGACACCAAGGGCAAGCAGCGCCTGATCATCAAGGATGCCGACGGCAACGAGCACGAAGAACTGATCCCGAAGTACCGCCAGGTCATCGTCTACGAAGGCGAGCACATCGCCAAGGGCGAGACCGTGGTGGACGGCGAGCCGAACCCGCAGGACATCCTGCGCCTGCTCGGCGTCGAGCCGCTGGCGGCCTACCTGGTCAAGGAAATCCAGGACGTGTACCGACTGCAGGGCGTGAAGATCAACGACAAGCACATCGAGACGATCATTCGCCAGATGCTGCGCAAGGTCGAGATCACCGACGCCGGCGACACCCGATTCATGGCGGGCGAGCAGGCGGAGCGCATCCGCGTGGTCGAGGACAACGCCAAGGCGGCGACCAAGAACGAGCTGCCGGCACGCTACGAGCCGGTCCTGCTGGGCATCACCAAGGCCTCGTTGGCGACCGAGTCGTTCATCTCGGCGGCTTCGTTCCAGGAAACCACCCGCGTGCTGACCGAGGCGGCCGTCCGCGGCACCCGCGACAGCTTGCGGGGCCTGAAGGAAAACGTTATCGTCGGCCGCCTTATTCCGGCGGGCACCGGCCTTGCGTACCACAGCAAGCGCCGCAAGGCCGCCACTCCCGAACTTTCCGATTCCGATCTGGAGACCTTGCGGGCCGTCTCGACGGCCACTGAGACGACCGAAGAAGCCGGCTCCGAAGGCTGACAATTGCGCTGGCAGGCCCGCTGATGGCCTGCCCACATCCGGAAAGAGGGAGCAGGAAGTTCCCTCGTGTCCGGTTCAAGGACGATGGAAACCCAATCGACGCCCCTGTCATTCGTTGACAGAGGCGTTTAACGCGAAGTAAACTCCCGCTTCTCGGTGGGCCGGTTTCCGGCCTGCCGTGTCCTTTTTATCCAGGATTCCAAACGCATGGCGACGATCAACCAGCTGGTGCGCAAGCCGCGTCAGCCCAACACCTACAAGAGCGCTTCCCCGGCGCTGGCCAACTGCCCGCAGCGTCGTGGCGTGTGCACCCGCGTGTACACCACCACTCCGAAGAAGCCGAACTCGGCCCTTCGCAAGGTCGCCAAGGTGCGGCTGACCAACGGCTTCGAAGTGATCTCCTACATCGGTGGCGAAGGCCACAACCTGCAGGAGCACTCGGTCGTGCTGATCCGCGGCGGTCGCGTCAAGGACCTTCCGGGTGTGCGCTACCACACCGTGCGTGGCTCGCTCGACGCCGCCGGTGTCGCCAAGCGCCGCCAGAGCCGCTCGAAGTACGGCGCCAAGCGCCCGAAGTCCTGATCGCGCGGTTCGTTCCGCAGCGTTCGTTACCCGATCACCAAATTTAGGCAAGCATCATGTCCCGTAAAGGTTCTCCCGGTACCCGTTCGATCCTCCCGGATCCGAAGCACGGAAGCGAAGTTGTTGCCCGCTTCATCAACATGGTCATGAAGTCCGGCAAGAAGTCGATTGCCGAGAAGATCGTCTACGGCGCCATGGACGTCATTGGCGAAAAGAACAGCGATGCTCTCGGCCTGGTCGAGAAGGCGCTGGGCAACGTCGCCCCGGCCGTCGAGGTCAAGTCCCGCCGCGTCGGTGGTGCGACCTACCAAGTGCCGGTCGAAGTCCGCTCCTCGCGCCGCATGGCGCTGGCGATGCGCTGGGTGATCGACTCCGCGCGCAAGCGTGGCGAGAACACCATGCCGCGCAAGCTGGCCGCCGAACTTCTGGAAGCCTCCGAGAACCGCGGTGGCGCCGTCAAGAAGCGCGAAGAAACGCACCGCATGGCGGAAGCCAACAAGGCCTTCTCGCACTACCGCTGGTAATCGCGCGCTCGCAGCGTATCCGCCCCTGGCGCTACGCGCCGGGCGGCACTCAACGAGGAATACCCCGTGGCACGTACTACCCCCATCGAGCGTTACCGCAACTTCGGCATCATGGCCCACATCGATGCCGGCAAGACCACGACCACCGAACGCATCCTGTTCTACACCGGTGTCAACCATAAGATCGGCGAAGTCCACGATGGCGCCGCGACCATGGACTGGATGGAGCAGGAGCAGGAGCGCGGCATCACGATCACGTCCGCGGCCACGACCTGCTTCTGGTCGGGTATGGACAAGTCGATGCAGCAGCACCGGTTCAACATCATCGACACCCCGGGACACGTCGACTTCACCATCGAAGTCGAGCGTTCCCTGCGCGTGCTCGACGGTGCGGTGTTCGTGCTCTGTGCCGTCGGCGGCGTGCAGCCGCAGTCCGAGACCGTCTGGCGCCAGGCCAGCAAGTACTCGGTGCCGCGCCTTGCCTTCGTCAACAAGATGGACCGTACCGGCGCCAACTTCCACAAGGTGGTTGAGCAGCTGAAGTCGCGCCTGGGCGCGTACCCGGTTCCGATGCAGCTGCCGATCGGCGCCGAAGAGAACTTCGAAGGCGTCGTCGACCTGCTGAAGATGAAGGCCATCGTCTGGAACATGGCCGACCAGGGCACGACCTTCACGTACGCCGATATCCCGGCGAACCTGGCCGACGAGGCCAAGAAGGCGCACGAGTTCATGGTCGAGGCGGCCGCCGAGTCGTCGGAAGAGCTCATGAACAAGTATCTCGAAGAGGGCACCCTCTCCGAGGCCGAGATCATGGAAGGCATCCGCACGCGCACGCTGACCTGCGACATCATTCCGATGTTCTGCGGCACCGCGTTCAAGAACAAGGGCGTGCAGGCCATGCTCGACGCCGTCGTGCACTACCTGCCGGCGCCGACCGACCGCCCGCCCGTCACGGGCGTGGACGAGGACGAGAAGGAAGCCATCCGCAAGGTCGGCGACAAGGAGCCGTTCTCGGCTCTCGCGTTCAAGATCATGACCGACCCGTTCGTCGGTTCGCTGACCTTCTTCCGCGTCTACTCGGGCACCCTGAACGCTGGCGACCAGGTGTACAACCCGGTCAAGAGCAAGAAGGAGCGCATCGGCCGCATCCTGCAGATGCACGCCAACCAGCGCGACGAGATCAAGGAAGTGCTGGCCGGCGACATCGCTGCCGCGGTTGGCCTGAAGGACGTCACCACCGGTGACACCCTGTGCTCGCTCGACAACATCATCACCCTGGAGCGCATGGTCTTCCCGGAGCCCGTCATCTCGATGGCGGTGGAACCGAAGACCAAGTCCGACCAGGAGAAGATGGGCATCGCCCTCGGCCGCCTGGCGCAGGAGGATCCTTCCTTCCGCGTCCGTACAGACGAAGAATCGGGCCAGACCATCATCGCCGGCATGGGCGAGCTGCACCTGGAAATCCTCGTTGACCGCATGAAGCGCGAGTTCAACGTCGAAGCCAACGTCGGCAAGCCGCAGGTGGCCTACCGCGAGACGATCCGCAAGGCCGTCAAGCAGGAAGGCAAGTTCGTGCGCCAGTCCGGTGGTCGTGGCCAGTACGGCCACATCGTCATCGAGATGGAGCCGCAGGAGCGTGGCGCGGGCTTCTCGTTCGAGAACGGCATCGTCGGCGGCGTGGTTCCGAAGGAATACGTCGTCGCGGCGGGCAAGGGCATCGAAGAGCAGCTGAAGAACGGCGTGCTGGCGGGCTTCCCGGTCGTGGACGTCAAGATCAAGGCCGTGGACGGCTCTTTCCATGACGTCGACTCGAACGAAATGGCCTTCAAGGTCGCCGGTTCGATGGCGTTCAAGGAGGGCTTCGCCAAGGCCAACCCTGTGCTTCTCGAGCCGATCATGAAGGTCGAGGTCGTGACGCCGGAAGACTACATGGGCGACGTGATGGGCGACCTGAGTCGTCGTCGCGGCATCCTCCAGGGCTCCGACGACACGCCGTCCGGCAAGGTCATCAACGCGATGGTTCCGCTGGGCGAGATGTTCGGCTACGCCACTTCGATGCGCTCCATGTCGCAGGGCCGCGCCACCTTCACGATGGAATTCGACCATTACGCCGAGGCGCCGAACAACATCGCCGAGCAGGTCATCAAGAAGTCCTGATCCATCCAGTATCCAGATTACAGATTAGAGGCAGACAGTCATGTCCAAGGGAAAGTTTGAGCGCACCAAGCCGCACGTGAACGTCGGCACCATCGGTCACGTTGACCATGGCAAGACGACGCTGACCGCCGCGCTGACCAAGATTGGCGCCGAGCGTTTCGGCGGCGAGTTCAAGGCGTACGACCAGATTGACGCGGCGCCGGAAGAGAAGGCGCGCGGCATCACGATCTCGACGGCGCACGTCGAGTACGAATCGCCGACCCGCCACTACGCGCACGTTGATTGCCCGGGCCATGCCGACTACGTGAAGAACATGATCACGGGTGCGGCGCAGATGGACGGCGCGATCCTGGTGTGCTCGGCCGCGGACGGTCCGATGCCGCAGACGCGCGAGCACATCCTGCTGGCCCGCCAGGTGGGCGTGCCGTACATCGTGGTCTACCTGAACAAGGCGGACCTGGTGGACGACGCCGAGCTGCTGGAGCTGGTGGAGATGGAAGTCCGCGAGCTGCTGAGCAAGTACGATTTCCCGGGCGACGACACCCCGATCATCACGGGTTCGGCGCGTGCGGCGCTGGAAGGCAACCAGAGCGAGATCGGCGTGCCGTCGATCCTGAAGCTGGTGGACGCGCTGGATACCTGGATCCCGGAGCCGCAGCGCGACGTGGACAAGTCGTTCCTGATGCCGGTCGAGGACGTGTTCTCGATCTCGGGTCGTGGCACCGTGGTGACCGGCCGCATCGAGCGCGGCATCATCAAGGTGGGTGACGAAATCGAGATCGTCGGTATCCGTCCGACCCAGAAGACGACCGTCACGGGCGTGGAGATGTTCCGCAAGCTGCTCGACCAGGGCCAGGCGGGCGACAACGCCGGTCTGCTGCTGCGCGGCACCAAGCGTGACGATGTGGAGCGTGGCCAGGTGCTGGCCAAGCCGGGTTCGATCACGCCGCACACGGAGTTCGAGGCCGAGGTGTACGTGCTGTCGAAGGACGAGGGCGGCCGCCACACGCCGTTCTTCAAGGGCTACCGCCCGCAGTTCTACTTCCGCACGACTGACGTGACGGGCGCCTGCCAGCTGCCGGAAGGCGTGGAGATGGTGATGCCGGGCGACAACGTGAAGATGGTGGTCTCGCTGATCGCGCCGATCGCGATGGACGAAGGCCTGCGCTTCGCGATCCGCGAGGGCGGCCGCACCGTCGGCGCCGGCGTGGTTGCCAAGGTCATCAAGTAGGCGTATA
>NZ_SMDR01000002.1:0-61652 GCF_006265115.1 Arenimonas terrae | reverse complement strand
GGCGACAACGTGAAGATGGTGGTCTCGCTGATCGCGCCGATCGCGATGGACGAAGGCCTGCGCTTCGCGATCCGCGAGGGCGGCCGCACCGTCGGCGCCGGCGTGGTTGCCAAGGTCATCAAGTAGGCGTATAGTGCGCGGCTCGGTCGCCCCCAGGGGCGGCCCACATACGAAATGAGGGGCAGGATGCCCCTCGTGTTCGCGGCCAGGACGGTCGAAGCTCGTGGAAAACAACCCTTTACAGGGCGGTTTAACACAGGCTATACTTTCTTGCTCGGTGGCCCAGAAATGGTCCGCCGAGTTTGTTTTCCACGGGAACCAGGGCTCAAAGCCCCTGATTCCGACGCTCTTTACCGTAACAAGGACATCGCCATGGCGGACCAGAAGATCCGGATTCGGCTGAAGGCCTACGATCATCGCCTGATTGATCGCTCGGCTTCCGAAATCGTGGAGACGGCCAAGCGGACCGGCGCGCAGGTGCGCGGCCCGATCCCGCTGCCGACCAAGATCGAACGCTACACCGTGCTGGTGTCGCCGCACGTCGACAAGGACGCGCGCGACCAGTACGAGACCCGCACCCACAAGCGTGTGCTGGATATCGTTGACCCGAACGACAAGACCGTCGACGCGCTCATGAAGCTCGAGCTCGCGGCCGGCGTCGACGTTCAGATCAAGCTGACCTGAGGCAACTGCCATGACGACCAAAAATATTGGAATCGTGGGCCGCAAGGCGGGCATGAGCCGCATCTTCACCGACGATGGCCGTTCCATCCCGGTGACCGTGATCGAGGCCAGCCCGAATCGCATCACCCAGATCAAGACCACCGAAACCGACGGTTACACCGCGGTGCAGGTGACTGCCGGCGCCAAGCGCGCCGCCCTGGTCAACAAGCCGCTGTCCGGCCATTTCGCCAAGGCGAAGGTCGAGGCCGGCCGTGGCCTTTGGGAGTTCCGCATCGAAGACAAGGATGCGGGCAACTTCGAAGTGGGTACCGAAATCAAGGCGGACATCTTCGCCGTCGGCCAGATGGTCGATGTTTCCGGTATCACCAAGGGCAAGGGTTTCCAGGGCACCATCAAGCGCTGGAAGTTCAAGATGGGCGACGCCACGCACGGTAACTCGCTGTCGCACCGTTCGCCGGGCTCCATCGGCCAGCGCCAGACGCCGGGCCGCGTGTTCCCGGGCAAGAAGATGTCCGGCCACATGGGCGCCGTGCAGCAGACCATGCAGAACCTCGAAGTGGTCAAGGTCGACGCCGAGCGCGGCCTGATCGCGATCAAGGGTTCCGTCCCCGGTGCGCCGGGCGGCGACGTCGTCGTGCGCCCCACGAGCAAAGGTTGAGGAGTTAGATAATGGAACTCGCCGTCATTGGAAGCGGTAAGACGCTGTCGGTTTCCGACGCCGTCTTCGGCCGCGAATTCAGCGAGGACCTGGTGCATCAGGTGGTGGTTGCGTATCGCAACGCCGGCCGTGCAGGCACCAAGGCCCAGCTGACGCGCTCGGAAGTCTCGGGCACGACCAAGAAGTTCAAGAAGCAGAAGGGCGGTGGCGCCCGTCACGGTGACTACCGGGCCCCGATCTTCGTCGGTGGTGGTGTCTCGTTCGCCGCCAAGCCGCGCAGCTTCGCCCAGAAGGTCAACCGCAAGATGTACCGCGCGGCCGTCTGCGCGATCATCTCCGAGCTCAACCGTCAGGGCCGCCTGAAGGTCGTCGACGCGTTCGATGTGTCGGAGCCGAAGACCAAGGCGCTGGTCGCCAAGCTGGCCGAGATGGGCGTTTCCCGCCCGCTGATCGTCAGCGAGGAGCCGAGCGAGGCGCTGTACCTGGCCGCCCGCAACGTTCCCTACGTGCAGGTCCTCGACGCCCAGACCATCGATCCGGTGAGCCTGGTCGGTGCCGAGACCGTGATCATGACCGCTGATTCGGTCAAGAAGATCGAGGAGTGGCTGGCATGAGCAACATCAAGATCCTCGGCGTTCTTCGTGCGCCCCGCGTCTCTGAAAAGACCGCGCGCATCCAGGAGCAGAGCAACCAGTACGTTTTCGAGATTGCGCAGACCGCGACCAAGGCCGACGTGAAGTCCGCCGTGGAATCGCTGTTCAGCGTCAAGGTCGAAGCGGTCAATGTGGTGAACGTGAAGGGCAAGCAGAAGAACTTCCGTAACCGCGCCGGCCGTCGTGGCGACTGGCGTAAAGCATACGTTCGCCTGGCCGATGGCCAGTCGATCGACGTGATGGCCAAGGCCTGAGGCAAGTACCCATGGCACTTATGACTTTCAAGCCGACCTCGCCTGGCCGCCGCGCCATGGTGCGCGTCTCCACCGCCGGCCTGCACAAGGGCGGCCCGCTGGAATCGCTGGTCGAAAAGCAGAGCAAGAGCGGCGGCCGCAACAACTACGGCCGCATCACCACCCGCCACATCGGCGGTGGCCACAAGCAGCATTACCGCCTCATCGATTTCAAGCGTGACAAGGAAGGTATCCCGGCCCGCGTCGAGCGCGTCGAGTACGATCCGAACCGCACCGCGCACATCGCGCTGCTGTGCTACGCCGACGGTGAGCGCCGCTACATCATCGCCCCGAAGGGCCTGGTGCAGGGCGACCAGGTGATCGCCGGCAAGGACGCGCCGATCAAGACCGGCAACAGCCTGCCGCTGCGCAACATGCCGGTTGGTTCGACCGTGCATTGCGTCGAGATGAAGCCGGGCAAGGGTGCCCAGCTGGCCCGCGCCGCTGGCGCCGGCGCCCAGCTGATCTCCCGCGACGGCGGCTACGCCACCCTGCGCCTCCGCTCCGGCGAAATGCGCAAGGTGCCGGCCGACTGCCGCGCCACGATCGGCGAAGTGGGTAATGTCGAGCACAACCTCGAGAAGCTGGGCAAGGCGGGTGCGAAGCGTTGGCGCGGCGTCAAGCCGACCGTCCGCGGCGCCGCCATGAACCCGGTCGACCATCCGCACGGCGGTGGTGAGGCGAAGGCTGGCCAGGGTAACCCGCACCCGGTGTCCCCGTGGGGCACGCCGGCGAAGGGTTACAAGACGCGCAAGAACAAGCGCACCCAGAAGTTCATCGTGCGCGATCGCAGGGGTTGATAGGCCATGGCACGTTCTCTTAAGAAAGGTCCCTTCATCGACCACCACCTCGTCAAGAAGGTGGAGGCCGCTCAGGGCAACAGCAAGAAGCCGATCAAGACCTGGTCGCGTCGTTCCATGATCCTGCCGGAAATGGTCGGGCTCACCATCGCCATCCACAATGGCAAGGTGCACGTCCCGGTTCTGGTGAACGAGAACATGGTTGGCCACAAGCTCGGCGAGTTCGCCCTCACCAGGACCTTCAAGGGTCATGGCGGCGACAAGAAAGCCGGCAAGTAAGGAGACATGACGATGGAAGCCAAAGCCATTCTCCGCACGGCCCGGATCTCGCCGCAGAAGGCCCGCCTGGTCGCCGACCAGGTCCGTGGCATGCCGGTGGCCCGCGCCGCCGACCTGCTGCAGTTCTCCGACAAGAAGGCCGCCCACATGATCCGCAAGGTCCTGTGGTCCGCAATCTCGAATGCCGAAAACAATCTCGGCGCTGACATCGACGAGCTCAAGGTCGCCAGCATCATGGTCGACGAAGGCCCCGTCCTGAAGCGCTTCATGGCCCGCGCCAAGGGCCGCGGCACCCGCATCCTCAAGCGCACCAGCCACATCACTGTGGTTGTGGGCTCGGGCAAGTAAGGCAGGGACGAAGACTATGGGTCACAAAGTTCATCCGACCGGAATCCGCCTGGGCATCGCCAAGGACTGGAACTCCAAGTGGTTCGCCAACAAGCGCGACTACGCCCAGTACCTCACGTCGGACCTGAAGGTCCGCGAGATGCTGCGCAAGAAGCTCGCGCAGGCCGGCATTTCCAAGATCCTGATCGAGCGCCCCTCGAAGTCCGCCCGCGTCACGATCCACTCCGCCCGTCCGGGCGTGGTGATCGGCAAGCGCGGTGAGGACATCGAGAAGCTGCGCAAGGAAGTCTCGGACATCATGGGCGTCCCGGCGCACATCAACGTGTCCGAAGTGCGCAAGCCCGAGCTCGACGCGCAGCTGGTCGCCGAGTCGATCGCGCAGCAGCTCGAGCGCCGCATCATGTTCCGCCGCGCGATGAAGCGCGCCGTCGGCAACTCGATGCGCCTCGGTGCCCTGGGCATCAAGGTCAACGTCGCCGGCCGCCTGAACGGCGCCGAGATCGCCCGTTCGGAGTGGTACCGCGAGGGCCGCGTGCCCCTGCACACCCTGCGTGCGGACATCGACTACGGCTTCGCCGAAGCCCTCACCACCTACGGCATCATTGGCGTGAAGGTGTGGGTCTACAAGGGCGAGATTTTCGATTTCAGCCAGGTTGGCCAGGAGAAGGTCGAGGAGCGCACCGAGCGCCCGGCCCGTCCTGCGAAGGAAATGAGGTAAGCCGCCATGCTGCAACCCAAGCGAACCAAGTACCGCAAGGTCTTCAAGGCGCGTAACGACGGCCTGAGCTGGAACGGCGCCGCCGTCAGCTTCGGCGAGTACGGCCTCAAGGCCACCTCGCACGGCCAGCTGACCGCCCGCCAGATCGAGGCCGCGCGCCGTTCCATCAGCCGTTACGTCAAGCGCGGCGGCAAGATGTGGATCCGCGTGTTCCCCGACAAGCCGATCACCAAGAAGCCGATCGAAGTCCGAATGGGCGCCGGTAAGGGCAACGTCGAGTACTGGGTGGCCCAGATCGCCCCCGGCCGCGTGATCTACGAGATCGAGGGCGTCGACGAAGCGACCGCTCGCGAGGCGTTCCGCCTGGCGGCCGCCAAGCTTTCGGTCACCACCACTTTCGTGACCCGGACGGTGCGCTGATATGGAACTCAAGGAACTGCGTAACAAGTCGGCCGCCGAACTGAAGGCCCATCTGCTGGATCTGCACAAGGAGCAGTTCGCGCTCCGCATGCAGAAGGCCACCGGTCAGCTGAGCCAGCCCCACAACATCAAGCGGGTCCGTCGCGAAATCGCGCAGACGATGACCATGCTGACCGTCAAGAAGTAAGGGCGAGCCATGAGCGAAACCACTGAGCAGCTGCGCACGGTCGAAGGCCGCGTCGTCAGCAACAAGATGAACAAGACCGTCACGATCCTCGTGGAGCGTCAGGTCAAGCACCCGCTGTACGGCAAGTACATCCGGCGCTCGACCAAGCTCCATGCGCACGACGAAGAGAACGCCTGCAACGAAGGCGACGTCGTCCGCGTCACGGAGTGCCGTCCGCTGTCCAAGACCAAGAACTGGCGCGTGGTGGAAGTCATCACGCGTGCGGCGAAGTAAGGAGGCCTAGAAATGATCCAGGTACAGAGCTACCTCGAGGCCGCCGACAACTCCGGCGCCAAGGAAATGATGTGCATCAAGGTGCTGGGCGGCTCCAAGCGTCGCTACGCGCACATCGGTGACATCATCAAGGTGACCGTCAAGGACGCCATTCCCCGCGGCAAGGTCAAGAAGGGCGAGGTCTACGACGCCGTCGTCGTCCGCACCCGTTCCGGCGTGCGCCGGGCCGACGGTTCGCTGATCCGTTTCGACGGCAACGCGGCCGTGCTGCTGAACAACAAGCAGGAGCCGATCGGCACCCGCATCTTCGGGCCCGTGACCCGTGAGCTTCGTTCCGAGAAGTTCATGAAGATCGTGTCGCTCGCTCCCGAAGTGATCTGAGGGCAGGAACAGACATGAACCGTATCCGCAAGGGCGACCAGGTGATCATCATCGCCGGTGCCGACAAGGGCAAGAAGGGTGAGGTTGTTCGCGTGGCCGGTGACAAGGTCATCGTCCAGAACATCAACATCATCAAGCGCCACACCAAGCCGAATCCGCAGGCAAACGTCGCCGGCGGCATCGTCGAGCGCGAGGCGCCGATCCATATTTCCAACGTGATGCTGTTCAACCAGGCCAACGGCAAGGGTGAGCGCGTCGGTTTCAAGGTGCTCGAGAATGGACGCAAAGTGCGTGTGTTCCGCTCGAGCGGTGAGGCGATTGACGCCTAAGGAATGATGCAATGACCACCCGTCTCGAAACGATCTACAAGGAAACCGTGGTTCCGAAGCTGATGGAACGCTTCGGCTACGAGAACATCATGCAGGTGCCGCGCATCTCGAAGATCACGCTGAACATGGGCGTGGGCGAGGCCGTGGGCAACAAGAAGATCCTGGAAAATGCCGTCGCCGACATGACCAAGATCGCCGGCCAGAAGCCGATCACCACCAACGCCCGCGTCTCCGTCGCCAGCTTCAAGATCCGCGACGGCTGGCCGATCGGCTGCAAGGTGACCCTGCGCCGCGCCAAGATGTACGAGTTCCTGGACCGCCTGATCAACATCTCGCTGCCCCGCGTGCGCGACTTCCGCGGCGTGTCGGGTCGTTCGTTCGACGGCCGTGGCAACTACAACATGGGCGTCAAGGAACAGATCATCTTCCCCGAGATCGATTTCGACGCGGTCGACGCCATGCGCGGCATGGACATCGCCATCACCACCACGGCGAAGACCAACGAAGAAGCCAAGGCGCTGCTCGAGGCCTTCAACTTCCCGTTCCGCAACTGATCCGAGGATTACGAGAATGGCCAAGACTTCGATGGTGAACCGCGACATCAAGCGCAAGAAGCTTGTCGCGAAGCACGCCACCAAGCGCGCGGAACTGAAGAAGATCATCAGCAGCCCCAGCTCCTCCTACGAAGAGAAGATGGACGCCGCCACCAAGCTGCAGAAGATGCCGCGCGACTCCAGTGCGAGCCGCGTGCGCAACCGCTGCGAACTCACCGGCCGCTCGCGCGGCGTGTACAGCAAGTTCGGCCTTGGCCGCAACAAGCTGCGCGAAGCCACCATGCGTGGCGACGTGCCCGGCCTGCGCAAGGCCAGCTGGTAATCGCCGGCCCCTCCGGGGGCCAGCGGATATCGGTGCTCCTGACACCTAAAAGGGTAAGAACCAATGAGCATGACTGATCCTATCGCCGACATGCTGGTGCGCATCAAGAATGCGCTCGCCGTCGGCAAGCCGCAGGTCGCAATGCCTGCCTCCAAGATGAAGCTGGCCATCGCCAACGTGCTGAAGTCCGAGGGTTACATCGGCGACTTCCGCGTGAACGGCGAGGGCGCCAAGGCCAAGCTGGAAATCTCCCTGAAGTACTACGAGGGCAAGCCGGTGATCGAGCGCCTCGAGCGCGTCTCCCGGTCGGGCCTGCGCCAGTACAAGGGCAAGGACGACCTGCCGAAGGTGCTCGCCGGTCTCGGCGTCGCCATCATCTCGACCTCCCAGGGTCTGATGACCGATCGCCAGGCCCGCGCTGCGGGCGTGGGCGGCGAAGTCATCTGCCTCGTGGCCTAAGGAGAACGCACCCATGTCCCGCGTTGCCAAGAAGCCGATTTCGATGCCCAAGGGCGTCGAGTTCAATGCCACCGCCGACAAGGTCACGGTGAAGGGCCCGAAGGGCTCGCTCAGCCTGACCAAGCCGGCCGGCGTCGAGTTCAAGCTCGACAACGGCGTGCTGCAGCTGTCCGCTGCCGATGCCGCCAACCTTCCGATGGCCGGTACGGCCCGTGCGATCCTCGCCAACATGATCCAGGGCGTCGCCGAGGGTTTCACCCGCAAGCTCGAACTGGTCGGCGTCGGTTACCGCGCCGCCATGCAGGGCAAGGACCTGGCCCTGAGCCTGGGCTTCTCGCACCCGACCGTCTACGTCGCTCCCGAGGGCATCACGCTCGCCACCCCGACCCAGACCGAGATCCTGGTCTCCGGTGCGGACAAGCAGCAGGTGGGTGAGGTTGCAGCCAAGATCCGCGCGTACCGCAAGCCGGAGCCCTACAAGGGCAAGGGCATCCGTTACTCCGGCGAGAAGATCATCATGAAGGAAGCCAAGAAGGCCTAATGGGCCCTTCCGCTTCCTCGAGGTAAATAATCATGGACAAGAACATCGCCCGTCTGCGCCGCGCCAAGACCACGCGTTCGCACATCCGCAAGCTCGGCGTCGCCCGCCTGTCGGTGCTGCGCTCGGGTCAGCACATCTACGCCCAGCTGTTCACCGCCGATGGCTCCAAGGTGCTGGCTTCGGCCTCCACCGTGCAGGCCGAAGTGAAGGACGGCCTCAAGGGCAGCAAGAACATGGAAGCCGCCGCCAAGGTCGGCCGCACGATCGCCGCCAAGGCGCTCGCTGCCGGCATCGACAAGGTTGCCTTCGATCGTTCCGGCTACCGCTACCACGGCCGCATCAAGGCCCTGGCTGACGCCGCCCGCGAGGGTGGCCTGCAGTTCTAAGCCTTCGGGCTTGTTTTTCCAGTACCAACCACAACCATAAGCGGCCATAGGCCGTAAGCAAACCCAGGAAATCCAAATGAGCAGCAACGAGCGCGATCGCAATCGCGGGGAAAGCGACGACGGCTTCATCGAGAAGCTGGTCGCCGTCAACCGCGTGTCCAAGACCGTCAAGGGCGGTCGTCAGTTCACCTTCACCGCGCTGACTGTCGTCGGCGACGGTGCGGGCAAGGTTGGTTTTGGTTACGGCAAGGCGCGCGAAGTGCCGGTCGCGATCCAGAAGTCGATGGAATACGCCCGCAAGGCGATGGTCCAGGTCGACCTGAACGAAGGCACCCTGTGGCACCCGATCAAGGCCGGCCACGGCGCCGCCCGGGTGTTCATGCAGCCGGCGTCGGAAGGTACCGGCGTGATCGCCGGCGGCGCCATGCGCGCCGTGCTGGAAGCGGTCGGCGTGAAGAACGTTCTGGCCAAGGCCGTCGGTTCGCGCAACCCGATCAACCTGGTGCGCGCCACCGTCAAGGGCCTGACCGCCACCACTTCGCCGGCCCGCATCGCGGCCAAGCGCGGCAAGAAGATCGAGGAGATCCTCAATGGCTGAGAAGACTGTCAAGGTCCGCCTGGTCAAGGGCCTGCGCGGCTGCCAGGAGCGTCACCGCGTGTCGGTGCGCGCCCTCGGCCTGAACAAGGTCAATGACGTGCGCGAACTCAAGGACTCCCCGTCCGTTCGCGGCCTGATCAACCAAGTGCATTACCTGGTTCGCGTCGAATCCTGAGCGGACCAAGGAGAACCCATATGAAGCTCAATTCTCTCAAGCCCGCTGACGGCGCCCGCAAGGAGCGCGTCCGCGTTGGTCGTGGTATCGGTTCCGGCCTCGGCAAGACCGCTGGCCGCGGCCACAAGGGTTCCTACGCCCGCACCGGCAAGGGCAAGATCAAGCCC
The DNA here is from genome assembly GCF_006265115.1 of Arenimonas terrae. GTDB lineage: Bacteria > Pseudomonadota > Gammaproteobacteria > Xanthomonadales > Xanthomonadaceae > Arenimonas > Arenimonas terrae. Next base: position 52,427 of record NZ_SMDR01000002.1, on the reverse strand, counting down.
GGCTTCGAAGGCGGCCAGATGCCCATGCAGCGCCGTCTGCCGAAGATCGGCTTCCGCTCCAAGCTGAAGAACGACACGGCCGAAGTGCTGCTGTACCAGCTGGACAAGCTCGAGGCCGGCGAGATCGACTTCGCCGCCCTGCGCGCCGCCAAACTCGTGCCGGCCAACGCCAAGCAGGCGAAGATCGTCAAGAAGGGCGAGCTCAGCAAGAAGTTCGTTCTCAAGGGTGTGCTCGCGACCGTCGGCGCCAAGGCCGCGATCGAAGCCGCCGGCGGCAGCGTGACGGAGTAACGCCTTGACGCAGTCCTCATCCGCAGCGAGTGCCCTGGGCGGGCTCGGCAAGTTCACCGAGCTCCGCCAGCGCCTGGTCTTTGTGCTCCTGGCCCTGATCGTCTACCGCATCGGCAGCTACATTCCGGTGCCGGGTATCGATCCGGAAGCCATGCTGCGGCTGATGGACACCCAGAAGGGCACCATCGTGGACATGTTCAACATGTTCTCCGGTGGCGCCCTGAACCGGTTCAGCCTGTTCGCGCTGAACGTGGTTCCGTACATCTCCGCCTCCATCATCGTGCAGCTCATGGGCCAGATCTACGAGCCCTGGAAGGCGATGAAGAAGGAAGGCGAGAGCGGTCGGCGCAAGCTGACCCAGTATTCGCGCATCGGCGCCGTGTTCCTCGCCATCGTCCAGGCTGGCTCCATCGCCTCGATGCTGCAGGGCCAGAGCGCCGGCGCCGGCATCCCGGTGGTCTACGCCCCGGGCCCGGGCTTCATCCTGACCGCGGTGGTCGCGCTGACGGCCGGCACCATCTTCCTGATGTGGCTGGGCGAGCAGATCACCGAGCGCGGCATCGGCAACGGCATCTCGCTGATCATCTTCGCGGGTATCGTCGCCAGCCTGCCGGGCGCGGCCCTGAGCACCTTCCAGCAGGTCAGCAACGGCGAGATCAGCGCCTTCGCGATCCTGGTGATCCTGGCGCTGGTGGTTGGCGTCACGTACTTCGTCGTGTTCATGGAACGCGGCCAGCGCCGCATCACCGTGAACTATGCCCGGCGCCAGGGTGGCCGCCAGGCGTACATGAACCAGAACTCGCACCTGCCGCTCAAGCTGAACATGGCCGGCGTGATCCCGCCGATCTTCGCGTCCAGCCTGATCATGTTCCCGGCGACCATGTCCACCTGGTTCGGCCAGGCCGGCGCCCCCACGGGCGACGGCTGGCGCGACCAGCTCATGGCCGCGCTGCAGAACCTGAGCCTGGCCCTGGCGCCGAGCGAGCCGCTGCACATGCTGCTCTACGGCGCGATGATCATCGGCTTCGCGTTCTTCTACACCGCCCTGGTCTTCAACTCCCAGGAGACGGCGGACAACCTCAAGAAGTCCGGCGCCCTGGTGCCGGGCATCCGTCCGGGCAAGGCGACCGCCGACTACATCGACGGCGTGCTGACCCGGCTGACCCTGATCGGCGCGCTCTACCTGGTCCTCGTGTGCCTGCTGCCCGAGCTGATCCGGTCGTTCTGGTCGGTCCCGTTCTACTTCGGCGGCACGTCGCTGCTGATCGTGGTTGTGGTGGTGATGGACTTCACCGCCCAGATTCAGGCTCACCTGATGTCTCATCAGTACGAGAGCCTGATGAAGAAGGCAAATCTGAAAGGCGGCAGCCGCGGTCTTACCCGCGGCTGAGCCAACGATGGGCGGTCCGCGCGGCGGCTTGGCGCGCGGATAGGCCGGTACCCGTTCCTGCGCTGGAGTAGCGCGGGGCGCCCGACCCCTGGAGGGGGAGGGCAGTGCCAGTCTGTCGCCGGAGCATGGGCACACTCCCCATGCCGGGTTTCCCGGGTCTTTGACCCGGGGGGCTTCAATTTAACCCCGAGCCCTTGTACAATTTCCGATTCACTGCGCTCAATTTAGTTTGGAGAACGCCTGATGGCGCGCATTGCGGGTGTCAACCTGCCTGTCCAGAAGCATGTCTGGGTGGGCCTGCAGAGTATCTTTGGCATTGGCCGTACCCGGTCGAAGCTTGTTTGTGACGCGGCCGGCGTGGCTCCTGCCACGAAGATCCGTGACTTGTCCGAGCCTGAAATCGAGCGCATCCGCGCCGAAGTGGCCAAATACACCGTCGAGGGCGACCTGCGACGCGAAGTCGGCATGTCGATCAAGCGACTGATGGACCTGGGCTGCTATCGCGGCCTGCGTCATCGTCGCGGCCTGCCGATGCGCGGTCAGCGCACCCGGACCAACGCCCGCACCCGCAAGGGTCCGCGCAAAGCTATCAAGAAGTAAGGACCGGACCCCATGAACAAGCCGGCAGTCAAGACCAAGAAGAAGATCAAGCGAGTCGTCACCGACGGCATCGCCCACGTCCAGGCTTCTTTCAACAACACCATCGTCACCATCACCGATCGCCAGGGCAATGCGCTGTCGTGGGCCACTTCGGGCGGCGCGGGTTTCCGCGGTTCCCGCAAGTCGACCCCGTTCGCTGCCCAGGTCGCTGCCGAGAAGGCCGGCAAGGCCGCCCTCGACTACGGTGTGAAGACGCTGGAAGTGCGGATCAAGGGCCCCGGCCCGGGCCGCGAGTCGGCCGTGCGTTCGCTGAACGCGTGCGGCTACAAGATCACCAACATCATCGACGTCACCCCGATCCCGCACAACGGGTGCCGGCCGCCGAAGAAGCGCCGCGTCTAACGGGAACTGGAGACTACATAAATGGCTCGTTATATTGGTCCCACCTGTAAGCTCGCCCGCCGCGAAGGCGCCGACCTCAGCCTGAAGTCGCCGGCTCGCGCCATCGACTCGAAGTGCAAGCTGGAGCAGAAGCCCGGCCAGCACGGCGCCGTCGCCAAGAAGGGCAAGCTGTCCGACTACGCCACCCAGCTGCGCGAGAAGCAGAAGGTCAAGCGCATCTACGGTCTGCTTGAGCGCCAGTTCCGCTCCTATTACGCGAAGGCTTCGCGCAAGAAGGGCAACACCGGCGAAACCCTGCTGCAGATGCTCGAACAGCGTCTGGACAACGTCGTGTACCGCATGGGTTTCGCGGTCACCCGTCCGCAGGCCCGTCAGCTCGTGTCCCACAAGGGCGTCCTGGTGAACGGCAAGGCCGTGAACCTGCCGTCCTACCAGGTCAAGGCCGGCGACAGCATCCAGCTCACCGAGCGCGCTCAGAAGCACCTGAACGTGCAGGAAGCCCTCAACCTCTCCCAGCAGATGGACCTGGTCCCGAGCTGGTGCGAAGTCGACGCGAAGAAGTTCGCCGGCGTTTTCAAGGCCGTCCCGGACCGCGCCGACCTGCCCTCGGATATCAATGAAGCGCTGATCGTCGAGTTGTACTCGAAGTAATCCTCTCAGGAGACACCTTGACCATGACGGTTACCGCCACCCAGGTGCTGCGTCCGCGCGGCCCGCACATCGAACGACTCGGCTCCAACCGCGCGAAAGTGGTCATCGAACCGCTGGAGCGTGGCTACGGCCACACGCTGGGCAACGCCCTGCGTCGCGTGCTGCTGTCGTCGATCCCCGGCTTCGCCATCACGGAAGTCGAGATCGACGGCGTGCTCCACGAGTACACCACTGTCGAGGGTCTGCAGGAGGACGTTCTGGAAGTCCTGCTGAACCTCAAGGACGTCGCCATCCGCATGCACAACGTGGACCACACCACGCTGACGCTGCAGAAGAAGGGCCCGGGCATCGTCACCGCCGCCGACATCAAGACCGACCACAACGTCGAGATCCTGAACGGCGAGCACGTGATTGCCCACCTCACCAAGGACACGGCGCTGAACATGCGCCTGAAGATCGAGCGCGGTTTCGGCTACCAGCCGGCCGCCGATCGCCGCCGCCCGGACGAAGAGTCCCGTGCGATCGGCCGACTGGTGCTGGACGCGACCTTCTCGCCGGTCCGCCGCGTCGCGTATGCCGTGGAAGCGGCCCGCGTCGAGCAGCGCACCGACCTGGACAAGCTGGTCCTGGAGATCGAGACCAACGGCACGATCGATGCCGAGGACGCGATCCGCACGGCCGCCGACATCCTGACCGACCAGCTGTCGGTCTTCGGTGACTTCACCCAGCGCGAGCGTGGTCCGGCGAAGGCCTCGGCCACGGGCATCGACCCGGTGCTGCTGCGCCCGATCGACGACCTCGAGCTGACCGTTCGTTCGGCCAACTGCCTCAAGGCCGAGAACATCTACTACATCGGCGACCTGATCCAGCGCACCGAGGTCGAGCTGCTCAAGACCCCGAACCTGGGCAAGAAGTCGCTCACCGAGATCAAGGAAGTGCTGGCCCAGCGCGGCCTTTCTCTCGGCATGAAGCTGGAGAACTGGCCGCCGGCCGGCCTGCAGCAGGGCATGCTGGGCTGAGCCCGGAATTCATCTAAGGAATCACGACAATGCGCCACCAGAAATCCGGCCGTAAGTTCAGCCGTACCAGCGCCCACCGCGAAGCCATGTTCTCGAACATGGCCGCGTCGCTGATCAAGCACGAGCTGATCCGTACCACCCTGCCGAAGGCGAAGGAACTTCGCCGCGTCGCCGAGCCGCTGATCACCATCGGCAAGGTCGACGGCGTCGCCAACCGCCGCCTCGCCATGTCGCGCCTGCGTGACAAGGAAGCGGTGGGCAAGCTGTTCGTCGAGCTGGGCCCGCGTTACCAGGCCCGTCCCGGCGGTTATCTGCGCATCCTCAAGTGCGGCTTCCGCGCCGGCGACAACGCGCCGATGGCGTACGTCGAGCTGGTGGATCGCCCGCGTGATGCCGAAGCCGCCGAGTAATTCCGGCGCCTTCGCGGCAAATCGGGACCCCGGCTTCGGCCGGGGTCTTTTTTTGCGCCAACGCCGCCGGAAACTTCACTCCATGCCGGCGGTCTGTGTACGCTGACCACCTTCTCACCGGAACTTCCGATGTCCACGAATCCCTTCGCCTGGTCCTTCCGCGCCCAGTTCCTCAGCGGCTTCGTGCTGTGCGGATCGCTGATCGCCTACGCGCTCTACGTACAGTTCGGCATGCTCATGCTGCCTTGCCCGCTGTGCATCCTGCAGCGCGTCGCCTTCGCGGCCATGGGCGTGATGTTCCTGATCGGCGGTTTGCACGCCCCGAAGGGCCGGACGGGCAGGGCGGTCTATGGCCTCCTGGTTTTCCTGCCTGCCGCGGCCGGTGCCGGCGTGGCGGGCTACCACGTCTGGCTGCAGTCGCTGCCGCCCAGCCAGGTTCCGCTGTGCTCGGGCATGGGCCTGGACTACATGATCGAATCCATGGGCCTGGCCGGCGCATTGGCCAAGGTCTTCGAGGGTTCGGGTGAGTGCGCCAAGGTGGACTGGACCTTCCTTGGCGTATCGATGCCGGCCTGGACCCTGGTCTGGTTCATCGGCCTGGGCCTGGGTGCGCTCTGGGCCGCCCTCAAGAAGCGCGGCTGAACCGGCATATCGGTATGACCACGCGCCACGGGCTGTCCGCGCCGCCTGTGGCATGATGATTTTCCTCCCCGACCCCGCAGTTCCGGATTCCCAGAAGATGAGCGCCAGCGACCGCAGCCTGCACCCCGTATCCGTTCCCGGCGACTGGACGCCGGCGGGTTGGCGCGGCCGCCTGGCGGCCCAGCAGCCCACCTATCCCGACGCCGCCGCCCTGGCCTCTGTGCAGGAAGAGCTACGCCACCTGCCGCCCCTGGTCACTTCCTGGGAAATCCTTGCGCTCAAGAAACAGCTCGCCGAAGCCCAGGAGGGCAAGCGCTTCCTGCTTCAGGGCGGCGACTGCGCCGAGAGTTTCGCCGACTGCGAATCGGGCCTGATCTCGAACCGGCTCAAGGTGCTGCTGCAGATGAGCCTGGTGCTGGTGCACGGCCTGCGCCTGCCGGTCGTGCGCGTGGGGCGTTTCGCCGGCCAGTACGCCAAGCCGCGCTCCGCCGACCTGGAGGAGAAGGGTGGGGTGACGCTGCCCAGCTACCGCGGCGACTTCATCAACCAGCCTGAATTCACGCCCGAGGCGCGCACTCCCGACCCCCGGCGCATGGTCAAGGGACACGCCCGCTCGGCGATGACGATGAACTTCGTCCGGGCGCTGATCGATGGCGGTTTCGCCGACTTGCACCACCCCGAATACTGGGACCTGGACTGGGTCGGCCACTCGCCGCTGTCGGATGAGTACCGGCGCATGGTCGCCGCGGTCGGCGATGCCGTGCGCTTCATGGAAACGATCTCGGGGGGCGCGCTGCACGATCTCAACCGCGCCGACTTCTACACATCCCACGAGGCGCTGCTGCTGCCGTACGAAGAGGCGCTGACGCGCCAGGTGCCGAGGCAGTGGGGCTGGTTCAACCTGTCCACGCACTTTCCGTGGATCGGCATGCGCACCGCCGACCTGGAGGGCGCGCATGTCGAATACTTCCGCGGCCTGCGCAACCCGGTGGCGGTGAAGGTCGGCCCGTCCGTCACGCCCGACCAGCTGTTGCGCCTAACCGACGCGCTCAACCCGGAGAACGAGCCGGGCCGCCTGAGCTACATCCACCGCATGGGCGCCGCCAAGGTTGCCGAGAAACTGCCGCCGCTCCTGGACGCGATGCGCCGCGAAGGCCGGCGCGTGCTGTGGATCTGCGACCCGATGCACGGCAACACCGAAAGCACCAGCAATGGCTTCAAGACCCGGCGTTTCGCCAACATCCGCGGCGAAGTCGAAACCAGTTTCGAACTGCACGCGGCCGCCGGGACCCGTCTGGGCGGCGTGCACCTGGAGCTGACCGGCGAGAACGTCACCGAGTGCACGGGTGGTGCCCGCGACCTGACCGACATCGACCTCGAGCGCGCCTACCGATCCACGGTCGATCCGCGCCTGAACTACGAACAGTCGCTGGAGATCGCCATGCTGATCGTGCGCAAGCACTCGCAGCTGAAGGCGCCGGTCGGCACCTGAGGGCGACCGCGCGTCAGCCTGCGAGCAGCCCCCAGGCGACGCGGGCCACCAGGGCCAGCACGACCACCAGGAACAGTGCGCGGATGAAGCGGTCGCCCTGGCGGATGGCCAGGTGGCTGCCGACGTAACTGCCGGCCATGTTGCCCAGGATCAGCGGGATCGCCAGCGTCCACTGCACGAAGCCGCCGATCGCCAGCACCGTCCAGGAGCTGAGGTCGGCCGCCACGTTGGTCGATTTCGACACGGCCGACGACTTCAGGAAATCCAGCCCGATCACGCTGACGAAGGCGAAGACCAGCAGCGTGCCGGTGCCGGGCCCGATCAGGCCGTTGTAGAAGCCGCAGGCGCCGCCCACGGCCACCGCGGCCCAGGCTTCCCGCTCCGGGGCGAAGCGCCGTTGCTCGCGTGTTCCCAGGTCGCGCCGGGCCACCGTGTACACGGCCAGCGCGACGCAGACGGCCAGCACCGCCAGCTTCAGCGTGTCCGGGTCGATGCGCTTGGCGAACTGCACGCCGATGGCGGAGAAGGCCAGCGCCGACAACAGGGCCGGCACCACGATGCGGCGCTCGACGACCACGTGGCGGAAGTAGTTCCAGGCAGCCACGCTGGTGCCCAGCAGCGAGCTGGTGCGCTGGGTCGCGATGGTCTGCAGGATGTTGAGGCCGGGATGCAGGTTGAGCATCGCCGGCGTCAGGACCAGGCCGCCACCGCCGACGATGCTGTCGAGCAGGCCGGCGGCGAAGCCGGCCAGTGCGGTGAGCAGCCAGAGTTCGGCCGTCATGGGCCGGACTGGGGACGGTCAGGCTTCGCGCTTAGCCGCGCGAGGCCTTCTTGCGGTCGTTCTCGGTGCGGTACTTCTTGCGCAGGCGGATCGCCACCGGGGTGATCTCGACCAGTTCGTCGTCGTCGATGAACTCCAGGGCCTGCTCCAGCGAGAACTTGATGGCCGGGATCAGGCCTTCGTCCTTGTCGGTGCCCGAAGCGCGGAAGTTGGTCAGCTGCTTGCCGCGCAGGGCGTTGACCGTCAGGTCGTTGTCCTTGGAGTGGATGCCGACGATCTGGCCTTCGTAGATCTCCTCGCCCGGCTCGATCAGCAGGCGGCCGCGCTCCTGCATCGCGATCTGCGCGTACGCAGGCGACGGGCCCTGGCCGTTGGAGATCAGCACGCCGTTCTGGCGCTGGCCGATCTCGCCGTCGGCCTTCGGCGCGTAATGGTCGAAGACGTGGAACAGCAGGCCGGTGCCGGCGGTGATCGTGCGGAACTCGGTCTGGAAGCCGATCAGGCCACGCGCCGGGATGATGAAGTCGATGCGGACGCGCCCCTTGCCGTCCGGCTCCATGTTCTGGAGGATCGCGCGGCGCTCGCCCAGGCGCTGCATCACGCCGCCCTGGTACTGCTCCTCGAGGTCGACGACCAGCGACTCGAACGGCTCGGACTTCACGCCGTCGATGTCCTTGATGATCACTTCCGGGCGTGACACGGCCAGCTCGTAGCCTTCGCGGCGCATGGTTTCGATCAGGATCGACAGGTGCAGCTCGCCGCGGCCGCTGACCTTGAACTTGTCGGCGTCGGCCGTGTCCTCGACCTTCAGCGCGACGTTGTGCTGGGTCTCGCGCATCAGGCGGTCGCGCAGCTGGCGCGAGGTCAGGAACTTGCCGCCGCTGCGGTCCTTGTTGCCGGCGAAGGGTGAGTCGTTGACCTGGAAGGTCATGCTGATGGTCGGCTCGTCGACGGTGAGCACCGGCAGCTGCTCGGGCGCGGACACGTCGCAGACGGTGTCGGAGATGCCCAGGCCCTCGATGCCGGAGATGGCGATGATGTCGCCGGCGCGCGCTTCCTTCACCTCGTGGCGCTCCAGGCCCATGAAGCCGAGCACCTGCAGCACCTTGGCGTTGCGGACCTTGCCGTCGCGCGCCACCACCGAAACCTGCTGGTTGGTACGGATGGTGCCGCGCTGCACGCGGCCCACGCCGATGATGCCGACGTAGTTGTTGTAGTCGAGCGAGGTGATGCGCATCTGGAACGGGCCGTCCATGTCAACCGGCGGCGGCGCCACCTTGTCGACGATGGTCTGGAACAGCGGGGTCATGTCGCCCGAACGCACGGACTCGTCCATGCCGGCGTAGCCGTTGAGGCCCGAGGCGTAGACGGTGGTGAAGTCGAGCTGCTCGTCGGTGGCGCCCAGGCGGTCGAACAGGTCGAAGGTCTGGTTGAGCACCCAGTCCGGGCGAGCGCCCGGGCGGTCGACCTTGTTGATCACCACGATCGGCTTGAAGCCCATCGCGAAGGCCTTCTGGGTCACGAAGCGGGTCTGCGGCATCGGGCCGTCCATCGCGTCGACCAGGATCAGCACCGAGTCGACCATCGACAGCACGCGCTCGACCTCGCCGCCGAAGTCGGCGTGGCCCGGGGTGTCGACGATGTTGATGCGGTATTCCTCGCCCTCGGGCGAGGTCCAGCGGATCGCCGTGTTCTTGGAAAGGATGGTGATGCCGCGCTCCTTTTCCAGATCGTTGCTGTCCATCGCGCGTTCGGCCAGCTGCTGGCGCTCGCCCAGCGTGTTCGACTGCTTGAGCAGCTGGTCCACCAGGGTGGTCTTGCCATGGTCGACGTGGGCGACGATGGCGATGTTGCGGAGCTTTTCGATGGACATGCGGGATGGGCGCCGGACGGCGCGCGGTCTCAGGGGCGGAGGAAGCCGGCGATTATAGCCCTAAACCGGCCCGTTCCGGGCGTCCGGACCCGTCCCTGTGGCATCCTACGCGGCCACGCCGGCTCCCGCGCCGGCCCCCTCAGACGGAGCCCGCCATGTCCCTGATTGCCACCTTCACCACGTCCCGCGGCCCGATCCGCGTCAAACTGCACGCCGACAAGACCCCGCTGACGGTCGCCAGCTTCGTGAACCTGGTCCAGCGCGGCTACTACGATGGCCTGAGCTTCCACCGCGTGATCCCCGATTTCATGATCCAGGGCGGCTGCCCCGAGGGTTCGGGCCGCGGCGGCCCGGGTTACCGCTTCGAGGACGAGTGCCGCAGCGACCTGCGCCACGACAAGCCGGGCGTGCTCTCGATGGCCAATGCCGGCCCGGGCACCAACGGCAGCCAGTTCTTCATCACCCACGTCGCCACCCCGTGGCTCGACGGCAAGCACACCGTGTTCGGCGAGGTGGTCGGGGCCGGCGACCAGCAGGTGGTCGACGCCATCCGCGGCGGCGACAAGATCGAAAGCGTGCGCATCGAAGGCGATACCGCCGCGCTGCTGGCGGCCCAGGCCGGCCGCGTGGGCGAGTGGAACCAGGTCCTCGACCGCACCGCCTGATGCCCGGGGGCCGGCTTACGGCCCCTTCACGAAGCGCAGGCTGTCGAACATCCGCGACACTGCTTCGACGTCCCGGCCGTAGTAATGCTCGGCCGGGGCGATCCAGACCAGCACCGTCAGCCGGCCCTCGCGTTCGGCGGCGGTCGCCAGGCCGCGGTAGACCAGGCCGCCCGGGTTGTCCAGATCGAGGTCGAAGCGGAGCCCGGGCACCTGGCCGAACGACGCCGGCCGCAGCCCGCTGGCCTGCACGTTGGCCCAGCCGGCCTCGCGCAGGCCGTCGACGAGGATGTCGCGGACCTCGTCCGGGCGCATGCCCGGACGGAACCAGGGGCCGTCGGGCCGGCCGCGGCGCTCGCGGGCTCCCAGGAACACATGCTCGCCGGGTTTGATCCGGGAAATGATCGTCAGCTGGTTCAGCGGCGCGCCGTCGATCGTCCACTGCTCGCGCCGCGGCGCTTTCACCCGCGCCCAGTCCAGCGTGGTGTCCAGCCCCAGGTCGAACACCTCCGCGTCGCCGGCCGCCTGCAGGCGGCCGCCGGTGCCGCCGCCGGCGCAGCCCGCGAGCAGGGCGAATACGGCAGCCAGCAGCAGGGACCGCATCGGAATGCGTTTCACGGGCGGTTCTCCAGTTCGGTCAGGTAGTGGCGGATGAAGGCGGCGTCCTCCGCGTCGGGCGCAAGCTCGAGATAGCGCCGCAGCGAGGCGGTGGCCGCGGCGCTCTCGCCGCGCCCGCGCTGCACCAGGCCCAGTTCACGGTGGCTGGCCGGCGGGGCGCCCGGCAGCCCGGCGGCTTCGACGTACAGGGCTTCGGCCCGCGCCGCGTCGCCGTCCTTGCCGCGCCGGCGATAGGCCTCGGCCTCGGCGAAGGCGTACAGGCCCTGCAGGTCCGGTTCGGCCAGGGCGCGCAGGTCGGCGATCACGCGCACCGAGGTGTCGTACATGCGGCGCGACAGTTCGAGCTCCAGCCACGAGGCCAGGAAGGGCCGCACCGCGGCACCGTAGCGCGCCCGGCCGGCGTTCCCGTCCGCCACGCCGCTGGCCTCGGCCGCCGCGCGCACGTCGGCCAGGCGCTCGCTGGTTTTGGGGTGGCTGGCAAACACCGGCACCGGCTTGCCGTAGCGGCGCGCGGCCTCTTCGTCGAGCATGCGCTGCCAGAGCCGGGCGCCGGCGGCGGGGTCGTAACCGCTGGAGGTGGCGGCGGCGAAGCCCAGGCGGTCGGCCTCGCGTTCGGCTTCGCGCGAGAATCGGTACATGTGGGCCACGCCCAGCAGGTCCGCCACCGGACCGGCCGCGCCGGCGCCGCTGCCCCAGGCCAGCAGGCCGAAGGAGCCGAGGAAGGCCGAGGTGCGCTTGGCCTTGCGCCATTGCTGCAGCGAATGCCGTTGCCGGAAATGCGCGAATTCGTGGCCCAGCACCAGGGCGAGTTCGGCCTCGTCCTGGAAGCGCAGCAGGGCGCCGGTCCAGACCACCATCATGCCGTTGGGCGACATCGAGGCGTTGAACCAGGGCTGCTGGACGATGTAGACCCGCAGGTCGGGGCAGTAGTCGCCGGCGACCTTGCAGGCGACCTCGCGCACGTAGCCGTTCAGGGCTTCGTCGCGCACCAGCAGCGGGTGCTGCTGCAGTTCGCGTTCGGCGCGGTCCATTGCGTACCACAGCTCGTCCTCGTCGCTGCCCGGTAGGGGCCGCTGGCCCGGTCGGGCTGCGTCGGCCGGCTCCTCGGTCGATGCGGCCGGGGAAATCGCTCCGGCCAGCAGCGCCGCCAGCAGCAGCCCCGCCATCCGGTTCACAGCGGCAGGCCCATCAGCATCTGCTGGACCGTGGCGTCGGCGCCCTCGGCGTTGCGCAGGTCGCCGCTCTGGTTGGAGATCAGGTTGAACCAGACCACCTGCCCGGTGCGCAGATCCACCAGCGTCGCCACGCCCAGTTGCTGGCCGCCGCCGACATCGACCAGCCCGCCCATGGCGAGTCCCGCCAGCAGGCCGAACACGCGCATCGCCTTGCGGCCGTCGCTGGCGTAGCTGTCGCGAATGTAGGTGAACAGCGCGTAGTCGGCGCCGGTAGCCGCACGCAGCTCTTCGACGCCGGGGCCCAGCGTCCAGTCCAGTCGGCGGCCCTTGGTCGCCAGGTGGCTGCCGGAGCGGGTGTAGACCGCGATGCTGGTGGCGACGGCCTCGTTGAGCCGGACCACCTGGCCCAGCCGGGAGCGCGGCGGCAGGTCGTCGCGGATGTCAAAATCCGGCTTGCGGGCGGTGCCGCCCGCTTCCAGGAAGGCCGCGACGGCGACGGGGTAGAGCCGGCGTGCGGTTTCCGACCACTCCCGGCGCGGCTCCTGCATGCCGCCGGCGGTGACCAGGCTCAGCTCGATGTCGGGTTCGACCACGACCACGCTGCCCTCAATGCGCAGCGGTCGCCCGGACTCGTCGGTGGCGACGCGGTTCTGGTTGTAGGCCAGCGCCTGGACCGGCAGCAGCACGGCCAACAGGCAGGCGAGGGCGAGGCAGCGGGTCCGTCGGGCCATGGTTTCCTCCGCCGCCAGAATGCCCGAATGCGGGCGCCAGGCAAGCCCGGGACGGGGCGGTGGCCGGGGGCGGCGTGGTATCCTTGCGCGGTTTTTCCGCCCCGCCACCATCCCCCGCGAGGATCGCAATGCCCCAGCTCGCCAAGCGCATGGGCCGTGCCAAGCCCAGCGCCATCATGGCCGTCGCCGAGAAGGCCAAGAAGCTCAAGGCCGAAGGCCGCGACATCGTCAGCTTCTCCATCGGCGTCCCGAATTTCCTGCCCGGCGAGCACGTCTACGCCGCCGCACGCGACGCACTGGCCAAGGACAGCGGCCAGTACGGCAGCAACCGCGGCGCCGATGCGCTGCTGGACGCCTTCCTCACGCACATCGAGGCGCTGGGCCTGACCGGCTACTCGCGTTTGAACTGCGCGACCGGCATCGGCGCCAAGCACATCCTCTACAACCTCGCCGAGGCCCTGCTGGACGAAGGCGACACCATCGCCTACGCCGTCCCGTACTGGACCACCTACGCCGACATCGCCGAGGTGCTGAACGCGAAGATCCTCGAGCTGCCGTGCCCGGCCAGCCAGGACTACAAGCTCACGCCCGCGCAGCTGGACGCCGCGCTGGCGACCAAGCCCAAGGTGTTCCTGTTCAACAACCCGAACAACCCGACCGGCATGGTCTACACGCGCGACGAGATAAAGGCCCTGGCCGACGTCGTGGCGAAACATCCCGACACCTGGGTGATCACCGACGACATCTACAACTCGATGGTGTTCGACGGCATCGGTTACCACAACTTCGTGCAGTTCCGCCCGGAGCTGCGCGAGCGCGTGATCTTCGTCGACTCGCTGTCCAAGACCTACGGCATGCCCGGCTGGCGCGTCGGCTTCATGGCCGGCCCGGAGTCGGTGGCCAAGGCGCTGACCGTGCTCAACTCCTCGCACATCACCAACCTGCCGGAAGTGGTCACCGCCGCCGCCGTCGCCGCGCTCACCGGCCCGCAGGACGTGCCGACCGGCAAGTGCGCCGAGTTCCAGGCCAAGCGCGACATGGTCGTGGCGACGATGAATGCGATCCCCGGCGTGGTCTGCCCGAAGCCGCAGGGCGCGTTCTACGTGTTCCCGGACATCAGCTGCGCCTTCGGCAAGTCGCACAAGGGCGCGAAGATCGCCAACGACGTCGACTTCTGCAGCGTGCTGCTGGAAGCCAAGGGCGTCGCCTGCGTGCCCGGCTCCGCCTTCGGCGAGCCGCGCGCGCTGCGCATCAGCTACACCTGCCCGACCGCGCAGCTGCCGATCGGCCTGCAGCGGATCCAGGAATTTTTCGCCGAACTTTCGTAATCCATCCGCGGCGCCCATGACGGGCGCCGCGCCCGTTTCAGGAGACTCCCCATGAAGACCCCCGTCCGTGTTGCCGTCACCGGCGCCGCCGGCCAGATCGGCTATTCGCTGCTGTTCCGCATCGCCTCCGGCGAGATGCTGGGCAAGGACCAGCCCGTCATCCTGCAGATGCTCGAACTGCCGATGGAGAAGGCCCAGGCCGCGCTCAAGGGCGTGATGATGGAGCTCGAGGACTGCGCGTTCCCGCTGCTGGCCGGCATGGTCGGCACCGACGACCCGATGGTCGCGTTCAAGGATGCCGACGTCGCCCTGCTGGTTGGCGCGATGCCGCGCGGCCCGGGCATGGAGCGCAAGGACCTGCTGCTCAAGAACGCCGAGATCTTCACCGTGCAGGGCAAGGCGCTCAACGCCGTCGCCTCGCGCAACGTCAAGGTGCTCGTGGTCGGCAACCCGGCCAACACCAATGCCTACATCGCCATGAAGTCGGCGCCGGACCTGAACCCGAACAACTTCACTGCGATGCTGCGCCTGGACCACAACCGCGCGCTGTCGCAGCTGGCCATCAAGGCCGGCGTGGCCGTGGCCGACATCGAGAAGCTGGTCGTCTGGGGCAACCACAGCCCGACCATGTACCCCGACTACCGCTTTGCCACCGCCAAGGGCGCGGCGCTGAAGGACACGATCGGCGACGAGGCCTGGAACCGCGAGACCTTCATCCCGAAAGTCGGCAAGCGCGGCGCCGCGATCATCGAGGCGCGCGGCCTGAGCTCGGCCGCCTCGGCCGCCAATGCCGCCATCGACCACATCCACGACTGGGTGCTGGGCACCAACGGCAAGTGGGCGACGATGGGCATCCCGTCGGACGGCAGCTACGGCATCCCGAAGGACGTGATGTACGGCTTCCCGGTCGTCTGCAAGGACGGCAAGTACGAGATCGTCCAGGGCCTGCCGATCGACGACTACTCGCGCACCATGATGGACAAGACCCTGGCCGAGCTCGAGGAAGAGCGCGCCGGCGTCGCGCACCTGCTCTGACGAAACAAGCGAAAGCGGCCCCCAGGCCGCTTTCGCGTTTGAAGGAATCGAAATGACCCAGAACAACTCCGCCGGCGCGCGTTTCCGCGCCGCCGTCAAGGAAGAATCCCCGCTGCAGGTGATGGGCGCCATCACCGCCTACGCCGGCCTGATGGCCAAGCGCACGGGCTACAAGGCGCTTTACCTGTCCGGGGGCGGCGTCGCCGCCAATTCCCTGGGCGTGCCGGACCTGGGGATCAGCACGATGGAAGACGTGCTCACCGACGCGCGCCGCATCGTCGACGCAACCGGCATGCCGCTGCTGGTGGACATCGACACCGGCTGGGGCGGCGCCTTCAACATCGGCCGCACCATCAAGTCCTTCATCAACGTCGGCGTCGCCGCCGTGCACATGGAAGACCAGGTCGGCCAGAAGCGCTGCGGCCATCGCCCGGGCAAGGAGGTCGTGTCGAAGCAGGAAATGGTCGACCGCGTGAAGTCGGCCGTGGACGCGCGCACCGACGCCGGATTCGTGATCATGGCGCGCACCGACGCCGCCGCGGTCGAGGGCATCGACTCGGCGATCGAACGCGCCGTCGCCTACGTCGAGGCCGGCGCCGACATGATCTTCCCCGAGGCCATGAACACGCTCGACGATTACCGCAAGTTCAAGGCGGCGGTGAAGGTGCCGATCCTGGCCAACCTGACCGAGTTCGGCTCGACCCCGTTCTTCACCACCGACGAACTGCGCGACGCCGGCGTGGACATCGCCCTGTACTGCTGCGGCGCCTACCGTGCCATGAACAAGGCCGCGCTGAACTTCTACGAGACCGTGCGCCGCGAAGGCACGCAGAAGAACATCGTCGGTACGCTGCAGACGCGCGCCGAGCTCTACGATTTCCTGGGCTACCACGCCTACGAGGACAAGCTCGACCAGCTGTTCTCGGAAGGAAAGCGCTGAGATGCCGGCGCCGGTCGGCCCCGATGCACCGGGTCCGGCGCCCGCACGCCGGGACTGGAACGCCGCCGCCGCGGTCATCGCGGCGCTGATCGGCCTGCTGGCGCTGGTGGTGTCGGGGTACACCGCGATGCTGCAGCGGCAGCAGGTCCGCGCCGAGGTCTGGCCCTACCTGCAGTCGGGCATCTCGCCCAGCCAGCGTACCGTGTCGCTGGAGAACAAGGGCGTGGGCCCGGCGATGGTCCGCGGCATCGAGATCTATGTCGACGGCCGTCCCCAGCGCAACTGGCCCGAAGTGTTCACGGCGCTCGGCCTGGCCGACCTGGCGAGCACGCCGTACTCGACCGTCAACGGCGTTGTGCTGGCCGCGGGCGACAGGGTGCAGCAGCTGTCGTTCAAGGACACCGACGCCTTCGTACGCTTCTACGCCCAGTACCCGCGCATCCAGATGAACCTGTGCTACTGCTCGGCGCTGCAGGAATGCTGGCAGTACGACGAGCGACAGGCCGAGCGTGGCCGGGACCGCGAGCCGGTCGACCGCTGCCCGGCGCCCGGGCCGAACGAGTTCGTCGACAACCGTCTGGCCCTGGACGTCGAGGCCGCGGTCCGCTGATCGCCACCCTGGCCGGCGCCAGCCGGTAGAATGCCGTCCTCACATTTTTCCGTCGGAGCCGTCCATGACCGAATCCACCAGCCAGCTGCCGAAGCCGAAGAAGTCCGTCGCGCTCAGCGGCACCGCCGCCGGCAACACTGCCCTGTGCACCGTCGGCCGCAGCGGCAACGACCTGCACTACCGCGGCTACGACATCCACGACCTGGCCACCCAGGCCGGTTTCGAGGAAGTCGCGCACCTGCTGGTGCACGGTGCGTTGCCCACCGCCAGCCAGCTGGCGGCCTACAAGGCCAAGCTCAAGCGCCTGCGTGGTCTGCCGGCGATTGTCACCGACGCGTTGGAACTGGTGCCGGCGAACGCGCACCCGATGGACGTGCTGCGCACCGGCTGCTCGATGCTGGGCGTCGTGCTGCCGGAGCGCGACGGCCATCCGGTGAACGAAGCCCGCGACATCGCCGACAAGCTGATGGCCAGCTTCGGTTCGATGCTGCTGTACTGGTGGCACTTCACCCGCAACGGCCGCCGCATCGACGTCGAGACCGACGACGACACCATCGCCGGCCACTTCCTGCACCTGCTGCACGGCGAGGCGCCGAGCAAGTCGCACGAGCGCGCGCTCGACCAGTCACTGGTGCTGTACGCCGAGCACGAATTCAACGCCTCGACCTTCACCGCGCGCGTCATCGCCGGCACCGGCTCCGACCTGTTCAGCTGCATCACCGGCGCCATCGGTGCGCTGCGCGGCCCGAAGCATGGCGGCGCCAACGAAGTGGCGATGGAAATCATCGCACGTTACGGCAGCGCCGACGAAGCGGAGGCCGACATCCGCGCCCGCGTCGAGCGCAAGGAGATCGTGATCGGCTTCGGCCACCCGGTGTACACCATCGGCGACCCGCGCAATCCGATCATCAAGGAAATCAGCCGCAAGCTCTGCAAGGAAGGCGGCAACCAGACGCTGTTCGACGTCAGCGAGCGCATCGAGGCGCTGATGATGGACCTCAAGAAGATGTTCCCGAACCTCGACTGGTACAGCGCCTCGGCCTACCACATGATGGGCGTGCCGACGGCGATGTTCACGCCGCTGTTCGTGATCGCCCGCACCAGCGGCTGGTCCGCGCACGTGATCGAGCAGCGCATCGACGGCAAGATCATCCGCCCGAGCGCGAACTACACCGGTCCGGAAGACCGCGCCTTCGTGCCGCTGGCCAAGCGCTGAGTTTTCCAGGCTCCAGAACGACGAAGGCCGCGCAGCGATGCGCGGCCTTCGTCTTTCCGGGCGCCGGCGGTCAGGGCGCGAGGTGGTGGCTGGCGACGCTGGCCGGGGCGGCCGGCGGCGTCAGGCGCTGGACCCGGAAGAAGGTGTGGTCGCCGATCGTGGCCACCCGCGGCGCGGTCGCCCAGGCCGGGTTGGCCAGGTCCAGGGCGGCGAAGTGGCTGGCCCCCGGCACGACCTCGCGGCGCTCGCCGGCCGGCAGCTGCCAGTCCTGCTGGGCCTGGAAGGCGACCTGCACGGCCCGCTCCCAGGCCTGCAGGTTCTTCATGCGCAGGCCGGGGTGCACGATGGTCGGGGCGAACTGCTTGCGGGCGGTGACGACCTCGCAGACCGATTCCCCCCACTGGCCGCTGTCTCGGCGGCGCAGGGCCACCTCGGCCACGGCGCGCTGGCCCAGCTCGGACTGGTCGCGGGCTTCCAGGTAGACGGTGGTCGCCAGGCAGAGCGGGTCGGCGGCGGGCTGCGGCAGGATCTGGGCGAGCCAGAGGATGAAGGACAACTTCATGGCGGAACTCCTTGCTCCGTTGCGCCGCAATCTCCCGCCCGCATTCCTGCGGGGCCCGAATGGTTCAAACGGGGAGGGGGAGGGCCTGCGGCCTGGCGTTTTGGGGATGGACGAGCGGGGCTCGCATTCCGGGCGGCGGCGATAAGGGTGGGCGCCGCCCGGAAACCCCGCTAAGCCATGCGTGCGGGGCCGTGTTGGTCTGGCGGGGCCTTGCCCGAACGCCAGTTCAGCCGCGCATGGTACGGGCCGGGGCCGAACCTAGGCTGAACAAAAAATGCCAAGTATTTGATTCTTATTGGAGTATTTGCTCGGCGTAGCGACGAGGTGGGGAATTTCCGCCGGTTACAGCGCGGCGGCGAGGCGACTGCCCTGGTCGATCGCGCGTTTGGCGTCGAGTTCGGCCGCCACGTCGGCGCCTCCGATCAGGTGCGGCTTGCGGCCCGCTGCCTGCAGCGGTTCGACCAGGGCGCGCAGCGGTTCCTGGCCGGCGCAGACCACGATGTGGTCGACCGGCAGCAGCTTCTCGACGCCGTCCACGCGGATCTTCAGGCCCTCGTCGCTGGCGCCCAGGTATTCGACGCCGCCCAGGGCCTGCACGCCCTTGGCCTTGAGCGCCGAGCGGTGGATCCAGCCCGTGGTCTTTCCGAGGCGCGCGCCGGGCTTGCCGGGGCTGCGCTGGAGCAGCCACACCTCGCGGGCGGGCGCTTCGGGACGGGGCTTGGCCAGGCCGCCGGGGCCTTCGAAATCGGCCGCCACGCCCCATTCCGCGAGCCAACGGGCGGTATCGAGGCTGGGGGAGTGCCCTTCGTGGACCAGGTACTCGGCCACGTCGAAGCCGATGCCGCCGGCGCCGACGATGGCGACCCTGGCGCCCACCGACACCCGGCCGGTCAGTACATCCAGATAGCTCACCACCTTGGGGTGGTCGGCGCCCGGGAAGGCCACCCGCCGCGGCTGGATGCCGGTGGCCAGCACGATCTCGTCGTAACCGGCGGCCAGCAGCTGTCCCGCGTCCACCCGGCTGCCGAGGCGCTGTTCGACGCCGCTCAGCTGCAGGCGCTTGCCGAAGTAGCGCAGGGTCTCGTGGAATTCTTCCTTGCCGGGGATCTTCTTGGCCAGGTTGAACTGGCCGCCGATCTCCGATGCGGCATCAATCAAGGTCACGTAGTGGCCGCGTTCGGCCGCCACGGTGGCGCAGGCCAGCCCGGCCGGCCCGGCGCCGACCACGGCGATGCGCTTGGGCACGCTGGTCGGCGTGTAATTGAGCTCGGTTTCGGCGCACGCACGCGGGTTGACCAGGCAGCTGGCCTTCTTGTTGACGAACACATGGTCCAGGCAGGCCTGGTTGCAGGCGATGCAGGTGTTGATCTCGTCGCGGCGGCCGGCGCGTGCCTTGGCCACCCACTGCGGGTCGGCCAGCAGCGGCCGCGCCATCGAGACCATGTCGGCCTGGCCTCGGGCCAGGATGTCTTCGGCGACCTCGGGCATGTTGATGCGGTTGGTCGCCACCAGCGGCAGCTTCACGTGCGGCTTGAGCTTGGCGGTGACGCCGGCGAAGGCTGCGCGCGGCACCGAGGTGGCGATGGTCGGCACCCGGGCCTCGTGCCAGCCGATACCGGTATTGATGATGGTGGCGCCGGCAGCCTCGATCGCCTTGGCCTGCTGCACGATCTCGTTCCAGTCCGAACCGCCCTCGACCAGCTCGAGCATGGACAGGCGGTAGATGAGGATGAAATCGGGCCCGACGGCCTCGCGGATGCGGCGGACGATCTCCACCGCGAAGCGCATGCGCTTCTCCGGCGTGCCGCCCCAGGCGTCGTCGCGCCGGTTGGTGCGCGCCGACAGGAACTGGTTGATCAGGTAACCCTCCGAGCCCATCACCTCGACGCCGTCATAGCCGGCATCGCGGGCGAGCTTGGCGGTGGTGACGAAGGCGCTGATCTGCCGCTCCACGCCCCAGGCCGTCAGGGCTCGCGGCGTCAGGGGGCTGATCGGCGCCTTCATCTTCGAGGCCGACACCAGCAGCGGATGCGCGGCGTAGCGGCCCGCGTGCAGGATCTGCATAGCGATCTTGCCGCCGGCCGCATGCACGGCGCCGGTGACGATGCGGTGCTTGTGGATTTCCCAGGGCCAGCTGAGCTTGCCGGCGAAGGGCTTGAGCCAGCCGACCAGGTTGGGCGCGATGCCGCCGGTGACCATCAGGCCGACGCCGCCCTCGGCGCGCTCGCGGAAGTAGGCGGCGAGCTTCGGGAAGTCGCGCGCATGGTCCTCGAGCCCGGTGTGCATCGAGCCCATCAGCACGCGGTTGGGCAGGGTGCAGAAGCCGAGGTCCAGCGGTTTGAGCAGGTGCGGGTAGGGCGTGTCGGTCATGGCGTGCGGCGACGGGCAGTGAAGCTCCGCACCTTGCCCGGATCGGCAGGTGCGGACAAGGGACGGGAAGGCCGGCTCACGCGGCCGCGTCGCCGCGGTCCACGCGCATTTCGAGGTCGCGCAGCGTCAGGCGCTCGCCGGCGGTGTCGTGCAGGCCCAGGGTGTCCACCGCCGCACCGGTATGGCGGTTGACGAAACGCACCGGGGCCTTGCCGCCGTAGATCCAGCGGTCGCCCCACTGCGCCAGGGCGATCAGGACGGGGGCTAGGTCCTTGCCGCTCTCGGTCAGCCGGTATTCGATCTCGCGGGCATCGTCCTTGGAGGGGCGGCGTTCGAGCACGCCGGCTTCGACCAGGTGCTTGAGGCGTGCGCTCAGCACGTTCTTGGCGATGCCCAGCTGCCGCTCGAAGTCGCCGAACCGGCGGGTACCCCGGAAGCACTCGCGCAGGATCAGCAGGCTCCACCATTCACCCACCCGCTCCAGGGCCTGGGCCATGGGGCAGGGCATGTCGGCATAGGAGGTTCTTTTCATGGCCCGGAGTCTGCCGACACCAGTTGCATAAAGCAACCTACCGTGACAGCATGGCGTCGGTTTCATCAAGAAACCAATAGGAGTGACCCCATGAATACGTCCTTCCTGCGTGCGCTTGGTCGCCTGGTCGGCGGCCCCTTCCCTGGTCTCGCCGCCGGCATCGCCCGGCACCTCGCCATCACGCCCCTGCACCGCAGTCGCCGCCCGGATCCCGAGGGCGCGGAACCGGTGACTTTCCGCTTCGGCCTGGCGGGCCTGCGCTGGGGCAATGACGGCCCCCGGGTACTGGCCCTGCATGGATGGGAGGGGCGGGCGGCCCAGTTCCGCGGACTCGGCGAGCGCCTGGCGGCCCGCGGCTATCAGTTGATTGCCCTGGACGCGCCGGCGCACGGACGTTCGCCCGGCTTGCAGGCCGATCCGGTCGTCTTCGCCGATGCCCTGCAGGAAGTCGCCGCGGAACTGGGGCCGCTGCACGCCGTGGTGGGGCACTCGATGGGCGGCGCCTCGGCGCTCTACGCGCTGAGCCGCGGCCTGGACTCGGCCCGCAGCGTCGCCATCTCCGCGCCCGCCGGTCTGGCCGGCGTGCTGACCCGGATGAGCCGCGCGCTCGGGCTGCCCGAAGAGGCCCGTCGCCGATTCTTCGCCAAGATGGAGGCGCGCACCGGCCTGGCCCCCGAGGCGCTGGACATCGACCGGCTGGCCCAGCGCCTGCACCGGCCGCTGCTGGTGGTGCACGACCACGACGACGCCGTGATCCCGTTCGCGGACGCGATCCGCATCGCCCAGGCGACCCGGGCCGAGCTGCACGAGACCCGCGGACTGGGTCATCGCGACGTGCTGCGCGACGGGCAGGTGCTCGACCGCATCGTTGGATTCCTGGAGGCGCGCGCCGCCTGAGGCGCCGGGCGGCCGCAGCCGCGTGGAGTGTGCGTTTACCTGTCCGGTGCCCGGCGCTTGCCGCCATGTTCTGGCACCATGAACGCCACCTCGACACGCACGCACGGACCGCCCGCCCATGAGCCAGCACGATCTCCGTTCCGCCAAGCGCCCCGAGCCCGACCAGGCGATGGTCGACATCGCCAACTACATCACCGACTACTACATCGGTTCGTCCGAGGCATACACCACGGCGCGCTACATGCTGCTGGACTCGCTGGCCTGTTCGATGCTGGCCATGCGGCATCCGGAATGCGTCAAGCACCTCGGGCCGTTGGTTCCCGGCGCCTCCATGGCCGGTGGCGCCCGGGTTCCCGGCACGTCCTACGAACTGGATCCGACCCAGGCGGCCTACAACATCGGCGTGCAGGTGCGCTGGCTGGACTTCAACGACACCTGGCTGGCCGCGGAATGGGGCCATCCTTCCGACAACCTGGGCGCGATCCTGGCGGTGGGTGACTACCTGAGTCGCAAGGCCGAACGCGAGCACGGCAAAATGATCACCGTGCGCGACGTGCTCACCTGGGCGATCAAGGCCCACGAGATCCAGGGCGCCTACGCGCTGAAGAACAGCTTCAATCGCGTCGGTCTCGACCACGTGATCCTGGTCCGGCTGGCCTCGAGCGCCGTGGCCACGCACATGCTCGGCGGCGGCAAGGAAGAAATCATCAATGCCGTGAGCCACAGCTGGCTCGACGGCGGCGCCCTGCGCGCCTACCGGCATGCGCCCAACGCCGGTCCGCGCAAGAGCTGGGCCGCCGGCGACGCCTGCCGCCGCGCGGTCACCCATGCGCTCAATGCGGTCAAGGGCGTGGTCGGGTACCCGAGCGCGCTGACCGCCAAGACCTGGGGCTTCTACGACGTGCTGTTCAAGGGCAAGGAGTTCGAATTCGAGCGCCCCTTCGGCAGCTACGTGATGGAAAACATCCTCTTCAAGATCAGCTACCCGGCCGAGTTCCACGCCCAGACGGCGGTCGAATGCGCGATGCAGCTGCATGCGAAGGTCGCCGGCCGGCTCGACCAGGTCGACCGGATACTGATCGAGACCCAGGAGGCGGGCCTGCGCATCATCGACAAGACCGGCCCGCTGGCCAACTACGCCGACCGCGACCACTGCCTGCAGTACATGGTCGCCGTACCTTTGGTCTTCGGCCGCCTGACCGCCGACGACTATGCCGACGCGGTCGCGGCCGACCCGCGCATCGACGCTCTCCGGGCCCGGATGGAGGTCAAGGAGAACCCGCAGTTCACCAAGGACTACTTCGACCCGGAAAAGCGCTACATCGGCAATTCGGTCGAAGTCTTCTTCAAGGACGGCAGCTCCACCGGCAAGGTTTCCGTCGACTACCCGATCGGCCACCGCGAGCGCCGCGGTGAGGGCATTCCGGTCCTGCTGCAGAAGTTCGAGGCGGCGGTCGGAGGGCAGCTTCCGGCCCGCCGGGTCGAACAGATCCTGAACCTGACCGGCGACACCTCGAGGTTCGAGGCTACCCCGATCCACCGTTTTATCGATTTGTTCACACTGTGACGGGCAAGCTTGCCAACGCAGGACAAACTTGTTAGATTCCCGTTAACCGGTATAGCTGCTGATCTTGTTTCATGCGCGCGTGGCCGGCGTCTCGGCTCCGCATTACTGTGTGAAGTTCCCCCGTGAAATTGGAGCAAATCATGAAGAAGAACCTCCTGTGCTGCGCCCTGTTCGGCGCGATGGCCCTGGCGCAGTCCGCCTCGGCGCAAGATTTCGATGACCGCTGGTACGTCAGCGGCGGCCTGGGCCAGAATTTCCAGGACAGTGATCGTGGCACCCGCAACGATCTGTTCGGTACCCTCGGCCTCGGCAAGTTCATTTCCCCGAACTGGTCCATTGACGGCGAGCTGAACTACCAGAACCCGCAGTTCCCGGGCAACGACCTGCTGTTCAGCCAGTACGGCGCCTCGGTGGACGCGCGTTACCACTTCCTGCGCGAAGGCCGTAACTGGTGGCCGTACGTGCGCATGGGCTTGGGCGTTCAGAAGGCCGAGGAAGAGTTCAACAACTTCCCGAACCCGAACTCGCCGGGCCAGCGCGAAGACACCATGCTCGCCGCCAACCTTGGCGTCGGCCTGCAGGGTGACTACGACCGCGTGTCCGTGCGTGGCGAAATCGGCACCCGCGTCGCGTTCGACGACTCCAGCGTCGTGAGCCCGGATTCCGACCGCTTCACCGACCTGCTCGCCTCGTTCACCCTGCTCGTGAAGCTGGGTGACCTGGCCGCCCCGGTCGAGCCGGCGAAGGAAGAGCCGGTCGCCCAGCAGACCTGCGCCGACCTCGACGACGACGGCGACGGCGTCAACAACTGCGACGACAAGTGCCCGGGTTCCGCCGCTGGCCAGGCCATCGGTCCGGACGGCTGCCCGGTGCCGCTGACCATCGACCTGAAGGGCGTGAACTTCGACTTCGACAAGGACACCCTGCGTCCGGACGCCGAGGCCATCCTGGCCGAGGCCGTGTCGATCCTGCAGAAGTACCCGCAGCTGAAGGTTGAGGTTGCCGGTCACACCGACTCCGTCGGTACCGACCAGTACAACCAGGGCCTGTCCGAGCGTCGTGCCGCCACGGTGTACAACTACCTGACCAGCAACGGCATCACTGCCGATCGTCTGGTCGGCCCGAACGGTTTCGGCGAGAGCCGTCCGATCGACACCAACGACACCGCCGAAGGCCGTGCGCGCAACCGCCGCACCGAGCTGAACGTGCAGAACTGATCCTTCAGTTCCACGGCAATACGGAAGCCCGGCCTAGTGCCGGGCTTCTTTTTTTGTGACGGAGTTCTCGAATTTCCGTTTGCCACGTCGGGCCGGGCGCGCCTAAGCTTCCGGCACCCCCCAACCCCCCGGTGCAAGATGATCCGCAGCGCGCTCCTGACGTTCCTGGCCCTCCCCGCCGCATTTTCCGCCAGCCCGGTGCTGGCCGCTTCGCCGGCCTGCAGCACTGCTGCGACCGCGCCGCTGCCGGCCTCGGTGCCCGCTCCGGAGATGAAGCACAGCGCGCCGGTGCCGGCGAGCTGCATCAATGTCCAGGCTTTCGTCGAACGCGCGCGTCGCCCGGCCGCCGCTCCGGCGGCGGCGACCGCCCCGGCGACCCGTCCGGCGACGTCCGCCCCGGCTTCGGGATCCCAGGGCGCCTACGTGCCCAAGACCCAGCACGACAACACCCCGTGGCGCTTCGACATGAACCAGAACGGCCGCCGCATGACCGCCGAGGAGTTCGACGCTTGGATGAAGGCCAAGGGCATCCGCGTGGCCACCGGCAAGCCGGGTGCCTCGGCTCCTGCCGCGGCTCCTGCCGCGGCTCCAGCCGCCGTGCCTGCCGCTGCCAAGATCGAGTGCAAGCCCTCGGCTAGCGTGCGTTGCTGAACCGGTAGTGGGCGACGAGCCACTCGTCGCCACCTGAATAGCCGAACAGCTCGGCGCAGGCCATCCAGAACATGCGCCAGCGCTGGAACCAGCGCGCCGCTTCGGCGGCGCCGTAGGCCTCGGTGAGAACGGCCATCACTTCCTCGCGGTGGTGGTCCTGGTTCTGCAGCCAGTGGTCCGCGGTGCGCTGGTAGTGCGTGCCGGGCACCAGCCAGCGCTGCTCCAGCGCCAGGTCGTCCTGGAAATGCAGCAGCGTGTCGGCCGCGGGCATCAGGCCGCCGGTGAAGAAGTAGCGCCCCATCCAGTTGTCGTCGCCTTCGGTTTCGAAGGGGTACATCAGGTAACGGTGCACGAAGATGTGCACGAACAGTTTGCCCTCGGGCTTGAGCCAGCGCGATACGCGGCCCAGCAGGTGCCGGTAGTTGCGCATGTGCTCGAACATCTCGATCGACACCGCCCGGTCGAACTCGCCCTCGGGCAGCTCCAGCTGGTTAACGTCGCAGGTGATGATCTCGACATTGCCCAGGCCGCGGCGCGCCGCCTGCGCCAGGATGTGCTCGCGCTGCGTTCGCGAATTCGACACGCCGGTGATGCGGGCCTGCGGGAAGCGCTCGGCCATCCATAGCGTGAGCGAGCCCCAGCCGCAGCCCAGTTCGAGGATGCGCTGGCCGTCGGCCAGGCCGGCGCGTTCGCCGTACAGCGCCAGCATCGCCTCTTCCGCCTCGTCCAGCGTCTCGTTGCCGGTGGGGTAGTAGGCGCTGGAGTACTTGAGCCGGCGGCCCAGGCAAAGTTCGAAGAAGCGTGTCGGCAGTTCGTAGTGCTGTTCGTTCGCCGCGTCGGTTTCGATCGCGATCGGGCTGCGGCGCAGCTCGTCGAGCAGGTCGCGGAAACGCTGGTCGGCCGCGGCAACGTCGCACGCGCCTTCCTGTTCCAGTCGCTGGGCGCACAGGCGCCGGATGCCGTAGCGGGTCAATACGTCGGGCACCAGGCCGCGCTCGCACAGGTCGATCAGGGACATTCAGGACTCCGGGATTTCAGGGGTTCCGGCGCGGCGGCCAGGGAAAGAACGCACTCACTTCCTGCTGGTAACGGCGGTAGTCGTCACCGCGCGACCGCAGCGACTGCGCCTCGGTCCAGGGGATGCCGCTGACGCGGTAGAGGAAGGCAAACATCACCACCGGCCCGACCAGACTGGCCCACACCATGCCGCCGCCTGCCGCCACCAGCACGTAGCTGAACCAGTGCAGCCATTCGAAGAAATAGTTCGGATGCCGCGACCAGGCCCAGAGGCCGACGCGGCAAGTGCGGCCACGGTTGCCGGGATCCGCGCGGAACGCGGCCAACTGCCGGTCGGCCAGCGCTTCGCCGCCGATCGACAGCAGCCAAACCAGCACCGCCGCCAGCATCCAGGCCCCGAAACCGTCCTCGGAGTTCGACGCCGCCGCCACGAACGGGATCGAAAACAGCGCCACCACGACAGCCTGAACCTGGAAAAAAACGAAGAACCGCACCGGGCTGCCCGACCATTCGGCGCGCAACGCCTGGTAGCGCCCGTCCTCATCCTCGTTGAGCACGCGGTGCAGCAGGTGCAGGCAGAGCCTCGCGCCCCACACGCTGCCGAACATCGCGACCAGTCCGCGCGCCAGAGGCGAGCCGTCGGCCGTCAGGCCGATGAACAACGCCGCCGCCGCCATCAGGCCAGCCCAACCGACGTCGACGTAACCGATGTTGCGCACCCGCATCGAGAAGGCCCACAGCGCCGCCATCGCTACGGCCGAGCCCAGCCACACCCAGGCCACCGACAGCCAGGGGCTCATGTCGCCGCCTTGCGCACGGCCAGCGCCGGGCGTGTATCGGCCCTGCCGCGCCCGCCGAGTGCAAACAGCAGGGGCAGCACCGCCGCCCAGCCGATCGCCAGCGCGGCGAGCGCCCAGGCGGCCGGCACGCCGAACGCCACGGCACTGAACGCTTCCGCCGCGCTCCAGTAGGCCAGCGGACCGCCGAGCAGTCCGAACAGCGCCGCGGCCGCCGGGCGGCCACGCAGGAAGGCCATCGAATGATTGAGCGTCAACGCAAATCCCGCCCACAGCGATGCGATCCAGACCGGCGCCAGCGCCGGCCATGGCCCGGGTTCGGCATACACCAGCCAGCCGGACGCGGCGAAGCCGCTATCCATCGCCAGGCCCACGGGCAGGGCGATGGCCAGCATGCGCAGGTCGTCCCGGCGGCGCCCGCCGATGGCGAGCATGGCCGCCACGAACACGGCCGCCGCGGCCGGCCCGGCCCAGGCCAGGCCCGCGCCCGCGCCGCCGATGCTGGCCAGCCAGACCAGCTGGAAGCCGATCACGTTGCCGGCGGTGAGCAGCAGACGGCTCACTTCAGACCGCCTCGGGCGCGGGCAGGTACTGGTCGCGGCGGTTGCCGGGGCGCGCGAACAGCAGGTGCACATCGCCGATCGAGCGTTCGATGAAGCCGCCTTCGCAGTAGCAGAGGTAGAACTCCCACATCCGGATGAAGCGCTCGTCGTAGCCTTGGGTGCGCACCGTGTCCAGGTGCGCGAGGAAGCGCTGGCGCCAGTGCCGCAGCGTCAGCGCGTAGCTGGGCCCGATGTCCTCGAGGTTGACCAGGCGCAGGTCGCTGGCGCGCGCGCCGGCCGACACGATCACGCTGACGCAGGGAATGAAGCTGCCGGGGAAGATGTGCCGCTTGATGAAGTCCACCGAGCGCAGCGCCTGGGCATAGCGATGGTCCTCGATCGTGATCGCCTGGATCAGCGCCAGGCCCTCGGGCTTGAGCAGGCTCGCGCACTTGGCCACGTAGGTGTCGAGGTACTGATGGCCGATGGCCTCGATCATCTCGATCGACACCAGCTTGTCATATTGGCCGGACAGATCGCGGTAGTCCTGCAGCAGCACGGTCACCCGGTCGGACAGCCCTGCCTCGGCCACGCGCGCGGTGGCCAGCGCGTGCTGTTCTCTCGAGATCGTGGTGGTGGTGACGCGGCAGCCGTAGTGGCGTGCGGCATAAATGGCCATGCCGCCCCAGCCGGTGCCGATCTCGACCAGGTGGTCGCCGGGACGCAGGTCGAGCTTGCGGCAGATGCGCTCGAGCTTGCGCTTCTGCGCGGTTTCCAGCGATTCGTCGGCCTCGGCGAACACCGCCGACGAGTACATCAGCTCCTCATCCAGGAACAGCTTGAAGAAGTCGTTGCCCAGGTCGTAGTGCGCGGCGATGTTGCGGCGGCTGCCGCGGCGGGTGTTGCGCTTGACCGCGTGCAGCAGCCGCATCGCCCAGCCGCCCAGGCGCGCCAGGCCGGTTTCCATCGCGTCGAGCCGGTCGCGATTGCGCACCAGCAGGCGGACCAGGCCGACCAGGTCGTCGCAGCGCCACAGCCCGTCCATGTAGGCCTCGCCGGCGCCGACCGAGCCGTTGGCGGCGATGGCGCGGTAGAAGCCGGGGTCGGCCACGTCCAGGTGCACGCGCAGCGCGATCTCCCCCTCGTCCTCGCCCAGCGTCGTTTCGCCCAGCCCGTCGCGCACCGTCACCCGGCCGCCGCGCAGGCCGTCGAGCGTCTGGAGCAGGCGCTGGCGCAGCAGGCGGTCCAGGGCCCCGTAGCGGGCGGCTTCCTGCGCGGGGTTGGCCAGGACGTCGGCGGGGCTGCTCATCGGGAACTCCGTGCGTGGTGATCGGGGTGCGGGTGGAAGGGAATGCGTTTGAGCCAGAGCCGCGCTGCCTGCCAGTAGATGGCCGCCGCGACCTTGACGGTGAGCAAGGGATACCGCGCCAGGCATGAAGCCAGCGTGTGCGCGTCCAGCGGCCGGCGTTCCAGCACCAGGGTGGCGTCGAATTCGCGTGCCTCGCCGTCGAACACGTCCATGTGCACGCGCAGTGAATCCCCCGGCGGCTGGAACGACCAGCGGTAGCGGCGCTGCATCGCCATGAAGGGCGAGACGTGGAAGGCCTTGTCGAAGCCCCATTGCAGGCTGTCGCCCCGCGCCTGCGCCTGGTCGGCGGCCAGCAGGTAGGCGTGCCGCTCGTTCCAGGGCGTGTTGGTGATTTCGGCCAGGATCCAGTCCAGGGTTTCGCCGTCGGCGCGGAAACCGTAGTAGAAGCTCACCGGGTTCATGGTCTTGCCGAAATAGCGGCCGTGCGTGAGCAGGCGGATCGGCCCGTCCGGCCGGCGTCCGAGCTCGGCCTCGACGCGGTCGCGCACCGCGGTGTCCAGCGGCAGCGCCGGGTCGCCGTAGTAGTCGCGGCGACGGAACTGCGCCAGGTTGGGCCTGTCGACCGACCACAGCCAGCGCCCCGCGAACACCTGGTCGAGTTCGGACAGGTCGAGATAGAGCTGGAAGATCCGGTAGCGGAAGCCATGCGCCGTCGGCGCTTGCCGGCGGTGCCGCACCCAGCCCTCGTAGATCGCGGATTTCAGGGCCATGACGCCCCCAGCGCCCGCGCGACCTCGACGCCGCTGCGCAGCCCGTCTTCGTGGAAGCCGAAACCCCAATAGGCGCCGGCGTACCAGGTGCGGTTGACGCCGCTGATCTCGCCGCGGCGCGCCTGGGCGGCGACGCTGGCGTGGGTGTACACCGGGTGGTGGTAGCGCATCCGCGCGATCACCTTGGCCGGGTCGATGTCCTGGCTGCGGTTGAGCGTCACCACGAAGGGCTCGGGCGATTGCAGCGACTGCAGCAGGTTCATGCAGTAGCTTACCGTGCACGGCGCGCCGGGTTCGGCGGGCACGTAGGCGCTCCAGGCCGCCCAGGCCTTGCGGCGGGTCGGCAGCAGGCGCGCGTCGGTGTGCAGCACGGTTTCATTGGCCTGGTAGGGAATGGCGCCCAGCACCTCGCGTTCGGCGGCGCTGGCGTCGGCCAGCATGTCCAGGGCCTGGTCGCTGTGGCAGGCCAGCACCACCTGGTCGAAGCGCTCCTCGCCGGCGTCGCTGGTCACCCAGGCGCCGTCGGCATCGCGCCGCACGCGCCGCACCGGCGACGCCAGGCGCAGCTGCACCGACCAGTCGCGCTGCAGCGCCGCGATATAGCTCGACGAGCCCCCGGTCACCACGCGCCAGGGCGGGCGGTCCTGCAGCTGAAGCATGTGGTGGTTGTCCATGAAGCGCACGAGGTACTTCGCCGGGAAACCCATGATGCCCTCGGCGGGCGACGACCACAGGGCCGACGCCATCGGCACCAGGTGGTCGTCGATGAACATCGGCGAGTAGCGGTTGGCCTGCAGGTAGTCGCCCAGCGACGGACCGTCGCCGGCTTCGGCCAGCAGCGCCGGCGCCTCGCGGTAGAAGCGCACGATGTCGCGGACCATGCGCCAGAATCGCGGCGACACGAGGTTGCTGCGCTGGCAGAACAGCCCGTCCAGGTCGGTGGCGTTGTACTCCAGCCCGTTGCGGGCGTCCTGCACCGAGAAGCTCATCGTGGTCGGCTGCGACGCGACCCCGAGTTGCTCGAACATCCGCGTCAGCAGCGGGTAGTTGTCGCGGTTGAAGACGATGAAACCGCTGTCCACCGCATAGTCGCGCCCGGCCTGGCGCACCGCGTGGGTATGCGTGTGCCCGCCCAGCCGGTCCTCGCGTTCGAACAGCACCACCTCGTGCTGTTTCGACAGACGCCACGCCGCGCCCAGGCCGGCGATGCCGCTGCCCACCACCGCGATCTTCATGCCGGCTCCGGGCGCGCCTTGCGCAGCGCCGGTGGCACCGGCTTGAGATCGTGCACCAGGCCCAGCGCCGCCATCGCGCGCAGACCCAGGTAGGTCAGGTCCAGCTCCCACCAGGCGAATCCCTGGCGCGCCGAACCGGGGAAGTGGTGGTGGTTGTTGTGCCAGCCCTCGCCGAAGGTCAGCAGCGCCAGCAGCGGATTGTTGCGGCTGTCGTCGCGGGTGGCGAAGCGCCGGCTGCCCCAGCGGTGGGCCAGCGAGTTGATGGTCACCGTGACATGGAAGAGCACGACCGTCGAGACGAAAAAGCCCCAGACCAGCAGCTGCGGCCCGCTGGTGCCGAGCCCCGGATAGGCGCTTTCAAGCCACGCGCCCAGGGCATAGAGGCCTGCTGCCAGCAGCACCGGCACCAACACGTCGAAGCGGTCGAGCAGGCGCAGCTCGGGGAACTTCGCCAGGTCCTTGACGGCATCGAGGTCGGTGGCGAAGGCGCGTCGGGTCAGGAACCAGCCCATGTGGCTGCGGAAGAAGCCGTGCCGCGGCGAATGGATGTCGTGTTCGGTGTCGGCATGGCGGTGGTGGTGCCGGTGGTGCGCGGCCCACCAAAGCGGCCCGCGCTGTACCGACGCCGCGCCCAGCACCGCGAACGCGAACTGCACCGGCCGCGAGGCCTTGAAGGCCTTGTGGGAGAAGTAGCGGTGGTAGAACCCGGTGATGGCGAACATGCGCGCCGCATACAGCGCCACCGCGGTCCAGAACGCAAACCAGGAAAAGCCGACCCAGAACACCGCCAGGCAGGCCAGGTGCAGGGCGATGAAGGGCGCGACGCGCAGCCAGTCGATGCGGTCGGGGTCGCCGTCCACAGCGTCGGCGCCGGTGTCGAACCAGAGCAGGGCCGCGCGCAGCACCCGGCGCCAGGCGGGCAGGGGAAGGGAATCGGGGGTGGATTCGGACATGCGCGCATGGTCGATTTCCCGCGGTGACGGGGCAGTGAACCGTGCCGGCTTCCCGCCGGGCGACCGCAGCGCAGTAGCGGTCCGCGCCGCGCATGCGCCATGCTTCGGCCATGCAAAGACGTTCGCCCCCGCCGCCGGCCGGCGCGCCCCGCCATGGCGTCGCGCGGGTGTTGTCCAAACTCGGCCTCTGCTCGCGCACGCAGGCGGCGGCCTGGGTGCGTGAAGGCCGCGTCGCGGTCAACGGCCGGGTCGTGCGCGACCCCGAACATCCGGTGCGCCAGGACCACGACCGGCTGGCGGTGGACGGGCGCGAACTCGGCGCAGCCGAACGCGTCTACCTGGCGCTCAACAAGCCGCGCGGCCTGGTCACCACGGCCAGCGACGAGCGGGGCCGTGCCACGGTCTATGCCTGCCTCGAGGGGGCGGGCCTGCCCTGGCTGGCGCCCGTGGGCCGCCTGGACCAGGCCAGCGAAGGCCTGCTGCTGATGAGCAACGACCCGGCCTGGGCCGCCGGCATCACCGACCCGGACACCGGCCCGCCGAAAACCTATCACGTGCAGGTGGATGCGCTTCCCGATGCCGACCTGCTCGCGCGCCTGGAGGCCGGCATCGTCGACGAGGGCGAACGGCTGTCCGCGCGTTCCGCCACCCTGCTGCGCAGCGGCACGCGCAACGCCTGGCTGGAGATCGTGCTCGACGAGGGCCGCAACCGGCAGATCCGCCGCCTGCTGTCCGCGCATGGTCTGGAGGTGCTGCGGCTGGTGCGGGTGGCGATCGGTCCGCTGGCGCTGGGAGAGCTCGGCAAGGGCCAGTGGCGGCGGCTGGACGCGGCGGAAGTCGCCGCACTGGGCCGCGCCGCGGGCTGATCGCCGCGTTCAGCCGCGCTCGACGAAGACCACGTGGTAGTGCTCGTCGTGCCGCACCCAGGCGTCGCGGCGCGAGAAATTCATGCCCTCGCGCAGTGCGCCGCCCCCAGGGCTGGCGAACAGTTCCGGCTGCAGCCGCGGGTCGAAGATCACCACCTCGATGTCCAGGCCATGCCGCCGGCTGGCCTCGCGCAGCGCGCGCAGATGTGCCGCCATCGCCGGGAAGTCGATGCGGTAGCCGGCCATGCGGC
This sequence comes from Arenimonas terrae, assembly GCF_006265115.1. Classification (GTDB taxonomy): domain Bacteria; phylum Pseudomonadota; class Gammaproteobacteria; order Xanthomonadales; family Xanthomonadaceae; genus Arenimonas; species Arenimonas terrae. The sequence continues at coordinate 19,025 of NZ_SMDR01000002.1, read as the reverse complement.
CGCGCGCGTTGAATTCCAGGTCGTAGCCGAAGCGGTTGAAGGCGTGGGTGGGCACCGGATGCGGGCGGCCGTCCCGGTCGCGCACGGGCACGAAGAAGTCCACCGCCATGCCGTTCTGGTGCGTACGGTGCGGTTCGAAGCTTCCGCCCTCGGGCCAGCCGGTTTCGCCGTAGACGTAGGTGACGTCGGCACGCTCACGGGCGAGCTGCGCGTAGGCATCCAGCACCGTATCCCGGACCTTGTGGTGCACGGCATTTCGACCGAGCAGGGCGCCCAGGTCGGAATACGCGCGGAAGTTCTCGCCGCGGCTCGGCAGCCGCTTGCCGTCGTGCAGTTCGCCTCGCGCCGGCGTGCCGACGCTGCGGCTGGGCTGCGGGTTTTCCAGCGCGATCGCCACCGTATTGCCGAAGCGCAGCAGCAGCACCAGCCCGAGCAGGCCCAGGCCGGCCAGCACGGGCCCGCGGCGCAGGAGCTTCGAACCGCCCATCAGGCGGCGATCACGCCCAGCTCGCGGCCCACCTTGGTGAAGGCGGCGATGGCGCGGTCCAGGTGTTCGCGGGTATGCGCCGCCGACATCTGGGTGCGGATGCGCGCCTGGCCCTTGGGCACGACCGGGAAGAAGAAGCCGATCGCGTAGATGCCTTCCTCCAGCAACCGCGAAGCGAACTTCTGTGCCAGCGGCGCGTCGTACAGCATCACCGGGCAGATCGGGTGCACGCCCGGCTTGAGGTCGAAGCCGGCGGCGGTCATCTTTTCGCGGAAGTAGCGGGTGTTCTCCGCCAGGCGCTCGCGCAGGTCGCCGGCGGCGGCCAGCATGTCGAACACCTTGATGCCCGCTGCCACCACGTGCGGCGGCAGCGAGTTCGAGAACAGGTAGGGACGCGAACGCTGGCGCAGCAGTTCGATCACTTCGCGCCGGCCCGTGGTGAAGCCGCCCAGCGCGCCGCCGAGCGCCTTGCCCAGCGTGCCGGTGAAGATGTCGATCTTGTCCATCACGCCGCGCACCTCGGCGCTGCCGCGGCCGGTGGCGCCGAGGAAGCCGGTGGCGTGGCATTCGTCGATGTGCACAAGCGCGCCGTACTTCGCCGCCAGTGCGGTCAGCTCGTCGAGCGGGGCGATGAAGCCGTCCATCGAGAACACGCCGTCGGACGTGATCATGATCGTGCGGGCGCCGTCGGCCTGGGCCTGCTGCAGCTGCTTCTCGAGGTCGGCCATGTCGCTGTTGGCGTAGCGGTAGCGCTTGGCCTTGCACAGGCGCACGCCGTCGATGATCGAGGCGTGGTTGAGCGAGTCCGAGATGATGGCGTCCTCTTCACCGAGCAAAGGCTCGAACAGTCCGCCGTTAGCATCGAAGCAGGCGGCATAGAGGATGGTGTCCTCGGTGCCGAAGAACTCCGCGATCCGGGCTTCGAGCTGCTTGTGCAGGTCCTGCGTGCCGCAGATGAAGCGCACCGAGGCCATGCCGAAGCCGTGGCTGTCGAGCGCGTCCTTGGCGGCCTGGATCACCTCGGGGTGGTCGGCCAGGCCCAGGTAGTTGTTGGCGCAGAAGTTCAGCACCGTGCGGCCGTCGGCCAGCTCGATCTGCGCCGACTGCGGCCCGGTGATGATGCGTTCGGCCTTGAACAGGCCCTGTTCGCGGATCGCATCGAGTTCGGCGGCGTAGCGGGCGAGGGCGGGGCTGGGCATGGGTCGGGCGCTCGGGGCGGGGAAAGGTCCGGCCATTATCCCGGCTCCGTGACCGGCCAGGCAGGGGAGCCGGCACGGTGGCTCAGGCCACGCTCAGGCCGGCCATGGGGCCCACGGGGCCGGGGAGGACCATTGCTGCACCGCCGCATGCCTTAAGATGCTCGCCGGCGGACACTTCGATCATTATTTTCAACACCCGTTCGGGTTTGCCCGACGGTCTCGCCCGCGATACCCATAACCACAACGCCCGTAAACGATTGCCCCAACGACGAGGACCATCCCGATGAACAACAAGCTTTCGCTCGCGCTGGCCGCCGCGCTGTTCGCGCTGCCGCTGACGTCCTTCGCCCAGGAAGACGCGGCCACCGCCGAAGTCGCCGCCGAGGAGGAAGAGTCCATCTTCAGCTGGAACGCCGCCATTTCCAGCGACTACGTCTTCCGCGGCGTTTCGCAGACCGACGAGGAAGCGTCGCTGCAGCTGGGCGCCGACCTGAACTTCGACAATGGCTTCTACGCCGGCGTCTGGGGCTCGAACGTCGACTTCGGCGACGGCAGCCCGGACATCGAAATCGACACCTACATCGGCTGGAACTGGGACCTGAGCGAGACCTGGAACCTGGACCTGATGCTCAACCGCTACAACTACATCGGCGAAGACGACGACTTCGGCGACGGCGACTACAACGAGCTGATCGGCGCGATCGCCTGGAACGAAATGTTCACCTTCACCGTCGGCTACACCAACGACGTCTACGGCCTGGACGAAAACGGCTACTACTACGGCATCGCCGGCAGCTGGGACATCGGCGCGGGCGTCGGCCTGGACATCGGCTTCGGCCAGAGCCAGTTCGACGAAGCCACCGGCATCGAGGACTACAACGACTACTCGATCTCGGTGAACCGCGACTTCGGACCGGTCAACGCCGCGCTCGGCTTCTACGGCACCGATGCCGACGGTGAGTTCAACTTCGGCGAGACCGCCGACAACCGCTTCATGCTGACCCTGTCCATCGGCGGCTGATCCGGCGCCAAGGCATAAAAGAACGGGGCGCCGCAGGGCGCCCCGTTTTTTTTTGCCCGCCGGTTCCGGTTCAGGACCAGCTGCAGACGACCTTGCCGCACTGGCCGCTGTCCATCAGGTCGAAACCCTTCTGGAAGTCGTCGATGTGCACCTGGTGGGTCAGCACCTTCTGCAGCGGGAATCCCGACTGCACCAGCTGGGTCATCTTGTACCAGGTCTCGTACATCTTGCGGCCGTAGATGCCGTGCAGCACCAGGCCCTTGAAGATCACCTTGTCCCAGTTGATGCCGGCGCCGTTGGGCAGGATGCCGAGCAGGGCGATCTTGCCGCCGTGGTACATGCAGTCGAGCATGTCGTTGAAGGCATGCGGGTTGCCGCTCATCTCCAGCGCCACGTCGAAGCCCTCCATGTGGAGATCCTTCATCACGTCCTTGAGCGACTGCTTGGAGACGTTGACCACGCGGGTGGCGCCCATGTCGGCGGCGAGCTTGAGCCGGTAGTCGTTGACGTCGGTCACGACCACGTTGCGCGCGCCGATGTGCTTGCAGATGCCGGCGGCGATGATGCCGATCGGGCCGGCGCCGGTGATCAGCACGTCCTCGCCGACCACGTCGAACTCCAGCGCGCAGTGCGCGGCGTTGCCGTAGGGGTCGAAGAACGCGGCCAGCTCGGACGGGATCGAGTCCGGGATCGGCCACAGGTTGCTGGCCGGCATCACGATGTATTCGGCGAAGGCGCCGTGGCGGGTGACACCGATGCCAACGGTGTTCGGGCACAGGTGCTGGCGGCCGGCGCGGCAATTGCGGCAGTGGCCGCAGACGAGATGGCCTTCGGCCGAGACGCGGTCGCCGATCTGGTATCCCGTCACGCCGGGGCCCAGTTCCACCACCTTGCCCACGAACTCATGCCCGATCACCAGGCCCGGCTTGATCGTACGCTGGCTCCACTCGTCCCACTTGTAGATGTGCAGGTCGGTGCCGCAGATCGCGGTCTTCTCGAGCTTGATCAGCACCTCGTTCGGGCCGGGCGAGGGCACCGGCACCTGTTCCATCCAGATGCCCTTTTCCGCGTGGCGCTTCACCAGCGCCTTCATCATCTGCTGTGCCATCGTCCTGCATCCGGCAAGGCCCGTCGGGCCGTGAGGGCCGGAATTATACCCGCCGACGGTGAACCGTTCGGCAAGCCGCTCAGGGCAGCTCGAACCGCCAGCCGATCGCCAGGATGCGTTCCTGCAGGAAGTCGTGGCCGAAGCGCTGCCGGTACTCCACGAAGGCAGAGTGTCCGCCGGTGAACACGAACACCGCGCCCAGGCCGGCTTCGCCCCAGTTGGCGTCGGCATCGTCGGTCTCGAAGACCACCGGGGTCGCGGCGGGATCGCCCAGGAAACGCACCGTCAGCGGCCGGGCCGGGTTGGCGAACTCGTGCCGCCAGCCCAGGCGCAGCAGCGGCTGCCAGACGCCCCAGCCAGTGGAGTAGGTGCGCGCCAGGGTCGCGTCGACCCGGCCGCGGCGGCTGGTGATGGCCCGGCCCGGCACGAACAGGGCCAGGCCGGCGCCGCCGGACTCGGCATAGGCGTCGATTTTGGTGCGCTGCCAGTCCAGGCCGGCGCCGAACTGCCATTCCCAGGCGCCGCGCGGCAGCGACCAGGTCAGGCCCAGGCCGGCCAGCGTGCGCTCGGACTCCGGCGCCGCGCGCGCCACCGCGTTCACGCTGACGCCGCTGAGCAGGGTGTAGTCGATGGCCCGGCGCAGCTCGTAGTCGCCATCGAGACGCCCGGCGTAAGCGTCCAGGGCCAGCCGGTCGCTGGCGTTCCAGGCGGCGATGGCCAGGGCGCCGGTGTAGCGCGCCTCGCTGCGGCCCTGCGAGGCCAGGAAGTCCAGGTCCTCGCGGGAATGGCTCAGCAGCAGGCCCAGGCGCCAGTCGGCGCGCGGCGCCCAGTCCACGCCGGCGCCGAGCGCGCCGGTGTCGCCGTCGAAGGGCGCCTCGTTGGTGCCGTCGCGGCGCTTGAGGCGCCCGGCATCGGCGCTGAGGAAGACCGACCATCCGGCGCCCAGCTCGCTGCGCAGCTCGGCTTCGTCGGGCGAGCCGTCGCGGGTGGCGGCGCGGCCCTGGCCGGGAATCTCACCCAGGAAGTTGCCGGCGGCGGCGCCGTCGCGGCTGCCGGGCCCGCCGGCGGAGATTTCGGCGCAGCGGGTCGCCAGGTCCGAACCCGGCGTGGCGCCGGGGCAGAGCACCAGCCAGGCCGCCGCCAAGGCATCGTCCGGTGCCTGCGCCCGCACCGCAGCCGGCGCCATCCAGGCCACGGCCGCGAGCAGGCCGACAATCGCGCTACGCATAGTCCATTCCCCTTTGTCCCCTGCCGAAAGTCTAACGGTTTACGGGCGTTTCCACGGCCTCCGCGCTGGTACCCTCTTGGCCTTCCCGACCGAGAGGAATTGCGTATGCGTCTTGCCGTTCTCGCCGCCGCCCTGTCGCTGTCCCTGGCCGCGCAGGCCAAGGAAGGCATGTGGGTGCCGCAGCAGCTGCCGGAGATCGCCGGCCCCCTGGCCCAAGCCGGGCTGGAACTCGACCCGAAGCAGCTGGCCGACCTGACCGGCAACCCGATGGGCGCCGTGGTCGCGCTCGGTGGCTGCACCGCGTCCTTCGTGTCGCCTGACGGCCTGGTGGTCACCAACCACCACTGCGCCTACGGCGCCATCCAGCTCAATTCCACTGCCGAACGCAACCTGATGACCGACGGCTTCAATGCCGCCACGCGCGCCGACGAAGTCTCGGCCGGTCCGACCGCCCGCGTGTTCGTGATGGACCAGATCACCGACGTCACCGACCAGATCGGCGCCGCCGCCGGCACGCTGTCCGGCCTGCCGCGCCAGCAGGCGATCGAGAAGGCGCAGAAGGCGCTGATCGCCGAGTGCGAGGCCGAAGCCGGCTTCCGCTGCACCCTGTACAGCTTCTTCGGCGGCCAGACCTACCGCCTGTTCCGCCAGATCGAGATCAAGGACGTGCGCCTGGTCTACGCGCCCCCGGGTTCGATCGGCAACTACGGCGGCGAAGTCGACAACTGGATGTGGCCGCGCCACACCGGCGACTTCAGCTTCTACCGCGCCTATGTCGGCAAGGACGGCAAGCCGGCGGCGTTCTCGCCGGACAACGTGCCGTTCAAGCCCAAGCACCATCTGCGCCTGGCCACCGAGTCGCTCGATGCGGGCGATTTTGTCATGGTGGCCGGCTACCCGGGCACGACCAACCGCTATGCCCTGTACGACGAATTCCAGAACGTCGCCAGCTGGCAGTACCCGGTGGTCGGCCAGCACCTGAAGAACATCGTCGCCCTGGTCGAGGCCGCGGGCGCCAAGGACGCCGACCTGGCGGTGAAGTACGCCGCCACCGTGCGCAGCTGGCAGAACGCGATGAAGAACTGGGACGGCCAGCTCGAGGGCTTCCGCCGCATCGACGCCGCCGGCCGCAAGCAGGCCGAGGAGCAGGCCGTGCTGGCCTGGCTGAAGTCGCAGGGCCGCGACGGCCGCGCCGCGCTGGCCGCGCACGAGCGCCTGGTGGCCCTGGCCGCCGACGCCCGCGCCACCCGCGAACGCGACCTGGTGATCAGCCAGATCGCCGGCACCGGCCTGCTGGGCAACCTGCGCCAGCTGCACCGCCTGGCGATCGAATCGGCCAAGCCCGACGCCGAGCGTGCCCCGGGTTACCAGCAGCGCGACCTGCCGGCGTTCGAGGGCGGCGTGCGCCAGCTCGAGAAGCGCTACACCCCGGCAATGGAGAAGCAGCTGCTGGCCTACTGGCTGGGCGAATACGTGAAGCTGCCGGCAACGCAGCGCATCGCTGCGCTGGACACCTGGCTGGGCGGCAACGACGCCGCGGCGATCACCCGCGCGCTCGATGCGACCTATGCCGGCACCACGCTGGCCGGCACCGACGCGCGCCTGGCCCTGATGAAGGCCGACCGCGCCGCCATCGAGGCCCACGCCGACCCGCTGCTCAAGCTCGCCGTCGCGCTGACGCCGACCCTGATCCAGCTCGAGGACGTGGCCAAGGCCCGCGCCGGCGACAACAGCCTGCACCGTCCGGTCTACCTGGCCGCCGTGCAGCAGTACAAGCGCAGCCAGGGGCAGGGCGTGTATCCCGACGCCAACCTGAGCCTGCGCATCACCTACGGCAACGTGATGGGCTACACGCCCAAGGACGGCGTCGCCTACACGCCGTTCACTTCGCTCGACGGCGTTGCCGCCAAGGCCACCGGCACCGAGCCCTTCGATGCGCCCAAGGCACAGCTGGACGCGATCCGCGCCATGAGCCCGGAGCAGAAGGCCGCCGTGCCGGTGAACTTCCTCTCCGACCTGGACATCACCGGCGGCAACTCCGGTTCGCCGGTGCTCAATGGCAAGGGCGAGCTGGTCGGCCTGGCCTTCGACGGCAACTGGGAGAGCGTGAGCTCGAACTGGGTGTTCGATCCGGTGATGACCCGGATGATCGCCGTGGACCACCGCTACATGGTCTGGGTGATGGACAAGGTCTATCCGGCCCCGCACCTGCTCAAGGAAATGGGCGCCGCGAAATAAACCGCGCCGCCGCTTGACCACGACGGCCGGGCTCGCCCGGCCGTCGTCGTTTCTGCGCTACATTGGCGGCCGGTCCGCAGCGGAGTGACCCATGCGCGTACGTTTCCACGGCGCCGCCGGCGAAGTCACCGGCTCCTGCCACGAAGTCGAGGCCGCCGGGCATCGCCTGCTGCTCGACTGCGGCATGATCCAGGGCAGCGACGAGGACGAGCGCCGCAACTTCGAACCTTTTCCCTTCGACGTCGAGAGCATCGACGCGGTCGTGCTCAGCCATGCCCACATCGACCACTGCGGGCGGCTGCCGCTGCTGGTCAAACGCGGTTTCCGCGGCCCGATCTGGACCCAGCTGGCCACCGCCGACCTGCTGCGCATCATGCTCGAGGACGCCGCCTCGCTGGCCGAGATGGACGCCGAGCAGGACAACAAGCACCGCCGCAACGGCCACGCCCAGCACGTGCCCTTGTTCACCCGCGCCGATGTCGGCCACGTGCTGCGGCAGGTGCGCCCGATGGCCTACGACTCGCCGCAGGAAATCCTGCCCGGCCTCACCGTCACCCTGCGCGACGCCGGCCACATCCTGGGCTCGGCCAGCGTCGAGCTGCGCGCGCGCGAAGCCGGCGGCGAGAAGGTGCTGGTGTTCTCCGGCGACCTCGGCCCCAAGGGCACGCCGATCCTTCGCGACCCGGCGCCGGTGTCGCGCGCCGACCTGCTGCTGATGGAGTCGACGTACGGCGGCCGCAGCCACCGCGAACGCGCCGCCACCTTGGACGAGATCCGCGAGGTGCTGGACACCGCCTGGCAGACCGGCGGCAATGTGCTGATCCCGGCCTTTTCGGTCGGCCGCAGCCAGGAGCTGCTGTACTGGTTCGCGCGCTACTGGGACGAGTGGAAGATGGCGCGCTGGAAGATCTTCCTCGACAGCCCGATGGCGGCCAAGGTGCTCGACGTCTACGACCGCCACGAGTCGTTGTTCGACCAGGCCGCGCAGAAGGCCTGGCGCGGCCGCCCGCATCCGTTCCGGTTGCCGAACCTGAAGTTCACCGTAGAAGCGGAGCAGTCGCGCGGGATCAACGCGCACACCGGCGGCGCGATCATCATCGCCGGTTCGGGCATGTGCAACGGCGGCCGCATCCGCCACCACCTGCGGCAGAACCTGGGCCGCAAGAACGCGCACGTGATGTTCGTCGGCTACCAGGCGCAGGGCACGCTGGGCCGGCGGCTGGTGGACGGCGCCCGCGAGGTCCGCATTTTCGGCGAGGAGATCCACGTCAAGGCGCAGCGGCATACCGTCGGCGGCCTGTCGGCGCACACCGACCAGCCCGGCCTGCTGGCCTGGTATGGCCAGGTCGAGAACCGGCCGCCGGTGGTGCTGGTGCACGGCGAGGACGACGCCCGCGAGGCCCTGGCCGGCGCGATGCGCGCGAAGTTCGGCAACGAGGTGGTGCTGGCGCGCCCCGGGCTGGAGCGCGAGGTCTGAACTCCGGCGCCGCGCTCAGTCGCGCGGCGGGTCAGCGGTGACGTCCAGCGCCGTCGCCGGCTCGGCCACGGGTTTGGCCGGCGCCAGCCCGCGCGGCACGGCATTGCCGTAGATCAGCGCGCGGCCGGCGAACAGGCCACCCGCCAGCTCCAGCGCGAACCGCTCGGCGTCGCGGCGGCGCACGTCGGCGATGATCTCCTCGGCCTCCTCGGCCGGCACCTCGAGTTCGCGCAGGGCCGCCGCGCCGAACGCGACCGCCGATTCGAAGACCTCGCGGATGTGGAAATCCACGTTCGCCTTGGCCAGTTCGAAGGCGTGCTCGCGGTCGAAGGCGCGCACCAGCAGCGAGGCCTGCGGGAACGCGTCCTTGGCCAGCTCGACGATGCGGTTGGCCGCCGCGCGGCTGTCCACGCAGACCAGGATGGCGCAGGCGGTGGCGCCGCCGGCGGCGTGCAGCACGTCCATGCGGGTGCCGTCGCCGTAGTGCACCTTGAAGCCGAAATCGGCGGCGTTGCGGATGTCCTCGGCATTGGTCTCGATGATGGTCACGTCGAAGCCGCGCGCCAGCAGCGGCTGGCTCACCACCTGGCCGAAGCGCCCGAAGCCGATCAGCAGCACGTTGCCCTTGAGGTCGCGCGCTTCCTCCACGCCCTCCATCGACTGCGCGGCCTTGGGCGCCAGCCGGCGCAGCAGGATCACGAAGATCGGCGTCAGCGCCATCGACAGCACCACGATGGCGGTCATGTTGGCGTTGACCCGCGCGTCGATCACGCCGGCGGCAGCCGCCGCCGCGAACAGCACGAAGGCGAACTCGCCGCCCTGGGCCATCAGCACCGCGCGGTCGATCGCCTCGGCGTGCGCGCTCTTCATCATGCGCGCGACGAGGTAGATGCACAGCGCCTTGACCACCATCATCGCCAGCACGCCGCTGACGATCAGCGGCCAGCTGCCCCAGACTACGGCCAGGTCCAGCGACATGCCCACGGCCAGGAAAAACAGGCCCAGCAGAATGCCGCGGAAGGGTTCGACATCGGCCTCGAGCTGGTGCCGGAAGCTCGACTCCGACAGCAGCACGCCGGCCAGGAAGGCGCCCATCGCCATGCTCAGCCCGCCCAGCTGCATCAGCAGCGCGGCGCCCAGCACCACCAGCAGGGCCGCGGCGGTCATCACCTCGCGCGCGCGCGCCTTGGCCAGGATCCGGAACATCGGATTGAGCAGCCAGATGCCGGCCATCACCAGCAGCGCCAGCGAACCCAGGCCGATGCCCACCGACTGCAGTCGCTGGCTTACCGGCACCGGCTCGGCGCCGGCCGGCGACATGAAGGCGACGATGGCCAGCAGCGGCACGATCAGCATGTCCTCGAACAGCAGCACCGAGACGATCTTCTGCCCGCGCGGCAGGTTGACGTCGCCGCGCTCGCCCAGCAGCTGCATCACGATGGCGGTGGAGGTGAGCACGAAGCCCATCGCACTGATGAAGGACACCCCCAGCGGGAAACCGTAGGCCAGGCCGACGCCGGTCAGCGCCAGCCCGCACAGCCCGATCTGCAGCGAGCCGAGCCCGAAGATTTCGCCGCGCAGGTCCCACAGATGGGTCGGGCGCATCTCCAGCCCGATCACGAACAAATACATCACCACGCCCAGTTCGGCGGTGTGCAGGATGGTCTGCGGATTGGCGAACAGCCCCAGGCCGTAGGGTCCGATCGCCAGGCCCGCGGCCAGGTAACCCAGCACCGAGCCCAGGCCCAGGCGCTTGAACAGCGGCACGGCCACCACGGCCGCGCCCAGCAGCACGACCACGTTCAACAGCTGGGTATCGCTTTCGACCGCCATGGCCTGTCACCGCTTCCTGGGGCCAAAGGCCGACGGCGGAAACTCTAACGCCGGCGCGGCACCCGGTCCATGCGGGCCCGCGCCCGGCGCCGCGCGCTCAGCGGTCCACGCGCCGCGGCGCCATCGTCTCCACGCTCCGGCGGATCAGGGTCTCGAGCACGGTCAGGTCCACGTCCGCCAGCCGCTTGAGATACAGGCAGGCCTTGCTGGCCTTGTGCTTGCCCAGCCGCGCCATCAGCCCGGCATGGCCTTCGTAGTCGGACGAGAGATATAGCGTCAGGTCGTTCTTGCGCGGTGAGAAGCCGATGATCGGCCAGTCGCCGGTGCGGCCATTGGCATAGGTGAGGCGGTAGCGCCCGAAGCCGACGATCGCCGGCCCCCACATCACCGCCGGCGCGCCGCTGGCCTGGCGCATCATCGCCAGCACCGCGTGGCTGTCGGCGCGGCGCTGCGGGTCTTCGATGCGGTCGAGGAAGCCGGCCGGATCTTCGTCGGTGGGTTGGGTCTTGGCTTCGGCCATGGCGATGCCCTCAGTCGGCTGCGGATTTGTCGGCGCAGCGGCAGGCGCCGTCGTCGAAGATGATCAGCCAGCGGCCGTCGGGCTCGCGGCGCCAGGTGGAGCGGAATTCCAGGATGGGCTTCCCGGCCGGGTCGAACACCGGGCCCTTGGTCTGGGCCAGCGAACCGTCGTCGAGCACCACCACGGTTTCGGGTTTCCACGAAAAGGGCGCGGGACCATCGAAGAAGCGTTTCCAGTCCGCCAGGATCGCCGCCTTGCCGCGCAGCGGATTACGGCCATTGACGAAGATCGCGTCCTCGGCGATCAACGCGCCGAAAGCCGCGAAGTCGCGGTCGGCCATCGTCTGGGCGAAGGCGGTCTCGGCCGCGGTGACGTCCCGGGTCAGCGCCGCCACGTCCACGGGCGGCGCAGGCGGAGTGGGCGGCGTGCTGGCGCAGGCGGCCATCAGCAGGCAGGACAGCAGGATCGACAGGCGACGGATCATGCGCGGCTCCTCCGGGGTTTGCCGCATCCTAGCGCCGGCCGGGACGGGTGGCGAACATCCGGGTTGGGCCAGGCGCCTGCCCGGTGCTGGCGGCTGCCACGGCTCTTGTTAGCATGGCCGCGACCACCGAGGGCAGGGCATGAGCGAAGCGCCGCCGGAACCGAAAGCGTCCGCCACCCGCCCCTTCGTGCTGCCTTGCGCCACTCTGGCCTGGTCGGCGCCGCTGCGCTGGCTGCGGCTGGGCTGGCGCGACTTTCGGCGCGCGCCGGCGCTGAGCCTGCTGTTTGGTGGGGTGATCCTGCTCGTCAGCCTGGGCGTGTCGGCGCTGGCCTGGGGCCTGGGGCGGTTCGCGCTGCTGGCCCTGCTGCTGTCGGGCTTCGTGTTCGTGGCGCCGCTGATCGCGGTCGGGCTGTACTGCGTCAGCCGTGAACTGGAGGCCGGGCGTTCACCGTCGCTGCGGCACAGCTTCGTGCTGGCGCGGCGCGTGCTGGGCCAGGCCGGCGTGTTCGCGCTGGCCCAGTTGGTGATCCTGATGCTGTGGGTGCGCGCCGGCATGATGGTCAATGCCTTCGTGCCGGTGGAAGACGGCAGCACCGTGGCCCTGGTCGAGTTCCTGCTGATCGGATCGGCCGCCGGTTCGGTGTTCGCGGCGCTGACCTTCGCCATCGCCGCGTTCTCGCTGCCGATGATCGCCGACCGCGACGTGGACATGGTCACCGCCGGCGTGTCGAGCGTGAACGCCGTTCTGCGTAACAAGGGCGTGCTGCTGTGGTGGGCGGCGCTGATCGCCGCACTGACGGCGCTGGGTTTCCTCACCGCCTACCTGGGCCTGGTGGTCGTGATGCCCTGGCTGGCCTACGCCACCTGGCACGCCTACCGGGAAACGCTGGACGCCTCGTCCTGGCCGGCGTTGAGCTGATCGGCCCAGTCCGAGCGTTCGAGCCGGTAGACGAAACAATCGTCCAGCCCGAACCGCCGGCGCTCGACGAAGCGGAAGCCCAGGCGTTCGTAGAACACATGCGCGCGGGTGTTCGAGGCCAGCGGATCGATCAGCACCGCCGTCACCGCCGGGTCGGCGAAGCAGCGCGCCAGCGCCTGCCGCATCATCACCGTGCCGTGGCCGCGGCCCAGGTAGTCCGCTTCGCCGATCCAGATGTCGATGGCGCGCAGGTCGGGCGCCACCTCGCCCCAGTAATGGCTGTCCTCGCGGGCCGGGTCGATGATCTGGATGAAGCCGATCGGAACGCCGTCGACTTCGGCGATCAGCTGCTCGCGCCAGTCCGGGTCGCGCGCCAGCTCGGTCGCCCAGCCCCAGTCGTCGTTGGGGTCGGATTCGAGCACGTGCGGCTCATCGTCCCAGCGGGTGAGCAGGGGCAGGTCGTCGGGCGTGGCGGGGCGCAGGCGAAGGGGTGCCATGGTCGAGTGCGATCGTCAGGTGCTCCGGCGTCTCGGCCGGCGTGGGCGGTAGGTCGGGGTCCTTCGGGCACGCTGCGCGTCAGAGCCGGTCGTCATCGATCTGGATGCTGGCGTCGTACTCGCGTGCGCCGCGGACCACACTGCAGTTCACCTCCACGTCGCGGCCTTCAACCCGCAGACGGCCGGTGACGTTCAGCATCCTGCCGCGGTCATGGTAGGACGCGGACCACTGGTAGGGCGTCAGGCCCTTGGCCACAAACCGGCGCTCGGCCTCCGCCCTGCACCAGGGCACCAGCTGGCTGGCGCGGTCGATCACGGCGTGGCCGGGGTGTGGGTCGTGGGGATGGTCCGGGGCCGAATCGTGCGCCGAGCCGGTGGCGAGGGCTAGCTGGAGCGGGATCAGCAGGAGCGGCGACATGGGGCCTCCGGTGGATGCCGCGCGGTACCGCGGCTCGTCCGGATTTAAGCACCGTCCGCGCGCGGCGGAGGTAAGCAAAGCCCGGCGTCGCGGTTGCGGTTCAGCCGCCGTTTTGCGCCGGATGTGCGGATGCTGCGGTTTCAGCCGCCGGCGGCTCGAACCGCTCGCGGGTGTCCATGCGCACGCTGCGCAGCGTCGCCGTGCGCAGATGGGCGGCGTACAGCGGCTCGGCAAAATACCCGATCAGCACGGAGCGCCGGCGCGCGCCGCTGGGGTTCACGCTGCCCGCGTGCACCAGGTCCGCGTCGAACACCAGGATGTCGCCGGCCGAGCCGCTGAGCTGCACGGTCCGGGACTCGTCGCCGTCGTCGAAGGGTTCGCCGCGGCGGTGGCTGCCCGGCACCAGGCGCGTCGCACCGTTGCCGGGGCCGAAGTCGTCGAAGAAGGCGAGGGCGTTGACCGTGTCGCCGGCGCGCTGCGCCGACTGGTCGCGGTGCAGGGTCTGGTGGCCGCCGTCCTTCAGCGGCTCGCGCCCTTCCACCTGCGACAGGAAAAAACGTTCGCCTATCAGCGTGCCGGCCGCGGCCAGCAGCGGCGGCAGACGGCAGACTGCCTGCACGGTCGCGTCCAGGTCCAGCAGCGAATGCCGCCAGCCGGGGCCGCGCGGCACCGGCCACCGGTCCGAAGGAACCACGCCCGCATCGAAGGTCGCGCGCAGCCCGTCCAGCCAATCGGCCGGGATGGCCTGGCGGAGCAGGGCGTAGCCGTCGCGGCGCAGGGCTTCGCGGTCGATCATCGCGGCAGGGAGCCATCAAAGGGCACGATCGCCACCGCGTCGCCGAACTCGACCGCGCTTTCCACGCTGTCGATCAACGCGTCGCGGAGCAGGTGGCGCCCGGTGACGGTGACGAAAAAATCCGCGGCAGTCGTGGCCGCCGCGCCCAGCGTGTAGTGCGGACTCGGTGGCGCAGTCGGGCGGTCGATGTCCCAGACCACGCGCGCCACCGGCAGTGCCGAAAGCTCGCGGTCGATGACGCGCAGTTCGGCCAGCGCCTCGGCCGCGTGCTCGGCCTCGAGCCGCCCCGCGTAAAGACCGTTCATGGCCCGCGGGAAGCGCGACCCCCAGCCCGCCGGCTCGAGGTTGTGGGCGATGGTCGAAAACAGCCCGTGCAGGATGGCCGGCGGACCGACCTGGGTGAAAACCCGGCCGGTATGGAGGGCGACATGGGCGGAAGGCGGCGCATCGCGGCGCGTGCGGAACAGCCGGGAGAACAGGTTCATGGCGGGCCGTGCGGGTGGGCGTCAGCCGCGGACCGCGGCTTCGATGGCGGCGACGTCGATCTTCGACATCTGCATCATCGCATCGAAGGCGCGCTTGGCGACCGCCGGGTCGGGGCTGGCGATGGCCCGGGTCAGCACCACCGGTGTGATCTGCCACGACACGCCCCAGCGGTCCTTGCACCAGCCGCAGGCGCTTTCCTGCCCGCCGTTGCCGACGATCGCGTTCCAGTAGCGGTCGGTCTCGGCCTGGTCCACCGTCGCCACCTGGAACGAAAACGCCTCGCTCTGCCGGAAGGCGGGACCGCCGTTGAGCCCGATGCAGGGAATGCCCAGCACCGTGAACTCGACCGTCAGCACGTCGCCCTTCTTGCCGGACGGAAAGTCGCTGGGCGCGCGGAACACCGCGCCCACCGAGGAATCGGGGAAGGTGTCGGCGTAGAACCGGGCGGCGGTCTCGGCGCCGCTGTCGTACCAGAGGCAGATGGTGTTCTTCGCGGGCGTGGCCATGTCGCTTCTCCGTTTCAGGCGAGTGATCCGAGGCAGCGCCTCACGGCCGGCACAGCGAACGGACCGGGGCAATCCTGTCGCCGGTCGTGCGCGCTTGCAAGCGGCAAGGCGGCTCGCAGTGTCGCCATTACGCTCCAACGCCAGGCCCGGTCTACTCGAATGGTCGCAAGTCGCGCGGTGAGGGCAGCGACCTTGGGGCGTCTGCCCCCAGGCCGTGCACCTCTATCCCGCTGAGAATCTGTCCGGATTCGAAGATGAAGACGCCCAGCGGAGCGTCCTCCGGACCCCACAGAAACTCGGCCAGGATATTCACGCCCGGAGGTGCCTCGGGCATCCCCTGAATCTGGAAGTCGATGCTTGCGCACCCGCATGGGCAGCGGGTTGGCGTTACTTCCGCGCGCTCGAGCTGGCCCAGAAAAGACGCCGCGTTTGGCGCCCCGTGCGTGAGCATGTAGTGCGCAAGTTCGCGCTCTTCGGCGGTTAGCGCACGATTCATGGTCGGGTTGTTCATGAGGCCTGGTGCCTTGGGCAAAACGCACTCCAAAGGGGTTTCGGCTTGGGTGAACAAACAGGCCGCTCACCCATGGCGGCGGGCCGCCTTCCTGGTGCGGGTGGTCGCCCGGGCATACGACCACTCGAGCAGTTCCAGAAGATAGTCCTCAGGCACGGTGCGCACGTCCACGATGGTGACCCAGTGGAACCTCGCCATGTACCGGGCGGGCTTGATGCCCGGCACGTCGGTCAGCTCCAGGAACCGTTCCGGGGTGGCGCGGACGCTGAAGCGCCATTGCTCCGGCTCGCTGGTCTTGAAGTAGGCGAACTTCCTGCCGCCGGCGTAGTAGACAAGAATGTTGCTCGGCGGGCCGTACAGCTTCGATGAAGCTCCCGGGAGCCGGCTGCAATGTTCTTTGACCGCGGCGACATCCATTCGGGTTTCCTGGGCTGGCTTGCGCCTGGCAATCGCTGCTGCGCCGGCGCGAACGATCAGTTGGGCGTCATGACTGGCAAGCCACGGCCAACGAGACGATTGTGCCGCCTTGGACCTCGACTTGCAGCCAGCAGTGAATCGCCTCTGGCTGGTACTCGAACAAAGTTGCGGTGTCCGTGACCAGCGCCTCGGTGGCACCGTAAAGCTCGGTGGTGCGCGCCTCATCCATGCCGGGGCAGAGACCTGATGGCGTGCACGCCGAGTTGCCGTCAGCACGTAGCGCGAAAACGCGACGCTCGACGCCTGGCGCCGCCTGATCGAGCCAGCCGACCGTAACTGCCAGGCCGGGGTACCGAAGCTCCGTTCCTTCGCCGGTCTCAATGCGTTCGACGGGCTCGCCGAGCAGCTCAAGCACGCTCGCCTCGGTGACTCCCGAGGCTACGCCGCCGAGGCTGAGTTCCGAGGCGCGGATATCGGAGGCGGCCGCCGGCATCGAAAAGAGAACAAGGGCCGCCGTGATGTGTCGCATGAGACCGGACGCCTTGGTTGAGCCGCGCCGGAGGCGTCGGCTTGAATGATTAGTTTGGCCGCGGAAGCGACCGCGCGACCAGCCAGAAACAGGCCGAACCAAACAGAATGAGGAAGGCGGGAACAAAAAATTCGATAGAAACGGCCGCCCAGTTTGCCCACGCTGCCGGCTTTGATTCGTCGGTGTAGAAGATGATTGCGGAGGTTATCGTGTCGGCTACAAAAACCCACACGACAAAGCAAATGAGAGACGCGAACAGAAGTCGGCTAGGCCGCGTACGGAGCGAACGCATGAGCTGCCAGCAGCCTGCCAAAACCACGAGCGTGCCCAGCAATGCAGCGACCGCAAGAATTTCTCTCGGCCCCATGAAGTCCCTCCGAGGCTTGACGCCTTGGTTAGGCCGCGCCGAAGGCGTCGGCTTGAATGATTAGTTGGGCGCGAGCGCCGCGCCTTTGGAGTCGCAAGGAACGATACCGGCAATCTCCACGCTGCGGCAAACGATGGTGCCGTCTTGGCCCATGTGGGACGCAAATTCTACCTCCAGATACTCTCCCGCTTGGACAAAAGTGAGGCTGTCCAGACAGTCGCCCGCGTAAGTTGCGGGAAGGGAGCTGCTTTGCACGCCGTGCATCAGGATCTTGATGCGGTGATGCTTCTCCAGAACGAAATACCCGGCCGAATCAACTTCGTCGGTCATCGCGAACAAATGGATCGTCACGGAAAAGGAATCCGTATTTCGCTCGGCCTCAAGAACATTGGCATCGTGAAAGGACGGCCAATAACCCATGGCATTGACGAGTGCCTTTCCGTTGCCAACAAACGGTGGTGTTTCCATCGCGCCTAACGCCCTAGTTTAGCCGCGCTGAAGGCGCCGGCTTGAATGATTGGTTAGCAGCCGGCAGAGAGTGAACCGATTCTACCCAGAACCGCACGGGACCAATTATTCGATTCTTTGCCCGGTATTCGATTGTCACCGGATTCCTCTTCGAGCAAAGCGACTCATAAAAATCGCGTTCTTTGTGCTTTGGATTGGCACGGAAGTAGGGCGTTCCTGGAGAGTCTAGGCGAAGTCCAACAAAGAACTTCGAGCTTCCGCGGAAGCCGCCTAGGCGCTGAAAATCGCACTCAATCACTCTCCCTGAGACCTTCATCGTGCCTTGGAGGTGTGGCGGAAGCGGGGGCTCCCATAGACCAATCAGTAACAGAATGGCAGCAAAAGCAGCGGCACCAATCATGAGCCGATTGCGCTTCTGTTTGTTCCGAAGAAACTTCACTATCACTGCTAACGCCTTAGTTAAGCCGCCGCCGGCCGCGGAAGCATGGTTTACGACTGACCCGCACCCGGCGGTCGGCTTGAACGACTGGTTAGGCCTCCAGGCACTCAACGAAGAACCTGCAGAATTTCTGCGTCGGTGTGAGGACGATCCAGCGTAGAGAGGAATGCGAAGTTAATCCCCGCCAACTCACCAGCTTCCTTGAACGCCCTCAGCTCGACGTTGGTATAGCCGCCCTCGTAGACAGGCAACAGGTGAACGAGCCCTTTAGGCTTGAGAAGTCGTATCGTTGGGACGAGCTCTTTGAGTGCTGCCGAAAAGCTTTCTTCAACCTTGGTGATATCACCCATTAGCGTTCTCGGATGCTCAAGCCCGACGCATTCTTTGCGCACCGTCTTGCCGTTGCCGATCCGCTTGGCAATGAAGTGACCTCGATAGACCTGGACGTAGATCAATGGGCGCATAGTTCTGCTTCTGGAGGCCTAACGCCTAAGTTAAGCCGCGCCGAAGGCGTCGGCTTGAATGAATTGTTAGGCGGTGCCCTTGGCATCGCCGTGTCTAACCATAACTCTTAGAACATCCAGCCGTCGCTCAATTAGCACCAAAGGAGCCTGAATTGCACGAAGGCTCTCAAGGTCGGCGGTACGCATGCCAATTACTTCGCTGTCGCGCCGCTTGGCATGGCTGGACGCAAATGCTTTGAGCGAAGTTTCCGTCTCAACGAGAGATGGCAGATCATGGCGAGTCGCGCTTGGCGCGTCCGAGCTCACGGCATTAACGTACTCAAGAAGAAGTTTGGCGCGATCTGCGCGATCCAGGCTAGCAGCTACCCGATCGCTCATGTCCTTACGAATCTCACTGGCACGAAGCTTGTAGTTAAGAATCGCGGTCCGTACAGACACGACCAAGCTGAGTGTCGCGATGATCAATGCTAGAGCTGCGAGGTATGTCACTGCCTAACGCCTTAGTTAAGCCGCGCCGTAGGCGTCGGCTTGAATGATTGGTTAGGCGGCACTATGCCGGACGGAGACCACCAATGGAACGGACTCTGATGCATGGAACAAATCATCCGGCGCG
>NZ_SMDR01000001.1 GCF_006265115.1 Arenimonas terrae | reverse complement strand
TCATCAACGGTCCCGCTGATCTCGACCCCGGTGTCATCTGCGCAGATCGCGATCATCTTTGCTTGCCGCCTAACGCCTTAGTTAAGCCGCGCCGAAGGCGTCGGCTTGAATGATTAGTTAGGCCTGAGCGCCATTGGCATCAGAGGCCGTTTGATTCTGCGCGAATTCTGCCGCAGCCGATAGTTGGTCTAGCATTTTCAGCCACGCGTTGTCGGTGACGTTTTTTACGTATGCGTCCCCTAAGGCCTTGATGTGACAAAGGCCTCCAATCTCCTGGAGCGCAACTTTGCGCTCGTTTGGACTGCCAGTTGTAGCGAGCGCAACACATGCCGATAGCCGTTCCGCCAAGTCGAAGAGCTCGGATGCGAGAAGCTCATTCACGACGGGATCGGCCGCTTCGCAAAGTTCCCGATCTTTCTGAGATCTGTACATGACGCCTAACGCCTGAGTTAAGCCGCGCCGAAGGCGTCGGCTTGAATGATTAGTTAGGCGGATGCTACCGCCACCAGCGGCGCTCTGCCGCGAACTCGGCCCGTACTTCCGGGTCCGTTGGGCCGTGAAGCTTGATTTGCCAAGCCTCTTCGACGCTAAGGATGCGAACACCGCACATACGCAGATCGCAGCCACGCGGCTGCGAACCATCTATGAGTGAGATGCCCCAGACCTGACCATCCCCGGTACCGACGCAAAGGCACGGGTGATATGCGCAATCTTCGTAGATTTGCCCTGGGGAGATAATGAGGTCGCCGTTTTCGTCTACGTCCGACATGGAGAGCCTAACGCCTAAGTTAAGCCGCGCCGAAGGCGTCGGCTTGAATGATTAGTTAGGCCCGGCGCTCGAGGATCTCTCGATTGAACCGGGCGACGAGGGGAAATTCTTCCAGCGGCAAGTACTGAAGCAGATGGTAGTAGTCGGTTACGGCGCGATCCAGCGGCTCCCACGCCTCTTCTGCTGGGTCAAAGGTGATCAGACCGTCCTCGGCAGAGTCCATATGCTTCGTGCGGTTCTTGGCGTGGTTGAGGAGGCCTTCCCTGTCCTTGCGCGTGATCGGCGCATCTTTGCCGAGTGCGTTAACCAGCTCAACGCCAGCAGTGCGATAGTTGTCGAACGTGGACTGCGCTCCGACGGCTCGCAGATGCGCACCTAGTAGCTCTTCGGCCGCTCCCGCCAAATGCAGGGCAGCGAAATGCGATTTCTCGTAGTAGAGGCGCAGGGCTTGTTCAAGGAGCTCGATGGCGACGGTCATTTTCTCAATCGCCATGAGGTTCTCCCGCCGGGCCTAACGCCCTAGTTAAGCCGCGCCGAAGGCGTCGGCTTGAATGACTAGTTAGGCCCCTGGCGGCGCCTACGGGTGTGAATATACCGTGCACCCATCACGACAGAGATGGTGGCAGATGCATAGACGTGAGGCGCGCTGGCACCTCGAGAGACAGCAAATGCCAAGGCGCCAATCCCAAGCACTACAAGAGTGTACGCGGCCGCAATGAGTGCCCGAGGACTTGAGCTCACGGGAGGCGCTTTAAGAGACTTGTAGAGGCTCGAGAAGACTAAGTAGCAAGCTGCTGCTGAAAGAACAGAGAGCGTCAGAAGAAGTGGGTTTGCTGGGCTTGACCTAAATGCGGCCCCCCAAATGAAGTAGGAAGCGACTCCAAGAGACAGCGCCAGAATCGACACGAGCACCGCGCCCAGGGCTCGCTCTCCGGTCGTTGCACCTCTATCGAGCTGGTATCGATCCATGTGGCCTAACGCCTTAGTTAAGCCGCGCCGAAGGCGTCGGCTTGAATGATTAGTTAGGCCACTTGCCATAGCGCCCAAACAAGCATGACCGCGACTGGCCAGAAGAGAGTCAGGCCAAGCCAGATTGCAGCGGGAAGTGCCGGGCCAAAAAAGCTAAGGAATACTTGGCCAATGTCAGTGGCGGGGATGGGCGATGCCAAGTTTGCGCGACGTAGGCGCGCCCAACCAAACCCAAAGAAAACGAAAAGCGAAATGAGAAAAGGGAGCATAGCTGCGATTGGAAGCCAGGAATCTCCATCCGAAGCGATTGCAAAGAAGAGAATCGCGGGGAACGCGCTCATCAACAAGATGCAAAGAACAAATCGCGCCCAAGAAAGTTTCAGTTGTCTTGCCATAAATGTGGGTTGCCTAACGCCTTGAGTTAAGCCGCGCCGAAGGCGTCGGCTTGAATGAATGGTTAGCCCCCAATTTCCTCGGGAAACAGGGGCGTCTGCTTAATCTCGGTACTTATCCGAAGGTCCGGGACATTGATTTGGAACTGCGAGCCAACTTCTACACGCAAATGGCTTGAGCGATGAGTGCGGGTATAGGCCGCAACGGAAACCTCTTGCAATACCGTCCTACACTTGTCTCCGCGGAATACCGAGGTGCCGGAGTAGGTCTGGAAGCTAACGGGAACCGAGTAGCGACCTTGCCCGTCGGTAACGGTCATCGCGGGGCCAGATTGACCAAAGCGATCGGACCATGAAACACCGACCAGTGCGCCAACAGCAGGCTCACCCCGATCGTCCGCCACGGAACCAGCGAACACGAAGAACCGATCGCCGCACTTTGCCAACACAGGTGGGGAGCTCAGAAGAAAAAGGGCAACTGCAAGGATGGTTCGCATTGGGGGCTAACGCCTAAGTTAAGCCGCGCCGAAGGCGTCGGCTTGAATGATTAGTTAGGCCGCGGTCACATGCTGTCGGAAGCGTGCGATCCGGCCGAGCGAATAAAGGTTGTATAGATTGTCCTAGTGGCATTGGCTGCAAAGAACCCAATGACTAGCAAGAACGCATCAAACAGAACAAATTGCTCCCCGGCGTAGCGGCGCAGAGCCATAGTTCCAATCGACGCTGTAGCCATCCATCCCATGGCGATGAGACTGACCCAGCCGCAAGCCCTGCCAAAGCGACTGGCTTGAAAGCGGTGTGCCAGGTGGACGAGCCGAATTAGTTGCACGTGCTTTTCTCTTCGATCGGACAAAACGCATCTACTGCAGCCTAACGCCTTAGTTAAGCCGCGCCGTAGGCGTCGGCTTGAATGACTGGTTAGGCCGCTCTTGCTTCCGAATGGCTAGGTAGAACAGCCCGCTCGCGATAAGCACAAGGGTGGCAGGAAGAAGGTCTACGGCAATCCATAGAAGCCAATTGCTCATCCAAGACGGCCAATCGTTCATTACCTGGCCAAAAAGCCAAAGCGAGAACGGGTGGTAAATGACGGCGAGCGGGGCAAAGAAGCACAACAGGAGGCTGCTTGTGCTTCGCACTTTGGAGTGAAGCCTGGCTGTGGCCGAAGCTATCAAGATGGTGGCCAACAGCATCGCAACATACGGGTAGTAGTTCACGAAACCTGCTCCACAGGCCTAACGCCTTAGTTAAGCCGCGCCGAAGGCGTCGGCTTGAATGATTAGTTAGGCCTCGTCCCCGGTTACGCCAGGAGCGCGACCCTCGAAGCCTGCAGCCAAACGCTCCCGCGCCAGCCGCACGACGTCTGCGTAGCTTGCCTCGAATGGCTCCAGCAACGTCTTGTCAAGCTGAGCCGCCACTCGTTGTAGTGCCAGGAACTCCGCGTTGTGAGCGAGCGACAAAACGTCCGTGCGCTCAAACCGACCAAACAGCTCAGAGAGAACGATCGCCTCATCTTGCGAAAGCGAAATCGAAATGTCGTGCTTCATAGAGGCCTAACGCCTTGAGTTAAGCCGCGCCGAAGGCGTCGGCTTGAATGATTAGTTAGGCCTCAGATCCATGGATCAGGCCACTTTATTAGCTTTGCGTACCTGCGGCTGACAAGTGCACCTATGAGCGTCCCTATTGCTGCCCCAGTCAAGAATCCGGCTAGAGAATAGCCTGGGGCGAAGTGGCCTGTCATAGAACCGATCCCGAACGAAAAAATCATTACGGCTCCAAACGCCCAGCTCAATGTGGACCTGCTCAACATATTCTTGCCGTGACATGAAGCGCAGTGGTGAGCCTCAGGAGACCGCTGGAGAAAGAATGCCGACGTCGGCAGGCTCATCGGCGCATCGCAGAAGGCACAGGTCAATTGAACTGGTCTCATGAGGCCTAACGCCCTAGTTAAGCCGCGCCGAAGGCGTCGGCTTGAATGATTAGTTAGGCCCCTCACCCGGGCCGACTGACACAACAGCAATACTGCCACGACACCCAATGTGATAAGACTCGCCGGCAACGAACTTGTGGACGACAACTGGCGCCCCGCCGGTGGAGACAGATTGTGTGCAGTTGAAACCAATCGCATGCGTCCCAGGCGCCAAGAAGACTGTCTTTGGTTTGGGCGGGCGGAAGTAAACCATATCGCCGATGCTGGAAATGCCAGTCGCCAGTGGGTGTTCTGTGGCGTCGATAGGAGCGACCGTCAGGACAGCAACATTTGAAGGTGCCGATGGGGCGACATAACCAACGCCAGTAGCGCAGCCGGCAAGCACAGCAACTGGGGCCAAGAAGATGCGCTTCATGAGGCCTAACGCCTAGTTAAGCCGCGCCGAAGGCGTCGGCTTGAATGATTAGTTAGAGGGCTAGCCAGTGAACATGCCGAAGCGAATGACGTAGAAAACCGCAATTGGCGCCATAGCCAGAATGTTCAGCCACCACCTCGCCGGATGTCTCGTCTTGAATTTGCGGGATACAGCATAGAACAGTAAGGCGGAGAGGCCGAACAGGCAGAAGGCAACTGGATACAGCGGATGTAACCAATTCGATGAATCTGGGGCCGGACCCATCCAACTGAAAGCAGCCGCGGCAGCCAAGATGCCTGCCAGAACAGCCAAAAGGAAGTTTACCTTGGACAGTATCCGGTCCAATCGCTTCTGGGCGAGAATTTCCACAAGTCCTCTAACGCCCTAGTTAAGCCGCGCCGAAGGCGTCGGCTTGAATGATTGGTTAGGCCGGACGCTAAGCCACGGACTGGCGCTTTGCAAGGCAGGGCTGGCCAATAGGGCTGGGCCCGCGAAGCGAAACACCGCGGAGGCGAGCGGTAGCCCGCCCTGGCGCGCCGGTCCTCGACTGAGACCGAGCCGGCCGCGACGAACGCGATGCGCGAGAACTACTGCGAGCGGGCAGCAAGGACTACCACCGATGAGGCCGGAACCCAGAAACAACAACGGCCCGCGAACGGGCCGAAGCTGATGCAGACGATGAAGGCCTAACGCCTGAATTAAGCCGAGCCGCGAAGCGGCTTCGGCTTGAATGAATTGTTAGGGGGCTGCGGCACGAGAACGCCTCCCCCGAACGACTGCTACGACAGAAAACACAGCACCAAAGACCAGCAGCGCCCAGAAGGCGTAGCCGTACAGCAACGGTGCACGGCACCTTACCGTTGCCGCATTGGTTGTGCCCGGCTCTGTGCAGAAAGCAAATGCCAGTGAGTACGAAGCTGCTGCTTGCAGATATGCGTAGCCAGCAAGCAGGAAGCAAGCAATAGCAGCAACGGTAAGAGCTCGATTGATCTTGCGAGACCTATCCAAGCTGCCCCCTAACGCCTTAGTTAAGCCGCGCCGAAGGCGTCGGCTTGAATGATTAGTTAGGCGGCGCGCGCAAGAGCGGCGCGTCAGCCAAGTAGAGAACAACGGCAAAGAACGCAGCCGCCAGTAGTAGAGCAACAACGGACCAACGAAGTAGCGTGTGATGTTCTTGCCGCTCGGCGACTGAATCGTACTCCGCTACATCGACTGGATTTGCGACAAGATGGTTTGGATTGGCGAGAACAGCCAATGCGTCTTCGTATTGTGAATCAAGGCAAACGTAGATGGGGATCCGATTCAGTCTCCACGAAGGAGCCGAAATCTCGCCGTACGTGGGAATGCCCTTTTTGCGCAGCAGTCCACAGATTGCGGAAGATTCTTCGGCGCTGCTGTAGACACCAAGGAGTTTCATGAGCCGCCTAACGCCTTAGTTAAGCCGCCGCCGGCCGGCGACGGTCACTTGAGCCTGATCCGACCTCGGCGGTCGGCTTGAATGCCAAGTTAGGCCGTTTTACCACAGCCACGGGAAGCCTCGATCATGCGACGATCACCCCGTGGGATGCCTTTTACGCGGGTACGAATCACGACCGTCCGCTGGCCAGCTTGTTGGTCGCTGCGCGCAGCTACAGAAAAGCACAACGTGAGCGTGTCGTCAGCCTCGCGAACCCAAATTGATTCCTTTGGGATGAACTCGCCCGCATTGATCAATGCAACGACTCTGATGCCAGCCATGTCTGGAGAGTGGTTGTACCAGCCGATTCGAGCTGTATCGGCGGTTGTCGCTCTGAAGCCATCTTCTTCGCTGATCGAAACAGACTGCACCTTTATCGAGGTGCAGCTGGCAAGCGTTGCAATCAGAACAAGCGAAGCGAATGGTCGGATCATTGAGGCCTAACGCCTTAGTTAAGCCGCGCCGAAGGCGTCGGCTTGAATGACTAGTTAGGCCGGGCTAGTAAGCGCCGCCCTGGAGGATCGAGCCATCATGCTCTGGTATTTTACCCTTGGCAATTCTTTCACCGTTATCAGTGGGAAATGGCCATACGTCGATCGCGTCACCGGCCTTGGCGTAATCCTTCATGTAGCCCTCGAATGCTTCGAAGTCGCTGAACGCTAGTGGCGTCGGATGTCGCGCGCCATGGAGGTGCCAATGCAGCACCGAGACAAAGCCGACGGATTCAAGATGGCGACGAATGGCATCAAGGTTCTCGGCGGAGAAGATCGAAGTGGCTTTGCTCATACGGCCTAACGCCTAAGTTAAGCCGCGCCGAAGGCGTCGGCTTGAATGAATGGTTAGGCCGGACGCTAAGTCACGGGAAGCGGCCTTGCAAGCCTGGGTTGGCGGAGCAGGGCGGGCCCGCGGGCGGAACTGTGACGGCGGCCAACGAACACCCGCCCTGGAGAGTCGGTCTACGACCTCGGCCGATCCGGGTGGCATGACCGACACGTGCGAAAACCCGCAGGCGCGGGCGGCGTGAACTGGCATCGGCGAAGCCGAAGCCCAGAACCGACAACGGCCCGCGAACGGGCCGAAGCTGATGCAAAGGATAAGGGCCTAACGCCTGAATTAAGCCGACCCGCGAAGCGGGTTCGGCTTGAATGAATTGTTAGGCGCCAACTGTAATGCCCGCGTGCCAGGCCGTCACCAGGTGCCGGCTTGCAGCATATGCCCGGGAAGCTCCTCAAGTGCTTCTGTCGGCGCGTCTACCTCCCAATAGGCATGACAGCAAAAGCACCCCTCTGGATGGTCCGGGCAGACATCCATGCGCTCTCGCCAGCGCTCGATCCAATCTTCAACGAGTGCCCAGTCCTGATTGAACTTGCTCAAGGCGCGAGACTCATCGCCGCCGTCAAGCGATATGTGAATGATGACTCGTGGCATGTGGTGCGCCTAACGCCTTAGTTAAGCCGCGCCGAAGGCGTCGGCTTGAATGATTAGTTAGGCCTGAGCGCCATTGGCATCAGAGGCCGTTTGATTCTGCGCGAATTCTGCCGCAGCCGATAGTTGGTCTAGCATTTTCAGCCACGCGTTGTCGGTGACGTTTTTTACGTATGCGTCCCCTAAGGCCTTGATGTGACAAAGGCCTCCAATCTCCTGGAGCGCAACTTTGCGCTCGTTTGGACTGCCAGTTGTAGCGAGCGCAACACATGCCGATAGCCGTTCCGCCAAGTCGAAGAGCTCGGATGCGAGAAGCTCATTCACGACGGGATCGGCCGCTTCGCAAAGTTCCCGATCTTTCTGAGATCTGTACATGACGCCTAACGCCTGAGTTAAGCCGCGCCGAAGGCGTCGGCTTGAATGAATAGTTAGCTGGCCGCACGCTTGTTGAGCTCCTTTCGGGTCTCGCAGAGCACCTCGTGGGTGCAACGCGCCTGGCGATGGAAGTAAAAGCCGGACACCACTGCGAGGACAGAGCCGGCTATGAAAATAACAACTGCGAAGTCGGGGAATCGTGCCGCGGCAAGTGTAATCGCGCCAAGAGCAAACATGGGCGCTGCATAGATCATGGCCAACTCGAAGTAAAGGGTTGTGGCGAGACGGCTAAGGTAGCGATAGCCAACCGGTTCGCTCTCAACAACTCGCGACAAGTAGTTGAACCAGTTTTCTTTGACTTGATGTTTATCTTCCCTCTCTCGATCCCACGCAACCTCAAGCTTGGAACCTTGAGCCTCGAAGAACGTCCCTGCAACTGCAGCGGAGGCAAAGACCAATGCATTTGCCAAAGTAGTGAACTCACCGAAGCCAAGTGTCGCTGATGTCTGTTGCACAAGCAGGAGTAACCAAGGCGAGATTGCGATAAGCCCCGGTATCAAGACCGTTAGAATTGAGCGAGTCAAAGTCATAGGCATTGTGGGATCCTCCCCTGCCAGCTAACGCCTTGAGTTAAGCCGCGCCGAAGGCGTCGGCTTGAATGATTAGTTAGGCCTCAGCTGCCTGCATTGGGTAGAAATGCTGGCAGTCGCGCCACTCTTGAACAGGTTGATCGTCGATGTAGCCGGTTGGCTTTGGCAAGTAGCCGGAGAAGCACTCGGCGATGCCAAGCTCTTGCGCCGTGTCGCGGCAGTAGTCGGCTCCGCCGGAGCTCCAGAGGAACAGCGTTGCACCGGCGGCATGGAGACGCCGGACCTGCGCGACGACAGCAGGCATTGGGATGCGCTTAGTTCCGACGGAACGAACCAGCGTGTCGTCGACATCCACGAATACAACGTTCGGTTTCATCTGAGGCCTAACGCCTGAGTTAAGCCGCGCCGAAGGCGTCGGCTTGAATGATTAGTTAGGCCTCTCTGCAAGGAGTGAGACCTTCCAGGTCCTGCGTAACACCATCACGTGCAAATCGAACGAATTCGTCACTTTTGAAATGGTAGGTCCATCGGATAGTTCTGACAGATCTCCCTTGCTCGAAAACATGGGATGTGAACTCGAGGGTTGCGTAGCCCCCAACTGATTCCGAGAAGTGGACTTGGCTCAGATCAGGGTGTTCGATGTTGCAATAAGCGATCCGAGGAATCGGGATCAGCTTGTCTCCATCCCTCACTTGTGCCGAGCGGAGTAGGTAGCGGTCATCCGCCTCCATTGAAACGCGATAGCCGGAATGTGTACGGAACTGGATACTTTCCCAGCCGGACTCGAACTCTGATGACGCAAGCGAGGCGGGAGCGAAAACGTAAAGCACGGAAACTAGGACAAAGCGCATGTTCATGAGGCCTAACGCCTTAGTTAAGCCGCGCCGAAGGCGTCGGCTTGAATGATTAGTTAGGCCGGCGAGCTGGTTGGCCCTAGATGGCCTTGATGATATGCAAGAACCAGGTAGCCAGGCTAGCCGCCGAAGCCGCGCTAATGAAGAGAATCGGCGCCCGGAATCTCGGCGATTGGGTGAGCAAGCGCGAAGTGCCCGCCGCTGCCAAAAGCGAAAATATTGCTGCGCTTGGCAGGGCAAGGCCGAAGACGTGAAGCTTCTCGTGAAGCCCAGACAGGAAGGCCAAGTACAGACCGGCGATAACGCCGAGAGCGGCGCCTGAAACTGCTGAGAAGGCAACGACGATTGTCTTCAATGCCTAACGCCTTAGTTAAGCCGCGCCGAAGGCGTCGGCTTGAATGATTAGTTAGGTGCCATTCTGCACTACGGAGCGCGGCACAACGGAAGCCTGTGGAAAAACTAAGGGTAACGACGGCAAGCTCGGGGCGGAGCGCAACCTAGCGGCCAATTCGGGTGATGGCGTTACGGCAGGAACGCGAACACGAACGTAGACATCTTGCGCTGGATTCCAGTCGTAGACGTACAGCCCAACGTGCGAATAGCTGTTCCAGACATCCGGCGTGCCCAAGTCTGTGACCACAAGCTGATCTCCAATTGCATCATGCTCCGGCACGGCGGCATAGACGGGTGCGGGCACAGGGCCTAGCCCAGCCGTAGCGAAGAGTGCCGGGTTGCCTTGAGCGTCTAGCGCGAACCAGTCGAACTCGATTCCTTCAATTTCACGAACTGGTGGCATGGCACCTAACGCCTGAGTTAAGCCGCGCCGAAGGCGTCGGCTTGAATGAATGGTTAGGCCGGACGCTAAGCCACGGGAAGCGGCCTTGCAAGCCTGGGCTGGCGGAAACGGATGGGCCCGCGGGGCGCGAGACCGCGACGGCCAGCGATAGCCCGCCCAGGAGCGCCGGCCCTCGATCGTGACCGAGCCGGGCACCGAGACCGCCAGGTGCGTAAACCCGCGACCGCGGGCGGCGTGAACTGCCATCGAGGTTGCCGAAGCCTAGAAACGACAACGGCCCGCGAGCGGGCCGAAGTAGATGAGGCGGATGAAGGCCTAACGCCTTAGTTAAGCCGCCGCCGGCCCAAGAAGCATGACTTGTGTCGCGTCCATCCCCGGCGGTCGGCTTGAATGAATGGTTAGGCCGGACGCTAAGCCGCGGAAGAGCGCTTTGCAAGCCGGGGCTGGCCATGCGAGTCGTGCCCGCGGGCCGAGACCGTGACGTGGCTAACGATTGCCCGCCCTGGAAGGTCGGTCCTTGATCGCGAACGATCCGGGCGCCACGGCCAGCATGTGCACAGAAGCCATGGCTGCGGGCGGCGAGGACTGCCTGCGATGCAGCCGACGCCCAGAAGCAGAAACGGCCCGAGAACGGGCCGAAGTAGTTGAAGCAGATGAAGGCCTAACGCCTAAGTTAAGCCGCGCCGAAGGCGTCGGCTTGAATGATTAGTTAGGCACCAGCCCGATAACCGGACAGCTGCCCACCACCCTGTGCAAATACATAGAATCCGGACGGCGTTGTGACGCCCCAACTCTCGTAGCCGCTAGACATAGGGATAATTTCAAGGCGCAGAGCATCGCCGAAATCGATGATCAAATCCGCCGTACCTTCCCTAACGTCAACGTGAGTCACGAGATGAAGCGATAGCAAGTTAGTAGCAACCTCTGCAACGTCTAGCGGAGCGGGTAATCCGTACTGCTGCGAGTGGTCCTCGCTGCTTATAGCCACAGAGCCACCTTGTAACAACCGCCAAGGGCACTCAACCCCAATCCCAACGCCGGGCTCGAACGAGAACGCCCATTGGCCTGGCTCGTTGAATCGAACATGCCCGATAGTGCGACCGACCATCCATGAGAAATCGAAAGACTCCATCTGGTGCCTAACGCCTGAGTTAAGCCGCGCCGAAGGCGTCGGCTTGAATGATTAGTTAGGCCCCCGCGCCGAATCCTTCTTGTCCGTGCGCGGATGGCCGTGAGTCAAGATTGCGCCGAGCATCTTTGACATTGAGTGGAACCAGAATGGAACGCCCGCGAGCCCCAACAGTACTGCGACGGCGACCATGAATTTGCTCGCGACCCCGGAAACGTACGTCGCGCCGAAGCCCAAGGCGAATGCAGCTCCCCACGCGCACATGCAGATGAGCCAACTGAGATGGTTGGCACGGTGGTTGCGCGTGAGTCTGCCCAAAAGAGATTCCATTGGCCTAACGCCTGAGTTAAGCCGCGTCGCGGAGCGACGTCGGCTTGAATGAATTGTTAGGTGCCAAAGCTGGACAGCCTGATTTGCCCGATTGACCCATAGCCGCCCATTGAAGCGATAGAGATAGGTACTGAGATCATTGGGGGCCGCAGCAACGACCACCGAGAATGCAGCCATTGGATGGCACAGTCCGCCAAAGCATCTGACACCGAGAAGGTGTCTTCGCCAGGAGACATCACCGGAAGCGGTGGCTTGAAGCCGTCAGGGGTCATGACGGTTCCAAGTAGCTCTGCTGTTTCCGAAATGGACTGGTTGAGAACATAGAGATTGGGTCCGGACAAGTGGATACGCACGGTAAGAAAACCCTCGCCGTCCTGATCTACGTGGACGCCGACCGTTACTTCTTTGGTCTCCCTCGGAAGGCGCTTGAGCGTAGCCTGGAGGCGATCGGCGATCTGTTCGGCGCGCGAGTCGAGGACAGCTGCTACCTCACGACAGTAGTGATCTTGGTCCATGGCACCTAACGCCTAAGTTAAGCCGCCGCCGGCCCAGAAGCATGACTTGTGTCGCGCCCATCCCCGGCGGTCGGCTTGAATGAATGGTTAGGCCGGACGCTAAGCCGCGGAAGGGCGCTTTGCAAGCCAAGGCGCGCCGATATGGCGGGGCCCGCTTGGCGAACTGTGACGGATGGCAACGAAGGGCCGCCCTGGTGATGGGTTGGGCCGGAGCCGAGCCGGCAGCGAAGAACTGCCATGCGCGAATTGGCCGGAAGCGGGCAACCAGGACCCGCACTGGAACTATCCGAAGTCAGAGACGTCAACGGCCCGCGAAGGGGCCGAAGCAACTGAAGCGGATGAAGGCCTAACGCCTAAGCTAAGCGGCGCCGGCCGCGACAATCATTTGTGCCTGATATACGGACCGGCGTCCGCTTGAGCACACTGTTAGGCCGGACGCTAAGCCACGGACTGGCGCCTGGCAAGTAGGGGCTGGCCAAAGAGGATGAGCCCGCGAAGCGAGAAGCCGCGACGGCCAGCTATTACCCGCCCTGAAAGACCGGTCCTCGACCGCGACCGAGCCGGGCGCCAAGACCAACGCCGGCGTGAACCCACAACCGCGGACAGCGTGAACTGCCACCGATGCAGCCGAAGCCCAGAAACGACAACGGCCCGCGAACGGGCCGAAGCTGAAGCAGAAGATGAAGGCCTAACGCCTAAGTTAAGCCGCCGCCGGCCCAAGAAGCATGACTTGTGTCGCGTCCATCCCCGGCGGTCGGCTTGAATGAATGGTTAGGCCGGACGCTAAGCCGCGGAAGGGCGCTTTGCAAGCCAGAGTGGGCCGTAAAGGCCGGGCCCGATTGGCGAACTGTGACGGATGGCAACGAAGAGCCGCCGTGGACCAATGGTCTACGCGATGGCCGGGCCGGCTGCGAAGAACGGGCACGGGCGAACTGGCCGGAAGCGGGCAACCAGGACCCGCACTGGAACTTTCCGAAGCCAGAGACGACAACGGCCCGCGAACAGGCCGAAGCAATTGAAGCGGATGAAGGCCTAACGCCTGAATTAAGCCGAACCGCGAAGCGGTTTCGGCTTGAATGAATTGTTAGGCAGCACCCTTGCCACCTTTGAACCACATGTACCCGGCGCAGAACGTAAACGCAATTCCGAGCGCCAAGCCCCAGTACCCATTCTCCCGGCGAGCCCTATAGGCCTCGGTGGGCTGAATCAAGCTGCGCCCATTGACCGTGAGGCCCCAAAGCTCAACAACCTCAGTGCTTGGATCCTTATCGGTGTAGAGCACTTGGGCGTTAGAGCCAAGTTCGAGGCTCGACCAAACGTCATCAATGCGAGGAAGGATTCCTGGATAGGCAAATCGCTTTTGGCTCCCGTGGAGCGAGAAGTAGATGGTGTGGATTGATCCCTTGCGCCGGTTGGCCTCTGCAGCAGAAACGGAGCCGCTCGCCTCCATTAAGGGCGTCGGCATAGGTTCAAGCGTGTTGAGGAATGACCAATAACCAAAGATGGCTAGAGCAACGGACAGAACGGTGTAGAAGAGGTTTGGCCTGCGTAGATGCATCAGTGCTGCCTAACGCCTTAGTTAAGCCGCGCCGTAGGCGTCGGCTTGAATGACTAGTTAGGCCTCACCTTCGCCCGGTTCGTCCGGAAAGAAGGAGTGGCCATCGTTAACGAAGAATATGTTCTGGAACCACGGTGAAGGCCACACATCGTCGATGAGGAGCGTGGGTGCGACTCCCCGGTTCCATTCGGCGTACTGCCCAGTCGTCCAGGCTTCGGCGAACATTGAACGCACCTTCTCCACGGCATCCTCTTCGGATCGAGCGCGGACCGCCCGGGTTGCGAAGAACCCGACAGCGATGGAGTTTTCCATCTGGACAGAAATTCCCCGCCCTTCGACACGCACGCGAAAATACGGCATGAGGCCTAACGCCTGAGTTAAGCCGCGCCGAAGGCGTCGGCTTGAATGATTAGTTAGGCCGGGACTCCGCGGAACCACAGCCGCGAAGCCTCATGACCTCGGATGTATCGTCCAACGAGCGCATGAATACGCCAGGCTTGATGCCCTCGAAGCGCTCTCCTTTAAGCAATAGCAGGCGTTGTTCTGACTCGGCGGCGTGGGCTTCCCGAATCTGGCCAAGACTGTAATGGAGATGGGAGGCCAACGGCACGAAAAGTGCGCTTGGCACGACCTGGGCGTTACTCGCGATCACGACGTCCACAGCGATGCGCAACCTGATCTGATTGTTCTCGCCCGGACCAGTACGCGCTTCGGGATCAGTGACTTGGTTCCCATCTCCGTCGATCATGTCCACGCCAGTTACACGACCGATAAGCACGTGGTCAGCGCTAGTCGCCATCTCTTCAAGCGTGGCCTCAAACGGAAACCCGGCGCTCGCAACACTTGGAATGGCGACTAACAGCGCCAGCAGGATCCGCCGCATGTCTTTTCTCCCGGCCTAACGCCTATTAGGCCTCTCAAACGAGGCATATAACCGTATGGTTCACCCGGGGCGCGGCCTTGGTCAAGGAAAATCCTACGGGCCATCAACGCGTTATCCGATGGGCGGGAATGTGTGGCCTCTCCAGAATCCGGCGTTATGGAGCGCAAGCGACGGATATCTGGTTATTGGAGCGCGGACGCGGGTATATCCGGCGGGGGTGGTGGTAGGCGCGCGCCGCGGTTGTTGGACGAAGTTCGGCGCTGTTTGCGGTTGCGGCACTACAGTTTGCGGACCGAGGCCGTGTACCTCGCCTGGGTCAAGCGGTTCATCCGGGCCAATCATCGCCGGCATCCGCGGGACATGGGCGGGCGGGAGGTCGAGGCCTTCCTGTCGCAGCTGGCCGTGCGTGGCCAGGTCGCGGCCAGCACGCAGAACCAGGCGCTGTCGGCGCTGCTGTTCCTGTATCGGGAGGTGCTGAAGCAGGACCTGCCCTGGATGGAACAGGTCGTGCGGGCCAAGCGGCCGCTGAAGGTGCCGTCGGTGCTGTCGGTGGACGAAGTCCGGCGCCTGCTCGCCGCGATGGACGGTCGCGCGTGGCTGATGGCCAGCCTGATCTACGGCAGCGGCATGCGCCTGATGGAGTGCCTGCGGCTGCGGGTGAAGGACGTGGACTTCGCGCGCGGCGAGATCACCGTGCGCGAGGGCAAGGGCGCGCGCGATCGCCGGACGGTGCTCCCGGCCTCGCTGGGCCCCGCGCTGCAGCGCGAGATCGAACGCGTGCGGGCGCTGCACGCCGCCGACCTGCGCGAAGGTTTCGGCCGCGTCTGGCTGCCCTTCGCGCTGGAGCGGAAGTATCCCAACGCGGCGACCGAGCCGGGCTGGCAGTACCTGTTTCCGTCCGAGCAGCGATCGATCGATCCGCGCGGCGGCGTCGAGCGCCGGCACCATCTGGACGACCAGGTGCTTTCCCGCGGCATGAAGCAGGCCGCGCGGCGCATCGGCCTGGCCAAACCCGTAGGCGCTCATACCCTGCGCCACAGTTTCGCCACCCACCTGCTCGAGGCCGGCTATGACATCCGCACCATCCAGGAGCTGCTGGGCCACAAGGACGTGGCCACAACGCAGATCTACACCCACGTGCTGAACCGCGGTGGCGGCGGCGTGCTCAGCCCGCTCGACCGCCGGCCCTGAACACGGGGCGCAGGTCGCGCGCCCCGCAACGGTGGAGAAAACCGGTCAGGCCGTCGGCACGGCGATCGCCTCGCGCTTCAGCCGCCGGTCCAGCAGCACGAACCCGAACGGCACCACCGAGCTCACCAGGGCCAGCAGCCAGGCCAGCACCGACCAGCGCAGCAGGTGGCTGACCAGCATCGAGGCCAGCACGTAGGCCATCCACAGCACACCGTGGGTCATGCCCACCGGCCACACGAAGTCGTGCCCGAACCGGTACTTGGCCGGCATCGCGATGAACAGCAGCACGATCAGCGACAGGCCTTCGACCAGGCTGAGAACACGGAAGAACTTGAGCATGGAAACCCCGGGATGGTGAGTGCGCGACGTGCGGGTCAGCGCGGCTTGGCCGGCATCGGGAAGGGCGTGACCACCTTCTCGCCGGTGCCGGCGTCGCGGATGCTCAGCTGGCCCTTGCGGTCCACTTCCTCCACGCGCACCACGCTCTGCATGGGCAGGTGCAGCACGCGGGTGTTGGCGAACTCGTCGCGCAGGCGCTCTTCGGTGGGGTCCACCACCAGGCCCTCGCTGACGTCGAACACCAGGTCGGCCACTTCGGTGAAGCCCCACAGCGAGCTCGCGCTCACGCGCCGCGCGTACAGCTCGTAGATCTTGCCGGCGTTGAGGAAGGTCACCTTGTACAGGATGCGGGTGTTCATGGCCGCGAAGTATAGGCTG
This sequence comes from Arenimonas terrae, assembly GCF_006265115.1. Classification (GTDB taxonomy): domain Bacteria; phylum Pseudomonadota; class Gammaproteobacteria; order Xanthomonadales; family Xanthomonadaceae; genus Arenimonas; species Arenimonas terrae. The sequence continues at coordinate 1,811,717 of NZ_SMDR01000001.1, read as the reverse complement.
CCCTCAGCCGCCCCGCAGCTTGCGCGCCAGCATTGGCTTGAGCACCAGCGCATAGACGAAGCCGACCACGAAGCCGGCCAGGTGTGCCCACCACGCCACCGCGCCGAAGCTGGGGCCGACGAAGGTGAAGGCCAGCTGCAGGGCCGCCCACAGCCCGATCAGCAGGGCCGCCGGTACCTTGATGAATTCCAGCCACAGACCCAGCGGCACCACCACGCCCAATCGTGCGCGCGGGAACAGCGCCAGATAGGCGCCGATCACCGCCGACACGCCGCCACTGGCGCCGATGATCGCGCGCGCCGGCGTGCCCATCAGCAGGGCCGCGGCCAGGTTGGCCAGCGCGCCGCCGGCCAGGAACAGCAGCAGGAAGCGCCACGGCCCCAGGCTGCGTTCGGCCGGCAGGCCGAAGATGAACAGGAAGAGCAGGTTGCCGACCAGGTGGATCGGCCCGAGGTGGATGAAGAGAGCGCTGACCAGGGTCATCAGGCGCCCGTCGTGCAGCGCGGCGCGCCATTCGGTCACGCTGCCCGACAGCGTGCCCCAGCGCAGCAGGGTCGCGCGCCAGGCGGCGTCGTCGGGCAGCAGCGAAATCCAGATCAGCGACGCCACCATCAGCGTGGCCAGCAGCGGGGTGGCCCAGCGCAGGTGGGATTTTCGTCGGCGGGGGAGATCGACGAACACGCGGTGCTTCCTAGGGTCGCGCCAGCAGCAGTCGCCGGCCGTTCACCGAGATTACCAGCCCGTCGCGGCGGATCGCCTCCAGCACGACGCCGACGGCCGGGCTGTCGCCTTCGCGCAGGCGCCGGCCGTCCAGGATCACGAAGCGCTGCGCCGGGTCCTCGGCGAAGACATGCATGCTCAGCTTCAGCGCCGGCAGCTGGCTGCGTTCGTCGCCGGTGAGTTCGGACAGGCGCGGAAGCGGCGGCTCGGCGGAGCTGTCGGCGATTGCGGGCGCCGCAACGCGCGGCGGCGCCGAAACCTCCGGCGCGTCATCGACCGGAGCGGTGCGCTCGGCGGGAACCGGGGGGGTGACGGGAGCCGCGGCAACAGGTGCTTCCGAAGGCGGCGCCTGCGCTGCCGGGCCAGGCATCGCATCGGCGGCGCGGGAATCCGCGGCAGGCCCCGCCGCATCGCGCGGCGCGACAACGGACGGCGGCGGCACCGACGATGGGGCTTGCGGCGAATCGCTGCCGTCGCCCGTCGCCAATTCCGCCGGCATCGGATCATTCGTCGTGGCGACCGCCGTCGTGACCGGAGCGGAAGGCGATGCCGCCGGTGCATTCGAGGCTGCGCCGGCCATCGATCCGGCGGAGGTCGCACCAAGCGCGCCGAATTCGCGCCAGCCCCAGGCCAGCAGCACGCCGACCAGCACCACCACCAGCCCCCAGACCCACACTGGCTTGGCGCTGCGCCGGCGCGCCGGCACCGGCAGCTGCTCGACGAACAGTCCGGGCGCCTGGCCACGGCGCCGCTCGGCTTCGGATTTGCGCAGCGCTTCCAGGATCAGCGACATCAGTCCAGCCCCCGGCGCAGCTGCGGGCCTTCGCTGTCGCGCGCCGACAGCGCCAGCAGGGTTTCGGGTCCGACCACGCCGTCGGCGACCAGGCCGTGCGCGGTCTGCAGCCGGCGCACGGCCGCCAGGCTGGTGGCGTCGAGCACGGCGGGGCCGGCCTCGGGCGTGTCCAGGCCGGCGCGGTCGCGCAGGCGGTCGTGGATCCAGTCCACGGCGGGGCCGCTGTCGCCGGGCGCGGGCGCCGGCAGCAGGAACTGCGGGCCGCGCCAGATCGTGGTGTAGTCGCCGCGCCAGTAGCGCTCCAGCGCCAGCCGGTCGGTGTCGAAACGGCCGCCGCCCAGCCACAGGCGCACGCGCAGCGCATCGGCGCCGAGCAGCACGGCCCAGGCCTCGCCCTCGACGGTCTGCAGGCGCAGCAGCACCGGGCGGCCGAGGGCCGAAAGTTTGTCGAGGCTGGCGCGTCCGCGCAGGCAGTACAGGCCCGGCGCCAGCGCCGGCGGGCAGGCGGCGGCGCTGGCGGGTGTGGCCTCCTGCGCGCGCACTGTCCACAGGCCCAGCAGCTGGCCCCAGGCCGGCAGCGGCGATTCGCCGGCCAGGCGCGCGCGCTGGTCCAGCGCGTCGCCGGGCAGGTAGGGCACGGGCAGCGTGACCGGAACCGCGGCGGTTTCCTTCACCGGCACGGGCACCGGTTCCGGCGGCGGCGTGCGCGGCCAGAACAGGAAGGCCGAGAGCCCGATCGCCAGCACCGCGCCCACGCCCTTCGCCATCGTCGGCCGGGGCAGCCGCGACAGCCGCGGCGCCAGCGCCTCGCGCGCGGCGCGGTCGACCCAGCGTTCGCCGATCTGCGCCTCGTCGTGCGCGTAGCCGGCCAGCAACGAGCGCTCGGCGATGATGTTCACCAGCCGCGGCACGCCGCCCGAATGCGCGTGGATGCGCTTCACCGCCAGCTTGGTGAACGGGAAACGCTGGCCGCCCGCCACCGCGAACCGGTGGCGCAGGTAGGCCTCGGTTTCCTCGGCGTCGAGCGGCGTGAGGTGGAATCGCGCGGTGATGCGCTGGGCCAGCTGGCGCAGGTCCTCGCGCGCGAGCATGTCGCGCAGCTCCGGCTGGCCCAGCAGCAGGATCTGCAGCAGCTTCTGGGTCGGCGTTTCCAGGTTGGTCAGCAGGCGCACCTGCTCCAGCGCGGCCACGCTCAGGTTCTGCGCCTCGTCGATGATCAGCACCACGCGCAGGCCCTGGGCGTAGGCATCGAGCAGGAAGTGGTTGAGCGCGTCGACCAGGGACTTGAGACTGCCGCGTTTGCCCTCGATGTCGATCCGCAGCTCTTCGCAGATCGTTTCAAGCAGTTCCTCGGGGCTCAGGCGCGGGTTCAGCACCAGGGCGACGCGGGTGTTCTCGGGCAGCTGTTCGAGCAGCAGGCGGCAGAGCGTGGTCTTGCCGGTGCCCACTTCGCCGGTGAGCTGCACGAAACCGCCGCCGCCGCCCTGGCCGATGCCGAACAGCAGGTGTGCGAGCGCGTCCCGGTGGCGTTCGCTGAGATACACGAAGCGCGGGTCCGGGGTGATCGAGAACGGCGGCTCGTTCAGGCCGTAGTGCTCGAGATACATGGCGTCTCGGGGCGGGGCGGGCGCCTAGCCTGCCACATCCCGCCGGAAAAACGGGGTCAGGTTCACTTTCCCGGAGGGACCGGAGGGGGGGAGGAAACTGAACCTGACCCCGTTCTTCGAGGGTTGCCGATGCGGGCTTCGCAGCACGTTGTTCCGGATGTTCCCCGACGGAGATCACGCCATGCGTACCGCCACGCTTCCGCTGGCCCTGGCCGCGCTCGGCCTGGGGCTGCTGCCCACCCTGGCCTCCGCCCGGGTCGAGGGCCACTGCGAATACGAGGGCCGCAAGGTCGCGCTGGTCGACGGCGCCGCCTGGGCCGTGCCCGAAGACCCGGAGGACGATGACGACGAGGGTTACGAGGACGACGCGCCAGAGGTTCCGTCCGGCCCGCCGCTGATGCTCGCCTTCGTCACCTTCGCTGTCGATGCCGGCGCCCTGGCCCGCGCCACCGATCGCGAGGATGCGCTGCGCGACCAGTCCTGGGCACAGGACGAATCGGCGCGGCTGGAGCTTACGGTCGAGGACGGCGTGGTCGGCCAGCAGTACCTGTGGATATCGCCGGGCACCAACATCAGCTATTCGTCCAACGAAGTCGGCCAGTACAAGGCCGCGGCCGGCGCGAAGGGCCGCGTGTCGGGCGAATACCGCTTCACGCCCGAGGACGGCCAGGAACTCGACTGCCGCGTGAGCTTCGACCTGGCACTGCTCGGCGATCCGAAGGACGCGCCGCCGCCGCCCGGCACGCCGCTGCCGCCCGGCGGCGGCGAGCCCGGCGCCGCCTACCTGGCGATGAACAAGGCCCTGCACGCCGGCGACTTCGACGCGATGCTGGCGCTGATGCCGGCCGATCGCGCCGCGATGATGCGCGACGCGCGCAAGGACCCCGACTTCGCCGCCCAGATGGCGCTGGCGCAGGCGATGTCGCCGAGCAAGGTGAAGATCACCGGCGGCCGCCAGGACGGCGACCGCGCCTGGGTCGAGTTCACCGCCGTCGAAGCCGGCAGCCCGCGCGTGGGCACCGCCGAAATGGTCCGCGAAGGTGGCCGCTGGATCATGCTGAAGGAATCCACCCGCGATCCGGACTGAGCCGCGCCGGAAACGGAGGGTCGCCGGGATCGCGGGACTCGTCCGAAACCTGGTGATCGTCCGGCGTCGGAGCTCAGGCTTCCTTGCTGCGCTGCTTCAAGCCGCCGGCGCCGGCGCCCAGACTCAGGAACAGGCTGAGCAGCGGGCCGCCGAACACATCGCCCGGAGAATCGCGGTAGATGCGTTGGGTATTGCGCGGGTCGTACACCAGGCGCACCGCCGAGCCCGGCGGATGGCGCGCGGCCGTCACCGGCCGGTTGTGCCCGCGGGTGCGCCCGGCGGAAACGGTCATGCGGCGCGGTGCGCCACCGTTGATGCGGAACTCGACTACGGCCTTGAACCGCGTGCACGCACGGCGCATCCGGCGGCTGCCGCAGCGGGAGTTCTGCGCACTCACGTCCACCACGTGGCCGATCGTCGTCTCCGCGCGCGACAGGAACATCATGCGCTCCACCGCCAGGCCCAGGCTCACTACCAGCAGGCCAGCCGCGAGCACGAACAGGCCCTTGGACCACAGGCTCATGCCCGCGGCTCCGGACGCAGAACTCCGCGCAGCAGGCGCCAGCACAGGCCGGCATGCAGCAGCCACAGTGCCGCGAGGAAACCCGTGCCGCCGGTGCCGAGGTCGATCAGCGCGCCAGCGCCCTGGAACACCAGCAGCGCCAGTACCGTCGCCAACGCGGCCGCCAGATGGCCCCAGGCTTCGGGCAGCGCCGCACCGAAGGCATGGAAGCCGACAAGCGCGAAGCAGTAGGCGGCCAGCGCATAGATCACCGCGCCCGCCGCCAGGTGTGCGCCGCGGCCCAGGCCGCCGCGCACGAAGCCGCGCAGCAGGCCCAGGCCCGACACCAGCCGCAGCAGGCGCGCCACCCGCAACACGCGTGCGACCAGCGCAACGCCGCCCACCGCTGGAAGCAGCGACAGCAGCACGATGACGAAATCGAACGTATTCCAGCCGTCGCTGAAGAAACCGCGCAGTCGCGGCCAGTGCGCCAGCAGCCGCACCGCGATCTCGAACACGAACCAGGTCTGCGACACGGCGAACACGCCGAACAGCCAGTCGCCCCAGGGATCGGCCAGGCTGGGCGCCGCCTCGGCGCCCATGCACAGCGCATTGAGCACGATCAGGCCCAGGCTCAGGCCGCGGAAGCCGTCATGCGCCGCCAGCCGCGCGAACGCGGCTGGCCAGCCGCGTGCGGCGGCAGGGGAATCAGTCATCCAGCGTCAGCAGCGAGGCGTTGCCGCCGGCGGCCGTGGTGTTGATGGTCAGCGTGCGCTCGGAGGCGAAGCGCAGCAGGTAGTGCGGGCCGCCGGCCTTGGGGCCGGTGCCGGACAGGCCTTCGCCGCCGAAGGGCTGCACGCCGACCACCGCGCCGATCTGGTTGCGGTTGACGTAGCAGTTGCCCACCTTCACCGTCTTGGCGATCTTCTCGACGGTCGAGTCGATGCGCGAGTGGATGCCCAGCGTCAGGCCGTAGCCGGTGGCGTTGATCGCGGCCAGCACCTCGTCGAGCTTGTCGGCTTCGTAGCGGATCACGTGCAGCACCGGGCCGAAGACCTCGCGTGTGAGCTGCGAAAGCGACGTCAGTTCATAGGCGCGCGGGGCGAAGAAGCTGCCGTGCGCGGCCGCCGGCGGCAGCTTCACTTCCTTGATGAGCTTGGCTTCCTTGTCCATACGCGCGGCGTGGTCGGCGAGGATCTTGCGGGCGTCCTCGTCGATCACCGGGCCGACGTCGGTCGAGATCAGGGCCGGGTCGCCGACCACCAGCTCGTCCATCGCGCCGGCGAGCATGTGCACCACCTTGTCGGCGATGTCGGACTGCACGAACAGCACGCGCGCCGCCGAGCAGCGCTGGCCGGCGGAATCGAACGCGGACGCCATCGCGTCCTTGACCAGCTGCTCGGGCAGGGCCGAGGAGTCGGCGATCAGCGCGTTCTGGCCGCCGGTCTCGGCGATCAGCGCGGCGATCGAGGCGTTGCGCGCCGCCAGCGAGCGGTTGATGGCCCAGGCGGTTTCGGTCGAACCGGTGAAGCAGACGCCGGCGACACGCGGGTCCTTCGTCAGCGCCGCGCCCACCGTGGCGCCGTCGCCCGGCAGGAACTGCAGCACGTCGGCCGGCACGCCCGCTTCATGCAGCAGCTTGGTCGCGGCGAACGCGATCAGCGTGGTCTGCTCGGCCGGCTTGGCGATCACCGAATTGCCGGCCGCCAGCGCCGCGGCCACTTGGCCGAGGTAGATCGCCAGCGGGAAATTCCACGGCGAGATGCAGACGAACACGCCGCGGCCGTGCAGCCACAGCTCGTTGGATTCACCGGTCGGGCCCGGCAGCTTTTCCGGCGCGCCGAACAGCTTGCGGGCCTGCAGCGCGTAGTAGCGCAGGAAGTCCACCGCTTCGCGCACCTCGGCCACCGAGGCCGACAGCGACTTGCCGGCTTCCTTCACGCACAGCGCCATGTATTCCGGCATGCGTGCTTCGAGCAGGTCGGCGGCGTGCTCTAGGATCCTGGCGCGGCTGGCGGCCGGCAGCCGGTCCCAGCCGTCCTGGGCGGCGACGGCATTCTTGAGCGCGATCTCGACCGTGGCGCTGTCGGCGCCGGTCCACTCGCCGAGCGTCTCGCGACGGTCGGCCGGGTTGGTGACGGCATTGGCCGCCCCGGAAACCTTCGCGCCCGGAACCAGCGGTGTCGCCGTCCAGGGCTTGAGCGCGGCATTGATCTGGCTGGCCAGCGTGGCCAGGGTGTCGTCGTTGGCGAGATTGGCGCCCATGGAATTGTTCCTGTCTTCGCCGTGGGACCGGTACAGGTCGCGCGGTTGGGGGATGCGGGGATGCGGCTTGGAGGCGTAGGCGGAGACGACGGCCACCGGGTCGGCGACCAGTTCGGCCGGCGGCACCGATTCGTCGGCGATGCGGTTGACGAAGCTGGAGTTGGCGCCGTTCTCGAGCAGGCGGCGCACCAGGTAGGGCAGCAGGTCCTCGTGCGAGCCGACCGGCGCGTACACGCGGCAGGGCACGTTGAGCCGGTCGGCCGGGATCACTTCGGCATACAGGTCGTCGCCCATGCCGTGCAGCTTCTGGTACTCGAAGCGCTTGCCCTGGGCGTAGTGGTGGATCGCCGCGATCGTCTGCGCATTGTGCGTCGCGAACATCGGATAGATCGCATCCGGGGCCGCCAGCATGCGGCGCGCGCAGGCGAGGTAGCTCACGTCGGTGTTGGCCTTGCGCGTGAACACCGGATACCCGGCGTAGCCTTCGGCCTGCGCCTTCTTCACCTCGCTGTCCCAGTACGCGCCCTTCACCAGGCGCATCGGCATGCGCCGGCCGGTCTTGCGGGCCAGGTCGGCCAGGTAGTCGATCACGAAGGGCGCGCGCTTCTGGTAGGCCTGCACGGCCAGGCCGTAGCCCTCCCAGCCGTCCAGGGACGGGTCGGTGAAGGCGCCGGCGATCACGTCCAGGCTCAGCTCCAGGCGCTCGGATTCCTCGGCGTCGATGGTGAAGCCGATGCCTCGGGCCTTGGCCAGCTTGGCCAGCTCCAGCACGCGCGGCGTCAGCTCCCGGTACACGCGTTCGCGCTTGGCCAGCTCGTAGCGCGGGTGCAGGGCCGAAAGCTTCACCGAGATCGAGGGCGCGGCGAACACGTCCGGGTAGGGGCCGCCGGCGCCGATCGCGCCGATGGCGTCGCGGTAGGCGGCGAAATAGCGGTCGGCATCGGCCTGGGTGAACGCGGCCTCGCCCAACATGTCGAACGAATACAGGTACTTGGCCTGCTCGCCCTTGCGGCTGCGCTCCAGTGCCTCAGCAATCGTGCGGCCCATCACGAACTGATGGCCCATGATCCGCATGGCCTGGCGCACGGCCAGGCGGATGGCCGGCTCGCCGGCCCGGCCGACCAGGCGGCGGAAGGCGCCGATGGCGTTGCGGCGGGTCTCGTCGGCCAGGTTGACCATGCGGCCGGTCAGCATCAGGCCCCAGGTCGAGGCGTTCACCAGCACCGAGCTGGACTGGCCCATGTGCCGGTCCCAGTCGGCGTCGCCGAGCTTGTCGCGGATCAGCTTGTCGGCGGTGCCGCGGTCGGGGATGCGCAGCAGGGCCTCGGCCACGCACATCAGCAGCACGCCTTCCTCGCTGGAGAGGTCGTATTGGCGCATGAAGGCCTCGACCATGCCCGGATCGGCCGCGCGCACCCGGGTGCGCTGCACCAGGGCCACGGCCGCGGCCTGGACCCGGGCCTGTTCGGCCTCGGGCAGGCGGGCCTGGTCCAGCAGCTCGGCCAGGTGCTCGGCCTCGTCGCGGTGGAAGGCGGCAGTGATCCGGGCGCGCAGGGGCGGCAGCGCACCGGGGAGTTCGGGACTCAGGATCGGGGTCACGGGGGTCCAGGGACAGACGGCGCGGGCGTGCGCGAGAACGCGGATTCTAGTGCCCCGGACCGGGGCGCGGAACCCCGCGGCCTTCACGTCGCTGGCCGGGCCGGGACCGATTTGGCTTGCCCGGCCTGAGCGCGGCCCGGTAAAATTCGCCAGTTTTCCCGAAGCTGGTCGCGGAGCGTCCGCGTGACCGAGCTCGCCGCAACGGTGCCGCCAGGCGCCGGGGCCCGTCTGGAGCTCCGGCCCAGGCGCGCCATGGGCGCCGCTCGGTACACCGCCTGTTCCCGGCCTGCCGCCGGTTGAAAGATCTGCTGGTGTCGGCCCCGGGCCGGGGCCGGAACCAAGACCACACGTTGGGGTAAGTTCGGATGAATGCGATGAAAGCAAGCGCCATTGTCGCCAGGATCGCCACCGGCCTCGGTGCCGTCCTGGCCAGTTCGATGGCCCTGGCGGCCGACAGCGAGCCGGTGCGCTGGCAGCTGAACATGCCCGAGGGCGTGACCCGCACGGCGCAGAACGCCTACGAGATGCACATGCTGATGCTCTACATCTGCGTGATCATCGGCATCGTCGTGTTCGGCGCGATGGGCTACGCGATGTTCAAGTTCCGCAAGTCCAAGGGCGCCAAGCCGGACGTGGACTTCACGCACAGCACCAAGCTCGAGATCATCTGGACCGTGGTGCCGGTGCTGATCCTGGTGATCATGGCCGTGCCCGCCACCTCCAAGGTGATGGAGCAGTACACCGCCAAGGGCCACGAGATGACCGTCAAGGTCACCGGCTACCAGTGGATGTGGCGCTACGAGATCGTCGGCGAGGACGTGAACTTCCTCTCCCGCCTCGACCGCGAGTCCGACCGCATCCGCCAGAGCGGCGAGACCCCGACCGAAGAGAAGGCGCCGCACTACCTGCGCGACGTCGACCGCGTGCTGGTGCTGCCGACCGAGACCAAGATCCGCTTCGTCGTCACCGCCGACGACGTGATCCACGCCTGGTGGGTGCCGGCGCTCGGCTGGAAGCAGGACGCCATCCCCGGAATCATCAACGAGGCCTGGACCGAGATCGCCACCCCGGGCACTTACCGCGGCGTCTGCGCCGAGCTGTGCGGCAAGGACCACGGCTTCATGCCGATCGTCGTGAAGGCCGTGCCCAAGGCCGAATACCAGGCCTGGCTGGCCGCCCAGAAGGCCGGCGATGAAGCCGAAGCCGCCCGTATCGCCGCCACCGCCCCCGCTGACGCGGGCGGCGAGGGCTGATCAAGAATTCCGGAGCTGATCCCATGGCAACCAACTACACGGCCCACGACGCGCACGGCACCACCGCCGCGCACGACGACCACCACGGCGAGCACAAGCAGAGCTTCTTCCAGCGCTGGTTCTACTCCACCAACCACAAGGACATCGGTACCCTGTACCTGGTGTTCGCGCTGGTGATGTTCTTCATCGGCGGCTCGATGGCGCTGGTGATCCGCGCGGAACTCTTCCAGCCCGGCCTGCAGCTGGTCGAGCCCGAGTTCTTCAACCAGATGACCACCATGCACGCGCTGGTGATGATCTTCGGCGCCGTGATGCCGGCCTTCGTCGGCCTGGCCAACTGGATGGTGCCGCTGATGATCGGCGCGCCGGACATGGCGCTGCCGCGCATGAACAACTGGTCCTTCTGGATCATGCCGTTCGCCTTCACCCTGCTGCTTATGCCGCTGATCCTGCAGGTGGTGTTCGGCATCGGCGGCGGCGGCCCGGCCGGCGGCTGGACGCTCTACCCGCCGCTGTCGCTGCAGGGCGGCAACAGCACCGCGTTCACCATCTTCGCGATCCACCTGATGGGCATCAGCTCGATCATGGGCGCGATCAACATCATCGCCACCATCCTCAACATGCGCGCCCCGGGCGTGGACCTGCTGAAGATGCCGGTGTTCGTCTGGACCTGGCTGATCACCGCCTTCCTGCTGATCGCCGTGATGCCGGTCCTGGCCGGTGCCGTGACGATGCTGCTGACCGACAAGTTCTTCGACACCTCGTTCTTCAACGCGGCCGGCGGCGGCGACCCGGTGATGTTCCAGCACATCTTCTGGTTCTTCGGCCACCCCGAGGTCTACATCATGATCCTGCCGGCCTTCGGCGTGGTCTCGGAGATCATCCCGACCTTCGCCCGCAAGCCGCTGTTCGGCTACCAGGCCATGGTGTACGCGACCGCCTCGATCGCCTTCCTGTCGTTCATCGTCTGGGCGCACCACATGTTCACGGTCGGCATGCCGCTGGGCGGCGAGCTGTACTTCATGTACGCCACGATGCTGATCGCCATCCCGACCGGCGTGAAGGTGTTCAACTGGGCCACCACCATGTGGCGCGGCTCGATGACCTTCGAAACCCCGATGCTGTTCGCCATCGGCTTCGTGATCATGTTCACCATCGGCGGCTTCTCGGGCCTGATGCTGGCGATCGTGCCGGCCGACTTCCAGTACCACGACACCTACTTCGTGGTGGCGCACTTCCACTACGTGCTGGTGACCGGCGCCGTGTTCGGCATCATGGCCGGCGTGTACTACTGGCTGCCGAAGTGGACCGGCCACATGTACAACGAGACCCTGGGCAAGTGGCATTTCTGGCTGTCCACGATCTTCGTGAACCTGCTGTTCTTCCCGCAGCACTTCCTGGGCCTGGCGGGCATGCAGCGCCGCGTGCCGGACTACAACATGGCCTTCGCCGACTTCAACATGTGGTCGTCGATCGGCGGCTTCGGCTTCGGCATCAGCCAGCTGCTGTTCGCCTACATCGTCTGGTCGGCCGCCCGTGGTGGCGTCAAGGCCGAGGCGCGTTCGTGGGAAGGCGCCAAGGGCCTGGAGTGGACCGTGCCGTCGCCGGCGCCGCACCACACCTTCACCCTGCCGCCGGTCATCAAGGACGGCGACCTGGCCCACGGCGACATCACCCACTGAGGCCCGGGGCGCCCCCGGGGCGCCCAGCGACCATGAGCAAGCACGACGCCAGCCATGAGATCTCCGAAACCCGCCGCCGCGGCATCCGCCGCACGGCTTGGGTGATCGGGCTGGTCGCCGTGGGCGTGTACGTGGCCTTCATGCTGTCGGCGGTGCTGCCGTGAAGCCGAGCTCGCTCAAGACCTTCCGCACGATCGCCCTGGTGTCGCTGGGTTCGTTCGTGTTCGCGTTCTCGCTGGTGCCGCTGTACCGGATCGCCTGCGAGAAGGTGTTCGGCATCAAGCTCGAGCAGGGCCCGGCCGGCGACGCCCAGGTGGCGGGCCTGTCCGAGGACGTCACCCGCACCATCACGGTCGAGTTCGACGGCACCGTGAACTCGAAGCTGCCCTGGGCCTTCAAGCCGCAGACGCTGAGCATGCAGGTGCACCCGGGCAAGATGTACGAAGTGAACTACATCGCCCGCAACACCGCCGACCACGCCATCGTCGGCAACGCCGCGCCGTCGGTCGCGCCGTCCACGGCGTCGACCTTCTTCAACAAGACCGAGTGCTTCTGCTTCACCGAGCAGATGCTGCACGCCGGCGAGGAGCGCCTGATGCCGGTGCGCTTCATCGTCGACCCGGCGCTGCCCGCGCACGTCGGCACGATCACGCTGTCCTACACTTTCTTCAGCAACGACGCGGCCACCGCGCGGCTGGCGACGGGCGAGCAGACGCCCGCCGTCGCCCGCTCGGCGCCCTGACCGCAGGCCTTCCAGGAGTACCGGGGAACACCATGGCACAGACCCACGACGATCCGAACGTCTACTACGTCCCGCACCACAGCCCGTGGCCCTTCATCGGCTCGATCACGCTGTTCACCACCATGGTGGGCGTGGCGAACTGGTTCAACGGCCACGCCTGGGGCCAGCCGGTGTTCTACATCGGCCTGATCGCCACGCTGTCGGTGCTGTTCGGCTGGTTCGGCAACGTGATCTCCGAATCGCTGGCCGGCAAGTACAACGAGAAGGTCGACGCCTCGTTCCGCATGGGAATGATGTGGTTCATCTTCTCGGAGGTGATGTTCTTCGCGGCCTTCTTCGGTGCCCTGTTCTACGCCCGCCAGTTCGCGCTGCCGTGGCTGTCGGGCGAAGGCGACGGCGCGCTGACCAACCAGTTCCTGTGGGCCGGCTACACCGCCGGCTGGCCGACCGCCGGTCCGGCCGAGCTCGGCGGCGCCTTCCAGACCATCCCGGCCTGGGGCCTGCCGCTGGTCAACACCCTGATCCTGCTGACCTCGGGCGTGACCATCACCATCGCCCATCACGCGCTCAAGGCCGGCCACCGCAAGTCGCTGCTGGTCTGGCTGGGCGCCACGGTGCTGCTGGGTAGCATCTTCCTGTACTACCAGGGCGTCGAGTACTACCACGCCTACCACGAGCTGAACCTGACCCTGGGTTCGGGCATCTACGGCTCGACCTTCTTCATGCTCACCGGCTTCCACGGCATGCACGTGTTCCTGGGCACGCTGATGCTGGCGATCATCTGGCTGCGCTGCCTGAAGGGCCACTTCAGCAAGGACCACCACTTCGCGTTCGAAGCGGTGGCCTGGTACTGGCACTTCGTGGACGTGGTCTGGCTGGGCCTGTTCCTGTTCGTGTACGTGCTCTAAGCGCGCCGAACGGGCCTGAGGACGCAGGGCCGGCCATCGCGCCGGCCCTTCGTTTTCAGGGCGTCCTCAGCCGCCGATGCCGTGCGGCTTGATCACGCCGGTGAAGATGCCCAGCACCACCAGCAGGATCAGCGCCACCGACAGGCCGATGCGCCAGGTCAGCGACTTCACCGTACGCTGGGTCTTGCCCTTGTCGACCATCATGTAATACAGGCCCGCGCCCAGGTTCCAGACGATCAGGATCAGGAAAGCGATGATGAGCAGCTTCTGCACGGCAGGCGTCCGTTGGTTGGCGATGCCGGCATTATCCGCCTGCGGAGGTTGCCCGAGGTGAAACGGCGCCTGCTGCTGAGCCTGCTCGGCCTGTGCCTGGTGCTGGGGTTTTCCGCCCTGGGGCGCTGGCAGCTGGGCCGCGAGCAGGTCAAGCGCGAGCAGCTCGCCGCCGCCGCCGCCGCGCTCGCCGCGCCGCCGCAGGCGCTGGCGCTGGCGGCGGGGCAGGGCGCGGGCATCCACCGCGTTGCCGGCCGCGCACGTTTCCTGGACACGCCGCGGCTGTGGCTGGACAACCAGCGCCGCGGCCCGCGGGTCGGCATGCGCCTGTACTGCGTGGCCCAGCCGGCATCGGGCCCCGCGCTGCTGGTGGACATGGGCTGGCTGCCGGTGGACGGCGCGCGTGCGCTGCCGGACGCGGACTGCCCGAGCGGCGAGCACGACCTGGCGGGCCTGCTGGTGCCGCCGCCGTCGGTGGGCCTGCGCCTGGGCCCCGGCCTGGTCGCGCAGGACGGCGACTGGCTGGCGATGCGCGTCGAGCCGGCGGCGGTATCGGCGGCCTGGTCGCTGCCGGCTGAGCTGGCGCCGCGCGTGCTGCGCCTGGATCCGGCGCTGCCGCTGGGCCATGAACGCGATCTTGAACTGCACGCCAATACACTGCCGCCGGAAAAACACCGCGGTTACGCCCTGCAGTGGTTCGGCCTCGCCGCGACCACCTTCGTCCTCATCCTCGTGCTCAACCTGCGCCGACGCCCATGACCGTTTCCCAGAAGACCCGCTCCCGCCTCACCCTGCTGCTGATCGCGGTGTTTTTCCTCGGCAGCTTCGGCATCGCCGCGGCGCTGTTCTTCGGCGGCTGGAAACCGAGCCAGACCCGCAACATCGGCGAGATGCTCGATCCCTACCCGGACCTGCGCGACCTGTCGCTGCGCCGCGCCGACGGCCAGGCCTGGGCCTGGCAGCCCGCCAACCGCCACTGGCACATCGTCGTCGCGCCGCCGGCCGACTGCGGCGCGCCCTGCGCGCAGCTGCTCGATGCGCTGCACCGGGTCTGGCTGTCGGAAGGCCGCCACGCCGACAAGGTCGAGGTGCTCTGGTTCGGCGAGCTGCCGCCGCGGGCGGTCCGGTTCCCCGGGCTGGTGCCGATGCAGGCCGATGCCGCGCTGCAGGCCAGACTGCCAGACCTGGCCACGCCGGAGTCGCTGCCGGTCTACCTGGCCGACCCGAACGGTTACCTCGTCCTGCGTTATCCCCCGGGCTTCAATCCTTCGGGACTGCGCAAGGACCTCGGACGTGTGGTGAAGTAGGCGCCCGATGAACAGCCCGCACCGTCATTACCATCGCCTCGCCTGGGCCGCTGTGCTGCTGGCCCTGGGCGTGATCGTGTTCGGCAGCTTCGTGCGTCTGTCCAATGCCGGCCTGAGCTGCCCGGACTGGCCGACCTGCTACGGCCAGGCCGCCTGGCCGACCCACGACCACGAGATCGCCGCCGCGAACGAGAGCTTCGAGCGCGCAGTCGAAGTGAGCAAGGCCTGGCGCGAACAATTCCACCGCCACATCGCCGCCGCGCTCGGTGTGCTGGTGCTGGTGCTGGCCCTGCTGGCCGTGCGCAAGCGCCGCCTGGGCGTGGCCAGCGTGCTGGTGGCCGCGGGCCTGGTGGCGCTGTCGATCCCGGTCTACATGGGCGTGGACGGGTTGTTCGCGTCCAACCACGTCGCCGCGATGGCGCTGTTCCTGGCGGCCGAGGCGATCCTGTTCGTGCAGGCGATGCGCTGGTCCAACGCCGACGGCGCGCGCCTGGGCACCCTGATCCTGATGGTGATCGTCTTCCAGGCCGTGCTGGGCATGTGGACGGTGATCTGGCTGGTGAAGCCCATCATCGTGATGGCCCACCTGCTGGGCGGCCTGCTGACGCTGTCGCTGCTGACCTGGCTGGCGTGGAAGAGCACGCCCGGCCCGGCCCTGGTGTTCGCCGAGGCGCCGCGCCTGCGCCGCCTGCTGTGGGTCGGCCTGGGCCTGCTGGTGGTGCAGATCGCGCTCGGCGGCTGGACCAGCGCCAACTACGCCGCGCTCGCCTGCGGCACCGACTTCCCGACCTGCCTGGGCCAGTGGTGGCCGGCGCAGGACTACCGCGAGGGCTTCGTGCTCTGGCGCGGCATCGGCGTGGACTACGAAGGCGGCGTGCTCGACGGCCCGGCCCGCGTCGCCATCCAGATGACGCACCGCATGATGGCCCTGCTGGTGGCCGGCCACCTGCTGGTGGTCGGCATCCGCATGGTGCGCACGCCGGGCCTGGTGTTCTGGGGCAGCGTGCTGCTGGGGCTGCTGACGGCGCAGGTCGCGCTGGGCATCAGCAACATCGTGCTCGGCCTGCCGCTGTGGGTCGCCACCGCGCACAACGCCGGCGCGGCCCTGCTGCTGTTCACCGTGGTGGGTCTGCTGGCGCGGCTGCGGGCGCCGGAATGAAGATTCCCTTCGCCGCCTACTGGGAACTGACCAAGCCGCGCGTCGTCGCGCTGATCGTGTTCACGGCGATCATCGGCATGTTCCTGGCGATCGAGCCGGGCGAAGCCTGGCCCTGGGAGCGCCTGGTGCTGGGCGCGATCGGCATCTGGCTGGCCGCGGCGTCGGCGGCGGCGATCAACCACCTGCTCGACCAGCGCATCGACACGCTGATGGCGCGCACGCAGCACCGGCCGCTTGCCGTGGGCTCGCTGCGTCCCGGCCAGGTGCTGGCCTTCGCGGTGGTGCTGGGCGCGATTTCCATGGCCCTGCTGGCCTGGCGCGTCAACGGCTTCACCGCCCTGCTGACCTTCGCCTCCCTGATCGGATACGCGGTCATCTACACCGGCTACCTCAAGCGCGCGACGCCGCAGAACATCGTCATCGGCGGCCTGGCCGGCGCCGCACCGCCGGCGCTGGGCTGGGCGGCGGTGGACGGTTTCGTCGCCCCCTGGGGCGTCGACCCCTATGCGCTGCTGCTGGTGCTGATCATCTTCGTGTGGACGCCGCCGCATTTCTGGGCGCTGGCGATCTTCCGCCGCGACGACTACGCCAAGGCGATGATCCCGATGCTGCCGGTGGTCTACGGCGTCACCTACACGCGCTGGCAGATCCTGTTCTACACGGTGCTGCTGCTGGTGGTGAGCGTGCTGCCCTTCGTCACCGGCATGAGCGGCGTGTTCTACCTGGGCGGCGCCCTGGTGCTGGGCGGCGTGTTCCTCTACTACGCCATCCGCCTGCTCAATCCCCCGGGCGAGCTGTACGCCATGCAGGTGTTCAACTACTCGATCATCTACCTGATGGCCTTGTTCGCCTTCCTGCTGGCCGACCACTGGCTGCTGCCGCAGGCGGCGGCGGTGGCGGCACCCGGGCTCGAGTTCGTCCGCGACTGAACGCCGGCTGGCGCACGTGCCGGCTCGGGGCTTGACTGTATCTTTTACAGGCGTAAATTCTGCCCCGAACCCAGGCAGGAGCCGCGCATGCCCCCCGTGACCATCAGTGAAGCCGAGAGCGTGGTCATGCGCGCCCTGTGGGCCGCCGGCGAAGCCACGGCCGAAGACCTGATCGCCAGCGTCGCCGGCCCCCAGGGCTGGGCCGAACCCACCGTGCGTACCCTGATCAACCGGCTGCTCAACAAGGGCGCGATCAGCGCCGAACGCGAGGGCCGCCGCTACCGCTACCGCCCCGAGCTCGCCCAGGCCGACTGGCGCGCCGAGGAATGCACCAGCCTGATCGACCGCCTCTACGACGGCCGGGTCGCGCCGCTGGTCGCGCATTTCAGCGAGCGCGGCCAGCTCAGTCCCGAGGACATCGCCGAGCTGCGCCGCCTGATCCAGGAGATCGACGATGGCCGCTGAGCTGGTCGCCTGGGGCCTGCGCTCGGCGCTGGCCGTGAGCATCGCCTTGGCGCTGGTGCTGGCGCTGCGGCCGCTCTGGCGCCGCGCCTGGGGCTCGGGCGCGGTGCTGTGGCTGTGGCTGCTGGTGCCGGCGGCGCTGCTGGCGACGATGCTGCCGCGCGGCAGCGTGCCCGGCCCCGCGCCTGCGGCGCGTGCCGTCGAGGCGCGCGTCATCGAGTCCCGCGTGCCCGGCGTCCGCGCGCTTTCCACCGCCGGACCGGCGGCCGCGGACCAGGCGGCGGCGACGGACACGAACCGGATCTCCGCCAGCGCGATCGCACTGGGGATCTGGATCGCCGGCGCGATGCTGATGGCCGGGCATTTCACCTGGCAGCAGGCGCGCTACCGTCGCCGCCTCGGGCGCCTGCATCGCGACGCGCGCGGCCACTACGTCAGCGAGCACAGCGATCTCGGGCCGGCGGTCCTGGGCGCGCTGCGTCCGCGCATCGTGCTGCCAGCCGACTTCGAGCAGCGCTACGAACCCCGCCACCGCGAGCTGGTGCTGGCGCATGAGCGGGTGCATCTGCGCCGCGGCGACCTGCAGGCCAACCTGGCGATGTGCCTGCTGCGCAGCCTGTACTGGTTCAACCCGCTGGTGCACCTGGCGGCCGCGCGCCTGCGCGTGGACCAGGAGCTGGCCTGCGATGCCGCGGTGCTCCGCCGCCACCCCCACGCGCGCCGCGACTATGCCGAGGCGATGCTCAGAACGCAGCTGGCCGATCTTGGACTGCCGGTCGGCTGCCATTGGCAGTCCAGCCAATCCTTGAAGTGGAGAATCACCATGATCAGACAACCCTTGCCGGGCCTGGCCCGGGCGCTGTTCGGCGCCGGGCTGGCGTTGTCGGCCGGTGCGGCGACCGCCGCCGCGGTGTGGCAGGCGCAGCCCGCGCGCATCGTCGTGCTGCCGCCGATGGCCGTCACCGCGCTGGCCAGCGCGCCGACCCTTGCGCCGATCACCGTCGCCGGTCCGGTGGCCCGCCTGGATCCGGTCGCCCGCCTGGCCCCGCTGCCCCGCGACGCCAACCGCGTCGCCGCAACGCGGGCGTACGTGGATGCCGGCCTGCAGCCCGTGGCGCCGGAACGCCGCGCCCGCGCCACCCTGGTCCCGGTGCCGGCCGAGGTGCCGACGGCTGCGGGGGCGCTCTACCAGGCGCCGATCCCGCTCGCCGGCAACGGTGCGCCGCGCTATCCGATGACGGCGCGGTCGCGCGATTTCCGCGGCCTCGACAGCGGCGTGGTGGAAGTCCGCGCCACCGTCGACGCCAGCGGCGTGGTGCAGGATGCCGCGGTGGTCAGCTCCCAGCTCGGCCGGGCCTTCGACATGGCCGCGCTGGAGTCGGTGCGCGAATGGCGCTTCTCGCCGGCGGTCGAAAACGGCCAGGCGGTTTCCGCCACGGTGCTGCTGCCGATCCGCTACACCCGCGAATCGCAGCGCCTGAGCCTGCTCGAGCATCCGCTGTCGCAGCAGCTGCAGACCGGACGTCTGCTGGTCTGGTGAACCGGCCGTGCCGGGCTCCTCCTCGCCCCGCGCGGGATCGCCGCGGGGCGGGGCGAAGTGGGGCCGGTAGCGCTCCGGATCAGTCCGCGATCAGGTGCTGCTGCCAGAACAGCACGCTGGCGGCGCCGAAGTAGTCGGTGTTGGTCTTCTTGCGGAAACCGTGGCCCTCGTCCTTGAGCAGCAGGTACCAGACCTCGCCGCCGTTGCCGCGCACCGCCTTCACGATCTGCTCGGCTTCGGTCCAGGGCACGCGCGGGTCGTTGTAGCCCTGGGCGACGAACAGCGGCCGGCTGATCCGGCCGGCGTTGTTGAGCGGCGCGATGCGATCGTGGAAGGCCTTGATCTCGGGGATGCGCTCGTCGCCGTATTCGGCGCGGCGCAGGTCGCGGCGATAGCTTTCGGTGTTCTTCAGGAAGGTGCCGAAGTCGGAGATGCCCACCACGTCGATGCCGGCGCGGATGCGGTCGTTGTAGTGCACCATGCTGGCCAGCACCATGTAGCCGCCGTAGCTGCCTCCCGCCACGCCGACGCGCTTGCCGTCGAGCTCGGGCTGGCGGCCTATCCAGTCGAGCAGGGCGCCGATGTCGCGCACCGAATCCTCGCGCTTGAGGCCGTTGTCGAGCTGCAGGTAGCCCTTGCCGTAGCCCGAAGAGCCGCGCACGTTCGGCACCAGCACCGCAACCTTCAGCTCCTCGACCAGGAACTGGATGCTCGGGTTGAACACCGGCAGCGCCTGCGATTCCGGGCCGCCGTGGATGTTGATCACCACCGGGAAGGGGCCGTCGCCGGCCGGGCGGTAGTAGAAGGCCGGGATCGTTCGGCGCTTGCCGTCGACCTCGTCGAAGGTCTCGTAGCGCACGAGCGTGGGCGCACGGAACTTCGCCGCGTCCAGGCCGCCGACTTCGCTCTGGGTCCAGCGGGTGAGCGTGGCGTCGGCCAGGGTGATCACGTAGACGTCGCTGGGGGAGGTGGCGCTGTTGAGCGTGACCGCCAGCTGCCGGCCGTCCGGCGAAAAACCGACATTGCCGATCACGCCGATCGGCAGCGTCGGCAGCGCGATCTCGCGATGGCCGGGGATCGTCAGCACGCGCAGCCGGCTGATGCCGTCCTCGTTGGCGACATAGGCCAGGTGCCGGCCGTCGCCGCTGATCTCGACGGTCTCGACGTCCCAGGGCACGCCGCCGCTGACCAGGGTCGGCGCGCCGCCGGCCGGGTCGTGGTGGCGCAGGGTCAGGAACTCGCGCTCCTCGTCGGAGACGAAGTACACGCTGCGGCCGTCGGGCGCGTACTTGAAGGCGTTGAAGGCGGCCTTGCCGCCGTCCACCGGGAACAGCTCGAGCTTGCCGGTCGCCAGGTCCAGCTCGCCCGGATAGGACTCGTTGATCGACACGTACTTCGTCACCAGCAGGCGCTTTCCGTCCGGCGAGAAGTCCATCGGCGTCCACAGCCCGCCTTCGGCCAGCACCTGGCGCGCCTGGCCGCTGGCCATGTCGCGCACCCACAGGTCGTAGTCGGTGCCGTTGCGCGCGGTGCTGGCCCAGGCCAGCTGGCGGCCGTCGCGCGACCACAGCGGCGTCGTGTTCTGGCTGCGCTTGCCGTCGGTGAACATCGTCGCCTCGCGCTTGTCCAGGTCGTACCAGAACAGCTGCCAGAACTCCGACCCGCCCACGTCCTTGCCGAACACGAAGCCCTTGCCGCCGGCGGCCGGCGCCGTGTCCACGGCATTGATCGGCTCGGGATAGAAAGTCAGCTGCTCGCGCATGCCCAGCGGCGTGCGCACCCGGTGGGCCTGGTTGGTTTCCCCGAAGCGCGTGCCGATGATCATGCTGCCGTCGTCGAGCCAGCCCGCAAAGGTGGCGCCGCGGGTGTTCTGGTAGCGGTTCAGGCGCTCGAGCAGTTCGGCCGGCACCGCCGGCACGTTTTCGGTGATGCGGTTGCCGACTTCCTCGCGCACGACGGCGGTGGGTTCGGCGGCGAAGGCCGGCGCGGCCAGCGCCAGCGACAGGCAGAGCAGGGTGGTGCGCATCGGAAGCTCCCCGGGGTTTGGTTCCGCGAGGATAGTCGCCGGCCGGTCGAGGGGATGTCTACTGAAATGGGGTCAGGTTCACTTCCGGCGGATCGGGGCGGGTGACTGAATCAGCCACGGAAGTGAACCTGAACCCGCTTCAGCGCGCGGCGTGCAGCTCGCGCAGCTCGGCCTTTTCGGGATCGCTCAGGCCGGACATGCCGACTTCGTTGATGCGCACCTGCAGCTCCTCGATGCGCTGCTGCCGCGTCTGCCTGTCCAGCTGCGCCAGCGCGTCGAGGAACTCGCTGCGCCAGGCCGCGACCTCGCCCGGAAAGGCCTGCGTGGCCAGCTTCTGCAGCGCCGCGCCTTCCTCGCGTTCGGCGAAATGTTCCAGCACCGCGCCGGTGGTGATGCCCGGCCGCGCGCGCGCCAGTTCGATCAGCTCCATCAGCAGCGCAATGCCCGGCTGGCGCAGCACGCCGAACTGATAGGGCGGCTCGATGGCATCGGCCAGCGCCGGCTGCTGCAGCAGCAGCGCGATCGCCGTGCGCACCAGGCTGCGCTTGGGCGCGGGCGCGCCGCTGCGGCCGCCGCGCATCGACGGCGTCGCTGCCGCCGCGGGCGCAGCTTCGGCGCGCTGTCCGACACCGGTCAGTTCGGTCAGACGCTGCTGCATCAGGTCGCGGAAGGCGCCGTCGGGAATGTTCGCCAGCAGCGGCTTCGCGCGCTCCGCCAGCCGCGCCTTGCCCTCCATGCCGGCCAGGTTCACATCCTTGGACAGCTCGTTGTAGAAGAATTCCGACAGCGGCGTGGCCTGTGCCAGGCGCGCGTCGAAGCCGCCGGCGCCTTCCTTGCGCACGATGGTGTCCGGGTCCTCGCCTTCGGGCAGGAACAGGAAAAACGCCTGGCGCCCGTCGCGCATGCGCGGCAGCACCGATTCGAGCGCCTTCCACGCGGCGCCGCGGCCTGCGCGGTCGCCGTCGAAGCAGAAGTACACGTCGGCAGCATTGCGGAACAGCAGCTCGGCATGGTCGGGCGTGGTCGCCGTGCCCAGCGTCGCGACGGCGGTGTTCACGCCGAACTGGAACAGCGCCACCACGTCCATGTAGCCCTCGACGACCACCAGCCGCGGGATCTTCGAATGCGCCTGCCGCACCTGCCACAGGCCGTAGAGCTCGCGGCCCTTGTGGAACAGCACGGTCTCGGGCGAGTTGAGGTACTTCGGCCCGTCGTCCTTCTCGAGCACGCGCCCGCCGAAAGCGATGACGCGGCCGCGGCGGTCGTGGATCGGGAACATCACCCGGTCGCGGAACTTGTCGTAGACGCGCCCGCTGTCGCTCTTGGACAGCATGCCGGTCTTGTCCAGCAGCGACAGCCGGCGCTCGTCGGTGCCCAGCGCATCCTTGAGCCCATTGAAGCCGTCCGGTGCGTAGCCGATGCCGAAACGCGCCTGGTTCTCGGCATCCACGCCGCGGCGCTCGAGGTAGGCGCGCGCCTTCTGGCTGCCCGTGAGCTGCTGCTGGAAAAACCGCGCCGCCGCCTCCAGCGCCGAATACAGTTCGCGCGATTCGCCGCTCTGGTTGCGCTGCTGGGTGTCGCGCGGCACTTCCAGGCCGCAGCGTTTGGCCAGCTCCTCGACCGCGTCGAGGAACTCGAGGCGGTCGTAGTTCATCAGGAAGCTGATGGCGGTGCCGTGCGCGCCGCAGCCGAAGCAGTGGTAGAACTGCTTGGTCGGCGACACGGTGAAGCTCGGCGAGCGTTCGTCGTGGAACGGACAGCGCGCCGAATACTCCCGTCCCTGCCGCTTGAGCGGCACGCGCGACCCCACCACCTCGACGATGTCCGTCCGGGCGAGCAGGTCGTCGATGAAGGCGTCGGGGATGCGGGCCATGGGTGTGCCTAGGATGCCATGCGGAAAGGCGCGGGCGCCTGATCGGTTCAGGCGAGCGGGTCGCCGCACGAGAGGTCGCTTTCCGGGGACGCCGTGAACCCATCCATGGGGGCTCTTCGAAAACGTCCATGTTTTCGAAGCCCCGGAAAGCGACCTCTCGCACGACGCCCCTGCCGGGAGTTCCGGAGGGGCGCCCGAAGGGCAGGGCGATCCGGAGTGTTGGTGATTTCAGCGAGAAGCGGCTTGGACAGCTGCCGAGGCTCGGGAGTGTCCCGAATGCCAGGACGCCCCACGAACGCTCAGGTCACGAGCTTTTCGCCTTTTCCTTGTCGATCACCGGCCCATAAACGTCACAGGCCGTCGCGCGAGGGGACTTTTCCGGGGTTTCGAAAACATGGACGTTTTCGAAAAGCCTACATGGACGTATTCACGGCGTCCCCGGGAAAGTCCCCTCGTGCGGCGGCCTATCGCGGCGAACGATCCTGGCACCAGACCGCGTGCGGCGGCCTATCGCCGCGAACGATCCCGGCACCAGACCGCATCCAGCGGCCTATCGCCGCAAACGATCCCGGCAAAAGAAACCCTCAGCCCGCGAGCTTCTTCTTGACGAGCTGCGACACCAGACCCATGTCGGCCTGCCCGGCGAGCCTCGGCTTGAGCACGGCCATCAGCTTGCCCATGTCCGACGGACCGGAAGCACCGGTCTCCGCCACGGCCGCATCGATGGCCGCCTGCACCGAGGCCTCGTCCATCTTGGCCGGCAGGTAGGTGTCGAGGATGCCCAGCTCGTAGCGCTCGATCGAGGCCAGGTCGTCGCGGCCCGCGGCGTCGTACTGCGTGATCGACTCCTTGCGCTGCTTGACCATCTTCTCGATCACCGCCAGCACCAGCGCATCGGTCATCTCGACCCGCTCGTCCACTTCCTTCTGCTTGATCGCCGCGTTGATCAGACGGATGACGCCCAGGCGATCCTTCTCGCCGGCCTTCATCGCGGTCTTCATGTCTTCGGTCAGCTGGGCTTTGAGGGTCATGGAATCACTCCTGGAAGGGGAACACCGGGACCGGGATCACCGGGCCCCAGAAACACGAAAAGCCGGCGACGCGCGAGCGTGCCGGCTTTCCGGAAAGCGAAGCAGCTCAGTACAGGCGCTGGCGCTTGGTTACGTCGCGCGAGCTGCGGCGCAGCTGGCGCTTCACCGCGGCGGCGGCCTTGCGCTTGCGCTCCTGGGTCGGCTTCTCGTAGAACTCGCGCTTGCGGGTCTCGGCGAGGACGCCGGCCTTTTCGCAGGTGCGCTTGAAGCGACGCAGCGCAAACTCAAACGGCTCGTTTTCGCGGACTTTGACAGACGGCATGTGGAATTCCTGGATACGTGGATTTCGTCCGGCACGGCCGGCGAGCCGCGTATGATACGCGGGCTCCCCCGGCACAGGCAAGCCTGAGCCCGGATTTTCCCTTGAATCAGGCCCTTTGGCCCCAAGAAACAAGCACATGCGCGTCCTGGGCATCGAAACCAGTTGCGATGAAACCGGCGTGGCGGTGTACGACACCGACCGCGGCCTGCTGGCGCACGCCCTCTACAGCCAGATTGCCCTGCACGCCGAATACGGCGGCGTGGTGCCCGAACTGGCCAGCCGCGACCACGTCCGCAAGCTCCTGCCCCTGGCCCGCCAGACCCTGGCCGAGGCCGGCCTGGGCGTGGCCGACCTCGACGGCGTGGCCTACACCGCCGGCCCGGGCCTGGTCGGGGCCCTGATGGTGGGCGCGGCCGCGGGCCGGGCCCTGGCCTGGGCCCTGGACGTGCCGGCGATCGGCGTGCACCACATGGAAGGCCACCTGCTGGCGCCCTTGCTCGAGGATCCGGGCCTGAAGCCGCCCTTCGTGGCCCTGCTGGTCTCCGGCGGCCATACCCAGCTGGTCGAGGTGGCCGCCATCGGCGACTACCGCCTGCTGGGCGAAACCCTGGACGACGCGGCCGGCGAGGCCTTCGACAAGACCGCCAAGCTGATGGGCCTGCCGTACCCCGGCGGCCCCGAGCTGGCCAGCCTGGCCGAGTCCGGCCGCCCCGGGCTGTTCAAGTTCTCCCGGCCCATGACCGACCGGCCCGGCCTGGACTTCAGCTTTTCGGGCCTCAAGACCCAGGTGCTGCTGGCCTGGCAGGCCTCGGACCAGACGCCGGAGACCCGGGCCGACATCGCCCGCGGTTTCGAGGACGCGGTGGTCGAGACCCTGGCGATCAAGTGCGACCGCGCCCTGCAGCAGACCGGCGCCCGCACCCTGGTCGTGGCCGGCGGCGTCGGTGCCAATACCCGCCTGCGCGCGCGGCTGCAGCAGCTGGCCGGCAAGCGCGGCGCCCGGGTCTGCTTCCCGCGCCCGGCCTTCTGCACCGACAACGGCGCCATGATCGCCTTCGCCGGCGCGCTGCGGCTGATGGCCGGCCAGCACGCCGACGCCACCGTCACCGTGGCGCCACGCTGGGACATGGCAAGCTTGCCGGCGGTCTGACACGGAGTTCGCATGGACAAGGTTTTCATCGAGGCGCTCGAGATCGAGTGCGTGATCGGCATCTACGACTGGGAGCGCAAGATCAGGCAGCCGGTCGTGCTCGACATCGAGATGGCGTTCGACAACCGCAAGCCCGCCGCCACCGACAACATCGAAGACACGCTGGACTACAAGGCGGTGAGCAAGCGCCTGATCCAGTTCGTGTCCGAATCGAGCTTCGGCCTGGTCGAGACCCTGGCCGAACGCTGCGCCGAAATCATCACCGGCGAGTTCGGCGTGCAGCATGTGCGCATCAGGCTGAGCAAACCCGGCGCGGTGCGCGGCTCCAGGGCCGTGGGCGTGATCATCGAGCGCACGCGCCCGGCATGAGCACGGCCTGGCTGAGTCTGGGCAGCAACGTCGAACCGGAGCGGCACCTGCGCGCCGCCGCCACCGCGCTGCGCGATCGTTTCGGCGCCGTGCGCTTTTCGCCGGTCTACCGCACGCCGGCGGTCGGGTTCGACGGTCCGGACTTCCTCAACGCCGCCGCCGCGCTCGAGACCGACCTGGACCCGTTCGCGCTCAACGACTGGCTGCACGCGCTGGAAGACGCGCAGGGCCGCGACCGCAGCGGTCCGCGTTTTTCCAGCCGCACGCTCGACCTGGACATCGTGCTGTTCGACGACCTTGTGCTCGACGGGCCCGGCCACCTGCAGCTCCCGCGCCGGGAACTGCAGCACGCCTTCGTGCTCAAGCCGCTGTACGACCTGGCCCCCGGTTTGCGGCTGCCGACCACTGGCGAGTCGCTGGCCGAACTCTGGGTCGCCCACGCCGGCGAGGGCCTACGGCTGGACGGGTTGGTCCTGGGATGAGGTGGAGCAGCGCGCCGGTGCCGGCGTGCTGCGGAAATCGTGGTTCATGCGCCGCACGGGATCCAGCAGCGGGCCGGGCCTGCCGTCGAGGTCGTAGAGGCCGCCGTACTGCACGTGGTCGAACAGCTGCACACTGCGCAGCGAGAGTTCGCCGCGCTGCAGCTGCAGCGAGAATGCGAGTCCCTGGGCGTCGGGCGCGGGCGTGATGTCGGCGCAGCGGTTCTGGCGTCCCGCGCCTTCGAAGTCCAGCGTCACGGTCGCGCCGCCCGCGCGCGCGGCCAGGCGTCCGGGCGCACGCACGTCGGCCTCGACGCAGACCCGGTCCGGCAGGGCATCGCCAGCCACCGGCAGGCGGCCGTGGCGCGGCGGCACCTGCTGGGACAGGCGGTCGCCGGGGGCGAGGCGCAGTTGGAAGTCGCCGCTGGCGAGGATCTCCAGCGCGTCTTCCGGCCGGCCGGCGGCGCGCTCCAGCGTCCAGGCGTCCAGACCGTAGCCGAAGGCGGGGTTGTGCAGCGGATTTTCGGCATAGTCGCGCGCGGTCCACAGGCCGTAGCCGGCAACGCCGCCGGCCTGCATCACGCATACCGCGCGATGCAGGAAGGCCGCGGTTTCGTGGGGGCGAAGCACGGCGTTGTGGCCGTGGCCTGGCGTGTTGTCGACGAAATTGAACTGATCGATGAAGAGGCGGCGGCCGCCGCTCTTGGCCTGTGCTTCCGCCAGCATCACGGCCAGAAGCGACAGGCTCTTCTCCGCCGGCAGCTGCTCGCCCTGGTTGAGCGCACCCCAGAACGGGGCCCAGTACACCGTCACGGGGTGGCCTTCCGGCAGGCGGAACATCCCGTCGTGCGCCAGCCACTCGGCCACGACCGGTTTGCCGTCGGGGCCGGTTTCGTAGCGCGGCTCGCGGTCGACGCGCACTTCGTAGGAAAGGTTGGGGAACTGGCCGCGCGCCGGCGCGTACAGCTTCTCGATCACCAGCCAGTCCCAGAAGCCGTGGAAACGCGCGGCATCGGACATCGGGTCGGGCAGGGCGCCGGCGGCCGGCGCCGGCGGCGCCAGCGTCGCCAGGTACTCGGCGTAGTCGGCACGCACGCTTTCGTCGAGACGGCGCAGCCACTGGTCTTCCCAGCTCATGAAGGCCATGACCACGCCCGGATGCCCGGCGATCTCGTCCGACACTCGCGTCAGGAACTGCCGGTAGGCGTCGCGATGCCCGGGGTCGTTCATCAGCAGCTGCTGGCGTTCGCCGGAGTCGCCGGCCTCCGGGTGGAAGCTCCAGGCGTAACCCAGGCGCAGCATCACCTTCAGGCCGTTGGCCTGCGCTCGGTCGAGCAGGAAACGCAGCCGCTCGAAGGCGCGCTCGTCGTAGCGGCAGCAGGGCGTGGGCACCGGCTGGAAATCGCCCCAGGACACCAGCAGCACCACGGTGTCGAAACCGTCGTCGGCAAGTCGGCGGAAATCCTCGTCCACGTGCTCGCGACGAAAGCCGGACAGGAAGTTCTTCGGCCACTGGCGGCCGAACCAGTGCGCGGCGACGCGGCCTTCCACCGCGCTGGCCGGCGGTGACGGCACTGCCGCTGCTGGCGCGGTGCTCTCCGGGGCAGGTGGCGGACGGCAACCCGCGACCACGAACAGGGCCAGCAGCACGGCGAGGGTGCGGGACGAAGGCGGCATCCGGGTTCCAGGCGGAAGTGTGGCGGCATTATAGGCGGCGCTCCCGGGGTGACGACCGGCGCTTGCGTGCCCGCGGCGCTGGCCCATAATCGCGGCAACTTCAGGGGGGCACGACCATGTTCGACCGGATTTCCCGCAGCTGGACCCTGGTGAAAGCCAGCGCCGCGGTGCTTCGCTCCGACAAGGAGCTGCTGCTGTTCCCGGTGATCTCGGCCTTCGCCACCCTGCTGGTGGCGGCGACCTTCATGGTGCCGGTGTTCGGCCTGCGCCTGTTCGAAGGCGGCGAGATCGGGCCGCTGGGTGCCGTGGTCGGTTTCCTGTTCTACCTGTGCCAGTACTTCGTCATCTTCTTCTTCAACACCGCCCTGGTCGGCGCGGCCATGATCCGGCTCGAGGGCGGCGACCCGACGGTCAGCGACGGCCTGCGCATCGCCCGCTCCAAGATCGGCGTGATCCTGGGCTACGCGGCGATCGCCGCCACCGTCGGCCTGATCCTCAAGGCGCTGGAAGAGCGCGCCGGCGCCATCGGCAAGATCGTCGTCGGCCTGGTCGGTGTCGCCTGGACCCTGGCCACCTTCCTGGTGGTGCCGGTGCTGGTGGCGCGCGACGTCGGTCCGATGGAAGCGGTGAAAGAAAGCGTCGAGCTGCTCAAGCGCACCTGGGGCGAGAACGTCGCCGGCAACGTCGGCATCGGCCTGGCCTTCGGCCTGCTGACGGCGCTGGTGGTGCTGGCGGTCGTTGCGCTGGTGGTCGGTGCCGCTTTCGTCGGCGGCGCCAAGCTGGCCATCCTGGTCGGTGTCGTCGGCGCCCTGGCCATCGCCTTCGTGGCGGTGCTGCAGGCGGCGCTGTCGGGCATCTACTCGGCGGCGCTGTACCGCTACGCGGTGGACGGCCAGGCCCCGGCGGGCTTCGGCACCGGCCAGCTGGAAAACGCCTTCCGCCCGAAATAATCGGCCGGCGCCGGTCGCCGCCCGTTCGCTCCGACCCCGACGCCTCAGCCTGCCGGCTGGGGCGTCGGCGTTTGTGTGACCACGTAACGTCGGCCGGCCACGCCGATGCGCGGCGGCCGGCCGGTGCGCTCGAAGGCATCGTGGCCTTCGCGCAGGTTCGACCAGAAGTCGCGCCAGGGGCTGGCGCGCCAGTCCGCCTCGGCGCGCTGACCGAAGCGGAACGGGAACACGTGCACCGGCACCGCGGACTGGCCCTTGGCCAGCGCCGCCGCGAGCAGGCTGTAGATCTGCTCGATGTTCGCGTCGCCCATCGCGTAGCAGCCGATCGACACGCAGCTGCCGTGCACCATCAGGTAGTCGCCGGTGCGGCCGTGGGCGCGGTCGTAGGCGTTCGGGTAACCGAGGTTGAAGGACAGGTGGTACTGGCTGTGCGGATTGAGCTGGCCGCGCGCTACCCGGTAGAAGCCTTCCGGCGCCTGGCCGTCGCCCTGGCGCTGTTTCGGGCCCAGGTCGCCGGACCAGGTGCAGATAGGCCAGGTGCGGAACAGGCGGAAACGCCGGCCGTCGTCCACCCACAGCTCCAGTTCGCTTTCGTCCTTGAAGATGCGGATGAAGACCGGCGCGCCCCAGCGCAGGCCGGCCGCGGCCAGGTCGCGCTCCAGCGCCGGGCGCACGCGCGCCGCCGCGGCCGCGGCGCGGTCGCCGCGCGGCACCACGCCGGCGGATTCGGCGCGGGCGGCCAGGGTGCGGCCGGTCACCGGCAACGCGAACAGCGCGCCGCCCAGCAGCAGGATCGGCAGGGCGGCCAGCCCCAGGCGCAGTCGCGGGCTCATTGGTTCAGGCTGCGGCCGCCGTCGACGCGGATCACCTGGCCGGTGGTGTAGCGCGCGTCCTGCAGCAGCCAGCGCACCGCCTCGGCCACGTCGTCGGGATCGCCGGCGCGCGCCAGCGCGGTCGCGGCCAGCATCGCCGCCTTCTCGTGTTCGGCCTTGCCTTCCTCGGGCCACATCACCGCTCCCGGCGCGACCGCGTTGACGCGCACCTCGGGCCCCAGCTCGCGCGCCAGCGACTGCGTCATCATGATCAGCGCGGCCTTGGCCATGCAGTAGACGGTGTGGTTCTTCAGCGGCCGCTCGCCGTAGATGTCGGCCAGGTTGACGATGCCGCCGCCGGCTGCGCGCAGCGCCGGCGCCGCGGCCTGTGCCAGGAAAAACGGCGCCCGCGCGTTGCTGGCGAACAGCGCGTCCCAGTCGGCGGGCGTCGCCCGGCCGACCGGCGTGGGGCGGAAGGCGCTGGCGTTGTTGACCAGGGCGTCGAGGCGGCCGAAACGCGCCAGGGTCGCGGAGACCAACTGCCCGGGCGCGGCATCGTCGGCCAGCTCGGCCCGCAGCACCAGGGTGCTGCCGGGGCGGACGTCCTCGAGTCCGGCCACCAGCCGGGCCATCTCGTCGGCGGAGTGGCGGTGGTGCAGGGCCAGGTCGTAACCCGCGCCGTGCAGGCGGCGGGCGATGCGCGCGCCGACACGTTTGGCGGCGCCGGTGATCAGGGCGACAGGGGCGGGCATTCGGGGCTCCGGGGATTTGCCGGTATCCTGCGCGTACGCACCTGAAGATTCCATCATGAGCCTGCAAGCCCCCGCTCCGGACGCCGACGCGCTGGCCCACAGCCAGCGCCTGCTGGCCCTGATCCGCGCCCAGATCGCCGCCGGCGGCGGCGCCATCCCGTTCTCGCGCTACATGGAGCTGGCGCTGTACGCGCCGGGCCTGGGCTACTACAGCGCGGGCGCGCTGAAGTTCGGCGCCGAGGGCGATTTTGTCACCTCGCCCGAGCTCGGCCCGACCTTCGCCGAATGCGTGGCGCACTGCGCGGTGCAGGTGATCGCCCAGCTCGGTGGCGACGCCGACTTCTTCGAGATCGGCGGCGGCAGCGGCGCCTTTGCCGAAGCCGCGCTGCGGCAGATGCAGGCCTACGGCGCCGTGCCCGCGCGCTACCGCATCCTCGAACCCAGCGCCGACCTGCGCGAGCGCCAGCGCGCGCGCCTGTCCGCCGCGCTGCCTGCCGATCTTTTCGCGCGCGTCGAGTGGCTGAACGGCCCGCCGGAAACGCCGTGGCGCGGAATGCTATTCGCCAACGAAGTGCTGGACGCCCTGCCGACGCCGCGTTTCGTGCTGCACGACGGCGAGGTGTACGAGGAGTACGTGGCACTGGCGGCCGACGGCGCCCTGATCCGCGTGGACCAGCCGGCCGACGCGCTGCTGCGCGCGGCCGTGCGCCACATCGAACACGACGTCGGCGCGCCTTTCGCCGAAGGCTATCGTTCGGAGGTGCTGCCGCAGCTGCCCTACTGGATCCAGGCGGTCGGCGGCCTGCTGCAGGACGGCGCGATGCTGTTCGTGGACTACGGCTATCCGCGCCGCGAGTTCTACCTGCCCGAGCGCAGCGACGGCACCCTGGTCTGCCACCACCGCCATACCGCGCACGGCGACCCGTTCCACCTGCCGGGCCTGCAGGACATCACCGCCTTCGTGGATTTCACCGCGGTGGCCGAAGCCGGCATCAACGCCGGCTTCGACCTGGCCGGCTACTGCGCCCAGGCCAGTTTCCTGGTCAACAACGGCCTGCCCGAACGCCTGGCCGCGATCGAGGAAATCGGCGACGGGGTCGAGCGCCACCGACGCCACAACGAGGTCAAGCGACTGACCCTGCCGGGCGAGATGGGCGAACGGTTCCAGGCGATCGGCTTCCAGCGCGGCGTGGACATCCGCCCCGCCTTCGCCCGCGGCGACCTGAGCCGCCGCCTGTGATGCGCGACTTCCACCGGCCATGGCTGTGGCTGGCGGTGTGGATCTTCGGTCTCGCGCTGTGCATCGTCCTGTCGCTGCTGCCGCCGATCGAGCTGGGTGCGCCGCACGATTCCGACAAGCTCGGGCATCTGCTGGCGTATTTCACGCTCACGGCTTGGGCGGTTTCGATCTTCCGGTCCCGGCGTGGGCAGTTCCTTGCGGCGCTCGGGCTGTTCGTCCTCGGCCTTTCCCTGGAGTTCGCGCAGGCGCAGCTGACCACCACGCGTCTGGGCGACCCGCGCGACGCGGTCGCCAACACGCTGGGCATCCTCGCCGGCCTGGCGCTGGCGTTCACGCCGGCGGCCTTGTTCCTGCAGCGCCTCGACCGCCGCCTCTCCCGCTGACTGGCCACGCGCCGACGAGGGTCGGCTGGCGCCCTGCGGACCGACGCTGAGCCCTCTCCGCGCGACCTGCCCGCGCCCGGGCCCGGCAAAAACGAAGACACGAACCGGCTGCCGGACGGCCCGTCAGGGGTTGTGGCGGGGTTCGCTGTCGAACCGCATATCCCTACCCAGAGCAAACGACATCGGACGTTCGGCCCGCACAGGCGGCCGGACCCTCCGGCTCCGTCGTGTGTTCGTCGGTGGTCGCGGGTCCGCGATGCCGGCTCAAATTCCTGAAGGAAAAGGGTGGGTGAAGGGTGAACATGATCGAATTTTTCGGGCGCGCGTTTGCCGCAGATGCCGGCAAGACTGCGTCGCGCAGCCCAGTTCTTGATGGTCCGAAGGCGCTCGGCCTCTGGACATTGCTGTTCGTGCTGTCGGCAGGGCAGGCCGCCGCCGCGTTGCCTGCGCCCACCTTGACCGCACCGGCCAACTCGACCGGGTCGTACACCGTCAGCTGGACCGGACAGTCCGGCTCCGTCGAGGACTCCTACACCCTGCAGGAAAGTTCGGACGTGTCGCCCTGGACCACGGTGGTGAACGACGATCCCGTGACGTCCAAGGCGTTCACGAAGACCACCAGCGGTGCCCGCTACTACCGGGTGAAACACTGCTTCACTTCCGATGCCGGTGAAGTGGGTGGCGGTGGCTCGACCGTCTGCTCTCCGTACAGTGCCGTCAAGACGGTGCAGGTCTACATCCAGCCCACCGGTACACCGGCGATCGGCTGCACGGGCTGCGCATCGCCGGATACCAATGGCGACCTGACCATAACCTGGACCAGGCCCTCCGGCACCGTCACGCACTACCGCGTGTTCAGCCGCCGCAATGGCGGTGCCTTCCAGCGCACCGACGTCGCCGGTGCCAACACGCTGAGCCTGGCCTTCAACGACCTGGCGGACGGAGACTGGGACTTCCAGGTCGATGCCTGCAACGCGCTGCTCGATACCGGCTGCAGTGCCGACGACTCGGCGTTCAAGTCGGTCGAGGTGCTGAAGACGCCGTCGCAACCGACCAACCTTCAGGCGCCCGCTTCCAGCACGACCGGAAGCTTCACCCTTTCCTGGAGCGCCTCGACCGGCTCGGTGGCGCATTATTCGCTTTACCGTGCCAACCGGGTCAGCGCGTCCTGCCCGAGCTCGGGCTACATCCACCTCGGCAACCAGACCGCCACCTCCAAGGTCTTCGGCGGTCACGCCGACGGCGATTTCTGTTTCAAGGTCAAGGCCTGCAACAGCGGCAGCTGCAGCACCGCCAGCACGGGCAGGGCTGTCTCGGTGCTCAAAGTGCCGACCTTGCCGGCCAACGTCACGCTGCCGGCCACCAACGAGAGCGGCGATTTCACTCTGAGCTGGGGCCCCTCCCAGGAGACCGTGGCCTACTACCAGGTCGACCGCGCCAAGGTCGGTGAGAACTGCCCGGGCACCGACTACCAGTTCTGCCAGGTCGGGCAGGTGACGAGCCCCTCGATGTCCTTCCAGGACCAGGACGACGGCACCTATTCGTTCAAGGTCAAGGCCTGCAACGCCAGTGGCTGCAGCGCCCGCACCGCCTCCGTCGCCATCGTGGTGGAGCGTTCGGCGCTGGGGCTCCCGGATGCGGAGGTGGTCGAGCTGTCGCGTCCCACCGCCCAGACGGTCGGTTCGCTTCCCGAAACCGCCGGCGTCGATGGCGGTCGCGTCAACTACCGCATCAACGTCCCGGTGCCGCCGGGCCGGCAGGGCATGGCACCGTCGGTGAGCCTGGAATACAGCAGCGGTGCGGGCGACGGCGTGGCCGGATTGGGCTGGTCCCTGTCCGCCGGGCAGGGCAGCATCTACCGGTGTTCGAGCATCGTGGCCATCGACGGCGAGACCAAGCCCTATAACGGGTCGAGCAGCGACCGGCTGTGCCTGAATGGCGAACAGCTCAAGGTGGTCCATCTCAGCTACGGCCAGGTGGGCTCGAAGTACCAGACCGAGGTCCAGTCCTTCGTGACGGTTGAGCTGCTCGGAGCGGGATCCGCGTATCCGGGAAGCCGCTTCAAGGTCACCGATCGGGCCGGAGTGGTTTCGTACTATGACGAGGCGCTGCTGCCGGCCCGCGCGGACGGCACGGTCAGCAGCTATCCGACCCGCTGGCTGCTGACGCGCGTCGTCGACCTGAGCGGAAACCGGATCGACTACGTCTACACCGGCTCGGCTTCGGAGCGCCTGCTCCACCAGATCATCTACACCGGCATGGGCGCCAGCCAGGGCAACCGCAGCGTCAGCTTCCTCTACGAGGAACGACCCGACCGCGCTGTCTCCTACAATCACCAGGGCATGATGTCGGTACAGAGCCAGCGTCTGCGGCGCATCTCCACCTGGACCAACGCGACCTGGGAGAATGGCGACCTGGCGACCACGACGTCGCTGCGTTACGACACCAGCGACGTCAGCGGCCGCAGCCTGCTGGTCGGCGCACAGGTCTGCAAGGACATTGCGGGAACGACTTGTTACCCGGAGTCCCGCTACAGCTACAACGACCAGCCGCTGACCTTTTCCGGGCAGATCGCCCGTGTGGTGGGCGAGCAGTTTACGTTGCAGCCACTCGGCGACATCGACGGCGACGGCGCCGAAGACGAAATGCTGCTGGAAGAGGTGGTGAGCACCAGCGGTGCCCGCACCATGCAATTGGTCGAACTGAGGCTTTCCAGCCGCGACCAGCCGTACGGCGGCCCATTCCTTTCTCCGCAACTGCAGACTTCACTCGGCTATTCGGCAAGCTTCGGCCGGAGCCGGGCGAAACCGCGCAGCACCGATTTCGACGCCGACGGCCAGAACGACCTGGTCAGCGTGGGCGCGGACGGCCGTCTGCTCGTGGAAACCTGGAGCCGGCAACAGAGCCGCTTCGTTTCCATCCCCGTGAACCTTCAGCTCTCGAGCACCTACGCCGCCGTAGCCGGAATCCTGGACGTCGACCGTGATGGCGACCCTGACCTGGTGGCCACCGAACGGGTGGGGGACGGCTACGTCAACAGGATCCATCTCAACTGCTCCGTCCAGCAGTCCGGGCAGCTCAGCTTCTGCGGCTCCGTCGACGTGCCGCAGGCTCCGTCGGCCGGCAGCCAGCAGCTGGGCCTGGGCAGCGTCGGCGACGTCGACGGCGACCAGATCGCCGACGCGACGTTCTCGGGCAGCTATGCGGACGGAACGCCGGTCCAGCCTTACGTCCAGCTCGGAAAATGGGTTGGTGGCCGGTTCCAGTTCCAGGCGTCCGCCGTGCCCCTGAGCAGCCTCGGCGTACCCGACCCGATGTCCGGCAGCGGCGTCCAGTACACCGTGGACGTCAACGGCGACGGCCAGGGCGACATCTTCCGCCGTTACGACAACGGCAGCACCCAGCTGTGGCTGCATACCGGCCGGCATGACGGCCCGATGTACGTGGCGGTGAGCGTTACGGGCAACATCGACATCGACCGGAACCTGGCGGGCGGCATGTTCGTCATGGACTACAACCACGATGGCCGGACCGACCTCATGGTGCCGACGGTCGTCACGCAGAACTACTGCTACCTGTGGCGCCCCAACCCCTCGGGCGAGGCCCAGGACATCTGCAGTGAGGCGACGCTTGCCCCGTACCGCTTCGAGAACAGCGACATTCCGCATCTGAACCGCGGCGTCTACCGGTACGACGTCGTCCGCTTCGTGCAACAGGGCAACGGGTCCTACCAGATCCAGCGAACCGCCACGCCGGTCGAAGGCACTCTCTTCGCCACCGGTGAGTGCGATCCCAACGGCGACGGCCTGTCGGATGTCTGCTACTCGATGCACAACCAGCGGGCAGCCGTGCACAGCGGTCCCGGCGGAGACAACGTGGTGGTTGGACGGTACCTGGGCAACCAGGTCCAGCTTGGCATGTTCGCCCGGTACGGCCAGCGCGACGAGAATACGTTCGGCATCGATGCGCTGCGCGAGACCATCAATGGCATGGGTGTCGTCAACCGGTGGAAGTACGGCGCACTGTCCGGTGCCGGCAACAGCAGCTGCCTCTATGGCCAGGACCGGCCGTTCTACCGGGTCGACCCCGAGCTCGCGTTCCCCGGCCATTACCACTTCAACTCGTCCATGCAGGTGGTGACGCGGCACGAATCCTCGAACGGCGTCGGTGGCATGAACGCCCAGTGCTTCCGTTTCGAGAATGCCATGTTCTCCACCGGCGGCCGCGGTTTCCAGGGCTTCAAGGCAATCGTCGTCGACGAGGACATCGACGACGGCCATGACACCAGCACCCGCACGGAGTACTACGACTACTTCCCGCTGACCGGCCAGACGATGCAGGTCCAGAAGCGGCTGCGGTCGGATTCGCCGTCGTCCGTTCCGCTCAGCGAGTCCATGCAGGAATGGTCGCACGTCACCCACGGCAACGGTGTGCGCGTGACCTACCTTTCCAGCAGGACCGACGTCACCTACAACTTTGACAGCCCCGGTCGGGAGCCGCTGAGTACGACCACCGTGGTCAACTCGCACTCGGCCGAGGACATTCGGTACGGGAACGTCGGCACCCAGACTGTCACCGTTGAGACGTTTGATGAGGGCGGCGAAACGGTCGTCTACAACTCGAGCCGAACTGACTTCGAGATCGACTACGACGTCGCGGAGTCGGGCTGGATGGACAAGCTCGACCGAAAAACGGTCACTACTTCGGCCACAGGCTACGCGGGCCTGGACGGCCCCGTCCCGGATGCGGAGGCCAACGCCGAGAAGGTCGTTACCGAGGACTATTCCTACTACGCCGACGGCAAGCGCCGGATCAGGACGAAGACGCTCCAGGCTGGCGTCCCGTACGAACAGTACGTGGAAGAATACGAATACGACGAATACGGGAACCTCGTCGCCGTGCTCGCCGAGGGCGCCGACAATCCGCAGCAGCACGTGCGCGAGACGCGCACCAGTTTCAGCGCGACAAACGGCTACTTCCCGCATCTGATCACCGACGCCGCCGGGTTCCGCACCGTGGTATCGCATTCGGAAGCGCATGGACAGTTGACGGAGGCGATGCGTGACGACGGCAAGATGCTGACGCAGGACTACGACTTCGCCGGCCGGATGATCCGCAGCCACGCGACGCCAGGAACCCAGAAGGACATCATCGAGCAGTACTGCGCCAGCGGCTGCGGCGATACCGCGGTGTACCGCACCACCGTGATGGACGGTGCACCCACGACGGTTGAGCACCTCGACCGGCTGGGGCGGACCATCAAGGTCCGCACCAGCGGATTCAACGGCGCTGCCGACACGGTGGTTACCCATACCTACGACGCACGCGGCCGTGTGCTGGCCGCGAGCGAGCCTGGCCACCAGGAAGGGACCCATCTCACCCGGTACGAGAACTACGACGCTCTGGGCCGAGCGGGCCGCAAGGTGGTCGATCGGTCGGGCCATGCGGTGCCCTCGCAGGTCTGGCAGTACCGGTACGAGGGCCTGGAGACGACCGTCATGCTGCCCGGCGGGGAGCTGTCGGCTTCGCGTCGCTACGATGCCGGTGGCCGCCTGTTGTCCACCACGGATGCAGAGGGGTCGACCACCCACCACCGTTACGACGGCCTGGGCAACCTGGTGCTCACCCAGAATTCGGTAGGCACCCAGGTGCGCCACTATTTCGACAACCTCGGCCGTGAGGTCCGTACGCACGACCCGGACGCGGGCACGCCGGTTGCCGCTGCGCAGACGCTGACCTATGACGGTTTCGGCAATCTGACCCGTACCGAGAACGCCAACGGCGACGCCATCGTCAACTACTACGACGCCATGGGCAGGATGCGCGTGCGCCGCGTCAACGGCGAGCTGGTCGGACTGTGGATCTACGGCGAAGGCGCGCAGGCGCACCAGCTGCAGACGGTCCTCGGTGGCGACGCCAACGACGACGGAAACGACGACTACCGCAAGAGCTACCACTACGACGGTTTCGGTAGGTTGGTGCGGACCGAGCTGGCGATCGAGGGCAACCCGCGCGTCCTGGTGGGCAAGCTCGCGTACGACGGCTACTACAACCGTCTGAAGGGCCGCACGTACCCCAGCGGAGAAACCGTCGGTTACAGCTACGACCGGTTCGGCACGCTGTTCGCCGCGCGTTCGGCCTGGACGGGCCCCGCCAACTCCGATGTCGACCTGTACGTGATCGAGGGCATGAATGCCCGCGGCCAGACCACCGGCATGATTTTCGGCAACGGCGTACGGGGCGATTACGACTACGCGGACTCGACCGGCGACGTCCGAGGGATAGCGTATGGTTTCGAGGGTTCGGAGCCCCTGGCCGAGCTGCTCTACCGGTACGACGACGCCTTCGGGAACCTGACGGCCCGCGAAAGCGTGACGCATGGCGTGCTCGAGTCGTTCACCTACGACGACCTGCAGCGCCTGGACACCAGCGAGAAGGTCTGGTCCGTCGGCGCGACCGCCCCGCAATCAATCGACTACGACTACGACGAGATCGGAAACCTGGTCCGCAAGTCCGATTTCGGATCGGTCTACCTCTACGGCAACGTCGACCGAAGCCTGGGCGGAAACGCCGGGCCCCACGCCGTGCGCCAGGTGCAGCTGGTCGGTGGCGGCGTGGTTGATTTCAACTACGACGCCGCCGGCAACATGATCTCCGGCCGTGGCCGCGACGTGGCCTTCGACGTGTTCAACAAGCCGGTTCGGATCCAGCAGGGCGCGGACCTCACGCTGCTGCGCTACGACCCGGACCTGGGCGTTTCGGTCCGCATCGAGAACGGCGTCACCAAGTATTTCGACGACGGTTACGAGCTCGTCGTATCCGGTGGCGCCATGGCCGAGGAGCGCACCTATGCCGCGCCGCAGGCGGTGATCGAGACCAATGCCCAGGGCCGCAAGCTGCGCTTCCAGCACCACGACCGCATGGGCTCGCTGGTGATGGTGACCGACGAGGCCGGCGCGGTGACCGAACAGCACGGGTTCGATGCCTTCGGTCTGCCGCTGGCGGGTGACTGGAAGAGCAGCGACGGTCTGCTGCATGGTGCGACCACCGGTCCGGAACGTCTTGCCGAGCAGGGCTTCACCGGTCACGAGCATCTCGACCGTCACAGGCTGGTGCACATGGGTGGCCGGATCTACGACCCGCAGCTGGGACGGTTCATGAGCGTGGACCCGCTGATCCAGAGCCGGACCAGCACGCAGAGCATGAACGCGTACTCGTACGTGATGAACAATCCGCTCAGCGGCATCGACCCGTCGGGCTACGCCTGCGTGATCGCCGGCACGTCAGGTACTGACGGCGGCTCGGCGGGCACGGCCACGCGCGCGGCGCGGGCCTGCGAGTCGGATGGTGATATCACCGGGCGCAGTCCCGAGGACCACGCGGCGATGGCCTACATCGAGGCCCAGGAGGCCAACGGGCGTGTCTTCCAGGATGCGACCGTGGTCGAGGCAGACGTCGACGAGAACGGAGCGGTGACCAACGTGACCGAGCGCGACGTCACCGGCGTCGAGCAGGCTGCGAAGCGGCTCATGTCCCTCAAGGAGCGCTACAACCTGGCCAACGCCAGCCAGGGCTTGAACGGCAGCATCAGCCACTTCACCCGCGTGAAGAATGACCCGTACTTCTTCGCCAGTGGAGACGAGATAAACGATTACCAGCGGGACTATTCGAACTCCCTCATTGCCGAGAGGGACGCGTGCTTCGAGCGCCGTGACATCGCCTGCATGGGTCGCATCGATGACGAAGTGAACATGGGACCCGGCGGCAACCTGCGTGGGGACGACAACCAGCGCTATGAGGACCCCGGTTCCGCGACTCACTTCAGCCGTAGCCGCCACCTCACGCCGCGCGAACGGGAGGGCAAGATGGCCCGGGAGGCGCTCGGCAGCGGTGCGCTGCGCGGCACCACCTTCCAGGCGGGCGCGTATTCGGTGGCGATCGCACTCGGTGGCTCGCACGAGCAGGCCATGGCCGCCGCAGGCATGACTGGCGGACTGACCGGCGTCGCGACGCGTTTGCCGGGCGTCATGCGCAACACCATGGGTAGCGCCGAGTCGGTGTCGCAGTCCGGCAAGCCGATGCACCAATCGGTCCAGGAACAGCGGCAGCTGGTCGGATCGGATAGGGCGCCGGTGGCGCCCCCCCGCTGAGGTGCGGACTGACGTTCTGGAACCCGCAAGTGGAGAGCCCGCCGCAAGGCGGGCTCTTCGCCTCCGACCTGGCTCAGAGCTTCGAGTCTAGGAGCCGCGGGCGTCGCGGATGGCGGCGATGCGGGCCTTGCGCAGCCACTCGCCTATGGCGGGGCCTTCCAGGCCGGCGGCGACCGCGTGGCCGGCGGAGACCGCGGCGGCGGCGGCGTGCAGCTTGAGCAGCAGCGGCGCGGAGGGATACTCGGTTTCCGTCAGCCCCAGCCGCCCGCGCTTGTCGGCCTCGCAGGCAAGCGCCAGCTGCGCGATGCGCTCGGGCTTGCGGAACCCGTCGCAGCGCGCGATCAGGTCGTGTACGGTTTCGGGCCGCAGTTCGGCCAGGCGGTGCACGTTGAGGTGTTCGCGGCAGACGATCTCGGCGACGGCGGCGAATTCCGCCGGCACCTTCCAGCGCCCGCAGACCGCGCGCAGCGGCCGCACGCCGCTGTGCTCGTGGCCGACGTGCTTGGGCAACTCGGCCTTCGGCGTCAGCGCTTTGCCCAGGTCGTGGGTGAGCGCGCAGAAACCGACCAGCGCGTCGCCGGGCGCCAGCCGCGCGGCCATGTCCAGCACCATCTGGGTGTGGAT
This sequence comes from Arenimonas terrae, assembly GCF_006265115.1. Lineage (GTDB taxonomy): Bacteria > Pseudomonadota > Gammaproteobacteria > Xanthomonadales > Xanthomonadaceae > Arenimonas > Arenimonas terrae. The sequence goes on along the minus strand of NZ_SMDR01000001.1, from coordinate 1,771,054 downwards.
TCCGGTGTCGACTTCCGGGTGGTATTCGGGCCGCTGCGGCACGCCGTAGAGCGCATCCACTTCCGGCAGCAGCCTCGCAAGCGCGCCGCAGTCGCGCAGCAGCGCGATCGCGGCGGAGGGCTGCGGCATTTCCAGCGCCTTCTTCAGCTCCTGCCAGACGCGTTCGGCGACCAGGTGGTCGACCTCGCCGGCGGCGACCATGCCGCGCATTAGCGCCAGCGTCTCCGGCGCGATCGTGAAGCCCAGCGGCGCGAACCGCGCCAGGAAGCGCGCGGCGCGCAGGATACGCACCGGATCCTCGGCGAAGGCCGGCGAGACGTGGCGCAGCACCCGCGCCTCGAGGTCTCGTGCGCCGCCGAAGGGATCCACCAGCGAGCCGTCGGCGCGCTGGGCGATGGCGTTGATGGTGAAGTCGCGGCGTTCGAGGTCCTGCTCCAGCGTCACCGTCGGTTCGGCGTGGAAGACGAAACCGGTGTAACCGGGCGCGGTCTTGCGCTCGGTGCGCGCCAGCGCGTGCTCCTCGCGGGTTTGAGGATGCAGGAAGACCGGGAAGTCCTTGCCCACCGGCCGGAAGCCGGCGTGGATCATCTGCGCGGGCGTGGCGCCGACCACGACCCAGTCGCGGTCGCCCGCCGGCCGCCCCAGCAGCCGGTCGCGCACCGCGCCGCCGACCAGATAGGTTTCCATCGCTCAGCGCGCCGAGCGGTAGCGCGCGTAGCGCGTCTGGCGGTCGTCCAGGTGGCCCAGGATCTCCGGCAGGATCGCCGACACGCGGGTCGGCGTGATGCCCAGCCGGTGCAGGCCGTCGATGCCGCCGACCGAATCGGTGAGCAGCGACCGGTAGTTGTCCGACGAGAAGGGCTTGCCGGGAACGAAGTCGAAGGCGAAGGCCTGCAGGCGGCCGAGCGCGTCGGGCAGCGGCAGCACCAGGCGCTTCATGCCGCACTGTTTCGCCGTCAGGCGCACGATCTCGGCCAGCGTGAACACGTCCGGCCCGTAGAGTTCATACACCTCGCCGAAGGTCTTGCGGTTGCCCAGCGCGCGCACGAAGGCCTCGACCACATCCTGCACGTACACCGGCGCGAACTTCGCCTGCGAGCGCGCGAGCGGAAGCACCGGCCTGGCCAGCTTCAGCAGCGTGGCGAAGCGGCAGAAGAAGCCGTCGCCCTGGCCGAAGATCACCGAGGGTTCGAAGATCGTCCAGTCCAGGCCCGAGGCCTTCACCGCCGCCTCGGCTTCGCCGCGCGACTTCAGGTAGTGGCTGTGGCCGCGGCCGGCGTTGAGCGAGCTCATCTGCAGCAGGCGGCGGGTGCCGGCCAGCTGCATCGCCGCGATCACCAGCTTGGTCAGCTCGACGTGGGCCCGGCGGAAACCGCGGCCGCTGTCGCCGCGCTCGTTGAGGATGCCCACCAGGTTGATCACCGCGTCCTGGCCGGCGAAGGCCTGCTTGAGCGCGGTCGGGTCGTACACGTCCACCTCGCGCAGCACCACGCCCGGCGGCAGCAGGCGCACGGCATGCGCGGCCAGGTTGCGGCTGAGCAGGGTCACGGCATGGCCTTCGGCGGCGAGGCGGGCCAGCAGGTGGCGGCCGACGAAGCCGGTACCTCCGAGGACGACGAGCTTGAGCGGGGTCATGGCGTGGGAGCGGGTTCCGGAGTCGGGGGGCAGGTGAAGGCGCGGCGGGACGTTTTCGCGACGGTGCGGCCGAGCAGGCGCTCGCTCACCGGTACCGCGCTGCCGTCCAGGCGCCAGTCGTAGATGACGCTGAAGGCGAGCACGCGGGCCACGTAGTCGCGGGTTTCCTTGTAGGTGACGGTTTCGATCCAGAAATCCGGGTCGAAGCCGGGCCGGTCGCGGTTCCAGCGGTTCACCGGGGTCGGGCCGGCATTGTAGGCGGCGATGGCCTGGTAGGCGATGCCGCCGTGCTGGTCGAGCTCGTGCCGCAGGTGGGCGATGCCGAGCGTGAGGTTGGTGTCGGGGTCGTAGAGGCTGGCGGCGCCGGTCCAGGGCTGGCCCAGGCGGCGCGCGGTGCGTTCGGCGGTGGAGGGCAGCAGCTGCATCAGGCCCAGTGCGTTGGCATGCGAGCGCGCACGCGGCATGAAGGCGCTTTCGGCGCGGGTCTGGGCCGCGACCCAGGCCGGGTCGATGGCGTGTTTCTTGGATTCGCGGCGCAGGGTGGTTTCGTGGTGCAGCGGGAAGCGCAGCGTGTACTGGCGCAGGTCCTCGGGTTCAGTGCCGATGGTGAACACGGCCCGGTCATACCAATGCACCTGCCGGGCGAACTCGATCGCGACGTAACGTTCCTGGTCATCGAGTTCCTTCATCAGCCGCGTCCACTCCCGCGTGGCCAGGCCGACGCGGTCGATGGTGAACAGTTCCAGCGCGCGCGCCAGGCCGGGGTGGTAGGCGACGCGCTGGCGCAGCGCCGGATCCTTGGACGGTTCCAGCGGGCACAGCGTGTAGGGCGCGCCCAGGCGGTCGGCGGCGAGGAAGCCGTGGAAGGTGGCGGTGTCGGCGGAGCGCCGGTACAGCGCCTTCGCCGCGTCGGCCTGGCCGAGCCGTTCGCGCAGGCGCGCCTCGAAATACTGCCAGCGCGGGTCGTTGCGCTGCGCGGGCGGCATCTGCTCGAGCGCGCGCACGGCGCCGGCGTCGTCGCGGCGGTTCATGGCCTCGCGCACGCGCCATTCGTGCAGGCGTTCGTCGTAGGCGAGGGCGGGCACCGCATCCAGGCGCTGCTGCGAACGCGGCAGGTAGGACGCGACCGTCCACAGCGCGATCTCGTACAGCACCTTGCCGCGCTGCGCCTCGTCCAGGCCCAGCCGGGGTGCGAGCGTGGCCAGCTGCGCTTCGGCCGCATCGGGCGAACGCCGCGCCAGGCGCGCCAGGCCTTCGGCGGCGACGGCGCGGCTGCGGATGTCCTTGGGCCAGTTCGCGGCGCGCGCATGCGGCGCGTCGATGAAGTCGGCGTAATCGCGCACGCGGGCCGCCTCGGCCGCCGGCAGGCCCGGCGCGAGGTAGCGCATCAGGCCGGTCTGGCCTTCGGCAATGGCCAGGTCGATGCGCTGCCAGCGCTGTTCGGGGCCGAGCTTGCCCAGGCCTTCGAGCGATTTGAAGGGCAGGTCGCAGCCGGCGGGCAGGGCGCGCGGGCTCAGCCACAGCGCCTGGCCGTCGGCGATCCAGGCGGCGTCGGTGGCGCCGGTGGCCAGGCGCGCGGCCAGGTCGGCGCAGCGCAACTCCAGCGATTCGCCGCCGCGGTAGTCGGCGCGGAAGGTGGACCAGTCGCGGCGTTTGGCCAGTTCGAGCAGCCAGCCTTCGCGCAGCCAGTCGGCGGCCGGCTGGCCGTCGAAACGTTTCAGGACGTCGCGCACCTCGATCGTGCCGGCGGTGGAGAGCCGGCGGCGCAGGGCGCTGGCCTCGACCCAGCCGCGCAGCGGGTGGTCGGCGATGCGCGCGGTGTCCTGTAGGCTGATCGGGCCATGCTCGGCGTGGCGGAACGCCTCCAGGATCGCCGGCCGCTGCCGCGAGAGGTCCGGCGGCGAGGGATCGGCGCCGCGGGCGGGGGCTGCACAGGCCAACAGCAGGGACGTGATGAGCAGTGTTCGCAGCATGGTCGTGAGTTTAGCCCAAGGGCCTGCATCGCCCCGGTACCGGGGCGTGGCGCCATGAGCCTGGCCTGGCTGGTCTATCTCGGGCTGGGCGCGGTCGCCGGCGTGATGGCCGGGCTGCTGGGCATCGGCGGCGGCCTGATCCTGGTCGCGGCCCTGGTCTGGCTGCTGCCGGCGCAGGGCGTGCCGGCCGGGCTGGCGGTGCACATGGCGCTGGCCACGGCCCTGGCCAGCATCGTGCTCACCGGCCTGTCGTCGGCGCGCGCGCATCACCGGCGCGGCAGCGTGCTCTGGCCCACGGTCGCCTGGCTGGTGCCGGGCATGCTGCTCGGCGGCTGGCTGGGCAGCCTGCTGGCGACGCGGCTGGAGGACGAGTGGCTGCGCGGGTTCATCGCCGCGTACTGCTATCTGGCGGCCCTGCAGCTGGGGCTGGACTGGCCCAGGGCAAAACAGGAGCGTCCGGACGCGCCCAAGGGGGCGGCCTACTCGGCATCCGGTGTGTTCGTGGGTGCGATTTCGGCGCTCGTGGGCATCGGCGGAGGCAGCATGACGGTGCCCCTGCTGGTCTGGCGCGGCGTGCGGCCGGTGCGGGCGGTCGGAACCTCCAGCGCCTGCGGCGTCGCCATCGCCCTGGCCAGCGCGGCGGGCTACGCCGCCCACGGCCCGGTCAATGGCGACCTGCCGCCGGGGAGTTGGGGTTATGTCTTCGTGCCGGCCGCGGTGGCGATCGCCCTGGCCTCGGTGCTGACCGCGCCCCTGGGCACCCGCCTGGCGCACCGGCTCAGCGGAGAGGCGCTCCGGCGGGTGTTTGCGGTCTTCCTGGTGCTGGTCGGCACCAGCCTGCTCTGGGCGGGAACCTGAACCAAGGGAATGGATTCACTAACCTTGTTAGTAATGTATCCACTTGTTGCGATTTGACGAATTCTTTACAAGTGGGGGCAACCAGCGCATTGGGGGCAAGGCGCGGGTCACCATCCACCTTTGGGGAACGTCATGAAGACCATCCGTACATCCCGCCTGAGCCAGGCGGTCCGCGGTGCGTTGCTGCTGGCCATTCTCCCGGCCGCGGTCGCGGCGCAGGAGCCTGCGGCAGAAGACATCCAGACGCTCGACCGCGTCGAGGTCACCGGTACCCGCATCAAGACCTCCGAGGCCGAAGGCCTGGTCCCGGTCCAGCGCATCACGCGCGAGGACATCGACCGCAGCGGCCTGACCTCGATCGGCGACCTGATCCAGTCGATCACCGGCTCGGGTTCGGCGCTCAACACCAAGTTCAACTCCAGCGGCAACTTCGGCTTCCCGCCGGACGGCAGCGGCGTCGGCGCGGGTTCCGCGCAGGCCGACCTGCGCCACATCGGTCCCAAGCGTGTGCTGGTGCTGGTCGACGGCGTGCGCTGGGTCAACGAGGCCTCGGCCTCGGGCGTCGGCGCGGCCACCGACCTCAACACCATCCCGCTGGCGATCATCGAGCGCATCGAGGTGCTGGAAGACGGCGCGTCCTCGCTGTACGGCTCGGACGCCATCGCCGGCGTGATCAACATCATCACCCGCAAGGACTTCGACGGCATCTCGCTCAACGTGCAGTACGGCGAATACGGCGAGGGCGACGGCGCCACCAAGAGCATCGACTTCGCCTGGGGCGGCGGCAACGATCGCGTCAACTACTTCCTGGGCCTGAGCCACACCGACCAGGACGTGATCTATTCGCGCGACCGCGAACAGTCCAGCTTCCCGGTGCCGGGCACCGGCACCAACTTCGGCAGCTCGGGCACGCCGACGGGCCGCTTCATCATCACCGACCCGAACACCGGCGTGACCTACGACATCACGCCCAACACCGGCGTCTCCGACCCGGTGTTCGACCCGACCCAGACCGGCTGCGTGCGCACCGACGACTTCCACTGCTTCGCCACGCCGGCCGACCGCTTCAACTTCGCGCAGTACAACCTGCTGCTCACTCCGTCCGAGCGCAGCGGCGCCTTCGGCCAGGTGCGCTTCAACTTCAGCGACCGCGTGAGCGGTTACGCCAAGGTGCTGTACAACCGCCGCAAGTCGACCAACCAGGCCGCGCCCGAGCCGCTGTTCTTCGGCCCCGAAGCCGGCACCGGCAACCCGCAGGCCGACGGCATCTTCATCTCGGCGCTCAACCCCTTCAACCCGTTCGGCTTCGACCTTGATTCGGCCAGCAACCTGATCCTGATCGGCCGTCGCCCGGTCGAGGGCGGTCCGCGCGTGTTCGAGCAGGAAGTCGACACCTGGTACGTCGGCGCCGGCCTGGAAGGCCTGTTCGAGGCCGGCGACAGCACCCTGTTCTGGGACGTCAACGTCGCCTTCAGCGAGAACAAGGCCGAGCAGACCAACTACGGCAGCTACAACATCCGCAACATCGCGCTCGCCCTGGGCGACCCGGCGGCCTGCGCCGCGGTGGCCGGCTGCACCCCGCTGAACATCTTCGGCGGCCCGGGCACGATCACGCCGCAGATGCTGGCCTTCATCAGCCCGATCGTGCGCGACAACAGCAAGAACGAACTGGCCCTGATCACCGCCAACCTTTCCGGCGCGCTGTTCGACATGCCGGCCGGTTCGGTGGACTTCGCGACCGGTATCGAGCACCGCCGCCTGGAAGGCTCCTACCAGCCCGATCCGATCACGGTCGCGGGCGACTACAACGGCGTGCCCTCGCTGCCGACCGCGGGCGAGTACGACGTGACCGAGCTCTACTTCGAGGTCAACTTCCCGCTGCTGGCCGATTCGGCCTGGGGCAAGAAGCTCGACTTCACGGTCGCCGGCCGCTACTCCGACTACAGCACCGGCATCAGCGAAGTCACGCCCAAATACGGCCTGCGCTGGCAGGTGGTCGACGAGCTCGTGATCCGCACCAGCTACGCGGAAGGTTTCCGCGCGCCGTCGATCGGCGAGCTGTTCGGCTCCGCCAGCCGCTTCGACGCCCAGCTCGACGACCCGTGCTCGACGCCCATCGCCCCGGGGCTGACCGCCAACTGCGCGGCCCTCGGCGTTCCGGCCGGTTATGCCCAGCCGAACCCGCAGATCTCGGTCACCACGGGCGGCAACGAAGACCTGGATCCGGAATTCTCCGAGAGCTGGTCCACCGGCTTCATCTGGAGCCCGTCCTTCGCCGAGAACTCGGTCGCGGCCGACCGCGTCGACATCGAAGTGACCTACTACCAGCATGAGATCGAGGGTGCGATCCAGGCCATCGACGCCCAGACCCAGCTCGACCTGTGCGTGCAAACCCTGGACCCGCTGTACTGCGGCGGCATCACCCGCGCGCCCACCGGCGGCATCAACAGCTTCAACAACCGCCTGACCAACCTGGGCGTGATCAACACCAGCGGCTGGGACATCGACCTGTTCTGGACCTTCCCGGAATCGAAGATCGGCCAGTTCAAGGCCTCGTGGCGCAACACCTTCGTCACCGAGTACGAGGCCTTCGGCGCCGCCGGCCAGCGTCAGCCGCAGGGCCCGGGCATCGAGGTGGTCGACAGCTCGATCCCGGAGTGGACCTCGAACTTCACCACCGACTGGAGCCTCGGCGCCTGGTCGGCGGCCTGGACGATCCGCCACATCAGCGAGCTGCGCGAGGATTGCGGCCGTGCCGTCTCGTTCCCGGTCTGCAGCAATCCGGCCACCAGCACCAACATCCTCGAGGCCACGACCTACCACGACCTGCAGATCTCGTATCAGATCGCCGACTTCCACGATCTGCGCCTGACCTTCGGCGTGAACAACCTGGCCGACGAGGATCCGCCGATCTGCCTGTCCTGCTCGCTCAACGGTTACGACGCGTCCACCTACGACATCCCGGGCGGCCGCTTCTACTACCTGCGTGCCAACATGAAGTTCTAAGGGGAGCGCGTCTGCGCGACACCGGGGCCGGCGGTTATCCGCCGGCCCTTTTTTTCTGCGCGTCGTTGATCCGGCGCCGGCAGCACCGGATTTCGTGCCCGTTGATCCGGTGCTGCCGGTCCGGCGCTGCAAGGGTTTGTCACGGAAAGCGTGGAGCGATCTTCGCGGGATGCTTACGCCTGCGGCGCCTTGCTAACGCGAGTGCGATCTTTCCTGCGGTGCGGGTTTGGCTAACCCGGTCGATGCCCTGGGACCGAGCACGCCTCCCGCGGCGCGTCCCTACGGACACTTGTTGAACTGGCGGCGCGAGATTGGGTCGCAGGCGGGCATTGACATCACGGGCCTTCGTGAATGCTCCAGAGCGAAGACCGGCGAGCGCCGGGGCTGCGCATGTCCGAGCGCTTGCGAGTCTCCGAAAGTCGAATTCCCGGCCCGGATGATCCGCAGGTCGTCGTGCGTGAGGTCTCTTTCCGGGGCTTCGAAAACATGGACGTTTTCGAAGAGCCTCCATGGATGGATTCACGGCGTCCCCGGAAAGAGACCTCACGTGCGGCGGCCTGTCGCCAGAACCGATCCCGGCCGACGGATCACCAAGGCACGAGCAAGTGACCTGCTTGCGCACAAGCGCAAGCGCAGGGAATCAGGCCGGCGCGAGTTCGACCGACACCGCCATGTGGTCCGAGCCCGCGGCCGGGATCGCGTGGTAGTTCAGCGCCTTGAAGCCGCCGACCAGCACGTGGTCCAGGCAGCGCTGCGGCGCCCAGCTGGGGAAAGTGCACACCCGCTCCGGCGGCGGTGACAGCGATGTCTGCCGGTACAGCGGCCGCATCTCCGGCGCGTCCGAATCGCAGTTGAAGTCGCCCATCAGCACCAGCCGCGGGAACTCCGACAGCAGCTCGGCCAGGAAGCCGATCTGCAGCTGCCGCGACTTGGCGCCCAGCGAAAGATGCGTCACCGCCAGCGACCACGCCGACGCTCCCTTGCCGAAATGCGCCAGCAGCACCCCACGGCCGGCGATGCGGCCGGGCAGCGCGTAGTCGAGCAGCTCGGCCGGCTCGATCCGACTCAGCAGCGCGTTGCCGCTGCCGGCGATGCGCGAGATGCGGCGGTTCGGCTGGTGGCTCCAGAACGGGAAATGCGCGCGCTCGGCCAGGTAGTCGGCCTGGTTGGTGAAGCCGGAACGCAGGCTGCCGGGGTCGCTTTCCTGCAGGCCGACCACGTCGTAGGGCTGAGCCAGGGTGGCCAGCCCGTCGAGGTTCAGGCGCTTGCCGTTGGGCAGCACGTGCGACCAGCTGCGGGTGACGTATTCGCGGTAGGCGCGCGTGCTGGAGCCGGCCTGGATGTTGGCGCTGAGCAGGCGCAGGCGGTCGGGCGTCGTGGACATGCCGACATGGTGCGACCGCGAGGCGGCATCGGCAAGGCTGAAAATGAACGGGGCCACCGAAGTGGCCCCGTCGTGACGCGTGGGTGCGGGTACTTACTGCGCCGCGGGTTGCGGCGCCGCCGCGGCACGCTCGCGCGCGACCAGCCAGTCGACCGTCTGCAGCAGGCCTTCGGCACCACGCTCGCCGTTGGCGACCGCGCTGTATTTGCCGGCGATGATCATGGTCGGAGTCGAGTTCACGCCGGTGCGCATCGAGAACTGGCGCGCTCGGTTGAGCTTGGCGTTCACCGCGAAGCTGTTCATCGTCGACAGGAAGGACTCGCGGTTGGCGCCCTGGGTGGCGTACCAGTCGGCGATCTCGTCGACCGAGCCGGTCTCGAACTTGCGCTCGACCAGCACGGCCTTGAACAGCGCGTCGTGGGTCTTGTCGAGCAGGCCGGTGGCCTCGGCCGCGAAATAGCCTCGGGCGAAGTTGTCGGCGACGCCGCCGAAGGCGCCCGGCACGTAGGTGAAGCGCACGTCGGCGGGCAGCTGCGCCTTCCAGGTGTTGATCAGCGGCTGCAGGTTGGCGCAGTGGATGCAGGTGTAAGCGAACACCTCGGCCACCTCGATGCCGCCCTGGCCGTAGGTCGGCTGCGGCGTGGCCAGCACGGTGTAGTCGATGCCTTCGCGCGGCGCGTTGGCCATGTCCACGGCGGGCGCCGGGGCAGGGGTTTCCGGCGCGGCAGGCGCGGCGGGCTCGCCTTCGACCGGCGCGGCGGCCTCGACGGGCGCTTCCGCGGCCGGCGCGGCGTCGGCCGGGGCTTCAGGGGCAGGCGTGGCGGCCGGTTCCGCGGCCACCGGGGCAGGCTCGGCGGCGGCGGGGGTCTCGGCGGGCTTGTCGCCGCAGGCGGCGAGGCCGAGGACCAGCATCAGGGGGAAAAGGCGCTTCATCGGGTCCGGCTCCTGGAAAGTGTCGGCCAGCTAGACCACACCGGGCCGGAAAGGTTCAGCGGACACGGCGCGCGGACGCGCCGTGTCCGGGAAAGCATCAGCCCTGCGGGGCGGCTTCGGGCTCGGCCGGCGCGTCTTCGCTCGGCGCGGCCTCGGCCGGCGCGGCGGCGGCGGGAGCGGCGGCTTCGGCAGAGGCCACGGCCTCGGCGCTCGGCGCGTCGGCGACGTTGTGCAGGCCTTCGATGTAGGTGGCCAGGCCCTGGATCTCTTCGTCGCTGAGGTTGGCGGCGACGCCGGCCATGATGGCGTTGGCGTTGGCGTCCCTGCCCCAGACCTTGCCGTCGCGGAAGGCGGTGAGCGCGGTGGCGGTGTAGCCGGCGTGCTGGCCGCCCAGGGACGGCCAGGCCGGGCCCGGGTTGCCGGTGCCGGTCGGGCCGTGGCAGGCCTGGCAGGCCGGCACGCTGCCGTCGGACTTGCCGGCGCGGAAGAGCTTCTCGCCGACTTCGTAGAACTTGCGGCCCTGGTTCGGGCCCTCGGCGATCGCGCTGTCGTCGGCGACGCCCGGCACGACTTTCTGGGTGGCGAAGTAGGCGCCGATGTCGCGCATGTCCTGCGCGCTCAGCGTGGCGGCGAAGCCGAGCATGATCGCGTTCTCGCGCTCGCCGCTCTTGAACAGCGCCAGCTGGCGGGCGATGTAGCGCTCGTGCTGGCCGGCCAGCTTCGGGTACTGCGGGTCGGCCGAGTTGCCGTCCAGGCCGTGGCAGGCCGCGCAGGCGGCGGCCTTGCCGGCGCCGGCGGTGGCGTCGCCCCAGGTGGCGGGGGTGTTGTCGGCCTCGAGGGCCACGACCGGAGCCGGCGCCTGCTCGGGGGCGGGCGTCACGGTGGCGGCTTCCTGGGCTACGGCCGTGGCCGCGGCCAGCGCGGCGGCGACACCGAGGATGCGCGTGAACTTCATGGGCTGCTCCGGAACGCTGAAATCGAAGGGAATGGGGCCGGCGCGGCGGGCGCGCGGGAAGGCGCGGATTATCCCAGCCGGCGCCGCGGCCGGTCAATTCGAACCGGGTCCGGACCGCGCCGATGCTGGTCAGGGCGGCCCCGGCAGGCCAAGCTAGGCGCCTTTCCCGCCCCGGCCGACCCGATGTCCAACCCCCTGGCCCGCGCCAAATACACCTTTTCCGCCCACGCCCTGAAGCAGCTGCCGGCCGATACCTGCCGGGAAGTGGCCTTCGCCGGCCGCTCGAACGCCGGCAAGTCCAGCGCGCTCAACGCCATGACCAACCAGCACGGCCTGGCCCGCGTCTCCAAGACGCCGGGCCGCACCCAGGCCCTGAATTACTTCGAGGTCGCGCCCGACCGCCACCTGGTCGACCTGCCGGGTTACGGCTACGCCAAGGTGCCCGAGGAGATGCGCGAGCGCTGGAAGCAGGTGATCAACACCTACTTCCATACCCGCGAATCCCTGGTCGGCCTGGTCGTGGTGATGGACATCCGCCACCCGCTGCGCGAATACGACCTGCAGATGCTCGACTACGCGGTCGAACGCGGCCTGCCCGCGCACTGCCTGCTGACCAAGGCCGACAAGCTGGGCCGCGGCGAGCAGGGCAATACGCTGCTGAAGGTGCGCAGGGAGCTGGGCGAGCGCGCGTCTGTGCAGGTGTTTTCGGCCGACGCGAAGCTGGGCGTAGATGAGGCGCGGGGCGTCGTCGCCCGGTGGCTGCAGCTTTGAAAGCGAGGAAGTAGAGGGAAGGAAGTAGGAAGTAGAGAAAGCAACAGCGCCATCGCGCGAGCTTTTTTCTTCTCTACTTCCTACTTCCTCCCCTCTGCTTCCTGCTTTTCACGCATCCCGCAGCCGCGGATCCATCCACGCCCGCAGCGCATCCACGGCCACATTGATCAGCACGATCGCCGCGCCCACCACCAGCACGACGCCCAGCACCAGCGTGTAGTCGCGATTGAGCGCGCCCTGGACGAAGTAGCGGCCGATGCCGGGGATGCCGAACACCTGTTCGACCACGGCCGAGCCGCTGACCACATTGATCAGCGCCGGGCTCAGCCACGCCACCACCGGCAGCAGGCCGGGCCGCAGCGCGTGGAAAAACAGCAGCCGCCATTCCGACAGGCCGCGGCCGCGCGCCGCGCGCAGGTAGTCCGCGCCCAGCACCTCCAGCAATGAGGCGCGCGTGAGCCGCGCGCAGTAGGCGAGGTTGGGCAGGGCCAAAGCGATGACCGGCAGCACCGCGCTGCGCCAGCCGCCGTCCCAGCCGCCGGCCGGCAGCCACTGCAGCGTGACCGCGAACAGCAGGATCAGCAGCGGCGCCGCCACGAACTTCGGCACCGCCAGCCCCAGCCCCGCGCCGAACATCAGCAGCCGGTCGGTCCAGCGCCCGGCCCGCAGCGCCGCCCAGACGCCCAGCGGAACGCCGATGCCCAGCGCAAGCAGCAGCGCCAGGCCGCCGTTGACGAGCGAGATCGGCAGGCTCGCGGCCAGCAGCTGGTTCACCGTGTAGTCCGGGTACTGGAAGGACGGGCCGAGGTCGCCGCGCAGTACGTCGCCCAGCCAGTGGCCGTACTGCGCGGGCAGCGGCTGGTCGAGCCGGTACTGCGCGGCCAGCGCAGCCTCCACTTCCGGCGGCGCGGTTTTTTCGGCGTCGAAGGGCCCGCCCGGGGCCGCGCGGAGCAGTACGAAACACAGTGTGGCCAGCAGCCACAGCGTCAGCAGCGCTTCGAAGCCGCGTCCGAGCCAGCGTTTCATCGTTCCGGCTCCAGGCGCAGGAAGCGACTGGGGTGGCGGTCGAGCGGATTGGCTTCGAAACCTTGCACCTCCGGCCGCACCAGGTGCTTGGACGTGTAGAAGTAGATGGGCAGGATGGCGTGGGCCGAGAGCAGGCGCGCTTCGGCCTCGCGCAGTTTTTCCGAGCGCGCCGCGAGGCTGGGCGCCGCGTCCGCGGCATCCAGCAGGGCCTCGAAGCCGGGGTCGGCGTAGCCGGTCCAGTTGGCGGCGCTGTCGGTGCGGAAGTTGTCGAGGAAATTGCGCGCGTCGTCCACGTCGGCGATCCAGCCGCCGCGGAACACCTGGGTGACGACGCGCTGCCGGCGGTTGCCGACGAACACCTTCCATTCCTCATTGCGCAGCCGCACCGTCGCGCCCAGCAGCTCGCGCCACATCGCCGCCACCGCCAGCGACAGGCGCCGGTGCGGGGTGGAGGTGTTGTAACGCAGCTCGATCTCGACGGGATTGGCGGCCGAATAACCCGCTTCGGCATACCGGCGTTTGGCCAGGGCCTCGCGCTGGAACTGTTCGGCGCGGCCCCAGCCGAGGGACGCCGGCGAGTAGTCGGCCACGCCGGGCGGCACCAGGCCGAAGGCCGGCTGTTCGCCCAGCGCGGTGACGTGCCGAGTCAGGATGTCGCGGTCGATGGCCAGCGACAGCGCCTCCCGCAACTTGAGGTTGTCCTTGAACGGCGGCTTCGTGAGATTGAAGCCCAGCCAGAAGCTGCCCAGGTACGGACTGATGCGCAGCTGCCCGCCGAAACGCGCGCGCAGCTGCGGCAGCGGCTGCGGCGGCACGGTTTCGGTGATGTGCAGGCCGCCGGCCTCGAAGCGCTTGAGCTCGCTGCTGGCGTCTTCGGTGACATGGAAACGCACGCGGGGAATCGGCGCGGGCTCGCGGAAGTGCTCGTTGCGCTCGAGCGTGATCATCGCCTGCGGCAGCCAGTCGGCCAGCCGGTAGGCGCCGTTGCCCACGAGCCTGCCGGGCCGGATGTGCTGGGCGCCGTGTTCGGCGATCGCGGGCAGGTAGATCGGGTAGGCCGTGGGCAGGGTCAGCAGACGCGGCAGGTCGACGCGACGGGTAACGCGGAAGACGACGGTGCGCGCATCGGGCGCGGACACCCCGAGCTGCGCGGGCGGGCGTTCGCCGCGCTGCACCGCGCCGGCGTGTTCGATCGCGTCGAAGTGGCCGGCGAAGGGCGCCGCCGTCGCGGGCGCGAAGGCGCGCCGGAAACTGGCGACGATCTGAGCCGCGTCGAGGGCTTCGCCGTTGGACCAACGCAGGACCGGCCGCAGCACGAAGGTCCAGGTCGTCCCGTCCTCCGATACCGACCACCGCTCGGCCGTGCCCGGTATCAGCCCGCCCCGGGCGTCTTCCGCCACCAGCCCCTCGTACAGGTCGCGCAGCACGTTGGCGCAGGCCACTTCCGGGCAGCGGTGGGCGTCGAGGGTCGAGGGCTCCGGGCCGTTGCCGCGCTCCAGGACCTGGGCGCCGGCCAGGCCGGAACAGAGCAGCCCTGCCAGCAGGACGCCGATCCTCACGGGGCAGGGGCTAAGATTCGCATCCTTGTGATCTTAAGCCAGCGGCCGCAGATCGCAGACATCCCCTCTCAAGGCGCGCCCGTGTCCGGACCCAGCAACGTCAAGGAAAGCCCGATCCACGATCGGCACGAACTGGTCCAGTACCTGGCCTCGGGCGCGCGCCCGGAAGCCGAATGGACCATCGGCACCGAGCACGAGAAGTTCGGCTTCCGCCTCGACGACCTGCGCCCGCCCACCTGGGACGGCCCGCAGGGCATCGAGGCCATGCTGCGCGGCCTGACCCGTTTCGGCTGGGAGCCGTTCGAGGAGAAGGGAAAACTCATCGCCCTGACCAAGGCCGGCGCCTCGGTGACGCTCGAACCCGCCGGCCAGCTGGAACTCTCCGGCGCCATGCTCGAGAACATCCACCAGACCTGCTGCGAGACCAACCAGCACCTGAAGGAGGTGAAGGCGGTCAGCGAAGAGCTCGGCCTGGGTTTCCTCGGCATGGGCTTCCAGCCCAAGTGGCGCCGCGATCAGATGCCGTGGATGCCCAAGGGCCGCTACAAGATCATGCGCGAGTACATGCCCAAGCGCGGCAACCTGGGCCTGGACATGATGACTCGCACCTGCACGGTGCAGGTGAACCTGGATTTCTCCAGCGAAGCCGACATGGTGAAGAAGTTCCGCGTCTCGCTGGCGCTGCAGCCGATCGCCACCGCGCTGTTCGCCGACTCGCCCTTCACCGAAGGCAAACCCAACGGGTACCTGTCGTACCGCTCGCACATCTGGACCGACACCGACCCCGACCGCACCGGCATGCTCGACTTCGTGTTCGAGGACGGCTTCGGCTTCGAGCGCTACGTCGACTACCTGCTCGACGTGCCGATGTACTTCAGCTACCGCGGCGGCGAATACCTGGACCTGAGCGGCCGCAGCTTCCGGAAATTCCTGCGCGGCGAACTGGCCGAACTGCCGGGCGAGAAGCCGACCATGAAGGACTGGGCCGACCACATGACCACGGCCTTCCCGGAAGTGCGCCTGAAGAAATACCTGGAGATGCGCGGCGCCGACGGCGGCCCCTGGAACCGCCTGTGCGCGCTGCCGGCGTTCTGGGTCGGCCTGCTCTACGACAGCACCGCGCTCGACGCCGCCTGGGACCTGGTGAAGGACTTCACCATGGAAGAGCGCCACGCGCTGCGCGACGGCGTGCCCAAACATGCGCTCAAGCTGCCGTTCCGCAACGGCACCGTGCGCGAGCTCGCGCTCGAGGCGCTGAAGATCGCCGGCCAGGGCCTGGCCCGCCGCAACCGCCTCAACGCCACCGGCGCCAGTGAAGCGGTGTTCCTGGAGCCGCTGGTCGAATCCGCGCTCGCCAACCAGACCCCGGCCGAGCGCAAGCTCGAGCTCTTCCACGGCGCGTGGAAGGGCAGCGTGGATCCGGTCTTCAAGGAGTTCGCGTACTGACATGGGCACGATCAAGACCGACTGGTTCAAGACCGACGACCCGCGCATCGACGCGCTCGACCAGCTGCTCGAACAGCGCGCCGTGCCTTTCGGCGGCCTCGGCCTGGAGCCGCTCGACGGTTACCTGACCGCGCTGGTGCTCAGCCCCGGCGACACGGTCGAGGCGGACGCCTGGTGGCCGCGCGTCTGGGGCAAGGCTCCACCGCGCTGGGAGAACGCCGCCGACGAAGCGGCCGCGCGCGAGCTGCTGATGCTGGCCTGGCACACCGCCGCGCGCCGCGTGCGCTTCGACAGCGACGAACTGACCACCGACGGCGCGCTGTTCTGGTGGCTGCCGGACGATCCGGAGGCCGAGCACGGCGACGACGTCGACATCGGCGCGGCCTGGGCCGGCGGTTTCCTCGAGGGCATGGACCTGCGTAGCGACGCCTGGGACGCGTGGATCGCCAAGGACGACTGGATCGGCGAGGTCGAGGCCTACGTCGAGGCGTTGGCCGTGGGCAGCTACCCGCCCGAAGAGGAGGGCGGCGCGCCCGTCCCGCTCAGCTACCGCGAGCGGCTGGAAATCCACGCCGGCCTGCCCGACATGCTGCACGACCTGCACATCCACCGCATCGAATCGCTGACGCCGCGCGAGCCGGTACGCCGCGCCGCCGCGCCCGAGCGCAACGATCCCTGTCCCTGCGGCTCCGGCCGCAAATACAAGAAGTGCTGCGGCGCCTGAACCGCGCTTGCTGTCGCAAGTAAAGCGCTTGCTGGTGGTCGCTCTGATGAGCCGGGATCGCTCGCGGCGACACGCCGTGACGTCTTGGTGCCGGGATCGTTCTCGGCGATAGGCCGCCGTACGTGAGGGCTCTTTCCGCGGACGCCGTGAATCCATCCATGGGGGCTCTTCGAAAACGTCCATGTTTTCGAAGCCGCGGAAAGAGCCCTCACGCACGACGGCCTGCGGACCCTCCGGGCCGGGCTATCGAATCTGAGAAGCTCGCTTCGGCGACGCCTTCGGCACTTCTGCCTTTACCTGCGGCTTGCCCGAGTCCCGCCTTTAGGCCAGTTCCATCCACCTTGCGAGCTTCCGTGCCTTCTGGGGGCACGCGCTTATCCCAACGGCTCGCGAAGTTGAGCCGTGGCGACGGCCTGCACACCTAGGGTCCCCTGAAGCGAAGGCAGGATGCCGTAGCGGCCGCGAATCACTGGGCAGGACGCCGCTGTGATTGAGCGGGCAGGGGACCCTAGGTGTGCGGGACGGCGCACGCCAGATCACCCGAACACGAGCAAGTGACCTACTTGCGCAGCAAGGGCAAGGATGTCCCGGAGGACACCGGGATCACCGTCGCGGGAAGCGTTGGCACGCGCTAGGCTTGGACCATGACCACGACGCCCCTCGACACCGAGCCCCTGCGCGACATCGACCTGCCGCCGACCGACACCCTCCTGCGCGAAGACGTCAAACGCCTCGGCGCCCTGGTCGGCGAGATCCTGGCCGAACAGGTCGGCCCCGAGTTCCTGCGCGAAGTCGAAACCCTGCGCGTGGCCGCCATCCGCCGCCGCGAAGCCGGCGCACCGATCGACGAACTGTCCCGCCGCCTCGACGGCCTGCCCCTGGACCGCGCCGAACTGCTGGTGCGCGCCTTCGCCGCCTACTTCCAGGCCGTGAACCTGGCCGAACGCGTGCACCGCATCCGCCGCCGCCGCGACTACCAGCGCCTGGCCGAAGCGCCGCAGCCAGGCGGACTCGAGGATTCCCTGCGCCAACTGCGCGAGGCCGGCGTGGACGCGGCGACCGTCGCGGCCCTGGTGCAGCGCCTGCGCATCGAACCCGTGTTCACCGCCCATCCCACCGAGGCCGTGCGCCGCGCCCTGCTGGAGAAGGAAAGCGAAGTGGTGCGCTGCCTGGTCGAGGACATCGACCGCGGCCTGACGCCGCAGGAGCGCCGCGCCGACATCGAACGCATGCGCCTGGCGCTGACCGCGAGCTGGCAGACCGACGAGACGCCGCCGGAAAAACCCAGCGTCGCCGACGAGTTCGAACACGTGGCGTTTTATCTTTCCGACGTGCTCTACCGCGTGCTGCCGGTTTTCCACGAAGTGTTCGAGGACGCGCTGCGGGCCGTGTACGGCGACCAGGCGCCGGCGCTGCCGCCGGTGCTGGGCTTCGGGTCCTGGGTCGGCGGCGACATGGACGGCAATCCCAACGTCGGCGCCGCGACGATCTCCGCCACCCTGGCCGGGCAGCGCGCCCTGGCGCTGGCGAACTACCGGCGCGACCTGGCACGGCTGGGCGAGGTGCTCAGCCAGTCCTCGGGCCGCGTGCCCGTGGCGGCCGAACTGCTGCGCCGCACCGACGACTACGCGCGCCGCCTGCCCAAGGCCGCCGAAAAGATCAAGGCGCGCCACGCCGACATGCCGTACCGGCGCTTCACCACGATGGTGTCGGCGCGCCTCGCCGCCACCGCCCAGGACAAGCGCGAGGGTTACGGCGACGCCGCCGAGTTCGTCGCCGACCTGCGCCTGGTCGAAGCCAGCCTGGCCGCGAACCGCGGCGAACATGCCGGCGGTTTCGCCGTGCGGCGCCTGCGCCGACGCGCCGAGGCCTTCGGTTTCCACCTCGCCACCCTGGACCTGCGCCAGGAATCGAGCCGGCACGACGCCGCGCTCGCCGCCCTGCTGCAGGACGAGGCCTGGCCGTCGCGGCCCTGGGCCGAACGCGCGGACCGCCTGCGCGACCTGATCTCCGGCGCCGAGCCGGTGGCCGAGCCGCAGGCGCCGGACGCCGCCCCGGTGCTGGAAGTGTTCCGCACCGTCGCCACCTCGCTGCCGCTGTACGGCGCGCGCGCCTTCGGGCCCTACATCATCAGCATGAGCCGCAGCGCCGCCGATGCATTGGCGGTGCTGGCGCTGGCGCGCTTCGCCGGCTGCATCGACGGCCGCGGCGCCGTGCCGCTGGACGTGGCGCCGCTGTTCGAGACCGTGGACGACCTGCAGGCGGCGGCCGACACGCTGCGCTCGCTGTTCGCCGACCCGGTCTACCGCGAGCACCTGCGCGAGCGCGGCGACCGCCAGGTGGTGATGCTGGGCTACTCCGACAGCGCCAAGGACGGCGGCCTGGCTGCCTCGCGCTGGGCGCTGCAGCAGACCCAGGTGCAGCTCACCGCGCTGGCGGCCGAGGCCGGCGTGCGCATCGCCTTCTTCCACGGCCGCGGCGGCTCGCTGTCGCGCGGCGGCGGCAAGACCGAACGCGCCGTCATCGCCGCGCCGCGCGGTTCCGTCGACGGTTCGCTGCGCCTGACCGAACAGGGCGAGGTGATCCACCGCAAGTACGGCATCCGCGCCATCGCCCTGCGCAACCTCGAGCAGATGACCGGCGCCGTGCTGCGCGCCAGCCTGCGGCCGCGGCCGCCGGAGCCGCGCGAGGCGGCCTGGCGCGAGATGGCGGCCTTCATCGCCGCCACCGCGCGCGGCCATTACCGCGGCCTGGTCTACGACACGCCGGGTTTCGTCGACTACTTCCGCGCCGCCACGCCGATCGACGTGATCGAGCGCCTGCGCATCGGCTCGCGGCCGAGCAAGCGCGGCAATGCCGGCGGCGTGTCCTCGCTGCGCGCCATTCCCTGGGTGTTCGCCTGGTCGCAGAACCGCTGCGGCCTGACCGCCTGGCTGGGCGTCGGCACCGGCCTGGCCGCGGGCGTGCAGAAATACGGCCACGCGGCGGTGGCGGAGATGGCGCGGGACTGGCCGTTTTTCGCCACCCTGGTGGACGACGTGGAGATGGTGCTGGCCAAGTCGGACCTGGGCATCTTCGAGCGCTATTCGCAGCTCGCGGGCCCGGCGCATGCGGCGTTCTTCCCGGGCATCGCCGGCGAGTTCGTCCGCACCCGCGACGCCATCCTCGCGCTCAAGGGCACCGACGCCCTGCTGGCCAACGACTTCCGGCTGCGCCAGTCGATCCGGCTGCGCAATCCCTACGTCGACCCGATCAGCCTGCTGCAGGTGGATCTGCTGACCCGCTGGCGCGCCGCTGGCCGGCCGGAGGACGCGCTGTTCCATGCGCTGGTGACGACGGTCAACGGCATCGCCGCGGGCATCCAGAATACCGGTTGAACCGCCGCGGGCTGCTCAGCCGCGGTCGACCTTCTGCAGCAGCGCGATCCACTCGCGCTCGTTGCCGCGGGTATGCGCCGGCAGGCGCTCGGAACTGCGCAGCGATTCGGCCGCCAGCTTCTGCGCAGCTTCGGTGTCGCCCCATTCCTTCAGCAATGCCGCGTAGCGGGCGCGGGCTTCCAGGCCCGGGTAATAGCCGGTCAGCACGCCGTATTCCTCGTGCGCCTTCTCGCGGTCGCCGCAGGCGGCCACCGCGCGGGCATAGGTCAGGTGCGCCGGGGGCGACCGGAACTTCGGGTTCTCGGCGATCACGCGGTCGAGCAGGTCGCGCGCATCGGCGGGGCGGCCGCTTTCCAGCAGGGCCTTGGCCAGGCGCGACTGGATGTCCGGGTCGCCCGCATACAGGCCCTGCAGGGCGAGCTGGTAGTGGGCCACCGCCTCGCCGGCGCGGCCGCCTTCGAGCAGGGCTTCGGCCAGGCGCAGCTGGTTGCCGACCGAGGGCGAGAGCTCGTTGGCTTCGGTCGCCTCGCGCAGCTCGCGGCCCGGGTCGAGCAGCTGCTTGACCTTGTCGCCGGCGCGGCGCACGCCGCGGTGGGCGCGCATTTCCGGCAGCCACACGGCCACGCCGTAGACGATGCTGCCCAGCAGCGGGAAGAAGAACAGGATGAACAGCCAGTACAGCGGCTGGTTGTTGCGCACGGCATGGATCGCGAACAGGACCGCGACCAGGACATGAAGTCCGATTCCGAACATGGGCATGGGGCGGCTCCCGGGGATGCCGGGATTATCGCCAAAGCCGCCGCCGCCGGGAATCGCGGCTCAGGCGCCCTTGATGTCGTGCAGTTGCCAGTGGCTGCCGGCCAGCCAGCGCATGCGCTGCTTGAACACGCCGCCGGGGATGGCCGTGGTGGCGACCAGCAGCACGTCTAGGTCGCTCTGCTCGCCGGTCACGACGGCAGCGGGGTCGGTGGCGCCCAGCGAGGGGTCGACCGCGTCCGGATCTTCCTGCAGGGCCTTCCAGCGTTCGAACAGCGCCGGGCTGCGCAGCGCCGCCTGCAGCTCCTCGGCGAAGCCTTCGGCGCTCTGCGAATGGAAGCTCAGGCTCGGTTCGCTGCCGCGGGCCAGTGCGGGGTCGGGCAGGCGCAGGTAGTAGCGGGTGGCCATGGTCATTCCTTCGCGGGGGACGTGGCCCGAGCATAGCCCCGCGAAGATGAAGCCTGCATGGCTTGCGGGCGTTTCGCCGCCCGCCCGCCGGGAACGCGTGTTTTCCGCAACCCTCCCCCGCTCCGCAGGGGAGGGTGCCGACGCCCTCAGTGCGAGTGCGGCGTGGACTTCGGGCAGTGGCAGGGCGCGGTCGGGCCGTATTCGACGCCCATCTGCACGCCGTTGCCGCCGCGCTGCCAGAAGAACACCGGCGCCGGGCGGTTCAGGCCGCCGATCTCGGCCATGGTGTTGGCGTCGAACAGGCGCCCGTTGACCATCACCAGCGCGGTGTTGTCGCTGTCGCGGATGTCGGCCAGCGGGTTGCCGTCCACCACCACCAGGTCGGCGCGCTTGCCGGCCTCGAGCGAACCGAGCTCCTTCGACAGGCCCAGATAGTCGGCGCCGTCGATGGTTGCGGCGCGCAGCGCTTCCCACGCCGAGAACCCGCCCTGGGTCAGCGACCAGATCTCCCAGTGCGGGGCCAGGCCCTGCAGCTGGCCGTGGCCGCCGACCTGGATGCGCGTGCCCTGGTCGCGCAGCTTCTTGGCCGCCTTGGCCACCTGCACGTGGTAGTAGTCCCACTCCGGCGCGGCGTCGCGGCGGATCGTGCGGCCGTCGAGCGAGTTCTTCGGGAAGAAGCGCAGCAGGCGCTCGTTCTCCCAGACGTTGTCCTTGGCGTACCAGTAGTACTCGCCGTTGAGGCCGCCGTAGTTCACCACAAGGGTCGGCGTGTTGCGCACGTCGGTCTGGCGCCACAGCTCCATCACGTCGCGGTACAGCGGCGCGACCGGGATGTTGTGCTCCACGCCGGTCACGCCGTCCACGATCATGGTCAGGTTGTGCTGAAAGGTGCTGCCGCCTTCCTCGACCACCAGCATGCCGAGCTCGCGCGCGGCCTGGTTGATCTGCTGGCGCTGGTCGCGCCGCGGCTGGTTGTAGGACTTGACCGAGAACGCGCCGTTGGCCCGCATGCGGCGCAGGTGGCCGCGGGCGTCGTCGATCGAGTTCACCGTCGCCTTGAAGTCGCCGTCGGCGCCATAGAGGATGGTGCCGGTCGAGAACACGCGCGGGCCGACCATGCGCCCGGCCTTCACCAGCTCGGCCTGCGAGAACACGAATTCGGTGGTCGCCGACGGGTCGTGCATCGTGGTGATGCCGAAGGCCAGATTGGCGTGGTAGACCCAGTTCTGCTGCGGGACCACGCCCTGGCCGAAGTGCGAGCCGTGCGCGTGCGCGTCGACGATGCCGGGGAACACGGTCTTGCCGGCCACGTCGATCTCGCGCGCGCCGGCCGGGATGGCCACGTCGCCGCGCCTGCCGACCGCGACGATGCGCTCGCCCCGCACCAGCACCACGCCGTCCTCGATCACTTCCTGCGCGGCCTCGGCATCACGCATGGTCACCACGCGGCCGCCGACCAGGGCGAAGCTGTCGGCCGGGCGGTCGGTGGGCAGGCGCAGGCCGACCGGCACGCCGGCGTCGGCCTTGGCCGCGCCCAGCGCGCGGCTGTGGTAGCGGTCGCCGACCATCCAGTGCAGCGACTTCGAATCGGCGCCCCAGTGCAGGTAGCTGCCCATGTCGGTGCCCAGCGCCGTCACCGGCACCGCCTTGGTGTCCTTGCTCAGCTCGATCGACGCGCCGGTGACCGGCAGCGGCGCCACGTAGCCGTTGAACAGCTCGGTGAAGGCGACCGACCGGCCGTCCGGGCTCACCGACACGTGGTCCACGTACTTGAGGTTGAAGACTTCACGCGGGCGTTCGCCGTTGAGGCCGACGCTCATCAGCTTCTTCTCCAGCCCGCCGCCGGTGAGATAGAACACGCGCTGGCCGTCGGCCGAGAACTGCGGCTCGGCGCCGTTGTTTGCCACCTGCACCGGCTCGCCGCCCGCGGCCGGCATCACGAACACGCCGCGCGTGCCGCTCCACAGGCTGCCGGTGAGGCCGCTGCCGCCCTGGCGCGCGTACACCACGCGCTTGCCGTCGGGCGAATAGCGCGGGCCGTAGTAGAAGCCCGGCTGCGTGGTCAGCGCACGCGACTGGCCGCTGGCGAGGTCGAGCTCGCGGATGGCGCCCATTTTTTCGTCCGACCACACGGTGTAGAGCAGCTTGCGGCCATCGGGGCTGAAGCTGGGCTGGTATTCGGAGTTCGCGGCGTCGGCGGTCAGGCGGCGCGGCTCGCCGCCGGGCAGGGCGCGCGTCCAGAGCTGTCCGACGGCGTGGAAGACCAGGGTCTTGCCGTCGGGGCTGGTGGCGACATCGCGGATCATCTTCGGCGCGAAGCTGTCGCCTTCCAGCGTCTGGGTGAAACGCAGCGCCGGCAGCACGGTCTGCGAGACCTCGGCGGTGAAGGGAATGTTGCTGGGCGTGCCGCTGGCGATGTCGACGTTCCAGAGCTTGCCCTGGGCCCAGATCACCACCGCCTTGGAATCCGGCGTCCAGTCGAAGTTCGGATAGGGTCCGAAGATGGCCCAGGCCTCCTGCTGGTCGTGCGACAGGCCGTCCCAGACCGGGCGCACGTGGCCCGAGGCCAGGTCGAGCACGTGCAGCACCGACTTGTCGCGCACGCGCTTGACGAAGGCCAGCGACTTGCCGTCCGGCGAGGGCTGCGGCCGCACCGCGCCGCCGGCGCTGGAGACGATGGTCTCGAGTTCGCCGGTCTCGCGGTCGAGCCGGCGGATCGCGTAGATCAGCCCGTGCACGTTGCGGTTGTAGTCGAAGGCGCCGCCCGGGCTCATGTCCTCGGAGAAGTACACGTAGCGGCCGTCGGGCGACACCGCCGGTTCGCCCTGGTCCTGCTGGTCGTTCTTGCGCTTGGTCAGCTGCAGGCCGGCGCCGCCGCTGCGGTGGTACATCCACAGCTCGCCGGCGCCCAGCGAACGGCCCGAGGTGAAGTGCTTGCGGCCGATCAGGTACTGGCCGTCCGGCGTCCAGGCCGGATTGTTGAGCAGGCGGAAGTCTTCCTTGCTCACCGCGGCCGCGCCGCTGCCGTCGGCCTTCATGCGCCAGAGGTTGTTGCCGCCGCCGCCGTCGGAGGTGAAGGCGATCTCGCTGCCGTCTGGCGAGAAGCGCGGCTGCACGTCCCAGGCCGTGCCGCTGCGCAGGCGCCGCGCCTGGCCGCCTTCGACCGGAAGCAGGTACAAGTCGCCGAGCATCGAGAACACGATCTGCCGGCCGTCCGGGCTCAGGTCCAGGTCGAGCCAGGTGCCCTCGTCGGTGCTGAAGCGCACCGTCTTGCCCTTGGCATGCGCGCCGTTGACGTCCCATTTCGGGGCGGGGTCCGCGGCGCTGGCGCCGGTGCTCAGGGTGAGGGCGAGGGCGAGCGCGATCGGGCGGGGCGTCATGGGCATTCCAGGGAAAGGGACCGACGGATGCTAGGTCAATCGCCTTCCGGACCCTCTAGGCCGAAGGTCATGGAAAGGTGAAAGCGTGAGCCGCTTGGCGTATTGCAAAAGCCAATCAGGACAATCGCTTGCGGCCGCGCCCCGGGTGCCCGAGAGTAGGGGCATGCCGCCGCTCCGTCCGCGCACCCTGTCCCGCCTCCTGGCCCTGGCCGGGGCGACCGCGGCTGCGCCTGCCTCGGCGGTGGGTCACGACCTGGTGCACGGCGCGCTCTGGTTCACCCTGGGCGCCGCGGTGTCGGTCGCGCTGGTGATGATGCTTTCCTCGCGCGTGCTGCGCGAACGGGTGGCCCCGCGTTCGGCCTGGATACCCTTCGCCGGCGTCGCCCTGGTCGTGCTGCTGGTCGGCAGCGCGCTGGCCTGGTACGCGCCCTGGCTGGGCCTCGCAATCGCCCTGCCGGTGGCGGGCTGGGGCCTGTGGCTGGTCGACCGCATGGCCCGGCGCATGCGCAGCCTGCTGGACGAGCGCGACCGCGCCCGCGCCGAAGCCAAACGCGCCAAGCAGGATTCCGAGCGCGACCCGCTGACCGGCGCGCTCAACCGCGGCGCCTGGCACAAGCGCCTGGAGCAGCTGACCGAGAACCACCGCGAGGACAACGGCCAGGCCAAGCCGCTGTCGGTGCTGTTCTTCGACATCGACCTGTTCAAGCTGATCAACGACAGCCTGGGCCACGGCGTCGGCGACGACTGCCTGAGGGCCGTGGCCCGCACCGTCGGCGAAGAGCTGCGCGGCGGCGACGTCATGGGCCGGGTCGGCGGCGAGGAGTTCGCGGTGGTGCTGCCCGGCGCACGCCGCATCCACGCCATCGCGGTGGCCGAGCGCATCCGCACTGCCGTGCAGTCGCGCTGCCACACGGTGGGCGAGGAAGTGGTCGAGCTGACCGTCAGCATTGGCGCCGCCGAATACCTGGGCGCCGACGAAAGCCTGGAGGCGCTGGTCGAACGCGCCGACCGGGCGATGTACCTGGCCAAGGACTCCGGCCGTAACATGGTGGTCGCGGACGCCGGCACGCCTTCCTGACCGGCACGGCCGGAGGTGGGTGATGGAAGAGTTCTGGCAGCTTTCGATGCCCTGGTGGCAGTTCGTGCTGCGCGCCTTCGCGGTCTACCTGGCCCTGCTGGTGTTCGTGCGGCTGTCGGGAAAACGGGCGCTGGGCCAGTTCACGCCCTTCGACATGGTGCTGCTGGTGCTGCTGGGAACGGCGGTGCAGAACTCGCTGATCGGCGACGACATCTCGCTGCTCGGCGGCCTGATCCTGGCGGCGACGCTGATCGCGCTCAATGCCGGCGTCGGTTTTGTCGCCGCGCGCTGGCCCGGATTCCAGCGCCTGGTCGAGGGCGAGGCGGCGCAGGTGATCGAGGACGGCAAGCTCGACGACCGCCGGCTGCAGCGCGAGGGCGTCAGCCGCGCCGACCTGGACGAGGCGCTGCGCCGCGCCGGGCTCGAACGCGTGGCGCAGGTGCGCCGCGGCTGGGTCGAAACCGACGGCCGCATCACCCTGATCCCGCGCGACTGACGCCGCCGGCTCAGATCCGCTGCGCGGCCACCGGCAGGGTCGAGACGCGGCGCATCTCGTCGTCGTCCAGCAGCGTCGGGTCGGCCAGGCGGGCGAGCGCGAAGTCGAAGGCGTCGTCGCCCCAGAACAGGTCGCCGTCGATCACCAGGGTCGGCACGCCGAACACCTGCGCGGCCAGCGCCGCCTCGAAGTTGGCCTTGAGCTGCTGCTTCACCGCCGGCGCCGCGACCGCCGCGGCGATATCGGCCACGCCCAGCGTGCGCGCCAGCGGCGCCAGGGCCTCGACGCTGTCGCCGGCGCGGCCCTGCGCCCAGATCCAGTCGAAGATCGCGCCGGTCGCGTCCGGGCGCGCATCCAGCGCGACGCACAGGCGCAGCGCCGCCAGCGGGTTGAACGGATGCGCGGGCGGAAACCGCATCGGCAGCCCGCGCTGGCGCGCCCGCCACAGCACGTGCCGGTAGGTGAACACACGCTTGGCGGGGATCTCCGCCGGGCCCTTCTGGCCGATGTGGTCGAGCACGCCGGCGAACAGCACCGGCCGCAGCTCGACCGGATGCCGCGTCGCGAGCTCGCGCACCCTCGGCCACTGCAGGTAGGCGAAGGGCGAGATGAAGTCGAAGTACCAGTGGATCGTGGCCATGGACCGACGATAGCGGCTGCGGCGGGCGTCGGCGAGGGTGGAATCCGCCGCCCGGGGGCCGGTTCCCCTCTCCCCGTGCGGGAGAGGGGTTGGGAGCGGGGTGCTCTTCAGCGCCCCACGTAAGCCCGCGGCAGCGCGCCTTCCGGCACGAGATAGCGCTCGAGCAGCTCGGTCTGGCGCGAGCGCATGGACGCCGGCTTGCCCGCGAACCACACCTGCTCGGCGTAGGTGTTCACTTCCAGCGGATCGCCGCTCCACAGCACCAGGTCGGCGGCCTGGCCGACCTCGATGCGGCCGCGCTGGCCGGACAGGCCGAACACCTGCGCCGGTACCGCCGTCAGCCCGGCCAGGCCGGCCTCCCAGGGCAGGCCGTTGGCCACCGCGTTGCCAGCGACCTGGCGGATCTTGCGGGCGTTGTGGGTGGCGTCGCCGTTCTGCGAGAAGCCGACACTGACGCCGGCGCGGTGCAGGCGCGCGGCGTTTTCCAGCGTCGAACCCAGCGCGTCGAAGCTCGAGGGCAGGTTGGCCAGCGTGTCCAGCAGCACCGGCGCATTCGCCGCCTTCAGCTCGGCGGCCACACGCCAGGCTTCCGCGCCGCCGACGATCACCGGCCGCATGCCGTGCCGCTTGGCGAAGGCCAGGGCCTGGCGGATGTCGGCCGCGCGGTCGACGTGGAAGACGACGCGGCCGCCGGCGAGGTAAGCCGACAGCGCCGAACGGCCGGCGCGGGTGAGCAGCTCGCCGCTGCCGGCGCGCGCCTCCGCCACCGCCTGTTCCAGCAGCATCCACTGGCCGGCGCGGCTGCCGCCCGACAGCGGCGACGAACCGCCGCCCAGGTTCACGAACAGGCTGCGGCTGCCGGGCAGGGCGGCGTCGTAGCGGCCGTCGAGCAGCACCGCGCTGCCCTGGCCGGCGACGAAGCTGCCGCCGGGCAGGCTGCCGGGCGAGAGCACGGTGTGGGTGATGCCCTCGACGCGGCTGACGCCGATCGCCGCCGAGTGCGGATTGAAGGCCACGTCCACGTCGAACTCCGGACGCCAGACCACGTGGTCGTCGGCCGGCACCATCGCGCCGAGCGCGAGGTTGGCGTCGACGGTCGCGGCTTCGCCCGACACTTCCTCGATGCCCAGGCCGGTGAGGCCGCCGAACAGGCCCGGCGTCAGCGGCCGGCCCTTGGCCTCGACCACGGTGGCGCCGGCGGGCGCGGCGATGTCCGGCGCGATGGCGCGCACCACGCCGCCCTGCACGAGCACGTCGTGGTCCTTGAGCGTGCCGCGGGCGCCGACGGTGTGCACGGTGGCGTTGCGGATCAGCAGGTCCTGCGCGGCGGCCGGCACGGCGGCGGCGAGGGTGAGGGCGATGAGCAGGCGCTTCACGGCGACACCTCCTGGCCGAGCATGAAGTCGGTGACCGGCTGCCTCGCCTTGTCGCCGCGGTCGTAGAGCAGGGCGCCGTCGACCCAGACCTTCTCGGCCTGCGCATAGACGCTGAAGGGATTGCCGTTCCACAGCACCAGGTCGGCGCGCTTGCCGTCCTCCAGCGATCCGGTCTGGTCGGCGATGCCGATGGCCTTCGCGGCGTTCGTCGTCAGCCAGCGGATGGCGCGTTCGGGCGGCAGCGACAGGCCGGCGCGTTCACCGCGCGCCATCACCTTGGCGGCTTCCTGGTTCAGGCGCTGGATGCCTTCGGAAGAATCGGAGTGCACGATCGCGCAGCCGTTCTCCGGCCGGTCCACCAGGGCGATGTTCTCCTGGATGCCGTCGTAGGCCTCCATCTTGAAGCCCCACCAGTCGGCCCAGAGCGCGCCGCAGACGCCTTCCCGGGCCAGCCGGTCGGCCAGCTTGTAGGCTTCGACGCCGTGGTGGAAGGCGGCGATCTTGAAGCCGAACTCCTCGGCCAGGTCGAGCATCAGCGCCATTTCGTCGGCGCGGTAGCAGTGGATCTGCACGGTGATCTCGCCGCGCAGCACGCCGGCCAGGGTGTCCAGGCGCAGGTCGCGCGCGGGCGGTTCGCCGCCGCCCTTGCGGTCGCCCTTGCCGGCTTCGTACTTGTCCCAGGCGGCGCGGTATTTCTGCGCCTCGGCGAAGGCGGCGCGGTAACCGGCCAGGTTGCCCATGCGGGTCATCGGCGCCTGGCCGCGGCCGCCGTACACGCGCTTGGGGTTTTCGCCGCAGGCCATCTTCAGGCCGTGCGGGGCGTCGGGGAACTTCATCGCCTGCATGGTCGTGGCCGGGACGTTGCGCAGCACCACGCCACGGCCGCCGATCAGGTTGGCCGAGCCGGGCAGGATCATCATCGTGGTGACGCCGCCGGCCAGGGCGGCGCCGAAGCCAGGGTCCTGCGGCCAGACGCCGTGTTCGGCCCAGACCTGGGCGGTGACCGGCGCGGTGATCTCGTTGCCGTCGTTGTGGGCGCTGGCGCCCGGGCTCGGATAAACGCCCAGGTGGGAGTGCACGTCAATCAGGCCGGGCGTCACCCATTTGCCGGTGCCGTCCACGACGGTGGCGCCGTCGGTCGACAGGCCGGTGCCGACCGCGGCGATGCGGCCCCCGCGCATCAGCACGTCGGCGCCCTCCAGGCGCTGGCCGGTGCCGGTGAGGACGGTGGCGTTGCGCACCAGTACCGGGCCGGAGGCGACCGGCGTGTAGGTGCTGGGGTAGGCCGTCTCGGCCGCCAGCGCCACGGCCGGCAGGACGAGCAGGGCGGTGGCCAGCAGCCTGGCCTTCACATGCTTGGACATTTCGGACTCCCCTGGGGACGGGCCACCCTAGCCGTGGGCGGCCGCGCTTGCCAAGTGGGCGGGGGCACGGTTCACGGGCCGCGTGGCAGAATGGCCGGGCAAGGCTGAGAAAAACAAAAACAAAGGAAAAACATAACGATGAAAGACAAGAACGAGATCGTCAGCAACTGGCTGCCCCGCTACACCGGCGTGCCCCTGGAAGCTTTCGGCGAGCATGTGCTGCTCACCAACTTCGGCGGCTACCTCAACACTTTCTCCCGCCTCACCGGCGCGCCCGTGGTCGGCCTGGACCGGCCCATGCCCAGTGCCACCGCCGACGGCATCACCCTGATCAACTTCGGCATGGGCAGCGCCAACGCCGCCACCGTGATGGACCTGCTCTCGGCCATCGGCCCCAAGGCGGTGCTGTTCCTGGGCAAGTGCGGCGGCCTGAAGAAGAAGAACCAGCTCGGCGACCTGGTGCTGCCGATCGCCGCGATCCGCGGCGAGGGCACGTCCAACGACTACCTGCTGCCCGAGGTCCCGGCCCTGCCGGCCTTCGCCCTGCAGCGTGCGGTGTCCACCATGATCCGCGACCTCGGCCACGACTACTGGACCGGCACGGTGTACACCACCAACCGCCGCGTCTGGGAACACGACGAGGCCTTCAAGGACTACCTGCGCAAGCTGCGCTGCATGGCCATCGACATGGAGACGGCGACGGTGTTCGCGGCCGGCTTCGCCAACTCGATCCCGTCCGGCGCGCTGCTGCTGGTGTCCGACCAGCCGATGATCCCGGAAGGCATCAAGACCGAGGCGTCCGACAAACGCGTCTCGGAGAACTTCGTCGAGCGCCACATCCAGATCGGCATCGAGGCCCTGCGCCTGATCCGCCGGCACGGCAAGTCGGTCAAGCACCTGCGCTTCGACGAGTGAGCCGGTCGCGCCGGCGCCCGGCTTAACGGACGCCTCAGACCGCGCTCATCCGGATTTACGTCCGCGGGCGGCAGCATGAGGCCATGCCGCCGCCCTTTTCCGTTCCACATCCGCCGTCCCTGACCCTGCTGCTGCTCCTCGACGCTCAGCCCGATCGGGCCTGGGGCGAGGCGCTGCAGGCGCTTTCCGCGGGCCTGCCCGACGCCGAGCCCCTGGTGCTGGGCCACGGCCCGCCCGATCGCCTGGCGCCGGCCCTGCGCGCGCTCGCCGCGGGGCCGGCGCGGTCGCGGGTCGAACTGGGCACGCAGGCGCAGGGCCGGACCGCGGCCCTGGTCGCCGGCGTGCGCGCGGCGCGTTCGCCCTGGGTGCTGTGGCTGCCGCGGCCCGAGGCGGGTGCGGCGGAGCGTGCACGGGACCTGATGCGACGCGCCGAAGCCCCCGGCGCCGGCGTGTACTTCCGCGACGACAGCGGCGCCTGCCTGTTCCGCCGCGACACCCTGCTGCAGCTGCCGCGCATTCCCGGCATGCATGGGCTGCTGCCCGAGCTGTTCGCCCGCCACGTCGCCGCGCCGGCCGCGCCGGGCCTGGGCCGGCTGCGTCGCGCCTACGTCGCGGCCGCGTGCACAATGGGCCTGGGCTGGGCGCCGGCGCGGCGCATCGCCTGAACGCCGGAGCGTCATGGAACCCGCCCTCAGCCTCCTGATCGTCGAAGACCAGGCCGACCTGGCCGCGAACCTGTGGGACTACTTCTCCCGCCGCGGGCACCTGGTGGACCACGCCGCGGATGGCGAGGCAGGCCTGCGCATGGCCCTGGCCGGCGACCACGACATCATCGTGCTCGACCTGGGCCTGCCGCGCCTGGACGGCCTGCTGCTGTGCCGCCGCCTGCGCGAGGCCGGCCGCGGTGTTCCTGTGATCATGCTCACCGCGCGCGACACCCTGGATGACAAGCTCAGGGGCTTCGCCGAGGGCGCGGACGACTATCTGGTGAAACCCTTCGCGATGAAGGAACTCGAGGCGCGCATCCGCGTGCTCGCGCGCCGCGGCCGTCCGCCCGGCGGCGAGCCGATCGAGGCCTGCGGTCTGCGCTTCGACCCGGCCGCACTGCTGGTGCGGCGCGAGGGCCGGCAGATCGTGCTCACGCGTGCGCAGGCGCGCATCCTGGAGTGCCTGATGCGGGCCTCGCCCGGCGTCGTCGACCAGTCCCGACTGATGCGCGCGGTGTGGGGGCCGGAAGGTGGCGACCCGGCGGGCCTGCATACGCACATCTACGGCCTGCGCCAGCTGGTGGACCGGCCGTTCCCATCGCCGCTGCTGCATACCGTGCACGGTATCGGCTACCGCTTCGGCGCGCTGGCATGAAGCGGCAGCTGCCGCTGCGCAAGCGCGTCGCCCTGGCCTACGGCCTGGTCGGCATGGTGCTCAGCCTGTGTTTCGGCGTGGCCACCGGCTTCATCGTCGCCGACTACGAAGTTTTCATGCTCGAAGCGATGCTCGAAGGCCAGTCGCGACACTTCATCGAAGAACTCGAGCGCAATCCCGACGCCGAACTGCCGAGGTCGCCGGCATTTTCGGTGTACCGCGAAGCCGAGGCCCCGGAAGGCCTGCGCAACCTGCCCGAGGGCGTATTCGACCTCGAAGACCAGAAGGACATGCACGTGGCCGCCTATGGCCCGCCCGGCCAGCGGGTGGTGCTGATGATCGACATCGGCCGCGTCGAACGGCTCGAGGAATATCTGCTGCAGCTGTTCCTGCTGATCCTTGCCGTTGGCGTGGTCGTGTCGGCGTGGCTGGGCTGGGTCCTGTCCGGCCGCACCGTGGCGCCTGTGCTGCAGCTGGCCGACGCCGTGGATGCGCTGCCGGTGACGCCGGTGCAGACCCGCCTGGCCGAAACCATGAGCCGGGACGAAATCGGCCGGCTGGCCGGCGCGATCGACCGTTACCAGGCCCGGCTGGCCGATGCGGACGCAAGTGAGCGGGCATTTTTCGCCGACGCCAGCCACGAGCTGCGCACGCCGATCGCCGTCATCCAGGGCGCGGTCGAAGTGATGCGCGACGACACCGAGGCCAGCGCCGCGCAGCGGGCGCGCCTGGCGCGCATGGAGCGCGGGCTGGCCGAACTGGGCGGCCTGCTCGAAGCCCTGCTGCTGTCGGCACGCGGCCTGCCGCCGCAGCGCGACAGCATCCACTTGGCCGAGGACTGCCGGCGCGCGCTGCAGCGTCTGGACATCCCGGGGCTGGACGCGCCGCGCCGCATCCGGCTCGAGGGCGAGGGCCCGACAGCCCTGGCCGCGCCGCAGCGCTGGGTGGACGGCATCCTCCTTGTGCTGTTCCAGCGGCTGCTGGTGTCGTCGGCGCAGACCGAATGGCTGGGCCAGCTCGACGCCGACGGCCTGCTGCTGCGGCCCGCCCAGGCGACAGCCGCGGGCTCGGGCTCGGGCGCGCGCAGCGATCTCGGCCTGGGCCTGGTTTTCGTCGAGCGGCTTTGCCGCGCGCTCGGTTGGCGGCTTGAGCGCGGCGAGGGCGATGCCGGGCTGCAGGTGCGCCTGCGGATTCCGCCGGGGGCTTAACGCGCGCCTGAGTTCCGACTGAGCCGGCGTTACGGCCGCGCGCGCCAGAGTGTCCGCCACCGACGCAACCCCGCTGGCGAGGCGCGATGACTTCTTCCCGATCCCTGATTTCCGATGCGGACTTCGGACGGCCCGCCGTGGCCGGCGCCGCCGGCGGACACCGCGACGAACTCGGCGCGGCGACCTGGTGGTGGCTGGTGGTGGCCGGCAGCCTCGGCCTGGGCCTGCTGTCGCTATGGCTGCGGCCGCTGCTGCCGGTCGACGAGACGCGTTACCTCACCGTCGCCTGGGAGATGTGGGAACGCGGCAGTTTCCTGTTGCCCTCGCTCAACGGCGAACTGTATGAGCACAAGCCGCCGCTGCTGTTCTGGCTCATCCATGCCGGCTGGGCGGTGGCGGGCGTCGGCGAGACCTGGCCGCGGCTGATCGGCCCGCTGTGCACGCTCGCCAGCGCCTGGCTGCTGTCGCGCCTGGGCGCGCGGCTGTGGCCGCAGTCGCCGCAGGTGGGGCGCTTGGGCGGGTTGCTGTTCCTGGGCAGCGTCTTCGTCGCCTTCTACGGCACGGCGCTGATGTTCGATCTGCCGCTGCTGGTTTTCGTCTGCCTGGGCTGGCTCGCCCTGCACGATGCCGGCACGCACGGCCGCTGGCGCGACTGGCTCGGCTACGGCCTGGCCTTCGCCGCCGCGATGCTGACCAAGGGGCCGGTCGCGATGGTCTACCTGCTCCCGCCGCTGCTGGCCTGGCGGCTGTGGGCACGGCTGCCGTTCGGCTCGCGCGCTGCCTGGCGGGTGACGGTGGCGCTGGCGATCGCGATCGCCCTGCCGCTGGCCTGGCTGCTGCTGGCCGACCGGCAGTCGCAGGGCGAGCTGCTGCGGCGCGTGCTGTTCGAGCAGACGCTCGGACGCGTGCAGGGCGACCTCGGGCATCCGCGGCCGCTGTACTGGTATCTGCCCTTCCTGCCGCTGATGGCGCTGCCGTGGACGCTCTGGCCGCGGGCCTGGCGCGCGCTGGGCGGACTGTGGCGGCAGCGCGACGACCGCGGGCTGCGCCTGGTCGCGACGACCGTGGTGACCGGCTTCGTGCTGCTGTCTGCGGTCGGCGGAAAACAGGTGCACTACCTGCTGCCGCTGCTGGCCCTGGGTCTGCTGGCGCTGGCGCGCGGCCTGCACGGCGCGGTCGCACCGCGGCAGCTGTTGCGGCGTGCGCAGTCCGGTCTGGCCGCGATCGCCCTGGTGATGGTGGCTGGCTTCGCGCTGCTGGCGCCGCGTTACGACCTCGCCGCCGCCGGCCGCCATGTCGGCGACGAGCAGCGCGCCGGGCGCGAGACGGTGTATGTCGGCAACTACCAGGGCGAGTTCGGCTACTACGGGCGATTGCATGCGCCGGTACGCGAGCTGACGCCGGCGCAGGCCCGGGACTGGGTGCGCACGTCTCCCGACGGCCTGGTGATCGCGCGGCGCAAGCGGCTGGTGCTGCACGGCGCACCGCAGCCGGAATACCGGCAGCGCTACAAGACCGACGAGCTGCTGATGTTCCGCGCCGGCGACCTGGTCGCCAGCGGCAGCAGTTTTCGCGAGCCGGGGCGGGATTCCGGGCCGTAGGATCGCCTGCGTGCGGCTCAGCGGTGCAGCCGGCTGGCGTCGTGCCCGGGCTCGTGATCGTGATCGTGATCGTGATCGTGATCGTGATCGTGCGCGGCGGCGGGGGCCGCGCCGCAGCCGGGCGTCGCGCAGGGCGCGGCCTCCATCTGCAGGGTCGAATGGTGGATGCCGAAACGTGCCGCCAGCGCCGCTGCCACGCGCCGGCGCACCGCGTCGGCGTCATCGCCGGCGGCCAAGATCAGGTGCGCGCTGAGCAGCGGCTGCTGGCTGCTGACCGACCACAGGTGCAGGTCGTGCACCGAGGCCACGCCGGGCTCGGCTTCGATCGCCGACCGCACCTGATCTACGTCCAGTCCACGCGGCACGCCTTCGAGCAACAGATGCACCGCTTCGCGCAGCAGGCGCACGGTGCGCGGCAGCACCCACAGGCCCAGGCCGATCGCCAGCAGCGGATCGATCCAGGTCCAGCGCGTGGCCCAGATCAGCGCACCGCCGGCCAGCACCGCAACCGAACCGAGCATGTCGGCCCAGACCTCGAGGTAGGCGCCCTTCATGTTGAGGTTCTCGCCGCTGCCGGCCTTGAGCAGGCGCATCGCCACCAGGTTCACGGCCAGGCCCAGCGCGGCAACGGCCATCATGGTCAGGCTGGCGACCTCGTGCGGCTGGCGCAGGCGCTGCACCGCCTCGTAGAGGATCCAGGCGGCCAGCGCGAACAGCAGGGCGCCATTGACCAGCGCACCCAGCGCTTCGAGCCGCGCGTAACCGTAGGTGCGGCGTGCATCCGGCGGGCGCCGCGACAGATGCACGGCGGCGAGCGCGATGGCCAGCGCGAACGCGTCGGTGGCCATGTGCGCCGCGTCCGAGAGCAGGGACAGGCTGTTGCTTAGCCAGGCGCCGGCCAGTTCGACCGCGAGGAACCCGGCCGTCAGCCCCAGCGCCCAGCGCAGCGGCCGTTCGTGCCGGATCGTGTCCAGGCCGTGGTCGTGGTCGTGGCCCATGGGCGGAGCGCCGTCGGGAAAGTCGCGGCCAGCCTATCGGGGCGCGTCGGCGATACACAATTGCAGCGGCGCGCCCTTGCCGCGTCGGCGCCGCAAACGAAGCGGGCGGCCCAGGGCCGCCCGCGGTGTCACCAGTTGAAGACGAAGCCGACCACGTCGGGTGCGGGCTTTCCGTCACTGAAGCGCACCGTGCATTCGACGATCTGCTTCACCTCGGACGTCAGGCCGGGTTCGATCACGATCGGTGCGGAGAGGAACTTCTCGCCGTTGGGCGCGTCCTTCATGCTGGCCGACAGCGCGGCCAGGTCGAGTTCGTAGAGTTTGCCTTCCAGGCGCGATTCCGCGGCGACCTTGCAGGCCTCCGCCGCCAGGTCGCCCGGGCTGCCGCCGCCACCGCTGCCGCCACCGCAGGCCGTCAGCGCCACGGTCATCGTCACTACAAGCCAGCTGCGCATTCCACCCCTCCTCGGTCACGGCTGGGCCCGAGCGGTAGGGGGTCATCCGGCCGGGCGGCCTTGGATGGCGCCAAATTAGCGTAATTGCTCTATCGGCGCCAATGGCGGTTTACACCCGGCATTGGGTAGGGGTTCAGTAACGCGGCACCGAGGCATCGATTTCGACCGACCAGGCGTCGATGCCGCCCTCGACGTTGTACAGGTCGTGGAAACCCAGGCCCCGGAAGTACTCGGCCGCCTGCCGGCTGGAGTTGCCGTGGTGGCAGAGGAAGGCCAGCGGCAGGTCCTTGGGCAGGGCCTCCAGGCGCTCGCGGCTCTCTTCGTCCAGCACTTCGTGCGGGTGGGGGAACGGGGCCAGGGCGCGGGCGTGGGCCGGGCGCACGTCCACCACGTCGATGGTGCCGGCGATGATGTGGTCGTGAAGCTGCTGCACGCTCATCGGCTTCACCACGGCCGGGGCGTTCGGGTTGTGGATGGCCAGGCCGGCGCCGCGGGCGTCCTCGACCCAGTCGATGCGCAGGCCGCGGGCGCGCGGCACGCTGGCCAGATCGAGGTGGATGCGGATGCCGGCCGCTTCGGCCACCACTTCCTGGCCGCTGGCCGGCTTGAGCTCGAAGCGGGCGTTGAAGCGCGGGTCCACGCCCAGGTGCAGCACGTAACCGTCCTCGGCGTTGTCCAGGGCGTTGTTGATGGCCTGGGCGGCACGTTCGCTGATCTCGATCGCCGGGGGGGTGCGGTCCGGCGCGGGCAGGCCCAGGGCCTCGTGCAGTTCGCCGCTGTTGAGCATCTGTTCGATGATGTCGCTGCCGCCCAGCAATTCGCCGCCGACATACAGCTGGGGGATGGTCGGCCACTGGCCGTACACCTTGATGCCTTCGCGGATCTCGGGATCCGCCAGCACATCCACATGGCCGAAGCCCGGGGCCAGGCCGTTGAGGATGCCGGCCGCCTTGGCGGAGAAGCCGCACTGGGGGGCGTCCGGGCTGCCCTTCATGAACAGGACGACTTTGTGGGCGCCAAGGATCTGTTCGATGCGGGTGCGGGTATCGGGGCTGAGGGACATGGGCGGCTCCTGGGGGATGGCGGCATTTTACTCCCCCGCGCTGGCGCCTGACCGTCCCCTCGCTGAAGTGGCTTGCTGCGCAAGTAGGGCGTGAGGGTCCGGTGGCCGGGATCGTTCTTGGCGATAGGCCGCCGTACGAGGGGACTTTCCCGGACACGCCGTGAATCCATCCATGGAGGCTCTTCAGCGACGTCCATGTCGCTGAAGGTCCGGAAAAGTCCCCTCGCACGACGGCCTGTGTTCGATCAGGGCCGGATCGTCGAATTCGAAACCTAGCGGGCCCCCGGATTCCTCGCTCTCGGGCGCAGCCCAGGGCTGGTGCCGATCTTTGGCCAACACAGGGAGCAGCGCGCGCTGTGTCCCAAACCGGCATCCCGGCCCGGACGGTCCGCAGGCCGTCGTGCGTGAGGGCTCTTTCCGGGGCTTCGAAAACATGGACGTTTTCGAAGAGCCTCCATGGATGGATTCACGGCGTCCCCGGAAAGAGCCCTCACGTACGTCGGACTATCGCCAAGAACGAGCCCGGTGCAACGCACCAGGCGCCGCGAAGACCTGGATCTACTTGCGGAGCAAGCGTTCTGCGACGGGAAGGGCGAGGGCGGTCCAGTCGGCGTAGGCGAGCGGCGAGGGGTGCAGGCCGTCGTCGGCGATGCGGTCGGGCAGCGCGCCGAGCGAACGGCTGACCGGCGTGATGTCGACGAAGGCGATGCCGCGCGCCGCGCATTCCTCCGCTGCGGTGGCGTTGTAGGCATCGAGCTCGCGCGCGACCTGCGCCGTGTCGCGGCCGCTGCCCTGGCCGAAGGGCGTCACCCCCCAGTCGGGGATCGACAGCACCAGCACGCGGTCCGCGCGCTCGCCCGCCAGCGCGATGCAGCGATCGAGCAGGGCGGCGAATTCGCCGCGGTAGTTTTCCACGTCGCGGCCGCGGTACTGGTTGTTGACGCCGATCAGCAGCGACACCAGACCGTAAGCGCCCAGCGGCTCGGCCGCGTCCATCGCCGCCGACAGCTCGTCCGTGGTCCAGCCGGTGGTGGCGATGATGCGCGGGTCGGCGATGCGGACACCGCGGGCGCGCAGCGCGTCGGCCAGCTGCATCGGCCAGCGCGCGCCGCCCGGCACCGATTCGCCGATCGTGTAGGAATCCCCCAGCGCCAGGTAACTCGGCACGCGCGTGGCGATGGCTCAGGCCACGTGGCGCGAGCGCGCCTGCGCCGCGTGCCGGCCCAGCGCGCGTTCGATGCGCGCGAACACCTCGCGGATCAGCGCGGCGTCCGGCAGCAGGGTCACGCGGAAATGGCGCGAGTCGGGCACGTTGAAGCCGCTGCCCGGCACCACCAGCACGTCCTCGGTTTCCAGCAGCTCCAGCGCGAAGGCCTGGTCGTCGAAACCGACGGCGGCGTCGCCGACCACGCGCGGGAACGCGTACAGCGCGCCGGACGGCGCCACCAGGTCGAGGTGTTCGCTGGCCGCACAGCAGTCGATGATCGCGCGGCGCGATTCGTGCAGCCGGCCGCCGGGGCCGGTGAGCTCGCGGATGGTTTCCGGGCCGGTCAGCGCCGCGGGCACGGCGAACTGCGCCGGCACGTTCGCGCACAGGCGCAGCGCGCTCAGCAGGTCCATCGCATGGTGGTAGTCGCCCACGCGCACCGGATCGCCCGACAGCACCGCCCAGCCCACGCGCCAGCCGCAGGCGCGCCAGACCTTGGACAGGCCGCCGAAGCTCAGGCAGGGCACGTCGCCGGCCAGCGGCGCCAGCGGGGTGAACACCGCCTCGTCGTAGAGGATGCCGTCGTAGATCTCGTCGGCCATCAGCAGCAGCTTGTGCTTCGCCGCGATCGCGACCAGCTTCTCGAGCAGCGCGCGCGGGTAGTTCGCGCCGGTCGGGTTGTTCGGGTTGATCACCACCAGCACGCGGGTGCGCGGCGTGATCAGTTTTTCGATCTGCTCCGGGTCGGGCAGGAAACCGTTCTCCGGCGCGCAGCGGTAATACACCGGCCGGCCTTGGTTGAGGATGGTGGCCGCGCTCCACAGCGGGTAGTCGGGCGAGGGCAGCAGCACCTCCTCGCCGGGGTTGAGCAGGGCGCGCAGCGAGATGTCGATCAGCTCGCTGACGCCATTGCCGACGAACACGCGCTCGGCGGTGGCGTTGGGCGTGCCGCGGCGGCGATGGAATTCGGCGATGGCCTCGCGCGCCAGCGGCAGGCCCTGCTGGTGCGTGTAGGGATCGGACTCGTGCACATTGCCGGCGATCGCGGCCTGCAGATGCTCCGGGGCGCGGAAACCGAAGGCGCCGGGGTTGCCGATGTTCAGGCGGATCAGGTGGCGGCCCTGGCCCTCGAGCTCGCGGGCGCGGCGGGAGAGTTCACCGCGGATGTCGTAACGGACCTCGCGCAGGCTTTCGCGGGTCGGCAGGGGGCTGTGGGGCATGTCGCGGACGGCTCGGAACAGGGGACTGGCCCGAGATTAACGGAACTTTGACGGGCTTTCAGCCGGTTTTTCGGCGCAGGGCCGCGATCGCCGCCAGGGTGAAGCCGATTTCCCAGACCAGGGCCCCGGCGAAGAATCCGGTGAATTCGCCGCTCAGGCCGATGCCCAGCAGCCGGGCGGCTGCGATGCCACCGTTGGACAGCGCGACCAGCCACAGCCCCGGCTCGCGCCAGGCCGGCCGGGCCGCGCAGGCCAGCAGGAAGGCCGCCAGCCCCAGCTCCAGCCCGCCATAGAAGGCCCGCAGCTCGACCAGGCCCGGGGCCGAGCCGAAGATGCCCACCGGCGCCAGCACCGCCGCCGGCGCCGCCACGATCGCCAGCCCGAAGCCCAGGAAACCCAGGCCCGCCAGCACCAGCACCGCCACGCCGAATCGGTTCATGCCGTCAGCCTGGCCCCCGGCCGGTGAGCGGCGCGTGCAGGCGGGGCGCTATCATCCGGGGCAATGTTGCCCACTCCCGAAGCCCTCGACCGCCTGCGCGCCATCGGCTGGCCCGACGATGACGCCTGGCGCGAGGCCCTGGCCGCCGCCGACGGCGCCACCCTGGCCCGCGTGGTCGGCCAGCATCGCAGCGCCTACGACGTCGCCACCCGCGCCGACGAGGCCCTGAAGGTGCAGCCGCCCATGCCCTGGACGCGGCCGCGTTTTCCGCCGGAAGACCGCGCCGCCGTCGGCGACTGGGTCACGCTCGACGCCGCCGGCAAGAACATCCTGGCCCTGCTGCCGCGCCGCTCCATCCTCAAGCGCGGCGCCGCCGGCGAACACCACAAGCAGCAGCTGATCGCCGCCAACGTCGACCACGTGCTGGTCGTGGTCGGCCTGGACCAGGACTTCAACCCGCGCCGCATCGAGCGCTACCTGGTGCTGATCCGTGCCAGCGGCGCCGACCCGGTGCTGGTGCTGACCAAGGCCGACGAGTGCGACATCGTCCAGGACTGCATCGACCTGCTGCTGGAAGTGGAAGAGAGCGGCGTGCCGATCCACGCGGTCAACGCCAAGGACAAGGACTCGGTGGCGCAGCTGGCGCCCTACCTGGGCCCGGGCCGCACGGTGGTGCTGGTCGGCAGCTCGGGCGCGGGCAAGTCCACGCTCACCAACACCCTGCTCGGCCGCGAGAAGATGAAGACGAATACGGTGCGCGTGAACGATTCGCGCGGCCGCCACACCACCACCAGCCGCGTGCTGATGCCGCTGCCCCAGGGCGGTTGCCTGATCGACACGCCGGGCATGCGCGAGGTGAAGCTCAGCGGCGACGAGGACGTGGTGGACAGCTTCGACGACATCGAGGCCATCGCGGTCAACTGCCGCTTCCGCGACTGCGCCCACGGCAACGAGCCGGGCTGCGCGGTGCAGGCCGCGATCGAGGACGGCACGCTGGACGAGGCGCGCTACCTGAACTTCGTGAAGCTGCGCGACGAACTCGAGGCCGCGGCCACCTCGCAGGCCGAACGCAAGGCCGAGGCGCGGGTGATGGGCAAGGCGCTGAACAAACGCCTCAAGGACAAATACGGCCGCCGATGAACGAAGCCGCGCACGGTCCGCTGCAGCACCACGCCGCGCTCGATGCGCGCCTGGTGCTGGCGGTCCGCAGCCTGCGCCTGCTGCAGTCGGTGAGCTGGCCGCAGCAGGCGCAGCAGGATTTCCTGGCCGCCTGGCGCAGCGGTCGCGCCGTACTGCCGCAGGTGGTGTATCCGCGCCAGGACCTGTCGCCGGTGCGCGCCGAACTGGAAACCATCAGCCGCGCCGCCGACCCGGGCGACCCGATCGGCCTGTACCTCCAGCGCACCGCGCACAGCTGGGTCGTCGCGACCCACCTGCTGGAATCGCTGGGCACGCGCGAGGTGACCGAACACTCGGTGCGCCTGTTCGGCCGCCCGGGCGACACCCTGCCCGGCGACGGGCCCAGCAACCTCGAGGCCGCGCGCCACTTCATCGACCTGGCCGATGAACTGGACCAGGAGCTCGGTTCGGCCGAGGCCGACTACGTGCTGTCGGCGCAGACGGTGCAGGAAGAGCTTCAGATCTCGCTCGACCGCTTCTTCACCGGCCACAAGGTCACGGTGGAGCTCGACCCCGAGCTGATCGCCAAGGCCGCCGCCGGCCCGACCCGCATCCGCCTGCGCAGCGGCACCGGCTTCTCCGAATACGACCGCCACCAGCTGCTCGAACACGAAGCCTTCGTGCACACGCTCACCGCGCTCAACGGCCGCGAGCAGCCGCACTTCAAGTCGCTGGCGCGCAATTCGCCGCGCGTCACCGCCACCCAGGAAGGCCTGGCCACCTTCGCCGAGCTGATCACCGGTTCGATCGACATCGAGCGCATGAAGCGCATCAGCCTGCGCATCGTCGCCATCGACATGGCCCTGCGCGGCGCCGACTTCCTGGAGGTGTTCCGCTTCTTCCTCGCCGCCGGCCAGACCGAGTCCGACAGCTTCGCCTCGACCCAGCGCGTGTTCCGCGGCGTGCCGGTGACCGGCGGCGCCGCCTTCACCAAGGACACCGTCTACCTGCACGGCCTGCTCAGCGTGCACACCTTCTTCCGCTGGTGCCTGCGCCACCGCCGGCTGCGCCTGACGCGGCTGCTGTTCGCCGGCAAGATGACCCTGCAGGACGTTTTCGCCTTCGAGCCGCTGTTCGACGCCGGCGTGCTGGCCGAACCGCTGTACCAGCCGCCCTGGATCCAGCGGGCGAACGGCCTGGCCGGCATGCTGGCGTTCTCGCTGTTCGCCAACAAGATCCGCCTGGACCGGGTGGACGCCGACGACCTGGTGCTGGGCCTCTGAGCCCGGCCATACGCTCCCGTCACCGCCCGGTCAGCCGGCCCCGCTAGAATGGCCGTCCGCGGCTCCGCCGCACCGCATTCCCGACCCCCGAGCCCCATGTCCGAACAAGAAGATTTCAACAAGGCCGCCCTCGACTACCACCGCCAGGCGCCGGCCGGAAAGATCCGCGTCACGCCGACCAAGGCCATGGTGACCCAGCGCGACCTGGCCCTGGCCTATTCGCCGGGCGTGGCCGCGGCCTGCGAAGCCATCGTCGCCGACCCGGGCGAGGCCAGCGCGCTCACCGCACGCGGCAACCTGGTGGGCGTGATCACCAACGGCACCGCCGTGCTGGGCCTGGGCAACATCG
Source organism: Arenimonas terrae (assembly GCF_006265115.1). GTDB lineage: Bacteria > Pseudomonadota > Gammaproteobacteria > Xanthomonadales > Xanthomonadaceae > Arenimonas > Arenimonas terrae. Next base: position 1,728,690 of record NZ_SMDR01000001.1, on the reverse strand, counting down.
GCCCGCTGGCCGGCAAACCGGTGATGGAAGGCAAGGGCGTGCTGTTCCAGAAGTTCGCCGGCATCGACGTGTTCGACCTGGAGATCAACGAAAACGATCCCGACCGGCTGGTGGACATCATCGCCAGCCTCGAGCCGACCTTCGGCGGCATCAACCTCGAGGACATCAAGGCGCCCGAGTGTTTCGTGGTCGAGAAGAAGCTGCGCGAGCGGCTGAAGATCCCGGTCTTCCACGACGACCAGCACGGCACCGCGATCATCGTCGGTGCGGCGCTGCTCAACGCCCTGCACGTGGTCGGCAAGGACATCGCCAAGATCCGGCTGGCCGTCAGCGGCGCCGGCGCGGCCGGCATCGCCTGCCTGGACATGCTGGTGGCGCTGGGCGTGCAGCCGCAGAACATCCTGGTCAGCGACAAGGACGGCGTGCTGCACACCGGCCGCCCCGACCTGCAGCCGGGTGGCTTCAACGCCGGCATCGTGCGCTATGCGCGCGACTGCAGCGCCCGCAGCCTGGCCGAGATCGTCACCGGCGCCGACGTCTTCATCGGCGTCTCCGCCGGTGGCGTGCTCAAGCCCGAGATGGTCAAGACCATGGCCGAGCGGCCGATCATCTTCGCGCTCGCCAACCCGACGCCGGAGATCTCGCCGGAGCTGGCCAAGGCCGCGCGTCCGGACGCGATCATCGCCACCGGCCGCAGCGACTTCCCGAACCAGGTCAACAACGCGCTCTGCTTCCCCTACATCTTCCGCGGCGCGCTCGACGTCGGCGCGACCACGATCAACGAAGAGATGAAGCTGGCCTGCGTGCGCGCGATCGCCGACCTGGCCCGGCGCGAGGCCACCGACCTGGGCGCCGCCTACGCCGGCGAAACGCCGCGCTTCGGCCCCGATTACCTGATCCCGCGCCCCTTCGACCCGCGCCTGCTGGTCTCGCTGGCGCCGGCCGTTGCCAAGGCGGCGATGGATTCCGGCGTGGCCGCGCGCCCGATCGCCGACCTCGACGCCTACCGCGACCGCCTCAGCAGCTGGGTCTTCCGCACCGGCCTGCTGATGAAGCCGGTGTTCGACCGCGCCCGCGCCGACCGCAAGCGCGTGGTCTACGCCGAAGGCGAGGAAGAGACCGTGCTGCGCGCCGTGCAGACCGTGGTGGACGAAGGCCTGGCCCGGCCGATCCTGGTCGGCCGCCCGGCGGTGATCGAACGCCGCATCCACCGCCTGGGCCTTCGCCTGCGCATCGGCATCGACGTGGACGTCACCAACATCGACGACGATCCGCGCTTCAACGACTACTGGCAGCTCTACCACGAGATCATGCAGCGCAAGGGCATCACGCCCGCGGCCGCCAAGGCCATCGTGCGCTCGCGCGACGTGGTGATCGCCGCCCTGATGGTCCGCCGCGGCGAAGCCGACGCGCTGCTCTGCGGCCTGGTCGGCCGCTTCGTGCGCAAGCTCAAGTACGTGCGCGAGATCCTCGGCGTGGAAAGCGAGTGCCGCGGCCTGTCCGCGCTCAGCGCCGTGCTCAACGACAAGGGCGTGTTCTTCTTCACCGACACCCACGTCAACGTCGAGCCCAGCGCCGCCGCGATCGCCGAGTCGGTGATCCAGGCCGCGTTCCGCCTCAAGCTGTTCGGCATCGTGCCCAAGGCCGCCCTGGTCAGCCACAGCAACTTCGGCTCCAGCGAATCCGAGCCGGCGCAGAAGATGCGCGAGGCGCTGCAGATCCTGCGCGAACGCGCGCCCAAGCTCGAGGTCGAGGGCGAGATGCACGCCGACATCGCCCTGAACCAGGAGGCGCGCGAGCGCATCTTCCCGAACTCGCGCCTGTCGGGCCGCGCCAACCTGCTGGTGTTCGCCAACCTCGACGCCGCGAACGCCAGCTACAACCTGGTGCGCAGCGTCACCGACGGCGTGGGCATCGGACCGATCCTGATGGGCCTGGCGGCGTCGGCACACGTGCTCACGCCCTCGGCGACGGTGCGCCGCGTGGTCAACATGACCGCGATCGCCGCCGTGGACGCCCAGATCCGCGCCGCCCGCGCCTGACATGGTCACCACGGCCGCGGCCCAGTCGTCGCTGTCCGGCGTCGGGACCGTGGCGGATGCCCCGCCGGTGGCGACGATCCTGCTCGTCGCCTACCGGATGCAGGACACGATCGTCGAATCGCTGGAATCGGCGCTGGCCCAGACCGTGCCCTGCGAGATCATCGTCTCCGACGATTGCTCGGGCGACGACTCGCTGCAGCGCATCGCGCCGATCGTGCGCGACTACCGCGGCCCGCACCGCCTGCGCGTGCGCAGCACCGCCAGCAACGTCGGCCTGTGCGCGCACCTCACCGAACTGGCGCCGCTGGCGAACACCGGCCTGCTGGTCTTCCTGGCCGGCGACGACATCGCCTACCCGCACCGCGTCGAGCGCCTGGTCGAACACCTGCGCCGGCACCCGCAGGCGATGATCGTCGGCTCGGCGGTGAACGACATCAATTCCCGCGGCGAGATCATCAAGCCGCGCAACCGCGGCCAGAAGCCGGTGCTGACCCAGCAGGCGCTGCGCCAGGCCGGGCGCCTGGTCACCGTGCTGGGCGCGTCCATGGCGGTACGGCGCGAGCTGTTCACCGGGTTTCCGGCGCTGCAGGGCCGGGTCGAGGACAACGCGCTGCAGCTGCGCGCCGTGTTGGTCGGCGAATGCCACTGCCTGCCCGAGCCGCTGCTGGGCTACCGCCGCCACGACAGCAACCTGGGCAGCTGGGTGTTCGACCGCAGCGCGAAGGACGAGGCCACCTGGCGCCGCCGCCAGCAGCGTGTGGCGCAGATGTACCACGAGGTCGCCGACGACCAGGACCGCTGCATCGACGCCCGCCCCGACCTGCCGGCCGAGCGCCGCGAACGCGGCCGCGAGCTGGCGGCGATGTATCGCCTCGAGGCGCGCATGCGCGAGGCCATGCTGGAATCCGACCGCCGCCGTTGGCTCGGCCCGCTCTGGGCCGGCCTGCGTTTCCCCGGCCTGCGCCGCAAGGCCTTCGAGCGCCTGCTGAAACTGCCGCTGCCGCGCCGCTTCTTCGGGCGCTGAGGGCGCCGGGTCGGGCCCCGCGGCCCTTGCCCCGCCGACGGTTTCTGGCCACTCTTCGCCGCAGGGGAGGGGCCATGAAGCTGCGTTCGGACATCACCATCAACGGCAAGGTGCACCGCAAGGGCGAAGCCGCGCCGATGGGCTTCATCTACCCCTTCTTCCTGTTCCACATGGGCATGTTCGGGCTGTCGGGCTTCTTCATGGCCTACGGCACCGACGACGTGGAGCTGATGTTCCTGTACCTGCACGGCGGCATCGCCATCTTCGTGTACGTGCTGTTCTACCTGGCCATCTTCGGCCTGGACGAAGTGCGCTGGATGTTCATCAACGCGGCGCTGGGCCTGCTGGGCATCTGGGCCGAGATCCGCTACATCCTGGGCTGGTTCGGAAAATCCATCGACGACTTCCCGCTGTCGGTGCACGTCACGCCCTTCCTCTACTACATCCTCTACACCTTCCTGCTGCGGCAGATGCTGCTCGACCTCACGCGCTCGCGCGACAACCCGGCGCGCAAGCGCCTGGTCGAGATGCTCTACGTGGTCGTTTCGCTGGTGGTGTACGGCACGCTCTGGCTCAAGAGCGGCTGATCAGCGCCGCACCAGCTTCAGCGCCAGCACCGTGATGTCGTCGGATTGCGGCGCCCTGCCGGCGAAGGCGTGCGCCGCCGCGACCAGCGCCTCGCACTGCTGGCGGGCGGAATGTCCGGGCACCAACGCGTCGAGCAAGCGCTGCTCGCCGAAAGCCTGATCGTCCGGATCGAAGGCCTCGGTGACGCCGTCGGTGTAGAGCAGCAGGGTGTCGCCGACGCCGAGCCGGCCTGACCACTCCGAAAACATTCCGTCCGCCTCGAAGCCCAGCGGCCCGCCGCCCTCGAAGCGCAGCAGGCTGCGGCTGCCGTCGGCGCCCAGCCGCACCGGCGGATCGTGGCCGGCGCTGGCCAGCACGAACTGGCCATTGCCCAGGTCGATGTGGCCGCACAGCACGGTCGCGAACATGCAGGTGTCGTTGCCCTCGACCAGGTGCCGCGCCGCTTCCGACAGCGCCAGCGCCGGCGTGCCGGCCATCTGCGCCGCGACTTCCAGCACCGTCATCGTGCGCGCCATGAACAGCGCCGCTGGAATGCCCTTGTCCGACACGTCGCCGATCAGGAACCACAGCCGCCCGTCGCCCTGGTCGAAGTGGTTGTAGAAGTCGCCGCCCACCGCCTTGGCCGGCTGCAGCATCGCGTGCACGTCGGCGCGCAGGCCCAGGCCGTCGTAGCTGCGGCCCGGCGGCAGCATGGCCTGCTGGATCTCGCGGGCGATGTCGAGTTCGCTCTCCAGCTTCTGGCGGTCGCGCGCCATGCCGGCGATCTCCGCGAGCTGGCCCCGGATCGAATCGCGGGCCCGCTCCAGTGCCCGCGCCATCACCCCGACCTCGTCGCCGCGGGTGTCGTGCGGCACCGGCCATTCGAACTCGCCGGCGGCGAAATGGCCGGCCGAACTGGTCAGTTCGCTCAGCGGCACCGTGATGCGCCGCGCCAGCCGGCGCACCAGCACCGCCAGCACCACCGTGGCCAGCCCCGCGCCCACGGCCAGCCAGCGGCCCAGCTGCCGCAGGTCCTGCAGGATCACTTCGTGCGAGAGCGAGAGCTGCAGCGTCCAGCCGGTGTCGACCACCGGCGTCAGCACCGAGAACCGGGTCTCGCCGGTGGGCAGCGTATGGGTGAGTTCCAGCGGCGTGCCGGCCAGCCGCGCGGCTTCCACCGGCGCAAGGTCGACGCGGCCGCTTTCGCGCATCAGGCTCGCGAAGGTGTGGTTGAGCGCGATGCCCGGATCCGGATGCACCGCCAGTGTGCCGCCCGGCGTCATCAATGCCGGCCGCTGCCCGGCCACCTGGCGCATGCTGTCGAGCAGTTCCGACAGTCGGCGCACCGGCACGTCCAGGCTCACCATGCCCACGGTCTTGCCCTGGCCATCGCGCAGCGGCAGGTTCAGCGTGACCATCCAGACGCCGCCGGCGGTCTCGTTGAAATACGGCTCCGACCACCAGGGATGCGTCGCTGCGAGCGTGCGCCGGTACCATTCCTGCGCATGCGCGTCGTAACCCTCGGCGACCAGGTCGCGGTCGACGCTGCCGCGGCGTTCGACGCCGGCGTAATAAGCCATGGCCTGGCCGTCGTCCAGCACGCCCGGCTCGAGCGCCACCAGGCCGCCGACTGCGCTGGCGTCGGCTTCCAGCATCGCGTTGAGCGCCTGCACCAGGCCGTCGCGCTGCAGGCCCAGGCCGTTGAACAGGCCGACCAGGCCTTCGCCGGTGATGCGCACCGAGCCCATCGCCGCCGCCAGCCGTTCGCTGGCCTGGCGGGCCTCGAAGCGGGTGCGGACCTCGGCCTCGCCGACGATGCGCTGTTGCGCCACGACGTAGGCCACGCCGAAGCCGGCGATCAGCAGCGCGGTCACCAGGGTGCCGAACCACAGCATCAGCCGCGTGCGCAGGCTGTCGCGCCAAGGCACCACGAGCTCGGTCGGCGGGACGGACTGGTTCATGCGGAAGCGGGCGTCCTCGGGGGTGGAGCCGGGTGCGGTGTCGCGGACTTCAGGAGCGGGCCGTGCGGGGCTGCCCCGACGCCGTCATTCGTCGTCGTCGCCGCGCAGGACCTTCTTCTGCATGGCGTCGAGGTAGGCGTCGGCTTCCTGCACCGACGAGAAGATCTCGTCCAGCGGCACCGCCTTCACCACGTCGAACACCTTCTGGATCTGCGGCTTCGGGTTCACCACGACGACCTTGCCGCCGCGCGCCGCCAGCGCCTTGCGCGCCTTGAAGATCGAACGCACGCCGGCCGAGCTGATGTAGTCCAGCCCCGCCAGGTCGAGGATCAGCGACTGCACCTGCGAGCCCAGCACCGGCGACAGCTGCTGGTCGAGTTCGCCGTAGGTGTGGGTGTCGAGCCGTCCGGCCAGGGACACGCGCTGGATGCCGTTGCCGGCGGGGGCGATCTCGATGCTCAGGCTCATGGGGGGCTCTCCGGGTAGGGGATGTGCAGCACGATGCGCAGTACGTTGTGGAAGTCGTCGCGGGTGTAGGCGACCTGTTCGGCCAGTTCCTTGATCAGGTGCACACCCAGGCCGCCGATCGGGCGGTCTTCGATGTCGGCGTCCAGGTCCGGGGGCGGCTGCGACAGCGGGTCGAAGGCGCGGCCGTTGTCGCGGAATTCCATCGCCAGCCGGTTGCCCTCGACCGAGGCCAGCAGCTCCAGGCGCGGCTCGCGGCCTTCCTCGACGCCGTGGCTGATCACGTTGCAGGCCACTTCTTCGATCACCAGGTGCACGTCGTGCATCACCATCGGCGGCAGGTCGTGGCCGGACAGGCCGGCATCCACCTGGGCGATCAGCTGGCGGATCGCGTCGGCAGGCAGCGGCGGCTCCAGCAGGGCCTTCACGGCGAAACGCTCGCGCACGCGGGCATCGCGCTTGTAGCGGATGGCCAGCACGGTGATGTCGTCGGACTGCTGGGCGCCGTCGGCGAAGGCGTGCACGTCGCGCACCACGGCGCGGCACTGCGCCTCGGCGTCGAGCGCTGGATCGAGCGCGGCGAGCAGGCGGTCGGTGCCATAGGCGTTGTTGTCACGGTCGAAGGCCTCGGTGACGCCATCGGTGTAGGTGAACAACGTGTCGCCCGGTTTCAGGCGGCCACGCCAGGCAGGATAGCCCTCGGCGACGGCCACGCCCAGCGGGCCTTCGGTGGGCACGGGCAGGTACTCGCGGCTGCCGTCGGCGCGCAGCAGCACCGGCGGCTCGTGGCCGGCGCTGGCCAGGGACAGCGCGCCGGTGCGCAGCTCGATCACGCCACACAGCACGGTCGCGAACATGCAGGTGTCGTTGCCCTCGACCAGATGCTTGGCGGCCTCCTGCAGCGCCCGCCCGGGCGAGCCGCCCAGCTGCGCCGCCACCTCCAGCACCGTCATCGTGCGCGTCATGAACAGCGCCGCCGGCACGCCCTTGTCCGACACGTCGCCGATGACGAACCACAGCGAATCGCCGTCGCGCTCGAACAGGTTGTAGAAATCGCCGCCCACCGCCTTGGCCGGCTCCAGCAGCCCGTGGAATTCCAGGTGCGATTCACCGGCGTCGAACTGGTTGCCGACCGGCAGCATGGCCTGTTGGATGTCGGCGGCGATATTCAGCTCGCCCTCCAGCCGCGCGCGCACCGCGCCCATTTCGGCGATCTCGCTCATCTGCTGCTTGATCGAGCCGCGCGCGCTGTCGAAGGCCCGGGCCAACACGCCCACCTCGTCCTCGCGCTGGGTGTGGCCCAGCGGGTAGTCGAAGTCGCCGCGGGCGAAATGCCGCGCCGACTCGGTCAGGTCCTCGATGGGCCGGGCGATCAGGCCTGAATAGCGCCGCACCGCCGCCACGCAGATGAAGACGCCGACCAGGCCGCCCAGCAATCCCCACAGCGTGATGCGCTGCAGCTGGGCCAGCACGAAGTCCTCGTCCACCGACAGCGTGAAGGTCCAGCCGGTGGCGCCCACCGGTTCGGCGAAGGTGTAGCGCACTTCGCCGGCGTCGGGGCCGCTCCCGGCCACCACGTGTTTCATCTCGAAGGTTTCCCGGCGCAGCACGCGGTCGGCCAGGGTCGCCAAATCGCTGCGGCCCCGTGCGTCGATCAGCGAGCGAACGGTTTCCTTGCCCTCGACCATGTCGTCCGGGTGCAGCACCAGCCGGTGTTCGGGCGACAGCAGCACCGGCAGGATCGCCGGGTCCTGCGGCAGCTGTTTCAGGATCGCGTCGAGCCTGGCCAGCGGCACGTCCACGCTGACCATGCCGATGGTGCCGCCCTCGGCGCCGTCGCCCGGCCGCCGCAGCGGCAGGTTGTAGGTGGTGAAGTCGACGCCGCCGGTGGCCTTGTTGCGGTAGGGCTCGCCCCACCACGGCGTGCCGCTGGTGACGGTGCGCACGTACCAGGGCATCACCCGGTAGTCGTAGCCCAGGTCTTCGACCGTCTGTTCGACGAAGCCCGCGCCCTGGCGGCGGATGTACCAGGTGAAGCCCGGGTCGTCCGGGCTCAGCCGGCCCGGCTCGATGATCAGCATGGCGCCGGCGATGTCCGGGTCCGAGGCCACGGTGGCCATCAGCAGCTGGCGCAGGGCCACCGGTTCGCGGCCGACCACGGTGGCGTTGGCGCTCAGGGTCTGGCCGCTGACCTGCACCGTGTCCAGGGTGGCCAGCAGGCCGCGCGCGGTCTGGCTGGCCAGGCTGCGCATTTCGGTCCGGGCGTTTTCGATCAGGACACCGCGTATCGCCGCGTAGAACACCGTGGCCACGCCGAGCAGCAGCAGGATGCTGGTCAGGGACGACCAGAACATCAGCCGCGTGCGCAGGCTGCGGCGCCAGCCGGGGCGGCGCGCGGGCAGGGTGTCGGCGGCAGCGCGGATCGAATCCATGGCCTCCCCGGGACAGGGCGGGACACGCCGCCCGGGCCAAGCATAGCCGCTGGGCGGGGCCCGGAACCGTGACCGCATACGGGGGCGTCGGGCCGGCCCCCTGCGCTAAACTCCGGGGACTCACAAATCACAAAGAACGGCCCTGCCGGAACACCGGCCCGGCCGCATGCAAGGGAAGGGTTATGAACTGGCTTACCGACGTCCTGGAAAACGACCTCGACCCCGTCGAGACCCGCGAGTGGATCGAGTCGCTCAAGGCCGTGCTCGACACCGACGGCCCCGAGCGCGCGCACCAGCTGCTCGAGCGCATGGTCGAACTGACCCGCCGCGCCGGCGCCCACCTGCCGTTCCAGCCGACCACCGAATACGTCAACACCATTCCCGCGCACCTGGAAGCCAAGAGCGACGGCGACGCCACGCTGGAATGGCGCATCCGCAGCATCATCCGCTGGAACGCGATGGCGATGGTGGTGCGGGCCAACCGCAAGCCGGGCGACCTGGGCGGCCACATCGCGTCCTTCGCGTCGTCGGCCACGCTGTACGACGTGGGCTTCAACCACTTCTGGCGCGCGCCCAGCGAATCGCACCCGGGCGACATCCTGTACATCCAGGGCCACAGCTCGCCGGGCATCTACGCCCGCAGCTTCCTGGAAGGCCGCATCAGCGAGAACCAGCTCGACAACTTCCGCATGGAAGTCGACGGCAAGGGCATCAGCAGCTACCCGCACCCGTGGCTGATGCCGGACTACTGGCAGACCCCGACCGTTTCCATGGGCCTGGGCCCGATCAGCGCCATCTACCAGGCGCGCTTCCTGAAGTACCTGGAACACCGCGGCCTGATCGCGCCTTCCGACCGCAAGGTCTGGTGCTTCCTGGGCGACGGCGAGACGGACGAGCCCGAGAGCCTGGGCGCGATCGGCGTGGCCGGCCGCGAAGGCCTGGACAACCTGGTCTTCGTCATCAACTGCAACCTGCAGCGCCTGGACGGCCCGGTGCGCGGCAACGGCAAGATCATCCAGGAGCTGGAGGGCAGCTTCCGCGGCGCCGGCTGGAACGTGCTCAAGCTCGTGTGGGGCAGCTACTGGGATCCGCTGCTGGCCCGCGACGGCGACGGCATGCTGAAGAAGCTGATGATGGAAACCGTCGACGGCGAGTACCAGAACTGCAAGGCCTTCGGCGGCGCCTACACGCGCGAGAACTTCTTCGGCAAGTACGAACAGACCCGCAAGCTGGTCGACAACCTCAGCGACGACGACATCCGTCGGTTGAATCGCGGTGGCCACGACCCGCACAAGGTCTACGCCGCCTACCACCAGGCCGTGAACCACAAGGGCCAGCCCACGGTGATCCTGGCCAAGACCGTGAAGGGTTACGGTATGGGTAGCTGGGGCGAGTCGCTGAACCCGACCCACCAGACCAAGAAGCTCGACGACAGCGCCGTGAAGGCCTTCCGCGACCGCTTCCAGATTCCGGTCAGCGACGACAAGCTGGGCGAGGTGCCGTTCTACCACCCGGGCAAGGATTCGCCGGAAGTGCAGTACATGCTGAGCCGCCGCGAGAAGCTGGGTGGCTTCCTGCCGCAGCGCCGCCGCAAGACGAGCCAGGCGCTCACGGCGCCCAAGCTCGAGGTGTTCGACCGCCTGCTGAAATCAACGGGCGACCGCGAGAACAGCACCACCATGAGCTTCGTGCAGGCGCTCAACATCGTGCTGCGCGACAAGCAGGTGGGCCCGCGCTGCGTGCCGATTGTTGCCGATGAGGCAAGAACGTTCGGCATGGAAGGCCTGTTCCGCCAGATCGGCATCTACGCGCCGCACGGCCAGAAGTACAAGCCGGTCGACGCCGACCAGCTGATGTACTACCGCGAGGACGTCACCGGCCAGGTGCTGGAAGAGGGCATCACCGAAGCGGGCGCCTTCAGCTCGTGGATGGCGGCGGCGACCAGCTACTCGTCGTCCGACCAGCCGATGCTGCCGTTCTACATCTACTACAGCATGTTCGGCTTCCAGCGCATCGGCGACAGCGCCTGGCAGGCGGCCGACATGCGCGCGCGCGGCTTCCTGCTGGGCGCCACCGCGGGCCGCACCACGCTCAACGGCGAAGGCCTGCAGCACGAGGACGGCCACAGCCACCTGCTGGCCGGCGCCATCCCCAACTGCAAGGCCTACGACCCCACCTTCGGCTTCGAAGTGGCGGTGATCCTGCAGCACGGCATGCAGCGCATGCTCGAGGACCAGGTGGACGAGTACTACTACCTGACCCTGATGAACGAAAGCTACCCGCACCCGGACATGCCCGAAGGCGCGGCCGAGGGCATCCTCAAGGGCATGTACCTGCTCAAGGACGCCGGCAAGCCCAAGAAGGGCGAGCTGCGCGTGCAGCTGCTGGGCAGCGGCACCATCCTGCGCGAGGCCATCGCCGCGGCCGAACTGCTGGACAAGGACTTCGGCGTCAGCGCCGACATCTGGAGCTGCCCCAGCTTCACCGAACTGCGCCGCGACGGCTTCGAGGCCGAACGCTGGAACCGATTCCATCCGGAAGACAAGCCGAAGCAGGCCTACGTCACCCAGTGCCTGGAAGGCCGCCAGGGCCCGGCCATTGCCGCCACCGACTACGTGCGCGCCTTTGCCGACCAGATCCGCGCCTTCGTGCCCATGAAGTACACCGTGCTGGGCACCGACGGCTTCGGCCGGTCCGATACCCGCGCCAACCTGCGCAGGTTCTTTGAAGTCGACCGGTACTACATCGCGCATGCCGCGATTGCGGCGCTGGCGGCGGAGGGGAAGATGAATGGGAAGGATGTGGCGCGGGCGATCAAGCAGTACAAGATCGATCCGGACAGGGTGAACCCGATAAACGCCTAACCGTTGCGGTTATAGGCGGTAAGTCGGAAGGCCGCCCAGCTATCGTTCACCAACTTGGGTCAGAGGGTCATTCATTGTTCCCAGTCGTTCAAGTTCCTTCGCGGGAGGCCGGAATCTTCGAGCCCTTAGGCACAAAGGCGAAGTTCTGGTTCGACGACAACCGATCTCTTTTCAAAGAGGGGCGTGTTGGCACGGGAGAGAATTGGGCTGAAGTCGTTTGTGCCGAGCTCGCTGAGTTGCTTGGATTGCCTCATGCGAGCTACCGTCTGGCAGAGTTTGTCGATCAGGGTCATGTTAGGAGGGGCGTTAGCACGCCCAATTTTGTCCCTACCAACGCACGCCTGGTGCTTGGAAACGAGCTGATTAAGCCAGTCGCATCTTTTGAGACGGCGGTGCGACAGATTCGGCGACAGGAGCACACCATCCGTCGAATCGCAACAGTCATGAAGATGTCGTCGCTGTTGCCGCCGTTGGACTGGACCCCTCCATCTGGCGTAGAAGGTGCTGGTGGAACTATGGCCGGATACTTGCTTTTGGATGCCCTAGTGGCGAACCAGGACCGGCATGAAGAGAACTGGGGCTTGGTCGTTCGCGACGGCCGGCTTTATCTCGCGCCGACGTTTGATCACGCTTCAAGTCTAGGTCGCAATGAAAGAGATGAGGTGCGGCGCAAGAAGCTCGATGCGACAGCTTCCGATCATTCAGTAGTTGGCTATGCGCGGCGTGCGAGAAGTCAGATTTTTTCGTCCGATGGCGCGAGACTGACAACCCATGATGCCTTTAGGCATATTTCGGCAATCTTTCCATCGGGCGCTCAGTTTTGGCTTGACCGATTGGGCACGCTGAGCGAAGCAAGCTTCCGCGACGTCCTGAACCAGGTCCCAAACGATTGGATTTCGGAAACGGCACGTGAGTTTGCCGTGCAGATGTTAGTAACGAATCGCTTAGCTTTGTTGGAGAAGTAGACATGAAAGCCCTTTTTCTTGCGTTGCAGGAGCAGGGAACTCACCGATGGTCGCCCGTGGCAAGGGTGATCAAAGAGCAGGGCCACTATAGGCTTTCTTACACCCGCGGCGCTTTGGACGTCGATGGATTTAAGGGCTTCGGGCGGATGGGGGAGTTGGGCCGCGAGTACGTTTCGGACGCTTTGTTTCCGCTGCTTCAGAACAGAGTTCTTCCGAGGTCTCGCCCTGAATATAAGCACTATCTTGAATGGCTCGGGTTGTCTGAGGTTGCGCATGATGAGCTGGAGGAGCTTTCTAGGACTGGCGGAGTTCGCGCAACGGACTCGATCGAATTAATCCCGTGCCCCGAGCCCACTCCCGAGAACTTCTACGAGGCGTACTTCTTTGTGCGCGGCATTCGTCACTTTCCATCTGAAGTTGAGGCAAGAGTGAGTCAGCTTAGAGCAGGCGATCGACTGTTCTTGATTAAAGATGTCCAGAATGCCCACGATCAGTGTGCTCTGTTGCTCCGAACGGCTGAGCCAATTAGCTTGATTGGCTATGCGCCTAGGTATTACTCGGAGGACTTTTCTGAGTTGGCATCAGGTGAAAATGTATCGAAAGTCGAAGTGGTTGTTGAGCGCATCAATATGGACGCGCCTCTTCCATACCGAGTTCTTTGTCGAATTCGCGCGCCATGGCCGAGTCTGTTTTCGGCGTGCGGCTCTGAGAAATTTGAGCTACTAAGCAGCTCTGTCTAGACAGCTAAGCAGGCACATTCAGTTTAGGAAGCAGAGCCGCCTTGAAGGAGGGTAACGTATGCATCCATCAGCCCGTGCTTGCATTGCTTATATTGCGGCTTGTTCGATTTCCGGAAAGAAAGCCTCGGGGATCTATGACTACTCGCAGTCAAAGCACATCTCGATCAGCGGCAACGCAGATAAGAGGAGCGCATCGCTGTACGACTACAGCCGAAGCTGCCATGTGTCTGGTCACTTTCCAACCCTTTTCGACTATGGTCAGGGAGCTCACATTTCATTTGGGTTCAACGGAAAAGCATTCTCCGGTTACAATTTTAGAACGGCGAGCCATTTCTCTGGCGCCGTTAACGGATCGAGCATTAGCCTCTACGACCACGGCGTTGGAATCAACTTCCAGTTCTCAATCTAGTAATTTTCTCGCTCAGTGAGAAGTCGGCTAGCCGACGATTGTCGGTCGTCTAAGCGCATGCGCACGATCCAGGGTTCCAGCCTGGAATTGTCACCACATGAGAGCCAAAGGGCTGAGGAGTGTCGTCAAGTTTCGATCGCTCGCTAATGAGGTTTTTGGCTAAGTGACAGCGAGTCAGGTGACGCTCCGCGCGGTCAACTAACGCCCTCTATCATCTTCCTGTCATGTGCCCCGTTCGATTCTGACTTCCCAGCATTAACGTCCCGCTGCTGCCGCCGCGCCTCGCTGGTTGTTCCCTCGCTTCCGGGCGAGGGGGCGGACGATCCGCCGTCGAACCGGCACCGGACGATCTGGATCTCCGACGTGCACCTGGGCACGTCCGGCTGCAAGGCGGCCTTCCTGCTGGGCTTCCTGAAGTGGAATGACGCCGACACCATCTACCTGGTGGGCGGCATCGAGCGGACAGCCGAGGCCACACACTGATCGGGCGCTTGAGTGTCTGGTCTGCGCCGTATCAGGAATCGGCACCGCAACGGGATGCGGCAGATGTCGGCGACTCGGACTTGCTCGCCACCTGTGCTGCCCGCGGGCAAGGCTTCCGCGGCGCCCGCACCGCTACTTCGGGATGCGCCTCAAGCCACGCAATCACCCGGGGCCAGCCCTGCAGCTCGGCCACTTCAAGAAAGTCCGAAGGCAGCTCCCAGCCACGCGGCCTGTGCGCCAGCTGCGCGTCCAGCATCTGCAGCGCCAGATCCTCCCCATGCCGCACGCTGAACCGCATGAACTCGCGTTCGCCCAGCGACGCCGGGTCCAGGCCGCGGGCCAGCAGGTAGCGCATGAATTCCGGGTCGTCCGCGTGGGCGGCGATCGACAGCAGGCCGGTGCCTCGGGAGGAAAGGGCCGACAGGTCGGCACCCTGGCCGTCGAGCCAGCGGGCGATTGCGAAGCCTTCCCAGGCCTTGTCGACGAGGTCCCGCTCCAGCAGCAGCGTCACCGGCAACGCTCGTCGGGGTGAGGGTCCTTCCTCGTTCGGGTCGGGGTAGGTCAGCGCGGGATTCGACTGCACGCCGGCGATGCGCCAGAGTCGCTGCACGGGCGCCAGGCGGCCGCCCTGGATGGCGGCGCGGAAGGCGGCGTCGATCTTGCCCTGGTCCGGTCGCCCGTCGGTCATCAGCACGCCGTGCGCGATCAGCGGCTCGACCAGGGCCGCGCGCCGCTCGCGCAGGGCGATGTCCAGCACCGTCCAGGGTTCGGGCGAGGCGGCGGTTTCGGCGGAGGCGCCCAGTTCGAGCAGGCGCAGGATCGCCGCTTCGTCCAGGCGGTGACGGTGGTGGAACGACCGCACCAGCAGGTCGCGGCCGGCGGGCGAGGCGAAGTCGAAGCCTTCCTTCTGCAGCACGTCGATCGTGTCGTCGGACAAATACACCCAGCGGTGCACGCCGGTGCGCTGCACGATCGCCTCGGCCAGGCGCCGCAGGGCGATGGGGGCGGCGGGGTGCGAGGCGGGGTAGACGAGGCTCTGCTTGCGCCGGCCGCCGGCGTCGACGCGGACCATGATCGTCTCGGCGTCGTGCACCTGCGCGCGGTAGTCGTCTTCCGCGGCCCACAGCCCGGGGTCGCGGGCCAGCGCCAGCAGCGGCGCGACCTCGGCCGCGGGCAGCTTCCAGGCGCGGTCGTCCGGGACGGCGACGTGGCGCAGGCCGCGATAGCCCACCCATCCGTCGCCGCGCACGGTGATCGCGTATTCGGCGCATTGCCAGAAGCAGCCGACGCGCACCAGGGTCACGCTGGTGTCTTCGGCGCGCACCGGGGGCACCTCGACCACGCGGCCCGGAAGGATCTGCACGTCGATCGGCTGCTGCACTTGCATGGCAACGGCGCGCCCCTCGCGTTCGAAGGGCCGGTAGCGCCAGCCGGGCACGGCGGCGGCCAGCTGGGCCCTGATTTTCGGCAGTCCTTCCTCCGACGCCAGGCCGCCAACGCAGGTGGGGCGTCCCGAGGCGTCCACGCCGACCGACAGCGCGAGGTAGTCGTCGACCAACGCGGGATCCGTTCCCGCGGGGTAGTCCACCACCGGCCGTTCGAACAGCCGGTGGTCGTCGGTGGTCTGTCGATCGGCCTCCGGAAGCTTCACTTTGGTGTCGGCGCAGGACGGAAGGTCGGCGGCCACTGCGGGCAGGGCCACCGCCAGCCAGCATGCCGCGGCGATGTTCGGGAAACGCGGCATGGCCAGTGGCTCCGCTCTGCTCGCCCCGATGCTCGCCGAAGAAGCGCGGCAACGCCAGCATCGAACGCACGTGGCCGCGTCGGGGCGGGCCTGTTCAGGCGGCGGAGGCCATGGCGGCGGCGCCGGCAGGCACAATGCCCGCATGGCCAAGCCCCGCCCCCGCAAACAATCCGTCGGACCGGCTGAAGGGGCGGGCTATGTCCACGTCCGCGGCGCCCGCCACAACAACCTCAAGGACCTCGACGTCGCCATCCCGCGCGATGCGCTGGTGGTGTTCACCGGGGTGTCGGGCTCGGGCAAGTCCTCGCTGGCCTTCGGCACGCTGTATGCGGAGGCGCAGCGGCGCTACCTGGATTCGGTCGCGCCGTACGCGCGGCGGCTGATCGAGCAGCAGGCGCCGCCCGAAGTGGACGCCATCGACGGCCTGCCGCCGGCCGTGGCCCTGCAGCAGCAGCGCGGCACGCCCAGCACGCGCTCCTCGGTCGGCAGCGTCACCACGGTGTCGAACTCGCTGCGCATGCTGTACTCGCGCGCCGGCGACTACCCGAAGGGGCAGGGCGTCATCTACGCCGACGGCTTTTCGCCGAACACGCCGGCCGGCGCCTGCCCGACCTGCCATGGCCTGGGTCGCGTGCTCGAGGTCAGCGAGGCCTCGCTGGTGCCCGACCCCTCGCTGAGCATCCGCGAGCGCGCCATCGCCGCCTGGCCGCCGGCCTGGCATGGCCAGAACCTGCGCGACATCCTGGTCACGCTGGGCTACGACGTCGACATCCCGTGGAAGAAGCTGCCGAAGAAGCAGCGCGACTGGATCCTGTTCACCGACGAGCAGCCGGTGGTGCCGGTGTACCCGGGTTTCACCCCGGCCGAGACCCGCACCGCGCTCAAGCGCAAGACCGAGCCCGCCTACATGGGCACCTACACCAGCGCCCGCCGCTACGTGCTGCACACCTATGCCAGCACCGGCAGCGCGATGATGAAGAAGCGCGTGTCGCGTTTCCTGCTCGGCAGTGCCTGCCCGGAATGCCATGGCAAGCGCCTGCGGCGCGAGGCGCTGTCGGTCACCTTCGCCGGGCTCGACATCGCCGAACTGTCGGCGCTGCCGCTGCACGACGTGGCAGAGAAACTGCGCGGCGCGCTCGATGGCCCGGCCGCGCGCAAGCGCCGCAAGGACCACCCGGAGCAGGCGCTGGCCGCCGAACGCCTGGCCGGCGACGTGCTGCACCGCATCGCCGCCATCGAAGGCCTGGGCCTGGGCTATCTGTCGCTGGACCGCAGCACGCCGACGCTGTCGCCGGGCGAACTGCAGCGCCTGCGCCTGGCCACCCAGCTGCGCTCCAAACTCTTCGGCGTGGTGTACGTGCTCGACGAGCCGTCGGCCGGCCTGCACCCCGCCGACACCGAGGCCCTGCTCGACGCGCTGGTGCAGCTGCGCGCGGCCGGCAACTCGGTGTTCGTGGTCGAACACGAGATCGACGTGATCCGCCGCGCCGACTGGATCGTGGATGTCGGCCCCGGCGCGGGCGAACAGGGCGGCCGCATCGTCTACAGCGGGCCGGCCAAGGGCCTGCATGCGGTGGCCGGTTCGCGCACCCGCGAATTCCTCGAAGCTCCGCGCGCCGCACCGCGCGCGCCGCGCAAACCCGCCGGCTGGCTGAAGCTGGCCGGCGTGTACCGCAACAACCTGCACGGCGTGGACGTGGATTTCCCGCTCGGCGTGCTGACCGCGGTCACCGGCGTCTCGGGTTCGGGCAAATCCACCCTGGTGACACAGGCGCTGGTCGACCTGCTGTCCGCGCACCTGGGCCACGAGCCGCCGCCGCCCGAAGAAGCCGACGAGCTGCTGCACGAGGACGCCGCGGGCGGCCTCACCGCCGGCCATGTCAGCGAAGGCCTGGACGCGGTGACGCGGCTGGTGCAGGTGGACCAGAAACCCATCGGCCGCACGCCGCGCTCCAACCTGGCCACCTACACCGGCCTGTTCGACCCGGTGCGAAAACTCTTTGCGGCGACACCGCTGGCGAAGTCCCGCAAGTACGACGCCGGCCGATTCTCGTTCAACGTCGCCAAGGGCCGCTGCCCGACCTGCGCCGGAGAAGGTTTCGTATCGGTCGAGCTGCTGTTCATGCCCAGCGCCTATGCGCCCTGCCCGGACTGCGGCGGCGCGCGTTACAACCCCGACACGCTGGCGGTGCGCTGGCGGGGCCGCAACATCGCCGAGGTGCTGCGGCTGACGGTCGACGAGGCCGCGGACTTCTTCAAGGACGAGCCGGCCGTGCGCCATCCGCTCGACGTGCTGCGCGAAGTCGGCCTGGGCTATCTGCGCCTGGGCCAGCCGGCCACCGAGATCTCCGGCGGCGAAGCGCAGCGCATCAAGCTGGCCACCGAACTGCAGCGCGTGCAGCGCGCGGGCACGGTATACGTGCTCGACGAACCCACCACCGGCCTGCATCCGGCCGACGTCGAGCGCCTGCTGGCCCAGCTGCAGCGCCTGGTGGACGCGGGCAACACGGTGATCCTGGTCGAACACGACCTGTCCCTGGTCGCGGCCAGCGACTGGGTCATCGACCTCGGGCCCGGCGCCGGTGCGGCCGGCGGCCGCATCGTCGCCACCGGCACGCCGCAGCGGGTCGCCGCGTCGAAGACCAGCCGCACGGCGCCCTACCTGCGCCGCGCGCTGGCCTGATCCCGCCCGGCGCGCTTACTCCGCCGCGCGGACCTCGACCGTCATGCCCAGCTTCTCCAGCTGCGGCTTCACGCTCGCGGCGTCGCCCACCACCACCCACACCAGGTCCTCGTCGCGGATGATGCGGCGGGCGGCGGCGTCCATGTCGGCGGCGCTCAGGGCTTCGTACTTCGGGCCCAGGGTTTCCCAGTAGGTGTCCGGGCGGCCGTACAGCGCGTTGCCGCGCAGCGCGTTCAGCACCGCCGCCGAAGTCTCGAAACCGCCGGGCAGGGAGCGCACGCTGCCGTTGATCGTGCGTTCGCGTTCGGCGGCGGTGACGCCCTTGTCGCCCAGGAAGGCCGCGTACTGGTCGATAAGCACCTGCACCGACTCGCCGGTGCGGTTGGCCTGCACCGGTGCGCTGATGATGTAGGGCGAGCGCTGTTCGGCCAGGCTGACGCGGCCGTTGAGGCCGTAGGACCAGCCGCGCGTCTCGCGGATGTCCTGGTTGATGCGCGACAGGAAGCCGTTGCCGATCACTTCGTTGGCGGCGTTGAAGGCCACCAGGTCGTCCTTGCCGCTCACCGGCAGCACCACCGCGCCCAGGATCAGCGACTGCGGCGATTGCGGCCGGTCGATCAGCACGATGCGCGGCTGCGGCGCCGGGATGTCGGCGCTGAAATCCTTGCGGCCCTTGGCGGCTTCCGGCGCCTGCCAGTCGCCGAAGCGCGCCTCCAGCAGCGGCTGCAGTTCCGCCAGCGGCCGGTCGGAGACGACGAAGATGCGCGCGTTGTCCGGGCGCAGCCAGCGCTGGTGGAAGGCGACCAGGTCGTCGCGGTCCAGCGCCGTCACCGCCTCCGGCCGGCCCAGGCCCGAGAACGGGCGGCCATAGGGATGCGCCTTGCCGTACAGCAGGCCGGGCAGGGCGCGCAGGCCGATGCCGTTGGGCGAGCTGCGTTCCTGGTCGATCGCCGCCAGCTGCTGGGCGCGCACGCGCTCCAGGTCGGCTTCGTTGAAGGCCGGGCGGCGCACCACGTCGGCCAGCAGGTCCAGGCCCGGCGCCAGGTTCGGGCTGACGATGCCCAGCAGCACCGCGGTGCGGTCCAGGCTGGCCTGGGTGGTCAGCGTCGCGCCGAGGCGTTCGCTGGTTTCGGCGATGGCGGTGGCGTCGCGCGTGGCGGTGCCCTGGTCGAGCAGCGACAGCAGCAGGCGCTGCGTGCCCAGCGCATCGGCGGGGTCGGCGGCCACGCCGGCGTCGAACTCGACCGCGACCTGGGTCATCGGCACCGCGGTCGAGCGCGCGTACACCACCTCCAGGCCGTTGCCCAGGCGTGCGCGTTCGACGTCGGGGAAATCCAGTGGCTTCATGGTGCCGACGCCGGGCATCTTCTCGCGCGGGGTGATCGCCAGCGGCGCGACCGGCGCCGGCGCGGGGCGTTCGGCCACGGCTTCTTCATAGGCTTCGCGCTCGCCGGGCGCGACCGTGATGGCGAGCACCGGGCGCGACAGCCAGGCCTGCAGCGTCTTGCGCACCGAGGCCGGCGTGGCCGCGGCGTAGTCGGCGGTGACGGTGCGCGGGTAGTAGCCGGGGTCGCCGGCATACAGCGCGCCCTCGGCCAGGATCACCGACTTGCCGCCGAAGCCGCCGGTCGGTTCGATGGCGCGGATGAAGGAGGCCAGCCACGACGTGGTCGCGCGCGCCACTTCGTCGGCGGTCGGGCCCTTGGCCACGTAGTCGGCGATCAGCGCGTCGAGCCGGCGCCCGACCGCCTCCGGATCCTGGCCGGGCTTCACATCCACCGTCACTTCGAACAGGCCCAGGCGGTGGAAGGGCAGGTAGCTGGTGGTGACCGCCACCGCCACCTGTTCGCGACGCACCAGCGCCTCGTCCAGGCGCGAGCTGTTCAGGCCGCCGAGCACGGTGGCGGCGATGTCCAGTTCGGCGGTCTGGTCGTCCAGCGTGCCCGGCACCACCCAGGTGCGGTACAGGCGGGTGGCGGGCACGCGGTCGTGCAGGGTCAGGTCGACGCGCTTTGGCAGGGTCGGGATGTCGGCCGCGGCCGGTTCGTTGGCCGCGCCGCGCGGGATGTGGCCGAAGTATTTTTCCACCAGGCGCCGCGCGGTGGCCACGTCGATGTCGCCGGCCAGCGACAGCACCGCGTTGTTCGGGCCGTAGTTGTCGCGGTGCCACTGGCGCAGGTCTTCCAGCGTCGCGGCGTCGAGGTCGGCCATCGAGCCGATGGTCGAATGCCGGTACGGGTGGCCTTCCGGGAACAGCGTTTCCAGCTGCGCGTACTCGACCATGCCGTAGGGCTGGTTGTCGCCCTGGCGCTTTTCGTTCTGCACGACGCCGCGCTGGTTGTCCAGGCGCTCCTGGTTCAGCGCGCCCAGCAGGTGGCCCATGCGGTCGCTTTCCATGTACAGCGCCTGCTCCAGCGCGCTGGTGGGCACGGTCTGGAAGAAGTTGGTGCGGTCGAACCAGGTGGTGCCGTTCCAGTCGGTGGCGCCGATGTCGCGCAGCGGCACCATCAGGCCGCCGGGCAGGTTCTCGGTGGGGTTGAACAGGCCGATGTGCTCGAACAGGTGCGCGAAACCGGTCTTGCCCTTGGGCTCGTCCTTGCTGCCGACGTTGTACCAGGCCTGCACGGCCACCACCGGCGCCTTGCGGTCGGTGTGCACGACCACGCGCAGGCCGTTGTCGAGCGTGAAGGCTTCGTACGGGATGGTGATGCTGCGCGCCAGTTCCGACGCGGGCGCGGCCGCGGCCGTCTCGGCGGAATGGGCGGATGGCGCGAACGCCAGGCAGACGGCGACGAACAAGGCGGCATGGCGCATGCGGTTTTCTCCCCGGGCTGAGTGCCCGAACCCTAACAAACCCCGGGCCTGGAGGCAGTGCCGGATGTCACGGCGGGGGCGGGGTGCCGTCGGCAGCCAGGCGTACCGGCGCCGGGTGGGCGCGCATTTCGCGGCGATGGACCCGGAGGCCGGGTCAGACCCGTGCGGGAGGTAGGCAGCCCAGCGGAAGACCCCGGTCATTTCCCACCTGCGCTAGCATGTCTGCCCGCACATCGGAGCCGCCCCATGGACCTCGGCAACTTCTCCGTCAGCCTCGCCGTGAAGGATATCCACGCCTCGCGCGCGTTCTACGAGGCGCTGGGCTTCACCGCCTTCCACGACCAGTCCCAGCACGGCTGGATGATCCTGAAGAACGGCGACGCGGTGGTCGGGCTGTTCCAGGGCATGTTCGAAAAGAACATGCTGTGCTTCAACCCGGGCTGGGACAACAACGGCCAGAACGTCGACCCGTACACCGACGTGCGCGAGATCCAGCGCCAGCTCAAGGCCAAGGGCATCACGCCCGTCAAGGAATTCGACGAATCCACCAACGGCCGCGGCCACCTGATCGTCGTGGACCCGGACGGCAATCCGGTGCTGGTGGACCAGCACCGCTGAGCGGCCGCGCGATGCGCCAACCCATCCACCTCGTCCAGACCCCCGACGGCGTGCACCTGGCGTGGACGCGCACCGGGCGCGGGCCGACGATGGTCAAGGCGGCGAACTGGCTGACGCACCTGCGCGACGACGTCACCAGCCCGGTGTGGCGGCACTGGCTGCTGTTCCTGTCGCGGCACTTCGACCTGCTGCGTTTCGACGAGCGCGGCTGCGGGCTGTCCGACCGCGAGGTGGCCGATGTCTCCGAAGCGCACTGGCTGGGCGACCTGGAATGCGTGATCGACGCCGCGAAGGTGCGGCCGCCGCTGGTGCTGCTGGGCATCTCGCAGGGCTCGGTGGCGGCCATCCGCTATGCGATCGAACATCCCGAGCGCGTGTCGCACCTGATCCTTTACGGCGGTTACGCACGCGGCTGGGCGAAGCGCGACGGCCATGCGGCGGACCACTACCGCGCGGTGTCGGAAATGGTTCGGCTGGGCTGGGGCAGCGACAACCCGGTGTTCCGCCAAGCCTTCACCCAGCGTTTCCTGCCCGGCGGCACGCACGAGCAGGTGGACTGGTACAACGACCTGTGCCGCAACACCGTGCAACCCGAGATGGCCGTGCGCCTGCTGTCGGTGCGCGCGCACGCCGACATCACCGCGCTGCTGCCGCAGGTGCGCGTGCCGACCCTGGTGCTGCACGCGCGCCACGACGAAGTAGTGCCCTTCGCCGAAGGCCGCACGCTGGCGGCGCGGATCCCCGGCGCCGAATTCGTCGAACTGGAATCGCGCAACCACGTGCTGCTGGAACACGAGCCGGCCTGGGCGGTGTTCCAGCAGGCGGTGCTCGACTTCGTCGGCGTCGTGCCCGGCGAAAAACCCGCACCCGGCGAACTCGAGCTCAGCCCGCGGGAGCGCGAGATCCTGAAGCTGCTCGGCCAGGGCCTGGGCAATGCCGACATCGGCCGGCGCCTGTTCATCAGCGAAAAGACCGTGCGCAACCACCTCAGCCACGTCTACCGGAAGCTGGGCGTGAGCACGCGTGCCCAGGCGATCGTGCGCGGCCGCGCCGAGGCCGGGGCTTAACAACCGGGACAAACGTCCCGGGATTGGCGCGATCTGGCCGCATGGCGGGGCGCTTGGCCCATGGTCCGGGTGCGGCGGCGGCGTAGCGTGGCTCGTGTCCTTCCCCCCGAGCCCGCGCCATGAAACGTACCGCCATCCTGCTGTTCGGCCTGCTCACCTACGGCGTGTTCTTCGCCACCTTCCTTTACCTGGTCGCCTTCACCGGCAACCTGCAGGCCACCGGCCTGGCGGATCTGATCCCCGTGCTGCCGGCGCTGGTGCCGCATTCGGTGGACATCGGCGGCGCGCCCACGGCCCTGCTGCCGGCGGTGCTGATCAACCTCGGGCTGGTCGCGGTGTTCGGCCTGCAGCACAGCGTGATGGCGCGGCTGGGTTTCAAGACCTGGCTGAAGCGGCATCTGCCGGCGTCGGCCGAACGCAGCGTGTACGTGCTGCTGGCGAGCATGGTGCTGATGCTGCTGTTCTGGCAGTGGCGGCCGCTGCCGGAGCTGCTGTGGTCGGCATCGTCGACGGCGGCGCAGGCCTTCGGCTGGATCGTGTTCGCCGGTGGATTCGGGCTGGTGCTGCTGTCGACCTTCCTGATCGACCACTTCGACCTGTTCGGCCTGCGCCAGGTCTGGCAGCAGTTCACCGGCCGCTTGCCGACGCCGCACAAATTCGTGACGCCCCTCATCTACCGCCTGGTGCGCCACCCGCTGTACCTGGGCTTCCTGCTGGCGCTGTGGGGCGGGCCGACGATGAGCATCGGCCACGCGCTGTTCGCCGGCGCGCTGACGGTGTACATCCTGATCGCCATCCAGCTCGAAGAGCGCGACCTGGTGCGCGAGCTCGGCGAGCGTTACGTCAGCTACCGCAAGCAGGTGCCGATGCTGGTGCCCGGACTGGCGCGGCCTTTCGACGAAGCGCGCGACACAGCGCCGACGGCCGCCGCGGATCCGTCGCGCTAGTCGACCGGCCCACTGTCCGGCCTCAGCTGCCCCACAGCACCTCGGGCGCCGCGGGGCAGCGGGCCACGGCTTCGGCCTCGTCCTTGCGGCTGTCGAGCAGCCAGCAGTCGTCGAGCACCGAGCAGTAGCAGGCGCGCAACCGCATCTTGTGACGCGCACCGTCGAGCGATTCCCACAGGCTGTCGTCGATGGCCGCGCGCGGGATGCGCACCAGCTGGATCCATTCGTCCGCGCCCAGCACGCGCTGGCGCAGGCCGCTGGTGAAGCCCGGGCTCTCGCCCTTGTAGCCGCAGCAGGCGGCCAGCAGCTCGCGCAGGTTGTGCACGGGGCGGCCGTCGTGGCTGAGCTCGGCCCAGCGGACGCGCGCCGGGCCGATGCCGCGGTTGAGCAGGTCCAGCGCGATCTGCGGTTCGCCGTCGGTGGAGGTGTTGCTGGTGCCGAACTGCAGGCTGGGCCAGACGCTGGCCGCCAGCATCTTCTCCTGGGTGCGGTTGGCGCTGACCGCGACCCACAGCGAGATCGCCGAGATCAGCAGCACGCCCAGGCCCATCAGCAGGTCGAAGCCGCGGCCGCCGAGGAAGGGTTTGTCTTCGGCGGGCGGCGGGGTGGGGCGCGGTGCGGTGTCGTCGGTCATGGCGGATTCCTGGGCGGGAGCGGCGGTCAGCGGTCGTGCTTGAGGATGAGGTGGGTGGTCAGCGCGCGCACCCGCGGGTCGGCCGCGAACCGGTCGCGCAGCGCATTCAATGCCGCGGTGTCGGCGACGCGCACGTGCACGATCAGGTCGGTCTCGCCGCCGACCGAGCAGCAGCTCACCACGGCCGCCTGTTCACACACGGCCTGGACCATGCCGGGGTCCGGCGTGCGCGCCAGCTTCATCAGCAGATAGGCCTCGACCGCGGCGGGCATCGCCTCGGGCGCGAGCTCGACGCGGTAGCCGCGGATCACGCCGCTGGCCTCCATGCGCGCGATGCGTTCGCTGACCGAACTGCGCGCCAGGCCCACGTCCGCGGCGATGGTCTTGAGCGGAACGCGGGCGTCGCGGTCGAGCAGTTCGAGGATGCGGCGGTTGATGGCGTCCATGGGGCTCCGGGCCGGCAAAACGTCGGCGGCACCGACGCATTGCGCGTTGCGGCCGGTTCCGCGGCTTCGGAATAATCGGGCAAACCCGACGCGCGCACCGGCATGACCGCCAATCTGCCATCCCGAACCCATGTCGCCAAGCCGCTGTGCGCGCTGCTGCTGGCGATCGCCCTGCCTGGATCCGCCATGGCCACGAGCTTCCGATCGATCGAGTCCGCACAGGCGCCCTCCGCGCAGGGCGGCTATTCCCAGGCCGTGCGCGTGGACGGCGTGCAGTCGCTGGTCTATGTCAGCGGCCAGATTCCCGTCGACCGCGCCGGTGCGGTGCCGGCCGATTTCGACGCGCAGTGCCGCCTGGTCTGGGCGAACGTGCAGCACCAGCTGGCGGCGGCGGGCCTGGGCCTGGACGACGTCATCAAGGTGACTACCTATCTGGGCAGCCGCGAGCACGCGGCGCGCAACTCCGCCATCCGCCGCGAAGTGCTGGGCGAACGCCGCCCGGCGCTGACCGTGGTGATCGCCGGCATCTACGATCCCGCCTGGCTGCTCGAGATCGAGGTGGTGGCGGCGGTGACGCGGCCGGAGCCGGGAGCGGCGCCATGATCGCGGTCATGGCCCTCGGCATCGGTGGCGCCCTGCTCGCGGCCGGAGCCGAGACCTTGGCCGAGCCGCAGGTGTGGACGCCGCCGGCGCTGTCCACGGCCGACTACGAGGCCACGCCGACCTTCTCCGCCGACGGCCGCGAGCTCTACTTCATGCGCAGCGACCCCGGCTTCGCGCGCTACAGCCTGTACGTTTCGCACTGCGGTCCCGACGGCTGGTCGGCGCCGGTGCCGCCGCCCTTCGCCCGGCCGCTGCCGGTGTTCGACGGCGATCCACAGGTCGCGCCCGATGGCCGCACGCTGTGGTTCATCTCGACCCGGCAGAACACCGCGGCCGGCGACGAGGACTTCGACATCTGGCGCGTCGAGCGCCGGGACGACGGCGGGTGGGGCGCCCCCGAGCGCCTGCCCGAACCGGTGAATTCGCCGGCCTCGGAGCTGCTGCCGCGCGCCACGGCCGACGGCCGCCTCGTGTTCGGCTCCGACCGCGCGGGCGGCCATGGCGGCACCGACATCTACGAAGCGCGTGCCGGCGCCGACGGCGAGTGGACGGTGCGCAACCTCGGCCCGCCGGTCAACAGCGCGCACAGCGAATACGAGGCGGACATTTCCGCCGACGGCCGCCACCTGGTGGTGGTTGCCGACCGCGGCGACCGTTCGCACCTCTACCGTTTCGAACGGGGCGCGGGCGCCTGGCGCGAAACCGGCCGCGTGCCCGCGCGCGCCGACGTCTTCCAGGTCGGCCCGCTGCTGTCGCCGCACGCCGACCGCCTGCTGTTCGCACAGGCCGAACCCGGTCGCTCCGGCGAGCTGATGCTCGTCGAGCTTCGCCCCGGCGCCGAACCGGGCTGGCCTCCGCGCTGCCCCGGCGCAAACTAGGGCGCATGCAGGCACCACAGCGTCCCGCGCCTGCGCTGCCGCGGCGCGGGGCGCCGCAGCTAAGCTCCACCGACCCCGCCGCCGAGCCGCCCATGTCCGACGTCCTGTTGCGCGACGCCACCGAAACCGACTTCCCGCGCATTCTCGCGCTCAACGATGCCGAGGTGCAGCACACCAGCGCCATGGACGCCGCGCGCCTGCAGTGGCTGCACGAGCGCGCCGGTTACCACCGCGTCGCCTGCGTGGACGGCGAGGTCGCGGCGTTCCTGCTGGCCTTCCGCGACGGCGCCGACTATCCGAATCCGAACTTCGACTGGTTCGCGGCGCGTTATCCGCGTTTCCTCTACGTCGACCGCGTGGTGGTGGACGCCGCGTTCAACGGCCGCGGGCTGGGTTCGCAGCTGTATCGCGACGTGTTTGAACACGCCCGCGCGCAGGGCGCGGCGGTGGTGACCTGCGAGTTCAACCTGGTGCCGCCGAACGAGGCCTCGGCGCGATTCCACGCGCGCTGGGGTTTTGCCGAAGTCGGGCGCCAGTGGCTCGACGGCGGAAAGAAGCAGGTGTCGCTGCAGGCGGCGCCGGTGCCCGGCTGATCCCCCGTCTCAGGCCGACTGCTGCTGCAGCCAGGCCCGCGGCGACAGCCCGGTGTCGGCGGTGAACGCCCGCGACAGCGCCGCGGCGCTGCCGTAACCCACCTGTTCGGCGATGCGTTCGAGTCGGTCGCCGCGCTGCAGGGCGTCGCGCGCCAGCGCGATGCGATAACCCGACAGATAGCCGGCCGGCGGCTGGCCGACGACCTGCGCGAACACTTCGGCGAAGCGGCTGCGCGACATGCCTGCCATCGCGGCCAGCGAATCCAGCGTCCAGGGTCTGGCGGGTTCGTCGTGCATCGCCACCAGCGCCTTGGCCAGCTGCGGATGGCCCAGCCCGGCCAGCGGCCCGTCGGTGATGTGGCCGCTGTCGAGCAGGTGCCGCAGCAGCAGGATCAGCACCACGTCGAACAGACGGTCCACCACGGCGAGCCGCCCGCAGCGCTGGGCGAAGGCTTCGTCGAACAGCAGCTCCAGCACCGCTTCGGCGCCGCGCAGCTCGGCCAGCGGCAGGCAGGTGAAGGCCGGCAGGGCGCGGCTGATCGGATTGCCGCCGCCCACGCGCGCCGAGGCCACGCCGCCGAAGTCGAGGTTGGCGCAGGCCATGTCGGCGCCGGTGCGCTCGTCGGAGATGAAGCGGTGGCTCAACGGCCGCGGATAGAACAGCAGGCTGGGCACGGTGACGTGGTGCACTTCGCCGGCATGCCGCACTTCCACCGGCCCGCGCCGCACCAGGTGCAGCTGGCCCTGGCCGTTGTCCTCGAACACGTTGATGCCGCACAGCGGCCCGCTGTGGAAGATGCGCGCGCTGACGGAAAAACGCTGGAGCAGGCCCTGCAGGCGGTCGACGGCCATATCGGACGATCCGTTATGAAATGGGGACGATTCGTCACCCTGGCGCCGAGCCTAGGCCCGATTCTGATCGGGCGCAATCCGCGCTCACTTCCAGGAGTTCCGCCATGTCCCGTCTTCCGCTTCCGACCGCCGCCACCGCCCCCGCCGCCAGCCAGCCGCTGCTGGCGCAGATCCACGGGGCCTTCGGCGCCACCCCGAACATGTTCCGCGCGGTGGCCAATTCGCCGGCCGCGCTGGCCTCGCTGTGGGGCAGCTTCGGCGCCCTGGGCGGCGGCGTGCTGTCGGCCAAGCTCGGCGAGCAGATCGCCGTCGCCGTCGCCGACCGCAACGCCTGCCACTACTGCCTGGCCGCGCACACGATGCTGGGCAAGAAGGCCGGCGCCACCGCCGACGAAATGACCGAAGCCCAGGCCGGCCGCAGCGCCGACCCGCAGACCGCCGCCGCGCTCACCTTCGCGCTGAAGGTGGTCGAGAACCGCGCCAACGTCAGCGAGTCCGACGTCAACGCGCTGCGCGAGGTCGGTTTCAGCGACGAGGCCATCGTCGAGATCCTGGCGCACGTGGCGCTGAACCTGTTCACCAACTACGTCAACGTGGCCTTCGAAGTGCCGGTCGATTTCCCCGGCGTGAAGCTGCGCAAGGCGGCGTGATCGATGCCCACCGGGCGGCCTCGCGCCGCCCGGTCAGGCGATTCCGGGAAGACGATCGGCGACCAGGTCGATGAAGGCCTCGTGCGTCTTGAAGCAGGCGCCGGCGTCGGTGGTCGCCAGTGCGCCCGCGAACACCGTCACCTTCAGCGGCGGCTGGCTGCGGTAGCGCACGACGACCCGATGCGTGGCGCGGGCCAGGGCTTCGCCCTCGTCGCTGAAGGGCGACGAATGGAACAGGGCGGGCAGAAACCATCGGATGTCCTCGGGCGGGATGTCCCGAGCCGCCGCGCCTTCGTGGCCCAGGGCCACCGACACCTCTGCCACGTCCTCCAGGGACATTCCGTCGGGGAAAACTTGCGCAGCCACCGCGTCCAGGCGCGGCTCATCCATCCGCTTTCTGGCCGGCGGCGGTGCCGGCGCCTGCCCGGGATCCTGACGGACCCAGCGGTGGCCCTTCTCCAGATGGATGCGGGTTCCGGTCAGCGATACCAGGCCGGTATAGGCGAACACGATGCGGTTGCTCACCTGCGACAGCTGTGCCATCAGCGAAGCGCCGAGCATGCCCTGGGCCACGGAACACGACAGCAGCAACAGGGCGCCCGAATACTTGAACGTGTTGCGTTCGGCGGTGGAAAAGCCGCCCCTGAAACGGGAAAGGCGCGAGAGGTGCGGTTCCCAGTCGTGGCGGTTGCCAAAGTGCACCTGCCGTGCCGAGCTCCACAGACGCGGGCCGTCGCCCGTTTCGAAGCCGCCCGGCGATCCGTGGCCGAGCAGCGCGATGAACGGCGCCTTGCCACGTTCGTACCAATCGAAACGTTCGCCTATTTCCGCCGTCGAACCGTGTCGGTGCTGACCGCCGAGCAGACCGCGCAGCCGTTCCACCGCTCCGCCGTCGGCGCCGGTAGAAGCCGAGATGTGTTCGGGCCTGGGGCGGTTGATGGACACCAGGCCGCCGAAGTCCGCGATCTGGAAGATGCGCTGCAGGGACGCCTCCTCGAAGAACGACGTCCTGGGAAGGAGCGGGCGGGGCCAGCGTACCCGCGGGGCGTCCAGCGTCATGCGGGGCGCGCGTCCGTGACGTCCCAATGGAAGCGTTGTCCCGTCGGGCCCGGGATCGGGCAGCCCATGCGGGTGTCGAGTGGCGACACGCCGGGGCCCGCGTTCGGGTTCGAGGGCAGCACATGCTCCTGGATCTCTTCGCGCTGCTCGCCGTTGTATATCCAGTGGTGGCGTACGGTGATCCGGATCGCGATGCGCGGATGGACGTTGCGGAAATAAAGGACCTTCGCGCCGAAGGGGCCGCAATCGGCCCCGAACACCGGCTTGATGTACTGCATCTTGATCTCGTCGACCGTGAGCTCGTGCTGCGGGCCATCGGCGGTCATGCGGCGCTCCCCTGGCGTTGTGTCCCCGAAGGGTAGCCGAGCTCCTGCTGTCGTCAAAGTGGCCTTGCTTCCGGAGCAGTGCCTGCGTCCCGGAGAAGCGAGCTGCGTGTATCGACGACGTACTGCTCCAGCTGCGGGAAAAAATCCTCGAAGCGTCGCACCACCGCGGCCTCGTGCTCGCGCAGGACCGGCAGGCACTGCACGAGCTTTTCGCCGTTGCGCGACAGGCGCGTGGCGATGCGGCGCACGGCATGGTCGATCTGGTCGCGATCGCGGTAGCTGCCCAGCCAGTCGTGGCGCACGAAGCTGGGAACGATGCGCTGCAGGCTTTCGGGCAGGTCGGGCTGCGCCTGCAGCACGGCGTAGAAGTGGCCGGTGAAGTCGTCCAGCGGAACGTCGCAATGGCGCGGCCAGTCGCGCGCCAGCAGGTGGTCGAAATAGACGTCGAGCAGGATGCCGGCGTAGCGGCGGCGGCCTTCGGGGAACAGGGACTTCGACGCCAGCACGTCCGGATGGCGGTCGGTGTAGCTGTCGATCTTCCGGTGCAGCAGGATCTCGCGCTGCACTTCCGGGCGGAAGCGGTCCAGGCCCGTCGTGCCGACGAAATCGCCCAGCAGCGCGCCCAGCATGGCGTCGTCGCTGTGCCTGGCCAGGTAGAGGTGCGCGAGGAAGTTCATCGGCGCCAGTCTACGCGGCGTGGGCGAACCTCAGCCGAACAGCGTGCCCAGGCGCGCCAGCACCTGTCGCACCGCGGGCACCAGGTCCTGGCCTTCGACGAGGGTCACCTCGCGTCCGATCATCAGTATCTGCGCCACCAGCGCCTCGGGTGAATCCGCGCCGACGCGCAGCAGGCTGTGGGTGTCGGTCTCGGGTTCGAGCAGGCCGCACCACACCGGAATCACCGACTCGAGTTCGGACACCGTGCCGGCGAGCCGCAGCGTGACCCGGCAGGTGAAGGGCGCATAGGCGATGCCGCGCTCGAGCTTGGCGGCGACATCGGGCGGCGGCGGTCGCGGCACGAAGGCCTCGCCCACGCTCGGCGCGCCTTCGAAACGGTCGACGCGGAAGCTTCGCCAGTCCTCGCGCGACGGGTCCCAGGCGATCAGGTACCAGCGGCGGCCGTAGTTGGCCAGGCGCAGCGGTTCGACCTCGCGCTGGCTCTTCTCGCCCGGATGGTTGCGGTAGCGGAAGCGCAGGCGGCGGCTGTCTCGGCAGGCCATCGCGAGTTCGCTCAGCAGCGAGGCGTCGACCAGGGGCGGGCCGGTGCGCAGCGACAGCGTGACCGCGTGCAGGGCGGTGGCGCGGCGGCGCAGCCGCGTGGGCATCAGCTGGTCGAGCTTGGCGAGCAGGCGCAGGGCGGTGGATTCGATGCCGCCGACGTTCGCGCTGGCGGCGCGCAGCGCGATCGCCAGCGCCACCGCCTCTTCGTCGTCGAGCACCAGCGGCGGCAGGTCGGCGCCGCGGCCCAGGCCGTAGCCGCCGCCGACGCCGGACGAGGCCTCGACCGGATAACCGAGTTCACGCAGGCGATCGACGTCGCGGCGTACGGTGCGGGCGTCCACGCCGAGTTCCCCGGCCAGGGCCTGTCCGGGCCAGTGCCGCCGCGATTGCAGCAGGCTGGCCAGGCGCAGCAGGCGGGCGGAGGTGGACAACACGGCGCCAGCCTATCGAGGACTGAATCTGTCCGCAATTGCCGATACCTTTATATCCACATCCAACGCCGAGGTTCCGCCATGTCCGTACCCGCCCTGACGCTGTACCACAACCCGCAGTCCCGCTCCGCCGGCGCCCGCGTGCTGCTCGAGGCGCTGGGCGTGGACTACGCGGTGGTGCCCATCGACTTCGCCAGCGGCCAGAACCGCACACCGGAATTCCTGGCCATCAACCCGCTGGGCAAGCTGCCGACCCTCGTGCACGACGGCGCGGTGGTCACCGAACAGGTCGCGATCACCATCTACCTGGCCGACCGCTTCTCGGCCGGCAAGCTGGCGCCCGCACTCGACGATCCGCTGCGCGGTCCCTACCTGCGCTGGCTGGCGTTCTACGGCGCCTGCTTCGAGCCGGCCCTGGTGGACCACGCCTACAAGCGCGAGCCCGTGGTGCCCAGCGCCGCGCCCTACCGCGACTACGACACCGTGATCGACATGGTGGCGACCCAGCTCGCGCGCGGCCCCTGGCTGCTGGGCGAACGGTTCACCGCCGCCGACGTGCTCTGGGGCACGGCGCTGCGCTGGACCACGGGCTTCGGCATCGTGCCGAAGCTGCCGGCGATCACCGGCTACATCGAGCGGGCCAGCGCCCTTCCGGCCTTCGTGCGCGCCGGCGAGAAGGACGCGGCCCTGATGGCCGAACTGTCGGCGGCGTCCGCGGCCGGCTGATCCGGCTGCCGCCGCCGCGACGGATGCGGCGGCGGCCAACGCGGCGCGCGCGGCGGTGAGTCAGACCATCCGCCGGCGTCCCCTGTCGCGCCCGGGCGCCGCCCGTCGCCCGCGGCCGTGGCCCGTCGCAAGCCCGTTCACGCGTGCGCCGCGCGTCGCCAGACTCGCCCCACATCCACGGGGAGTCCGGACATGAGTGCTTACGAAGATCGGCCCGTCGCGTCGTTGCCGAGGCTCGAGCTTCCGGCGCGCCGGGTCGATCGCGCCGGCACGACCCTTTCGGCCGCCGCCGCGGCCTGGTTCACGGTTGCGGCGCTGGGGCAATGGCTGTTCGTGGTCTACATCGCCGGTTTCTACGGCCGCAGTCTGCTGGCGGGCCGCATGCGGGACTGGAACCAGGTGCTGCCGGAAGGCCACACGCCCGGCGACACGCTGGGCAACCTGATGGTGATGCTGCACATCCTGCTCGCGCTGGTGGTGACGGCAGCCGGCACCCTGCAGCTGGTGCCGGCGATCCGGCGGCGCTGGCCGCGATTCCATCGCTGGAATGGCCGGATCTATCTGGCGACGGTGGTCGCGGTGGTGCTGGCCGGCCTGTACATGGTGCTGGCGCGCGACGGCGGGCTGCGCGTGATGCAGTTCGGCATCCTGCTCAACGCCGCGGTGGTGCTGGGCTGTGCGGCGATGGCGCTGCGGCATGCGCTGGCCCGACGCATCGACCGGCACCGGCGCTGGGCGCTGCGGCTGTTCGTGGCGGCGTCGGGCGTCTGGTTCTTCCGCATCGGCCTGACCTTCTGGCTGCTGGTGAACCAGGGGCCGGTGGGCTTCGACCCGGAAACCTTCACCGGGCCCTTCCTGGTCTTCCTGAGTTTCGCCCAGACCCTGCTGCCGCTCGCCATCCTGGAGCTGTACCTGCGGGCCCGCGACAGCGGCGGACCGGCGGCGCGCTGGACCGTGGCGGCGCTGCTGGCGCTGGCGACGGGAGTCACCGCGACCGGCATCTTCGCCGCCTCGCTGATCCTCTGGCTGCCGAGACTCTGAGCCGGCGGGGCCTGCCGTCCGCGACGGGCCGGCTGCTATCGTTCCGGCATGTCGACCCCCGCACCCGCTGCCGCGCCGCGTGGCCTGGCCCGCCTGCCGGGCTGGTCGCGGCTGCGGCCGCTGCTGGTCCTGTGCCTGGTGCTGAGCCTGCTGCTGCTGCCCGGCTGGCGCGCGTCCTGGGCCGTGCTGATCCTGCGGCTGGTGCTGGTCGCGGTCGGCCTGCTGGGCGTGTTCTCGCTGTTCGAGCGCTGGCCGCGGCGCCTGCCGTCATGGCTGGCGCGCTGGGCGCTGCAGGTGGCGATGGTCGCGGCGGCGGTGCCGTTCGTGGTGGCGGGGGTCTACTTCCTGACCACGATCGGCGACGCGCTGCCCTGGTACCGCGACGTCGACGGCCGGCTCCAGGGTTACCTGATGATGGTCGTGCTCAGCCTGTTGCTGGCGCCGTGGATCGCCGTCGCGGCGCTGATCGGCCAGATCACCGGCGCGGCGCAGCGCCAGGCCCTGGCCTTCGAACTCGAGCGCAGCGAGTTCGCCCGCCGCGAGGCCGATGCGCGCCTGCGGCTGCTGCAGGCCCAGGTCGAGCCGCATTTCCTGTTCAACACCCTGGCCAACGTGCGCGAGCTGGTGGACGCGCGGTCGCCGCAGGCCTCGACGGTGCTGGGAAGCCTGATCGCCTACCTGCGCGCCGCCGTGCCGCGCCTGCATGCGCCGACCACCACCGTCGCGCAGGAAATCGAACGGGTGCGTGCCTACCTGGAGGTGATGCACATGCGCATTCCCGACCGGCTTCAGTACGCGCTGCAGGTCGACGACGCCGCGCTGCCGATGGACTGTCCGCCGATGGCGCTGCTGACCCTGGTGGAGAACGCGGTGCGCCACGGCATCGACCCGAGCGAGGAGGGCGGTCGCATCGAGGTGCGCCTGCGCCTGCGCGACGGCCGCTGCCAGGCGGACGTGACTGATACCGGCGTCGGCCTGCGCGATGGCGGCGACGGCCTGGGCACCGGCCTGGCCAACCTGCGCGAACGCCTTCGGCTCGCCTTCGACGGCGACGCCCGCCTGCAGCTTTCGCCGCTGCGGCCGCAGGGCGTGACTGCGGCCATGGATTTTCCCGCGCGCCGGAGTGGGACATGAGCTCCGCGCGCCCCACGGCCCTGATCGCCGACGATGAGCCGCTGCTGCGCAAGTCCCTGCTGCGCCTGCTGGCGGCGGCGTGGCCGGAACTCGAGGTGGTGGCGCAGGCGCGCAACGGCCGCGAGGCGGTCGCGATGTTCGAGGCGCAGCAGCCGGACGTGTGTTTCCTGGACGTGCAGATGCCCGGCCTGAGCGGTGTCGACGCCGCGCGGGCGATCGGCCGCCGCGCCCAGCTGGTCTTCGTCACCGCCTTCGACCAGTACGCGCTGCAGGCCTTCGAGCACGGCGCGCTCGACTACCTGGTCAAGCCGGTCGAACCCGCGCGCCTGGCCGACACCGTGGCGCGGCTGCAGGAGCGGCTGCGCGCCGCCCGTCCGCTGCCCGACACCGAGGCCCTGCTCGACGCGCTGGCCGCGCGCCTGCGCCGCGACCCGGCGCCCGCACCGCTGCGCTGGATCCG
The DNA here is from genome assembly GCF_006265115.1 of Arenimonas terrae. GTDB lineage: Bacteria > Pseudomonadota > Gammaproteobacteria > Xanthomonadales > Xanthomonadaceae > Arenimonas > Arenimonas terrae. Next base: position 1,693,811 of record NZ_SMDR01000001.1, on the reverse strand, counting down.
CGCCTCGGTCGGCGCCACCGTGCGCCTGGTGCCGGTGGACGAGATCGACTACCTGCGCTCGGACGAGAAATACACGCGCATCGCCTGCCGCGGCGACGAAGGCCGGCCGGGGGAGGCCCTGATCCGTACGCCGCTGAAGGAGCTCGTCACGCAGCTCGATCCGGCGCAGTTCGTGCAGGTGCATCGCTCGGTGGTGGTGAACCTGCGCGCGGTCGGCCAGGTCGTGCGCGGCGACAACGAAACCGCCAGCCTGCACCTGAAGGGGCGCCCCGAGGTGCTGCCGGTCAGCCGCAGCTATCTGCATCACTTCAGGCAGATGTAGCGGGCCGGGGCGGACCGGTTCGGCCCGCCAAGATGCGAATGACTTGCAAATGCGAACGGCTCGCATCTAGAATGTGCGCCATCACAGGCCCAGCAGACGCCACGCCTGGTTCCCGCTTTGTCATTCAAGGAACCCTGCATGTCTGCTTCCGTCCGCATGGCCGTGCTTCCGGCCTGCCTGCTGGCCGCCCTGGCCAGCCTGTCCGCCCGCGCCCAGTCCGTTGAATCGCCCGGCGGCGCCATCGCCGAACTCGACACCGTCGAAGTGATCGGCCAGCGCCCGGACGGCTACGCGGCCGTGCCCAGCACCGGCCCGACCCGCCTGGAACTGAGCGCGCGCGAGACGCCGCAGTCGATCAGCGTGGTGACCCGCGAGCAGATGGACCACTTCGGCCTCAACAGCATCAACCAGGTGCTGGGGCTGGCGACCGGCATCAACGTCGAGCAGGTCGAGAGCGACCGCAACTACTACACCGCGCGCGGCTTCGACATCACCAACTTCCAGCGCGACGGCCTGGGCCTGCCGCTGCCCTACGGCATCCAGAACGGCGACATCGACACCGCGCTGTACGAGCGCATCGAGATCCTGCGCGGCGCCAATGGCCTGATGTCCTCGACCGGCAATCCCTCGGCGACGATCAACTTCGTGCGCAAGCGCCCGGGCCCGGACCGCGAGGGCAGTGCGCGGGTGACCCTGGCGAGCTGGGACAACGCCCGCGTCGACCTGGACTACGCCACGCCGATCACCGCCGACGGCCGCGTGCGCGGCCGCGTGGTCGCGGCCTGGCAGGATGGCGACAGCTACCTCGACCGCTATTCGCGCGAGAAGCAGGTCTACTACGGCGTGATCGAAGCCGACCTGGGCGAGGCCACCACGATCGCGGTCGGCGCCTCGCACCAGCGCAACCGACCCGAGGGCGTGCTCTGGGGCGCGCTGCCGCTGTTCCATACCGACGGCACGCCGACCGACTACGACGTCTCCACCAGCACCGCCGCCGACTGGTCGCACTGGTACACCGATGACACCCGCGCCTTCGTCGAACTCAGCCACGCCCTCGGCGGCGACTGGACCCTGAAGGCGGCCTACAACTTCGAGGACAAGCAGGAAGACAGCCAGCTGTTCTACGTCTACGGCACGCCCGACCCGGACACCGGCCTGGGCCTGTTCGCCTACCCGTCGGACTACGAGGGCCGCTTCAAGGCGCGTTTCGCCGACGTCTATGCCAGCGGCCGCGTGTCCATCGGCGGCCGCGCGCACGACGTGGTGGTCGGCGCCAACTGGGCCCGCGGCGAGAACACCGAGATCTCCTGGTACGGCAACGACGTCGGCACGCCGCTGCCGTCGCTCGACCAGTTCGACGGCAACTACCCCAAGCCGTCCTTCGACGCCTATTCCGACGGCGCCGCCTACGACTACGGCCGCGAAAGCCTGTACGCGACCGTGCGCTGGAACCTGGCCGACCACTTCAAGCTCATCACCGGCGCCAACCACACCCGCGTCGACACCCGCGGCTACAGTTACGGCGAACAGAACACCGTGGACGAAAGCCGCACCACCCCGTTCGCCGGCGCCGTGCTCGACCTCGGCGACACCTATTCGGTGTACGCCAGCTACGGCGAGATCTTCAGCCAGCAGGGCCAGACCGACGTCGACAACCGCCTGGTCGGCGCGCTCGAAGGCCGCAATGCCGAGCTCGGGCTGAAGGGCGAGTGGTTCGGCGGCGACCTCAACGCCTCGGCGGCGGTATTCCGCACCGAACAGGACAACCTGGCCGAATACGCCGGCTTCGATCCCGCCACCGGCCGTTCCTACTACGCCGGCCTGGATGCGCGTTCGCAGGGCGTCGAGTTCGACGTCGGCGGCCGCATCGGCGACCACTGGCAGCTCAACGGCGGCTACACCCTGCTCGACGTCGAGGACGCGGCCGGTGCGGACGCGCGCAGCTACGTGCCGCGCCGCCTGCTGCGACTGTCCACCGCGGTCGAACTGCCGCAGGTCCCGGGCCTGAGCCTGGGCGCGACGCTGAAGTGGCAGAGCGACATCCACCGCGACGCCGTCGCCTACGACGCGCTCGGCAACGCCACGCCGGTGCGCATCGAGCAGGAGGCCTATGCACTGCTCGGCCTGATGGCCCGCTACGAGTTCGCGCAGGCCTGGAGCGCGACGCTCAACCTCGACAACGTCACCGACGAGAAGTACCTGCCCAGCCTGTACTGGGAGCAGGGCTACTACGCCGCGCCGCGCAGCGCCTCGCTGTCGATCGCCTACCGCTTCTGACGTCCTGCCAGGCAAGGAGGCGGCGCCTGCCGCCTCCACCGACCCCGCCGGAGCAAGCATGACCCCGATGCCTTCCACCGCCACGCAATCGACCCGGGCCCGCACGCCCGCCTGGCGCACGCGCGTCCAGGCGGCGTCGCGCATCGGCGCCGCGCTGTTCGGCGGCTATTTCCTCGCCCACGGCGCCACCGCCTTCCTCACCCTGGTGCTGCCGATGGGCAAGGTCGACCGCGTGGTGTTCGCCAGCCTGCTGTCGTTCGCGGTGTGGTGCGCGGCGGCGATCCACGCGTTCGGCGCGCGCTCGGCCTGGCGCGCCTGGGGCTGGCCGGTGCTGGTCGGCGCGGCGCTGCTGGGTCTCGCCCTGGCGTTCCCGGAACAGGCGGCGCGGCCATGAAGAACACCTTCCTGCAGTCCATGGCCTGGCTGCACACCTGGGCCGGCCTGGTGGTTGGCTGGCTGCTGTTCGTGATCTTTGTCGGCGGCACGCTCGCCTGTTTCGACCAGGAGCTCGACGACTGGATGCGGCCCTGGCTGCACGACACGTCGCTGCCGCAGCAGCCGCGTTTCGACGCCGCCATCGCCCGCTCGCGCGCCGCGCATCCGGACGCGCACGCCTGGTACGTGCTCGCGGGCAGCGAGCGCGAGCGGGCGATGGCGTCGTATGTCTACTTCGACGACGGCAGCCACGTGCAGGAGGTGCTGGACCCGCAGTCCGGCCAGCCCGTGACCGACACCGCCGGCGGCGACTTCTTCTTCACCCTGCACTACGACCTGCACGCCGGCACCGCCGGCATGTACGTGGTCGGCCTGGCCGGCATGATGATGCTGGTGGCCCTGGTTGCCGGCGTGATCATCCACCGGCGCATCTTCAAGGACTTCTTCACCTTCCGCCCCGGCGCCGGCGGCCAGCGTGCCTGGCTCGACGGCCACAACCTGACCGGCGTGCTGGGCCTGCCCTTCCATCTGCTGATGGCCTACACCGGCGTGGCGATCTTCGTCGCCAACTACATGTTCGCCGGCATCAACGCCGCGTACGGCGGCGACGTGTTCAAGTTCTACGAAGAGGCCAGCGACAGCTTCGAGCGGCCGGAAGTCGGCCAGCCCCTGGCGCGCCTGCATTCGCTCGACGCCCTGGTAGCCGACGCGCGCCAGCGCCTGGGCCAGCCGGTGACCTGGGCCAGCGTGCACCATCCCGACGACGCCAGCGCCACGATCTCCTTCGGCGGCGACCATGGCCGGCGCGTGGCCTGGAACTTCGAGCAGGTGTTCTACGACGCCGTCGATGGCCGCTTCCTGCACCACACGCGGCCGCCGGGTGCGGGCTACACGACCTACAGCTTCCTGGGCGGCCTGCACATGGCGCAGTTCGGCGGCAGCCTGGTGCGCGGCCTCTACTTCCTGCTCGGCCTGGCCGGCTGCGTGATGATCGCCAGCGGCATGCAGGTGTGGGTGGCCAAGCGCGCCCGCCGCATCGCCGAGGCCGGTGCGCTGTCGGGTTATGGGCTGGTGCTGGGGCTGAACGTCGGCGTGGTCGCCGGGCTGCCGCTGGCCTGCGTGGCGATGCTGCTGGCGAACCGGCTGCTGCCGATGGGTCTGGACGATCGCCCCGGCGCGGAAGTGCTCGTGTTCTGCGCGGCCTGGATCATCGCGGCCGCCTGGGGCGCCTGGCGCACGCGGGCCGGCCGCGGCTGGCGAGACCTGTTCGCCGCCACGGCGGTCGCGCTCCTGGCCCTGCCGCTGGTGAACCTGGCCACGACACCGCGCAGCCACCTGCTGGAAACCCTGCCGCGCGGCGAATGGGCGCTGGCCGCGGTGGACATTGCAGCGTTCGCCTTCGCCGCCGCCTTCGCCTGGCTGGCGTGGCGACAGCCGGCCGGCGCAAAGGCCGCCGTCCTCGACGCGCAAGCGCAGGAGGCCTGAGCATGTTCGCGCTCGGAAGCGGCCTGATCCTCTGGGCCTGGGTCAATCTGAGCCTGGGCCTGCCGCGGCATGCCGGCATCGCCGTGCCGCCGCAGCGACTGCGCGCGCGGCGTCTCGCCGGCGGGCTGCAGCTCGCGCTCAGTCCCGCGGTGTTCGTCGCAGGCTGGGGCTGGGAATTCGGCCTCGTCTACTGGGCCGCGATGCTGATGCTGTGCGCGATCGCCTGGGTGCTGGTGCTGGCGCGCTGGCCGCGGCGGCGTCTGCGCGCGGCGGTCGTGCTGTCCCTCGTGATCCTGGCGCTGTCGTGGCTGGCGCCGAGCGTGTGAACCCCGTCACGTTTCCCGTCGTCCTTCCGGAGTGCCCCATGTCCAAAAAGATCCGTTCCCGACGTTTCGCCGCGCTGGCCCTGGTGGCCTGCGCCCCGCTGCAGGCCGCCGACGAGGCCGCGCTGCCCGCCGGCTTCGAGGCCTACGTCACGCAGGCGCAGGCCATCGTCACGGCGTTCGAGCAGGGCGCTGCGCCCGCCGCCCAGCAGCCGGCGCTGACCGCCCTGGCCGAACGCGCGGCCGAACTCGTGCCCGCCTTCTCGGCGCGGCATCCGGTCTGCCGCGACTACCTCGCCGCCGCGCTGCCGCTGCGCGAAACCTGGCCGACGCTGAGCCTGGCGCGGATCGAGCGCGACTACCACCACGACGCCGCGCTGCCGAAGATCGCCTCCGCCGGCGACCACGGCCTGTGTTACCAGATGAAGGACCTGCTGGTGCACCCGCTCACCGCGCTGCGCATGCTCGCCGAACCCGAGATCGACCGCGCCGGCATCGCCCACGAGATCACCGAGGTGGTGGCGCACGGACGGGCGCTGCAGGCGCTGGAGGCGGCGCGCTAGGCGGCGGAGAGGCGGGACCGGACACGGCTGGCACCAAGTGCCGCCGCGTGGCGCTTCCTCTAGACTGGCGGCGTCCACCTGTGGAGCCGCTTCCATGCCTGCATTGCGTCGTCGTGCCTGCTCTCTTGGGGCAGCGGTTCTTCTCGCCACGTTCGCAGGCGCACCGGCGGTGGCAGCAACGCTCAACTATGAATACGCCTGGCACGATGACCCGGATGACGTGGAGTTGGGCGAGGGACGGATCGCGGAGGCCGAAGCGGGAGACTTCGATGGCGACGGCCTGGACGACGCCTTCTACTACGCCGTCAACCACGGCTATTTCCTTTTCAGCCGTCCCGGGCAGGCGCCGCAACGGGCCAAGATTGAACTGCCCGGAGTTCCAACGGACAGCACCTCCGTCGGTGACCTGAACGGCGACGGCCGCCCGGAAGTGATCATGGGCAGCCACAAGGGCCTGCTTTCGATTTCGTCCAACGCCCAGCGCCAGCCCAGCGTCCGTCTGCTGGCCCCCGACGAGCGGTTCATCACCGGAGCGCCCGCCCTCGCCGACCTCGACGGCGATGGACACCAGGATGTCGTCACCCACGAGACCTGGCGCACCGAAGTGGAAACGGACATCGAGCCCGGCGAGCTCGTGATCCGCTATGGCGATGGCACCGGCGCCCTGGTCCGTACGCGCCTGATCCCCGTCGGCCAACCCAACCATCACCGGCTCGAGCTCGGCGACATCAACGGCGACGGGCATCTGGACCTGGTCAGCCTGGCCTTTCCCGACTACTGGGAAGGCCTGGGCATCCCGTCGATCCGCCTGGGCGACGGCACGGGCGGGTTTCGCGGCGACAATCTCGACGGCATTCCCCGGGGGTTCGCATCGTCGATCATTGTCGGTGACACGAACGGCGATGGGCGCGACGATGTGCTCGTGCTTGGCGTGCCCCGGAAGTCGCCGGATTCCGATGGATCCGAGCAGGGCTACATCTACCTGCAGGGAAGCGACGGCAAGCTCGCTGCCGAACCGATCCAGCTCCGTCTTCTAGAAGGTGCGAAGGGCTACGACCTGATCGACGTGGACGGAGACGGCCTCAACGAACTGGTCATGCTCAACGAGCCGAGGTCCTCGCCGAAACCCACCGTGGTGGTCATGCGCCAGCGCGACGGCCGCCTGCAGCTGGAGACGACCGCCACGGTGCCGTACGCGTCCTACCGTCCGTTTGCCCCCATCCGGTATTTCCGCGACAGCATCGCCCACGGCGACTTCAGCGGCGACGGCGTCATGGACGTGGCGGTCGCGTCGGTCTTCGGCTCGTTCTCCGCGCTGCACCTGAAGAAGACGCCGTATCGGACCGATGTCCGTCCGCCGGGTGCGCCGCGCCTGGTCACGGCGGCGCACTTGCCCGACACCGTCAGCGCGGTGGTCGATTTCCAGCCGCCGGCCGACGACGGCGGCAGTCCCATCACCCGCTACGTCGTTCGAACCGAGCCGGCCCCGGCCGGGCTCGACCGGTCGGCGTTCCAGACTCCGCTGGCGCTGAGCCGCAGGATGGAAGGGCTGCCGAACCCCGGCCGCTACCGTTTCCGGGTGCAGGCCTTCAATGCGGCGGGCCCGGGACCGCTGTCCGAGCTGTCGCCGGAAGTGCACGTCCTGGAGCAACCGCGGATCAGCGGCGACGGCAGCGTGCGCGAGCCGGTGACCGGAACGGCGCCGCTGCGTTTCGTGGTGACGTCGCAGTATCCCGCGCTGCCGGGCGGCATCACCTTCGACCTGGCCACCGGCGATTCGACCGCCATCGCGGGCGAGGACTACCAGGCGACCGTCCGCACGGGCCTGCACATCCCGGAGGGCGAGAGCAAGCTGGAGGTCGAGATCCCGATCCTTTCCGATTCCGGCACCGATGACGAAGGAAACGAGATCTTCTATGTGCGGATGACCAACATCTCCGGCGCGGCCAACGCAAGTTACGAGGGCGCCGGCATCATCCGGCGCGAAGGCGTGGCGCCGATGCCCGCGCTGACGCTGGGTTCCGCGACCGTGTTCGAGGGAAGCTCCGGCGTCACGGTCATGCGCTTCCCGGTGGACCTGGGCCTGCCGGCGAACGTCGATGTCCGGTTCGACATCGCCACCCAGAGTCAGCTCGGAGCGGCGGTCCCCGGCGTCGATTACATCGCGCGTAGCGTGACGGGGATGGTCATCCCGGCCGGCCAGACGCTGGCGTGGTTCGAGGTCGAGATCGTCGCGGACCAGGTGAAGGAAGTCAGCGAGTCGTTCGAGGTGGTGCTGTCGAACGCCGGCGACATCCCTGTTTTCTCGCCCGGATCCACCGGCACGATCCTGGATGACGACGTGGTCCGGACCGGTGTTCCCGAGGCCGTGGAGATCGATGCCGAAAAGGGCTACACCGACCGCCTGTTCAGCTACATCTCCACCCACGCGGCCAAGTACCGCGGCACCGATCTGGTCACGCCGGCCGAACGGGCGGCGACGCTCGCTTCCGATCCCACGCCCGCCGCGCCCTTCGACGCGCTGGCGACCGACACCGCGTGGCTGACTTTCCCCGTGCCGGCCAATCCGGGCGCGACCGCGATCGAGGTGCGGGTGCTGGCCCTGGTGGAGTCGGCGACGGCCAGCCATGTCGCGCTGCATGTGGGCCAGGGCAACGCGCCGTCGGCGGCGTCCGCGCAGTGCACGCGCACCGCGGCGGCCGCGGCGCAGGTCTGCGAGATCCTGCTGCGTCGCGAAGCGGGCGCGCCGGCGTCGACGTTCTGGGCGCTGGCCCGCAACCTGAGCACCGGCAGTGCACGCCGTGACGCGCTTCGCCTCGAAGCCGGCGCGGTGCGCATGATCGGGCGCAACCAGGAGCTGGTCGCCACCGGGCGCGCCCGTCTCGACGGCGACGATTTCCTGATGCGGGTCGGCTGGGACATTCCGTCGCTGCTGCCCGGCCAGCGGCGGCTCGGCTACCTGCTGGTGACCAATGCCGACGAGCAGGTGATCTACCACGAGCCGCTGCGCCTGCACCGCACCGGCGCCATCAACGCCCCGCACGTGCTCGCGCAGGGCGAGTCGCGCGAAGTGCACCTCGCGCCGGGGGCGGCGCAGGACCGCATCGTCTTCGACGTGCCGGTCAACGCGCAGTCGGTGGTGTTCAGCCAGCAGGGGCAGGGCGAGGTCAGCCTGTTTGCCTCGCACGTGCCGGATCCGTCGTCTCCCGTCATCGGTCCGGCGCCGCCGCGCAGCGAAGCGCTGGCCTCGGGCCTGGATCCCGGCGCCGAGCAGACGCTGGTGGTTTCCGGCGCGACGCTGCGGCCGGGCCGCTGGTACCTCACGCCGGTGAACCGCGGCAGCACGCCCGCGCGCATCACGCTGGCGGCCGACGTCGTGCGCCAGGGCGCGCGGCCGGCCTTCCGTCCCGGCCACTACTTCAATCCGGAGCGGCCCGGCCACGGCCTGTTCCTCGACTTCGCCGGCGACCAGTGGCTGATGGTCTGGTACACCTATCTGCAGGACGGCACGCCGACCTGGTACTACACGCAGTGGGCGGCGCCCGCGGCGGACCAGGCGCAGTGGAGCGTGGACCTTCTGCGGGTGACGCGGGTCGGCACCAGCCTCACCCACGCCGTGCGGGTCGGCAGCGCCACCTTCAGCGTGCACGAAGGCGATGCCGGGGCCTCGCCCAAGCTCAGCTTCAGCTACAACCTGGACGGCGATGCGGGTTCCGAACAGCTGACGCGCCTGGGTGACGACGCCTGCCCGTCGTACATGGGCAGGGAGCTCGACACCAGCGGCCATTGGTTCACGCCGAGCGACACGGGTTACGGCTTCAGCGCCCAGGTGCTGCCCAATACCGAGGTCTACGCGGCCTACATCTACGACGGCACCGGCTTCCCGCGCTGGGTGATCGGCCAGAAGGACTACGATCCGGCGGTGACCGACGTGACGATGCAGCAGCTGAGCGGCTTCTGCCCGACCTGCGACCTGGTGCCGGTGCAGTCGCGGGTGGTGTCGTCGATGACCCGCATCTTCAACAGCGACTCGCACATCGACGGACTGCCCGGGATTCGCGTGCTCGACATCGGCGTGCCGTTCGCGCCGCCGGTGTTTGCCTCGTTCCGCAGCTCCGGTTCGGTCTACCTGCTGTCGGCCCGCAAGGGCTGCCAGTGATGTCCCGGGGCGCAGGCCCCGGGACCGCCGCCGGGCTCAGCCGCCGCGCAGCCGCAGGGTCAGGCCCTTGAGGAAGTTGCGCAGCATCTGGTCGCCGCAGGCGCGGTAGTTCTTGTGCCCGGGCTGGCGGAACAGCGCCGACAGCTCGGGCTTGGTCACCGGGAAGCCGGCGTCCTTGAAACACTGCGCCATGTCCAGGTCCTTGAGCTCGAAGGCGACGCGCAGCTTCTTGAGCACCAGGTTGTTGGTGATGCGCTTCTCGACCGGGCGCAGCGGCAGGGCCGGGTCGCGGCCGCGGAAATGCACCACCAGGCCGTCGAGGAAATGCGCCAGCACGCGGTCGGGGCATTCGGCGTAACCCTCGTCGCCGTCCTTCTTCAGGTAGGACTGCAGTTCGGCCCGCTCCAGCGTCAGGGTCTCGTCCGCCAGCTTCGCGATCTCGATGATCTTCGGTTCGCCCAGGTCGAGCATGTAGCGGATGCTGCGCAGTACGTCGTTGTTGATCATGGCGGTTTCCGGTGACCCGCCGCGTGCGGGCCAGAGCGCGCACTTTACGCGGGTTCCCGCGTCGGCGCCGCCAGCGTTGATTCCGGCGCCGCGCGGCCCCATCTTCAGGGCCTCGGCGCTGCACGCGCCGCTTCCGGCCCAGTCCCGTGCCCTTCGAGTTCGAACACCGCTACGCCGCGCTGCCGGCCACCTTCTGGCGCGAGGTCTCGCCCACGCCCGTGAAGGCGCCGCGCCTGCTGGCCTGGAACGCAGCCCTTGCCGCCGATCTCGGCCTGCCGGCGACGCCGCCTGACGCGGCCACGGTTGCCGCACTCGCCGGCAACGGCGCGCTGCCGGGCGCGCGCCCGATTGCGATGGCCTACGCCGGCCACCAGTTCGGCCACTTCGTGCCCCAGCTCGGCGACGGCCGCGCGATCCTGCTGGGCGAAGTCATCGACCGCCGCGGCGCGCGCCGCGACGTCCAGCTCAAGGGGCCGGGCCCGACGCCGTTCTCGCGCAACGGCGACGGTCGCGCGGCGATCGGCCCTGTGCTGCGCGAATTCCTGGTCAGCGAGGCCATGCATGCGATGGGCGTGCCGACAACGCGCGCGCTGGCCGCCGTCGCCACCGGCGAACACGTGATGCGCGACGGCGTGCTGCCGGGCGCGGTGCTGACGCGGGTCGCGGCCAGCCACGTGCGCATCGGCACCTTCCAGTATTTCGCCGCGCGCGAAGACGTCGCGGCGCTGCGCGCGCTGTCCGAGCACGTGATCGCGCGCCACTACCCGGAGCTGACCGGCCGCGCTGATCGCCACCTGGCGCTGCTCGAAGCCATCGCCGAACGCCAGGCTGCGCTGGTGGCCGCGTGGATGCACGTGGGTTTCGTGCACGGCGTGATGAATACCGACAACACCGCGGTGTCCGGCGAGACGCTCGACTACGGCCCCTGCGCCTTCCTCGACGAATACCACCCCGGCAAGACCTTCAGCTCGATCGACCGCCACGGCCGCTACGCGTTCGGCAATCAGGCGCCGGTGTTGCGCTGGAATCTCGCGCGCCTGGCCGAGTGCCTGCTGCCGCTGATCGCGGACGAACCCGCCGATGCGCTTCCGGCCGCGACCGCGGTGATCGATGCCTTCCCCGCGCGCTTCGAACACCACTGGCTCGCCGGCATGCGCCGCAAGCTCGGCCTGGTTTCGGAAGACACCGGGGACCTCGCGTTGGCGCATGATTTCCTCGAGGCCCTGCAGGCGGTCGAAGCCGACTACACGCTGGCCTTCCGCGGCCTGTGCGTGGCGGCGGCGGGCGACGAGCCCGAGGGCTTGCTCGCCCTGCCGAAAACCCCGGCGATGGATGCGTGGCGGGCACGCTGGAACACCCGCCTCGCCAGCGATCCGCCGTCACCCGCCGACCGCGCCGCGGCGATGCGGGCCGTCAACCCGGCGGTGATCCCGCGCAACCACCAGGTGCATGCCGCGCTGCAGGCGGCGGAGCAGGGCGACCTGGCGCCGTTCGACGCCCTGCTGGCCGCCGTGCGCCGCCCTTGCGACGACGGCGATCCGGCCCAGCCCTTCATGGTTCCGCCGCAGCCTGCGCAGCGCGTGCTGCAGACCTTCTGCGGAACCTGAGGTTCAGTTCCTGAGCCGCCAGCCGGTGCGGAAGATCCACCACACGGCGGTCAGGCAGGCGGCCAGGAAAACCAGGATCGCACTGAAGCTCACCACCACGTTCACGTCCGCTACGCCGTAGAAGCTCCAGCGGAATCCGCTGATGAGGTACACGACCGGGTTGAACAGGGCGATCTTCTGCCAGACCGGCGGCAGCATGTCGATCGAATAGAAGGCGCCGCCCAGGAAGGTCAGCGGCGTGACGATCATCAGCGGGATGACCTGCAGCTTCTGGAAGTCGTTGGCCCACAGCCCGATGATGAAGCCGAACAGGCTGAAGCTGAGCGCCGTCAGCATCAGGAACAGCACCATCCACACCGGGTGCGCGATTTCGTAGGGAACGAACAGCCGCGCCGTGGCCAGGATCAGGATGCCAAGCATCATCGACTTGCTCGCCGCCGCGCCGACGTAGCCCAGCACCGCCTCGCCCCAGCCGACCGGCGCCGACAGCAGCTCGTAGATCGTGCCGGCCCACTTCGGCATGTAGATGCCGAAGGAGGCGTTGGACAGGCTCTCGTTGAGGATCGACAGCATGATCAGGCCCGGGATGATGAAGGCTCCGTAGCTGATGCCGTCCACCTCGCCCATGCGCGAGCCGATCGCCGCGCCGAACACGACGAAATACAGCGACGTGGACAGCACCGGCGAGGCGATGGACTGGGTGATGGTGCGGAAGGTGCGGGCCATCTCGAAACGGTAGATGGCGCGGACGGCGTGCCAGTTCATGCCGCGGCCCTCCGCCCGTGCACCAGGCTGACGAAGATGTCCTCGAGCGAGCTCTCGCTCGAGTGCAGGTCCTTGAAGTCGATGCCCAGCTCGTTGAGCTGGCGCAGCAGGCCGGCGATGCCGGTTTCCTCGCTCTGCACGTCGAAGGTGTACACCAGCGCGTGGCCGTCCTCGGCCAACTCCAGCGGCAGCGCGGCCAGCGCCGGCGGGATCGCCGCCAGCGGCGCCTGCAGCTGCAGGGTCAGCTGCTTCTTGCCGAGCTTGCGCATCAGCACCGCCTTCTCCTCCACCACCACGAGTTCGCCCTTGTTGATGACGCCGATGCGGTCGGCCATCTCCTCGGCCTCCTCGATGTAGTGCGTGGTCAGGATGATGGTGACGCCGCGGTCGCGCAGCCCGCGCACCATCTGCCACATGTCGCGGCGCAGCTCGACGTCCACGCCGGCGGTGGGTTCGTCCAGGAACAGGATGGTGGGCTCGTGCGACAGCGCCTTGGCGATCATTACCCGGCGCTTCATGCCGCCCGAGAGCGTCATGATCTTGCTGTCGCGCTTTTCCCACAGCGACAGGTCGCGCAGGATCTTCTCGAGCAGGGCCGGGTCGGGCGCGCGGCCGAACAGGCCGCGGCTGAACTTCATCGTCGCCCACACCGTCTCGAAAGCGTCGGTGGAGATTTCCTGCGGCACCAGGCCGATCTTGCGGCGCGCGCCGCGCGGGTCGCCGACGATGTCGTGGCCGTCGGCCAGCACGCTGCCGGTGCTGGCGTTGACGATGCCGCAGATGATGCTGATCAGGGTGGTCTTGCCGGCGCCGTTGGGGCCGAGCAGGGCGAAGATCTCGCCGCGGCGGATGTCCAGGTCGACGTTCCTGAGCGCCTGGAAGCCGGACGCGTAGGTCTTGCTGATGCCGCGGATGGAAAGGATCGGGTCCATGGTCGGGCTCGGGAGGAAACCCGACCATGCTAGCCGAGCAGGTGTGTGCCGACCCAGCCGGTTTGCGGGGAAAGACTTTCCCGAAAAGCGCCGGTTCCGGCCGGACGGCCAAGACAGGCCGATGACGGCGGGGTGTCGGACAGGTTGCGGAACTGTCACATACGCCCGGTAATCTGCGGCTCCCGGCCGGTCCGCGGCCGTTTTCCGCAGGAATCCGCCATGTCCGCCCCGTCGCTGCGTTCCGGCCTGCTGGTTATCGTGTTGATGACCCTGGCGACCTTCGCCCGCGCCGACGACCGCGCCTGGGTCGACCTCGAGCAGCGCCTGAGCGCCGAACAGCGCGCCGCCACCGGCCTGGACACGCTGACGCCGGAGCAGCTGGCCCTGCTCAACCGCCTGCTGCGCGAACAGGCCACGGCCCTGGTCGAAGCCGCGCGCAGCGAGGCCAAGGCCGAAGCCCGCGCCGAAGGCCAGGCCGCCGGCACCCAGCGAGATCCCGATCCCTCGCGCTTCATCGGCCTGGCCGACGAACCGATCACCGCGCGCGTGCAGGGCGAGATCACCGGCTGGAAGGAGGGCGATGAATTCCGCCTCGACAACGGCCAGGTGTGGAAGGTGCTCAAGGGCCACTTCCGCCTGCGCGAGGCGATGGTTTCACCGCAGGTCGTGGTGATGCCCGGCGTCGCCGGCCGCTGGTTCCTGCAGGTGCACGAGGACCTGCCGAAGGCGCGCGTCTACCGCATCGACTGACGCGGCGGCGCGCGCGGCGTACCCTGTCGGTCCACCGCCAGGAGAAGCGCCATGACCCGTCTGCTCGGAATTTCCGGAAGCCTGCGCCGCGGCTCGTTCAACACCTCGCTGCTGCGCACGGCGGCGGAACTGGCCGGCGACGGCGTGACGCTGCAGGCGGCCGGCATCCACGGCATCCCGCTCTACGATGCCGACCTCGAGGCCGAACAGGGCCTGCCCGCGGCCGTGGTGGCGCTGAAGGACCAGGTCGCAGCCTGCGACGGGCTGCTGCTGGTGACGCCGGAATACAACAACGGCATCCCGGGCGTGTTCAAGAACGCGATCGACTGGCTGTCGCGCCCCAACGACGACGTCAAGCGTGTGTTCGGCGACCGCCCGGTGGCGGTGATCGGCGCCTCGCCCAGCGGTTTCGGCACCATCCTGGCGCAGAACGCCTGGTGGCCGGTGCTGCGCACGCTCGGCACGCGCCCCTGGTTCGGCGGGCGCCTGATGCTTTCGCGCGCGGGCAAGGCCTTCGACGCCGACGGCCAGCTGGTGGACGAGGCGGCGCGCGAGAACCTGCGCGTGTTCGTCGCGGGTTTCGCCGACTTCTGCCGGCGCGGGTGAACCTGCTGCGGCGTCGGCGCCGGAGGCGCGATCGCGCCGCCGCCTGAACCGGGGCCGCCGACCGCGGCGCCGGATAACACAAAGATCACACCGCGACGCGCACTGTGCATGGGCACCGCGACGCAATGTCGCGACGGCGACTCAGGCGCTCAAGCCGCCAACCCCGATCTGAGCATCGTGCCCCCGCTGACGCGGGGGCCTGGCTTCGGCCATCCGCGTACCGATCCCTGGCGCGCACCCAAAGGAATCCCCCCATGAACAACACCCCCAGCACCAACACGTCCGTCGCCACCAAGAACGTGGTCGACAACGCCGCCGCCAACGGTTCCTTCAAGACCTTCGGCAAGGCCCTGCGCGAGTCCGGCCTGGCCGACACCCTGCGTGGTGCCGGTCCGTTCACGCTGCTGGCGCCGACCGATGCGGCCTTCGAGAAGCTGCCGGCGGGCAGGCTCGAGAGCCTTCTCAAGCCGGAGAACAAGAAGGAGCTGATTTCGATCCTGAACTACCACGTGCTCGACGGCCGCTCCAGCGCCGCCGACATCGGCAAGATGACCGAAGCCAAGACCGTCAACGGCGCCATGGCGCCGGTGAAGCTGTCCGACGGCAAGATCAGCTTCGGCGAGGCGACCTTCGTCACGTCCGACATTGCGTCCAGCAATGGCGTGGTGCACGGCATCGACAAGGTCAACATTCCGACCAAGCAGTAATCGGTCCGCTGCAGGGACGCACGGAGACGGCGGGGCGCAAGCCCTGCCGTTTTTTTATGCGGGGACCGGGCCGGCAGGCGGGGCGGCCGACGGTCCGGGCGCCTGTATCTGCTTGCAAGCCAGGGAAAAAATTCCCGGCGGCGGGGTGGCAGGCACGGCTCCTGCAGGTCTGTGCGTGCATCAACCCACGGAGTAGACCATGTCCCTGTCCATGATCCTGCTGATCGTCCTGATCCTGATCCTCATCGGCTCCATTCCGGCCTGGCCCTACAGCCGCGGCTGGGGCTACGGCCCCAGCGGCGTCGTCGGCGCCATCGTGCTGGTCCTGGTGGTGCTGTGGCTGATGGGTCGCCTGTGACCGCCCGGGGATGACCGGAGTTTCCCGGTCATCCCCGGATTACCTGCCGGCGCCCCGGCTGGCACGGCGGTTGCAACCCTTCCCAGGCCCGCGCCTTCCGGCGCGGCCAGCCCCCCCAAAGGAGATGGCCATGACCCACACCACCCCCCACAAGCCGCAGAGCGGCAAGCCCCAGAACGCCAACATCGGCGGCCTGGACTTCGCCGCCGAGGACAAGCACTGGCGCGACCAGTACAAGCGCGAGTCCTACTACAGCGCCGACCACAGCTACGACGACTACGCGCCGGCCTACCGGGTCGGTTACGAAGGTGCCGGGCGTTACGCCGGCCGCAGGTTCGACGAGGTCGAGACCGACCTGCGCCGCGACTACGACAGCCTGCGCGGCACCTCGAAGCTGAACTGGGAAAAGGCCAAGTCCGCGGCGCGGGCGGCCTGGGACCGGATCGAGCGTGCGATGCCCGGTGACGCCGACGGCGACGGCCGCTGAACCGCCTTTGCCGCATACACACCGGCCGTGTGCGGCAGGGAACTGCGGAGCGCAAGCTCCGCAGTTTTTTTGCCCCTTATTTCTTGTTGACGCTGAAGTTGCCCGGCCCCAGCAGGGCCACCGCGATGGCGCCGAACAGGAACATGCCCTGCAGCTCCAGCGCCCAGCCGCCCGTCTGGCTGAGGGCGAACAGCTCGGCCGAGTGCACCAGGAAGATCGCCACCAGCATGTTGAACGCGATCACCGCCGCACCGATTCGCGCATGCAGGCCGAGGATGACCAGGACCGGCGCGACCACCTCGCCGATGTAGACGCCGTAGGCCAGCACGCCCGGCAGGCCGGCGCCCTGCACGACCTGGGTGATGAAATCGATGCCGCCGGTGATCTTGGCGACGCCGTGCAGCAGCACCAGCAGGCCGAGCGACAGGCGCAGCACGAGCTTTCCAAGGTCCTGGTTGTTCTGGTTCATGGCCCCTCCCCGGGGTAGTGATGGTGGCCCCGATCATACGGCCCCGGCGCGTCGGAAGCCTGTGCTAGCGTCTGCGCCATGGACGACGAAGACCTGCGCCGGCAGGGCAATGCCCTGGCCGCCCGGCGCGACTGGGCGGGCGCCGCCGCGTGTTTCCAGACCCTGGCCGCGCGCCGGCCGGACGAGGCGGCCGCCTGGATCGCCCTGGCCAAGGCGCGCGACCTGGCCGGCCGGCCGCGCGCGGCGCGTGCCGCGGCCCGTGCCGCGTACTCCGCATTCATCGCAAGCCCCGCCAGCTGGACGCATAGCCTGGCCCTGGCCCGCCTGCTGCGGAACGCCCACGAGCTGCCCCTGCTGCGCGGACTCGCGGCGCAGCTGCCTGCCCGCGCCGTCGACGCCAGCGTGCCCGAGCTGGTCGAACTGGCCGACCTGCTGGCCCGCGAGGACGCGCACGAGGACGCGCTGCCCTGGCTCGACCGTGCGCTGGCCCGCGATCCTTCGCACGCGCCGGCCTGGTACCTGCGCGGCACCACACGCCTGTTCCAGGGTCGCATGGCCGCGGCCCGCGCCGACCTGGAGCGCGCGGTGGCGATCGCGCCGCATTTCGCGCACGCGCATTGGCGGCTGTCGGAACTGCGCGCAGGCGACCGCGCGGGTGCGCCGGCGCGGGTGGCGCGGCTGCAAGCCGAACGCGTTCGGGTGGCGCCGGGATCCGAGCACGACATGCACTTCAGCTACGCGCTGCACGCCGAACTGCACGACCTGGGCGACCACACCGCCGCCTGGGAGGCGCTGGTCCGCGGCGCGCGCGCCAAACGCGCCACGCTGCGCTACGACCCCGACACCGACCGGCGCCTGTTCGAAGCCATCCGCAGGACCTGCGGCGCCGCCTTGCTCTCGGGCGCCGGCCACGACGATGCGTCGGCGCCGGTGCCGGTGTTCATCGTCGGCCTGTTCCGCTCCGGCACCACCGTGCTCGAACGGCTGCTCGCGGGGCACCCCGATGTGGCCGACGGCGGCGAGAGCCTGGGCTTCACCGCCAGCCTGCGCGTCGCGGTGGACCACCGCGCCCCGGCCGGTCTGGACGAAGAAACGCTGCGCCGCTGCATCGACATCGACTGGCCGGCGCTGGGCGCGGACTTCATGGCCGGCTCGGCCTGGCGCGCCCGCGGCCGCCGCGTCTGGACGGAAAAGCTGCCGACGAACTTCCTCGCCCTGGGACTGATCGCCCGCGCCCTGCCGCGCGCGCGTTTCATCCACATGTGGCGGCCGCCGATGGACGTGTGTTTTTCCAACCTGCGCCAGCTTTATGGCGGCATCGCGCCGTACTCCTACGACCAGGCCGAACTGGCCGCCTACCACCGCGGTTACCGCGGCCTGATGGCGCACTGGCGTGCGCATCTGGGCGACCGCCTGCTCGACGTCGCCCACGCCGACCTGGTGCGCGACCCCGAAACCACCGCGCGCCGCGTGCTGGCGCACTGCGGCCTCGACTACGATCCGCGCGTGCTGGCGATCGGCGAGCGCGGCGGCAGCGTGTCCACGGCCAGCGCCGCGCAGGTGCGCGAAGGCCTCCGCGCGCCGCGGGCGCCGGACTGGGAACCGTATCGGGAACAGCTGGCGCCCCTGGCCGCGGCGCTGGCGGCCGCGGAAGGCGAGCGCGGCTGAGGCCGCCCGGCGGGGTTCAGCTCAGGAACCAGACTTCCACGGTGCCATTGGCCTTCATGGTCATGGCGTTGCCGCGGCGGTCGAGCGACTTGCCGACCGGCAGCCGGACCCAGCCTTCGCTGATGCAGTATTCCTCGACGTTGTGGCGCTCGGTGCCGTTGAAGCGCACGCCGATGCCGCGCTCGAGCGTGGCTTCGTCGTAGTAGGGGCTGCGCGGGTTGACGCAGAGGCGGTCGGGAGGGGTGTCGCTCATGGCGGGATCCGGAAAGGGGTCGGGGCGGCATTTTAGCCCTGTTGGCGGGGCTGGGGCGTCCGGGATCGCGCCCGTGAGATCCGGCGCCGGCAGCACCGGAGGAGAGAGGTCCTCTTTCTGCTCAGTGGAGCCTTTTATTTCGCAGAAAGAGGACCTCACTCCTCCGGCACTGCCGGTTCCACTCGCGCGGTTTCGTGAGGGGAGTTCCGGAGGGGTGTGGGCGATTTGCTTGCGCGTAGGCCTCGCGGGCTTCCGCGTGTGGGATTGTTCTTGCGCCATGAGTCGGTTGAACGGAGCGCGCTCACGAACGGAGCCGGGCGGCCTATCGTGGGGCGCGTTCCTTCGAACGCGTCCGGTGCCATTGCAGCGAGCTTGCGACAAGGACTCGCCGCTGCGCGGCGAACGGCAACCGCAACTGCGCCGAGCCAAGCCAAGCAAAACCAACCCAAGCCGGAGCCGCTCCGAAGCGGGCGCCCGTCTTCTGACGCCCATTCCGCTATGGCGTTTCGCCGCGCAGCGGCGAGTACTCCTGACCAATGTGCGGCAATGGCACCGGACGCGTTCGAAGGAACGCGCCCCACGGGAGGCGCGCGGCCGACAAGGGGCGCGCGCGCCTTAGCAAACGACAAGACGCAAGAAAGATCGCGCACGCGGAAGCCCGCCAAGCCCGGGCGCAAGCAAAGCGCCGACACCACGCAGGAACTCCGGTCAGCGGCCCGGACGACACGCACCGGAAGTGCCGGAGGAAGGAGGCCCTCTTTCTGCGAAATAAAAGGCTTCACTGAGCAGAAAGAGGGCCTCCTTCCTCCGGTGCTTCCGGCTCCAGATCCGGCCAAAGAAAAAACGCCGCCCCGGAAAGGAGCGGCGTCACGAGGTCAGCCCTTGATGCAGACCACCTGGCGCAGCGTGTGCACGACCTCCACCAGGTCCGACTGCGCGGCCATGACCGCGTCGATGGACTTGTAGGCGGCCGGGGATTCGTCCACCACGCCGGCGTCCTTGCGGCATTCGACGTGGGCGGTCGCCTCCCGGTGCTGCTTGAGCGTGATCTGCTGCTTGGCCTGGGTCCGGCTCATCACGCGGCCGGCACCGTGGCTGCAGCTGTGGAAACTGTCGGCATCGCCCTTGCCACGCACGATGTAACTGCGCGTGCCCATGCTTCCCGGGATGATGCCCAGCTCTCCGGCGCGGGCACTGACAGCGCCCTTGCGGGTCACCAGCAGCTCCTCGCCGAAGTGCGTCTCGCGGTTGACATAGTTGTGGTGGCAATTGACCGCCATCTTCTCCAGCTGGAACTTCGGCAGCTTGTGCCGCAGGTCGTGCAGCACCCGCGACATCATCGCCTCGCGGTTGTGGCGCGCGTAGTCCTGCGCCCACGACACCGCGTCCACGTAGTCCTCAAACAGCGGCTCGCCCTCCATGAAGAAGGCCAGGTCCTGGTCGGGCAGGTGGAAACCGAGCACGCGCTTCTCCAGCTGGCGGCGCGCCAGCTCGATGAAGTAGGTGCCGATCAGGTTGCCGGTGCCGCGCGAACCCGAATGCAGCATCACCCACACCTGGTCGGCCTCGTCGAGGCAGAGTTCGATGAAGTGGTTGCCGCCGCCGAGCGTGCCCAGCTGCTTGTCCAGCTTGTCGGGACGGATCTTCGGGTGCCTGGCGCGGATCGCCTGCAGCCGCGCCTCCAGCCCCGAGTCCACCAGCCGCGTGCCGATGCTGTCCGGGATCTTCCAGTGCTCGCCGCCGCGGCCGTTGCCGACCGGGATGGCGCGCTCGAGCGAGGCGCGGATCGGCGCCAGGTCGTCGGGCAGCTGGTCGGCGCGCAGCGTGGTCCGCACCGCGGCCATGCCGCAGCCGATGTCGACGCCGACCGCCGCCGGGATGATCGCGCCACGGGTCGGGATCACCGAGCCCACGGTCGCGCCCTTGCCCAGGTGCACGTCGGGCATCACCGCCACCCACGGCCCCACGAAGGGAATGCCGGCGATGTTCTGCAGCTGGCGGTGCGCGCCCTCGTCCAGCGGCACGCCCTTCACCCAGCCCTTGATCGGGGTCGGGCTGCCTTCGGCGTGCAGCAGTTCGTAGTTGTGTCCGTTCATGTCCTTTCCTTCCTTGAATAACCGGATGGCGGCGTCCCTGCCGCCATCCGGAGCTTACTGCTTCAACGTCACCAGCTGCTTCAGCACGCCGTCCAGGCCGCCGAACACGGTGAGCTTGTCGATCTTCTCGGTGACCTTCTCCAGCGCCTCGAGTTCCTTGAGGCGCATGAGCGTGGGGCTCTCCTCCACCAGGCGCGCGGTGTTGAGCAGGGAACGCGTGGCGTTCGCCTCCTCGCGACGGCGGATGACGTTGGCCTGGGCCGCCTTCTCCGCCTGCACCACGCCGTTGAGGATGTCCTTCATCTCACCGGGCAGGATCACGTCCTTGATGCCGACGCCGATCACCTCGACGCCGAAACCGGTCACCTGGCCGCGCACGTACGCGAAGATGTCCGCGTCCAGCGAGGCCTTGTCGCCCAGCAGTTCGTCCAGCGACTTGGCGGAGACCGCCTTGCGCAGGCCGTACTGCAGTTCGCGGTAGACCTGGTCGGCGTACTTGGCGACCTTGCTGCGTGCGGCGACCGGGTCGGTCACGCGCAGGCTGGCCGCCAGGTTCACGCGCAGCGACACCTTGTCGCGGGTCAGCAGTTCCTGGCCCGAGACCTCCATCGCCTGCACGCGCAGGTCCACCACATCTACCGCGACGTTCTTGCGGACGTTCCAGAACGCGGCCGCACCGGGCGCCAGAACGCGCACGAACTTGCCGTCGACGAACAGCAGACCCGCGGACTCCGACGGCACCGTCACGGCCACCGCCAGCTTGTCGAGCACGTTGAGCTGGCGCAGGCGGTGGGCGGTGCCGGCGTCGACCTCGAGGCCGTCGGACAGCGCGATGCGCTGCACGTCGATCTGCGTCAGGCCCTTCCAGTACAGCTTGCGGCTGCCCGGCGCCAGCACATCCACCAGCTTGCCCTGCTTGTGCACCAGGCCGATCTCCTGCATACCCAGGTCGACCAGCTGGAAGGTTTCCGCCAGCGTCGCGCCCAGGGCCTGCACCAGCGCCTCGATGTCCTTGCCGGTGTATTCGGCGGTGGCCAGGTCGTGCACGGTCACCTGCAGGCCGAAACCCCAGAGGCGGTACACGCCCGGGCCCAGCACTCGCTGGAACCGGCGGTTCTTGTATACGAGGGCGCGCTCGGCATCGCCGACCACGACCTTACGGATCATCAACATCGCGTCCTCCTTGATTCGTTGATGGTTCGACCCGGTTATCGGTTCGCGCCGCGGCGGCGGGTCGTCCGCGCGCGTCGTGTTCGGAGCGGTCGCTCCGGAAAAAGTGGGCACGCCCCTGCGCCGGACCCGCACGGAGTCGGCCGCGTGCGCGTGGCGGCGGTCGGCGCTTTGCGCCACGCGCGCTGGCCGTCCTGGCCCGCGTGCGTGGCGTTCCGCGCGTCCCGGCGCCTGGCGAAGGCGGCCGCCCGGTGCGGGCGGCGTGCGTGACGTTGCGCCGGCCGATGGGCTGGCCGTTGCGACGGCACGCGCGGGGCGTGTCCCTTGGGCTTGCGCCCGGTGTTGCATCACCAGCTGCCTTTACAAGCAGATGTGGAGCGGGAATCGAACCCGCGACACCAGCGTTTAACGCGCTGTGCTCTACCCGACTGAGCTATCCAGTGGTGGCGAGTCGGAATCGAACCGGCCTCATGCGGTTTCCCGCTGCTCTCTCCAGTGAGCAATCGCCTTGACGAAGCGGGCGCGCGAGGTCGAGGCAAACGCCACGGCAGAGCCGCGCGTTCCGGTCGGGGGTTTGAGCCCGATCCGCTTCGACGTCCGATGTTCCCGCTTCGTTTTTGCCGCCGGTCGCCCGGCGGCAAATCGTCCGGATCCTTCGATCCGATCTGTTCGCGTTTTCCTTCCGTCTCCGCCCGTGCCGAAGCACCCAGGCACAGCGCTGCCAGCGCCGTCTTGCGGATCTCGCCGTTACCTCGGACCGCCGGTCCGGGTGCTTCGTGGCGGGAAGGGAATCGCCGATTCGTTTCCTGTGCGAACGCCCAAAACAAAACGCCCCCGGGGCGGAACCCGAGGGCGTTCGCGAGGCCTCGGGAGATCGGGGTGACCGATCTCCCGTGCGCGGAAATCAGTCTGGAATGACGCCGTCCAGTGCCCGGCGATAATTCGCCGGGGCGCACGCGTCCGCGCCGAAGTTTTCGGGCTTCGGAAGTCGCAGGTCGGCGATGTGCGGTATGCGGAGGGTCATGGTGTGTTCTGTTTTATCTTCGCCGTCAGTGGCGAAGGTTGCGCACGATACGCCTTTGCGAAGCGCTGTCAATAGGTTTCGAAAAAAATACTCCGCGATGCCGGGCGCGCGCGACGGGCGGTGGTGCAACTGCGGACGGACGGAGAAAAAGAAACGGGGCGGCCAGGCCGCCCCGTCGGGGAACGCGCGGACGGACTCAGAGCCGCTCGATGCGCTCGGCCTTGCCGTCGCGAAGCGCCTGGTCGATCAGGCTCAGCGTCTCGCGGTTGGCGGCGTCGCTCAGCACTTCCATCTGCTTGCCCAGCGCTTCCATCTGCGCGCCCAGGTCTTCCATCGGCTTGCCGGCGAGCTCCATTTCCTTGCCCAGGGCGTCCATCGGCGCGTGCACGGCCTCAAGCTGCGCGCCCAGCGTTTCCATGCGCCGGCCCAGCGTCTCCATCTGCGCGCTCACGCTGTCGATCTCCGCGTGCAGGCGGTCGCGCTCCGCGTCGTCGTCGGTGCGGAGCATGGCCCGGGTCAGCGGCTCCATGCGCTCGCCGAGCGCGCCCATCTGTTCGCCCAGCTTTTCCATCTCGGTGCTGATCGGCTCGCTGCCCGCGGTCTGGCGCTCCATGCGCGCGCCGATCGCTTCCATCTTCTCGCCGTGGACTTCCATCTGGTCGCCCAGGGCGCCCATCCGGTTGCCGACAGGTTCGGTCGGCTGCCAGGCCTGGCGCGCCTGGCGCACCAGCGCCGGGTCGCGGATCACGTAGTCGCGGCCGTCGCGGCGGAACCAGATGAAGTTGTCGCCGAGCTCGCGGCGCAGCCGGGTGATGTCCTCGAGCTGGTCGTAGTGGCCGGTGAACTTGATCGAATCGTCGCCCTTGTCGCCGACCACGGCGTAGTGGGTGTCCTGGCCCGCGCGCACCGAGATGCGCGCCGGCTCCTCGTCCTTGGCGACGATGCCGGCGACATGGCCCTGCGCGAAGGCGGTCATGCAGGCGGCGCTGAGGCCCAGGATGGGCAGGGCGAGTTTCCAGCTAAGGGACTGCCTGCGCGGGCGGACGAGGCGTTGGATGCGGGACATGAGCAAACCTCCTTGGGCGGCCGGGGCCAGGTGCGGGTCGGGGGCGCGGAACTGCGCCAGTTCGTTGAGCGCGATCGCCAGCCGGCGCGGCTCGCCCAGGGCCTGGGCGGCGATGTCGTCGGCGATCTGCTCGCGTTCGATGCGGATGCGGCGCGACAGCCACCACACCACCGGGTGGTAGAACAGCAGGGCTTCGACCGCGCTCTGCACCAGGTTCACCAGGTAATCGTGGCGGCGCACGTGCGCCAGTTCGTGGGCGAGCAGGGCTTCGAGCAGGTCGGCAGGCAGGCGGGCGATCAGCGCCGCGGGCACGATCACCACCGGCCGCCAGATGCGCGCGGCCACCGGGCCGTCGAGGTCGTCGACCACGCGCAGCAGCACGCGCCGCGGCAGGGCCATGCGTTCGGACAGCGCATCGAGCTGCGCCTGCCAGTAGGCGTGCGTGCGGCCGTGTCCGGGGCGGGCGGCGCGCGCCACCCAGGCCAGGCCCAGGGCCATGCGCAGCGAGAACAGCCCGGTGCCCAGCGACCACAGCGCGACGATGCCCGGCAGCCAGGGCTGCAGCTGTCCGCGCCATTCGCGCGTGGTGTCGATCAGGGGCTGGCGCAGGCCCTCGACCACGCCGGCGGCGAAGGAAACCTCGCCGTCGGCCGGCGTGGCCACGCGCGAGGGTGCATCGGCCATCGTCGCCCCGCGCAGCGTCGTCGCCGCCGGCAGCAGCAGGCACAGGGCCAGCGCCGCGCAGGCCACCGCATATCGCAGCTGCGGCCGCGCATTGCCCAGCAGCGCCAGCACCAGGCCGGCGGCCAGGCCGACCAGCAGGCCCTGCCAGAGGAAGTGCAGCAGCGCCCAGCCGAGCGCGGCGGTGAGTCCCGATGCGGTGATCATTCTCCGTCCTCCTGCAGCAGCCTGCGGATTTCGTCCTTTTCTTCCTGGCTGACGTGGCCGCGCAGGGCCGCCATCACGAGCTCCTTGCCGGAGCCCGAGTAGGCCTTGTGGATCAGGTCCTTGAGCAGGCTGGTGCGCAGCGATTCCTGTGCGTGCGCCGGCGCATAGACGTGCGAGCGTTCGCTTTCGTCGCGGACCAGCAGGCCCTTGCCGTGCATGATCTGCAGCAGCCGCAGCACGGTGGCGTAGGCCAGCTCCGGGCGGTCGCGCTGCGCGACTTCGTGCACCTGCTTGGCGGTGGCGGCACCCAGCGGCCACAGCACGCGCAGCAGGTCGAGTTCGGCCGGGGTGGGCTTGGGCGGGGCGGGTTTGCGGGCCATGTCCATCCGATGCGCGAGGGCGACGGAGGGCAGCCTAGACCCACTAGAACAGTTTGTCTAGAACAAACTGTCTATGACTGATGGCACATCCCGGCGCCGCACTGCGTTGGTGGAAAACGTCCCCCGCCGCACCCGGAGCCCGCATGTCGCACGTGAAGCTGCCCGACATCCCCTTCGACCAGCTCGCCCTGGAGCCGCTGGAGGGCGAAAGCGCGCCGGCCCCCACCACGGGCCGCGCCAAATTCACCGCCAATACCCGCGACGGCGGCGACCGCCGCAAGGGCGAGGACCGTCGCGACAAGGTCCGCTACCAGGCCGACCGCCGCAAGACCGCCGACCGCCGGCCCGCCCGGGTGAAGGCCTGGGACAAGGGCGCCTGCTGATCCGGGGTGCGCGGCCGGCGCCGGGCCGGCTCGCCTGACCATCCCTTGCGCGGGCCGCGGACCGGCAGGCTCGTGCGTAATGCACGGTTTCGTAACATCCGGGACTGCAAAGTGCATGGCGCCTGGCCCGGGTGATCGCGGAAACGCCGGATCGACAGGGGTCCGGCGACTGGCATGTGTCTTGCTGACGTTCCTCCAGACCCGGAGCGCCCTGTGTCCGACAGCCCCGCCGCCCCCCTCGGGCGGATCCTCGCCATCGACGACGACCGCGACCTGCTCGAGAACTTCAGCTTCTGCCTGGAGTCCTCGGGCTTTCGCGTGCATACGGCGTCCACCCTCCAGGACGGCATGAAACTCGCCGCGAGCCAGCCCTTCCACGTCTGCCTGCTCGACCGCAGCATCGGTGCGGAGTCGGGGATGGACGCGCTGCCGCGCCTGCGCGAGCTCGCGCCGCAGATGCGCGTGATCATGGTCACGGCCCATTCGCGGGTGGACGACGCCGTGCGGGCGATCGCCGAAGGCGCCGCCGATTACCTGGTCAAACCCTGTTCGCCGGAACAGCTGCGCGTGGCCGTGGCCCGCCAGATGGACACCCAGCGCATGCTCGAGAAGCTCGAGCGCCTGGAGCGCGAAGGCCCGCGCGAACGCGCCGCGCCGACCAGTCGCAATCCGGCGATGGCCCGTCTGCTGACGCTCGCCGAACAGGTCGCGCGCACCGACGCCAACATCCTGCTGCTGGGCGAGAGCGGCACCGGCAAGGGCGTGCTGGCCAACGCGCTGCACGAGTGGAGCCCGCGCGCCGCGGCGCCGATGGCCACCATCAACTGCCCGTCGCTGCCGGCCGAGCTGCTGGAAAGCGAACTGTTCGGCCACGCCAAGGGCTCGTTCACCGGCGCCACCCAGAGCACCCAGGGCCGGGTCAGCAATGCCGACGGTGGCACGCTGTTCCTGGACGAGGTCGGCGACTTCCCGCTGGCGTTGCAGCCCAAGCTGCTGCGCTTCATCCAGGACAAGGAGTACGAGCGCATCGGCGATCCGGTCACGCGCCGCGCCGATGTGCGCATCGTCTCGGCCACCAACCGCGATCTCGACGCGATGGTGCGCGACAACAGCTTCCGCCTCGACCTGCTCTACCGCCTGAACGTGATCAGCCTGGTGCTGCCGCCGCTGCGCGAACGCCTCGAGGATCTGGAAGACCTCGCCATGACGTTCATCGCGCGCTACGCCCGCAGCTACCACCTGCCGGCCGCGCGCCTGGCGCCCTCGGCGCTGGCGCGCATGCGCGCCTATGCCTGGCCGGGCAACGTGCGCGAGCTGCAGAACGTCATGGAGCGGGCGGTGATCCTGTGCCCTGGCGAGGAGATCGGCGCCGACCTGCTGTCGCTGGGTTCGGCGCCGGCCGGCGCCGGTGACCCCGCGGCGGTCCTTTCGCCCGGCGCGCCGGTCACGCTCGACGAGCTCGAGCGGCGCCACATCGAAGCCGTGCTGGCCAATGCCGAGACGCTCGACGCGGCCGCACGCACCCTGGGAATCGACAGCTCCACCCTCTACCGCAAGCGCAAGGCCTACGGGCTGTGAGCGTGCGCGGAACCAATACGGAGGATCCGCACGTGCACGCCAAGGCCCCCGCCCCCCAGTCCGCGAACACCCGTCCGTCCCACGCCACCGTGCAACGGCCACCGCTGGATGCCCGGGCCATCGCCACCTGGCTGCTGTGGGTGCTGGCCGTGGTCGCGGCCGGTTCGCTGGTGGGCGTGCTGTTTTCACCCGGCGCCTGGTTCGCCGGGCTGGCGAAGCCGAGCTGGAATCCGCCGTCGTGGCTGTTCGGCCCGGTCTGGACCACGCTTTACGCGCTCATGGGCACCAGTGCCTGGCTGGTCTGGCGCGAACCCGCGGGCACCCCCGCCGAGCGCCGCGGCGCCTGGCTCGCCTTCGCCGTGCATGCGGCGCTCAACCTGGCGTGGACGCCGCTGTTCTTCGGGCTGCAGCAGCCGGGGTTGGCCTTCCTCGACATCTGCCTGGTCTGGCTGGCGCTGCTGGCGATGACGCTGCGCTTCGGCCGGCTCCGGCCGCTGGCGGGTTACCTGCTGCTGCCGCAGGTGCTCTGGGTCAGTTTCGCGCTCGTGCTCAACGGCACGATCTGGCTGATGAACACCTGACCCCCGCGACGCGGGACCACGCGACACCACAGGGGAACAGGGGACGCCATGCCACACCGCCCGCCAGCAACCTTCCGCTACCGCGTCTACAACGGCCTGCTGCTGTTTGCGGTCATGGTGGTCATGGGCACTTCGCTGCTGTCGCTGCGCGCCACCAACCAGATGCAGGCTTCGGTGGAGTTGGCCAGCCACACCCAGCGCGTGCTGCAGGAAATCAGCAGTTTCTGGGGCCTGATGGGCGACAGCGAATCGCACGGCCTGCGTTTCGCCATCACCGGCGGCGAACCTTTCCTGCTCGAATACCGGCGCACGGTGCTGGCGATGGACGAGGCGCTGGACCAGCTGCAGCAGCTGGTGCGCGACAACCCCTCCCAGGCCAACAACCTCGAGGCGCTGCGCCAGCTGCACACGCGCCGGCTGCAGTACGCCGCCACCACGCAGGCGCTGCAGCTGCAGGCCAACCGCGGCAGCGGCGCGGCGGCGCAGGCGGTGAGGCAGCGGCTCAACGAGGGTGTCGGCGCCCGGATGGGCGCCGAGATGCGGGTGCTGATCGAACAGATGATCCGCATGGAGGGCGAACTGCTGGAGCTGCGCAACGAAGAGCGCAACCAGATGATCCGGCAGAACTGGGCGACGGTGCTGGTCGCCAACGCCCTGGCCCTGGTCGCCGGCCTGTTCGGGTTTTCGGCGACGCGGCGCATGCAGGCGCAGGCGGCCGAGGCGTTCCGCGCCGCGGTGCAGGCCGAGCAGGCCCGCCGCACCAGCCAGGAAAAGTCGGTGTTCCTGGCCAGCATGAGCCACGAGATCCGCACCCCGATGAACGCGATCTTCGGTTTCACCAACCTGCTGGCCGAGCGCACCACCGACCCGGTGCAGGCCGACTACGTCGCCTCGATCCGCAAGAGCGGCCAGGCCCTGCTGTCGCTGATCAACGATGTGCTGGACCTGTCGAAGATGGAGGCCGGCAAGCTCGAGCTGCGCGAGGAGCCGACCGACTTGCACGAGGTGGTCGACCAGGTGCTGACGATGTTCAGGCAGGCCGCCGCCGACAAGGGCATCAGCCTCGCCGCGGAGTTCACCGGCCAGGCCGGGCTGCCGCTGCTGGTCGATCCGGTGCGGTTGCGCCAGGTGCTGATCAACCTGGTCAGCAACGCCGTCAAGTACACCGAGCAGGGCGGGGTGATCGTCCGCGTCAGCTGTGTTCCGTGCAAACGCGACGGCCGCTGCGACCTGCGCGTGGAGGTGGCCGACAGCGGCACCGGCATCGCCGCGCACCAGCTGGGCCTGATCTTCGAACCGTTCGAGCAGGGCGACAGCGTGGACGGCAAGAGCCGCGAAGGCACCGGCCTGGGCCTGAGCATCGCGCGCCGGCTCGCCGACCTGATGGGCGGCACGCTGCGCGCGCACAGCACGCTGGGCGAGGGCTCGTCGTTCACCCTGGAGATCCCCGACCGGGCGTTGACCGATGCGCCCGTGAGCGTGCAGCCCAGCACCGGACCCAGCGTGGACTTCAACCGCCTGCCCCCGCTGAAGCTGCTGGTGGTGGATGACGTGGCCTGGAACCGCGACCTGGCCCTGGCCTACCTGCGCGACACCCACCACACGGTGCGGCAGGCCGACGACGGCATCGCCGCCCTGGCCGACATCCGCGAACAGCGTCCGGACGTGGTGCTGATGGACCTGCGCATGCCGCGCCTGTCGGGCGAACAGGCGCTGCTGCGGATCAAGTCCGATCCGCTCAGCGCCAACTTGCCTGTCATCGCCGTGACTGCGTCGAGCATGAGCGAGGACGAGCACTGGCTGCGGCAGCGTTTCGACGGCTACGTGCGCAAGCCCTATTCGAAGGTGGACCTGTTCGAGGCCCTGGCCGCGCATTTTCCGCCGTCGCCCGAGGACGCCGCACCCGACGCCGGCGAGGCCCCGGTGGCCCGGGACGAACCGGGGCCGGGCCGCGACGATGCCGAGGCGATGGCCGAACTGCGCCAGCTCGCCGGCGACGCCCGCCAGCGCCTGCGCGCCAGCCTGCGCATGCGCGAGGTCGGCCACTACGCCGACCGCCTGCAGGCCCTGGCCGAAGCGTTGCGCTGGCCGGCGCTGGAAGCGCACGCCGCGCGCCTGCACGCGGCGGTCGAGGCCTTCGACGTGCCCGCCGTCAAACGCCTGCTCGATGCCAGCCCGCTGCCGGAGGAGCCCAGCGATGACTGACCCGGTCCCCGGCGCGGTGATCATGGTCGTGGACGACCAGGAGGCCAATGTCCGCACCGTCGGCAGCCTGCTGAGCCGCGCCGGTTTCGACGTGGTGCCCTGTTTCAGCGGCCTCGAGGCGCTGGACCGCATCGCGGTAGAGCCGCCCGACCTGGTGCTGCTGGACATGCGGATGCCGCACATGGACGGTTTCCAGGTGCTGCAGGCGCTGCGCGCCAGCGAGGCCACACGTGGCCTGCCGGTGATCTTCCTCACTGCCGACCACGAGCGCGAATCGCTGGTGCGCGCCTTCTCCAGCGGCGCGGTCGACTACGTCACCAAACCTTTCGTGCCGGAAGAGCTGCTGGCCCGCGTGCGCACCCACGCCGAACTCAAGCGGGCGCGCGACCGCGTCCAGCGCCTGGCGCAGGAGCGCCAGGCCAGCCTGGACCTGATCGCCCACGATCTGCGCAACCACTTCACCAACGTGCTGTTCGCCGGCGAGCTGCTGCAGGCCGCCGATCTCGATCCGGACCGGCGCGGCAAGCTGCTCGACTCGGTGCGCAGTTCGGCCAACAGCGGCCTGCTGTTCCTGCAGGCGGTGCTGGACCAGGCGGCGGACGAAGCCCACGGCGCGCCGTTGGAACCGCTGCCGGCGGCCCAGGTCGTCCAGGACGCGGTGGAGGGTTACGCCGCGCAGGCCAGCGGCAAGGGCATGCGCTTCGACCTGCGCCTGGACCGCAGCCTGCTGGTGCGTGGGCAGCGCGTGGCGGTCGCGCACGTGCTCAACAACCTGATCTCCAACGCGGTGAAGTACGCGCCGCGCGACAGCCTGATCACCGTCGCTGCGGCGCGGCACGAGGCGGCGGCGCGTTTCCAGGTCATGGACCAGGGGCCGGGCCTGTCCGGCCAGGACCGCGCGCGCCTGTTCCGCCGCTACGAGCCGCTCGCCAGCCAGGGAACCGGCGGCGAGGCCTCGACCGGCCTGGGCCTGGCCCTGGCCAAGCAGAAGGCGCGCGCCATGGGCGGCGACCTCTGGTACGACCCGAGGCCCGGCGGCGGCGCCTGCTTCACCCTCGAGCTGCCGCGGGTGGAATGAAAAAGGCGCCCGCAAGGGGCGCCTTTTTCACAACGGAGCGGACGGCGGCTCAGTTCTTGGTTTCGTCGGCCGCTTCTTCGACTTCCTCGCCCACTTCCTGGACGTCCTTGCCGACACCTTCGATGGTGTTGCACGCGGACAGGGAAGCGAGCATCAGGGCAAGCAGGGCCAGGGCGGAGCTCTTGCGCAGCAGAGTGTTCATGGCGTTGTCCTTGGTGTGCGATGGGGATGGAAAGCCCCGGACCGCGGTCCGGCACCGAAAGACCATCAAGTTCCGTGCCAGCGCCGCGGCGCATTGAAATCGCGTTCCTGGCGCGGTTTCCCGGCGGTGGACCGTGCGTTGTGCAGCCGCCACCGGCACGCGGCCGTGCAGGCTGCACGGCCGCGCGCGCTGCGACCGCGAGCAGGCGCCGTTTCACCGGGTTCTCGGCCTTGGCACGGTCCTTGCGACTCTTTTTTGGTCGGCACATGTCCCGGGCCACGCCAGGCCCGGGGCGCGCGACGAAATCCTTCCCCCACGGAGATCCCGCATGAACAGAATCCTTCTCTCCACCCTGTCGCTCGCCATCGTGCTCGGCCTGGGCGCGTGCAAGCCCGAAACGCCGGCCGAAGTCCAGGAGGACGTCGCCGAGGCGAATGCCGAGGCCGCCGACGAGGTCCGCGAACAGCAGGCCGACGCCAGCGAGACCGTCGCCGAAGCCAACCAGGAAATTGCCGAGGCCAATGCCGATGGCGACCTCGAGGACCAGGCCGAGGCGCGCGCCGACGCCACCGAGGACACCGCGCAGGCGCGTTACGACGTCGAGATCGCCAAGGCCGAAGGCGCGCTGTCCGTCGCCAAGGAGCGTTGCGACGGACTCGCCGACTCCGAGCGCGACGCCTGCAACGCCGATGCGCAGGCCGAGTACGAGGACGCCAAGGCGCGCGCCACGTCCGACCTCGAAGCGGCGAAGGCGCAGGCCGACGCGATCGACCGCTGATCGCGGACCCATCCATCGGCCGCATCGCGGCCGCTCCCTCCGGTCCACCGCGCTCCTGCGGCGGACCTCCCCCCACGGAGAATACCCATGACCAAGACCGCCACCACGCTCAATGGCCTCGTGCAGGCACTCAACGACGGCATCGACTTCTACGAGCATGCCGCCCGCCAGACCACCAACACCGCCTACCAGGACCTGTTCCTGAAGATGAGCCGGCTCAAGAGCATGATCGCCGCCGACCTGAAGGCCGAGATCGCCCACGAGGGTGATTCGCCCGACCAGGACGGCACCTGGCTTGGCAGCGTGCGCAAGGGTTATGCCGATCTCAAGGCGACCTTGTCCAAGGATTCGGACGCGGCCTACATCGGCTCGCTGGAAGAGCAGGAGGACCGCGTGCTGCACGCGTTCCGCGACGCACTGGGCGGCGACCAGCCGCCGAAGGTGCGCGAGCTCGCCACCCGCTACCTGCCGGAAGTGCAGCAGATGCACGACCGGATGCGGGCACTCAAAAAGGCCAAGGCCGCCTAGGCCCGGCCCCCGCGCGGAACGCCCGGCGTGCTGGCCGGGTCCGCGCGGGACCTTTGCTTCCGGGCGCCGAAGTCGCCCGGCGCGGCGCTCTCCTGGGGCATGGGGGCGCCGTATTTTTTTGTCCGCCGGTCGCTACACTCGGGCCATGACTCCGCCCGTCGCCCTGAATGTCCTCGGCCGCCCCCTGCAGCCCTGCGGCCTGGATCCGCCCACGGGTTATTTCCGCGACGGCTGCTGCCGCACCGACGCCAGCGACCGCGGCCTGCACGTGGTCTGCGCGGTGATGAGCGCGGAGTTCCTGGCGTTTTCGAAAGCCCGCGGCAACGACCTGTCGACGCCGCGCCCCGAGTTCGACTTTCCCGGCCTGCGCCCCGGTGACCGCTGGTGCCTGTGCGCGACCCGCTGGCTGGAAGCCTGGCAGGCGGGCATGGCGCCGTTCGTGGTGCTGGAAGCGACCCACCTCAACGCCCTGGGCGTGGTGGACCTGGAGCAGCTGCGGCTGTACGCGGCGACCTCGACGTGACTTCAGGACAGAAGGTGTCGCCCGGCCTACGTGCGGGCCGTATCGGCGTGTTGGTCGGCGCGTGGTGCGGGCTATGCCTGGCGCTCACCTTCGTGGGGTCCTGGTTTGGATGGGGTGTTGTCGCGGGTGACCACCTTACGGCACGCATTCTTGCGGAGGCGATCCAGCGGCGCTGGGGGGTGGATGCCGACTTCAGGGCGTTGGCCGCCACCCTTCTTCTCGTGCCGGTGCTGGCAGGTGCGCTGTCCGGCGGGGTGGTGGAAGTCATCGCGCGTCTGCTGCGCGTGGACACGCAAGGCCATTCCATCGCGGCATGGCGCTGGACCTGGGCCGTGGCACGCGGCTGGTGGCCGCTGCTGGTCCTGCCCCTGCTGGCACTGATCGTGCTTGAGTGGCTGGACATGACGTGGATCGCCTGGTTCACGGTCCTGCTGTACCTACCGCTGTCCTTTTTCGTGAGCGACAGGATCCTGCTCGCCGGCGATCCGGCCCGTTGGCGCCCGCGGTGGCGGTGGCCGGGAATGCACGCCTTGGCCGCGTTGCTGGTGCTGCTGTTGCTCGACTGGGGCGTCGACTTCGCATCCGGCCGGGCTGCAGGGCATCTGCGCGCGCAATCGTTCCCGCAAGCCGCCTGGCTGGGCCTGCCGTTCCTTCTTGCGGTCCTGCTGGTCTTCGGTGCCTGGACCAGTGCCGCCAGCGACGGCCTGTGGATCGACGGATCGGGCGAGCGCGGCGCGGTCCGCCGCATCCTTTGCAAGGCGCTGGATCGCGGCCGGATCGGCGCGTACGTGGCCATGGACTTCCGCATCGGCGCCGCCGTGGCCGCAATCGCGGTGCCGTTGTTGCTATGCAAAGTCCTGGGCATCTACGAGTGGCCCCAGGTCGCGTGGGACCTCCGCGAGCGGGGCGAAACCCTCCCGGTCCCGCTGCGGTTCCTTCAGGTGCTGTCCCGCGAGGGGGTCCTGCCGCTGCTTGCGGTTCCGCTGGCCGTTCCCGGGATGCTGCTCTACCGCCGGCTGTGGGTCGGCCTGGACCGCGATCAACCCACGTGAGAGGTGGGTTTGGCCGGACGTGGACCCGATCCATTCGGCCGCCCGCAAAAAAACCGGGTTTTTTTGCCGTTTTGGGCTTGGCGGCGGCGCGCTGTTGCCCTACATTCGCACTGCCGGAGGGTTTTCCAGGCACCCCAACAACCCAATCAAGCAACAACGGGAACAAAAAAACATGGCTACCAAGAAAGCTGCGAAGAAGAAGGCTGCCCCGAAGGCCGCTGCCAAGCCGGCCGCGCCGAAGCCGATCAAGGAAGCGCTCAGCAAGTCGGGCCTGGTCTCGCACATCGCCGAGTCCACCGGCGTCGCCGCCAAGGACGTCCGCGCCGTGATGGGCGCGCTCGAGGGCGCGGTGCACGGTTCGGTCAGCAAGAAGGGCGCGGGCAGCTTCACCCTGCCGGGCCTGCTGAAGATCACCGTCGTGAACGTTCCGGCCAAGCCGAAGCGCAAGGGCATCAACCCGTTCACCAAGGAAGAGCAGTGGTTCGCCGCCAAGCCGGCCACCGTCAAGGTGAAGGTGCGCCCGCTCAAGAAGCTCAAGGACGCCGCGGCCTGATCACCGCGCAGCGGCGGTGCGCCTGACGGCGCCCGCGGCGAAAAACACGGGGCGGGTCGCGCGAGCGGCCCGCCCCGTTCTTTTGTGGCTTCGCGGCGCCTCAGGGCTTGGCGTAGGTCACCAGCTCGCGGTCGCCTTCGCGGGTGACCGTGGTGCGGGTCTGCGGGCCGCGCGCCGGGTCCTGCTGGCGGGCCACGCCCAGGCGCAGGGTGTCGCGGATGACGATGCGGAACTGGACCACGCCGCTGCTGCTCAGCGCGCCCGAGCCCTGGACCAGGCTGGCGGTGCTGCTGCGATCGGCGGCCGCGTGGGCGGTGTCGGCGAAGGCGGTGCCTGCGAGCGCGAGCAGCAGCGCCAGGCCGAGACGGGCGGCGAGGTGGGGGCGGTTCGTGAGCGGGCGGTTCGCGTTCATGAGCCTTCTGCCTTCTTCCAGAGTCCTGCCGTGGGGGTACGGCGGATCGTTGGAGCGCAGTCTAGGCAGCTGTTTTTCAAGCGGTTGCGCGCTGCCTCACAGTTGCGTGCTGTGGGATTTCGCGCACGTTTTCGAGGCAAAAACGCGCGTGCTCACAGTATGTGCAACGACTGCTTCACAGTTTTCCGGCGATCTGTGCGCTGCCTCACGATGCGAAGCTGAGCGGCAGCTGCATGGAATCCAACGCCCGGCGCTCCGGGCATCGGCCACGCGCCGCGCGCGGGTGCGCAAACCGCGGTCCCGGCCGTATCGGTGGCCGTTGGCCAGGCCGGTGCGCGTTTTGCGCCGCGCTGAACGCTGAGTCCCGTCGCGGCGGTTGTGCGCGCCCGGTCTGGTCGGCTGCAATGGACGCCCCACCGGAAGGAGATCCCCCATGGAATACCGCTATCTCGGCCGCTCCGGCTTCCGCGTTCCCGTGCTCAGTTTCGGCACCGGCACCTTCGGCGGCGAAGGCGAGTTCTTCAAGGCCTGGGGCGCCACCGATGTCGCCGAGGCGCGGCGCCTGGTGGACGTCTGCCTCGAGGCCGGCGCCAACATGTTCGACAGCGCCGACATCTATTCGAAGGGCGCTTCGGAATCGATCCTCGGCGAAGCGCTCAAGGGCCGAGCGCGCGACCAGCTGATCATCTCCACCAAGGCCACCTTCCGCTTCGGCGAGGGCGAGAACGAGGTGGGCTCCTCGCGCTACCACCTGCTGCGTTCGGTGGACGCCTCGCTCAAGCGGCTCGGCACCGATTACATCGACCTGTTCCAGCTGCATGGTTACGACGCGCGCACGCCGGCCGAGGAAGTGCTGTCCACGCTCGACGGCCTGGTGCGCGCCGGCAAGATCCGCTACCTCGGCGTGTCCAACTTCAGCGGCTGGCACCTGATGAAGGGCCTGGCCCTGGCGGAACGCCACGGCTGGAGCCGCTACGTCGCCCACCAGGCCTATTACTCGCTGATCGGCCGCGACTACGAGTGGGAGCTGATGCCGCTGGGCCTGGAGCAGGGCGTTGGCGCCGTGGTCTGGAGCCCGCTGGGCTGGGGCCGCTTGACCGGCAAGATCCGCCGCGGCCAGCCGCTGCCGGCCGGCAGCCGTCTGAATTCCAAGGTCGCCGCCGACGGCGGCCCGCAGGTCGAGGACGAGTACCTCTACCGCGTCGTGGATGCGCTCGATGCCGTGGCCGCGGAAACCGGCCGGACCGTGCCCCAGGTCGCGCTCAACTGGGTGCTGCAGCGCCCGACGGTGAGCAGCGTGATCGTCGGTGCGCGCAACGAGGCGCAGCTTCGCCAGAACCTGGGCGCGGTGGGCTGGAACCTCACCGCGGAGCAGGTCGCGCGCCTGGACGCCGCCAGCGAGCGGCCCAAGCCCTATCCCTACTGGCACCAGGCGAGCTTCAAGTACCGCAATCCCACGCCGGTGTGAGCGGCGGCGGCGCGGCCGCCGCTCAGCGCGACAGCGCCGCCAGGATCTCCAGCGCCATGCGCCGCCGGCTCGGCGAGAAGTGCCGCAGGTAGCTCAGCGCCTGGCTTTCGTGCTCGTCGCGGGCGAAGTCGTCCAGGATCACCGGCGGCACCGGTTCGCTGCTGTTGCTGCGGGTCGGGCCGCGGCCGGTGGCCAGCCACTCGAAAGCGACGTCGGTTTCCATCGCGATGCGGATCAGGTGGTCCACGCTGGGGCGGGTGCCCGCCGGGTGTTCCCACTGGGTGACGGCGCTGCGTTTGACGCCGACACGAAGGGCGATTTCGGCCTGAGACAGGCCGGCCGTCGCCCGGGCCTTGCGGATACGGAGGGAAAGCGCACTCACGGAAGCTGCTCCTGGGAAACGGCGACGCCGGGGGGAGTCGTGCCGGATGCCCGCGGTGCTGCCAGTCCGGCCGGTGGATCCCCTGGCCTTTCACTGTCCGCGCCCGGAGGCGCCAGCGCCGCTTGCCTGTTGATCAACGGCCGGGAAAGCCGAGGCCGGTCACGCGGCCTTCCGGACCGGCCGGCGGACGCGCCGGTTCAGGCGGCCGGACGGTCCGCGGCGTACACCGCAAGCGGCTCGCCACCGAAGGCCTGCATGCGCTCAAGGCGCATGCCCAGCTTCTCCAGCACCCGCACCGAGCCGGCATTGGCCGGGGTGACGATGGCCAGCAGCCGGTCCAGGCCGGCCCGGGTGAAGGCGAAGTCCAGGGTCGCCGCGGCCGCTTCGAAGGCGTACCCCTGTCCGCGGAAGGCGGGCAGGTAGGCATACCCCAGGTCCGGGCCGGGCAGGGTGTCGCGGCTCACCAGCCCGCACATGCCGATCAGCGCGCCGTCCTCGCGGCGCTCCACCGCCCACAGTCCCCAACCGCGGCCGGCATAACTCGCCACCGGCCCGGTGGCGATGTAACGAAGCGCGTCCTCGTGGCTGTGCACGCCACGGTCGCCGATGTGGCGCAGGAAGTCGGGGTCGTTGAGCAGCTCGAAGATGAAACCGGCGTCGCCGTCGTGCAGCTCGCGCAGGCGCAGGCGGGGGGTTTCCAGGATCACCCGGCTCATCGGCACCGTTCCGTCGCTGCATCCATGCCGTGCCTCCGGAGTCAGGCGGGCAGCACGCCCGGCGTCGCCATTGCCGCGCCGTGCACGGTGACGCGGTCGCGACCCTCGCGCTTGGACCGGTACATGGCTTCGTCGGCGCGGGCGAGCAGGGCCTGGAAGTCGTAACTGGCGTCCGATGTGGCGGCGACGCCGAAGCTCGCGGTCACCCGGAACCGCGCGCCGGTGTTGGCGGTGTCGATGGCGGTGATGTTCTCGCGGCACTGCTGGGCCAGCTGGGTCCCGGCTTTCGCGTCGGCGCCGACCATCAGGAAGGCGAACTCCTCACCGCCCAGCCGCCCGAACAGGTCGTGCTTGCGGCCGACCCGACCGCAGGCCGCGCTGACCTGCTGCAGCACCCAGTCGCCCATCGCGTGGCCGTGCTGGTCGTTGATGGCCTTGAACTCGTCGAGGTCGAACATCACCAGCACCGCGTCCTCGCGGTTGCGGCGGCAGTAGTCAAGCGCCTGTTCGGCCTGGCGGCTGAAGTGCAGACGGTTGCTGATGCCGGTGAGCGCATCGGTTTCCGCCAGGCGCCGGAATGAGACCTGCATGCGCTTGATCTTCACCGCCCAGTAGGCGATCGAAGCCAGCAGCACGCAGAGCAGGGCCACCAGCAGCTGGGTGGCCTGCGTGCTCTTGGCGCTGACCTGCTGTTCGAGCTGCAGCACGCGGTTCTGGTTGTTGAGCAGTTCGATGGTCTGGTTCTTCTGCGCGGTCTCGTGCTTGATCGTGAGGTAGGCCTGCTCGCGGGCCTTGATCGAATCCAGGTAGGCCTTGTCGGCCTCGGCGTAGCGCCGGTAGTGGCCCAGCGCGGCGGCACTGTCGCCACGCGCGAGCGCGACCTCGTAGAGCACGCGGTGGGCGTTCACCAGCGGCAGCGAGAAGGCGATGTCATGGCTCTGGCGCACCGCCTGCTGGGCATAGGACTCGGCCTGCGCGTGCTGGCCCAGGGCCAGGTTCAGCTCCGCCAGAACGGACTGCGCGTCGCCGACCAGGCGCGGGTAGCGCGTGGATTCGATTTCCGGGAGCCGCGGCTCCAGCATCGCGATCGCGGCGCCGTGTTCCCCCTTCCGGGCCCACTGGCGCGCCAGCAGGGTGCGGCCGAGGTTGGCGACCAGGACCTCGCGCTGGGAATCGCACAGGTCCACCAGCGCACGGGTCTCGGCGTCGTTTCCGGCAAGTTCGCCCAGGTGCAGCATCGCCTCCAGCCGCTGCAGGCCGGCGAAGCAGCGGGTGCGCGGCACGGTGCTCGCCTCCAGCACGCGTTCGGCGTAGTGCCGGGCCAGTTCATGCTGTCCAAGCTGAGTGTAGAGCGAGGCCGCGGCGAACCAGGCGTGGCTGCGCAGCTCGGTGTCGGGGACGCGGTCGATCAGAAGCAGGGTCTGGTCGAGGTAGCGCAGGCCCTCGGGGAAATTGCGGGCGATGGCGTAGGAGTTGACGATCAGCGCTCCGGCGCGTAGCCGCAGGCGCGGGTCGTCCACCTCCTTCATCAGCTCGATGGCCGCTTCCGCGGCGAGGTCGAAACGGCCGGTGTAGCCGAGCTCGTAGGCCTTCAGGTAGCGCAGCTGCTGGCGCTGCGCCGGCGTTGCTTCCTGCACCCGGGCATTGAGCTCGCCCACCAGCGACTGGAAACGCTCCGGTTCGCTGCTGCGCAGCTCCTCGGCATTGTCGAGCAGGGACTGGTAGTCCTCCGCGGCGCCGGCTGGCGCCGCGGAGCACAGCAACGAACCCGCCAGCAGCAGGCTTGCGAGGAACGGGCGGAGTGCAATCACCCGGGGCCTCAGTGGCGACCGCGGCCGCCGATGGATTCCTTCTGCTCGTCGGGCGTGTCTTCCTGCGGGGTGTCGCCATCGTCGTTCTCGCGGGCCGGGGTGTCCTCGGCGGGGAACAGCGCGCAGACCATCGCCGGGCGGCCGCCCAGCAGGTCGTTCAGCGCGCCGGCATCCTTGGCGAGCAGCGCCTGGCGGGCATCGTCATCCAGCGGCAGCGCCCGAACGGCGGCGGCATAGTCGTCTCCGGACAGGCGGGCGAGGCGGGCATCCTGCCCGAGGGACTCAAGGAACGAGATCACGTTCGACATCGGTGTTTCCCCTAGTGGTGGTGGTGGAACGGTTCTGCGTGGAGCGGGTGCTTCGATCACTGGCTTCCAGCGCCGCCAGCCGGGCCAGCATGTCCTCGTTGGGCTGAAGGACGCGGCCGGGGGGCAGCACCACGGTCGTCTGCAGACGCAAACCGGACCGTGGCAGGTCACGCAGGGGCACCACCTCGATCCGCGCCGCCTGGATGGGCAGGGTCGCGGCCTCGTAGAGGGTGCACGGGTGGTCCAACGGGTAGTCCTCGGCCAGCAGGTCAACGAGCAGTTGCTGGTGGGCGGAGCTGGTGAGGAAGCGGCGGAAGCTGCGGTCGCCGGCGATGGCCGCCTGCCAAACCACCAGGTAGGCGCTGGGATCGATCCGGCGCCGGTAGAACATCAGCTGGCTGGCCTCGAAGTGCTGGCAGCCGACGGTGCCGGGGTCGATGCCC
Source organism: Arenimonas terrae (assembly GCF_006265115.1). Taxonomy (GTDB): domain Bacteria; phylum Pseudomonadota; class Gammaproteobacteria; order Xanthomonadales; family Xanthomonadaceae; genus Arenimonas; species Arenimonas terrae. The sequence goes on along the minus strand of NZ_SMDR01000001.1, from coordinate 1,653,513 downwards.
AGGTCGGCGTACAGGCAGTCCTCGGCCGAGATCCCCGGTTCCATCACGGCCTCGAACCCTTCGGCCCTGGCCTGTGCGATGGCGCGATGCGGAGCCTGTGCGAATACGCCCGGGTGGCCGTAGAACGCGCCGCAGACGCGGCGACCGGCGCGCACTTCGCAGAGCAGGGCCTCGACCATCTCGCGATAGGTGTCGTGGCGCGACTTGCCCTCGGCGTAAAGGGGCTGGAGGCTGCGCACGTCCGGGTGCATCTGCTGCAGCCAGAGTTCCACCACCGGGTCGGACACGGCCGCGAAGACCACGTCGGCGGTTTCGATATGGCTGCGCGCACGCGGGCTCAGGTGGGCGCCCAGGGTCATGCCGAGGCCGACGCAGGCAAGGCTTCCGGTGGTGTCCATATCCCCGGGGACGCGTGTGGCGGAAGGGCACTCAGGTTAGCGGATTCGCGGCTCCGCCGCTGCACCCGCCGGCGATCGGAGACGGGGCGGCCAGGGCCCAGTGGCGCTCACCGGGCGGCGCTGCCGCCGGCTCAAAACCCGCGTGGGCGAACAGCCGGTGGGCCGCCCGGTTGTCCAACCCGTGGCGCGCCGAGATCGACGACAGCGCCTGCTCGCGGAAGGCGTATGCGCACAGCGCGCGCACGGCCTCGCTCGCCAGGCCCCGGCCTTGCCAGGCCGGACGCAGCAGGATGCCCAGTTCAGCGCCAACCCCGGCATAGGCCAGGCCGGCAAGGCCAAAGGTTTCCGTCCCGTCGGGGGTCTGCAGCGTCCACCAGCGGCGGCGCGGCGGAACTTCCCGCTGCTGCCGGAGCGCCTCGGAAAAACTTCGCCGTGCCTCGGGTTCGGCCAGCGGCGGCCGCACGTGGCGCATCACCGTCACGTTGCCGTACAGCGCCACGTAGCTGTCGCCGTCTTCGCCGGCCAACGGTCGCAATTGCAATCGGGAGGTGACGAGCAGGTTCATGCCGCCGTCGCCAGCCTTACCTGGCCCTGGCCACTGCCGCCGCGCCGGTCGAATACGCTGTAGTGCCCGGCGAACAGCGGCAGCCCCAGGATCGCCTGGCGCGGGAAGTCGGGCAGCGGCGCCATCAGCAGGCACAAGGTCTGGCCATGGCGCAGCGCGTTACGCGGCCAGTAGTTGGATGCGGCGATGCGCAGTACGGCGTCGTGGCCGCCGGGCGCTTCCAGATGCAGGTGCAGGTCCGGCCAGTCGTGCGCGTACACCGCGTCGCAGGACAGGCCCTGGCCCGCGGCGAAGGCCTGCGCCGAGGCCGCCACCTGGTCGGGCAGACTCGGATCGTGGCGCGAGAAGGCCGCCATCATCGCCCGCCAGGTCGGGCCGTCGAACACCAGGAAACTGCTGCCGGTGTCGAGCAGGGCGTTGCTGTGCCAGCGCGCCGTTTCCGCCGCGTCCAATGGCGAAACCGGAATCGGATCTCCGCTGCCGACCCGCACCGCCCGCAGGTTGGCGTTGTAGTACAGATCGTGCACCACGCGCACATCCACGAACGGGCCGCGGTAGAGGTGCTGCTGCTCCGCGCCGCCGCCGAGCACCAGCACGCCGCGGTTGAGCGGATCGGCGGCCTGCGCCTGGCGCGGGCCCGCGTCGTCGGCGACATGCACGATCGCGCGCCCGACCGACAGCGCGAACCGGTCGCGGACCACGCCCTCCTGCTCGAGCGCGCTAAAGGCAGGCGTCAGCAGCGTGCGCGGCTGCTGCCGCAGCGTGTCGCCGAAGGCGTCCATGCCGAGCGCGTCGCCGACGGGGAAGGGCCAGGGCCAGGTCACGGCGGGCGACCCCTGGCGCGCCTGCAGCAGCGCACCGAGGTCGTAGGCCGGATCCAGCCCGCGGTACGCCAGCCCGAACAGGCCGTCGGCGCCGCGCAGGAAGGGGCTGTCGGTTTCGATCAGCGCGAACAGCGCATCGTCGATCGCCCGCGCGTGGTGGCCGTGGCCGAAGGCCAGACGCGAGCGCAGCACCGGCCCGGCCCAGGCGCCGCCGCCGTAGCGGATTTCCTGCGCCCAGGCGGTGGCGCGCAGGGCACGGTCGCGCGCCGGGTCGTAGGCCGGCGGCCGCACTGCCAGCGTGCTGCTGCCCGTGTCCAGGATCAGATGGGCGACGTTGCCTTCGCTGCCGAAGGCGGTCGCGACGGTGTAGGCGCCCTGGGCGTGGGCGAGGGTGGTGGCGAGTTCGATGGCGGCGGGCATGGTGCCAGCATAACCGCCGAAAAAAAAGGCGGAAGCCGGAAGGCTTCCGCCGTGCGCGCCCCCCAAGGCGCGTTCAATCGTCGCGCGAGACGCTACCGCGGGCCGAGGCCGAGGCGCCGACCGACGCGCCGCGGCGCGAGGCCCGGGCATCGGCGTCGGCATCCGCGTCGGCCGACGCGCGGGCGCCGGAGCGCGGGCTGCGCGGCTGGCGCGAACCCGGCTGCGGGCGCGGCGCCTCGGTGGCGTGCTCGTTCTCGTCCACGCGGCGCTCGTCCTGGCGCGCGTCGCCGCTGTCTTCGGCGTCCTCGCCGTCGTCGCGGCCCATGTCCACCAGCGGGATCTGCGCGGCCTGGGCGTGCGCGCGGCGCACCATGTCCATTTGGTCCGGCGGTTCGCCGGCGGCGCCGTCGGCCTGGCCGGATCCGCCGCGGCCTTCGCCCGAGAGCGCGCCGCTGGCTTCACCGATCAGCTCGCCGCTGCCCGAGCCGTTGCCCACATCACCGGCACCCGACAGCGCGCCGGTGGCTTCGCCCGCCAGCGAACCGGCGGCCTGAACGGCATCGCCGCCGCGGGAGGCTTCGCCAGCGATTGAGCCGGCGGCCTGGGCGGCGGCATCGAGCTGGGACACGGCGCCGCGCGCGCTGCCGCCGATCTCGCCGGCACCCGCCACGCCGTCGCGGCCGAGCGTTCCGTCGAGGCTGCCGCCGGCTTCGGCCGCGGCTTCCGCGGCCTTGCGCTGCAGGCGGGCTTCGCGCGCCAGGCGGCGCAGTTCGGCGCGTTCCTGGGCGGCCTCGCGGGTTTCGCGCAGGGTGCCGCGCGCATCCAGGCCGCCGAGGCCGCCGCGGCCGACGTCGCCGCCGAGCGTGCCGCTGACGGTGCCGCCGATGCGGCCGGTGGCGCCGCCGACCAGGGACTGCGACTGCGCCACCGGCGCGGCGGCGAGCAGGGCGGCGAAAATCGCGGAGGCGAGAAGTTTGCTGTTCATGACGGACTCCTTGGCGTCGCCGCGGGGAAATCCGCGGCTTCAAGGATGTCTACGAACCGGTGGCGGGGTTTCTTCCCGCGGGCGGGAATTTTTTCAGTCTTCGTTCATCGGCGCGGACCAGCGCGCGCGCTGCTCGCCGCCGAGCAGGCCGCGGCCGTAGCGCGCATCGTCGCCGCGCGGGCCGGCGTCGCGCGCCTGCGCGGCGAGCGCCGACTGCACGCGCAGCGCGGCGCCGGGGCTGGGCTGCGGCGCCTGCGCGCCCGCCAGCCGCGCCACCAGGGGCGCCGCGAACGACGTGCCGCGCACGTCCCACCAGCCGCCGCCGTCGCCGGCGGCCGACAGGCCGGCGCCGGGTGCGGCGAAATCCACCTGCTCGCCGCGTCCGGCTTCGGGCAGCACGCGGTCGCGCGCGTCCACCGCGGTGACGCCGATCACGCCGGGATAGGCGGCCGGATACAGCGGCGGCGCCGCCGGTCCGTCGTTGCCCACCGCCGCCACCAGCACGTGGCCGCGCGCCAGCATCGCCTGCACGCCGCGTTCGAGCAGCTGGTTCGGCGGGCCGACGAGGCTGAGGTTCACCACCGCGACCTTCTCCTGCGCGAGCCAGGCGAAGGCTTCGGCGAGCCCGGTCACGGCGCCGCCGGTCGGGCGGCCGCAGTAGATGTCGGCCGCGTAGAGGCGGTGCCGCGCCGGCGCCGCGCGCACGCGGCTGCCGACCAGCAGCGAGGCGACGGCGGTGCCGTGGCGGTGCGGTTTCGCTGCACCGCCGCAGCCCCAGGTGTCGACCCGCACGCCGGCCAGCGCCGGATGTGCGGCGTCCACCCCGGTGTCCACCAGGCCCACGCGCAGCGCGGTGCGCTCGGCCGATGCGGGCATCGGTGCCGGCACGCCGGCGGCCGTTCCCGATCCCAGGTAAAGGTGGTTGAAGTCGTAGCTGCCCGACGGATCGAGCCGGCGCAGCGCCTTGAGCGCGGCGCGGCTGCGCTGGCCCTCGCGCGCCTGCAGCACCACGATGCGCAGGCCCAGGCCTTCGAGGCGACGTTCGTCGCGCACGCGGAAACCGGCGTCGCGGGCGCGCTGCAGCGCCTCGGGCGTGGGGTCGATCGCGACCACTTCGCCGCGCACCACCGGCGCGCCGCGCGGGTCGGTGTCCAGGAATTTCCGGTGCTCGCGCAGCAGCTGGCGGACCTGCAGCTGCCGCAGTCCCGCCAGGTCGCGCGTGCTGCGGTCCAGCGGCTCGACCACGTCGCCGCGCAGGTCCACCGGCAGCGCGGGCAGCGGGGCCGGCAGGCCGAGCGCCAGCGCCGCCGGCGGGGCGAGCAGCAGCGGCAGCAGCAGGGAAAGGATCCGGGTCATGCCAATACCCTACGCGCGGAGAGGGCCGTTTCATCCGGGCTCCGCGCCGGCCGGTGCTAGCATCCGGCCAGCCCGGCGCCGCGGCGGTGCGGGCGGGAAGAAAATGCCCTCCCCGGACGTAATCGGACATGAAGGCAATGGAACCGGCCATGGACCTGCGTGAGGGACTGTGCGCGCTGCTGCCGCGGCTGCGGCGCTTCGCGCGGACCCTGGCGCGGGACCCCGCGGATGCCGATGACCTGGTGCAGGTGGCGCTGGAACGCGCCCTGGCCCGGGCGGCGCAGTGGCGGCCGGAGCAGGGCCTGGACGCCTGGGTGTTCGGCATCGTCCGCAACGCCTGGATCGACGAGGTGCGGGCCCGCCGGCGCGGCGGGCGGCTGTTCGCACCGGAGGAACAGGGCGCCACGGTCGGGGACGGTTCGGCCGAGGCGCGGGAGGTGGCGATGTCGGTGCACAGCGCGATGATGGGATTGCCGGAAGAACAGCGCGAGGCGATCGCCCTGGTGCTGGTGGAAGGCCTGTCCTACAAGGAAGCCGCGGCGGTCCTGGATATCCCGATCGGCACGCTGACCAGCCGCCTGGCGCGCGGCCGCGAGGCGCTGCAGGCGCGGCTGGGCGGTACGGACGGAGTAGGCGCATGAGGATCACCGACGAACAGCTGATGGCCTATGCCGACGGCGAGCTCGACGCCGCGGCCGTCGTCGAGGTCGAAGTCGCGATCGCCGCCGACCCGGCCCTGGCCGAAGCGGTGGCGCGCCACCGCGCACTGCGCCGGCAGCTGCGCGACGCCTTCGCGCCGGCGCTGGACGAGCCCGTGCCCGAACACCTGCTGGCGCGGGTGCGCGCGCCCGCCGCGCCGGCGGCAGCGGTCGTGCCGCTGCGGCCGCGACGCCGCTGGGCGCTGCCGGAATGGGCGGGCCTGGCGGCCGCGCTGGCGCTGGGCGTGGCGCTGTCGCAGGCCTTCCTGCAGCCGGGCGAGGCCGACCTGCGCACCGTCGCGGGCGGCGCACTGCGCGCCGACGGCGCGCTCGCCCAGGCCCTGGACCACCAGCTGGCCGCGGACAACCGCGCCGACGCCCGCATCGCCATCGGCCTGAGTTTCCGCGACGGCAGCGGCGCCTATTGCCGCAGCTTCGTGCTGCGCCAGGCGCGGCCGCTGGCCGGCCTGGCCTGCCGCGGCGACGACGGCTGGCACGTGCCGGTCACCAGCGAAGCGGCCGCCGAAAACGGCGAACTGCGCCCCGCCGCCGCGGCCCTGCCGCCGGCCGTGCTGCTGGCGGTGGAAACGCGCCTGGCCGGCGACACCCTCGACGCCGACGCCGAACGCCGCGCCCGCGACGCCGGCTGGCGCTGAGGCCCCGGCCCGCTCAGTCGGCGGTCGGCGCGGGCGCGCGCTCCAGCGGCATGCGCGGTTCGAACCAGCGGGTCAGCCGGTACGCGGCCGGCGGATCGAAGTGGCTCAGGCTCACCAGCACCCAGCCCGATTCCGGGAACACCCGGAAGTCGGCGTTCATGCCGTCCGCATCGCCGCCGTGGCCGAATCGCCGCAGTGGCCCTTCGCCAACGGTGATGAAGCCGAAGCCATACCAGTTTTCGGCCATCTGCGGCGTAGTGGCCTGGCGGAACATCTCCGGCGACAGCAGCTTTCCGTCCGCCAGCGCCTGCGCGAACTTCAGCAGGTCGCCCACCGTGGTGTAGCCGCCGCCGGCAGCCATGCCGCGCCAGGGCAGAGTGTCGGCGGCGTCCACCCACGCATCGCCTTCGCGGCGGTAGGCAAGCGCGCGGCCCTCGACGCGGGCCGATTCCGGTTCGGCGCCGGTGCGGGTCATGCCCGCGGGGGCGAACACCTTCTCCTCGAGCAGCGTGTAGTAGTCCTTGCCGCTGGCGTTTTCCAGGATCGCGCCCAGCAGCACGTAGCCATAGTTCGAGTAGTCCACCTTCGTGCCGGGCGCGAACGCGACGCCGCGCGCACCGTGGTGCTCCAGATAGTCGGCATGGGTGCGCAGCGCGCGCCGGTTGGCGGCGAACTCCGGACCGAAGATGTCGATGCCGCCGGTGCCGCCCGTGTGGGTCAGCAGCTGCCGCAGCGTGACCCGCGCCACGTCGCGGTTCGGGTAGCCCTGGAGGTAGTCGTCCACGGTGCCGTCGAGCGAGAGGGTTCCGGCCTCCACCAGCTGCAGCACCGCCACCGCGGTGAACATCTTGCCGGCGGAGCCGAAGCGGAAACGCGTGTCGAGCGTATTGGCCGTCTTCGCACGGCGGTCGGCCAGGCCGTGCGCCGCCTGGCCCAGGATCCGGCCGTCGCGGGCGACCAGCCAGGCGCCGGAAAACCGGTCGGCCTCGGCCAGCTCGCGGGCACGCTGCGCCAGCCCGGCGACGGCGGCGGCCTCGTCCAGCCGTCCGATGTCGAGGCCTTCCGGAGCCACCCCCAGCAGTCGGCCGTCAGGGTCGCCGGCGACGGTGGCCACCAGGCGAACGGGCGCCATCTGTCCGTCGCGTTCCTGCGCGCGCACGACCAGCCGGTGCGGCTGGCTGGATTCGACCGCGAGCAGGGTGAAGCCTCCGGTGAACTCGCGATAGCCGAGGGTGTCGTCGACCGGCTCGGGCGTCGCAAATGCCTGCTGCAGGGTTTCCAGACGGGCCCGGTCGGCGGCGTTGAACGCCTGCAGCCAGGCGTCGAAGGCGCGGCCGGCGGGCGTGTCGGGCAGGACCACCGTGGCCCGGACGGGCGCGGCGAGGGCAAGCAGCCACAGCGGAAGCAACAGGATGCGCAGCATGGTCGGCGGCCGACGGGGAAAGTCCACACGCTACCTGTCGGCAAGCGCGAAAGCGACGCCCCGGCACCGTGCCGGCGGCTGGCCGCCCGGCGCCCGATTGCGCGGCGCGGGCTTTGGCGTCAGTGTGGGCGCGGACCTCCGCCAGCCCATCGCCATGTACCGCGAAGACGACATCCTCGCCCGCCTCGAAACCCTCAACGCCATCGGCGTCGCGCTGTCGAGCGAACGCGACCTGCCTACCCTGCTCGAACGCATCCTCGAGGCCGCGCGCGAGTTCGCCGACGCCGACGGCGGCACGCTCTACCGCGTGGACGGCGACAAGCTGGTGTTCGAGGTGCTGCGCAACCACACGCTGGGTTTCGTGATGGGCGGCCGCCAGGGCCAGCCGATCGCCTTCCCGCCGCTGCCGCTTTACTGCGCCGATGGCCAGGGCAACCACGGCATGGTGGTGGCGCATGCGGCGCTGACCGGACGCACCGTCAACATCGCCGACGCCTATGCGGCCGAAGGTTTCGACTTCAGCGGCACCCGCGCCTTCGATGCCCGCACCGGCTACCGCTCGCAGTCCTTCCTCACCGTGCCGATGAAGGACCACGAGGGCCGCGTCATCGGCGTATTGCAGCTGATCAACGCCAAGGGCCCCGACGGCGCCACCCGCGCCTTCACCGACGCCGACCAGCACCTGGTGGAATCGCTGGCTTCGCAGGCGGCGATCGCGCTCAACAACCGCCGCCTGGTCGAGCAGCTGGAGAACCTGTTCGAGGCCCTGATCAAGCTGATCAACACCGCCATCGACGAAAAGTCGCCCTATACCGGCGGCCACTGCGAACGCGTGCCGGCCCTGACCAACCTGCTGGCCGATGCGGTCGCGCGCACCACGACCGGGCCGCTGGCCGAGTTCACGATGGACGATGCCGACCGCTACGAACTCAAGATCGCCGGCCTGCTGCACGACTGCGGCAAGATCACCACGCCGGTGCACGTGGTGGACAAGGCCACCAAGCTGCAGACCCTGTTCGACCGCATCGAGCTGGTGGACACGCGCTTCGAGGTGCTCAGGCGCGACGCAGAGATCGCCCACCTGCGCGGCGAACTCGATGCCGGCGCCTACGCCGCCCGCCTGGCCCAGCTCGAGGCCGACCGCGCCGCCGTGCGCGCCGCCAATACCGGCGGCGAGTTCATGGACGATGGCAAGGTCGAGCAGATCCGCCGCATCGCCGCCTATCGCTGGCGCGGCTCCGACGGCAGCGACCAGCCCTTCCTGAGCGCCGACGAGGTCGAGAACCTGACGATCCGCCGCGGCACGCTCAACAACGCCGAGCGCGAGATCATCAACCACCACATCACCATGACCATCCGCCTGCTCGAGGCGCTGCCCTGGCCGGCGCACCTGGTGAACGTGCCCGAATACGCCGGCGGCCACCACGAGCGCATGGACGGCAAGGGTTACCCGCGCGGCCTGACCCGCGAGCAGATGAGCGTGCAGGCGCGGGTGATGGGCATCGCCGACATCTTCGAGGCGCTGACCGCCAGCGACCGGCCCTACAAGCCGGGCAAGACCCTGAGCGAATCGCTGACCATCCTGGGCCGCATGAAGCTCGACCACCACGTCGACCCGGACCTGTTCGACGTGTTCCTGCGCGAACGCGTGTACCTGGACTACGCGCGCCGGTTCCTGCCGGCGACGCAGATCGACCGCATCGACTGGAGCCGCATCCCGGGCGTGTCGCCCGAACTGGCGGCCGAGCTGGCGGCAGGGGAGCCCGGCCTGGCCTGAGACGGGGCCGGCCGCCGTTGCTGAGGGAACCATCAAGGGGAGTTGATCCATGGGCAACCGGCATCCGCACTACCTGTTCGCGCTGTGCGCGGCCTGCCTGGCCGCGCCGGCGGTCGGCCAGGCCCAGGTCCAGACCACGACCGAATCCTTCGGTTACATGGAGACCTACGACTACGCCTACGACGGACGGCGCAACGACAGCTACCAGACCAACGTCATCGGCATCATCGACGGCCAGGCGGTCGTGTTCGACCTGACCTTCAACCGCGCCTTCGAGGATCCGGACGTGGTGAACGGCCTCGCCGGCCACATCGCCACCCGCGGCGTGAACGTCGGCGGTGCGCCCGGCGTGCTGACCTGGGGCGATGCGCAGCTGGTGGATGCCTACGAGGAGTTCCTCGACAGTTTCACCGAGACCAGCTACAGCACGGTCACCAGCAGCGTCGTCACCACCCAGCTGACCTCCGGCGACGCGCCCAACAACATCGCCTTCGTCGGCAACCGAGGCTACTGCTATTCCTTCGGCGTGTCCGGCGAGACCAACTTCGGCGGCCTCGACGGCTACTTCGCCGACTGCGACACCTCCGAGGAGTTCGAAGTCGCGGCGGGAACGGTGAACACCAACACCCATACGACGACCGTCGTGACGACCCTGGAGACCAGCTTCACCAACGAGGATTACCTCAACTACGGTTTCTACCAGTACACCGGCACCGTCACCCTCATCGGCGCGGTGCACACCGCCGTGCAGTCGGGCGCGTTCGAGGCCGGCACCGGCTTCCGGTCGCGCCTGCTGGGCGAAGGCGGGCCGCGCGGCGGCATCCGCGCCGCGCAGGCCGCGCGTGCCGGGGGCGGCGGGTCGCCGGTGCGGTTCTGGTTCGGCGGCCATGGCGGCGAGAGCGAAACGCCCGTGCGCGGCGCCGTCGCCGGCAGCCGGCGCAGCCGCTCGGGCCTGTCGGGCGGCGTGGTGTTCGCCCCGGCGGAAGGATTTGCCCTGGGCCTGGCGCTCGATCGCACCGAGTCGGATATTGATGCCGTCGGCGCCGTCGAAGCCGCCGATTTCGAGCTGACCCAGTACGGGCTGACGGCGGCCTGGGAAGGCGAGGCCTGGTTCGTGTCGTCGGCGGCGATGCAGGGGCGCGGACGGGTGGACGCCGTGCACGGCAACCTGGCACTGGGCGGCGTATCCACGGCGGACTACAGCCTGGACGTGCAGCAGCTGGCGGCGGAAGCCGGCTACCGTTTCCGCTTCGGCCGCTTCCACGTCGCGCCCCTGCTGGGCGCGGACTGGCAGCGGGTGCGCACCGGCGGTTTCGCCGAGCAGGGCGGCGTGGCCCTGGCGGCCGACGGCCACGGCGTGCGCCGCAGCAATGCCTGGGCCGGACTGGATGCAGGCCACGAATGGCGTTTCGGCGGTGAAGCCTACCTGCAGCTCGGCGGCCGTCTGACCTATACGCACGAACTGTCCGGCGATGCGCGCGCGCTGCCGGTGACCCTGGTCGGCGCGCCCGGCGATCCGCTGCGCATCACCGGCGCGACGGACGAGGACAGCCACGTCGCGCTGGCGCTCGAGGCGGTATGGGGCATCAGCCGCGAGGCGGCGATCTACGTCTCCGCCCAGGCCGAGCGCCACGACGGCAAGGACTTCCACCACGTCATGGCCGGCATGCGCATCGGCTGGTGACGCGGTGCCGGCTCAGGCCCGCGCGGTCGCGGCGCGCGGGCGCTCCAGCCACCACAGCAGGGCGCTGGCCAGCAGCCAGCCCAGGCCCCAGGGCCAGCGCGGGCCGGGCATCGCGGCCGGTATCGCCGCCGCATGCGCCGCCCCGGCGCCGGCGAGGGCTGCCGTGGCCTCGCGGCGTTCGGCGGCGGCCAGGCCGGCGGCGGCTTCCGCGGCGCGCACCGGGAAGGCGCTGCGGATATCTCCATCCACGCGTTCGTGCCAGCCGGCCTGCGCCGGCCAGTAGGCGGCGCAGGTGCGGGTGCCGCTGGCCGGGTCCACCGCCAGCGCGACGCCGGTGCCGTCCGGCGCCAGCACCGCGGTCTCCGCGGTGGCGGCGCAAAGCATCGTGCGTTCACCCACCCGCGCGTTTTCCGGCACGGCGCCTGCTGCCAGTCCGGCCGGACGTGCCAGCGTGGCGAAGGTCTGCGCCCACAGGCTGCCGTGCGCCGCGCGACGGCCGGCAAGTACCAGGCGGAAGCTGTCGGACAGGGTCCAGAGCGCGATGCGGCCGCGGCCCTCGGCGCGCCAAAGCGCGAACGGTTCGCCATCGGGCGCGCGCTGCAGCACCACGCCGTCGGCGGCGCGCAGCTGCAGCGGCCGGCGGCTGAGCAGGGGCGGGGTGTCGGTGGCGCGGGCCTCGGCGTCGTCGGCATCCGTGCTCGCGGCGACCGCGTCCGCCGCTTCGCTGCCCGGAAGGCGCAGGCTGCGCGCGAGCTCGGCGGTTTCGACCTGGAAGCCCCATTCCTGCAGCAGGCGGCGTTCGCCGGTGCCGGGATCGGCGGTGAGCCGCAGCAACACGCCCAGGCCTTCGCGCACCGCGTCGCGCAGTGCACCGCGGCCCCGTTCGCCCAGGTCGCGCCAGGCGCGGTCGTCGATCACGACCAGGTCGACCTCGCGCAGCGTCGCGGGCGTCATGGCCCGCGGTGGATCGCCCAGGTCGACGCCGCCGCCGACGGCGATCTGCGTGTGCAGGGACAGGCCGGCGTCGCGGGCCCAGCGGCGCAGGTATTTCAGTTCGGGGCCGGGACCGCCGGCCAGCAGCCACACGCGCAGCGGCGCGCCGGCGCGCACGTCCAGGGGCAGCGCGATCTCTTCCTGCACCTGCTCGTCGCGGGCCTTCGTGCGCAGGCGGTAGTCCACGCGTCCGGCCGGGCCGGCGACGGCGGTGAGCCGGAAACGGCCGGTGTCGTCGAGCGTCGCGCCGTCCACGCGCGCGCCGGCCGGATCCAGCAGCTCGACCTGGCCGCCCGCCAACCCTTCGACGCGGCCGGCGACCGCGAACTGCCGGCCGCTGCCGACCTGCACCGGCGCGGCCAGTTCGACCAGGCCGGCCGGCAGCGGTGGCGGCGAGAATTCCAGCGCCAGGCCGGTCGCGGCATCGCGGTCGCGCGCGGCCAGGCCCTCGCCGCGCACGCGCAGCGGCGACGCGCCCGGATACCGGCGCAGTGCGGTGCCCAGGTCGGGCACGCGCGCCACGCCGGGCAGGGCCGGGGCTTCCGGCAGCGCCAGCACGATCCCGTCGCCGGCCGGCGCCGCGTCTGCGGCGCTGCTGCCGGCAGTCAGCAGGGTGAGCGCGCGCGGCCGCGGCGTGCTGGCCGGCGGCAGCAGGAAGAAGTACAGCAGCGCGGCGGCGGCGAGCATCGCCAGCAGTCGCGCGGCGGCGTGCGGCCCGGCGCCGGGCGTGCGACGCGCGGCGGACAGGATGCGCAGCGCGGCGGCGGCGACGATCGCGGCCAGGACAGCGGCGAGGGCGAAGGCGGCGCTCATGGTTTCGACTCCGGCGCCAGCGCTTCGAGATAGGCCTGTCCGGCGCGGTCCGGCACGGCGCGCGGCAGCACCGCCGCCGCGGGCCGCGGCAGCAGCGGCCACAGGCGCTCGCGCAGGCGCGCGCGGCAGTCGCTGCAGGCCGGATCGGCGCGCACGGCTTCCAGCGCGGCGACCAGGTCGAGCGGATCGGCGAGGCGCATTTCGTTCTCGCGCAGCCAGGCCGCGAAGGCATCCAGCGCCGCGCCGGTTTCGGCATCGGCTTCCGGCGCCAGTGCCTGCCACAGCGCCAGCGCCGGGCTGTCCGGTGCGACGGCGGCGACCAGGCCGTCGCGGCGGTCGCCCAAGCCGGTGCGATCGCCGCCCATGCGCCGTGTTTCGTCGATCGGCGGCAGCTCCAGGCCGACACGCGCCAGGTAGATGCGCGTGGCCTGCTGCACCTGCTTGATGTAGCCGAGCGCGCGGTAGGCATGCGGCAGTGCGCGTCCGGGCTGGCCTTGGCGCAGCTCGCCCTCCGAGGACCACATCGCGTCCAGCGCCTTCTTCAGGATCGCGCGCGTTTCCGGGTCCAGCAGGGTGGCGGCTTCCGCGTCGTCGTGGGTGTGGCCGTAGTCCTCGAGCACGTTGACCGGGCCGCCGAAATCGGCCGGCGGTTCGGCGCCGTGGTCGTGGCCGTCGCCGGCGTGGTGTTCGTCTTCGGGCTGGCCGGCTTCTCCCGCGGGCGCGTCTTCGCCGCCGACGTTTTCCTCGCCGAGGAACTGGCCGTAGCGCATGCGCAGGATGCGCTGGTCCACACCCAGGCCGTCGGAGCGCGCCAGGAAGTCGTCCGCCGCCAGGCGCGGGCGTTCGGAGATCAGGGCCTCGGCATCGAGGATGATCTGACGCTGACTGCGGAAATAGGCCGGCAAGGCGCGTTTGACCAGGCCTTCCATGCCGGTGGCCTCGGTGGCCGGCGGCAGCGGCCAGCGCAGGATGTAGCTGGCGCTGCGGCGGGTCTGCGCCTGCGGGCGGCGATTGTCGTCCACTTCCAGGCGCACGATCAGGTCGTCGCCCTGGGCCAGGCCGAGCGCGGCCAGGTCGAGCCGGCGCGCGTAGCGGCGCTGCTTGGCGTCGCCTTCGCCGGCGAGCGCGAGGCGGCGTTCGCTCACCGTCACCTGTTCGCCGCTGCCCTGGGCCAGCGTGATCACCAGCCGCGCGTTGCCCAGGCCGTGGTCGTCGCTGGCCTCGAAGGACAGCGCCCAGTCGCGCTGGCCTTCGGCGCGCAGCGTCAGGTTGCGTTCCGGTGCGAGCACGCGCAGCTGCGGCGGCTCGTCGGCGATCGCATCGAGCCGGTGCAGGCGGCCGTCGCGCAGCGGCAGCGCGCCATCGGGCACGATGCGGTAGAGCGTGGAGCGCGCCAGCACGTGCCCGCCGGTCCAGTCCTCGCCCTCGCGCTGCAGTTCGATGCGCCGGCCGTCGTGCAGCACCAGCGCCACCGCCGGCGGCTGCGGCGAGAAGCGCAGCCGCCAGGCCAGGCGCGAACCTTCCGGCGCCTTGGCCCCGAGCTCGCCGCCGCCGCGCGCCGGCAGGCCGGTGTAGGCGGGCGGTGCGATGTCCAGGCTTGCGGAGACCAGGGCGATGTCGGTCGCGGGGGTGCCGGGCGCTTCGGCAGTGGCCGGCCCACGTTCGACCGGCGGCGCGGTGCGGGCCGGCCAGAACAGCAGCACCAGGACCAGCGGCAGTGCGGCCAGGAAAAGCATCGCCAACCGGCGCGCAGGCCAGGGCTCGCGCAGTTCGGGTGCGGCTCCGGTGGCAAGGCGTCCGCGCAGGCGTTCGCGCTGCAGCGCCTGCAGGCCGGACAGTGGCGTTGCCGCGAACAGCAGGTCGGCGCTGTCCTCCATGTCGGCGCGCCGGTCAAGCCGGCGCGCCAGCCAGCGGGCGTCCAGGTCCTGCGCGGCGCGCCACGCCAGCAGCGACAGGAGGCCGGCGGCGGCGATCGCCACCGCCACCGCGGCGCTTCCGCCGGACAGCCGCCAGGCGCCGGCGATGGCCACGGCCGCCGGCGCCAGTCCGGTAGCGATACGGATCGCGGCCCGCCGGTGTCGCGCCGCGGCAGCCGCCTGCTGCAGGCGCCGTTCAGCGCTCATGCCTGGGCCTCCGGGCGACGGCGTGTCGCCCACAGCCGTTCGAGCGCGAACAGCGCCACCGCCGCCCACAGCAGCGGCGTGTCGAGCGGCCGCGGTGTTTCCGGAAAGCCCGGGCCGCCCGCGAGCGGTACGTGCGCGGCGGCATCGGCGCGGGTCGGCGCCGGGGCGGGGGCGTGCAGCAGGTCGTGCAGGTGGCGCGGGAAGCCGGCGTCGAGCAGGGCCGGAAGGACGTCCGGCGCCAGCGGATGCTGCAGCTGGCTGAGGCGGCCGCGTCCGAACGCGGCGCTGCGCGCGAGCACGGTGCCGTCGTCAGCGCGCCAGGCCGGTACGCCCGGCGCGGGCAGCGGCCAGTTGCTGGCCGGTTCGATCAGCGCATGGCCGCCGCTGCGCAGCCAGTCGCGCAGTGCGGCCGGCAGTTCGCCCGGCACCAGCCAGACCAGGGGGCGGTCGGTCGCGGGCAGTGCGGCATCGGCACCCGCGACGTCCAGCGGTGCCGCCGAGGGTGCATCCGCCGAAGCGGCATCCGGCGCCGCGTCCGAAGCGGCGTGCAGAGCGGTCCAGGCCGCCGCTGCCGCGCGCAGGTAGCGCAGGGCGGGTTCGCGTTCGGGGGCGTGGCGCACCGCCAGTCGCGGTGCCGGCGATGGCGGGACGGTATCGGTCGGGGTCTCGCCGGCGACGATCCGCCAGTCGAGCCGGCGCGCCAGCCGCGGCCGCTCGCCGTCGGCGCCGTCGAACACGGCCGGCACCAGCACGGTGACGGGCGTCAATGCCGGCAGTTCGGCATCGAGCTGGCGCAGCAGGCTCGAGACCGCGACCGGTTCCGTCGGACGCGGCGCATCGAGCGACGGGAAACCGGGCGCGAGCCAGCGGCGCTGCGCGCCTTCGGGCAGCGGCGGCGCGGCGGTGGGATCCGCGCCGGGCAGCACCAGCAGCCAGGGCGCATCGCCGGCGCCGCCGAACAGCACCGGCCGCGCCAGCAGCAGCGCCAGCGTCGCGACCAGGGCCAGGCGCAGCGCAAGCAGCACCAGGTCTTCGAAGCGGATCCTGGCGCGCGGCTTGAGCCGCGCCGACAGCCAGCGCAGCGCGGCGAAATCGGTGGGTCGCTGCTCCTCGCGGCGCACCAGGTGGATCAACAGCGGCAGCGCCAGCGCCGCCAGCGCCGCCAGGCCGAGCGGGAACAGCAGGGCCAGGCTCATGCGCGCTCCGCCGGCGAGGCCGCGAGCAGGCGACGCAGCGGCGCGTCCAGCGCCTCGTCGAGCACGTGGGCGGTGTGGCGGATGCCGCTGGCGGCCAGGCGCGCCGATAGTGCGCGCCGAGCCTGCGCGAAGGCGGCGAGGAAGCCCTCGCGCGCCGACGCGCCGTCGCTCAGGGTTTCGGCGCCGGTTTCGGCATCGCGGAAGCGGTGGCCGCCGCGGAACGGGAAGTCGCGCTCCTCGGCGGTGAGGATCTGCAGGTTCAGCACCTCGCGGCGCGCGGCCGCCAGGCGTTCGCACAGCTGCACCGTCCCCTCGTCGAAATCGTCGCTCAGCACCAGCACCAGGTGGCCGGCGGCGATGCGTTCCCACAGCGGCCGCAGCGCCGTTTCTGCCGGCCAGTCGCCGTGCGCGCGCAGGCCCTGCAGTTCCAGCAGGCAGCGGTCGCGCTGGCGCGGGCCGGCGCCGGGCGGCACCAGGCGCAGGCCGTCGCCGCCGACCGCGGCCAGGCCGAAGCGGTCGCCCTGGCGCAGCGCGAGTTCGAACACGCAGGCGGCGAGCGCGCGCGCGGCCTCAAGGCGAGACCAGCCCGGCCGCGCCGCATCGCCCTGCGCCATCGATGCCGTGCAGTCGACCACCACCCAGGCGGTCAGCGGGCTGTCGCGTTCGGCCTCGCGCACGAAGAAGCGGTCCGAACGTGCATAGAGTTTCCAGTCGATCTGACGCAGTTCGTCGCCCGGTTCGTAGGCGCGGTACTGCGCGAACTCCAGCCCGGCGCCGCGGCTGCGGCTGGGGTGCTGGCCGAAGCCATGCCCGCCCGCGGTCCGGCGCCCGGCCAGGCGCAGGTCCTTGAGCCGGGCGCGCACCGGCGCGGGGATGAAGTCGGGTCCGGACATCGGGCTCAGGCGGCGAAGGGCACGCCGCGCAGCAGCACGCCGACCACGTCATCGGCCGACTTCTGTTCGGCTTCGGCGGCGAAGGACAGCAGAAGACGATGGCGCAGCACCGGCGCGGCCAGCGCCACCACGTCCTCGCGGGTGGCGGCGAAGCGTCCGTGCAGCAGGGCGCGCGCCTTCGCCGCGAGCACGAGCGACTGGCCGGCGCGCGGGCCGGCGCCCCACTTCACGTACTGCAGGATCTCCGGCAGCGCACCCGGCAGCGGCCGGCTGGCGCGCACCAGGCGCGTGATCCAGTCCAGCAGGTCGGCGCCCAGGTGCACTTCGCGCACGCGTGCCTGCAGGGCCAGCACGTCCTCGCCGCGCATCACCTGCGGCACCTGTGCCGACGTCGCGCCGGTGGTCTGTTCGATGATGTCGCGCTCTTCCGCCTCGCTCGGGTAGTCCACGCGCACATGCAGCAGGAAGCGGTCGAGCTGGGCTTCCGGCAGCGGGTAGGTGCCGGCCTGTTCCAGCGGGTTCTGGGTGGCGAGCACGAAGAAGGGCTTCGGCAGTTCGTGCGTCACGCCGGCGTAGCTGACGGTCTTTTCCTGCATCGCCTCCAGCAGTGCGGCCTGGGTCTTGGGCGGCGTGCGGTTGAGCTCGTCGGCCAGCAGCAGGTTGGTGAACACCGGGCCGGGCTGGAACTTGAAATGGCGGTGGCCGGTGCCGTGGTCCTCTTCCAGGATCTCGGTGCCCAGGATGTCGCTGGGCATCAGGTCGGGCGTGAACTGCACGCGCCGGAACTGCAGCTCCAGCGCCTGGCCCAGGGTGCGCACCAGCAGGGTCTTGCCCAGGCCGGGCACGCCCTCGAGCAGGCAGTGGCCGCCGGCGAGCAGGCCGATCAGCAGCTGCTCGACGACGTCGTGCTGGCCGACGATGGCCTGGGCGATGGCGGCGCGCAGGGGCTGGAGGCGGGCGAGCTGCGCTTCGAGGTTGGATGCGTTGGTCTTGTCGTTCATGTGTTCCTTGGGGAGCCTGTCCGAAAGGAAGTAGTGGGGAGGAAGTAGGAAGTAGAGAAAGCGGGGTCACGGAATTGCAGCTTTCTCTACTTCCTATTCACTACTTCCTACTTTCTCGATGCCATGTCGCTAACTGGTAAGTGCGTACATCACGATGTTGACGGCGAACTTGGTGTTGTCCTCGGCCAGCCAGCGCTTGTTGCGCCAGTCGTAATCCCACTCGCAACCGTAGTCCTTGTTGCTGTAAAGCACGCCCAGGCGGCCGTCGACGTGGATGCCCTTGAGGTAGTCGTGCACCAGGTCGTCGCCCCAGCCGTTGAGCTCGAAGCCGGTGGCGGGCGGGCCGTCGAACTTGAAGAAGCTCGAATAGATCGGGTGTCGCTCCGGCAGCTTCTGCAGGGCGCGTGGTCCGAAGATCGCCGCCATCTGTTCCTCGAAGGACTTGGCGAACAGGCCGTCGATGTCGTGGTTGCAGTCGTCCACGAACACGAAACCGCCGCCGCGCACGTAGCGCTCGAAGTTGCGGCGCTCGTCGGGATTGAACTCGACCAGCTTGTGCCCGGACAGGTAGCAGAACGGCGCCTGCAGCATGCGCGGGTCCGACAGCGCCAGCACGTGCTCCTTGGGGTCCACGCGCAGCTGTGTGTAGTCGATCAGCGAGGTGATGACGTTGGCCGGCATGCGCTGGTCCACGTCCCAGTCGCCCGAGTCGTACATCAGGCGGGTGAACCAGAAGTCGTAGTCGGCGGTCGCTGCGTGCAGCGGACGCGTGGCGCCGGCGGCAAGGGCGGCAGTGGCGGCGGTGAGGAAGCGGCGGCGGTTCATCGGAGGGCGAGGGCAGCGTGGCTTGGCGGCGGGCCCCCACCCCAACCCTCCCCCGCGCACGGGGGAGGGAGCGGAGCGGTCACACCGCGTCGGACAGGGAGCTGAAGGTGAAATCGCGCAGCTTCATCGGCGGGATCATCATCACGAACGGCGACTCGTCGCCGCTGAGCCGGATGGGCTTGCCCAGTTCCTCGATGTTGTTGAGCATGATCACTGGCGACTCGTTGAAGCGGAAGTTCTTCACCGGGTGCTTGATCTCGCCGTTCTCGATGTAGAAGGTGCCGTCGCGGGTCAGGCCGGTCAGCAGCACGGTCTGCGGGTCGACCATGCGGATGTACCAGGTGCGCGTGACCAGGATGCCCTTCTGCGTGCCCTTGACCAGCTCGGCCGTGGACTTGTTGCCGCCGGACATGATCAGGTTGCCGGGCTGGCCGATCGCACGCTTGCCCTTTTCCTTGGCCCAGTAGCGCGAGTACTGCAGGTACTCGACCTTGCCGTCCTTGATGATCGGATGCTTCTCGCGCGGCAGCCCGCCACCGTCCCAGGGCATGACCGCGGCTTCCGGGTGCCAGGGGTCGGCCTCGATGTTCACGCGCGGGTCGTAGACCTGCTCGCCGAGCTTGGTGCCGCCGCCCTTCTTGGACAGGAAGCTGCGGCCTTCGTCGGCCTGGCGGGCGTCGAAGAAGAACATCATGAAGCTGATCAGGCCCGCGGCCGCGGCCGGTTCCAGGATCACGGTGTATTTGCCCGGCTCCAGCGCCTTGGCCTCGGCCGAATCGCGCGCCTTCTGGATCGCCACCTGGATGTCGTCGGCGGCATTGAACTTGCCGATGTCGGCGGCGTTGCGCGAGACCCAGCCGGAACCGCGGCCGTCCTCGGTGCGCACCGTGCAGGTGTAGTCGAGGTTGGTGGCGCGCTGGTAGCCGAAGTTGCCCTTGGAGTTGGCGAAGGCGAAGAAGGTCTGGTCGTCCTGCAGGAAACCGGCCGCGATCAGCTTGTTGTCCTTGCAGGGGCCGATCGAGGCCTTGGCGACCTGGGCGCGCAGCTCCGGGGTGATGTCGGCGGTGGCCTGCACGAAGGTCGGGCTGGGGCGGTAGGTCTGCTTCTCCAGCGCCGGCATGTACTCCGGGTTTTCCGGGGCCAGCTTCGCCAGGTCCTCGGCGCGGCGCACGACGCGCTCGAGCGCGGCGTCGTCGAACTCGTTGATGGTGGCGATGCCTTCGCGCTTGCCGAACGCCGACTGCACGATCAGCTGGGTGTCGCTGACCTTGCCGCTGGTGGACACCGCGTTCAGCGCGAAGCGGATGTTGCCGGTGATGTTGCCGGCCAGCGTGGCGGTGCACTCGTCGGCGGTGGACAGCTTGAGGACCTTGTCCAGGATGGCCTTGGCCTGTTCTTCGGTGAAGATGCTCATGTCGTGGGCTCCTGGCCGGTCAGCCGATGTTGCGGGCGGTGTTGATGACGTTCATGCCGTCGAAGCGCGTGGTGCTGGCGCCATGCGACACGGCCGAGATCTGGCCGGGCTGGCCCTTGCCGTCGAAGAACGAACCGCCCAGGCGGTAGTCGGACTCGTCGCAGATGGCCGAGCAGGCGTTCCAGAACTCCGGCGTGCGGATCTGGTAGGCCACGTCCTCGAGCATGCGGGTGATCTTGCCGTTCTCGATCTCGTAGAACAGCTGCCCGCCGAACTGGGCGTTGTAGCGCTGCTGGTCGATCGAGAACGAGCCGTCGCCGACGATGTAGATGCCCTTCTCGACGTCCTTGATCATCGCGTCGACGCTGAGCGGGGTCTTGCCCGGCGCCAGCGACACATTGGCCATGCGCTGGAACTGCACGCTCGACCAGGAGTCGGCGTAGCAGCAGCCGTGCGATTCGGTCTCGCCGATGATGTGGGCCTGGTCGCGGATGGCCTGGTAGTTGACCAGGATGCCGTCCTTGACGAGGTCCCACTTCTTGCACTTCACGCCCTCGTCGTCGTAACCGACGGCGCCCAGGCTGCCTTCCTGCACCTTGTCGGCGAACAGGTTGACGATGCCGCTGCCGTACTGGAACTTGTTCTCGCGCTTGTCGAGCGTGGCGAAACTGGTGCCGGCGTAGTTGGCTTCGTAGCCGAGCACGCGGTCGAGCTCGAGCGGGTGGCCGACGTTTTCGTGGATGGTCAGGTACAGGTTGGTCGGGTCGAGCACCAGGTCGTACTTGCCGGGCTTGACCGAGGGTGCGGTCAGCTTCTCGCGCGCCTGCTTGGCGGCGGCGACGGCGTCCTCGAGCATGTCGTAACGGTCGCCGTAGTTGATCACGCCGTTGGGCGAGACGTATTTCTTGCCGCCGCCGTCGAGGTATTCGTAGCCCATGCCCATCGGCGCCGACAGGCCGTCGCGGGTGCGGAACTTGCCGCTGGCCTTGTCCACCGCGGTGACGGTGAACGGCGCCCAGATGCGGTGCACGTCCTGGTCGATGTAGCTGCCGTCGGTGCTGGCGAAGTACTTCTGTTCGTTGACCAGGAACAGGGTGGAATTGACGAAGTCGGCGCCGGCCTTGACCGCGGCCGCGTTCACGCCCAGCAGCAGGTCCACCTTCTCCTTGAGCGGCACTTCCATCGAGTTCTTCTTGATCGGCGCCTTCCAGCTGACCTCGCCCACGCCCTTGACTGGCGCCAGCTGCACCGGCTTGTCCTGCAGGCTGGAGTTGGCCTTGGCGATGGCGGCGGCCTGGCGGGCCGCGGCGGCGACGCCGGCGGTGCTCAGGTCGCGGGTGGCGGCGAAGCCCCAGGCGCCATTGGCGATCACGCGGATGCCGACGCCGGTGGATTCGGTGTTCACCACGTTCTGGACCTTGTCCTCGCGGGTGATGACGAACTGCTGCAGGTAGCGGCCGATGCGCACGTCGCAGTAGCTGGCGCCGGCATCGGTGGCGGCCTGCAGGGCGGCGTCGGCGATCGCCTTCTTGATCGCGATGTCGAGGCCGGATACCAGCTCCTCGGCGGCGATCGCGCGGCTGTAGGGGAAGATCAGGCCGGCAAGGCCGACGCCCGAGATCGCAAGGAAGTCTCGTCTGTCCATCGTGTCACTCCAACGGGGTTGGCAGGGCCGGGCAGCGAAATGATCGTCGCCGACGGCGAGAGGAAAGCCCGGCCGACTCTGGGCATGGCGCCAGAGAGCGTCAAGTGACGAATGGCCTAGGACGCGTGACCTCGCTCGCAGCGAGCGTGCCGCGACCCGGGCGGATCAGCGTTCGCGCGCCTGGGGTGCGGGCGGGCGGCGCAGCGGCGGGGTTGCCGGACGTGCCGGCGCGGTGGCCGGGCGCAGCCAGCGGTCGCGCGCCGGCACCACGCCGGCGCTGCAGGCCTGGGAATCGGCGTTGCAGACACGCCAGGGCAGCGACGGGCTGCCGCCGTGTTTGCCCAGCCAGCGGCCCTGGTTGTCCACGGTGGACACGAGCTGGTCGCCGCGCCAGACGTCCATGCGTTCGCCGCCGCCGGTCCAGTCCAGCTGCACCTGCATCGGGCCCCGGTGTTTCGCGATCAGGGTCGCGGTCAGTCCGGCGGGATCGGGCGCGTCGACGTTGCGCTCGCATTCCCAGGTCTCGAGGATGCGCGGCCCGGTGTCGAGCACGACGAAGTCCTGCGCCCGCACCGGCGAGCCGGGCACGGCCTGGTCGAAGATGCGCGAGTTGATGCCCTGCTCGGCCCAGGTGTGGTCGGTGTAGCGGTCGGATTCGGCGGTCAGGGCGATGTTGCCGCCGTCCGAGAGCACGATGCCGTAGCGCTGCATCGTCCGCAGGATCACCTGCGCCGCCGCCGGATACAGGTTCACCGGGAAATCCGCCCGCAGCCGCAGCCGCGAGCCGTAGGGAATGGTGCCCTCGGGTCCGTTCGGGCCGCCGGCGTGGCTGGCCGGGCGCACGTACTGGCCATAGCGGTCGCCATCCACGATCGTGCTGGCCATGCGCGCGTTGGGCAGGATGAAGCGGATCGCGTGGCCCAGGTCGCCGTTGGCCACCTGCATCGCGGCGTGCACCTCGTCGGCGTTGAACAGCAGCGGCGCGATCGGGAAGCCGGCGGCGTCGGCGCTGGTGCAGTGTTCGCCGCGGTTGTCGGCCGGATAGACCTGTTCGAGCTTCCACACCGCCAGGCACTGCGCCTGCAGGCCGTCCTGTCCGACCGCGTTGGCGCGGTAGGCTTCGTAAAGGCGGTCGCCCTGCACCACCAGCAGGTGGCAGTCGCCGTTGGCATTGGTGCAGCTCAGCCCGGCCTGGCCCTCGATGGCCGCGTCCAGCGGCACCGGCATCGGCGTGCCGATCGGTTCGCAGTCGGGCGCGTAGTACTCGCCGGCGCTTGGGTAGCCGATGATGTTGCGGGTCGGTGCGCCCGGCGCGGCGTTCACGATGTGGAAGCTGAAGTCGATCTGCATGCGGCCATAGCCGAAGCCGCCCAGGCCGACCCAGGTGCTGATCATCGACGCGGACTGCGGATGCACCGGCGCGCCCGAGATGTCCTGGTGCCAGACCGCCTGCGGCGGAAACCGCGGGGGCGCTTCGGCGCGCGCGGCGCAGGCAAGGGCCAGGCTCGTCAGCAGCAGGGACCAGCGTGCAGCGTTCATCGGGATCGGGCCGGGGAGCGGGTAGGCCACAGGATACTCCCGTGATGGGCCGGTGCCGCGTTCGGCCTGACTTCAGGCAGAAGAGGACAAGGTAGGGCCGGACACGAGCCGTGTTCCCGATGGAGGGTGGGTGATGGCCCGCAGTGTTTCCTATGGCCCCTGGCTGGCCGGCCTGGTGCTGGCCGCCAGCGGCGGTGCGCTCTGGTTCTTCTATCCGCGCGGCGCGCCCGCGCCGGCGCCCGCAACCGCCGCGCCGCCGCCGGCCCTGGCGACGGCGCCCGAGGCCGTGCCGGAAGTGCGCCATCCGATCGAACAGGTGGCGGTGCCGCCGGCCGAGTCGGCGGAGCCGCTGCCCGCCCTGGCCGACAGCGACGCCGCCGCGCTGGCGGCGCTGGGTGCGCTGATGGCGGGCACCGACCCGTCCAACTGGCTGGTGCCGCAGTTCCTGGTGCAGCGCCTGGTCACCACCATCGACAACCTGCCCAAGGCCAGCATGCCGCGCCAGGTGTACGCGGCGCAGCCGGTCGCCGGCACGCTGGCGGTGGCGCAGGCCGATGGACGGCGCTGGCTCGACGCCGCCAACTACGCCCGCTACGACACCGCGGTGGCGGTGTTCGAAGGCGCCGATTCGCGCCAGCTGGTCGCGGCCTACGTGCGCTTCTATCCGCTGTTCCAGCAGGCCTGGGCCGAACTGGGCACCGGCGGCCAGTTCAACGACCGCCTGGTGCAGGTGATCGACCACCTGCTGGCGGCGCCCGAGATCGCCGGTCCGATCGAGCTGGTGCCGGCCGCCGACGGCCGCCCGCGCCTGGCCTTCGCCGATCCGCGGCTGGAGGGCGCGTCGGTCGGGCACAAGGCGATGCTGCGCATCGGGCCGGACCACGCGGCGCGGGTGAAGACAAAACTGCGCCAGCTGCGCGACCTGCTGGCCGGGCAGCGCCCGGCCGGCTGAGCGCAGGGCTGCCGGCCCGCGGCGCTTGCGCTACGCTGTCGCGGTATTCACTGGTCAGGGGCCGGCATGTCGCCGCTGCAGTACCTCGGACGCCAGCTGGCCCGTTTCCTGGCCAAGCCGCGCGACCGCAACAGCCATATCCCGACCAGCCCCTACGGCCTGCTGGCGGCGACGTTGCGCAAGGGCGACGTGGTGCTGGTCGAGGGCAGCAGCCGCTTCGCGACGGCGATCAAGTACCTGACGCAATCCACCTGGTCGCACGCCGCCCTCTACATCGGCGACACCCTGGGCCCTCCGCCCGAAGGCGAAGAGCCGCGCGTGCTGGTGGACGTGGACGTGGTGGAGGGCGTGCGCACGATTCCGCTGAGCACCTTCTCCGGCCTGCACACCCGCATCTGCCGTCCGGTCGGACTGAACAACGCCGAGGTGGATGCGGTGATCCGCTTCATGCTCGATCGCAAGGGCATCACCTACGACCTGAAGAACATCTTCGACCTGGCGCGCTATTTCATCCGCACGCCGCCGCTGCCGGGTTCGATGCGCCGGCGCGCGCTGTCGCTGGGCAGCGGCGAGCCGACCAAGGCGATCTGTTCGACCCTGCTGGCGCAGGCCTTCGCCTCGGTGCGGTATCCGATATTGCCCGAGGTCGAGCTGATCGACGCCGACGCGCCGGGCGTGCGGCGCGCACGCCGCGAGATCCTGCACATCCGCCACCACAGCCTGTATGCGCCGCGGGATTTCGACGTCTCGCCCTTCTTCGCCGTGGTGAAGCCGCGGCTGGAGCAGGGCTTCGACTTCCGCCAGCTCGAGTGGCGCGCGCCGGAACCCGAGGCCGCGGCGTCGCCGGCGCCTCAGGGCGCGGCTTCGGTCGCCAGCCGCTTCTCGAGCCCGGACGCGCCGCCCTCGGCATAGGTCCGGCACGACTGCGGATCGAGCAGGGCGTTGACCGAAGGGTCGGCCTCGCGCCGCGCGAGTTTTTCCATCAGCCCCGAGGCCGAAGGATGCGCCGACACGACCAGGTCGCAGGGCAGGCCGGCGACGCGGGCGATCGATTCGCGCAGTGCCGCCACCTGCTCCGGATGGTCGCTGAAGCGGTAATCGGGCGAGGACACGGCGCTGAGGCTGTCGGCGAACACCAGATCGCGGCAGTCGTCTCCCGCGCAGCTGCGCCAGGTCCAGGTGCTGCCGCCGTCGGTATGGCCGGGCGTGGCGTGCATCGTGAAGGTGGTGCCGCCCAGCGTCAGCGTGCCGCGGTCGGCAATCGTCCGGATCACGGCGATCGGCGGATAGGCGTTGGCCTTTTCGCCGAAGCCGGCCTGCGAGTCGCCGTGCGGCGAGTTGCCGCGGCGCATCGCCGCGGCCGCCGCGGCGCTGGCCACCACGGGCGCGCCGGTCAGGCGCTGCAGCGCGGCCAGGCCGCCGGCGTGGTCCCAGTGCGGATGCGAGTTCAGCAGATAGCGCACGTCGCCCAGCTCGAAGCCCAGTGACTGGATGTTCGCGGCGATCAGCGGCGCGCTCTGCGGCAGGCCGCCGTCGATCAGCACGAGTCCCTCGGGCGTGGCGACCAGCACCGCGCTCAGCCCCTTCGTGCCTACGTACCAGCTGTCGCCGTGCAGGCGGAACGGCGCCTGCGCCTCGTTCCAGGCCGCGCAGTTGCTGCAGTTGATCGGCGCCAGGTCGGCGGGCGGGGCCGTGGCAGCGGCAGCGGCGAGCAGCAGGGTCGTGAGCATGGGCGGGCGCGTGGGGAAGGGAGCACGGATTGTGAAACGCGCCCGGCCGCCGCGGCCACCCCTGACCTCAAGCCCATTACTTCGCGGTACAGGCCGGTGCAAAGTGGGCGCCGGAGACCGCCCATGACCCGCTGCCACCGCTCCCTGATCGTCCTGGCCGTGTTCGTGTCCTGCGTGCTCGCGGGCTGCGCCTCGACGCCTGCATCGCCGCCGTCCGAAAACGCGGGGGTGCGGGCGCTCGCGCCCGGCGTGTTCCTGCTGCGCGGCGACTATGCGCCGCCGCGGCAGCCCGATGGCAACAGCGTCGTGTTCGAAGGGCCGGACGGTCTGCTGGTGGTCGACACCGGCCGCCACGCGGCGCACGCCCGCCGTCTGCTCGAGCTTGCGGCCGCGCGCGGCAAGCCGGTGCAGGCGGTGCTCAACACCCACTGGCATCTGGATCACATCGGCAACAACCCGGCGCTGCGCGCGGCTTTCCCGAGGCTGGAGGTGCACGCCAGCGCGGCGATCGACGGCGCGCTGGTGGGCTTCCTCGCCGACTACCGACGGCAGCTGCAGGCGCAGCTGGCGGGCGGCGGCGACGCGGCGGCGCGCGCCGACTGGCAGGCCGAGATCGCCCGGATCGATGCCGGTGCGGCCCTGCGCCCGGACCGGGTGGTGCAGGCGGACGCCGAACGCATGCTCGCCGGTCGCCCGCGCCGGATCGGCCATGCCGCCGATGCGGTCACGGCCGGCGATCTGTGGCTCTGGGACGCGGCCAGCGGAGTGCTGGCGGCCGGCGACCTGGTCACGCTGCCGGCCCCCTTCTTCGACACCGCCTGCCCGCGGCGCTGGTCCGCGGAGCTGGCGCGGATCGAGGACGTGCCGTTCACGACCCTGGTGCCCGGGCACGGCGCGCCGATGGACCGGGATGGTTTCCGCACCTATCGCCGCGCCTTCGGGCAGCTGCTGGCCTGCGCCGACGGCACCGCGCCGGCCGCGGACTGCATCTCCGGCTGGCAGCGCGATGCCGCGCCCCTGCTGCCGGATCCGGCCCAGGCCGCCCTGGCCCGCGACCTGCTGGCCTACTACTTCCAGGCGGTGCTGCGCGGGCCGCGCGCCGGCCGCCATTGCCCGGTGGACGGTTCCGCTTGACGGGGTCGGCGGGCTGGCCGACTGTGGCCGCTGGACCGCGCCCCGGCGCGGTTCATCCGGGGGCGAGGCATGGCGCTGACTGATCCAGCCATCGATAGCGGCCAGGGCGCGCGCGACTGGCGCCGCCAGCAGGTGGTGGCCGACACCTACCAGCGTTCCAAGCTCGCCGGTTTCCTGTATCTGTTCGGCTGGACGGTGGTGGCCCTGATCGGCCATGTCCAGGAATTCGAGCCCATGGCGGCGATCGGCATCGGCCTGGCCTTCCTGGGGCTGGGCGTGCTGCGCCTGCGCATGCGGCCCCCGGCCGGCTCCGACGCGGCGGCGAACCGGCGCTGGCTGCGTCACTACGCCTGGGTGCTGCCGCTGGCGCCGGCGCTGTGGTCGACGGTGCAGGTGTGGATCCTGCTCGATCCGCGTTTCGACGGCAGCACGCGCCTGGTCGCGCTGATCGCCACCATCGGCTACGCCACCGTGTTCGCCAACCTCTATTCGACCCTGCGCACACTGGCGGCGATCGGCGTGGGCCTGCTGTTCCTGCCGATGCTGGCGGTGCTGTGGTCGGACCCGGTGCACCGCGCGCTGGCGATCGCGATGTCGTTCTACCTGCTGTACCTGGCCGGCGCCCTGCTGCGCAGCCACGCCGAGTACCGCCGGCGCCTGGACCTGGATCTGGCCCTGCGCGAGCAGCGCGACCTGTTCCAGCAGCTCAGCCGCACCGATCCGCTGACCAGCGTGCACAACCGCCGCCACTTCACCGCCAAGCTCGACGAGGCGGCGCAGTTCGCCGCCGCGGGCGGGCCGGTGTTCTCGCTGCTGATACTGGACATCGACCACTTCAAGCGCGTCAACGACCAGCACGGCCACGCCATCGGCGACGCCTGCCTGGTGGCGGTGGCCGACCGCCTGCAGCGGGCCTTTCCGCCGCCGGCCAACCTGCTGGCGCGGCTGGGCGGCGAGGAGTTCGGCGTGCTGATCCCCGGCGATCCGCGCGTGGCCTCGGCCGTGGCCGAGACCTTCCGTTACGACCTGGCCCGTCATCCGCTCGAATGCGAGGGCCGGCGCCTGGAGATCACCGCCAGCATCGGCATCGGCGCCTTCGACCCGGCCAAGCACCGCGACGGCGACGGGCTTTACCGCGCGGTGGACCTGGCGCTGTACGCGGCCAAGTCGCAGGGCCGCAACCGCGTGCAGCCGACCCGCACCGCCGACGTCTGAGCGCGGAGGTCGCGGGGCCTTCCTATAGAATCGCCGCCTTCCCCCGCGGAGCTCCCCGCTTGGCCGTGCCCGCCGAAGATCCCGCGCTCGACGTGCTGTTCCTGCCGCTCGATTCCGGCGCCCTGGCCTGGCCGGCGCCGGGCGCGACGCTGTTCCTGCGCGCGCGCGCCGGCGTGGCCCTGAATGCCGTGCGTCGGTACCGCCCGGTCTGCGAGCAGAGCTTCCGGCCCTGGGCCGGGGCGCTGGAGCGCGACGGGCTGGCGGTGTCGGACGCGAACTCCGGCCGCTTCGCCCAGGTGCTGGTGCTGGCGCCGCGCCAGCGCGACGAATCGCGGGCGCTGCTGGCGCGCGCCATCGCCCAGGCCGAAGCCGGCGGCGTGGTGGTCGCCTGCGCGCCGAACAAGGAGGGCGCGCGCTCGCTGGAAGACGACCTGGCCCGGCTCGCCGGCCCGGTGCACAGCCTGTCCAAGCGGCACTGCCGGGTTTGCTGGACCGCACCGCTGGGCGAGGGCGTGGACCGCGCCCTGGTGGAGCAATGGCGCGCGCTGGATGCGCCGCGGGCGATCGCCGACGGGCGGTTCCGCAGCCGGCCCGGGCTGTTCGCCTGGGACCGCGTCGACGCCGCGTCGGCCCTGCTGGCCGCGGAACTGCCGGCCGGGCTGGCCGGGCGCGCCGCCGATCTCGGCGCCGGCTGGGGCTACCTGTCGGCCGAGCTGCTGGCGCGCTGCCCGGGCATCACCGCGCTCGACCTCTACGAAGCCGAAGCGCGCGCGCTGGCGCTGGCGCGCGAAAACCTGGCGGATGCGAGTGTGCCGCTGGGGTTCCACTGGCACGACGTGGCGGCCGGACTGCCGTCGGCCGGCTACGACGTGATCGTGGCCAATCCGCCCTTCCACCAGGGCCGCGCCGACGATCCGGACCTGGGCCGCGCCTTCATCGCCGCCGCGGCGAAGGCGCTGCGTCCGGGGGGGCGCTTCTGGCTGGTGGCCAACCGCCACCTGGCCTACGAACAGGCGCTGGCCCGCGGTTTCGCCAGCGTGCGCACGGTGCGCGAACAGGACGGATTCAAGGTGATCGAGGCGGTGAAGGCATGAAGCTGGTGAAACTGATCGCCAACCTCGGTTACGGCAGCCGCAAGCAGGTGGCGCTGATGTTCCGCGAGGGCCGCATCACCGATCCGCAGGGCGAGGTGCTTTACGCCGACGACGCCGTAGCGCACGCCGACGTGCGCGTGGACGGCGAGCCGCTGGATCCGCCGCAGGGCCTGCTGATCCTGCTGCACAAGCCGATCGGCTACACCTGTTCGACCAAGGACCCGGGCCGCGTGGTCTACGACCTGTTGCCGCCGCGCTTCCGGCTGCGTGATCCGGTGCTCTCCACCGTCGGCCGGCTCGACCGCGATACCTCGGGCCTGCTGCTGATGACCGACGACGGCGGCCTGCTGCACCGGATCACCTCGCCCAAGGCCAACCTGCCCAAGGTCTACGAGGCGACGCTGGCGCAGGATTTCCGCGGCGACGAAGCCGCGGTCTTCGGCAGCGGCACCCTGATGCTGGAATCGGAAAAGACGCCACTGGCGCCGGCCGGTTTCGAGGCCCTGGGCCCGCGACGCGCGCGCATCGTCCTGGTCGAGGGCCGCTACCACCAGATCCGGCGCATGTTCGCCGCGGTCGGCAACCACGTCGAAACCCTGCACCGGCATTCGTTGGGCGGGCTGGGCCTGGGCGGCCTGGAGCCGGGCGCGTGGCGCGAGCTCGGCGAGGCCGATCGCGCCGAAATCTGGAACACAGACTCCGGGGTCGGAGTGCCTTTATCGAGATAAAGGCACTCCGACCCCGGATTTTTTCAGTCGCGGAAATTGTCGAACTGCAGCGGGATCTCGAGGTCGGTCTTGCGCAGCAGGGCCATCGCCTCCTGCAGGTCGTCGCGCTTCTTGCCGCTGACCCGCAGCTTGTCGCCGTTGATCTGCGCCTCGACCTTGAGCTTGGCCTCCTTGAGCGTGGCGACGATCTTCTTGGCCAGCTTCTGCTCGATGCCCTGCTTGATGGTGACCTTCTGGCGTGCACCGGCCAGATTCACCTCGGGCTCGGCCGCGTCCAGGCAGCGGATGTCGATGCCGCGGGCGACCAGGCGCGCGCGCAGGATGTCGAGCATCTGCTTTAGCTGGAAATCGCTCGGCGCCTTCTGCGTGACCACGAAACCGTCGAGCTCGAAGCTCGCGTCCTGGCCCTTGAAGTCGAACCGGTTGCCCAGTTCGCGGTTGGCCGTGTCCACGGCATTGGTCAGTTCGTGCTTGTCGACTTCCGAGACGACGTCGAAGGAGGGCATGGCGGTGGCGTGAAGGGGGTCCGGGGCCGGATTCTAGCCGGTCGGCAGCCGGCGGGGCAGGTCCCGACAAGCTGACTGGGCGGCAACCCTTGCCGGCAGGGTGAAAAATGTTCAACACGAATTCAGTCGTCCGGGAGCGAAGATTCGCGCCGTGGATCAAACGGTCCGCGCCCCGAAACCGAGGTGGAAAATGAACAAGCTGAAGCTCGCTACCCTGACCCTGTTGCTGGCCGGCGCAACGGCTCTTCCAGCAGCGGCCGACGACGACCGCCGGGGCGGCCGCCATGAACGAGGCGACCGCAGCGAACACCGGGACGATCGGCGCGGCGACCGCCGCGACTGGCGTGAGGACCGTCGTGACGACCGCCGCGAGTGGCGGGGCGACCGTCGCGAATGGCGCGACGACCGCCGCGACTGGCGCGACGACCGCCGCGAATGGCGCGACGACCGCCGCGACTGGCGCGACGACCGCCGTGACCACGGCCGCTACGCCCGCCACGACGACCGCCGCTGGCACGGCTACCACTGGTATCCGCAATACCGCTACCGCGCGCCGGTGCGCTACGTCTACCCGCCGGGTTATCGCGCTTACCAGTGGCGTGTGGGCCATCGCCTGCCGCGCGGCTACTACGACCGCCACTACTACGTCGACTACCGCCACTACCGCCTGCCGCCGCCGCCCTATGGCCACCACTGGGTGCGCGTCGACCGCGACGTGGTGCTGGTCGCGATCGCCACCGGCCTGGTGCTGGACGTGCTTTACGGCGTCTACTACTGACGGATCGCGCATAGTGCAGCCCGAAGGGCCGGCCTTGCCGGCCCTTCTTCTTTTGCCAGGACGGGTTGCAGGCGGCATCCGTCGGAAAAATTTTCACGGTGACGGTCCGCGCTAACGCAATGCTTACTTTTCGCTCAGCGCCCGTTGTTTTTCGCTGAGGCATGGTGGCCTCGAAGCCGGTGGCTTCATCCCCCCAAGCGATAGGAGTTCGACAATGAACAAGCTCAACTCGACCGTGCTGGCGGCCTCGCTCACCCTGCTGCTCTCCGGTACCGCTTTCGCCAGCACCATGCCCCCGCCGGCCGACCCGGCCCCGACGCCCGCGGCCCCCGCCGAAGTGACCTTCGAGCAGCTCGACACCGACGCCGACGGTTATGTCGCCAAGACCGACATCCCGGTCGAGCACGAACTGTCCCTGCAGTTCGCGGTCGCCGACAGCAACCAGGACTCGCGCCTGAGCCGCGACGAGTTCAACGCCTACCAGGACCAGCCGGAGGAAGAGGAAGCCGAGGAATAAACCTTCCGGCTCCGCTTTCCCTGAAGGACGGGCGGCCTGCGGGCCGCCCGTTTTTTTCAGGGCCCGAACAGCTCCGGCTGCGGCGGCAGCTCGTCGTGCCGGCGGAAGTTCGCCAGCCCCACGCCGACCAGGCGGTAGCGCGTGCGCACCGGCAGCTCGACCCGCGAACGCAGTTCGAGCGCGATCGCCACCACCTGGGCCAGCGAAGTCGGCGGCGCCTGCGGCGTCAGGCTGCGGGTGAGGATGCGGAAGTCGGCAGTCTTGAGCTTGAGCACCACGGTGCGGCCGCTGCGGTCGCTCTCGCGCATCGCGGCCTCCCAGGCCTTGCCCGCCAGCCGCTCGATCGCCTCGGTGGTGGCCTCCAGCGGCACATCGGTGGCGAAGGTGTCTTCCGCCGAAACCTGGGTGGTCGGACGTTCGGATTCCACGGCATGTTCGTCGATGCCCAGCGACAGCTCGTGCAGGCGCCGGCCCCAGCGGCCGAAGCGGCGCTCCAGTTCGGCGCCGCCGTGCGCGCGCAGCTGCCCGACGCTGGCGATGCCCAGCTGCGCCAGTTTCGCCTCCATCACCTTGCCCACGCCCGGCAGTTTGCCCACCGGCAGCGGCGCCAGGAAATCGAGCACCATCGCCGGCTTGATCACGAACTGGCCGTCGGGCTTGCGCCAGTCGCTGGCGATCTTGGCCAGGAACTTGTTGGGCGCGATGCCGGCCGAGGCCGTGAGCTTGGTCTCCTCGCGGATCGCGGCGCGGATGGCCTCGGCCACCGCGGTGGCGCTGGCCAGCCCCTGCTTGTTGCCGGTGACGTCCAGATAGGCCTCGTCCAGCGACAGCGGTTCGATCAGGTCGGTGTGGCGGGCGAAGATCTCCCGCACCTGGCGCGACACCGCCTTGTAGCGCACGAAATCCGGCGGTACGAACACGGCCTGCGGGCACAGCTTCTCGGCCCGCAGCGCCGGCATCGCCGAGCGCACGCCGAACTTCCGCGCCTCGTAGCTGGCCGCGCACACCACCGAGCGCGCGCCGCGCCAGGCCACCACCACCGGCCGGCCGCGCAGCGACGGGTCGTCGCGCTGTTCGACCGACGCGTAGAACGCGTCCATGTCCACGTGCACGATCTTGCGGGGGCCGGCCATGGCGCTATTCTCCTCCAGGTCGTCCACGCCGAGGGGCCCCGATGGCCGCGGATCCGCCCATCTCCACGCCTGTCCGCATTCCGGAGGCGGTCGCGCGTTATCGCGACGATTACCGCGCCGCCTGGATCCCGCCGGGCTACCGCGGCGGTGCACATGCGCTGTTCACCTTCGGCGTCGGTTCGGCGGTGCTGCTGGCCTGCCTGGCGCAGCTGCAGGACGTGCGGCCGATGGAATGGCTGGCGGTGCCGCTGTCGCTGCTGTACGCGAACCTGGCCGAGTATTTCGGCCACCGTTTCCCGATGCACCGCCCGTTCCGCGGGCTGGGCCTGGTCTACCGGCGGCATGCCGGCCAGCACCACCGCTTTTTCACCCACGAGGCGATGCCGGTGGAATCGGCGCGCGATTTCCGGGCGCTGCTGTTCCCACCGGTGCTGGTCGTCTTCTTCTTCGGGCTGTTCGGGGTGCCGGTCTGGTTCGCGCTGGAATGGCTGCTGTCGGCCAACGTGGCCTGGCTGTTCATCGCCTCGGGCCTGGCCTACTTCCTCAACTACGAGCTGCTGCACACGGCCTACCATCTGCCGCCGGAGCACTGGCTGGCGCGTCATGCGCTGGTGCGGCGGCTGCGCGGGTTGCACCAGGCGCACCACGATCCGCGGCTGATGGCGCACCACAACTTCAACATCACCTATCCGCTGGGCGACTGGCTGTTCCGCACCCGGCATCGCTCCCGAGTTTGAGGGCCCTGCGTGTGAGGTTGTTGTGCCGGGATCGCGCTAGGCGATAGGCCGCCGCGTGTGAGGTCGTTGTGCCGGGCTCGCGCTAGGCGATAGGCCGCCGTACGTGAGGGCTTTTTCCGGGAACGCCGTGAATCCATCCATGGAGGCTCTTCGAAAACGTCCATGTTTTCGAAGCCCCGGAAAAAGCCCTCACGCACGACGGCCTGCGGACCGTCCGGGCCGGGTTATCGAGCTTGAGAAGCTCGCTTGGAAAAGGCTTCTGGCATTTCCTCCGCTGACTTGCGGCTCGCCCGGATCTGTCCTTGAAGCCGATTCCACCCAATCTGCGAGCTTCCGTGCCTTCCGGGGGCACGCGCTTGTCCCATCGGCTCGCGAAGGTGAGTCGTGGCGACGACGTAGACCAGAGGGGGTACCTGAAGTGGAGGGTAGGATGCCCGCAACGGCCGCTCGTGAGTTGGGCAGGATGCCGCTCACGCCCGAGCGGGCAGGCACCCCCTCTGGTCTGCGGCGGCGCACGCCGGATCAACCGCCCTCGAGTACTTGACCTGCTTGCGAACGCAAGCGCTGTCTGCGGCGGCGCACGCCGGATCAACCGCCCTCGAGCACTTGACCTGCTTGCGAACGCAAGGGCTAAACCGCCCGGTCGCGGAGGGCGGAGCGGTAGCGGCGGCTGCAGGGCAGGGTGCTGCCGTCCTTGAGATGCAGCCGCGCGTCGCCGGTGTCGAGCGGCTCGATCATGGCGACGTGGTCGAGATTGACGATGTGGCTGCGGTGCACCCGCTGGAACCGCGCCGGGTCCAGCCGCGCCTCGAGCGCGGCGATCGTGCTGCGCAGCGGATAGTCCCGCCCGCGCACCCGCAGGTTGACGTAATTGCCCGACGCCTGCAGCGACTCGATGTCGGCTGCGGCCACCAGGAATTCCCGGCCCAGCTTGCGCACCAGGAAACGCTCCGGTCGGTCCACCGGCTCCACCGGCGGCGCATCGTCGTCTGGCGCGTCGAGCAGGCTCGCTTCGCCCTGCAGCCGGCGCAGAAGGAAACGGTAGGCCTCGATCGTCAGCACCGCGCCGAGGAAGGTCCGGGCGTCCTTGATGTACTCGTACAGCAGCTGCCGCGGCCAGTCACCGAAGTCGTAGCTTTCGCCCGCCGCCGCGTAGATCGCCTTGCGGACCCCCACCATCGCGACCACATGCAGCAGGCAGTAGGCACCGCTGGCCAGCACGTACCAGGGCAACTGCCGGCGCCAGGTGTCCAGGTGCAGTGGAAAGCGCCGGGTGAACCAGACCATGGCCGGTACCAGGAGCAGATGCACGGCATTGCTGCTGCCCTCCCAGATCGCCGGCTCGGCCGGGTGGAAGGGCAGGCCGGCCCGTGTCATCTCCATCGTCACCGTGATCGTGTTGCCGACCGCCGCCAGCAGAGCGAAGAAGACCCAGTAGCCGACCTCGACCCAGCGCCGATGCGGCAGGTAACGCTCGTAGGCAGAGGGTCTACGCGGGGCGGGGTCGGTCATGGCGTCATTCTAGGCGCCGCGCCGCCGCGGACGGTCGCGGTTCGTCCCAGGGTTCCGCCTTTCGTCCCCGGGGACGGGCGGGACATCCCCCGGCGCTGGGCGGTTGCGGGTCGCCACCCGCAGTCTGGCGGCCCTTTCCCACGGAGCGCTCCATGGAACGCCGCCACGACCTCGACGCCCTGCGTGTCCTCGCCCTGCTGTCCCTGATCGCCTACCACTGCGCCATGCTCTACGTGGCCGAGTGGGACTGGCACCTCAAGAGCAGCTACCTGCAGGACTGGCTGCAGTGGCCGATGCTGGCCATGAACCGATGGCGCATGCCCCTGCTGTTCCTGGTCTCGGGCCTGGCGATCGGGCTGTACCAGCCCTGGCGGGCGCCGGGTCGTTTCGCCCTGACCCGCACCTGGCGGCTGTTCGTCCCCCTGCTGTTCGGCATGCTGGTGACGGTGCCGGTCCAGCCCTACTGCGAAGGCGTGGCCAACGGCGACCTGGCGCCGGGTTTCGGCAGCTTCATGCTCAGCTACTGGGGCCTGCAGCCGTTTCCGCCGGGCCTGGAGCCGGGGCGCTACGACCTGACCTGGAACCACCTGTGGTACCTGGCCTACCTGTGGCTCTACACCCTGGCGCTGACGGCCCTGCTGCCGCTGCTGGAATCGGGGCCTGGCCGGCGCGTCCAGGCCTGGGCCGGGGCGCTGCGCGGGTGGCGGCTGGTGCTGTTGCCGGCGCTGCCGCTGGTGCTCTGGCTGACGGTGCTGCTGCCGCGCTACGGCGACGCCGACCGCAACTTCGTCGAGGACTGGTTCCGCAACGCCGAATATTTCACCGTCTTCCTCTACGGCTACGTGTTCGCGCGTTCGGCCGGTTTCTGGAACGAGTTGCTGCGGCTGCGCCGGCCGCTGCTGTGGGCGGCGCTGGCGATGATGGTGGTCTACGTCGGGCTGCTGAAGTCCGACGTTGTTTTCCCGGAACCGGCGGTGACGGCGATCCGGGCGCTGCGCGGCCTGTTCGTCTGGACCACGCTGCTGGCCATCCTGGCCTGGAGCCGGCAAACGCTGGACCGACCGTTCCGCTGGCTGCCCTATGCCAGCGAGGCGGTGTTCCCCTGGTACGTGATCCACCAGACCGCGACCGTGCTGATCGCGTTCTGGCTGGTGCCGATGCACCTGGGCGCGCCGCTGGAAGCCCTGCTCGTGGTGGGCGGCACGATCGTGGCCTGCTGGCTGGGCCACGAGATCGTGCGCCGCGTGGCCGTGCTGCGGCCGCTGTTCGGCCTCAAGTGGCGGGCGGGCTCAGGCCGCCCGCAGCCGGAAGCGCTCGCGGTAGTCGGCGGGCGTGAGTGAGGTCGCGCGCTTGAACAGCTTGCGGAAGCTGGAGGCGTCGCTGTAGCCGCAGCGCTCGACGATCTCGTCGAAGCTCAGCAGCGTCGTCTCCAGCAGCGCTTTGGCGCGCTCGACCCGCAGGTGCTGGATGTGGCCCAGCGGCGAGTTGCCGTAGTGCTGGCGGAAGTGCCGCAGCAGGCTGCGCTCGCTGGTGCCGCAGGCCTCGGCCAGTTCGCCGATGCTCAGCTCGCGGTGCAGCTCCTTCTGCAGGAAATGTTCGGCCTTTTCCGACAGCGAGTGGCGCGGGCGTTCGGTCAGGGCCAGGCTGATGTAGGGCGCCTGGCTCTGGCGGTCGGGGTCGATCAGCATCATGCGGCCGGTGTGCTGGGCCAGGGCCGGGTCGACCTTGCTGGCGAGCAGCTGCAGCACGTAGCTCATCACCGCGGTGCTGGCGCCGGTGGTGGTGACATTGCCGTCTTCGACCACCATGCGCTCGATGTCCACCTTCACCCGCGGGTAGCGCTTGCGGAAGGCCGCGTGCAGCCACCAGCTGGTGGTGGCTTCGCGGCCGTCGAGCAGGCCGGCTTCGGCCAGCAGGAAGGTGCCGCAGCAACTGCCGGCGATCGCGACGCCGCGCAGGTTCATGGCGCGCAGCAGCTCCATCTCGGGGCCGTAGCCCTGCACGCGCTCGAGCAGGTCCTCGGCGCTCGAATGCATGAAGCCGGGCACCAGCAGCAGGTCCAGCGCCACGTCGGGCGAGCGCACCGGGCCGACGCTCAGGCCTCCGCTGCCCGAGACGCTGCCCTGGCCGCGGGCGCCGACCAGCACGGTCTGCAGGCGCAGGGGCGTGGCGGGGTCGCGCACCTCGGCCAGCTTCTGCGCGACCCGCAGGATGTCCATCGGCCCCGTCAGGCTGGAGAGGATGCAGCCGTCCATGGCCAGCAGGCCGATGGTGAAGCGCTTTTCCGGGCGGTGCGTATCAGTGAGCGACATAGATGGTTCCCGAGTTCTGCTGCAGCCAGGCGATCAGGCCGGGCGGGAGGGCGAGGGTGGCGTCGCCGGCGGCGACCGGCTGGTCGCAGCCGACCAGGCGGATATGGCCGGGATGGCCGGCGGGCAGCGGCGTCGCCGAGGGCGCGACCAGCTGCGGGCGGCCGCGGCCGTCCAGGGTCAGCAGCCACAGGCCGCGCGGTGGAGCCTGGCCGGCGCGGCAATGCTCGGCGACGTTGAGCCGCAGTTCGCCGCCGGCGGCGGGCAGCAGGCGCCAGGCGTTGGCGCCGCGGCTGAGCACCGCGGTGTAACGCGCGCCTTCGACGAAGACGGCATCGTCCGCCGCCGGCGCCGCGGCCAGGGCGGCGGGGGCGATCAGGGTCAGGGACAGCAGGGCGGTCAGCATCAGACGTTTCATGGTCGTACTCCGTGCGGATCGGGCCGGGGCCCGGGGCAGGCACAGGGTCGCGCTGGCCGGACCGGCCCGGCAGTGGCGAAAACGACACTATGGAGGTGAATCCGGCCAAATGCACCGTCCGGGGCGATTTCCGACAGCCAGCGGGCCGCTGCAGTCCCGGGCCCGGGCGGGACCCGCCGGAAACCGGGCATTCCGGCCACCCCGGAAACAAGACGGGCCGCTTGCGCGGCCCGTCGGTTCTGCCGGGTCTGCAGGCCTCAGCCGGTGGGGCAGCCCTGGGTGTAGTGCAGGTAGCCGCGCACGGTGTCGCCCACGTCCATCACCCGCTCGACCTTGCCGCAGTCGAGCACCGGCGGCGTGTCGCCGGCGGGCAGCCAGAGCGGGCCGGCCTGTTCGGCGGGGGTCGGTTCGCCGGCCGGCGCGACCGATTCGATCTCGCCGGTTTCCAGATCGATCAGGCAGTCGAAGCGGTCCTTGCCGGCATCGCGCAACCGCACCATGGCCTTTCCGCGGTTCATCGGCCAGGCGGCCGTGACGGCTTCGGTGGCGACGCCGGCATCGAGCGCGCAGCGGTCGATCGCGTCGGAAAGTTCGGCCAGGTGCCGCGTCCATTCCGCCTCGGGTTTGGCCGAGGCCTCGAAGGCCGGCGCCGTGGCGAGGTCGAGACCGAATTCGACGCTGCAGCAGCCGCTGCCTTCGCGGCCTTCGCCCATGCGCACGACCGCACTGTAGGGCGAGGCGGGGCCGTCGGCCATCGAGTCGAAACACTGGCCGGGCGTGATCATCGCTTCCACCGCCGCTTCCGGCTCGTCCTCGGGTGCGCCGCGGAAGGCGAAGGCGCCGGTACCGGTGGCCTCGAGTTCGCCGGCCAGCGCGGTTTCGGCGTCGGGGGTCTTTAGCAGGGCGCTGCCGGCGCTGATGTCCAGGGCCCAGAAGGGTTCGTTGCCGCGGCAGAGGAAGGCGCGCGGCACCTGGCCAGCGGGTGGTTCGGCCGGTGCGGCGACGGGTTCGGCCGGTGCGGCGGCCACGGCGGGTTCGACGGCGGGCGCGGGTTCCGGCGCCGGGTCCTGGCGGCAGCCGGCGAGCGCGATCACGAGCAGCAGGGGCAGATGGGCGCGGGACATCGGCGGTCTCCTGGCGTGGGGGGGCGGCATGACCATGCCGCAGCCGCTGCGTCCGGGCAAGTTCGGCTCGCGGCTGAACGGCGCGGCATGGGCGTCAACGCGGGTCCGGCCCGGACGTTCTTGCAGGCACAGGCGGACTTCACCGCCCACTACGGAGACGATCATGTTCAAGCCCCTGTTCTGCACCGCCCTGGTCCTGGCCAGCGGCTTCGCGCTGGCCCAGTCCGGCGATGCCGACCGCGAGGCGCGCCGCGCCGAGTGGCAGGCCAAGGCCGAAGCGCGTTTCGCCGAGGCCGACACCGACCGCGACGGGCGCCTCGACCGCGTCGAAGCCCGGGCTTTCGGCGAACGTTTCAACAAGCACTTCGACCGCATCGACGCCAACAAGGACGGCGAGGTCGACAAGCAGGAGATTGCCCAGGCCCGCCAGCACATGCGCAAGGGCCGCCACGGCATGCGCGCCGGCATGGCTTACCAGCGCGGCCTGATCAAGGGCATGGACGACGATGGCGACGGCGCCATCAGTCGCGCCGAGCTGGGCAGCAAGGTGCCGCGCTGGAGCGACAACTTCGCCACCATCGACAGCAACGGCGACGGTGAACTGAGCCGCGAGGAGCTGCATGCGGCCAAGCGCGCCGCCCGCGAAGAGCGCCAGGCGTCGCGCGAGGGCTGATGCCGCGGGTGCGGGGCGGGGCGGCGTGGCCGGGGGGCCGCGCCGCCCCCTTTTTTAGAAGCGCAGGCCGGCGCTGAGGCCGTAGACCAGCGGATCGACTTCGGCGGTGCCGACATTGCCCAGCGTCTCGACCGTCACCTCGGTGTCGAAGTCGAGGCGGCGGACGTCGGCGCGCAGGAAGAAGCGGTCGGTGACGTAGTAGTCGGCGCCGAGCGTGAAGCTGATGCCGTTGGCGTTGTCGCCGTCGATGCCCAGGCCCGCCAGCGCGCCGCGGCTCTGTTCTCCGCTGACGTTGATCCAGCCGTAGCCGACGCCGACGAAGGGCCGGAACTTGCTCTCGGGCAGGAAGTGGTAATTCACGCTCAGGCTGGTCGGACGATGTTCGACCGTGGCCACGGTGCCCAGCCCCTGCAGCGAAACCTCGTGCTGGAACTTGCCCAGGCCGCTCCAGAGTTCCACCGACCACTGGTCGTTGAAGCCATAGGCGAAGCTGCCGGTCAGGCTCCAGTCATCGTTGACCGAGGCATCGGCGCCCGCGAGCGTGCCGTTGTCGGATTTGGGATCGGTGTTCTGGTAGCCGAGCGTGGCGGTGAATCCCTCGGCAGCGGCCACGGGAGACGCGAGCGCGGCGGCAAGGGCAAGGCAGGACAGGGCAAGGCGGGGCATGGAAGGACTCCTCTGGGATTCGGGGGGCGCCGGACCGGACCGGCGCGAAAGGGTGGCCCGGGGCACTTCAAGCTGCGGTGAGCCCGGCGTTGACGGCAGGTGAACATGCGACCCGCGGAACTTGTCCCGGGGTTCGCGGTCCATGGCTTCGTCAAGCCGGGCGATACCGGCCGAATGGCACAGGTGCCGGTGATTCCCCTGGTCCACACTGGCACCGCAAGTTCTCGGGTTCCGGGCGTTTCTCCCGCGGGCCCGGCAGGATTCCTCTTGCGCTCGGGTTTGGTCACCGAACCCCGCCAAGGCGCGAACAGCACGCGCGCCTCCCGCGTTTGCGCTCCCCAAAGCCCTCCGGAACCACGGAGGGTCTTTTTTTTGTCCCGTCGGGCCAATACGCCCGCGTAGGCGTGGCCGCGCACCGCGGCGCTTGGCCCCCAGTGGCCAACGGGGCGAGAATAGGGCCGAGACTCTAACGCGGGATCCAGGTGGAACCATGGCCGAGCTGAAGGAAGCGCGGGTGCCGGATATCGGCGACGACAAGGATGTGCCGGTGATCGAGCTGCTCGTGCAGCCCGGCGACACCGTGAAGAAGGACCAGGGCCTGGTGACGCTGGAATCGGACAAGGCCACGATGGAAGTGCCGGCGCCGTTCGACGGCATCGTGCGCGAGCTCAAGGTCAAGATCGGTGACGAGCTGTCGGAAGGCTCGGTGGTGGCGCTGATCGAGCCGGTCGCCGGTGCGGCCGCGCCCGCCGCCAAAGCCGGCGCCGCGCCGGCATCTGCCGCGAAGCCGGCGCCCGATGCCGCGCCGGCGGAAAAGCCGCTGCCCGCGCCCGACACCCGTCCGGCGGCGGAGGCCGCGGCGAAGACGCCGATGGCCGCGGCCCATTCCGATGCCGCGGTCGCGGCCGTCGCGCCGACCCGTTCGCCGCCGGTCGCCTTCGACGCCGATGCGCTGATGCCCGGCAAGGTGCCGCATGCCAGCCCGGCCGTGCGCTTGTTCGCGCGCGAGCTCGGCGTGGACCTGGGCCAGCTCAGCGGCACGGCCCGTGCCGGCCGGATCACAAAAGAAGACGTGCAGGCTTTCGTCAAGGCTGCGTTGGCCGGCGGCGCCGCACCGCGCGCCAGCGGCGGTGGCGGCGGGCTGGACCTGATTCCGTGGCCGAAGGTGGACTTCGCGAAGTTCGGTCCGGTCGAAAGCCGTCCGCTCACCCGCATCCAGAAGCTCAGCGGCGCCAACCTGGCCCGCAACTGGGCGATGATCCCACACGTCACCCAGCACGACGACGCCGACATCACCGAGATGGAGGCCTTCCGCAAGAAGCTGGGCGAAGAGAACAAGGACACCAAGGTCACGCCGCTGGTCTTCCTGATCAAGGCCGCCGTCGCCGCGCTGAAGAAATTCCCGAACTTCAACGCCTCGCTCGAGGGCGAGAACCTGGTGCTCAAGCAGTACTTCCACATCGGCATCGCCGTGGACACGCCCGACGGCCTGGTGGTGCCGGTGATCCGCGACGCCGACCGCAAGGGCCTGCTGGAGCTGGCGAAGGAGCTGGGCGAGATCAGCGCCAAGGCGCGCGAAAAGAAGCTGACGAGCGCCGACATGCAGGGCGGGTGTTTTTCGATCAGCTCGCTGGGCGGCATCGGCGGCACCGCGTTCACCCCGATCATCAACGCGCCGGAGGTCGCCATCCTGGGCGTGTCGCGCAGCGCGACGAAGCCGGTCTGGAACGGCAAGGACTTCGAGCCGCGCCTGATGCTGCCGCTGAGCCTGAGCTACGACCACCGCGTGATCGACGGCGCCGCCGCCGCGCGCTTCACCGCCTACCTGGCCCAGGTGCTGGGCGACCTGCGCCGGCTGCTGCTCTGATGCCCCATCCGCTGCCCGCGGTTCCCGGCCAGCCGCCGGCGCGCGTGCGCGTCGCGGCGGTGCAGTACGGCCAGCGCAGGGTGGCGGGTTTCGACGGTTTCGCGGCGCAGGTGGAGGAGTTCGTGCGGGTGGCTGCGGATTACGGCAGCGACTTCGTGGTCTTCCCCGAACTGTTCACCCTGCAGCTGCTCAGCGCCGAGCCGCGCATGCTCGATCCGGCCGCGGCGATGGAGCGCCTGAGCCAGCACACCGGCGAGTTCACCGCGCTGCTGCAGCGGCTGGCCAGGCAGTACCGCGTCCATGTGGTCGGCGGCACGCACCCGACCCGCACGCCCGAGGGCACGCTGCGCAACATCTGCTACGTCGCCACCCGCGACGGCAAGCTGCACCGGCGCGACAAGCTGCACATCACCCCCAGCGAGCAGGGCAGCTGGGCGGTCGGCGGCGGCGACAGCGCCGGCGTGATCGAGACCGACGCCGGCCCGGTCGGCGTCATGGTCTGCTACGACAGCGAATTCCCCGAGCTCGGGCGGCACCTCACCGACCAGGGCGCGCTGATCCTGTTCGTGCCCTACTGCACCGACCTGCGCAGCGGCCACCTGCGGGTGCGCTACAGCTGCCAGGCGCGCGCGGTCGAGAACCAGGTCTACGTGGTCGCGGCCGGAAACGTCGGCCACTGCCCGAACGTCGCCAACTTCGACATCCAGTACGCGCAGTCGGCGGTGTACACGCCCTGCGACGTGCCGTTCCCGCCCGAGGGCATCGCCGCGGAGGCGGCGCCGCAGGTGGAACAGCTGGTCTTCGCCGACCTCGACCTGGCCGCGCTGCAGCAGGCCCGCCGCGACGGCACGGTGAAGAACCTGA
Organism: Arenimonas terrae; assembly: GCF_006265115.1. Lineage (GTDB taxonomy): Bacteria > Pseudomonadota > Gammaproteobacteria > Xanthomonadales > Xanthomonadaceae > Arenimonas > Arenimonas terrae. Next base: position 1,610,328 of record NZ_SMDR01000001.1, on the reverse strand, counting down.
TCGACCGCCGCCCCGAGCTGTATGCGCAGTGGCGCGGTGAAACGAACTGATCCGAACATTTGATCCAGGACGGTGCGCCCGGCGCGCCAGGCTCAAGGAGAACCACATGGCCAAGATCGAACTGCGGGTGCCCGACCTGGGCGACGACAAGGATGTGCCGGTCATCGAACTGCTGGTCGCGGTCGGCGACACCGTGAAGAAGGACCAGGGCCTGGTGACGCTGGAGTCGGACAAGGCGACGATGGAAGTGCCGGCGAGCGCCGCCGGAAAGATCGTCGAGTTGAAGGTGAAGCTGGGCGACACGGTGTCGGCGGGTGATGTGATCGCGATTGCCGAGGGCGAAGGCGCGGCCGTCGAAGCCCCGAAGACGAGTGCGCCCGCGGCCGCGGCGACGCCCGCTCCGGCGAAAAGCACCCCGGCGCCCCAGCTCGCTCCCGCAGGGGGCGCTGCGTCCGCGGCGGCCGCGCCGGTCGCGTCGCCCGGCGTTGGACGCAAGGCCGACATCGAATGCCGCATGCTGGTGCTGGGCGCCGGCCCGGGCGGCTACACGGCGGCCTTCCGCTCCGCCGACCTGGGCATGGACACCGTGCTGGTCGAGCGTTACGCGAGCCTGGGCGGCGTCTGCCTCAACGTCGGCTGCATCCCGTCCAAGGCCCTGCTGCACGCGGCCGAAGTGCTGACCGAGGCGAAACACGCCGCCGATTTCGGCATCAGCTTCGGCGAGCCGAAGATCGACCTGGACAAACTGCGCGCGCACAAGGACAAGGTCGTCGGCCAGATGGTCAAGGGCCTGTCGGGCATGGCCAAGGCGCGCAAGGTGCGCACGGTCACCGGCACCGGCGTGTTCGTGTCGCCCAACGAGATCGAAGTGACCGGCGACGAGGGCAAGAAGCTGGTTCGCTTCGAACACTGCATCATCGCCGCCGGCTCCCAGCCGGTGAAGCTGCCGGGTTTCCCCTGGGACGATGCGCGCGTGATGGACTCCACCGACGCGCTGCTCTTGGTCGACATCCCGAAGCAGCTGCTGGTGGTCGGCGGCGGCATCATCGGCCTCGAGATGGCCTGCGTGTACTCCGCGCTCGGCAGCCAGGTCACCGTGGTCGAGTTCATGCCGCAGCTGATGCCGGGCGCCGACCCCGACCTGGTCAAACCGCTGGCCGACCTGCTCAGGAAACGCGGCGTCGCCGTGCACCTGGGCTGCAAGGTCGCCAAGGTGGACGCGAAGAAGGACGGCCTGCACGCCAGCTTCGAAGGCGAATCGGTGCCGGCGAACACGAAGTACGACCGTGTGCTGGTGTCGGTGGGCCGCACGCCCAACGGCGGCAAGCTCGACGCCGGCAAGGCCGGCGTGGTGGTCAGCGACCGCGGCTTCATTCCGGTGGACCGGCAGATGCGCACCAATGTGCCGCACATCTTCGCCATCGGCGACCTGGTGGGCCAGCCCATGCTGGCGCACAAGGCCACGCACGAAGGCAAGCTCGCCGCCGAAGTCGCCTTCGGCGAAAAGAAGGAATGGGTCGCCCGCGTGATCCCGTCGGTGGCCTACACCGACCCCGAGATCGCCTGGGTCGGCGTCACCGAAACCGAAGCCAAGGCCAAGGGCCTGGCGATCGGCGTCGCCAAGTTCCCCTGGGCGGCGTCGGGCCGCGCGGTCGGCATCGGCCGCACCGAAGGGTTCACCAAGCTCATCTTCGACGAACACACCGACCGCATCATCGGCGCCGGCATCGTCGGCGTGCACGCCGGCGACCTGATCGCCGAACTGGCGCTGGCGATCGAGATGGGCTGCGAAGCCGCCGACATCGGCCACACCATCCACCCGCACCCGACGCTTAGCGAGTCGGTGGGCATGGCGGCCGAGATCCAGGAAGGCAGCATCACCGACCTCTACATCCCGAAGAAAAAATGAAGACGATCCTGTGCTTCCTGCTGGTCCTGTGCGCCACGCCGGCGCTGGCCTGTTCCTGCCTGGCGGATGAGCGCACGCTGGAGCAGCGCGTGGACGCCGCCGAGCGCGTCGTCCGCGTCCGGATCGTGGCCGCCGAGCTGGCGGGGGATCCCGGGCCCACGGCGGAGGCCTTCGAGCGCTGGGAACAGGAGCGGATCAGCTACCGCCTGCGTGCGATCGAAACCCTCAAGGGAGCCGACCAAACCCTTCCCCGGCTGGTCGGCCTGGCCGGCACCGGCGGCGGCGACTGCACCGTTCGCCTCGAGGTCGGTCGCGACCTGATCCTGTTCATCGGGGCGGGCGAACAGGAAATCAGCTTCAGCCAGTGCAGCCAGCCCTACGAGCTGCTGCCGTGGTACGAGGATTCGACGCTCCTGCTCGAATCCGTCCGCCAGTACGCCCGCGACCGCACGCCGATCCACGCCTGCGACAACCTGCGTTCGGCCGCATGGGAGCGCACCGCGGAGTGCGAGGCGCGGCAGGAAGACTGGTCGCGGCGTCGCGAGCAAGAATCCAGCGCAGGGTCGTGACACAACCCGATCCGTCCGGCCTTCCGGAGACCAGATGAAAGACGCCCCGGCGCGGACCGCCGGGGCGCCCGAACCTGCCGCGGCGCTCCTGCCCCGGTGCGTGGGGCGGCAAGGGTCGAGGGGTGGAAACTAGATCCGCAGCGGCTGCAGCGACCGCGCGGCGCGCCGGGCTTCGATGCGCCGCCAGACCTTTTCGTGGAAGTAGTAGGCCACGGTGTTCACAGCGGGCTCGACCAGGGCCATTACGCTGCCGACCACGACGCTGCCGGTGAGCGCATAACCGACGCCAAAGGCGACGGTGAAATGCACGGCGGCGAAAGACAGGGTCTTGGTCATGGCGGCACTCCGGTGTTTCCGTGGCCAAGATGCTGGCCCCGCACCGCCGGCCCGTCCATTCGATTGTTCGGATTCCCCCGATTGGCATTGCCTATCGTGGGTTTGCGGGGTTGGATTCTGCTTGGCGCCGGGCTTGTTCCCGGCGATAGGCCGCCGTACGTGAGGGCTCTTTCCGCGGACGCCGTGAATCCATCCATGGAGGCTCTTCGAAAACCTCCATGTTTTCGAAGCCGCGGAAAGAGCCCTCACGTACGGCGGCCTGCGGACCTTCCGGGCCGGTCTATCGAATCTGTGAAGCTTGCTGGGACATGGCTTCTGGCATCTCCGTCGTTGGCTTGCGCCTCGCCCGGATCCGCCCTTCAAGCCGATCCCGTCCAATGTGCGAGCTTGCGTGCCTTCTGAGGGCACGCGCTTATCCCATCGGCTCGCCTCGACGATCCGTGGCGACGACGTAGACAAGAGGGGGTCCCTGAAGTGGAGGGCAGGATGCCCGCAACGGCCGCTCGTGAGTTGGGCAGGATGCCGCTCACGCCGGACAGGAGTCCAAGTGCCGCGAAGGGCAGGATGCCCGAGAGCGGCCGCCCGAGCGGGCAGGGACCCCCTCTTGTCTACGGCGACGCACGCCGGATCACCCGCCAGCGAGAACTGGATCTACTTGCGCCAGCAAGTCCTAGACAAAGGCGAGATAGCAGACCACGCAGAGAACGACCACGCCGACCAGGTCCAGCACCGCGCCCTCCCGCAGCATGCGCTGCGCATCGACCTCGCCACTGCCATAGGCGATCGCATTCGGCGCCGTCGCCACCGGCAGCATGAAACCGACGCTCGCGGCCAGCACCGCCGGGAACATGAAGAGCGCCGGATCAACGTCCACCGCCATTGCCGTCGCTGCCAGGATCGGCATCAACAGCACCGCCGTGGCGGTGTTGCTTGCGATCTCAGACAACAGCACCACCCCGCCGACGATGCCCAGCAGCAGCAGCGGCAAGGGCAGTGTGTTGAGCCCCGACAGCCCCTGCGCGACGGCGCTGCTCAGGCCCGAACTCTGGAATGCCGCGGCCAGCGCGATGCCGCCGCCGAACAGCACCAGCGCGCCCCAGGGAACCCGCTCGGCGGTTTCCCAGTCGAGCAGCCGGCCGCCGCGCCCGTCGGGGATCACGCACAGCGCGACCACGGCGATCAGCGCGACGCTGGCGTCGTTGGCGCCGGGCAGCCCCAGCAGCGCGCTCCAGCCGCCGAAAGGTTCGCCGCGAAAGATCCAGGCGGCGGCGGTGAGCGCGAACACCGCCATCACGCGTTTTTCCGCCCGCGTCCATGCCCCGGATTCCGGCAGCTGCGCCGCCGGCGCGCCCGCCAGGTCGCGGCCGAGCCACAGTGCCATCAGCGGCAGGAACAGCAGCACCACCGGCACGCCGATCGTCATCCAGTCCAGGAAGCCGTAGGCCTGGCCGGTGGTTTCGGCGTAGACCTGCATGAAGACCAGGTTGGGCGGCGAACCGATCGGCGTGCCCAGGCCGCCGACGCTGGCGGCGTAGGCGATCGAGAGGATCAGCGGCGCGTGCAGGCGGCGGTCGGCATAGGTCTCGAGGATGGCCAGCGCGACCGGCAGCATCAGCAGCGTGGTCGCGGTGTTGGAGATCCACATGCTGATGAAGCCGGTGGCGAAGATGAAGCCCCAGAGCAGGCTGCGGCCGCTGCCGCCGCCGAACGCGCGCACCATCGTCAGCGCCAGGCGCCGGTGCGCGCCGCTGCGCTCGAGCGCGCGCGAGAGCATGAAGCCGCCGCCCAGCAGCAGGATCAGTTCATGGCCGTAACTCTGTGCCACCTGCTTGGCATCCAGCACGCCCAGCAGCGGCAGCACCGCCAGCGGCAGCAGCGCGGTGACAGGCCCCTTCACCGGCTCCAGGATCCACCACAGCGCGCACCAGGAAGTCAGCGCCACGGTGACGGCCATTGCGTGCCCGGCGCCCTGTCCGTGCAGCACCAGATAGGCGGCCGCGGCCAGCGCCGGGCCGGCAGGCAGGGCGAAACGCTGCAGGCTCGAGGTCACGTGGGCTCCGCGTCGGCGATCCGGGGCGGCCACCATACAACGGCGGGCGGCGCGTCCGGCAGTCGTCGGGACCGGTTGGCCGGCGATGGGCCCGCAACGCGGTCTGTCTATAATCGACTCTGGAATCGCCCCGGAGTCGCGCCGATCATGCCCCCTGCTGTCCAGACGCTGGCGCAACGCGCCGCCAAGGAGTTCGCTGATTTCATCCGGCTCGAATCCTTCGGCGGCATGCTGCTGGTGATCACCGCGGCGCTGGCGCTGATCGCGGCCAACTCGCCGCTGTCGGGGCTCTACGCCGAACTCTTCCATCTGCCGGTCCAGGTCCGCGTCGGCGCGCTGAACATCGACAAGCCGCTGTTGCTGTGGATCAACGACGGCCTGATGGCGGTTTTTTTCCTGCTCGTGGGTCTGGAACTCAAGCGCGAGATGATCGACGGCCAGTTCGCCGACCGCGCCCAGATCGTGCTTCCGGCGGCCTGCGCCGCGGCGGGCATGATCGTTCCCATGGGCATCTATGCCTGGATCAACCGCGGCGACCCGGTGGCGATGGCGGGCGTGGCGATTCCCGCCGCCACCGACATCGCCTTCGCGCTGGGCATCTTGGCCCTGCTCGGCAGCCGCGTGCCGTTGGCCCTGAAGATGCTGCTGACCGCGATCGCGGTCGCCGACGACCTGGGCGCGATCATCATCATCGCCGTCTACTACACCAGCGACCTGTCGATGTTTTCGCTGGGTGTGGCCCTGGCCGCTCTCGCCGCGCTGGCCTTGATCAGCCGCCTGGGCGTGACCCGGCTTTCGGTCTACCTGGTGATCGGCGTGGTGATGTGGGTGGCGATGCTCAAGTCTGGCGTGCACGCGACGCTGGCCGGGGTGATGCTGGGCATGACCATCCCGATGCGCGGCGGCCCGGAGGAAGAAGGGCCGCTGGAGGCGCTCGAGAACGCGCTGCATCCCTGGGTGGCGTACGGCATCCTGCCGCTCTTCGCCTTCGCCAACGCCGGCGTGTCGCTGGCAGGTCTGGGCCTGGAGAGCCTGTTGGAGCCGGTGCCGATGGGCATCGCGCTGGGCCTGTTCGTCGGCAAGCAGGTCGGCATCTTCGCCACCGCCGCGGCCCTGATCGGCCTGGGACTGGTGCGCCGGCCCGAAGGGGTGACCTGGGGCGGGCTGTACGGCATGTCCGTCCTGTGCGGCATCGGTTTCACCATGAGCCTGTTCATCGGCGCGCTGTCCTTCGACGCCAGCCACGCCGATCTGCTGGTGGCGAACCGCATCGGCATCCTGGCGGGTTCACTGGTGTCGGCCGTCGTCGGCTATTTCGCGCTGGCATGGCTGCTGCCGCGCCGCAGCCCATGAAACGCTGGCTGGTTTTCGGGCTGAGCGGGCAGGTCGGAGCCGCCCTGCGCGAACAGCTGATGCCCGGAGAGGCGGACATCCTGGCGATTTCCCGCCAGCCGCAGGAGGACCTGCCCGGATTGCGCTGGCGCCGGGCCGGCTACTGGGACGCCTTCGACTATCAGGGCCAGTTCGATGCCGTGGTCAGCCTCGGGCCGCTGGACGTGTTCGCCCGATGGCTCGAAGCCGACTCCGGACTGGCGCCGCCCCGACTGGTCGCACTGGGTTCGACCAGCGTGCACAGCAAGCTGGCGTCGCCGGATCCTTCCGAGCGCGGGCTGGCGCTGCGCCTGGCCGATGCCGAGGCCAGGCTGGCCGACTACTGCCGCGAGCATGGTTGCGCGTTGAGCCTTCTGCGGCCGACCCTGATCTATGGCGGCGGTGAGCGCAGCCTGAGCCGGATCGTTGCTCTGGCCCGGCGCTGGCGCTATGTCCCCCTGCCCACGGATGCCACGGGCCTGCGTCAGCCGGTGCATGCCGGCGACCTGGCTGCCGCCGTGCTCGGCTGCCTGCGTGCGGAACGGCCGGTCCCCGGCAGCTACGACCTGCCGGGCGGCGAGACCCTTTCCTATGGCGAGATGATCCGGCGCACGCTGGCGGTCACCGTGCCCGATGCCCGCCTGGTGCGCCTGCCGGGCTTCCTGTTCCGGTCCGGGATGCGGGCGCTGGCCGCCGTCGGCGCGGCGGACGTCGGCGAGGGTCATCTGGCCCGGCTGGACCGGGACCTGGTCTACGACGACACGCCGGCGCGGCGGGATCTCGGCTATTCGCCCCGGCCGTTCCGTCCGGAAGCCGCCATGTTCAAGGGCTGATGCTGCGTCGCAGCAGACCGTATGGACAGGGACCATACGCGGGAGCATTGCCATTTCGTAACGAACATTTAATATGCCTAGAGGAAATGCTCTAGAGTCTGGGGGGAGCCAGAACGTTATGAAGAACAGTTCCATCACGACGCGCTCACGGCCGTCGATTCCGCCCGCCGCCGCCGGCGGTGCTCCGAATTCCGCACGCACGCACTGACCCGAGGAAGCACCCATGAAGAAACTGCACGCACACCACGGGCTGGTCGCTCGTGCCCCGCTCGCCGCCGCCGTCGCGCTCGGCCTGCTGATGGCCCCGGCCGCACAGGCCTTCGAGTTCTCCCGCGGCGAGCTGACCGGCAGCCTGGACACCACCGTGTCCTATGGCTACTCCTGGCGCGTCGACGAGCAGGATCCGAACCTGATCGCCAAGTCCTGGTTCAACCCGCTGCTGTGCACGCAGAACGTCCCGCTGGGCGCCATTCCGGTCGGTCCCGGCCGCTGCACCAGCACCGGCGGCGTGCCGGGCTCGCCGACCCAGATCGCGGCCCCGGGCCGCTTCTCGGCCAACCGTGACGACGGCAACCTCAAGTACGACGAGGGCGATGCGATCTCCAGCGCCGTCAAGATCACCTCCGAGCTGAGCCTGAACTGGCGCAGCTGGGGCGCCTTCATGCGCGCCACGTATTTCCACGACTTCGAGAACGAAGGCCGCGACGACCTGACCGAAATCGCCCAGGACCGCATCGGCCAGCGTTTCCGCATGCTCGACGCGTTCGTGTTCAAGGATTTCACCCTGGGTGACGACGGCGCCCTCGGCGGCACAGTGCGCGTCGGCCGCCAGGTGGTGAGCTGGGGCGAGGGCACCTTCATCCAGAACGGCATCAACGTCATCAACCCGGTCGACCTGTCCGCGCTGCGCGTGGCCGGCGCCGAGCTGAAGGAAGCCTTCCTGCCGATCGACATGGCCTGGGGCTCGATCAACCTCTCCGAGAACGTCGCCCTCGAGGCGCTGTACATGTTCGAGTTCGAAGAGATCGAAGTCGACGCCGCCGGCACCTACTTCAGCGCCAACGATTTCGGCACCCCGGGCGGCACCTACGTGATGCTGGGCTTCGGCACCACGCCGCAGCCGGTCTACAACCCGGAGCGTTTCTTCAGCACCTGCTATGCCGGCCCGGCCGGCTACGCGACCTCGGACCGCTTCGCCGATCTGTCGGCGCAGTACGGCGCCGCCACCGCGGCCCAGATCATCGCCATCGGCTGCGGCAACGCCGTCGGCCGCATCGAGGACCGCGCCGCGCGTGACGACGGCCAGTTCGGCCTGGCCCTGCGCTGGTACGCGGAGGCCCTGAACGAAACCGAGTTCGGCTTCTACTTCCTGAACTACCACAGCCGCGTGCCGCTGCTCTCGGGCCGCGCCGTCAACAATCCGGCGGTGGGCGCCGCCAGCGGCCGCTTCTTCGTCGAGTATCCGGAAGACATCCAGATGTTCGGCGTGAGCTGGAACACCACGCTGCCCGGCGGCGTCGCCTGGCAGGGCGAGATCAGCCACCGCCCGAACGCGCCGCTGCAGGTCGACGACGTCGAACTGCTGTACGCCGCGCTCAGCCCGCTCAACCCCTTCATCCCGGTGCCGGCGCTGAAGTTCAACAGCCAGCTCGGCCAGTACGCGCTGGGCCAGGAAGTGCGCGGCTGGCGCGAGCACGAGATGAGCCAGCTGCAGATGACCTTCACCAAGGCCTTCGCCCAGGTGCTGGGTGCCGACCAGATCGCCGTGGTCGCCGAAGTCGGCGCCACCGAGGTCTGGGATCTGCCGTCGCATTCCGAGCTGCGTTACGAAGGCGAAGGCACCGACACCGGCGGCGGCTGCGACGTCGCCGATTCGCTGGCGGGCGGTTTCCCGGGCCCCGGCGCCCTGCTGTTCGGCTGCATGCGCAACCCGCAGACCCTGACCGGCGGTTTCCCGACGGCGTTCTCGTGGGGCTACCGCCTCGCCGCGCGCGCCGACTACGCCAGCGCCTTCGGCACGCCGTTCACGCTGTCTCCGCGCCTGGCGTTCAACCATGACGTGAGCGGCACGACCCCGGGACCGGGCGGCAACTTCCTCGAAGACCGCAAGTCGCTCACGCTGGGCGTCGAAGCCAACTACCTCAACCAGTGGATCTTCGACCTGAGCTACACCCGTTTCAGCGGCGCCGAGCAGTTCAACCAGATCCACGACCGCGACTTCGCGTCGTTCACCGTGAAGTATTCGTTCTGAAGCCACAGGGAGGCAGAGGATGAAAATCAACAAGAAGCACGCCTTGACCGTTTTGGTCGGGGCCGCGGTACTCGCCACCGGCATGGCTCAGGCCGCGGTCAGCGCCCAGGAAGCGGCGAAACTCGGCACCACGCTCACCCCGGTGGGCGCCGAGAAGGCCGGCAACGCGGCCGGCACGATCCCGGCCTGGGAAGGCGGCATCGTCCGCCCGCCCGCGGGTTTCCGCGTCGGCACCTTCCACCTGGATCCGTTCGCGGCCGACAAGCCGCTGTACTCGGTGACGCGCGCCAACCAGGCCACCTACGCCAACGTGCTCACGGCCGGCCAGAAGGCGATGTTCGCCAAGTACCCGACCTTCCGCATGGACGTGTACCCGACCCGCCGCAGCGCCTCGTTCCCGCAGCGCACGTACGAATTCTCCAAGCGCAACGCCACGCAGTGCCGCCTGGTGGCGGACGGCGAGGGCATCCAGAACTGCGCCGAGGGCATTCCGTTCCCGATCCCGCAGAACGCCTACGAGGTCATCTGGAACCACAAGCTCAAGTACAAGGGCCTGTCGGTGAGCAGCTACTCGAACCAGGCGGCGCCGACCGCCGGCGGTGCGTTCACGCTGATCAAGCTGCGCGAGGAGATCCTGGGCCTGTACTACAAGCCGGGCAACACCACCGAGAACATCAACAACATCCTGCTGTACTTCAAGCAGGAAGTGCTCGGTCCGGCGCGCCTGGCCGGCCAGGTGCTGCTGGTGCACGAAACGCTGAACGCCAAGGCGGCTCCGCGCCAGGCGTGGGTGTACAACCCGGGCCAGCGCCGCGTGCGCCGCGCCCCGAACGTCGCCTACGACAACCCGGGCACCGCGTCCGACGGCCTGCGCACCAATGACATGACCGACATGTTCAACGGCGCGATGGACCGCTTCACCTGGACCCTGGTCGGCAAGAAGGAAATGCTGGTCCCGTACAACTCGTACCGGGCCCATTCCGACAAGACCAAGGTGCGCGACCTGATCCGCCCGGGCCACCTCAACCCCGACTTCATGCGCTACGAGCTGCACCGCGTGTGGGTGGTCGAGGCCAAGCTCAAGGCCGGCCAGCGCCACATCAACAGCCGTCGCACCTTCTACATCGACGAAGACAGCTGGCAGATCCTGCTGATGGACCACTACGACGGCCAGGGCAACCTGTGGCGTTATTCGGATGCGCCGTCGGTGAACTACTACGAGGTGCCGACCTTCTGGTCCACCCTCGAGACCCACCACGACCTCAAGTCCGGCCGCTACATCACCATGCTGCTCGACAACGAGGACAAGCCGCGCGACTTCGGTTACCAGAGCACTCCGGCGAACTACTCGCCGCAGAACCTGCGCACCGCAGGCGTCCGCTGATCCGAAGCACTTGAACCAACCAGCCGCGCCCGAAAGGGCGCGGCTGCGTTCCAGGCCCCCCGCGTGCCGGGCCATGGAGGAGGAAACGATGCCCAGAACCCCGATTCGCAGCACGCGCCTTTACGGTGCCCTGTTGTTGGCCTTGGCCCTGCCGCTTGCGGCGCAGTCGCCCGAAGACGAAGCCACGACCGACGACCCGGCGGCCCATGCCGCCGAAGCGCCGCCCGCCGACGCGGCCCCGCTGGACGCGACCGCGGAAACGCCGGTCGAAGCACCCGCCGAAGCGGCCCGTCCCGCCCCGACCGACCCCGCCCTGCTCGACGCCGAGATCATGCCGCGTGCCGGCCGCTCGATGCTGCTCGATGCCGTGCGCACCAATTCCGGTTACTTCGCCGTCGGCGAACGTGGCCACGTGCTGGTTTCCGAGGACGGCCAGTCCTGGAAGCAGGCCGCCATCCCCACCCGCGCCACCCTCACCTCGATCGCCACCGCCGACGGCATGCTCTGGGCCGCCGGCCATGACGGCGTGATCGTGCATTCCACCGACGGCGGCCAGACCTGGGCCCGACGCCGCGCCGCGCCCTGGAGCTACGACATCGTCGACCCCAGCGAAGGCGTGCCGGTGCTGGACCTGCTGTTCACCGACGCCACCCACGGCTTCGCCATCGGCGCTTACAGCCTGATGCTGGTCACCACCGACGGCGGCGTCACCTGGACCGCGCGCAGCGTGCTGGGCGACAGCGCCGCCGATGCGGCGCCCGTCGCGGAAACGCCTGCCGCCGAAGAGGGCGACGACTGGACCTTCGACGAATCCGACCTGGCGCTGGACGCCGAGTCCGACCCGCACCTCAACGCGATGGCCCGCGCCGGCTCCGGCGCCCTGGTCATCGCCGGCGAGCGCGGCACCTTCCTGCGCTCGCGCGACAACGGCGAGACCTGGGAGAGCAAGCGTCTGCCCTACGAGGGTTCGATGTTCGGCGTGCTGGCCTGGGACGGCGACCACATCCTGGTCTTCGGCCTGCGCGGCAACGTCTACGAATCCCAGGATCTCGGCGACAGCTGGACCCGCGTCGAAACCGGCGTCGGCACCAGCCTGATGGGCGGCACCGCACTGCCCAACGGCGGTGCCGTCCTGGTCGGCGCCAACGGCGTGGTGCTGCACCGCGCCGACGGCTCGGCGCCGTTCGCGGCGACCACGTTCCAGACCGCGACCGGCGAAACGCCGCTGCTGTCGGGCGTGCTCCCCGCCGGCGACGCCGGTTACCTCGTGATCGGCGACAAGGGCGCCGACCTGTACCGCCCGCAGTGACGGAGATCCAATGAGCCTGCCCAACAGCCAACCCGGCCCGTTCGCCCGCTTTGCCGAGAACCTCGTTTTCGGCAACCGGCCGCTCATCCTCATCGTCTTCGCGGCGGTCACCCTGGCGATGCTGTACTTCGCCAGCCAGCTGAAGGTGGACGCCGGCTTCAAGAAGCAGGTGCCGCTGCAGCACGAGTACATGCAGACCTTCCAGGATTACGAGCTCGAGTTCGGCGGCGCCAACCGCGTGCTCGTGGCCGTGATCGCCAAGGACGGCGACATGTTCGACCAGGACTTCATGAAGACCCTGGAGAACGTCACCAACGAGGTCATCAACCTCGACTCCACCGACGACGCCCGTTCGCGTTCGCTGTTCACGCCCAACGTGCGCTTCATCGAGGTGGTCGAGGACGGCCTGTCCGGCGGCAACGTCATTCCGCAGACCTTCACCCCGAACGTCGAGGGCTTCCAGTCCGTGCCGGAAGACTTCGAAGCCATCCGCGGCAACATCGTCAAGGCCAACATCGTCGGCCGGCTGGTGGCCAAGGACTGGTCCGGCGCGATGATCTGGGCCGACCTGATCCCGGAGAGCGCCACCAACAAGGTCGACTACCAGCAGGTCGCCGACCAGTTCGAGGCGATCCGTACCAAGTACGAAGACGCCAACCACACCGTCCACATCATCGGTTTCGCCAAGGTTGTCGGCGACATCAGCGACGGCGCGCGTTCGGTGATCAAGTTCTTCGCGCTCACCATCGCCTTCACCTGGCTGCTGCTGTTCCTGTATTCGACCTCGGGCAAGCTGGCCAGCCTCACGGTCGCCGCGGCCCTGGTGTCGGTGGTGTGGATGCTGGGCGCCCTGAAGCTGATGGGCTTCGGCATCGATCCGATGAACATGCTGACGCCGTTCCTGATCTTCGCGATCGCGGTCAGCCACGGCGAGCAGATGATCAACCGCTTCCGCGGCGAGATCTTCTTCGGCGGCCTGGAAGAGGGCACGGTCGAGGAGCTGCGCGCACGCGCCAAGGATGCCGTCGAGCCGCTCGAGGCCGCGCGCCTGTCCTTCCGCATGCTGCTGATCCCGGGCACCGTGGCCCTGCTGGCCGGCTGCATCGGCTTCGCCGCGATCATGGTCATCCCGATCGCGATGGTGCGCGAACTGGCGATCACCGCCACCGTCGGCGTCGCCCTGACCATCCTCACCGACCTGGTGCTGCTGCCGGTGCTGCTCAGCTACACCAGGCTGCGCAACCTCGACCGCAAGCGCGAGTTCCGCCTGCGCCAGCTCACCCGCTTCGACCGCATCTGGGCCGCGCTGTCCAAGCTGTCCAAGCCCGGCGCCGCCGGCGCGGTGATCCTGGTCGGCCTGGTGGTGTGGTTCTTCGCCTGGCAGCACGGCAACAAGGTGATGATCGGCGACGCCCAGAAGGGCGTGGCCGAGCTGCGCCCGGAAGCGCGCTACAACCAGGACGCGCTGCTGATCGCCGAGAAGTTCTCGCTGGGCGTGGACATGCTCAATGTCATCGCCGAAGCCGGCCCCTCGGCCTGCACCACCAGCTTCGCGGCGATGGAGACCATCGACCGCTTCGCCTGGCACATGGAGAACGTCGAGGGCGTCGAGCAGGTCATCACGCTGCCGGCCATGGCCAAGATCGTCAACGCCGGCTGGAACGACGGTTCAGTGCGCTGGCGCGTGCTGCCGCGCGATCCGGACACGCTGCGCCAGGCCACCCAGAGCTTCGAGACCGACTCGGGCCTGCTCAACGCCGACTGCAGCGCGATGCCGGTCACCATCTTCACCTCCGACCACCAGGCCACCACCATCGACCGCGTGGTCGCGGCGGTGAAGGAGTTCCGCGAGAAGAACGACGCCTTCACGCCGGGCAACCTGCAGCGGAAGCTCGCCGCGGAAGCCGCCGAAAATCCCGACTTCACCAGCGACCAGGTCAACCTGCGCCTGGGCACCGGCAATATCGGCGTGGCCGCGGCCACCAACGACACGGTGCGGGCCTCCGAGCACACCATCCTGTACCTGCTGTACGCAGCGGTGTTCCTGATGTGCTGGCTCAGCTTCCGCAACCCGCTGGCCGCGCTCTGCGTCCTGGCGCCGCTGGTGCTGGTGACCGAGCTGGGCCATTCGCTGATGGTCGAGCTCGACATCGGCATGAAAGTGAACACGCTGTGCGTGGTGGCCCTGGGCGTGGGCATCGGCGTGGACTACGGCATCTACATCTTCGCGCGCATGCGCGAGGCGATGCAGCAGGGCCGCACCCTGTCGGAGAGCTACTTCATCGCGCTCAAGACCACGGGCATCGCGATCTTCTACACCGCGCTGACCCTGGCGGTGGGCGTGGCGATGTGGATCTTCTCGGACCTGAAGTTCCAGGCCGACATGGGCATCATGCTGACCTTCATGTTCGTGGTGAACATGATCGCCGCCATCATCTTCCTGCCGGCCCTGTGCCGCTGGTTCCTGCGCCCGCGCGAGAAGGATGACTGGACGCCCAAGCTTTAATCGATCTAGGCTTCGGGCAGGCCGGGCCTGCACCAGAAGGGCGCCCCTCGGGGCGCCCTTTTTTTTCGCGGGGCGGCGACTTCCAGAGAGGCCCTGCCCATGCTGCGTTCTTCCCCGCTGCTGCTTTCTCTCGCGATCGCGCTGGCCCTGCCCGCCGGCCAGGCCGCGCACGCGGCCGACGCTCCCGCAGCGGCGGACGAACGCAGCGTCTACATCGTTGTGTTCGAAGAACCGGCGGTCGCGGAGTTCCGCGGTTTCGCCGCCACCGACAAGCAGCGACCGGGCCTGAAGCCCACCGCGCCCGCAGCCACCGGTGCCGGCCGCCTCGACCCGCGCAGCGAGGCGGTGGCCGCCTACCGCGACTATCTCGGCGGCATGCGCCGCATCCGCCTGGGCGATGCCTCCGCCCGCATCGGCCGCGCGCTGGCGCCGCGGTTCGTCTACGACTTCGCGCTCAATGGCGTGGCGGTGGAACTTTCGGCCGCGGAGGCCGCGACCCTGGCTTCGCAGCCGGGCATCCGGCGCGTGCAGCGCGAATTCGTGCACCGTCCGATGACCGACCGCGGCCCGGCCTGGGTGCAGGCGCCGGCGGTCTGGGACGGCACCGCCACCGGCACGGCGCGCCGCGGCGAGGGCGCGGTCGTGGGCATCGTCGACACCGGCGTGCGCGCCACGCACGCCAGCTTCGCCGCGGTCTCGGCCCTCGACGGCTACGCGCACGCCAATCCGCGCGGCGTTTTCCTCGGAAACTCAGGCACCGGCAGCACGCCGGCGCCCAAGAACAACAAACTCATCGGCGTCTGGGACTTCACCCTGGGCACGGGCGATGCCGAGGCCAACGACGGCGGCGACCTCGACGGCCACGGCACCCACGTCGCGGCCACGGTCGCCGGCAATCCGGTGGACTTCACGGCCGGTGTCTATTCGGCCCGGATGTCGGGCGTCGCGCCGCGCGCCAACCTGGTGTCCTACAAGGCCTGCGAACTCGAGGCGCTGTGCCGCGGCTCCTGGACCCTGGCGGCCATCAACCAGGCCATCGCCGACCAGGTCGACGTCATCAACTATTCGATCGGCGGCGACGCCGAGGACCCGTGGCTGCGCTTCGGCGGCACGCCGACCGCCGACGATTCCGCCGAGGCCATGCTCAACGCCCGCGCGGCCGGCATCACCGTGGTGGTCGCCGCCGGCAACGACGGCCCGCAGCCGGGAACGCTCAACAGCCCGGGCAATTCGCCCTGGGTGGTCGGCGTGGCGGCCGTCAGCCACGACCGCGCGGTGATCAACACCCTGACCGGCCTGGCCGGGGCCGGTACGCCGCCGGGCGGGGGCAGCCTGGTCGGATCGGGCAATACCAACCTGGGCACGGGCACCGCCCTGGTCCCCATCGTCCGCGACCCGGCGCATCCCTACTGCGCGGCCGGCAGCAATCCCGGCGCCTCGCCGCCCACCGGCGCGACCCTGCCGCCAACCTGGACCCCGACCACCTTCAGCGGAATGATCGTCGTCTGCGAGCGCGCGACCGTGCACCCGGTCGGTTATGCGCGGGTGGAGATGGCCCACAACGTCCAGCAGGCCGGCGGCGTCGGCATGATCCTGCTCAACCAGGACGGCGACGGCCTGAGCACGGTCGCGGACAGCTATGTGATCCCGATGGTCCATCTCTCGGCGACCGATTCGCAGGCGATGCGCGCCTGGCTGGATTCGGGCAGTGGCCAGGTCGGGCGGCTGACCGGGGCGATGACGCAGACCGCGCCTTCGTTCGGCGATCGCCTGGCCAGTTTCAGCGGCCGCGGGCCGGTGCCGGCGATGGGCGTGCTCAAGCCCGACGTCGCGGCGCCGGGCGTGTCGATCTACGCAGCCGGCATCACCTCGGACAGCAGCGTGGCGGTGAAGGGCGGCACATCGATGGCGTCGCCGCACGTGGCCGGCGCTGCGGCCCTGCTGCGCTCGCTCAATCCCGCGCTCACGCCGAGCCAGATCGGATCCGCCCTGGTGATGACCGCGCGCGATTCGGTGCTGCTGCCCAGCGCCGCACCGGCCACACCGCACGACCAGGGCGCGGGCACCATCGACGTGGCCCGCGCGTCCCGCGCCGGCCTCTACCTCGAGGCCACGGCGGCGGAGTTCCGCGCCGCCCGGTCCACCACCGCGCACACCCTGAACCTGCCGGCCATCGCCAGCCAGCGCTGCTTCGAGACCTGCACCCTGAGCCGCCGCTTCCGGCTGATGCCGGGCGTGGCCAGCGGCCAGTACAGCATCAGCGTCGACATGCCGGTCGGCACCTCGGCCACGCCGAGCGTATCGGCACTGAGCCTGAGCGGCGTCGGCACCGCCACGCTGGATCTCACCTTCGACGTCGCCGCGCTCGCCAACCAGTGGGTCTACGGCCGGCTGAACCTGGTCAACACCTCGGGCGATGGCCGGCCCGACCTGCACCTGCCGATCGCGATCTATTCCGATCCCTTCCAGAGCGGCAATGCGCCGGCCGACGTCGAGCGGACCGTCACGCTCGAGCGCGGCCATTTCGACGTCGTCCTGTCTGGGATGGTCGCGATGCCGGACGCACGTTTCATCGCCTCCGACCTGGTGGAGCCGGTCACCCGGAACGCGAGCCTGGGCCAGGACCTGACCTCGGACCCCTACGACGACCTGAGCGTCATCGAGATCAATCCCAAGAACGTGCGCTACACCGGCACGGTGCCGGCGAGCGGCGCGCAAGGCGCGGTCGACTACCGCGTGCGCACCGCCATCACCTCGCCGGCACCGGACCTGGACCTGTTCATCGGCCTGGATACGAACGGCGACGGCCTGCCCAGCCTGGCCGAAGAGCTGTGCCGCGCCACCGGCCCGACGGCGATCGAGCAGTGCGCGTTCACCGTGCGCTCGCGCAGCACGCCGCAGACCTACTGGGTGCTGGTCCAGGGCAGCAATGTCGGCGGCGGCCTCCAGACCGTGGCCGCCGAGTCCAGTGCGATCCCCTTGGACGCCGGATCGCCGCGCGGCCTCGTCGCCACCGGGCCCGGCATGACCGACAGCACCGAGGCATTCACGCTCCGCCTGGGTTATGACGCCCCGGGCCTGGTCGCTGGCGCACGCCGGGTCGGCGTCGTGACGATCCAGTCGCGCGAGGGCAACACGATCGCCGAGTTGCCGGTGGGCCTGGTCCGCTCCGGCAGCGGCGTCGCGCCGTTCGCGCTCGCGGACAACGTAGGGCGCAGGCTGACGCTGCCGGCCGGAACGGCCCAGGACCGCCTGTTCTTCGACGTGCCGCCGCACGCGACCGAAGTGGTCTTCCGCACGCAGAGCGCCGCCAATGTCGACCTGTACGTGGCGCGCGTCGCCAATGGCGCGGCGAGCGCCGATTCGACCATCGCCCCAGCGCCGGCGCGCGCGCAGGCGAGCGCTTCCGCGACTACGGCCAGCGGCGACGAGACGATCACGCTGAGCGGTGCCGCCCTGTCCGCGGGCCGCTGGTACGTGACGCCGGTCAACGGCTCGGGCGCCGCCGCCGACGTCATCGTGACCGCGCAGGTCAGCGCCAGCGGCGCGCGGCCGGGCTTCCGCGCCGGTCACTACTTCAATCCCGCGCGCTCGGGCCACGGCGCCTTCATCGACTTCGCGGGGCCCGCCGGCAATCCCGACCAGTGGCTGATGGTCTGGTACACCTATCTCGAGGACGGCACGCCGACCTGGTACTACACGCAGGGCGCGTCGCCTGGCGCCGACGGCATCTTCCGCGGCGACCTGATGCGCGTGGTCTGGAACGGCAGCGCCAGCCACGCCACCGACGTCGGCGACGTCAGCCTGACCGAGCTGGGCGCCGAGAGCGTCGCCTTCAGCTACAACCTCGACGGCAGCAGCGGTTCGGAAACCCTGTCGCGGCTCGGCGCCGGCGGCGGCTGCGCGACCTTCAATGCCCAGCCGCTGGACGTGTCCGGCCACTGGTACTCGCCGAGCCTGTCCGGCTTCGGCTACAGCTACCAGGTGATCGGCGGGGCGTCGCCGCAGGAAGTGTTCGTGCCCTACGTCTACGACGGCAACGGCTTCCCGCGCTGGGTCTACGGCCAGCGCGCCTTCGATGGCGGCGCTTCGGCGCTGACGCTGCAGTGGTTCGACGGCTTCTGCCCGACCTGCGCGGCGTCGGGCCTGGTGCCTTCCGCCGCCGGTTCCGGAACCCGCAGCCTGGTGACCAATGGTGTCGGCGCCATGTCCAGCAGTCTCGTGTTCACCGGCGCGCTCTCCGGTGCCTGGAACCAGTCGCGGCCGGTGGCCCTGCTGTCGCAGCCCAAGTCCTGCGACTGAGGGCCCGATGGGGCGGGCCTGCCGGAGGCGCCGCGCGCGATCGCGGCGTACGCGCGGCCAGGCACCGCGCCAGCCGGTTCGCGCGCCGGGTCAGACGTCTTCCGCCACCGGCGCCGGTCGCGATGTCGCCTGGCTGCGCAGCGCGATCACCAGGATGCCGGCCAGGGTCATGGCGCCGCCGATCCACAGCTTCGGCCCCGGCCTATCGCCCCAGTAGGCCATGCCCAGGCCGGTGACGAACACTGGCGTCAGCAGCAGCCAGGGCATCACCCTCGCCACCGGGTGGCGTTGGATCAGCGTGTAGTAGATGCCGTGGCCGAACAGTGAGGCGACCACGGCCGCGTAGGCGACGCCGAACCAGGCCGTCGCGCTGAGTCCGCCCAGGCCGGCGAACCCGCCCGGCTCCAGCCACAGGCTCAGGCCCAGCAGCGGGCCGACGCCGATCGCCGCGGTCCAGCCCAGCATGCCGTAGCGGTCCATGCCACCGAGCCCGCGCATCAGCACGGTGCCGACCGCCAGGAAAAACGCCGAGGCGAGCATCAGCCCGAGCGAGGCCGGGTTGTCGAGCACCAGCGGATCGAAGCCCAGCACCAGCACGCCGCCGAAGCTGATGGCGATCGCCGTGCCGGTGCGCCAGGCGAAACGTTCGCCCAGCAGCATCCAGGCCAGCAGCACCGACATCGGGATATAGCTCTGCATCACGATCGCGGGAGACGAGAGGTCGCCGGCCAGCTTCAGCGACCAGAAGCTCAGCCCGAAATGCAGCACGCCCGTGCACAGGCCGATCGCCAGCAGGCGCGGCCACTGGCCCGGCGCCGGCCGCCGAAGCAGGGCGCCGAGCAGCAGCGCAAGCAGCGCCAGGCGCAGGCCGGAAAACAGCAGCGGCGGCATTTCCCGCAGCGCCAGCGCCGAGCACAGGAAGTTGCCGGCCCAGGCCAGGCAGATCAGCAGGGCCAGCAGGATGTCGCGCGGGGGCATCGGCGGGCTCTTGGGGTCGGAGCGGCATTATCGGCCGTCGCGGGAGCGGCGTCTTGCCCCGCCGCCGGGCGTGGGGCAGAGTTCGAGCGCGTTTCGCGCAATCCAAATCGACTGGGGAGAGATTCGATGGACATGGCGGTAGTGGGGGGGATGCTGGTGGGTTTCCTGGTGGCGGCGATCATCGGCCTGCTGTTCGCGGGCCTGGTCCTGAAGTTCTCGGTGCGCCTGGTCGAGGGCTTCTCGCCGGGTTACGGCCGCTCGCTGCTGGTGGTGTTCCTGGCCGCGGTGACTGGTTTCATCGTCAACGTCGTGACCACGATGGTGCTGGGCGTCGGCACGAACATGGCGGCGATGGGCGCCGACGCCGACCCGGCCGCCGCGATGGCGGCGATGGGCAGCAGCATGCTGCTGGTCTGGGGCATCAGCCTGGTGGCGGGCCTGGTGATCAACGCGGCCTTCATCAACCTGCTGATCAAGCACCCCGATGGCCGCGCGATCGGCTTCGGGCGCTCGCTGCTGGTGGCCTTGCTCTACTTGATGGTGATGGTGGTGCTGACGGTCGTGATCAGCATCGTGCTGGGCGTCGTGCTGGGCCTGGGCGCCGCCGGCATGGCCGGCGCGATGGGCTGACGCCCGCCGCCAGGGTTGTCGACGCGGGCGCTTCGGCGCCCGCGTTCTTTTTCAATGCGCCCAGCCGAACTTTCGGTAGAGCTTGTCGAGCGTCCACAGCGGCCCGACCAGCAGGTAACTCAGGTCGGTGAGGAAGCTGGGCTTGCGCCCTTCGATCTTGTGGCCGATGAACTGGCCGATCCACGCGACCACGAACACGCCCAGGGCCAGCCAGCCAAGATTGGCCGCGCCCAGGCGTTCCCACAGCAGCCGGTTGATCACGCCGAAGGCGACGAACACCACCAGCATGCCCAGGGCCAGCGGCCGCGACAGCCGCCAGTACCAGGCCCAGGCCAGGAACATCGCCACCGCCATCCAGGTGCCCGGCTGGGCGAAGGCCGCCGGCACCGGAATGATCCAGAAACCGGCGGTCACCGACCAGACGATGGCCGGCACGCAGATCAGGTGGATCAGCTGGTTGGTCGGATGGACGTGGTCGCCGGAATAGCTGAACAGCCAGCGGTCGATCGGGCGGCGCGGGTCGGGCACGTCCGCGAGGTCGGGTGAAGTCGCCATGGCCGGTCTCCGAAGGGCGGGGATGGACCCATCATAGACCCGGCCCGGGCCCGGAACATCAGTCCAGGCGCAGGTCGGCCAGCCGGTCGAGGGCCTCGGCGTACTTGCGGCGCGTGCCCTCGATCACGTCGGCCGGCACCTTCGGCCCGGGGGCCGTCTTGTTCCAGTCCAGCGTCTCCAGGTAGTCGCGCACGAACTGCTTGTCGTAGCTGGGCGGGCTGATGCCGACCCGGTACTGGTCGGCCGGCCAGAAGCGCGAGCTGTCCGGCGTCAGCATCTCGTCCATCACGTGCAGCACGCCATTTTCGTCCAGGCCGAACTCGAGCTTGGTGTCGGCGATGATGATGCCGCGCTCGGCCGCGTAGGCCGCCGCGAACCGGTAGATCGCCAGCGTCGCGTCGCGCACGTGGCCGGCGAGTTCCGCGCCGACCTTGTCCACGACGGCGTCGAAGCTGACGTTTTCGTCGTGGTCGCCGACGGCGGCCTTGGTCGAAGGCGTGAAGATCGGTTCCGGCAGCTGCTGCGCCTGCTGCAGGCCGGTGGGCAGGGTGATGCCGCAGACTGCGCCGGTCTTCTGGTAGTCCTTCCAGCCGCTGCCGATGAGGTAGCCGCGGGCGATGGCTTCCACCGGCACCGGCTTCAGGCGCTTGGTCACCACCGCGCGGCGCGCATACAGCGCCGGGTCCACGCCGGCCGGCAGCACCGACGCCACGTCCTCGTGGGTGAGGTGGTTGGGCATCAGGTGGGCGGTCTTGTCGAACCAGAAGTTGCTGATCTGGCAGAGCATCTCGCCCTTGCCCGGGATCGGGTCGGGCAGCACCACGTCGAAGGCCGAAAGCCGGTCGGTGGCGACCATCAGCAGGCGGTTGCCCGGCAGCTCGTAGACGTCGCGGACCTTGCCGCGGTGGACCAGGCGCAGGCCGGGCAGGTCGGAGGTATGCAGGGTGGTGGGCACGGCGGGCTCGGGCGAACGGGGCAGGGCGCCATTGTAAGGGCGCGTCCGGCCGCCCGGCACCGGTGGGGGACGGAAGGAGCCGGCGCGCAGGGGCCGGCGCCCGGACTCCGCTGCTAGACTTCGGCCATGCTCAAGCGCCTCCTGCTGCTCCCCCTCGCGGCCGCCTCCCTGGCGGCCTGCGCCGAATCCGCCGCCCCTTCCTCCGCGTCGGCCACCCCGCCGGCCGCGAGCCCCGAACGTCCGGCCAAGCTGGGCCTGTGCGTGGCCTGCCACGGAGAAGATGGCATCAGCCGCATCGCCGGCACGCCGCACCTGGCCGGCCAGGACGGCCAGTACCTGGAGCGCGCGCTGGTCGACTACCGCAGCGGCAAGCGCCAGCACGTGCCGATGACCAGCCTGGCCAACAGCCTGCAGCCGGCCGACATCCGGGCCCTGGCCGCCTGGTATGCCTCGCGGCCGGGATTCCACGCGGGAGACGCCCGATGAGGTGGTATGGAAAGCTGCTGGGGTTTGTCGCTGGCTGGCTGCTGCTGCGCCACCCGGCCGGCGCCCTGATCGGCCTGCTGATCGGCCACGCCTTCGACGCCGACTGGCTGCGCCCGAAAAAACACGATCCCTATGCCGTGCTCGGCCTGGGCGAGGACGCCACCGACGGTGAAGTGGACCGCGCCTATCGCCGCCTGATCGCCCAGTACCACCCGGACCGCCTGACCGGGGCTGCCGAGGAGCTGCGCCACCAGGCCGAAAGCAAGGCGCGCGAGATCAACGCCGCCTACGACCAGATCCAGAAGCTGCGCCGCAAGTAGGCCCGCGCGGCGGCCCCGGCCCGGCCGGGGCGCTAGAATCGTCCCGTCGCGGGCCCGGCCCGCTCCCGCCGGAACCGCCCATGTCGTCCTGCCTGATCGCGCCCTCCATCCTGTCCGCCAACTTCGCCCGTCTCGGCGAGGAAGTGGACAACGTGCTCAAGGCCGGCGCCGACTGGGTGCACTTCGACGTGATGGACAACCATTACGTGCCCAACCTCACCATCGGCCCCCTGGTCTGCGAGGCGCTGCGCAAGCACGGCGTCACCGCGCCGATCGACGTGCACCTGATGGTCAAGCCGGTGGACCGCATCGTGCCCGACTTCGCCAAGGCCGGCGCCACGCTCATCAGCTTCCATCCCGAGGCCAGCGAGCACGTGCACCGCACCGTGCAGCTGATCAAGGCCAACGGCTGCCAGGCCGGCCTGGTGCTCAACCCGGCCACGCCGGTCGAGGTTCTGGACTACGTGTTGCCCGAGCTCGACCTGGTGCTGCTGATGTCGGTGAACCCGGGCTTCGGCGGCCAGGCCTTCATTCCTTCGGCGCTGGACAAGCTCAAGCGCGTGCGCGAGCGCATCGACCGCCTGGGCAAGGACATCCGCCTGGAGATCGACGGCGGCGTGAAGGCCGACAACATCCGCGAGATCGCCGCCGCCGGCGCCGACACCTTCGTCGCCGGCTCGGCCATCTTCAACGCGCCGGATTACGCGACGGTGATCGCGCAGATGCGCGCCGAAGTGGCGGCCGCGCGCCGCTGAGCCCGTGTTCCGGCGCCGCCGCGGCGCCGCGTCGTCCACCCGCTGCGGGAATCGAACCATGGCCCTCAAGACCGCCGACCTCTGCGACGCCCACGACCACGCCTGCGTGCTCGACCTGCCGCTGCGCGACTACGGCGGCCGCATCGCCTTCCACGGCCCGGTCAGCACCGTGCACGCCTTCGAGGACAACTCGCGCGTGCGCGAGGCGGTGGCCGAAGCGGGGCAGGGCCGGGTGCTGGTGGTGGACGGCGGCGGATCGATGAAACGATCGATGCTGGGCGACAACCTGGCGGCGATGGCGGTGAAAAACGGCTGGGCCGGCGTGCTCGTGTTCGGCGCGATCCGCGACACGGAGGCGATCGGCCGGCTCGACCTGGGCGTCAAGGCGCTGGGCACCTGCCCGCGCAAGACCGAAAAACTCGGCAAGGGCCAGCGCGACGTGGCCTTGGACATCGGCGGCGTGCACATCGAACCCGGGCACTGGCTATACGCCGACGAGGACGGCGTGGTCCTCCTTCCTTCCGAGGTCTAGTTTTTTCCGCGGGCCAACGCGGATGGAAGTCGATGAGCGGATCAAACGGGCGTCAGGGGTGCCAATGCTCCACTTGGAATATCGCAAGCTGTTTGCCATCAACGGACTCATTGACGATTTCGTTCTATACGGCAAGCCGAGCGATTACGTCGAATTCTCCAGAGCCGTTGAAGCGGCAATCCGCGGCAAGACGGTTGCGACCCTTTACACCGCGTCGCACATCCGGATCGAGATCGACAGCGACTCTGAAGCAGGAATTCTGATGACTTCGCTTCAGAATCAGGACAACCGCTATCCCTCGGTGAGTGACTGGGAGCAGCGCGACATCCTCCGCATCTGGGGGAGTCCCGCCGTTCTCGAGCAGCTTCGCCTGTTCTTGTTGGACTTGGCTGGGCGCGGAAAGGGATACAGCTACCTGGCGGAGTTCTCCGAAGAATACGCTTGCCATCAGTCCTCACCGGAGTGGAGGCTCCATGTCCTTTACTAGGCTGTAGGACCCAGGCCCCCGCGGCTGCACCCTCTCATGCTTCCACCGCCACCAATGTGACCAGATAGCGCATCGGGCCGCGCGGCGCGGTGGCGTCGAAGGGCCAGCAGGTGACTAGTACGAGCTGGTCGTGGTCGGTGGCGGACAGGCGATGGCGACGGGAATCGACGACGTCGAAGGCGGTGACGCGGTAGTCGCGCTGGCCGCCGCCGTGTTCGAGCCGCACGATGTCGCCGGCCCGCAGGTCGCGCAGCCACGCGAAGTGGGTGTCGCGATGGCCGCTGATGACTACCGTGCCGGCCGCGCTGCCCGGCCGTGCGCTCGATTCCGCCCAGCCGGGACCGAAGGCCAATGGCCGGCCGGCATCGCCGGCCAGCACCACCTGCGAGATGCCCAGGCGCGGCTGCTCGATGCGCGCGACGGGGTGGGTGTCGGCCCAGGGCCAGGGGCGGTGCGGGTAGCCGTCGTGCTTGCTCGATTCCCACGACGAGGCCAGAAGTTGCTGGGCGAGCACCGCCTTGGCCGGGAGCCAGCTCGCATGAAGCGCCAGCGCTAGTGAACCGACCATCAGGCTGCGTTGGAGCCAGCATCGCAACTCGTTGGGTGGGGCTTCCTTGCCCCGAGGGTACATCCCTGATGCGGACCGCGCGCGACGGAAGATCACGGCGCCTCCTGCGCCGTCGGTGACGAAGACAGGAAGCTCGCCCGGCGCTGCACCAGCGGGCTGGCGTCGCCCGGAAGGAAGTGCCAATGCATGTGCTTGAGCGCGCGCTCGAGCGAACGCGGGCCGGGATCCACGATGGCCGTGGGCGACGGGGCATCGCGGCGTTCGACGATCAGGACCATGGCGCATTTCTCCAGGGTGGCGTGGGATCAGGCCTGTGCGGGATCGCGCAGCAGGCAGAGCAGGGCGACGCAGAACAGGCAGGCGACGAAGCGGGCGATCATGGGTCAGCTCCGGAAACGCATCAGGACGAAGGCGGTGAGGGCGAGCACCAGGGCGATCAGCAGCTCGCGCTGCCAGCCGAGGCTGCCCTGGGCGAACTGCAGCGACCCCTCGGGCGTGGCATTGAGCAGGCGTGTGCTGCCCATCGCCTCGTCCTTCGGCCGCGCCGGCGTGCGGTCCACCGCCACCAGGCTGGTGTAGGTGCTGACCAGCCCGTGGCGCAGCGCGACGTCCACCACCTGGGCGCGCAGGCTGTGGGCGTCGCCGCCGCGGCGAAGTTCGTCCTCCAGCGAATCGATGCGGGCGCGGGCCCAGAGCCGGCCGATGCCGGGCGAGGCAGTGGCGTGGCCGCCGGTCAGCGGCACGCGGCGCACCCAGGGCTGCGGACGCAGGCCGCGCACGGTGACGGCGTCCTGCAGGCGGTCCAGGCGCGCGATCACCTGCACGGCCTCGCCGGCGTAGAGGTCGGGAACGCGTGCCGGGTACATCTCGGCCACGCCCGGCCAGTCCAGCTGCACGTCGCGCATGGCAGGCTTGTCGAGCTTGGCCAGCAGCGCGTCCATGCGCTCGGTGACTTCATTGACGTCGCGGATCAGGGTCTGGGTGCCGCGGCCGGCCTCGGCGGCCTTGCGCAGGAAGTGGCCGTTGGGCGCACTGCCGATGCCGATCGGGAACAGGCGGGCCTCGCCGCGCGCGCTTTCGATCAGCTGCAGCAGCTCGTCCTCGTTGCCGACGGCGGCGTCGGTGGCCAGCACCACCTGGCGCAGGAAACCGGCCGGCGCCTGGCCTTCGAAAGCCGCGCGCAGGGCCGGCAGCATCTCGGTGCCGCCGTCGGCGGTGAGCGAGCGCACGTAGGCGCGGGCGCGGGCGACATTGCCCGGCTGCGCCGGCACCGGCGTCGGGAACAGCAGGTCGAAGGTGTCGTCGAAGCGCACCACGTTGAAGCGGTCGCCCGGCTGCAGGCGGGCCAGGGCGCGGTCGGCGGCCTCGATCGCCTGCGTCATGGACGCGCCGGACATCGAGCCGGAGTTGTCGATCACCAGGATCAGTTCGCGGGGCAGCGGCGCGGTCGGCAGGGTCGGCGGCACCAGCATCACCAGGGCGAAGTCCTCGCCGGCGTAGCGGTCGGTGAACACCGCGCTGCGCGGCGCCTTGCTCGGCACCGGCTCCCAGCGCAGCTCGAAATCGCGGTCGCCGGACTCGACGAGCTGGGCCAGCGTGACCCGATAGGTCGGGCCCTCGGCCGCAACGGTCACCGCGTGGCTGGGGCTGGTTAGGCTCTGCAGCGGCAGGCCGGGCTCGATCTCGGCGGTCACCGACACGGTCGGCGGCAGCGCCGAACCGGCGTCGTGGGCACCGGCGACGGCGGGCAGCGCTTCAGGCGCATTTGCGGCGGGCAGCATCCGGAAGTCTTCGGTCTGCTGCGCATAGGATCCGCCGTCGTTGCCCGGCAGGTAGCGCGGCGTCAGCGTCAGCGGCAGGGTCAGCGAGAACACGCCGTCGCGGTAGAGCACCGGCTGCCAGTAGCGCACCTCGATCTCCACCTCTTCGCCCGGGCCGATGTTGGCAACGGCGGTCTGGAACAGGTTCGGGCGGTTCTGTTCCACCAGGCTGGCGCGCTGGCCGCTGGCGACCGCCGCGGCGTATTCGGCCTGGGCCTGCGCCTTCTCGCGGATTTCGCCTTCGATCAGGCGCTCGCCGATGCGCAGGGTCAGCGCACCCACCGCGCCGTTCTCGGGCAGCGGCAGCAGGTAGCGGCCTTCGCGCCATTCGCTGGTGTCGTTGCGGTAGGTCTGGCGCACGCTGACTTCGGCAAGCAGTCCGTGCACCTGCATGTCCACCGTGGTGTCCATGGCGATGGACGCGACCCACTGGTCGCCGGCGCGCAGCATCAGGCCTTCGGGCTCGGGGTCGGTGGCCTGCGCCCGCTCGCTGGCGAAGGCCGGCAGGCAGGCGAAGACCAGGGCCACGGCCAGGCTCAGCCACAGGTAGAACCAGATCACCGGCCGCGGCGGCAGGCGGCGGGATCGGAAGAGGCGGGGCTTTCGGGTTTCGCGCTGGTGCATGGTGGGCTCCTGGGTGACGGGGCCATTCCACGCCCGTTGCGGGCGGGCGCCGGGGCCCGCTGCGGGCAGCGCGGCGATGAAATGTGGCGATTTGCGGGCAGCGCATTGCCCGCGCCCCTGCGGCTGGCCTAGGCTGGCCGCCATGTCACGCACCGTCGCCATCGTCGAAGACGAACCCGCCATCCGCGCCAACTACGCCGAGGCGCTGCGCCGCCACGGCTACGGCGTGCTTCCATTCGCCAGCCGCGCCGAGGCCAGGGCCGGCTTCGCGCTGAAGCTGCCCGACCTGGTCATCATCGACGTCGGCCTGGGCGACGAGCCCGAGGGCGGCTTCGACCTCTGTCGCGAGCTGCGTGCGCGCTCGGCCACCCTGCCGATCCTGTTCCTGACCGCGCGCGATTCCGACTTCGACGTGATCTCGGGCCTGCGCCTGGGCGCCGACGACTACCTGAGCAAGGACACCAGCCTGCCGCAGCTGACCGCGCGCATCCACGCGCTGTTCCGGCGCCTGGATTCGCTGGCGGCGCCGCAGGCGCGCGAGTCGGTGTTCCGGCTGCGCGGGCTCACGCTCGAGCTCGAGCGCATGCGCATCACCTGGAACGAGCAGGACGTCGCCCTTACCGTCACCGAGTTCTGGATGGTGCATGCGATGGTGCGCTACCCCGGCCACGTGAAATCGCGCGAGCAGCTGATGCGCGAAGCCCAGGTAGTGGTGGACGACGCGACGATCACCTCGCACATCAAGCGCATCCGCCGGAAGTTCCAGGCCCTCGACGCCGCCTTCGACGAGATCGACACCGTGCACGGCGCCGGCTACCGCTGGCGCGCCTGAATGACCCTGCGCGGAAAACTGCTGCTGGTCGCGCTGTCGATCCTGGTGCTGCCCTGGGCCGGCTGGCAGTTCGTGCGGCAGATGGAGTTCCTGCTGCGCCAGGGCCAGGAGCAGGCGCTGCTGGCCTCGGCGGAAGCGCTGGCGCGCAGCGTCGCGGTCCGCCCCGGGCGCCTGCCGCCGGCGCAGCCGGGCTGGTTCGTGCATCGCCTCGATTTCGCGCCGCGCCTGGATGGCGAGGCCGGCGACTGGCAGGGCGCGCAGGCCGATCCCTACACGTTCGGCAGCGGCCGGCCCTGGCTGCGCCTGAGCGCCGCGCGCGCCAACGAGCGCCTGCACCTGCTGGTCCAGGTCGACGACACCAGCCGCCAGCGCGGCGAGGCGCACTGGCCGGCCGATCTCGAGTTCGACCGCCTGCGGCTGCGGGTGTCGGGTCCGTCCGGCGACCTGGTGCTGCGCCTGGCCAACAGCGCCAGCGGCGAACTGCACGTCGCCGGCGAGGACGGACTGCCGCCGCCGATCCGCGTGGAAGGCTTCTGGCGCGAACACGAACAGGGCTACACCGTCGAACTGGCGCTGCCTCAGGCCGTGGTCGTGCGTGCGCTGGCGATCGAGGCGCGCGACCTGGACGCCGACGGCGGCCGCCGCACCGCCGGCAGTCTCGATGCCGAGGGCCGGCTGCAGCTGCGGCCCGTGCACGGCTATGTCGGCGCGCTGGAGCCGGAGCTGCTGGCGCTGGCGCCGCCGGGCATGCGCGTCACGCTGACCGACCGCGAGGCCTGGGTGATCACGCGCGCCGGCCGCCTGCAGGCCGACGACACCGAAGAGGACCTTCTGCCCTGGCGCCGCGGCCTCTATCGCGGCCTGCTGTTCCGCGACGTACGCGCCGTCGCCGACGACGCACCCGACGCGCGCCGGCTGATGCGTGCCGAGCTGGCCGCCGCGATCGCCGGTGAACCCGGCGTGGCCTGGCGCCGCGACCCCTACGGCACGCGCCTGCTGCTGTCGGCCGCGGTGCCACTGCGGGTGGACGGCCAGGTGCGCGCGGCCCTGCTGCTCGAACGCACCAACTCCGAAGTGCTGCTGCTCACCGACCGCGCCTTCTCCGGCCTGCTCGGTGTCAGCGTGGTGGCGCTGCTGGCCTCGGGTGGCGTGATGTTCCTGTTCGCCTCGCGCCTGAGCGCGCGCATCCGCCGCCTGCGTGACGCCGCCGAACGCGCGCTCGACCGCGAGGGCAAGGTCACGCCCTTCCCGCGCACGGCGGCCAGCGACGAAGTCGGCGACCTTTCGCGCAGCTTCGCCAGCCTGCTCGACCAGGTCTCGGCCTACACCGACTACCTGCGTTCGCTGTCGGGCAAGCTCTCGCACGAGCTCAACACGCCGCTGGCCATCGTGCGCACCTCGCTCGACAACCTCGAGTCGGCGGCGCTGCCGCCCGAGGCGCGGCCCTACGTGCAGCGCGCCCGCGACGGCGTCGAGCGCATGGGTACGCTGGTGCGCACGATGAGCGAGGTGACGCGCATCGAGCACGCGATCGAATCGTCGGAAGCCGAGGCCTTCGACCTGCGCGCGCTGATCGAGGGCTGCGCCGAGGGCTATCGCAGCCTGCTGCAGCCGCGCGCATTCACGGTCGAGCTTCCGTCGGCGCCGCTGCCGATGCGCGGCGCGCCGGAGCTGGTGGTGCAGGCATTGGACAAGCTGGTCGACAACGCGCGCGGCTTCTGTCCGGACGACGGCTGGGTGCGGCTGTCGCTGCAGTCCGACGGCGAAGGGGCGCGGCTGGTGCTGGCCAACCAGGGGCCGACGGTGCCGGAGGCGATGCGGGCGCGGCTGTTCGATTCGCTGGTCAGCCTGCGCGGCAAGCCGCAGCGGGCCGAGGGCGGGGCGCACCTGGGTTTCGGCCTGTACGTGGTGAAGCTGGTCGCCGAGCTGCACCGGGGCCACGCGGAGGCGCGCAATCTCCCCGCCGGCGACGGCGTCGAATTCATCCTGCGTCTGCGCGGCATGCCCTGAGGCGTGGTCGGGGGCGTCCCTGCCCCCTGCGGTCGTCCCTGGTCAAGCCGGTCGCTTCCGCGCCACGCCATCCTGCCTGCGGAATATTTCTTTTCTCCCCGTTCGCCGGCGCACGCTTGCGTCTTGCGCGTTGCGCAAGCAGGTCATTTGCTCGGGTCCTTGTTGGTCTGGTGCCGGGACCGGTTCTGGCGATGGTCCGCCGTACGTGAGGGCTCTTCCCGGGGACGCCGTGAATCCATCCATGGAGGCTCATCGAAAACGTCCCTGTTTTCGAAGCCCCGGGAAGAGACCTCACGCACGACGGCCTGCGGACCCTCCGGGCCGGCTTGTCGAATCCGTGAAGCTCGCTTTGGCGAAGCATTTGGCGCCTACGCTTTCGAGCTGCGGCTCGCCCCGGTCTGCCCCGAAGCCATTTCTATCCAAGCAGCGAGCTTCCGTGCCTTCTGGGGGCACGCGCTTGTCCCCTCGGCTCGCCAAGATGAGTCGTGGCGACGCCGTAGACAGGAGGGGGTGCCTGAAGTGGAGGGCAGGATGCCCGCAACGGCCGCGAGTGAGTTGGGCAGGATGCCGCTCACGCCCGAGCGGGCAGGCACCCCCTCCTGTCTGCGGTGGCGCACACCGGAACAACCGCAAGCGAGCAAGTGACCTGCTTGCGCGCCAAGCGCAAGGGCAAGGGGCGCGGATATACTCCAAGGCCGCCTGGAACCGACCGAAGCCCGTGATCGACGCCGAAGAGTTCAAACGCCTCGCCGCCGAAGGCCACAACCGCATCCCCGTGGTGCGCGAAGTCCTGTCCGACCTGGATACCCCCCTGTCGGTGTACCTGAAACTGGCGGACGGCCCCCACACCTACCTGTTCGAATCCGTCGAGGGCGGCGAGACCTGGGGACGGTATTCGATCATCGGCCTGCCCGCGCGACGCACCTACACCTTCCGCGGCCATGCCTTGGAAGTGCGCGAACACGGCGAACTGACCGAGACCCGGCAGCTCGACGACCCGCTGGCCGAAGTCGACCGCCTCCGCGAATCGTTCGCCGTGCCGAAGATGCCCGACCTGCCGGCGTTCACCGGCGGCCTGGTGGGCTATTTCGGCTTCGAGACCATCGGCTGGATCGAGCCGCGCCTGGCCGGCCCGATGTCCGACGGCACGCAGAAGCCCGACCAGCTCGGCACGCCCGATGCCCTGCTGATGCTCAGCGAGGAAGTCGCGGTGTTCGACAACCTCAAGGGCCGGCTGTACCTGGTCGTGCACGCCGATCCGGCCGAGCCGCAGGCTTATGCCAAGGCCGTGCGCCGGCTTGACGAGCTGGTTTACCGCCTGCGCCACTCCGGCCGCAGCTATCCCGACGTGCTCGACCCGTCGCTGCTGAGCGAACAGGACTTCGTTTCCGGCTTCACGAAGGAAGGCTTCCTGGCCGCGGTCGAAAAGTCGAAGGAATACATCCGCGCCGGCGACATCTTCCAGGTGGTGCTGAGCCAGCGCATGAGCGTGCCGTTCCGCGCGCGGCCGGTGGACGTGTACCGGGCGCTGCGCGCGCTCAATCCCTCGCCCTACATGTATTTCCTCGACCTCGGCGGCACCCAGGTGGTGGGCAGCTCGCCGGAGATCCTGGTACGGCTGCAGGGCGGCGAAGTGACCGTGCGCCCGATCGCCGGCACCCGCCCGCGCGGCGCCACGCACGAGCGGGACCTGGCGCTGGAAGCCGAGCTGCTGGCCGACCCGAAGGAACGTGCCGAGCACCTGATGCTGATCGACCTGGGCCGCAACGACGTCGGCCGGGTCGCGCAGCCCGGCAGCGTGCGCGTGCCGGACCGCTTCATCATCGAACGCTATTCGCACGTCATGCACATCGTCAGCGAGGTGCAGGGGCGCCTGCGCGAGGGCGTGGGTTTCGCCGAAGTGCTGCGCGCCACATTCCCGGCCGGCACGGTCAGCGGCGCGCCGAAGATCCGCGCGCTGGAAGTGATCCGAGAGCTCGAGCCGGTCAAGCGCAACATCTATTCCGGTGCGGTCGGCTACCTCAACTGGTGGGGCGATGCCGATACCGCCATCGCCATCCGCACCGCGGTGATCCAGGATGGCCGCCTGCACGTGCAGGCGGGCGCCGGGATCGTGCACGACTCCGACCCGCAGAAGGAGTGGGAGGAGACGATGAACAAGGGCCGTGCCCTGTTCCGGGCAGTGGCGCAGGCGGCGGGCGGACTGTAAGTTTCGGGGCGTGCCCTTGGACCTGCGCGCCCTCGCCGACCGCCTCCGCCCCCGCAGCGCCGGCCTGCGCCTGTGGCTGGGCCTGAGCTACGGCGTGCTGGCCGTGGTGCTGGTCGGCGCCCTGTCCCTGTTGGTCGAGCGCGCGGCCACCCAGAAGCTGCGCGAGGACATCGGCCTGCGTCTGGCCGGCACCTCGCGCTCGCTCGCCGACCGCATGGACGAGGGGCTGTACGAACGCCTCAACGACATGCGCGCCCTGTCGCTGCTGCCGGGCCTCGACGAGCCGATGGCCAACCAGTCCTTGCTGCGCGACCTGTTCGGGATGATGCAGCTCAATTACCCCGACTATGCCTGGATCGGCGTCACCGACGCCGAAGGCCGCGTGCAGATCGCCAGCCGCGGCATGCTCGAGGGCATCAGCGTGGCGCAGCGGCCCTGGTTCCAGGCCGGCCGCAAGGAACCCTACGTCGGCGACATCCACGAGGCGGTGCTGCTGGCCAAACTGCTGCCGGTGCAGGGCGACGAACCGCTGCGCCTGATCGACGTCGCGGCGCCGATCCACGACGACCACGGCGTGGTGATCGGTGTGCTGGGTGCGCACCTGTCCTGGCAATGGGCCGAGACCATGCGCCAGGGCCTGCTGCAGCCGCTGATGCTCACCGACCCGGTCGAGATCTTCGTGGTCAACCGGCAGGGTGAAGTGGTGCTGGGGCCGAAATCCTGGCGCGGCCAGCGCCTCGACATCCCGAGCGTGCAGCAGGTGCTGCGCGGCGAAAGCGCGGCGGTGCTGGAGACGTGGCCGGACGGCGGCGAGTACCTCACCGGCTTCGCCCCCACCATCGGTCGCGAGACCTTCCATAGCCTGGGCTGGGCGGTGCTGGTGCGCAAGGACGCGGGCCTGGCCTTCCAGCCGGTGGCCGAGCTGCGCCGGCAGATCTGGCTCGCGGCGGCCGCGCTGACCCTGAGCTTCCTGTTGGTCGCCACCGTGATGGCGCGCCTGATCGGCGCGCCGCTGCGCGCGCTCGCCGGCGCGGCGCGGCGCATCCAGGCCGGCGAGCCGGACGCCCGCTTTCCACGCGAACGCGGCTACCGCGAGGCCCGCCAGCTGACCGCCGCGCTGCGCAGCCTGGTCGAGGACCTGACCCAGCACCAGGACGAACTGACGGCGCTGACCCAGCAGCTCGAGCAGCGGGTGCGCGACCGCACCCTGGAACTGCGCGAGGCCAATGCCCAGCTCGAAGTGCTGGCCATGACCGACGCGCTCACCGGCCTGGCCAACCGCCGCCACTTCGGCGACCAGCTGGCGCGCGAGGTCACGCGCTGCGCCGAGGCCGGAAAGCCCATCGCCCTGGTCACCCTCGACATCGACCACTTCAAGGCCATCAACGACCAGTACGGCCACCCGGCCGGCGACACCGTGCTGCGGCGGGTGGCGATGCTGCTGGAAGAGCAGGTGCGCGGCGGCGACCTGCTGGCCCGGGTCGGCGGCGAGGAGTTCGCGGTGCTGGCGGTGGAAGCCGCACTGTCCGAAGCCAGCCAGTTGGGCGAACGGCTGCGCGCCTGCATCGAGAACGCCGGGCCGATCTCGGTCGGCCGGGCGGCGGTGCCGGTGACGGTCAGCGTCGGCGTGGCCGCGCTGTGGGCCCGCCAGGGCGAAATCCTGAAGGCGCCCGAGCGGCTGTTGGCCGCGGCGGACGATGCGCTGTACCGCGCCAAGCGAAATGGCCGGAACCGCGTCGAAGTGGCCGCGCAGTAGGGCGGGCGGCCTTATACTCAGCGGCCCCTCCGCGCCGGCCGTCCCCATGCTGTTGATGATCGACAACTACGACAGCTTCACCTACAACCTCGTGCAGTACTTCGGCGAGTTGGGGCAGGACGTGAAGGTCGTGCGCAACGACGCGCTGACGGTGGCGGAAATCGCCGCCCTCAAGCCCGAGCGCATCGTGATCTCGCCCGGCCCGTGCACGCCCAACGAAGCCGGCGTGTCGCTGGAGGTGCTGGAGAAGCTGTCGGGCACGGTGCCGATCCTGGGCGTCTGCCTGGGCCACCAGAGCCTGGGCCAGGCCTTCGGCGGCGAAGTGGTGCGGGCGCGCACGATCATGCACGGCAAGACCTCGCCGATCCGGCACACCGGCGTGGGCGTGTTCGCCGGCCTGCCCGATCCCTTCGAGGCCACGCGCTACCACTCGCTGGTGGTGCGCAAGGAGTCGCTGCCCGACTGCCTGGAGGTGACCGCGTGGACGGAAAATCCCGATGGCTCGGTCGACGAGATCATGGGCCTGCGCCACCGCACGCTGCCGGTCGAGGGCGTGCAGTTCCACCCCGAATCCATCCTCACCCAGCATGGCCACGACATGCTGCGCAATTTCCTCAGCCGCTGAGGCCGCCATGCCCATCACCCCGCAGGACGCCCTGCAGCGCATCATCGAGAACCGCGAGATCTTCCACGACGAGATGGTCGAGTTGATGCGGCAGATCATGCGCGGCGACGTGTCGCCGGTGCTGACCGCCGCCATCCTGTCCGGCCTGCGCGTGAAGAAGGAAACCGTCGGCGAGATCGCCGGTGCGGCGCGGGTGATGCGCGAGTTCGCGGCCAAGGTGGTCGTGCCCGACGCGCACAACTTCGTCGACATCGTCGGCACGGGCGGCGACGGCGCGCACACCTTCAACATCTCCACCGCCAGCATGTTCGTGGTGGCGGCGGCCGGGGCGAAGGTCGCCAAACACGGCAACCGCAGCGTCTCGTCCAAGTCCGGCAGCGCCGACGTGCTGGAGGCCCTGGGCGCGGTGATCGAGCTGCAGCCCGAGCAGGTTTCGGCCTGCATCGCCGAGACCGGCATGGGCTTCATGTTTGCGCCGATCCACCACCCGGCGATGAAAAACGTCGCACCGGTGCGCAAGGAGCTCGGCGTACGCACCCTCTTCAACATCCTCGGCCCGCTGACCAATCCGGCCGGCGCGCCGAACATCCTGATGGGCGTATTCCATCCGGACCTGGTCGGCATCCAGGTGCGCGTGCTGCAGCGCCTGGGCGCCAAGCGCGCCCTGGTGGTCTGGGGCCGCGACGGCATGGACGAGATCTCGCTGGGCGGCGCCACCATGGTCGGCGAGCTGCGCGGCGACGATGTCGTCGAATACGAGATCCATCCCGAGGACTTCGGCATCTCGATGGCGGCCAGCCGCAACCTGCGCGTAGAGAATTCGGCCGAGTCGATGGTCCTGTTGAAGGAAGCCCTGGACGGCAAGGACGGCCTGCCGCGCGAGATTGTCGCGCTCAACGCCGGCGCCGCGCTGTACGCCGCCGGGCGCGCGGTGTCGATCGCCGACGGCATCGACCAGGCGCGCAGGGCGATCGCCTCCGGCCTGGCCCGCGCCAAGCTCGACCAGTTCGTCGCCACCACCCGCCGGCTTGCCGGCAAGTAGGAATCATGTCCAACGAGGGTTTCGCCCGCACGCCAGCGCCGCCGTACTACGCGGTCGTCTTCACCAGCCAGCGCCGCGACGGCGACCAGGGCTACGGCGCCACCGCCGACCGCATGGCCGAGCTGGCGGCGCAGCAGCCCGGCTACCTCGGCGTCGAAAGCGTGCGCGACGCCAGCGGCCTGGGCATCACCGTGAGCTACTGGGAAAGCGAGGCCGCGATCCTGGCTTGGCGCCGTCACGCCGAACACACGCTGGCGCGCGAACGCGGCCGCACCGAGTGGTACGAACACTTCGAACTGCGCGTGGCGAAAGTCGAGCGCGCCTACGGCGGTCCGGCAATCCGGGGTCAGAGTGCATTTAACTCCGACTCCGGCATGCCTTCGGACCCGCCGGAAGAATAAATGCACTCTGACCCCGGATATTCATGAGCGATATTTTGCAGACGATCCTGCGCCGCAAGGCGGAAGAAGTGGCCGAGCGGGCCGCGCGGCTGCCGCTGCGCGAGCTGTCGGCGCGCTGCGAGGGCCTGGCCCCGGCCCGCGGTTTCGCCGCCGCGCTGCAGGCGAAAATCGCCGCCGGCCTGCCGGCGGTGATCGCCGAGGTGAAGAAGGCGAGCCCGAGCAAGGGCGTGATCCGCCCGGATTTCCATCCCGCGCAGATCGCCGCCAGCTACGAACGCGGCGGCGCCGCCTGTCTGTCGGTGCTGACCGACGTGGACTTCTTCCAGGGCGCCGACGATTACCTGGTGCAGGCCCGCGCTGCCTGCACGCTGCCGGTGCTGCGCAAGGATTTCACCATCGACGCCTGGCAGGTGTACGAGGCGCGCGCGCTCGGCGCCGACTGCATCCTGCTGATCGTTGCAGCTCTGGGGGACGCGGCGCTGGCCGAACTTTCGCACCTCGCCATGGACCTGGGCATGGATGTGCTGGTGGAAGTGCACGACATCGACGAACTCGAGCGCGCGCTGCAGGTGGGCGTGCCGCTCGTGGGCATCAACAACCGCAGCCTGCGCACCTTCGAAGTGTCGCTGCAGACCACGCTCGACCTGCGCGACGCCGTGCCGCGCGACCGCGTCCTGGTGACCGAGAGCGGCATCGCCACGCCGGCCGACGTGGCGCGGATGCGTGGCCAGGGCGTGCACGCCTTCCTGGTCGGCGAGACCTTCATGCGCGCTCCCGACCCGGGCGCCGAGCTGGCGCGGCTGTTCGCATGAGCGCGCGCCCGGCCGCGGTACTGTTCGACTTCGACGGCACCCTGGTGCGGGGCGACTGCGCCGCCGCCTGGCTGCGCGGCCAGCTCGGCAGCCACCCGCTGCGCCGGCTTGCGGCGGGCCTGAGCTTTCCCTTCCTGGCGCCGGGCTTCGCCTGGTGGCGCAGCGCCTGGCTGCCCGCAAGCTTCTACACCTGGCTGGCCACGGTCGGCCGCACCCAAGAGGCGATCACCGAGGCGCGCGAGGACTTCCTTCAGGACTGCGCCGCCCGCCGCGACGAGCTGCTGATCGCGCCCGCGGTCGCCCGCCTGCATGCCCACCTCGCCGCCGGCGACCGGGTGGTAATCGTCACCGGCGCCGAAGCGGGCCTGGCCCGCGACCTGTGGCGCGCCCTCGGGCAGCCGGACGTGCCGGTGGTCGGTTCGACGGTGAAGCCGGCCTTCGGCGGCTACATCGGCGTCGAACACACGATCGGCCCGCGCAAGCTGGTGGCCCTGGCCCGGCACGACATCCGCCCGCCCTTCGCCGCCGTCTACAGCGACAGCGCCCGCGACCTGCCCATCCTGTGCGAAACGGCGCGGCCGGTGCTGGTGCTGCCGGACCGGCGCAGCGTCGCGCGGGTCAACCGCCGGCTGCGCGGCGCCTTCGAACTGCTGCTCTAGGCGGTTCGCCGGGGCTCAGGCGCCCAGGCGCTTGAGGAAACGCAGCGCGCTCTCGCCGAAGCCGCAGGCCCGGTAGAACTCGTGGGCTTCGTGCCGGTGCGTGGCCGAGGTCAGCTCGATGCGTGCGGCGCCGGCCTGGCGGGCCCGGGTTTCCGCCTCGCGCAGCAGCAGGCGGCCGACGCCGCGGCGCTGCTCGCCGTCGGCGACCACCAGGGCGGTGATGCGGCAGGTGCGTGCGCCGAGCGGCAGGTAATACATCAGGTCCAGGGCCAGCAGGCCGACCAGGCAGCCGTGGCGGTCCGCGACCAGGATCTGCTGGTCGGCTTCGTCTTCGATGGCACGCAGCCGGGCGGCGGCTTCGGCGCGGTCGCAGGGATAACCCAGCACGCCCAGCAGGGTGGCGACACCGGCCGCGTCCTGCGCGGACGCGGGGCGGACCAGCAGCGATTCGCTACCGGCGCTCGAGGCCATGGATCAGCGCGTGCCGTACACCACGATGGTCTTGCCACGCGCGTGCAGCACGCCCTGCTCCTGCAGCTGCTTGAGCACGCGGCCGGCCATCTCGCGCGAGCAGCCGACGATGCGGGCCAGCTCCTGGCGCGAGACCCGGATCTGGGTGCCCTGCGGGTGCGACAGCGCATCCGGCTCCTGGCACAGATCATTCAGGGTCCGGACGATGCGGCCGCTGACGTCCAGGAAGGCCAGGCGGCTGGCCTTGCGGCTGGTGTCGAGCAGGCGCTTGGACAGCTGCAGGCCGATGGCGTACAGGATGCGCGGACACTCGGACTGCAGCGGGCCGGCGAACAGCTGGTGCAGGCGTTCGTAGTTGATCTCGGCCAGCTCGCAGGCGCTGCGGGTGCGGACCACCACGGCGCGCTGGTCGGCGGCGAAGAACAGGCCCATCTCGCCGATGAACTCGCCGGCGTTGATGTAGCCCAGGATCAGTTCGCGGCCGTCCGGCTCCTCGCTGACCACGCTGAGCGAGCCGCTGACGACGTAATAGAGCGAGGTGGCGGGCGTGCCCGGGCGGAACACGTCTGTCCGCGACGGGTAGCGGCGGCGGTGGCAATGGTCGAGGAAGCGGCCCAGCGTGGCCGCGTCGGGCGCGAGCGGGCTGTTGACGACCTTGTGCGGCTGCAGCGGCATCGGTGAACTCCTGTTCAGCGCCATGGCGGTGCCTGGGCCCCGGTTAGGCATTCAGCTTAGGCCGTGAGGCCGGCCCCGGCAATGGCGGCGGGGCCCCGGCCGGGCGGAGGTTTCCCCCGGGGGCGGTTTGGCCGATAATGCGCCCCCTCGCTCCACCCCCCTCCGCACGCAGGAACGCCCACGTGGTCAAGCCGCTTCCTCGCCTCAGGCTCCAGGGTTTCAACAACCTGACCAAGGCCCTGAGCTTCAACATCTACGACGTCTGCTACGCGGTGTCGGAGGAGCAGCGCCAGCGCTACATCGAGTACATCGATGAAGCCTACAACGCCGAGCGCCTGACCCAGATACTGACCGACGTGGCCGAGATCATCGGCGCCAACATCCTGAACGTGGCCCGCCAGGACTACGACCCGCAGGGTGCCTCGGTGACGATCCTGATCTCCGAAGAACCGGTGATCGACAAGAAGGCCGCCGGCAAGGAGCTGATCTCCGACGCCGTGGTCGCGCACCTGGACAAGTCGCACATCACCGTGCACACCTATCCGGAAACGCACCCGCACAACGGCATCGCGACCTTC
The DNA here is from genome assembly GCF_006265115.1 of Arenimonas terrae. Classification (GTDB taxonomy): domain Bacteria; phylum Pseudomonadota; class Gammaproteobacteria; order Xanthomonadales; family Xanthomonadaceae; genus Arenimonas; species Arenimonas terrae. The sequence goes on along the minus strand of NZ_SMDR01000001.1, from coordinate 1,570,728 downwards.
CGCGCCGACATCGACGTCGCGACCTGCGGCGTCATCTCGCCGCTGAAGGCCCTGAACTACCTGATCGAGAGCTTCGAGTCCGACATCGTGGTGATGGACTACCGCGTGCGCGGTTTCACCCGCGACGTGAAGGGCAAGAAGCACTACATCGACCACAAGATCAACTCGATCCAGGACTTCCTGTCCAAGCCGATCAAGAACAAGTACGAGATGATCGACGTCAACGTGTACCAGGAAAACCTGTTCCACACGAAGATGCACCTGAAGGAATTCGACCTCGACACCTACCTGTTCGAGGAGAAGGCCAAGAACCTCGGCTTCAAGGACCGGCTGCGGATCGAGAGCCAGCTCAAGCGCGAGATCGTGGAGCTGTTCAACGGCCACAACCTGGCCGACTGATCCCTCACTGCGGGACGACCCGCGGCCGGGACCGTTCCCGGCAAGGCATCACCGACGACGGTCCGGAGCGCAGGCTCCGGGCCGTTTTTTCTGGCGAAGGAAGGAGAAGGGAGATGGCGTGGATCTATCTGGCGATCGCCGGCGTGCTCGAGATCGTCTGGGCGATCGGGCTCAAGTACACCGAGGGCTTCACCCGCCCGCTGGCCAGCACGATCACGGTCGCGGCGATGGCGGCGAGCATGTGGTGCCTGGCGCTGGCGCTCAAGGAGATCCCGATCGGCACCGGTTACGCGGTCTGGGTCGGCATCGGCGCGGTCGGCACCGCGATCCTGGGCGTCGTGCTGTTCGGCGAGTCGGCGGCCTGGCCGCGCCTGGCCTGCATCGCCCTGATCCTGGCCGGCATCGTCGGCCTCAAGCTCACCTCGCCCTGACTCAGAGGCGGTAGGCGACCAGCTTCATCAGCTGGGAGCTGAGCGCCATCAGGCGCGGGATGGGCTGGGGAAGCTTGCGGGCGCCGGCCTGTTCGGCGTGGTCGGCGTGGCGGGCCTCGTCGGCCTTCATCGTGCGGATGATGGCGCGGCTGCGCTCGTCGCCGGCCGGCAGGCTGCCCAGGTGTTCGTCCAGATGGGCCTCGACCTGGCGCTCGGTCTCGACCACGAAACCCAGGTTCCAGCCATCGCCGCGCAGGCCCGCGGCCAGGCCGATGGCATAGCTGCCGGCATACCAGAGCGGGTTGAACAGGCTGGGCCGGCTGTCGAGTTCGCGCAGGCGGTCGCCGCACCAGGCCAGGTGGTCGGTTTCCTCCTGGGCGGCGTGCAGCAGCTGGGCGCGGGTGGCCTCGTCGCGGGCGACGGCAGCCTGGCCGACATACAGGGCCTGGGCGCAGACCTCGCCGGTGTGGTTGATGCGCATCAGGCCGGCGGCGTGGCGTCGGTCGGCGACGTCCAGCGCCGGGTCGCGCAGGGAGCCGGCCGGATTCGGGCGTTCCGCCCGGGCCTGGCCCAGGCTGGTACCCAGGGCGTGCTGCGCTTCGATCAGCAGGCGGTCCAGCGGGCTGTAGCGGCGGGTCGCGCTCATGTCAGGTGCTCGGCCAGGAAATCAATCGGATGCCGGACGGGGATTGTAGTGCCCCCGGCCAGATGCAGGCGGCAGCCGATGTTGGCCGAAACCAGTTCGGTGGCCCCGCTGGCGGCCAGGGCCTCGAGCAGGGGCTGGCGCAGCGCGGCCGCGCGCGCGGGTTCAGCCAGCTGGTGCAGGCCGGCGGCGCCGCAGCAGCCGGTGTCCGGCAGTTCGACAAGGTCCAGGCCGGGCACGCGGGCCAGCAGCCGGCGCAGCGCGGCGTCGCTGCGGACCACGCTGCGCTGGGTGCAGGGCAGGTGCAGGGCGACCCGGCCCCGGGCCGGCCGGAAGCTGAGCCGGTCGCCGACCCGGTCCAGGGCCTGCAGGGCGTCCTCGACCGCCGGGCCTTCGCCCAGGCTGCGGGCCAGGCTGTCCTGGCAGCCGCTGGCCAGGCAGAGCACGCGATCCTGGCCGGCGAAGGCGGCGCGGTTGGTGGTGGCCAGGCGGGTGGCGGTGGCGGCGTCGCCAGCGTGGGCCGCCGCCGCTCCGCAGCAGGTCTGGCCGGCCGGCTGCACGACCTGGATGCCGGCCCGGGCCAGAAGGCGGGCAAGGGCGGCGCGGCTGCCGGATTCATATCTATCCGCCACGCAGCCCGAGAACAGGGCCAGGGTCGGCGCGGCCAGCACCGGCGCGGCCAGCGGGACCGGGGCGGGCGGGCGCGGCAGCGGCGGCCGCAGGGCGCGGGGCAGCATGCCGCCCAGGTGACGATAGAGATCGAGCAGCGGACCCAGCAGGGCGGGGCGCGCCAGCAGGGCGCCGGCCCAGCGCAGGCGCCGCGGCGGCGGTTGCCGCTGCACCTGCGCGGTGCGCGCACCGACGAGCAGTTCGCCGTAGGAAACGCCGGCCGGGCAGACCGGTTCGCAGCGGCGGCAGCCCAGGCAGTGGTCCAGATGCGCATCGCCGGCGGGGCTCGGTGCAAGCCGGCCTTCGGCGACGGCCTTGACGTAGGCGATGCGGCCGCGCGGCGACTCGGCTTCGCTGCGGTCCAGCCGGTAGGTGGGACAATGCGGCAGGCACAATCCGCACTGCACGCAGCGGTCGGCCAGGGCGACCAGGCCGTGGGCGGCGGGGCTTTCCGGCGCGGGGCGGGGGCCCTGGACAGGCGTAACGGGCATGGCCGGATGCTAACACGGGGTTAATTCGGGCTTGCGCGGGCCGGAAAGGGCCGCTATCATTCCGCCTCTTTCCAACCCCGAATTCTTATTGGAGCCGTCATGAAGTCCATGACCGTCAGCGCCAAGCCGGAGACCGTCAAGCAGGACTGGTATGTGGTCGATGCCAGCGGCAAGACGCTTGGTCGCCTGTGCTCGGAACTCGCGCGCCGTCTGCGCGGCAAGCACAAGCCTGTCTACACCCCGCACGTGGATACCGGCGATTACATCGTCGTGATCAATGCCGAGAAGATCCACGTCACCGGCAACAAGCTGCAGGACAAGAAGTACCACCGCTTCACCGGCTACGTCGGCAACCTGAAGACCGAGTCGCTCGGCCAGGCGCTGGACGCGCACCCGGAGCGCGTGATCGAGATCGGCGTCAAGGGCATGCTGCCCAAGAATCCGCTCGGCCGCGCCATGTTCCGCAAGCTCAAGGTCTACAAGGGCTCGGAGCATCCGCATTCCGCCCAGCAGCCGCAGGCTCTGGACTTCAAGGCTTAAGGCATCCACATGGCTACCCAGCAGAATTACGGCACCGGCCGTCGCAAGTCCTCCACCGCCCGCGTGTTCCTGCGCTCCGGTAAGGGCGCCATCGTCGTCAACGGCCGTCCGGTCGACGAGTTCTTCGGCCGCGAGACCTCGCGCATGATCGTGCGCCAGCCGCTCGAAGTGACCAAGATGGGCGACAAGTTCGACATCACCGTCACGGTCGAGGGCGGTGGCATCACCGGCCAGGCCGGCGCCATCCGCCTGGGCATCGCCCGCGCGCTGGTCGAGTACAACGAGACGCTGAAGCCGGACCTGCGCAAGGCTGGCCTCATGACGCGCGACGCCCGCGAGGTCGAGCGCAAGAAGGTCGGCCTGCACAAGGCCCGCCGCGCCACCCAGTTCTCGAAGCGCTAATACGCTTCAAGGTCTGGCGGCGACCCCGAATTGGGGGATCGTCTAATGGTAGGACTGCAGACTCTGACTCTGCCTATCTAGGTTCGAATCCTAGTCCCCCAGCCAAAATAGAAGGGCCCCCGAAAGGGGGCCCTTCTATTTTGGCTGGGGGAAAGGCAAGTCGGACCTCGTTCGAGAAAATTGTCCGGAACAATTTTCGTCGGCGCAGCCGACCCGGAGCGAAGCGCAGGGCCAAGGACATGGATGTCCTTGGCAATCCTGGTCCCCCAGCCCCCGCGAAGCGGGCGCTCTTGATCTTCGCCAGAGGTCGGCAGTCGAAAGTCCTGCGTCCCCGCTACCGCATCCCACCTTCACAGCGATAGACTCGACCCATCCAGCGCCCGGAGCCACTTCCATGCCCGTCCCCGCCACCGAACTGGCCCGTCTGTTCCAGCTCGACACCCTGCGCCCGGAAACGCGCGACCAGCTCGCCCGCGAAGCCATGGTGTCGGACTACCAGCGGGGCGAGAACGTGTTCGAAGCCGGCGACCTGGACGACGATACCGTCTATCTGCTCGACGGCGAGCTCAAGTGCAATTACCCCGACGGCCGCAGCGTGAGCCATATCGCCAGCGCGCCGCATGGCCGTTATTCGCTCAACGACGCCATTCCGCGCCGATTCACCGCCAAGGTCGTCTCGGGCAAGGCGCGCGTGATGCGCCTGGACCGGCGCTACCTCGAGAAGCTGATCACCTGGGACCAGCTGAGCCGCGACGAAAACTACCGCCATTTCGGCGGCGCGCCCGGCGGCAACAACTGGGTGTTCCGGCTGCTGCGCGCGCCGGCTTTCGCGCGCCTGCCGACCGGCAACATCGAGAAGATGTTCCAGATGTTCGAGCCGGTGACGGTCAAGCCCAGCGAGATCGTGATGCGCGAGGGTGATGCGCCGGACTACTTCTACGTGGTGCGCGAAGGCACGGCATCGGTGTCCAAGTACCTCGACGGCGCGCCGCAGGTGGTCGCCTATCTGCGCGAGGGCGATACCTTCGGCGAGGACGCGCTGCTGTCGAACCTGCCGCGCAACGCCACGGTGCGCATGATGCAGGGCGGCCAGCTGATGCGGCTTTCGCGCGAGGCCTTCGAGGCGGTGCTCAAGCCGCCGATGCTGTCCTGGGTGCTGCCGGCGGAAGCCGCGCGCCTGGTGCATGCTGGCGCGGCGCTGCTGGACGTGCGCATGCCCGAAGAACATGCGCAGCGGGCGATCGACGGTTCGGTCAACGTGCCGCTGTACCGGCTGCGCGAGGACGTCGCCAACGTGCTGCCCTCGGGCAGCCGCGTCATCGTCTACTGCAACACCGGCGAGCGCTCCGCCGCCGCGGCTTTCGTGCTCAAGCGGCTCGGCTACGAAGTGAGCGCGCTGCATGGCGGCCTCGGCGCCATGCTGCGCCTGCTGGCGGCCAACACGCCTGCCTGATCCCTCCCGCGCTTGCGCCATGCGCAAGCAGGTCACTTTCTCGCATCTGACTGGGTGCGGTTCGCCGGGATCGTTCTTGGCGATTGGCCGCCGTATGTCGGTTTACGGCGCCGGGCTCGTTCCTGGCGATAGTCCGCCGCACGTGAGGGCTCTTTCCGCGGACGCCGTGAATCCATCCATGGAGGCTCTTCGAAAACGTCCATGTTCTCGAAGCCGCGGAAAGAGCCCTCACGCACGACGGCCTGCGGACCATCCGGACCGGAACGCCGAGCCTGGGCGAGCTCGCGAGCAGCCTCTTCGGGCGAGCTTGACGTGTGCGGAGAGCACGCGCTTATCTCTTCGGCTCGCGATGACGCTCCGTGGCGACGGCACGCATCGTGATAGCCCCCTGAAGTGGAGGGCAGGATGCCCGCAACGGCCGCGAGTGAGTTGGGCAGGATGCCGCTTACGCCCGAGCGGGCAGGGGGCTATCACGATGCGGGGCGGCGCACGCCGGATGAGATGCCCGCGAGCACTTGACCTGCTTGCGCAGAGGCGCAAGTCCGGGATCAGGTGAGTTTGCGGAGAGGGCGCAGTTGGCCGTTGATGACCACCTCGTCGGCCGGGCGCGCCGCGAACAGCCCGTTCGCCACCACGCCGACGATCTGGTTGAGCTTGGCCTCGAGGCCGACCGGGTCCTGGATGCGCCAGTTGTGCACGTCCAGGATCCAGTTGCCGTTGTCCGTCACCACGCCCTCGCGCCACACCGGCAGCCCGTCCATGTCGGCGATCGCGCGTGCGACGTGGCTGCGCGCCATCGGGATCACCTCGACCGGCAGCGGGAACTTGCCCAGCAGCTCGACCTGCTTGGCCTCGTCGATGATGCAGATGAAACGATCGCTGGCCGCCGCGATGATCTTCTCCCGCGTCAGCGCCGCGCCGCCGCCCTTGATCAGGCGGTTGTAGGGATCGCACTCGTCGGCGCCGTCCACGTAGAGCTTCAGCGGCCCGACCGCGTTGAGGTCGAACACCGGGATGCCGTGCGACTGCAGCTGGCGCGTGCTCTGCTCCGAGCTCGACACCGCACCCTCGATGCGCGACTTCATCCGCGCCAGCCCGTCGATGAAGAACGCCACCGTCGAACCGGTGCCGACGCCGACCACGCTGCCGTCCTCGACGAATTCCAGGGCCTTTTCGGCGGCGAGTTTTTTCTGGGCGTCGCGCGACATCGGTGGCTCCGGCTTATTCGAGGGAAAGGATGTGCTTGTACTGCGCCGCCGTCACCGGCAGCACCGACAGCCGGTTGCCGCGATTGAGCAGGGCGAACTCGCCGAGCGCGTCGGATTCGGCCTTGAGCTGCTCGAGCGTGATCACGCGCTTGAGCTTGCGCTTGAAGCCGACGTCCACCAGCCACCAGCGCGGCTCTTCGGGCTTGCTGGCCGGATCGTAGTAGTCGGACTTGGGCTTGAACTGGGTCGGGTCCGGGTAGAGGTCCGACACCACCTCGGCGATGCCGACGACGCCGGGCACCGCGCAGCTGGAGTGGTAGAACAGGATCGGGTCGCCGACCTTCATCGCCTTCATGAAGTTGCGCGCCTGGTAGTTGCGCACGCCGCTCCAGGGCTCCCGGCCGACCTTCTTGAGGGCGTCGATCGAGAATTCGTCGGGTTCGGATTTCATCAGCCAGTGGTTCATGGCCGGCATTATCGCCCGATCGCGAGGAAACCGTCCTCGGTCGCGACCCCGTCCAGGTGCACGTCCCAGGCCTCGGCGGGCAGGGCCGGCAGCTCCTGGCAGGCATAGCCGACGCCGACCAAGTGCGGCGGCGCCGGCTGCTGCTGGCGGAAGGCGAAGGCCCGGTCGTAATAGCCGCCGCCCATGCCCAGGCGGGCGCCACGGCGGTCGAAGCCCAGCAGGGGCAGCAGGACCAGGGAAAGCTCCTGCGGGGCCAGGGTGACCGCGGCATCGGGTTCGGGAATGCCGAAACGGTTGGGGACCAGCGGATCGCCGGCGCGCCAGGGCGCGAAGCGCAGGCCGCCGTCGGCCTGTACCACCGGCAGGCACCAGACCTGGCCGGGGGCCAGACGCAGCTGCACCGCATGCAGGGGCAGTTCGCCGTTCACGGCCCAATAGCCGCCGACGTAGCCGGGCTGGCGCAGTTCTTCGCGTCCGCCCAGGTGGCGGGCGACGGCGTCGGCGGCGGCCAGGCGTTCGCCGGGCTTGAGCGCCGCGCGGCGGGCGCGCAGGTCGGCGCGGAGTTGGGCGCGCGTGCGATCCAGAAGAAGTTCCTCCACCATGCCGATGCGTACGAAACGACCTTGATCCCAGGGATCAAGTGGGTACCCGAACCGCCGCTTCAGGCTTTCCGCAACAGGGCGGACATGCACACCACGGACGGGGCGGATTCCCGGGTCGTGTTTATGGGACAAGGTGTAATGTTAAGCACGCTGTCAAACACGGCAGAGGACGGCGCGATTATAGGCCGGCCACCGGAAAAAATCGTGAACGGAAACGCGCGGTTTCAGCGCGGCGCGTCGAACAGGCCGTCGAGCTTGCGGTTCAGCTCGCCCAGCGTGCGGTTGAGCGCCTGGTCGCGCTGCTCGGCGGCCTGCTTGAGCTGCAGCAGTTCGTGGGCCAGGTTCAGGGCGGTAAGCACCGCGACGCGGTCGAGAGCGGCCATGCGGTTGCTGCCGCGGATCTCGCGCATGCGGGCGTCGAGCAGGTGCGCCGCGGCCATCAGGCTTTCGCGCTCGTCCGGCTCCACGCCCACGGTGAACTCGCGGTCGAGGATCTTGACGTTGACCGGTTCGCTCACGCGTTGTGCTCCAGCGACTTGAGCCGCGTGATCATGGCTTCGACCCGGGACCGGGCCTGCTCGTTCTTGTTCAGCAGCTGGGCGCGTTCGGCCACCAGCTGTTCCTGGCCCTGGCGCAGGCTCTTGTTTTCCTCGAGCAGGCGACGGTGCTGCTCGGCCAGGCGCTCGAAGCGCTCGGCCAGGGCCTGCAGCTGGGTTACCGGGTCGGTCTGGCTCATCGCGGCCACCTTAGGCGGGGCGGGTGACGGGGTCAATACGGCGCCGGGATGGCGGCGACCGTGGCGGGTTGCCAGCTGCGGATGAAGGCCAGGCAGCGGTGCGCGTCCAGCGGCGGCGACAGCCAGAAGCCCTGGATCTCGTCGCAGCCCTGTTCGCGCAGGTAGCTCAGCTGCTGCTCGCTCTCCACGCCCTCGGCGATCACGTTCAGGCCCAGGGAATGGCCCATGGTGATGACGGTGGCGGTGATCGCTTCGTCATCCGGGTCTCGGGTCAGGTCGCCGATGAATTCCTTGTCGATCTTCAGGGTGTCGATCGGCAGGCGCTTGAGGTAGACCAGCGACGAATACCCGGTGCCGAAGTCGTCGATCGCCAGGGTGACGCCGAGCTTGCGCAGCTCGTTGAGCACCGTCGTGGTCTGTTCGGCGTTCTGCATCACCATCGACTCGGTGACTTCCAGCTCGATGCGGTTGGCGGGCACGCCCAGTTCATGGATCAGGTTGCGCAGCTGTTCGGGCAGGTTGCCGCGCAGCAGCTGCAGCACCGAGACGTTCACGCCGATCGAGATTTCGTTCAGGCCGTGGCTGCGCCAGCGCTTGAGCGTCTGCAGCGCCTCGCTCAGCACCCAGTCGCCGATCTGCAGGATCAGGCCCGATTCTTCCGCCAGCGGGATGAACACCGTCGGCGGGATCTCGCCCAGCTCGGCGCTGTGCCAGCGCAGCAGCGACTCGACGCCGGTGATGCGGCCGTCGGCCAGGGCCATGCGCGGCTGGTAGACCAGGCGGAATTCGCCGCGGTCGAGCGCCTTGCGCAGCGAAGCCAGCACGGTGGCGCGCCGGCGCGACTCGGCGTCCATGGTCTCGTTGTAGATCTGGTAGGTGTTCCGGCCTTCGGCCTTGGCCTGGTACATCGCCGTGTCGGCGAACTTCAGCAGGTCGGTCGGCACCAGGGCGTGGTCGGGATAGAGGCTGATGCCCAGCGAGGGCGTGATCGAGACGTCGTGTCGTTCGTCGACTTCCAGCGGCATCGAGAAGGCGGTGAGGATCTCGCGCGCCATGCGCTCGACCGCCGGGATCGACTCGACGTCCTCAAGCACCACGGTGAACTCGTCGCCGCCCAGCCGCGCCACGGTGTCGGAGGCGCCGACGGTGGCCTGCAGGCGCGTCGCCGCGGCCTTGAGCAGTCGGTCGCCGGCGGCGTGGCCCAGCGAGTCGTTGATGTCCTTGAATCGGTCGAGGTCGAGGAACAGCACCGCCACCCGCGTCTCCTGCCGGCGTGCCCGCACGATCGCGCGGCCCAGGCGTTCGCTCAGCAGCGCGCGGTTGGGCAGGCCGGTCAGCGTGTCGTAGTTGGCGAGGTAGCGGAGCTCCTGCTCGGCGCGCTTCTTGTCGGTGATGTCGTTGACCACCGCCACGAAGTGGCTGCGCAGGCCCATCGCATCGCGCACCTCGCTCATCTCGATCCAGCCCAGGAACTCCTCGCCGTCCTTGCGCCGCTGCCACATCTCGCCGGCCCAGTGGCCCGTGCGCTCGAGCACGTCGCGCACGCGGCGGTAGAACTCGGCGCTGTGCTGGCTCGAGTCGAGCAGGCGGCTGTTCTGGCCGATCACTTCCTCTTCGCTGTAGCCGGTGATGCGCGAGAAGGCCGGGTTGACCGAGATGAAGCGGAAGTCGAGGTCGATCACCGCCACGGCTTCGCTCATGCTGCGCAGCACTTCCAGCGCGACGCGGCGCTCGCGCTCGGCGCGGCGGATGACGGTGATGTCGCGGGCGGTGCCGGCCATGCGCAGCGGGCTGCCGGCCGCGTCGCGTTCGACCACCTTGCCGCGCGAGCGCACCCAGACCCACTCGCCGCGCGCGTTGCGGATGCGGTGCTCGGACTCGAACACGTCGGTGTGGCCGACGATGTGTTCCTGCAACAGCTTCTGCACCCGCGGCAGGTCTTCGGGGTGGATCGAGTGCGTGCGCCAGTCGTCGGTGCTCAGCTCTTCGCGGCTGCCCTGGCCGAGCAGCTGGTTGGCGCCGAGCCGGTAGAGGCTGTTGTCGCGGATGTTCCAGTCCCAGAACTCGTCGCCGGACCCCCACAGCGCCAGGTTCAGGCGCTCCTCGCGCTCGCGGATCTCGCCCAGCAGCGACTTCTCCTGGCGCCGGCGGTGGCTCCAGACCCGCCAGAGCAGCCAGCTCAGGAACAGCGCGATGCCGAACAGCACGGCCTGCAGCAGCCAGCTCGCGCCCGGCGCGGACACCGGTCCGACCGCCGCGCCTGCCGGCGCGGCCAGCACGGAAGCGATGCAGGCGCCCACGACGGCTGCCGGACCCATGCCCCTGTTTCGCCACTGCCTCATTAGGCCCGGAGGTCCCCTGATTCGTTCCGTGCTATCGCTCGCAGTGTAGGGTGGCGCTAACAGCCCCACAAGCCGCCATTTCCGGGCGCCCCGGCCCGGCCTTGCTAGAATGCGGGCACTTCCACGGCACCGACCCCATGTCCGAACCCCTGCTGCCTGAACACGCCGAAATCGCCGCCGAACTTCGCGCGCTGGAAGCCGGCCTGGACCCGTCCGAACTGCACGGCTCGCTCTGCGGCTACCTGTCCGGGGGCGGCCGCCACGACCGCGGCAGCTGGTTCGCCCTGGTGATGTCCGACCCGCTGCTGTCGCCGCCGGTGGCCGACGGCGCCCTGGACCGCCTGTACGTCGCCAGCACCCGCCAGCTCGATTCCCCGGATTTCGAGTTCGAGCTGCTGCTGCCGCCGGAAGACCGGCCGGTGAGCGAGCGTGGTGATGGCCTGCTGGCCTGGGGCCGCGGTTTCCTGGGCGGTTTCGGCCTGGCCGCCGGCGCCAACCCGCCGCTGTCCGAGGAGTCGCAGGAAGCCCTGGCCGACCTCGCCCGCATCGCCGCCAGCGACCTGAGCTACGAAGACCCCGAGGCCGACGAGGAAGCGCTGGAGGAGGTCTCCGAATTCGTCCGCGTGGCGGTGATGCTGCTGCACAGCGACTGCGTGCTGGGTCCCCGGCACCGCCGCAAGCTGAACTGAGCGCCGCCATGGTCAAGCCGGCCGAGTTCGCCCGCCGCCGCAAGCAGCTGATGCGCATGGCCGACCAGGACGCGATCCTGATCCTGCCCAGCGCCCCGCAGCGGATCCGCAGCCACGACACCCATTACCCGTACCGCCAGGACAGCGACTTCTGGTACCTCAGCGGCTTCGCCGAGCCGGAAGCGGTGCTGGTGCTGGTGCCGGGCCGCAAGCACGGCGAGACCCTGCTGTTCTGCCGGGAGCGCGACCCCGAACGTGAAGCCTGGGACGGTCCGCGCGCCGGGCCCGAGGGCGCGGTGGAAACCTTCGGCTTCGACGACGCCTACCCGATCAGCGACCTCGACGAGATCCTGCCGGGCCTGCTCGAAGGCCGCAGCCGCGTCTACTACCACTTCGGTCGCGACACCGACTTCGACCTCAAGCTGATCGGCTGGGTGAACCGGGTGCGCTCGCAGGTCCGACACGGCGCGCAGCCGCCGCACGAGTTCCTCGAGCTCGGCCACCTGCTGCACGAGCTGCGCCTGTTCAAGAGCCCGGGCGAGCTCAAGCTGATGCGCCGCGCCGCCGCGATCGCCTGCGAGGCGCAGATCGCGGCCATGCGCGCCACCCGTGCCGGCGGCCGCGAATACGAGGTCGAGGCGGCGCTGCAGTACGTGTACCGGAAGAACGACGCGGTCGCCGCCTACGAACCGATCGTCGGCAGCGGCGCCAACGCCTGCGTGCTGCACTACCGCGCCAACAACGCGCCGATCGCCGACGGCGACCTGCTGCTGTGCGACGCCGGCGCCGAATACGCCGGCTACGCCTCGGACATCACCCGCACCTGGCCGGTGAGCGGCACGTACTCGAAGGAACAGCGTGCGCTCTACGAGGTCGTGCTGGCGGCGCAGGCCGCGGCGCTCGCCAAGGCGCGGCCCGGCCAGTCCTGGATCGCGGGCCATGACGCCGCGGTGGAAACCCTGACGGACGGCCTATTGTCGCTGGGTCTGCTCAAGGGCACGCTCAAGGCGGCGCTGGCATCGGGCGCCTACAAGAAGTTCTACATGCACAAGACCGGACACTGGCTGGGCCTGGACGTGCACGACGTCGGCGAATACAAGCTCGCCGGCGACTACCGCGAGCTCGAGCCGGGCATGGTGTTCACCATCGAGCCCGGCCTGTACATCGCGCCCGGCAGCAAGGGCGTGCCGGCGAAGTGGCAGGGCATCGGCATCCGCATCGAGGATGACGTGCTGGTCACCGCCGACGGCCACGAGGTGCTGACCGGCGCCGTGCCCCGCGACATCGAGGCGGTGGAAGCCGTGCTCGCCACCCGCTGAAGGACATCCACATGCCCCTTGCTTCGTTCCGCCCCTTCGCCGTCGCCGCGCTGCTCCTGGCGGTCGCCCTGCCGGCCCACGGCAATGAAACCGAAACGGACACCGCGCCGGCCGCGGACGCGCCGCCGCCGATCACCGTGGTCCGCGGCGGCGGTGTCGCCGAGGTCTACCGGGAAGAGGGCGCCGGCTTCGCGGCCTACGGCCCGGACGAAAAGCAGCCACCGGCGGTGTCGGAATCGACCGAATCGCTCGTGCTGCGTGCGCTGAAGGGCGCCACCACCATCGAGCTGGTCGCCCTGTCGACGACCGCCGGCCAGACGGCCGATGGCTCCTGCGGCAGCGCCTGCGTGGGCGGTTATGCCGTGGCCGGCCGCGTGCCGGTGGAGGACGAAGGCGGACTGGCCCAGGTCCGGGCCATCGCCGCGTCCTGGATCGGCGAGCCGGGTGCCGCGCCGTCCGACTGCGCCGCGACCTACACCCACGCGCTGAAGTTCACCGACGGCAGTTTCCGCTACGAGCTGCTGCTGGCGCCGGACTGCCGCCGTTACCGGATCCTGCGCGGCGGACTGGTCGGTGCCGAGGCCGAGCTGGCCAGCGCGCCGTCGCTGGATGCGATCGACGCGCGCCTGCGCGCGCGCTGATCAGACGGCGACCGCGGTTTCCGGCGGCTCCGGAAGGGGCGGCGGTTCGGCCGCCGAGGCGAAGCTGCGGTCCTGCGCTTCCCGCACGCGGCGTGCGATGCGCACGAATACCAGCGCGAGCGGGATGCTGAGCACGCAGACGGCGATGCCGAGCCACTGCGACACCCGCAACCACTCCAGCGTCTCGGCATTGAGCGCCAGCCGGAAGTTGATGTTGCCCAGGATGTTGCTGCTGATCCAGAGCGCCCACCAGAGCGACAGCAGGCCGACACTGCCGGGCTGCCAGCGGTGCGGGTCGTGGCTGGCGTGCCAGATTTCCTTCATCGCGCGGAATGGAAAGACCAGGTTCGCGAACGGAACGAAGTACCAGCCCACCGACCAGCCCGGGCTGAACTCGAGCCGGCGGGCGCCCAGGTGCCGCACGTTCCAGGCCGCACGGAAGATCCAGCGGGCGATCAGCACGACCAGCAGCAGGCTGACCAGGGTCGCGGGGATGGCGATCAGGGCCTGGATGATTTCCGAGGGTGCGAGCGCTTCCGGGTCGGTGACGGTCACGCGGCCGGACTGCAGGTCGCCGATGTAGCCGATCACCGCCAGGCTGGACAGCGCGTACAGCGCCTGCAGGACGATGTCGATCCAGAGAAAGGCGATCACGATCCCGCCCAGGCGGGTCAGGGATTCATAGCGGTCCTTCGCGGCCATCCGTCGACTCCCCTGGGTCACATGTCGTGTTTGCCGAGCTCCACGCCGCGCGCCTGGTACTGCTTCCAGCGCTCGCGCAGCGGGCCGCGCGCCGATTCGTCGGCGGGCACCACTTCCAGCACGCGTTCGAAGCCGTCGGGCACGGCGGCGTCGCGCAGGTTCAGCACCAGCGGACGCAGGGCGGCGTCGTGTTCGGGCGCGGCGATCAGCACCGGCACTTCGTCCTCGTCCTCGTCGGCGCCGACGATCTGATGCGGCACGTAGGCGTCCGGGTCGAAGGACCACAGCAGGTCGTCCAGCGCCTCGGCCTGGGCGGTCGAGGCGCACAGCACCAGCATCGGCAGGCCGGCGTCGCTGGCCTTGCGCGCCAGCTCGCACACCAGCAGCAGCGGCTGCTCGCGGAAGCGCGGTTTGCCGATCAGGTAGAAGTCGGCGCGTGGCATCAGCCCGCCTGGTCGATCAGCCACTGGGTCAGCAGGCCGACCGGGCGGCCGCTGGCCAGGCCTTTGCGGCCCTCGCCATTGCTGACGCCGGCGATGTCCAGGTGCGCCCAGCGCTGGCCTTCGGTGAAGCGGGCCAGGAAGCAGCCGGCGGTGATCGCACCGGCGTTCTTGCCGCCGATGTTGTAGACGTCGGCGAAGGCGGACTCGAGCTGGGTCTGGTACTCGTCCCACAGCGGCAGGCGCCAGGCGCGGTCGAACACGGTCTCGCCGGCGGCCAGCAGCTCGTCGGCCAGGTCGTCGTGCTTGCTCATCAGGCCCGAGGCGAACTTGCCCAGCGCCACCACGCAGGCGCCGGTGAGAGTGGCCACGTCGACGGTGGCCTGCGGCTCGAAGCGCTGCACGTAGGTCAGCGCGTCGCAGAGGATCAGGCGGCCTTCGGCATCGGTATTGCCAACTTCGATGGTCTTGCCGGACATCGAGGTCAGGATGTCGCTGGGCCGGTAGGCGTCGGCGTCGGGCATGTTCTCGACCGCGGGCACCACGGTGACCAGGTTGAGCGGAAGCTTCATCTTCGCCACCGCGGCGAAGCTGCCGATGACGGTGGCGGCGCCGCACATGTCGAACTTCATCTCCTCGATGCCGCCCTGCACCTTGAGGTTGATGCCGCCGGTGTCGAAGGTGATGCCCTTGCCGACCAGCGCATGCGGCCTGGCCGCACCGGCGCCGGTGTAGCGCAGCACGATGAGCTTGGGCGCATTGGCCGAACCGCGGGCGACCGCCAGCAGCGAGCCCATGCCCAGCTTCTCCATGTCCGCGCGTTCGAGCACTTCCACGCTGACGTCGGCATGCTCGGCGGCGATCTTGCGCGCGGTTTCGGCCAGATAGGCCGGATTGCAGATGTTGGGCGGCAGGTTGCCCAGCTCGCGCGCCAGCTCCACGCCGGCGGCGATGGCGACGCCCTGGTCGAAGGCGCTGCGTTCGCCGACGTCGCCCAGCAGGGTAAGGGCCTGCACGCCGTCTTCGCCGTTCTTGCGGCTGCGGGTGGCGGTGTAGCTGTAGGCGGCGTGGTCGGCGGCGATCGCGGCCTGGCGCAGGTTCCAGCCGATGTCGCGGCCGGGCACGGCCAGTTCCGTCAGCGTCAGCAGGGCGTGGCGGGCCGGACCGGTCTTGAGCGCGCGCACGGCGTCAGCCACGGCCTTGAGGTACTGCGGCACGGCGAACTTGCCGGCATCACCCAGGCCCACGACCAGCACACGCGGCGCCTTCACGCCGGCCAGGTCGGGGATGAGTGCGGTGCGGCCGGTCTTGCCGGACACGTCGCCGCGCTGCGCCAGCGCCGCCAGGCGGCCGCCGCTGGCCCGGTCCAGGGCCTGGGCCGATGCCGGCAGGCTGCCGTCGGCGAAGAGGCCGACGACGATGCAGTCGGCATCGGCGGTAGCGGGGTCGGTGCGGTTCAGGCGGAGTTCGAGGGCCATGGGTCGTGATTCCGTACAATCAGGGGGGATTCGGGGTCGGCGCCGCCAGCAGAGGGGCGGACGGCCGCGTTGACCCGGACGATTCTAGCAAGCCCACTCCCACCAGGCCGCGCAACCGCATGCTTCTGATCGAGCGATACCTGTTGCGCCAGTTCGCCGCCAGTGTCCTGGCCGTGGCCGCGGTGCTGCTGCTGGTGGGCCTGGGCGGCCTGCTCGTGGACCTGATGTCCGAGATCGCCCGCGGCAAGGTCCCGGCCGCCCTGCTGCTGTCGCAACTCGGCCTGCGCTCGATCCAGGTGCTGCCGATCCTGCTGCCGCTGGCCCTGTTCGTGGGCCTGTTGCTGGCGATCGGCCGCCTGTACGGCGAGAGCGAGATGGCCGTGCTGTCCTCGGTGGGCCTGGGTCCGCAGAGGCTGTGGCGGCCGCTGCTGCTGGTTACCCTGCCGGTGGTGGGGGTGGTGGCGGCGACCTCGCTGTGGGCGGCGCCCTACGGCGCGCGCCTGGCGCGCGACATGATCGAGACCGCCAACCGCTCCTTCCTGGTCGCCGGGCTCGAGGCCGGGCGTTTCATGGAGCTGCCCGGCCGCGGCGGCATCCTCTATGTCGGTGAACTCAGCAGCGATGGCACCCAGTTCGGCAGGATGTTCGTGCAGTCCGAGCGCGACGGCCGCCTGGACGTGATCACCGCCACCGAGGGCGAGCTTTTCTTCGAGGGCGACACCGGCCGCTTCCTGCGCCTGCGCGACGGCTTCCGCGTCGAAGGCGTGCCGACCGGCAAGGATTTCCGCCTGATGCGCTTCGCCGAGAATGAGCTGCGCGTACCCGACCGCGAGATCGAAGCCGAAAGCAACGAGCTCGAGGCCCGCGGCACCCTGGCCCTGATGGCGCAGACGGATGCACCCGCGCGCGCCGAATTCAACTGGCGACTGGCGACGCCGCTGCTGGCCCTCACCCTGGGGTTCCTCGCGCTGCCGCTGGGGCGCGGCGAGGCCCGGCAGGCGCGCTACGGCCGCATCCTCGCGGCGCTGCTGATCTACATCAATGCCATGGTGCTGCTGATCCTGGGCAAGGGCTGGCTGAGCACCGGCGCGATCCCGGCCTGGCTGGGCCTGTGGTGGCTGCTGCTGCCGATGGCGCTGCTGGCCGCCTGGCTGTTCCGCATCGACGGCCGCCTGCGCCGGCCGCGCCCGGAGGCCGCATGAGCTTCAGCCTGCGTCCGCGCGTGGTCGACCTGTACCTGTCGCGCTGCGTGCTGGTGGCGACCCTCGGCGCCTGGGCGGTGCTGGTGGGCTTCGACGTCATCCTGGCCCTGGTCAACGAACTCGACGAGATCGGCGAGGGCGGCTACACGCTCAGCCATGCCGTGCTGTATTCGGCCTACACCGTGCCGCGCCGCATCTACGAACTGTTTCCGACCGCGGCCCTGATCGGCTGCGTGCTCGGCCTGGGCGGGTTGGCCGCGCGGTCGGAGCTGACGGCGATGCGCGCCGTCGGCATGTCCAGGCTGCGCATCGGCCTGGGCGCGCTGCTGGCCCTGGCCGGCGTCACCGCGCTGATGGTGGTGAACGCTGAGACGGCGGCGCCCTACGGCGAGCAGAGCGCGCAGTCGGTCGCCAGCGCGGCCAAGACCGGCGACGTGGTGATGGCGCGCGTGTCGGGCCTGTGGGCGCGCGAAGGCAATGTCTTCCTCAATGCCCGCGACGGCGTGCGCCGCCAGGTCGATGGCCAGGAATGGACCGAGCTGCAGGGCGTGCGCCTGTTCGAGTTCGACGCCGAAGGCAAACTGCTGTCGCTGGCCGAGGCGCGCACCGCCGAACACCGCGGCGACGGCTGGGTGCTGCGCGACGTCACCCGGTCCACGTTCGGCGAGCGCTCGGCGCAGAGCCAGACGCTGGCGGAAGAGCGCTGGGAAACCGGCCTGGACGACCAGGCGCTGGCCGCGGCGGCCTCGCGCCCGCGATACCTCAGCAGCGCCGAGCTCAGCCGCAACATCAGCTACATGCAGCGCAACGGCCTGGACCCCAAGGCCTTCGAAAACGCCTACTGGGCGCGCTGGTTCTACCCGGTGAACGTGGCGGTGCTGTGCCTGGCGGCGCTGCCTTTCGCCTTCGGTTCGCTGCGCTCGGGCGGCTTCGGCAAGCGCCTGTTCATCGCCATCGTCATCGGTGTGGCCTACCTGCTGGTGCAGCGCCTGGTGGTGAGCCTGTCGGACGTCTACCGCTTCGACGCGCGCCTGGCCTACCTGATTCCGCCGGTCGCGCTGATGGGGCTGTGCTGGGGCGTGTTCGCGCGCCGCGACTAGGGCGGGGCGGGCATCAGCCGGACCAGCACGGTGCCGCTGGCGAGGTCGTGCCAGGTGCGGCGTTCGCGTTCGAACAGCGACCACCAGAAACCCAGGCCGAAGGCCGCCAGCGACAGCGTCGCGACCGCGTAGCGCAGTGCGAGCGCGCCCAGGCCGGCGCGCTGGCCGTCGGCCGCGGTGACCTTCAGGCGCCAGGGGCGCATGCCCAGGGTCTGGCCGCCGCGGCGCCACGACAGCAGGGCATAAGCGCCGGTGACGGCCCAGAGCAGGAACAGTTCCAGCCACGAGGCCGGCGTGCCCGGCGCCACCGGCACGCCGCCGCGCACCAGCAGCAGCAATCCGCCGACCGCGAACCACAGCGCCAGCGCCGGGAAAAAATCGTAGACCAGGGCGAACAGGCGCCAGCCCAGGTGGGCGGGGCGCGCGGGGGTGGGCGAAGGGGCATTCATCGCCACAGCATAGCGGCGCCCGGCGGCCGAGGCTAAGCTGGGGCCATGCCCGCCAGCCGTCCCGCCGACCGTCGCGCCCGTGCGCAAGCGCAGCCGCCGGCCTCGGCCGAGGACCAGCGCGCGATCGCCGGTTTCCTCGACCGCGCCTGGGCCGAGTCCGGCCTCTCGCGGCTGACGCTCGACAGCTATCGCCGCGACCTCGAGGGCCTGGCGCGCTGGCTGGGCAATCGGGGCCGCGGGCTTTCCGGCGTCGACCGCCAGGTGCTGTTCGACTACCTCGCCGAACGCACCGGCGCCGGCTATGCCGCGCGCAGCAACGCCCGCCTGCTGTCGTCGCTGCGCGCCTTTTTCGGCCAGCAGCTGCGGTTGGGCCTGCGCGACAGCGATCCGACCGCCCTGCTGGACCTGCCCAAGCTCGGCCGCTCCCTGCCCAAGGCCCTGTCCGAAAGCGAGGTGGAGGCGCTGCTGAACGCGCCCGACCTGGACTCGGCGGCCGGCCTGCGCGACCGCGCCATGGTCGAGCTGATGTATGCGACGGGCCTGCGCGTGAGCGAACTGGTGAACCTGCCCGCGACCGGCGTGAACCTGCGCCAGGGCGTGCTGCGGGTGATGGGCAAGGGCAGCAAGGAGCGGCTGGTGCCGCTGGGCGAAGAAGCGCAGCACTGGCTCGAACGCTACCTGGCGCAGGCGCGGCCGCAGCTGTCCGGTGGCCGCGCGGTGGCAGCGCTTTTCCCCGGACGGGACGGCGGCGCCCTGAGCCGGCAGCAGTTCTGGAATGTGGTCAAGCGCCTGGCGGCGGCGGCCGGCATCGACCCCGCGCGCGTCAGTCCGCACGGCCTGCGCCACAGCTTCGCCACCCACCTGCTCAACCACGGCGCCGACCTGCGCGCCCTGCAGATGCTGCTGGGCCACAGCTCGCTCTCGACCACCCAGATCTACACGCTGGTCGCGCGTGAAGGCCTCAAGCGCCTGCACCAGCAGCACCATCCGCGGGCATGAGCCGGGCCCCGCGTGCGAGAATCCGCGAACTTTCCGCTCCGCCCGGGGTCGGAAGCGCACTGAATCCAAGGAATCGACGCATGCTCCGCCGCCCCCTGTCGCTGCTGATCCTGCTGGCCAGCCTGTCGGCCTGCGCCGCCGAACCGACGCCGGCGAACGCCCCGGCCAAGGCGGCCCCCGGGGAGGCGGCCGTGCGCGCGGCCCTGGCGACCCTGCTGCCCGACGCCCGCCCGGTCTACGTCAAGCCGGCGCCCTTCGCGGGATTCAGCGAGGTTGGCATCGACGGCCGCGTGCTCTACGTCAGCAACGACGGCCGGCATCTGATCCAGGGCGCCCTGGTGGACGTCGCCCGGCGCGAGAACCTGACCCTGCTGGCCGAGGCGGGCCTGCGCAAGACCGCCCTGGCCGCGGTCGGCCCCGAGCGCCGCATCGTGTTCGCGGCGGCCCAGCCCAAGCACACGGTCACCGTCTTCACCGACATCGACTGCGGCTACTGCCGCAAGCTGCACGAGCAGATCGCCGAGTACAACCGACTCGGCATCAGCGTCGAGTACCTGTTCTACCCCCGCGAGGGCATCGGTTCGGAATCCTTCGAGAAGGCCGTGTCGGTCTGGTGCGCCACCGACCGCCGTCAGGCGCTGACCGCCGCCAAGGCTGGCCAGGCCCTGCCGCGGGGCACCTGCAAGAACCCGGTGACGATGGACTACGACCTGGGCCGCCGGATCGGCCTGGACGGCACGCCGGCCATCTACAACGCCGACGGGCGCCAGATCGGCGGTTATGTGGCCCCGGCCGATATGCTGGCCCGGCTGGAGGAGCTGGCGGCCAAGCCCTGAGGGCGGGGCCGGGCCAGGGGCCCGGTCTTCCTCTACAATACGGCGCTCGTTTCCCACGGAATTGTGCGGACATGATCGTCCTCGAGGGCCTGCCGGCCCTGTCGCCCTTCCGGCGCGACCGCTTGCAAGCCCGCCTGCAGTCACTGGCCAACGGCCTCCGGGTCACCGGGGCCTGGCACATCTACTTCATCGAGCCCGAGGCCGGCGCGTCGCCCGACCTCGAGGCCCTGGGCCGCATCCTGGAAGGCTGCGTCGCGCGCGAGGCGCCCGAGGCTGGGGCGCAGTCCCGCTTCGTGGTGCCCCGTCTGGGCACGCTGTCGCCCTGGGCCAGCAAGGCCACCGAGATCCTGCGCGGCGCCGGCCTGGCGGTGAAACGCGTCGAACGCGGCCTGCGTCTGGACCTGGCCGGCCTGCCGCCCGCCGGCGACGCCGCCTGGCCGAAGCTGGCCCGGGCGCTGCACGACCCGATGACCCAGTCCCTGCTGACCGACCGCGAGCAGGCGGCGCGCCTGTTCACGGTGCCGGCCGCCGGCCAGGTCGAGCGCATCGCGCTCCCGACCCTGGCCGCCGCCAACGCCCGCCTGGGCCTGGCGCTGTCGGAGGACGAGATCGACTACCTGCAGCAGCGCTACGCCGAACTCGGCCGCGACCCGTCCGACGCCGAGCTGATGATGTTCGCGCAGGCCAACTCCGAACACTGCCGGCACAAGATCTTCAACGCCGACTGGACCATCGACGGCGAGCCGCAGCCGCTCTCGCTGTTCAAGATGATCAAGAACACCCACGCCCAGTCCCCGCAGTTCACCCTGAGCGCGTACAAGGACAACGCGGCGGTGGTGGAAGGCCACCCGGGCGCGCGTTTCCGCGCCGACGCCAGCGGCGAATACGGCCACAGCGCGCCGATGGATTCGGCCTTCTGCATCAAGGTCGAAACGCACAACCATCCCACCGCGATCTCGCCCTTCCCCGGGGCCGCCACCGGCGCCGGCGGCGAGATCCGCGACGAGGGTGCGACCGGCCGCGGCGGCAAGCCCAAGGCCGGCCTCACCGGCTTCTCGGTCTCGCACCTGCGCATTCCGTCGCTGCCGCGCCCGTGGGAAGCCGAGCGTCCGCTCAACCCGCGCATGGCCACGGCGCTGGAGATCATGACCGACGGCCCGATCGGCGCCGCCGCGTTCAACAATGAATTCGGCCGTCCGGCGCTGACCGGCTATTTCCGCAGCTTCGAGCTGCCGACCGACCAGCCCGGCCTGAGCCGTGCCTACGACAAGCCGATCATGCTGGCCGGCGGCCTGGGCGCGATCGACCGCGGCCAGGTGAAGAAACTCGACCTGCGCCCCGGCGACGCCGTGGTGGTGCTGGGCGGCCCGGCGATGCTGATCGGCCTGGGCGGCGGCGCCGCTTCGTCGGTGGCTTCGGGCCAGAGTTCGGAAGACCTCGATTTCGCCTCGGTGCAGCGCGACAACGCCGAGATGCAGCGCCGCTGCCAGGAAGTGATCGACCGCTGCTTCGCCCAGGGCGAACGCAACCCGATCCTGACCGCGCACGACGTCGGCGCCGGCGGCCTGTCCAACGCCATCCCCGAGCTGCTGCACGACTCCAACGTCGGCGGCGTGATCGAGATGGCGAAGGTCCCCAGCGACGATCCCTCGCTGAGCCCGATGCAGCTGTGGTCGAACGAAGCGCAGGAGCGCTACGTGCTCGGCGTCGCCGCCGACCGCGTGGCCGACTTCGAGGCGATCTGCCGGCGCGAGCGCGCGGTGTTCGCGGTGGTCGGCCACGCCACCGCCGAAGAGCGCCTGGTGCTGAAGGCGCCGGACGGCTCGCTGCCGATCGACCTGCCGATGGACGTGCTGTTCGGCAAGTCGCCCAAGATGCACCGCGACACCCAGCGCACCCCGGCGCCGCGCTGGCCGCGCCTGGACATGGCGAAACTCGAGCTGCGCGACGCCGGCCTGCGCGTGCTCGCGCACCCGACCGTGGCGGCCAAGAACTTCCTGGTCACCATCGGCGACCGCAGCGTCGGCGGCCTGTGCTCGCGCGACCAGATGGTCGGGCCGTGGCAGCTGCCGCTGGCCGACGTCGCCGTCACGCTCACCGACTTCAACGGCCGCGCCGGCGAAGCCATGGCCGTGGGCGAACGCACGCCGCTGGCCCTGATCGACGCCGCCGCGTCCGCGCGCATGGCCGTGGGCGAAGCGATCACCAACCTCGCCGCCGCGCCGGTCGCGGCGCTGTCGGAAGTGAAACTCTCGGCCAACTGGATGGCCGCGGCCTCGTTCCCGGGCGAAGACGCGCTGCTGTTCGACGCCGTCAAGGCGGTCGGCATGGAGCTGTGCCCGGAACTCGACCTGAGCATCCCGGTCGGCAAGGACTCGCTGTCCATGCAGGCGCAGTGGCAGGCGCCGGAAGGCCCGCAGAAGTCGGTGTCGCCGGTGTCGCTGATCGTGAGCGCCTTCGCCCGCGTCGCCGATGCCGGCCAGACCCTGGTGCCGGTGCTCGACCGCGCGGTCGAGTCCGAGCTGTGGCTGATCGGCCTGGGCGCCGGCCAGCGCCGCATGGGCGGGTCGATCCTGGCGCAGGTGCACGGCGCCTTCGGCGGCGCCAGCCCGGACCTGGACGAACCGCAGCGCCTGCGCGCCTTCTTCGAGCTGATCCAGGCCGCCCGCGCCGACGGGCTGCTGCTGGCCTACCACGACCGCTCAGACGGCGGCGCGTTCGCGGCGTTGTGCGAGATGGCCTTCGCCAGCCACTGCGGCCTCGAGCTCAGCCTCGACGGCTGGGGCGACGACCCGTTCAGTACCCTGTTCAACGAAGAGCTCGGCGCGGTCGTGCAGATCGCCGCCGAGGACCGCGCGGCCTTCGCCGACCTGGTCAACCGCCACGACCTCACGCACTGCGCGCAGCGCATCGGCAAGCCGAGCACGGCGCCGGTGGTGCGCATCAGCGAAGGGCGCGAAACCCTGGCCGAGTGGAGCTGGCAGGAGCTGTTCGAGGCCTGGTGGTCGGTGACGCATGCGATCCAGTCGCTGCGCGACGACCCCGCCGGCGCCGACAGCGAGCGCGCCGCGCGCCTGGACTTCAACGACCCCGGCCTGGCGCCGAAGCTGGCCTTCGACCCCATGCAGGACATCGCCGCGCCCTACATCGTCACCGGCGTGCGTCCGCGCGTGGCGATCCTGCGCGAGCAGGGCGTCAACGGCCAGGTGGAAATGGCGGCGGCCTTCGACCGCGCCGGCTTCACCGCCGTGGACGTGCACATGTCGGACCTGATCAGCGGCCGCGTCGCGCTGGAATCGTTCAAGGGCCTGGCGGCCTGCGGCGGCTTCAGCTACGGCGACGTGCTGGGCGCGGGCCGCGGCTGGGCGACGTCGATCCTGGAGCGGCCGGACCTGCGCGAGCAGTTCGCGCGTTTCTTCGAGCGCGCCGACAGCTTCAGCCTGGGCGTCTGCAACGGCTGCCAGATGCTGGCCCAGCTCAAGGGCCTGGTGCCGGGCGCCGAACACTGGCCGCGTTTCCTGCGCAACCGCAGCGAGCAGTACGAAGCGCGCCTGGCCCAGGTGCAGGTGCAGGACTCGCCATCGATCCTGTTCGCCGGCATGGCCGGTTCGCGGATTCCGGTGGTGGTGGCGCATGGCGAGGGTTACGCGCGTTTTGACGCTCCCGAGCACGAATCCGCGGCGAAGATCGCCCTGCGTTTCGTCGATGGCCACGGCCAGCCGACCGAAGCCTATCCGGCCAACCCGAATGGCTCGCCGGCCGGCATCACCGGCCTGACCAGCCGCGACGGCCGCGCCACGCTGATGATGCCGCACCCGGAGCGGGTGTTCCGCACCCTGCAGATGAGCTGGCATCCGGCGGAGTGGGGCGAGGATTCGCCTTGGCTGCGGATCTTCCGCAACGCCCGCGCCTGGGTCGGCTGAGCCGCGCCATGTTCCGGATCCTCGCCTTGCTGCTGCTCCTGCCGCTCGCCGCCACCGCGGCGGTGCCGCTGCCGGCGCCGGATGCGCACTATCTCGAGCCCGACCCGGCGGCGATGGCCCTGCAGGCCAAACCCGGCGACGACGCCGGTTTCCGGCGCAAGCTCAACGCCGCGATCCGCAAGGACCCGCGCAACAGCTTCGCGCTGGTGCATCGCGGTTATCTGCTGCACGCCAGTGGCGACGCCGCCAAGGGCGACCGCGACTACCTGCGCGTGCTCGAGCTGACCGACGCCGATCCGGTCAACCGCCGGCGCGCGTTCTGGTCCCTGGGCTGGAGCGCCTTCAACCGCGGCGAACCGGCGCATGCGCTGGCGTACTGGCGGCAGGCCGGCGAACTGCATGGCGGGTTTCCCTTCTGGTACCCGTATACGGTGGCTGTCGGCCTGTGGGCCCAGGGTGACCGGGAGGCCGCCCTGGCCTGGTACGACGTCGCCGCCCGGAGCAATCCGCAGTGGTCCCAGGAAGAGGGCGTCGCCCTGCGCACGCGGCACTGGCGCGACCGGGAGAGGCAGATCGTCCAGGCCCTGTTCGAGGCCTGGACGGCGCGCTCCAGGAGCACCGGCGTCTGATCCCGCGGGACGGCGAGACCTGCTAAATTTCGGCCTCCCCGTGACGGAGTCGCCCGTGGCCGAGGCCATTCAGGAATCGATCGAAAGCGCCGACGGACGCATCGCCGCGGCCCTGATCGCGCGCGGCCGCCTGAAGGACGCCGACCTGGGCCGTGCGCAGCGCCTGCACGGCGAAGCCGGCGGTTCGCTGTCGGCCCTGCTGCTGCGCCTGGGCATGGTGTCCGAACGCGACATGGCCGAAGCGGCCGCCGAAGTGCTGGACTTGCCGCTGCTGTCGGCCAAGGACTGCCCCGACGCGCCGCCGCCGGGCGTGCAGCTGTCGCTGCGTTTCCTCAAGCAGCTGTCGGTCTGCCCGG
Organism: Arenimonas terrae; assembly: GCF_006265115.1. GTDB lineage: Bacteria > Pseudomonadota > Gammaproteobacteria > Xanthomonadales > Xanthomonadaceae > Arenimonas > Arenimonas terrae. The sequence continues at coordinate 1,545,583 of NZ_SMDR01000001.1, read as the reverse complement.
TGGGCGAGGACGAACAGCACGTCGACCTGCTGGTCGCCGAGCCGCAGGATCCCTATGCCGCCGGCGCCGTGGCCCTGGCCACCGGCCGCCGCGTGCGGGTGAAGGTCGGCCTGCGCGCCGAGATCGCCGACCTGATCGAGCGCTATTACGGCTCCGGACGCTCCGCCATGGGCGCGATCGTCGAGAACCTCGGCGACGAGAGCAGCGGCGACGAAGCCGACGTCGAACAGCTGCGCGACCTGGCCTCGGAAGCGCCGGTGATCCGGCTGGTCAACCTGGTGATCCAGCGCGCGGTCGAACTGCGCGCCTCCGACATCCACATCGAGCCCTTCGAAAGCCGGCTGAAGGTGCGCTACCGCGTCGACGGCGTGCTGGAAGAGGCGGAGTCGCCGCCGGCCAACCTCACCGCGGCGGTGATCTCGCGCATCAAGATCATGGCCAAGCTCAACATCGCCGAGCGCCGGCTGCCGCAGGACGGCCGCATCATGGTGCGCGTGCAGGGCAAGGAGCTGGACCTGCGCGTCAGCACCGTGCCGACCGCGCACGGCGAAAGCGTGGTCATGCGACTGCTCGACCGCGAGTCGGTCGTGCTCGACTTCAAGGCCCTGGGCTTCACCGACGAATTCCTCGGCCAGTTCCTGAAGGTGCTCGAGCAGCCGCACGGCATCCTGCTGGTCACCGGCCCCACCGGCTCGGGCAAGACCACCACGCTCTACGCGGCGCTGAGCCAGCTCAACACGCCCGACGTGAAGATCATCACCGTCGAAGACCCGGTCGAATACCAGATCGAGGGCATCAACCAGATCCAGGCCAAGCCGCAGATCGGCCTGGACTTCGCCCACGCCCTGCGCAGCATCGTGCGCCAGGACCCCGACATCATCATGATCGGCGAGATGCGCGACCTGGAAACCTCGCGCATCGCCATCCAGTCCGCGCTCACCGGCCACCTGGTGCTGTCCACGCTGCACACCAACAACGCCGCCGGCGGCATCACCCGCATGATGGACATGGGCGTCGAGGACTACCTGCTCACCTCGACGGTCAACGGCATCCTGGCCCAGCGCCTGGTGCGCCGGATCGAACCGACGCACATGGAGAAGTACGAAGCGCTGCCGGAAGTGATCGCAGAATTTGGCCTGCGCAAGTTCCAACCCGAAGGCACGATCTGGCTGTACCGGCCCAAGCCCTCGGCGCTGACGCCCACCGGCTACCTCGGCCGCACCACCATCATGGAATTCCTGGTGATGGACGACAGCCTGCGGCGCCTGGTGATGCAGCACGCCGGCATGGGCGAGCTGGAAGAGGCGGCGCGCGCGCGCGGCATGCGCACCATGTACGAGGACGGTCTGATCAAGGCGATGCAGGGCCTGACCACCATCGAGGAAGTCCTGCGCGTCACGCAGGAAGCCTAGGCCGATGGCGCTGTTCCGCTACAAGGCACTGTCGGCGGCCGGCGAAACCCTGGACGGGCAGATGGAGGCCGCCAGCGCCGAGGAAGTGATCGTGCGCCTGCAGGACCAGGGCCACCTGCCGGTCGAGGCGCGACGCGCCGATGCCGGCGGCGGCGAAGGCTTGGGATCGCTGTTCAAGCGCAAGCAGTTCAGCGACGAACAGGTGCTGCAGTTCACCCAGCAGCTGGCGACCCTGCTCGGTGCCGGCCAGCCGCTGGACCGCGCGCTCGGCATCCTGCTCGAACTGCCCGACAGCGCCGAGGCCCGCCGCGTGGTCGAACGCGTGCGCGAATCGGTGCGCGGCGGCACGCCGCTGTCGACCGCGCTCGAGCAGCAGCACGGTCTCTTCTCGCGCCTGTACGTGAACCTGGTCCGCGCCGGCGAGGCCGGCGGCAGCCTGCAGGAAAGCCTGCGCCGCCTGGCCGACTACCTCGAGCGCAGCGCCGCGCTGCGCGGCCGCGTGGTCAACGCGCTGATCTACCCGGTGATCCTGCTGGTGCTGGTATTCGTGTCGGTGACCTTCCTGCTGGCGGTGGTGGTGCCGCAGTTCCAGGCCCTGTTCGAATCGATGAATGCCGAAATCCCGTGGTATTCGGCGGCGGTGCTGCACGTGAGCCTGTTCCTGCGCGCCTGGTGGTGGCTGCTGCTGCCGGTCACGGCCGGCGGGCTGGCCTGGGCCGGCTGGCGGCTGAACCAGCCGTCCGCACGCCGCGCGCTGGACCAGCGGTTGCTGGGCTGGCGTTTCGTCGGCGACCTGGTGGCCAAGCTCGACACCGCCCGGCTGACCCGCACGCTCGGCACCCTGGTGCGCAACGGCGTGCCCCTGCTCAACGCGCTGAACCTGTCGCGCCCGGTGCTGTCGAACCGGGTGCTGGCCGAGGCGGTCGAGGCGGCCAGCGAAGAGGTGAAGACCGGCAGCGGCCTCGGTTACGCACTCGGGCGGCAGAAGGTGTTTCCGCGCCTGGCCGTGCAGATGATCCAGGTCGGCGAGGAGTCGGGCGAACTCGACGCCATGCTGCTCAAGGTCGCCGACACCTTCGACCAGGAGACCGGCAACGCGCTCGACCGCCTGCTGGCTGCGCTGGTGCCGCTGTTGACCGTGGTGATGACCGGCATCATCGGCGCGATCATGCTGTCGGTACTGTTGCCCATCTACGACCTGACTTCCTCCATCTAGGACCGGACCCATGCATCGAATCCCGCAATCCCCGCGCCGCGTCGGCGGTTTCAGCCTCGTCGAGATCATGATCGTCATCGTGCTGATCGGCGGCATCCTGGCCCTGGTCACCAACCGCGTGATGAACTCCCAGTCGCAGGCGAACGTGCGCCTGGCCGGCGTGCAGCTGACGACGCTGGCCGGAAAGGTCGACCAGTTCCGCTCCGACACCGGCAAGCTGCCCGAGTCGCTCGAGCAGATGGTCACCTCGCCGGGCCTGCCGGGCTGGCTCGGCCCCTACGCCAAGGCCGAGGAGCTGCGCGATCCCTGGGGCACGGCGATCGAATACCGCCGCCCCGGCGAAAACGGCCCCTTCGAACTGGTGAGCCTGGGCGCCGACGGCGCGGCCGGCGGTGAAAGCGTCGACGCCGACATCCGCAAGCCCTGAAACCCCGGGTAGCCCGCCGATGAAACGCCTGCGCGGGTTTTCCCTGATCGAGCTGACGGTGGTGCTGGTGCTGATCGCCACGCTCGCCGGCATCGGCGCGATGGTGATCACCGCTGCGCTTCCCGGCCAGCAGCTGCGCAGCGCCGCGCGCGAGGTGGCCGTGCAGCTGCGTTTCACCCGCGCCCAGGCCATCGCCACCGGCCGCCCGCAGACCTTCTCGATGGACGTGATCGGCAGGCGCTGGAGCGCGGCGGGGCAGCGCGAGGGCGCACTGCCCGCCGAACTCGAGCTCGTCGCCACCACCGCGCGCGAAGCGCAGCCCGCCGACCGCACCGCCAGCGTGCGGTTTTTCCCGGATGGCGCCGCCACCGGCGGGCGTTTCGTGCTCAAGCGCGGCGACGCCGCCTGGCGCGTGGACGTGGCCTGGCTCACGGGCGAAGTCACGCTCAGCCGCGGCGAGGGCCGGCCGTGACGCCGCGGCAGAAACGACCGCAGAGCGGCTTCAGCCTGCTCGAGGTAATGCTGGCCTTCGCCCTGCTGGCGGTGGGCCTGGGCATCCTGATCGCCATCCTCGGCGGCGGCCTGACCCAGGTTCGCGACGCCGGCGACGCCAGCGAAGCCACCCTGCATGCGCAGTCGGTGCTGGACGAACTGGGCGTGCTGGCGCCGATCGAACCGGGCCGCCAGGAAGGGCAGAGCGAGGACGGCCGCTACCGCTGGGTCATGGAGATCCGCGAGACCGAGGATCCGCTGCCGGTCGATCCCGTCGACCCCGGCACCGCGCCGGTGGAGACGGTCGGCCTGCAGATGGCCGGCGCGCCGGTGCTCTACCGCGTACAGCTCGACATCGCCTGGGGCGAGGACGCCTATGCGCGCAGCCTGCGCTTCGCGACGCTGCGCGCGCGCCTGCCGACGCCGCCGGCCGGAGCCCTGCCGTGAAGCGCGTGCGCGGCTTCAGCCTGATCGAGGTGCTGCTGGCCACGGCCCTGCTCGCGACCGGGTTGGCCCTGGCCTTCGGCGCCCTGGTCAACGCCACTCGCGCCACCGAACGCGCCGAGGCCATGGCCCAGCGCCAGGAGCGGCTGCGCGCCGTGCAGGGTTTCCTGCGCCGCCAGCTCGACGGCGCGCTGAACCTGCCGTTCGAGTTCAACGAAGGCACCGGCGAATCGAAGGTGTTCGAGGCCGACGAACGCCTGCTGCGTTTCGTCGCGCCCATGCCCGGGTATCTCTCCCGCGGCGGTCCCTACCTGCAGACCTTTCGCCTGGTGCCCGGCGGCGACGGCCTGCGGCTGGAGTTCGAGCACCAGCTGCTGACGCCGGAAGGCGCGATCGAGGCCGAGCGCGAGCCCGAGGTGCTGCTCGAGGGTATCGCCGAGGGTGCGTTCGCGCTGCGCACGCTCGACGAGCAGGGCCAGCTCGGCGGCTGGCTGCCGCGCTGGGAGCGGCCGGAGACGATTCCGCGGCTGGTGCGGCTGGACCTGCGGATGCGGGATCCGGCCTCCGCCTGGCCGCGCCTGGTCGCCGCGCCCCGCCTGGGCGGTGGCCTCTCCATCCAGCCTGCGCTCGGCGGGCCGACGCCCGATGCCGAGGAGGGCCAGCAGTGATCCGGCCGATGCGCGGCGCCGCCCTGCTGCTGGTGCTCTGGCTGCTGATGCTGCTGGCCGGCCTGGTGTCGGTGTTCGCGCTGTCGGCGCGCACCGAAGCGCTGCAGGGCAGCGCGCTGCGCGTGCAGGCCGCGGCGCGGCACGCCGCCGACGCCGGCATCGAGCTGGCCGCGCTGCGCATGTCGGCGCCGGACAGCCGCCAGCGCTGGGTGCCCGATGCGCGCGCCAACGAATTCCCCTTCGAGGGTTACCGCATCCAGGTGCGGGTGCAGGACGAGGCCGGCAAGTTCGACCTCAACGTGACCGACCCGACGCGTCTCGCGGCGCTGATGGTGGCGCTGGGTGTGGAGGAGTCGCGGGCCCGGGTCCTGGCCGGCACCATCCAGGACTGGCGCGACCCGGACGAACTGCTGGCGCTCGAAGGCGGCGCCGAGGACCGCGACTACGCAGCCGCCGACCTGCCTTACGGCGCCAAGGACCAGCCCTTCACCACGCTGTCGGAACTGCAGCAGCTGCTGGGCATGGACGAGGCCACCTACCGGCTGCTGGTGCCCTACGTCACCGTGTTCACCGCGCGCGCCTCGCCGGAAGCGGCCTTCGCGCAGCCGCCGGTGCTGCAGGCGATGGGCCTGGAGCCGGCGCAGATCGCGCAGCTGGTGGCGGCGCGCGAGTCCTGGCGGCCCGGCCTTCCGCCCCCGCTGATGCCCGATGGCAGCACCCTCGCCGCGGTGGGGTCCGGCACGTATAGTGTGGCCAGCCGCGCCACCCGCCCGGACGGCTCGCAGGTCGAAGTCACCGCCACGCTGCGCATCGGCGCCGGCACCGGCTTCGGCCAACTGTATGCTCCGCTGGCCTGGCGGGCGGGAGAACCTGACTGATGCCCGCCGCCGATCGATTCTCCGCACTGGTCGAACCCCTGAGACTGCGCCTGGCGGCGAGCCCGCTGCCGCGATGGTCGCGCGACGCCGCGCAGACCGTGCTCGGCCTGCTGCCGGCGCGCTGGCGCGACTGGGTCGTCGGCGAACAGCAGCGCCTCTACCTGCTGCGGCACCAGGACGAGATCGCCCTGATCGCCGGCGGCCGCAGCGGCGACCGCGAGCTGGGCCGCCTGCCGCTGGAGGAGTCGGTGCTGGCCTCGGTGCGCCAGCGGCTGGACGACGCGGCCATCCCGGCCTGGCTGCTGCTGCCTTCGGCCAATGTCCTGCGCCGCAGCCTCAGTCTGCCCACCGCCGCCGAACCGCGCCTGCGCGAAGTGCTGGCCTTCGAACTCGACCGGCAGACGCCGTTCAGCGCCGACCAGGTCAGCCACCAGGGCCGCGTGCTGTCGCGCGATCCCGCCACACAGCAGATGCAGGTCGAGCTGCTGGTGCTGCCGCGCGCCCGTCTGGAGGCCGAGCTGCATGCGTTGGGTCCCCTGGCCGAGGGCCTGGCCGGCGTCGACGCGATCGAACCCGACGGCCGTCGCCTGGGCCTGAACCTGCTGCCGGCCGGTCGCCGCGAGCAGGGACGCGATCCGGTGCGCCGCCTGAATGCCCTGCTTGCCCTGGTCGCCGGTGCCGCGCTCCTGGGCGCGCTGCTGCTCACCCTGCACAACCGCAGCGAGCGGCTCGAGGACCTGCGCCGCCAGGTCGCCCAGGCCACCGACGACGCGCGCCAGGCGCGCCAGGTGCGCAACCAGCTGCAGATATCCGCGCAGGCGGCGAACTTCCTCGCCACCAGCCGCGCCAGCCGGCCGACGATGCTCGAACTGCTCGACGACCTGAGCCGGCGCATTCCCGACGACACCTCGCTCGACAAGCTGGCGGTGAACGAGGGCAAGCTGGTGATGGTCGGCCAGAGCCGCGCCGCGCCCGCCCTGGTCGGCCTGCTGCAGGCTTCGCCGCTGCTGTCGGGCCCGGCGCTGTCGGGCGCCGTGCAGGCCGATCCGCGCAGCGGCCGCGACCGTTTCACCCTGACCGCCGACGTGGTCGAACAAGGCAGCCCGGAGGCCGGCGATGACGTCCGCCGCTGAGCGCCTGCGCGTTGCCGCGATCGCCACCGCGGCCCTGGCGTTGGTCTACCTGGTCACGCTGCACTGGTGGTTCACCGCACCGATGCTGGCGATGGGCGACCAGATCGCCAGCCTGCGCGACGAAGAACTGGCGCTGCGCATGGAGATCGCGCAGCGTCCCGAACTCGAGCGCGAGCTGGCCCGCGTCCGCGAGTTCGAGGCCGGCAACCCGGGCTTCCTGCCCGAAGCCAACCGCCAGCTCGCCACCGCGGCGCTCGTGCAGCGGCTCGAGTCGGTGGTCGGCCAGGCCAGCCCACAGGCCTCGCGCTGCCAGATCACCGCCCGTACCCCCTCCGACACCCGCAGCGAAGAACCGTTCGAGCGCGCCACCGTGCAGGTGCGCCTGCGCTGCGGCATGGCCGAGCTGGGCGCGGTGCTGCACGCGCTGGAAAGCGGCAGCCCGCAGCTGTTCGTGGACAATCTCGACCTGCTGTCGCGGCGCAGCTACCTGGGCACCGGCCTGGAGGGCGGCGCGCTGGACGTGAGCTTCGACCTGTACGGCTACCTCAAGTCCTCGCCCGCCGCGGGAGCCGCGCCATGATCGGTGCGCTGCGGCCGACGGGTGCCCTGCTGGCGGCATTGGCGGCCTGGTCGCTGGCCCTGCTGGCGCTGGCGATCATGGGGCTCGGCGCGCGCGTCGGCCTGCATCCGTCGAACGCCACGCTGGCGCCACCGCTGCCGCAGGTGTCGCTGACCCCGACCGACTCGCGCCTGGGTCCGCTGTCGGACTATCTGGAAGTCGGCAGCCGGCCGCTGCTCAGCGCCGATCGGCGTCCGCCGCCGGTCACCGACGCCGGCGACGGCAGCGACGAAGCCCCGCTCGACGTGATCCTGACCAGCGTGCTGATCGCCGGCGACGTGAAACTCGCGATCGTGCAGCGCCAGGGTGATCCGGCCAGCCTGCGCGTGCGCCTGGGCGAAACGGTGGCCGGCACCGGTTGGCGGCTGGTCGAACTGCAGCCGCGCCGCGCCGTGTTCGAAGGCCCGCAGGGGCGGCGCGAGCTGGATCTGCGCGTGTTCGACGGCAGCGGCGGCACCACCGTCGTCTCGGGCACGCCGAGGCCGCCGCCTGCGGCCGCGCTGCCCGCTCCGGCCGCACCCAAGCCCGCGGGCGGGGCCGTCACCCAGGGCGGCACCGAAGCGGTCGCCGCGGCACCGGCGCCGTCCGAGGATTCGCAGCCCGCGGCCGAGATGACCCAGGAACAGCAGGTCGAAGCGATCCGTCGCCGCATCGAGGCGCGCCGCGCCCAGATGCGCGCCGAGAACGCGCGACGCGACAGCCAACAGGTAGAGTAGCCGCATGAATCGAGCGTTCCGTCCCCGCCTCTTCGCCGCGACCGTGCTGCTGGTCTTCCTGTCGGGCTGCGTCACGGCGCCCCGGCCGGTGCTCAGCCGCGGCGGCGACCCGCTGGCCGGCCGCGCGCCGGCCCAGGCGCCCGCCGCCGGCAGCGACACGGCATCCGCCGAAGCGGCGCCGGTCGCCGCCGAAACGCCGGGCGCCAGCCTCACGCCCGGCACCGGCCGCGTCATCGACCAGCGCATCGCCGCGCAGCCGGCGCCGTCGCTGGACATGCCCGGCGAGGCGACCTTCAACTTCGAGGGCGAACCGGTGCACGCCGTGGTCAAGGCCATCCTCGGTGACCTGCTGCAGCAGAACTATGTCATCGCCCCGAACGTGCAGGGCCAGGTGACGCTGGCGACGCCGCGCCCGGTCAACGCGGCGCAGGCGCTGAGCCTGCTGGAGATGGTGCTGGGCTGGAACAACGCCCGCCTGGTCTGGTCCGACGGCCGCTACAACGTGCTGCCGACCGAACAGGCCATCGCCGGCAACCTCTCGCCGCGTACCGGCGGCGCCGCCGATGCACGCGGCTACGAAGTGCGCGCGGTGCCGCTGCAGTACATCTCGGCCAGCGAGATGAAGAAGGTGCTCGAGCCGTACGCGCGCCCGAACGCGGTGGTCAATGTCGACAACGCCCGCAACCTGATCACCCTCGCCGGCACCCGCGCCGAGCTGCAGAACTACCTGCGCACGGTGCAGATTTTCGACGTCGACTGGCTGGCCGGCATGTCGGTGGGCGTGTTCCCGCTGCAGTCGGGCGAAGCCACCAAGATCGTCGACTCGCTCGAGGGCATCTTCGGCGACGGCGGCAACACGCCGGTGTCGGGCATGTTCCGGTTCATGCCGCTGGAAGGGCAGAACGCGGTGATGGTGATCACGCCGCAGCCGCGCTACCTGCGCGAGGCCCAGATCTGGATCGAGCGCCTGGACGCCGGCGGCGGCGAAGGCGCGCGGCTCTACACCTACGAAGTCCTGTACATGAAGGCCGTGGACCTGGCCGAGCAGCTGAGCCAGGTGTTCGGCGGCGGCAGCGGCGGCACCCAGGAGGGCCCCGCCGGCCCGCCCTCGCTGATGCCCGGCCTGGAGCCGGTGCAGATACGCTCCATCGACCAGCCCGCGCCCGACGCCGCCGACCCGAAGGCGCGCGCCGAAAGCGCCGCCCGGGCCGCCGGCCCGTCCGGCGCCGCCGGCAAGGGCGGCGAAGGCATCGCGCTGGGCAACAGCAGCGACGTGTCCATCAGCGCGGTCGAAGAATCCAACGCCCTGCTGGTGCGCGCCACGCCCGGGCAGTGGGAGTCGATCCGCCGCGCCATCGAGCGCCTGGACACGATGCCGCTGCAGGTGCACATCGAGGCGCAGATCATCGAGGTGCAGCTGCAGGGCCAGCTCAGCTACGGCGTGAACTGGTTCTTCGAGAATGCGGTGGTGGACGAGGCCGAGCTGCCCAGCGCGCTGGGCCGCAACATCTGGGGCGACATCACCGGCAGCGCCGGCCAGGGCGGCCTGGGCTGGACCTTCCTGGGCCGCAACGCCGCCGCGGTGATCACCGCGCTCGACGACGTCTCGGACGTGCGCGTGCTGTCGACGCCCTCGGTGGTGGTGCGCAACAACGCCGAGGCCAAGCTCGACGTCGGCACCAAGATCCCGGTCAACAGCACCAGCTTCAACCCGATCGCCGGCGACCCGGGCTCGGGCAACGGAACCTTCACCCAGGTGCAGTACCTGGACACCGGCGTGATCCTGACCGTGACCCCGCGCATCAGCCGCGACGGCACCGTGTTCATGGAGATCGAGCAGGAAGTCAGCTCGCCCGGCGACACGCCGGACGACAACGGCAACCTGCCGATCAACAAGCGCAACCTGATTACCGAGGCGGCGATCCAGAGCGGCGAGACCGTGATGCTGGCCGGCCTGATCTCCGACAGCACGCTCGACGGCAGCGTCGGCGTGCCCGGCCTGAGCCGCCTCCCGGTGATCGGCGCCCTGTTCGGCAAGAAGACCCAGAACTCGCTGCGCACCGAGGTGGTGATCCTGGTCACGCCGCGCGTGATCCGCGACCCGGCCGAAGCGCGCAAGCTCACCGACGAGTACGGCGAACGCTTCCGCGCGCTCGAGCCGTTGCGCAAGGCGGAAGCCGAAGCCCGCTGACATGGGCCCGGCCGTACCCGCCGTCTTCCGCGAGCTGTTGCGCCGCGAGCTGGAGGAACGCTATCGCGGCAGCGTGCTGGGCGTGGCCTGGCTGGTGCTGCTGCCGCTGCTGCAGCTGGCGGTGCTGGCCTGGGTCTTCGGCCACCTGCTGCCGGCCCGCGCGAACGCCGGAACCCTGCCGTACGCCGCCTTTCTCGCGCTGGGCCTGTGGCCCTGGAACCTGTTCGCCAACGCCGCCAACCGCGGCGTCACCGCGCTCACCGACAACGCCGCGCTGATCGGCAAGGTCGCGGTGCCGCATCGGCTGTACCCGGACGTGCGCGTGACGGCCAGCGTGGTGATCGACCTGGTCGGCTTCGCCCTGGTGCTGGTCGCGCTGCGGCTGATCGGGGTCGAGCTGCACGTCGCGGGCCTGCCGGCGGCGCTGGCCGCACTGGCGGTGATCGGCATGTTCGCGCTGGCGGCGGCGCGGCTGCTGGCGGTGCTGCAGGTGTTCCTGCGCGACATCGCCACCCTGGTGGGCCAGCTGCTGGTGCTGGGCTTCTTCCTGACCCCGGTGCTGTACGAGCGCAGCCTGCTGCCGGCGGCCGCGGCGCACTGGCTGGTGTTCAACCCGCTGGTGGTGCCGGTGGAAAGCGTTCGACATGCGCTGGAGGGAGCGCCGGTGGACTGGCCCGCGCTGGCGCTGTGCGCGGTGCTGGCGGGGGTGCTGCTGGTGCTGGCCACCGCCTTGTTCCGCGCCGCGCGCAGCCACCTGGAGGATTTCCTGTGAGCGTCGAACCGCTGGTCCGGGTCGCCGGCCTGGGCAAGCGCTATCCGGTGCTGGGCCATCGCGGCGACCGCATCAGCGCGCTCTGGGACGTGGTGCGCGGCCGGCCGCCGCGGCGCGTGGTCAGCGTGCTAGAGGACGTGAACTTCGAGGTGCGCCCCGGCGAGTCGCTGGCGGTTATCGGCGAAAACGGCGCCGGCAAGTCCACCCTGCTCAAGCTGCTGACCGGCGTGCTGACGCCCAGCCGCGGCAGTGTCTCGACCCGCGGCAGCATCGGCGCGCTGCTGGAGCTGGGCGCGGGCTTCCACCCCGAGCTCAGCGGCCGCGACAACGTTCGCCTGTCGGCGGCGCTGCACGGGCTGGACGCCTCGACGCTGGCGGCCAGGCTGCCCGAGATCGAGGCCTTCGCCGACATCGGCGGCTATATCGACGAACCGGTGAAACACTACTCGTCCGGCATGGTCGTGCGGCTGGGGTTCGCGGTGATCGCCGCGGTGCGGCCGCAGCTGCTGATCACCGACGAAGTGCTGGCCGTGGGCGACGAGAACTTCCAGCGCAAGTGCATCCGCTGGCTCGACGACTACCTGGCCACCGGCGGGACCCTGTTGCTGGTCTCGCACAGCATGTACCACGTGCAGAAGCTGTGCCGCCGCGCGATATGGCTGCACGAGGGGCGGGTGGCCGCGTTGGGCGACGTGTTCGAGGTCAGCCAGCGTTATCTCGCGGCGCAGGAGGCGCGCCAGGCGGTCGAAGCCGCGGCGCCTGTGCCGGCGGGGCGCCCGGAGTTCAGCGTCGAATCGGTGGCCATCAACGGCAGCGACGGCCAGGGGCCGGCCACGGTGCTCGCCGGCGACCGCCTGGTGCAGGACGTGGTGCTGCACAGCCGCGACGGCCGCGCGCCGGTGATGCTCAACGGCTGGGTGCGGGCCGACGGCACCCCGGTCTACGGCGTCAGTTCCGAGATGGACGGCATCGCGGCCGAGGCGCTGGGCGACGGGCGCTTTCGTTTCCGCCTCTGTTTCGAGCCGTTGACCCTGCTGCCGGGCAGTTACCGGCTGCGCACGCACGCGCTCGACCCCGAGGGCCTGCGCCTGTTCGACACCCTCGACCGCGAAGTCGAGGTCGCCGGCCAGGCGCGCGAATACGGCCTGGTGCGGCTGCCGCACCGCTGGCTGGAGCCGGGCGCATGAGCCGGCGGCCGACCGTGGTCGTGCCGGTCTACAACGCGCTCGACGACCTCGACGCGTGCCTGGCCTCGCTCGACCGTACCCTGCCGGCAGCCAGCCCGGTGCTGCTGGCCGACGACGCCTCGACCGACCCGCGCATCGAGCCGCTGGCCCGCGGCTGGTGCGAACGCAGCGCGCTGGCGGCGCGCTACCTCCGGCGCGAATCCAACCTCGGCTTCCCCGGCAACTGCAACGCCGCCTTCGCCGACACCGGCGACGCCGACGTGGTGCTGCTCAATTCCGACACCGTCACCACGCCGGGCTGGCTGGAGCAGATCGCCCGCTGCGCCGCCAGCGACCCGCGCATCGCCACCATCACGCCGTGGTCGAACAACGCCGAGATCTGCTCCTTCCCGCGCTTTTGCGAGGACAACCCCGTGCCCGAGCACCCGGACGCGGTGGCCGAAGCGGCCGCCGGCCTGCATCCGGCGCAATACCCGGAACTGCCGACCGCGGTCGGCTTCTGCATGTTCCTGCGCCGCGCCGCCCTGGACCAGCTGGGCGGTTTCGACGCCGCCACCTTCGGCCAGGGCTATGGCGAGGAGAATGATTTCTGCCTGCGCGCCGCCGCCATGGGCTGGCGCAACGTGCTGTGCGAGACCGCCTATGTGGTGCACCGCGGCGGCGCTTCCTTCGGCCCCTTGGGGCTGGCGCCCAACGGCGACAACCTGGCCCGGCTGCTGGCGCGCTGGCCCGACTACAACGAACGGGTCGCGCGTTTCATCATGGCCGACCCGCTGCGGACGCTGCGCGGGCGGCTGCAGGAGCGCATCGAGGCCCTGGCGCGTTCGGGCCCGCAGCGTGACCTGTTCGGCTAGCATTCGCGCATGGACGAGCCGATCCTTCCCTTCACCGGCGAGCGCTACACGCCCGAGCGCGATCGCGAGATCGCCTACGAGCACTGGCACCGCTACGCCTTCGCCCGCGCCTTCGCGCCCGGCCGCCGCGTGCTCGACGCCGCCTGCGGCGAGGGCTACGGCAGCGCGCTGCTGGCCCGCGGCGGCGGTCAGGTGCTGGGCGTGGACATCGAACCCGGGGCCGTGGCGCATGCGCGCGCCCGTTACGCCGGCGTGCCCGGCCTGCGCTTCGAGGCCGGCGACGCCACCGCGCTGGACGCGCTGCCGGACGCCGGCTTCGACCTGATCGTCAGCTTCGAGACGCTGGAACACGTGCACGCGCACGAGCGCCTGATGGACGGCTTCGCCCGCCTGCTGGCGCCGGGCGGGCTGCTGCTGGTCTCGACGCCCGACAAACACACCTACACCGACCTCACCGGCGAGCAGAACCCGCACCACGTACGCGAGCTCTACCGCGACCAGTTCGAGGCGCTGCTGGCGGCGCGCTTCCCGGCGCGGCGGCTGTACGCGCAGAAGCTGCTGTTCCAGTCGGTGCTGTGGTCGCTCGACGGTGCGCCCGGCGCGGTCGCAGGGCTGACCCAGGACGGGCAGGGCATCGCCGACGGGTTCGGTTACGCGCCGATGTACTACGTCGCCGCCTGCGCCCGCAGCGATGGGGACCTGCCGGTGCTGCCGGCGCTGTCGCTGTTCGGCGATTCCGCCGAATCGGTGTACGCCGACTACCGCGACGAAGTGCGGCGCAACCGCGCCGCCGCCGCCCATATCGCCCATCTCGAAGCCGAGCTGGCGCGCCTGCGGGGCCAGGGGTGAGCAACACCACCCACGATTTCCCGGTGATCGGCGACACCGGCCAGCGCGACTTCAACGCGCGCGACATCGGCGTGGTGGTGGTGAGCTATGCCAGCGCCGCGACCATCGAGGCCTGCCTGTTCCGCCTTCTGGCCGCGCGCGATGTCGCCCGGGTGGTGGTGATCGACAACGCCTCGCCCGACGACAGCGCCGACCGCGCCGAACGCATGGCCGCGCGCGACCGCCGCCTGACCGTGGTGCGCAACGCCGAAAACCGCGGCTTCGCCGCCGCCTGCAACCAGGGCGCGACGGCGATGTCGCAGTCCTGGGTGGCCTTCGTGAACCCGGACGCCTACGTCGAGCGCGACACGCTCGCGCGCCTGGTATCGCACGCGCGCACGCGGCCGGGCGCCGGCCTGCTGGGTGTGGAGCTGGTGGACGAGGCCGGCGTCGTGGACCTGGCCTCGCGCCGCGCCGATCCCTCGCTGCGCGCGCAGATGACCGGCCTGGGCAACCGCGACGACCTCTATCTGGGCCGCGATCCCGCGCTGGCGCTGCAGCCCGTGGACGCGGTGTCCGGCGCGCTGATGCTGATGCCGCTGGGCCTGTTCGTGCGCCTGGAGGGTTTCGACGAAGGCTACCGCCTGCACGCCGAGGACCTGGACCTGTGCCGCCGGGTGCGCGCCGCCGGCTACGAGGTGGTCGTGGCCAACGACCTGCGCGTGGTGCACGTGCGCGGCGTGTCGAGCCGGCGCCGCCCGTTCTGGGTCGAATGGCAGAAGCACCGAGGGCTGTGGCGCTACTTCCGCAAGTTCGAGGCCGCCGACACGCCGGCCTGGCAGCGGCCGCTGCTGTGGTGCGCGGTCTGGGCGCATTACGGACTGGCCGCGCCGCGCGCCTGGTGGCGCGCCCGCCAAAACTGATCCGGGGTCAGAGTGCATTTATCTTCGGTCGCGACCGAAGATAAATGCACTCTGACCCCGGATTTCCGCTTACTTGAGCGCCTTGTAGCGCAGGCGGTGCGGCCGCGCGCCTTCTTCGCCCAGGCGGCGCTTCTTGTCTTCTTCGTACTCGCGGTAGTTGCCCTGGTAGAACTCGACGTGCGAGTCGCCTTCGAAGGCGATGATGTGCGTGGCGATGCGGTCGAGGAACCAGCGGTCATGCGAGATGACCAGGGCGCAGCCCGGGAACTCCAGCAGCGCGTCTTCCAGCGCACGCAGGGTTTCGATGTCGAGGTCGTTGGACGGTTCGTCGAGCAGCAGCACGTTGCCGCCCTGCAGCAGGGTCTTGGCCATGTGCAGGCGGCCGCGTTCACCACCCGAGAGCGTGCCGACCAGCTTCTGCTGGTCGCTGCCCTTGAAGTTGAAGCGGCCGATGTAGGCGCGCGATTGGATCTCGACCTTGCCGATCGTGATGATGTCGCTGCCGCCGGACACCGCCTGCCAGACGTTCTTGTCGGCTTCCAGCGCGTCGCGGCTCTGGTCGACATAGGCGATCTTGACCGTGTGGCCGACGTTGACTTCGCCCTTGTCCGGCTTCTCGGCGCCGGTGATCATCTTGAACAGCGTCGACTTGCCGGCGCCGTTGGGGCCGATGATGCCGACGATGGCGCCCGGCGGGATGGTGATGTTGAGGTCGTCGATCAGCAGGCGGTCGCCGAAGCTCTTGGAGACGTTCTTGAACTCGATCACCTTGTCGCCCAGGCGCTCGCCCGGCGGGATGAAGAGTTCGTTGGTCTCGTTGCGCTTCTGGTATTCGACCGACTGCAGGTCCTCGAGCCTCTGCAGACGGGCCTTGCCCTTGCTGCGGCCGCCCTTGGCGTTCTGGCGCGACCACTCCAGCTCCTTCTGCAGGGCTTTCTGACGGCCCTTCTCGGCCGACTCTTCCTGCTTCAGGCGCTCGGTCTTCTGGGTCAGCCACTCGCTGTAGTTGCCCTTCCACGGAATGCCGCGGCCGCGGTCGAGTTCGAGGATCCACTCGGCGGCGTTGTCGAGGAAGTAGCGGTCGTGGGTGACGGCCACCACGGTGCCCGGGAAGCGGGTGAGGAACTGTTCCAGCCACTCGACCGACTCGGCGTCGAGGTGGTTGGTGGGTTCGTCGAGCAGCAGCATGTCGGGCTTGGACAGCAGCAGGCGGCACAGCGCCACGCGGCGCTTCTCGCCGCCGGAGAGCTTGCCGCAGATCGCGTCCCAGGGCGGCAGGCGCAGCGCGTCGGCGGCGATTTCCAGCTGCAGCTCCAGCGTGGCGGCGTCGCCGGTGGCCAGGATGGCCTCCAGGCGCTGCTGCTCGGCGGCGAGCTTGTCGAAGTCGGCGTCTTCTTCCGCGTACGCGGCATAGACCTTGTCCAGCAGCTCCTGCGCGTGAAGCAGGTCGCCCACGCCTTCCTCGACGGCCTGGCGCACGGTGTGCTCGGGGTTCAGGCGCGGCTCCTGCTCGAGGTAGCCGACCTTGATGCCCGGCTGCGGGCGCGCTTCGCCGGTGAAGTCCTGGTCGACGCCGGCCATGATGCGCAGCACGGTGGACTTGCCCGAACCGTTCAGGCCCAGCAGGCCGATCTTGGCGCCCGGATAGAAGGACAGCGAGATGTCCTTGATGATCTGGCGCTTCGGCGGCACGGTCTTGCTGACGCCGATCATGGTGTAGATGTACTGCATTGCACGCTCTCTCTGGCGCAGGGCGCGGCCGCGCGGTGGAACGGCGGGGCCGGGCAGGGTGGGGCCGCGCGCGAAGGGCGTGCAGCCGGTCCGGAATCGGAGGGTGGCGCATTATACCGGTAAGGAATCCGGGGTCAGAGTCGATTTATCTTCGGGACGCCCAGAGCCTTCAGGCCTGTTCCGCCGAAGATAAATCGACTCTGACCCCGGATTTCCCGGTTTTCTGCCCGGGGATTGCCAGAATTCGCCCCGCGCCTGCCCCGGCCGCCTGTTTTCATGCCCCTGCCGCGCTGGGCGGCGTTAGTGGGGGAGCGCGCCATGCGCATTGGATTGAAACTCGGGCTGGTCGGATTCCTGCTGCTGTTGCTGCTGATCCCGCTGGCCATGCTCGGCGGCCTGGTCGAGGAGCGGCAGGCGCGCGGCCAGGAAGTCGCCGCCGACATCGCCCGGTCCTCGGCCGGCGCGCAGGACCTGGTGGGCCCGCTGCTGCTGGTCGAGGCGCAGAAGATCACCGAGAAAAAGCGCGTCGTCAGCCGCGACGGCCACCTCACCCAGGAAACCGAGCAGGCCGCCGAAACCGTGCACTACCTGGTCAGCCCGGCCAAACTGGCCGTGGACAACCGCCTGCGCTTCGAGCGCCGCGGCCGCAGCCTGTTCACCGTGCCGCTCTACCACGGGGCGCTGAGCCTGAAGGGCCAGTTCCGGCACAGCCTGCCGCCGTCCGACGACGGCCTGCTGCGGCCGGTGCGGGCCTGGCTGGTGCTGGGCCTGGGCGACAACCGCGGCGTGCGGGCGCTGACGATCAAGCTCGACGGCCGCCCGGTGAACGCCGACCCCGGCACCCGCATCGGCTGGCTGCCCGAAGGCCTGAGCGCGCCGGTGCCGCTGGCCGCGCTCGAGCGCCCCTTCGACTTCGACGTGGCCCTGGACCTGAGCGGCACCGGCCACCTGGGCTGGCTGCCGGTCGGCGCCGAAACCACCGTGACGGCCAGCGGCGCCTGGCCGCACCCCGCCTTCGAAGGCCGCCACCTGCCGGAAACCCCGCAGGTCGGCGATGCCGGCTTCAAGGCCCGCTGGGCGGTATCGCGGCTGTCGAGCCGGGTGCAGCAGGTGCTGGCCGGCTGCCCGCCGGTGAGCGGCGAATGCGCCGGCCTGGCCGACGGCCGCTTCAGCCTGCGCCTGGTCGAACCGGTGGACCGTTACCTGATGACCGACCGGGCGATGAAATACGCCCTGCTGTTCCTGGCCCTGGTGTTCGGCGCGGTGTTCCTGGTCGAGGCCCTGGCGGCGCGGCCCGTGCACTTCGTGCAGTACGGCCTGACCGGGCTGGCCATGGCGATGTTCTACCTGCTGCTGCTGTCGCTGTCCGAGCACATCGGCTTCGGGCCGGCCTATGCGACCGCGGCGACCGCCTGCAGCGCCCTGATCGGCCATTACCTGGGCGGGGTGCTGGGCGGGGGCTGGCGCGGCCTGGCCTTCGGCGCGGGCCTGGCGACGCTGTACGGCCTGCTCTACGTGCTGCTGCGCTCGGAAGACCACGCCCTGCTGGTGGGCGCCGGCGTGCTGTTCGCGGCCCTGGCCACGGTGATGGCGCTGACCCGTCGGGTGGACTGGAACCGCCTGGGTTCGACCTGAGGCCCGCTCCCCCTGTCCGCAGGGGGAATCCGCCCCGGCGCTAGGCGCAAGTCCGCGCCGGGGCTACAATTTCGGGCCCCCACGCTGCCCAGGAAGCCCGCGCCGATGTTCGCCAAGGATATGAAGATTGCCGGTTACGACGACGTGCTGGCCCAGGCCATGGTCCACGAGCGGCAGCGCCAGGAAGACCACGTCGAACTGATCGCCTCGGAGAACTACGCCAGCCCGCGCGTGCTCGAAGCCCAGGGCAGCGTGCTGACCAACAAGTACGCCGAGGGTTACCCCGGCAAGCGTTATTACGGCGGCTGCGAGTTCGTCGACGTGGCCGAGAAGCTGGCCATCGAGCGCGTGAAGCAGCTGTTCGGCGCCCACTACGCCAACGTGCAGCCGCACTCGGGTTCGCAGGCCAATGCCGCGGTGTACCTCGCGCTGCTGCAGCCGGGCGACACCATCCTGGGCATGTCGCTGGCCCACGGCGGCCACCTGACCCACGGCGCCAAGGTGAACTTCAGCGGCAAGCTCTTCAACGCCGTGCAGTACGGCGTGAACGAGGCCGGCCTGATCGACTACGACGACGTGCAGCGCCTGGCCACCGAACACAAGCCCAAGATGCTGGTCGCCGGTTTCAGCGCCTATTCGCAGGTGATCGACTGGGAGCGCATGGCGGCGATCGCCAAGTCGGTCGGCGCCTACTTCTTCGTGGACATGGCGCATGTCGCCGGCCTGGTGGCCGCGGGCGTGTATCCGAACCCGGTGCCGTTCGCCGACGTCGTCACCTCGACCACGCACAAGACCCTGCGCGGCCCGCGCGGCGGCATCATCCTGGCGCGCCCGAACGAGGAGCTGGAGAAGAAGTTCCAGTCCATGGTCTTCCCGGGCACCCAGGGCGGCCCGCTGATGCACGTGATCGCCGCCAAGGCGGTCGCGTTCAAGGAAGCGCTGGAGCCGTCCTTCACCGACTACCAGAAGCAGGTCGTCAAGAACGCCCAGGCCATGGCCAAGGCGATGATGGCGCGCGGTTACAAGATCGTCTCGGGCGGTACGGAAAACCACCTGATGCTGATCGACCTGATCGGCCGCGATGTCACCGGCAAGGACGCGGAGGCCGCGCTCGGCGCCGCCCACATCACCGTCAACAAGAACGCCGTGCCGGGCGACCCGCGCTCGCCCTTCGTCACCTCGGGCCTGCGCATCGGCACCCCGGCCGTAACCACCCGCGGCTACAAGGAACCGGAGTGCGTGGCGCTGGCGAATTGGATCTGCGACGTGCTGGACGCGCCCACGGATGATCGCGTGATCGCGGGGGTTCGGGACAATGTCACGAAGCAGTGTCGCGCCTTCCCGGTTTACGGATGAATCGAGGAAGTAGTGAAAGACAGGAAGTAGGAAGTAGAGAAATGCCTTCCCACTCCCCGGCGCCCTCCACCTCTACTTCCTAATTCCTAGCCACTACTTCCTAAATCATGCACTGCCCCTTCTGCCAGCACGAAGACACCCGCGTGATCGACTCGCGCGTGTCCGAGGATGGGTCCACCATCCGGCGCCGGCGCGAGTGCGAGAAGTGCAACGAGCGTTTCAACACCTTCGAGGTGGCCGAGCTCAAGCTGCCGGCCATCGTGAAGAGCGACGGCCGCCGCGAGGCCTTCGACGAGCGCAAGCTGCGCGTGAGTTTCGACCGCGCGCTGCAGAAGCGGCCGGTGTCGGCCGAGCAGATCGACGACGCGGTGCGTTCGGTCATCCACTCCCTGCGCCTGAGCGGCGAGCGCGAACTGCCCTCGCTGCGCGTCGGCGAGTTCGTGATGGCCGAGCTCAAGAAGCTCGACCAGGTCGCCTACGTGCGTTTCGCCTCGGTCTACCGCAAGTTCGAGGACGTGCAGGCCTTCCGCGAAGAGATCGAGCGCCTCGAGCGCGACCTGCCCGGCCTCGAGGGCCTGCAGCTGCCCCTGCTGGACGTGCCGGCCCCCGACAAGGCCAGGCGCTGAGTCCCATGGACATCCGCTACCTGGCCGACCACCCCGGCCACGTGCCGGCGCTGGCGCGCTGGCACCACGCGCAGTGGGGCCATCTGTACGACGACTGGACGCTCGACGTCGCCGAGGCCGAGCTGCGCGACCACGCCACCCGCCGCGTGATGCCCACGACCCTGATCGCGCTCGAAGGCGATCAGCTGCTCGGCTCGGTCAGCCTGGTGGAAGAGGACGCGCCGGAACTGCGCGACCACGGCGACGCCTGGCTGGCCAGCCTGTACGTGCGCCCGGAAGCGCGCGGCCGCGGCCTGGGCGCGCTGCTCACCCGCGCCCTCGTCGCCTTCGCGGCCGACCAGGGCATCGAACGCCTGTGGCTGTTCACGCCCGAGCACGAGCACTTCTACCGCCAGCTCGGCTGGCGCAGCGACGGCACCGCCACGTTGCGCGGCACGCCGGTGCATCTGATGGATATCCTTCCCGCATGAGCTTCACCGCCGCCGACCACGCCCACATGGCCCGCGCGCTCCAGCTGGCGGAGCGGGCGGCGTTCACCACCAAGCCCAACCCGATGGTGGGCTGCGTGATCGCCGACGGCGAACGCGTGCTGGGCGAAGGCTGGCACGAACGCGCCGGCGAGCCGCATGCCGAAGTGCATGCGCTGCGCGCCGCCGGTTCGCGCGCGCAGGGCGCCACCGCCTACGTCACGCTGGAGCCGTGTTCGCACCACGGCCGCACGCCGCCCTGCGCCGATGCGCTGGTCGGCGCCGGCGTCACCCGCGTGGTCGCCGCCAGCCGCGACCCGTTCTACCAGGTGGCGGGGCAGGGTTTCGCCAAGCTGCAGGCCGCCGGCATCACGGTCGAACACGGGTTGATGGAGGCCGCGGCGCGGCACCTCAACCGCGGCTTCTTCTCGCGCATCGAGCGCGGCCGCCCCTGGGTGCGGGTGAAGCTGGGCATGAGTCTGGACGGCCGCACCGCCCTGGCCAGCGGCGAATCCAAGTGGATCACCTCGGACGCCTCGCGCGCCGACGTGATGCGCTGGCGGGCGCGCTCCGGCGCGATCCTGACCGGCATCGGCACCGTGCTGGCCGACGACCCCAAGCTCACCGTGCGCCTGCCCGACGACCAGGCTTTCGTGCCGCCCCTGCGCGTGGTGCTGGACGAACGCGGCCGGCTGCCGGCCAGGTCCGCCCTGCTCACCGACGGCGCCGCGCCGACGATGGCCGTGCACGCCGACGACGTGGTGCCCGACTACGGCGACGAAGTCACCGCCTTCGCGGTGCGCCGCGGCGGCCTGGGCCTGGACCTCAACGCCGTGCTGTCGCAGCTGGCCCAGCGCGGCGTCAACGAACTGCAGGTCGAGGCCGGCGCTACCCTTTCCGGGGCGCTGATCAAGGCCGGCCTGGTCGATGAACTGCTGCTCTACGTC
The DNA here is from genome assembly GCF_006265115.1 of Arenimonas terrae. Taxonomy (GTDB): domain Bacteria; phylum Pseudomonadota; class Gammaproteobacteria; order Xanthomonadales; family Xanthomonadaceae; genus Arenimonas; species Arenimonas terrae. The sequence goes on along the minus strand of NZ_SMDR01000001.1, from coordinate 1,524,061 downwards.
GCACCCGTGCTGCTGGGCGAACGGGGCAAGCCGCTGTTCGCGGGTATCGACTCGGCGACGATGTCGGAACGGCTGGGGCTGCGGCTGGTCGAGACCCGGCAGATCGGGCCGGACCTGCGACTGCTTCTGGCGCCCTAGGCCCGTTCCCGCAAGCCAGCGTTCCAGCCGCAATGGGCCTGCGCAGAGGCTCGGCTGCCGCGCAGCGCTTACAATGACGGCCCCGCCCGCCGCTTCGGCCGGCCTCTGGTCCTGCTCATGTTCACTGGCCTGATCCAATCCGTCGGCCGCCTGGTCGCCCGCGAGACCCGCGGCGGCGACCAGCGCCTGCGCTTTTCCTGGGGCACGATGCCCGCGCACGACATCGCCCTGGGCGAGTCCATCGCCGTCAGCGGCTGCTGCCTGACGGTCGTCGCCTTCGATGCCGAAGGCTGGGATGCGGACGTGTCGAACGAGACGTTGGCCCTGACCACGCTGGGCGCACTGGAGGAGGGGAGTGCGGTGAACCTGGAACGTTCGCTGCTGCCGACCGACCGCCTGGGTGGCCACCTGGTCTCCGGTCATGTCGACGCCGTCGGCAAGGTCGACAAGGTCTGGGACGACGGCCGCAGCCAGCGTTGGCGCTTCAGCGCGCCGGCGTCGGTGCTGCGCTATGTCGCGGTGAAGGGCTCGATCGCGGTGGACGGCACCAGCCTCACCGTGAATGCCGTGGACGCCGGCGGTTTCGAAGTGAACCTGGTGCCGCACACCGTCGCCCACACCGCCTTCGGCGAAACCGCCGTCGGCGCCGCCGTCAATCTCGAGGTCGACACCGTCGCCCGCTACGTCGAGCGCCTGCTGGTGGCTCGCGAGGAAAAGGCATGAGCTTCGCCACCGTTCCCGAACTGCTGGAAGAGATCCGCCAGGGCCGCATGGTGGTCATCGTCGACGACGAGGACCGCGAGAACGAAGGCGACCTGATCATGGCCGCCGAACTGGTGCGGCCCGGCGACATCAACTTCATGGTCACGCACGCGCGCGGCCTGGTCTGCCTGTCGCTGACCCGCGAACGCTGCCGCCAGCTGGGCCTGGGCCCGATGGTGCGCGACAACAACTCGCCCTACCACACCAATTTCACCGTCAGCATCGAAGCGGCCGAGGGCGTAACCACCGGCATCAGCGCCTACGACCGCGCCCACACCATCCGCACCGCGGTGCGCCCGGATGCCGGCGCCGAGGACCTGACCCAGCCGGGCCACATCTTCCCGCTGATGGCCCAGCCGGGCGGCGTGCTGACCCGCAGCGGCCACACCGAGGCGGCCAGCGACCTGGCCCTGCTGGCGGGGCTGGAGCCGGCGGGCGTGCTGGTGGAGATCCTCAATGCCGACGGTTCGATGGCGCGCCGTCCGGAGCTCGAGAAGTTCGCGAAGGAACACGGCCTGAAGATCGGCTCGATCGAAGAGCTGATCCGCTACCGCCTGGAAACCGAACACACGGTCGAGCGCGTGGACGAACGCGCGATCGACACCGCGCACGGCCCGTTCACCCTGGTGACCTACCGCGACCGCGTCAGCCGCGACCTGCATTTCGCCCTGGTGCACGGCCAGCCGACCGCGGACAAACCGACGCTGGTGCGGGTGCACGTCAAGAACCCGCTGTCGGACGTGCTGGCCTGGCGCCGCCCCGATTTCGGCGTCAGCGCCGGCCAGGCCCTGGCGGCCGTGGCCGCGGCGGGCGAGGGCGTGGTGGTGATGCTGTCCGAACCGGTCAGCCCCGACGACCTGCTGGCCCGCATCACCGAAACCGACCAGGCCGCCGCGCCCAAGACCCGGGAATGGCGCCGCAACGGCGCCGGCGCCCAGATCCTGGCCGACCTGGGCCTGGGCAAGCTGCGGGTGCTGGGCACGCCGCGCCGCCAGGTCGGCCTGGCCGGTTACGGCCTGGAAGTGGTCGAATACGTCACCCCCTAGCCAGAACCCGCCAGAAATCCGGGGTCAGAGTCGATTTATCTTCGGGATGTCCGGGCCACGGCACCTGCCACGGCCGAAGATAAATCGACTCTGACCCCGGATTTGATGGCCGCGGGGTAAACTGGCGCACCTTTCGCCCCGGTCGTCCCCATGAGCCACTACGAAGGCGACGTGCAGAGCCCCGGCTCCGCCCGCTACGCCATCATTTCCAGCCGCTGGAACCCGCGCATCACCGACACCCTGGTGGACGGCGCGCGCCGCGCCTTCCTGGCCAACGGCGTGCCGGCGGAGAACGTGGACGTGATCCGCGTGCCCGGCGCCTGGGAACTGCCGGTGGCCGCCGCCAACGCCATCGACCGCATCGGCTATGCCGGCGTCGTGGCCCTGGGCTGCGTGGTGCGCGGCGACACCCGCCATTTCGAGCAGGTGGCCGACGAATGCGCCCGCGGCCTGATGCGCGTGGCCCTGGACACCGGCGTGCCGGTCGCCAACGGCGTGCTCGCCGTCGACGACTACGCCCACGCCGAGGCCCGCGCCGGCGGCAACCACGGCAACAAGGGCGAAGAAGCCGCCCTGGTCATCATCGAGATGGCGAACCTGATCGGAAAACTCGCATGAAGCATCCCCGTCCCGACGGCGTCGACCCGCACGCCCGCTCCCGCGCCCGCCGCCGTGCGCTGCAGGCCGTCTACGCCTGGCAGCTGTCGAACACCGCCATCAACAAGGTGATCGACCAGTTCCGCAACGAGCAGGACATGGAAGTGGCCGACCTCGAATATTTCGAGGACCTGGTGCGCGGCGTCGAAGCCAACCTGGGCACGCTGGACGAAGCGCTGGCGAACTTCCTGGACCGCGACATCGCCCAGGTGGACCCGATCGAACGCGCCGTGCTGCGCATCGCCGCCTACGAGCTGCGGCATCGTCTCGATGTGCCCTACCGCGTGGTGATCAACGAAGCCATCGAAACCACCAAACGTTTCGGCAGCGAACACGGCCACACCTACGTCAACGGCGTGCTCGACCACGCCGCGGCGCAATGGCGCAAGGCCGAGGCGCAGGCGCAGCGCAAGCCCTGATGCCGGGCGAGTTCGCCCTGATCGAACGCATCCGCGCGCGTGTGCGCGCCCGGCCCGACGTGGCCCTGGGCATCGGCGACGATGCCGCGCTGCTGGACGTTCCCGCGGGCCACCAGCTCGTGGTCACCAGCGACACCCTGGTGGCCGGCGTGCATTTCCCGCCGGAAACCGCGCCCGCCGACATCGGCTGGAAAGCCCTGGCGGTGAACCTGAGCGACCTGGCCGCGATGGCCGCCGCCCCGGCGTGGTGCACGCTGGCATTGACGCTGCCGGAAGCCGACGACGTGTGGCTCGACGGTTTCCTGGATGGTTTTTTCGAGTTGGCCGATGAACACGGCGTCTCGTTGGTCGGCGGCGACACCACCCACGGCCCGCTCAGCATCACGATCACCGCGCACGGCTTCGTGCCCGAAGGCCAGGCCCTGCGCCGCGACGGTGCCAAGGCCGGCGACGAGGTCTGGGTCACCGGCACGCTCGGCGACGCCGCCGGCGCCCTGCAGCAGTGGCGCGCCCGCGGCCCCTTCAGCGCCAAGCTGCGCTACCGCCTCGACCGCCCCACGCCGCGCATCGAAGCGGGCCTGGCCCTGCGCGGCCTGGCCACCGCCGGCATCGACCTCAGCGACGGCCTGGCCGCCGACCTGGGCCATGTGCTGACCGCCAGCGGCCTGGGCGCCCGCATCGACCTGGGCCGCCTGCCGACCTCGCGCACCCTGGCCGACCACTTCGACGAAACCGCGCGCTGGCCGCTGCAGCTGTCCGGCGGCGACGACTACGAACTATGCTTCACCGCCCCCGCGTCCGCCGCCTTCGCCATCGAACAGGCGCTGTCGGAACGCGGCGTCACCGCCACCGTCATCGGCCAGCTCGAGCCACAACCCGGCCTGCGCTGCACCACGCCCGACGGCGCCGACTACGCGCCGCCGCGCGCCGGCTACCAGCATTTCCAGGGAGTGCACTGATGGCCGTGCTGCCGGTCGGCACCCGCCGCAAACTGATGAAACACCCGCTGGGCTGGATCGCCGCCGGCTTCGGCGCGGGTTTTTCGCCCAAGGCCCCGGGCACGGTGGGCAGCCTGGCCGCCCTGCTGCCCTGGTGGTTCCTGATGAAGGACCTGCCGCTGCCGGCCTACCTGGCCGTGCTGGCCGCGGGCTTCGGCATCGGCGTGTGGGCGTCGCACTGGGTGATCACCCGCACCGGCATCGAAGACCCGTCCCTGGTGGTGTGGGACGAATACATCGGCATGTGGATCACCCTGCTGATGGCGCCGGCCGGCTGGCCCTGGATGGTCGTGGCCTTCGTGCTGTTTCGCCTCTTCGACATCGCCAAGCCCTGGCCGGTGAGCTGGGCGGATGAGAAAGTGCACGGCGGGTTCGGCGCCATGCTCGACGATGCGATCGCCGGCGTGTATGCGCTGCTGGCCCTGCAGCTGATCGCCTTTTTCCTACCCCGCTGAGCGGCTGATTCGCCGGGCCGGCCGCCGTAGCGGCGGCCAGACTTCGTGCCCAGAGAGGCGCACGAATGTCCCTGCCGTTGTTCCGCACCGAGGCCCTGCAGGCGCGCCGGCACAGCTGGCTGGGCGAGGTCGTGCTCGACCAGCCGGTGTCGGCGCGCGCGTTGGCTGTCGGCGTGCTGCTGGCCTGCGCCGGCGTCGTCTGGTTGCTGGCCTGCGGCGACTACACGCGGCGCACGCGCGTTGTCGGGCAGCTGGTGCCGACGCAGGGACTGGCTACCGTGGTCGCGCCCGTGTCGGGCGTGGTCGCCGACCTGCCGGTGCAGGAAGGCCAGCGCCTGTTGCCGGGCGACGTGCTGGCGCAGCTGGTTGTTCCCGGCGCGACGCGCGATGTGGGCAATACCCGCGATTCGGTTGAACGCTCGCTGCTGGCCCGCCGCGAGGGTGCGCGGTCCGGGTATCGGGCCCAGCGCGAGCGTCTGCGGGCCCAGGCAGATGGCCTTCAAGCGCAGGCGGCACTGGTCGGATCCGAGCTCGGCCAGATCGAGGCGGAGCTGGTAACGCGCCGGCAGCAGCAGGGGCTCGCGGAACAGGCGCTGCAGAAGTTCAGGCGGCTGCACGCGCAGCGCTATGTCACCGACCTGCAGCTGCAGCAGCAGGAGAACCAGACGCTCGACCTGCAGGCGGCCGTACAGGCGCTGCAGCGCCAGCGTGCGGCCGCGGGCCAGCGGCGGGCGCAGCTGCAGCAGGCGCTGCGGGAAGTTCCGCAGGAGCTGGCCGCCTCGGAAGCGGCGGAGCTGCGCGAACTCTCTGCGCTCGAACAGGAGCGCATCGAACTGCGTGCGCGCGGCGAGGCCGTGGTGACGGCGCCGATCGCGGGCGCGGTCGGCGTGCTGTTCGTGCACGCCGGCCAGGCCGTGCAGGCCGGGCAGCCGCTGCTGGCGCTGTTGCCGGCATCGAGCCAGCTGGAAGCGCACCTGGCCGTGCCCGGTGCGGCCATCGGTTTCATCGCCCCGGGCGACGAGGTCCGGCTGCGTTATGCCGCCTATCCGCACCAGAAGTTCGGCCAGCACCGCGGGCGCGTTGCGCGCATCAGCCGCAATGCGCTGGCGGCGGGCGAGGGCGGCGGTGAGCCGACCTATCGCGTGGTCGTGGCGCTGGAGCGGCAGAGCGTGCGCGCCGCGGGAACCGAGCGACCGCTGCGGCCAGGCCTGGTGCTGGAGGCGGACATCCTGGGCGAGCGTCGCCGTTTGTGGGAATGGCTGGTCGAACCGCTGCAGACGCTGCGCGGACAGCTGGCGGCTGCAGGAAACGGGCGGGCCGATGTGTCGGCGGATGGCGGCGCCGCGATTGAAGCTTCCGCTCATTCCGCCGCAGCGCATGCCTCGATGCAGGTGAAGACGGTTCGCGCGATGGCGCCGCGGCGCGGTCTTGCGGTGGCGGCGACGTCGATCCGGCGACGGAGCAGGGAGCCGACAGCGCCGTGGTTCCGTCTTGCGACCTACCTGGGTAGGCGCGGTGAGGTGGGCCCGCCCGCAATCAGCGGGCTTTCAACGAGGGATGTGCCATGCGTGAACTGAGCCATGTCGAGCTGGAAATGGTGGAAGGCGGCAACCCGGTGGTTGTCGCCGGCCTGGTGATCGGCGGCGCGCTGCTGATCGGCGGCCTGGTCGTGGTGGCCTACGGCGTCAGCCAGGGTTGCAGCGGTTCGGTCGAGGTCAGCAAGGAAGCGATCAAGGTCGAAGTCACCTGCCCGCCGAAGACGAACTGAGCACACCGGCGTTGGCTGCCCGCAGCCAACGCCTTTCCAGGAGGCAAGATGAAGACGATGTTCCGCAACTGTCCCGAACTGCTCGGCATGATGCTTGGCCTGAGCGACGCCCTGTTCCGGGCGATCGCCGCCTTCGCTTTCAATCCGGGCGAAGCGCGGATCTACGGCGCCCTGCTGCTCGGCAACGTGCACCACCACAACGAGGTCCGCGCCTTCGGCTTGCCGACCATGGCCTGGTTCGGCATTGCCGCGGTGGTGTTCGCCATGCTTTATGCCGGCGTCCGCATCGCCGAATACGGCGCCCGTCCGGGCAACACGGGGTTCCTGCTTTGCCGCGCCCTGCTGGGGGCGGTGGCGGGCGTGCTGACCTTGAACATGATCGAGTCCCTGGCCACCGCCAAGGTGACGAACTACATCGGTTGGGTGCTCGGCGGCCGCTTCACCGCCATCAACTTCGGCGATGTGCTCACCTGGCTGTGCCTGGCCCTGCTGGTGCCGGCGTTTGTCACCGCGTTGGCCCAGTACCTCGCGGGCCGGCCGCGCATCGGATGAAGCCGATCCTGCAAGCGGAGGCCGCCGAGTGCGGCCTGGCCTGCCTGGCGATGGTGGCCAGCCACCATGGCCATCGCTGCAGCCTGGCGGAACTGCGGCAGCGTTTCGGCCTGTCGCTGAAAGGCGCCAGCCTGGCCCGGCTGACGGACATCGCGCGGAGCCTTGGTCTGCAGCCCCGGCCGCTGCGCCTGGAGCTGGACGATGTCGACAAGCTGCGCCTTCCCTGCATCCTGCACTGGGACCTCAACCACTTCGTCGTGCTGACCCGCTGCGGGCGGCGCGGCGCAACTGTCGTGGACCCGGGGTTTGGCGAGCGGGTGCTACGCCCGGAGGAGTTGTCGACGCACTTCACCGGCGTGGCGCTCGAACTCTCGCCCGGCCACGACTTCGTGCGTCGTGCCGCACCGCCGGCGATCGGTCTCCGGCAGCTGACCGGGCGCATCCGCGGCCTCGGCGGCGCGCTGGCGCAACTGCTCGGGCTCTCTCTGGCCCTGCAGGTGTTCGTCGTGCTCGCCCCGTTCTACCTGCAGTGGGTGATCGACCAAGTCCTGGTGTCGGCGGACCGTGGCCTGCTGTCGCTACTGGCGCTGGCCTTCGGCGGACTGCTTCTGCTGCAGGTGGCGACCGGCTGGGTGCGCGGTGCGGCGGTGCTGCACCTGTCGTCGCGGCTGGGCCAGCAGTGGACCGGCAATGTGTTCGCGCACCTGCTGCGGCTGCCGCTGCAGTTCTTCGAGCGTCGGCAGCTGGCCGACGTGGTGTCGCGGCTGGGCGCGGTGCAGGCGATCCAGCGCTCGTTGACCACCAGTGCGGTGGAGGCCGTGGTCGACGGCGCCATGGCCCTGGTCACGCTGGCGATGATGCTGGCCTACAGTCCGCGGCTGGCCATGTTTACCGGCGTGGCCGTGCTGGTCTATCTCGCGATGCGCACCGCGACCTACGGGCCGCTGCGTCGCGGCACCGAACGCCAGCTGGTCACCGCGGCCCGGCAGCAGGGCCACCTGCTGGAGACCCTGCGCGGCATGCAGAGCCTGAAGGTTTCCGGACAGGAGGCGTCGCGGCAGTCCGCCTACGCCAACCTGCTGGCGCGCACGCTCAACGCTGAAGTCGGGCTTGCGCGGCTCGGGCTCGGGCTGTCGGGCGCCAATCTGGCGGTGTTCGGGCTGGAGCGGCTGCTGGTCGTGTGGTTCGGCGCCGGCCTGGTGCTCGACGGCGCGTTTTCGGTGGGCATGCTGGTGGCCTACCTGGCCTACAAGGACCAGTTCGCGCAGCGGGTCGCGGGCCTGATCGACAAGGGGTTGGAATTCCGCATGCTGCGGCTGCACGGCGAACGGCTGGCGGATGTCGTGCTGGCGCCGCCGGAGTCGGATGCCGCCGATACGCGGCTGCCCGAAGTGGCGGGCGAGCGCGGGCTGCGGGTCGACGGGCTCGGGTTCCGCTACGCCGACGGCGAACCCTGGGTCCTGCGCGAGTGCGGCTTCAGCATCGGTGCCGGCGAGTGCGTGGCGATCGTCGGGCCTTCGGGCTGCGGCAAGACCACGCTGCTCAAGCTGATGCTGGGCCTGCTTCCGGCCAGCGAAGGCCAGGTGCGCGTGGATGGCCGGCCGCTGGCGGCGATCGGGTTGCGCGAGTTCCGCGCAACCGTGGGCGCGGTGATGCAGGACGACACTCTGTTCGCCGGTTCGATCGCCGACAACATTGCCTTCGGCGAAGTCGATCCGGATGCAACGCGCATCGAGGCCGCGGCGCGCCTGGCGGCCGTGCATGACGAGATCGTGGCCATGCCGATGGGCTACCACAGCCTGATCGGCGACATGGGCAACAGCCTGTCGGGCGGGCAGCGCCAGCGCGTGATCCTGGCACGTGCGCTTTACCGGCAGCCGCGTTTCCTGTTCCTGGACGAGGCCACCAGCCACCTGGATGTCGAACGCGAGCGGCAGGTGAACGACGCCGTGCGGCGGCTGCGCATCACGCGGGTGATCATCGCGCACCGGCCGGAGACGATCGCGTCGGCGGACCGGGTGCTGGTGATGCATCAGGGCCGGATCGTCGCCGATCATCGGGTCGAGCGCCGCCCCGTCACGCCGGATCCACTAGCGGCATCCGAGGCCTCGCCCGTCACCGCCTGATCAATCGGCTTTACCCAGTACGCCCTGCACCTGCTGGCGCAGCGCCGGCACCACTTCCTTCTCGAACCACGGGTTGTGCATGAACCACCCGACATTGCGCGGGCTGGGGTGGGGCAGGGGGAATACGGCCGGGGCGTACTCGCGCCAGGCCTGCACGGTTTCGGTCAGGGTCTTCTTGCGGCGTTCGCCCAGGAAGTAGGCCTGCGCGTACTGGCCGATGGCCAGCACGGTGGTCACGTCCGGCAGCAGCGGCAGCAGGCGCGGGTGCCAGGTGGCGCGGCATTCGGGCCGGGGCGGCAGGTCGCCGCTGGTGCCGCGGCCGGGGTAGCAGAAGCCCATCGGCACGATGCCGATCTTCGTCTCGTCGTAGAAGGCGGCCTTGTCCAGGCCCAGCCAGCCGCGCAGGCGCACGCCGCTGGCGTCGTCCCAGGGCACGCCGCTGCCGTGCACCAGGGTGCCCGGGGCCTGGCCGACGATCAGCAGTTTCGCGGTGGCGCTGGCGCGCAGCACCGGGCGCGGGCCCAGGGGCAGGTGGGCTTCGCACAGCCGGCAGGCCCGGATCTCGACGAGCAGCTGGTCGAGCTCGCTGGGGGCGCGGCTCGGGCTCAATCGGGCAGCACCTTGCCGGGGTTGAGGATCCCGTCCGGGTCGAACTGCGCCTTGATCGCCCGCATCAGCGCCATCGCCTGCGGGCTCAGGGCGCGGGCCAGCAGTTCGCGTTTGGCCAGGCCGATGCCGTGTTCGCCCGACACCTGGCCGTCGAGCGCGATCACCGCGTCGAACACCGCTTCCAGCGCGGCGTCGGCACGCGCGGCTTGGGCGGCATCGGCCGGGTCGTACAGGATGTTCACGTGCAGGTTGCCGTTGCCCGCGTGGCCGAAACACACGATCGGCAGCGTCTGCGCGGCGGCGGTGGCGCGCACCGCGGCCACCAGCTCGGGGATGCGCGACACCGGCACCACCACGTCTTCGTTGATCTTGCCCGGCGCGATCGTGCGCAGCGCCGGGGACAGGGCCTTGCGGGCGGCCCAAAGGGATTCGCGCGAGGCCTCGTCCGGGGCGGCGGTTACTTCCAGGCAGCCGGGTCCCCGGGCCGCGGCGGTGAGCGCGGCCACGGCGGCATCGAGCACCGCGGCCTCGCCATCGGCCTCGATCATCAGCAGCGCGCCGGCGGCGGGGCGCCGCTCTTGCGCATCCTGCGCTCGCGGCATTAGGCCATCCATGGCCGGCATGTCCGCACCGCCCACCTCGCGCGCCAGCCGCACGCACTCGCCGTCCATGAATTCCAGCATCGACGGCGTCACCGGCTGCGCCATCAGCCGCGCCACCGCAGCGGCGGCGCTGTCCACGTCTTCGTACAGCGCGCGCAGGGCGCGGCGCTGGCTGGCGACGGGCGTCAGCTTCAGCGTGGCCTCGACGATCAGGGCCAGCGTGCCTTCGGAACCGATCAGGATGCGCGACAGGTCGTAACCGCTGGCGCCCTTGGTGGTGGGCGCGCCGAAACGCACCAGTTCGCCGGTGCCGGTGACGGCGGTGACCGCCAGCACGTTGTCGCGAGTGGCGCCGTATTTCACCGCGCGCGGGCCGCCGGCATTGCAGGCCAGGTTGCCGCCGATGCTGCAGTAGGCCGCGCTGGTCGGGTCCGGCGGCCAGAACAGCCCGTGCGGCGCCAGCGCCGCCTGCAGGTCGCCGTTGAGCAGCCCCGGTTCGACCACCGCCACCCGGTCCCCGGGCCGGATCGCCAGCACCCGGTTCATGCGTTCGAAGGACACCACCAGCGCATCCTCGCCCGGCACGCTGGCCCCGGTGGTATTGGTGCCGCGCCCGCGCGCCACGATCGGCAGCTTCGCCGCCCGGCACCGCCGCACGATGCCCTGCACCTGCGCCGCCGTGGTCGGCAGCGCCACCGCCAGCGGCAGCCCCTGGCGGCGGGAGTTGTCGTAGCCGTAGGCCAGCCGCTCGGCCGGGTCCACCAGCAGGCCGTCGGGGCCGAGCAGGGCGGTGAGGTCGGCGAGCAGCGGGGCGGGAAGGGTGGGGCTCATGGCCGGGCAATCATAGCCCGGGGCTCGCGACCCGTTCGACGACTATGCTTTTCCGCTTCCCTTGGTGACAAAGAATAGTGTCGTTATCACAAGTACTAATAGGAGAAAAGCTATGGAAAGAAGTAAAGAAATCCAAAGCCATTTCGGAAGTGTCCCGTGTAGAAAGCAAAGCGCAAGGAATGCAGTCAAAAGAAGATAGTCAGCCGCAATGAGGTTGTTCTTGGTTATTCGCATGATGTCTCCGTGGTGCAGCTTTGGTAGCCAGTTGCAAACCCAACTCCCCAGCCCTTAAGTCCTCCGCTAACGCTCGCAGAGTCGTCAGAGAAATCGGCGGAAATGAAGAAAAGCTGAGCGTGTACTGGTTCCAGAATCGCTGAAGTCGCTAAGAAAAGAAGTTAACCTGACCCCGTTCTTGTTCTTGTCGTTATTAGGCAGCTGGCGATGGTCCAGGGCATCTGCCTCGCGCCCGAACTGATGTTCTCGACCTCGCAGGGCTTCGGCCGCTGCCTTCGCCCGAACTACAGACACCCGCTGGATACGCGAATGGGCGAGGCGCTGCGCCATGTCGGCGAGATGGCGAAGCAGTTGGCGGGGTGAGGTGCATTTGCCAATCGGATGGGCTGCACCGATATCGGGGACCTTCAGGTCGGTAGGTTTCTATGAACCCCGGCGCGATTCAATCAGTCGCCGCCTCTAGCGAAAGTGCGAGCAGGATTCTCTGGCCTGAGTCCAGGGTGCCATCCGAATCCCAGTCGGTTCGAAAAATATCGTCACTCCACATGTTGTTCCGCAAAAGATACCCGCGTATCGCGTCGGCAAAGAGGTACATGTCGCTCAATGGATCGATTTTGCTGCAAATGCGCTTCCTCACAAACTCGGCATGAAGCTCTCCAACAATTTCCGTCCTTAACTCGTCGGTAGCTGTGATCTGTCCTCTCAGACTATTGCCTGCGACGCGAGTAAGAATTTCGCGCTCTTGAGACGGTAGGGACAGCCAGATGTGTTCACGAATTTCGCCAGGCGATCCGTTCGGGATTTTTCCTTCGAACGCCAGTCGGATCTTTTCCCTGTACGCTCCTATGCATTCATCTTTCTCTGCAATCTTTGCCATCCACAGCGAATCGTCTTGATCGTCTCGCCCATCCGAAGGAGTAGCGCAGCCGCCGGCGGTCAGAATCAAAAGAGAAAATAGAAGAGCCTTCATGATTAGCAATCTCCATGGATGCATGTGCCTTCAGCTCCGCCAAACCTTTGGATGTGATGATCAACGTCTCGCGACCTCGATCTTCGAATCTCTCTCTCTTTAGAATTGCTTTGTTCAGGAGTCGAACTTGGCCTGCTTGATTCCTCATAAAATAAGTCCAATTCCCCATGCCTCGAACATCGTCGGGCGAAAAACGCAAGTTTCTATCAAAGTGGGTATGGACAAGCCCACGAAGCTTGAGGCCGTGCACGGCCTTAAGTGCTTCGGAGTACTCTCGCATTTGAACAATGGTCTCCCCTTTCGCGCCCCAGATCGGGTTTGTGTATCCGAAGTTTTCTGATCCTATTTCTACAATCCCCGCATTCGGCTCTGAAGAGTCTTCTTTTGCTTTTTCAGCGGTATCCTCACCGAACGCAATAGCGGCATCTTCCGCGGTCTTGTGGCCAGAGGAAACAATCCTTACCAGTTCCTCTTGTCGCTTTTTCATTTCCCCCCATGCTTGCCGCAATTTTTCACAGAACATGCCGCATGTGAGTCCTGAAATCCGACGCCCGTCTGGGTCGACGAATCTATATGGATTATTCGCCGCGTAGCTGTTGCGATTGAAATTCCACCCGTTCTGTGTATCTGAAATCATTGGATCAGCTGACAAGAACCGCCCCACCACCGGATCGTAATACCGCTGCTGCATGTAAACGAGCTTCGAGCTGGCATCCATCTGATGCCCCGTGAACCCGGGCCCGGCCTGCCAGGTGCCATCGGCCGGTTCGCCGTAGGCGGTCAGGCGCTCGCGGGGTTGGGCCAGGGCGCCCGCTTCGTTGGTCTCCGCCACCGGGCTGCCCAAGGCGTTGGTGTGCTGGTAGCGGATGCTGGTGGTGCCGCTGAACGGCACCAGCCGCTTGGCCACCAGGCTGCCGGCCAGGTGGATGTGGTTGTAGCGGTTCACGCCGTCCTGGCTGAACAGCAGTTGCCCGGCCTGGCCGTAGACGAAGTAGGACGAGACCCCGGCCTCGGTCTGCTGCATGCGCCGGCCCAGGCCGTCGTAGCGGTAGGTGCTGGCCACGCCGTTGATGCTGGTGGCCTTGAGGCGGTTGGCCTTGTCGAAGGTGAAGGTATCGGTGACGGCGCCGGTGGTGCGCTGCACCAGGTTGCCGCGCGTGTCCTGTACGTAGGTCGACAGCGTGGTGCCCGCGGCGTTGGTGATCGCGCTGAGGCGGTTCGAGGTGTTGTAGGTGTGCCGCACCGTGCGCGTGCCTTGGTCGAGCTGGCGGATGTTGTCGAGCACGTCGTAGGCGAATACGGCGTTGCCACCTTGGGCGCTGCCGGCGGTCACGCCGATAAGGGCAGCTATTCCGTATACCAGCCGCGGGCGCAGAACAGCGAGACCAGGCCTGCAAGGTCGCTCGGGGCCGGAGCTTCATCGGGGCTCGCACGGGCCAGGCAAGAGCGCAGGAACCCCGCCAGCTCCGCCGATCCGTCGCTTGCGGTCTCCGGAACCACCAGGTGGACCGGCGAAAGGCTGGCCAACCACCGCGAGGGTTTCGGCGCGGGCCCCTCCGCCTCAAGCGAAAGGCGGCGGCCTTCCGCGTCGAAAACCCTGTACCCGGGGATGTCGGGGGACTCGACGTACTGCTCGAGCGCCGTCGCCGAGCGGAACATCAGCACATCGCCATCGTCGATCACGAAAAGCGGGAGGGTCATCGGGAGGGGTGCCTGGAAGGAGTCCTGACGTGGAGTCGTTGCCACGGCGGGCGGCGATGACGCTGCCAGCGACACCCACGCCTGAGTGTAAAAGGTCGCAGCGGCGGCGGCGACGAAGTAGGCGATGGGCAGCAGCCCGAACAGGACCCAGCCCGGCGGGGCGAACAGGATCGCGACCGGGAACACGGCGAAAGGAAGCATGCCGAAGACGGCCGAAACCAGCGGCATCTGCGGACCCCGGACGGCGCGGTACTCGACGCCGCATTGCCGGCATGTCTGATGGCCGGTCCGGAACCTGTCCAGCCTGGCCCCGCAGCTGCAGTGGGTCATCGGTTTGGGTTTCCTGTGCAGACCGCATCCTAGCCCAGGCGGCTGGCCGCGGTCCGCGCCGGAGCTCCGTGCTTCCGGTAACCTGCGCGCTTTCCGCCGCGCCCCCGGAGGGCGACGCATGATCTGGCTGCTCCCCTGGAAGTCCGACGCCGAGCTGCGGCACCTGCCGCTGCTGACCTGGACGCTGATGGCGGTGAACATCGCGGTGTTCCTGTTCGCGCCGCGCGAGAGCCCCGAAGGTTTCGCCGCCTGGGTGCGCGCCTACGGCCTGGTGCCGGGCGACTGGCACTCCTGGCAGTACCTCACCAGCATCTTCATGCACGGCGACTGGCCGCACCTGCTGGGCAACATGTTTTTCCTGTGGCTGTTCGGCGACAAGATCGAGGACGCACTGGGGCCGGCGGGGTTCGCGCTGGTCTACCTGTTGGGCGGGTTCGCGGGCAACCTGCTGTACGTGTCGGCGAACGCGCACCTGATCCCGAGCATCGGCGCCTCCGGCTGCCTGGCCGCGATCGCCGGCGCCTATGCCGTGCTGTTCTTCGCCCGGCAGATCGACCTGAAGCTGATGCTGCTGGTGATTCCGGTCTACACCTTCAAGCTGCGCGCGTTCTGGGTGCTGGGCCTGTATTTTGGCGTCGACACGCTGCTGACCTTCAAGGGCCGCGGCGCGCTGGACACCGGCGGCGTGAACTATGTCGCCCACGGCGCCGGCTTCCTGTCCGGCGTGGCGATGGGCCTGGTGGCGTCCATGTACGGCGTGATGGGCCGCTACGACGCGCTCGACAACGGCAGCGGCTGGTGGGGCTATCTGCCCACGTCGCTGGAGGAAGAGGCGCGGCGCCAGCGGCTGCGCGAACTGCAGCGGCGCCGGCCGGTGCCGCCGCCGCGCGAAACGGCCTAGCCCCTCGGGGCCTCAGGCGTCGTCGAGCCGGAAGGCGTCGCGGATCCACTCGCAGTCGAGCGCGTCGTCGGCGCCCTGCACGGTCACCACGTCGAAGCGGCAGGGCGCGTCGGCGAAACCGCGCTGCGCGGCCAGCCAGGCGCGCGCGGCCAAAATCAGGCGGCGGCGCTTGCGGAAATCCACGGAGCCCGCGGCGCCGCCGAAGCGGTCATCGCGGCGGTAGCGCACCTCGACGAAGACGACCGTGTCGCCGTCGCGCATCACCCGATCGAGTTCACCGAAGCGGTAGTTGACGTTGTGCGCGAGTGGCCTCAGCCCCGCGGCCTCCAGGTGGGCACACGCGGCCGCTTCGGCCGCGGCGCCGAGTTGGCGCCGGTCAGGGGTTGCCGGCATCGGGCAGCAGGGCGCCGTCCAGCGCCGGGCGCGGCCGGCCGCCGCTGAACACCGCCCAGGCCGGGCGCCGCTGCACCGCGCCCAGCGCGTCCATCTGCAGTTCGCCGGTGGCGCCGCGAAGCTGCGCGCCGGGGTCGGCGCTGAGATGGTCGAGATAGGCCGCGAGCTTCCACGCGTCCATGCCGAAGGCGTACAGGCGCGCGCCGCCGCCCTGGGCGCTGGGCAGCGTGTTGCCGAGGGTGTCGGGGTCGGGCAGGCCCATGTTCAGGCCCAGCAGCCAGGGCAGCTCCGGGTATTCGATGCCGTCGAGCTCGACGTCCATGCGCAGGTTCGCGCCCGAGAGGATCAGCGAAGTGGCGACGCGCGGCACGCCGACCAGGCCGGCGGTATCCATCTGGCTCGACAGCAGGCGCGCCTGCGCGGCCTTGAGGCTCAGGAACAGCGCTTCCGGCCGCGAGCCGCCCAGCGCCTGCTGCAGGGCCGGCACGTAGTCGGGGTTGGCTTCGCTGACGGTGACTTCGTTGATCACCTGGCCGCCGCGTGCGAGCAGGCGTTCGCGGAAGGCGCCGAGCGCGCGCCGCGCGTTCTCGTCGGCCTGGGTCACCACCAGCACGCGCTTGAAGCCGCGGTCGAGCAGGCGGTCCGCCGCGGCCGCGCCTTCTTCTTCCGGCGCCAGCGCGAAAGCGGTGCTGCCGGGCGGCGGCGGCACGGTGCCGCGGTTGAGCGCGATCGCCGGCAGGTCGAGGTCGGCGGTGCCGAACAGCGCGTTCACTTCATCGCGGGTGAGCGGGCCGACCAGCATCTGGGCGCCTTCCTCGCGCGCCTGGGCCAGTGCGCGGCCGACGCCTTCGACGCTGCCGGCGGTGTCGTAGAAGCGAACCTGCGGGCGGCGCCGGGTTTCGGCGTAGTACCCGGACATCAGGCCGTCGCGCACGCTCTGGCCGGCGGCGGCCAGCGGGCCGCTGAGCGGCAGCAGCACGGCCAGGCGTTCCGGCGGGCGGTAGCCGTCGGCTTCGGCCGGCGGCAGCGCGTCGAGGCCGGGCGCGGAGGCGCTGCGGTCGTAGGGGCGCGGCAGCGGCAGGCCGCGCTGGGTCAGCGCGCGGCCGGCGTACCGGTACAGCGGATGGCCGGCGGGCAGGGCCGCGGCGCTGGCGGCGAGCGCGGCGTCGGATTCGGCGGCCAGCAGCTTGTCGATGCGGCGCACGGTCTCGGCGCGCTGGTCGCGCGGCAGCGCGGCGAGCAGCCAGGCGTATTCGCCGGCGGCGTCGAAGCCGCGGCCCAGCGCTTCCAGCGAAGCGGCGCGCTGGCCATGCCAGCGCGCCGCGAACTCGGCGGGCACGCTGTCGCGGCGCTGGCCCAGCAGGGACAGCACCTGGTCGTGGCGGCCGGCGGCAGCCTGGAAGCCGGCGTTGAGCAGGTCGTGGCGCAGCGTGTCGACGCCCTCGAGGCGGCGGCGGTTGGACTGGTCCCAGGACTGGCGCGCGGCGCCTTCGTCGCCGGCCAGCAGGTACTGTTCGGCCGCGTTCAACCAGGCTTCGTCGCGGGCCGCGCCGCGCACGCGGGCGGCGGTGGCGGCGTAGGCGCGGGCAGCTTCGCGGTGATTGCCCTCGGCGGCCAGGCGCTGCGCGCTCTGCTGTTCGACCGTGGGCTCGGGGGCAACCGAAACGCTGGCGCAGCCGCTGACGACGGCGAGGGCGAACAGCAGGGGGGCGGATCGCAGCATGGTCGGGGGTCCGGGGTATCGATGCGGCTAAGATGATAGCCGGTGCACAGGGAGGGCGCGGCATGGCGGTGACACAGGCGGGAACCCTGTACGTGGTGGCAACCCCGATCGGCAACCTGGGCGACCTGAGCGCCCGCGCCCGCGAGGTATTGGCGGCGGTGGACGCGATCTGCGCCGAAGACACCCGGCATACGCGCCAGCTGCTGGCCCAGACCGGCATCGAGCGGCCGCTGCTGGCCCTGCACGAGCACAACGAGGAAGACGTGGCCTGGAAGCTGGTGGAGCGCCTGCGCGCCGGCGAAACCCTGGCCCTGGTGTCCGACGCCGGCACGCCCCTGGTCAGCGACCCAGGCTACCGGCTGGTGCGCGAGGTGCGCGCGGCCGGGCTGAAGGTGAGCCCGGTGCCCGGCGCCTGTGCGGCGATCGCGGCGCTGTCGGTGGCGGGCATTCCCAGCGACCGTTTCTGCTTCGAGGGCTTCCTGCCGGCCAAGGCCTCCGGCCGCCGCGAGAAGCTGACGGCGCTTTCGGGTGAATCGCGCACGATGGTGTTCTACGAAAGCGCACACCGCATCGAGGAATCGCTCGCCGACATGGCCGCGGCCTTCGGCGGCGGGCGCGAGGCGGTGGTCGCGCGCGAGCTGACCAAGCTGTTCGAGACGGTACTGGGCGACACGCTGGACGAGCTGATCGGGAAGATCGCCGCCGACGACAACCAGCGCAAGGGCGAGTTCGTCGTCGTCGTGCGCGGCTGCGAGGACGACACCGAGGCGCGGCTGCTCGAGGGCCAGCGCCTGTACGCGAAACTCGCCGAACATCTCAAACCCTCGCTGGCGGCCAAACTCGCGGCGGACATCAGCGGTGCGCCGCGCAAGGCGCTGTACGGAGGCGGGGAATGATGCGTGGATTGACGCTGCTCGCGGCGCTGGCGCTGTGCGCCTGCGCCGGCAGCCGCAGCACCCAGGTCGGCGCGAGCATGATCCTGCCACCGCAGGCGCGCACGATGAAGATGGAGCAGCAGCAGCTGTTCCTGATGGCCAACCATCTCAACCCCGACCATCTGCCCGACTATCCCGCCGCGCAGCTGGCGGCCGGCCCCGAGAAGGCGCGCGTCTGCGTCGACCTGGTGGTGAGCGAGGCGGGCGAGGTGATCTGGGCGGTACCGCTGCACGGCGGCCCGGACTGCCCCGCCGCGGCCGAACCGGCGCTCGCGGCGTTCGAACAGGCCGTGCTGGCAACGGTGCGCGAGTGGCAGTTCACCGCCGCGGCCGTCTGCACCTTCCCGCCCGGCATCGAGAAGAACGAGGACTGCGAAGGCGAGGGCGTGACCGAGCGGCAGGTGCCGCTGCGCATGGCCTTCACCTTCGACTTCAGCCGGCGCGAAGGTCGCGGCCGTTTCGCCCGTTCGGCCGGCGGCTGAACGCGGAAATCCCCGCGCGGCGGCGCTGTGAGACAATCCGCGGCGGCGGAGCCGGCCAAGACAGTCGCGTCGCAGCAATGCGCCGAGGAAAGTCCGGGCTCCACAGAGCAGGGTGCCAGGTAACGCCTGGGCGGCGCGAGCCGACGGAAAGTGCAACAGAAAACAAACCGCCGAACGGCCCGCAAGGGTGCGTGGTAAGGGCGAAACGGTGGGGTAAGAGCCCACCGCCCGAGGGGACAACGCCTCGGGGCACGGCAAACCCCACCCGGAGCAAGACCAAATAGGGGTGCTATGGCATGGCTCGTGCCGCACCCGGGTTGGTTGCTTGATCCCCGCGGTGACGCGGGGGCTAGAGGAATGACTGTCCACGACAGAACCCGGCTTAGCGGCCGGCTCCGCCACTTTCCTCTCCCTGGCCCCTTGATTTGCGCACGACCCCGCTTCCCGGCCTCCCCGGTCAGGCTGCGGACCGGCGCGTGGGCCCATCCCGCCGATCTGTGAGGTGTTTCACGGCGCTGGATCAAATCCATGTGAAACAACACTTGCCAAACGGTTCTTAAACAAGACTCTCAAGTTTCGCGCAAAGTCTTGATCCGCCTAGCGAAATTGACCCGAAAACTTCCTTGACAGCCCCTGGAGCCAGGACTAACGTGGGCTTCCGAGGGAATTTCGGGTTTTTTGTGGCTTTTGGTGGATAAGGACTGATCCAGGGCATGTTCCAGGGCGAAACCGCGATCACGATCGACGACAAGGGCCGGCTGGCGATCCCCACCGCCGCCCGGGATCTCGTCGCGCGCGCCGGGAACCGCCTGGTCGTGGCCTACAACCCATATGAAGCCGGCTGCCTGTGGCTGTACCCGGAAGCGGCCTGGGAAACCGTCCGCGACCAGGTGATGGCGCTGCCGAACGCGAAGAAGGTCCACCGCAACCTGCAGCTGAAGCTGGTCGGTGCGGCCACCGTCGTCGAGCCCGACAGCAACGGCCGCGTGACCCTGCCGGCCAGCCATCGCGCCGCCGCCGGCATCGAGAAAAAAGCGGTGCTGCTCGGCATGGGCGGCAAGTTCGAATTGTGGAGCGAGCAGGCGCACCTCGCGCAGATCCGTCAAACCATCGGTGAAGACGAGATCAGCGAGGACATGCTCGACCTCAGGCTGTGACGGGCGTGGCCGGGATGCGGGAAGCCACGCAGCCCAGCCATCTCCCGGTGATGTTCGCCCAGGTGCTGGACGGCCTGCGTGTGCTCGGGAATGGCCGGTACCTGGATGGAACCTTTGGCCGCGGCGGTCACGCCCGCGGCGTGCTCGACCGGCTGGGGCCGGATGGACGGCTGTTGGTGATGGACAAGGACCCGGAAGCGATCGCCACCGCCCACGCACTGTTTGGTGCGGACGCGCGCGTCGCCGTCTACCGCGGTTCCTTCGCCGACCTCGGGCACTGGGATGAAACCGCCGCCGGCCTGGACGGCGTGCTGCTGGACCTGGGCGTGTCCTCGCCCCAGCTCGACGTCGCCGAGCGCGGCTTCAGCTTCGCCAAGGACGGTCCGCTGGACATGCGCATGGACCCGGAGTCCGGCGAAAGCGCCGCCAACTGGCTGGCCCGCGCCGACGAGCGCGAGATCGCCGACGTGCTGTGGACCTACGGCGAGGAAAAGCTCAGCCGCAAGATCGCCCGCACCATCGTTGCGCGCCGCGACGACACACCGCTGCTGCGCACCGCCCAGCTGGCCGAGCTGATCTCGTCGGTGGTCGGCCGCGGCGACAGCAAGATCCACCCGGCCACCCGCAGCTTCCAGGCGATCCGCATCTTCATCAACCGCGAACTCGAGGACCTCGAGCGCGGGCTCGCCGCCGCGCACGACCGCCTCAAGCCCGGCGGCCGGCTGGCGGTGATCAGCTTCCACTCGCTGGAAGACCGCATCGTCAAGCAGTTCATCGCCCGCCACGCCAAGGCGCCGCCGGGAAACCGCCGCATGCCGGTGGAAGTGGCGTTCACGCCGAGCCTGCGCGACGTCTCGGGCGCCATGCGCGCCGAATCGTCGGAAACCGCGGTGAATCCGCGCGCCCGCAGCGCGGTGCTGCGCGTGGCCGAGAAGCTCGGGGGCGTGCCGCACATGGATGTGCAAATGTCGCGAGCGCAGGACGCGCAGGAGCGACCATGAGCCTGCGCGCGCTGGTGCTGCTGGCCCTGGTGCTCGGCGTGATCGCCAGCGCGATCGGCGTCGTCTGGGCGCGCCACCTGCACCGCCAGGCCTACATCGAGCTGAGCACGCTCGAGCGCGGCCGCGACGAGCTCAACATCGAGTTCGGCCGTCTGCAGCTCGAGCAGGCCACCTGGTCCGAAGCCAACCGCATCGAGCAGGTCGCCGGCACCCGCATCGGCATGAAGTTCCCGGAAGACGCCGACATCGTGGTGCTGCGCCCATGAAGACCCGGGCCCGCGTCTACAACCCCCGCCAGCGGCTGTATGCCGTCGGCATCGTGCTGGGCCTGTGCGCCCTGGTGCTGGTCGGCCGCGCCGCCTTCCTGCAGCTGATCGGCCAGGACTTCTACCAGCAGCAGGGCGACGCGCGTTTCCTGCGCGAAGTGCCGATCGCCACCTCGCGCGGCATGATCACCGACCGCAATGGCGAGCCGCTGGCGGTGTCCTCGCCGGTCGAGTCGGTGTGGGCCAATCCGCAGGAGCTGCTGCAGCACCCGGACCGCCTGCCGGCGCTGGCCGAGGCGCTGTCGATCCCGCGCGACGTGCTGGAGAACCGCATCTCGCAGCGCGCCACCAAGGAGTTCGTCTACCTGCGCCGGCACATGAACCCGGACGTCGCCCAGGCGGTGATGGACCTGGACATCCCGGGCGTGTACTCGCAGCGCGAGTTCCGGCGCTTCTACCCGCACGGCGAGGTGATGGCCCACGTGCTGGGCTTCACCAACATCGACGACGCCGGCCAGGAAGGCCTGGAGCTGGCCTTCAACGACTGGCTGACCGGCACGCCCGGTTCGCAGCGCGTGATTCGCGACCGCCGCGGCCGCACCGTCGAGAACGTGGACCTGGTCAAGGCCGCCGAGCCGGGCCACGACCTGACGCTGTCGATCGACCGCCGCATCCAGTACCTGGCCTACCGCGAGCTGAAGTCGGCGCTGATCGAACACGGCGCCACCAGCGGTTCGGTGGTGGTGCTGGACGTGCCGACCGGCGAGATCCTGGCGATGGTCAACCAGCCCTCGTTCAACCCCAACTCGCAGGGCGGCGCCACGCTCGATTCCAAGCGCAACCGCGCCGTCACCGACGTGGTGGAGCCGGGCTCGGTGATGAAGACCCTGACCTTCGCCGCGGCGATCGAGAGCGGCAAGTTCACGCCCAGCACCCTGGTCGACACCTCGCCGGGCTACATGACCCTGGCCGGCGGCCACCCGATCCGCGACTTCCGCAACTACGGCGTGCTCAGCCTGACCGGCGTGCTGACCAAGAGCTCCAACGTCGGCGCCACGCGGGTGTCGAACGAGCTCACCAGCGAACACCAGTACGACATGTACACGCGCTTCGGCCTGGGCCAGACCAGCGGCAGCGGTTTCCCGGGCGAAGTGCAGGGCGTGCTGCCGCCGCCCAACCGCTGGGGTCCGGCCGAGAAGGCGACCATCAGCTACGGCTACGGCCTGTCGGTGACGCCGCTGCAGCTGGCGCGCGCCTACGCCGCGATCGGCAACGGCGGCCGCCTGCACCAGGCGACCTTCGTCAAGGGCGGCAACAAGGACAGCGTGCAGGTGGTGGACCCGGCCATCGCGCGCCAGCTGATGGCGATGATGGAAACCGTCACCGGCCCCGAGGGCACGGCGCGGCGCGCGGCGGTGCTGGGTTACCGCGTCGCCGGGAAGACCGGCACCTCGCGCAAGGCCAGCGGCGGCGGTTATGCCGCCAAGCGGTATGCCGCGGTGTTCGTCGGCCTGGTGCCGGCGACCAATCCGCGTTTCGCGATGGCCGTGGTGATCCACGAGCCGCAGGGCCTGGAATACGGCGGCGGCGCGGTGTCGGCGCCGGTGTTCCACCGCGTGATGGACGGTGCGCTGCGCCTGATGGACGTGCCGCCGGACGATATCGAACAGTGGTTCGCCGCCCAGGCCAAGCGCGCCGCGCCGAAGGTGGCCGCCGCGGCCGCGCCCGCCGCGCCGGCGCCGGCGGCGGTGAACCCGGTGCCGGAGGTGCTGCGATGAGCCGCGCCCTGTCCCTGCATG
This sequence comes from Arenimonas terrae, assembly GCF_006265115.1. GTDB lineage: Bacteria > Pseudomonadota > Gammaproteobacteria > Xanthomonadales > Xanthomonadaceae > Arenimonas > Arenimonas terrae. The sequence goes on along the minus strand of NZ_SMDR01000001.1, from coordinate 1,501,206 downwards.
CGCTGCTGCGCGACGTGGCGATTCCGCCGGCCGGTTTCGACCCGCAGATCACCGGCCTGAGCGCCGACAGCCGCGCGCTGCGCCCGGGCGACGCCTTCATCGCGCTCGCCGGCGCCAGCACCCACGGCCTGCGCCACGCCGCCCAGGCCGAGGCCGCGGGCGCGAGCGTGATCCTGTTCGAACCGCCGGCGCCCGCCGGCGCGCCGCGGCCGCGGCACGTGGTCGCGGTGCCGGGCCTGCGCCAGCGCCAGGGCGAACTGGCCGACCGCTTCTACGGCGCGCCGTCCGCGGCGCTGTCGGTCACCGGCGTCACCGGCACCAACGGCAAGACCTCGACCGTGCAGCTGATCGCCGAAGCGCTGACCCTGCGCGGCGACACCGCCGGCAGCATCGGCACGCTGGGCGCGGGCCTGCACGGCCAGCTGGTCGCCGGCGAGCGCACCACGCCGGACGTGATCGCCGTGCACCGCCTTCTGGCCGAGATGCACGACGCCGGCGCCACCCACGTGGCGATGGAAGTGTCCTCGCACGCGCTGGAGCAGGGCCGCGTGGATGCGGTCGCGTTCCGCGTCGCGGTGTTCACCAACCTCACGCGCGACCATCTGGATTTCCACGGCAGCATGGAGGCCTACGGCGCCGCTAAGGCGCGCCTGTTCGCCTGGCCGACGCTGCAGACGGTGGTGGTGAACCTGGACGATCCCTTCGGCGCCGGCCTGCTCGCCAGCGCCCACGCCGATGCCCGGCGCATCGCGCTCAGCTCGCGCGGCCACGCCGACGCCACCCTGCGCGCCGAATACGTGACCCTGGCGCCGGACGGCCTGCGCTTCGAGCTGGTCGAAGGCGATCACCGGCACGCGATCGCCACGCCGCTGCTGGGCCGCTTCAACGTCGACAACCTGCTGGCCGTCGCCGGCGTACTGCGTGCGCTGGACTGGCCGCTGGCCGAGGTCGCGGCGATGCTGCCGCGGCTGTCGCCGGTGGGTGGCCGCATGAGCCGCGTCGGCGGCCGCGACGGCCAGCCGCTGGTGGTGGTGGACTACGCGCACACGCCCGACGCGCTGCAGCAGGCGCTGGCCAGCCTGCGCGAACACACGCCCGGCCGCCTGACCTGCGTGTTCGGCTGCGGCGGCGAACGCGACCCCGGCAAGCGCCCGCAGATGGCCGCGATCGCCCAGGCCGGCGCCGACCGCGTCATCGTCACCGACGACAATCCGCGCAACGAGGACGGCGACCGCATCGTCGCCGACATCCTGGCCGGCTTCACCCGCACCGACGCCGTGCAGGTGCAGCGCGACCGCGCGCTCGCGATCGCCGACGCGCTGCGCGACGCCGGTCCCGGCGATGTCATCCTGATCGCCGGCAAGGGCCACGAGCCCTACCAGGAAGTCGGCGGCGTGAAATATCCCTTCGACGACCTGCAGGTCGCGCGCACCCAGCTGCTGGCGCGGGAGGCCGCACGATGAGGCCGATCGCGCTGTCGCAGGCGGCACGCTGGGTCGAGGGCCGGCACCTGGGCGCCGACGTCGAGTTCACCTCGGTCGGCATCGACGGCCGCACGCTGGCGCCGGGCGCGCTGTTCGTCGCCCTGCGCGGCGAGCGCCACGACGGCCACGACCACGCCGCCCAGGCCCTGGAGCGCGGCGCCGTCGCCCTGCTGGTGCAGCGAGAAGTGGACTGCCCGCTGCCGCAGGTGCTGTGCGCCGACACCGAGGAAGCCCTGGGCGAACTCGCGGCCGGCGTGCAGCAGGGCCGCCCGGCCGTGGTGGCGGCGCTGACCGGCAGCAACGGCAAGACCTCGGTGAAGACCCTGCTGCTGGGCATCCTGTCGCGCGCCGGCAAGGCTTACGCCAATCCCGGCAACCGCAACAACGAGATCGGCCTGCCGCTGGCGGTGCTGGACGCGCCGGAAGACGCGCGCTTCGCGATCTACGAGATGGGCGCCGGCAAGCCGGGCGACATCGCCTACCTGGCCTCGATCGCGCCGCCGAACGTCGCCCTGGTCAACAACATCATGCCGGCGCACATGGAGCGCATGGGCAGCCTGCTGGGCATCGCCGAGACCAAGGGCGCGATCTACGAGGCCCTGCCCGACGATGGCGTGGCGGTGGTCAATGCCGACGACGCCTTCGCGCCCTGGTTCCTGCAGCGCATCGGCGCGCGCCGGGTGCTGCGCTTCGGCCTCGAGAACGATGCCGACGTGCGCGCCAGCGCCATCGTGGCCACGCCTGAGGGTTCGCGCTTCCGCCTCCACACGCCGGCCGGCGCCGCCGACATCGTGCTGCCGCTGCCGGGCCGCCACAACATCATGAACGCGCTGGCCGCCACCGCGATGGCGCTGGGCGCCGGCGCCGCGCTCGACGACGTCGTGCAGGGCCTGGACGACGCCCAGCCGGTGCCGGGCCGGCAGATTCCGCACACGCTGCGCAACGGCGCGGTGCTGGTGGACGACAGCTACAACGCCAACCCGGGTTCGGTCGCCGCGGCCATCGCCGCGCTGGTCCAGGCCGGCGGCGAAGCCTGGCTGGTGCTGGGTGACATGGCGGAACTGGGCGAGGGCGCCGAGCTGCTGCACGCCGACATCGGCAGCCAGGCGCGCCGGGCCGGCATCGCGCGGCTGTGGACCGTTGGCGCGCTAAGCGCCGCCGCCAGTCGCGCCTTCGGCGATGGCGCGCGCCACTTCGACAGCCCCACGGCGCTGACGGCGGCGCTGGGCAGCGCACTGCATGTCGGCGGTCCGGGCCTGCGCTGCCTGGTGAAAGGTTCGCGCTCGAGCGCGATGGACAAGGTGCTGGCCGCGCTGCTGGCCGCCGACAGGGAAGGGGACGGACACCATGCTGCTTGAACTGGCCCGCTGGCTGAACGCGATGGGGTGGATGCCGGCGCTGTTCGGCTACATCACCTTCCGCGCCATCCTGGGTGCGCTGACGGCGCTGCTGCTGTCGCTGTGGCTGGGTCCTTACGTGATCGCGCGGTTGGCCCAGCTCAAGGGCGGCCAGCCGATCCGCACCGACGGCCCGCAGTCGCATTTTTCAAAGGCCGGCACGCCGACCATGGGCGGCACCCTGATCCTGATGACGATCACGCTCTCGACCCTGCTCTGGGCCGACCTGCGCAACCGTTACGTCTGGGTGCTGCTGGGCGTGCTGCTGGCCTTCGGCGCCATCGGCTGGCTGGACGACTGGATCAAGATCGTGCGCCGCGACCCGAACGGCCTGAAGTCGCGCTGGAAGTATGCGCTGCAGTCGGTGTTCGGCCTGGCCGCGGCGCTGGTGCTGTACTACACCGCCGACCACGCCAACAACACCACGCTGTTCCTGCCGCTGCTCAAGGACTTCGCGGTGCCGCTGGGCGCGATGTTCGTCGTGGTCGCCTACTTCTGGATCGTCGGTTTCTCGAACGCGGTGAACCTGACCGACGGCCTGGACGGCCTGGCGATCATGCCGACCGTGCTGGTGGCCGCGGCGCTGGGCATCTTCGCCTACGCTTCGGGCAATGCCGTGTTCTCGCAGTACCTGCAGATCCCGGCGATCCCGGGCGCGGGCGAGATCACCATCTTCTGCGCGGCGATCGCCGGCGCGGGCCTGGGTTTCCTGTGGTTCAACACCTATCCGGCGATGGTGTTCATGGGCGACATCGGCGCGCTGGCGCTGGGCGCGGTGCTGGGCACGATCGCCGTCATCGTGCGCCAGGAAGCCATCCTGGTGCTGATGGGCGGCATCTTCGTCATCGAAACGCTGTCGGTGATGATCCAGGTCGCCTCGTTCAAGCTCACCGGCCGGCGCGTGTTCCGCATGGCGCCGATCCACCACCACTTCGAGCTCAAGGGCTGGCCGGAGCCGCGCGTGATCGTGCGCTTCTGGATCATCTCGGTGATGCTCGTGCTCGTCGGTCTCGCGACCCTGAAGGTGCGCTGAGATGATCCCCGCCGACCGCACCAGCCAGGCCACCAAGCTCGACGCCCTCACCGGGCGCTACGACCCGTGGCTGCTGGGCCTGGTGCTGGCCCTGGCCGGGCTGGGCGTGGTGATGGTCGCGTCGAGCTCGATCGCGATCTCGGAAGGGCTGGACGTGGGCCCGTTCTATTTCCTGACCCGCCACATCGTCTTCCTGTGCCTGGGCCTGGGCCTGGCCTGGGGAATGATGCAGCTCGAACTCAAGCTGGTCGAGAAGTACAGCCAGTGGCTGCTGCTGGGCTGCTTCCTGCTGCTGCTGGCGGTGTTCCTGCCCGGCATCGGCCACACCGTCAACGGCGCGCAGCGCTGGATCAACCTGGGCGTATCGAACTTCCAGGCCGTGGAAGCGGTGAAGGTGCTGCTGATCATCTGGCTCGCCAGCTACCTGGTGCGCTATCGCGACGAGATCGGCAACCGCTGGCGCACCCTGCTCAAGCCGCTGGGCGTGGCCGGTGCGATCACCGCGATCCTGCTGCTGCAGCCCGACTTCGGCTCGGCGGCGCTGATCCTGGCGATCACCGGCGGCATGGTCTGGCTGGGCGGCGCGCGCATCCAGCACCTGGCGCTGATGGCGGCGCTGACGCTGCCCGCCCTGGCGGCAGTCGCGGTGGCCGCGCCCTACCGTGTCGCGCGCCTGAAGTCCTTCCTCGACCCCTGGGCCGATCCTTTTGACGACGGCTTCCAGCTGACCCAGGCCCTGATCGCGATCGGCCGCGGCGAGTGGTTCGGCGTCGGCCTGGGCGGCAGCGTGCAGAAGCTCTTCTACCTGCCCGAGGCGCACACCGACTTCATCTTCTCGGTCACCGCCGAGGAGCTGGGTTTTGTCGGATCGTTCCTGATCATCGCGCTGTTCGCCGCGTTCAGCGCCCGCACCTTCCACATCGGCATGCGCGCGGTGGAGATGCGCCGGCACTTCGCCGGGTTCTGCGCCTTCGGCGTCGGCTTCTGGATCAGCCTGCAGTCCTTCGTCTCGATCGGCGTGAACCTGGGCATCCTGCCGACCAAGGGCCTGACCCTGCCGCTGATCTCGTCGGGCGGCTCCAGTGTGCTGATGACCTGCGTGGCGATCGGCCTGCTGCTGCGCGTGAGCTACGAGCTCGACCGCGCCGAGCGCCAGGTCGCGCGCATCCGCGGCGACGGCGAGGCCCCGTCCGACGAGCATGCCGGTTTCGACGCCGCCGTGCCCGCGCAGTCGCCGGCCGCCGTGGTGCCGGCGGTGGGTCCGCGCGGTTCCCGGCATCGCGTCGAACCCAAGTTCGGAGCGGTCGCATGACCGGCCCCGTGCTCATCCTCGCCGGCGGCACCGGCGGCCACATCTTCCCGGGCCTGGCCGTGGCGCAGGCGCTGCGCGCGCGCGACGTGCCCGTGGTCTGGCTCGGTTCGGCCGGTGGCATGGAAACCCGGCTGGTGCCGCAGGCGGGCATCGCCATCGAAACCATCAGCGTGCGCGGCGTGCGCGGCAAGGGCGCGCTGGCCCTGTTGAAGGCGCCGTTCCTGCTGGCGCGCGCGGTCTGGCAGGCGCTGTCGGTGCTGCGCCGCCTGCGTCCGCGCGCGGTGCTCAGCTTCGGCGGTTTCGCCGCCGGCCCGGGCGGCCTGGGCGCCTGGCTGCTGCGTCGGCCGCTGCTGGTGCACGAACAGAACCGCGCGCCGGGTATGACCAACCGCGTGCTCGCGCGCCTGGCCCGGCGCGTGCTGTGCGGTTTCCCCGGCAGCTTCCCCGGCCGTGACGCCGAGACCGTCGGCAACCCGGTGCGCCCGGAGATCGCCGCGGTGCCGGCGCCGGCCGCGCGTTTCGCCGGCCGCGGCGGCGCGACCCGACTGCTGGTTCTCGGCGGCAGCCAGGGTGCGCACAGCCTGAACGTCGCGCTGCCGCAGGTGCTGGCGCGCCTGCCCGAGGGGCAGCGTCCGCAGGTGCGGCACCAGTGCGGCGAGCGCCACGCGGACAAGTGCCGCCAGGTCTATGCCGGTGCCGGCGTCGCCGCCAGCGTCGAGCCCTTCATCGCCGACATGGCCGAAGCCTACGGCTGGGCGGATCTGGTGGTCTGCCGGGCCGGCGCGCTGACGCTCGCCGAACTCTGCGCCGCCGGTGTCGGCGCGCTGCTGGTGCCTTATCCCAACGCGGTGGACGACCACCAGACCCGCAATGCCGAATTCCTGGTCGAGCGCGGCGCCGCCCGCCTGCTGCCGGAAGGCGAGGGTTTCGAGGACCGGCTGTTCGCCGCGGCCCGGCCGCTGCTGGCCGACGCGCCGGCGCGCCTGGCCATGGCCGAGGCCGCCCGCGCGGCCGCACTGCCGCAGGCGGCGCAGGCCGTCGCGGCGATCGTCATCGAGGAGGCCCGCGCATGATCCGCCGCCGTCTGCAGGAAACCGGCGATCTGGCGCGCGCCTTCCGGCGCGTGCATTTCATCGGCATCGGTGGTGTCGGCATGAGCGGCATCGCCGAGGTGCTGGTGACCCTGGGGTACCAGGTGTCGGGTTCCGATGCCAACGACTCGGCCGCCACGCGCCGCCTGTCGGCGATGGGTGCGAACGTGTTCCGCGGCCATGCCGCCGGCCACATCGCCGGCGCCGACGTGGTGGTGGTGTCGAGCGCCATCAAGGCCGAGAACCCGGAGCTGGCCGCCGCGCGTGCCGAACGCATCCCGGTGGTGCCGCGCGCCGAGATGCTCGCCGAGCTGATGCGCTTCAAGCGCGGCATCGCCATTGCCGGCACCCACGGCAAGACCACGACGACCTCGCTGGTGGCGAGCGTGCTCAGCGAGGGTGGCCTGGACCCGACCTTCGTCATCGGCGGCCAGCTGCTGTCGGCCGGCGCCAACGCCCGCCTGGGCGGCGGCCAGTGGCTGGTGGCCGAGGCCGACGAGAGCGACGGCAGCTTCCTGCGCCTGAACCCGCTGGTGGCCGTGGTCACCAACATCGACGCCGACCACCTCGAGAACTACGGCGGCGACTTCGAGCGCGTGAAGGCCGCCTTCAACGAATTCCTGCACCGCCTGCCGTTCTACGGCCTGGCCGTGCTGTGCGTGGACGACGCCGAGGTGGCCGCGCTGGCCGCGGAAACGCCGCGCCACCTGGTCACCTATGGCATCGCGCAGAAGGCCGATGTCTTCGCCCGCGACGTCCGCCAGGAGGGTGCCTGCATGCGCTTCACCCTGCACCTGCCGGAGGCCGCGCCGCTCGACGTCACCCTGAACCTGCCGGGCCGCCACAACGTGCTCAACGCGCTGGCCGCCGCGGCGATCGGCTGGCAGCTGGGCGTCGAACCGCAAGCCATCGCCTCGGCGCTGGCGAAGTTCCAGGGCATCGGCCGCCGCTTCAATCTCAAGGGCGAGCTCGACTTCGGTCGCGGCAAGGCCCTGCTGGTGGACGACTACGGCCACCACCCGCGTGAACTCGAGGCCGTGTTCGCGGCCGCGCGCGGCGGCTGGCCCGAGCGCCGGCTGGTCGTTGCCTTCCAGCCGCACCGCTACACCCGCACCCGCGACCTGTTCGACGACTTCGCCGCGGTGCTGTCGAGCGCCGACGCGGTCGTGCTGACCGAGGTCTACCCGGCGGGCGAGGCGCACATCGCTGGTGCCGACGCCAAGTCGCTGGCCCGCGCGATCCGTGCCCGCGGCCGCATCGACCCGGTGGTCGCCGGCAGCGCGAAGGAGCTGCCGCCGGTGCTGGCCGACGTGCTGGCCGACGGCGACCTGCTGCTGATGATGGGCGCGGGCGACATCGGCTATGTCGCCGCCGACCTGGCGGCCCACGGAATGAATGGGGTGACCAAGGCATGACGCCCGTCTCGAACCCGACCGTACTCGCCCCGCGCGTGACCGAACCCAAGGCCTTCGGCCGCGTCGCCGTGCTGATGGGCGGCACCAGCGCCGAGCGCGAGGTCTCGCTCGACTCCGGTCGCAACGTGCTCGAGGCGCTGCGCGCCCGAGGCATCGACGCGCAGCCGGTGGACGGCATCCCGGCCCTGATCGAGGCGCTGGGCGCCGGCCGGTTCGACCGCGTCTTCAACATCCTGCACGGCAACAAGGGCGGCGGTGAGGACGGCACGCTGCAGGGGCTGCTCGAGGCGCTGAAGGTTCCGTACACCGGTTCCGGCGTGCTCGGTTCGGCGCTGGCGATGGACAAGATCCGCACCAAGCAGGTCTGGCTGTCGCTGGGGCTGTCGACGCCGCGCTACGTGCGCCTGGCCAAGGGCGCGAATGTCCATGATGCCGCGCGCGAGCTGGGCCTTCCCGTGATCGTGAAGCCGTCCAGCGAAGGTTCTTCGGTGGGCGTGTCGCGCGTGTTCAACGACGCCGACCTGGACGCCGCGGTCGAGCTGGCGGCCCGCTACCCGGGCGAGCTGCTGATGGAGCAGCTGATCGTCGGCGGCGAATACACCGTCGGCATCCTGGGCGACGTGGCGCTGCCGACCATCCGCATCGTGCCGGCCGGCGAGTACTACGACTACCACGCCAAGTACCTGGCCGAAGACACCCAGTACCTGTGCCCGGGCCTGGAAGACGCCGCCGCCGAGCGCGCAATGCAGGCGCTGGCCCTGGCCGCCTTCCGCGCCGCCGGCTGCACCGGCTGGGGCCGCGTGGACGTGATGCGCGACAAGGCCGGCAACAACTATCTGCTGGAAGTGAACACCGCACCGGGCATGACCAGCCATTCGCTGGTGCCCAAGGCCGCGCGCCAGGTCGGTATCGACTTCGAAGACCTGTGCTGGCGCGTGCTCGAGACCAGCCTGGAGGCCGCGCGCGGATGAACGCCCTGCTGCGCATCCTGGCCTGGAGCTTCGCCATCGTGCTGGTGGCGCTGCCGGTCGTGGCCGTGCTCAACGGCTGGATCGCCGGCGAGCGCTGGCCGATGCGCCGTCTCGCCGTCACCGGCGAGTTCCGCCAGGTGGACGAGGCCGCTGTGCGCGAAGCGGTGCTGCCGCTGGTGCGCAATGGCTTCTTCGCCGTGGACCTGGACGAAGTCCGCACCGCGGTCTCGGCGCTGCCCTGGGTCGAGAAGGTAGAGGTGCGCAAGCGCTGGCCGGACAAGCTCGAAGTGAGCCTGAGCGAACACACGCCGGTGGCGCGCTGGGGCGAGGACCGCATGCTGTCGGAAGACGGTGAGCTGTTCGCCGCGCCCGAAGGCGCCGGCGCCGGCCTGCCGCTGTTCGAGGGCCCGGAAGCCCGCGCCAGCGAACTGATGTCCTTCCACAGCCTGGCCCGGCCACTGTTCCTGCCGATCGGCCTGCGCGTCGAAACCGTGCGCCTGAGCCCGCGCGGCAGCTGGAGCCTGCGCCTGGACGACGGCACCGAGATCGAGGCCGGCCGCGGCGACCCGCAGGCGCGCCTGGCGCGTTTCGCCCGGATGCTGCCGCAGCTGCGCGCCGACGAACCGCGCCTGCTCGAGCGCGCCGACCTTCGTTACACCAACGGCTTCGCCATCGTCTGGAAAGACGCTCCGGCGCCTCCGCCCGCTCCCCCTGAATCCACCGCTCCCGCAGCACAGGCCAACACATGAATCGCAAAGGCGACAAGTCGCTGATCGTCGGGCTCGACATCGGCACCTCGAAGGTCACCGCGCTGGTGGGCGAGTATTCGCCCGGCCACGAGATCGAGGTGATCGGCATCGGTTCGCACGAATCGCGCGGCATGAAGCGCGGCGTGGTGGTGGACATCGAGTCCACGGTGCAGTCGATCCAGCGCGCGATCGAGGAAGCCGAGCTGATGGCCGGCTGCGAGATCCGCTCGGTGTACGCCTCGATCTCCGGCAGCCACACCCAGTGCCGCAACTCGCCCGGCATCGTGCCGGTGGCGGGCGGCGAGGTGACCTATGCCGACCTCGACCGCGTGCTCGAGGCCGCCAAGGCGGTCGCGGTGCCGGCCGACCAGAAGATCCTGCACGCCATCGCCCAGGAATACATCGTCGACAACTCCCAGGAAGGCATCCGCAACCCGGTCGGCATGTCGGGCGTGCGCCTGGAAGTGCGCGCGCACCTGGTCACCGGGGCCCAGTCGGCCGCCAGCAACGTCATGAAGTGCGTGCAGCGCTGCGGCCTGCAGGTGGACGACCTGATCCTGAGTTCGCTGGCCTCGAGCACCGCCGTGCTGACCGCCGACGAACGCGAGCTGGGCGTGGTGCTGGTGGACATCGGCGCCGGCACCACCGACATCGCGGTGTTCGTGCAGGGCGCCATCCGCCACAGCGCCAGCCTGCCGATCGCCGGCGACCAGGTCACCAACGACATCGCCCACCTGCTGCGCACGCCGACGCCGGAGGCCGAACAGATCAAGGTGCGTTATGCCTGCGCGCTGGCGCAGCTGGCCACCGCCGAGGAATCCATCCAGGTGCCGAGCGTGGGCGACCGCCCGCCGCGCCGCCTGGCGCGCCAGGCCCTGGCCGAGGCGGTGCAGAACCGCTACGAGGAAATCTTCGAGATGGTGCAGGCCGAACTGCGCCGCTCCGGCTTCGAGGAGCTGGTGCGCGCGGGCCTGGTGCTGACCGGCGGCGCCTCGCGCATGGAGGGCGTGGTCGAACTCGCGGAAGAAATGCTGCACATGCCGGTGCGCGTGGGGATTCCCCAGCACGTCTCCGGCCTGGGCGAAGTGGTCGGCAACCCGGTGCACGCCACCGGCGTGGGCCTGCTGCTCTGGGGCAGTCAGATAGAGAACCCCCGCCGCCCGGCGCTGTCGGCCGGCAAGGCGGGAACGATTTGGACGAAGTTCAAGAACTGGTATCGCGGTGAGTTCTGAGCGACGTCGTAGTGGTGGCGGCACAAGCTTGAAACAACAACAAACAGAAAACCCCTGGATCGAATCACGGAGGACGAGGACATGGCACATTTCGAACTGATCGAGAAGCTGGCACCCAACGCGGTCATCAAGGTGATCGGCGTCGGCGGCGGCGGCGGCAATGCCGTCGCGCACATGGTCAACGCCGGCGTCGAAGGCGTTGAGTTCATCACCGCCAACACCGACGCGCAGGCCATCAAGCAGTGCGGCGCCAAGCTGCAGCTGCAGCTTGGCGGCAACGTCACCAAGGGCCTGGGCGCCGGCGCCAACCCCGAGGTCGGCCGCCAGGCCGCGCTCGAGGACCGCGAGCGCATCGTCGAGGCGCTGGACGGCGCCGACATGGTGTTCATCACCGCCGGCATGGGCGGCGGCACGGGTACCGGCGCGGCGCCGGTCGTGGCGCAGCTGGCCAAGGAGATGGGCATCCTGACCGTCGCGGTCATCACCAAGCCCTTCCCGTTCGAGGGCCGCCGCCGCATGCAGGTGGCGCTCAAGGGCATCGAGGAGCTGAGCCACCACTGCGACTCGTTGATCACCATCCCGAACGAGAAGCTGATCACCGTGCTCGGCCGCCAGGCCACCATGGTGCAGGCCTTCCGCGCCGCCAACGACGTGCTGCTGGGCGCCGTGAAGGGCATCGCCGACCTGATCGTCAGCCCGGGCCTGATCAACGTCGACTTCGCCGACGTCCGCACCGTCATGTCCGAAATGGGCCTGGCGATGATGGGCACCGGCGTCGCCCGCGGCGACGACCGCGCCCAGGCCGCCGCCGAGGCCGCCATCAGCAACCCGCTGCTGGACGAGGTCAACCTCTCGGGCGCGAACGGCGTGCTGGTCAACATCACGGCCGGCCCGGACTTCACCATGGCCGAGTTCGACGAGATCGGCCGCACCATCGAGGACTTCGCCTCCGAGGACGCCACCGTCGTCATCGGCACCTCGCTGGACCCGGACATGCAGGACGAAGTGCGCGTCACCGTGGTGGCCACCGGCCTCAACCGCGGCGCCGTGCGCCAGACCGTGCGGGTGCCGGAGAAGGAAGTGCACCGCGCCCCGGTCAAGCTGGTCCGCAACGCCAGCACCGGCCAGGTGGACTACGACGCCATGGCCAACGTGAACGCGGCCCCGGTCCAGGGCCACGGCCACCTGGGCCTGCGGTCGGGCCGCAGCCATGAACCGGCGTCGGCCTCGGCCACCGCCCTGAACGACATCGCCACCGACCACAGCTATCTGGACATCCCGGCCTTCCTCCGCCGCCAGGCGGACTGAGGCCGACTGACCGGTCCGTCCACGGCGCGGGCCGCCCGCGCCGCCGGACCGCTTGAGCCCAGGGTCCGCCCCGGGCTGCCCGACCAGGCAGCCCAGGCCAGCGGTCCCGCCGGACGACCCAGGACGGTCGGCCGGGCGTCACCACCCCGCCGGAGGCGGGGTGGCGCAGTCCCCAGGGGGTCAGGAAATCCTTGGCCCGCCGCCAGCCGGCGGGCCTTTTTCCCGTCCCGGGGGCAGTCCAGGCATCAAGGACGATGGGCCAGTTTCTGGGCCCTTCGTTGCAGGGATGAGACGGAATTGATGTTGTTATGTTTTCGTTCAGAGCTTCGTGTGCTATGGTTCCCAGCGGTTTGCGCGCTCCTGCCCCGGAGAACGCCACAAAAATGATTAGACAAAGAACCCTCAAGAACGTCATCCGCGCCACCGGCGTCGGCCTGCACAGCGGCGAGAAGGTCTATATGACCTTGCGCCCGGCTGCGCCCGATACCGGCATCGTGTTCCGGCGCGTGGACTTCGACCAGCCCGTGGAAATCCACGCCAAGGCCGAGAAGGTCGGCGACACCAGCCTTTGCACCGCCCTGGTGGAAGGCAACACGCGCGTGATGACCATCGAGCACCTGCTGTCGGCCATGGCCGGGCTGGGCATCGACAACGCTTATGTGGACCTGTCCACGGCCGAAGTGCCGATCATGGACGGTTCGGCCGGCCCCTTCGTGTTCCTGCTGCAGTCGGCGGGCATCGAGGAGCAGAACAAGGCCAAGCGCTTCATCCGCATCAAGAAGCCGATCAAGGTCGAAGACGGCGACAAGTGGGCCCGCTTCGAACCCTTCGAGGGCTTCAAGGTCGGTTTCACCATCGACTTCGCCCACCCCATCTTCAACAAGTCGACGTCCAGCACCGAGATCGACTTCTCCACGACCTCGTTCGTGAAGGAAGTCAGCCGGGCCCGGACTTTCGGCTTCATGAAGGACATCGAGTTCCTGCGCGAGCGCAACCTGGCGCTGGGCGGCTCGATGGACAACGCCATCGTCCTGGACGACTACCGCGTGCTCAACGAAGACGGCCTGCGGTACGAGGACGAGTTCGTGAAGCACAAGATCCTGGACGCCATCGGCGACCTGTACCTGCTCGGCCACAGCCTGATCGGCGCCTTCTATGGCTACAAGTCCGGTCACGCCCTGAACAACCAGCTGCTGCGGGCCCTGCTGGCCGATACCTCGGCCTGGGAAGAGGTCACCTTCGAGGATCCGGCCCTGGCGCCGATCTCGTACGCCCACCCGGCACAAGCGGTCTGAGAACCCCATCACGGTTCTTCACGCTTTTTTAACTCCTGATTAACGACATGTGACGAGCCACGGGGCATCATGCCCCGTCGGTCGAGGACCGGGTGTGGGCAGCCAGCCGGAGAAGCTGGGCCCTGAGCTCGGGATCGGAGACCGTCTGGGCGGTGGCCCGCAGTGAATCGCGGACTGCCTCGGAAAGTGGTTTCGCGTTGCCGTTCCCCGAGGGGATGGCGGGAGCGGGAGGCGACACTTTCACCACCAGCGTCCTGGCCTTGAGCCCGGCCGCGGCGGCGGCGTCCAGCAGGACGTCCGCGTGCAGCCGCAGCTTGGCCTTCCAGACCGGGGCGCTGACGAGGAACACCAAGTTCTTGTCATCCACGTTGGCCAACTTGCATTGGTCGGCCAAGGTGGCGGGGAGACTCTGGCGCAGCAACGGGTCGAGCGCGTCCAACCACTGGGCACGCTCAACCAGGCTGGCAAGTCCGGTACCGGCAAGCGCCTCGAGCGCCTGGCGGGGGAGGGCGGCTGGTGCGGCACCGCGGACGTGGGTTTTGGACGGGTCAGACATGATGAATGTCATCATCGCAGCAAATTTCCTTCGATCGCCAAAAAAGCTGGCGTTCGACCAACCGAAAGTAGCGGGCATCGCCCTTGGCGCCATCGCGCTGGTGCTGGCCACCGCCTTCGGTCTCGGTTACCTGGCGCGGGGCGCCAACGGGGCCGCCCTCGAAGAAATCGCCCGGATGCAGGCCCAGCTCGACCAGCAGGCGCTGGAGCTGACCCAGGCACGCGACGAAGCGCAGCGTGAAGTCAATGCCATCGCCGCCCGTGTCGGCGAGCTCCAGGCCCAGGCCAATCGCCTCAACGCCCTGGGCGACCGCCTGACCCGCGTCGGCAAGCTCAAGGACGGCGAGTTCAATTTCGGCGAGCTGCCCGGCCAGGGTGGTTCCGAGTCCGCCGAGGACGTTCCCTCCGGCGACCTGCTCTCCAGTCTCGACGCCCTGCAGGCCCAGTTCGACGATTCCGGCCGCCAGCTGTCGGTGATCGAAGCCCTGCTGTTCGACCAGAAGCTCGAAAGCAAGCGCACCCCGGCCGGCATGCCCGCCCCGGGCTACATCTCCTCCAGCTACGGTGGCCGCAACGATCCTTTCGGCCGCGGCCGCGCCCACCACCTGGGCATCGACATCGACGCCAACACCGGCGACCCGGTCACCGCCGCCGCCGAGGGCGTGATCAGCTTCTCCGGCGTGCGCAACGGCTACGGCAACGTGGTCGAGATCGACCACGGCAACGGCTACAAGACCCTGTACGCGCACAATTCGGCCAACCTGGTCCGCGTCGGCGACATCGTCCGCGCCGGCCAGCAGATCGCCAGGGTCGGCTCCACCGGCCGCTCGACCGGCTCGCACCTGCACTTCGAGGTCAAGCTGGACGGCCGCCAGGTCAACCCGCGCCAGTACCTGGAAAAGGTCCGCGGCTGAGCCTTTCCGGCCGGGCTTGATAGTCCGGCCCCCGTCCCCAAGTTAGACTAGACGGCCGCGACGCCCCCTGGGCTGCCGCGGCCTTTTCATTCGCGCCCGGCGCGCCCCGTTCTCCTACCGGCTTTTCCAATGCTCAACAGCTTGCTCACCCGCATCTTCGGCAGCCGCAACGAGCGCCTGCTGCGCCAGTTCCAGAAGAACGTCGCCCGCATCAATGCGTTGGAGCCTGAGCTGGTACAGCTCGATGACGGCGCGCTGCGCGCCAAGACCGACGAATTCCGCCGCCGCATCGCCGAGGGCGCCACGCTCGACTCCCTGCTGCCCGAAGCCTTCGCCGTCTGCCGCGAGGCCTCGCGCCGCGCGCTCGGCCTGCGCCACTACGACGTGCAGCTGATCGGCGGCATGGTGCTGCACTCCGGCCGCATCGCCGAGATGCGCACCGGCGAGGGCAAGACCCTGGTCGCCACCTTGCCGGTCTACCTCAACGCGCTCGCCGGCAAGGGCGTGCACGTGGTCACCGTGAACGACTACCTGGCCAAGCGCGACTCGGCCTGGATGGGCAAGCTCTACAACTTCCTGGGCCTGAGCGTCGGCGTGGTCTACCCGGGCATGCCGCATTCGGACAAGAAGGGCGCCTACGGCTCCGACATCACCTACGGCACCAACAACGAATACGGCTTCGATTACCTGCGCGACAACATGGCGCTGTCCAAGGACGACCGGTTCCAGCGCGGCCTGTTCTTCGCCATCGTCGACGAGGTCGACTCGATCCTGATCGACGAGGCGCGCACGCCGCTGATCATCTCCGGCCCCGCCGACGAATCGCCCGAGCTCTACCTCAAGGTCAACCGCATCGTCCCGAAGCTGACCAAGCAGGAAAAGGAAGACGGCGAAGGCGACTATTGGGTCGACGAGAAGGGCAAGCAGGCGCACCTGTCCGAGCAGGGCATGGAGCACGCCGAGGAGCTGCTGCGCGCCGCCGGCATCCTGGCCGCCGACGACAGCCTGTATTCGGGCAACAACCTGGCGGTGGTGCACCACCTCAATGCCGCGCTGCGCGCGCATGCGCTGTTCCAGCGCGACGTCGACTACATCGTGCGCGACGGCGAAGTGGTGATCGTCGACGAATTCACCGGCCGCACCCTGCCGGGCCGCCGCTGGTCCGACGGCCTGCACCAGGCGGTCGAGGCCAAGGAAGGCGTGCCGATCCAGCGCGAGAACCAGACCCTGGCCTCGATCACCTTCCAGAACTACTTCCGCATGTACGGCAAGCTGGCCGGCATGACCGGCACGGCCGACACCGAAGCCTACGAATTCCAGACCATCTATGGCCTGGAGGTGGCGGTGATCCCGACCCACCGGCCGATGGTGCGCAAGGACCATCCGGACCTGGTCTACCTGGCGCGCCCGGCCAAGTACAACGCCGTCATCGAGGACATCAAGGACTGCTACGGCCGCGGCCAGCCGGTCCTGGTCGGCACGACGTCCATCGAGACCTCGGAACTGCTGTCGGCCCAGCTCAAGCAGGCCGGCATCCCGCACGAGGTGCTCAACGCCAAGCAGCACGAGCGCGAGGCGCAGATCGTCGCCAATGCCGGCATGCCCAAGGCCGTCACCATCGCCACCAACATGGCCGGCCGCGGTACCGACATCGTGCTGGGCGGTTCGCTCGAGGCCGAGCTGCACAAGCTGCCGCCCGACGCTGCGCCGTCCGAGAAGACCCGCCTGAAGAACGAATGGCAGAAGCGCCACGACGAAGTGCTGGCCCTGGGCGGGCTGCACATCATCGGCACCGAGCGCCACGAGAGCCGCCGCATCGACAACCAGCTGCGCGGCCGCGCCGGCCGCCAGGGCGACCCGGGCTCGTCCCGCTTCTACCTGTCGCTGGAAGACAACCTGATGCGCATCTTCGCCGCCGACTGGGTGCAGAAGGCGATGCGCGGCATGGGCATGAAGGAGGACGACGTCATCGAGTCGGGCCTCGTCACCAAGCAGATCCAGAACGCCCAGCGCAAGGTCGAGGCGCACAACTTCGACATCCGCAAGAACCTGCTGGACTTCGACGACGTCGCCAACGACCAGCGCAAGGTGATCTACCAGCAGCGCAACGAACTGCTCGAGTCCGATTCGGTCGAGGACGCCGTGCAGGCGATCCGCGAGGACGTGGTCACCGAGACCGTGCGCCGCTACGTGCCGGCCGATTCCATCGACGAACAGTGGGACCTGCCGGGCCTGGAGCGCGCGCTGGCCGACGAGTTCGGCGCGGCGGTGGACCTGCAGACCCCGGCCAAGGCCGAGGAGGCGATCGACGCCGACGGCATCCTGGCCCTGGGCCAGCAGGCGGTCGAGCGGGTGTTCGCCGACAAGCAGGCCCAGCTGGGCCCGGAAATGATGCGCCACCTGGAAAAGCACCTGATGCTCAATGTGCTCGACCAGAACTGGAAGGAGCACCTGGCGCGCATGGACTACCTGCGCCAGGGCATCCACCTGCGCGGCTACGCCCAGAAGCAGCCCAAGCAGGAGTACAAGCGCGAGAGCTTCGAGCTGTTCGGCGAGATGCTGGCCAAGGTGAAGTCGGAAGTGGTGTCGCTGCTGGCGCGCGTGCGCATCCGCAGCGAGGAGGAGGTCGCCGCGATGGAGGCCGCCGAACGCCAGAAGCTGCAGGCCAAGTCGCGCGACATGCAGTTCCAGCATCCCGAAACCGGCGGCTACGGCGCCGACGAGGAGGCCGAACAGGCTCAGGCGCTGGCCGCCGCCGAGGGACAGGGCGCATTCACCGCGACGCCGGTGACCCGCGAGGGCCCCAAGGTCGGCCGCAACGATCCCTGCCCCTGCGGCAGCGGCAAGAAGTACAAGCAGTGCCACGGGCGTCTGGACTGAGCGGGGCCCGCTGAAGGGATGCCGGCCGACCGACCTCCGCCCGTCCACGTCGTCGCGGCCGTGCTGCGCGACGCGCGCGGCCGCATCCTGTTGGCCCGGCGCACCGCGGGGCGCGATCTCGCCGGCGCCTGGGAGTTTCCCGGCGGCAAGGTCGAACCCGGTGAGACGGCGCTGCAGGCCCTCGATCGGGAGCTGCACGAAGAGCTCGGCATCCGGGTGCTGGCCGCCGAACCCCTGATCTCGGTGCCGCAGGCCTATCCGGCCAAGCGCATCGTGCTGGACGTCTACACCGTCACCGCCTTCGAGGGCACGCCGCGCGGCCGCGAGCGCCAGGCCCTGGCCTGGTCGCCGCTCGAGAAGCTCTCCAGCTACCCGATGCCGCCGGCGGACCGGCCGGTGGTCGCCGCGCTGACGACGCCGGGACGCTACCTCATCAGTGCCGACGCCCCGGAGCGCGCGCCCTTCCTGGCCCGGCTCGACCGCGCGCTGGCGGCCGGCGTGCGGCGGGTCCAGCTGCGCGCCCGCGGCCTGTCAGCCCCGGCGCTGGCCGAACTGGCCCGTGACGCCGGCCAGCGATGCCGCACCCGTGGCGCCGACCTGCTGGTGAACGGCGAGCCGGGTCTCGCGGCCGACCTGGGGCTGGGCCTGCACCTGCGATCTTCTCAGCTGATGTCGCTCGACCGCCGTCCGCTGCCGGTCGGGCAGACGGTCGCGGCCTCCTGCCACAACGCCGAGGAGCTGGCGCAGGCCGAACGGCTGGAGCTGGACTTCGTCGTGCTGGGCCCGGTGCGCGCCACAGAAAGCCACCCCGAGGCCACGCCCCTGGGCTGGGAAGGTTTTTCGGCCCTGCGGGAAGGCGTATCGCTGCCGATCTACGCGCTGGGCGGCATGAAGACCGCCGACCTGGCCAAGGCGCGCCGGCACGGCGGGCAGGGCGTCGCCGGCATCCGCGGCCTCTGGCCGCGTTAGGCCGGAACCGGAGCTGCCGCGGCGAAGCCGCGGTAGCGTCCGTCGAGCCGCGCCACGGCCGCTTCCAGCGCCGACAGTGGGCCGTCATTGACGATCACATCGTCGGCCAGGGCCAGGCGCTGGGGCCGCGTGGCCTGGGCGGCGATCATGCGTTCCGCCAGCGCGGCGTCCACGCCGTCCCGCCGCATCAGCCGCTGCCGCTGCACCCTCTCGGGCACGTCCACCACCAGTATCCGGTCCAGCCACGGATAGGCGGCGCGACCGCCGCCCTCGGCCAGCAGGGGGATGGCGACGACGACATAGGGGCCGGCCGCGTCGCGGCAGGCCGCCTGCAGCCATTCGCGGATCCGGGGATGCAGGATGGCCTCGAGCGCCTTGCGCGCGGAGGGATCGCCGAAAACGCGGGCGCGCATCGCGGGCCGGTCCAGCTGGCCATCGGCGTCCAGGGCGCCGGCGCCGAAGCTGGCGACGATTTCAGCGAGCGCGGGTTCGCCCGGTGCCACCACGCTGCGGGCGGCGATGTCGGCGTCCGCCACCGCGATGCCGCGACTGGCAAAGGCGGCCGTGGCAGCGGACTTGCCGGATGCCACCCCGCCGGTGACCGCGACGATGACGCGGGCCATCGGCTCAGTTCAGGCCGGAGAAATCACGGTAGGCCTGCACCAGCTGCGGCCCCCACATGAGCTGGACCCAGCCGGCGGCCGCCAGGTAGGGGCCGAAAGGGATCGGCGTCGCCCGGTCCTGGCCGCGCAGGCCGATCCACAGCGAGCCGACGATGGCGCCGATGAAGGACGACATCAGCACGATCGGCAGGATGCCCGACAGGCCGCACCAGGCCCCGAGCGCGGCCAGCAGCTTGAAATCGCCGTGGCCCATGCCCTCCTTGCCCGTCAGCTTCTTGAACACCCAGTAGACGCTCCACAGGCTCAGGTAGCCGGCCAGGGCGCCGTAGATCGCCTGGGTGGGCGACACGAACAGGGTGATGGTCGACAGCCCCAGACCGATCCAGAGCAGCGGATACGTGAGCTGGTCGGGCAGCAGGGTGGTGCGCAGGTCGATGCCGGCCAGGGCCACCAGCAGGGCCGTGAACACGATGGCCGCCAGCGCTTCGGGACCGGCGCCGAAGCGCCAGACGCAGACGGCGAACAGCAGCCCGGTCACCAGTTCCACCACCGGGTACTGCCATGAAATCGGCGTGCCGCAGCCGCGGCAGCGGCCGCGAAGCATCAGGAAACTCAGGACCGGGATGTTCTCCCAGGGCGCCAGGCGGTGTCCGCACTTGGGGCAGGCCGATCGTTCGACGACGATGTCGGGCGGCGCCGGCTCGTAGTGTTCGGGCAGCTCCAGCAGCTCGCGGCTGTCCCGCCGCCATTCCCATTCCAGGCGGGGCGGCAGGCGCAGGATGACGACGTTGAGGAAGCTGCCGATGAGCAGGCCGAACACGAACGCGACGGTCGCCGCCATAGGCGGCGACCCGAGCAAGGCGTCGAACATTTCCCGATCAGCCGACCGTGGCGGCCAGCTTGAAGATGGGCAGGTACATGCCGATCACCATGCCGCCGACGAGGATGCCGATGACGACCATGATGAAAGGCTCGATCAGGCTGGCCAGCGCGTCCACGGAGTTGTTCACTTCCTGCTCGTAGAACTCGGCGACCTTGAGCAGCATCGTATCGAGGGCGCCGGCCTCTTCGCCGATCGCGGTCATCTGCACCACCATGTGCGGGAACAGGTTGACCTGCTTCATCGCGACGTTGAGCTGGTAGCCCACCGAGACGTCGTCCCGGATGCGGTTGACCGCCTCGTTGTAAACGATGCTGCCGGTGGCGCCGCCCACGGTTTCCAGCGCTTCCACCAGCGGCACGCCGGCCTTGAACGTCAGTGCAAGGGTCCGCGCGAAGCGGGCGATCGCCGACTGGTGCAGGATCTGGCCGATCACCGGCAGCTTCAGCATCAGCTTGTCGACGTTGCGTTCCAGGGCCTGCGAACGCTTGTAGGCGAACATGAAGCCCGCGACCGAACCGGCCACGACCAGCAGGACCAGCCACCACCAGGCCGTGAGGAAGCGGGACGCGTCGACGATCATCTGGGTGAAGGCCGGCAGGTCGGCGCCGAAGCCCTTGAACACCGTCTCGAACTGCGGCACCACGTAGATGAGCAGGATGGCGCTGACCAGGATCGCCACCGCGATCACCGCGGCCGGGTAGAACAGCGCCTTCTTGATCTTGCCCTTGAGCGCCTCGGTGCGTTCCTTGTAGGTCGCGACGGTGTCGAGCACGGTATCGAGCACACCGGCGCCTTCGCCGGCCCGGGTCAGGTTGCGGTACAGCGCGTCGAACTGCACCGGGTGCCGGGCCATCGCCTCGCTGAGCGAGCTGCCGCCGGCGATGTTGTCGCGGATGTCGACCAGCATGTCGCGCATGCGCGGGTTCTTCTGGCCGGACGCCAGGATCTCGAAGCTCTGCACCATCGGCACGCCGGACTGGAGCATGGTGGCGATCTGGCGGCTGAAGACCGAGATGTCCGCGGCGCTGATGGACTTGCCGGCGGCGCCGAACAGCGGCTTGGACTTGGTCCGGACCACCGTCGGGTTGATGCCCTGCTTGCGCAGCTCCGCCCGCAGCAGGTTGGCGTTCTTGGAGGAGGTTTCGCCCTTCATCTTGACGCCGCGCTTGTCGGTGCCCTCCCAGGTGAAGACCTCTAGGGCATTGCTGCGGGTTGCGGGGGTCTTGGCAGCAGTCGTCGCCATGGCTTAGTCCTTGGTCACGCGGTTGATTTCGGCCAGGCTGGTCACACCCTGCCGGGCCTTGAAGAGGGCGGATTGGCGCAGGTCGCGGACGCCGGCCTGCTGGGCCGCTTCGGCGATCTGCAGGGCATTGCCGCCCTCCAGGATGATCTTCTGGATGTTCTCGGCCATCGGCATCACCTGGTAGATGCCGACGCGACCCTTGTAGCCGTCGTTGCAGTCCTCGCAGCCGACAGGTTCGTAGATGGTGATGCCCGCCTTGACCTCCTCGGGCGTGTAGCCCTCCGCGAGCAGGGCGTTCTCCGGCAGCACGACCGGCTTCTTGCAGTCGTGCAGGCGCCGGGCCAGGCGCTGGGCGATGATGATCGTGACCGACGAGGTGATGTTGTAGGGCGCGATGCCCATGTTCATAAGGCGCGACACGGTCTGCGGCGCGTCGTTGGTGTGCAGGGTGGACAGCACCAGGTGGCCTGTCTGGGCCGCCTTGACCGCGATCTCGGCGGTTTCCAGGTCGCGGATTTCGCCGACCATGATCACGTCCGGGTCCTGGCGCAGGAAGCTGCGCAGGGCGGCGGCGAAGGTCATGCCCTTCTTGACGTTCATCTGCACCTGGTTGATGCCCGGGACGCGGATTTCGACCGGGTCCTCGGCGGTGGAGATGTTGCGCTCCTCGGTGTTGAGGATGTTCAGGCCGGTGTACAGCGAGACCGTCTTGCCCGAGCCGGTGGGGCCGGTGACCAGGATCATGCCGTAGGGCTTGGACAGGGCGTCCAGGTAGAGCTGCTTCTGGTCGTCCTCGTAGCCGAGCTTGTCGATGCCGAGCTTGGCCGCGCTGCCGTCGAGCAGTCGCAGCACGACCTTCTCGCCGAACAGCGTGGGGCAGGTGGACACGCGGAAGTCCATCTGCTTGGTCTTGGAGATGTTGAGCTTGATGCGGCCGTCCTGCGGCAGTCGCCGTTCGGCGATGTCCAGCTGCGCCATGACCTTCAGGCGCGCGGTGATGCGCGGGTGCAGCTTGACCGGCGCCTTGGCCACGCCGCGCAGGATGCCGTCCATGCGCAGGCGGACGCGGAACTCGGTTTCATAGGGCTCGAAGTGGATGTCCGAGGCGCCGCGCTTGATGGCGTCCAGCAGCACCTTGTTGACGAAGCGCACCACCGGGGTGTCGTCGCCGCCCTTGGTGTCGGCCAGGTTGTCGGGGCCGTCGTCGTCGCCGCCGGTGGACTCGAGGTTCTCGAGCCCCTCGTCGTCGCCCATGCCCGAATCCATGCTGTCGCTGGCGGTCAGGGCCAGTTCGATGGTCCGGCGCAGCTTCTCCTCGTCCACGAGGATGGGCTCGACCGTCAGGTTGGCCGCGAACTTGATCTCGTCCAGGGCCCGGGTGTTGGTCGGGTCGGCGATGCCGACGAACAGGCGGTTGCCGCGCTTGAACAGCGGCAGGGCCTGGTGCTTGGTGATCAGCTCCTCGCTGACCAGCTTGGTCGCCGCCTGGTTGAGGTCCAGGGCGGACGCATCGAACAGGGGCATGCCGAACTCGACGGCATTGGCGCCGGCGATCTGGGCCGCCGTGACCAGCTTCTTCTCGAGCAGGTAGAGGTGGACCGGCCGCTTCTGCTTGCTGGCCTCGTCGAGGGCCTTGCGGGCGTCGGCCTCACCCAGGGCGCCGTCCAGCACCAGGCGCCGGGCGATGCCGGTGATCCCCACCAGATTGGCGGTCGCGTTGGCGTTCACTCTGCTCCCCAGAGCCGCGCGGTTGCGGCAACTGTACCCGAAAATTGGCCGCTGGCCAGCCTCTTGCGAGGCTTTCTTACAGTCGGGTGGGGGTTGGAATACGGTAAGCTTCGGACGGACAGCATAGGGGTGGCCATGAAGGTCAGTGTGGTGTTGCCAGCGAAAAACGAGGCCGAGGGGCTTCGACGGACACTGCCGGCCCTGCAGGCCGCCCTGCCCGGGGCGGAAGTGATCGTGGTGGACGACGGGTCCACCGACGACACGAGGGCCGTTGCCGCCAGCCACGGGGTCCGGGTGCTGTCCTCACCATACTCCATGGGCAATGGGGCTGCCATCAAGCGGGGGGCCCGGGCGGCGGGCGGCGAGGTAATCGTGTTCATGGACGCCGACGGCCAGCACGACCCGGCGCTGATCCCCCAACTCCTGGCGCGCCTGGACGCCGGCTACGACATGGTCGTGGGCGCCCGGGATGGCGGCGGCCAAGCCAGCCTCGGCCGTGGTCTCGCCAACGGGCTGTACAACCGGCTCGCGACCTGGATGACGGGGCACCGGGTGCTGGACCTGACCTCGGGTTTCCGCGTGGTGCGGCGGGAACGTTTCCTCGAATTCCTCCACTTGCTGCCCAACGGCTTCAGCTACCCCACCACCAGCACGATGGCCTTCTTCCGCAGCGCCTATCCGGTGGACTACGTGCCGGTGCGGGTGGACAAGCGAATCGGGACCGCCAGCCATATCCGTCCGATCAAGGACGGGGTGCGGTTCCTGCTGATCATCTTCAAGATCGCCACGCTGTACTCGCCGCTCAAACTGTTCGCGCCGGTCGGCATGCTGTTCTTCCTGACCGGCCTGGGCTACTACAGCTATACCTTCCTGACCCAGGGGCGATTCACCAACATGAGTGCACTGCTGTTCAGTGCCGCGGTCATCATCTTCCTGGTGGGGCTGGTCTCGGAACAGATCACGTCGCTCACCTATCGGCGTGAGTAGGCCCGCGATGCGACCCGGGAGAGGGCTGCGCGATTTCCTGCAACCGCTGCTGGCCACTCCGCTGCATCCGCAGTGGCTGGCGCATCGGCTGCGGCGGCAGCGCGCGCACTGGCTTTCGGCCCGGGCCGCCGGCCGCGCCCTGGACGTGGGCTGCGCCGATCGCGCTGCCGGCGCCGGGCTGCCCGGGCTCAGCCACTATGTCGGGCTGGACTACCCGGGGACCGCGATCGCGCTGTACCGGACCCGGCCGGATGTCTTCGCCGACGCCGCCCGGCTGCCGTTCTCCGACGGCAGTTTCGACTGCGTGCTGATGCTCGACGTGCTCGAACACGTGGCCGAGCCGGAAGCCGCCCTGGCGGAAGCGGGGCGGGTGCTGAACGAGGGGGGGCAGTTGCTGCTGACCATTCCGTTCGCCTATCCGCTGCACGACCTGCCGCACGACTTCCAGCGCTTCGCGCGTCCCGGACTGCAGCGGCGCATCGAAGCCGCTGGCCTGATGCCGGCCGAGATCGAAGAGCAGGGCGGCGGCATCGAGGCGGCGGCCCTCAACCTGTGCCTGGCGCTGAGCCGCGGGTTCCTCGTCGCGGCCGGGCGGCGCCCGGTGCGCTGCCTTTTGCTGTCCCCGCTGCTGGCGCTGGTGCCGGTCGTGAACCTTGCGGGCTGGCTGTTCGCACGCCTGCTGCCGGCGCCGGACTTCCTTCCCGGGGCCTACTTCGTGCGGGCGGTCCGGCGCTGATCCCATGGCCGCAGCCACGCGTCCCCGACTGCTGGTGCTCGCTTCGACCTACCCGCGCTGGCCGGGGGACGCCGAACCCGGCTTCGTGCACGAACTTTCGCGCCGGCTGGCCGTCGAGTTCGAAACCATCGTGCTGTGCCCGCACGCGCGGGGTGCTCGGACGCACGAGGAAATGGACGGGGTCCGGGTGCGGCGTTACCGCTATGCGCCCGAGTCGCTGGAAACCTTGGTCAACGAGGGCGGCATCGTCACCAACCTGCGCCGGCAGCCCTGGAAGGCACTGCTGTTGCCGTTGTTCTTCCTGGCGCAGGCCTGGAGCACCTGGCGGCTGGTCGCACGCTTCCGGCCCGACGTGGTCCACGCACACTGGCTGGTGCCGCAGGGCTTGGTGGCCGCCTTGGTCGGACGGCTCGACCGCAGGATGGCCCCCTTCGTGGTGACCTCGCACGGCGCCGACCTGTTCGCCCTGCGAGGCCCCGCCTGGCAGCGGCTGAAGCGCTTCGTCGTCCGACGCGCCGCTGCCGTGACCGTGGTCAGTGCGGCGATGCTCGACCCGGTCCGGCGCCTGGACGCGGAAAACGCCGCGGTCGAAGTCCAGCCGATGGGCGTGGACCTGGCCGGCCGGTTCCGTCCCGATCCGGCCGTGCGCCCCGAACCCGGCCGGATGCTTTTTGTCGGCCGGCTGGTGGAGAAGAAGGGCCTGCGCCATCTGGTCGACGCGCTGCCGACCCTTCTTGCTCGCCGTGCCGATGCGCGCCTGGCGATCGCCGGTTTCGGACCCGAGGAGCCGGCCCTCCGGCGCCAAGTGCAGGCGCTGGGCGTGGCCCAGGCGGTGGACTTCCTCGGGGCCGTGTCGCAGGACCGGCTTCCGGACCTGTACCGGAGCGCATCGGTGTTCGTGGCGCCGTTCGTCGAAGCGGCCGGCGGTGACCAGGAGGGCCTCGGCCTGGTGCTGGTGGAAGCGGCGGGCTGTGGCTGCCCGGTGGTCGCCGGCGATGTGCCGGCCGTCCGTGATGTGGTCACCTCCGAGGCCGTGGGCGTGGTGGTGCCGGCGCATCGTCGCGACGAACTCGTCGCCGCCGTGCTCGCTGCGCTTGACGGCGGGCGTCGGCCAGATCGCGACGCGGGCCGCGCTCAGGCGCTCGCCCGTTTCGACTGGAGCGCGCGTGCCGATGCCTACGGCGCCGTCCTCCGGCGGGCCATGGCGCGCCGATGAAGGTCTGGCTGCCGGCGCTGCGGGTGGGAACCGGGACCGACGTGTTCACCCTGCGGCTGGCCGACGAACTGCGCGCGCGTGGGGTGGACGCCGAGATCGGCTGGTTTCCCGCCGGCATGGAGCTGGCGCCCCGGCTGATGGCCATGCGGCGCCCTCCCCGTGGCACCGACCTGATCCACGGCAACGGCTGGACCGTGGCGCCGTTCCTGGGACGCGGCATTCCCGTCGTCACCACCGTGCATCATCTGGTGCACGACCCGGCATTCTCGGCCTACCGGTCACCGGCGCAGGCGCTTTACCACCGCTGGCACCTGCTCCCCCGCGACGCCCGGGCGATCCATGAGGCCGCGGCCGTCACGGCGGTTTCCAGCTACGTCGCAGGCACCGTGCGCGAGCTGTTCGGTCGCCAGGACGTGCAGACCATCGGCAACTGGGTCGATACCGGCCGCTACTGCCCAGCACCGGATCCAGAGCCGGTGCCGGGCGGGCCGCTGCGTCTGCTCTGGGTCGGCAATCCCAGCCGCCGGAAGGGCGCCGACCTGCTGCCGGTCCTCGCCGCGAGGCTCGGCGACACGGTCCAGCTGCGCTGCGTCGGCGGCCTGCGCGGCGACCGCACCCGCCTGGCGGGATCGGCAGCGATCGAGTGGCTGGGGCGCCTGGACGAGCCGCAGCTGATCGCCGAGTACCGGGCCTGCGACGCGCTGCTGTCGCTGTCCCGATACGAGGGCTTTGGCTACACGGCGCTCGAAGCGATGGCGTGCGCGAAGCCGGTGGTCGCCTTTGCCGCCGGGGGGCTGGTGGACGTGGTCGACAACGGCGTTACCGGCCTGCTCTCGCCGGTGGACGATCTCGACGGTCTGACCGCCCACATACTGCGGCTGGCCAGTGACGTCGGACTCCGGCGCCGGCTGGGTGACGCCGCGCTGGAATCCGCACGCGCGCGCCGGGACAGCGCCGCGGCCTACGTGCAGCTCTACCGCGCCGTGCTGTCGGGGAGGGGCCGGACATGAGCGATCCCCGCCGGCCGGCGGTCACCGTCGCCATTCCGACCTACCGTCGTCCCCGCCTCCTGAGGCGGGCGATCCAGAGTGCGCTCGACCAGCAGGGCGTGGACGTGCTCATCTGCGTCTTCGACAACTGTTCGGGTGACGGCACCGCCGAGCTGGTTCAGGAGATCGCGCGCTCCCATCCGCAAGTCCGCTACCACTGCCACGAGCGCAACCTCGGTGCGGCGGCGAACTTCGATTTCGCCATGAACAGCATCGGCACGCCGTATTTTTCCCTGCTATCCGACGACGACTACCTGCTGCCCGACTTCCACCGCCGCGCGGTATCCGCCCTGGAACAGCAGCCGGACGCGCTGTTCTGGGCCGGAACCACCCTCAACGTCGACGAGGACGGAGTGATCTGGGATGCGCGGTTGGAGCGCTGGCCGCGCGAGGGGCGGTTCTCTCCGCCTGAGGGCGCACTGGCGATGACGGGGGGAATGGCGCCAGTGTGGACCGGCGTGGTATTCCGGCGCGACGTGATCCAGCGGTTCGGATTGCCCGACCACGAGACCCTCGGCCCGTCCGACCTCGAGTACCTGCTGATGCTGGCCGTCCACGGCCCCTACCTGGTCGAGAAGCATCCGTCGGCGGTTTTCACGCTCAACACCAACTCCTACAGTGCCACTCAGCCCCTGTCGGGCTTCTGGCCGGGCTGGCAGCGCATGATCGCCAAGGTGCGAACCATGCCGGCGCTGGCCCCTCCCGATCGTGAGCGGCTAGCCGAGGCGCTGGACGCCGACGCGCGCGGCGTGCTGTTCCGCCGCGGCGCCAACGCCATCGCGCGGGGTCGCCTTGATTACGCGCGCGACGCCGCGCAGGCGTTGTCCGGCCATTACGGCCAGCACTCGCGCGCCCGACTGCTGCGCCTGCTGGCCTGGTCATGCGCGCGGATTCCGGGAGCGCAGGCGCTGGTCGCCGGCGCCTATCGACGTGCCGAAGCGAGCATCCTCGCGTCACGCTCGGCGATGCGCGCGCGCTACGCGGGCCTGATCCGCCAGCCCTGAGCCGTCATTCCGCGGACCGCGCGCGCAGCCGCTGCGCCTGAGTCCGCACCAGGGCACGTACGTCCGGCGCGGCGAGGCCGGCGGCGCAAACCGCCAGCAGCGCGGTAGCGAACAGCCAAGCCAGGTCGGCTGCGGTTTGTTCGAGCGTCGGCCGCAGGGCCTTGGCCGCCGCCACGAGCACGCCCGCCGCCAGCAGCGCGGGCAACAGGTCCCGCAGGTACCAGCGCGCCGCTTCGCCCGGCAGCATCCGCCGGTGCATGGCCGGCACGAAGAGCGCGCAGTAAGCGAGGTTCGCGAACAGCCACAGGCTCGCGGCGCCGGCCAGGCCGTAGCCGTCGACCGCGTGCAGGCAGTAGGGAATGCCCAGCGCCAGCGCCAGCGCGTTGGCGATGATCGCGAGCCGGGCGCTGCCGTGCGCGAGCTGCAGGGCGTAGGGAACGATCATCAGGCCGTTGAGCACGCTGCCGGCCGTCAGCATGGCCAGCGGCAGCGCGATCCGTGCCGAGAGTGCGGCATCGCCGGTCCACATCCGCAGCAGGTCTTCTGGATAGGCGACGATGACTCCGCCAACCGCCGCCGCCACCACCGCCACGCATTGGCTAGAGAGATGGTAGAGGCCGGACAGCGTCGCCACGTCGCCCTGGGCGACAAGGCGGCTCATCCGCGGGTAGATCGCGCTGAACATCGGCTGCAGCAGGCGACCCAGCCCGGCCGTCACTGTCAGCGCGACCGTGTACAGCCCCAATTCCTGGAGCGGGCGCAGTGCCGACAGAGTGAACCGGTCGACCTGGGTCAGCAGCAGCGACAACGCCGTGGCGGCGAACACGCCGAGCGCGAACCGATGGGCGTCGAAGAGTTCGGAGAACCGGAATCGCGCAGGCTCCGGCGCGGCCGGCAGCCGCCGCCAGGCCGCGACGGCGAAGCCGGCGGTCTGCAATGCCGCCACCAGCACGAACCACGCCAGGAAGCCGAGGATGCCGGTGTCGGTGAAGTACAGCACCGGCAGCACGCCGGCGTAGCGCAGGGTGGAGAACGCGGCGGCGAGCGCGTTCGACCTTGGCTGCTGTTCCAGTCCGGTCATCGCGGCGGCGTAGAAGCTCGACGGCCAAAGCAGCGCGACCGCCAGGCCGATCAGCACCACGGCGTCCACCAGGGTTGGCCGCCCAAGGGTTTCCGCGTTGAGCCAGCCGGTGGCGATCGCCGGAGCCGACAGGCAGATCGCCAGTCCGATGCAGAGTGCGACGGGCCAGACCAGCCATTCGAAGCTGCGCACGAGCTGCCGGATGCTGCCCTGGCGCGCAGGGTCATGGTGGCGCCGGGCGATCTCGCGGCTTAGGAATACGCCCGTGCCGAAGTCGAGCAGCAGCGAGAGCGACTGCAGGCCCAGCATGAATCCGACCAGCCCGAAGCTTTCCGCGCCGAGCCTGCCGACGTAGACCGGCACGAAAGCCAGCCCCATCAGGGCGATCCAGGCCTGGCCGCCGTAGTTGGCCAGGATGCTGTCGCGCAGGCGTGCCATCGGGTTCGCCCCTCAGCCCGCTTCGATGTTCCGCCGCGCGACCAGGAGCGTGGACTCGAAGTCGCTGCCGGCCGCCGCGTCCGGCAGCAGGCGCGGGGTGCCGAACCCGATGTCCTGCAGGGTGCGCAGGACCTGGCCTAGGTCGTAGGCATGCAGCTGCATGGGCGGCTCGCGCAGGGGCCGGCCGCGCACCAGGTTCCGGACTGCGTTCGCCGGCCAGAAGTGGTAGCGCAGCCAGGTGAGTGCATTGACGAGCCAGGAGGTGGTGCGTGCGTGCGGGAACTGCAGCACCAGGAAGCCGTCGGGCGCAACCCGTTGCGCCAGCGCCGCGATCAGGCCGTGGCCGCGCGCCGGCGGGATGTGCTGGAGCACGATGTAGGAATGGACCAGATCGAATCCCGCGGCGACCCCGTCGAGGCGATCGTGCGACGGCGCCAGTGTGACGTTCCCGATGCCCTGCGCGGCGCAGTTGCGCGCCGCTTCGGCCAGCATCGATGGCGACACGTCGATGCCGGTGGCGCGGTCGCTTGCACGCGCGAGGGGAATCAGCAGGCGCCCGACGCCGCAGCCAAAGTCCAGGCTCTGGCGGGGCGCGAAATCTGGTGCGAAGGATTCGCGGATGACCGTCAGCACCCGCTGCACGTGCCGCGCGCCGGAGTCGAAAAACGCGTTCCGGGCCTCGTCCGATAGCGCCCGGGTCCGGAATTGCTCGCTGCTCAGCACGCCGTAGTAGGGGTCGTCGCGGCCCCAGGCCTCCCAGTCGCGGTCGGTCCCCATGTTCGGCCCCTGCGCCATCAGCCGCGGCGTCGGAGGTAGCCGCCGGGAGCGACGGTGATCAGCAGCTTCGATTCCAGCGCCTGGTCCACCTCGAAATCGGCGTTGCCCTCGAGGAATGCGGCGACGGCGGTCTTCGGGTTGTCGCCCTTGCCCCAGGGCCGGTCGGCGAACATGTCCGCGGGCATGTCCTCGATGAGGGTATCGAACACCACGCAGTAGCCGCCGGGCGTGACCAGCGGGGCGTAGGCCTGCAGCTCGGCGAGCACGTGTTCATGGGTGTGGTTGGAGTCGAGCAGCACCATCACCCGCTGGTAGCCGGCGGCGGCCCGCGCGACCCGGGCCACCACCTCCGCATCGATCGCCGAGCCCTGGACCATGTCGATCATGTGCGACAGGGGATGCGACTCGATGGCCTCCCGGTTGTGGGGACGGATATCGATGTCCACGCCCAGCACCCGGCGGCGCGATGCCGTCGGGTCCAGCGTGGTCCCCGCGGCCACCGCGTCGCAGTAGTCGAGCATCGCGAGCATGGCCGCACTCATGACCAGCGAGCCGCCGTGGGCGATGCCGGTCTCGATGATCAGGTCCGGCCGCGTCCGCCAGATCAGTTCCTGGATGGCCACCATGTCCTGCGGGAACTGGATCAGCGGCCGGCCCAGGAAGCTGAAGTGGTAGGTGTAGCGGTGCGGGCTGGTGGCCTCGACCCAGGACAGGGTCAGCGGCCACAGCGTCGGGTCGCGGCCCATCCGCTGGATGTCGTCGGCGACCGAGCGTTCGAATTCGGCACTGGGGTTCATCGGCGGCTAGCTCCTGGTTCGGCGGTTCGCGGCGGCGGCATGCTCAGCGCCGGGTGACGCAGGCGTAGATGATATTGCAGTCCTCCGGGCGCTCCTTCCCGAGCTCGTAGGACGCGCGGCAGAACTCGGCCTTCCAGTCGCGCGGTTCGGCGCCGACCCGGCCCCACCCGAATCCGCCCTCCTGCCACAGGCCGTTCTTGAGGAACCAGTCCATCTGGGGCGTCGAGAGCATCTTGTAGAAGATGCCGCCGGTGGCCTCGATCCGGAGGCCGGCGGCCTCCAGGTCGCGGGACAGGGTCTGCATCGAGTAGGAACGCCGATGACCGGCGACGTTGATGTCGAAGGGCGACAATTCCTCGCAGCTCTCCAGTGTGCCCATCAGCACGGCGAGGCGCCGGTTGACCGCCAGCGCGTTGGGCACGTGCACGATCAGGATGCCGTCCTCGGCGAGGAAACCTGCGACCTTGCGCAGCACCGCCACTGGATCGATCACGTGTTCGAGCAGGTCGAGCATGAAGACCGAATCGAAGCGTTCGTCGGTGGCGAAATCCTCGATCAGGCACTCGTGGAACTCGGCCCCGGGAACCCGGGCGCGGGCCTCGGCGAGGTGGCGCCCGGACGCGTCCACGCCGACCACGCGCGGGAAGTGCCGGGCGAACTCGGCCGTCATCAGCCCGTCGCCGCAGGCGACGTCCAGCAGCCGGGTGCCGCGGCGGTGCTCGAGGCAGGACTGGACCTTGTAGTGAGCCAGGAAATGGTTGTACTCGCTGTGGTAACCCGAGCGGGTCCAAGGGAAACTCTCCTGGCGCTGCTTCTCTTCGTTCATGCCTTCGGTTCCTGTAGCGTCTGGGTGTCGGCCGGCGGCGAGGGATCTTGCGCGAAGCGCAGGAGCGCCTCGTGCACGGCCGTCGTCGGCCGCCAGCCGATGGCCTGTTCCAGTCTGCTCGGGTCAAGCTGCACGTTGCAGGTGGCGCCGTTCACGCGCGTCTCGGACAGCGGGCTGGCTGAACCGAGCGCGGCGCCGATGAGTTCGGCCATGCGCCGCGTGCTGGTCAGGGCGCCTCCGCCGACATGGAAGGTTCCGGTACGGCCGGCTTGTATCAGCCCCCAGACCGCCGCAGCGTAGTCGTCGGCCGGCACGAAGTCGAGCGCCGGCCGTCCGTTGTCGTAGCGGTGGGTGTCCATGGCGGTCCCCGCCGCCGCCTGCTGGCGCAGGTTGCGGACGAAGGCCGGCGCGATGCCCGGGCCCAGGACCGGCCCGCTGCGCAGCACGGTGCCGGCCAGGCCATGGCGCTGGACGAAGTGCGCGATCAGCTGTTCGCACAAGGCTTTGGTGTCACCCAGGCAGGTGGCTGGGCGGACCGGCGTCGCCTCCGTGGCGTGCAGTTCATGCGCCTCGTGGCCGGCGAACACCAGCCAGGTCGAGGGAAAGAACAGTGTGCCGGATCGTGTCGCGGTGGCGTCGAGCACGTTGCGCAACATCGCCAGCGCGTCGCCGAGCGACCGGCCGAGGTTGGTGGCGTGCGGCTGCGCGAAATGCGCCACGCGTCCGATCCCATGCCGGCGCAGGAAGGCGTCGATCGGTGCCGGTCCGTCCAGCAGGTCCAGTTCGTCCCGCGTCGGCGCCCAGAGCTCGATGCCTGACGGGCGCGTCCGCCGCAGCAGCCGGCCCAGCCGCCCGTGGCCGCCGGTCAGCAGGATCCGGTTCGGGGGCGCATCGGGCGCCGCGGGCGGCTCGCCGCAGGCGGCGCGGACTTCGGCGAGCACCTCGACCCGGATTTCGGGCGAAGGCGTGGTGGCCAGCACGGTGATCAGCGCGGCATCGAAACTCGTGCCCTGTTCGGCGGCGAGCACGGCCGTGGCCACCGCGTTGCTGCGGGAAATGCCGTGGTCGCAGCAGACCAGGACCCGGTCGCCGCGGCGCAGCGCGGACAGCGCGGCGTCCACGTGTCCGCGGATGGTCGCGGCATCGTTCCCGGCGCGGTCGACCAGGTTGCGGACGTCCACGAGCACGACGCCGGCGTTGCCGACGCCTTCCTCGAACGGAGCGGTCCCGAGACGCGGCGAAATCCAGCGGATCACGTCCGCAGCTCCCCGTCGGGCACGAACCGCTCGGCCAGGCTGCGGAGGTACCAGCCGGCGCGCAGCGGCCCCGGCGCGATCGGCGTGCCGAACGCCAGGTACTGCAGCAGCAGGTCGGGTTCGTTGAAGCCGGCCATCGCCCGCAAGTAGCACGACGCGGACAGGCGGGGATTGATCTCGAAGGGCAGAAGCTGGCCATCGCGCACGCGGCCCTGGACGTTGATCGGACCGCGGCTGTCGATCGCCCGGGCGATCGCTTCCGCCTGCCGGCGGATATCCGGGAAGTCGGCGATGTAGCCCTGCGAGTAGCCGCTGGAGACGACGCCGCCGCGATCGCGCGACATCACCGAGAGCTTGGCGTCCAGACTGCGCCGCAGCGCCACCGATCCGGCGACTTCGCCATCGGGCGTGGACAGGACGCCGACCGTGAACTCGCCTACGTCGGGCCGGATGTATTCCTGCGCCACCGGGGTACCGCCGGCGCGGGCGATGTGGTCGGCATAGGCGGCCGCCTCGGCCTCGCTGGTGGCGAAGAACACCTGGGCGCTTCCACCGGTTCCGGTGGCCGGTTTGATGATGCAAGGCAGGCCGACGCTTTCTTCGAAACCGTGGCCGGTGCCGGCGCGCATCGTCCGCGGAATGGCGATGCCCAGCGCCCGCAGCCGCTCGAACGCCGCCGACTTGTCGGCGAACCGGGACACCAGCGCGGAATCGTTTCCGACCAGGCCGATGCCCTCGGCCACCAGCCGGTCGCGTGCGGCCCCGAGCAGCACCATCGGCTGCTCCCCGCCCGGCAGCAGCCAGCGCGCGCCGGCGTCGCGGCAGGCCTGCACGACGCCGTCGACGTAGTCCTCCCGGCGCACCAGGAAGGTGCGGCGGAAACCCTTGTCGTAGAGTCCATAGGCGGTGCTGGAAATGTCGCAGCCATAGACCTCGTAGCGGTCGGCCAGCTGCAGGCACTTGAGCAATTCGGTGCCCAGCGAAGCGCCGCCGATGCCGGCGACCATGACGCGCAGCCGCGCACGGTCAGCCATCGCCGAAAGCCTCGCGCACCAGGCGCACCACCCGGTCCATGTCCGCGCTCGACAGATCGTGGTAGCTGGGCAGGTTCAGCGCACGGCCGGACAGCGAATCGCTGATGGCGTGGCGTGGTTGCCCGGCAAACATGGGCAGGGAGGACAGCGGCCAGAAGAAGACCCGGCCGTCGATGTTCTCCTCGGCGAAGCGGCCGAGCAGGCGCTGGCGATCGAACCCGCTGCCGGGATCGGCGACGAGGGTGGGCATCCAGTAGCCGTTGCGGGTGCCGGCCGGCTCCGGGTTCAGCGCCAGCGGCAGCCCGGCCAATGCGTTGCGGTAGTACTCGAAAACGCGGCGCTTTCCGGCGACCAGCGTGTCGATCCGCTCCAGCTGCGCGCAGCCGATGGCCGCCTGCAGGTTGGACATCTTGAACTTGAAGCCGATCCGTTCCGGCCAGAACTGCCGGGCTTCGCCGCGTGCGCGGCCGTGGTTGGACAGGGTGAGCACGCGTTCGTAGAGCGCGTCGTCGTCGGTGACGAACACGCCGCCTTCGCCGGTGGTGACAGTCTTGGTGCCGTGGAATGAGAACGCCCCGAAGGCTCCCATCGAGCCGGCGCGGCGGCCATGCCAGACCGAGCCGATCGCCTCGGCGGCGTCCTCGACCAGGGCCAGGCCGTGCCGTTGCGCGATCGCCGACAGCGCGTCCATGTCGCAGAGGTTGCCGTATAGGTGCACCGCCAGGATGGCGCGGGTCCGCGGTGTGATCGCCGCCTCCACCGCGGCCGGATCCAGGCACCAGGTGTCTGGCCGCACGTCCACCAGCACTGGCGACGCGCCGAGGTGGACGATCGGCGCCGCGGAGGCGATCCAGTTGATGTCGCCCAGGATCACTTCGTCGCCCGGACCGATGCCCAGCCCGGCAAGTCCCAGTTCGATCGCGCCGGTGCCGCTGGATGCGGCGATGGCGTGGCGGCTGCCAAGGTGTTCGCGGAACTGCTGTTCGAAACGGAGGATATAGTCGTAGCAGTGCTCGCCCCAGCCGTTGGCGGCCGCGTCGGCGGCGTAGCGGACCTCGAGCTCGGTGATCGAGGGTTTGGTATAGAAGATCCGTCCTGGCGTCGTCGCGTTCACCACAGCTCCATGCGGGGCACGGCCGCGGCGAAGCGGCCTCCCCATTCGCGGATATAGTCCAGTTGCGTCGAGATCTCCGCGCGCAGGTTCCAGGGCAGCACCAGGACGATGTCTGGTCGATCGGCGCGCAGTTGGCCCTCGTCGACCACGGGGATGCGCGAACCGGGCAGGTAGCGGCCCTGCTTGTGCGGAGAAGCATCCGCCACATAGGGCAGCAGGTCGGGGCGGACTCCGGCGTAATTCAGGAGCGTGTTGCCCTTGGCGGCCGCTCCGTAGCCGGCGACCCGGCGGCCCGCGCGCCGCTGCTCGAGCAGGAAGGCAAGCAGGTCGTGCTTGACCGCGTCGGCGGCGGCTTGGAATCCCCGGTAGAAATCGTCCTGCCCCATGCCGGCGGCCAATTCGCGCGAGAGCAGCGCGTCGACCGACGCGCCGCGGTCCCTGCGGCCGGCGTGCGATGCCCAGAGCCGCAGGGAACCGCCGTGGGTCGGAAGCTCTTCGACGTCCCAGACCTCCAGGCCATGCGCCGCGAGCACCCGGACCGCGGTCTGCAGTGAGAAGTAGGAAAAATGTTCGTGGTACACCGTGTCGAACTGCCGCTGCGCGACCAGCTGCATCAGATGCGGGAACTCGAGGGTCACCGTGCCTCCCGGTGCCAACACGACCGCCAGGCCGGCGACGAAATCGTTGAGGTCGGGCACGTGGGCCAGCACGTTGTTGGCCACCACCAGGTCGGCCTGCCCGCGGCCGGCCACCAGGTCCCGGGCCATGGCCAGGCCGAAGAACGCCTGCACGGTTTCGATGCCGCGGGCACGCGCGGCTTCGGCGGTGCCGCGGGTCGGCTCGACGCCCAGGCAGGGAATGCCGGCGGTCTGGACGTACTGCAGCAGGTAGCCGTCGTTGGACGCGATCTCCACCACCCAGGACGCTGGCGTCAGCCCAAGCCGGGCGACGGCAAGCCCGACATAGGCCTGCGCGTGCGCCAGCCACGACCGGGAATACGACGAGAAGTAGGCGTAGTCGGCAGAGAAGATCGAGGCGTGGTCCTGCACCTCGTCCACCTGCACCAGCCGGCAGGCCGTGCAGGTGTGCAGCTTGAGCGGGAACCACGCCTCCGGCGCGCGCAGCGCAGCGGCGTCGAGGTAGGCATTCGATGGCGGCGCACTGCCCAGGTCGAGGAACACATCCTTCAGCGGTGCGGCGCAGAAACGGCAGTTCATGCCTGGATTCCCCGGTAGTCCTGAGGCAGCAGGGCTGCGTTTGCGTCCTTCGCCGAGACGTCGCGGACCGGCAGTGGCCAGCGGATCGCGAGCCGCGGGTCGTCGTGGCGCAGCCGGCCTTCGTGCGCCGGGCTCCAGGCCGCGGTGTGGAAATACAGCAGCTGCACGTCGTCGGTCAACGACTGGAAGCCGTGCGCGAAGCCCTCGGGGATGTACACCTGGGTCTGCGCCTCGCCGTCAAGTTCGATGCCGTGCCAGTGCAGGAAGGTCGGCGAGCCGGCCCGCAGGTCGACGGCGACGTCGAACACGCGGCCGCGCAGGCATCGGATCAGCTTGCCCTCGGCGGCCGGCGGCGCCTGGAAATGCATGCCCCGGAGTGCGCCGCGGCGTCGCGTCGTCGACAGGTTCACCTGTGGGAAATGGCGGCCGTCGAACGCGCTGTCGCAGTAGATGCGCACGAACTGGCCGCGCGCGTCCGCCACCGGCTCGGTGTCGATCCGCAGCAGTCCCGGCAGGGGCAGCGACTGCAGCTTCATCGCGCCCACCCCAGGCCCGCGGCGCGGGCATCGGCCGAATAGCGCGCGACGTCGTCGGCCGTCAGCAGTCGGCCGGTCTCGGCCTGTGCGCGGTACCAGGCCACGGTGCGCGCCACCGTGTTGGCGGCGCTCCATACCGGGCGCCACCCGAGGTGGCGCTGGGCCTTGCCGCAATCGAGGCGAAGCTGTGCGGCTTCGTGCGGATGCGGGCCCGGGTCGGACGCCAGGGTTGTGCCGGGCCAGCGGTCGCGGAACGCGCCTGCCAACGCCTGCACGCTGATCGTGGCGTCATCCGACGGACCGAAGTTCCAGGCGCCCTCCACCGTTTCGCCCGCCAGCAGCGCCTGGCCCAGCCGCAGGTAGCCCGACAGCGGTTCCAGCACGTGCTGCCAGGGCCGCACGGCATCGGGGCGCCGCAGCCGAAGCGGTTCGCCGGCGGTGGCCGCGCGCACGAAGTCGGGCACCAGGCGGTCCTCCGACCAGTCGCCCCCGCCGATCACGTTTCCGGCCCGCGCCGTGGCGAGGCGGATGCCGGCCGCCGCGAGGAAACTTTCGCGATACGACTCGCTCACCAGTTCGGCGCAGGCCTTCGAGGCGCTGTACGGGTCATGCCCGCCGAGCGGATCGTCCTCGCGGAAGGGTCGGGGCGGGTCCAGTGGTCGGTAGACCTTGTCGGTGGTCGCGTTGACGACGGCCTGCACGCTGCCGCAGGCGCGCGCCGCCTCGAACAGGTTCACCAGGCCCGAAACGTTGGTGGCATAGGTGGCCACAGGTTCGCGGTAGCTGCGCCGCACCAGCGGCTGCGCGGCAAGGTGGAAGACCAGCCGGGGCCGGACCCGCGCGAACACGCCCCGCACGGCGTCGGCGTCGCGCAGGTCGACGACATGGTTTTCCACGCGCGTCAGCGACAGCAGCTCCCAGTGCGAGGGCCGGGTTTCGGGCGGCAGCGCCAATCCGCAGACGCGGGCGCCCAGAGCGTCCAGCCAGGCGCAAAGCCACGAGCCCTTGAAGCCGGTATGGCCCGTCACCAGCACGTCCAGTCCGGCGTAGGCGCCGTCGAACTGGCTCGTCAGCTCCAGCTTTTCCACGGTGCCTTCCCGGACTGCCACAGCTCCTCGAGCCGGTTCTTGTCGCGCAGCGTATCCATCGGTGCCCAGAAGCCTTGGTGCACGAAGGCCGACAGCTGGCCACTGCGCGCGAGCTGCTCCATGGGCCCGCGCTCCCAGACGCAGTTGTCGCCATCGATGAGGTCGAGCACCTCGGGTTCGAGCACGAAGAAGCCGCCGTTTATCCAGCTGCCGTCACCTTGCGGCTTCTCCTCGAAACGGGTGATGCGTCCGCCCTCCATGTCGAGGGCTCCGAAGCGGCCGGGCGGCTGCACGGCGCATACCGTCGCAAGCGTGCCGCGTTGGCGATGGAAGGCGATCGATCCCGAGATGTCGATATTCGACAGCCCGTCGCCGTAGGTGAAGCAGAACGTGCCGCCGTCCAGGTAGTCCGCGACCCGCCGCAGGCGGCCGCCAGTCTGGGTGGAATCGCCGGTATCCACCAACGTGACGCGCCAGGGTTCGGCGTGCTTGTGGTGGACTTCCATCCTGTTCTCCTTCAGGTCGAAGGTGACGTCGGAGGAGTGCAGGAAGTAGTTCGCGAAGTATTCCTTGATCAGGTAGCCCTTGTAGCCAAGGCAGATCACGAAGTCGTCGATACCGTGCTGCGAGTACGACTTCAGGATGTGCCAGAGCACCGGACGTCCGCCGATTTCGACCATCGGTTTCGGGCGCACGACGGTTTCTTCGCTGATCCGGGTGCCCAGGCCCCCGGCGAGGATGACGGCTTTCATTGCTTGCGGCGGATCCGATCGTGACCTGAACGCATCGTATCCGACAACCTGCGCCCGGTGGTCCCTGGTGTGGCCTAGCGGGCGTCCGAGGGGGTGGGCGGCGCGGCGTCGGTAAGGCCCAGCTCCCTCATCCGCCGCATCACCGCTTCGGCCTGGCGACCATGGCCCTCGACGATAAGGTTGCTCAGGACCAGGTTCGCGAACGCGGAATCAGTCGGGTCCCGGGACACCGCCTGCAGGTACAGCCGTTCGGCCCAGGCCTCGTCCTGCAGGTCGGCAAGCACGAAGTCAGCGAAGTAGGCGTAGACGTGGCCCGGCCATGGTTGGCGGTCGAGGAGCGCTTGGTAAGCTTCGGCCAGTCGCCTGGCGTCCAGTTTTATGCCTTGCTTGTGCTGGGAGAGCAGTCCGTTCACCGCCATCGCCTGTTGCGGGCCGATGGGCTGAGTGCGCACCTTGTCGATCAGGCGGTCCCACCATGCGGGGTCGGTCGGGTAGCCGGAGACGGCGGCCATCAGGATCAGGCCCTGCTCGGGCAGTGGCGAGGCACCGGGCAAACGGGACCCACGTTCAAACTCCTGCATGCCCAAATGGAGGAAGGGCGAGTCGACCGAGCCGTCCGACATGTCCACGTAGGTGGTCGCAAGATCGTTGCTCGCACGCGGCGACTGCGGATTGCGGGCGACCAAGTCGGTCGCCAGCAGCAGCGGATGGCCCCAGGTTGCCGACCGGATGGTGGTCAGGACGCCGAACATCGCCACGACCACCACCACGGCAAAAACCTTCAGCGCCGGGCCATCGCGCGTCGGCAGCCGTCGGATGACGTCGGCCGCTGCGACCACGATGCCGAACAGGGCCAGGTAGTTGCGGTGCTCGAACGCCATTTCCAGATTCAACGGGCCGCTGGTGAGCGCATGGGCGGCAAAGAACCAGCCGATTCCGAAGGTCACGATCGGTGCGCGTCGGCGCAGGAACCAAGCCAGAGCCGCCAGCGAGGCCAGCAACAAGCCGCCGCCGAGTGTGGTCCACGGCGACAGCCAGCCGGTGGACTTGGGATAGTTGTCGTAATAGAAAGGCAGCGAATCGGGAAGCGGCAGCAGCATCTGCCCCAGATGCATCGGCAGGATCCTGAGCTGGGTGAGCAGGCGCTCGCCCACGGTGAAGTCCCGGCCAGCGAAGCTTTCGGCGGGGGCGAAGCGGGGCACCACGTAACCGAAGAACAGCACGGCCGCCGCCAGGGTCGCGCCGGCGTACGCCCAGCGTAGGCCGCGGGCTAGGCGTTCGGACCGAGCCTCGAATCCCAGTAGCGTGAACTCCAGCATCAGGGCAAAAGCCGGGAACAGGATGGCGGATTCCTTCGCCAGGAGGCCCATGCCGGCCAGCAGGCCGGACGCCGCCAGCCACAGTCCGCCGCGCTCTCCCCGCATCTGGCGCAGGCGGCCCTGCAGGTAGGCGAGCAGGGCAAGCAGCACGAATGTTGCGGCCAGCATCTCCATGCGCTGCACGATGTACAACACCGTTGAAACCTGCAGGGGGTGGGACGCCCAGGCCGTGGCTATGGCGAGCGCCGCCCAGGGCGTCCATGGCCCGCCGGCCCGCGGCAGCGCAAGCAGTCGTGCCGCCAGCAGAAAAACGAGGAGGGTGTTGAAGAGGTGCACCGCCAGGCTGGTCAGCTTGTAGCCGTAGGGGTGCTTGCCGTGGAAGTAGTGGTCCAGCGCAAAACTCAAAGTCGACAGCGGGCGGCCATAGGCGCCGGGCTCGTAGGCGCGCGCCGCCCGCGACAGGGAAGCGAGATCCAGCGAATCGATCTGGATGCGTGGATTGATCTGGATGTTGTTGTGGTCATCGAAGATGAAGCCACCGGACAGCCCCGGCCAGTAGGCCAGTGCGACCACCAACAGCAGAAGTAGAGGCAGGAGCGGGCGAACGGAACGCGGCAGGGACGTCATCAATCAAGCAGCTTGGTCGGAAGGATCCACGCAGAGTACGAGAACCTCGCTGCTAGGTCATGCCTGGCCTGAGCCAAGGTCAGCCGCAGCCTTCGGGCTTGTGCTTCGTGGCCGCCACGGACGTGACGCAGTTCCAAGCGCCGCTGCTGTTCCGTTCAAGCCGTACGGTCTCGTTCTGGACCAGAGGATGGCCGTTCAAGCGGCACTCGATGAAACCCGAGCCGGGCGTGGGGTCCATCGAGATCAGGTTGCAGCGAGGGGTGCTGGACCGCAGTCCGATGGCCTCGATGTCGAAATTGGTCGCGTTGTTCGCGAGGATCTGCGCTTCGTAAAGCGTCTTGCCACCGGTGATGTCAGCGAGGCCGGCGGTCACCTGGGAGCGGATGGTGTAGTCCTGATAGGCCGGCAGCGCGATCGCCGCCAGGATGGCGATGATGGCGACGACGATCATCAACTCGATCAGCGTAAAGCCCTTCGTAGCGCGCATGGCAGCTGGCTCCAAGGGGTCGGCTTCCGGGGGGATGAAGTCGGCCGGGTATCTCGGGATGTCGGCATTGCGTCGGAAGAAGCAGGGGCGGAAACCGCCCCTGCCGATGCAGCGGTCAGGCGTGGATCAGTTGCAGCCGCCCGGGTTGTACTTGGTCTTGTCAGCAGCCGGGAGGTCGGTTTCGCACTGCCAGGCGCCCGAAGCATTGCGCTCCAGCGTGATCTTCTGGCCAGCGACCTTCGGGTTGCCCTGCAGGGTGCACTCGATGATCTGGCCGGAATCGTCGTCGAAGTCACCGGTGGCAACGATCGACGAGCAGCGCGCGGTGGCGCTGGCCAGACCGATGGCGCCCGCATTGGCGGTACCGGTCGAACCACGGTTGATCAGCTCTTCGAACGCCGTCACGCCGCCACGGATGTCGGCCAGGCCGGACGTGACCTGCGAGCGGGCGATGTAGTCCTGATACGCCGGCAGCGCGATGGCGGCCAGGATGGCGATGATCGCGACCACGATCATCAGCTCGATCAGGGTGAAGCCTTTCTGGATCTTCTTCATGGGTAAATCCCCTAGGTGGATTGTGGTTGTCACGTACCGGTACGGAATCCCCGTCCGTGGGTAGCCGTGCCTGGGCACGTGCTAAGTCAGTGAAGCATCAACTGTGCCAATCCTGAGAGGATCGTCACAGGCCGGAATATAGGCAGATTAGGTAACGCAAGACCAGTCTGGGGAGGGACAACGCGCATTATTTTCGGTCCTTTGTCATAAAGTGACGCAGTGCGTCAGTAATTGACGTCTCGAACCGTGAGCCAGCGCACGTTTTGCCGGCACCGGGGGGGCAGGGCGATTCCGCTATGCTCCGGTGCTGACGACGCCAGGGGACAAGGAATGCCGAGCAGGACCAAGGGATTGGAGCGGATGCTGCTGGCGCTGTTTGTCGCCTCGGGTTTCGCGGGACTCATCTAT
The DNA here is from genome assembly GCF_006265115.1 of Arenimonas terrae. GTDB lineage: Bacteria > Pseudomonadota > Gammaproteobacteria > Xanthomonadales > Xanthomonadaceae > Arenimonas > Arenimonas terrae. The sequence continues at coordinate 1,458,820 of NZ_SMDR01000001.1, read as the reverse complement.
CAGGCGATCTGGTCGCACTACCTTGGCCTCAGCCTGGGCCATGCCGCCTACGCGCAGACGCTGGTGCTGGCGATCTTCATGGGCGGCATGGCGCTCGGTGCCTGGCTGGTCAGCCGGCGCGGCGTGCGCTGGCGGCGGCTGATCTTCGCCTATGCGCTGGTCGAGATCGTCATCGGCCTGGCCGGCCTGGCCTTCCATCCGCTGTTCATCGCGTACACGGGGGTTTCCCATGACCTCGTGTACCCGGCGCTCTCGGAGCCCTGGGCGGTAAGGGCCTGGCAATGGGGCAGTGCGGCGCTGCTGATCGCGCCCCAGAGCATCCTGCTGGGAATGACGTTTCCGCTGATGAGTGCCGGCTACCTGCGCGTGGCGCCCGGGGCCGACGGCGAAATCCTGGGCGGGCTGTATTTCAGCAACAGCGTCGGCGCCGCCTTCGGCGCATTGTTCGCGACCTTCGTGCTGTTGCCGTCGATCGGCATGCCCGGCGCCGTCGCGGTCGCGGGAATCGTCAATCTGGCCGTGGGCATCGCGGCGTGGCTCGTCTCCCGCCGTGGCGATGTATTGCTCGCCGCCGCTCCGTCCGAGGCGGACCCCAGACCGGCCGAGCGGCCGGTGGAGGCCTCGTTCTACCGCATGATGCTGCTGGCGGCCGGCATCACCGGGGCGAGCTCCTTCGTGTACGAGATCGGTTGGGTGCGCATGCTCAACCAGGCGCTGGGCACCACCATCCATTCCTTTGAGCTGATGCTTTCGGCGTTCATCCTCGGGCTGGCGTTCGGCGGCTTGTGGATCCGGGGCCGCAGCCGCACGATCACCGATCCGGTGGCCTACGCCGGTTACGCGCAGATCTTGATGGGCTTGGCCGCGCTGGTGTCGCTGCCGGTGTTCGCGCAGAGTTTCCGGTGGGTGGGCCTGCTGATGGACTGGGTGCCGCGGACGGATGGCGGCTACTCGATGTTCAGTCTCGGCAGCGCGGTCGTGGCCCTGCTGGTGATGTTCCCGGCGGCGTTTTTCGCCGGCATGACGCTTCCGCTGTTCACGATGTCGCTGCTGCGGCGGGGTGCGGGGGAGTCCGGCATCGGGCGGATATATGCCGCCAATACCCTGGGCGCGATCGTCGGCGTGGCTCTGGCCGTCCACGTGCTGATCCCCGCCATGGGCCTGCACCTCGCCGTCACCCTGGCGGCATTGGCCGACATCGTCCTGGGCTTCGTGCTGCTGCGCCATTATGCCGAGGGGGTCCGTCCGGCGGCCTATCTGGGCGCGCTGGTCACGACGATGCTGGTGCTGGGCTCGAGCCTCGTGCTGGGCCGGGCCGATCCGCAGGCGCTTGCGTCCGGCGTTTTCCGCACCGGCAGCGCGACCCTCGACGAAGCCTCGCGTGTACGGTTCCTGCGCGACGGCAAGACGACGACCGTGGCGGTCTATACCCAGGGGGCGGCGGCGACGATCGCGACCAACGGCAAGCCGGACGCGGCCATGCAGCTCGATCTGGCCGTGCGGCCCTCCGACGACGAGATCACGATGCTGATGCTGGGCGCCATGCCGCTGGCGGTGCACCCAGAGCCCAGGCGCATCGCCGTCATCGGCTGGGGTTCGGGCCTGAGCACGCATACGGTGCTTGGCAGCCCGGTGCCCGAAGTCGTGGACTCGATCGAGATCGAGAGGGCCATGTACGACGGTGCGATGCTGTTCGGCTCCCGGGTCGCGCGTGCCTATTCCGATCCGCGCTCGCATCTGCACATCGACGACGCGCGCACCTACTTCTCCACGGGCCAGCGTCGCTACGACGTCATCGTCTCCGAACCTTCTAACCCTTGGGTCAGCGGCGTCGCAAGCCTGTTCACCCGGCAGTTCTACGGCTTTCTTGCCAGCCATCTGGAGGACGATGGCATCCTGGTCCAATGGGTCCACACCTACGAACTCGATGACCGGTTGCTGGCCACGATCCTGTCGGCCCTTTCGGCCGAATTCCCCCACATCGAAGTCTACCGGCCCAATTTCGGCGACCTCGTGCTGCTGGCCAGCCATCGGCCCATTCCGCCGCTGAGCTATCCCGCGGCTGCCGGTTCGGACCTTCAGCGGGAACTGGCGCGGGTCGGCCTGGCCACCGCAGCGGACTTCTCCGCCTACCGCGTCGGCTCGCAGCGGCTGGTCGAAAACCTGGTCCGGTTGACCGGCGCCGAGGCCCACGACGACTTCTATCCCACGGTCTCGCTGCAGGCTCCCCGGTCCCGATTCCGCGGCGATTCGGCGAAATGGCTGCACGCGCTGGCCGAAAGCGGCTTGCCGGTGCTCGAGCTGACGGACGGTCGCCGGCCGCCGCGTCTGTCGCAAGGCCTGACGCCAGGGCGCGACGATGCCATGGTGCGATTGCCGACGGTCGCCCTGAACGTCGCGGACGCGCTCCGGACGGGCGACATGTCCACCGTGTCGAAGGACTACCAGGGCATCGCCGCGCAGGCAACGCTGCTGCGCGGCCTTTCCCTTGCACCGGTGTCTCCGGGGGAAGTCGACAGCTGGCTGGTCGCCGCGACCACGGTGGCCGAGTTCACGCTCTCGCACCTTCCGGCCGAAGACCAGGAAGGCGTTTGGCGCGCCCCGGCCTGGTACCTCGCCGACGGGCAGCCCGATGCGGTCGAAGCGGTGCAGCGGGCCTATGCGGCGACCGCGGGCCGCGAGCCGGGCGCGATGCTCGAGTCGGGGCGGCAGGCCCTGGCCACACTGGGGCTAGACCGGCCGCTGGCAACCCGGGAGCACATGCTGGTGATCGCGATGCTGGGTGCGATCGGCAGCGGACAGCCGGCCGAGGCGATGCGCCTGGACCGCGAAGAAGGCGCATCCATTCCGGTCCTGCCTGGTTCCAGCTACGGGTTCGTCCGTGCCTATCTGCTGGCCTGGGCCGACGGATCGCTACCGCAGGGCGGCCCCGGCCAGTAGCGCCTACTCCATCCCCAGCTTCTTGAGCTTGTAGCGCAGCGCCCGGAAGGTGATGCCGAGCTGGGCGGCGGTCTTGGTCTTGTTGTAGCGGTTCGCCTCGAGCGCCTTCTGGATGGTGTCGCGCTCCATCTGCTCGATCGCGTCCGGCAGGGCGGTGGCGTCCGGACCCGCCAGCCCGGCGGCGGCCTGGGTGGGTGCGGCCAGCACGGCCTTTAGCGGCACGTCGGCTTCCTGGCCGATCAGGCTGTCGACCTGCGGCAGGTAAAGGTCCGCGACTTCGATGCGCTGGCCTTCGCACAGCGCCACGGCGCGTTCGAGAATGTTCTCCAGCTCGCGCACGTTGCCCGGGAACGGATAGGCGCTCAGCGCCGCCTCCGCTTCCTCCGACAGCATCGGTGCGTCCGGCTGGCCGGCGGCCAGGCGTTGCAGGATGGTGGCGGCGATCGGCGCGATGTCCTCGCGGCGCTGGCGCAGCGGCGGCACCTGCAGCTCGATCACGTTGATGCGGTAGTACAGGTCGTGGCGGAACTTGCCGTCCTCGACCAGGCGGCCCAGGTTCTTGTGGGTCGCCGAAAGGATGCGCACGTCCACCGGCAGCTCGGCCGGGGCGCCGACCGGGCGCACGGTCTTCTCCTGGATCACGCGCAGCAGTTTCACCTGCATGTGCAGCGGCAGCTCGGCGACCTCGTCCAGGAACAGCGTGCCGCCCTGGGCGATCTGGAACAGGCCTTCCTTGTCGGCGTGCGCGCCGGTGAAGCTGCCCTTCTTGTGGCCGAACAGTTCGCTTTCCATCAGCTCCGACGGGATCGCGCCGCAGTTCACCGGCACGAAGGCGCCGGCGGCGCGCGAGCCCTGCTCATGGATCAGGCGGGCGACCAGCTCCTTGCCGACGCCGGATTCGCCGGTGATGTAGACCGGCGCCTGGCTGCGTGCGACGCGGCCGATGGTCTGGCGCAGCTGCTGCATGCGCGGCGATTCGCCCAGCAGGCGGGCGCTCGCCGGGCTGGCCGTGCGGCGCTGCTCGTTCAGGCCCAGGGCGTGCTGCACCAGCCGCCGCAGCACGGAAAGGTCGACCGGCTTGGTGACGAAGTCGAAGGCGCCGGCCTTGAGTGCGTTCACGGCGGCTTCGACGTTGCCGAAGGCGGTGATCATCGCCACCGGGGTGTCGGCGTAGCGCTGGGCGATCAGCTCGATCAGCTCCTGGCCCGAGCCGTCGGGCAGGCGCATGTCGGTCAGGCAGAGGTCGTAGCTGGACTGGGCCAGCTGCGCCCGGGCGCTGGAGAGGTCGGCCGCCGTGTCCACGCGCAGGCCCATGCGGCCCAGGGTCAGGACCAGCAGTTCCCGGATGTCGCGTTCATCATCGACTACGAGGGCGCTGCGGGGGGTGGCCATGCGGTACCGGAGGGGTTGAGGCCCCTACACCTTAGCCGAAGCAGCTGGTCTCAGGCCAGATTGAGCCGGCCGGAGGACGTGTCGTCCTGCATCAGGGTCATGCCCGGCGGCATCACGATCCGGAAGCAGCTGCCGCCCCCGGGCACCGGCTGGTAGGTCAGGGTGCACTGGTTGGCTTCGCAGAGCTGCTGGGCGATGTACAGCCCCAGGCCGGTGCCGTGTTCGCTGGTCGTATAGAACGGAGTGAAAATCCGCTCCGCCACGCCCGGCGGGATGCCGGGGCCGCGGTCCAGCACGTTGATCTCCGGCGGGGCCCCGGGCGGACCGCTGCGCACGGCGACGGTCACCTTGGCCGGCTCGCCGGGCATGCGGCCGTAGGTCAGGGCGTTCTGGACCAGGATGGTCAGGACCTGGTGCAGGTGCCGGGGGTCGGCCATGGCCAGGGTGCTGCGTTCGGCCACCGACTGCAGGATGTCGGTCTCCAGCGGATGGCTGGCGCGGTATTCGTCGACAAAACGGCGGGCGAATTGGCCGATGTCCACGGTTTCCGGCTGGGAACGCTCGCGCCGGGCCAGGCCCAGGATGTCCTGGACGATGCCGTTCATGCGCTGGCACTGGGTGTGGATGATCTCGAGCAGGCGGCGGTCGGCCTCGGGCAGCTCGGTCGCCTCCTCGAGCAGCTGCACGGAATAGTTGATGGCGGCGAGCGGGTTGCGGATCTCGTGGGCGATGCTGGCGGAGAGCCGGCCGAGGGTGGCCAGGGTCAGTTCCTCCGCGCGGTCGGAGTAGATGCGGCTGTCGTCCAGGAAGATCAGGTAGAGGTTGTCGGTCAGGCTGAGCGAAACGAAGCGCGGCAGCACCTCGGGCGCGCCTTCGGCCAGTGTCATGGGCCGCGGGATCTCGCTGCGGCCGCTGCGCCAGCGGCCCAGCGCCTTGTGCAGCTCGCCGGCGACGTCCGCCAGCTGCTTGCGGTCCGGCGAGGGTTTGCCCAGCAGGGCCCACGCGGCCTCGTTGCAGACGCGGACCTGGTGGTCGCCGTCCACCACCAGGATGCCGGTGCGCATGCGCCGGATCACCAGTTCGTTGATCTCGGCCTGGTTGGCCAGCTCCTCGCCGCGCTTCTCGGCCAGCGCCTGCGACTCGGTGACCTGCCGGCTGAGCAGCTCGCACAGCACGGCCGTCGCCAGGTAGGTGACGCTGAACATCACCGACTCGGCCATCGGCCGGGCATTGAGCGGGTCGACGGTGCGGTGGTAGAGGCTGTCGGCCAGGACGATGATCGCGGCGGCCGAAGCAAAGCCCAGGCCCGCACGCTGCGGCAGGATCAGCGCGCCGGCGCCGACGTTGAACAGCATCAGCAGGGCGATGCCGCCCTGGCTGCCGGTGGTCGTGCTCAGCGTGCCGGCGACGATCAGCAGGTCCAGGCCCAGGCCGATCGCCGCCTGGTGCGGGGCCGGCATCTGGCTGCGGTAGCTGGCGACCAGCAGGGCGACGGAGGCCGCCATGTAGAGCACGACCAGCGTCTGCAGCATCGCCGGCTCGCGGATCGTCAGCAGCATTTCGCCGGCCGGGCTGAAGGCCACCAGGCCCAGCAGCGCGGCCTCCAGGACCCGGTAAAGGGTGAAGAAGTACAGCTCGCGCCGCTGCGGGGACGATGCCTGCGATTTGCGGGGAGTGGGCGCCATGGCGGGAAGTATGCCACCGGCCCGGGCCCGCCCCGGTCCCGGGTGGCCCGCCCGCCGCGGGAACTGGTGATTTTGCCTTTGCCGGGGGGGTCGGCGACAATACCGGCCCTCGCTCGCGCCCCTTCCCCACACAGGTAGCCGCATGAACTTCCACGAATACCAGGCGAAGCAGCTGTTCGCCGACTACGGCATCGCCGTCCCGGCCGGGCGCGTCGCCCGCACTCCCGAAGAGGCCGTGGATGCGGCCAAGGCCATCGGCGGCGACTTCTGGGTCGTCAAGGCGCAGATCCATGCCGGCGGCCGCGGCAAGGCCGGCGGCGTCAAGCTGGCCAAGACCCTGGACCAGGTGCGCGAGTACGCCAAGGCCATGCTGGGCACCAAGATGACGACCTACCAGACGGCCGGCGTCGCCCTGCCCGTGGATTCGGTGCTGGTGACCCAGGCCACCGACATCGCCAAGGAACTCTACCTGTCGGTGCTCGTGGACCGCGGCAGCAAGTCCATCACCTTCATCGCCTCCAGCGACGGCGGTGTCGAGATCGAGAAGACCGCGGTCGAGAACCCGGACGCGATCAAGACCCTGAACGTCAACTTCGTGCAGGGCCTGCAGGCCTACCAGTGCCGCGAACTCGGTTTCGCGCTGGGCCTCAACGCCAAGCAGGTCACCCAGCTGAGCAAGATCATGCTGGGCCTGTACAAGCTGTTCAACGAGAAGGACCTGGCCCTGGTCGAACTCAACCCGCTGGCGATCCTGACCTCGGGCGACCTGGCCGTGCTCGACGGCAAGATCAACTCCGACGACAACGCCACCTTCCGCCACCCGGAACTGGCCGCGATGCGCGACGTGCGCCAGGAAGACGAGACCGAGCTGCTGGCCAGCAAGTACGACCTGAACTACGTGACCATGGACGGCAACATCGGCTGCATGGTCAACGGCGCCGGCCTGGCCATGTCCACGATGGACGTGATCGCGCTCAACGGCGGTTCGCCGGCCAACTTCCTGGACGTCGGCGGCGGCGCCACCAAGGAACGCGTGACCGAGGCCTTCAAGCTGATCCTGTCGTCGGACAAGGTGCGGGCGATCTTCGTCAACATCTTCGGCGGCATCGTGCGCTGCGACATGATCGCCGAAGGCATCATCGCCGCGGTCAAGGAAGTGGACGTCAAGGTGCCCGTGATCGTGCGCCTGGAAGGCACCAACGTCGAGAAGGGCAAGGAGATCCTCAAGAACTCCGGCCTGGCCATCCAGGCCGCCGACGACATCAACGACGGCGCCAAGAAGGCCGTCGCGGCCGCTGCCTGAAAACCTGGGACAAAGCACACATGAGCGTTTTGATCGACAAGAACACCAAGGTCATCGTCCAGGGCTTCACCGGCCAGCAGGGCACCTTCCACGCCGAACAGATGGTCGAGTACGGCACCAAGGTCGTCGGCGGCGTGACCCCGGGCAAGGGCGGCACCACCCACATCGGCCTGCCGGTGTTCAACACCGTGCGCGAAGCCGTCGACGAGACCGGCGCCGATGCGTCCGTGATCTACGTGCCGCCGCCGTTCGCGGCAGACGCGATCCTTGAAGCGGCCGACGCCGGCATCCGCGTCATCGTCTGCATCACCGAGGGCATCCCGGTGCTGGACATGCTGCGCGTCAAGAACACGCTGATGGGCTACGACGACGTCGTGCTGATCGGCCCGAACTGCCCGGGCGTCATCACCCCGGGCCAGTGCAAGATCGGCATCATGCCGGGCCACATCCACATGCCCGGCAAGGTCGGCATCGTGTCGCGCTCGGGCACCCTGACCTATGAAGCGGTGAAGCAGACCACCGACGCCGGCCTCGGCCAGTCGACCTGCATCGGCATCGGCGGCGACCCGATCAACGGCACCAACTTCATCGACGCGCTCAAGCTCTTCCAGGACGACCCGCAGACCGAGGCCATCATCATGGTCGGCGAGATCGGCGGCAGCGCCGAGGAAGAGGCGGCCGAGTTCATCGCCGAATACGTCACCAAGCCCGTGGTCGGCTTCATTGCCGGCGCGTCGGCCCCGGCCGGCAAGCGCATGGGCCACGCCGGCGCCATCGCCTCGGGCGGCAAGGGCACCGCGGCCGGCAAGTTCGCCGCGCTCGAGAAGGCCGGCGTCACCACGGTGAAGTCGCCCGGCGACCTGGGCGCCGCGGTGGCGGCCCGTCTGGCGGCGAAGAAGTAAGATTGCGTCACCGCACCGACCCGAAGGGCCGCCTAGTGCGGCCCTTCGTCGTTCTGGCCACCTGCCGGCAAACGCCGGCCTGCTAGCGGAGTCCCGATGTCACGAATCCTGCGAATCGCCCTGGCCCAGTTCGACTTCCCGGTGGGTGCGGTGGAGTCGAACGCGCGCCGGATCGCGGCGATGATCGCCGACGCCCGCGACGTGCACGGCGCCGGCCTGGTGCTGTTTCCCGAGCTCGCGATCTCCGGCTACCCGCCCGAGGACCTGCTGCTGCGCCCGGCCTTCCTGGCCGCCTGCGAACGCGCCATCGCCGAAGTCGCTGCCGCCTGCACCGGGGGCATCACCGCGGTGGTCGGCTGGCCGCAGGCCGCGGGCGCGGTGGTGTACAACGCCGCCAGCGTGCTGCGCGACGGCCGGATCGAGCAGACCTACCGCAAGCGCGAACTGCCCAACTACGCCGTGTTCGACGAGCGCCGCTACTTCGCCGTCGATCCCGACGGCGGCGCCTGCACCTTCGAGGTGCATGGCGTCCAGGTCGGCCTGGTGATCTGCGAGGACCTGTGGTTCGCCGAGCCGCTGGCCGACACCGCCGCGCGGGGCGCCGAGCTGGTCGTGGTGCCCAACGCCTCGCCCTTCGAGAGCGACAAGACCGCCCAGCGCGACGCGCTGCTGGCCCAGCGCGTGCAGGAGACCGGCGTCGCGCTGGCCTATCTCAACGTGGTCGGCGGCCAGGACGAGCTGGTGTTCGACGGCGCCTCGGTGCTGGCCGATGGCGACGGCGGCGTGCACCCGGCCGCACGCGCCTTCGAGGACCACTGGCTGGTCGCCGATTTTGATGCCGGCACGCGCCGGTTCACCCCCGTGCGCTGGCCGGCGGAGGAGGACGAGGGACGCGAATCCCTGGCCTACCGCGCCATCGTGCGCGGCATCCGCGACTACTGCGGCAAGAACGGCTTCGACCGCGTCTGGCTGGGGCTTTCGGGCGGCATCGACTCGGGCCTGGTGCTGGCCCTGGCGGTCGATGCGCTCGGCGCGCGCAACGTCGCCGCGGTGCGCCTGCCGTCGCGTTTCACCAGCGACCTGAGCAACGACCTGGCCGACGAACAGGCGCGCCTGCTAGGGGTGAGGCTCGAGACCGTGGCCATCGAGGCCCCGTTCACCGGCTTCCTTTCGGCGCTGGGACCGCTGTTCGACGGCCTGCCGTCGGGCATCGCCGAGGAGAACCTGCAGTCGCGCAGCCGCGGCGCGCTGATGATGGCGCTGAGCAACCGCTTCGGCGGCCTGCTGCTGACCACCGGCAACAAGAGCGAATACGCGGTGGGCTACGCCACCATCTATGGCGACATGTGCGGCGGTTTCGCGCCGATCAAGGACCTTTACAAGACCGAGGTGCAGGCGCTGTGCCGTTGGCGCAACGCCCGCTCGCCGGCGATCCCCGAGCAAGTGATCACGCGCCCGCCCTCGGCCGAGCTGCGCGAGAACCAGACCGACCAGGACTCGCTGCCGCCCTACGAGACGCTGGACGGCATCCTGTCGCGGCACGTGGACCAGGAGCAGTCGCTGGCCGAGATCGTCGGCGCCGGCTTCGACCGGGGCATCGTCGAGCGCGTGCTCAAGCTGGTGCGCATCAGCGAATGGAAGCGGCGCCAGGCCGCTCCGGGCCCCAAGCTCTCGCGCCGCGCCTTCGGCCGCGAGCGGCGCTACCCGATCACGTCGGGCTGGCGCGACTGAAAACAAAAACGCCGCCCGGAGGCGGCGTTTTCCCCTGCCGGCCGTCGCCGGATCAGTCAAACGGATTGAGGCGGCTGAAGAAGCCCGTGCCCTTGGGCCAGGCGCCACCGTCCAGGTATTCGTGGTCCGGGTAGTTCAGCTCCAGCACCTTGCGGGCGTCGGCCGCCAGCTGCTCCTGGCCCAGTTCGGTGTAGGCCGCGGCCATCAGGGCCACCGCGTCGCCGTCGTACTCGCTCTGCGGATAGGTCTGCAGCACGTACTTGCCGCGGTTGGCGGCGGCGACGAAGGCATCGCGGCGCAGGTAGTACAGGCCGACGTTGAGCTCGTGGCGGGCCAGCAGGTTGCGCAGGTAGATCATGCGCTGGCGGGCGTCCGGGGCGTAGCGGCTGTTCGGGTAGCGGCGCACCACGTCGGCGAAGTCGTTCAGGCTCTGGGTCGGGGCGCCCAGGTCGCGGGCCGACATGTCCTGGCGCGCCAGGCGCAGCAGCAGGCCCGAGGCGCGGTCGAAGTTGATCAGCGCCTTGAGGTAGTAGGCGTAGTCGATGTGACGGTGCGTCGGGTAGGTGCGGATGAAGCGGTTGATCGCCGAGGTCGCTTCCTCGGTCTTGGCCTGCTTGTGGAGCACGTACGCCAGCTCCAGCTGGGCCTGCTCGCTGTAGGCGCCATACGGGAAGCGGGCGGCGAGGCGCTGGTAATAGCGGGCGGCGCGGTCGTAGTTGTGGCCGTCCATCGACCCCTTGGCCTCACGGTACATCTCCTCCACCGGCAGGGTCTCGGTGGGTTCTTCCTTGCCGCCGAACAGCTTGCCCAGGCTCTGGCAGCCGCTCAGGCCGGTCAGCAGCATGAGGATCAGTAGGACGCGGAACGTTCCGGGCAGTCGGGTCATCAGGATGGCAGGTCAGGGCGCTGGAGGCAGCGAGTTCGGGGATAATACCGGAAAGCCCGGTGTCGCCTCCATGAACGGGGCCCGGTCCGCCCCCGGTCCCACGAGATGCCCGCCCCCATGTCCCAGTCCCCCATCCACGACGCCGACGACAGCGAACGCGAGCTGCTGGAAGCCAGCATCCCCCTGAACGCCGCCGGCCGCCGTTTCGACCAGGTGCTGGCCGAACTGTTCCCGGATTTCTCCCGGTCCCGCCTGACCGAATGGATCAAGTCCGGCGACGCCCTGCTCGGTGGCCGGGTGGTCAAACCCAAGGAAGCCGTGCGCGGCGGCGAGGCCGTGGCCCTGTCGGTGAAGATGGAGATCGAGACCGACGCGCAGGCCGAGGACATCCCGCTGGACATCCTCTTCCAGGACGAAGACGTGCTGGTGGTGAACAAGCCGGCCGGCCTGGTCGTGCACCCCGGTGCCGGCAATCCGCGCGGCACGATGGTCAACGCCCTGCTGCATTTCGACCCGCGCCTGGCCGAGCTGCCGCGCGCCGGCATCGTGCACCGCCTGGACAAGGACACGTCCGGCCTGATGGTGGTCGCGCGCACGCTGCGCGCCCATACCTCCCTGGTCGAACAGCTGTCGGGCCGCGAGGTCCATCGCCAATACCTGGCGGTGGTGCAGGGCACGATGGTCGCCGGCACCACCATCAACGCCCCGATCGGCCGGCACCCGACGGACCGCGTGCGCATGGCCGTGGTGAAGGAAGGCGGCGGCCGCGATGCCATCACCCACTACCGCGTGCGCGAGAAGTTCCGCGCCCACACCCTGGTCGAGTGCCGCCTGGAAACCGGCCGCACCCACCAGATCCGCGTGCACATGGCGCATGTGCGCCACCAGATCGTCGGCGACCCGCTCTACGGCGGCGCCTTCCGGCTGCCCAAGGCCGCGACCGAGGAACTGGCCGCGCGCCTGCACGGCTTCCGCCGCCAGGCCCTGCACGCGGAGAAACTGACCTTCAGGCACCCCGCCACCGGCGAGCCGGTCGCCTGCGAGGCACCGCTGCCCGACGACATGCAGGGCCTGCTGCTCGACCTGCGCGCCGACACGGCCGCCGCCAAGAAATAGCGCCCATGGCGACGCCGGCCTGGTTCGAAGCCGACTGGCCCGCGCCGCCGGGCGTGCGTGCGCTGACCACGCTGCGCACGGGCGAGGGCGTTTCGCCGCCGCCGTTCGACCGCTTCAACCTCGGCCTGCGCTGCGGCGACGATCCGGTGCTGGCGCAGCGCAACCGCGCCCGCCTGGCCGACTGGCTGGCCCTGCCGTCGCCGCCGCACTGGCTGCAGCAGGTGCACGGCACCGGGGTCCTGCGTTTCGACGCCGCGCCCGCGCCGGGCGGCGACGAGCCCGAGGCCGACGCCGCGGTGACGTCGGCGCCCGGCGTCGTGCTGGCGATCCTGACCGCGGACTGCCTGCCGGTGGTGTTCGCGGCCCGCGACGGCAGCGAAGTCGCGGCGGCGCACGCCGGCTGGCGCGGCCTGGCGGCGGGCGTGCTCGAAGCCACCGTCGCGGCGATGCGCACGCCGCCGGCGCGCCTGGCCGCATGGCTCGGGCCGGCGGCCGGGCCGCAGGCCTATGAAATCGGCGCCGAAGTCCGCGAGGCCTTCCTCGCCCGCGATGCCGCGGCGGCCGCGGCCTTCGCACCGACCCGGCCTGGGCACTGGCGCGTCGACCTGTACGCACTGGCGCGGCGGCGGCTGGCCGCGGCCGGCGTGTCCGGGGTCCATGGCGGCGGCCTGTGCACGATCTCCGACCCGGCGCGCTTCTTCTCCCATCGTCGCGACGGCCGCAGCGGCCGGCTCGCTACCCTTGCCTGGATATCGCCTTGAACCGCACGCCGCGCCGCCGACTGCCCTGGATCGCCGCCGGCGACCTCAACGGATTTTTCGGCCTGGTGGTCGACAACCTGTCCATCCTCGGCTTCCTGTCTGCGGCCCTGATCGGGCTGTTCGGCTTCCCGGCCGATGTGGTGTTCCAGAAGATGTTCCCGGGAACGGCGCTGGGCGTGCTGGTCGGCAACCTGATCTACACCGCGATGGCGCGCCGGCTGGCGCGGCGCAGTGGCCGCGACGACGTCACCGCGATGCCGCTGGGCCTGGACGCCCCGACCAGCATCGGCCTGGCCCTGCTGGTGCTCGGCCCGGCCTATGCCGGCCTGCGCGCCGAGGGCCTGGCCGAATACGAGGCCGCCATCGCCACCTGGCAGCTGGGCATGGCCGCCATGATCGTGATGGGCCTGTTCAAGTTCGTGCTCTCCTTCGCCGGCGCGCAGGTGCAGCGCTGGGTGCCGCGCGCGGGCCTGCTCGGTTCCATCGCCGGCATCGCGCTGATGCTGATGGGCTTCCTGCCCCTGGTCGAGGCGCTGAAGGTGCCGGTGGTCGGCTTCGTCACGCTGGGCCTGCTGCTGTACGCGCTGGTCGCGCGCGGCCCGCTGCCGGGGCGCCTGCCGGGCGTGCTGTTCGCCTTCCTGGTCGGCACGGCGCTTTATTACGGACTCGGCGCCGCCGGCCTGTCGCCGGGTTTCGCCTGGCCCACCGGCCTGAGCGCGCAGCCGGCGCTGCCGTGGCCGACGCTGGGCTTCATCGAGGGCCTGCCGCGGGTCGTGCCCTATCTGCCGCTCGTGCTGCCCTTCGGCCTGCTGATGGTGGTCGGCGGCATCAACGTGACCGAAAGCGCGCGCGCCGCCGGCGACGACTACCGCACCCGCGACATCCTGCTTACCGAGGCCGTCTCCACCCTGGTCGCCGGCCTGTGCGGCGGCGTCGCGCAGACCACGCCCTACATCGGCCAGCCCGCCTACAAGCGCATGGGCGCGCGCAGCGGCTACACCCTGCTGACCGGCTTGTTCATCGGCCTGGGCGGCATGCTCGGCCTGGTCTCGGGCCTGGTGGAGCTGCTGCCGCTGGCGGTGCTCGCGCCGATCATCGTCTTCGTCGCGCTCGACATCACCGTGCAGGCGTTCCAGGCCACGCCGCCGAAACATGCACCGGCCGTGGCCCTGGCCTTCTTCCCGCCGATCGCCTACCTGCTGGCGATCAAGCTGGGCAATCCGGGCATCGTGCCGGCGGAGCGGTTCGCGGAACTTTTCGCGGCGCCGGGGCATGGCCTGCCGGAGCTGGCGGTGATCGTGATGTTGGGCAATGGCTTCATCATCACCTCGATGCTGTGGGCGACGGCGCTGGCGGCGATGATCGACCACCGTCCGCGGGCCGCCGCCGGCGCGCTGGGGGTCGGTGCGCTGTTCGCGGCCTTCGGCGTGATCCATTCGGTGCGGCCCGACGGTGGCCTGACGGCGCCCTGGCAGCTCGACGACGCAGCGCTGGCCATGGCCGCGCAGTTCACCGGCGCCTATCTGGTGCTGGCAGCGATGCTGTGGCTGCTTTCGCTGCAGCGCGGGGTGGCGGCGAAGTCCTGACTTCCAGCAGGCCGGCCGCCCGCGCTCAAGGCCTGTCCGGACCAGACCTGCGGCCGCGCAGCCGCTGCCGGCCGAGGCTTGAATTCGCGACGGCGGGGCGCCATTTCCCGGGTATTCGGGCCGCAATGCGCCGCCCCTCGCCTCGAAGGTGACCCCCATGCGGATGGACAAACTGACCTCGCGCTTCCAGCAGGCCCTGGGCGACGCCCAGTCGCTGGCGATCGGACGCGACCACAACCTGATCGAACCGGCGCACCTGCTGGTCGCCCTGCTCGACCAGCAGGGCGGCAGCACGCGCCCGCTGCTGGCCCAGGCCGGCGTCAACGCCGCGGCGCTGCGCCAGCGCCTGGGCGAAGCCTTGGACAAGTTGCCGAAAGTGTCCGGCCAGGCCGGCGAGATCTCGGTCGGCAACGACCTGGCGCGCCTGCTGAACGTCTGCGACAAGCTGGCCCAGCAGCGCGGCGATGCCTTCATCGCCAGCGAACTGTTCGTGCTGGCCTGCCTCGACGACAAGGGCCCCGCCGGTCAGGCGCTGAAGGCGGCCGGCGCGCAGAAGGCGGCGATCGAGCAGGCCATCGAGGCGCTGCGCGGTGGAGAAAAGGTTGCCGACGCGAATGCGGAAGAGAACCGGCAGGCGCTGGAGAAGTACACGATCGACCTGACTGCGCGCGCCGAGAGCGGAAAGCTCGACCCCGTCATCGGCCGCGACGAGGAGATCCGCCGCACCATCCAGGTTCTGCAGCGGCGCACCAAGAACAACCCGGTGCTGATCGGCGAACCCGGCGTCGGCAAGACCGCGATCGTCGAAGGCCTGGCCCAGCGCATCATCAACGGCGAAGTGCCCGAGGGCCTGCGTGGCCGGCGCGTGCTGTCGCTCGACATGGGCGCGCTGATCGCCGGCGCCAAGTACCGCGGCGAGTTCGAGGAGCGGCTCAAGGGCGTGCTCAGCGACCTGTCCAAGCAGGAAGGGCAGGTGATCCTGTTCATCGACGAGCTGCACACCATGGTCGGCGCCGGCAAGGCCGAAGGCTCGATGGATGCCGGCAACATGCTCAAGCCGGCGCTGGCGCGCGGCGAGCTGCACTGCATCGGCGCCACCACGCTGGACGAATACCGCAAGTACGTCGAGAAGGACGCCGCGCTGGAGCGCCGCTTCCAGAAAGTGTTCGTCGGCGAACCCTCGGTCGAGGACACCATCGCCATCCTGCGCGGCCTGAAGGAACGTTACGCCGTGCACCACGGCGTCGAGATCACCGACCCGGCGATCGTCGCCGCGGCCACGCTTTCGCACCGTTACATCGCCGACCGCCAGCTGCCCGACAAGGCCATCGACCTGATGGACGAGGCGGCGTCGCGCATCCGCATGGAGATCGATTCCAAGCCCGAAGAGATGGACCGCAAGGAGCGCCGCCTGATCCAGCTCAAGATCCAGCGCGAGGCGCTGAAGAAGGAGAAGGACGCCGAATCGAAGCAGCGCCTGGCCGATCTCGAGACCGAGATCGGTACGCTCGAGCGCGACTTCAACGACCTCGAGGAAATCTGGAAGGCCGAGAAGGCCACGCTGACCGGCGCCACGAAGATCAAGGAACAGATCGAGCAGGCGCGGCAGGAGCTGGAGTCGGCGCACCGCCGCCAGGACTTCGCCAAGGCCAGCGAACTTCAGTACGGGCGCCTGCCCGAGCTGGAGAAGCAGCTCGCCGCCGCCCAGGAAGTCGAGAGCAAGGGCTTCCAGCTGCTGCAGGACAAGGTCACCGCCGAAGAGATCGCCGAAGTGGTCGCGCGCTGGACCGGCATCCCGGTCAGCAAGATGCTCGAGGGCGAGCGCGAGAAGCTGCTGAAGATGGAACAGGCGCTGCACCAGCGCGTGGTCGGCCAGCAGGAGGCGGTGAAGGCCGTGTCCGACGCGATCCGCCGCAGCCGCGCCGGCCTGTCCGATCCCGACCGGCCGAACGGTTCGTTCCTGTTCCTGGGCCCGACCGGCGTCGGCAAGACCGAGCTGTGCAAGGCCCTGGCCGGCTTCCTGTTCGATACCGAGGACGCGATGGTGCGCATCGACATGAGCGAGTTCATGGAGAAACACTCCGTGGCCCGCCTCATCGGCGCGCCCCCGGGTTATGTCGGTTACGAGGAGGGCGGCTATCTGACCGAAGCCGTGCGCCGCCGGCCCTACAGCGTGCTGCTGCTCGACGAGGTCGAGAAGGCGCACCCGGACGTGTTCAACATCCTGCTGCAGGTGCTTGACGACGGCCGCCTCACCGACGGCCAGGGCCGCACGGTGGACTTCCGCAACACCGTCATCGTGATGACCTCGAACCTCGGCAGCCAGCAGATCCAGGAGCTGAGCGGCGAGGGCGACGCGGCCTACGTGCAGATGAAGGCCGAGGTGATGGGCGTGGTGCAGGCGCATTTCCGCCCGGAGTTCATCAACCGGCTCGACGAGATCGTCGTGTTCCACCCGCTGGGACGCGAGCAGATCCAGGCCATCGCCCGCATCCAGACGGCCTACCTGTCCAGGCGTCTGGCCGAACGCCAGATCCGCTTCGAGATCGACGACAGCGCGCTGGCCCTGCTGGGCAACGTCGGCTTCGATCCGGTCTACGGCGCCCGGCCGCTCAAGCGCGCGATCCAGCAACAGTTGGAGAACCCGCTGGCGCAGAAGATCCTGTCCGGAGAGTTCGGCCAGGGCGATACGGTGCGGGTGACCGCCGAGGGCGGCACCCTGGCCTTCGTTCGCGGCTGATCGCATCGCCGGCAGCCCCGCGAAACGGGGTTGACCGGCAAACGGCTTCGACGCTCCCACAAGGGGTTCACAGCGTGGCGGGCAGGCTGTCGCGATGCCCGTCCAACTTGTCTGGTTCAAGCGCGACCTGCGCACGCACGACCATGCGCCGCTGTGCGCGGCGGCCGCGCGCGGGCCGGTGCTGCCGCTGTACGTGGCCGAGCCCGATTATTGGGGGCTGCCCGACGCCAGCGGCCGGCAATGGGCGGCCACCGCCGAGGCGCTGCGGGAGCTGCGCGGGGACCTCGCCCGCCTGGGCCAGCCGCTGGTGCTGCGCACCGGTGACGTGGTCGACGCGCTCGAGCAGCTGTATCTCCAGCACGGCCTCGCCGGGCTGTGGTCGCACGAGGAAACCGGCAACGGCTGGGCCTATGCGCGCGACCGCCGTGTCGCCGCCTGGGCCCGCGACCGCGGCATCCCCTGGCACGAGGCGCCGAGCGGCGGCGTGCAGCGGCGCCAGCGCAGCCGCAACGGCTGGGCCGCGGAATGGGAGCGGAGAATGGCGCCGGCACCGCTGGCCGAACCCGCGCTCGCGCCGCTGAGCGGCCTGGACCTCGGCGCACTTCCCTCCGCCTCGTCGCTTGGCGTCGCCGCGGATCCCTGTCCCGGTCGCCAGCACGGCGGCCGGCGGCGCGGTGAACGTGCGCTGCATTCCTTCCTGGCCGGCCGCGGCGACGGCTATATGCGCGGCATGAGCAGCCCGCTCAGCGCCGAGACCCGCTGTTCCCGGTTCTCGGTCGCGCTGGCGACCGGCGCGCTGTCGCTGCGCGAAGTAGTGCATGCGGTTCGCGGCGCGCGCGGCGAGGGCGGCCCCGTGCCGGCGCGCGACCTGGCTTCGCTCGAGAAGCGGCTGCACTGGCACTGCCACTTCATCCAGAAACTCGAGAGCGAACCGGAGATCGAGTTCCGCAACGTGCACCGCGGCTTCGACGGCCTGCGCGAAGCGGACTTCAACCGGGAATGGTTCGGCGCCTGGCAGCGCGGGGAAACCGGCTGGCCGTTCGTGGACGCGTGCCTGCGCTCGCTGCAGCAGACCGGTTGGCTCAACTTCCGGATGCGGGCGATGCTGGTGTCGATCAGCAGCTACCACCTGTGGCTGCACTGGCCGGAACCGGCCCGCCAGCTGGCGCGATGGTTCACCGACTACGAACCCGGCATCCACTACCCGCAGGTGCAGATGCAGGCCGGCGTCACCGGCATCAACATCCCGCGCATGTACAACCCGGTGAAGCAGTCGCAGGACCAGGATCCCCGGGGCGAATTCATCCGACGCTGGCTGCCCGAACTGGCCGGCGTGCCGGATGACTGGATCCACACGCCCTGGCGAATGGGCGCCGCCCAGCAGCGCCGGGCCGGCTTGCGCATCGGTGCAAGCTATCCCGCGCCGGTCCGCGACCACGAGCAGGCCGCGCGCGAGGCCCGGATGCGACTCACGGCCTGGAAACGGTCCTATGTCGAACGCGAGGAAAGCCGGCGCGTGTTCGAGAAACACGGCAGCCGCGCCAGGCCGCCGGCGCGCGGGCGCCGCCCTGCGGCCAAGGACCAAGCCCCCCGTGCCGCCGCCGGCAGGCGCGCCGCAGGGCGAATTGTTCTGAGCAGGCGCGCACACGACGGGTGGCAGGCGCCCGGAACGCAGCGGGCCCGGAAACCCGGGCCCGCCCCGCCAGCTCATCGCAACGCTCGCGTCACCACTGGTAGCCGACGTTGAAGTACAGGTAGGAGCCGTTGAACCCGAAGGGCGCGCTGCCGCTGTAGGGCAGCTGGCCGAAGGTCGAGTTCGCGAACAGCACCTCGTCCGGGTAGTTGTCGAACACGTTGTCGCCGCCCAGGGTGAACTTCCACTGGTCCAGCGTGTAGGCGATCGACAGGTCGAGCGTCCACTCGGCGCTGAAGGTCTGGTCGCGGCTCGGGTCGGCGTTGAGCACGGTGATCTCGCCGTAGCGCGTGCTGGTGGCGCCGAACTCGAAGTCGCCGACCTGCCACAGGCCGCCGATCTGCAGCTTGTCGCGCGGCGCGCCGACCTCGAAGCGGCCAAGCTCGACGCGGCCGAAACGCACCGCCGTCGGGTCGATCAGGCTCAGCGCCGGCGGGTTGGGCGCGATGCGGTCGATCTCGGTCTTGTTGAGGTTCAGGCCCACGGTCAGATCGAAGGCGCCGTTGGCCAGGTCCCAGCGGTAGGTGCCGATGATGTCGAGGCCGCGGGTGGTGGTGTCGATGGCATTGGTGAAGTAGCGGCCGCCGCCGACGCCGGGGAATCCGTTGGCGTTGAGGTAGTCGCGCACCGCGGTGCTGGTGAGGTTCTCGGACAGCGTGATGCGGTCCTCCACCTCGATCTGGTAGGCGTCGATGGTGATGTAGAGCGCCTCCGCCGGCTGCAGCACCAGGCCGACGCTGAAGTTTGTCGATTCCTCCGCGCGCAGCGGCTCGGCGCCCAGGGCGATGGCCGCCGGGTTGTTGACCCGGAACGTGACGATGTCGAATGGCACGCCGCCGATGAAGTTGGTGGCCGTGGACTGGAAGTACTGCTGCTGCAGCGACGGCGCCCGGAAGCCCGTGGAGGCGGTGGCGCGCAGCGCGACCGCGTCGGAGAAGGCGTAGCGCGAGGACAGCTTCCAGTTGGTGCTGGTGCCGAAATCGCTGTAGTCCTCGTAGCGCGCCGCGAAGCCCATGCTGAACTTCTCGGTCAGATCGCCCTCCAGGCCGGCGTAGACCGAGACGTTGTGGCGGTCGAACTCGCCGCCGTCGCTGGGCTTGAAGCCCGGGAACACCTGGGCGCCGGGCAGCGCGGCGAACGGACCGAGCGCGT
The DNA here is from genome assembly GCF_006265115.1 of Arenimonas terrae. GTDB lineage: Bacteria > Pseudomonadota > Gammaproteobacteria > Xanthomonadales > Xanthomonadaceae > Arenimonas > Arenimonas terrae. Next base: position 1,438,933 of record NZ_SMDR01000001.1, on the reverse strand, counting down.
AGGAATCGGGTTCGCCCGGCGACTGGGTGAAGCGGTCCTCGCGGTACTCCGCGCCGTAGGAGAAGGTCACCGGATAGTCCAGGCCCCAGTCCAGCGGCGTGCTGAGGTCGACGTTGAGCACGTCCTGCTCGATTTCGAGCGCGCCGGCGTAGAACTCGGTCGGCGAGGTCGGGCCGAGGCTGCGGTTGAGCGTGTTGAGGATGTCGAAGCTCAGCTCGTTGGAGCCGTGCGTGTAGCTGATGTCGATGCGGGTGCCGCCGGCGGTGGTGGCCTTGAAGCCGATGCCGCCGTGGTAGTCGGTGGAGACGTTGTTGATCTGCGGCAGGAAGCCGTCCGGATAGATCGCGGGGATGTTGCGGGCGTCGCCGGCGGGCCGGAAGAAGCCGTTCGAGAGCGCGTCGCGTTCGGTGTAGATGCCGGTGGCGTAGAGCGCCTTGTCCTCGCCCAGCGGCAGCTCGGCGTTGACGGTCAGCGAGTGGTAGTCCACTTCCGGATCGCCGTAGCGCTGCACCACCCGGCCCAGCGGGGCGGAGGTGGGTGTCGGCGTGCCGATGAAGGGGCGGGCGCGGTCGGTCTGGTCCTGGTGCCCGGCCTGCGCGGCGAGGTGCAGGAAACCGTCGCCGAGCGAGAAGCCGGCGTCGGCGCCGAGCTGGTACTGCTGGCCGTCGCCAGCGCTGTACTGGCCCGCGCGTGCGGCGACGCTGCCGCCGGAATCCTTGCCCTTGAGCACGATGTTGATCACGCCGGCGATGGCGTCCGAGCCGTACTGGGCCGAAGCGCCGTCGCGCAGCACCTCCACCCGCTCGATCGCCGCGATCGGGATCGAGTTCAGGTCCACCGGCGACGAGCTGCGGCCCTGCGAGCCGTTGACGTTCACCAGGGCGCCGGAGTGGTAGCGCTTGCCGTTCACCAGCACCAGCACGTGGTCGGGCGACAGGCCGCGGATCTGCGCGGGCCGCACGGTGTCGGTGCCGTCGTTGATCGCCGGGCGCGGGAAGTTCAGCGAGGGCAGGGCGCGCGAGAGCGCGGTCGCCAGTTCGATGGTGCCGGTGGCCTGCAGGGCTTCACCGGTCAGGATGTCGATCGGGGCCAGCGACTCGGCCACGGTGCGGTCCTGCACGCGGGTGCCGGTGACGATGACCGAATCGAGCACGGTGGTGCCGTCATCCGGGGTGTCCTCGGCGGGGGCCTGCGCCAGCAGGGGCGGGCTGGCCAGGGCGGCGAACAGGGCGAGGGCGAGCGGGCTGGGGCGCATACCGGGATCTCCTGCGGTGGGGGGCAGGATTTGTCTACCACGGTTGCCCCGCGTCGGCTACATCAGGGCCGGTTATCAGCAGATAGCCGGCCCGCGTGAAGACGGCTCAGGCCGGGCGGGGCTTGCGGAAGGGCGGGGCCGACAGCGCCATCTCGGCCATGCTGTGCGCGAGCTCCTTCTCGGCCAGCACCGCGCCGTCGGCGCCGTGGGCCAGCAGGTGTTTGACTTCGCGGTCGCTGTGCGCGCGCGCCAGGATGGTCAGCCCGGGATTGAGTGTGCGCAGGCGGGCGATCACCTCGCCGGCCTCCAGCGCCTGCGGGATCGCCAGCACCACCAGCTTGGCGCCGGCCGGCGAGGCTTCGTCCATCACGCGGTGCGCGGCGGCGTTGCCGCGGATCGCCGGGTAGCCGGCCCCGCGTGCCTTCTGCACCAGGTCCATGTCGTCGTCGATCACGATCAGCGGCACTTCGCGTTCGCGCAGCAGCTTGGCGATCTCGCCGCCGACCCGGCCATAGCCGATCAGGATGGCGTGACCTTCGGTGGGCAGGGCGGGGCCGTCGATGGGTTCGGGCGTCGGCGCCTTGGGCGCTTCCGCGCCCTTGGCCTGGCGGGCTTCCCACTGGTCGAGCACCGCGAAGATCAGCGGATTGGCGATGATCGACAGCAGGGCGCCGGCCAGCACCAGGTCGCGGCCGTCCTCGGGCAGGATCGCCAGCGACACGCCCAGGCCGGCGAGGATGAAGGAGAACTCGCCGATCTGCGCCAGGCTGGCCGAGATCGTCAGCGCCGTGCTGTTGGGGTGGCCGAAGGCGCGCACGATCAGGAAGGCCGCCAGCGATTTGCCGACCGTGATGATCAGGAAGGTGGCGACCACCGGCAGCGGCTGCTCGACCAGGATCATCGGGTCGAACAGCATGCCGACCGAAACGAAGAACAGCACCGCGAAGGCGTCGCGCAGCGGCAGCGAATCCGACGCCGCCTTGTGGCTCAGGTCGCCGTTGAGCAGCATGCCGGCGAAAAACGCGCCCAGCGCGAACGACACGCCGAACAGCTTGGCCGAGCCGAAAGCCACGCCCAGTGCGATCGCCAGCACCGCCAGGGTGAACAGCTCGCGCGAGCCGGTGCCGGCGATGCGCTCGAGCAGCCAGGGGATGGCGCGCCGGCCGACCACCATCATCAGGGTGACGAAGGCGGCGACCTTGAGCAGGGTCAGGCCCAGCGAGCCGGCGATCGAGCCGGCGGCCGGGGTCCCGTCGCCGGCCGTGCCCATCGATTCGGCCAGCGCCGGCAGCAGCACCAGGGCCACCACCATCACCAGGTCTTCGACGATCAGCCAGCCGACGGCGATTTTGCCGCGCCGCGTCTCGAGCAGGCGACGGTCCTCCATCGCCCGCAGCAGCACCACGGTGCTGGCCACCGACAGCGCCAGCCCGAACACCAGGCCCTGCAGGGTCGGCCAGCCCATGAACCAGGCCAGGGCCCAGCCCAGCACCGTGGCCGCCGCGATCTGGACGATGGCGCCCGGGATGGCGATGGTCTTGACCTCGAGCAGGTCCTCCACCGAGAAGTGCAGCCCCACGCCGAACATCAGCAGGATCACGCCGATCTCCGACAGCTCCATCGCCAGCTCGGGGTCGGCCACGAAGCCCGGGGTGAAGGGCCCCACCAGGATGCCCGCCAGCAGGTACCCCACGATCGGCGACAGCCGCAACCGGTGCGCCAGGGCACCGAGGATGAAGGCCAGGACCAGGCCGACGGCGAGCAGGGCGATCAGGGGGGTGTGATGGGGCATCGGGTCTCCTAAGGTTGTCCCGATTATCGCGGCCGACGCGCGCCAGGGGCAAACCGGGGCGGGGCGGCGGTCCCGGCCTGCTAGAATGCGCGCCTTCGCCGGTTTCCCGCGCCTTTCCCGCCCCGCCCATGATCGCTTTCCGCAACTTCGCCCTGCGCCGCGGCGAACGCCTGCTGCTGTCCCAGGTCGACCTGAGCCTGCACGCCGGCTGGCGCGTGGGCGTGATCGGCCGCAACGGCTGCGGCAAGTCCAGCCTGTTCGCGACCATCCTGGGCGAACACGACGCCGACATGGGCGACATCGACCTGCCGGGCAAGGTGCGCATCGCCAGCGTCTCGCAGGAAACGCCGTCGCTGCCGGATGCGGCCATCGACTTCGTGCTTTCCGGCGACACCGAACTGCACGAGGTGATGCAGGCCGAAGCGAAGGCGATGGAAGCCGAGGACTGGGACGGCGTCGCCGCCGCGCACCAGCGCCTGGCCGAGATCAACGGCTACGACGGCACCGCGCGCGCCGGCAAGCTGCTGCACGGCCTGGGCTTCCCGGCGGAAACGCACAACACGCCAGTGTCGGATTTTTCCGGCGGCTGGCGCGTGCGTCTGAACCTGGCCCGGGCGCTGATGATGCCCTCGGACCTGATGCTGCTCGACGAACCGACCAACCACCTCGACCTCGACGCCGTGCTCTGGCTCGAGCAGTGGCTGCTCAAGTACCCGGGCACCCTGCTGATGATCTCGCACGACCGCGAGTTCCTCGACGGCCTGAGCACGCACACGCTGCACCTGCACGAAGGCCGCGCCAAGCTCTACGCCGGCGACTACACCAGCTTCGAGCGCCAGCGCGCCGAGCACCTGCGCCAGCAGCAGATCGCGCACGACAAGGAGCAGGCCGAGCGCGCCCACCTGCAGAGCTTCATCGACCGATTCAAGGCCCAGGCCAGCAAGGCCCGCCAGGCCCAGAGCCGCATGAAGCGCCTGGCCAAGCTCACCGGCACCGAGGCCGTGCGCGCCGAGCGCAGCTTCCGCATCGCCTTCGCCGAGCCGCCGAAGCTGCCGCACTCGCTGATCCGGCTGAACCACGTCGATGCGGGTTACCGCGGCGACGCCGGCGACGTGAAGATCCTGCACGACGTTGGTTTCGGCCTCGAGGCCGGCGACCGCATCGGCCTGCTCGGCCCGAACGGCGCCGGCAAGTCGACGCTGGTGAAGACGCTGGTCGGCGAACTGCCGCTGCTGAGCGGCGAGCGCGTGGCGCACCCGGACCTGCGCATCGGCTATTTCGCCCAGCACACCGTCGAGAGTCTGCACGAGGGCCAGAGCCCGCTGTGGCACCTCAAGGAGCTGGCGCCCAACGCCGGCGAACAGCAGCTGCGCAACTTCCTGGGCCGCTGGAACTTCGTCGGCGACCGCGCCTTCGAAAGCGTGGACGGCTTCTCCGGCGGCGAACGCGCGCGCCTGGCCCTGGCCCTGATCGCCTTCCTCGAGCCGAACGTGCTGCTGCTCGACGAACCGACCAACCACCTCGACTTGGACATGCGCGAGGCCCTGGCCGAGGCGCTGAGCGACTTCCCGGGCGCGATCGTGCTGGTCTCGCACGACCGCCACCTGATCGGCCTGGTCTGCGAAAGCTTCTGGCGCGTGGCCGACGGCAAGGTCGAGGAGTTCAACGGCGACCTGGACGAATACGCCGCCTGGCTGCGCAGCCGCAACAACGAGCCCAAGGCCGCCAAGCCGGCCGCCGCCGCCAAGCCGGCGCCGGCGCCCAGGCCGGTGCGGTCGAAGCAGGAAACCGACGCCGCGGCCAAGCGCCTCAAGCAGGTCGAGGCGCGCATCGCCACGCTGCAGGCCGAACTCGGCCAGATCGAGTCCCAGCTGGCCGATCCGGCGATCTACGGCAACGACGGCGGCATCGAGATCGCGCAGCTGGCGCAACGCCAGGGCGAACTGGCGGCCGAGAAGGACCGGCTGGAAGCCGAATGGCTCGAGCTCTACGAGGCCGTCGGCGCCTGAAAGCTTGAAGCGACGGGGGAAAGCATGTTTCCCTGTCCGCAGGTCGAACCCCACCGAGGGCCATGGGAGCGCTGCACACGCTCGATTACCTGGTGCTGGCGGTCTACTTCACGATCGTCATCGCCGTCTGCGTACGGGTCACCCGGCGCAGCCCGGACAGCGACGAGCTGTTCCTGGCCGGGCGCACGCTCGGTGCCGGCGTGGTCGGGCTGTCGCTGTTCGCGTCCAACATCTCCTCCACCACGCTGATCGGCCTGCCGGGCGCGGCCTGGTCTTCCGGCATCGCGGTGGCGAACTACGAATGGATGGCGGCGCTGGTGCTGCTGTTCACCGCCTGGTTCGTCGCGCCCGTGCTGATCGGCAACCGGCTGACCACGATCCCCGAGTTGCTGGAACGGCGCTACGACGGCCGCCTGCGCAAGTACCTATCGGCGGTATCCGTGTTCCTGTCCATCGTGCTCGACACCGCCGGCAGCCTGTACGCCGGCGCGGTGGTGCTGCAGGTGTTCTTCCCGCAGCTGCCGCTGGGCGGCATCGTGGCCGCGCTGGCGGTGTTCGCCGGCATGTACACGGCGGCTGGCGGGCTGCGCGCCGTGGTCTATACCGACGTGCTGCAGTCGCTGGTGCTGCTGGCCGGCTCGCTGGCGCTGGCGGTGCTGGTGTTCGCGGAGTTCGATTTCTCCTGGCAGGCCGCGACGGCGGCCATGCCCGAGGGCCACCTGTCGCTGATGCGTCCGCTGGACGACCCGGACCTGCCCTGGCTGGGCACGCTGATCGGCCTGCCGATCCTTGGGTTCTACTACTGGACGATGAACCAGTACGTGTCGCAGCGCCTGCTCGGTGCGCGCGACCTGCGCGCGGCCGGCGGCGGCGCCCTTATCGCGGCGGCGTTGAAGCTGCTGCCGCTGTTCCTGATGGTGCTGCCGGGCGCGATGGCGGTGTCGCTGCTGCCGGACCTGCAGCGCGGCGACGAGGTCTTCCCGCGCCTGCTGGCCGAATACGCGCCCGCGGGCCTGGCCGGTCTGGTGCTGGCGGGCCTGCTGGCGGCGATCATGTCCAGCGTGGATTCGGCCCTGAATTCGGCCTCGACGCTGATCACGGTGGACTTCGTGCAGCCGCGCCGGCCCGACCTGGACACGCGCGCACTGGCGCGGCTCGGGCGGGGGCTGACCCTGGGCCTGATGGCCCTGGCGGCGCTGTGGGCGCCGATGATCGACCGCTTCTCGGGCCTGTTCTCCTATCTGCAGCAGGCCTTCGCCTACGTCACGCCGCCGCTGGTGGCGGTGTTCGTGCTGGCGCTGTGGAGCCGGCGCATCACGGCCGGGGCGGCGCTGCGGGCCGCGCTGTGCGGCCACGCCGTCAGCGCGGCCTGGTTCCTGGCCACCCAGCTGGGCTGGCTGCACCTGCACTTCAGCATCGTCGCCGGCCTGCTGTTCGCGATCACGCTGGCGTTGGCCTGGGCCTGGCAGGCGGTGCTGGGCGGGCGACCGGGCGCCGCCCGACTGGCCGGCGTGGATCAGTCGGTGCTGCCGGCGCTGCCGCGCGCACTGCGCGTGGGTGCGATCGGAGTGGCGTTGGCGACGCTGGGCGTAGTGTGGGTTTTCTGGTGACCGACGCTGCCGGCCACCGCCGCCAGGAAATCCCGGCCCCAGCGGTCCACATCGTGTTCCTCGACGATGCCGTAGAGTTGCCGTAGCCGGCCCTCCGCCTCGTCCGGATGCATGGCCAGCGCCTGCGCCAGTGCTGCGGTGAGATCGGCCGGATCGTGCGGGTTGGTCAGCAGTGCGCCCTTGAGCTCGGCGGCAGCGCCAGCAAATTCCGAAAGCACCAGCACGCCGTGTCCGCCTTCGATGCCCTGGGTGGCGACGAATTCCTTGGCCACCAGGTTCAGGCCGTCGCGCAGCGGCGTGATCCACATGACGTCGGCGGCGGCATAGTGCGCCACCACTTCCTCGAATGGCAGCGGCCGGGCGAAAAAACGCACCGGCGTCCAGTCCAGGCGCGAATGCCTGCCGTTTAGGCGCCCGACTGCCTGCTCGATCTGGGTCTGCAGTTGGAGGTAGATGGTCATCTCCTTGGCGGCCGGCACGCAGATCACCACCAGTGTGACCTTTCCCTGCAGCTGTGGCTGGGCCTCGAGCAGCCTATCGAAGGCTTCGAGCTTTTCCAGCGTCCCCTTGGTGTAGTCCAGGCGTTCGATCGACAGCACCAGCTTTCGCGGGCTGATCTCGCGGCGGAGCTTCTCCAGTCCGGTGCGTACCCCGGGCTGGGCAAGCACCGAGCGGATCCGGCCCAGGTCGGTGCCGACCGGATGCGCGCCGAGGCCGATCTCGCGGCCGTGGATGCGCAGGCGCGTGGTCATGGTATCGAGCCCCACCGCGCAGCCGTAAGTGAGAAAGCGGGGCGCGCAGGATTCGCGTGCCAACACCTCGGTAGGCATCGCGCCGCGAACCACGTCGACGAAGTTCTCGACCTGGCGCGGGATATGGAATCCGATGTAGTCGCAGCTGAGCAGGCTGCCCAGGATCTCCCGTCGCCAGGGCACGACGTTGAAGATGTCGGCGGAAGGGAAATAGGTGTGGTGGAAGAAGGCGATCTTGAGGTCAGGGCGAAGCTCGCGCAGGCGGCCGGGCACCATCCAAAGGTTGTAGTCGTGCAGCCAGACGGTGGCGCCGGGCGCGGCTTCGGCGGCGGCGGCTTCGGCGAAACGCCGGTTCACGCGCAGGAAGATCTTCCAGTCCTCTTCGCGGAAGCGCGCGCGCTCCCAGAAGGTGTGCAGCATCGGCCAGAAGGCTTCCTTCGAGAACCGCTTGTAGAACGCGTCCACCTCGAACTTGCTCAGCGGTACGCGAACGGCGGTGAGCTGCGGGTACTGCTCCGCGTCCACCGCGGTGTGGGTTTCGAACCCCCCCTGCTCGCCGTCGTCGATGCTCCAGGCGACCCAGGAGCCTGACTGGCCCTTGCCGAAGAAGCTGAGCAGGCTGGGGATGATGCCGTTGGGCGACCGCGGGCGGCGACGGACCATCACGCCGCCTTCGATGGCTTCTTCATAGGGTAGGCGGTGGTAGACCATCACCAGGCCTGCCTCGCCAGGGCGCGCTGCCGGGCCGGGCGCGGGCAGCGACGTGTCGCCGGCGAGAAGGTCGAAATGTTCGATCGCTTCAAGGATGCCGCCGCAGCCCGGCGCCTCGGCGTGCAGCACGTGGTCGAGCGTGCGGGTGGCCGCCAGCAGCGCCGGTTCGGACTCGCCGACGCAGACGCCGCGGAAGCCGGCTTCGTACATGGACAGGTCGTTGAGCGTGTCGCCGGCGACCAAGAAACAATCGTGGGGTAGCCGAAGCTGGGCGGCCAGCGCGGCCAGCGTCCGACCCTTGTCGGTCCGCGGCGGCAATATGTCGAGATAGCGGTCGGCGGAATAGAGCACCGAACAGCCGAGCTCGCGCGCCGCGCGCTCGATACCGGCGCGTTGCGGCGCCAGCGCCGCGGGTTCACAGAAGTAGGAGCAGCGGCGCTCCTGCGGAACGTCCTGGCGCTGCAGGCCATCGAATTCCCGCATGGCGTCGGCGACCGCCCGTTCGCCCGGCCAGCGGGCGTCGATCGCCGACTGGAGAGGCTGCAACGGCTGCAGGCTGCGGCCATCGACGACGGTCGCGCCGACGTCGCAGATCAGATAGTCCGGTCGCGGCAGCGCGGGGTCGGAAAGCAGCGGAATCACGGCTTCGAGCCCGCGGCCGGTGATCCAGGCCAGGCGTATCTGCGGGTGCTCGTCCACCAGTCGGTAGAGGCGCTGGCGCGCCTCGGAGTCGCCCGCCAGGAAGGTGCCGTCCAGGTCCGTGGCCAGGATCAGGCGGGGAAAATCGTCACGTTCAACAGTCAGCGTTGTTTTCTGGGTGCTCAAGCGTCTTCCTTGCGGGGCGGATCGGATTCGGTTTCGGCTAGCAGTTCAAGTGCGCCCGGCGTGGTCCGCAGCATCGGGTGGAACTGCGACCGATGCAGGCGTATGCGACGGTGCGCCGACAGCCTCAGCAGCAGGTAGAGCGTCAGCAAGCCGAGTACACAGGCGAAATACAGGGGCAGCGCCGAGGGCCCGAGCCGGCTCATGGCCTGGCCGGCCAATGCCGGGCCGAGCGTCGCGCCGATTCCGTGCACCAACAGCAGGCTGCTGCAGCCAGCCAGCAGATCGTCGGCAGGCAGTGTGTCGAGCATGTGAGCCACGCTCATCGGGTAGATCGAGAACGCCAGGCCGCCGTAGGCGAAGAATGCCGCGAACAGCACGCCCGGCGACCAGGTCACGACGGAGCCGGCGAACAGGGCCAAGCTCGCCGCCAGCGCACACGCCAGGGCCAGGCCGATGCGTCGGTCCACGCGGTCGGACAGGCGGCCCAGAGGCCACTGCAGTAAGGCACCACCCATGATGGTGGCGACCATGAACCAGGCGATGCCGCTGCGGTCCAGCCCCAGTTGCCCGGCATAGGTCGGCCCCAGGCCCCAGAATGCGCCCATCGCCAGCCCGGACAAGCCGGCGCTGGCCGTGGCCGCCGGTGCGGTGCGGTAGAGCCGGCTCAGGCCCAGTCGCGGGGTCGGCGGAAAGCTGGGCTGCGCGAGTCGGGTCAGCGTTACCGGCAACGCCGCGGCACAGACCAAGATCGCGACCAGGCTGAAGAGGGCGAAGCCGCGGTCGACACCGAAGCCCAGCAGCAGTTGACCCCCGGCCAGCGCTGTCAGGTTGACGGCCATGTATATCGCGAAGATCCGGCTGCGATACTGACGATCGGGCTGGGCGTTTAGCCAGCTCTCGATCACCGTATATAGCCCGACCAGGGCGGCGCCGGTCAGCAGGCGCAGGCCAAACCACGCCCAAGGGTCGACCCACAGCGGATGCACCAGCACAGCGATCGCGCACAGGCCGGTGTAGAAAGCGAAAGCGCGGACATGGCCGATCCGGCGGATCAGTGGCGGGGCGGCATAAGTACCCAGGAAGAAGCCGGCGAAGTAGCCGGACATCACCAGGCCCAGGGTCTGTTCGTCGAACCCCTCCAGCCCGCCGCGCACGGCCAGCAGGGTTCCCAGGAGGCCGCTGCCCGCGAGGAGCAGCGCCACGCCCGCCAGCAGAGCGGTCAGGGGCAGCACCACGGCGATCATCAGAAATCCCGATTCTTGCAGGCTGCGAATTCTAACACATTGATCTTATTGAAAAATCAATCTAGATTCAGTGACTTGCCGGCCGTCGCGACAGGTTCCGGGCTTGAACTCGCAAGGCCCATACCCACTAATGCGCGCACTCGGCCCCGGCCGCCCTGACTTCCCGCGACCATGCCCATCTACGCCTTTGAATGCGCCCAGTGCGGCCACTCGTTCGACCGCCTGCAGAAGATTTCCGACCCCGATCCCACGGTCTGCCCGTCCTGCGGCGCCGAAGCGGTGGGGCGCCAGCTGACGGCGCCCAGCTTCCGCCTCGCGGGTGGCGGCTGGTACGAGACCGACTTCAAGAAGGACGGCGACAAGAAGCGCAACCTCGCCGAAGGCTCCACCGCCAAACCCGAAGCCGCGCCGGCCCCGGCCGCCAAGCCCGCCGACGCCAAGCCCGCGACCTGAGCGGGTTGCCCCGGTCCGACGGGGCGGGGTAGGGTCGGGCCATGAAGACCCTGATCCTTCGCGCGAGCCTGCTCGCCACCGCCCTGGGGCTGGCCGCCTGCGCCGGCGCGCCGGCCGCTTCCTCCGCGCCGGTCGCCATTCCCGGCCTGCCCGAACCGCTGCCGCCGCCGGGCATCGACGAGGCCGGCAACCCGCCCGCGCCCGCCGACGCCTTCCTTTCCGCCATCGCCCGCCACTGCGGCCAGGCCTTCGCCGGCCGGGTAGTGGTGGACCATCCGGCCAGCCCCGACAGCGCCTTCGCCGGCAAGGCCCTGGTGATGCACGTGCGCGACTGCGGCGCCGACCAGGTCCGGATTCCCTTCCATGTCGGCGACGACCACTCCCGCACCTGGGTGCTCACCCGCACCGCGTCCGGCCTGCGCCTCAAACACGACCACCACCATGCCGACGGCAGCGCCGACGCCGTGACGATGTACGGCGGCGACAGCGCCGAGGCCGGCACGGCCATCCGCCAGGCCTTCCCCGTGGATGCCGAGTCGGTGGCGGTGTTCACGCGCGAAGGCCTCGCGGCCTCGGTGACGAATACCTGGGCGATGGAAGTCGAGCCCGGCAAGCGCTTCCTGTACGAGCTCTCGCGTCCGGGCGGCCGCCTGTTCCAGGTCGAATTCGACCTCAGCCGGCCGGTGCCGCTGCCGCCGCCGGCCTGGGGCAGCGAGGCCGCCAAGCCCTAGGGCTCCCGCGGCCCGCCAGCGAAAAGGCCACCCTTGCGGGTGGCCTTCTTGTTTCCGGCGTCGACGGGTCTGGCCGCGGTCAGCGGCGGATGCCGAAGCGCGCCCGGCAGCCGCGGTCGACCCAGATCGAATTGCCGCGGAAGCCCCAGGTGCGGCCCTCGACGCAGGCCGTCTTGGAGATCTGCTGGATCACCTCGGGGCGGCCGTAGCGGGTGTTCCAGGCGCAGGTCGTGTAGGCGTCGTGCACGCTGCTGCAGGTCACGTTGTAGTCGCTCGGCGGTGCCTGGTTCCAGTCGCCGCCCCAGCCGCCGCCGGTATCGACGAATTCGGCGCGGCAGCCGTCCTTCACCCAGATCAGGCCCGGGCGCTGGCCCCACTGCCGACCCTCGATGCAGGACGCGCGGGAAATCTGCCGGGAGACGCGGGCGCGGCCGCGGAAGTTGGTTTCGCACTGCTGGTACTTGCGGTCGTTGCTGTCGCAGCGGATCCGCCCGCCGCCCCAGGCGTTGCCGTTGTCCCAGTCGTTGTCGCCCCAGCCGCCGCCCGGGCGGTTGCCGCCCAGCGACTGGGCCATGTCGGACTTGATGCGGCTGAAGGTCCAGCCGGAGTCGATCTGGGCCAGGTAGAAGTCGCGCTGGTCGCGCGGCAGCTGGCGGCCGCCGGAGATTTCCCGGTATTCGACCTCCAGCACCCGGATCCGGTCCGGCACCGAGAGCTGGCGCAGGTTCTCGGGGGCGTAGGAGCGGGTGGAAACCTGGGCCTGGGCGGCGGGCAGCGCCGCGGCCATGCCTAGGGTCAGTACCGCGACGAGCCATAACCTGGTCATTGCGAGTCTCCTGTTGGGGGGTGCACCGGCCGCATGCCGACTATAGCCCCTGGCCATGAACGCGGCGGGAAGGTCCGTATTTGCGGCTGGGAGGTCCCGGGCCTTAAAATTCAAGACTTTCCGCCACCCGTCCGGGTCGGCGTTTCCCCTCCGGAGTTAGCATGCGCAGCCATTTCTGCGGCCTCGTCGACGAGTCGATGATCGGCCAGACCGTCACCCTCTGCGGCTGGGCCGATGTCGCCCGCGACCTGGGCGGCCTGTGCTTCATCGACCTGCGCGACCACGAGGGCATCGTCCAGGTCGTGGCCGAGCCGTCCGACGCCGCCGGCAATGCCGCCGTGGTGGCCGCCGCCGCCAAGGTGCACTACGAGGACTGCCTGCGCATCACCGGCGTGGTGCGCGCCCGCCATTCGGTCAACGACAAGATCCGCACCGGCAAGGTCGAAGTGCTGGCGACGGAGATCGAGGTGCTGAACAAGGCCGAGCCGCTGCCCTTCCACGCCCACGAGAACGCCGGCGAAGACATCCGCCTCAAGTACCGCTACCTCGACCTGCGCCGCCCCGAGATGCAGAAGATGATGCGCACGCGCATCAAGCTGGTGCAGGCGCTGCGCCGCTACCTCGACGGGCGCGGCTTCCAGGACATCGAGACGCCGATCCTGACCAAGGCCACGCCGGAAGGCGCGCGTGATTTCCTGGTGCCCGCCCGCATGCATCCGGGTGAGTTCTACGCGCTGCCGCAGTCGCCGCAGCTGTTCAAGCAGATCCTGATGGTGGCTGGCTTCGACCGCTACTACCAGATCGCGCGCTGCTTCCGCGACGAGGCGCTGCGTGCCGACCGCCAGCTCGAGTTCACCCAGCTCGACATGGAGTTCGCCTGGGTGCGCGAGCGCGACGTGCAGGACGCCGTCGAGGGCATGATCCGCGCCATCTTCAAGGAAGTGATCGACGTAGAGCTCGATGCCGAGTTCCCACGCCTGACCTGGGCCGAGGCCATGCGCCGCTACGGTTCGGACAAGCCCGACCTGCGCAATCCGCTGGAGCTGGTGGATGTCGCCGAGCTCGTGAAGGCCTGCGAGTTCAAGGTCTTCACCGACGCCGCCAACGACCCCGACGGCCGCGTGGCCGCGCTGCGCATTCCCGGCGGCGCCGCGCTTTCGCGCAAGCAGATCGACGAATACGCCGCCCACGCCGCCAAGTACGGCGCCAAGGGCCTGGCCTACGCCAAACTCGACGAAAACGGCGCGGTGAACTCGCCGGTCGCCAAGTTCTTCTCCGAGGGCGCCTTCGCGGCGCTGCTGGCCGCGACCGGCGCGCAAAAGGGCGACATCGTCTTCTTCGGCGCCGGCGGCTACAACAAGACCAGCGACTTCATGGGCGCGGTGCGCCTGAAGGCCGGCAAGGACTTCGGCCTGGTCGCCGAGGGCTGGAAGCCGCTGTGGGTCACCGACTTCCCGATGTTCGTGTGGGACGACGAGGCCCAGCGCTACGTCGCCCTGCACCATCCGTTCACCGCGCCGGCGGTGGACGACATCGCCGAGCTGCGTGCGAACGCGAAGACGGCCGTGTCGCGCGGCTACGACATGGTGCTCAACGGCAACGAGATCGGCGGCGGCTCCATCCGCATCCACCGCAGCGACATGCAGAGCGCGGTGTTCGAGCTGCTGGGCATCGGCGCCGAGGAGGCCGAGGGCAAGTTCGGCTTCCTGCTCGACGCGCTGCGCTTCGGCGCGCCGCCGCACGGCGGCATCGCCTTCGGCATCGACCGCATCGCCGCGCTGATGGCCGGCACGGAATCGATCCGCGACGTCATCGCCTTCCCCAAGACCACCACCGCGCAGTGCCTGATGACCGGCGCGCCGTCGCCGGTGCCGGACGCGCAGCTGGCCGAGGTGCATGTGATGGTGCGGCCGAAGGCGGAATAAGCCGGTGCAGATCCGCCGCGCCACGCCCGCCGACGCCGAGGCCCTTTCGCGCATCGCCGAAAGGACCTTCGTCGAGGCCTTCGGCCATCTGTACCCGGCCGAGGACCTGCAGGCTTTCCTGCGGGATTCCTACGCGGTCGAACGCCAGCGCGTGATCCTGGAAACCCCCGGCTACGCGGTCTGGTTCCTGGAGCGCGAGGGCGAGATCGTCGGCCACGCTGCCGCCGGCCCCTGCGGACTGCCGAACCCGGACGTGCGTCCGGAAGACGGCGAGCTCAAGCGCCTGTACGTGCTGCGCGAAGTCCAGAACGGCGGCTGGGGCGGCCGCCTGTTCCAGACCGTGATGGACTGGCTGCTGGCGGACGGGCCGCGCACGCTGTGGATCGGCGTGTGGGAGAACAATCTCGGCGCCCAGCGCTTCTACGCCCGCCACGGCTTCGAGAAGGTCGGCGAGCACACCTTCCCGGTCGGCCGGGTGGTCGACCGCGAGTTCACCCTGCGGCGGGAAAAGTCGGCGCCGCCGGCTTAGACTCCCGCCTGGTCCCGCACCCGAGCCATCTCCTGAGCGACACGCCGCGCCAACACGTCGTCCTGCTGCACGGGGTCTGGATGCGCGGGATCACCCTGCTGCCGCTGGCGCGCCGGCTCCAGGCCCAGGGCTTCATTCCGCATCGTTTCGACTACGCCAGCCTGTTCCAGGGGCCGGCGCCCTCGATCGACCGCCTGGCCGCGCAACTGCTGGCGCTCGCGCCGGGGCCGGTGCACCTGGTGGGGCACAGCCTCGGTGGCCTGGTGGCGCTCGAGACCCTGGCCAGCTACCACGGCCTGCCGCCCGGCCGCGTGGTCTGCCTGGGCTCGCCGCTGGCCGGCAGCAGCGCCGCCCGCGGCCTGGCCATGAACCACCTCTCGCCCTTCCTGGGCCGCAGTGCCCGCCTGCTCAAGAGCGGCCTCGGCGGGCTGCCGTCCGGGCGCGAGGTGGCGGTGGTGGCGGGGTCGCGCGCCGCGGGCCTTGGACGGTTCTTCGCCGGGTTCGATGGCCCCAACGACGGCACCGTCGCGGTCTGGGAAACCCGGCTGCCCGGCCTGGCCGAACACCGGGTGCTGCCGGTCAGCCACACCGGCCTGATCTTCTCCGAGGCCGCCGCGACGCTGGCCGCGGGCTTCCTGCGCGACGGCCGCTTCCCGGCCTGAGGGTGCGGCCGCCCGCGGCCGTATAATCGCCGCCTCGCCACACGTCAGAGCAGCATTCCATGGGCAGATTGATGGCCATCGAAGGGCGCAAGAACGCCCAGGACGCCAAGCGCGGCAAGGTCTTCACCAAGATCATCCGCGAGATTTCCACCGCCGCGCGCCTGGGCGGCGGCGATCCGAAGGGCAACCCGCGCCTGCGCGTGGCCGTGGACAAGGGCCTGGCCGTGAACATGTCGCGCGACGTGATCGAGCGCGCCATCAAGAAGGCCACCGGCGAACTCGAGGGCGTGAGCTACGAGGAGATCCGCTACGAAGGTTATGCGCCCGGCGGCGTCGCCGTCATCGTCGACTGCCTGACCGACAACAAGGTGCGCACCGTCGCCGACGTGCGGCACGCCTTCAACAAGTGCGGCGGCAACCTGGGCACCGACGGCTCGGTCGCCTTCCTGTTCAAGAAGCTGGGCGTGTTGAGCTTCGGCCCGGGCAGCAGCGAGGACGCGATCACGGAGGCCGCCATCGAGGCCGGCGCCGACGACGTCGCCAGCTATCCCGAGGACGGCCTGGTGGAGGTGCTGACCGCGCCCGAGTCCTTCGAGGCGGTGAAGTCCGCGATGGCCGCCGCCGGCTTCGTGCCGCTGCAGGCCGAAGTGACGATGCGCGCCGAGAACGACATCGCCGTCGTCGGCGACGTCGCCCTGCAGGTCAAGAAGATGCTCGACATGCTCGAGGACCTGGACGACGTGCAGAACGTCTACTCCAACGCCGACCTGGGCGACGTCGCCTACCAGTGACCCGCATCCTCGGCATCGACCCGGGTTCGCAGCGCACCGGCATCGGCCTGATCGATGTCGACGCCACGGGCAAGTACAGCTTCGTGCACTGCCAGATGCTGAACCTGCTGGTGGATACCGAGGACTTCCCGGCACGCCTGGGCAAGCTGGTATTCGACCTGGAAGAGGTGCTGGAGCAGTGGCGGCCGACGGTGGTCGCCATCGAGACGGTGTTCATGGAAAAGTCGGCGATGTCGGCGCTCAAGCTCGGCCACGCCCGCGGCGCCGCCATCGCCACCGTGGTGCGGCGCGGCCTGTCGGTCAGCGAATACGCGCCGCGCGTCGTCAAGCAGTCCCTGGTCGGCAGCGGTGCCGCCGACAAGATCCAGGTGCAGCACATGGTGAAGCTTTTACTCAGCCTCGGTGAGCGCAAACTGCAGGCCGATGCTGCCGATGCCCTCGCCGTCGCCCTGACCCACGCCCACATGAGCGCCACCACGGGCCGCACTGGCCTGGCCACTGCCTTGCTCCGGAGACGTCGATGATCGGCCGATTGAAGGGTCAACTCGTCTACAAGGCGCCGCCGGCGCTGATGGTGGACGTGGGCGGCGTGGGCTACGAACTTTCGGCGCCGATGAGCACCTTCTACGACCTGCCCGAGGTCGGTCGCGAGGTCACGCTGTTCACCCATTACGCGGTGAAGGAAGACGGCGTCGCGCTGTACGGCTTCCTCACCGAGTCCGAGCGCCGCCTGTTCCGCGAGGTGCAGAAGGTGACCGGCGTCGGCGCCAAGATCGCCCTGGCCGTGCTCTCGGGCGCCAGCGTCGACGACTTCGCGCGCTTGGTGCAGGCCGGCGACATCACCGCGCTAACGCGCATTCCCGGCATCGGCAAGAAGACCGCCGAGCGCATGGTGGTCGAGCTGCGCGACCGCGCCGCCGATTTCGCCGGCGGCGTGGCCGTGGTCACCGGCAGGGGCGGCGCCGTGCCGGCCGACCCGATGGCCGAGGCGTCGGTGGCGCTGCAGCAGCTGGGCTACAAGCCCGCCGAAGTGCAGAAGATGCTCAAGCAGGCCGAGCCCGGCGACAGCGCCGAACACATCATCCGCAAGGCGCTCAAGTCCGTCCTGCGCGGCTGATCATTTTTTCTCCCCTCCGCATCCACTCGCCTCCGGGCACATCCATGACAACTTCCCACCACGATGGCGCCGCGGCGCCGCGCACCTGGCCATTGGTGATCGGCGCGGTCGGCGTCGTTTTCGGCGACATCGGCACCAGTCCGCTGTACACGCTCAAGGAGGCCTTCGGGCCGCACTACGGGCTCGATGCCCGGCCCGAGAACGTGCTGGGCGTGCTGTCGCTGATCCTGTGGTCGCTGGTGCTGGTGGTCACGCTCAAGTACGTGGCCGTGCTGATGCGCGCCGACAACCGCGGCGAAGGCGGCATCCTGGCGCTGACCGCGCTGGTGCAGCGCAGCCTGCCGATGGCGGCGCCGCTGTCGTATACGGTGGGCATCCTGGGCATCTTCGGCACCGCGCTGTTCTTCGGCGATGGCGTGATCACGCCGGCGATCTCGGTGCTGTCGGCGGTCGAGGGCCTGGAGGTGGCGGCGCCCGAGCTCAAGCGTTTCGTGCTGCCGATCACCCTGGCGGTGCTGGTGGCGCTGTTCACCGTGCAGAAGCACGGCACCGAGAAAGTCGGGCGCATCTTCGGTCCGATCACCTGCCTGTGGTTCCTGGCGCTGGCCGTGCTGGGCGTGGTCGAGATCGCGCAGCACCCGGCCGTGCTCGAGGCGGTGAACCCGGTCTGGGCGATCCGCTTCTTCGTCCACCACGGTGTTGTCGCCTGGCTGGCGCTGGGGGCGGTGGTGCTGGCGGTGACCGGCGGCGAGGCGCTGTACGCCGATATGGGCCACTTCGGGCGCCTGCCGATCCGCGTGGCCTGGCTGGGCCTGGTGCTGCCCGCCCTGCTGCTGAACTATTTCGGGCAGGGCGCCTTCATCCTGACGCATCCCGGCGACGTCTCGAATCCGTTCTACGAGCTGGTGCCCGGCTGGGCCCTGTATCCGATGATCGTGCTGGCGACCCTGGCCACCGTCATCGCCTCGCAGGCGCTGATCACCGGCACCTTCTCGGTGGTGCGCCAGGCCATCCAGCTCGGCTACCTGCCGCGCATGCAGATCGTGCACACCTCCGACCGCACCGAAGGGCAGATCTACATGCCCTGGGTGAACCGCGCGATGCTGCTGTCGGTGATCGCGGTGGTGCTGGGCTTCGGCAGCTCCAGCAACCTGGCCATCGCCTACGGCGTGTCGGTGACCGGCACGATGATCATTAGCACCATGCTGCTGGTGATCCTGGCCAAGCTGCGCTGGCGCCTGCCGGGCTGGCAGGTCTGGCCGCTGGCCCTGCTGTTCCTGAGCATCGAGGCGGCATTCTTCTCGGCCAATGTCATCAAGTTCGTCGAAGGCGCCTGGTTCCCGCTGGCGTTGGGCGTGGTGGCGTTTGCCCTGATGCGGACCTGGCGCCGCGGCCGTGCCCTGGTGCACGCGCAGGTCAACCGCGACAGCCTGCGCATCGAACACTTCGTCGGCAACCTGGTGGCGCACCCGCCGACCCGGGTGCCGGGCACCGCGGTGTTCCTGACACCCTCCAACCAGTACATGCCGCCGGCCATGCTGCACAACCTCAAGCACAACAAGGTGCTGCACGAGCGCAACGTGCTGCTGAGCGTCGAGGTGCTGGGCGTGCCGCGCGCCGACGAGGCCGAGCGGGTGGTGCACACCGACCTGGGCCACGGCTTCGCGCGCCTGACCCTGCGCTTCGGTTACCTCGAGGACCCGGACGTGCCGCGGGCGCTCAAGCATTGGGCCATCCCCGGTCCGAAGTTCGAGGTCATGGAAACCACCTACTTCGCCAGCCGCGAGTCCCTGAGCGCCAAGCCGGGGCAGGGCATGGCGATGTGGCGGGACAAGCTCTTCCTCTTCATGTCCCGCAACGCGACCCCGGCCACCGAGTTCTTCCACATCCCGGGCAACCGACTGGTGGAGCTGGGCACGCAGGTCGTGATCTGAGGCCCTCGGACCGCGCCCCGGCGCGGTTTTCCGGCCGTTACCTGCCATAATCGGCGCCCATGGAAGACACCCGCGTCATCGCCCCCGGCGCCACCCGCGAAGACGACCTGGCCGAGGCCAGCATCCGGCCCAAGCGGCTGGACGACTACCTGGGCCAGCAGCCGGTCCGCGAGCAGCTCAAGATCGCCATCGAGGCGGCCAAGGGCCGCGGCGAAGCCATGGACCACGTGCTGATCTTCGGGCCGCCGGGCCTGGGCAAGACCACGCTCAGCCACGTCATCGCCAACGAGCTGGGCGTAAACCTGCGCCAGACCTCGGGCCCGGTGATCGAGCGCGCCGGCGACCTGGCCGCGCTGCTGACCAACCTGCAGCCGCACGACGTGCTGTTCGTCGACGAGATCCACCGCCTCTCGCCCGTGGTCGAGGAAGTGCTGTACCCGGCGATGGAGGACTTCCAGATCGACATCATGATCGGCGAGGGCCCCGCGGCCCGCTCGATCAAGCTCGACCTGCCGCCCTTCACCCTGATCGGCGCGACCACCCGCGCCGGCTTGCTGACCGCGCCGCTGCGCGACCGCTTCGGCATCGTCCAGCGCCTGGAGTTCTACAGCCCCGAGGAGCTGACCCGGATCGTGCGCCGCTCGGCGACCATCCTGGGCATCGAATGCGCCCCCGACGGCGCCGGCGAGATCGCCCGCCGCAGCCGCGGCACGCCCCGCATCGCCAACCGCCTGCTGCGCCGCGTGCGCGACTACGCCCAGGTGCGCGCCGGCGGCGTCATCACCCGGCCGGTGGCGGACGAAGCGATGGCCATGCTCAAGATCGACGCCGAGGGTTTCGACTCGCTCGACCGCCGCATGCTCGGCATGATCATCGAGAACTTCGGCGGCGGCCCGGTCGGCGTCGAGTCCCTGGCCGCGGCCCTGAGCGAGGAGCGCGGCACACTCGAGGACGTGATCGAGCCCTACCTGATCCAGCAGGGTTACCTGGTGCGCAGCGCCCGGGGCCGCATGGTGACCCACAAGGCCTACAGCCACCTCGGCCTGAAAGCGCCGAAAAAACAGCTGGATCCAGACCTTTTCGAGCCATGACGGCCGCTCCGTTCAGCTTCCCGATAAGGGTCTACTGGGAGGATACCGACGCCGGCGGGGTGGTCTACCACGCCAGCTACGTGCGGTTCCTGGAGCGCGCGCGCACCGAATGGCTGCGTGCCCAGGGCGTCGGACAGCAGGCCCTGCGCGAAAGCGAGGACCTGGTGCTGGTGATCCGCGACATGACGCTCGATTTCCACAAACCCGCGAAACTCGATGACGAACTGCTGGTCAGTGTCGTCATGACCGAGCGCCGCAAAGCCAGCCTGCTGATCGAGCAGGAAGTTTCCCGGGGCGACCAGGCCCTGGTCCGCGCGACCGTTCGCGTGGCCTGCCTGGTGGCCTCCAGTTTCCGACCGCGCCCGCTGCCCGAGTGGCTGGCCGCGGGCAACCCCTGATCCGCCGGAGTCCACACGATGTCCCTGACCCACGCCCTGATCCTCGCTGCCGCGCCGGTGACCGAACTGCCGCCGGAAGCGCTGCCGGCCGCCGCCGAGGCGGTCGCCGACGCCGCGGGGCACGGCGGCATCAGCTACGTGCAGCTGCTGCTCTCGGCCAGCCTGCCGGTGCAGGTGATCATGCTGCTGCTGGCCCTGGGCTCGCTGCTGAGCTGGGTGATCATCTTCCGCAAGAACCGCGTCTACAGCCGCGCCACCGACGAGGCCGACGATTTCGAGGGCCGCTTCTGGTCCGGTGTCGACCTGACCCAGCTCTACCGCTCGGCGACCGACCGCAACCGCGTGGTCTCGGGCCTGGAGGCGATCTTCGAGGCCGGCTTCCGCGAATACGCCCGCCTGCGCCAGAAGAAGGGCCTCGATTCCCGCACCCAGCTCGAGGGTGCCCAGCGCGCCATGCGCGCCACCTTCGCCCGCGAAGTGGACCGCCTCGAGCACAACCTCGAACTGCTGGCCAACATCGGTTCCACCGCGCCCTACGTGGGCCTGGTCGGCACCGTGTTCGGCATCATGGTGACCATGCACGGCCTCGCGTCGGACCAGCAGGCCAGCATCGCGGCTGTTGCGCCGGGCATTTCCGAGGCGCTGTTCGCCACCGCCATGGGCCTGTTCGTGGCCATCCCGGCGGTGTGGGCCTACAACCGCTTCGCCACCAAGGTCGAGCGCCTGAGCGTGCGCTACGAATCCTTCGCCGAGGAGTTCTCCTCGATCCTGCAGCGGCAGTCCCACGTCGAGGAGTGAGCGGCCAACCCCGTTCCCCCCGACCACACGTTGAGAGCTGACGCATGTCCGCCACCATCACCCGCCACCGCAAGCGCAAGAAGCTCAAGGCCGACATCAACGTCGTGCCCTACATCGACGTGATGCTGGTGCTGCTGATCATCTTCATGGTCACCGCGCCCCTGCTCAGCCTCGGCGTGGACGTCGAGCTGCCGCAGGCCAAGGCCAAGCCGATCGAGCAGCAGAAGGACCCGGTGATCGTCTCGGTCACCGCCGACGGCGCCTACACGCTCAAGCTCGAGGGCGGCGACAACGAGCCCATTGACGCCACCACCCTGCAGGCCAAGGTCTCGGCCTTCGTGCGCGCCAACCCCGAGGTGCCGGTCTTCGTGGCCGGCTCCCGCGACGCCGATTACGCCACCGTGTTCGACACCATGGTCCTGCTGCAGCAGGCCGGCGTGCCGCGCGTGGGCCTGATGGGACAGCCCCCGGAAAAGTGATGCACGCCGAGGCCCTGCGCCAGCACGAAGTGAAGGACGACCTGGCGACGCCGGTCCTGATGGCGGTCGCCCTGCATGTGGCCATCGTCGTCGTGCTGCTGCTCGCCGGCTGGTGGCAGCCGATGCCGAAGATGGTCTCGGTGGCCGGCCCGGTGGTCGAGGCCTCCCTGGTGGTGTCGCCGGCCGATGTGCGCGCCGCCGAACAGACCGCCGCGGAAGCGCCCAAACCCGCCGAGGTCGAACCGATCGAAGCCGCGCCGCCCCCTCAGCCGCTGCCGGCCCCGCAGCCGCAGACCGCCGAAGAGCAGATCCAGCCCGAGCCCCAGGAAGCGCAGCCCGAGCCGGCGCCGGTGGACCAGGAGGCGGTCGCGCGGCTGGCGCTGGAGCAGCAGCAGGCCAAGGAGCGCGAGGAGCAGGAAGCCAAGCGCCGCCAGGAACAGATCGACCTGACCGAACGCGAGAAGCAGGCCGAAGCCGAGCGCAAACAGCGCCTGCGCGCCCAGCTCGAGGAAATCCGCAAGGAGCGCGAGGCCGCCGAGCGCCGCACGAAGATGGAAGAGCAGCGCCTGCAGCAGCTCGCCGACGCCCAGGCCAGGCCCGCCCCGACCCCGCAGCCCGCACCCGCGGCCCCCGCCGGCGGCAACAACGGCACCGACACCGACCTGGCCGCGCGCTACGCCCTGGCCATGCACCAGACCGCCGACGCGGCCTGGAACCGCGCCCTGGCGCCGGAGCGCGTACCCTGCAAGGTGCGCTTCACCCAGATCCCGGGCGGCGAAGTGATCAACGTCCAGTTCCTGTCCTGCGGCTTCGACGACCAGGCCCGCGAGTCGGTCGAGCGCGCGCTGCGCCGCGGCCCCATGCCCTATGCCGGCTTCGAGCCGGTGTTCTCCCGCCAGATCGACCTCACTTTCTGCCACCCCCAAGAGGCCTGCCCACGATGAGACGTCTCCTTACTTTCCTGGCGCTCGCGCTGCTGCTGCCCGCGGGCCTCGTCCGCGCGCAGGGCCTCGACATCGGCATCGTGTCCGGCCGCGAGGGCGCCCTGCCGATCGCGATCGTGCCCATGCCCTACCTGGGCACCAACGTGGCACCCGACACCGACGTCGCCGCGGTGATCCGCGCCGACCTCAACCGTTCGGGCCAGTTCAACGCCCTGTCCGAGCAGGACGTGATCGAGAAGCCGATCCGCGGCGGTGAGATCAACTTCCCGACCTGGCGCGTGCTCAAGCAGGACTTCATCGTGGTCGGCCGGGTGCTCGACAGCGCCGACGGCGGCTACCGGGTCGAATACGAGCTCTACGACGTGGCCAAGCAGCAGCGCCTGCTGGGCATGGCGGTGGACGGCCACGCCCGCGGCATGCGCGGCGTCGCCCACCAGATCGCCGACCAGATCTACGAAAAGATCCTGGGCGTGCGCGGCGCGTTCTGGACCCGCATCGCCTACGTCATCGCCAACGGCGTGGGCGAGGGCACCCGCTATTCGCTGGTGCTGGCCGATGCCGACGGCTTCAATCCGCACGTGCTGATCCCCAACCGCGCCGAGCCGATCCTGTCGCCGGCCTGGAGCCCGGACGGCCGCAAGGTCGCCTTCGTCAGCTTCCGGCGCGGCAACTCCTCGATCTACATCATCGACATCTACAGCGGCGTCGGCTTCGAGACCCCGATCGCCTCGTTCCGGGGCATCAATGGCGCCCCGGCCTTCTCGCCCGACGGCCGCAAGCTGGCCCTGACCCTGTCCAAGTCCGGCAACCCCGAGATCTACGTCATGGACCTGGCCAGCAAGCAGCTGACCCAGGTGACCCGCCACTACGGTATCGACACCGAGGCGGTCTGGACCCCGGACGGCCAGTCCCTGGTCTTCACCTCGGACCGGGCGGGCAAGCCCCAGCTCTACCAGGTGCCGGCCACCGGTGGCGACGCGACCCGCGTCAGCTTCCAGGGCGATTCCAACGCCCGAGCCAGTATTTCCTTTGACGGCAAGAAGATAGCTATGGCGCAGGGCAGCGGAAACGTTTATCGTATTGCCGTTCTTGACCGCAGCTTTGGCGGTGCGGGGCGCTGGTCGACACTGTCGCCGGGCAACCTCGACGAGTCGCCCAGCTTTGCCCCGAACGCCAGCATGCTGCTGTACGCCACGAAGGAAGGCCGTCGTGGCGTGCTGTACGCGGCTTCGGCCGACGGCAGGGTCAGGCAGCGATTGGTATCAGCTGAAGGTGACGTCCGGGAGCCCGCCTGGTCACCTTACCGGCAGAGATAGTTAGGACGGGCCACAAAACAACAAGCTCCATCACTGCATCCGAATAGAGGGTTCCCATGAACATCACCACCCGCGTGCTGCTTGCCGCTTCCGTCACCGTCGCCCTGGCCGCCTGCTCGAAGAAGGTCAAGGAAGAGGCGCCGGTCGCCGAGACCACCCCGGCCGTCACCGCCCCGGTTTCCGATGGCCGCTTCACCCCGGCCGACCTGGACACCAACGAGTGCCTGCGCCAGCGTACCGTGTACTTCGACTTCGACCAGGACACCCTGCGTCCGGAGTTCCAGGCCATCATGGCCTGCCACGCCAAGTACCTGAATGACCGTCCGGAATCGCGCATCACCCTCGAAGGCAATGCCGACGAGCGTGGCACCCGCGAGTACAACCTGGGCCTGGGCGAGCGCCGTGGCAATGCCGTCTCCGGCGCCCTGCAGGGTGCGGGTGGTTCGGCCGGCCAGCTGACCGTCGTGTCCTACGGCGAAGAGCGTCCGACCTGCACCGAGACCAGCGAGACCTGCTGGCAGCAGAACCGCCGCGTCGAAATCGTCTACACCGCGAAGTAAGCGATGGGACGTCAGCGCATCCTTTGCGTTGTCACCGTGGTGGCCGCCCTCGTGGCGGCCACCCCGGCCATGGCCCAGCGCCTGAGCCTGGCCGAACGTGTCACCAAGCTCGAGAACGCCGCCAACGCCCAGAACCTGGACGCCGGCCGCAGCAACCTCGAAGCGCAGAACCAGATCGTCGAGCTGCAGACCGAAGTCCGCTCCCTGCGCGGCCTGGTCGAGACCCTGCAGAACGAGATCGAGCAGCTCAAGCAGAGCAACCGCCAGCAGTACATCGACCTCGACGCCCGGCTCGCCCGGCTTGAGGGCGGTGCGCCCGCCGCGGCCCCTGCCTCCCCGAGTTCCACCGCCGCGGCTCCCGCCACGGCTGCCAATGCCCCGGCCACGGGCCCGTCGTCCGCAGGCGCCGCCCCGGCCGCCACGGTCGATCCCGCCGCCGAGGACGCCGCCTACCAGGCCGCGCTCGACGCCCTGGTCGAACGTTACGAAGCCGCCGACTCGGCCCGCCTGTTCCAGGCCTTCATCCGCGACTATCCGCAGAGCGCCCTGCTGCCCAACGCCTACTACTGGCTGGGCGAGAGCTACTACGTCACCCAGAACTACGAGCTGGCGCTCGAGGCCTTCCGCACCCTGCTCGGCCAATACCCCGGCTCGCGCAAGGAAGCCGACGCCCTGCTCAAGACCGGTTACTGCCAGATCGCCCTGGGCCAGCGCGCCGAAGGCGAGACCACGCTGCGCGACCTGACGGCCCGGCATCCGGGCACCGACGCGGCCGGCAAGGCCGAGAGCCGCCTGCGCACGCTCGCCCTCGAAAACCGCTGAGCCCGGCCCCGCGCCGGCAACCGCCATGGACACCCCGGCCGCCGAGCGCCTGCGCCTGACCGAAATCTTCCTGTCCGTGCAGGGCGAAGCCCGCGCGGTCGGCTGGCCCACCGTATTCGTCCGCCTCACCGGCTGCCCGCTGCGCTGCCAGTACTGCGACACCGCCTATGCCTTCCACGGCGGCGAGTGGTGGGACATCGAGGCGATCCTGGACGAAGTGGCGAAACACGGCGCCCGCCACGTCTGCGTCACCGGCGGCGAGCCGCTGGCGCAGAAGCGCTGCGGCGTGCTGCTGGAAAGACTCTGCGAGGCCGGTTACGAGGTGTCGCTGGAAACCTCGGGCGCGATCGACATCGCCGGCCTCGACCCGCGCGTCAGCCGGATCGTCGACCTCAAGACGCCGGGGTCGAAGGAAATGCACCGCAACCGGCTCGAGAACATTCCGCTGCTGACCGCGCACGACCAGGTGAAGTTCGTCATCTGCGACCGCGCCGACTACGACTGGGCGCGCGGCATGGTGGCCGAACACGGCCTGGCCGACCGCTGCGACGTGCTGTTCTCGCCGTCCTTCGGCCAGGTGGCGCCGCGCGAGCTGGCCGAGTGGATCCTCGCCGACCGGCTGCCGGTGCGCTTCCAGATGCAGCTGCACAAGGCCCTGTGGGGCGACGAACAGGGACGTTGAGATGAAGAAGGCGGTGGTGCTGGTCTCGGGCGGCATGGACTCGGCGGTGACGCTGGCGCTGGCGCGCGAGCAGGGCTTCGCCTGCCATGCGCTCAGCGTGTCCTATGGCCAGCGCCACACGTCGGAACTGGCGGCCGCCGCCGAACTCGCGGTTGTGCAGGGCGCGGTGCAGCACAAGGTGGTCACCATCGACCTGCGCAGCATCGGCGGCTCGGCGCTCACCGCCGACATCGCCGTGCCGGAAACGGCGGGCGAGGGCATTCCGGTGACCTACGTGCCGGCGCGCAACACCATCATGCTGTCGATCGCGCTGGGCTGGGCCGAGGTGCTGGGCGCCGACGACCTGTTCTGCGGCGTCAACGCGGTGGACTATTCGGGTTATCCGGATTGCCGCCCCGAATTCGTCGAAGCCTTCGAGCGCCTGGCCAACCTGGCCACCCAGGCCGGCGTCGAGGGCCATCGGCTGAAGGTGCACGCCCCGCTGATCCGGATGTCGAAGGCGCAGATCGCGCGGGAAGGCCAGCGCCTGGGCCTGGACTTCAGTCGAACCGTGTCCTGCTACCAGGCCGACGACCAGGGCCGTGCCTGCGGCCGCTGCGACGCCTGCCGCCTGCGCGCCGAGGGTTTCGCCGCCGCCGGCCTGGCCGACCCCACGCGCTACGCGCCGCGGGCCTGATGGGTTAGAATTCGCGCCCTGCGCCGCAGGGTGCAGCGTGTCATGTGGGCCGTTAGCTCAGTCGGTAGAGCAGAAGACTTTTAATCTTTTGGTCGAAGGTTCGAATCCTTCACGGCCCACCAATCGAATCAAGCACTTGCCATTTCACCGTTGGTCAGAAAGTGATCAGGGTGAAAAAATCCGTGAAAAACTTCAGTCGGGGTGTCCTAGGTCGGATGCTCCTTGCGGCCGCAACCTGCATTGGTTAGCGTTCGTAAGCCTAAACGGGGAAGGCGCTGGGGGAACTATGAGGAAGCATCGTGGGCTCTCCTAAGTCGGAGGACTTAATCGAGGGCGCTCTTTTGGGCTTCAACGAGCAGCTATCTGAAGCGATGGCTGCTGAAGTCATATTCGTTGGTTGCCCAATGACTCCGCCTTGGGATGACGTACTGCGGGTGTCGGTCGAGTCGCTCGCCGAGGCTCGCAAGCTGCCCGAAAAGCTGATCGTCGTGCTCGAGACCGGCGGTGGCTACATCGAGACTGTTGAGCGGATGGTTCGCGTTATGCGAACGCATTTCGCCATTGTGGATTTCGTTGTACCGAATTTCGCTTACAGCGCGGGCACCGTTTTGGCGCTATCCGGCGACGATATATGGATGGACTACCACTCCGTATTGGGGCCCATCGATCCGCAGTATGGATCTCCGAACGGCAACTATGTTCCTGGAATGGGATATCTCGCTAAATATCAGGAACTTGTTGAGAAGATTAATGCTGCTCCCGATGCGTCAAAGGTCAGAGCAGAGGTCGCGTTCCTCGTCGAGAAGTTTGATCCGGCGCATCTTTTCCGGATTGAGCAGGCAATTGAGCACTCGAAGACCCTCCTCAAGGCGTGGCTGCCGAAGTACAAGTTCAAAGATTGGGAGCGACGCACGACATCCGGTGCTGTTGTTTCGGCTGCCGACAAACAGGTTCGCGCAAATCAGATCGCGGAAACGTTGGGCGACGCCGCAAAATGGCACTCACATGGCCGTGGCATTACTTGTGATGACCTCGGCGACGAAGAGATTAAACTGAAGATTAACAATTACGGAAAGGATGCCCACCTGCGGACGGCGATCCGGAACTATTACAGCCTTCTGGGGGACTATCTAGGGAAGCGTGACTGGAAGGCGGCCATACATACCCGGAACGGCTTTGGAGGTATGCAATGAACCCTTACGAAGAGCAGTTTCAGCGATTTCGCGAGTTGGACTCTCTTGGCGCAGAGAGGGAAGAGATGAGGGTTTCCCGTGCTTCGCGAGCCCCTTTTCGAGATGAGCCAGACCATTCTGCCGAAGCTCATCTTCCCTATACCCAGCCGCCCAGCTTCCTAGGGCAGAAGTGGAAAAGGGCAAAGCAGTCTTGACTTTTATAGTGCTTTGTGGTAGGCTCGCGGCGCATCCGCTTTAAGGGCGGCCGCTTCTGAAGCAACGCTTCAGCAGGCGAAGCCCAAAGCGGCCGCCCTTAAAGCGGATGCGCCGCGGCCACAAACCCTTATCTTTCAAAGACTTATATCACCATGCGTTTCGAGAGATTCTCTCAATGGCGATTCGAAGTCCGCCCCGAATATGTCGGGGCGCGCTCGGTGTTGGCCGAAGACTTCCGCCGCCGCAAGGAAGAACTGGCTGAGTACGCACGTCAGCCTGAAAAGAAGATGGCTGTACTTCTTCCTGTTCGGGATTTGGGCGCCAGGATTCAGTGGCCGATCCGGTTTCGCTAAAGGAACGGACCGGCTCGCTACTGCGTGTCTATCCGAGGGAAGAAGCGACTTTACTGATCGCCGGCCAAGCACTCGCGACTTGGGCTGATCTCTTTCGCGTGCCATTACCCCCGGCGTTAGATTCCGGCGTGACCCGCGATCTTGATTATTTTGCTGACGGTGCGACTGCCCGTAGACATTTCGAGTGGCTGATCGCTCAGGGCTTCGACGCGAAAGTGTTTCTCCCTGAGTTGGGGGACGCCACATCGAACACAGCAAAGATCGTCGTCAACAATCTGCCCGGATTTCCCAAAGGATTGGAAATCGACTACATGGGCTGCGTTGCCGGGTTCGACGACGAACACGAGGAACGTAGGTTGCATAGCCGTTCTGTCGTCATCGAACTGGATGATCCCCCGCTGCGAATTGCGGTTATGCATCCTTTCGACTGCTTGAAAAGCAGGATCCATAATCTCGACCGATTTTCATCAAAACGAAACGAGCGAGGAGTTGCCCAGAGCCAGCTGGCAATTATGGTCCTTCACACTTTTCTTTTGCAGTCGTGCGGATCGAGAGAACAGGTTCGGCAGGTCGCGCTTCCGGTTATCGAGCGAGTAATCGATCTGGCTTTGTCTCGTGTCGGACGATATGTCTACCGCGAATTCGGAATTGACGTGTTGGATTGCGTCCCTGCCGACGCCGTTGGTGGGAACTTCCAATCGAAAAGGTGGCCCGCCGCCGTTCGGCAAGTCGCTCGACGGCGTGCCGGGCGTCGGAACGGAATTGCGGCTGCAAACTCCAAACGCGTCGAAGTTAGTGGGTGAAAAATTCAGGCCCATATAGTTTTTTTGTGCGTGTTCCACGGGGCGAAGGTGAAAAATTCGCTAGCCTAAGCGCTTGATCGAGTAGAAAAACTTCCCTCCCTTTTAATCTTTTGGTCGAAGGTTCGAATCCTTCACGGCCCACCAGCTTTTCGGCATTCGCCTCAAAGCTCCCTCGATTTGCGAAGAGCGCAAATCGCGGGCCCCGGTGCTCATCTCCCAATCCCCGCGCCTTCGGCGCGCCCCCTTCACCAAGGGGGCTTTCCTCCATGGGGATCCCGGCTTTGTCCTCCGCGCTATCGGTTTTGGTTCTGCCGATCCCCCATCCGGGGGAGCGCGGGGCTGGGTGCGGGGACTAGTATCTGTTCGGGCGTCGGACGGGGAATGGGCGTGGCCGAGCGGATCGTGGTGCCGGATTCCAGGGAGCAGCTCTGGGCCCTGTTGTTCGAGGCGGCGGAGATCGAGCACAACCTGATGTGCTGCTACCTCTATGCCTACTTCAGCCTCAAGGCGTCGGCGGACGAAGGGCTGACCGCGGACGAGTTCACGGCGGTGCAGCGCTGGCGCGGCGAGATCCTGGACGTGGCCATCGAGGAGATGTCGCACCTGGCCATGGTCTGCAACATCCTCTCGGGCCTGGGGGCGCCGGCGCACTACGCGCGCATGAACTTCCCGATCCCGCCCGGCGCGCATCCGGCCGGCGTGGTGGTGAAGCTGGCGCCGTTCAACCTCGAAACGCTCGACCACTTCATCTATCTCGAGCGCCCGGACACCGTGGAGATCGCCGACGGCCGCGGCTTCGAACCCACCCAGCACTACGTGCGCCCTCTGCAGGCCGACCGGCTGATGGCCGGCACGATGGACTACCGCACCGTCGGCCAGCTGTACGAGGCCATCAACCTGGGCATGGCGCGGCTGTCCGAACGCCTGGGCGAACGCCAGCTCTTCATCGGCGAGGTCGTGCACCAGATGTGCCCGGAGGTGGTCGCCCTGCCGCACCTGAAGGTGGTGCGCTGCCTCAAGACCGCGCGCGAGGCGATCGACGCGATCGTGCGCCAGGGCGAAGGCGCCGACGCGGCCGAAACGCGCTCGCACTACCAGCGTTTCCTGGCCGTCCGCGCCGAACTGCTGGCGCTGCGCGAGGCGCGCCCGGACTTCGTGCCGGCGCGCCCCGCCGCGCACAACCCGGTGATGCGCCGCCCGCCGACGCCCGAGGGAAAGATCTGGGTGACGCTGGAGCCGGCATCGAGCCTGATGGACGTGGGCAACGCCATGTACGCGCATTCGCTGCGCTGCCTGGCCCTGGTCTATGCCGGCGTGGACCGCACGGTGCAGCGCGGCCTGGCCTCGGCCAGCGTCGAACTGATGCGCCTGATGACGCCGGTGGCCGTGCACCTGACCACGCTGCCGGCCAATCCCGACCAGCCGCACTGCACCGCCGGCCTGAGCTTCGCGACGCTGCGCTCCGCCGCGACGCTGGCGGTCGGGCCGGGCACGCTGCCGGTGCTGGTCGAGCGGACCCGCGAGATCGCCGCGCGCGCGCTGGCGGTGGCGGCGCGCGACCCCGGCTCGGCGGCCCTGATGCAGGCGACGGCAACCGGGCTGGAGACACTGGCGCGCCGGCTGTCCTCGCTGTCGATGGCGCCGGCGACGATCGCGCCCGCCCCGGTCGCTGCGTCATCACCTGCAGCCACCGCGCCCTTGCCTCCGGCCGCGGCGCCCCGTCCGGCGAACGGCGCCGCGCCGCCGACTCCCGTGCCGCAGCCCGACGGCTCCGAACGCATTCCCGGTGGCGCCGTAGACCTGATCTATTTCGGCAAGCGCTGCATCCACGCGCGCCACTGCGTGCTGGGCCAGCCGAAGGTATTCAAGGCCAATGTCGAGGGCCCCTGGATCGATCCGGCCGCGACCAGCGTCGAGGGTCTGCTGACGGTCGCGCATCTGTGCCCCTCGGGCGCGATCGGCTACCGGCGCAATGACGGCGGCCCGGAAGAGGCCGCGCCGCCGATCAACCTGCTGCAGCTGCGCGAGAACGGGCCGCTCGGCCTGCGCGCGGAGATGCTGCTCGACGGCGAGCCCATCGGCATGCGCGCCACGCTGTGCCGCTGCGGCGCCTCGAAGAACAAACCGTACTGCGACGGCAGCCACAACGAGATCGCCTTCCAGGCCACGGGCGAGCCGGCGACACGCCCGACCGAGCCGCTGCTGCAGCGCGGCGGCCCGCTGCGGATCGAACCGGAGACCAACGGTCCGCTGGTGGTGTCGGGCAACCTCGAGCTGTGCTGCGGCACCGGCCGCACCTTCGACCGGCTCACCTCGGTGCGCCTGTGCCGCTGCGGCGGGTCCGCCACCAAGCCCTATTGCGACGGCAGCCACCGCCACAACGGTTTCAGGAGCTGAGCGCCACCGCGGCGGTGGGTCAGAACGAACGGCTGATCGTGATCGTGCCGAACACCGGGCGCGCCTGCTGGCCGACGAACTCGCGGCTGCGGCGCACGTGCGAGCCGGCGATCTTCCATGGGCCGCGCGTGATCGCCACGCCCAGGCTCAGGTCGGCGATGGCTTCGCGCTTGTCGACACTGTGGCTGTCCTTCCAGCTGTTGCCGTCCAGGGTGATGTCGTGGAATACCCAGCGCGCATCGAGCCCGACGAAGAAGTGCCAGCCCCAGGCATCGCCCAGGTCGGCCGCCGGGCCTGGCGCGCTGTTGTCGCCAGCCGGGCGCAGCGGATCGGTGCCGAAGTCGTCGGGCAGGTGCTTGCCCCAGCGCAGTTCGACGCCGGTGTTGGCGAAGGTCGCCAGATTGCCGACGGCGCCGCCCGCGTGGCCGATCAGATCCCAGGCCATGGCATCGCCGTAGTCGCGGCGGTGCCATCGGCGCAGGCGCTCGTGCTGGACCTGCACCAGCACCTCGTCGCGCAGCTGGTTGTCCCAGCCCCGGAAACGCTTGCGCCCGAACAGGCGGTGCACGCCGTCCTGCGCGGCTTCGCCCTGGGCCGACGGGCCGGTCATGCCCAGGCGCAGGTGGGTGCTGGAGAGCCGATCGCCGCGGCGGCCGTTCCAGCCCGCGCCCAGCATCAGCACGCCGGCATAGGGGCGGTCATCGACGATCAGGTCGGCGCGGGT
Organism: Arenimonas terrae; assembly: GCF_006265115.1. Taxonomy (GTDB): domain Bacteria; phylum Pseudomonadota; class Gammaproteobacteria; order Xanthomonadales; family Xanthomonadaceae; genus Arenimonas; species Arenimonas terrae. The sequence continues at coordinate 1,406,336 of NZ_SMDR01000001.1, read as the reverse complement.
GCCGTCGGTGGGCGTGTACAGCGCATGCGTGTAGCCCAGCACCAGGTTGCGCTGCTCGATCCCGTCCGGCTGCAGCCAGCCGAAGCCGCGGTCGAGCCAGCGCAGGGCCGCTGGCAGGCAGCTGTCGTCGGTGGGGCTGTCGAGGTCGGGCGAGACCCAGGTGATCACCGCGCCGGCGGTGTAGCCCTGGTCCTGGTTGGCGCGGCCATACACATCGTTGTCGGTGCGCACGAGCAGCGTGGCGGGATTGGATTGCAGGCCGTCGCCGCGGCAACCGGTGTCGGCGTGGGCGGTCAGGGGCAGGGTGCTGGCGATGGCCAGGGTCAACAGGGCTCGAATCATGAGTCAGGGCGTTCCGGGGGAGGGAATCGGCCGCGGGCGAAGGCATCGCCCGGGCCAGGTCGACAGTGTAAGCCGGCACCTCCGATTTCACGCCCGGATCCGGGCCAGCCGTTCAGGCCTTGCCCAGCAACTTTCCGTACGCCTTGGCGAGGTGGGCGAGGGCTGGTTCGAGCTTCTTGGCCTCCGCCTGGTCGCGCAGCCGGATGCGGCGCAACAGGGCCTCAAGACCCGCCTGCAGATATTCGGCGCGTGGCGTGGCCGCCTGGTCGTCGCTGGGCTTCAGCGGCTGTCGCACCGGCAGTGGTTTCGCGGCGGCAGGAGCGGGGCGCGCGGGTGCCGGCGATGTCGCGGGGGCCGCCTTGGTGGCCGCCTTCGCGGCGGGTCTGGCTCCGGTCGACGTGGGCGGCTTCTTCGCGCTGCGGATGATCTTTCGGCTTGCCATGGCGTACTCCCGGCGGGATCAAGGGGTGTTCTGGAGGTTCAGCGGCTTCCACGGCGCATCGAGCGGTGCGCCGCGCACCTGGATCTGCGCGGCGGTGATGTTGCCGAGCACGGTGCAACTGGGCGACGGCTTCTCGTTGACCAGGGTCTCGTCCGGCACCAGGTGCATGGACAGGCCCCGACCGCCCAGCACGCGGTTGGACGCGACGATCAGGGTGCTCGCGACCAGGTGCACGCAGCCGTCCTTTCCGCCGACCGGCTGCACGCAGTGGTTGCCGCTGTAATGGCAGTCGCCGCGGACCATCTGGATGGTGACGGCGGCCTGGTCGCTGGCTTCGGCATGGATCTGGTTGCCGGTCGCCGCGATGCTCGCGCCCGGTCCCAGGGCCTGGGCCTCGATGCGTATGGCGCCGCCCTTGCCGATGGTGAACTGGTTCTGGTCGATGCTCAGCTGCTGCACCGTGGTTTCGGCGCAGACCAGGCCGAGTTCGGCCCCCTCGATCTGGTTGCCGCGCACCAGGCTGTTGGCGATGGCGGTCTTGAAGACGATGCCCAGGCCGAAGCCGACGATGCGGTTGTCGACGATGTGGCAGTCGTCGAGCCCGTCCTTGCTGCCGATGCCTTCGACCAGCAGGATGCCGACCCGCCCCTCGTCGCCGGCCTTGGCCACCCCCAGCTGATTGTCCGCGATGCGCAGGCCATCGATGCCGGCGCGGATGCCGTCGCCCAGCACCGACAGGCTGTTGCCCGTCACTTCGACGCCGAAACCCGGCGCCGCGGCGCCGGTCAGCTGGATGGCGCCGTCGCGGCAGTCGGTGAAGTGGTTGCTGGCGATGCGCGAGACGAACTGGTGCACGGTGACGTCCGGCAGCACGATTGCGGATTCGCGGCAGTCGAACAGGTTGTCGTCGATGCGCAGGTCCGCCAGGCTGGTGCCCTGGTCGCTGCTGCCCGAAGCGACGATGCCGCGCTGGGTCTGGATGTCGTTGCCGCGGATCGACAGTTCGAACAGCGCGCCCGACAGGCCCACGGCCGCCGCTTCGCCCTTGGCGATCACGCGAAGTGATTCCAGTGTCACCTGGGCACTGTCCATGATCGAGATGATCGCGCCCGTCTTGCCCTCGCTCTTTGCCTCGAAGCGCTCCAGCGTGACCTGCCGGCTGCCGATGATCGGCTCGAACACGGCCTGGTCAGCGCGCAGCGACGTGGCGTTGCCCTTGCCGGTGATGCGCAGCGACCTGGCGTTGCGGATGCGCAGCGGCTCGCGCAGCGGATAGTCGCCGACCTCCAGGCAGACCGTGCCGCCGCCGGCGGCGATCACCTGGTCGATCGCGGCCTGGATCGAGGGCTGGTTCGCGGCGTGCTGCTGCGGCGTGACGCAGACGGTGCAGGCGCAGTGGTCGCCGCCGCCCTGCGCGGCCGGCGGCGGCCAGAACACGCGGCAGTCCTCGAAGGTCGAGGGCAGGCTGACGAAGCCGAGCTTGGCGTAGTGGTGGTGGATGCCGCGCGGCGGCGCCGCCTCGAGTTCCTCGATCTCGCCTTCGCCGGTGCGCGCGCAGAACACCCAGTAGTCGCCGCTGCGGAACTCGCCGCCGGCCGGAGCCAGCGAGAACGTCGCGACGATGCCGTGTTCGAGCAGAACGCGGGTGGCGGCCGAAGGCACGACGATTTCGCCGTTGCTGGCGGCGCTGTCGAGGTCCTGCAGTTCGGCGCCGGACTGGTCGCGCACGATGCCGCGGTGGTCCCAGCGTTTGACGCGGGTATTGCGCTCGGGATGGGTCCTGGATTCGGGACCGGTGGGGAACAGGCCGCCGCCCAGCGGCGTCTCCAGCCGCAGCGTGCGTGCGGCGTCGTCGACACCATCGGGGGCGCGCAGGCGGCGCAGCTGGCCGGGCAGGCCGTGCAGTTCGCGCCAGTCGTCGGTCACCTCGACCCAGTCGCCCGGCTGGAATCCCAGCACCGCGTCGCGGCCGGTGCTTTCGACCACCAGCTGGTCCAGCGCCGGGAGATGGGTCACGCGGGTTTCGATGCTCGCGTTTTCGCGCGACCACTTGAAGGTCGCGGTGCCGACGGGGCCGGGCGTGTGGATCTCGACGCGGTAGAGCTGGTTTTCCAGCCCCTTGTAGCCGCCGTCGGGCGGAATCAGGCAGGGGTCGGGCTGGCCGGCCACGTCGGCGGTGGTGGTGCTGAGCCGGCCGGCCGAGGGCGCCAGCGCCGGGATCTGGTCCAGCGGGCTGGCGCAGGACAGATCGCTGCCGACGTTGGTCAGCAGCTTCACCTGCCACACGGTCTGCAGCCGGGTGGTGCTGTCCACGCCCACGGCCGGGTCGACCAGGTCCGGGCGCATCACGTGGGTGACTTCGCGCTGCCAGACATCCAGATAGACCATGTGCCGGCCCGAGGTCGGCACGGCCGGCGGGTTCGGGTAGTAGGGCTGCTGCCGCGGCTGGCCCGCGGCGGGATCGTCGTAGAGCGCGGGCAGCGAGCCCAGCACCTGTTCCAGCCGCGGGTCCCAGGTCGTCGCGCCGGTGCCGTGGTTTTCGGCCAGCAGGCCGTCGACGTAGATGCGGCCGCGGCCGATCTCCAGGTTGCCGCCGCTGAAGCTGATGCGGAACGCGTCCGGCGTCTGCATCGGCACGACGGCCGGGCCGAAGGTGTCCAGCGATCCGGCGTGCAGGCGATGGCGCAGCTGCGCGACGAGCGCGTTCCAGTCGGCGTCGCTCAGCGGCCGCCCCTGCTGAAGCAGCACACCGAGGTCGTGCTGGCGTGGATCGAAGCTGATCCGGCTGTAGTCTCCGCTCATGGCGTGCTCCTAGGTTTCGTGGAAGATGCCGGCCTCGAGGCCGACACGCAGGTATTCATCCAGCCGCAGCCGCAGGTTCGCTTCGCGGTGCGGTGCGGCGACGGGGTGGTAGGTGCCCATTTCGCCCTCGTCGTCGGCGCCGCGGCGCACGCTGGCGCTGGTCGCGGGGTTCAGCCACAGGTAGCCCGCGCTGCCGTAGCGCCGCGCGGCGAAGCGCAGTGCCGGCACGTTGCCGTCCGCATCGGGCACGCAGCGGAAGCGCCGCGGTGTGCGCGCATCCGCCGGGACGTAGCTGAAGCGCAGGCAGCCGAGCTGGCGGCGGTCGGCGATCACCGACGCCGGCCACGCATCACCCGTGGCGCGTTCGGCCCACAGGATCGAGTTCGAGACCAGGCTGAACTCGCGTACGTGCAGCTTGCCGACGCTGGTGCAGGCGACCAGGCCCAGTGGGCCGCCGGCGGCTATTCCGTCGGGCGCGGCGTAGGCGACACGCTCGGGCGCGGTGGCGTCGAGGATGCAGGCATCGAGCCGCGCCTCGGAGGCCTCGTCCACCCGCAGCGCGCCGAGGATGCAGCGCTCGGCGCGCAGCTGCAGGCCGTCTGATTCCACCAGCAGCGAGACCGCGTCCGGCGACACCGGCGTGCCGTCGGCCTGCAGCGAACGGCCCGGCACCAGGGTGCAGTCGCGCAGCCACAGCTCGCGCAGCAGGTTTCCGGCGACGTCCGGAACCCGCAGGCGGTGCCCGGCGATCAGCAGGCCGTCCAGCGTGATGCCGGCGTCGGCGCCGCCGGTCAGCCGCGTCTCGGCGCCCAGCACGAGGGTCGGACGGCAGCGGTTGGCGGCGCGCACCTCGATGCGCTGGCCGGCGGCGACATCGATATTGAAGTCGCCCTCGTAGCGGCCGCTGTCGGTGATCTCGACCACGCCCGCGCCGCCGAGCGCGGCGAGCGCGGCCGCCAGCGTGGCGTGGTCCTGCGGCACCCGCAGCGGCGGCGTCGCCGGAGTGGCGAGCGTGCGCGGATACTCGCCGCCGCCGAGGTCGGCGGCGCTGGCGTGGTGGCAGTCCACCCGCACCCGCGTGCCCGCGGGCAGGCCCGGCGGCAGTGCGATCCGGCCGAGCACCGGATCCACGGCGTAGGTGCCGGCCGCCGGCAGGTTCGCCCAGGTCGCGCCGTCATCGGAAAGATTGCAGGCGCAGATCGCGGCAGCGGGCACTTCCGGCAGCGGGTCGCTGATGCCGACGTAGAGCCGCAGGCTGTGGCCGCAGTAGTCGTCGCGGCGCTCGTGCAGGGCGCGGCGGCTGATGCCCATCGGCACGTTCAGCGGCGTCGCCAGCGAGCTGAGGTCGGTTTCGGTTCGCGGCAGGGTCACCAGTGGGTGGTCGATGCCCAGCGGGTGGAAGCGGAAGCGGCGGTCATCCGCCGCGACCGCCGGCGAGCCGCTCAGCGACAGCGCCCGCCAGGGCCAGACGAACAGGCCGACGTGCGGGATGTGATGGCGGCCGCCGCTGCCGATGCGGCGCACGTCCAGCGTGCGCGGGATGGCGTCGAAGCCGCCGCCGATCAGGTCCAGCGGTTCGCGCCGGCGCAGGCCGTCGAGGTCCGGCGGGATGTTCTCGAACTCCACCGCGGTCCCGGGGCGCGGCGCGCGCCAGCGGCGCAGGTCGGGCGCCGCATGCGACCAACGGCGGCGGTGCTTGCTGTACTGGCTGGTGATCACGCGCTGGAAGTATTCGACCACCACCGACTCCCAGCCGGTGACGTCGCGCGCGAGCTGCTCGAGCACCGAAGCGGTGCCCTTGCGGCGCCGGTAGGCGATGGTGTGCGCGACTTCGGCGCGGGCATCCGCGGCCTGCGGCGCCTGGCCGTGCAGGCTGCGGTAGCCGATCAGGTCGCCAAGGTAGGGGACGACCCAGTCGGCGCAGGTTTCGATGAAGGCGTCGTCCTGCAGCTGTTCGATGTCTTCCTCGAAGCGTGCGATCTGTTCGGCCAGTACCGCCAGAAGCGAGGCCAGCGGGCCCTGGTCGCGTTTCCACTGCAGGTCGTCGCGGCGTTGCCGCTGCAGGGCGGTGGGGTTGCCCAGGGCTTCCAGGGCCGCCAGCTCGACGCGCTCACCGGCGTCGAGCAGGTCCGTCAGGCGGCTGGCCTGTTCGGCATCGCGCGCGCGCAGGTAGGCCGGCAGCAGCGACAGCAGCTTCTTGCGGTCGAAGCTCATGGCATCACCTCCAGCACCAGGCCGGACGGACCGGTCGCCAGCGTCAGGATCTCGCCCGGCCGCAGGCTGCCGTTCGCCAGCACCTTGGGCGGCAGCGCGAACAGCCGCGGCACAAGGGCCGGCATGGCGCCCGGGTCGAGCCGGTAGAACTGGTCGATGTCCACGGCGTCGACGCCGGCCACGCGGTGCGCCACCGCCATCGCTTCGTCGATGCTCGCGGCCTGGGCGAAATCGCGGCGGGCGAAGCCATAGTGTTCGCGCAGCGCGGCGGCGACATGCGCCAGCACGGGCTCCACCTCCATCGCCGCGGACACCTTGATGCGCGCCCGGATCCGGAACGTGGCGGCGCCGTAGCTGTGCAGCCATAGCGGCAGCAGCGGATCGCCGTAGTGCCGCAGCGCCTGCTGCAGGTTGGCGAGGGTGGCGCCGTTGGCGGGCACCGCTGCGCCTGCGGGACCGGCCAGGCTGAGGAAGATGCCGCGCCGTCCGCCGAAACGTGCCCACACGGCGAGCGCCTTGCTGATGCCGGCGAAGCTGCGGGCGAAGTCGCTGTAGTCCTGCAGCGACACCGCGCGGCCCAGGGTCAGCGTGGTCAGCGGCGCGTTGCGACGCGCGTCGTCGCGGGATTCGGGGTCTTGGCCGCCGCCGGCCGGCGCGGGGTTGAGCACGCTCTTCACCCCGAGCGGGCGGCCGAGCAGGGTGGTGAGCTGTCCGGCGCGGACGTTGCCTTCGGCGCCCAGGCCCTTGCGGTAGCCGAAGCGCAGGTTGTCCCGCCCCGTGGGCAGGCGCGCGCCTTCGCTGCCGTCGCCGAACTGCACCACGGTGCGCTGCTCGTCGTCCTGGCGCAGCGAATAGACGTGGTCGTTGGCGCCGCGGCCGTAGAGCGAAGGCACCTCTTCCCAGGCTTCGCCGTTCACCCGCACCACCAGGGTGGCGCGGCGGCCGCTGGGCGTGCCGGCGCTGACCTGGGTGAGCGGCGCCTGCTTGAGCAGGAAGCGCTGGTCGGCCTGGGCGGCATTGCCGCTGCCGGCGAGTTCGCTCACCGACTCGCCGTGCGTGGCCGGCGCGACGTTGCCGCACACCGTCACGCTGCGGCGATCGTAGACGTTCGCCAGCGCGTCCTTCAGCTGCACCTGGCTGCCCTGGTCGGCGGCGATGCCGAGCGTGTCGATGGCGACCAGTTCGGAGTGCACGGGATCGTCCTTGCGCGCGGCGGCCAGCGCGACGGCGGACGCGGGTGCATCCAGCCGGCCTTCCCGGCTTTGCCGGTCGGCGAGCCGCCAGCGCAGGATCTGGCCGGAGTCGCTGCGCAGCAGTTCGTCGAGTTCCTCCGGCGCCACCGGCTCCTCGGTGCCGCCATCGAGCTTGCGCGGCGAGGCGAGGACCACGTAGCTGTCGCCCGGCTTGAGCCCGACCGGCGCGGCGCCGTCGGGCTGGAAGGCATGCGTGTCGGTGTCGGTGCGGATCGCGATGCGCTGCCGCTGTCCGCTCACGGCAAGGACCTGGCCGCGCACCAGCTGTTCGTCCCGGTGCGGCAGCGGCAGCAGGCTGCCGTAAAGCGGATAGGCGAGCGGCCGTTCGGCCAGCGGAAGCTCCTCGCTCTGGGCGAAGACCACGGTCTCGCGCAGGCGGTTGCGGAACTGGTCGAGGTTCTTGTCGGTGTCGGGAACCAGGCGGGTGATCTTGCCGCTCAGGCCGAAGCCCGATCGCGAGCGCTGGGTCACACGCTCGGCCTTGTACAGCTCGACCCAGCCCGGCAGCGACGCCGATCCCGGCGCGGTGCCGCCGCCGGCCAGCAGGAACCAGCTGCCGGCAACCACCTTCGGGAAGGCGCCATCGAGGTCGATGTCGCTGCCGATGATCGCGAAGTCCTTCCAGCGCCGCGCGCCGGCGACATTGGGATCCGCCTCGGTAAGGCCGGGCAGGTCGGCGGTCAGGCGCATCAGCCGCGCATCGCTGGCGTTGTGGCCGAACAGCGCCGTGCGCGACCGGAACACGTAGGCGCGCACGCCGCGACCGGCCGGCACGGTGTTGTTGTCGCCCAGGCCGTCGGCCCAGCGCAGGCGGGTCAGGCCGGCCTCCGGATCGGCGTCGACCGCGGTGACCACGCGCGCATCCCACTGCTCGCTTTCGGCGTCGTCGCGGTCGCGCTCGTCGCCGACGATCAGCACCACGTCGCCGGGCTGGACCTGGGTGGCGATGCCGCGCACCAATAGCTCGCGCGTGCCTGCGACCAGGCGCTGCGGCTCGCGGGTTCGCACCGGCATGGCGTTCCAGGCCACGCGCGCCACGACGGCCTCGGTGGTCTCGAAGGTCTGCGGCTGTTCGTTCTCGCCGGGGATGCTCTGCACGCGCGTGCCGACCGGCACGGTGACCGGCCGCGCGGCCAGCGACGGCAGTCCGGGCGCGTCTTCGAGCAGGAAGGCCAGGTGGGTCGAGGCGGCGAGGCCGGGCGACAGCGTATAGCCGATCAGGCGACCGAGCTCGAGGATCGAGCGGCGCTCCACCGCCGTGCGCAGGTAGGCCTCGTTGGCGATGCGCTCCTGGTAGAAACCGAGCACGTCGAACATCACGGCGCCGGCGTCGCACAAGGCGATGCTGAAGTCGTCGTGTTCGCGCGTGCGCAGGCCGGCCAGCGCCGGGTGGCGCGTGCTCGAGAGGCTGGACAGCATCGCCGCCTTGAACTCGCCGTGGCGGCCGATGCGGTAGTGAATGGCCGGAAGGCCGGGCGCATTGAAGCGCGGGCCGGGAAGGGGCGCGGAGTCGGCGCAGCAGCCGCAGTCGTTGAGCGGGGTATCCATGGCTTCCTACTTGCCTCCGTGCAGTTCGAGGTCGAGCACACCGCGTTCGGGGTGGTTGGGATCGTTGTCGAGCCGGGCGATCTCGAGCGCGCCGAGCGTGATGCGCCCATCGGCCAGGGCCAGGCTGTCGGTTCCGCCCTGGCGCCGGAAGGTCGTGACCTGGGCCGACAGCACGCCGGGCACGGCGTGGGCGGCGGCATAGATCCGGCTGAGGTAGACCGTCTGGCCGAAGCTGAAGTGGTCGGGGTGGAACAGGCCGCGTCGGCCGTCGCGCAGCACGCGGTTGCTGAAGAGCTCCTCGATCGCCCGCCGCACGTCGCTGCGGAAGTGCCCGGGTTTGACGCAGACGTGCAGCGCCAGCTCCAGCGGCACGTGCAGCGGCTCGCGGAAGTCCAGATCGTGGCCGGCCATGCGGTAGCGGTCCAGGTGCCGCTGCAGCGACTGCGCGAAACTCTCCGTCAGCGTCTCGCCGCCGGTGCGGTCGGGCGTGACGAAGACGGTGTGCCAGCTGCCGGTCCAGCGCAGCGTGGCCGCGGCGTTGGCGACGTCCTCGTGCCGCTGCGTCATGGCCGCGTAATCGTCGGTGGTGACGGCGCGCTCCTGCCGGCGGAAGGCCTCGGGTGCGCGGCGGCGCACGCTTTCGGACGACTCGGGATCGACGCCGCCGACAGCCGGCAGCGGGTTGCGCACGCCGGTGATCGCCGCGACCGGCGACAGCGCATGGTGGATGGACCCCGCACCGACATTGCCGGCGCTGCCGTTGCCGATCCGGTAGCTGGCCAGCAGCTGGCTGCCGGGAGCCGGTCGCCGGCCGCGCCGGTCGTCGCCGAAACGCAGCTGCGGGATGCCGTCGTTCTCGATCTCGACGACGAACTCGGTGGTGTCGCCGTGGCTGGCCAGCAGGCTGCGGCGCGCCTGCCACAGCTGCCCGGGCTGCGCCGGATCGGTCAGCGACACCTGTGGCTGGGCTTCGCCCGGCGACTGCCTCAGCAGCAGTGAGGCGGGCACGTCCGTCGCGAGCGACGGAGCCACCGCCTGGGTCAGCGGCCAGGACGACAGCCGCGGCCGGAAGCGCGCCGGCACCGGCACGCCGGGTTCGGCGTCGCAGCGGCCGCCGGTGCCTGCCGCCGCCACGAGCAGCCGCGGCAGCCGCACTTCGGGCAAGGGTTCGGCGACCCGCCGGCCATGGTCGGCCAGCAGCACGTTGCCGCGCGCCAGGCTGACCTGGTCGAGGTAGACACCGCCGTGCTCCTCGTCGGTGACGGCGGAGACGCACAGCGCGAAGGGCAGGGCATCGGCCTCGGCCCAGGCGATCTCGGTGATCTGTTCGCCGCTCAGCGGATCGGTGAGCGGATTGCCGAGCGCGCTGGCCTCGGCGGACACCAGGCGAACGACGTGGCGGTGGCCCGGATCGGCGTCGCCGGCCTTGCCACTGGCCGGACCCAGCACTTCCTCGAGCAGCAGGAAGTCGCCCGCCGCCAGGTCGGGGAAGTGGCCGCGCAGGGTCGCGCGCGTGCTGCCGCGGGCCAGGCAGCAGCGTTCGTCGCCCCAGGTATGGAAGGGCAGCAGGTTGTGCGCGGCGCGCAGCGCCAGCGCATGCATAGGTTCGAATACTTCCGGCTGCCGCTGCATCGCCTCCGCCGCTTCGGCCGAGCCGGGAGCGAAACGCACGGGCAGGTCGGGGCAGTGGGTCAGGAATTGCGTACCGGCCGCCGGCAACAGTGCGTCGGCATCGGCATCGAGCTGCAGCCAGGTGCGGGCGTTGCAGCCGTCGTGCATCGGGTAGTCCACCATCAGCGCATGCCGGCGCAGCGACACGCGGCTGCGCGCGGTGCCCAGGTAGGCCTCGGTCGCGGCGGCATCCTGCCGGTAGCTCAGGTGGTCGCCCGCATAGGCCAGCAGTTCGGTCAGCACCGCGCCGAGATCGGCCGGGTTCGGATCGCGGTAGCCGGGCAGCAGCTGCGCCATGCGGTCCAGCAGCAGGCGACGGAAGCTGCCGTAGTCCTTGGCGAGATAGTTGATCTCCGGCGGCGGCGTGGGTTCGGGGTCGCACTGGTGCACGGGCCGGCAGTCGAAGCCGCTTTCGCATTCGACCTTGAACGAGAAGTCGATTTCGGCCAGCGCCGGGTCGTAACCGGGCGGCGCATGGTCGTCGCCGGGCGAGCGCACGAGGCGCAGTCGATAGGTCGAGCGGTCGCCGCGCGCGCGGGTGCGCACGACCAGCACGCGGGCGGGATCGGGCGCGGCCGCAAGCAGGGCCGCCTCTTCCGGCGTGAATGCCGGTGCGGCCGGCGTGCTGCTGGCCCAGTCCACCGCGATGCCGCGGACCCGCTCGCCGCCCTCCAGGCGCAGGTTGCCGCGGTCGAGCCCGGCAACCGGCTTGAGGAAATGCAGGAACAGCGTGCGCTGCCGGTACGGATGCGCCTCCGGCAGGTCACGGTCGAGCACCTCGAGGTAATCGAGCCCGTTGAGCGTCGGGTGCGCATTGACGGCGTTGCGGCGGTGCCGGTCGCAGCAGTGGAATTTCATGGCGCACCTCCGCGGCTGAAGCTGGCCACCTGGACCTGGTCATCGCCGCGCAGGCTGTAGGCAACCGTGACGCGCAGCGTTTCGTCGCGGGCTTCGACCCGTACTTCGCGGACCGTCACCACGTCGCCGAGGAACTGGGCCAGCGCACCCTGCACCAGCATCTGGGTCGCGCCGGCCAGTTCGGGCGAATTGGGCGCGAACACCAGCTGCGCGACGCCGCTGCCGAAGTCCGGGCGCATCACCCGTTCGCCGGGCGCGGTGAACAGCACGGCCTCGATCAGGTCGCGAACGTGACGTTCACGGCTGCTTTCGGCGGTGCGGCCGCGGTGGTCGAACTGGTAGGGAGAGGCCAGGCTCATGGGTCACCTCAGGTCGCGATGACGCGGGGTTGGGCGGCGACGGCCAGCAGCGGCGCGCCGTTGGGCGCGCACACGGCCGCACCCGACTGGATCGCCAGCGGCATGCCCATCGCCTTGACGCGCAGCGAGCCGACCACCCAGCTGCCGCTGACGCAGGGGCCGGGTGCGCTGGTGAAGGGGCAACCGGCCACGGCATAAGGCGGGCCGAGCGTGGCGACCGGCTGGCCGCTCAGCAGCACGCGCGCCACCGGCGCGGTCGGGGTGGCCTGGCCGCCATGGCCGCACAGCACGTTGGCACCGAGATGGAGGACGGGGCCGGGCATCAGGTCACCGTCAGCGCGCCGACGTTCACGTCGACCGGAGTACCGATGATGCTGATCGCCGGGCCGGTCATGCTGATCGCCGCGCCCTTGCCGTTGGTGATGATGATCCCGGTGTCGCTCACCGAGATCATGGCGCCGGTGGTGGTCTGGATCATGATGCCGCCGGCCGGGCCCGGGACGTCGCTGATGATGATTCCGTTCTTGAGCGTGGTCTGCAGGGTGATGCCCGGCACCGCCGGCGGGATCAGCCGCGACATCACCGGCACCTCGGCGCCGAGGCCCCAGTAGCTGCCGACCCAGATCGGCTTGCTCGGGTCGCCGCGCTCGAACTCCACCCACACGCCCGAGCCCATCAGCGGCAGCGCGAACAGGCCCATGTTCGGCCCGGCGCAGGGCACGCAGGGCATGGCCCAGGTCGAAGGCGCCAGGCTGCCGACATCGGGCACGATCACCTGGATGCGGCCGATCAGCAGCGGGTCGACGTTGTTGACGACGACGGCGCGGTACTTTCCGTAGAACTTCTGGGACGTGCCCGCTTGAGCATTCATGGCAGCACCACCGGTGTGTTGGAGACCAGGCCGTCGCGCGAGAGGTTGAAGCTCTGCTTGTATTGCCCGCGCTTGATGTCGTGGGTGACGCTGTTGACGTAGTAGAGGCCGTCGTAGCTGACCCCCGCGCCGCGCACGCCGACCATCATCCGGGCGCGCAGGACGTGGCCGTAGCGCATCACGTCGAGCGAACCGGAGCCGGTGATCGAATCCTGCGCGGCGAACATGATGCCGAGCGCCTTGTTGGCGGCATCGGAGGGGTTGAGGTGGGCGACGTCGCCCGGGAACTCCAGGCGCGACGGCACCGGGATGCGCAGGCCCATCGGCGGGCGCAACACGCTCAGGTTCGGGATCGGTACCGGAATCGGCGCGCGCCGCGACACCGGGTCCATCACGGTCATCACCACGACCTTCTTGGCCATGCCGTCGAGGCTGAAACTCAGCGATTCGACGTTGGTGTACGCGTCCATGTTGACGTTCAGCGCGGGCTGCGGCGCCGGGATGCGGATGTCGGGGCCGAAGTAGGCGATGTTCGCGCCCGGTGCCGGGCCGGGTTCGATATAGAAGACGTAGCCGCAGCCGGCGGCGAGTTCCTTCAGGTACTCGCGGTCGGTGCCGTGCTGGTGCGGAATCTCCTCCAGCGGGTTCGGAATGTCGGGGACCACGGGCGGGATGGCGATCGGCGCGATGCCCAGCGCGGCGTACTTGGCCAGGATCGCGTAGACGCGGGCGATGATCGGCATTGCAGGGAAGCGCATGAAGGGCATCTCGACCAGGTCCATGTACAGGCTCAGGTCTTCGCCGGTGATGGTCAGCGTGGACTTTCCCGGCTCGTTGCTCGGCGCGATTTCCTGTCGGGTCACCACGCCGTCGGCCAGCACGTGCGGCAGGCCGCGCACGGTGGCGACGATGATCACGCGGGTGAGGATCGGGTCGAAGTATCCGGCCGGCAGCAGCACGTTCTGGATCAGCGAGGTCTTGCCGACCTGGAAGCTCAGCTGGAAGCCGCCGCGGTCGCCGCCGCTGCTTACCTGCACGGCATCGAGCGCGTCCAGTACCGCGGCCGGTGCGGGCACCGGTACGCCGGGGCCGATCAGCAGGGTGAGGTGGACGCCGTCGAGCATCAGGGCTTCTCCCCGGCGCCGGCGGCATGGCTCTTTCCGCGGTTGGCGAACGTGTCGAGCGGACGGACGTTGAAGGTGCGGCCTGTCAGCGGTTTGGCGGGGGTGTACAGGCGGCCATCCGGTGTCAGCAGGCGGCTCGACGACAGGACGGTCACCGGGGTGCTTTCCTTGCCGGGCTTGCCTATGGATATTTCGACGATGCCACCGAACCTGTTCCCCGCGGCATCGATGCCGTAGGCGAAACTGCTGGTCCTGGTTCCTTCGGCAAGGCCGATCGGGCCCTTGTCGCGGAAGAAGACGCCTCCCCGCTCAGGAACCACGGACCAGTCGGTCGCGCTGAGTTTCTGGCGGATCGTGCGGGTATCGTCCGTGGAAGCGGCGTTTCCGCCCTCCGGGCCAGAACTTCCACTCCGGCCGGGCAGGCGGCTTATCGCCTGCTCCAGGTGGTCCAGAACCTGGTCGATGTTGCGCGTGCCGACTGGCCCCATCTGCTTGACGAGCAACGCCAGCTCTTCGGGGGTGAGGTCGAAGGGGACGATGTCGGCGAATCGTTCCAGGGCCTTCGGAGTCACCTTCAGCTTGTTGCCTGCTCCCCGGCCCATCTGCTTCAGCAGGTCTCCCGTGTTGACCGGCAGCATGCGGATGCGTGCTTCGAACTTCTCCTCGGCGCTGGGCGGTCGCCTTGCGACCTGCCCGTCGTCGAGAATCTGCGTGATGCGAAGGTCGGCGGGATTGACCCAGCGGGTGAGTTCGTAGTCGCCGCCGAGTTGCCTCAGGTTGTCTTTGATCTCCCGCCCTTTCGCGAGCAGGGTGGCTGCGGTGGGGTCGAGGGGGAAGACCATGGCGGCGTCCAGGTCGTCGACCACGGGCACGAGATGGTCATCGGCGGTCAGGCGCTTCTCGATGCCGATGTCGACCGAGTGCCTCAGCTTCCCGTTCCGGAACGTGATCGATGCGGGAGGCATCAGGATCGCGACACTGGGGTGCTCGCCATCCGGAACGGTCGTACTGGCGCTGCGCCGGCCATGCTGGTCGAAGCCCGACATGCCGCCCCAGGACACGCCCTGGATGCGCAGGCGACCCGGTCCGAGCCTGGCGATCGCGATCTTCCTGTGCGGTGTCGGGAGCTCCGCCAGCGGCAGCGGCTCCGCCGGCTCGATCCATCGTTCGTCGATTTCAGTGCTGCTGGCGTCGCCCGACAGATTCAACAATGTATTGATGCGGGATTCGCGCGCCTCCTTCTCCGTCGTGCCGAACTGCAGGCTGATGTCGTCGAAACGCTGGCTGGTTTCGCCCTCGTTGCCTCGGGACACATGCCAGTAGACCTTCACCAGGACCCCCAGTTCGGGATGGTCCTGCTGGCGTTGGGCCACGAACTCGAGCTTCTTCGCGAGCGCGGCGTCGAGCCGCTTTCCCTGCGTTCGCTCGCCCAGCTTGCCCATGATCCAGTCCTTGAGCTGCGCACCCACGACAACGCCACCTCCCAGCGCCTGGCCGCGCGCCGAAGGTCCACCCACCTGCATGGGCTTCATGTCCGGCATGCCCACGCGTGCGGTGGTCTTGGCCGTGCCCGATCCCGTGGATCCGGATCCCGCCGTGTTCCCCGGCGATGCGCTGGTCGTTGTGGTGGCGGAGGTCGTTGCCGCGGCGGGGCCGGACGCGCTGGTCGGGGCCTTGGGGGCCGGGGTAACAGCGGGCGCGCCCGAGGTCGCGTTGCCCGGCGCGGCGGGAGCCGTCGCCGTACTGCCCGTCGACGGCGGCGCCCCCGGTTTGGCCGCGGTTGCGCCGCCCTGGCCAGCGGTGGGCTCGTTCCGGCTCTGTATCACCGGCAGCTGCGGACCCTGCCTCGTGCCGTCGGGCCGGGTCACCGGTCCTGCTTTCGCGTGGACGTATTTTCCTTCTTCCTTCTTCAGGTCGGCGTTCGCGCTGGTCGCGTTCCCGACGAACTGGCCGGCGGGCAACATATGGCCCGACTCGTTCGTCCAGCGCTGCATCACGCCGTGTTTGTTGAACTGCGCGATGCCCGCCCAGACGACGCGCTGGCCGGCCGCGGCCTCCGTGTGGCCAAGGCGCCCGTCGCCGGACTTCACCGCCCAGATGGAGTTGCCGATGATGACGAAGTCGTAGCTGCCCCTTGCGGTGCGTGTCGCCGGGCTGCGGCCGGCAGCATATTCCACCCACTTGCCGCCGCTTAGGCTCAGCCGCACGCGGCGGAGACCGGCGCCGACGGAGGTGTCTCCCGGGATGTTCCCGAAAGTCGGCGGCTCCTCCGGCTGACGCAGCGGCTGGGCCATGCCACGAGCCGCACCTCGTACCGGGGGTGGCGTCCTGCCTGCGGCCACCGCTTCCGAAACTTCGGTGGCCTCCCGCTCCAGTGCCGGCACGGTGCTGGCAGGCCTGTCCGGATGTGATGCTGCGGAATCGGACTGCATCACGTGAACCAGCTCGTGTGCCAACAGCCCGCGTCCACGATGCGTGCCGGGGTCGAACCGGTCCGCGGCGAAAGCGACGTGGCGTCCAGTCGCCAGCGCCTGCGCGCCCGAATCTCGAGCCGCATCATCCGCATGCGTGTCGGTGTGGATACGGACATGCGAAAAATCGTGTCTGAACTTCTTTTCCAGGTCGGCACGCACCCTGGACTCCAGAGGCTTGCCGTTCTGTCCGAAACCGGTCGGGCTCGTGGCCTGCGCAGACGAGTCCGGTTGTCGCGGGCTGCGCGGGACCGAGAGTCCCGGCGCCTGTGCGGAAGCCGCCAGTTCCGCCATGGCGGAATCGCCAACGGGCGCGCAGGGGCGTTTCACGCTGACGACGCCATGTCGGTGTGGATTCCGATGCTCAGGCTGCGGCCTATCGCTTCGACCAGCGCATCCGGCCGCAGCGCGCCGTTGGCGTCACACAGCTTCCAGTACTGCTCCGGGTCGGAGAAGTAGCGTGACGCCAGCAGGTCGAGTCGGTCGCCTTCCACGACAGAATGCTGGCCAAGTTCGGCGAACTGGCCGGCCGCCGGCACGAATCGCCGTGCCAGGTAGGGATTGCCGCGACCGTCGGCTTGCCGGTGCATGAGGACCGGCGTCGCGTTGTATCGACTGTTGGCCGGGAAGGGGCGGGCGCCTGCGCTCGAGTTTCCCAAGAGCATCTCGAGCTGCCTGAGGGCTTCGTTCATGGGATGCCTCCGATGCCCAGGGCCGACAGGCCGCCACCCGGGGTTTTCGCGGCCAGCCTTTCGCGGCTCTGCAGGTATCCCAGGAACAGCGCACCGGCCTTGTGGGCCAAACCTACGTCGTTGATCGACAGAACCCGCATGCCGAGGCTCACCTTCGCGCGCAGGGGGTTGAGGTCCGGGTCGAAGGCTTCTTCGGTGATGCTGAAATCGGTAACACGAACCGCCAGCACGCGCTGCCTGCTCCAGACGAACAGGGCGAGGGGTGCTTCGGATGGCGCGATCTCGATCGTGCCGGCAAGCGACAGGAGCTCATTGAAGAGCAGGTCGGTGCTCGACGGGTTGACGAGCGATTCCAGAGCAGCCAGTTGCGGCTGTATTCCGAACTCGATCGTGGCGGCGTGCTGCTCCGGGAATTCCAGATGGTCCGCGGCATCTATCTCGGCATCGATCTTGATCGTCTCCACTGCCGGGCCGCGCAGGCGGAGCGCCTCGGAGCGTTCGCCATTTTCACCGAACCCCTGCACCTGCAGCGTCCGGCTGAGCGTGTCGGGGTTGTACTGCAGCGAGATGACCCGTCGGACGCTGCCGGATTTCGGATCCACCAGCACCAGGCCGCCGCGCACCAGCTTGGGAGAGTTCGGGAATGTCATCGGCTGTCCACCGGGCTAGAAACTCAAGGTCCTGAGCACGATCATTTCGGCCTCCATCTCGGCGGCCGTGATGATTTCCTGCTCGACGATCGCGGCTTCCTTCGACGCGATGCGGGTGCCGCCTCTGGCCACCGTTGTCCCGAGCCTGGCGACGGCGCTCTCTGCTTTCGCCAGGTTGGCCGCGATGCTCGCTGCCGACCCTGGGGGCGGCGGCCTGAAGCGCGCAATGGCGGTGGGTGCGACGAATGCGACGACCGCGAGGATGGCGGTGACGCCTATCGCCGTCTGCATCTTCACGGCAGCGCCCGGCAGGCTGGCCCTCCATGCCTGGTAGATCTTCTGGGCCTCGAAATAGGCAACCCGCGCCGCTATGAAGTTCTTCAGCGCCGCCTCGGGATTTCCGGCCTTGAGCTGGATGCGCGCGCCGGAAAGCTGGGAGTAGGCTTCATCCCATATCTGCGCCGGGGGTGGCTGGGTGCTGAAAAGGTCGTTGGTCCAGTATCCCCAGAAGCCGCTGTAGGACGGGTTGTTGATCAGGTTCCGATGCATCCGGTTCTCGCCTTCGGCGAGGTCAAGCTCGCGTTCGAGCTGGTCAACGAACTCCCGGACCTTCTTCAGCTTGGCCTTGTTCAGCGCAGCCTCTTCCGCGCGCTGCTTGGCGTCTTCGACATCCTTCTTTTCCTTCTCCTTCTTCTCTTCTTCCTTTTTCTTCTTCCGGTCCTTGTGGTCCTGGACCTCATAGATGATCAGGCCGGGCCGCTGGGTTCGGCCGTAGTCGGTGCCTTCGGTGCAGACCCGGCGGGTCGGCTCCAGCATCAGTACGTGGGGCGGATACCAGCCCGCGAGATCGATGTTCCACCCCGGTTCGCCGGCCTGCGACGTGAGTTCGTTGGCTTGTTTGTAGTAGCCAAGGATCTGCTGCGCGCCCTGTTCGGCATATTGGTTGGTCTTGATTTCGTAGAAGACACGCTCGCTGCAGTCCATGATGTCCGGAGCGAGCTGGCGGGACACGCCGGAGAACTTCTTCAGCAGCGAATTGCAGGAGCCCTTGTCGGGCGCTCCCTTGGGAAGTTCTATAGCGGTGGCGCCCGGCTTGCCTCCATATTCGAACTGCGATCCGGTCAGCACTGCGTTCTTGCCGTGCGAGTCGATGTAGGCGCGTTCGATCGCGTCGTTGGCGGGCGCATAGATTTCCTGGGGGGTAGCGTCTATGCGCTTCCATTCCGGATCGCCGAGGCACTTGGTCTTGTCGGCCGAGTGCCTGAAGATCATGCGGCCGGCGGTGGCGGCCCCGCTCGTCCCTGACTGCTGCAGCACATGGGTGAGTTCGTGCGCGAGCAATCGCTTGCCTTCCGGGCTGCCGGGGGCAAACTTTCCCCGGCCGAAGGCGATGCTGGCCCCCACGGTGTAGGCATCGGCGCCGAGCGCCGCCGCCGATTCGGCCGCGGCGTCGCCGGTGTGGACCCGGACCTGGGAGAAGCTGTGGCCAAAGCGGCGCTCCATGTCGTGGCGGACAGGGGCGTCCAGCGCCCGTCCGCCGCCGGCCAGCGCCCGATCCACCGAAGCGGCGTCGACCCCATGGGCGGGCGTCGGGGCCTGGCCTACCGCGCGCTGCACGCGCACCGGTGAAGGCCTCGCGAGCGCTTCGGCAGGCCCGCCCGCCATGACCTGCGCCGAAATCCGGTCTGCCTCCCGCTCGAAGGCGTCGCCCGGTGTGCTGACGGAGAGCTTGGCCTGCGCCTTCTTTTCCGCGCAGCGGCTGCAGGTCGAGCCCTTCCGTGACGGGGCGCCGCAGGCGCACCTTCGCTGCACCGTGGCTGCCCGGCTGCAGGGCTTCGGGACGGGGGAGAGCGCGGGGTTTGCGGTCTGCTTCATTTCAGGAGGGCCTGGCTGATCCGGGTCGCCATACGGAAGCCGAGCGGGGCGGATTCCTGCCCCGGCGCGCGGCCATCGGCCAGTTTTCCGGACACGGATGCGGTGTGGTTTCCGCGCTGCAGTGCCGACGCCAGCGACGGCGCGGAAAGTTCACGCTCGAGGGCCTTCCTGAAGTCGCACAGGACGGTTTCCGCCTGCGTGCGGCTCAGGCCCCGGAGGGTCAGTTCGTCGATGACCACATGGATTCGCGGCGGCAGGCTCATGTCCAGCCCCGGATCTCGGCGTCGGCCAGGGGGCGCTCGAGCTTCCCGCCTTCGCTTTGCGCGGCCCTGAGCAGATGGCTCATCCTGAGCGGTTCACCCAGCTCGGCGGCCAGGAAGGCAGCATTCAAGGCGATGTTCCGGATGTTTCCGCCCGGAAGGTTCAGCCTCGCGAGCTTGGCGTAGTCCAGTCCTTCGACGGGTGCCTGGCGGGGGAACGCCCGTCGCCAGATGGATTCGCGCAATGCGCTGTCGGGGAAAGGAAAATTGACGATGAAGCGCAGGCGTCGCTGGAACGCCCGATCAAGCGAGGCCTTCATGTTGCTGGTGAGGACGGCCAGGCCCCGGTAAGCCTCCATGCGCTGCAGCAGGTAGCTGACTTCGATGTTCGCGTATCGGTCGTGGCTGTCCTTGACCTCGCTGCGCTTCCCGAACAGTGCATCGGCCTCGTCGAACAGCAGGATGGCGCCGCTGTCTTCTGCCGCGTCGAACACGCGGCGGAGGTTCTTCTCTGTTTCGCCGATGTACTTGCTCACCACGGCCGACAGGTCGATGCGATAGAGATCCAGCTTGAGCTCGTTCGCGAGAACTTCGGCGGCGAGGGTCTTGCCGGTGCCGCTCTCGCCGCAGAAGAGCGCGCTGACGCCCAGTCCCCGTTGGCCCTGGCGGCCGAATCCCCATTGTTCGAATACCCGGGTCTTCTGGCGCAGGTGGGCCGCAATCTGTCGGAGGGTGTTTTGCTGTCCCGTGGGAAGGACCAGGTCCTCCCATGTGGCGGTCGGCTCGATGCGTTGCGCCAGGTCGTCCAGCTGCTCGTGGCCAAAGCGCCGGCAGGCTGCCCAGATCTCGCTGCCATCGGAGACGGCCTCAGCGTCATCCGTGTCCGTCGGAAGTGACGCCGCCACTCCGCCGATCCGCCGCGCGCTCATGCGGAACTGCCCCGAAAGCGCATCGAGGGTGCCGTTCAGATGGCTCGCGCCTGCACCAAGGGCTTGCTGCCACAGCCGCTTCTGTTCATTCGGCTCCGGCTTGTCCACTGTCCAGGCCCGGCTCGGACGCTGCAGCCCGGTGGTGTCGAAGCCGGAGGTGAACAGGGGCGCTCCGAGGTTCTCGCAGAATCGGCGCCGCGACGATGCCTGCACGTCGGCGGAGCCTTGCAGCAGGAACAGGGCCGGCAACAGGCGCGATTCGCGCTCGAGCAATGCCTGTAGCAGTTCGAGCTCGAGGGGCGCGGCCGGGAGGTCGTCGGCTCGTAGCGAGTACGCATGGCATCCCGTCCTGGATGCGACTGACGCGAATACATCCTCGCGCCCCTGCGGATCGTTCCCGTCCAGGTGGACCAGTTCTCCTGCGTAGCGGCCGTCCGAGAGACGGTTTGCGATGCTTTCGATCAACGCCTCATGGCTGGCCGGCACCAGGTTTGGTCGGGCGTGCTCGGTAAGCAGGGGGCGGAGCCTCGCATCCATTGCGTTGATGCCCGCGACGAAGTGCAGGATGCGTTCGTCCACGCGGATCGGGCAGTCGACCAGGCGCTGCCCGGGTTCCACCTCGATCAGTCGCCACCGTCGCAGCGGGCGCCATGGCGTAAGGGCGCTCCAGTGGGGGTCGGAGAGCAAGGCCAACCCGAGGCCGAAGGTGACATCGCCCTGGCCGGGGATCCGCCTGTTCGAAGCGCAGGCACCGGCCAGCTGCGCATCGAGCTCAACGCCACAGCACAGAAGCAGCAGCTCCCGCTCGAACGGCGTCAGGCCGAACAACTCCGCCAACAGGTCGAGTGCGCCGGGGGACGGCATTTTCGATTGGGCAGCTTCCAGCGCGGTGCCTAGCCGCTCGCCTTCCGGGCCTTCGGCGTCCGGAACGATCCTTCGCATCAGGCAGGCGATCTCGGCGGTCAGAAGTGCTTGGTTGGCGCTGGTCCAGTCGGTGGCGTGCGCAGTCGTCATGTTATGTCGATCCTGCGGTCGAGGAACTCTGGCGGCGTCTTCATGCGATCAACCAGGTGGCTGTCCACGCCGTCCACACGCAACCGGACGAGGTGGTTGCCGAGCGGGGCGTCGTCGATCTCGAAGGTGAGCGAGTCGGCGGGAGCTGTGCGGGGATTGGCGGCTATCTCGCGGCCGCCGAGCAGAAGCGACGCTTTCTGGTTGGGCAGCACGCGGGGCCGGCACCCCAGCGTGACAACGACCTTGTCGTTCACGTCACGGACCAGTGCCGCGAGCGGCACCGCCGCGCTGGTGAACTCGGGCGCGATGCGCAGCGACAACTGGCTGGACGTGCGGGGGGCGGATTCGGTCGGACGCACGACCTGCACGGCGGCCAGGTAGACGCCGGCGGGAAGCACGGTCGTCGATACCGGCAGGTCGAATCCGACTTCCCTCGCCGAGCTCACCGAGGCTGGCGAAATGGAGTGCTCCACGCCCAGGCGCGGCGAGGTCAGCAGCAGCGCGTGTCCGGTGCCCTCCAGTGAGTGCCCGCTGAGCACGATGGCGTCGCCGAGATGGGCGGCCAGTCTGGACTCGGGCAAGGTAATGGACTCCAGCGTCGGCGAGCTCGGCATCAGGTCCGTGCGCACCAGCACACCACCTTCGCGAAGGACCAGGGGATCGACCTGGGTCGGAACCGGCTTGCCGCGACTGAGTACCGGCAGCGGCGCGCGCGATGGCCGCTGGGCCTGGATGAGAACGACGGACACGTGGTACGCCGCGGTTGGCCGGTAGCGGGCCTGCAAGGAAGTCCAGATCTTCGACATCTCGTCGGTGTTCATCTGGACCGGCGAGATCTTCAACTGTTCAAGCTGCTCGGCGAGGTCCGACGCCCGCAGCGCCTCGTAGGCACTGGGCAACGAGGCTCCGTTGACCGGCGCGCCCGGCGGGCGCAGCGCCTTGCGGATCGCCTCACGGGAAGGAAGTGGGGTTTCATGCAGTAGCTGCATGGCGTAGCCGAGCAGGATCTCCGCCTGCAGATCCACCGTTCCGTACGCCGTCACCAGGTAGTGGAGGTCGAGGGCCAGCGGCGCATTGCTGACGCGCCGACCGTCCGGTCCCCTCGAAGGCAGGTCGAGGTTGCGAAGCGCGGGGTTGTGGGTGACCTGGTGCAGGAACAGATTGATCTGCGGCTTCGCGGCCGCGCCGTCCAGGGGGATGCTGTCGGGTGCCAATGCGGTGACGGCGACTCCCTGGCCGAGCGCGTCCGTCACCTCATGGTCGATGACGCCGCTGTCGAGGAGGTCGCGGAGTATGGCCGTCACGCCGGCGATGGCGAGCGCATTGCTCATGGTGGCGTCCTGCGCCGATGCCGCAGGTAGGTTTCAAGGGACAGCGGCTTGTGCCCGACAGGGGCGGGGCGACGCTCGGCAGCCGCAGGCGCGGCCGCCGTGAGCTC
This sequence comes from Arenimonas terrae, assembly GCF_006265115.1. Taxonomy (GTDB): domain Bacteria; phylum Pseudomonadota; class Gammaproteobacteria; order Xanthomonadales; family Xanthomonadaceae; genus Arenimonas; species Arenimonas terrae. The sequence continues at coordinate 1,383,523 of NZ_SMDR01000001.1, read as the reverse complement.
GATTCGGCCGATATGGATGTGGACTTCGGGCGCGGCGCCGGCATGGGGTTCCCTGCCGACGCCGCTGCTCCGGTGCGGTGCCTCGGTGTTCCGGGTGGGCGACGGCGAAAGTGGTCCCGGGTAAACGGGAGGTTTTTTGTTGCCGGGCCCAACCGGTGCACTCGTCGTGCCGACGACGGAGGGCCGGGACGCGGCGGGCGCCGCAACCATCACCCTGTCCTGCAGCGGTGGACGCGAAGGCCCGGACGCGTCGGCCATGGCCGACGGGCTCGCCGCCGTCATCCATGCCGACGTCGGCGGACCTCCGCCCCTCCCGGGTCTGGCCAGCGCCTGGTCGGGCATCGACACTTCGATGGAGGCATGGATTCTGGCGTCGGACAGATCGTCCTGCGCCCGCCGGCGCGTGGAGGGGCGGGAGGTTTCGGGCGGGCGGCCATCAAGGCCGGCCGATGGCTCGTCAAGTCGCGGACCGGTACCTGAGTGGCGCCCCTCCATTGCCCGCAGAAGTGGATCATCGGAGTCTGCGCCGTCGCGCAGCGTCCCTGTGAAGCGCGTCGCCGTCGCGGAGCGAAGATGCGTCACGGGCCTCAGCGCCTGTTCGGCCAGCTGGCGGAAGAAGCCGGCCATCAGTGCAAACGTTCCAGATAGGCCGCGCGTCGCGCCTCACTCATGGACAGGATCGTCCGTTCGCTCCAGCCATACGCCAGCGCGAGGCGATGCACGTCGTCGAGCAGGGCCATGGCACGGGCTTCGATTTCCTCCCAGAGGAAAGCGCCGGAGTCGAAGGCCAGCGTCCACTCGCCAGCGCAGGTTTCGCAGGCGAGGCCGAGCTGTAGTTGCCGCTCCGCCGCCAACGTTGCCAGGCCCCGGTCGATATCGTCGAAATCGGCGCCGCCGGCGTGTTCCGAGTCCACGGCGCAGCGATGGAATAGCTCGAGTTCCGCGCTTTCGACATCCTGCGACCGGGCGGCTTCGATCAGGTCGCGACAACGCGGAAGCCGGAACTGCCGCCCGCGGGCGTCGGTGTAAAGCGGCGCCGGCGGAAGCGGCGCATCGCCTTGCACATCGCGGGCGTCGAACTCGACCTCGATGGCCGAGCCGCAGTGCGGGCACCGTCCCTGGCCAGACACCCTCGGCCCGAAGATCCTCCGGCGAAGCCGCAGCAGGTGCCAGTCGCGTTCGCCGAGGTCCAGGTCGGCCAGGACGTTGCCGTCCTCATCAGGCAAGGCCCATGCGAGCAGCCGCAGCGCACGTGAGGGCGGGTCGCAATGACCGGCCTGCTCCCACATCTGGAGAAGGGTTGCCGCGGCAGACTTCGCCATGGTCAGACCGCCGGTTCGGTGAACCCGATCTCGGCCGGCTCGGCCACGTCGTAGTCGCGCTCCCAGCCCTCGTTCTCGAGCTTGATGGACTGGATGGCCACGGCGTTGGCGTTGGCGTCGAGGTCGGGCAGGGCCTGGAACTCCGAAACCCAGCAGCGGTAGACCTTGTACGCGATCGCCAGCTGGCCGGCCTCGTTGTACATCTCGATGATCAGGTCCTTGCGGAAATCCTTGAGCGAGGTTTCCTTGCCCAGGCCGGAGCCGAAGTTCCAGACCTTGTTGGCCCACTTCTCGAACTCGGTGTCGTGGGTGACGCCGCGTTCGAGGGTGATGGCCTCGTACTTGCTGCGGCCGGGCGACTTGCGCGACGTGGACGGGTCGCCGCCGTTGCGGTGCTCGACCACTTCGGTGCTGCGCTTGAGCGCGCCGACCTTGGAAACGCCGGCGACGTAGCGGCCGTCCCATTTCACCCGGAACTTGAAGTTCTTGTAGGGATCGAGCCGGCGGGCGTTGACGCTGAACTGTGCCATGGTGTCCTCCTGGATTCCGGGCTCAGACCTGCGCCTGGAGCGCGATCTGCTGGATCTTGATGACCACGAACTCGGCCGGCTTCAGCGGCGCGAAGCCGACCTCGACGTTGACGATGCCGTTGTCGATGTCGGTCTGGGTGGTGGTCTCGTGGCTGCACTTGACGAAGTAGGCCTCGCGCGGCGTCGCGCCCTGGAAGGCGCCGTCGATGAACAGCGAATGCATGAACGCCCCGACGTTGAGGCGGATCTGCGCCCACAGCGGCTCGTCGTTGGGCTCGAACACCACCCACTGGGTGCCGCGGAACAGGGTTTCCTCGATGAAGAGGGCGAGGCGCCGGATCGGGATGTACTTCCACTCGCTGGCCAGGCGGTCATCGCCGCGCAGGGTGCGCGCGCCCCAGACGATGTTGCCGGCGGCCGGGAAGTTGCGCAGGCAGTTCAGGCCGAGCGGATTGAGTTCGCCGTTCTCGCTGTCGGTCAGCGGCACCGACAGCCCGGACAGGCCGTTGAGCGCGGCCTCCAGGCCGGCCGGCGCCTTCCACACGCCGCGCGAGGCGTCGGTGCGCGCCATCACGCCGGCGACCGCGCCGCAGGGCGAGAAGGTGTCGATCAGGCCGTCGCGCAGCGGATTGGGCTGGCGCAGGCGCGGGAAGTACACCGCGGCGTTGCGGCTGCGGGTGTTGAAGGCGGTGATGCCGGCCTTGGCGGTGGCGACGTCGATCCAGGTGCTGGGCGGGTCGACGATGAGGAAGGCGCGGCGGTCCTCGCAGTACTTGGCGGCATCCGCGACCAGGGCCGGGTCCACGTCCTGGTCGGCGATGCCCGAAGCCGCCAAGTAGGGCGGGATGCACAGCAGGTTGAACAGGTCCACGCGTTCGAGCGCGTACAGGCCCTTTTTCGCCGCGGCCAGGCCGGGGCCGGTGAAGCTGTTGGCGACCAGGGGCAGGCCATCGCTCGCCGGTGTGCCGACGGCGTCATTGGCGGTATTGCCGACCCAGACGCTGGTTCCGGGCGCGGGCGCCGCATGCGCGGTAGGGGCGACCAGCGGTGTCGGTGCGCGGACCAGCCGGGACTGCGCTTCCAGCAGCCGGTCGATGCGGCGCGCGCTTTCGACCACGGTGACGTTCCGGAATTCCTCTTCCACGCCGGTGCGGGTGTCGCGCACGCGCAGGTTGAACAGGTCGGTCGTGGCGACGCCGAGCTGGGCGGCGGCTTCCGTGGCGATGCTGGCGGCGACGCTTTCGATGCGCGCGCGCAGCGAATTGCCCCAGGATCCCGGAGAGGCCGCGCGCAGCTGCAGCCCGTTGGCGTCTATCGCCGCCGTCGCCGGCGGTGCGCCCGGCGCGGTATTGGTGTTGTAGAGGCGCACGACGATGGCCTTGCCGCCGCCATTGTTGAAGAAGTCGCGGACCGCGAAACCGAGCCTCGACTCTTTCCACAGGCCGCCGAACACCCGCTCGAAGTCGGCGTAGCTGCCAAGCGTCTGTGGCTCGTCGACCGGTCCGTGCATCGCGCGGCCGACGAAGGCGGTCGTGGAGGTCGCCACCCCGGTGATGGCGCGCGCCGTGCTGGGGATTTCTTCGATGTAGACGCCCGGGTGTGCAAGGGTGGCAGGCATGCGTGAACTCCTTGGGACGGGGCACGTTCACGCGCGGTGGTTCCGTGCGTCGCGCCCGCGGTGGAAGACCTCGCGCCGCAGTGGGGCGGTGCATCTGCCCGGAAGGATCGGCGGGCGGACCACTGCGTGCGGCGAACGGAATGTCCGTGTGCGATTTCAGACGACGAGCTTTCTCGCACAGTCAGGCCACGCGCCGATGACCGGAACGTGTCGCGAAGGCGTAAGTGCCGCTTGCATTCGCGGCTGCGGCGCTGTCAGCGCGGCGTTGCGGCAGGGCGCTAAGCGTTACCGCACAAGATCGCGCCAGACTGGCTTTCCGGTAAGCCGCGCTGGCGCGACGGCCGGTTTGCCTCAGGCCGGCGTGGTGTCGGCCAGCGTCGCGAGCACCTGGGCGCCGTAGCGTTCGAGCTTGGCGCCGCCGACGCCGGTGACCGTGCCCAGTTCGGCCAGCGACCGCGGGCGACGCTCCGCGATCGCCCGCAGGGTGGCGTCGTGGAAGATCACGTAGGCGGGGACCGACTGTTCGCGCGCCAGCCGGGCGCGCAGCGCGCGCAAGGCATCGAAGGCCGGCTGGTCGGCCGCCGCGACGCTGGCGGGCGGACTGGCGCCGCGGCCGCTGCGCTCGCGTTCGCGCTTGCGCGGCGATTCCTCGCGCAGCGCCACGGCCTGTTCGCCCTTGAGCACCGGTCGGCTGGCGGCGGTGAGGCGTAGCGACCCGTGGCCTTCGATGTCCACTTCCAGCAGGCCCATCGCGACGAGCTGGCGGAACACGCCCTTCCACTGCCGGGCATCGAGCTCGGCGCCGATGCCATAGGTGCTCAGCTGCTGGTGGCCGAGCTGGGCGATGCGCTCGTTGTCCACGCCGCGCAGCACGTCCACCAGGTGGGTGACGCCGAAGCGCTGGCCGGTGCGATAGACGCAGGAAAGGGCCTTCTGCGCGGCCACGGTGGCGTCCCAGGTGCGCGGCGGCTCCAGGCAGTTGTCGCAGTTTCCGCAGGCGCGCGGATAGTCCTCGCCGAAGGCCGACAGCAGGGTCTGGCGACGGCAGCGGGTGGATTCGCAGTAGCCGAGCAGGGTGTCGAGCTTGCGCCGCTCGAGCCAGCGGCGTTCTTCACCTGCCTCGGAGTTCTCGATCATCTGGCGCAGGGTCACCACGTCGCCCAGTCCGTAACACAGCCAGGCCTCGGCCGGTTCGCCGTCGCGACCGGCGCGGCCGGTTTCCTGGTAATAGCCTTCGAGCGACTTGGGAAGGTCCATGTGTGCGACGAAGCGCACGTCCGGTTTGTCGATGCCCATGCCGAAGGCGATGGTGGCGCACATCACGACGCCGTCCTCGCGCAGGAAGCGGCGCTGGTTGCGCGCCCGTACCCCGGCGTCCAGGCCGGCGTGGTAGGGCAGGGCGGTGATGCCCTGCGCCGCCAGGAACTCCGCGGTCTCCTCGACCTTCCGGCGCGACAGGCAATAGACGATGCCGGCCTCGCCGCGCCGGTCGGCCAGGAAGTCCAGCAGCTGCCGCCGGGCGTTGTCCTTCTGCACGACCCGGTAGCGGATGTTGGGCCGGTCGAAGGAGGTGATGAACTGGCGCGCGTCCTGCAGGCCCAGGCGTTCGGCGATCTCGCGCCGGGTCGGCGGGTCGGCGGTGGCGGTGAGGGCGATGCGCGGCACGTCCGGCCAGCGTTCGTGCAGCAGGTTCAGTTCGCGGTATTCGGGCCGGAAGTCGTGGCCCCACTGCGAAACGCAGTGCGCCTCGTCGATCGCGAACAGGGCGATGCGGCTGCGTTCGAGCAGGCGCAGGAAGCGGTCGGTGAGCAGGCGCTCGGGCGCGACGTAGAGCAGGTCGAGGTCGCCGGAGAGCAGGCGGGCCTCAACGGCGGAAGCCGCGTCGCCGGAGAGCGAGGAGTTCAGGTACGCCGCGCGCACGCCCAGTTGTTCCAGGGCCTCGACCTGATCCTGCATCAGCGCGATCAGCGGCGAGATCACCAGGCCGGTGCCGTCGCGCAGCAGGGCCGGGACCTGGTAACACAGCGACTTGCCGGCGCCGGTGGGCATCAACACCAGGCAGTCGTGGCCGGCGACCAGGTGTTCGACCACCGCCTGCTGCTCGCCGCGGAAACCGGGAAAACCGAAGACGCGCTGCAGCAGTTCGTGGGCGGCGGAGGACATGCCGGCAGTTTACCGGGACCGGCGCGCCGGGGCTTGGGAAATCCGCCCGGCGTGGGCCGGGCGGATTCGCAGGATCAGGCCGCGGCGGTCACTGCAGCAGGGAACGCAGCATCCAGGCGTTCTTCTCGTGGATTTGCAGGCGCTGGATCAGCAGGTCCTCGGTCGGGTTGTCGTCCGCGTCGTCGGCGATCTCCCGCACCCGGCGCGCGGTGCGGCAGACCGCCTCGTTGCCGACCACCAGCTGGCGGACCATCTCGCGCCATTCCGGGGCGCCGGGGCCGTCTTCCTCCGGGATGCTCGAGAGCTTCACGAATTCGGCATAGGAGCCCGGCGCGTTGAAGCCCAGCGCGCGGATGCGCTCGGCGATCTCGTCCAGGGCGGTCCACTGCTCGGTGTACTGGGTCATGAACATCGCGTGCAGGCTGTTGAACATCGGCCCGGTGACGTTCCAGTGGAAGTTGTGGGTCTTGAGGTAGAGCGTGTAGCTGTCGGCCAGGAAATGCGACAGGCCCTCGGCGATCTTCCTGCGGTCCTTCTCGCCGATGCCGATGTCGATGCGGGCCGCGCCGGCGGGTTGGGCGGACGTCTTGTCCGAAGCCTTGTGCGAGGTCTTGTTCGAGCGCTTGTTCGAAGCCATGGGGGATGCCTCCAGTGTAGGACGCTCCCACTTTAAGCGATGCCGCCGCAGGCGCGAATCACCCTTTCGGGATTGTTACCATAGCGTTAGATGGACTCCCGCCCCGCGCCCCTCCCCACCTTCGATGACGAGGCCGTGCTCAGCCGCGACCGCGGCCGGCTGCTGCGCCTGCTCGCCGCGGCCCGCCAGGCCCCGTCCGACGGCGGCAAGCGCGCCGCCTACGAGTCCGCGCTGGCCGTTTCCCGCGCCGCCCGCGACCAGCGCGACGCCGCGGCCCCGGTGCCCACGTTCGACGACGGCCTGCCCGTGGCCCGCGAGGCCGACACGCTGATCGAGCTGATCCGCAGGCATCCGGTGGTCGTGGTGGCCGGCGAAACCGGTTCGGGCAAGACGACCCAGCTGCCCAAGCTCTGCCTGGCGGCCGGCCGCGGCCGGGCCGGCCTGATCGGATGCACCCAGCCGCGCCGCATCGCCGCGCGCGCGGTGGCCCGGCGCGTGGCCGAGGAACTGCAGGTGTCGATGGGCGGCGCGGTCGGCTACCAGGTGCGCTTCACCGACAACGTCGGCGACGGCACCTACATCAAGTTCATGACCGACGGCATCCTGCTGGCCGAGATCCAGTCCGACCGCTGGCTGTCGAAGTACGACACGATCATCGTCGACGAGGCGCACGAGCGCAGCCTCAACATCGACTTCCTGCTGGGTTACCTCAAGAACCTGGTGGCGAAGCGGCCGGACCTGAAGCTGGTCATCACCTCGGCCACCATCGACACCTCGCGTTTCGCGAAACACTTCGGCGACGCGCCCGTGGTCAGTGTCGAAGGGCGCAGCTTTCCCGTGGAGGTGCGTTATCGGCCCGGCGACGCCGAGTCCGACGAGGACGTGCCGGCGGGCAAGGGCAGGCGGCGCGACGAGGAACGGGGTCAGGTTCACTTTTCCGGAGGCGCATCCGGAATCGCCAGAACCCGACCCCGGAAAAGTGAACCTGACCCCGTTCCGCGCGACCGCCCGCTGGCCGAAGCCATCGTCGCCGCCGCCGACGAGATCACCCGCGAGGACCCGCAGGGCGACGTGCTGGTCTTCCTGCCCGGCGAGCGCGAGATCCGCGACGCCCACGCCGCGCTCAACCGCCGCAAGTACCGCAGCACCGAAGTCATCCCGCTGTACGCGCGGCTGTCGGTGCGCGACCAGGACAAGGTCTTCAACCCCGGCCCGGGTCGGCGCATCGTGCTGGCGACGAACGTGGCCGAAACCTCGCTGACGGTGCCGCGCATCCGCTACGTCATCGACCCGGGCCTGGCGCGCGTGAAGCGCTACAGCCCGCGCGGCAAGCTCGACCGCCTGCACATCGAGCCCATCAGCCAGGCCAGCGCCGACCAGCGCAAGGGCCGCTGCGGCCGCATCGCCGCCGGCATCTGTTACCGCCTCTACGCCGAGGACGATTTCAACACCCGGCCGCGCTACACCGATCCGGAAATCCTGCGTGCGTCGCTGGCCGGCGTGATCCTGCGCATGCTCACGCTCGGCCTGGGCCGAGTGGAGGATTTCCCCTTCATCGATCCGCCCGATCCGCGGGCCATCGCCGACGGCTGGCAGACGCTGGCCGAGCTCGGCGCGGTCGACGCCGAGCGCCACCTGACGCCGACCGGCCGCGAGATGTCGCGCCTGCCGGTGGACCCGAAGCTCGCGCGCATGCTGGTGGCCGCGCGCGTGCACGGCTGCCTGGCCGAGCTGGTCGTCATCTCGTCCTTCCTCGGCATCCAGGACCCGCGCGAACGCCCGGCCGACGCGCGCGAGAAGGCCGACAATGCGCACGCCCAGTTCGGCGATCCGGACTCCGAATTCGTCGGCATCCTGAAGCTGTGGGAGGCCTATCGCGCCGCCCACGAGGACCTGACCCAGTCGAAGCTGCGCGACTGGTGCGAGAAGCGTTTCCTCGGCTTCCTGCGCATGCGCGAATGGCGCGAGCTGCATCGGCAGCTGCTGCTGGCCTGCGAGGAGATGGGCTGGGATCCCGCGGCGCGCGCCGCACCGGAGCCCGGCAGCAAGGCGGCGGTCGCGTTCAACGCCAGCCTGCACAAGGCGCTGATCGCCGGCCTGCCCTCGCAGATCGGGCATCGCAGCGAGAAGGGCCTGTATGACGCGCCGCGGCAGCGCAAGTTCCAGCTGTTTCCGGGCTCGGCCCTGGCGAAACCGCCGGCGAAGGGGACCGCCGCCGGCGCCTCGCCGGCCTGGCTGCTGGTCGCGACCCTGCTCGACACGCAGAAGGTCTGGGGCCTGACGGCGGCGAAGATCGAACCCGACTGGGTGATCGCCGAACTGCCGCACCTGCTCGCGCGCAAGCACTTCGACCCGCACTGGTCGCGGGCGCAGGGCCGGGTGGTCGGCAGCGAGCAGATCAGCCTGTTCGGACTGGTGCTGGCGCCGAAGAAGCCGGTGCACTACGGCGGCCTGTATCCGGCCGAGGCGCGCGAGATCTTCGTGCGCCAGGGCCTGGTGCCCGGCGAGGCGGACACACGCGCACCCTTCCTCAAGCGCAACCTCGCCACGCTCGAAAAGGCGCGCGAGGAGGAAGCCAAGCTGCGCCGCGCCGGCCTGGTTGCCGACGAAGACTGGCAGGCGCGCTGGTACCTCGACCGCCTGCCGCCCGAGGTCAACAGCATCGCCGGCCTCGACAGCTGGGCCGGCAAGCTGACGCCCGAGCAGAAGAAGTCGCTGGAGTGGTCGCTGGCCGACCTGCTGCCGGGCGAGGGCAGCGAGGCCGAACGTTTCCCGAAATTTTTCCCGCTCGGCGATACCCGGCTGGCGCTGCATTACCGCTTCGAGCCGGGCCATTCCGAGGACGGCGTCACCCTGGATGTGCCGCTGCATCTGCTCAAGGCGCTCGACCCGATTCGCCTGGGCTGGCTGGTGCCGGGCCTGGTGGAAGAAAAGGCGACGGCCCTGATCCGCGGCCTGCCCAAGGCCCAGCGCCGCAACTATGTGCCGGCGCCGGATTTCGCCCGGGCCTTCGCCGAGGCCTTCCCGCGCCCCGAGGCCGATTCGCTGCCGGGTACGCTGGCGCGCTTCCTGGGCAAGGCGACCGGCGTGCCCCTGTCCGCGCTGGACTTCGACGAATCGGCGCTGGAGCCGCACCTGCGCATGAACCTGCGCCTCGCCGAACGCGAGGGCAGGGTGCTGGCGCAGTCGCGCGACCTGGACGCGCTGCGCGCCCGCTTCGGCGAGCAGGCCGAACGCGCCTTCGCCGATCGTGCCGGCGAGCGCCTGGCCCGCGCGGGCCTGCGCGAATTCCCCGACGAAGCCATCCCGGCGCAGGTCCCGGGCGGCGCCGGCGTGCCGGCCTATCCGGCCCTGGTCGACGGCGGCGAGTCGGTGTCGCTGAGCGTGTTCGCCGATCCGGTGGAAGCGGCGCGCGAACACGGGCGCGGCGTGCGCCGGCTGGCGGAGTTCGCCTTGGCCGACAAGTTGCGCCAGGCGCGCAAGCAGCTGCCCGTGTCGCCGAAGCTGGCGCTGCTGTATGCGGCGATCGAGGGCTTCGTGCAGGCCGGCGCCGGCGCGCCCGCGCACGAACACCTGCGCACCGACCTGGCGCAGGCGGCTCTGAACGCCGTGCTGGCCGACGACCTGGGCGGCGTGCGCGATGCCGCGGCCTTCCGCGCCGTGGTGGAGCGCGCCGGCCGCCAGCTGTTCGCCGAAGCGATGTCGCGGCTGCAGCTGGCCGAAGCCATCCTGGGCGCCGTCGCCGAGATCAAGCCGCGGCTGGAATCACCGCTGCTGGGCTGGGCCAAGGGCAATCTCGACGATCTGAAGGCGCAGCTGGCGGGGCTGGTGCCGCCGGGTTTCCTGCGCGTCACGCCGGCGGCGTCGCTGGCGGAATACCCGCGTTACCTCAAGGCGCTGTCGCTGCGCGCCGAACGCGCACTGCGCGACCCGGTGCGCGACCAGGGCCGCATGCTCGAGCTCAAGCCCTTCAGCGATGCACTCGACGTGGCTCGCCGCAGCGGCCGCTTCGCGCGGCCGGAGTGGCAGCAATTCCGCTGGGACCTGGAGGAGCTGCGCGTGTCGCTGTTCGCGCAGGAGCTGGGCACCCGCCGCCAGGTTTCGGCCAAGCGGCTGGCGCGACAGCTCGAAGCGCTTACTTGACGCGCTTGACCTTGACGCGGGAGTTGTAGCCCTCGACCGAGAGGAACCACGCGCCGAACGCGCCGGCCTCGATCTTCACCAGCGGGCTGTCGAGCTTGACGCCGCGCAGGCGCGAACCCGGATCCACCGACTGCCAGACCTGGCCGTTGGTCAGCACGAAGCGGCCGTCGCGGCCGTCCCAGCCGGTGAACTCGCCGGCGATGCGGGTTTCGATGTCGTCGTAGTTGTTGCCGCTGCCCTCGAAGCCACGACGGTCCACCGGCGCCGGCGGCGCTGCGCTGCGGGCCACTTCGCCGACCTCCTGGCTGAGCCAGGCGTTGAGCTGGGCCAATTCCTCGGGGGTGAGCTTGTCCAGGCCGGCCGCCTTGAACTCCTTGGCGGACATGCGCTCTTCCAGCGAGGAGAACTCCTGCGCAGAAGCGGAGCCGGCGGCGAGCGCGAGCAGGACGAGGGTGGTGGTGAGCATTCGACGCATGATGGATGATCCGGACTGGTTAAACTGGCCAGTATTCGCCGGAGAGTCTAACTCCCCGGGTCATGCAGGCGCCACTTGAACCAGCCCAGCCCGCCGCCGCCGAGATCCTCCCCCTGGCTGGACAGCCCGGGCCCCGCCACGCCCCTGGCCGCCACCTTGCGCGAGGCCGCGGCGACCCTGCCGGCGTCGGCGGAGAAGGCGCAGGCCGAGCGCGTGCTCGCGACCCTGCAGCCGCTGCGCGCCGACCCCGAGGTGATGGCCGCGGCCGCGCTGCACCTGTGGCCGGCCCTGCGCGCGGCCGTGCCCGCCGCGGCGCTGGCGGCATCGCCGCGGCTGCCGCCGCTGCTGGAGGGACTGGCTGCGGCCGATCAGGTGCGGGCCCTGCACCACCAGCGCCAGGGCAAGGGCAGTGCCGAAGGCCTGCGCCGCCTGCTGCTGGCCCTGGTGCGCGACCTGCGCGCGGTGCTGGTGCTGCTGGCGATCCAGCTGGTGCGCCTGCGCGATGCCGCAAGCTTGCCGGCGGATGAACGGCTGGCCCTGGCCGAGCTCACCGCCGACATCTACGCGCCACTGGCCAACCGTCTGGGCATCTGGCAGCTCAAGTGGGAGCTCGAGGACCTGGCCTTCCGCTGGACCCAGCCCGAGACCTACCAGCGCATCGCCCGCCTGCTGGACGAAAAGCGCGGCGACCGCGAGCGCTTCATCGAAGACGCCAAGCGGCGCATGCGCGAGGCGCTGGCCGACGCCGGCATCGCCGCCGACGTCGCCGGCCGGCCCAAGCACATCTACAGCATCTGGAAGAAGATGCAGCGCAAGGGCGTGCCCTTCAGCGAGCTCTACGACATCCGTGCCGTGCGCGTGCTGGTGGACGACATTCCCGCCTGTTATGCCGCGCTGGGCCTGGTCCACCAGCTCTGGCCCTCGATACCGGGCGAGTTCGACGACTACATCGCCCACCCCAAGGGCAACGACTACCGCTCGCTGCACACCGCGGTGATCGGCCCGGGCGAGCGCACGCTGGAAGTGCAGATCCGCACCCACCAGATGCACGAACACGCCGAGCTCGGCGTCGCCGCGCACTGGCGCTACAAGGAGGGCGGCGGCGCCGACGCCAGCTTCGAGCGCAAGGTCGCCTGGATGCGGCAGCTGCTCGAGGCCCGCGACGAGGGCGAAGAGGCCCTGCTGGCAGGGTTCTCCACCGAACTGGTGGAAGACCGCGTGTATGCCCTGACGCCGCGCGGCGAGGTGATCGACCTGCCGCGTGGCGCCACCGTGCTCGACTTCGCCTACGCCGTGCACACCGAAGTCGGCCACCGCTGCCGCGGCGCCAAGGTCAACGGCCGCATCGTGCCGCTGGACCACGCGCCGGCCACCGGCGACCGCGTCGAGATCCTCACCGCCAAGGCCTCCGAGCCCCGCCGCGACTGGCTGCTGGCCAGCAACGGCTTCCTGGCCACCGGCCGCGCCCGCGACAAGGTGCGGGCCTGGTTCCACCGCATCGACCGCACCCGCAACCTGCAGGCCGGCCGCGAGCTGCTGGAGAAGGAGCTGCGCAAGGTCGCGATGATGCAGGCCGACCTCGCGCCGGTGCTGGCCAAGTTCAAGTTCGAGTCGCTCGACGACCTGCACCTGGCGCTGGCCCTGGGCGACCTCGGCCCCAGCCAGGTCAGCCGCACCCTGCACGACCACGCCCAGGCCCTGAAGGCGCCGGCCGGTCCGTCGCCGTTGCTTTCGCGCAAGCCGCAGGCCGCGCCGTCGAAGGCGCCGTTCACCGTCGAGGGCGTCGGCAACCTGCTCAGCCAGATCGCCCGCTGCTGCCAGCCGGTGCCGGGCGATCCGATCGTCGGTTACCTCACCCGCGGCCGCGGCGTCAGCATCCACCGCAGCGGCTGCGCCAGCGTGCAGCGCCTGCTGGCGCGCCAGCCCGACCGCCTGCTGCCGGTGGAATGGGGCCGGGCCAGCGCATCGAGCTACGAGGTCGACATCACCCTGCGCGCCTTCGACCGCAAGTGGCTGCTCAAGGACCTGACCAATGTGATCGCGCAGATGAGCGTGAACATCCTGGGCGTGCAGTCGCGGGTGGACGAGGCGGCCGGCATGGCCGAGCTGCGCATCGCCGTGCGCGTCGCCGACTTCGGCCAGCTCAGCGACCTGCTGGGCCGGCTCAATGCCGTACCGGGCGTGCAGGAAGCCCGCCGCATCGGCTGAACCGCGGCGGGGGCCCGGTTCAGGAGCCGCTGCTATCCTCGCGGCCATGAAGGACCGCCTGCCATGACCGACCGCCGCCCCGGCCCCGATACGACGCCGTCCCTGGGTGCCCTGGACCAGCTCGACCTGGTCCGGCCGCGTCGGGCCGCGCCGGAACCGCCGCGCCGGCGCGGCGGGCTCGTCTGGGGCCTGGTTCTGTTGGTGCTGGCGGTGATCGCGGCCGTCTGGATGCTTGGCCACTGGCGCGAGACGCTGGGCGAGCGGCTGATGCCGGCGTCGGACATCAACCGCCAGGTCGAAGCGGCGCAGCAGGCGCTGGCGCGCGGCGAGCTCACCGCACCCGACGGCAGCGGCGCGCGCGAACGGTTCCAGGCGGTGCTGGCCCTCGACCCCGACCATCCGGCCGCCCGCGCCGGACTGTCCGCGGTGCGCGATGCCGCCCTGGCCCAGGCCCGCGCGGCGCTGGATGCCGGCGACTTCGCCACGGCGCGCACCCGCCTGGACATGGCGCGTGCGATGGCGGCCCCCGCGGCCGACCTGTCCCTGCTCGAACTGGACCTGCAGCGGCTGGAAAGCACCGGTGCCGACGTCGCCGACAAGCTCGAGCGCGCCCGCGCCGCGCACGCCGCCGGGCAGCTCGAGCAGGTGCCCGACGGGGCGCTCGCGCTGTATTCGGACGTGCTGCGCCTGCAGCCCGACAACGCCCTCGCGCTCGACGGCCGCCGCGACATCCTGTCCGGCCTGCTGCGCGACGCCGATGCCGCGCTGGCCCGCGGCGATGTCGCCGCTGCCCAGGCGCTGGTCGCACGAGTGATCGAAACCGATCCCAGCCATCTGGAGCTGCCGGCGCGGCAGGCGCGGCTCGGCGAGCTGCTGTCGCAGCGCCAGCGCGCGACCGAGCAGGTGCTCGGCCGCGCGGCGCAGGCGCAGCGCGCGGGACGCCTGGAAGACGCCGCGGCCGACTACCTGTCGCTGCTGGCCGACGACCCGGCGGCCGTCGAAGCCCGCCAGGGCCTGGACGACACCGCGGCGGCCATGGCCGCGCGTGCGGGCCGCGAGGCCGCCGATTTCGATTTTGATGCTGCGGAGGCCTCGTTGCGCCTGGCCCGGCAGTGGGCGCCGCAGTCGCCGGCGATCGCTGCGGCCGAAACGCGGTTGGCGCAGTCGCGTGCGGCGCGTGAACAGGTGCCGGCCCGCGGCCAGGATCCCGCGCGCCTGCGCCGGCTGATCGAAGGCGCGCAGGCGGCGATGCGCCGCGGCGACCTGATCGATCCGCCGGGCGATTCGGCCTGGGACCAGCTGCGCGCCGCCGCGGCGATCGCGCCCGACGATGCGCAGGTGCGCGCCGCCATGGGCGAATACGACCGCCGCGCCCGCGCCTGCTTCGAGGACGAATTGGCGGGCAACCGCCTGGCCCGGGCCCAGGCCTGCCTGGACGCGCGCGCGGTCCGCGAGCGTGGCGGCGACGGCCTGTCCGGCGACCGCCGGCGCCTGGCCGACCGCTGGCTGGCGTTCGCGGAAGAGCGGCTGGGTGCCAACGAGCTCGCGCTGGCCCGCCGCGCGCTCGATTCGGCGCAGGCGCTGGACCCGACCCACCCGGGCCTGGCCGTGATCGCCGAGCGGCTGCGTCGCGCCGGCGGTTAAGCCGCCGGCGGAGTGCCGAACAGCTCGCGCAGCGTCGCGCGCACCGGTTCGGCGGAAAAGTAGCGGCGCGTATTCTCCAGGCCGCCCTGCGCCAGCCGCTGCCACAGCACCGCGTCCGAATGCAGGCGCACGACATGCTCGGCGAAGGCCTCGGCGTCGTCCGCCACCAGCACGTCCTCGCCATCGACCAGGTGCATGCCTTCGACGGCGCAGCGGGTCGCGACCACCGGCAGCCCGTGCGCCAGGCTCTGGTTGACCTTGCCTTTCACGCCGGCGCCGTAGCGAAGCGGCGCCAGGCCGACGCGGCTGGCGCCCAGCAGCGGCTCCAGGTCCGGCACGTAACCGTGGAAGGTGACGCCGGGCAGGGCGCCGAGGGCGGCCACCGATTCCGGCGCGTCGCCACCCACCAGGTGCAGCTCCACGTCGGGCAGCCGCTCGCGGATCCGCGGCAGGATGTCGTTGGCCAGCCAGAGCGCCGCGTCGACGTTGGGCGTATGGCGGTAGCCGCCGACGAACAGAAGCCCGGCCCGCTGTTCGAAGGATGGCCCCGCGCCGCGCACGTCGTGGATGTTGGACACCACGTCCACCCTGGCCTCCGGCAGCTCCTTGGCCAGCAGCGTTTTCTCCGCCTCGCTCACCACCCAGGTGCGGTCGCTCTGCGCGATCAGCCCCAGTTCGACCTTGCGCGTGCGCGCCGCGACCCTCTGCTGCGCCGGGTCGCCGCTGAGTTCGGCCTCGCGCTGTTCGCGCAGATGGTGCAGGTCGACGGTGTCGAACACGATGGTCGCCTGCGGCGCATGCAGGCGCAGCAGCGGAAGCAGCGGCGACAGCACGTAGTGCCGGCTGACGATCACCGTGTCGAAACGCCGGCCGTGCCGCGCCAGCCAGCGCGGCACGTCGCCCAGGTGCGGGTGCCACCAGGCCTCGATTCCCAGCTGCTGCAGCGCCTCGGTGTAGGCGCCGTCGTGGGCGCGGTTTTCGGGGAAGAAGGCGACGGCGCAGCCGCATTCGCGCAGCAGCCTGAGCAGGGCCAGCATGCGCACCGAGCCGGAGTCGCGGTCCGGCGTCGGCGTGCAGGCGTCAAGCAGCAGCACCTGGTGGATCCGGCCGCGCTCGCTGGCGAGTCCGGCGTCCTGGCCGGCCGGTGCGTGCGACCTGGCGAGCACCTCGCCCCAGCGCGCCAGGAACTTCTTCTGGTTCACCACCTGGTAGGCCTTGACGCCGCTGTTGAGGTCGGTGCCCGAGCTGATGCCCTCGTGGTGCACGACCACGGAGGCCGGCTGGTAGCGCACCTTGAGGCCCTTTTCGCGCACCCGCATCGCCAGGTCGGTGTCTTCGTAATAGGCCGGCGCGTAATGGCTGTCGAAGCCGCCCAGGTTCAGGAACAGGTCGCGCCGCAGCGCGATCGAGGCGCCCGAGCAGTAGTCCACTTCGCGCACGAAGTTGAAGCGGGGATGCGCGGGGTCCTCGAACCGGCCGTAGTTCCAGCCCGAACCGTCGGCGAACACAATGCCGCCGGCTTCCTGCAGCCGGCCGTCGGGATACACCAGCTTGCTGCCGGCCAGGCCGGTGTCGGGATGGGTGTCGAAGGTCGCGAGCAGGGCGTCGAGCCAGCCCGGCTGCACCGTGGTGTCGTTGTTGAGGAAGACCAGGAACTCGCCGCGCGCCATTTCGGCGCCGGCGTTGCAGGCGCCGATGAAGCCCAGGTTGTGCGGATTGCGGTGGTAGCGCAGCCCCGGAATGCCGGGCAGGACCTGCGGCGTGCTGTCGCTGGAGGCGTCGTCGACCAGGATCACCTCGAAGCTGGTCTGGTCACCGGAATCGGCCAGCGCCCGCAGGCAGGCCAGGCTGACCGGCAGGTGGTTGTAGGCCGGAACGACGATGCTGGCGCGGGGACGCGACGGCCTGGGCAGACGCAGCGGGCGTTCGCCGGAGGCCCTGGTGTTCGGCGCGGCGTCTATCGACCCCGGTACGCGGCGGCGTTCGCGCAGGCGCTGCAGGGTATGGCGCAGGCCGCGGCTGCGCAGGCTGGCGAGGCCGCGCGAAGCCAGGGAGCGCAGGTGCCGCGCGTGGTAGACCATGGCGCCGGTGTAGCCGCGCAGGCCGCCCAGCAGCCAGCGGGGCAGGGCGGTGAGGCGCCAGAAGTGGCTCTCCTCGATCCGGGCCAGCCGGGTGACGGCGTCGTCGCGCTGGCGGATCGCCACGTCGCGCTGCCGCGCCAGGTCGGTGCTGTCGCGCTGGTAATAGCCATGCGCCTCGGCCAGCTGATGGTCGAGCTGCAGGATGTACTCGCCGAGGCGGGCGATCTCCTGATCGTGCTGGTCGCGGCTGTGCGCGAGCTGCTGTTCCAGCCGGGCGTTGCGTTCGCCGAGCTTCGCAACCTCGCGATCCAGGGCGAAGGCCCAGTCCGCCCGTCGCTGCAGTTCGGCGTCGGCCTGCGCGAGTGCCGAGTCGCCCTCGACCAGGCGCCGGTGCTGCGCCGCGGCCTCCGATTCCAGCGCCAGCCGCGCCAACACCTGCGGATCGGCCGCCGGCAGGCGCAGCGGTGTCGGTTTGATGTCCAGCGCGCGGCGCCAGGACGCGGCCATGGCGGCAAGATCGGCCGGCGGCGGTGCCGGCGGGACCTGCAGCAGGTCCCGGTCGGCGGCCAGCCGCGACAGCATCGCATTGACCGCAGCTGCGTCCGGCGCGACGCCCCAGCCGCCGCCTGCCCGCAGGCGTTCGGCCGGCGCGCCGGGCGAGGCGCCGAGCACCGGCAGGCCGAGCGCCAGCATTTCCGACAGCGTGTAGCTGAAGGTTTCCGGCACCGTCGAGGGCAACAGCGCGAGGTCGGGCGCCAGGCGTTCGATCCAGGACGGCAGCTCGTCGCGGCGGTAGTCGCGCTGCACCTGCAGGCCGGGGCGGCCAGCGAAACGGTCGGCGGCGTGGCCGCAGCCGAGCAGGATCAGTTCGATGCCGGGCGGCAGCGAGTCCAGCATGGCGGCGATGAGGTGTTCGCCCTTACCGCCGTCCAGGCGCCCGGGCACCAGCACCCGCAGCGGCGCATCGGCCGGGCGGGGCGGACGGGCCGGCGCCGGTGCGGCGAACGGCGCCAGCCCGTGCGGGATGACCTGCCAGGCGCGCGCCGACAGCGCGGGCGCGATCGCGCACAGGCGGCGGCGCGCGAACTCACTCGGTGCCACGAAGGTGATGCCGCCGTCGGCCACCGCGGCCACGAAGGCCTCACGGAGCTCCCACCACTGCCCCGCGTCCCGCCGCGAGAACACGAAGCTGTGGCCTTGCGGGATGCGCTCCAGTTCCGCCGCCAGCGTCGTGACGTCGAAGGCGTGCTCCCCGGGATCGCGGGCGTCGTGCAGCAGCGGCCACAGGGGGTAGGCGTCGTGCGTGCAGATCGCGGTCGGCAGGCCCGTGCGCAGCACGTCCAGGCTGTGGCCGATCAGCGAGGACACCAACACCGCGCCGATGCGCCACTGCGGCAACACCTCGGCCAGCACCGCCTGCACTTCGGCGGAATGGATCGCAGTGTCGGCGATCGGCTCGGACAGCGGCCACTGCCGCAGCGGCGGTGCGTCGATGTCGAGGTGCAGCGCCAGCCGCTTGCCGAACGGCGGCCGGTCGTCGCCGCTGTGCGCGACCAGCACGAGGTGGTTGCGTTCGCGGTCGCCGGCCGCGAGGTCGCGCACGAAGCGCGCGGCGCCGCCGCCCCAGCCGTGCAGGACGTGCAGCACCGTCGGCTTTTCCGCCGAGACGGCGGGCCGGTGCTCGGCTTGGCCGATGCGTTCGGCCAGGCGGACCAGGGGCAGCGGCATCGGTGCCGCGGCCCCGCCGGGATCGGCCGGGCCGACCCACAGGCAGGGCAGCAGGGCCGAGCGGCCGGCGCCCGGCGAAGTCGATGCGCCCAGCGCGGCGCCGCGCCACAGCGAACACACCGGCGACCAGTCCGCCCATGCGAAGGCGGCATGTTCGCCATGGACCCAGGCAAGCGCGTCGCGCGCGGCGTCGTCCAGCGGTTCCGCGACCAGCGTCCAGCGGCCATCGAGCGGAGACAGCACGTCCCAGGCCGGATCAGCCCAGGCGGCGAGCAGCCGATCGACCGCATCCGGGGGCAGGACCGCATCACCGCGCAGCAGCAACACGTCACGTCCGGGGAACTGCTGGCGCGCCCGCGCCAGCGCGTCCTGCGCCGTGGCGGCGTTTCCCGGCACGCGCTCCAGCGCGGTGGGCACGGGCGACGGGGACCGGCCGTCGACGGTCCAGACGCTCAGGACCGGGAGAAGGGGGGCATCCATGCGGGGCATTCAGTCTCGGGTTGGGGCGCGGGAGCGGTGGCCTGCTAGACTCGCCGCACCTCCGGATTATCCATGTCCGTGCCTCGTAGCGCTTCCCCCCCAAATTCCGGTTCATCTCCCGTCCGGCCCCGCTGGAGGAAGTGGCTTGTCCGTGGCGCCCTGCTTGCCCTGGGCCTGGCTGTGGGCATCGGTGTTCCTGTTTTCTGGGTGCTCGACAAGCAGGTGCGCGCCGAGTTCGAGCAGCTTGCCTGGCAGGTGCCGACCCGCGTTTACGCCCGGCCGCTGCGGCTGGAGCCGGGCCTGCGCCTCGATCCGGCCACCCTGGAGCTCGAGCTCGCCGCCGCGGCGTACCGCAAGGACGGCAGCGGCGACCTTCCCGGCACCTGGTCGCGCGACGGCGGCCGTTTCCACATCGCCACCCGCGCCTTCACCGACCTCGACGGTCCGGTGCCGGGGCAGCGGCTGGAAGTGCAGCTCGCCGGCGGCCGCGTGGCCGCCGTGCGCGACCGCCGTGCCGACCGCAAGCTCGACCTCGCCCGTGTCGATCCCGCCCGCATCGCCACGCTCTACGGCAACGTCCAGGAGGAGCGGCGTCTGGTGCAGCTCAAGGAAGTGCCCTCGCTGCTGGTGATGGGCCTGCAGGCGGTCGAGGACCGCGACTTCAAGCACCACCACGGCATCGACCCCTGGGGAATGATGCGCGCCATGTGGGTGAACGTGCGCGAAGGCGAGCTCGAGCAGGGCGCCAGCACGCTGACCCAGCAGCTGGTGCGCAGCCTGTTCCTGACGCGCGAGAAGCGCCTGAGCCGCAAGCTCAAGGAAATCGCCTACTCGCTGATCATCGAGTTCCGCTACGACAAGCAGCGCATCCTCGAGGCCTATCTCAACCAGGTCTACATGGGCCAGCAGGGCAACCAGTCCATCCACGGCGTCGCCGCGGCTTCGGAGTTCTGGTTCGGGCGCGAGCTGGGCAGCCTGCGCACCGAAGACATGGCGCTCCTGGTGGGCATGATCCAGGGCCCGTCGCTGTTCGACCCGCGGCGCAAGCCCGAGGCGGCCAAGGGCCGCCGCGACCTGGTACTGCAGGTCTGGAACCAGCTCGAGCTGATCGACGACGCCGAATTCAAGCGTGCGCGCGCGGCGCCGCTGGCGGTCAGCGCGCGCCCGGGCGTCACCCGCAACCGCAATCCCGCCTTCATGGACCTGGTGCGCCGCCAGCTCGCGCGCGACTACCCGGCCGACGCGCTGCGCGGCGCCGGCCTGAGCGTGATGACCACGCTCTCGCCCTCGGCCCAGCTGCTGTCCGAACAGGCCGTCAGCGGCACCCTGGACCGGGTCCAGCGCAAGGACGGCCCGCCGCTGCAGGCCGGCATGGTGGTCACCGACACCCGCAGCGGCGAAGTGCTGGCCATGGTCGGCAACCGCAACACCGACACGCCGGGCTTCAACCGCGCGCTCGAGGCGCAGCGGCCGGTAGGTTCCCTGCTCAAGCCGATGGTCTACCTGCTGGCGCTGGCGCAGCCGGGCAACTGGTCGCTGGCGACGCCGGTGGACGACGCGCCGGTGAACCTGACCCTGCCCAACGGCCGGACCTGGAACCCGGAGAATTCCGACGGCCGCAGCCACGGTCGTGTCAGCCTGGTGGATGCGCTGGCGCATTCCTACAACCAGGCGACGGTGCGCGTGGGCATGGACGTCGGCCCCGAGCGGCTGGCCGAACTGTTGAAGGTCCTGGCTGGACTGCGCGCGCCCGCCAACCCCTCGCTCATCCTGGGCTCGGTCGACCTCAGTCCGTTCGCGATGGCGCAGGTCTACCAGTTCCTCGCCTCGGGCGGGCAGATCCAGCCGTTGCGCGCGGTGCGCGGCGTGGTCGACACCAAGGGCAAGGCGATCAACCGCTACGACTTCAGAGCCGAACCAGCGAAGGAAGGCGATGCGGTCGCCGCCCGCCTGGTCACCCTGGCGCTGCAGGACGCGGTGACCCGCGGCACCGGCCGACCGCTGCTGGCCGATGGCCTCGGCCGGTTGAATGCCGCCGGCAAGACCGGCACCAGCAACGACAGCCGCGACAGCTGGTTCGCGGGTTACACCGGCGACCACCTCGCGGTGGTCTGGGTCGGCAACGACAAGAACGAGCCCACCGGCCTGTACGGCGCCACGGGCGCAATGCGGGTGTGGTCGGCGCTGTTCCAGAAGCTGCCGAGTGCGCCGCTGGACGTCGGCGGCGCCGGCATCGAATGGGGCTGGGT
Source organism: Arenimonas terrae (assembly GCF_006265115.1). Taxonomy (GTDB): domain Bacteria; phylum Pseudomonadota; class Gammaproteobacteria; order Xanthomonadales; family Xanthomonadaceae; genus Arenimonas; species Arenimonas terrae. Next base: position 1,362,245 of record NZ_SMDR01000001.1, on the reverse strand, counting down.
GGACGCGCAGCAGTTCGCGACCACCGAGGAGAATTGCGAAGGCGCGCGCCGCTATGCCTTCGTGGCCGGCTATCTGCCGCCCGAGCACGTGAGCTGCGTCGAACGCAGCTGGCTGGACTGGTTCCGTTTTGGTGGTGACGACGATGAAGAAGACGACCGACGCGACCGCGACCGCGATCGCCGCCGCGACGATGAATAGGGCGCCGATCGCCCTGGTGGTGCTGCTGCTGGCCGCCTGCGGCAGCAGCGCGCCGCCGCCGGCGCGCGGCACGCCGGCCCCCAAGGCCGATCCGGTGGCGATGGTGGCGGCGATCCGCGCGGCCAGCGTCGGCGACGACGACCTGTTCGTGCAGCCGGTGCGCGATCCCCGCGTGGACGAGCTGCGCGCCCGGGCCGAGGCGCTGGAAGCGCACGGCGACTACAAGGGCGCCGGTGCCGCGATCGCCGAGGCGCTGGCGATCACGCCGACCGACAACGAACTGCTGCAGTGGCGCGCCGAGCTGAGCCTGCTGCGCCGCAAGTGGGTCGAGGCCGAGCGCCAGGCCAACCTCGCCTACGAACAGGGCACCAAGCTCGGCGGCCTGTGCCGGCGCAGCTGGAGCACCATCGCCCACGCCCGCCAGGCGCGCGGCGACAGCGCCGGCGCCGAGGTCGCGCGCCGTCAGGCCGAAGCCTGCGCGGTGCCGCTGCCGGTCCGCATGTAGGTGGACGACCTGGCCGAACGCACCCGCGCGGCGCTTGCCGCCGGCGGGCCGCTGGCCGAAGGGCTGGAAGGGTACCGGCCGCGCGAAGCGCAGCGGCAGCTGGCCGAGGCCGTCGCTTCGGCCATGGACCAGCATGCGACCCTGATCGCCGAAGCCGGCACCGGCACCGGCAAGACCTATGCCTACCTCGTGCCGGCCCTGCTGTCGGGCCAGCGCACGATCATCTCCACCGGCACCCGCGCACTGCAGGACCAGCTCTACCACCGCGACCTGCCGCGCGTTCGCGCCGCGCTGGGCGCGGGGGTGAAGACGGCGCTGCTCAAGGGCCGCGCGAACTATCTCTGCCAGTACCGCCTGGAGCAGGCCAAGGGTGAAAAATTCCAGTCGCGCGAAGTGGCGGCGCAGTTCCAGCGCGTGGTCGCCTGGGCCGGGCGCACGATGCGCGGCGACCTCTCGGAGCTGGCCGACATCGCCGAGGACTCGCCGCTTTGGCCGCAGGTCACCTCCACCGCCGACAACTGCCTCGGCGGAGAGTGCCCGTTCTGGAGCGAGTGTTTCGTCGCCAAGGCGCGGCAGCAGGCGCAGGCCGCCGACGTGGTGGTGGTCAACCATCATTTGCTGCTGGCCGACCTGGCGATCAAGCAGGAAGGCTTTGGCGAGATCCTGCCGGGGGCGGCGGCCTTCGTGCTGGACGAGGCGCATCAACTGCCGGAGCTCGCGGCGCAGTTTTTTGGTGAGGGGCTGGGAGCGCGGCAGCTGCTGGACCTGTCACGCGACTCTTTGGCCGAATGCAAGAACGTCACCGCCTCCCTGGCCACCGTGCTGGGCCCTGCGCGCGGGCTCGAACAGGCGATGCGCGACCTGCGCCTGGCGATGGACAAGCTGCCGCAGCGCGGGCCGATGGCGCGTCTGATGGCGCATGCGCCGGTGCCGCCGGCGCTCGACGCGCTCGAGCACGCCCTGTCGGAACTGCAGCGCGTGCTGGGACCGCTGTCGGACGCTTCGCCGGGTTTCGCGGGCTGTTGCGACCGTGCGGTCGAGCTGCTTCGGCGCCTGCGGGGCTGGCGCGGGGATGGCGACGGTGGGGAAGGAGGCGGCGAAAGTGCGGGGCCGGAGGGAGCGTCGGCTTTCGATGTCGAGTCAGCCGGCCCGGAGCCGTCCTGCTCCGTGCGTTGGTACGAGCTGACCCAGCGCGGCTTCACCCTGCAGCGCACGCCGCTCGACGTCTCCGGCCCGCTGCGCAAGTACCGCGAGCAGAGCCGCGCGGCCTGGATCTTCACCTCGGCGACGCTGGCCGTCGCCGGCGACTTCGAGCACATCGGCAAGCGCCTGGGCCTGGACGATCCGCGCGAACTGCTGCAGCCCAGCCCCTTCGACTGGCCCGAGCAGGCCCTGTGCTACCTGCCGCGCAACCTGCCCGAGCCCAACAGCCGCGACTACGTCGGCGCCATGCTCGACGTCGTCTGGCCGGTGCTGGAGGCGTCGCAAGGCCGCGCCTTCCTGCTCTTCACCTCGCACCGCGCCCTGCGCGAGGCCGCCGAGATGATGCGCGACGCGCCCTGGCCGCTGTTCGTGCAGGGCACCGCGCCGCGCAATACCCTGCTCGAACAGTTCCGCGCGTCGGGCAACGGCGTGCTGCTGGGCGCCGCCAGCTTCTGGGAAGGCGTGGACGTCGCCGGCGAGGCGCTGAGCGTCGTGGTGATCGACCGCCTGCCGTTCGCGGCGCCGGACGATCCGGTGCTCGAGGCGCGGCTGGAGGCGGTGCGCCGCAACGGCGGCAATCCCTTCCGCGACGAACAGCTGCCGCAGGCGGTGATCGCACTCAAGCAGGGCGTCGGCCGCCTGATCCGCAGCCATTCCGACCGCGGCGTGCTGGTGCTGTGCGACCCGCGCCTGGTCGGCAAGGCCTACGGCCGCCTGTTCCTCGACAGCCTGCCGCCGATGCCGCGCACCCGCGTGCTGGCCGACGTGCAGGCGTTTTTTGCGCCAGAATCCACCGCGACGCCGCCGCAGGCGGTCGAAGAGGATTGGACATGAGCGCTCCCGCCAAGCCCCGCGTGCACGGCATCGGCGGCATCTTCTTCAAGGCCCGCGATCCCGGCGCGCTCGGCGCCTGGTACACGCGGCACCTGGGCATGGACATGGAAGCCTGGGGCGGCACGCTCTTCCACTGGAAACGCGCCGACACCGGCGGCGACGCCTGCACGGTGTTCTCGGCGTTCAAGGAAAGCACTGAATACTTCCTGCCCAGCGACAAGCCCTACATGATCAACCTGCGCGTGGACGACCTCGACGCCGTGCTGGCCGCGCTGCGCGAGGAAGGCTGCCGCGTGCTCGACCGGCGCGAGGACAGCGAGCAGGGTAAGTTCGGTTACGTGCTCGACCCCGAGGGCGGCCTGATCGAACTTTGGCAGCCCAACCCCGACGATCCCTCGCAGCAGGCGGGTGCATGAAGCTGCTGGCGATCGAGACCAGCACCGAGGTCTGCTCGGTCGCGCTGCACGTGGACGGCGAGGTCCGCGAGCGGCACGAGCTCGCGCCGCGCCGCCATACCCAGCTGGTGCTGCCCTGGGCCGAAGAGCTGCTGGCCGAAGCGGGCCTGCGCAAGTCGCAGCTCGATGCCATCGCCGTCGGCCGAGGGCCCGGCGCCTTCACCGGTGTGCGCCTGGCGATCGCCGTCGTGCAGGGCCTGGCGCTGGCGCTGGACCGGCCGGTGCTGCCGGTTTCGACCCTGGCGACGCTGGCCATGCAGGGGCAGGGCGGAAATCGCCTGGCCGCGATCGATGCGCGCATGGGCGAGGTCTACCTGGGCGAGTTCGTGCGCGATGCCGATGGCCTGGTGTCGGCCGCGGCGGACGAGCTGATCGTGTCGCCGGCCGTGGCGCCGCTGCCTTCCGGACCCCGACACGGCGTGGGCACCGGTTTCGGCGCGGAAAACGGCGCGCTGGTGCAGCGCCTCGGCGGCCTGCTGACCGGCTTCGACGTCGAGGCCCTGCCGCACGCCGCCGACCTGGCGCGCCTGGCGGTGCGCGACTTCAGGCTCGGCCGCGCCATCGCCGCCGACCGGCTCGAACCGGCCTACCTGCGCGACAAGGTCGCGCTGACCCTGGCCGAGCAGGGAAAACCGACGCCACGCTAGATCGCGTCGTCGATCCGGTCGCCGCGCGTGGTCGGCATCGAGACGACGAGGAAGTGCACGTCCTCGTCGTACGGATTCATGAATCGGTGCGGCAGCCCCGGCGGCACTTCCAGCCCCTGGCCGGCGGCGATCGCGACTTCGCGCCCCGCCATCTCGATCAGCGCACGGCCCGACAACAGGTAAAAGAACTGCCGCGATTGCGCGTGGCGATGCCGCCGCTCCGCACCGCCCGGCGGCACGCGTTCGGCGATCACCGACAGGTCCTGGCGTTGCAGCAGGTGCCAGCCTTCGCTGTTGCCGCCCCAGAGGTAATGCCGGTCGGCATCGCGCTGCACCGGCGACCAGAGTCGCGCGACCACCGGCAACAGCTGATGGCGCGACAGGGGCGCGATCGCGCGCGGGCCGGGATCGGCCGGATCCACCCAGGCCAGCTCCTCGATCTCGGCGCCCGCGGCCGGCTGGCCTTCCACCTCGACCAGGAAGGCCTGCGCGCGCACCCGCCGCCCGGTTTCGTTGACCGCCACGTCCTCGAACTCGCCCAGCGGCAGCGCCGAGCCCGCGCGCAGGGACACGCCGAGTTCCTCGTCCAGCTCGCGCGCCAGCGTCGCCAGCGCGTCCTCGTCCGCTTCGGTCTTGCCGCCCGGCTGGATGAAGGTCGCCGTGCCGCGCTTGCGCACCAGCAGCACGCGGCCCTGCGGGTCGCGGATCACCGCGGCGACCGTGCGGATCAGGTCGTGCGTGCCGCCGGTCATTGGCCGGGCGTGCCGTTGCGGCGCCGCGCCTGCATCGCCACCAACCGCGAGATCACCAGGGCCAGGTACAGCACGCCCATCATCTGCTCGATCATCACCAGCGAGCGCGCGTGGTTGCTGACCGGCGTGATGTCGCCGAAGCCGACGCTGGTCAGGCAGGTGAAGCTGAAGTACAGCAGCTCCCACCAGCCGGTGAGGCCGTCGGGATTGTTCGCCACGTTGATGTAGAACGAGCCCGGCGCGAAGCGCTCGACCAGCGCGTACAGGTAGGCGAACACGAAGGCCATCAGCACGTAGAGGCCGGCGGCCGCGAACAGTTCGTCCAGGGTCATCACCTCGTCGCGCAGCATGTAGCGAAGCAGGCAGACCACCACGAAGGCATGGAACAGCGCCTGCGTGGCCAGGTTGGCCAACAGCAGGCCGTGCGTGGGCGCGAACGCCGCGACGATGTGCAGCACCATCGCCGGCCACACCAGCACGTAGCCGATGCGCGCTTCGGGGCCGCTTGCCCGGGCGGCGCGCAGGGCCAGCACCAGGATCACCAGGTCGAACACCGCGATCGCCGCGTGCCCGCCCGGGAAGGGTTCCAGGAAGGGATAGACCACCACCAGCGCGATCAGCGACAGCAGCAGCCAGGCGTTGGGAAGTTTCGACACCCGCTGCAGGAATACCGAGCGCATGTCAGCGCAGCAGCACGAGGGTGGCCAGGCCGAGGAAAGAGAAGAAGCCCATCACGTCCGTCACCGTGGTCAGGATCACGCCGCCGGCCAGCGCCGGATCCAGGCGCATGCGCTTGAGCGTCAGCGGCACCAGCACGCCGGCGGATGCCGCCGACATCAGATTGATGATCATCGCCGCGAAGATCACCAGCGCCAGCTCGCCGTCGCGGAACCAGGCCCAGGTGGCGATGGCGACGATGCCGCCGATCAGCAGGCCGTTGAGCATGGACACACGCAGCTCCTTCCACAGCAGCGCGTTGGCGTTCGCGGCGCCGACCTGGCCCAGTGCCAGGCCGCGCACCATCAGCGCCAGCACCTGGGTGCCGGCATTGCCGCCCATGCCCGCCACGATCGGCATCAGCACGGCCAGCGCGACCAGCCGGTCGATGGTGCCCTGGAACTGGCCGACCACGCTCGAGGCCAGGAAGGCCGTGGCCAGGTTGATCGCCAGCCACACCACGCGGCGCCGGAACGCGCGCGGCACCGGGCTGAACAGGTCCTCGTCCTCGTCCACGCCGGCGGCGCTCAGCGCCTGGTGTTCGGCCTGGGCGCGGATGATGTCGACCACGTCGTCGATGGTGATGCGGCCGAGCAGGATGTTGTTCTCGTCCACCACCGGCGCCGAGATCCAGTCGTGGTCGGAGAACTGGGTCGCGACCTCGGTGTCGGGCGTATCCACCGCGATCGCCGGCTGTTCGTCGTCGATCAGTTCGTTGATCGGCGTGGACGCGTCGTGGGTCAGCAGCGATGCGATCGCGACGCGGCCCAGGTACTGGTGCCGGCGGCTGACCACGAACAGGTGGTCGGTGTGTTCGGGGATCTCGCCGCGCAGGCGCAGGTAGCGCAGCACGACGTCGACGGTGACGTCGGTGCGCACCGTGATCACGTCCGGATTCATCAGGCGGCCGGCGGTGTCCTCGCCGTAGCTGAGCACCTGCTCCAGGCGTTCGCGGTTCTCGCGGTCCATCGACTTCAGGACTTCCTCGATCACCGTGTCGGGAAGGTCCTCGGCCAGTTCGGCCAGGTCGTCGATGTCCAGGTCCTCGACCGCGGCGACGATTTCGTCGGGATCCATGTCGGCCAGCAGGCTCTCGCGCACGTCGTCGCCGACGTGCACCAGCACCTCGCCGTCGTCCTCGGGATCCACCAGGCCCCAGACGATCTCGCGCTTGCCGGCCGGCAGGGACTCGAGCAGGTTGCCGATCTCGGCCGGCGACAGGCTGTTCACCAGGCGCCGCACCGGGCCGAGGCGGCCGGTGTCGAGCGCGTCCGACAGCAGCCGGAGCTGCCGTGCGGTCTTGTCGTGGCGGACGGCTTCGGCCATCAGGTCGCTCCCGGGAAGGCCGGCACATTATGCGGGGGCTTGTGTGTCCGCGCCTACCTCGGTCCTCGCTGGGATCGTTCTCGGCGATTGTCCGCCGTACGTGAGGGTCTTGGTGCCGGGATCGATCCTGGCGATAGTCCGCCGTACGTGAGGTCTCTTCCCGGGGACGCCGTGAATCCATCCCTGGAGGCTCTTCGAAAACGTCCCTGTTTTCGAAGCCCCGGGAAGAGACCTCACGCACGACGGCCTGCGGACCAGCCGGGCCGGGTTATCGAATCCGTGAAGCTCGCTTGTGCAAAGCGTTCGGCGTCTCTGCCTTCGAGCTGCGGCTCGTCCGGGTCTGCTCCGAAGCCATTTCCATCCAAGCAGCGAGCTTTCGTGCCTTCTGGGGGCACGCGCTTTTCCCAACGGCTCGCGACACCGTTTCGTGGCGACGCCGTAGACCGGAGGGGGTGCCTGAAGTGGAGGGCAGGATGCCCGCAACGGCCGCGAATCGGTGGGCAGGACGCCGCGCCGACTGAGCGGGCAGGGACCCCCTCTTGTCTGCGGCGGCGCACGCCAGATCAACCGACCACGAGCAAGGGACCTGCTTGGCCCCAAAAAGGGCCAAGACGGAAATCCAGGCCGTCTGGTAAGGTTTGGGCATGTCCGTTGGCATCCTGATCCTGAGCCACCAAGGCGTGGGTACCCCGCTGCTTGCCGCGGCGCGGCGCCTGCTGGGACCGCTGCCCCTGAGCACCGAAGCCTACGAGGCCGACTGGGACGCCGACGCCGATGCCCAGCTGCCGGCCGCCAGCGCCGCCCTGCGCAAGGTTGACGGCGGCGACGGCGTCCTGATGCTGGTGGACCTGTACGGCGCCACCCCGGCGCGCATCGCCGAGAAGCTTTCCCGGCTCGGCACCCCGGCCCACCGGATCAGCGGCCTGTCCCTGCCGATGCTGCTGCGCGTGCAGAATTACCCCGAACAACCCCTGGACGAACTCGCGCGCACGGCCGCCGCCGGCGCGCGCAATGGCGTGGTGATCGACGATGCTTGAACACGAACTGCAGGTGAACAACCGCCTGGGCCTGCACGCGCGGGCCGCGGCAAAACTCGTGCAGCTGCTGTCTGGCTTCAAGGCCCAGGCGACCCTGACCGGCCGCGGTCGCGAAGTGAATGCCAAGTCGATCATGGGCGTACTGCTGCTGGCCGCCGCACCCGGCGCCACCCTGCTGCTGCGCGTGGACGGCGAGGACGAGGCCGCCGCGGCCGCCGCGGTCGCCGCCCTGTTCGAACGCCGCTTCGACGAGGACGACTGATGCGGCGCGCCCTGCGCGGCCAAGGGGCGGCGCGCGGGATCGCGCTGGGCCGCGTGCGCGTGCGGCTGCCGCAGGCGCTGGCGGTGGAAGAGCGGCGCATCGAGGCCGAGGCCGTGCCCGACGAGATCCTGCGCCTGCACCGGGCGCTGGATGCCGCGCGGCGCGAACTGCACGGCCTGCGCGAACGCCTGCACGGCGCCCTGGCCCAGGAAGTGGGCGAGTTCCTCGACCTGCACGTGATGATCCTGGACGACCCCGAGCTGCTGCACGGCCTGGACGACCTGATCACCACCGGCCGCTACAGCGCCGACTACGCCCTGAAGCTGCAGCGCGACCGCCTGGCCTCGGTGTTCGAGGGCATGCACGACGACTACTTCCGCAGCCGCCGCGAAGACCTCGACCACGTCATCGGCCGCGTGCACGCCGCCCTGCACCGGCGCGGCGACGACGGCGCGCGCGGACTGTCCGGCGAGATCCTGGTCTGCGATGCCATCGCGCCCTCCGAGCTGGCCGAACTGCAGTCGCAGGGCGTGGTGGCGGTGGTGGCGGCCACCGGCAGCCCGCTGTCGCACAGCGCCATCCTGGCGCGCAGCCTGCACCTGCCGCTGCTGGTCGGTGCCGCCGAAGCACTGGTGCACGCCAACGACGGCGACGCGATGATGGTCGACGCCGCTGCCGGCGAGATCGTGCTCGAACCCGACGCCGACGACCTGCAGCGCTACCACCGTCGCCAGGCCCAGCTCGGGCGCGAACAGGCCCAGCTCTCGCGCCTGCGGCGGCAGCCGACCCGCACCACCGACGGCGTCGACATCCGCCTCTACGCCAACGCCGAATCGCGCGAGGACGTGGCCGAGGCGCACGCGCTGGGCGCCGACGGCATCGGCCTGTACCGCACCGAGTTCCTGTTCCTGCAGCGGCGCGAACTGCCGACCGAGGACGAACAGTTCCTGGCCTACCGCGACCTGGTGCTGGGCATGGCCGGGCGCGTGGTCACCATCCGCACGCTCGACCTGGGCGCCGACAAGGCCGACCACACCGGCCTGGCCCTGCGCAGCGAATCCAATCCGGCCCTGGGCCTGCGCGGCGTGCGGTTGTCGCTGGCGCACGAGGGCCTGTTCCTGACCCAGCTGCGGGCGATCCTGCGCGCCGCCGCGTACGGGCCGGTGCGCGCGCTGGTGCCGATGATTTGCTGCCGCGAGGAGATGGTGGCGGTCTGCGCCCTGCTCGAGGCCGCGCGCGCCTCGCTGGTGGCCGACGGCCTGCAGGCCGGCGACCGGGTCGAGCTGGGCGCGATGATCGAAGTGCCGGCCGCCGCGCTGGCGCTGCCGGACTTCGTCGACCTGGTGGACTTCGTCTCGGTCGGCACCAATGACCTGGTGCAGTACCTGCTGGCGGTGGACCGCAACCACGAGTCCCTGGCCTCGCTGTATACGCCGCGGCATCCGTCGGTGCTGCGCCTGCTGAGTGAACTGTTCGCGTACGGCCGCCGCAACGGCATTCCGGTGGCGGTCTGCGGCGAAATGGCCGGCGAGGCGGAGAACGTGCCGCTGCTGCTGGCCCTGGGCCTGCGCGACTTCAGCCTGCATCCGGCGACGCTGCTGGAGGTGCGGCGCGCCGTGCGCGAATGCGACCTTGCCAGCCTGCGCCGGCGCGTGCGCAGCCTGCTGCGCGCGCACGACCGCGCCGGCATCGAGGCCTGGCTGGCGCGTTGAGCCCGCGGGCGGGGCTTATTCGAGTTCGCGGTGGAAGCTGAGCACGCCGTTGCGCCCCAGGTCGCGGTAATGGGCGGCCAGGCGTTCGGCAAGGTAGACGGAGCGGTGGCGGCCGCCGGTGCAGCCGAAGGCGACGGTGAGGTAGCTGCGGGTCTCGGCTTCGAAGCGCGGGATCCAGGCGTCGAGGAAGGCAGTGACCTGCTCGGCGTAGGCGCGCACCAGCGGATCCTGTTCCAGATGCTCGCGCACCGCGGCGTCGCGGCCCGACAGCGGCCGCAGGCGGGCGTCCCAGTGCGGGTTGGGCAGGACGCGGGCGTCGAAGATGAAGTCGGCGTCGGCGGGCAGCCCGCGCTTGTAGGCGAAGGACTCGAACAGCAGCGACAGGCCCTGGTGTACGCCGATGCCCAGCTCGGTGATCACCTGCCGGCGCATCTGGTGCACGTTCATTTCCGAGGTGTCCATCACCAGGTCGGCGATGGCCTGCAGCGGCCGCATGCGCTCGCGCTCGAGCCGGATCGCGTCGGCCAGGGCGAGCCCGCCGTGGCTGAGCGGATGCTTGCGGCGCGTATCGGAGTAGCGCTTGAGCAGCACTTCGTCGCGGGTGTCGAAATAAACCAGCTTGTGGTCGAAGCCGAGCGCACCGACCTCCGACAGCCACTGCGGGATGCGCGCCAGGTCCGGGGTGCGGTTGCGCACGTCGATGCCCACCGCCAGCCGCGTGCGGCCGGATTCCTCGCTGGCGACGCTGCGCACGAAACGCGGCAGCAGTTCGGCCGGCAGGTTGTCGGTGCAGAAGAAGTCCAGGTCCTCGAGCGTGTTCAGCGCCACGGACTTGCCCGAGCCGGACATGCCGCTGACGACGATCAGCAGGGGGCGGGAGGTTTCGCTCACGAGGGCTCGCCCTGCTGGAGGAATTCGCTGTGCCGGGCCAGGAAGGCGGCGGCCGGGTCCATGCCCTTGCTGCGCAGCAGGTGCAGGCGTACCGCCGCTTCGGCCAGCACCGCGAGGTTGCGGCCAGCGGCCACGGGCAGTTCGACCACCGGCACTTCGAGGTCGAGCACCTTGCGGCTGCCGGACTCGCCGGTGATGCGCGCCATCGCCTCCAGCGACGGCTCCTGCGCCCGCACCAGGTGCACCACCAGGCGCAGGTACTTGTTCTTCTTCACCGCGGTGTCGCCGAACATCTGGCGGATGTTCATCACGCCCAGGCCGCGCACTTCCAGCAGGTCCTGCAGCAGGTCGGGGCAGGTGCCGTCGAGCACGTCGGGGGCGATCTGGGTGAACTCGGGCGCGTCGTCGGCGACCAGGCGGTGGCCGCGGCTGATCAGCTCCAGCGCCAGTTCGCTCTTGCCCAGGCCGGAGTCGCCGGTGATCAGCACGCCGATCGAGTAGATCTCCATGAACACGCCGTGCAGCGTCACCCGCGGCGCCAGCGAGCGCGCCAGGTGGTACTGCAGCAGGTTCAGCAGTTCGTAGCCGCGGCGCGGCGACACCCACAGCGGCGTGTCGGATTCTTCGACCGCGTCGCGCAGGTCGGCCGGGCAGCCCTGGTTCTGGGTGATGACCATGGCCAGCGGCCGCGACTCCATCACCTTCTGCAGCACTTCCCAGCGCGTGCGGGCGTCGAGCCCGTCCAGCCACGACAGCTCGGCCGAGCCGATGATCTGCACCTTGTTCGGGTGGATGACGTTGAGGTAGCCGGCCAGCGACGGCCGGCGCGACAGGTGTTCGCCGCGTTCGAGCACGCGTTCGCCGCCACGTTGCCCGGCCAGCCAGCGAAGCTCGAGCCGCTCGCCCAGCTCCTCGAACAGCTCGCGGGCGCGCAGGCGGTCGGCCATCTCAGGCGGCCGCCGGGTGCGCGGCCTGCCAGTCCGCCAGCAGCGCGTACAGCGCGGCCGAATCGGGCGCCTGGCGCAGGCGCTGGCGGAAATCCGCGTCGCCGAACATCTCGGCCAGGTTCGCCAGCAGCAGCAGGTGCTGCTGCGCATAGTGTTCGGGCACCACGAGCGCGAACACCAGGTCCACCGGCTGGCCGTCGGGCGCGCCGAAGTCCACCGGTTCGCTAAGGCGCAGGAAGGCGCCGGTGGCGGCGGCCGCGCGGGCGCTGCGGCCATGCGGAATGGCGACGCCGTGGCCCAGGCCGGTGCTGCCCAGGCGTTCGCGGCTGCACAGGCTGTCGTAGACGCTGCGGTCGCCCTCGCCGCCGCCTTCGGCAAGCAGCTGCGCCAGCTGCTCGAGCAGGCGCTTCTTGCCGGTGACGGCGGCATTGGCCCGCACGCGGGCCGGGCTGAGCAGGTCGAGCAGGTGCATGGTCAGCCGAAACTGTCCGAACGGGCGGCGGATTGGCCGCGGTGGTGGTCGGTCATCTTTTCCTTCTGCTTCACCAGCAGGCGGTCGAGCTTGTCCGAAAGCAGGTCGATGGCGGCGTACATGTCCGGCGCGATGGCGTCGGCGAACAGGGTCTTGCCCGGTGTGGACAGCGTGGCTTCGGCCTTCTGCTCGAGCTTGTCGACGGACAGGATGACGCGGGCGTCGAGGTGATGGTCGTAGTGGCGGGACACACGCGCGAACTTGTCCTGCACGTAGTCGCGCAGGGCCGGGGTGACGTCGATCTGATGGCCGCTGATGTCGATCCGCATGATCACGATCCTCCTGTTTGGGTCACGCACAGCTAAACACGGGCCACGGCAACAGCGCGTGACCCGCGTCAAAAAGGGGTGGGAACTTTCCGCCCGGAACCGGGATGGGGCTGGCGTTCGCCATGCATGCGGGCCTCAACCCAGCCGCTGCCGCTCGTTGGAGGCGGAGATATTCATCGCTTCGCGGTATTTTGCCACGGTTCGCCGGGCGACGGGGATGCCCTCGGCCTTGAGGATTTCGGCCAGGCGCTGGTCGGACAGCGGCGACCGGGGGTTTTCGGCATCGATCAGCTTGCGCAGCATCGCCTGGATGGCCGTGGCCGAGGCCGTGCCGCCGAACTCGGTGGCGATGCCGGAGCTGAAGAAGTGCTTGAATTCGAAGGTGCCGCGCGGGGTGCGCAGGTATTTCCGGGTCGTGGCCCGTGAAATCGTCGATTCGTGAAGGCCCAGCTCCTCGGCTACCTCGCGCAGGGTCAGCGGCCGCATGGCCTCGTGGCCGTGGTCCAGGAACCCGCTCTGCTGGCGCACGATGGCCCGGGCGACCCGGACCAGGGTGTCGGCCCGGGTCTCGAGGCTCTTGATCAGCCAGCGGGCCTCCTGCAGCTGTCCCTTCAGGTAGCTGTCGTCCTCCCGGCTGGCCTTGCCGATCAGGCGTTCATAGTGCCGGTTGATGGCCAGGCGCGGCTGGCTGCCGGAGGCCAGGCTGACCTTCCAGATGCCGCCCTGGCGGTAGGCGATGGCGTCGGGGCTGATGTATTCGGCCTCGCCGCTGCTGACCTGGGCGCCGGGCTTGGGATCGAGCGAGCGCAGCAGGCTGACCGCAACGTCCATGTCGGCCGGCGATTCCCCCAGCTGCGCGGCCAACCGGGCAGCGCCCAGCCGGGCCAGGGCATCGAGGTGCTTGCGGCTCAGTTCGCGGGCCAGGGCCAGGCCCGGGGTGTCGGGGCTGAGCAGGCTCAGCTGCACGCACAGGCATTCGGACAGGCTGCGGGCGCCGGCGCCGACCGGGTCAAAGTGCTGGATGATGTGGAGAACGGTTTCTATCTCGGCCGCATCGGCCGTTATCTGTGGCGAAAGCGCCGCCTGGATGTCCTCCAGCGGGCCCTCCAGATAGCCATCGTCGTTGATCGCCTCGATCAGGGCGTAGCCGATGGCCAGGTCGCGCGGGCCCAGGTGGCTGAGCTCCAGCTGCCAGGCCAGGTGGGCGTGCAGGTCCACGGGCGCGGCGGCGGTCAGTTCATCCGGTTCGTCCTCTCCCTGGCCGCGGCGCTCGTAGGCGCCGACCGTTTCCTGCCATTCCGGGCTTTCGCCGGGGCCGAAGTCGTCGCTGTCGGGGCTGTCGGCGCTGGATTCACCGCTTTCCGGCTCGGCGGGCTTGTCGCCGGCGACGGTTTCGGGACTGTAGTCGTGCTCGGGCTCGTCTTCCCGTTCGAGCAGCGGGTTGGATTCGACCGCGATCGTGAGTTCGGCCTCCAGCTCGATGGCCGACAGCTGCAGCAGCCGGATCGCCTGGCGCAGCTGGGGCGTCAGGGAAAGCTGCTGGCCGAGCCGGGTCTGGAGGGTGGGCTTCATGGCGCTCCGCGGGGGCGGTGGCGCCGGGCTACTACAGGCGGAAGGACTCGCCCAGGTAGACACGACGCACGTCGGGGTTGGCCAGCACCGCGTCGGGCGAACCCTGAGCAAGTACCGTGCCAGCGTTGAGGATATACGCCCGGTCGCAGATTCCCAAGGTCTCGCGCACGTTGTGGTCTGTAATCAATACACCGATGCCGCGCTGCTTGAGGTGGCGCACGATCTTCTGGATCTCGCCGACCGAGATCGGGTCGACGCCGGCGAAGGGTTCGTCCAGCAGCATGAAGCGCGGGCTGGCCGCCAGCGCGCGGGCGATCTCGACCCGGCGCCGTTCGCCGCCCGAGAGGCTGGCGCCGGACTGGCCGGCGACGTGGCCGATCTGCAGTTCCTCGAGCAGGGCCGACAGTTCGTCGGCGCGGCCGCGCTCGTCCAGGTCGGTGCGCAGCTCGAGCACCGCGCTGACGTTCTCCGACACGCTCAGCTTGCGGAACACCGAGGCTTCCTGCGGCAGGTAACCCAGGCCGCGGCGCGCGCGTTCGTGCATCGGCAGGGCGGTGATGTCCTTGCCGTCGAGCAGGATCTGGCCGCGATCGGCGGCGACCAGGCCGACGATCATGTAGAAGCAGGTGGTCTTGCCGGCGCCGTTGGGGCCGAGCAGTCCGACCACTTCGCCGGGACGCAGCGCCAGCCCGAAATCGCGCACGACCTGGCGCGACTTGTAGCTCTTGGCCAGACCCGCGGCGGTCAGCATCAGTCGGCCGCGGCCGTCTTGGGCAGGATCCGCATCGAAACGCGCTGGCCGTCGCCACCGCCGTTGAGTCGGCCGGTGTTGATGTCGTACTTCACCGTCTCGCCGCGCAGGGTGCCGCGCGGCTGGCGGATCTCGACGGCGCCGGTGAGCACCATGTTTTCGTCCGACAGCGTGTAGACGACCTGGCGGGCCCGGGCGTCCATCGCTTCGCCCGAGTCCGACACCTGGCGCAGGCGCGCCGGCGCGCCGATCAGCACGATGCGTTCGATCTCGCCATTGCGGCGATGGACCTCGGCGCGGTCGGCGTCCACCTTCAGCGTGCCCTGGCGGATCGTGACGTTGCCTTCGAGCACCGACATGCCGTTGTCCTGCAGCAGCGAGTCGGAGCTGTCGGCGTTGATGTCCATCGGCTGGTCGCGGTCGGTGGACTTTGCCAGGGCCGGCGCGGCGGCGAGCAGGGACAGCAGGAGGAGAAGATCACGGGCGGCGGGGCGCATATCGTCCTTTGACGTCGTTCTGCAGCTGGAAGCGCTTGGCCTTCATGTCAGCGCGCAAGCCGGTGCCGGCGAGTATAGAGTCGCCTTGGGTGACGGTCACCCGGTCGTCGGTGCGGGCCTGGTCGACGTCGGGCAGCACCACCAGCTTTTCGGTCTCGAAGCGGGTGCTCAGGCCGGTTTCGCCAGGCGGCCCGACCATGCGGACCCGGTCCAGCAGGTGCACTTCATCGGCGCCGGGGCTGACCCAGGCCGTGTCGGAGCGGGCCTGCCAGCGGCCGGCATCGCGGTCCGGGAAAGAAAACCGCGGCTGCACCAGGCTCAGGCTGCGGCCGCCGACATCGCGCTGCAGGTAGGGTCCGACGACGGTGAAGGACTCCTTGCCGTCCTTGTCCAGGGTGGTCAGCTCGAAATCGCGCAGGATGTAGTCCGAACGCTGCGGCGGCTCGACCGGCGGAACCTGGCGCAGGCGCCACTGCCAGACGGCGAGGCTGCCCAGGACCACCGCCAGCAGGGCCAGCGCGACGTTGAGGCCGCGGCGGGTCATGCCGCGCCGAAGCGGCCCAGAACGGCGGCGCGCAGGCCGCGCGCCTCCAGGATCAGGTCGCAGAGTTCGCGCACGGCGCCTTCGCCGCCGCGGGCGCGGGTCTGCCAGTGCACGCGTTCCGCCACCCAGGCGTGGGCATTGGCGGGGGCGACGGCAAGTCCGGCCAGGGCCAGCGCCGGCAGGTCGGGCAGGTCGTCGCCCATGTGTGCGGTTTCGCCGGCGCCGACGCCGAGCTGGGCGCAGAGCATGCGCAGGCAGGCGGCCTTGTCCTTGACGCCGGTGTGCACGTGGTTGAGGCGAAGGTCGCGGGCACGGGCGAGCACGGCCGCGCTCTCGCGGGCGGTGATCAGGGCCACGGCGATGCCGTTGTCCTCGAGCAGGCGCAGGCCCTGGCCGTCGAGCACGTGGAAAGCCTTGGATTCGGCGCCGCTGGCGTCGTAGTGCAGGCGGCCGTCGGTCAGCGTGCCGTCGACGTCGAAGCAGGCCAGGCGCACGCGCGCGGCGCGGGCGATGAGATCGTCGGGGGCGATGGACATGGCCGGATCAGACCACGCGCGCGCGCAACAGGTCATGAATGTTCAGCGCGCCGACCACGCGGCGGCCGGCGTCCACGACCACCAGCGAGCTGATCTTGTGTTCTTCCATCAGGTGGGCCGCCTCCACCGCCAGCGCATCGGCGCCCAGGGTCTTGGGCGAGCGGCCCATCAGGCGCGACACCGGCGTGTTGTGCAGGTCGGTTTGCTCGTCGTCGAGCGCGCGGCGCAGGTCGCCGTCGGTGAACACGCCCTGCAGCACGCCATCGGCATCCACCACGGCGGTCATGCCCAGGCGCTTGCGGGTCATCTCCAGCAGGGCGGCGGTGGCGCTGGCGTCGGCGCGCACGCTCGGGATGTCGTCGCCGGTGTGCATGACGTCGCGGATGTGCAGCAGCAGCCGGCGACCCAGGCTGCCGGCCGGGTGCGAGCGGGCGAAGTCCTCCGCCGTGAAGCCCCGGGCATCCATCAGGGCGACCGCCAGCGCGTCGCCCATCACCAGGGCGGCGGTGGTGCTGGAGGTCGGCGCCAGGCTCAGCGGGCAGGCTTCGGCCGGCACGCTGACGTCCAGGTGCAGGTCGGCCAGGCGGGCCAGGCTGGACTGCGGGCGGCCGGTCATCGCCACCATGACGTTGCCCTGGCGCTTGAGCGCCGGGACGATGGCCAGGATCTCGTCGGTTTCGCCGGAGTTGGACAGGGCCAGCACCACATCGGCGTCGGTCACCATGCCCAGGTCGCCATGGCTGGCCTCGCCCGGGTGCATGAAGAAGGCCGGGGTGCCGGTCGAGGCCAGGGTCGCGGCGATCTTGGTGGCGATATGCCCGGACTTGCCCATGCCGGTGCAGACCACCCGGCCGCGGCAGGCCAGCAGGGCGCGGCAGGCGGCGGCGAACTCCGGCCCCATGCGGGCCTGCATGGCCTGCAGGGCCTGGGTCTCGATCGCCACCACGGTCTGGCCACTGGCGATCAGGGCGGCGTCTTGTACCGGCTGGGCAGGGGCTGGGGCAGTCATCCGGGACCGTAGGGAGTATGATGCGGGGCCGTATTGTAAGGCCTGCGCGGCATCCCGCGCCCGGTCCCCATGACTCCCGAATTCATCCAGGAACTGATCGAAACCGGCCTGCCCGGCGCCCAAGCCCGGGTCCAGGGCGACGACGGCGTGCATTTCGAGGCCACCGTGGTGTGCGAGGCTTTCCGCGGCAAGCTGCCGCTGGCCCGGCACCGCCTGGTCTACGCCACCCTGGGCGCGCGCATGGGCGGCGAGATCCACGCCCTGGCCCTGCGTACCCTGACCCCCGAAGAAGCCGAACGCCCCGCGTAAGGCCCGAGAACAAAAACACCATGGCCAAGATTGTCATCACCGGCGGCGAACCGCTGAACGGCGAAGTGCAGATTTCCGGCGCCAAGAACGCCGTGCTTCCGATCCTGGCGGCGACCCTGCTGGCCGACGGCCCGATTTCGATCGGCAACGTCCCGCACCTGCACGACGTCACCACCACGATGGAGCTGCTGGGCGCGATGGGCGTGCAGCTGATGGTGGACGAGAAGCTCACCATCACCGCCGACCCGCGTTTCATCACCAGCACCGTGGCGCCCTACGAGCTGGTGAAGACCATGCGCGCCTCGATCCTGGTGCTGGGCCCGCTGCTGGCGCGCTTCGGCCACGCCGAAGTGTCGCTGCCCGGCGGCTGCGCGATCGGCTCGCGCCCGGTCGAGCAGCACATCCGCGGCCTGCAGGCGCTGGGCGCCGAGGTCACGGTCGAAAATGGCTTCATCAAGGCGCGCGCCGAACGCCTGAAGGGCGGCCGCTACGTGTTCGACATGATCACCGTCACCGGCACCGAGAACGTGCTGATGGCCGCCGCGCTCGCCAAGGGCACCACGGTGCTGGAGAACTGCGCGCAGGAGCCCGAAGTCGTCGACCTGGCCAACTGCCTGATCGCCATGGGCGCGCAGATCGAGGGCGCCGGCAGCAACCGCATCGTCGTGCACGGCGTCGATTCGCTGCGCGGCATCCACTACGACGTGCTGCCCGACCGCATCGAGGCCGGCACCTTCCTGGTCGCCGGCGCGATGAC
Organism: Arenimonas terrae; assembly: GCF_006265115.1. Classification (GTDB taxonomy): domain Bacteria; phylum Pseudomonadota; class Gammaproteobacteria; order Xanthomonadales; family Xanthomonadaceae; genus Arenimonas; species Arenimonas terrae. The sequence goes on along the minus strand of NZ_SMDR01000001.1, from coordinate 1,343,982 downwards.
CGGCGGCAAGGTGACGGTGAAGAAGTCGCGCGCCGACACCATGGACGCGATCCTGGTGAAGCTCGAGGAAGCCGGTGCGGAAGTCAGCACCGGCGCCGACTGGATCGAGGTCAACATGCGCGGCCGCCGGCCGAAGGCGATCAACCTCACCACCGCGCCGTACCCGGCCTTCCCGACCGACATGCAGGCGCAGTTCGCGGCGCTGAACACGGTGGCCGAAGGCGTGGGCGTGATCACCGAGACCATCTTCGAAAACCGCTTCATGCACCTCAACGAGCTGCAGCGGCTGGGCGCCGACATCCGGGTCGAGGGCAACACCGCCATCATCCGCGGCGTCAGCAAGATGACTGGCGCGCCGATCATGGCCACCGACCTGCGCGCCTCGGCTTCGCTGGTGCTGGCGGGACTGGTGGCGCAGGGCGAGACCGTGGTTGACCGCATCTACCACATCGACCGCGGCTACGAGAACATCGAAGAGAAGCTCGGCACCCTCGGTGCCAAGATCCGCCGTCTGCCGGGCTGAGCAGGCTCCCGGGCTGGCGGCGCGTACCGCGCGCCGGACCCGTCCCGATACCGTCGCCGGTGTCAGCGGATGGCGGTGATGCGCATCTCCAGCGATTCGCCGTCGGCCTCGTACTGGGTAATGCGCAGCGGCAGCCAGCCGCGTTCGCGCGCGAACCAGATCTTGGTCACGCGGCCGTCGCCGCTTTCGCGCACGCGCTCGACCCGGATCGCCCGCAGCGTGCCGATCGCGGTGCGCAGGCGCACATTGGCGGCGGTGCGGAAGCGCTGCGGTTCGACCACGCGGCGTTCGGCCACGGTGTAGTTGAATTCGCCGCGTTTGCCCGCGGCCAGGTCGGACATGATCGCGGCGGTGACGCCGTGTTTGTCGAGCAGGCCGGCACTGTAGGGCAGGTCGGTGGTCTGGCCCTTGTAGGTGCTGCGGGCGCGGCGCGTTCCGGCGTCCACGACCAGGTGCTGTTCGCGGCTGCTCCAGGCGGCCTTCTGCTGCATGCGGTATTCGACCGTTTCCGGCACGTCGCCGGCCCAGCGCAGCTGGCTGCGCTCCTCGCGGCGCACGCCGGCGGCGGCGAACAGGCCTTCGGTCGCCTCGCTGAGCGTCATCAGCTCCCAGCGGCCGTTGCCCAGCGCGCGCAGCTGGATGCGGCCGGTGCCGAGCTTCTTGTCGTTCTGGAACACCTCGTACTCGGCCGTGAACGCCTTCGGCGGCGGCGCGGCGCGGCTGGCCGCGGGAAGAGCGATGGCGAGCAGCAGGGTCGTGACGAACAGGATCGGCGAGCGCATGTCAGGCCTCCTCGAGGCGGTTGTCGTCGCGCAGCTGCAGCGGGGCGGCCAAGCGACGGCCGTCCAGCTCCACGTGATCGGAACGCAGGCGCACACGGCCGCGGGCCAGCAGGTCCACCGACGCCACCAGCAGCGCATGCTCGCGCGGCAGCAGGCGGCGGGACAGCGACTGGGCGTCGTCGCCTGCGGCAACCGACAGGCGCGTTTGGGCCAGGAGCGGGCCGGCGTCGAGCGCCGGGATCACCGCGTGCACGCTGGCGCCGTGTTCGGGGTCGCCGGCGGCCAGGACGCGCGCATGGGTGTCCAGGCCCGGGTATTTCGGCAGCAGGGACGGGTGGATGTTGATCATGCGCTCCTCGAATCGCCGCAGCGCGGCCTCGCCGATGATGCGCATGTATCCCGCACAGACGATGAGGTCGGGCTGAACACCCTCGATTTCGCTGAACAGCGCTTCATCGTGCGCAGCCCGCGAGGCGTGGTCGCGCGGCGACCGCGCCACCGCCGGCAGGCCGTGCTGCCGCGCCAGCGCGATGGCGCCGCTGTCGGGCTTGTCGGAGAACACGCCGGCGATGCGCGCATCCAGGCGCCCGGCGCCGATGGCGTCGATCAGGGCCTGCAGGTTGCTGCCGCGGCCCGAGGCCAGCACGGCGATGCGAAAACCGGACATCGTGCCTCCCGGGGAAGCGCTTGGCCTCAGCCGATGCGCACGCGCTCGCCGTCGCCGGCCTGGACCACCTGGCCGATCGGGCGATGCGCCAGGCCCATGCCCTGCAGCGCATCCGACACCGCGGCGACGTCGCCCGGCGCCAGCACCAGCACGAAGCCGACGCCGCAGTTGAAGGTGCGCCACATTTCCTCGCGCGGCACCGCGCCTTCGCGCTGCAGCCAGTCGAACACCGGCGGCAGCACGATCGCGGAGGCCTCGATGTCCAGGCCCAGGCCGTCGGGGATGACGCGGATGATGTTCTCGGTCAGGCCGCCGCCGGTGATGTGCGCCATTGCGTGCACCTCGTGTTTGCCCAGCAGCTCGAGGATCGGCTTGACGTACAGCGTGGTCGGCGCCATCAGCGCGTCCACCAGTTTCACGCCGCCGACCTCGAGTTCGGCCGGGCGGCCGGCGCGGTCGTAGATGCGGCGAACCAGCGAATAACCGTTCGAATGCGGACCGCTGGAGGCGATGCCGAGCAGCACGTCGCCGGCGCGCACCTTGCCGCCGTCGAGCAGTTTGGACTTTTCGACCGCGGCGACGCAGAAGCCGGCGAGGTCGTATTCGCCCGGCGGGTACATGTCGGGCATCTCGGCGGTTTCGCCGCCGATCAGCGCGCAGCCGGACAGCTCGCAGCCCTTGGCGATGCCGGACACCACGGCCACCGTGGTGTCGACGTGCAGCTTGCCGGTGGCGAAATAGTCGAGGAAGAACAGCGGTTCGGCGCCCTGCACCAGCACGTCGTTCACGCACATCGCCACCAGGTCGATGCCGATGGTGTCGTGGCGGTTGAGCTGCTGGGCGAGCTTGAGCTTGGTGCCCACGCCGTCGGTGCCGGACACCAGCACCGGCTCCCTGTACTTGTTCGACAGGTCGAACAGGGCGCCGAAGCCGCCCAGGCCGCCCATCACCTCGGGCCGGAAGGTGCGCTTGACCAGGGGCTTGATGCGCTCGACGACTTCGTTGCCGGCGTCGATGTCGACGCCCGCATCGCGGTAAGTGAGGGGAGTGGGCGTGGTCACGGCGGGTCCGGCGACGGGAAAGGCGCGCATTCTACCAGCCGGCCGCCGGCCCGGGCCGACGGGTTGGACGGGCCCCGACCGCTTGCGGCACCATGGCGGCTGCGTTCCCGCCCCCGCGAGCCCTGCGCCCGATGCCCCGCTTCCGCTCCGTTTTCATGCCGCTGGTCCTGGCCCTTGCCCTGTCGCCACTCGCCCACGCCCAGGACTTGGCGCCGGCCGAGGCGGAGGCCGAGGCGGCCGCCCCGTCCGAACCCTTCGACGCCGCCGAGGCGCCACGCGACCTGACGCTCTACCAGGCCGAAGTCGAGCTGATCTCGCAGGGCGCCAGCGAACGCCGTGCCGCCGCCGCCCGCGCGCTGTCCCAGGTCCTGGTCAAGCTGACCGGCGATCCCCTGGCCGCCGGCAATCCGGTGGTCCGTCGCGCGCTCGCCAGCGCCGAAACCTTCGTCTCCGACAGCCGCGCCAGCGAGACCTCCTCCGACCAGGAAGGCAATACCGCCGTCGGCGGCGTGCCCGTCTACAAGACCACGATGAACTTCGCCTTCGATCCGGGCAGCGTCGATGCGCTGGTCGCCGGCGCCGGCCTGCGCGTCTGGGGCAGCCCGCGGCCGCGGCCGATCCTGTGGTTGGCCATCGACGACGGCCGCGGCGCGCGCCTGGTCAACAGCCAGCAGCTCAACGTCGTCAAGCCGCTGGCCCAGCGCGGCCTGCAGCGCGGCCTGCGTTTCGGCATGCCGGCCGGCAGTGCGGTCGAACAGGCGGCCGCACAGACGGTCTGGGCCCAGAATCCGGAACCGATGCGGGCGCTGACCGCCCGCTACGGCGTCGACGTCCAGCTCCTGGGCCGCGTCTACCGCGCCGGCGGCGGCTGGACCGCCGACTGGGTGCTCAGCCGCGGCGACCAGGAGCTTTCGCGCTGGTCCTTCAGCGACCCGAGCCCGCAGCGCGCGATCGCCTCGGGCGCCGACGGCGCCGCCGACGCCATCGCCCGGCGCGACGCCGTGCTGATCGACGCCGGCGAACCCGGCCAGCTGCTGGTCGAACTGGTCGGCCTGCGCGACGGCAGCGACTACGCCCGCGCCGTGGGTTATCTGCAGACGCTGGCGGTGGTGCGCGCGCTGCACATCGTCGAGGCTTCGCCCGAGCGCGTGCAGCTGCGGCTCGACCTGGCGGTCGGCCCGGAGGGCTTTGCCCGCTTCGTGGCCTCGGGCGACACCCTGCAGGCCGACCCGCTGGCCCCCGAGGACGCGCCGCGCTACCAGCTCAAGCCATGAACCTGCGCCAGCTGCCCAATGCCATCACCGGGCTGCGCCTGGCGATGGCGCCGGTGCTGCCCTGGCTGCTCGTGGCCGGCCACTACCGCGCGGCGCTCGCTGTCGCCCTGGCCGCGGGCCTCAGCGACGCGCTCGACGGCATGCTCGCCAAACGCTTCGGCTGGCAGAGCCGGCTGGGCAGCCTGCTCGACCCGATCGCCGACAAGCTGATGCTGGGCCTGGCCATGCTCGGTCTGGCCTGGGTGTCCATGCTGCCGGCCTGGCTGGTCGGCCTGGTGCTGGCGCGCGACCTGGTCATCGTTGCCGGTGCCGCCGCCTGGTGGCGCCTGGCGGGGCCGTTCGACGGCCGGCCCAGCCTGCTGAGCAAGCTCACCACCGCGCTGCAGGTCGGCCTGGTCCTGCTTTGCCTGGCCGAACTCTCGGGCCTGTCGCTGCCGATCCAGGCGCGCATCCAGATGGTCGTCGCCGTCGGCCTGCTGACCTTCGCCAGTGGCCTGGATTACGTGATCCGCTATGGTGTGCGCGCCTGGCGGCACAAGAGGACTCCCCCTGCATGAGCGCGATCCCCGATCCCTTCAGCGACCGACGCCGCTGGCAGTGGCTGGCCCTGGCGGCCGCCTTCGGCGTGCTGGTCTGGCTGCTGGCGCCGATCCTCACGCCGTTCGTGCTTTCGGCCCTGCTGGCCTGGCTGGGCGACCCGCTGGTGCGCAGGATCCAGAACAGCGGCCGCTCGCGCACCACCGGCGTGCTGCTGGTGTTCACCCTGATGACCTCGGTGATCGTGCTGGCCGTGCTGCTGCTGATCCCGCTGATCGAGAACCAGATCGGCAAGCTGATCGACTGGCTGCCGCGGTTCGGCGCCTGGCTCACCGGCACCGCCGTGCCCTGGGCCGAACAGCGCTTCAACCTCGAGCTCGCCGGCTACGTGGATCCCAGCCAGCTGATCGAGCTGCTGAAGAAACACTGGCAGGAGGCCGGCGGCATCGCCGCGAACATCTTCGGCGGCGTCTCCAAGTCCGGCCTGGCCATCCTGGGCTGGATCGCCAATCTGGCGCTGATCCCGGTGGTGACGTTCTATTTCCTGCGCGACTGGCCGGTGATGATGGCGCGCATCCGCGAACTGCTGCCGCGCCCGGTCGAGCCGCTGGTGCTCAAGCTGGCGGGCGAATCGGACCAGGTGCTGGGCGGTTTCCTGCGCGGGCAGATCAGCGTGATGATCGCGCTCGGCGTGATCTACGGCACCGGCCTGTGGCTGGTCGGCCTGGATCTGGGCATCCTGATCGGCCTGGTCGCCGGCCTGGTGAGCTTCGTGCCCTACCTGGGCGCGGCGGTGGGCATCGGCGCGGCGGTGATCGCCTCGCTGGTGCAGCACGGCGACTGGATGCACCTGCTGCTGGTGGTCGCGGTGTTCGGCGTCGGCCAGACGCTGGAGAGTTTCGTGCTGACGCCGTGGCTGGTCGGCGACCGCATCGGCCTGCATCCGGTGGCGGTGATCTTCGCGATCATGGCCGGTGGCCAGCTGTTCGGTTTCCTGGGCGTGCTGCTGGCGCTGCCGGTGGCGGCGGTGGTGATGGTGGTGCTGCGCTACGCGCATGCGCGTTATACCCACAGCAAGCTCTACGGCGCCGATGACGCCGTGCCGGCGACGGTGGCGGCGGCCGCCGCGGCCGTGCCGGTCGGCGCCGAGCCGGAGGACTTCCCCGTGGTCGACGACGACCTGCCGCCCACGGACCCGATGCCGCCGCACCCGTGAGCACGCCGCAACTGCCGCTGGCGCTGCGCACGCCGCCCGACCAGCGATTCGACGCCTTCCACGGCCAGGCCGCCGCGCGCGACGCGGTGCATGCGGCCGCGCGCGGCGCATCCGCCGACTGGCTGTTCCTTTCCGGTCCGGCCGGCAGCGGCAAGAGCCACCTGATGCTGGCGGCCTGCGCCGAGGCCGCCGCGCTCGGCCGCCGCGCCGCCTACCTGGCACTGCCGGCCTTCGCCGGCCGGCTGGACGATGCACTGGCGGCGCAGGAGGGGGCCGACCTGGTCTGCCTGGACGGCCTGGAGGCGATCGCCGGCGACCGCGGCGAAGAAGAGGCCCTGTTCCATTTCCACAACCGCGCCCGCGCCAGCGGCGCCGTGCTGTTGTATGCGGCGCGCGGCAACCCGGCCGCGCTGGGCCTGGGGCTGCCGGACCTGGTGACCCGCCTCGGCCAGTGCGTGCGCGTGGTGCTGGAGCCGCTGGACGAGGCCGGCCGCCGCGAAGTGCTGCGCCAGCGCGCCGGCCGCCGCGGCCTGGAGCTCGACGAACCGGTGCTCGACTACCTGCTGCGGCGCGTGGACCGCGACCTGGCCAGCCTGACCGCCCTGCTGGACCGGCTCGACAAGGCCAGCCTGGCGGCGCAGCGCCGCATCACCATCCCGTTCCTGCGCAGCCAGCTCTGAACCGGCTGCCGCTCAGCGCGCGACCACGATCTGGTCGCGGCCGCGGTGCTTGGCTTCATACAGCGCGGCATCGGCTCGCGCGAGCAGGTCGTTGAGCAGGTCGCCGTCGCCGTAAGTGGAAACGCCGATGCTCAGGGTCGAGCCGAAGCTGGCGGCGTGGTGCCGGTACTCGGCGGCGATGCGCCGGGCGAAACGTTCCGCCTGCGCTTCGGAGGAGTCGGGCAGCAGGCAGGCGAACTCCTCGCCGCCGAGCCGCGCGGCGAACTGGCCGGCACCGATGCAGGCCTCGATCAGCTGGCCGAGCTGGCGCAGCAGTTCGTCGCCGGCAAGGTGGCCGTGCGCGTCATTGGTGCGCTTGAAGTGGTCGACGTCGATGAACAGCACCGCCGGCTGCCGGCCGGCGCTCACCGCGTCGCGCATCGCGGTGCCAGCCAGGTTCATCCAGCCGTGGCGGTTGAGCAGGCCGGTGAGCGGGTCGGTGACCGCGCGCTGCCACAGCGTCTCGACCTCGCGGTCCAGGCGCGTGGCCAGGTTGGCGCGGGCGCGGCGCAGCACGAGGCCGGCGGTCACGCTGACCAGGAAATAAAAGGCGAAAGTGCGCTTGTCGGCCAGCGGCGCATCCACCATGCCCCAGAGCACCGCGGCCATCGCCGCCGTGCCGACCGCCAGCGCCGTCCACGCCACCTTCGGCCGCACCAGCAGCGGCAGGCAGGCCGCCGGCAGCAGCAGGAAGCCGGCCAGCGACAGCAGCGGCGCGCCCTGCCAGCTCTGCACGGGCACCAGCAGGCTGGCCAGCATCAACAGCATGAAACCCGAGCCCAGCCAGACCCGACGGCGCAGCGACACCAGGTTGCGGTACACCGCCGCCAGCACCAGCAAGCCCAGGGCGGCGGCGCCCTGCCAGGCCAGCGCCGGCCGCAGCTGTTCGATGGCCAGCATCGCGACGCGCAGCGTTTCCAGCACGGCCAGCGCCAGCAGCAGGTTCGCCAGCGGCCAGTGCAGCAGCTGGATCTGCCGACGCTGCTGTTCGCGCCGCTCGTGCGGGGGCAGTTTCGCCAGCTCGCCTTCGAGCGCGTGGTCGAGTCCGGTTTTGAGGCGGGCGAACAGCGGGATCACGGTCGGGCTTCCAGGCAAACGGGGACCCGCCGCGTGCTGCCGCAGGGCGTCCACCGGGGGCGGGCACGGCTGACAGTCACGGGGGGAAGCGGCATTAGCGGCCATGCGGCGCGCGGATGCAAGCATCGCGGCGTCAGGCTGAGAACTGCGCGTAATCTTTTCGTTGATCCGGTGCCGTTGGCCAGCGAAACCGTGTCCTCGCACACGGTTTTCGCCGTGCCTCAGCCGGCGTCCAGGGCGGCCAGCCGCTCCGGCGTGCCGACGTCGGTCCAGGTGCCGCGGTGGTGTTCGCCGCTCACCGCGCCGGCGCGCATCGCCTGCCGCAGCAGCGGCGCCAGCTTGAAGCGCGGCGGCTGCAGTTCCGCCCCGGGCGCCTCGCCGATGCAGGCCCGCCAGTCGGACAGCAGGGCGGGGCGATAGACCCCGATGCCGGAGAAGGTCAGCCGCGGCTCGCCGTCGCACCGCACCTGGCCCCGGGCATCGAGCGCGAAGTCGCCCTGCGGGTGGTGCCCGGGATTGTCCACCAGCACCAGGTGGGCCAGGCCGGCCGGCTCGCGCGGCAGCCGCGCGAAATCGTAGTCGCACCAGATGTCGCCGTTGACCGCGAGGAAGGGCGCCGCGCCCAGCCGGGCCATCGCCTGCAGCATGCCGCCGCCGGTTTCCAGCGGCTCGGGGCCCTCGTAGGAGTAGTGCAGGCGCAGGCCCCAGCGTCCGCCGTCGCCCAGGGCGGGCTCGAAACGCTCGGCCAGCCAGGAGGTGTTGACCACTACTTCGTCCACGCCCAGCGCCGCCAGCTTTTCCAGGTGCCAGACGATCAGCGGCTTGCCGCGCACCGGCAGCAGCGGCTTGGGCGTGCGTTCGGTCAGTGGGCGCATGCGCTCGCCCTTGCCGGCGGCGAAGATCAGCGCCTTCATGCCGGCAGGGTGAGGTCGCGGCCGCCGATGATGCGCTCGACCAGCTCGATCATCGGCGCGGTCTCGGGGTAACGCCGGCCGACGGTGCGGGTGTATTTCCAGACCAGGGGCAGGTCCTGCAGGTAGCCGGCCTTGCCGTCGCGGTACCAGAGCCGGCAGAAGATGCCGAGCACCTTGATGTGGCGCTGCAGGCCCATCAGGTCGAAGGCGCGCAGGAAGGCCTCGGGCCCGAGCGTGGCGATGCCGGCGTGCACCAACCGCTGGCGGTATTCCTCGACCCAGGCGTTGACGCGCGGCTCCGGCCACTCGATGTAGCAGTCGCGCAGCAGCGACACCAGGTCGTAGGTGACCGGGCCGCGCACGGCATCCTGGAAGTCGATCACGCCGGGACTGTCGCGGTCGGTGATCAGCAGGTTGCGCGAGTGGTAGTCGCGGTGCACGAACACCTGCGGCTGCAGCCGCGCATTGCTCACCAGCGCGCGGAACGCCACCTCGATCACGTCCCACTCGGTGCATTCGATCGAGTGGCCCAGGTGCCGCTGCAGCAGCCACTGCGGCATCAGCTCCATCTCGGCGACCAGGCGCGGTTCGTCGTAGGCGGGCAGGCCGTCGGTGTCGGCGTGCTGCTGCATGGCCAGCAGCGCGTCGAGCGCGTCGCCGTAGAGCCGGTCGGCGCTCGATTCGCTGAGCTCGGGTAGCAGGATGCGGTCGCCCAGGTCCTCCATCAGCACGAAGCCGCGTTCGGGGTCGGCGGCCTGGATGTCGGGCACGTGCAGGCCGGCGCGGGCCAGTCGGCCGGCGACCTCGAGCCAGGGCCGGATGTCCTCGCGGTCGGGCGGTGCGTCCATCACGATCCACTGGCGGTCGGCCGAACGGGTGCGCCAGTAGCTGCGGAAACTGGCGTCGTTGGAGGCGCGCTCGAGCGGGGCCTCGGGGTCGGCCAGGGCCTGGCGCGTCCAGGCCAGGCGCAGGGTCTCGCGGTTGGGCAGGTTCATGGAGGCGGCAGCAGGTCCGTCGGTGCTGACGGAAGTATGACCGATGCCGCCGCGCCGCGGCCTCCTTCCGGCGCCCCGATGCGACCGCGTGGCATCATGGCGGCCCGCGTCCCGCCCCGGTTTCCGCACGCCATGACCGAACTGATCCCCGTCCTGCTGTCCGGTGGTTCCGGTACGCGGCTCTGGCCCCTGTCGCGGGAGACCCATCCCAAACAGTTCCAGCCCCTGGTCGGCGAGCAGTCGCTGCTGCAGGCCACCTGGCGGCGCCTGGACGGGCTGGCCGGCGCCGGCCGCCCGATCGTGGTGGCCAACGAAGAACATCGTTTCATGGTCGCCGAACAGCTGCGCCAGGCCGGGGTCGCGCCCGCCGCCCTGCTGCTCGAGCCGGTCGGCCGCAATACCGCGCCGGCGATCGCCGCGGCGGCGCTGCAGGCGCGCTCGGGCGGCGGCGATCCGCTGCTGCTGGTGCTGCCCTCGGACCATGTGATCCGCGACGAAGCCGGGTTCCGCGCTGCCGTGCTGGCGGCGGTGGCTGCCGCCGAGGGCGGCGCGCTGGTCACCTTCGGCATCGTGCCCACCGGCGCGGAAACCGGTTACGGCTACATCCAGGCCGCGGCGGGCGAGGGCGTGCGCCCGGTCCGCCGCTTCGTCGAGAAGCCCGACCTGGCCACCGCCCAGGCCTACGTGGCGAGCGGCGAATATTTCTGGAACTCCGGCATGTTCCTGTTCCGCGCCTCGCGCTACCTCGAGGAGCTCGAGCGCTTCGCGCCGGCCATGGTCGCCGCGGTGCAAGCGGCGCTGGCCGCGGGCAAGCGCGATGCCGACTTCCTGCGCCTGGACCGCACCGCCTTCGAGGCCTGCCCGGCCGACTCGATCGATTATGCGGTGATGGAAAAGACCGCGGCCGCGGCGGTGCTGCCGATCGACGTGGGCTGGAGCGACGTCGGCTCATGGTCGGCGCTGTGGGAAATCGCCGACCAGGACGCCGACGGCAATGCCCACCACGGCGACGTGCTGGCCCTGGGCTGCCGCAACACTCTGGCCTGGGGCGGGCGCCGCCTGGTCAGCCTGCTCGGCCTGCAGGACGTCATCGTGGTCGACACCGACGACGCGCTGCTGGTGGCCGCGCGCGACCAGGTGCAGCAGGTCAAGGACATCGTCGCCCGGCTCAAGGCCGAGGGCCGCGCCCAGGCCAGCATCCACCGCAAGGTCTACCGGCCCTGGGGCAGCTACGACGGCATCGACAGCGGAGAGCGCTTCCAGGTCAAGCGCATCGTCGTGAACCCGGGCGCCAGCCTCAGCCTGCAGATGCACCACCACCGCGCCGAGCACTGGATCGTGGTCAGCGGCAGCGCCCGCGTCACCTGCGACGACAGGGTGTTCCTGCTGGCGGAGAACCAGAGCACCTACATCCCGCTCGGCAGCAGGCACCGGCTCGAGAATCCCGGCAAGGTGCCGCTGGAGCTGATCGAGGTGCAGTCCGGCAGCTACCTGGGCGAAGACGACATCGTGCGCTTCGAGGACGTCTACGGCCGGGGTGGGGCCTGATGCGGCGCCGGGGCTGGAGCGGCATCGGCTATCCTGCGCCCGAGCTGCCGCGGGGCAGCAAGGGACGTCTGGCATGAGGCCGCTGGAAGAGGTGAAGCTGGGCATAGTCGGGCTGGGATACGTCGGCCTGCCGCTGGCGCTGGAGTTCGGCCGCCATCACGACACCGTCGGTTACGACATCGACCGTCGCCGGGTCGAGACCCTGCGCGCCGGCCACGACCCCAACCTGGGCGCCGGCGCCGGGCAGTTCGCCGCCGCGCGGCGCCTGCGCCTGAGCCACGACCCGGCCGACCTCGCCGCCTGCAACGTCTACATCGTCACCGTGCCGACACCGGTGGACGAGGCCAACCGCCCCGACCTGCGGCCGCTGCAGGACGCCAGCGCGGCCATCGGCGCCGTGCTCAAGCGTGGTGACGTGGTCGTGTACGAGTCCACCGTCTATCCCGGCACCACCGAGGAAATCTGCGTGCCGGTGCTGGAGAAGGCCTCGGGCCTGCGTTTCAACGTCGACTTCACCTGCGGCTACAGCCCCGAGCGCATCAATCCCGGCGACCGCACGCGCACGCTCACCACCATCGTCAAGGTGACCTCGGGCTCGACGCCGGAGACCGCCGACTTCGTGGACGCGCTCTACGGCGGCATCATCGCCGCCGGCACCCACAAGGCCTCGTCGATCCGGGTGGCCGAGGCGGCCAAGGTGATCGAGAACACCCAGCGCGACGTCAACATCGCCCTGGTCAACGAGCTGGCGATGATCTTCAACAAGATGGGCATCGACACCCTGGAGGTCCTCCGGGCAGCGGGCAGCAAGTGGAACTTCCTGCCATTCCGGCCGGGCCTGGTCGGCGGCCACTGCATCGGCGTGGACCCGTACTACCTGACGCACAAGGCCAGTGTGCTCGGGTACCACCCCGAGCTGATGCTGGCCGCGCGCCGCATCAACAGCCGCATGGGCATCTACGTCGCGCACCGGGTGATGGCGCTGATGGCGCGCGAGCGCATCCACGTGGTCGGCGCGCGCGTGCTGGTTCTGGGCCTGACCTTCAAGGAGGACTGCCCGGACCTGCGCAACACGCGCGTCGCCGACCTGGTGCGCGAGCTGGAATCGGCCAACGCCCGCGTGGACGTGCACGACCCTTGGGCCGATGCCGACGAGGCGCGTCGGGAGCTCGGCATCGAACCCGTGGCGACCCCGGAAGCCGGGGCATACGACGCAGTGGTGATGGCCGTCGGCCACGCCTGTTTCCGGGAAATGGACGCGGCCGCGCTGCGCGCGCTCGGCAAGCCTGGCGGCTCGGTCTTCTACGACATCAAGTACGCGATGCCCGAGGGCGTCGCCGACGAACGGATCTGAATCGAGACCGGGCCAAGGAGGGCCCGCAGGGCGGAATCGGCCGCGCTCCGGGCGCGGCGCAGGCTCAGAGGTCCTGCTCGTAGCGGATGTAGGGCACCCGCGCCGATTCGTCCTTCTCGTCGTCCGCGGACGGAGCGAAGGGATTGCGGCCGTTGCTCATCAGGTTTTCGGCGCCCACGCTCAGGCGGGCCCGCCACGGCGCACGCCAGGTCACGCCGACGCCGACATTGCTGTAGCGCACGGTGCTGCCCGGGATCTCGATCACGCGGCCGACGATCTCGCCGCCGAAGTTGCCGTGGCCGGCGCTCAGGCTGAGCGTGCCGCTGTTCCACTGCGGCGGCAGGCCACCGGGCAGCTGGTTGGCCGAGACGATGCGCGCGCGCGCCAGCGTGCCGCCGATGCTGACCCAGCCGCTCTGGCCGAACTTGAGTTCGCCGAGCAGGCCGATGTCTTCCTGCTGCACTTCGGTGCTGTTGAGCGACAGCGTCAGGTCGCTGGCGCCGATGACGGACGCGGCGCCCGGCAGGGCGAGCGGGCCGTCGAGGTCGAAGCGGTTCAGGCCGAGGTTCGCGCTGATCGCGCTGCGGTCGCCCTCGAGCCTGGCCTCGGCGCGCAGGCCGGGCTGGGACAGCGCCAGCGGTGCCGCCGGGTTGGGCGAGAGGTTGGCCACCATGCAGTGCTGGGCGAGCGCGCCGAAGCTGCGCGACACCGACGTGCCTTCGCACAGCAGGCCCAGGGTCGGGTTGCTCTCGAGCGACAGGCTGGCGCCGATGCGGCGGCCATTGTCGAGCGGCAGGGTCAGGCCGGCGCCGATGGACGGGGTGTTGCTGCGGCCCAGGATGCGGTCCAGCGACGAGCGCGCGCCGGCGGTGGCGTCGGACTCGATCAGCAGGAAACCTTCGATCTGGTTGTTGCGGATGATCGGCAGCGCGGTGGTGGCGCCGTCGTCGGTGTTCTCGACCACCAGCGGCGACGGCGCCTGCGCGAACGCCCCCGTCGCCGCGAGGGCGAGGAGGGTGAGGGCGGTGGCGCGAAGCGGCAGCATGGTCTTTGTTCTTGTCCTCGGTGGCTCGCTTGGAGCCGTGCCTGACCGGGAAGTTCCCGGGTGGGGGGTGGCGACCGAATTTTACAGGAATTTAACCCTTGCCCTCCAGCCCCGGCAAGTCCCTGCCGTGGAATCCGTGACGCATTTCTCGCTATTGCAGGCTGTCCGACCCAGGCGCCGTCGGCGCCAGGCTGAACAGGGCTTCGATCTGTTCAGTTTCGAAGCGGTACTCCTGCCCGCAGAAATCGCAGTGCACCACGGCCGTCCCGTCCACCAGGGTCTCGCGGGCCTCGGCCTGCCCCAGGCTGCGCAGCATGTCGCCGACCCGCTCGCGGGAGCAGGAGCAGGCGAAGGCCAGGGCGCGGCGGTCGAGCAGCTGCACGCCTTCCTCGTGGAAGAGGCGCCAGAGCAGGGTCTGAACCGGCTGGTCCGCAAGCTCCTCGTCGCCCAGGGTCTCGAACAGGGCGTTGCAGCGGTCCCAGCCGTCCGGGTCGCCGTGGCCGCCGGGCAGCTGCTGCAGCATGATGCCGGCCGCCCGGCCGCGCTGGCTGGCCAGCAGGACCCGGGTCGGCAGCTGTTCGGACTGCTCGAAGTAGCCCTCGAAGGCCGCGGCCAGGCTGTCGGCGTCCAGCCCGACCAGGCCCTGGTAGCGGGTGGTTTCGGAGGCGCCGGGTGGGGTCGACTCGATCGTGATCGCCAGCAGCGAGCCCGGGCCGAAGGCGCGCGGGGTCAGCGGACTGGGAATGGGCTCGTCGAAGTGGGCGATGCCGCGCAGGGTGCCGGCGGCGGTGCATTCGGCGAACAGGGTGCGCAGGGCACCGGTGCCACGCAGCTGCACGCTCAGGCGGCCGTCGATCTTGGCGTGGCCGGTGAACAGCGCGGCCGCGGCGCAGGTCTCGCCCAGGCGCGCGGCCACCGGCAGCGGGTATTCGGTGCGGCCGGCGATCTCGAGCCAGGTCTGGTCCAGATGCACCACGACGCCGCGCACGCCGGAGCGTTCGAGCAGGAAGCGGGTGAGGGTGTCGCGGTCGGGGTGGGCGTCGCTCATGCCCGGCATTGTACCGCCGCCCGCCGCGGGGCTTCAGTCCAGACCCCCTGCGCCCGCACACTGTGCGCATGCCCCAGGCCATCCGTTTGTCCGATCTTCCATCCCCGCGACCGCGCCGCCGCTGGCTGCGCCGGTTGCTGTGGCTGCCAGTGCTGTTCGTCGGCGTCACCGGCCTGCAGGTACTGGTGCCGCGCTTCGTGGACGCGCCGACCAGCGCCTTCATGGTCTGGCGGCAGCTCGAGGGCGCCGGCGAGCAGGGCTTCACGCTGCGGCACGAATGGCGCGACTACGACCAGCTTTCGCCGCACCTGCCGATCGCGCTGGTGGCGGCCGAAGACCAGAAGTTCCCGCTGCACCACGGCTTCGACCTGGACGCCATCGACAGGGCGCTCGACCGCAATGCCCGCGGCGGCCGCGTGCGTGGCGCCAGCACCATCAGCCAGCAGGTCGCCAAGAACCTGTACCTGTGGGGCGGCGGCGGTTACGCGCGCAAGGCGCTGGAGGCCTGGTACACGCTGCTGATCGAAATGACCTGGCCCAAGCGCCGCATCCTCGAGGTCTACGCCAACATCGCCGAGTTCGGCGATGGCGTGTACGGTGCGGAAGCCGCGGCGCAGACCTTCTTCGGCAAACCCGCCAGCCGCCTGACGCCGGCCGAAAGCGCCCGCCTGGCCGCGGTGCTGCCGAATCCGAAAAAATACAGTGCGCGCAATCCCGGACCCTACGTGCAGCGACGCGCCGCCTGGATCCAGCGCAACGCCCGCAACCTCGGCGGCGCGGCCTACCTGGAAGCGCCGCCCGACCCCAACAAGCGCGGAACCAGAAGGTAAGATGCCGGCATGACCGAGCGCCGCTCCATCACCTTCGTCATTGCCGCCTTCAACGAGCAGGACGCGCTGCCGCTGATGCACGCGCGACTGGCCCGGGTGATGGACGCGCTGGACGCCGACGCGCAGGTGCTCTACGTCGACGACGGCAGCCGCGACGGCACCTGGGAGGTGATGCAGCAGCTGGCGGCGGACGATCCGCGGGTGGGCCTGCTGCGCCTGGCGCGCAACTTCGGCAAGGAGCTCGCGCTCACCGCCGGCCTGGATCATGTCGACACCGATGCCGCGATGATCCTCGACGCCGATGGGCAGGACCCGCCGGAACTGGCCGCGCAGTTCGTCGCCCGCTGGCGCGAGGGGTACGACGTGGTCTACGGCACCCGCCTGCGCCGCGACGGCGAAACCTGGCTCAAGCGCGCCACCGCCTCGGCGTTCTACCGCGTGATGGGCTGGCTGTCGGACACGCGGATCCCGCGCGATACCGGCGACTTCCGGCTGATTTCGCGGCGGGTGCTCGATGCGCTGCGGCAGACGCGCGAACGCCAGCGCTTCATGAAGGGGCTGTTCGCCTGGGTCGGCTTCCGGCAGGTGTCCTTCCCCTACGAGCGCGAGGCGCGCGTGGCCGGCGGCAGCAAGTTCAACTACTGGCGGCTCTGGAACCTGGCGCTCGAGGGCATCACCAGCTTCTCGACGGTGCCGCTGCGGCTGGCGACCTACGTCGGCGTGTTCACCGCGCTGGCGGCCTTCGCCTGGGGCCTGTGGATCATCGCCCGCACCGTGCTGTGGGGCGACCCGGTGCAGGGCTGGCCGTCGCTGATGACCGTCATGCTGTTCCTCGGGGGCCTGCAGCTCGTGGCCCTGGGCATCGTCGGCGAGTACCTGGGCCGGCTCTACGTCGAGGTCAAGCAGCGCCCGCTCTACCTGGTCGGCGACTGGCGTCCGCGCCGCTGAGCCGCGTCTCCGCGGCAGGTGAAACCGGCCGGGCAGGGGTCTATGATCGGGCCCAGGTGCAGCGGAGGGCAGTCAGATGCGCAACGTGAACCAGATCCTCGAGGGCAAGGCCGGCCGCCTCGTCGCGGTGCCGCAGGAAGCGCCCGTGCTCGAGGTGATCCGGCTGATGGCCGAACACCACATCGGCTCGGTCCTGGTCATGCAGGGCCACGACCTGGTGGGCATCGCCACCGAACGCGACTACGCGCGCAAGGTCATCCTGCAGGGCCGTTCGTCGGCCGACACGCCGGTCGCGCAGATCATGTCCAGCCCGGTCGTGACCGTCTTGCCGACCGACACCGCCCAGACCTGCATGCAGCTGATGACGGCCCGCAAGATCCGCCACCTGCCCGTGGTCGAGGACGGCCGCGTGCTCGGCCTGGTTTCGATCGGCGACCTGGTGAAGGCGGTTATCGAGGACCAGCAGCAGGAAATCGCCCAGCTCCAGCAATACATCGCCAGCTAGGCCGGCAGCACCTGCTGCGCCACCGCCACGAAGTGGCAGGCGCTGCCCACCAGCACGAAGCCATGCCAGATGGCGTGTGCGAACGGAATCCGCCGGCTCATGTAGAACACCGTGCCCAAGGTGTAGGCGATGCCGCCCGCCAGCAGCCAGGCCGTGGTTTCATGCGGGATGTTGCGCAGGAAGGGCCCGACGGCGGTCACCACCATCCAGCCCATCGCGATGTAGATCAGGGTGGACAGGCCTTTGAAGCGGCCGGTGAAGAACAGCTTGAACACCACGCCCGCCACGGCCAGGGTCCAGATCGCCGCGAACAGCCACCAGCCGCCGTCGTCGCGCAGGCCAACCAGGGTGAAGGGCGTGTAGGTGCCGGCGATCAGGACGAAGATCGCGCAGTGGTCGAAGACCTTGTAGCGACCGCGCACCACGTGGTCGGTGCTGGCGTGGTACAGGGTCGAGGCGACGTAGAGCAGCACCAGCGCGACGCCGAAGACGATGGCGCCGGCCAGCTGCCAGCCGTTGCCGTAACGCGCCGACATCGCCACCAGCACGATGCCGCCGATGGCCGCCGCCACCGCGCCCAGGCCATGGGTGATGGCGTTGGCGAGTTCCTCGCGCGGGGATTCGTGGTCGTGCTCGTAGTCCGTCATGGCCGCAGAGTGCGGGCAATTGCTGGAGTCTTGACTCGAATCCGGGGTCAGAGTGCATTTAACTTCTGCGGCACCGAAGATAAATGCACTCTGACCCCGGAACTTCAGTCCACCGCGACGGCGTGGGCGTGCTCGCGGGTGGCGGCGAACTCCAGGTCCGGCCAGCGCTCCATCGTCAGCTGCAGGTTCACGCGCGAGGGCGCCAGGTAGACCAGCTGGCCGGCCGCGTCGATCGCCAGGTTCATCGCCGCCTTCTCGCGGAACTCCTCCAGCTTCTTCGCGGTGCCGCCCTTGATCCAGCGCGCCGTCGCCACGGTCACCGGCTCGAAACTCGCGTCCACGCTGTACTCGTCCTTCAGCCGGTAGGCCACCACGTCGAACTGCAGGGTGCCGACGGCGCCCAGGATCAGGTCGTTGCTCATCAGCGGCTTGAAGAACTGGGTCGCGCCTTCCTCGCTCAGTTGGGCCAGGCCCTTCTGCAGCTGCTTGAGCTTGAGCGGGTCGCGCAGGCGGGCGCGGCGGAACAGCTCCGGCGCGAAGTTCGGGATGCCGGTGAACGACAGGTTCTCGCCCGCGGTGAAGGTGTCGCCGATCGAGATGGTGCCGTGGTTGTGCAGGCCGATCACGTCGCCCGGGTACGCCGTCTCGACGATCTCGCGGTCGCTGGCCATGAAGGTCAGCGCATTGGCGAGCTTGTGCTCCTTGCCGCTGCGCACGTGGAAGGCCTTCATGCCGCCCTCGTACTTGCCCGAGCACACGCGCAGGAAGGCGACGCGGTCGCGGTGCTGCGGGTCCATGTTTGCCTGGATCTTGAACACGAAGCCCGAGAAGGTTTCTTCCTCGGCCGACACCTCGCGCGAGGTCGTGGCGCGCGGCTTGGGCGACGGTGCGTGTTCGACGAAGAAGTCGAGCAGCGGCTGCACCCCGAAGTTGTTCACGCCCGAGCCGAAGAACACCGGCGTCTGCTTGCCGGCGAGGTAGGCGTCCTTGTCGAAGGAATGGCTGGCGCCCTGCACCAGCTCGAGCTCGTCGCGCAGGCCGGCCAGCATGTCGGCACCGATGCGCTCGGCCAGGCCGGGCGCGTCCAGCGACGGGAAGATGGTCGAGTCCTGGCGGGTGAAGTTGCGGCCGGGCTCGTACAGGTGCACCTCGCCGGTGATCAGGTGCACCACGCCCTTCAGGCGCTGGCCCATGCCGATCGGCCAGGTGACCGGCGCGCACTGGATGCCCAGCACCGTCTCCACTTCATCCAGCAGGTCGATCGGGTCCTTGCCCTCGCGGTCGAGCTTGTTGATGAAGGTCATGATCGGCGTGTCGCGCAGCCGGCAGACTTCCATCAGCTTGATCGTGCGCTCTTCGACGCCCTTGGCGACGTCGATCACCATCAGCGCGCTGTCCACGGCAGTGAGCACGCGGTAGGTGTCCTCGCCGAAGTCGGCGTGGCCCGGCGTGTCGAGCAGGTTGACGATGCGGCCCTCGTAGGGGAACTGCATCACCGACGACGTCACCGAGATGCCGCGCTCCTTCTCCAGCGCCATCCAGTCCGAGGTGGCGTGGCGCGCGGCCTTGCGGCCCTTCACCGAGCCGGCCATCTGGATCGCGCCACCGAACAGCAGCAGCTTTTCGGTCAGCGTGGTCTTGCCCGCGTCGGGGTGCGAGATGATCGCGAAGGTGCGGCGGCGCCGGGTCTGGCTGAGGTGTTCGGACATGGTCTGCGGCGCGGGCGGGCCGCGGCGGGGGTCGGTTCGGGAAGGCGGCGATTATACCCGTCCGCAGCGGCCCCGGCGGCTCAGCGGCAGGCCGTGCGCAGCTCCAGTGCCCGGGCGATGTCGCGCCAGTCGAAGGCGCCGACGCCGCGGTCGTCGTGCGCCGCATACAGCACGCCGGCGGGGAAACGCGCGGTCGCCGACTGCTGCAGCCAGATGCCGTCGGTCAGTGCGACCTTGCCGCCCGTGAAGCTGCCCAGGTAGCCCAGCTCGCGGCGGTCGAAGACGTGGAATACGGTCAGGTCGCTGCTCTGGTCGGTGGTGATCCAGTAGCCGCTGCCGTCGGGGCAGGTCCACAGCGCCACGCCTTCGGCCTGGGCCTTGAAGCGCTCGCGCGGCAGGCTGCGGCGCGTGTACTTGCCGTCCAGCGTGTACACCCGCAGCGTGGTGCCGACCCGTACGTCCTCTTCGGCGATCAGCAGTCGGTCGTGCATGGTATCGCCGGCGATCGATTCGACCATGCGCAGCGCGCCGGCCTCGGTGGTGTCGCCGAAATGCCCGGTGTAGTCGACGCCGGCCAGGGCGCCGCCGGCGAAGCGCAGGCGGTAGCGCTTCACGCGCTGGTCGAGCTCGGACAGCGGCGGCACGGTCTCGGTGCGGTAGTCGGCCATGAAGCTGTCGGTGACCAGCATCTCCAGCTCGCCGGGCGCGGTTTCCGTCAGCCACAGGCCGTAGGGGCTGCGCAGCTGTTCGGCGCCGACCAGGCCGACCGGCGAGAAGTCCGGCAGGCGCAGCACCTGCACGCGGTGGTTGTCGCGTTCGACCACGAACAGCAGGTCGCCGCGCACCGCGATGCCGTTGGGCCGGTTGAACTGCCCGGGCTTCTCGCCGCGTTCGCCGAAGCGGCGCAGCTCCTGGCCGGTGTCGCCGTCGTAGACCACCAGCAGGTGGGTCTCCTTGGCGGTGGCGATCAGCCAGGTCCGGCCCTCGGGGCTCTGCCAGGAGGCGACCGAATCGATCTCGTCGGCCACGGTTTCCGGGGTCATGAAACTTTCCGGCACCGAGGTCGCCTCGGCGCCGAAAACGCGCGCGGGCATGACCCGGGAGGAGGGATCGGGGGCGCCGGGGGTGGTGCAGCCGGCGGTCAGCAGGGCGAGGGCGAGGGCGGCGGTCAGGGCGTTTTTCATGACGGAAGTATGCGCAGGCCGGGCGGCTCCCGCCACGGGTGGGGCGGTCGTATCCCATCTCTTCATCCGCATGAAGGGATTGACAGGTCCCCGCCGGCGGGTTCAAGCTCCCTCCCGCAACACCCATCGAGACCGGCTGAGGGGTAGGCCCGAAGACGCCGGGGCAACCCATGCGGAAGCAATTCCGCATGAAGGTGCCAATTCCTGCGGGGACGCCAGTCCGCCGAGAGATGGGTCGTATCGCTCCCCGCGCCGCGGGGGCGCACGACGGCCGCTTTCACCGCAAGAAGCTCCTTGGGTCCCGAACCTTCAAGGAGATGTGTGATGAGCCTGACGCCTTCCCCCGCCCACGACGCCGTGGCCGCCGCCCCCGAGTTCTGCGCTTTCGACGCCGGCGCGGCGCCGGTGTCGCGCGCGGCCCGCCGCTTCGTGCTCGACCTGCGCCTGGACCTGCGCCATGCCGGTTCCCGCTCGGTCGTGGTGCGCGGCGAGTGGATCGGGCCGGCGGACGCACCGGTGGTGCTGGTGGCCGGCGGCATCTCGGCCAACCGCCACGTCAGCGGCGCGGGCGGCAGCGAACCCGGCTGGTGGGATGCGCAGGTCGGTCCCGGCCGCGCCATCGACACCGATCGCCTGCGCGTGCTCGCGATCGACTGGCTGGGCTCCGACGGCAGCCTGGACGCGCCGATCGACAGCGCCGACCAGGCCGATGCGCTGGCCGCCGTTCTCGACCGGCTCGGCGTCGCCCGCGTCGCGGCCTTCGTCGGCGCGTCCTACGGCGCCATGGTCGGGCTGCAGTTCGCGGCGCGGCATGGGCATCGGCTCGGCCGGCTCGTGGCGATCTCGGGCGCGCATCGCGCCCATCCCTATTCCAGCGCCTGGCGCGCCCTGCAGCGCCAGTGCGTGGCGCTGGGCCGCAGCGAAGGCGGCGTCAGCCAGGGCCTGGCGCTGGCGCGGCAGTGGGCGATGCTGAGCTACCGCACGCCGGAGGAATTCGCCGAACGTTTCGACGCGCCGGCGGTGCTCGATGGCGAACAGGCCCGCTGCGCCGCCGAGGACTACCTGGAAAGCTGCGGCCGCCGCTACGCCGCGCGCTGGACCAGCACCGCCTTCCTGCGCCTGTCGGAATCGATCGACCTGCACCGCGTGGATCCCGCCGCCGTGCGCGTGCCGACCACCGTGGTCGCGATCGACGAGGACCGGCTGGTGCCGCTGTCGGACCTGCAGACGCTGGTCGAATCGCTGGGCGCGCCGGCGCGGCTGCGCCAGCTGCGTTCCCGCTACGGCCACGACGCCTTCCTGAAGGAGGAGGCGGCGATCGCCGATGTGCTCACCGAAGCCCTGGCCGCGTGTGCCGGAGGTGCGGCATGAGCGCCCGCTGTCCCGCCACCGCCGCCGTTCGGGCCGGCATCGACTGCGACAGCGCCTACGGCGCGGTGACGCCGCCGATCGTGCTGTCGAGCAACTTCAGCTTCGCCGGCTTCGAGCAGAAACGGAAGTACGACTACACCCGCAGCGGCAATCCGACCCGCGATCAGCTGGGTGAGGCCCTGGCCGAGCTGGAAGGCGGCGCCGGCGGTGTCGTCACCAATACCGGAATGTCGGCGATCACGCTCGTGCTCGAGGCCCTGCTGCAGCCCGGCGACCGCCTGGTGGTGACCCACGACTGCTACGGCGGCAGCTGGCGCCTGTTCGATGCGCTGGCGCGCAAGGGCCGCTTCGAGCTGGTGCTGGCGAACCTCGCCGACCCGCTGGCGCTGGCCGCGGCGCTGGCGAAGCCGACCCGCCTGGTCTGGATCGAAACGCCGTCCAACCCGCTGCTGCGCATCACCGACCTGCGCGAGGTCATCCTCAATGCCCACGCCGCCGGCGCGCTCGCGCTGGTGGACAACACCTTCCTGTCGCCGGCCCTGCAGCGGCCGATCGAGTTCGGCGCCGACCTGGTCCTGCATTCGACCACCAAGTACATCAACGGCCACAGCGACGTGGTCGGCGGCGCCGTGGTGGCGCGCGATCCCGCGCTGCACGAGTCGCTGGTCTGGTGGGCGAACGCGCTCGGCCTTACCGGCTCGCCCTTCGACAGCTTCCTGACCCTGCGCGGCCTGCGCACGCTCGACGCCCGCCTGCGCGTGCACCAGGAAAACGCCGTCGCCCTGGCCGAACGCCTGCAGCGCCACCCCGCCGTCGCGGCCGTGCACTATCCTGGCCTGGCCACGCACCCGGGCCATGCGCTGGCGGCGCGCCAGCAGCGCGGTTTCGGCGCGATGATCTCGTTCGAGCTGGCGGGCGGCGTGCCGGCGGTGCGCGCCTTCCTCGAAGGCCTGCGCCACTTCACCCTGGCCGAATCGCTAGGCGGGGTGGAGAGCCTGGTCGCGCATCCGGCGACGATGACGCATGCGGCGATGTCGGCCGAGGCGCGCCGCGTCGCCGGCATCGGCGAGGGCCTGCTGCGCCTGTCGGTCGGCATCGAAGCGCTGGAGGACCTCGAGGCCGACATCGGGTCCGGGCTGCAGCGCGCCGCACGCGTCGCCGCCGGCAGCGGCGAGGTGGTGCGATGAGCGGCCGGCCGCAGGTGGCCGAAGTCGCGAAACCGGCGCCGCGCCGGATCGCCCTTCTCGGCGTGGGAACGGTCGGCCGCGCCCTGCTCGAACGCCTGCGCGCGCTCGACGACCCGCGGCTGCCGCTGGGCCTGGTCGCGAACTCGCGGCGCCGGCTGCCGCTGATCGGCGCGTCCTCGCCGCGGGCCTGGCCCGACGCGCTGGCGCAGGGCGAGCCGCACGACGGTTCCGGCGCACTGCCCGGGCTGGCGCCGGGCGACATCGTCGTGGACGCGACCGCCAGCGCCGAACTCGCGGCCTGGCATCCGCGCTGGCTGCGCCAGGGCCTGCACGTGGTCAGCGCCAACAAGCTCGGCCTCGGCGGACCGCTGCTGCGCCAGCACGAGATCCGCGCGCTGGCCACCGACGGCCGCCACTACGGCGACGCCGCCACCGTCGGCGCCGGCCTGCCGCTGCTGCGCACGCTTCGCGAACTGCGCGCCGGCGGCGACCGCATCGGCGCCGTGGTCGGCGTGCTGTCGGGCACCCTGGCCTGGCTGTTCGACGGTTACGACGGGTGCGAGCCGTTTTCGGCGCGGGTACGCGCCGCTGTGGCGCAGGGTTACGCCGAGCCCGATCCGCGCGTGGACCTGTCGGGCGAGGACGTCTGCCGCAAGCTGCTGATCCTGGCGCGCACCGCCGGCTATCCGCTGGAGCAGGCCGAGGTGCGTGTGGACTCGCTGCTGACGCCGGCGCTCGCCGCCGCGGCGCCGGACCACGTGGACGCCGCGCTGGCGGAACTCGACGGCCCGCTGGCCGAACGCGCGGCGCGCACCGCCCGCGACGGCAAGGTGCTGCGCTACGTGGCGCGCTTCGACGCCGCCGGTGCGCGCATCGGCCTGGAGGCGCTGCCGGCGGACGATCCGCTGGCCGTGGGCCGCGGCTGCGACAACCGGGTCGCGATCTGGAGCACGCGCTACCGCGACCGCCCGCTGCAGATCCAGGGCCCGGGCGCCGGCGCCGAGGTCACCGCCGCGGCGCTGCTGGACGATCTGCTGCGCATCGTCGCCAGCTGAGCCCGCGCGGACCTCAGGCGTGGATCCAGAAGGCGAACTCGGCGAACTTCGCGTCCCGCCACCAGCCGGCGCCGCCGTGGCCGTAGCGGAAGTTGCTGGCGCCGGCCTGGCTCTGCAGCGGTGACAGCACCACGCCGTCGGCGCCGCGGCGGGCGTGGTGTTCGGCGGTTTCCGGCACTACCGGCACGATGTGCCCGGAGCGGCCTTCGACCCGGCGGCGCGCCACGATCAGGGCCACGCCGCCCTGGTTGGCGACGTCCTGCAGCTTGTCCATCGTCCCGGTCTGGCGCCAGCCGAAGGCCGGACCGAAATCGCGCAGCCAGCGGAACAGGTCGTTCGCGCGGACTTCGCTGACGGTATTGCCGATCAATGGTGCGACCTCGTCGCCGGCCTGCAGCGCCAGCAGCGCCCGCGGCGTCCACCACACGCGCGGCAGGTAGACGCCGGCGAAATGGCAGTAGTCGTGCGCGTAGATGTTGCAGAAGGTCGCGCGGTCGGTCGGCTGGTAGCGCGCGTGCGAGGCTTTCTCCACGTCCAGCCAGTCGATGATCGCCGCCAGTTCGGCGCGCAGCTGGGCGGCATCGGTGCCGCGGCGGCCCGGCGGCAGCGGATGGCCCGGCCAGCCCGGTTCGTTGAGCGAGTGCGCACCGGCTGCGTCCTTGCGCCGGGTGATGCGTCCGGCCGGGCGCGGCAGGTGCACGGCGCGGATGCCGGTGGCGGGCGGTTCGGGGGACGGCACCACGACAGGGATCGGTGCGGCGCCCGGGTCGGGCTTGAGGAAGTCGGTATGGGCGAATCCGCGCAGCAGGGCGCCGGAAAGGCTGGTCTCCACTTCCAGGAAACCGTTCACCGCGCGGGCCGCCAGCGCGCGCACGGGATGGCCATCCGGGAGCTCGGCGACGACATTGGCGGTGGTGGGGCGGGAGATGCGCGGTTCGTGCCGCAGCCGAAGGGTCGAGATGCGGGTGTCCACGCGCAGCGCGCGGCCGGTGGCGGTCACCGGGCTGGGCGGCGGCACGATCGCTTCGCCGGGCGCCGGTTCGGGCAGCGCCGGCGACGCGCCTGGCGCAACCGTATGCGCCAGCCGCAGGTAGTCGAACAGCAGCTCGCCGTAGTACTTGCCGTCGTCGTTGCGGTGGCCCTGCTGCAGGCCGCGCTCGGGCCGGAATCCGCCGGTGTTGTAGCGGATGCCCAGCGCGCACATCTCGCGGTCGTCCAGCGCATCGCGGCGCGTCCAGCCGAAATGCCTCAGACCCTCGCGCAGCAGGGCGACGCAGTGGCCCAGCGACTGTTCGAAGTTGGCGTAGCGCTTGTCCAGGAAATAGCCCGGGTCGTCGCGGAAGAACTGCAGGTCGCGCTGGAACAGGCCGAAGCCGCGGCAGAACTTGTGCGCCTTGGCGGCCGCGGGACGGTAGGCCGGCACGTGCGCCGCCATGTCCACCAGCGCCTGGTGCGCCAGCGCGAACATCTCGTGGCCGCGGGGTTCGGCCTCGAGCGCGGCGCGCGTGCGCGGGAAGGCGCGGCGGCCGCGGTCGGCGTCCAGCGTGTCGCCGACGCAGAGCTCGAGGATGCGGGCTTCGGAAAGATTCTTGCGCCGCAGCAGCGGCCAGACTTCGCCGGTTTCCTGGCAGGCGATGGCGGTCATCAGGTCGACCGTCAGCGGCGTGCCGGCAAGCGCCGGTTCGATGCGGGCCTGGAAGCGGGACTTGAACCACTGAACATCGCTGCGGTTGGGCATGGCGGATTCCCCCGGCTGGACGGCCCCGTTCCCGGCGCGGCGGGAACGGAGCCTGTCACCGCACCAACGAGCGGGTGTGCGGGGATCGGCCAAACGCGGAGGCCGGGCCAAACCCGGCCCCGGGCGC
This sequence comes from Arenimonas terrae, assembly GCF_006265115.1. Lineage (GTDB taxonomy): Bacteria > Pseudomonadota > Gammaproteobacteria > Xanthomonadales > Xanthomonadaceae > Arenimonas > Arenimonas terrae. The sequence goes on along the minus strand of NZ_SMDR01000001.1, from coordinate 1,317,921 downwards.
ATCAGGGCGCGGGGCAGTCCTGGCGCAGGCCCAGCGCCGTGGCGACCTCGCGCCAGTCGAAGGCGCCGACCGCCTTGTCATCGTGCACCGCGTAGAAGACGCCCTTGGGGAAACGCGCCGTCGGCGCCTGGTGCAGCCAGACGCCGTCGGTGTTGGCGACGGTCCGGCCGGCGAAGGCGCCCAGCGGTTCCAGGGTCTTGCGGTCGTAGACGTGGAAGAGGCTGCGGTCCTTGTACTGGTCGGTCGCCAGCCAGTAGCCGCTGCCGTCGGCGCAGCCCCACAGCGCCAGGCCCTCGGCCTGCGCCTTGAAGCGGCCCAGTCCGATGGTGCGGCCGCGGAACTCGCCGGCGAGGCTGTACTCGCGAACCGCGGTGCCGGTCTTGAGGTCTTCCTCCGAGATCAGCAGGCGGTCGTGGGCCGGGTCGCCCCAGAGCGATTCGGGCACGCGGATCGCGCCGGCCTCCGTGGTGTCGCCGAAGGCGCCTGCGTTCACCGCCGACACGGCGTCGCCGTCGATGTGCAAGAGATAACGCTGCACGCGCCGGGCGAGTTCGGGCAGCGGGGGCGGAATCTCGTCGCCGTTCGCGTCCTCGCCGGCCATGTAGGCGTCGGTGACCAGGACCTCGAGCTCGCCGGAGGCGTGCTCGCGCACCCACAGGCCGTAGGGCTTGCGCAGCTCCTTCTCGCCGAAGGTGGCGACCGTGGCCAGCGAGGGCAGGGACAGGACCTGCACGCGCTGGTTGTCGCGTTCGACCACGAACACATGGTTGCCGTGCACCGACACGCCGTTGGGCCGCTTGAACTGTCCGGGGCGGCTGCCCTCGGTGCCGATGCCGCGGATCGTCGCGCCGGTGTCGCCGTCGTACAGCACCAGACCCTTGCCCTCCTTCGCCGTGGCGAACAGCCAGACCTTGCCGTCGCCCGAGGCCCAGGCCGCCGGCGAGTCGATGTTGTCCTTCGGGGTCTCGGCGGTGACGAAGGTTTCGGCGACCGTGGCGTAGTCGATGCCGGCGTCGCGGATCAGCGGGTCGACCTCGGCGGTCTCGTCGGGTTCGCGGTCGGGCGTGGAGGCGCAGCCGGCGGACAGCGCGACCGCGACGGCGAGTGAAAGCAGGCGGAAAGGCATGCGTGAACTCCGTGCAGGGTTTCGGTAAGTGGGCTCGGGTGACGTTTGTATCGCAGTCGTGCGGCGGAGATGTGACAGCGTTTCGCTGTCATGTTTCCGCCACGGGCGGGCCGTACAAATTGCGGTTTATCTCCCGGGGAAGCTCCAGCAATGAAAAAGAATCTACTCGCCTCCAGCCTGTCGCGCGCGCTGGCCGGTGCACTCGTGGTCGCCGCCGGCGGTGCCTTCGCCCAGGACCCCGCGCCGGCCGCGCCGGACGGTGCGGTCAAGGAGCTGGACACCATCGTCGTGCAGGGCGAGATCAGCTACCGCGACCGCGCCGATGACATCGCGCCGACCTTGTCCTACGACCTGGAGTATTTCCAGCGCTTCGAGCCGCTCACCGTCGGCGACATGCTCAAGCGCGTACCCTCGGTCGCCTTCGTTTCCGACGTGCTCGAATACGACGGCGCCCAGCTGCGCGGCCTGGACCCGGGCTACACCCAGATCCTGATCAACGGCAAGAAGGTGCCCGGCGCCGGCGGCGACCGCAGCTTCTTCGTCGACCGCATCCCGGCCGAGCTGGTCGAACGCATCGAGATCGTGCGCGCGCCCAGCGCCAACCGCAGCGGCGACGCCGTGGCCGGCGCGCTCAACATCATCCTGCGCGACGCCTACGAGTTCGACGGCGCCTACGTGCGCGCCGGCGCGCTGCGGTTCGACGATGGCGAGGTGAAGCCGACCTACGGCGCGGTGGCGGCCGGCGAAGTCGGCGGGGGGCGCCTGCTGGGCGGATTCAATGTCCAGGGCCGCTACAACCCCAAGCGCAAGTTCAGCACGCGTTTCGAAGAGCCGGGCGGCGATTTCGTCGACCGCGAGGACCAGACCGACGTGCGCGACGGCGACGACTACTCCGCCAACGTCTCCTACAGCCGGCCGATCGGCACCGGCGAGCTCAAGCTCACCGGCCTGTATGTGCTGACCGACCGTACCCAGACCGAGGACTCGATCGAATACAACGACCCGACCAGCACCAGCCGCGACAACCTGCTGTCGGTCAACCGCCAGATCGTCGACATCGACCAGACCAACCTGACCTTTGGCCTGGGCTACGAATTCGACATGGCCGGCGGCCGCAGCGAGATCGACCTCGGCTACGCCGGCTTCGAGGACGAGACCTTCGACACCGAGGAAGAGACCAGCTACGACGACGATGACACGCCGCCCAGCTTCGACGAGACCGAGGGCGCGCGCATCCTCACCGACACCGACGACACGGAGCTGAGCCTCAAGCTAGCCCACAAGCGCCAGTTCACCGCCACCGAACTGGAGTTCGGCCTGGATTACCTGGACAAGGCCCGCGACACCGCCCGCCAGGTGAGCGAAGTGGACAACGACGTCGAAGGCGACCCGTTGCCGCCCTATGCCGACTTCGACCGCAACACCAGCACCATCGACGAGCGCCGCATCGATCCCTACCTGATGCTCTCCGGCGCCGGCCAGGTGCTGGAATGGCAGGCAGGCCTGCGCTACGAGTCCACCGACGTGGACGTGGATGCCGACGGCGACGGCGAGTCCAACGACTACGCCGTGCTGCTGCCCTCGGCCAGCCTGCGCTGGAACCTCACCGAAGACGACCGCCTGAACCTGTCGCTGGGCCGCACCGTGCGTCGCCCGAACTTCGACTTCATCCTGCCGCTGACCCTGGAGGAGGAGTACGGCGACAGCGACTTCGCCGGCAACCCGCAGCTCGACCCGGAAACCGCCTGGGGCATCGACCTGGGCTTCGAGCGCCGCCTCGGCCGCCAGGGCATCGTTGGCGTGAACCTGTTCTACCGCGATGTCACCGACCTGATCGAAGTGGTGAACACCGGCGCGCCCAGCGCGACGGCGATCGGCGACTACGAGGAAGAGGTCGAGGAATTCCTGGACGAGAACCCGGGTGCCGACGAGAACACGCCGGGCTATCCGGAATTCGATCCGCAGAGCTTCGTCTACACCGCCGCCAACGTCGGCGACGGCAAGGTCTATGGCGTCGAGTTCGACGCCTCGACGCCGCTGACCGCGCTCGGTCTGCCCAACACCGGCGTGTTCGTGAACTACTCCTGGCTCGACAGTTCGGTGGACGACGAGTTCGGCGAACGCCGCTTCAACAACCAGGCGCGCTACGTCTACAACGTCGGTTTCATCCAGGACCTGCCGTCGTGGGGCGCGTCCTTCGGCGCCAGCTACCGCAAGCAGGGCGATGCCGAGCTGCGGGTGCTGGCCGAAGAAGTCCGGACCAGCTACGGCGCCGACCTCGAGGTCTTCATCGAAAAGCGCTTCGGCGAGAACCTGTCGGTGCGCCTGACCGGCTCGAACCTGCTCGACGCCGACAAGGACGAGGCCTTCCACAAGTTCGACAACGCCTTCGACCAGTTCGACCGCGACTACGACGAGTACGAGCTCGAGACCGAATCCGCCGGCCCGGTCTGCCAGCTGATCGCGCGCTATTCGTTCTGATCCCTCGCGCTTGGCCGGACGCTGCGGGCCTTCTGGCTCGCGGCGTTCTTGTTCCGGTGCCGGCTGCTCGAGCCGGGGTCGTTCGAGGCGACAGGCCGCCGTATGTGAGGTCGCGGCGCCGGGGTCGTTCTAGGCGATAGGCCGCCGTACGAGGGTCCTTTCCCGGGGACGCCGTGAATACGTCCCTGTAGGCTTTTCGAAAACGTCCATGTTTTCGAAACCCCGGGAAAGGACCCTCGCACGGCGGCCTGCGGACCAGCCGGGCCGGGCGTCGAGTTTGAGAAACTCGCTTTGGCGAAGCTCCTGGTTTTGCCTTCCTGTTTCGCTGGCCAGGATGGGCCTAGAAGCCCGTTCCGTCCACCCTGCAAGCGTCCGTGCCTTCTGGAGGCACGCGCTTGTCCCAACGGCTCGCGACACTGCTACGCGGCGACGACGTAGACAGGAGGGGGTCCCTGAAGTGGAGGGCAGGATGCCCGCAACGGCCGCGAATCGGTGGGCAGGACGCCGCGCCGACTGAGCGGGCAGGGACCCCCTCCTGTCTACGGCGGCGCACGCCGGATCAACCGAACACGAGCAATTGACCTACTTGCGCGAAAGCGCAAGGGCAGCAATCAGCGCAGGGGCAGGAAGCCGTGGGGGCCGATCATGCGGAAGGGGACCGAGACAAGACGCCCGCCGCCGTTGACCTGCACCGCGAAGTGCAGATGCGGACCACTGGAGAAACCGGTGCTGCCGGCGTAACCGATGACCTGCCCGAGCGTCACCGCCTGTCCCGCCTGCACCGTGACGCCGCCCTCGCGCAGATGCGCATACAGCCCCATGCTGCCATCGTCGTGCAGCACCCGGACCAGGTTGGCGCGAGCGGCCAGCGAACGGTCCGTGCCGCCCTCGTTGAAACCCGACGTCGCCTGCATCACCACGCCCGGGCGTGCGGCGAGCACCGGCGTACCCTCGGCCACGATCAGGTCCACCGCGTAGCGGTTGGCCTCGTCGGCGTGGCTGTAGCCACCGTGGAATCCCTGGCCCAGCTCGAAATCCGATTCCTCGACGGGGAGCGAATAGACCATGTCGCGCGGCACCGCATGCGGCTCCCCGGGCGTGGCCGAAAGAACCAGCGACTGCGGTCCACCGTCGGCGGCCAGGCGCGCCAGCACCACGCGCTCGCGCGGCGCCAGGACCCGCTGCACCGGCAGCGCCGGCTCGCTGGCGGGAGCGGCGCCGACGGCGCTGAGCGTCACCTCCACCGGGCCGTCCATGCGGCTGCGCGCCACTGCCAGCAGTGCGTCGCCCTGGCGCACCGTTTCCAGTTCCGCCACGCCTTCGTTGGCGCCGGCGGTGGCCGCGGCCGAAAGCAGCAGGCCGTAAAACCAGCGCCTCATGCCGAGGGCTCCGGGCGGGCGAAATATTCGGCGATCGGCGCCGGCTGGTCCACGGCGTAACCCTGCACGTAGTCCACGCCCAGGGCCATCAGGGCCTGGCGGTCGCGTTCGGTTTCGGTGTGTTCGGCGATGCTGCGCTTGTCGAGCACGTGCGCGATCTCGTTGATGGAGCGCACCACGGCCTCGGCCAGCGGCGAGTTCTGCATGTCGCGCACGAAGCTGCCGTCGATCTTGAAGTAGTCCACGTCCAGGGCCCGCAGGTAGTTGAAGGAGCAGAAGCCGGTGCCGAAGTCGTCGAGCGCGAAACGGCAGCCGAGGCTGCGCATCTCGGTGATGAAGCGCTGGGCCCGCGCGAGGTCGCGGACCGCGCTGGTCTCGGTCACCTCGAAACACAGGCGGTCGGCCGGGAAGCTGCTGCGGCGCAGGCGTTCGGCGACAAAACCGAAGAAGGCCTCGTCGATCATCGCTTCGCCGGAAAGGTTGATGCAGCAGGTGGACACCGAGGCCGCGGCCTGCGGATTGGCCTCGAGCCAGGCCAGGGTCTGGCCGATCACTTCGCGGTCGATGCGCGTGCCCAGGTGGAAACGTTCGGCGGCCGGCATGAACTGGCCGGGCAGCATGACCTCGCCCGTGCGCGGGTCGCGCAGGCGCAGCAGCACTTCGAAATGCCGGCCGCGCTGCTCGCCGGCGCGCAGCGGCACGATGCTCTGGCAGTAGAGCTCCAGCGCGTGCTCGGCCAGCGCCTCGCGCAGCCGCACCACCCAGCGCATCGCCGAGGTGCGGTCGAGCAGATCGCCGCCGTCCACGCTGGCCAGGCAGACCCGGTTTCCGCCCTGCTCCTTGGCGGTGAAACAGGCGGCGTCGGCCTGCGACAGCAGCTGCGCGTATTCGCCCTGGCCGGGCAGGAAGGCGACCAGGCCGGCGCTGGCCGTGGTGCCCAGCATCTGGCCGTCCCAGCCGCAGCGGTAGCCCTCGATCGCGCGCAGCAGGGTGCGCACGCGGTCTTCGGCGACCATCGGCGTGCAGTTGCGCAGCAGCAGCGCGAACTCGTCGCCGCCGGTGCGCGCCAGCACGTCGTCGCGGTGGCGGTGCGCCTCGATCACGCCGGCCACGCCGCGGATCAGCGCGTCGCCGGCGACGTGGCTGGCGGTGTCGTTGATCAGCTTGAGATGGTCCAGGTCGACATAGGCCAGGGCCATCGGCGGCGGCGCCGGCTTCGCCAGCTCGACCCGCACCCGCTCCTCGAAGGCGTTGCGGTTGGCCAGCCCGGTCAGCGGGTCCACGGTGGCGCGCTGGGTGAGCGTGGCCGCGGTGACGCGCTGCTGGTGCATGGCGAAGGCCAGGATCATCGGCAGGGCCGAGACCACGATCAGGAAGGCCAGCAGGTTCACGCCGTCGCGCGTCACCTGCGGCGCCGGATAGCCGGCCAGGCCGAAACCGGCGAGGCCCGCGATCAGCAGCATGGTCACCGCGATGGCGGCGGCGGTGTGCAGCGGCGGAAAACGGATCGCGCTCCAGACCAGGATGCCCAGCGGCAGCGCGACCAGGCCCAGCGCGTAGTGGCCGCCCAGGCTTCCGCCCCAGGCCATCAGCAGGTAGCTGGCGGTGAGGGCGATGTTCCAGAGCAGGCGTTCGGGTTCGGGCGCGTAGTCGGCGGTACCCGGCGTCGTCAGCCGCAGGTCGCGCGGCGACAGCGCCAGCATCATCGCCGGTGCGACGCTGGTCACGCCCAGCAGGTCGCCGAGGAACCAGCGGGTCAGGGCCGCGCCCATCGCGTCCGCGGGGATCACGCCCGCCTGCTGCATGCCGATCGTGCCGATGCCGGCGCTGAGCGCCGACATCACCGCGCCGCCGAGCAGGGCGCGCAGGCCGAAGCGCACGGTCAGCGGGTCGTGCGCCGGCAGCCGCAGCACCAGCCAGGCGCCGACCAGCACGCCGATGAAATTGCTGGTCAGCGACCAGGGCAGGAAGGTCAGCGGCACCGGGTCGAACAGCAGGTGCACCAGCAGGCCGCCCACCGGCACGAACGGCGCCCAGCGCAGGCCGTAGCGCACGACACCCGCCAGGGCGATGCCCGACGCCGGCCAGAACAGGGCGACCTGGCCGGGCCCGTCGATCAGCAGGGTCGAATAACCGCCGCAGGCAACGTAGAGGGCCACCAGCAGGGTGAAGATGGCCGCACGGCGGGTCGGTTCGCGCATGCCCGAAGCATAGGCCGCCGCCGCCGCCGGAACTAGGGGCGTCAGCCCCTGGGCTGCAGGTTGGGCGAGGCCAGCAGGTCGAGTTTTCCCAGTTCGAGCAGTCGGTCCGGGTCGCCCCGGAGCGCGTGCAGCAGTCCGTCCAGGTCGGCCTCGGGCTTGGGCCGGAATGCCGCCCAGCCGTTGCGGCCGTGGCCCTTCACGTAATACAGGGCACGGTCGGCCAGTTCGACCATCTGCTCCCAGCCCAGGCTGCCGCGGGCGTCGCGGAACAGCGGGCATTCGATGAAGCCGATCGAGCAGGTCAGGCGCAGCGGTTCGGCGCCGCCGATCTCGAAGCGGTGGTTGGAGATGGCGCCGCGGATGCGTTCGCCCAGCATCGCCAGGTGCCGGTTGGGCATGGGCCGGAAGACGATCAGGAACTCCTCGCCGCCCCAGCGCGCGATGTAGTCGCCGGTGCGCACCAGCTGGCCCAGGATCGCGGCGAACTGCTGCAGCACGCGGTCGCCGGCCTGGTGGCCATGCGTGTCGTTGACCGCCTTGAAGTGGTCGATGTCGATCAGGGCGAACACCATCACCTCGCCGGGCCCGCCGCGGCGCAGGGTCTCGCGGTCGTAGAAGGCGATGTCGGCCGGGATCTGGTTGCTCAGGTAGCGGCGGTTGCGCAGCCCGGTCAGCGGGTCGGTCTGGCTGGCATCCTCCAGCCGCAGGTTGGCCACCTCCAGCGCTTCGGTGCGCTGGCGCACCAGCAGCTCGAGCGCGTCGCGCTGGCGCCGGTGCGCCCCGCGCTGGAGCCGGAAGCCGGCGTAAACCAGACTGGCCAGGAGCACCGCCAGCAGCGCGCGGAACAGCCCGGTTTCGTGGAAACGCGGCTGGATCGAAAAACCGAACTGCGCCGGCGCGTCGCTCCACACTTCGGCGTTGTTGGCGCCGACCGCCTCGAACACGTAGGGGCCGGGAGGCAGGTTGGTGTAGTTGACCGTGCGCCGGGTGGTGTCCTCGAGCGTGCGCCAGTCGGCGTCGTAACCGAGCAGGCGGTAGCGCAGATCCACGCTCTTGGGATCCTGGAAACTGAGTACGGAGAACTCGAAGCTGAGGTCGCGTGCGTCCTGCGGCAGCGTCCAGTCGGCGGCCGGGTCGGCGTCGCGCCACTGTTCGCCCACCCGGACGCGCTCGACCACGGTGCGCGGGGCGACGTCGTTCTTGACGATCCCGCCGGTGGCCATCGCCACCAGGCCGTCGCGCGTGGGCAGCCACAGTTCGCCGTCGAGCAGGAAACCCTTGGCGTTGCCGGCGCCGTTGCAGCAGTAGCCCTTCTGGCCGCCGCGGCGGTCGCCGCGCTCGTTGAGCAGCATCTCGCCGCGCACGCGGTCGCCGCGGCCGGCGGCCAGGTCGCGCAGGTCCGCCAGCGGCACGCGCAGGATGCCGCGGATGCCCGCGACCCAGAGGTAACCGTGGGCGTCCTCGGCGATATAGAAGGCCGAGTTCACCGGCATGCCCTGGTCGCGGCCGAAACCGGTCCAGCGTTTGCCGTCGAACAGGAATATCTCTTCCGACAGCGCGCCGATCACCAGCTCGCCGTTCTTGAGCTCCTGGATGGCGGTGACGTCGAGGTCGGCGCGCAGGCCGTTTTCCAGGCCCAGCGGCTCGACCCGCTCGCCGGTGACTTCGTACAGGCCCGACTGGCTGCCGACCAGCAGGCGGCCGTCGCGGGTCTCGTGCAGCACACGGGTGCGCGGATCGCGCAGGCCCTGGGCCGCGCCGAAGGCGGTGAGCTCGCCGCGCGCCCAGCGGAACAGGCCCTGGGTGGTGGTGAACCAGAGCGCGCCGCGATGGTCGCGCAGGATGCCGTTGATCTGCGCGCTGCGCATCGGCGCGAACTCCGGCGGCTGTTCGAGCCGGTCGCCGCGCAGCACGGCGACGCCGCGGCGGGTGCCGATCCAGACGGTGTCGTCCTCGGGCAGCAGGGTGTAGGCGTTGGGATGCGGCAGCGCATCGCCCTCGACCACCTGTTCGAATCGGTTGTCCTTGAGCACGCTCAGGCCGCTGTTGGTGCCGGCCCAGATGCGGCCGTCGCGGCCGCGGGCCACCGACCACAGGATCGGGTCGCGCAGTCCCTCGCGGGCGCCGTAGCGTCGGGTCCAGCCGTTCCAGAGCCGGGTCAGGCCCTCCCACTGGCTGCCCAGCCACAGGTTGCCCTCGCGGTCCTCGTACACGGCGCGCACCGCCGCACCGGTGCGGTCGTTCTCGATCAGCTCGACCACGCGCCCGGCGCGCAGCCGCGCCAGGTTCTCGACCATGCCGACCCAGAGGTTGCCGTCGCGGTCCTCGGCCATCGCCTCGATCGGCGTGCGCGACAGCGGTTCGCCGCCCTCGTGCCGCAGCCACTCATCGCCCTCGCGGTAGAACAGGCCGGCGCTGGTGCCGGCCCAGAGCCGCCCCTGCGACTGGCTGAGCTGGGTGACGACGGTATCGGCGTCCTCGGGCGGCAGCGGCAGCAGCTCGACCACGCCGCCGGCGATGCGGAACACCCGGCCGAGGCTGCCTACCCACAGTTCGTCGCCGCGGGCGAGCAGGGCCGTGGCCGCGCGCGGCAGCGGATAGGCCATCTCCAGCCCGGTCTCGCTGGCCCGGTAGATGCCGTCCGGCGCCGCCACCATCAGTTCGCCCGAAGGCATGGCGACGATGTCGTGGGTGTCGAGCGCGCGCGTGGGATCCGCGCCCGCCACCGGCAGCGCGTGGAAACCGGTTTCGTCGCGCAGCGAGAGGCCGCGGTAGGTGGCGATCCAGAGCCGGTTCCTTTCGTCCACGTGCAGGTCGTGGATCCAGATGCCGCGCAGTCCCGGCGTGTTCTCCGGATTGAAGGCGGTGAAGCGGATGCCGTCGAAACGCGCCAGGCCGGCCTGGGTTCCGACCCACAGGTACCCCTGGCGGTCCTGGGTGATGGCCAGGGCGCTGATCTGCGGCAGCCCTTCCTCGATGCTCCAGCTGTTGCGCACGTAGTGGTGGAAGGACTTTTCCGGGTCCAGCGCCGCAGCGGCCCCCGGCATGGCCAGCGCCGGTACGAGCAGTGCGGTCAGCGACAGGGCGCGCAGTCTGGGCACGGCGGATGTCCGGAGAAGGACGGGCTTGCCCCGAATATCAACCCTCGCCCCGGGGCTGGCAAGGGGCCGGCGGACACTTCGTGATGCCCGTCGCGCTGGCGCCGGGCAGTCGGGCTAACACTCGATGACGTTCACCGCCAGGCCGCCGCGCGAGGTTTCCTTGTATTTGTCCTGCATGTCGCGGCCGGTGTCGCGCATGGTCTTGATCACCTTGTCCAGGCTGACCTTGTGCTTGCCGTCGCCGCGCAGGGCCATGCGCGAGGCGTTGATCGCCTTCACCGCGCCCATCGCGTTGCGTTCGATGCAGGGGATCTGCACCAGGCCGCCGATCGGGTCGCAGGTCAGGCCGAGGTTGTGTTCCATGCCGATCTCGGCCGCATTCTCGATCTGGCCCGGCGTGCCGCCGAGCGCGGCGGTGAGGCCGGCCGCGGCCATCGAGCAGGCCACGCCGACTTCGCCCTGGCATCCGACTTCGGCGCCGGAGATCGAGGCGTTTTCCTTGTAGAGGATGCCGATCGCGGCGGCGGTGAGCATGAAGTCGAACACGCCCTGTTCGTTTGCGCCGGGAATGAAGCGGTCGTAGTAGTGCAGCACGGCCGGGATGATGCCGGCGGCGCCGTTGGTGGGCGCGGTGACGACGCGGCCGCCGGCGGCGTTTTCCTCGTTCACCGCCAGCGCGTACAGGTTCACCCAGTCGAGCACCGTCAGCGGGTCGCGCATGCCGGCTTCGGGCTTGGACGAGAGCTCGGCGTGCAGCGTGGGTGCGCGCCGCGACACATGCAGGCCGCCGGGCAGCGTACCCTTCTCGCGGATGCCGCGGGCAGTGCAGTCCTGCATCGCCCGCCAGATCTCGCGCAGGCCGGCCACGATCTGTTCATCGCTGCGCCAGGCGCGTTCGTTGGCGAACATCATCGCGGCGATGCTAAGGCCGTGCCGCTCGCACTGCTGCAGCAGTTCGTCGCCGGAATGGAAGGGATAGGGAAGGTCGGTGGTGTCGGCGACGATGCGGTCTTCCGCGGCCTCATCCTGGTTCACCACGAAACCGCCGCCGACCGAATAGTAGTCGCGGGTGGCGATGACGCCGCCGTCGGCGTCGAAGGCGGTGAAGCGCATGCCGTTGGTGTGGAAGGGCAGCTTCTGCCGTTTGTTCATGATCAGGTCGTGCTTCTCGTCGAAGCCGATCTCGCGCTTGCCGAGCAGCAGGAGCTTCTTCTGGCCGCGGATGCGTTCGAGCGCCGCCGGGATCAGGTCCGGGTCGATCTGATTCGGCCAGTGGCCTTCCAGGCCCATCAGCACGGCCTTGTCGGTGCCGTGGCCGCGGCCGGTCAGGGCCAGCGAACCGAACACCTCGGCACGCACGCGGGTGGTACGTTCGAGTTCGCCGTTCTCCTCGAGCCAGTGGCTGACGAAACGCGCCGCGGCGCGCATCGGGCCCACCGTGTGCGAGGACGAAGGTCCGATGCCGATCTTGAAGAGGTCGAAGACGCTGACGGCCATGACTGCGGGCTTCCCTGGAAGTGGCCGTATTCTATGCGCCCCACGCCAAAGCCGACTGTACGCCGGCGAACTGCCCGGACCCCGATGCGACTGACCCTGATCCAGAAGGACGACTGCCACCTGTGCGACCTGGCCTGGGAACGTTTGGCCGAGGCCGGCGTCGCCGACTTCGACCCGCTGTGGATCGACGACGACCTGGGCCTGCAGTCCCGCTACGGCGAACGCATCCCGGTGCTGCGGCGCGAGGACACCGGCGCCGAACTGGACTGGCCCTTCGGCGCCGAGGCGGTGCGGGATTTCCTGTCGGGCTGAGCGCCCTTAGTTGACCGGCGCCAGCACCAGCCGGGTATTCACCACCACCTCGTCGGGCAGCAGCTCGGTATCGGTCCAGTCGCCGGTGCCGACCTGGAAGGCCAGGCGGCTGAGCCTGGCCTCGCCCTGCAGCACCGGTTTCGCGCCGGGCGTCCAGGTGAAGCTCAGCGGCACCGGTCGGCTGACGCCGCGCAGGCTCAGCGTGCCCTCGGCGACGAAGCGGTTGCCGCCGAGCGCGCGGAAGCGCGTGGCGGTGTAGCGCGCCTCGGGCAGGGTGCCGGCGTCGAAGAACTCGCTGCCCACCAGCATCTCGTCGCGTTCGACGTTGTCGGTGCTCGCACTGGCCAGGGCGATGCGCACGTCGAAGCGGCTGGTCGCCAGGGCCTGGGGATCGAAGCGGATCTGCGGCGTGAACGTGCCGAAGCGGCCCTCGAAGGCCTCGCCCTGGTAGGTCGCGGTGAAACCTAGGCGCGAGCCGGGCTGGGCCGCGTAGTCGGCGGCGGAGGCCAGCGGCGCCAGGGCGAGCAGGGTGGCGAACAGCAGGGTGCGCATGGTCAGGATCCGGAAGCGGGGGGAATCGGTTCGACCGGCGCCGGCGGCGCGGGTTCCCGCGGCTTGAGCAGCGGCAGCATGCGCACCAGGGTGCGGTCGCGGTCGAAATAGTGATGCTTGAGCGCGGCCAGTGCATGCGCGGTGACGATCGCGGCCAGCACCAGGAACAGGGTTTCGTGCAGGTCGTGGGCGAAGGCCTTCACGGCCGGGTCGTAACCGCTGAGTTTTGGCAATGAGAACTGCCCGAACCACTTGAGCGGGAAACCCGAGGCCGAGTTGAACAGCCAGCCGCTCAGCGGCATGGCCAGCAGCACCACGTACAGCGCGCCGTGGGTGACGGCGGCTACCAGCACCTGCCAGCGCGGCGTGCCCGGCACCGGCTGCGGAGCGCCGGCGGCCAGGCGCCACAGCAGGCGCAGCGCGGTCAGGCCGAGCACGGTGAGCCCGAAGCTCTTGTGCAGCGCATACACCTGCACCTTGAACGGCGAGTTCGACAGCTCGTCCATCAGCAGGCCGACTGCGCACAGGCACAGCACCATCACCACGGTCAGCCAGTGGATGCCGAGGCTGACCCAGCCCCAGCGCTGCGCGTCATTGCGGATCGGCATCGTCGGTCTCCGGTGCGGCAGGCGCGGCGGCGCCGCGGTCGTGGATGGCTTCGGCCTCGATCAGCAGCTCCACCTCGTGACCGATCACGTTGGGCCAGGTGTCGATGCCGAAGCTGCGGCGGTCCAGGCGCGCGGTTGCCGAAAAGCCGGCGGTGCGGCGGAAGGTGAGCGGGTGCCGTTTGAGCGCGTTCAGGCGGACGTCCAGCACCACCGGGTGGCTGCGGCCGCGCAGGCTGAGCTGGCCGGTGACCCGCGCCTGGTCCGGGCCGATCGGTTCAACCGCGGTGGAGACGAAGTGCGCTTCCGGATGGTCGCCGGCGTCGAGGAAGGCCGGCGCGAGCACTTTGCGGGTCCAGTCGGCGTCGCCCAGGTCGAGGCTCGACAGCGGCAGCCGGACCTCGAGGCGCGCGGCGCGCCAGTCCTCCGGGTCGAACTCCAGCACACCGGTGGCGCCGGCGAAGGTGCCGACCGCACGCGAGAGGCCGGCATGGTCGACGCGGAAGGCCACGCGCGTATGCACCGGGTCGAGCCGGAACGCCTCGTTCCCGGCGACGGCCGGCGCGGCGGGCAGGGCCAGCAGCAGCAACAGCCAGAGTCGAGGGATCAGGGGCATGGGTTTTCTTACAGCCAAGGGAACGCGGCGTGGCTAGTCTAGGCCGGCCGGGTTAACGGGGGGTGGATGGCGGTGAAACCCAATGTTGCGTGCACGCAGGCCCTGGGGCGCTGGCTGCTCTGGCTGTGCGGCCTGCTGGCCGGCGGCCTCGCCTTCGCCGGCACGCCGCTGCCGCCGCTGCCCGTGGCGCAGGTGCATCGCGACGGGCGAGCCGTCGAGCTGCCGGCCGGCGATCGCTGGCTGCGCCTGCGCCAGGGTGACCGCGACCTCCGGCTGTCCGCGCCACGGCAGGGCCTGCGCCATCGCTACTGGCTCGAGGGCCACGACGCGGGCTGGATCGAACTGCCGCCGGGGCAGGCGCGCCTCTACCAGCAGGTGCTTCCGGGTCGCCACCGCCTGCGGATCCAGGTCGCGGACTCCGGCGGGGGCTGGCGGCCGGAGCAGGCGCTGGAACTGCTGGTCGAACCGGTGTGGTGGCGCACGCCCGCGGCGCTGCTGGCGGCCGGCCTGGGCCTGCTCGCCTTCATGGCCTGGCTGGCGGCGTGGCACCGCGCGCGGCGCGCGCGGCGGCAGGCGCTGGTGCTGAGCCGCGAGCGGCAGGCATTGGCCGAACAGCATTCCGACGCCAAGACCCGCTTCCTCGCGACCCTGGGTCACGAGATCCGTACGCCGATGACCGGCGTGCTCGGCATGGCCGAACTGCTGCAGGGCAGCGCGCTGGAGCCGCGCCAGCGTGCCCAGGTCGAGGCGATCCAGCGCGCCGGCCGACACCTGCTGCGCCTGGTCAACGACGCGCTCGACCTGGCCTGCATCGAAGCCGGCCGGCTGCAGCTGGAATCGGCGTCGTTCGAACTGCGGCCGCTATTGCAGGATGTCGCCGGCCTGCTGCAGCCGCTGGCCGAAGCCAAGCCGCTGCGGCTGAGCCTGCACTGCGATCCCGCGCTGCCGGCCGCACTCGAGGGCGACGCCACGCGCCTGCGCCAGATCCTGTTCAACCTCGGCCACAACGCCATCAAGTTCTGCGAAAGCGGCGTAGTGCGGCTGAGGGTGCGGCCGATGGCGCCGCGGGGCATCGTGCTCGAGGTCGAGGACACCGGGCCGGGGCTGGATCCCGATCGGCAGGCGCGGCTGTTCCAGCGGTTCGAGCCCGGTGCGAAGGCCGGCAGCGGCCTGGGCCTGGCGATCAGCCAGGAGCTGGCGGTGGCGATGGGTGGCGCCATCCGCGTGCACAGCGAAGCCGGCCGCGGCGCCTGTTTCCAGGTCGAGCTTCCGCTGGCCGCGGCATCGTCGGGGCCGGTCGCGACGCCGCCGCCGCCGGCGGCCGCGTCCCGACGCGTGCTGTTGGTCGAAGACGAACCGCTGGTGGCCGAAGTGGTGACCGCGCTGCTGCAGCGCCAGGGCCATTGCGTGGTGCATGCGCCGCAGGGCCTGGCGGCGCTGGCCGAGCTTGAGGCCGGCGGCTTCGACCTCGCCCTGCTCGACCTCGACCTGCCGGGCATCGACGGCTTCGCGCTGGCGCGCCTGGTGCGGGCCCGCGGCCACCGGCTGCCGATGCTGGCGCTGACCGCGCGCTCCGACCTCGATGCCGAGCCGGCCGCACGCGCCGCCGGCATGGACGGATTCCTGCGCAAACCGGTCACCGGCGACATGCTCGCCGGCGCGCTGGCGGCCGCCGCGGGCGACTAGCGGCGGCTGTGCGCGTGCACGGCATCCACGAGCACGCGCACGTGTTCGGGATCCATGTCCGGGCTCATGCCGTGGCCGAGGTTGAAGATGTGGCCGTCGCGCGAACCGCCGTTGGCGGCGGCGTAGTCGTCCAGCGCCCGCGCGGCTTCGGCGCGGATGCCTTCGGGCGAGGCGTACAGCGTCACCGGGTCCAGGTTGCCCTGCAGCGCCACGCGGCCGCCGGTGCGGCGGCGAGCCTCGCCCAGCGACACGGTCCAGTCCACGCCCAGGCCTTCGGCGCCGGTGGCGGCGAGCTCTTCCAGGTAGGGCGCATTGCCCTTGCCGAACAGGATCAGCGGCGTGCGCTCGGCGCCGTCACCGCGCGGCAGTTCGGCGGCGATGCGCTGCAGGTAGCGCAGCGAGAACTCGCGGTAGACGTGTGGGGCCAGCACGCCGCCCCAGGTGTCGAACACCTGCAGCGCCTGCGCCCCGGCTTCGCGCTGGGCGGCGAGGTAGGCGATCACGGCGTCGGTGGTGACCTCGAGCAGCCGGTGCAGGGCCGCCGGTTCGTTCAGCGCCATCGACTTGATGCGGGCGAAATCCTTGCTGCCGCCGCCCTCGACCATGTAGCAGGCCAGGGTCCAGGGGCTGCCTGAAAAACCGATCAGCGGGACGCTGCCGTCGAGCTCGCGGCGGATCAGGCTCACTGCATCCATCACGTAGCGCAGCGAGCTGGCCATGTCGGGCACCGCCAGCTTCGCGATGTCGGCCGGCGTGCGCACCGGACGCTCGAACTTCGGGCCTTCGCCGTCGGCGAAATACAGGCCCAGGCCCATGGCGTCGGGCACGGTGAGGATGTCGGAGAACAGGATGGCCGCGTCGAGTTGGTAGCGGCGCAGCGGCTGCAGGGTGACTTCGCAGGCCAGTTCGGGGTTCGTCGCCAGGCCCATGAAGCTCCCGGCCTGCTGGCGGGTGGCGCGGTACTCCGGCAGGTAGCGGCCGGCCTGGCGCATCAGCCACACCGGGGTGCAGTCCACGGGTTCGCGGCGCAGGGCACGCAGGAAGCGGTCGTTCTTCGGGGTCACGGCGTCAATCCATCGGTGCGGGGCGTCCGCACGGTTGTCATCGGGGCGCGTCCGCGGGGCGGACTCATCGGGGTGCGTCCGCACCCTGGGCGAACATCACCAGGAATCCCTTGCGCACCTGGGCGTCGCGGGCCTTCTCGAAGGCCGCCAGGGCGGCGTCGCGCTCCAGGTACTGTTCGCGCTTGAGCTGGGCCTTGCCGCCGATCTGGCCGGACTCGCGCAGCAGGGTCCAGCCGCCCAGCAGGTCCTGCTGGAGGATCAGCTGGACGTACTTGGGGGCTTCTCCAGCGAGCGGTTTTTGCTGCAGCAGCAGGCGCATAGGGGCGCCATTGTAGCCGCTGGCGGGCCGTTCCGGACGCCTCCACGCTCCGGACCTGCGCCGTCAGCAGGCCCAGCGGCCCGCTCACTTCCGTAGTCGATCCCCACCCGGATCGGGCGTGGTGCCGGGATCGTGCTTGGCGACGTGCCGCCGTACGTCAGGCGTCGGTGCCGGGATCGTCCTTGGCGGTAGTCCGCCGTACGTGAGGTCTCTTCCCGGGGACGCCGTGAATCCATCCATGGAGGCTCTTCGAAAACGTCCCTGTTTTCGAAGCCCCGGGAAGAGACCTCACGCACGACGGCCTGCGGACCAGCCGGGCCGGGTTATCGAATCCGTGAAGCTCGCTTGGGCAAAGCGATTGGCGTCTCTGCTTTCGAGCTGCGGCTCGCCCGGGTCTGCCCCGAAGCCACTTCCATCCAAGCAGCGAGCTTCGTGCCTTCTGGGGGCACGCGCTTGTCCCCTCGGCTCGCCAGGATGAGTCGTGGCGACGCCGCAGACCGGAGGGGGTGCCTGAAGTGGAGGGCAGGATGCCCGCAAGGGCCGCGAGTGAGTTGGGCAGGATGCCGCTTACGCCCGAGCGGGCAGGTACCCCCTCTGGTCTGCGGCGGCGCACGCCAGATCACCCGAAAACGAGCAGGTGACCTGCTTGCGCAGCAAGCCTCAGGCGTCGAGGACCGCGCGGATGTCGGCTTCGGGTACGGCGCTGGCGACTTCGGCGCGACCCAGGCCCGACCAGAGGATCAGCCGCAGCGCACCGGAGACCGCCTTCTTGTCGAGCTTCATGCGCGCCAGCAGCGCGTCGCCGGAAAGACCCGGCGGCAGCGCCACCGGCAGCTCCAGGCGCTCGAGCAGCGTGGCCAGGCGCGCCGTATCGGACCAGGGCGCCCGGCCCAGATCGGCCGACAGCCGAGCGGCCAGCACCATGCCGACCGCGACCGCCTCGCCGTGCAGCAGCCCGCCGTAACCCTGCTCGGTTTCGATGGCGTGGCCGAAGGTGTGCCCGAAGTTGAGCAGCATGCGCTCGCCCTGCTCGGTCTCGTCGCGCGCGACGATGCCGGCCTTGTGTGCGCAGCTGACGGCGATCGCCTCAGCCAGCGCCTCCGGGTCGCGGGCCAGCAGCGCTTCGGCGTTCGCTTCCAGCCAGTCGAAGAAGACCGGGTCGGCGATGGCCCCGTATTTCACGACCTCGGCCAGGCCGGCGCGCAGCTCGCGCCCGGGCAGCGTGTCGAGCGTGGCCGTATCGGCGAACACCGCCGACGGCTGGTGGAAGGCGCCGACCAGGTTCTTGCCCTGCGGCAGGTCCACCGCGGTCTTGCCGCCGACCGAGGAGTCGACCATCGCCAGCAGCGTGGTCGGCAGCTGCACGAAACCGACGCCGCGCATCCAGCAGGCCGCGGCGAACCCGGCGAGGTCGCCGACCACGCCGCCGCCGAGCGCGATCACGGTCGCATCGCGGCTGGCGCCGAGTGCGGCCAGGGCCGCCATCACGTCGCCGAAGCGCGCGAGGGTTTTTTCCTGTTCGCCCGGCGGCAGCACCAGCTTGCCGAAAGACTTCCCCGCCAGTGCGGCTTCGACCCGCGCCAGGTAGTGCGGCGCGACGTTGCGGTCGGTGACGACCAGGGCGTGGCGGCCAGGAACGCGCGCGGCCAGGCCGGCGCCGTCGTCGAGCAGACCGCGGCCGATGCGGATCGGATAGGCGCGGGCGCCCAGCTCGACCTGCAGTTCGCGCACCGTGCTCATGCCGCCACCTCGCTGCGCTGCCAGCGCTGTTCGAGCAGGGCGCCGAGGCGTTCGGCGGCGATCGGCACGGTCAGCCCGTCGGCGTCGAAGGCCAGATCGGCGACGGCGTCGTAGATCGGTCCGCGTTCGACCGCCAGCGATTCCAGCCGGGCCCGCTTGTCGCCGAAAGCCAGCAGCGGCCGGCTGCGGTCGCGCGCCAGGCGTTCGATCTGCTGCGAGACGCTGACCTGCAGGTGCACCACGAAACCCCGCTCGCGCAGCCGCCGGCGGTTGTCCTCGGCCAGCACGGCGCCGCCGCCGGTGGCCACCAGCTGGCCGTGGCCGCGCATCAGTTCGGCGATCAGGGCGGTTTCGCGCGCGCGGAAGCCGGCTTCGCCCTCGCACTCGAAGATCAGCGGCACCGGCGCGCCCGTCACTTCCTCCAGGCGGTGGTCGCAGTCCACGAAGGCCAGGCCCAGCCGCGCCGCCAGGCGCTTGCCGATCGAGGTCTTGCCGGCGCCCATCGGGCCGACCAGGACGAGGTTGGGGGCGGGATTCATGGGTCACGATGCTAGCATCCCGCCATGGCTGCATCGTCGAAAAACCGCGCCCAGGCTGGCGCTGCGGGCCGCGTGCTGGTGATCGCCGGCGCCGGCGACGTCGGCGGACGCCTGGCCTTGCGCCGCGCCGACATGGGGAACGATGTGATCGCCTTGCGCCGCCGCGAGCTGGCGATGGCGCCGGGCATCCGCACGCTGCGTGCCGACCTCGCCAGCGGCGAAGGCCTCGCGCGCCTGCCGCGGCGCGTGGACGCGCTGGTGTTCTGCGCGGCGCCGGACCAGCGCGACGAAGCCGCCTACCGCGCGCTCTACCTCGACGGCCTGCGCCGGCTGATGGATGCCTGCGAGGCACCGCGGCTGATCTTCGTCTCGTCCACCGCGGTGTACGGCCAGGACGCCGGCGAGTGGGTGGACGAGGCGTCGCCGGCGGAGCCGCCGGCCTTCAACGGCCGCGTCCTGCGCCAGGCGGAAGAGGCCCTCGCGCCGCACGGCGGCGGCATCGCGCTGCGGCTGTCGGGCCTCTACGGGCCCGGCCGCGAGATGATGCTGCGCAAGGCCCGCGCCGGCGAACCGGGCCGGCCGCACTGGACCAACCGCCTGCACGTCGACGACGCCGCCGCGGCGCTGTCGCACCTGCTGGATGCGGACGCGCCGCACGCCTGCTATGTCGGCAGCGACGACCTGCCCGCGCTCGAGTCGGAGGTCCTGGACTGGCTGCGTTCGAAGCAGGGTCTGCCGGCGGTTCCCGCGGCGACCGGGGCGGTCACCGGTCGCCGCCTGCGCAACGCCCGCCTGCGGGCCAGCGGCTGGGCGCCGGCCCATCCCGACTACCGCGCCGGTTACGGCGCCCTGCTGGCGGGGCCGGGCGTATAGTCGGTCGGGCCCGTTCCGGGCCACCCCTCAGGAGCAGATCATGGCAACGGCTACCGTCACCAAGGTGATCGAAGTTTCGTCCTCCTCCAAGAAAGGCATCGAGGACGCCGTGCAGGGCGGACTCAAGAAGGTCGCCAAGAGCGTGAAGAACATCAAGGGCGCCTGGGTCAACGACATCAAGGTCATCACCGACGATGCCGGCAGCGTGACCGAGTGGCGCGTGAACATGCGCGTGAGCTTCGTCGTCAGCTGATCGGCCGCCGTCGCGCGTCCAGCGCGACCACCCGGTCGGCGAGGGCCGGCAGCGTGCGCAGCGCCTGCCGGCCCACCCGCTCGAAGCCCTGCAGGAAGTCCCCGACCTGGGCACGGCTCATCGCCGCATGGCCCGGGCGCTGCGACTGCATCCGGCGCTCCTGCTGCCAGCGCCAGCCAGGCACGGTCTCGAACCCGGGCGGCTGCAGCCAGGTCAGCCAGTCCAGGCGTTGCCAGAGCGGCGCGTAATCGCCGAGTGCGGAATTGCACCACTGGCGCCAGCGGCCGTCGGCATCGTGTTCGCGCTCCAGCGCATTGATCGGCGCGCGCAGCGCCGCGTCCGATTCGGGCGGTGTTTTCAGGAACCAGCCTTCGAAGACCAGCAGCTGCGGCAGGCGCGCCGGCTGGATCCAGCGCGAGGGCGGCCGCCGGGTGTCGGCGAGTTTGTCGAATCGGGGCAGGGCGACAGCGTCGCCGCGGCGCAGCGCGTCCAGCGTGGCCAGGGCCAGGGGCAGGTCGTGGGTGCCCGGCGGACCGCGCCGGGCCAGCAGCGGATGCACCCGGCGCGCGAGCCCGCGGCGGGCGCCGCGCCCGAGATAGAAGTCATCGATGGACAGCGCCAGCGCATCGATGCCGCGCGCGTCCGCGAGCCGGACCATCTGCGCGGCCAGGGTCGACTTGCCGGTGCCGGGCAGGCCGGCCACGCCGTAGACGGGCACCCGGCCGCGCAGCGACAGCGCTTCGTCGAGCCGGTCGGCGACGAAGCCTGGCGAAAATCCCGGCGCGGGGTGCAGGACGGGCGGCATTGGGAGGACAATAGCGAAAAGGCGGGACGGCCATGACGATCATCCCGCGCCGAACCGAGGACGCCCGATGACCGACCTGTACGCCGAAGCCCTGGCCACCTTCGCCCAGCTGATCGAACAGGCCAAGGCGGCCGGCGATCCCGACGCCACGGCCATGACGCTGGCCACCGCCGACGCGCAGGGCCGCCCGGCCGCGCGCACCGTGCTGCTGAAGGCCTTCGATCCGCGCGGCTTCGTCTTTTACACCAACTACCAGAGCCGCAAGGGCCGCCAGCTGACCGAGAACCCGCACGCCGCCCTGCTGTTCCTGTGGAAGACGCTGCGCGACCAGGTGCAGGTGAAAATCGAGGGCACGGTGGAGCCGGTGGACCTGGCCGAAGCCGACGCCTACTTCGCCTCGCGGCCGCGCCCCAGCCAGATCGGCGCCTGGGCCTCGCTGCAGTCGCAGACGCTGGATTCGCGCGACACCTTCGAGGCGCGCATCGACGCCTTCGAGAAGAAGTTCGAGGGCATCGAGGTGCCGCGCCCGCCGCACTGGTCGGGCTTCCGCGTGGTGCCCGAGATGATCGAGTTCTGGTACGGCGCGCGGTTCCGGCTGCACGAGCGCCAGCACTACGAGCGCGTGGACGGCGCCTGGGCCAAGCGGATGCTGTATCCGTGAGTTTCGGCCCGCGCCGCATCGTCTGCCTGACCGAGGAGCCGACCGAAGTCCTGTACGCGCTGGGCGAACAGGACCGCATCGTTGGCATCAGCGGCTTCACGGTGCGACCCGCCAGGGCGCGCAAGGAGAAGCCCAAGGTCAGCGCCTTCACGTCGGCGAAGATCGGCGAGATCCTCAAGCTGCAGCCGGATTTTGTCGTGGGGTTCTCCGACATCCAGGCCGACATCGCCGCCGAGCTGATCCGGCAGGGTGTGGAAGTCTGGATCAGCAACCATCGCAGCGTGGCGGAGATCCTGGATTACGTGCGGCGATTGGGCGCGCTGGTCGGCGCCGGCGAGCGCGCCGATGCCTATGCCGATGAACTCAAGCGCGGGCTCGACGCCATCGGGGAGGTGTCAGTCACGCTGCCGCGCCGGCCGAAGGTCTATTTCGAGGAATGGGACGAGCCGCGCATCACCGGCATCCGCTGGGTCGCGGAGCTGGTGCGGCTCGCCGGCGGCGACGACATCTTCCCGGAACGCGCGACCGAATCCCTGGCGAAGAACCGCATCCTGCCCGACGACACGGAAATCATCGCGCGCGCGCCCGACATCGTGTTCGGCTCCTGGTGCGGCAAGAAGTTCCAGCCCGGCAAAGTGTCCGCGCGTCCGGGCTGGGAGAACGTGCCCGCCGTGCGCGACGGCGAACTGCACGAGATCAAGTCGCCGGTCATCCTGCAGCCCGGGCCGGCGGCGCTGACCGACGGCGTGCGGGAGATGGCGGCGCACATCCGCCGCTGGGCGCTGCGCTGATTCAGTCGAGGGCCTGGAGCCCCAGCTGCGCCAGCATCTCGGTCATGCGCCCGGCCTGCATCGCCTGTTCGCTCGAGGCGTTGCCTTGTTCGGCGCGTTTGGCCACGCCCTGGGCGATGGCGGCGAGGCGGAAGAAGCTGAAGGCCAGCACGAAGGGCCAGTCGGCGGGAATGGCGCGGCCGGTGAGCTGCGAATAACGCGCCAGCAGCGCCGCTTCGTCGGGAATGCCGAGCGCGGCGCGGTCGAGCCCGGCCAGGCCGGGCAAGGCCGGATTGCGCGGCAGCCGCAGCGCCATGCAGAAGTAGCCGAGGTCGGCCAGCGGGTGGCCGAGCGTGCTCAGCTCCCAGTCGACGATGGCGGTCACGCGCGGCTGCACGGGGTCGAACATCAGGTTGTCGATGCGGAAGTCGCCGTGCGTCAGCGCCACGCTGCCGTCGTCGGCGGGGCAGCGGGCCGGCAGCGTCTGGATCAGTGCGTCCATCGCCGGGATCGGACGTGTTTCGCTCGCGCGGTACTGCTCGCCCCAGCGCTTGAGCTGGCGTTCGAAGTAGTTGCCGGGTTTGCCGTAGTCCGACAGGCCGACCGCGGCGGGGTCCACCGAATGCAGCGCCGCCATCGCGGCGATGATCGCGTCGTAGGTCGCGCCGCGTTCCGCCGGCGTGGCCTCGGGCAGGGACGGGTCCCAGAAGATGCGGCCCTCGACGAACTGCATCAGGTAGAACATCGAGCCGATCACCGACTCGTCCGTGCACAGGTGCAGCGGCCGGGCCACCGGCACCGGGCCGCCGTGCAGGGCGACCAGCACGCGGAACTCGCGGTCCACCGCATGCGCGGACGGCAGCAGCTGGCCCGGCGGCTTGCGGCGCAGCACGTATTTCCCGCTCGCGGCTTCGACCAGGTAGGTCGGGTTCGACTGGCCGCCCTTGAACTTGGTGGCGGTGAGCGGCCCGCGGAAGCCGTCGACCTGTGCTTCGAGATAGGTCGCCAGGCTTTCGGCGGGCAGGGCGAGTTTGTCGGTCATCGGGGCGGGGTTCCGTTCGCGCGTCGTGCCAGCGCCTGGCCGCCGACCAGGGCGAGCCCCAGTCCGCCGGCGGCGAAGCAGATCAGGTGCAGCGTTTCGATGGATACGGCGCTGAGCCAGGGGTTGCCGGCCAGCAGCGGCCAGAAGGGGGTCATGTCGGCGTGCATCACCGCGTCGAGCGCGACGTGGGAGAAGGTGCCGACGTAGGCGCCCGCGAACGAGGAAGCCCAGGTGAAAGGCGGGTGCGCGATCCGCAGCAACCGCAAGGCGAACTCGCTGATCGGTCGCCCGATGATTCCGGCGATCGTGCCGATCACCAGCGCACCCGGCACGGTGTGCGTGTAGCCGTGCAGCACGTCCCAGCCGCGCAGGATGCCGACCAGCGGCTCGATGTCCATCAGCACCTGCGCGCCGCCGAACACCATGAAGCTGAAACGGCGCCCGCCGATCGCCTTGAACACCAGGCCCGGCCCGAGATGGATCGGCGTGAACGGCATGCTCAGCCCTTGAGCATCGAACGCGCCAGCGAGGCGATGTGCACCTCGTCGGGGCCGTCGGCCAGGCGCAGGGAACGCGCGCCGGCATAGGCCTGGGCCAGGAAGTGGTCCTGCGACAGGCCGCCGGCGCCGTGCACCTGCATCGCCCGGTCGATCACGGCGCAGGCCATGCGCGGGGCGACGATCTTGATCATTCCGACAAGATCGCGGGCACGCTGCACATCGACCTGATCGCTGGACGACGTGGACCCCTGCGCCTTTTTCCCATGCAGCCCGTGCGCATCCAGCGCCGCGGCCGCCTGCAGCGTCAGCAGCCGCGCCTGTTCGATCTCGCAGCGGCTCAGCGCGATCGCCTCCTGCGCCATGCCGTGCTGGCCGATCGGCCGGCCGAAGGCTTCGCGCGTGCGGGCGCGTTCGACCATCGCCTCCAGCGCCCGCTGCGCCAGGCCGATCAGACGCATGCAGTGGTGGATGCGGCCCGGCCCCAGCCGCGCCTGGGCAATCTCGAAACCGCTGCCGGACTCGCGCAGGCGGTTGGCCACCGGCACGCGCACGTTGGTGAATTCGAGCTCGACATGGCCATGCGGCGCGTCGTCGTAGCCGAACACGGTGAGCGGGCGCACCACGCGCACGCCCGGCGTATCCATCGGCACCAGCACCATCGACTGCCGCCGGTGCGCCGGCGCGTCCGGGTCGGTCACGCCCATCACGATCAGGATCCGGCAGCGCGGGTCGCCCGCGCCCGTGGTCCACCACTTGCGGCCGTTGATCACGTACTGATCGCCTTCGCGCACGATCGGCAGGGCGATGTTGGTGGCGTCGGAGCTGGCGACATCGGGTTCGGTCATCGCGAAGGCCGAGCGGATCTCGCCGGCCAGGAGCTTCGGCAGCCACGGCGCCTGCTGTTCCGGCGTGGCGAAGTGCAGCAGCACCTCCATGTTGCCGGTGTCGGGCGCGCTGCAGTTGAAGACTTCGGGCGCATGCAGCGAGCGGCCGGTGAGCTCGGCGATCGGCGCGTAGTCGAGGTTGCTCAGCCCCGAACCGCGCTCCGGGTCGGGCAGGAACAGGTTCCAGAGGCCGGCGGCCTTCGCCTCGGCCTTGAGCGCCTCGAGTCCCGGCGGAATCGTCCAGCGCGTGGCCGGGTCGGCGGCGTGCGCGGCGAACTGCGCTTCGGCCGGCATCACCTTCTCGGCGATGAAGGCGGCGACCTTCGCCTGCAGCTCGCGCGAGCGGTCGGAAAAGGGGAACAGCGTGGCGGGGCGCGATGCGGTCATCGGATTCTCGCGGAGGCGCTGGCGCGCCGGGTCAGTAGTACGTCCACAGCTCGCGTTCGCCGTGCAGGTGCGGCAGCGCGTTCCAGCTGCCCAGGCGCAGGCGGCCGGCGTGCGGGTGGAATTCGCTCAGCGCACTGTTGCGCAGCGCCAGGTTCAGTTCGACGGCGCGGTGGTCGGGCACGTCCAGGGCGATCTGGGCCAGGCGCGAGATCACGCCGCCCGAGCTCAGCACCAGGGCCTCGCCGTCGCCGGCCAGGGCCTCGAGCCGCTCGCCGGCGGCGTGCACGCGCGCGCCGAACGTGGCCCAGGATTCCGGCAGGTCCGGCAGTTCGTCGCGCGCCCAGGCCAGCAGCGCGGCCTGCAGCATCGCGCCGACGTCGCGCGGCCTGCCGCTGCGGCTGGCGATGGCGACCGGGTGGTCGGCGTTGCGGGTCAGCCAGGTGCTGAAGACAGCCTGATGGTCGAATTCCGCGAAGCCTTCGTCGGCGACCGGTTCCGGCAGGTCCAGGCCCTGGGCGGCGAAGGCCGCGGCCACGCCCTCGGCGGTCTGCCGGTGCCGGCGCATGCCGCCCACCACCACCGCCTTGAAGCGGTGCCCGCCGCGGGCCAGCCACTCGCCCAGCCGGCGCGACTGTTCGTGCCCGCGCTCGGACAGGTTGTCGTAGTCGGCGGCGCCGTAGCTCGCCTGTCCGTGGCGAACCAGCAGCAGGCTCACTGGGGGAAGAACTCCTGGCGGAAGCTGGCCTTGATCGGCGCGGCGCCCTCGGTGCTGACCTGGACTTCGAAGTTCAGCGTTTCCTGGCCCTGGATGCGCGCCTCGGCCAGGTAGTAGATCGCCTCGCCCTCGCGCACTTCGCGCACGCGCAGCTCCGAACGCTGGCCGTTGAGGTTGGTGGCGGCGACGGTGACCGTGGCCGGCACCGCCTGGTCGGCGCCGGGCTCGCCGCGGCGGACCGAGACATTGACCAGGGCGCGGTTGGCCGAACGGGTG
This sequence comes from Arenimonas terrae, assembly GCF_006265115.1. GTDB lineage: Bacteria > Pseudomonadota > Gammaproteobacteria > Xanthomonadales > Xanthomonadaceae > Arenimonas > Arenimonas terrae. The sequence continues at coordinate 1,291,537 of NZ_SMDR01000001.1, read as the reverse complement.
ATGCCGTACTGGCGCGCGACGTCCGCCGTCAGGCTGGTGGTCGGCACGGCGTTGTAGTGCACGACGAGCTCGCCGGAGCGGACCGAGTTCTGGCCCAGCGCGGGCAGGGCGAACAGCAGTCCGGACACCAGGATGGAGAACAGAAGGAAGTGCGAACGACGCATGGCCTGACCTCCTTGGGGCGGGAAGGCATCATCTCGCCGCGGCCGCGGTCTGTCATCCACGGCGCGTGACGATCAGCCGTTTCCAGCGGCCAGCTCCCGGCCCCGGCGCGTGGCCGCGGCGATGGCCTGGTCCACCAGCTGGCGGAAGCCGCTGGCCTCGAAGGTTTCCAGCGCCGCCTGGGTGGTGCCGCCGGGCGAGGTGACCCGCTGGCGCAGCACGGCCGCCGGTTCGCCCGATTCGCTGAGCATGCGCGCGGCGCCCAGCAGGGTCTGCAGCACCAGCACGCGGGCGGTTTCCGGCGCCAGGCCCTGGGCTACGCCGGCGGCCTGCATCGCCTCGGCCAGCAGGAACGCGTAGGCCGGGCCGCTGCCGGAGACGGCGGTGACCGCATCCATCAGCCCCTCGTCGGGGATCCAGGCGGTGATGCCTGCGGCCTGCATCAGGGTTTCGGCGGCCTTGCGCTGCGCCAGCGACACCCGGCCGTTGGCAAACAGGCCAGTGGCGCCCGCCCCGAGCAGGGCGGGCGTGTTGGGCATGCTCCGCACCACCGCCTGGTCGCCGCCCAGCCATTGGTCGATCTGGGCGGTGGTGATGCCGGCGGCGATCGAGACCAGCAGCGGACGCTGGGCCTGCGCCAGCGGCGCCAGGGATTCGCAGACGCTGCGCATCACCTGGGGTTTGACCGCCAGCAGCCAGGTGCCGGCGCCTGCCGCGGCTTCGACGCCGGTGGCGCGCACGCGCACCCCGAAGTCGCTGGCCAGGGCCTCGCGCAAGGCTTCGACCGGTTCGGCCACGCGCAGCGCTTCGGGCGCGTGGCCGCGGGCGATCAGGCCGCCGATCAGGCTGCGGGCCATGTTGCCGCCGCCGATGAATGTTATGGGGTGTCTGTCCATGCCGGCACCGTAAAGGAAAGGAGTGGCCTCAGTCACGCCGGCCGAACAGGGCGGTGCCGATGCGCACCAGGGTCGAGCCCTCGGCGATGGCCAACGCGTAGTCGTCGCTCATGCCCATGGACAGCGTGTCCACCGAAGGATGCGCGGCGGCCAGCCGGTCCTGCAGCGCCTTCAGGCGGCGGAACGCGTCCCGCCGGTGGGCCGGATCGGGGTGCGGCTCGGGGATGGCCATCAGCCCGCGCAGCCGCAGCCGGGGCGCCGCGGCAATGCGCCCGGCCAGGGCCATTACGTCGGCGGGTGCGCAGCCGGACTTGCTGGCTTCACCGTCGACATTCACCTGGATCAGGACATTCAGCGGCGGCCGGTCGGCCGGCCGCGCCTGGCCGAGGGCGTCCACCAGCTTGGGGCGGTCGAGCGAGTGCACCCAGTCGAAATGCTCGGCGGCCTCGCGGCTCTTGTTCGACTGCAGGTGGCCGATCAGGTGCCACTCCAGGTCCAGGTCGGCCAGCGCCTGCCGCTTGGCCACACCTTCCTGAACATAGTTCTCGCCGAAGGCGCGCTGGCCCACGGCGGCGAGGGCGCGCACCGCTTCCGCGGGCCGGGTCTTGGACACCGCCAGCAGCTTCACCGCCCCTGGCCGGCCGGACAAGGTTGCCGCGTTTTCAATACCTTGCAAGACGCCGTGCAGGGTCCGGGCGAACGATTCCATGGATGGCATTGACCTCTGTGGATAGCGCTATACTGCCCCGGGGGCACGCGATCGCCTATTCATTAATTGGATGCGCCGCTAAGGGGATTTGAAGATGGACATCGCCGAACTTCTGGCATTCTCGGTCAAGAACAAGGCCTCCGACCTGCACCTGTCGGCCGGCCTGCCGCCCATGATCCGCGTCGACGGCGACGTCCGCCGCATCAACATCCCCGCCCTGGACCACAAGCAGGTGCACGCGCTGGTGTACGACATCATGTCGGACAAGCAGCGGCGCGACTACGAGGAATTCCTCGAGGTCGACTTCTCCTTCGAAATTCCCGGCCTGGCGCGCTTCCGCGTCAACGCCTTCAACCAGAACCGCGGCGCCGGCGCGGTGTTCCGCACCATTCCCAGCCAGATCCTGACGCTCGAGGAGCTGGCGGCGCCGAAGATCTTCTCCGAACTCGTGCAGCAGCCCCAGGGCCTGGTCCTGGTGACCGGCCCAACCGGCTCGGGCAAGTCCACGACGCTGGCCGCCATGGTCGACAGCGTCAACAAGAACGAGTTCGGCCACATCCTCACCGTCGAGGACCCGATCGAGTTCGTGCATACCTCGCAGAAGTGCCTGGTGAACCAGCGCGAAGTCCACCGCGACACGCACGGCTTCAACGAGGCCCTGCGTTCGGCCCTGCGCGAAGACCCCGACTACATCCTGGTCGGCGAAATGCGCGACCTGGAAACCATCCGCCTGGCGCTGACCGCCGCGGAGACCGGCCACCTGGTGTTCGCCACCCTGCACACCTCGTCGGCGGCCAAGACCATCGACCGCATCATCGACGTGTTCCCGGCCGGCGAGAAGCCGATGGTGCGCTCGATGCTGTCGGAGTCGCTGCGTGCGGTCATTTCGCAGTCGCTGCTCAAGAAGGTCGGCGGCGGCCGCGTCGCGGCGCACGAGATCATGATCGCGACCCCGGCCATCCGGAACCTGATCCGCGAGGACAAGGTCGCCCAGATGTACTCGTCGATCCAGACCGGCCAGGCCTATGGCATGCAGACGCTCGACCAGTGCCTGCAGGACATGGTCAAGCGCGGCCTGGTGACGAAGCTGCAGGCCAAGGAATACGCCAAGGAAAAGAAGCTTTTCGAATGACGTCACGGCCGGTGGGGGCTGGCAGGACGCCGCATGAACACCGCACCCGGGCCAAGGCCCCGGGTGCACCACAGGAGCACGCATGAGCAGCATCGACTTCACCTCCTTCCTGAAGCTGATGGCGCACAAGAAGGCCTCGGACCTGTTCATCACGGCCGGCGTTCCGCCGTCGATGAAGGTCAACGGCAAGCTCTCGCCGATCACCCAGAACCCGCTCACGCCGCAGCAGTCGCGCGACCTGGTGCTGAACGTGATGAATCCCTCGCAGCGCGAGGAGTTCGAAAAGACCCACGAGTGCAACTTCGCGATCGGCGTCTCCGGCGTCGGCCGCTTCCGTGTGTCCTGCTTCTACCAGCGCAACCAGGTCGGCATGGTGCTGCGCCGCATCGAGACGCGCATCCCGACGGTCGAGGAGCTGAACCTGCCGGCTGTCATCAAGACCCTGGCGATGACCAAGCGCGGCATCATCCTGTTCGTCGGCGCGACCGGTACCGGCAAGTCGACCTCGCTGGCGGCGATGATCGGCTACCGCAACATGAACTCCTCGGGCCACATCATCACGATCGAGGACCCGATCGAGTTCGTGCACAAGCACGAGGGCTGCATCATCACCCAGCGCGAGGTCGGCATCGACACCGACAGCTGGGAGGCGGCGCTGAAGAACACCCTGCGCCAGGCGCCCGACGTGATCATGATCGGCGAGGTGCGTACCCGCGAGGGCATGGACCACGCCATCGCCTTCGCCGAGACCGGCCATCTGGTGCTGTGCACGCTGCACGCGAACAACGCCAACCAGGCGATGGACCGCATCATCAACTTCTTCCCGGAAGACCGCCGCAGCCAGCTGCTCATGGACCTGTCCATGAACCTCAAGGGCGTGGTCGCGCAGCAGCTGATCCCCACCCCGGATGGCAAGGCGCGCCGCGTGGCCATGGAGATCCTGCTGGGCACGCCGCTGGTGCAGGACTACATCCGCGACGGCGAGATCCACAAGATCAAGGACGTGATGAAGGAGTCGACCAACCTGGGCATGAAGACCTTCGACCAGGCCCTGTTCGAGCTCTACCAGGCCGGCGAGATCAGCTACGAGGACGCCCTGCGTTTCGCCGACTCCGCGAACGAAGTGCGCCTGAAGATCAAGCTGGCCCAGGGTGGCGACGCCCGCACCCTGTCGCAGGGTCTGGACGGCGTGGAGCTGTCCGAGGTCAAGTAGGCCTCCGGCCAGGCACTCGGAAGACGCCGGGCTTGCCCGGCGTTTTTCGTTTCCGGCGCCGGCCGGCCGCGCCGGGCGCGGTAGAATGCCGGCCATGTCGCGCACCCCGACCCCCGCCGGAAACTTCCTGGCCAACCACTTCCTGATCGCCATGCCGGCGCTGGAAGACCCGAACTTCCAGCGTTCGGTGACCCTGATCTGCCAGCACGATGCCGAGGGCGCCATGGGCATCGTCATCAACCGCGTCGCCGACTACACACTGGGCGAACTGCTGGCGCAGATGGAGCTGTCCGCGGACGAAGGCCTGGCCGCCGTGCCCCTGGTCGCCGGCGGCCCGGTGCAGCCGGACCGCGGCTTCGTCCTGCACGACGACCCGCGCGACTGGAGCTCCACCCTGCGCTTCGGCGACGGGCTGGCGGTGACGACCTCGCGCGACATCCTGACCGCGATGGCCGGTGGCGACGGCCCGGGCAATGTCCTGGTCGCGCTGGGTTATGCCGGCTGGACCGCGGGCCAGCTCGAGGCCGAACTTGCCGAGAACAGCTGGCTGACCGTGCCGGCCGACCGCGACATCCTGTTCCATCGCCCGCTGGACCAGCGCTGGCAGGCCGCGGCGTTCAGCGCCGGTGTGGACCTGGCGCGGCTGACCGGATACGCGGGCCACGCATGACGACGCTGACCACCCTGCTGGGCTTCGACGTCGGCGCGCGCCGCATCGGAGTGGCGGTCGGCAACACGGTGTCGGCCAGCGCCCGCGAGCTTGGCGTGCTCGATGTGTTCGACAGCGGCCCGGATTGGGCGCGCCTGGACCGCTGGGTGCAGGAGTGGCGGCCCGACGGCCTGGTGGTCGGCGATCCGGCCACGCTCGACGGCGGCGACCAGCCCATCCGACAGCGCGCCCGCGGTTTCGCCCGTGCCCTCGCCAAGCGCTACTCGCTGCCGGTGCAGCAGGTGGACGAACGCCGCAGCTCGATCGAGGCCGCCCAGCGTTTCGCCGCCGGCCGCGCCGCCGGCGCCCGCAAGAAGCACCAGGCCGCGCAGCTCGATGCGCTCGCCGCCGTGGTCATCCTCGAGCGCTGGCTGTCCGAGCCCCATTCCCGCCTTTCCCTGGATTCCGAGCCCGCCGCCCCATGAGCCACGACCTGCAGCTGCAACCCGACGGCCGCCTGCGCCACCTGCTGACCCTGGAAGGCCTGCCGGCCGCGACGATCACCGGGTTGCTCGACGCCGCCGAGGCGCTGCGTCCGCACGCCCACCGCGGCACCGCGCTGCGCGACCGCCTGGCCGGGCGTAGCCTGTGCACGCTGTTCTTCGAAACCTCCACGCGCACCCGCAGCAGCTTCCAGCTGGCGGCGACCCGCCTGGGCATGGACGTGCTGAACTTCGACCTCGCGACCTCGTCCACCAAGAAGGGCGAAAGCGCGCTCGACACCCTGCGCACGCTCGAGGCGATGGGCGTGGACAGCTTCGTGATCCGCCACGCCGACAACGGCGCCGTCGCCGCACTGGCCGCCGGCGCCGCGCCGGGCACCCGCATCATCAACGCAGGCGACGGCCGGTCCGCGCACCCGACCCAGGGCCTGCTCGACATGCTCACGCTGCGCCAGCACAAGGGCGCCGATTTCTCGCGCCTGGCCGTGCTGATCGCCGGCGACCTGAAACATTCGCGCGTCGCCCGATCGGACCTGCACGCGCTGCGCGCGCTGGGCTGCGGCGAGATCCGCGTCTGCGGCCCCGCCAACCTGCTGCCGGGCGACGACGTGCTGCAGGGCTGCCGGGTCTTCCATGACTTCGACCAGGCGGTGGCCGGCGTGGACGCGGCGATCATGCTGCGCCTGCAGCGCGAGCGCATGGACGAAGGCCTGGTGCCCTCGCTAGAGGGCTATTACAAGGACTACGGCCTGAGCCCGGCACGGCTGGCGCTGGCGAAACCCGATGCGATCGTCATGCACCCGGGGCCGATGAACCGCGGCGTCGAGATCGATGGCGGCGTCGCCGACGGTCCGCAGTCGGTGATCCTGCAGCAGGTCGCCAATGGCCTGCCGATGCGCATGGCGGTGATCGCTGCGCTGATGGGCTGACGCACTATTCGGTGGCGACCGTGCCGTTGAGGTAGTCGAAGGTGCGGGTGATGTGCAGCACGTCGATGTTTTCCTTGGTCGCCGGCAGCGGCGGGAAGGGTTCGGCCAGGCGCACGCTGCGCATCGCCGCCTGGTCGAGCACGCCCAGGCCGCTGCTGCGGTTGAGCACGATCTCCTCGATGCTGCCGTCGCGCTGCACGGCCACGGTGATCACCAGGCGCCCGCCCAGGCCGCGGCGGCGCGCCTCGTCGGGGTAGTTGAGGTTGCCGACGCGTTCGACCTTGGCGACCCAGGCCCGCAGATAGGTCGCGTATTCGTATTCGCGGGTGCTGGCGGTGACGAACTTGCGGCGGGGGCGCTTGGCCAGCAGCTCCTGGCGGCGCTCGATCTCGGCGGCCAGGCGCGCCATCTCCATGTTCTGCTCGATCAGTTCGCGGCCCTGGGGCAGGGCGCTGGGCTCGGTGTCGCGCTGGTCCTTGGGCAGGGGCAGGGCGCGGTCGCTGGCGCCGGTGGTGGTCAGCAGGCGCGGGGTCGGTTCCGGTTCGGGCGGCGGGGCCTGGGCGATCAGGACTTCCGGGGACAGGCCCGGGTCGGGCTTGGGCACCGGGGCCAGCTGCTCTTCGCGCGGGCGTTGCGCCCGGTCCTGGTCGCCGCCGCCCTGGTTGTTGGCCTGGGCGATGAAGTCCGCGTCCTCCGGGGCCTCGTCGCTGCGGGTCTCGGTCAGGATCACGTCCAGGGTCGGGGTGACCGGGGCGGCGGCATCCCGGGCGAAGCCCACGCCCAGGATCAGCACCCCGAAAGCGACCAGGGACAGCGCCAGGGTGGCACTGAGCCGCTCGGCGGGGCCGATCTGGCCGGGAACGACGGCCGCCATCTCAGCCGCGGCCGGCCCGGCGGGCCTCGATGGCGTCGAACAGCTGGCCGGCGATGTTCAGGCCGAACTGGGCGTCGAGCTCGCGCACGCAGGTCGGGCTGGTGACGTTGACCTCGGTCAGCCAGTCGCCGATCACGTCCAGGCCGACGAAGAGCATGCCCCGGCGCTTGAGCTCGGGGCCGACCTGGGCGGCGATCCAGCGGTCGCGGTCCGACAGGGGCCGGCCCTCGCCGCGGCCGCCCGCGGCCAGGTTGCCGCGGAACTCGTCGCCCTGCGGGATGCGCGCCAGGCAGTACGGCACAGGCTCACCGTCCACCAGCAGGATGCGCTTGTCGCCGTCGGTGATTTCCGGCAGGTAGCGCTGGGCCAGGGCCAGGTGGCGGCCGCTTTCGGTCAGGGTTTCCAGGATCACGTTCAGGTTCGGGTCGCCGGCCCGGACCCGGAAGATCGAGCGGCCGCCCATGCCGTCCAGGGGTTTGAGTACCGCGTCCCCGTGTTCGGCCACGAAGGCCTTGAGTTCGGCCGCGTCCCGGGACACCCGGGTCGGCGGGCAGCACTGGGGGAAGAGCAGGGCGCCGAGCTTCTCGTTCAGGTCGCGAAGGCCGCGGGGGTCGTTGACCACCAGCACGCCCGCGTCCTGGGCCAGGGAAAGGATGTGGCTGTCGTGCAGGTAGTCCGCGTCCACCGGCGGGTCGGTGCGCATCAGCACCACGTCCATCTCGGCCAGCGGCCGCGTGGACACCGCGCCCAGGCAGTACCAGTCGGCCGGATCGTCCCGGACCTGGGCCGGGGCGAGGCGGGCCATCGGCCTCGCGCCATCGAGCGACAGGCCGCCTGGGACCACGTAGTGCAGGCGGTGCCCGCGACGCTGGGCCTCAAGCATCATCGCGAAGCTTGTATCCTTGCCGATCTTGATCTTGCCGATCGGGTCCATCACCACGGCCACGTCCAGTGCCATCGGCGCCTGCATCTCCGTCATCCCGGGCGCCTAGCCTAGCAGGGCCTCCGGTGGACCGTGCAGGCGGTCACGTTCGAACCGGGACGCGCTTGACACATTTGGGCGCGGCTGGGATATAAGCTAGGAATCTGCGGGCTGCCGGACGGCGCCCGCGCAGCCAGGGACTGCATTGTTATGGGGAGTGAGATGGACGAAAACCACCTGGCCGGCTTGCGGGTCATGGTCATTGACGACTCGAAGACGATCCGCCGGACCGCCGAGACCCTGCTCAAGAAGGAGGGTTGCGATGTGGTGACGGCGACCGACGGCTTCGAGGCGCTCGCCAAGATCGCCGACCACCAGCCGCAGATCGTCTTCGTCGACATCATGATGCCGCGGCTCGATGGTTATCAGACCTGTGCGTTGATCAAGAACAACCAGATGTTCAAGGGCACGCCCGTGATCATGCTGTCGTCCAAGGACGGCCTGTTCGACAAGGCGCGCGGCCGCATCGTCGGCTCGGAGCAGTACCTGACCAAGCCCTTCACCCGCGATGAGCTGCTTTCGGCCATCCGCAAGTACGTTCCGGCCGGCTGATTCCGCCATGGCCAAGACCTCGCCCTCGCAGAACAAGCGCTCCGGCCCCTTCGAGACCCTGCTCGACTACGAGGAGCGTTCCCTCGCCCACGTCGCGGGCCGGCCGGAAATGGTCGAGGCGCCGGGCCACTGGCGCGGCGTCGGTTTCCGCCTGGGCCAGCGCCGCCTGGTGTCGTCCTTCGACGAAGTGGTCGAGATCCTGCCGCTTCCGCCCGTGACACCGGTCCCGGGCTCGCATACCTGGATGCTCGGCGTCGCCAACGTGCGCGGCAGCCTGCTGCCCGTGGTCGACCTCAAGCAGTTCCTGGAAGGCGAGCGCACGGTCGTGCACGAAGGCCAGCGCTGCCTGGTGGTGCGCCAGGCCGGCGGCAACGTCGCGGTGATCATCGACGAGCTGTTCGGCCAGCGTACCTTCAACGATTCGCACCGGGCCGAGCTGTCCGGCGAGAACGATGGCCGTTACGGTCATTTCGTCGGCCAGGCCTACCGGCTGGCCGAACAGACCTGGGGCGTGTTCAACATGTCCCTGCTCACGCGTACTCCCGAATTCCGCCAGGCCACCGCCTAAGTGGCCACTCAAGTACTTCAAATGTTGGTCTTTAAACAGGGGTTGAGGTCCAGTCATGAGCACTAATGCGCGCTCGTTCACCGACAAGCTAACTAATTTCGGCCTGGGCTTCTGGGCGTTCATCCTGATCATCTCGCTGCTGGTGTTCGGCGCCAACTTCCTCTACGCGGCTTTCCTCAACAACAAGGAAAACAACGCGCGAGGCCTGACGGCGGACCTGCAGGTGCTCTCGCAGCAGCTCGCGAAGTACACCCAGGAGGCGGTCGACGGCAACGCCGACGCCTTCACCGAGTTCAAGGCGACCAAGTCGCGCATCGACTCGATCGTCGGCGCGCTGCGTACCGGCAGCGACACCGAGGGCGTCGACGGCTACGAAGGCGACAACAACGCCATCGGCGTCAGCAGCGCCCTGGCCAAGGTGACCGACACCTGGACCCCGATGGCCGCCGCCGCCGAGCGAATCACCCAGTCCGAGGAAGACGTGCTCAACCTCTCCGACACCGCGGCGCAGTTCACCGCCCGCGTGCCGCGACTGGCCTTCCAGCTCGACGAAGTGGTGCGCTCGCTCTCCGACGCCAACGCCCCGGCCTCGCAGATCTCCATCGCCAACCGCCAGATCGTGCTGGCCGACCGCATGTCCCGCCGCGTGACGGAAATCGTCGCCGGCGGCGAGAACACCGTCTCGGCGGCCGACGCGCTCTCGCGCGACGCCACCGTGTTCGCGCAGGTGCTGCAGGGCTTCAAGGAAGGCAACGCCGAACTGGGCGTGAACCGCATCACCAGCCCGGCCGGCCTGGCCGCGCTGGCCGCGGTGGAAACCCTCTACACCGAGGCCCAGGGCGACCTGGACACCGTGCTCGGCGCCTCCGCCGACCTGGCCGAAGTGCAGGGCGCGGCGACCCAGATCTCGGAAGAGTCCAACGTGCTGCTCGAGAACAGCCAGGCGCTGTTCGCCAGCTTCGACTCCATCAATCTCCAGCGCGTCTTCCCCAATAACTACTGGGCGGTCGCCGGCGGCGCCGGCGCGGTCATCGGCCTGCTGGGACTGCTGTTCACCATCTTCCGCGACCAGCGTCGCCGCCTCGGCACCACCCAGGAGCTGAACCAGCGTAACCAGGAGGCGATTCTGCGCCTGCTGGACGAAATGGGTTCGCTCGCCGAAGGCGACCTGACCGTAAAGGCCACCGTCACCGAGGACATCACCGGCGCGATCGCCGACTCCATCAACTTCGCGGTCGAAGCGCTGCGATCCCTGGTGTCGACGATTAACGAAACCGCGGTGCAGGTCGCCGCGGCGGCCCAGGAAACCCAGGCCACCGCGATGCACCTGGCGGAAGCGGCGGAACACCAGGCGCAGCAGATCACCAGCGCCTCGGCCCAGATCAACGAGATCGCGAGCTCCATCGACGAGGTGTCGAAGAACTCCGCCGAATCGGCCGACGTGGCGCAGCGCTCCGTGCAGATCGCCGCCAAGGGCGCCGAAGTGGTGCGCCAGACGATCCAGGGCATGGACAACATCCGTGACCAGATCCAGGAAACCTCGAAGCGAATCAAGCGACTGGGCGAAAGCTCCCAGGAAATCGGCTCGATCGTGGAACTGATCAACGACATCTCGGAGCAGACCAACATCCTCGCGCTGAACGCCGCGATCCAGGCGGCCTCCGCCGGTGAAGCGGGCCGAGGCTTCGCGGTCGTGGCCGACGAAGTGCAGCGACTCGCGGAGCGCGCCTCGAACGCGACCAAGCGAATCGAGGCCCTGGTGCAGACCATTCAGTCCGACACCAACGAAGCCGTGAGCTCGATGGAACAGACCACCGCGGAAGTGGTGGCCGGTGCCCGACTCGCCGAGGACGCGGGCCTGGCCCTGGGCGAGATTGAAAAGGTGTCCAACGACCTCGCCGACCTCATCCAGAACATCTCCCAGGCGGCCCGCCAGCAGTCCACCGCGGCGACCAACATCACGGCCACCATGAGCGTGATTCAGGAGATCACCACCCAGACGTCGCAAGGCGCGAACCAGACGGCGGAGTCGATCGGAAACCTCGCCCAGCTGGCCGCCGACCTGCGCCGTTCGGTCGCGGACTTCAAGCTGCCGGGTTGACCCACCCCGGCTTGCCCCTGGCATCACTCCGGTGCGGACGTTCCTCCCGGCGTCCACACCCTGACAGGACCTCGGCATGAGGCTGCACGAAAACATCGATTTCACCACGCTCACCTGGGTCAAGCCCGAGCTCGACGAGACCTTGCGCCAGGCGCGCCAGGCGCTCGAAGCCTACGTCGAGGACGGCGAGGACCCGGGGCAGCTCAAGGCCTGCGCCAACTACCTGCACCAGGTGCAGGGCACGCTGCGCATGGTCGAGCTGTACGGCGCGGCCATGGTCGCCGAGGAGATGGAGCAGCTTGCGAAGGCGCTGGTCGAAGGCCGCGTCGCCGAGCGGGAAACCGGCTACGCCGCGCTGATGCGCGGCATTGTGCAGCTGCCCGACTACCTCGAGCGGCTGCAGAGCGGCCACCGCGACATCCCCATCGTCCTGCTGCCCCTGCTCAACGAGCTGCGCGAACCGCGCGGCGAGAAGGGTCTGTCGGAATCGGTGCTGTTCTCTCCCGACCTGTCGCGCCCCCTGCCGGCCTCCGCTGGCGGGCCCGCCGAGCCGCTGCCGCCCGAGCAGCTCAAGCGCCGCGCCGACACCCTGCGCAACCTGTTCCAGACGGCGCTGCTGCGCTGGCTCAAGGACGACAACAGCCCGGCCACGATCCGCGACCTGACCGACGTCTGCGAACAGCTGGTGCCGATCACCGACGCCGAGCATGCGCGCCGGCTGTTCTGGGTCGCCGCCGGCACGCTTGACGCGCTGGCCAAGAACGCCTTCGAAGCCAGCAAGCCGCTCAAGCAGGCGCTGGCCAAGGTCGAGCGCGAGATCAAGCGCCTGGCCGAGGGCGGCGACGCCGCCTTCCGCAGCGATCCGCCGCTGGAGCTGACGCGGCAGCTTCTGTATTTCGTCGCGCACGCGCCGACCGACCACGGCCGCATCGGCGAGATCCGCCAGGTGTTCGGCCTGGGCGAATACCTGCCCAGCGAATCCGAGCTGGCGCATGCCCGCGGCAGCCTCAGCGGCCGCAACCGCGCCCTGCTGTCCACCGTCGCCGGTGCGATCAAGGAAGACCTGCTGCGCGTCAAGGACGCGCTCGACCTGCACCTGCGCACGCCCGATGCCCCGGCGGCCGGCCTCAACGACCAGGTCGAGGCACTCGACCGCGTCGCCGACACGCTCGGCATGCTGGGACTCGGCGTGCCGCGCCGGGTCGTCCAGGACCAGCGCACCGCCATCCACGCCATCGTCAGCGGCCAGCGCGCCGCCGATGAGTCCGCACTGCTGGATATCGCCGGCGCCCTGCTTTACGTCGAAGCCTCGCTCGACGACCAGGTGGCGCGCCTCGGCGAAGCCGATGCCGACCCCGAGGGCGCGGCCGCCGCCGAAGAACCGAGCCTGCCCAGCACCGAAGCCCGCAAGGTGCTCGAGGTGCTGGTGAAGGAGGCGATCGCCAACTTCGCCCAGGCCCGCCAGTGTTTCGTCGCCTTCGTCGAAACCCACTGGGACCACGCCCAGCTCGCCGACGTGCCGCGCCTGCTCGAGGAAGTGGCCGGAGCGCTGCGCATCCTCGAAATCGAGGACGCACCCCAGTACCTCGCCGGCGTGCGTCGATTTACCGAAAGCGAACTGCTGCGCCGCCATCGCGTGCCCAACGGCCAGCAGATGGACCGCCTCGCCGATGCCCTGGCCGGCCTGGAGTACTACCTGGAGGCCCTGCGCGATCGGCGCCCGAAGCGCGAGCAGATCCTCGAGATCGCCCGCCAGAACCTGGAAGCGCTGGGCTACTGGCCGCTGCCTGCGGAAGAACTTGCGGCCGCGCCCGCCGCGCGCCCGGCCGCCGCCGCGCCGCCGCCGGCAGCCGCGCCGACGCCCGCTCCGGTGCCTGCCCCGGTGCCCGAAACACCGGCGCCCGCGGTCGAACCGCCGGTGGCCAGCGCCGAGGCCATCGAGCTCACCGACGCCTTCAGCCTGCCCGAGGGTGCGATCGATCCGGCCGTGATCGCGGCGGCCGAGCCCACCGCCGAACCGGTGGCCGACCTCGTGTTCGACCCCTTCTCCGAACCCGCGGTCGAACCGGCCGAAGCCGCGCCGGTTCCGGCCGAAGCGGCCGTTCCGGTCGAAGCCGTCTCCGTTCCCGCCCAGGTCGAAGTGCCGGCCCCGGCGGCCGCCGTGCCTGCACTCCCGCCCATTCCCGGCTTCGACGGCAGCAGCGACGAAATCGACGACGAGATCCGCGAAGTTTTCCTGGAAGAATTCCAGGAAGAGATCGGCAATCTCGAGCAGCTGCTGCCGACCTGGCGCCGGCAGCCCGACAACATGGAGCAGCTGCGGCCGATCCGCCGCGTGTTCCATACGCTCAAGGGCAGCGGCCGCCTGGTCGGCGCCAAGACCCTGGGCGAGTTCAGCTGGAAGGTCGAGAGCATGCTCAACCGCGTGCTCGACGGCACGCGTCCGGCCAGCCCGGCGGTGGTGTCGCTGATCGAGAACGCCTTCAACACCCTGCCGCTGCTGCGCGCCGCGCTGCAGGGCGAGACCGTCCACGCCGACCTCGAAGGCATCCAGCAGCTGGCCGACCGTGTCGCCGCCGGCGAAGAAGCTTTCTACCAGCCGGTGTCGGTGGCGCCTTCCGCTGCCTCGGCCCCGAAGGCCGCGGCGCCTGCCGTCGAGGCGGTCGTGCCTGCCCCGGTCGTCGCGGCGGAGCCGGAACCTGCGCCGGAGCTGGCTGTCGAAGCGGCGGAGGTCGAAGGCGACGAGTTCGCGATCGACCCGGTGCTGTTCGAGATCCTCAAGCCCGAAGTCGCCGGGCACCTGGAAACGGTGGACGCCTGGCTGGCCGCCTGCGCGGCCGCGGGCCCGCAGCCGGTCACCGACCCGCTGCTGCGCGCCGTGCATACGATGAATGGCGCGTTCGCGATGACCGAAGTCACCGCGCTCACCGACGTCACCGCGCCGCTCGAAGGCTTCATGAAGCGCTCGCTCGCCGGCCAGAGACTGCCGGACGCCGAGGGCGTGGCGGTGGTGGCTGCGGCCGCCGCTGCGATCCGCGAGGTGATCACGGCGCTGGAGCGCCCGCGCCCCGTGCTGTCGAGTTATGCCGAGCTTGCGCAGCGCACCGCGCGCCTGCGCGACGTGCTGCCCGAAGCCACCAGCCCGGTCGTGCCGATGCATCCGGAAGAGCCGGTCGGCGTGCTGCCGACCGCCGTTCCGATGGAAGCGCCGGACCTGTCGGGCCTGCCCGAGTTCACCTACGAGGAAGTGCCGGCCTCCCACGCCGATGCAGGCGCTTCCGAACTGGGCGAACGCGAGCTGCTGTCGCTCGACGCCTTCATCGAAGCGCCCGCGGAGGCTGCGGCCGACGTGCCGGCGTTCACGGTGAGCGAGACCGATCTGGATGCGCTGGGCCTGTCCTCGGACGAGCTCGCCGCGGCTGAAGCGGCGCTGCAGCAGCAAGCTGCCGCCGCTGAAGCCGAAGCTGCCGCCGCCGAAGCTGCCGCTGCCGAAGCTGCCGCTGCCGAAGCCGCCGCTGCCGAAGCCGCTGCTGCGGAAGCCGCTGCCGCCGAAGCCGCTGCCGCCGAAGCCGCTGCTGCTGAAGCCGCTGCCGCCGAAGCCGCTGCCGCTGAAGCTGCTGCCGCCGAAGCCGCTGCCGCTGAAGCTGCTGCCGCCGAAGCCGCTGCCGCCGAAGCCGCTGCCGCTGAAGCCGCTGCTGCTGAAGCCGCTGCGGCCGAAGCCGCTGCCGCCGAAGCCGCTGCCGCCGAAGCCGCTGCCGCCGAAGCTGCCGCCGCCGAAGCTGCCGCCGCCGAAGCTGCCGCTGCCGAAGCTGCCGCTGCCGAAGCTGCCGCTGCCGAAGCTGCCGCTGCCGAAGCCGCCGCTGCCGAAGCCGCCGCTGCCGAAGCCGCCGCTGCCGAAGCCGCTGCTGCCGAAGCTGCTGCAGCCGAAGCCGCCGCTGCCGAAGCCGCCGCTGCCGAAGCCGCCGCTGCCGAAGCCGCCGCTGCCGAAGCCGCCGCTGCCGCTGCCGAAGCCGCCGCCGCCATCGCGGCCCCGGCGCCGGCAGACGATTTCTATGGCCTGAGCCTGGACGAACTCGAGGCCCTGACCTCTCCCGATGCGGCGGTCGCCGCTGCGCCGGAGTCTGTCGCCGAGCTCCCGGTCGAAACGATCGAAGTCTCCACCCTCGACGTCCTGGACTTCGAGGTCGTGGAGGTCGTGGAAGCCGTCGAACCCGCCGAGGCGGTCGAAGAGGCCGCGCCTGTCGAAGCCGCCGTCGTGGCCGAAACCGTCGAAGCCGAACTCGACGACGGCCAGGACGAATCCGCCTCCCAGGTCCCGCTGGCCCTGGATCCGGATGATCCGGACGCCGAACTCGACACCAGCGATATCGACGTCGACCTGTTGGACATCTTCCTGGAAGAGTCGGGCGACCTGCTCGACCATTCCGATGGGCTGCTGGCCAGCCTGCGCGACAACACCACCGATCGCGAGCTCGTCATCGGCCTGCAGCGCGACCTGCATACGCTCAAGGGCGGTGCGCGCATGGCCGGCATCTACCCGGTCGGCGAACTCGGCCATGCGATGGAGTCCCTGCTCGAAGTGGTGGCCGAAGGCCGCCGCGAACTCGACCAGACCGGAGTCGTCGTGCTCGAACGCGCCTTCGACCGCCTGCACGGCATGGTCACGCGTGTCGGCGAGCGCAAGGCCATCGTGCTGCCGGCGAACCTGATCGCGCAGATCGACGCCCTGGCCAAGGGCCGTCCGCTCGAGGTCACCGGTACCGCCGCGCCGGCACCGGCCCAGGCGCGCCCCGCGGCGACCGAAACGGCGCTGGACCGCAAGGCTGCCGCCGCCGAGGAAGCCGCCGTCGTCCGTCCGGTGCTGGCACCGCGTACCGGCGCCGCCAACGAGATGGCGCCGCTGTCGGCGCCGATCGAAGGACTGGGCGAAGAAGACGATGGCAGCGGCGTCCGCGCGCCGCAGGAACAGGTCCGCATCCGCGCCGACCTGCTCGACCGCCTGGTCAACTACGCCGGCGAGGTGGCCATCTACCGCGCCCGCCTCGAACAGCAGCTCGGCGCGTTCCGCGCCAACCTCGGCGAACTTGGCCAGACCACCACGCGACTGCGCGAGCAGCTGCGCAAGCTCGACATCGAGACCGAGGCGCAGATCATCGCGCGCTACCAGCGCGAGGGCGACACCGGCGACGAGACCTTCGATCCGCTGGAGCTCGACCGTTTCACCACCCAGCAGCAGCTGTCGCGTTCGCTGTCCGAGTCCGCAGCCGACCTGGTCAGCCTGCAGGGTTCGCTCGACGACCTGACCCGCCAGTACGAAACCCTGCTGCTGCAGCAGTCGCGCGTGAGCTCGGACCTGCAGGAAGGCCTCATGCGCACGCGCATGGTGCCCTTCGACGCGCTGGTTCCGCGCCTGCGCCGCGTGCTGCGCCAGTCGGGCAGCGAGACCGGCAAGCAGGTCAACCTGAAGGTCGACGGCGCCAGCGGCGAAATGGACCGCAACGTGCTCGACCGCATGACCGCGCCGCTCGAACACATGCTGCGCAATGCGATCGCGCACGGCCTGGAAGTGCCGGCCGACCGCCGCAAGCTCAAGAAGCCGGAAGAGGGCACCGTCCGCATCCAGGTGCAGCGCGAAGGTTCCGAAGTCGTGCTCAAGGTCAGCGACGACGGCAAGGGCCTGGACAAGGAAGCGATCCGGAAGAAGGCGATCGAGCGCGGCCTGCTCAAGGCCGACGCCGAAGTCTCCGACCAGACGCTCTACGGCTTCATCCTCGAGACCGGCTTCTCCACCGCCCAGTCGGTCAGCCGCCTGGCCGGCCGCGGCGTCGGCATGGACGTGGTGTACAGCGAAATCCGCCAGCTCGGCGGCTCGCTCAGCATCGAATCCGAAGTCGGCAAGGGCAGTACCTTCACCATCCGCCTGCCGTTCACGCTCGCGGTCACGCAGGCGGTGTTCGTCAAGATCGGCGACACCAGCTTCGCGGTGCCGATCGCGTCGGTGCAGGGCGTGGGCCGCATGAGCCGCGCCGAGCTCGACAAGCAGCTCGCCACCGACACTCCGGCCTTCACCTACGCCGGCGAGTCCTACGCCATCCACGACCTGGGCCGCCTGATCGGCCATGCCCCGGCCAAGGCGCAGGACAGCCTGCAGATGCCGCTGCTGCTGGCCCGCTCCGGCGACCTGCGCGCCGCGATCTGCATCGACCAGGTGCTGGGCAGCAAGGAAATCGTGGTCAAGCCGGTGGGTCCGCAGGTCAACTCGATCCCGGGCATCTTCGGCGCGACCATCATGGGCGACGGCCGCGTCGTCGTGATCCTCGACGTCGCGCCGCTGGTGCGCCGCCAGGCCAGCATCGACCGCAGCGTCGAACTGGCCGCGGCCGCGCCGGCCCCGGTCGCCCGCCGCATCCCGGCGGTGATGGTGGTGGACGACTCGATCACCATGCGCAAGGTCACCGGCCGCGTGCTCGAGCGCCACAACTTCGAGGTGCTCACGGCGAAGGACGGCGTGGACGCCATCGAGAAGATGGCCGAGCGCGTGCCCGACCTGATGCTGCTCGATATCGAGATGCCGCGCATGGACGGCTACGAGCTGGCCCAGAACATGAAGTCGGACCCGCGCCTGAAGGACGTGCCGATCATCATGATCACCTCGCGCACCGGCGAGAAGCACCGCCAGCGCGCCTTCGACATCGGCGTCAACCGCTATCTCGGCAAGCCCTACCAGGAAGTCGAGCTGATGCGGAACGTGTTCGAGATGCTGGGCATGGAGCCGGTCAATGCTTGAGTCGCCGGTTCGTGTTGCGCTGCTGGCCCGCCCGGGCGACGCGCGTGACCAGCTCCGCCGTGCGCTGGCGGAACTGGGCGCGCAGCTGGTCGCCGAAGGCGACCCGGCCGAACTCGATCCCGGCACCGTCGCGGGCGAGAAGCCCTCGGTGGTCCTGGTCAGCCTGGAGCCTGCGGTCGAGGATGCGCTTTCGCGCTTCGACGACCTGTTGGCCGCGCCAGGCGTCGAGGTGATGTACGACGACGCCGAGGTGACCCGCCAGCTCGACGGTTGGGACCTTGCGCGCTGGGCCCGGCACCTGGCCGCCAAGCTGGTGGGCGGCGACCTGCTGCCGCCGGCGCCCGGCGGCGCCGATCACCTGCCCGAATTCGACCTCTCGCCCCAGCCCGGCGCGCCGCCGACGCCGGCGCAGGAAATGGCGCACGAGAAGCTCGAAGACTACGCGGCCGAATCGCTGGACCTGTCCGAATGGGTGCCGAGCACGCCTTCCCTGGCCGACGTGCCGGTCGAAACCGCCGAGGTGGAGCCCGCCGTTGCCGAGCCCGGCCTGGACGATGCCGAGCTGGAGCTGGACCTGGGCGACCTGGAGCAGGCGATGGGCCGTGCCGATGCCCAGGTCGAAACCACGCCGCGCGGCGTGCCCGGCCTGGACGACAGCCTCGACTTTGATCCACAGTCCATGGACATCGACCTTTCCGCCCTGCCTGAAGAGGGCGCGCGCCTGACGGTCGCCGACGACACCGACTCGCTCGACCTGGCCGACGAGCCGCTGCTCGCCGACGTCGAACTGGCCGACGGACCGGTGAGCTTCTCGTCCTTCAGCGAAGACGACGTCGCCCTGGCCGAGGGCATGGACGACGATGTCGCCGCCCTGGCGGCGCAGCTCGATGCCTACGAAGCCAGCGAGCAGCGCCAGGTACCGAAAGAGCCGGATTTTTCGAGTTCCGTCCAGGCGCCGGTGGCCGACTCGCCGGGCAAGCCCGCGCCGACCGCACCGGCGGCACGCAGCTCCGGATTCGGTGCACTCGAGCTGATTCCCATGGATGCCGAGATCGAAGCCGGCGCCGCCGTGGAGGAGGCCGTATCCGCCGGCGGGCAGGCTCCGAAGTCCGGCCGCGGTGCCGGGCTGAGCCTGGCCGACGCCGAAAGCGTGCACGAGTCCGTGATCAACAACGGCGCCCTGCTGGTGTTTGCCGGCCTGGGCGGCCCCGATGCGGTCCGCCAGCTGTTGTCGGCCCTGCCGCCCACCCTGCCGGTGCCTGTGCTGCTTTACCAGCACCTGGATACGGGCAAGCACGATCGCCTCGTCGGCCAGCTGGCCAAGGCCAGCCGCCTTCCGCTCGACCTTGCCCTGGAAGGCAAACTGGCCTTCTCCGGTCGCGTGGCGGTGCTGCCGCCCGGCGTCGGCATCCGTCATGGCGACGGCAACTTCACCTTCACCCAGGGCGGCGATCTTCCCTCGATCGTGTCGGCGCTGCCGGCGGCCGACAGCATGGTGCTGCTGCTCAGCGGTGCGGCGGCGTCGGTGGTTCCGGCCGTGTTGGCGCTCAAGGCATCGGGCGCGCGCGTGCTGGCGCAGACCCCGGCGACCTGCTTCGACGCCAGCGCCGCCGAATCGGTGATCGCCGCCGGCGCCGAAGTGGCCGAGCCGTCCGAACTGGCCCGACTGATCGTCGAGCGCTGGACCTGATCTAGGAGATACCCATGAGTTCCCAGCGCGACATCCGAGGCGTCCTGATCACGGTCACCAATGGCCGGCTGCTGCTGCCGAACGCCAGCGTGGCCGAGGTCATCACGTACTCCGAGCCCGAGGCGGTGGAGAACGCGCCGGACTGGCTGCTCGGCCGCGTGCGCTGGCGCGGCTGGCGCCTGCCGCTGCTGTCGTTCTCGCGCCTGGCCGGCTGGTCGAACGAGGACGGCCATCTCGGCGCCAAGGTCGCCGTGCTCAAGGCCCTGGGCGGCAACAGCAAGCTGCCCTTCTTCGCGGTGCTGTCGCAGGGCTTCCCGCGCCTGGTCACCGTGTCCACCACGGCGCTGGTGGAATCGCACGACATCAAGGAACTGCCGCTGGGCGTGCACTCGCGCGTCACGCTCAACGACGACCCGGCCGCCGTGCCCGACCTGCTGAGCATCGAGCTGCTGATCCAGAAGGCGCTCGGCAACAGCAGTCAGGCGGCGTAGTTTCGGGGCGGGCGCCCCGAAACTCCCAAGATTTGCTTCGCAAATCTCGGGCCCCGACGCCAGGCATCCAATCCCCGGCGCCTTTGGCGCGCCCCCCTTACTAAGGGGGAGTAGTTCCCGGGCATTCGCCCAGGAACTCCCACGATCCGCTGCGCGGATCGCGGGCCCCGACTCATCACTTCCAATCCCCGCGCCTGTCGGCGCGCCCCCTTACCAAGGGGGCTTTCGTTCGGGTGGCGTCCGGAGGTGTTGTCAGCCCAGGTCGCCGTGGAGGGTTTGCAGGGCGGCGATGGCGGTGAGGCCGGCGGTTTCGGTGCGCAGGATGCGGGGGCCGAGCTTCAGGCCCTGGAAGCCGGCGGCGCGCAGGGTGGCGAGGTCGCGTTCGGAGAGGCCGCCTTCCGGGCCGACCACCAGTGCGACCGATTGGCCCGACTGAAGCGGCAGCGCCGACAGCGCGAGGCTGCCCTGCGGGTCGAGCACCAGCTTGAGGTCGGCGGACTCGCCGGCGGCATAGGTGGCCAACGCCACCGGTTCGGACAATGCCGGCAGGCGGGCGCGGCCGCTCTGGCCGCAGGCCGCGGCCAGCACGCCGCGCCAGTGCGCCAGGCGCTTGCCGGCGCGTTCGGCGTCGAGTTTCACTTCAGTGCGCTCGGTGACGATCGGTGCGATCGCGGCCACGCCCAGCTCGGTGGCCTTCTGCAGCACCAGGTCCATCTTCTCGCCGCGGGCGATGCCCTGGGCCAGGGTGATGCGCAGCGGCGACTCGCGGCCGGCATCGTGGCGGGAATGCACCTCGGCCTCGGCGCCGCGCTTGGCGGCCGACAGCAGCCGCGCGCCGTAGTCGGCGCCGTCGCCGTTGAACAGCACGACCTCGTCGCCGGGCGCCAGGCGCAGCACGCGCAACAGATGGGCGCTGGCGTCTTCGGGCAGGGTCAGGACCTGGCCGATCGCGAGCGGCTGGTCGACGAAACAGCGGATCGTCCTCATGGGCGGCAGGCCTCCTCGATGGCGGAGGCTGTGACTGCCGAAAGATGCGCGAGTTCCTCTTCGCCGACGCAGTAGGGCGGCATCCAGTACAGGATGTCGCCGAGCGGGCGCAGCACCACGCCGCGCTCGATCGCGTGGCGGTAGGCCCGCAGGCCGCGCCGGTCTGCGGCGGGATAGGGCCGGCGAGTGCGCCGGTTCGCGACGAGCTCGAAGGCTAGGATCATGCCGGTCTGGCGCACTTCGCCGACCTGCGGATGCTGCGCCAGCGGCGCCGCGAGTTCGGCCATGCGCGCGGCCGTGCCGCGGTTGCGCGCCAGCACGTCGTCGCTGTCGAAGATCGCCAGCGAGGCCAGGGCCGCGGCGCAGCCGAGCGGATTGCCGGTGTAGCTGTGCGAATGCAGGAAGGCGCGCTCGCGCGAGTCGTCGAGGAAGGCGTCGTAGACCGCGGCCGTGGTCAGCACCGCCGACATCGGCAGGAAGCCGCCGGTCAGGCCCTTGGACAGGCACAGGAAATCGGGCGAGATGCCGGCCTGCTCACAGGCGAACAGGGTGCCGGTGCGGCCGAAGCCCACGGCGATCTCGTCGGCGATCAGGTGCGCGCCGTGCGCGTCGCAGATCTCGCGGGCGCGGCGCAGATAGGCCGGGTGGTACATGCGCATGCCACCGGCGCACTGCACCAGCGGCTCGAGGATCAGCGCGCAGACCTGGCCCTCGTTCGCCGCGAAGAGGGCCTCGAGTTCGCCGGCGCGGCGCAGGGCGCAGGCTTCGGCGGACTCGCCGGGTTCGGCCTCCCAGGCATCGGGCGAGGGGGCGAACAGCGGCTCCAGCAGCAGGGGCGCGTAGACGCGGCGGTAGAGAGGGATATCGGCCATCGACAGCGCGCCCAGCGTCTCGCCGTGGTAGCCGTTGCCGATGGCGATGAAGCGGGTGCGGCCGGCATCGCCGCGGTTGGCGTGGCTGTGGAAGCTCATCTTCAGCGCGATCTCGACCGCGGCCGAGCCGTTGTCGCCGTAGAACACGCGCTCCAGCCCGGCCGGCGCCTTCGCCACCAGCGCCTCGGCCAGGGCCAGGCCGGGCGCGTGCGAGAAGCCGGCGTAGATGACGTGTTCGAGTTCGTGCGCCTGGGCCGCGATCGCCGCAGCGATGCGCGGTTCGCCGTGGCCGAACAGGTTGGTCCACCAGCTGCTGACGGCGTCGAGGTAGCGCCGGCCGTCCACGCCTTCGAGCCAGGCGCCGCGGCCGCGCCGGATCGGCACCAGGGGCAGGGTGCCGGGGTGTTCCTTCATCTGGGTGCAGGGGTGCCAGACGACGGCCAGGTCGCGGGCGCGCCAGGCCTCGGCCTCGGCGAGGCGGGCGGGATCTAGGGTGTCCATGCGCGGATGATCCGCGCCGGGGCCGGCCCTGTCCACGGCGGCGCGACGGCGGGCCGGGCAGCCGCTAGAATCCCGGCATGCCCGACCTTCTTTCCTGCCCGCGTCCCGAGGCCCGTCGCTGATGCGCCCGCTGCCGATCATCCACGGTCGCGAGGAGCACGGCAGCGAAGGCCGGCGCGAGGTGATCGACCTGGAATTCAGCAACGGCGAGCGCCGGCGCTACGAGCGTCTCAAGAGCGGCGGCCACGGCTCGGTGATCATCGCCGCCGTGCCCGAACCCGGCACCGTGCTGCTGATCCGCGAGTACGCCGCCGGCATGCACCGCTACGAGTTGGGCCTGCCCAAGGGCCGCATGGATCCGGGCGAGGACGTGCTCGACGCCGCCAACCGCGAGCTGAAGGAAGAAGTCGGCTTCGGCGCCCGCAAGCTCACCCGCCTGCGCTCGATCAGCCTGGCGCCGACCTACATGAATCACGAGATCCACCTCGTGCTCGCCGAAGACCTGTATCCGGAGCGCCTGCCCGGCGACGAACCCGAGGAGCTCGAAGTCGTGCCCTGGCGCCTGGACCGGCTGCATGAGCTGATGCTGCTCGAGGACTGTTCGGAAGGCCGCTCGCTGGCCGCGCTGTTCATCGTGCGCGAAGTGCTGGGGATGCGCCCGTGAGCGAGCTGCGCGAAGCCTGCCTGCGCCTGGCCACGGCCGCCGGCGCCGCCATCCTCGAGGTCTACGCCCAGGACTTCGACGTCGAACACAAGGACGACAACTCGCCGCTGACCCAGGCCGACCTGGCCTCGCACCGGATCATCGTCGAGGGCCTGCGCGCGCTCGCGCCCGACATCCCGGTGCTGAGCGAGGAGGACGCCGACATCCCGTGGTCGGTGCGCCGCACCTGGAACCGGCACTGGCTGGTGGACCCGCTCGACGGCACCCGCGAGTTCGTCAAGAAGAACGGCGAGTTCACCGTCAACATCGCCCTGGTCGAGGACGGCGTGCCGGTGCTCGGCGTGGTCTACGCCCCGGTGTTCGACTACCTGCTGCACGCCGAGCGCGGCGCCGGCGCCTTCCTGCGCGAAGCCGGCGGCGACATCGCCCTGCTCACGCGCCGCCCGGCTACCGCACCGCTGCGCGTCGCCGCCAGCCGTTCGCACCTGGACGAGCGCACCGCCGCGGCCCTGCAGCGCATGGGCGAGACCGAGCGCCACGGCCTGGGTTCGTCGCTGAAGTTCTGCCGCATCGCCGAGGGCCGCATCGACGTCTACCCGCGCTTCGGCCCGACCAGCGAGTGGGATACCGCCGCCGCGCAGTGCGTGCTGGAGGGCGCCGGCGGCGTGGTGCTGCGTCTGGACGGCAGGCCGCTGGACTACAACCGCAAGGAAAACATCCTCAACCCCGACTTCATCGCCCTGGGCGATGCCGGGCTGCCCTGGCGCGAATGGCTGGATCCGCCGCATGGCTGAGATCGACGAACTGATCGCGATCATGGCCCGCCTGCGCGACCCCGAGCGCGGCTGCCCCTGGGACGTGAAGCAGGATTTCTCGACGATCGCGCCGTACACGATCGAAGAGGCCTACGAAGTGGCCGACGCGATCCAGCGCGGCGACATGCACGAGCTGCGCGACGAGCTGGGCGACCTGCTGCTGCAGGTGGTCTTCCATGCCCGCATGGCCGAGGAGGCCGGGCACTTCGCCTTCGCCGACGTCGCCGCGGCGATCAACGACAAGATGGTGCGCCGGCACCCGCATGTGTTCGGCGACGTCGCCGCCCAGGCGGACGCTGAGGCGCAGCTGGCGAACTGGGAAGAACTGAAGCGGCAGGAGCGCGCCGGGCGCGGCGACACCGATACGAGCGTGCTGGCCGGCATCGCCCGCGGCCTGCCGGAATGGCAGCGCGCGGTGAAGCTGCAGAAGCGCGCCGCCACCGTCGGCTTCGACTGGCCCGACCCGACGCCGGTGATCGCCAAGCTGCATGAGGAGATCGAGGAAGTGCGGGCCGAGTTCGCCGCCGTGGCGGCCGGCGACGAGGGCGCGCGCGACCGGCTGGAGGACGAGCTGGGCGACGTGCTGTTCGTGGTCGCCAACCTCACCCGCCATGGCAAGGTGGACTTCGGCACGGCGCTGCGCCGCGCCAACCACAAGTTCGAACGCCGTTTCCGGCGCATGGAGCAGCTGGCGGCCGCGGACGCGGTAGCGCTTTCGGACCTGTCCCTGGAGGCGCAGGACGCCTACTGGAACCGCGCCAAGGCCGAGGAAAAGGCGCGCTGACTTGCCCGCGGGCCGGGCTTGGCGAACAATCGGCCCAGTCGTTCCGGAGTTCCGCCATGAGCCAGGCCTTCGCCACCTTCAGCGACTTCTACCCCTACTACCTGGCCGAACATTCCAACCGCACCTGCCGCCGCCTGCACTTCGTCGGCAGCTGCATGGCCCTGGGTTTTTTCGCGGCCGCGGCGGTGACGCTCAACGCCTGGTGGCTGCTGGCGGCCCTGGTCAGCGGCTACGCCTTCGCCTGGATCGGGCACTTCTTTTTCGAGCACAACAAGCCGGCCACCTTCAAGCACCCGTTCTATTCGTTCGCGGGCGACTGGGTGATGTTCAAGGACATGCTGACCGGCAAGATTCCGTTCTGACCGACAGGAACCGGTTCCGCCGGGTTCACTCAAGGAAGATCAGGAACGCCGCGACGATGATCAGGGCGAAGCCCGCGACATGGTTCCACTTGATCTGCTCGCCCAGGTACCAGATCGAGAACCCCGCGAACACCAGCAGCGTCAGGATCTCCTGGATGCCCTTGAGCTGCGGCGCGCTGTAGACCGCATGGCCCAGGCGGTTGGCCGGCACCTGCAGGCAGTACTCGAAGAAGGCGATGCCCCAGCTGGCGAAGATCACGATCCAGAGCGGGCTGGCCTTGTACTTGAGGTGCCCGTACCAGGCGAAGGTCATGAACACGTTCGAGGCGAGCAGCAGCAGGATCGGCGTGGCGTAGGCGCTGAAGGTGGGCATGGCGGGGGCGGCAGGGAAGGATGGCCATAGCCTAGCCGTGACGCGGCCCTCGCGAGGGCTTCACGGCGGCCTCACCGGCCAGGGCGTGTAATCTTCACAAAGCTGAAGACATGGTCTTCACATCCTGCGAGGAGAGCCCCATGCGACGCGACGACCCCTCCGGCCTGATCCTGGTCGTGGAAGACAACCGCAATCTGTCCGAGATGGTCGGCGAGTACCTGGAGTCCAAGGGCTTCGGGGTCGACTATGCCGGCGACGGCATGGACGGCTACCGGCTTGCGGCCGACAACAGCTACGACGTGATCGTGCTCGACCTGATGCTGCCGCGGCTGGACGGCCTGGAGGTTTGCCGGCGCCTGCGCAACGAGGCCAAGAAGTCCACGCCGGTGCTGATGCTCACCGCCCGCGACACCCTCAACGACAAGGTCAACGGCCTCGAGGCCGGCGCCGACGACTACCTGGTCAAACCTTTCGCCATCCAGGAGCTCGAGGCCCGGGTGCGCGCCCTGATCCGCCGCGACCGCCGCCAGGTCAGCGCCGAGGTGCTGAAGGTGGCCGACCTGGTGCTCGACACCGCCAGCCTGCGCGTCACCCGCGCCGGCCAGGAGATTGCGCTCTCGCCGATCGGCCTGCGCCTTCTCACCATCCTGATGCGCGAATCGCCGCGCGTGGTCACCCGCCGCGACATCGAGCGCGAAATCTGGGGCGACGGCCTGCCCGATTCCGACACCCTGCGCAGCCACCTGTACAACCTGCGCAAGGCCATCGACCGGCCCTTCGACCGCCCGCTGCTGCACACCGTGCAGACCGCCGGCTACCGCATCGCCGACCTCGACGCGCCGCCCGCCTGACATGCCGACCCAGCGCACGGGACTGCGCCGCAAGATCTGGGTCGCCTTCATCCTGCAGGCGGCGGCGATTTCCTTCGCCGCCGTGCTGGGTGTCTACGGCGCCTCGGCGGTGCTCAAGCACGTGCTGATCCAGCGCGCGCTGCAGGAAGAGGCCGGACACTACTGGCAGCGGCTGCAGCGCGACCCCGGTTCGCAGGTGCCCGACACCTACAACATGACCGGCTTCCTGATTCCGGCCGGCGGCAGCAAGGACGTGCTGCCGGCGCCGCTCAAGAACCTGCCGGTCGGCTTCCACGCCCTGCCGCGCTCGCAGGGCGGTTCGCTGGTCCTGGTCGAGAAGGATGGCAACGGCCACCTGCTCTATCTGCTGTTCAAGCAGGAACAGGTGGACAGCCTGGCCTTCTGGTTCGGCATGGCGCCGCTGGCGATCGTGCTGGTGGTGATCTACGTCATCGCCTGGTCAACCTACCGCGCCTCCAAACGCGCGGTCTCGCCGGTGATCTGGCTGGCCGGCCAGGTGCAGCGCTGGGATCCGAAGAACCCCGAGTCCAGCGCCCTGCGCCCGGAGAACCTGCCGGTGGACGTCGAGGGCGAGACCCTGGTGCTGGCCTCGTCGCTGCACGATTTCGCCAGCCGCATCGAGAGCTTCGTCGAGCGCGAGCGCGACTTCACCCGCGACGCCTCGCACGAACTGCGCACGCCGCTGACCGTGATCCGCGTCGCCGGCGACATGATGGCCGGCGACGAGGGCCTGTCGCCGGCGTCGCGCCGCGCGCTCAACCGCATCCAGGGCGCCGGCCGCGACATGGAGGCGCTGATCGAGGCCTTCCTGATCCTGGCCCGCGAAGGCGATACCGGCCTGCCCGACGACGACTTCGCCGTCAGCGAGATCGTCGCCGAGGAAGTGGACAAGGCCAGGCTGCAGCTGACCGGCAAGCCGGTGCAGCTGGAGCTGGTGCTGGAATCCGACTTCGGCCTGCACGCGCCGGCCCGGGTGCTGTCGGTGATGCTCGGCAACCTGCTGCGCAACGCCTGCCACTACACCGACCAGGGCAGCGTCACGGTCACCGTGCGCCGCGGCGCGATCAGCGTCACCGACACCGGCGTGGGCATGAATGCCGAGGAGCTGGCGCGGGTGTTCGAACCCTTCGTCCGGGTCGGCGACCGCAAGAAGGACGGGCAGGGCATCGGCCTGTCGATCGTGCAGCGCCTGTCGCGCCGCTACGGCTGGCCGGTGCGGCTGGAAAGCACGCCCGGCCGCGGCACCACCGCGACCATCCGCTTCCCGCAGGTGACGCCGGCCTGAACCGCGCCGGCATCCGCGGCGCGACGCGTCAACCGTCGCGGGGCCCGGGCGTTATCCTCGATTCGTACGCCTGATTCCCGTGGAGTTCCGATGTCGCCCGTGCAGTCCAAATCCTGGGGATTCCGCGCCCTGACCATCCTCGGCCTGCTGGTGGCCGTCGCCCTGGCCTGGGCCTGGTTCGGCGGCCGCGGGCAGGGCGCGGGCGGCGGCTTCCGCACCGGCGCGGTGGACCGCGGCGAAGTGCGGGTGGTGATCTCGGCCACCGGCACGCTGCGCGCGACCACCACGGTGGACGTCGGTTCCCAGGTCTCGGGCCAGGTGCAGTCGGTGGCGGTGGACTTCAACGACCGGGTCAGCAAAGGGCAGGCGATCGCCATGCTCGACCCGGCGCCGTTCCAGAGCCGGCTCAAGCAGGCGCAGGCCGACCTGGCCAGCGCCCGCGCCTCGGTCAATGAGGCCAATGCCACGCTGAAGAACGCCGAGGCCGATTACGCGCGCAAGCGCGACCTGCTGACGCGCCAGCTGATCGCGCGCAGCGAGGCCGATCTGGCCCTGGCCGCGCGCGACCAGGCTCGCGCCCGCGTCGTCTCGGCCAATGCCGCCGTGCAGCAGCGCCAGGCCGCGGTGGACAACGCCGAGCTCGACGTCGACTACACCACCATCCGCTCGCCGGTGGACGGCGTGATCCTGCTGCGCGCGGTCGAGCCCGGCCAGACCGTGGCGGCCAGCTTCCAGACGCCGGTGCTGTTCCAGATCGCCGAGGACCTGGCCCAGATGCAGATCGACCTGAGCATCGACGAGGCCGATGTCGGCCAGATCAAGGAAGGCCTGCCGGTGTCCTTCACCGTGGACGCCTTCCCGGACCGCCAGTTCCGCGGCGAGGTGAAGCAGGTGCGGCTGTCGGCCACGTCCACCTCCAACGTCATCAGCTACCCAGTGGTCGTGCAGGTCGAGAACGCCGACCTGAGCCTGCTGCCGGGCATGACCGCCAGCGCCGAGATCGTGGTCAGCCGGCGCGACGACGTGCTGCGCGTGCCGAATGCGGCGCTGCGCTTCAATCCGCCTGGCGCGGAGGCCGCGATCCCGGCCGCAGGCAATGGCGGTGGCCGCGGCAGCCTGGTGCAGGAGCTGCCGAAGGTGGCCGATGGCCTGGCCCTTTCCACCGAACAGCGCGCGGCCTTCGATGCGGCGCTGGCCGAAGTGCGCGAACGCGCCGCGGCCCGCCAGGCGGCTCGCCAGTCGGCGCCGGCGACCGGGGGCGGCTTCGGCCGCGGCCCGGGCGGCGGCCCCTCGTCGGGCGCCAGCGCCGGCGCGCCTTCGCCCGAAGCGATGCGCCAGCGCATGGCCGAAGCGATGATGCGCAGCTTCGCCGGCTTCCGCGCCAGCCTGTCGGCGGAACAGCAGTCGGCCTGGGACGCCCAGCTGCGCGCGCTGGCCACCGCGCGCCGCGGCACGGTCTGGAAGCTGGTGGACGGCCAGCCGCAGCCGGTCACCGTGCGGGTCGGCGCCTCCGACGGCACGGTCACCGAAGTCTCGGGCGAACTCGCCGAGGGCGACGCGGTGATCGTCGGCCAGGAGCGCCCGGCGGCATGAGCGGCGAGGTTCCGGTGATCGAGCTGCGTGGCCTGGGCAAGGTCTACTCGCCCGGCACCGCCGCCGAAGTGGTGGCGCTGCGCGGCGTCGACCTGCGGGTCGCGCGCGGCGAATTCCTGGCGATCATGGGTCCCTCGGGCTCGGGCAAGTCCACGCTGATGAACCTGATCGGCTGCCTGGATTCGCCGAGCGCGGGTACCTATCTGTGCGACGGCGTCGACGTGGCGACACTGGACGCGGCCGGCCGCGCGCGCCTGCGGCTGGAGAAGATCGGCTTCGTGTTCCAGGGCTTCAACCTGCTCTCGCGCCAGACCGCGCTGGAGAACGTGATGATGCCGCTGGCCTACAGCGGCCTGCCGGTGGCCGAACGCGCGCCGCGCGCCCTGGCCGCGCTGGCCGAGGTCGGCCTGGCCGAACGCGCCGGGCACCGCCCCAGCGAACTGTCCGGCGGCCAGCAGCAGCGCGTGGCGATCGCCCGCGCACTGATCAACCAGCCGCCACTGCTGCTCGCCGACGAACCGACCGGCGCGCTCGACTCGCGCACCGGCGAAGAGATCCTGGCGCTGTTCAAGCGCCTCAAGGCCGGCGGCCGCACCGTCGTGCTGATCACCCACGACCGCCACGTCGCCGACCATGCCGACCGCGTGGTGGTCATGCACGACGGCGAAATGCATCCCGACGGCTGGTCGCCCGAGGAGATCGCCGCATGACCTTTTCCGACGTGCTGCGTTCCGCGGTTTTTTCCCTGCGCGGCAACTGGCTGCGAAGCATCCTCACGGCGCTGGGCGTGATCATCGGCATCGCCGCGGTGATCGTGATGGTGTCGGTCGGCCGCGGCACGCAGTCCGAGCTCGACACCATGATCTCACGCCTGGGCTCGAACCGGCTCGAGGTGTTCTCCGCTTCGTCGCGGCAGGGGCCGGTGCGCGGCGGCGCCGGCAGTGCCGCCAGCCTGACCGACGACGACGCCGAGGCGATCCGCGGCGAGATACCGGAAGTGCAATACGTCTCCGCGACCATCCGCGGCGGCGGCCAGGTCGTTTACGCCGAGAACAACTGGTCCACCAGCTGGCAGGGCGTCACCGCGGACTATTTCCCGGTCAACGACTGGTCGCTGGCCTTGGGCGAGGGCTTCGCGCCGCGCGACTACAGCTCGGCGGCCAAGGTCGTGGTGCTGGGCGAGACCGTGCGCCGCGAACTGTTCGGCGACGCCGACCCGATCGGCGCCACCGTGCGCCTGGGCCGCGTGCCGCTGCGCGTGGTCGGCGTGCTGGCGGTGAAAGGGCAGGGCAATTGGGGCAATGACGCCGACGACGTGATCCTGGTGCCGATCGAAACGGGACGCCGGCGCCTGGCCAGCGCCGCGGCGGGCAGCGCCTCCGCGACGGCCTCCACGACGGCCGCCGCCACCTCGGCGACCGCGACGCTGGCGCCGCGCCAGGCCGACACGGTGCAGCAGATCTCGGTGTCAGTGGGTCGCGCCGAGGACCTGGCCTTCGTCGAGGAAGAGATCAATGCCCTGCTGCGCCAGCGCCACCGCATCGCGCCGGGCGGCGAGGACGATTTCGCGGTGCGCAACATCGCCGAGATCGTCAGCACGCGCACCCAGACCACCCGGCTGATGTCGCTGCTGCTCGGTGCCGTGGCCAGCATCTCGCTGGTCGTCGGCGGCATCGGCATCATGAACATCATGCTGGTGTCGGTGACCGAGCGCATCCGCGA
Organism: Arenimonas terrae; assembly: GCF_006265115.1. GTDB lineage: Bacteria > Pseudomonadota > Gammaproteobacteria > Xanthomonadales > Xanthomonadaceae > Arenimonas > Arenimonas terrae. The sequence goes on along the minus strand of NZ_SMDR01000001.1, from coordinate 1,260,469 downwards.
GATCGGCCTGCGCATGGCGGTGGGCGCCGGGCCGCGCGAGATCCAGGCGCAGTTCCTGGCCGAGGCGATGCTGATCTCATTGGGCGGCGGCTTCATCGGCATCGCCATGGGCGTGGGCGGCGCGCTGCTGGCCGAGAAGTTCGGAGCGCTGCCGGTGCAGCTGGACCTGCCTGTGGTGGCGCTGGCCACCGGGTTCTCGGTGGCCACCGGCCTGTTCTTCGGCTATTACCCGGCGCGCAAGGCCGCGCGCCTGGACCCCATCGAAGCGCTGCGGCATCAGGGGTAAGCTGCACCGGTCCACGAACCGCCGGAGCCCCGCATGATCCGCCTCGTCCTCGCTTCGATCCTGGGATTGACCGCCATGAACGCCCGTGCCGATGAACCCCGCACCGCCCTGGTCATCCACGCGGGCGCCGGCGTGATCGAGCGCAGCGCGCTGAGCCGCGACGACGAGCGCGAGGTGCGCAAGGCGCTGGACGCGGCGCTGGATGCGGGGAACGAGGTGCTCAAGAACGGGGGCAGCGCGGTGGATGCGGTGTCGGCGGCAGTGATCAGCCTCGAGGAGTCTCATTGGTTCAACGCCGGCAAGGGCGCCGTGTTCAACGCCGAGGGCGGGCACGAGCTCGACGCCGCGATCATGGAAGGGCACACGCGCCGCGCCGGCGCGGTGGCGGGCGTCACCACGGTGCGCAATCCGATCCGGCTGGCGCGGGCGGTGATGGAGCATTCGCCGCATGTGATGCTGGCCGGGGTGGGGGCCGAGGCGTTCGCCGACTCCCGGCCGGAGATCGCGCGCGTCGCCAACCGATGGTTCGACACCGACCGCCGCCGCGAGCAGCTCGAACAGGCGCGCAAGCGCGAGCGCGCCGGTCAGGCGCAGGCCCCCGGCACCTATTTCGGCACGGTCGGCGCGGTGGCGCTGGATGCTCAGGGCCACATCGCCACCGCGACCTCCACCGGAGGCATGACCAACAAGCGCTGGAGCCGCATCGGCGATGCGCCGATCATCGGCGCCGGCACCTGGGCGGACGATCGCTGCGGCGTGTCGGGCACCGGCTGGGGCGAGTTCTACATCCGCACCGCGGCGGCGTCCTCGATCTGCGCGCGCGTCGCATTGCGCGGCGATGCGCTGACGGCCGCGGCCGAAGAAGTCATCAACGGCGAGATCCCGCGACTGGGCGGCGACGGCGGAGCGATCGCGCTCGACCGGGAGGGCAACATCGCCATGCCCTTCAATACCAGCGGCATGTACCGCGGCTGGATCAAGACCGACGGCAGCCGCGGCACCGCGATCTTCCGCGAGGAGTGAGTCCGCGCGCGGCGGCGTCCCCGTTCCGTCGCGGCGCATCGAGCAGGATCGGCCCATGGACCTCGACGCTTACCGCACGCTCCTTGCATGCGCCCGCCGACTCTCGCGCCGCGCGGACGAGGCCGAGGACCTGGTGCAGGACACGCTGCTGGCGGCGCTGGAGGCCGGCCGCGACGATGGGGCGTGGCTGGAGGGCGTGATGCGCCAGCAGGCGGCGATGGCGGCCCGCGGCGCGGTGCGGCGCCGGCGCCGCGAGGCCGCGATGGACGAACCCGCCGCCGCGGCGGTTCCCGATGGCGGGACGGCCCCGGCGGCGAATCCGCTGTTGTGCCAGCTGCCGCCCTCCGCGCGCCGGGTCGCGGTGCTGGCCCTGCACGGCCTGGATGCCGGCGAGATCCGCTGGATCCTGGGCATCGCCGACACCGCCTTCCGCCAGCGCCTGAGCCGCATCCGTCGGGCCCTGGGCGAGCTGCCGCCGGCGCAGCGGGCCGAGGCGCAGGCCCTGGCCTATGTGCGCGATCCGGCGCGCACCGTCGAACTGCAGTTCGGCCTGGTGCGGCGCGCCCTCAAGGCGGCGCTGGCCGGCCGCGCCGGCCTGGGCACCCACGATGCCGACGGCCACCTGATCGTGATCCGCGGCGCTCACACACCGGCTCCCGGCGGCAACGGATAGACGGGAACCACAAAGGAGACTCCCATGCTCAAGGACTGCAAGGTCGGCGCCATCGTCTTTTTCGTCAGCGTGCTGGACCGGGCGCTGGGTTTTTACCGCGACACCCTCGGCCTGCCGGTCGAGGCGATCGAGGGCCATGATGGAACGTTCGGACTGGGCCAGGTCGGCGACCTGAGCCTGGTCTTCATCGCCCGCCCGGCGAACGCCGGCGACAGCCCAGTGGTGGTGTTCAACCTCGACGGCGGCATCGACGACTACGCCGAGGCGCTGGCGGCGAAAGGGGTGGAGATCGTGGTGCCGGTGAGCGAAGCGCCGGACGGCGGGCTGACGCTGGACTTTCTCGACCCGGACCGCAACACCCTAAGCCTCTACCAGCCGGCGGGGGCTCCGCGCCGCCGCTGAGCCGCCGCCACGCGGCGGCGCGCCCGCCGCGTGATCCGGGTCACAGAATCGAACATCCGCCGCGGTGCCGTGGCGGGTGGGCGCCCGCGCCCGGGTAGGCCCCGGATGGGAGGCCGAGGGCCTCCTGGCCGCATCGAACGCGGCGGGGAAAACATCCGGTGGACCGCATGAACACATGGACGGCAGGCGTGGGGACGCTGCTGCTCGCCACATTGGCGACAGCGCAGGCGATGGCGCAATCGGCTCCGGCAATTCCCACTGGCCATCCGCGCCTGTGGCTGTCGTCGCCCGACCAGCGGCAACGGGCAGAGGAGTGGCTCGCGGCCCAAGGCCAGATGCCGGCCGCCGACGACCACGCGGGCAACGCCTTCGTGGCGCTGCTGTCGGACGATCCGGCGCGCTGCACCGCGGCCGTGGACTGGCTGGTGGGCTTCACCCTGCCGGACGTCGGCAACGTGTCCAGCGACAACGCGCGCTGGTACGGCGAAACCGCCGCGCTGGTGTTCGACTGGTGCCATGCCAGCATGAGCGCGTCGCAGCGTGCGACGGTCATCACCCGCTGGAACGGCTATCTCGACGTACTCAACGCCAAGGACTGGGGCGGGCAGGGCTACGAGGCCAACAACTATTTCTGGGGCTACCTGCGCAACGACCTCAACTGGGCGATCGCGACCTGGCATGAGAACCCGCGCGCGCCGGACTTCCTCGCGCACGGGCTGGACACCCGGTACCGGGACTGGTTCATCGACGGCTTCGTGCCCGCGTTCGGCGTCGGCGGCGTGGCCGGCGAAGGCACGCAGTACGGGCGCTACATGCTGTCGTATCCGGTGGTGCCTTTCCTGAGCCTGCGCGACTACGGCATCGATCCGTATCCGGAGACCGGCTTCCACGCCGAAGCCCTGTACCAGCTCGCCTACAGCCTGACGGGCGCCACCCCCGGACCGCCGTCCGAACCGGGCTGCCCCGGCGACTACCGCTACTTCATGCCATTCAACGACGACGAGGCGTTTTTCCTCTGCTTCCCGGAAGTCGCGCGCTCCACCGACTACGGCATGTTCCTGCTGGCCATGGCGGAAGCCGGGTCCGCCCGGCAGTCCGCGCATGCGCGCCGCCTGTTCTCCGAGCTGCAGCCGAGGCTGCCGTACTGGGCGCGCTACCGCGCGCCGACCGGCGCGGGCGAGGGCTTCGGCGCCTTGCCCGCCGACTACCATGCCGCCGGCGCCGGCTACGTCTGGGCGCGCGCCGGCTGGGCCGCGGACGATGCGGTGGTGATGCTGCAGCTGGCGTCGCCCGGTGCGGTGGGCCACCGCCATCTCGATACCGGCAGCTTCCAGTTCTGGCGCGCCGGCGCCTGGGTGAGCCGCGAAACCACGGCCTACACCGACCTGATCGCCGGGCCGGGCGGCGAAGGCCTGGTCGACGGCGGCACCGCGGTCGGACACAACACCTTCCTGTTCGAAGGGCGCGCCGAACGCGGCTGGGAAAGCGGCGGACCGCGCACCATCCCGGAGGGGCAGCGCCGGCGCAGCAATCCCGACGGACTGGCGCAGGTGACGCGGCTGCACCGCGAGTCCCGTTTCCTGTACGCGGCCACTGACCTGAGCCTGCCCTATCGCGCCCAGCGCAGCGAAGATCCCTGCCGCTACGACTGGCCGTTCGCCGAGCGCATCGAGCGCGAGTTCCTGTTCCTGCGCGAGCTCGACGCCCTCGTGGTCTTCGACCGGGCGCGTTCCGGCGACGATTCCCTGGCCTACGTGCCTTCGCACTGCCGGCAGATCGGCTACAGCGACTACGCGGGCCCGCGGCTGGCGGCGGACGAGGTCCGCAAGACCTTCCTGATGCATTTCCTGACGGCGCCGACCCTTGCCGGCAACGTCAGCACGGCCATGGTCGACGGCCAGGCCGTGCGCCTGCACAACCTGCTGCCGCTGGGCGCGACGCGCCGGGTGGTCGACGAGCAGGCCGGCGACGACGGTTCCGTCGGCCAGTACCGCCTGGAAATCGAAAGCTCGGGCCAGGCGCAGAGTTACTTCCTCAACGTGCTCGAGGCGGGCGGCGCCGGCGTGCCCGCGCTCAGCGCCAGCGTCGACACCTCGGCCGTGCCCTGGCGCCTGAGCCTGTCGCGCCCAGGCAGCACGCCGGTCGTAATGGAGATCGAACCCGGCGAACGCTCGACCGGTGGCGCCGTGAATTTCGGCGGCGAGCGCGTGGTCCTGCTCGACCGCGTCCAGCACAACTGGGTGGACGCCGACGGCCCGCACTGGGAGGAGGTTTCCGCGACGCCGGTCGACCCGCTGGATCCACCGGCCGACGCGATCCGCACGGTGAGCCGGGAACGCGACCATTTCGACCTGGCGCTGGAAGGCCTGCCGGCCCTTTCCGCTGCCCGGTTCGCGGCGACGCCGCTGGTTGCGCCGCAGCGCACGGTGCAGGACATCCCGGCGGATCCGACGCCCGCCGATCCCTACGACGCACCGGCCGCCAACCTCGTGCGCTGGCTGTCGGTTCCGGCCGCGCAGGCCGGCGGTCTGCCCCGCACGTTTCGCCTGCGCGCCGTCGTGCGCTCAACCGGCGGCATGGCCCTCATGCTGGGCCGCGACCTCAACGGCAACGGCCGGCCCGACGCGGGCGAGGAGCGCTGCCGAAGCGACGCCGGGCCGGCGTTGGTGGCCTGCGAGATCGCCGTGCTCGAGGAGGCGACCGTCGGCAGCTACTGGCTGATGGCGCAGGCCGTCGCGGGACCGGGCGTCGCGGTGCAGGTGGATGCGTACGCGATCGCGCTGGCGGCGTCCGAAACGCCGGATGCCCTGGTCGCCACCGGTCCGGGGCAGGTCGAGGCCGGCGAAGGGTTCCGGCTGCGCGTGGGCTACGACGATGCATCTCTGCTGGAAGGCGAGGACCGCGTCGGCTATGTGCTGGTGCATGCCGACGCCGGTGCGCCGGTGGGCGTGGTGCCGGTGCGCCTGTCCCGCACGGGCAGCAGCGTCGAGCCTTTCGTGCTGGCCAACGGCGCCGTGCGCGCGGTCATGCTGCGGCCCGGGCAGTCGCATGACCGCCTGTTTTTCGACGTGCCGCCGCACGCCACCGCCGTGCAGTTCGCGCTGCGCGACAGCACCGGCAACCTGGACCTGCATGTGTCGCGAGAGGCCTCGCCGGTGGCGCCGGCGATCGCTGCGGCGCCGCCGTGGAACAGCCAGCCGGCATTCCGCGCCGCGACCGCCGGTGGCGACGAGACGCTGGTGTTGTCCGGCGCGAACCTGCAGCCCGGCCGGCACTACGTCGTGCCCAGCAATCCGACCTCGGGCACCGTTTCCGGGACGGTGGTCGCGACGGTCATGACGCAGGGCACGCGGCCGGCGTTCCGCGCCGGCCATTACGCCAACCCGGCCCGCAGCGGCCAGGGCCTGTTCGTCGATTTCGCCGGCCCGCAGGGGGCGCCGGACCAATGGGTCGCCGTCTGGTACGCCTATCTCGAGGACGGTACGCCGACCTGGTATTACGCCCAGGGCGGCACGCCCGGTGCCGACGGCACGTGGCGCGCCGATCTGCTGCGGGTGACATGGAACGGCGCGCTGACGCACGCGGTGGACGTCGGCGAGCTCGTGCTGACGCCCGCCGCGGCGGAGGCGATGACCCTGAGCTACAACCTCGACGGACGCAGCGGCTCCGAGCCGATGCAGCGGATCGGCGGCGGCACCTGCCCGATGCCGGGCGGGCAGCCGCTCGACCTCACCGGGCACTGGTACTCGCCGACGCTGCCGGGATTCGGCTACAGCTACCAGGCCACCGGCGGCGCTGACCCGCAGGAGGTGTTCATTCCCTATCTGTACGACGGGCAGGGCTACCCGCGCTGGCTGTACGGCCAGAAGGGCTTCGCCCCGGGCAGCGAGACCTTCGCCCTGCAGTGGTTCTCGGGCTTCTCGCCACTGGCCGCGGCGGTGCCGCTGACGGGCACGCCGGCGGGCACCGGCCGCCGGACAATCGCCGGCAGCGGCATCGCGCGCATGACTGTGGACGCCACCTTGACCGGCGCGCTGAGCGGCCGCTGGGTCCAGGACCGGCCGGTGGCGCTGCTGTCCCAGCCCAAGCTCTGCCAATGACCGCCGCGGCGCCGGGCAGGAGGCCCGGCGCCGCGGGCCAGGTCAGAAGCCGCGGTCGCCCGACAGGATGCCGCCCAGGCCGCCCAGCACCGAACCTTCGTCGCGGCTGCCGCCCTTCTGGTAGGCCGCGGCCATCATGCGGCCGGCCATGCGCGAGAACGGCAGCGACTGGATCCAGACCTTGCCCGGGCCGGTGAGCGTGGCCAGGAACACGCCTTCGCCGCCGAACAGCATCGACTTCACGCCGCCGACCGGCTTGACGTCGAAATTCACGGTGCTGGTCATCGCCACCACGCAGCCGGTGTCCACGTCGATACGCTCGCCGGGCTGCAGGTCGCGCTCCATGATGGTGCCGCCGGCGTGCACGAAGACCAGGCCGTCGCCGGTGAGCTTCTGCATGATGAAACCCTCGCCGCCGAACAGCGCCGTCATCACCTTCTTCTGGAAGAAGATGCCGATCTGCACGCCGCGCGCCGCGCACAGGAAGCTGTCCTTCTGCGCGATGATGGTGCCGCCGTAGTTGCTCAGCGTCATCGGCACGATGGTGCCGGGGTAGGGCGCCGCGAACGCGACCTTGGCCTTGCCGGCGCCGCCCGCGTGCGAGAACACGGTGGTGAACAGGCTCTCGCCGGTGATCAGGCGCTTGCCGGCGCCGACCAGCTTGTCCATGAAGCCGCCGCCGGCGCCGCCCGACTGGGCGCCGTCGCCGAACACGGTCTCCATGTTCACGACCGCGTCCTTGTACATCATCGACCCCGCTTCTGCGACCGCGCTTTCGCCCGGGTCGAGCTCGATCTCGACGAACTGCATGTCCTCGCCGTAGATCCGGTAGTCGATGATGTCGGCGCGCGTGCCCGCCAGCGCGGCCGGCGGCGGCAGCGGCGCGGGCATCGTGCCGGGCGCGGATTCGGCGCGCAGCTCGGCGCAGGCGGCGATCGGGATCCACTCGGCGAAACCCTGGCGCCAGCAGTGGCCGTTCGGATTCTTCGCGGCCTGCGCGATCGCGGCGGCGTGGTCGAGCGGGCCCATCTGCTGGCCGTTGTAGCTGAGGAACCACTGGTGCATGGACGGACTCCTGGTGCGGGGGAGAGAGGAACGTCGCGGCCGGCTGGCCGGCCGCGGGGGTCAGTCGAGCCCGAGCTGGGCGTGGATGTCGCGGCGGGCCGCCTCGTCCAGCGACAGCTGGGTGGCGAGGCGGTCGAGGAAGCTGCGTTCGGCCTCGGTGTCGGCGGTGATGGCGATCAGCGCCGCGGCATAAACCTCGGCCCGCAGGCTGGCGGGCGTGCGCGCCACCAGCTGCTCTACGGTGAAGGGCGCGCGGATCTCGGCGTCCAGGGCCTGCAGGCTCTCGGCGTCGAGGCCGGCTTCGCGGGCGCGGCCGAGGATGGCTTCGCGCTCCCCGGCGTCGATCAGGCCGTCGGCGTGGGCCGCGGTGATCATGGCGCGCAGCAGGTGCATGGCCTGCTCGGTGCGGGCCGGGCTCGGCGCGGCGGGCGGGGGCGGGGGCGGCGGGCTGGCCACCGGTCCCGGCGGTGGAGGCGGCACCGCGCCTCCCGCCAGCGGATTGGGTGCGGCGGCGCCGCCGGACGGCTGCTGGTAGTGCTGGTAGGCCGCCACGGCGATGCCCAGCAGGCCCAGTCCCAGCTTGGCCTTGGTGGCGCCGGAGAAGCCACCGGAGGACCCGCCCAGCAGGCCGCCCAGGCCCGAGGACCGGTGCTTCTTGCGCTTGCGGCCGCCCAGCTGGCCGGAGAGGGCGTCGCCCATCAGCTGGCCCAACAGGGCTTCGGGGTTGAACATGCGCGGAACCTCGATTCGGGGAGTGGGGATGATCCCGATGTTGGGGCGCCCCTTCCCAGTGCACAAGGTCAGGAAAGGGCCGGGGGCGGACTGTGGCAAAATGCCGGCCTCGCGTCCCGACAACGAGTTTCCCCGCCATGCCGAACCCCGGCCCGCGCCCCGCGACCCAGGATTGACCCGGCCATGGCGGACAGCACCGGCAGCCACGCTCCACGCAGCCCGTTCCGGGCCTGGCAGGCGTTCCTGTGGTCGATGAAGGGCCTGCGCGCGACCTGGGACGTGGAATCCTCGTTCCGGCTCGAGGTCTACCTGTTCGTGGTGCTGGCGCCCCTGGCCCTGTGGCTGGGCGCGGACGGCGTCGAACGGGCGATCCTGATCGGCTCGATGGTGGGGGTGCTGGTGATCGAGGTGCTGAACTCGGCGGTCGAGGCGGTCGTGGACCGCTGGGGCCCCGAGCACCACGAACTCGCCGGCCGCGCCAAGGACATGGGTTCGGCCGCGGTGTTCCTGGCCGACATGAACGTTTTGATCTGCTGGGGCCTGATCCTCGGCCCCCGTTACCTGAATTGAGGCTTCGCCACGATGGATTGGATGTTCAGCACTGAAATCTGGGTCGCGCTGCTGACCCTGGCCACGCTCGAGATCGTGCTGGGCATCGACAACCTGGTCTTCATCTCCATCGCGGTGAGCAAGCTGCCGCCGGAGCAGCGCCCGAAGGCGCGCCGCTTCGGCCTGGCCCTGGCCTGCATCACCCGCATCCTGCTGCTGCTGTCGCTGGCCTTCCTGGCCAGCATGCAGAACAACCTGTTCAGCCTGTTCGGCCAGGACTTCTCGGTGCGCGACCTGGTGCTGATCGCCGGCGGCCTGTTCCTGCTGGTCAAGGGCACGATGGAGATCCACGACTCGGTCGAGGGCCGCGGCGAGGAAGAGGACATCGGCACCAAGCCGTCCGCGGTGTTCGGTTACGTCATCGCCCAGATCGCCATCATCGACATCGTGTTCTCGCTCGACTCGGTGATCACCGCGGTCGGCATGGTCGACAACCGCTGGGTGATGGTCGCCGCGATCATGATCGCGGTGGCGGTGATGCTGTTCGCGGCCAACCCGATCGGCGACTTCATCGACAAGCACCCGACCGTGAAGATGCTGGCCCTGTCCTTCATCATCCTGGTCGGCGTGGCCCTGATCGCCGACGGCTTCGAATTCCACATCGACCGCAAGTTCCTGTACTTCGCGATGGCCTTCTCGGCCGGCGTCGAGGCCCTGAACATCCTGGCGAAACGAAAACAGAAACGGCACGGCTGACCCGCGCGTCAGCCGCCCCCGAGCGCCGTCCGCGCCCGCCCGCCTGGAGCCTGCATGACCCTGCTGCACGATATCGATCCGCTGGCCGTTTCCCTGCCGTTCTGGCCGCACGGCATCCACTGGTACGGCGTGATGTACCTGCTGGGCTTCGGCGCCGCCTGGTGGCTCGGCCGCCGGCGCGTGCGGGCCGGGCGCCTGCCGGGCGTGAACGACGAGGGTTTCGGTGACCTGATCTTCTACGGCATGCTCGGCGTCGTGCTCGGCGGGCGCCTGGGCTACGTGCTGTTCTACGGCTTCGAGTCCTTCCTGGCCGATCCGCTGATGCTGCTCAAGATCAACGAGGGCGGCATGAGCTTCCACGGCGGCCTGATCGGCGTGATGCTGGCGGCGGCCTGGTGGACCCGGCGGCAGAAGCTGCACTACTTCGACGTGATGGACTTCGTCGCGCCGCTGGTGCCGGCCGGCCTGGGCTTCGGCCGGCTGGGCAACTACATCGGCGGCGAACTCTGGGGCAAGCCGACCGGCGCCGACTGGGGCGTGGTGTTCCCGTCGAGCCTGCCGGCCGAGTACGCCCGGCTGCCGGCCGAACAGCTGCGCGAGCTGCACGCCTCCGGCGCGCTCGACGGCTTCGCCCGGCATCCATCCCAGCTTTACCAGGCGGTGCTGGAGGGCGTGGTGATGCTGGCCGTGCTGGTCTGGTATTCGCGCAAGCCGCGGCCGCGTTATGCGGTGTCCGGCCTGTTCGCGCTGCTCTACGGCGTCTTCCGCTTCGTGGTGGAGTTCGTGCGCGAACCCGACGCGCACCTGGGCTACCTGGCCTTCGGCTGGCTGACCATGGGCCAGGTGCTGTCGCTGCCGCTGGTGGCGCTGGGCCTGTTCCTGCTGTGGCTGTCGCGGCGTTCGCCGACGCTGGCCCCTGCCGCGCGCGAGGCCGCCTGATGCGCCAGTACCTCGGCCTGCTGCGGCACGTGATGGAGCATGGCGCGGAGAAGTCGGACCGCACCGGCACCGGAACGCGTTCGGTGTTCGGCTGGCAGATGCGCTTCGACCTGTCGGAAGGTTTCCCGCTCGTCACCACCAAGAAGCTGCACCTGCGCTCGATCATCCACGAGCTGCTGTGGTTCATCCGCGGCGAAACCAACATCGGCTACCTGCGCGAGAACAAGGTCACGATCTGGGACGAGTGGGCCGACGCCAACGGCGACCTCGGCCCCGTCTACGGCAAGCAGTGGCGGCACTGGACCGGGCTGGACGGCCGCGAGATCGACCAGCTGCGCTGGGTGGTGGACGAGATCGGGCGCAATCCCGATTCCCGGCGTCTGATCGTCAGCGCCTGGAACGTGGCCGAACTGCCGCAGATGGCGCTGATGCCCTGCCACACGATGTTCCAGTTCTACGTGGCCGACGGAAAACTCAGCTGCCAGCTCTACCAGCGTTCGGCCGACATTTTCCTGGGCGTGCCCTTCAACATCGCCAGCTACGCGCTGCTGACCCACATGGTCGCGCGCCACTGCGGCCTGGGCGTCGGCGACTTCGTGCACACGCTGGGCGATGCGCACGTGTACAGCAACCACTTCGAGCAGGCGCGCGAGCAGCTGGCGCGTTCGCCGCGGCCGCTGCCGAAACTGGTGCTGGCGCCGGAAGCGACCGACCTGTTCGCGATGCGCTACGAAGACATCGCGATCGAAGGCTACGACCCGCATCCCGCCATCAAGGCGCCGGTGGCGGTGTGAGCGCGCTGGTCCTGGTCGCGGCGCTGGACCGCCGCGGCGCGATCGGCCGCGGCAATGAGCTTCCGTGGCGCCTGCCGGACGACCTCAGGCGCTTCAAGGCGCTGACCCGCGGCCAGACCGTGCTGATGGGCCGCAAGACCGCCGAATCGCTGGGCCGCGCACTGCCCGAGCGGCGCAACCTGGTGCTGACGCGGTCGGGTCTGGTGCCGTTCGATGGCATGGAGGCGGTGGCCTCGCTGCAGGCGGCGCAGTCGCTCTGCGCCGGCGAAACCCTGATGGTGATCGGCGGCGGCGAGATTTATGCGATGACGCTGCCGTCCGCGTCGCGCCTGCACCTCACCCACGTCGACACCGCGGTTGCGGACGCCGATGCCTTCTTCCCGGCGCTGGATCCGGCGGTATGGGAGCCGGAGGCGCGCGAAGCGCATGCCGCCGATGCGCGGCATGCCTTCGCGTTCGAGTTCGTCGACTACCGCCGGCGCGGCGCCGCCTAGCTCAGTTCGACAGCGGCGCCGTCGCGGCCAGCTCGTAGCGCAGCAGGGTCGAGACCTGGCGTTCGAGCTGCAGGTACTTCAGGGCCTTGGCGGCCGGCAGCAGGCGGCTCAGGCGCGAATAGGTCTCTTCGTTCAGACGGGCCTCGTCGAGGTCGATCTCGGCCAGTTCCTCGGCGAGGTCGGCGATCTCGTCCTCGTCCAGGGTGGACAGCCGCGCATAGGCGGCCGCGGCCTCGCGGCGGCGCTGGACCAGGCCGGCCAGCTCGCTCTGGTGGGCGTCGTAGACCGGCCAGAAGTCGGCTTCCTCGGCGGGCGTGAGCGCCATCTGCCGGGCGGTGAAAACCTGCTTGCCGGGCGCCAGCTGGGCCTGCAGGCCGGCCATGTGGGCGGCGGGGTCGGCGGTCTGGGCCAGGACCGGGGCAGCCAGCAGCACGGCCAGGGCCAGAGCGGAGAGGGTGCGGAACATGGGGCGACTCCTTGCAGCGAACGGACGTGGAAACCTTACCGTGCCCAAACCGAGGCACGGCACTAATTATCGGCGTGGCGGCCGCGTTTTTGTGACGCAGTGCTCAGTCGTCGGCGCGGGTGCCGGCGGGGACCTCGCGGCCGGCGACCTGGTGCAGGCGCAGTTCGGGACCCAGCTCCATCGCGGTGAGCTTGCCGCCCCAGACCGCGCCGGTGTCGATGGCGTAGATGCCCAGGCCCATGAACAGGCCCAGCGTCGACCAGTGCCCGCAGACCACCGGCAGCTCGCGAGGCGCGTGGCCGGGAACCTCGAACCAGGGATACATGCCCGGCTTCTGGGTGCCGGGCCGGCCCTTGTCCTCGAAGCCGATGCGGCCGCTGGGCGTGCAGTACCGCAGGCGGGTGAAGACATTGATGATCGCGCGGTAGCGGTCGACGCCGGTGAGCTTGGGCGACCAGGCCGGCTTGTCGCCGTACATGTTCTTCACCAGCTTGAAGAAGCTGTCGCCCTGGAGTTTTTCCTCCACCTCGCGGGCGCGCGCCTCGGCCAGGCTCAGCGTCCACTTCGGCGCCAGGCCGGCGTGCACCATGGCGAAACCGAGCGTGCGGTCGACATGCATCAGCTTCTGCCGGCGCAGCCAGCCGATCAGCACCTCATGGTCGTCGGCGAACAGCACGCGCTGCAGGTCCGGGTTGACCTTGCGCTGGTCGGCCTCGCGCCGGGTCGAGATGGCGAGCAGGGACAGGTCGTGGTTGCCCAGTACGATGGTGCTGTGGATCGCCAGCGAATGGATCAGCCGCAGCGTCTCGAGCGACTGGCCGCCGCGGTTGACCAGGTCGCCGCAGAACCACAGGCGGTCGGCGGCGGGATCAAAGCGGATCTTCTCGAGCAGGCGCTGCAGCGCGTCGTAGCAGCCCTGCACGTCGCCGATGGCGTAAGTGGCCATGTCAGTGCAGGGTCCGCGGGATGGACAGGGTGAACGGGTCGATCATCGCGTCGAAGGTGGTGCCGTCGTCGGCGAGCATCTGGTAGCTGCCGCGCATCGTGCCCAGCGGCGTCTCGAGCACGGCGCCGGAGGTGTATTCGAAATGTTCGCCCGGGCGCAGCCAGGGCTGTTCGCCGACTACGCCTTCGCCGCGCACTTCCTGCACCTTGCCGTTGGCGTCGGTGATCAGCCAGTGGCGGCTGACCAGCCGCGCCGGCACCTGGCCGATGTTGTGGATGCGGATGGTGTAGGCGAACACGTAGCGGTCGTCGTCCGGAATCGACTGGTCGTCCAGGTAACGGGTGGCGACGATGACCTCGATGGCGTGCAGGGGCGAATCCATGCCGCCATTCTACGCAGGACGCGCGCCCGGGGGCAGCGAGCCCAGATAAGTCGCGAGCTGCCTGAATTCAGCCACTTCCAGCTGTTCGGCGCGGGCGTCGGGACGCAGGCCCGCGGCCTCGATGTCGGCGCCGGTGCAGACCTGCTGCAGGGCGTTGCGCAGGGTCTTGCGGCGCTGGCCGAAGGCGTCGCGCACGATGCGCTCGAACAGCGCGGGGTCGGCGATGCCGATCTCGGCGGCCGGGCGCGGCACCAGCCGCACCACGGCCGAGTCGACCTTGGGCGGCGGCCGGAACGCGCCGGGCGGCACGTCGAACAGCGAGGTGACCGTGCAGTACGCCTGCAGCATCACGCTGAGCCGGCCGTAGACCTTGCTGCCGGGGCCGGAGGCCATGCGGTCCACCACTTCCTTCTGCAGCATGAAGTGCATGTCGCGCACCGCGCCGGCGTGCTCGAGCGCGTGGAAGAGGATCGGCGAGGAAATGTTGTAGGGCAGGTTGCCGACCAGGCGCAGCGGGCCTTCGTCGCCGGCCAGCCGGCTGAAGTCCACCTGCAGCACGTCCTTGTGGATGATGGTCAGGCGGCCGACGCCCTCCGAGGCTTCCATCAGCGGTGTGATCAGGTCGCGGTCGAACTCGATCACGGTCAGTTCGCCGTGTTTTTTCAGCAGCGGGAAGGTGATCGCGCCCTGGCCGGGGCCGATCTCCACCAGCCGGTCGCCCGGCTTCGGGTTCACCGCCATCACGATCCGGTCGATGTAGCTGCGGTCGCTGAGGAAGTGCTGGCCGAGATTCTTCTTCGGCGGCGCCTTGAACGTGCTCATGGGGTCTGGCTCATGCCGGCATCCTGCGGGCCGCGAGCCGGGCGCACAAGTCGGCGGCGGCAAACAGGCTGGACGGGTCGGCGCTGCCGCGCCCGGCCAGCTCCAGGGCGGTGCCGTGGTCCACGGCCACGCGCGGGTAGGGCAGGCCCAGGGTGATGTTGACCGCCTGCTCGAAGCCGCTGTGCTTGAGCACCGGCAGGCCCTGGTCATGGTACATCGCCAGCACCGCGTCGAAGCCGGCGAGCTTGCGCGGCAGGAAGGCGGTGTCCGCCGGCAACGGGCCGGCCAGGTCCAGGCCCTGCGCGCGCAGGGCATCCAGCGCCGGAATGATCACGTCCAGCTCCTCGCGGCCCAGGTGGCCGTCCTCGCCCGCGTGCGGGTTGAGGCCAAGCACCGCGATGCACGGCCTGGCCAGGCCGAAATCGCGGCGCAGGGCGGCGTCGATGACGCGCAGGGTGCGCGACAGGCCCTCGCCGGTGATGGCATCGGCCACGGCGCGCAGCGGCAGATGGGTGGTCGCCAGCGCGACCCGCAGCGTGGGATTGGCCAGCATCATCACCACTTCGGCGCCGGCCTGGCGGGCCAGCAGTTCGGTGGTGCCGGAGTAGGCGATGCCGCCGTCGTTGATGCTGGCCTTGTGCACCGGGCCGGTGACCATGCCCTGCAGTTCGCCGGCCAGGCAGGCGGCGCCGGCGGTCTCGAGCGCGGCGATCACCGCCGGGGCATTGGCCGGATCGGCGTGGCCGAAGCGGACCGGCTGCGCCTGCGGAACCGGATGCAGGGCCAGTTCGCCCGGGCCGGCGGCCTGGCCAGGATCACGCAGCCGCAGCGGCAGCCCGATCGCGGCCGCGGCCTGCCGCAGGGTGTCGGGGTCGGCGTAGGCGATCAGGTCGGCGGCGCCCGGCCGATGGGCCAGGCGCACGCACAGTTCGGGCCCGATGCCGCCCGGCTCGCCAGGAACCAGGGCCAGGCGGGGCCGCATGCGGATCAGGAGGACGCGGCGGGCGCCGCCGGAGCCTCGAGACGGCTCTCGACGTAGGCTTCGGAACGCAGCTGGCGCAGGAAACGCTCGAACTCTTCCTCGGCCTTGCGTTGGCCGATGATCTCGCGGGCCTGGTTGCGGCGGTTCTTTTCGGTCACGTCCTGAGTGCGGCTGGCGATGCGGCGCACGATGTGCCAGCCCACCTCGCTCTGGAACGGCTGCGACAGTTCGCCGTCCGCAAGCATCTGCACCTGGTTGCCGATGGCGGTGCCCCAGGCGTTGATCGCGAACCAGCCCATGTCGCCGCCGGACGCGCGGCTGATGGAGTCGTCGGACTCGGCGCGGGCGATCGTGGCGAAATCCTCGCCGGCGACGATGCGGTCGCGCAGCGCCTGGATCTTCTGGCGCGCGACCTCGACCGGCACGGTGGGGGTGACGCGGACCATCAGGCCCTGGGCGTTGTATTCGGTCAGCGTCTGCTGGCCCGCTTCGCGGGTCTCCACCAGCTTGATCAGCTGGTAGCCGTTCGGGCCGCGGATCGGCTGGCTGATGTCGCCGGGCTTCATGCCCTGGATCAGGCCGACGAAGGCCGGCGGGATGGCGTCGTAGCCGCGCCAGCCGATGTCGCCGCCGTCGAGCGCGTTCTGCGCGTCGGAGTAGCGGATCGCGGCGGCGCTGAAGTCCAGCTCGCCGCGGTTGACGACGTCGCGGATGCCTTCGATCTTGCGCTGGGCGGTGGCCACCTGCTCCGGCGTGGCGCCGTCCGGCAGCGCGACCACGATGTTGGCCAGGCGCACTTCCGGGCCGCCGATGGCGCGCTGGGCGAGCAGCTGGTCGACTTCGGTCTCGCTGACCTGCACACGGCTCTGGATGTAGCGCTGGCGCAGGCGCTCGATCAGCATTTCCTCCCGCAGGCTGCTGCGGAACTCCTCGTAGCCGATGCCGTCGGCGGCCAGGCGCTGGCGCAGCTGGTCCTGGGTCATGCGGTTGCGGGAGGCGACGCTTTCGATGGCCTGGCCCAGCTCGGCGTCGCTGATGCGGATGCCGGTGTCGGAGGCGCGGGCGAGCTGCAGGCGCATCAACACCAGGCGGTCGAGCACCTGGCGTTCGAGCACGTCGCGCGGCGGCAGCTGGCCGGGCTGGTTGGCGTACTGGGCGATGATGTTCTGGACCGCGCGGTCGAGTTCGCTGCGCAGGATCACGTCCTCGTCGACCACGGCGGCGATGCCGTCGAGGGCGGTGGTCGCCTGGGCGGGCGCCGGTGCGGGCGCCGCGGCGAAACACAGGACCAGCAGGCCGGCCAGGGCGGTGTGGATGGCGTTCTTCATGCGGGGGCGGGCTCCGGCGCCGGGAGCCGGCGCCATGGGTTCAACGGGAGTAATCAAGGATAGCATCATCAAGCAAACGGGCCGTGTCGCGGCCCAGGCTGCCGACTCCGTTCAGCTCCAGCTCAAGGTAAATGCCCGTGTTGCTTTCGCCGCCGAATTCGCGGATGTAGCGCCGGCCCAGAACGCGCAGGGCCACGCAGCAGCTCTTCCATTCCACGCCGCCCAGGGCTTCCAGCGTTTCGCCATCGCGCAGCGAGTAGTTCCAGCGGCCCATCACGCGCCAGCGCAGGTTGATCGGCACGACGAAGGAGACGTCGGCCTGCTCGAGCAGGTTGGCGCGGTAGCGGTACGAGGCGTTGACCAGGCCGCCCTCGCCGAAGCGCCACTGGCTGCGCACGGCCGACAGCGTGGTGCGTTCGGTGTCCGGGTCCCACTGCTGGGCCAGGCTCAGGCTCCAGTTGCGCGACAGGGCCAGGCTGGCCTCGGCGACCCAGGCGGAGCCTTCGTCCGACAGCGGCAGGGCGCCGGGCACGGTGACGCGCGGCGGGTCGAAATAGTGGATGCGGCCGATGCCGGCGCTGATCAGTTCGCGACCGTCGTCGGCGCTGAGCACGCGGCTGGTCAGGGCCAGGGTCACCTGGTCGGCGTCGGCCTGGCGGTCGGCGCCGCCGAAACGGTTGTCGCGGAACAGGCCGGGCCAGCCGAAGGTCAGCGGCTGGGTATCGAACAGCGGCAGGTCGTCCTGGTCGCGGTAGGGCACCTTCAGGTAGAACAGCCGCGGCTCGAGCGTCTGCAGGTAGTTGCCGCCGCGCCAGTCGAAATCGCGCTCGAAGAAGGCCCCGGCATCCAGGCTCATGATCGGCACGCTGCGGCTGGGGCTGTCGTCGCCGCCCGGCGGCACCAGGCTGTTGTCGAGCGAATAGGCGGTGTAGCGCCAGGCCAGTTCCGGCGTCACGTACCAGGCCGCGCCGCCGAAAGGCAGGCTCAGGTGCGGCTGGATATCCACGCGCTCGCCACCGGCCAGGGTCTCGTGCTGGAAGCGCACGGCTTCGCCGCGGATGCCCAGTTCCAGCCAGTCGGCCAGCGGGCGCGACCAGGCCGCCTCGAGGGTCGGCAGGCGGCGGTAGGGTTCGTTGCCGGGCGACAGGGCAGGGCTGGCGATCTGCCAGTCCTGGGCCCAGAGGCTGGCGGTCCAGCCCAGGCCGCGGCCGTAGACGCCGGCGCGGCTGGTCACCGTGGAGACCGACGTCGAGGCCAGCGAATCGCCGAAGTCCTCGAAATAGTTCACGTCGCTGACGTGGTTGAGGCTGGCCGATGCGTACCAGTTCGGCCCCAGGCCGGTGGTGTGGCGCAGGGAGGCCAGGCCGCGGTCGCTGCCGGTGAGGTCGTCGTCCGGTAGCCAGGTGCCCTCGAACTCGCCGCGGTGGCGCCGCGTCAGATAGCGGAACTCGCCGCCCAGCATCAGGCCGCGCTCGCTGAGCCAGCGCGGCGACAGGGTGGCGTCGTAGTTCGGCGCGAGGTTGAGGTAGATCGGCTGTTCGTATTCGAAGCCGTTGCGGTCGTCGTAGCCCACCTTCGGCGCCAGCAGGCCGGTGCGGCGGCGGTCGTCGGTCGGGAAGCGGATGTAGGGCAGCCACAGCACCGGCACGCCGCCCAGGCGCAGGGTCGCGTTGCGGGCGCTGCCCATCGCGTCTTCCTGGTCGATGTCGATGCGGCTGGCGGAAAACTCCCACTGGCGCTGGCCCGGCGGGCAGGTGGAATAGGTGGCCTGGTCCAGCCTGCCCTGGTCGCCGCGCAGGGTGATGACGTCGGCGACGCCGTTGCCCAGGTTGTCGTTGAACTGGTAGCGGACCTTGTCCAGGCGGATGACGTCGGCCTTCTGGTCGCCTTCGGCCTTCTCGGCGACGAAGCGCAGGCCGCGGTCCTGGTACTTGACGCCGCCCTCGGTGACGAAGGTCTCGGCCTCGTGCTGGTAGGTCAGCTTCTCGGTGCCCAGCCACTGGTCGCCGCGCGTGAGCTCGACCTTGCCGGTGAGCACGGTGACCTTTTCCTTGCTGACGTCCAGGTTCTCGGCGCTGACGTCGGTGGGCACGCCGTCGCGGGGCGTGCCGGCGTCGGAGCCGGGCAGCGGCTGGAACAGCGGCAGGGAATCCGGAACGGGGCAGAGCTCCCAGGTCGCGGGTGGAACTTCCTGGGCGCGGGCGGCGCAGGCCATGGCCAGGCAGACGGGCAACAGTCGGAGGGCTGGACGGCGCACGGAGACTTCCCGGGAAAAGACGCGCTAGCTTGGCTTAAGGCGTCGGATGGGGCAACACGGACGGTTCAGGCGCCAAGGCCCTGCAGGTGGGCCACGCTGCAGGCGCGCAGTGCCGCGAGGCTGTAGCCACCTTCGAGCATCGAGACCACGCGGCCATCGGCGTGGCGGGCGGCCAGGGTCGCCAGTTCGGCGCCGAGCCAGCGGTAGTCGTCGGCCTCCAGCGCCAGGTCTGCCAGCGGGTCGAGGCGATGGCCGTCGAAACCCGCCGACACCAGCAGCAGCTGCGGCCGGAAGCGGTCCAGCGCCGGCAGCAGGGCGCCTGACCAGGCCGCGCGGAAGGCCTCGCTGCCCGCGCCGGGCGCCAGCGGCGCGTTGGCGAGGTTGCCCACGCCGGTCTCGCTGGCCAGGCCGGTGTTCGGATACAGCGGCGACTGGTGCGAGCTCACGTACATCACCCGCGGCTCGCGCGCGAAGATGTCCTGGCTGCCGTTGCCGTGGTGCACGTCGAAGTCGGCGATGGCGACGCGCTGCAGGCCGTGCACATGCAGCGCATGCGCGGCGGCGACCGCGACGGCGTTGAACAGGCAGAAGCCCATCGCGGTGTCGCCCGTGGCGTGGTGGCCCGGGGGCCGCACGGCGCAGAAGGCGAGTCGTGCTTCGCCGCCGAGCACCGCGTCGACCGCCGCGATGCCGGCGCCGGCGGCGCGCAGTGCAGCTTCGGGCGAGTCGGCGGACAGCGCCGTGTCTTCGTCGAGGCGACGCGATCCCTGGAACGGCGTGTCGAGCACGTCCGCCACCAGGGCGGCGCTGTGCACCCGCAGCAGCGCATCGCGCGGCGCGCGCGGCGCATCGCGCCAGGGGTGGGTCGGGAAGGCGGCCCGCACCGCATGCAGCACCGCCTCCAGCCTGGCCGGGCACTCCGGATGGCCGGCGCCCGGGTCGTGCGCCAGGCAGGCGGAGTGGGTATAGAACAGCACGCCTAGCCCTTGCGGCGCTCGTGGTTCCAGAGCACCTCGCCGTGGCCGCTGGCGCGGGCCAGCACACGAGCGAGCACGAACAGCAGGTCCGACAGGCGGTTGAGGTAGCGGATCGCCTCGGGCCGCACCGCGTCATGGTGCGACAGCGTCACCGCCTCGCGTTCGGCGCGGCGGCAGATGGTGCGGGCCAGGTGGCAGTGCGCGGCAGCCAGGCCGCCGCCGGGCAGGATGAAATCCTTGAGCGGCGGCAGGTCGGCGTTGAAGCCGTCGAGTTGGTCCTCGAGCCGCTGGATGTCGGCGTCGAAGACGGCGGCATGGCCGGGAATGCACAGCTCGCCGCCGAGGTCGAACATCTGGTGCTGCACCGAGACCAGCACCGCGCGCACGTCCTCCGGGATGTCACATGCCAGCACCAGGCCGATCGCCGAATTGGCCTCGTCGACAGTGCCGTAGGCGGTGACGCGGGCGGAGTCCTTGGAGACCCGCGAACCGTCGCCCAGCCCGGTGCTGCCGTCGTCGCCGGTGCGGGTGTAGATCTTCGACAGGCGATTGCCCATCGGCGGTCAGCGCGCGGCGCGGTCCGTGGCGGCCGGCGCGTGTCGGGCCATCAGGGCGATCGCGACGTGCGCGACCGTGGCGACCGCGACATAGATGCCGGTGGTGCGCAGGTAGGGCAGGAACCAGTCGGCGTAGTTCTTGGCCCAGCCGGCGGCGGTCGGGTCGGCCACGCTGCTGCTGAGCCAGTAGAAGCCGCCCTGGGCGAAGAAGTGGCACAGCGCCACGCCGCCGAACACGCTCAGCACCAGCAGACCCAGGGCCTGGGGCTGCAGGCCGTGGTAGTGGCGGCGCAGCAGGCTGCCGGCTGCCCACAGGCTGAAGTGCGCCGGCAGCAGGAACCAGTAGCCCGGCGACACGCAGTAGTGGCTCCAGAAGTTCAGGCCGGCCTGCGTGATCACCACGTAGTCCACCGCCACGGCCAGCACCATCAGCGCCGGGAAGGCCCAGCGCGCGCTGCCGCGCAGGTAGAAGCCGGCGATGAAGAACACGGCCCAGGACGCATCGGGTACCGCGCCGAAGTGGTTCAGGCGGGTGGCGGCCATCACGGCGGCAAGCACCAGGAAGATGGTCAGGCGCGAGCGGTGGGTCAGGGTCATGGCATCCGGCTTCCGAAGGGCAGGCCGGCATTTTAGCGGAAGTGGGCGCGCTTGCGGGCCGGGCGTGGGCCGGACCCGGGGTGGGCGCGTATCATCGCGGCATGGCGCGTGACGACGGCTTCGACCACGACATCCTGATCCTCGGCGGTGGCCTGGTGGGCAGCGCCCTGGCCTGCGCCCTCGACGGCCGCGGCTGGCGCGTGGCCCAGGTCGAGGCCAGCGCACCGGCGCTGGGCGCGCCCGGCTTCGACGAGCGGAAACTCGCGCTGGCCCTGGCCAGCCTGAACGCGCTGCAGGCGCTGGACGTGCTGCCGCGCCTGGCCACGCCGCCGGCGCCGATCCGCCGCATCCACGTCAGCCGCGCCGGCGATTTCGGCAGCGTGCGTCTGGACGCCGCCGAACACGGCCGCGACGCCTTCGGCGGCGTGGTGCTGGCGCGCGAGCTGGGCCTGGCCCTGGAGTCGCGACTGGACGCCTGCGCCGGCCTGGTCCGCCACCGCCCGGCCCGCGTCACCGCCGTAGAGAGCGACGCCGACGGGCCGCGGGTCACGATCGAACAGGACGGCGCCACGCGCCGCCTGCGCACCCGCCTGCTGGTGGCCGCCGACGGCAGCCGGTCGCTGGCGCGGGCCGCGCACGGCATCGGCACGAGCGAGCACGACTATGGCCAGACCCTGGTGGTCTGCAGCCTGGCCACCGACCGCGCGCCCGATGGCACCGCCTACGAACGTTTCTCCGCGCAGGGCCCGGTGGCGCTGCTGCCGATGGCCGGCGGCCATTACGGCGCCATCTGCGGCGTCGCGCGCAGCGACGCCGAACGGGTGCTCGCGCTCCCCGACGCCGATTACGCGGCCTATTTCCAGCAGCGTTTCGGCTGGCGCGCCGGCCGCGTGCAGAGGGTCGGCGCACGCAGCGGCTATCCACTCGTGCGCATCCTCGCCGACGCCATCACCGCGCCGCGTCTGGTGGTGATGGGCAACGCCGCCCAGACCCTGCACCCGATCGGCGCCCAGGGCTTCAACCTCGGCCTGCGCGACGCGCTGTCGCTGGCCGAGACCCTGGTGGGTGAAGATCCCGGCGCACCGGTGCGGCTGGCGGCCTATGCCGCGATGCGCCACGAGGACCGCGAGCGCACCCTGGCCTTCAGCGACGGCCTGGCGCGCGCCACCGCCAACGACGGATTCCCGATGCACGTGCTGCGTTCGCTCGGCCTGCTCGCGCTCGGCCGGATGCCGGGTCTGGCCGATCCGCTGGTCGCCGGCGCAATGGGCTTCCGCGGCCGGGTGCCGATGCTGTCGCGGGGTGGAGCATGACCCGTCGCGTCGCCTTCGACCTGGTGGTGGTCGGTGCCGGTGTGGTCGGCAGCGCGGCGGCCCTGGCGGCCGCACGCGACGGCCTGCGCGTGGCCCTGGTCGAGGCGCAGGAGCCGACGCCCTGGCGCGCCGACGCGCCCGACCTGCGGGTTTATGCCTTCGCACCCGACAACGCCGCGCTGCTGGCCGACCTCGGCGTATGGCCGGCGGTGCTGGCCGCGCGCGCGCACGGCTACCGGCGCATGCGCGTCTGGGATGCCGCCGGTGGCGGCGAGCTGGCCTTCGATGCCGATGCGCTGGGCCGCGACGCGCTGGGCCATATCGTCGAGAACACCCTGCTGGTGGACCGGCTCTGGGCCGCCTGCGGGCGGGAACCCGGCCTGCAGCGGATCTGCCCGGCGCGCCTGGAGTCGATCGAACAGGACGACGAGGCGGTGACCGCGGTGCTGGCCGACGGGCAGCGCCTGCGCGCGCGACTGCTGCTGGGCGCCGACGGCGCCGCGTCGAAGGTGCGTTCGCTCGCCGGCCTGGACAGCGACCGCCACGACTACCACCAGCGCGGCCTGGTCGCCTACGTCGGCACCGAGCGGGCCCACGAGGACACCGCCTGGCAGCGCTTCCTGCCGAGCGGGCCGCTGGCCTTCCTGCCCTGCGCCGACGGCCGCTGCTCGATCGTCTGGACCCTGCCCGAAGACGCCGCCGCGCGCCTGCTGGCGGTGGACGAGGCGACGTTCCGGCGCGAACTCACCCGCGCCTTCGACGCGCGCCTGGGTGAGGTCACCACAGTGTCCGAACGTGTGGCCTTCCCGCTGCGGCGGCAGCTGGCGAAGGACTATGTCGCCGGCCGCGTGGCCCTGGCCGGCGATGCCGCCCACGTCGTGCATCCGCTGGCGGGGCAGGGCGTGAACCTGGGCCTGCGCGACGTCGGCGCCCTGCGCGCGGCCTGGCGCGACGCGGCGGACCGCGGCAACGATTTTGCGTCGCCGCACCGGCTGGCCCGCTGGGCGCGGGCGAGGCGCAGCGAAAATGCGCTCGCCGCCCACGCCTTCGAAACCATCAACCGTGCTTTCAGCAACGACGCGATGCTGCCGACCCTGCTGCGCGGCCACGCGCTCGGCCTGGCCGGCCGGCTGCCGCCGCTGACGCGCGCGCTCTGGAAACACGCCGCCGGGCTTTGAGGCAACGCACCGGGGCCGAAAACGGAAAAGGCCGGGCAAGCCCGGCCTTTTGTCTTCGCGCAAGCGCCGCGCTTACGCGGCTTCGGCCTGCGTCTTGCGCGGGCCGTCGCGCAGCGCGACCCGGATGCTGTCGATAACCAGGTCC
Organism: Arenimonas terrae; assembly: GCF_006265115.1. GTDB lineage: Bacteria > Pseudomonadota > Gammaproteobacteria > Xanthomonadales > Xanthomonadaceae > Arenimonas > Arenimonas terrae. The sequence continues at coordinate 1,236,706 of NZ_SMDR01000001.1, read as the reverse complement.
ACTTCCTCGCTGGTGACGTTGAAATGCGGGGTGAAGCGCAGCGAATTGGTGCCGCCGTGGATCACGCCGATGCCGTGCTCGCGCATGAACTCCTCGGTCGAGCCAGCGCCGTAGCATTTGAACGACGGATCGAGCTCGCAGGAGAACAGCAGGCCGGTGCCCTGGATCTTGGTGATCAGGCCGCCGCCCAGTTCGTCGCGCAGCTTCGCCAGCTTGTCCAGGAATTCCTGGCCGCGCTCGCGGATGTTCTTGCGCAACGCCGGCGTCAGCTGGCCCAGCACGGTCGAGGCGATGTCGAGCGCGCGCGGGTTGGCGGTCATGGTGTTGCCGTACACGCCCTTGCGGTACAGGCCGGCGGCGCGCTCGTTCACGGCGAGCACGCTGAGCGGGTACTGGCCGCCGTTGAGCGCCTTGGAATAGGTCTCCAGGTCCGGGGCTTCCTGGCCCTCGAAGCCCGGGTAGTCGACGATCGACAGCACGCCGTGGGCGCGCAGGCCGGCCTGGATCGAGTCCACCAGCAGCAGGGCGCCGTGCGCCTTGGTCAGTTCGCGCGCGGCGGCATAGAACTCCGGCGGCACGGCGCGGCCCGGGTCGCCTTCGCCCATCACCGGCTCCAGGAACATCGCCTCGATGAACCAGCCGTTGGCGTCGGCGGCCGCGAACGCGGCGCGCAGCTGCTCGATCGAATACGGCTCGACGGTGATCAGGCTGTCCTCGCCGCGGAAGCTGGCCAGGTGCTGGAGATAGGTCTTTCGGCTGGAGTCCGAATACAGGGCCGGACGCTCGGTGCGGCCGTGGAAGGCGCCCTTCACCGCCAGGCGCTTGATCACGCGGCCGGCGTGGCGCGCGCCCGGTTCGGTCTGCAGCTTGGCGTTGACGTCGGCGATGCGGCCGGCCAGCGACACCGACTCGGAGCCGGAGTTGAGGCACATGAAGCGGACGTAAGGGCAGCCGCCGCGGCTGTGGCCGATCTCGGCGCGCAGCGCGCGCACGACGCGCAGCTGCGACAGCGAGGGCGTCATCACATTGGCCAGCACCTGCGGCCTGGCCATGGTCGCGATGATCGCTTCCGGCGTGTGGCCGAAGCCGAGCATGCCGTAGCCGCCGGAGTCGTGCAGCACGGCGCCCTTGAGCGTCACCACCCAGGGGCCGCGCGCGGCGAGGGCGACGTAAGGGTTCACGGCATCGTCGGAATAGAAGTTGACGAAGCCCGCCTGCACGGCCTCGATCTGCGCCTGCTCGTCGAGGTCGAGCAGGTCGGCGAATTCGCCGCGGATCGCGGCGTACTGTTCGGCGGCGGCCTGCACGGCGGCCGCGAGTTCCGGGAACTTCGCCGCGAGGCGGAGCACGGTGGCGTCATCGAGGCCGCGGGTGCGGACGGCGCCGGCGTGTTTGCGCAGCGGGGCGAGGGTGTCGAGCAGGCTCATGGCGGTCTCCGGACCCGGAGATGGGGCGCCAGGAGGCGCCCGTTTGCCGAGTCTTGCGTTGAAAATCAAATACTTGGCGGCGATGTTACCACTGCACTCCAGGCGGCGTAACCCCCAGGTGTTTGAAATCCGGGCGGGTATGACAGCTGTCAGACGCAAGTGCTGACGGCCGCTACTGGGGACGGCCCCGGCCTGTGCGGGACAGTGGCCGCACCCCAGGAGGTGCCCGATGAATGCCAGTCTGTCCCCCGTCCGTCCCCTTGCCGCACTGCGCGGCGCCCGCAAGCGCTACGGCGCGCTGACCGCGCTCGACGGCATCGACCTCGCCGTCCTGCCCGGCGAGGTGCTGGCCGTGCTGGGCGCCAACGGCGCCGGCAAGACCACCGCCCTGGGCCTGCTGACCGGCCGGCTGAGCCCGGACGAGGGCGAGGTCGAACTTTTCGGCTCCGACCCGCGCGACCCGGCCGTGCGCCGCGGCATCGGCGTGATGCTGCAGGACGGCGGCCTGGCCGACACCGTGCGCGTGGCCGAACACGTGCGCCTGTTCTCGAGCTACTACGCCGACCCGCGCCCGCTGGCGGAAACCCTGGCCCTGGCCGGCCTGGAGGACCTGGCGCGCCGGCCCTACGCCGAACTCTCGGGCGGCCAGCAGCGCCGCGTGCAGTTCGCGCTGGCGATCTGCGGCCGGCCGCCGCTGCTGTTCGTGGACGAACCCACGGTGGGCCTGGACGTCGAGTCGCGCCGCAACTTCTGGTCGGTGCTGCGCCGCCTGCGCCACGAGGGCACCGCGATCGTGCTGACCACCCACTACCTGGAAGAGGCCGACGCGCTCGCCGATCGCGTCGTGCTGCTGGGCCGCGGCCGCGTGCTGGCGCAGGACACGCCGGCCGGGTTGAAGGCGCGCGCCGCCGGCAAGCGCGTGCGCGCCCGCAGCGCGCTGTCCGCGGCCGAGATCGCCCGCTGGCCGGGCGTGTCGCGGGTGCAGTCGGACGACGGCCGCCTGGACGTCACCGCCGCCGACGTCGAAGGCCTGCTGCGCCGCTGGCTGGCCGCCGACGCCGGCCTGGCCGAACTCGAGGTGCGCCCGCTCAACCTCGAAGAGGCCTTCCTGTCCCTGACCGCCGCTTCCACCGACGAGGTGACCGCATGAACACCGCCCTGCATCCCGCGCTGGCCCGCCTGGGCCGCCCCTCCGCGCTGCGCATCCACGCGCTCGAAGCCTGGTTCGAGTTCCTGCGCGTGCTGCGCACGCCGGCCTTCGCGCTGCCGACCCTGAGTTTCCCGCTGGTGTTCTACGTGGTGTTCGCGCTGTTGGTGCCCGGGTCCTGGGGCAACCTGCACAAGGCGTCCTATCTGTTCGCCACCTATTCGGCCTTCGGCGTGATCGGCCCGGCACTGTTCGGCTTCGGCGTCGGCCTGGCGCTGGAGCGGCAGCAGGGCTTGCTGGAACTCAAGCGCGTGTCGCCGATGCCGACCTCGGCGTATTTCCTCGCCAAAATCGCCATGAGCCTGGCCTTCGGCCTGGCCGTGGTGGCGATGCTGTCGGTCGCGGCGATCGGCTTCGGCGGCGTTCAGATCGGCGCGCTCGACTGGCTGCGCCTGGTCGGCGTGCTGATGCTGGGCACGCTGCCGTTCTGCGCGATCGGCCTGTGGATCGGCACCCTGGTGAAGGGGCAGGCGGCGGTGGCGATCGTCAACCTGGTCTACCTGCCGATGGCCCTGCTCAGCGGCCTGTGGCTGCCGCTGTTCGTGTTCCCGGCCTTCCTGCAGAAGATGGCGGTGGTCTGGCCGTCGTGGCACCTGGGCCAGATGGCGCTGGGCGTGGTCGGGCAGGTGGCGGAGGTGCGCTACGGCCTGCATGCCGCCGTGCTGCTGGCGACCACCGCGCTGTTCCTGTCGCTGGCCGCGCTGCGGCTGCGCAAGGAGTGAAGGCATGAAGCTGCTGAAGATCGGCGCGGCCGCCAGCGCCGTCGCCCTGGCGGGCCTGCTGTGGACGATGGCCCCGGAACCGGCGGCGACCGCGCCGGCGCGCCCGGACCCGACGCGCTTCGTGATCCGCGACGTGCGCGTGTTCGATGGCGAAACCTTCGTCGAGCGCGCGACGGTGCGGGTGCGGAACGGCCTGATCGAAGCGGTGGGCGCGGACGTCGCGGCGCCCGCCGGCTGGGAGGTGGTCGAAGGCGGTGGCCGTACCCTGCTACCCGGCCTCATCGACGCGCACGTGCACACCTGGGGCGAGGCGCGCCGCGACGCGCTGCGTTTCGGCGTCACCACCCAGCTCGACATGTTCAGCGACCATCGCCAGCTGGCGGTGGCGAAGGCCGAACGCGCGGACCTGTCCCGCGGCGACCAGGCCGACCTGTGGTCGGCCGGCACGCTAGCCACCGCCGAAGGCGGCCACGGCACGCAGTTCGGGCTCGCCGTGCCGACCCTGGCGACGCCGGCGGAGGCGCCGGCCTGGGTGGCCGCGCGCCAGGCCGAAGGCTCGGACTTCATCAAGATCGTGCGCGAGGACCTGCACGTCTACACCGACGCCCGCCGCCTGCCGACGCTGGATGCGGCGACGTCCGCGGCGGTGATCTCGGCGGCGCACGCCGCCGGGCTGCGCGCCGTGGTGCACGCTTCGGCCCAGGACGCGGCGCGCGAATCGCTGCGCGACGGCGCCGACGGCCTGGTGCACGTGTTCCAGGACCAGCCCGCCGACGAGGACGTCGTGGCGCTGGCGAAAGCGCGCGGCGCCTTCGTCGTGCCCACGCTCACCGTGATCGCCGGCTTCTCCGGCGAGCGCAGCGCGCTGGCCGACGATCCGCGGCTCGCGGCGTGGCTGAGCGCCGGGCAGCGCGAAACGCTGGCGGGACGCATGCACGAAGGCGCCGCCAACCCGGTGATGCTCGCGAACGCGGTCGAAAGCGTGCGCCGTCTGCACGCGGCCGGCGTGGTGGTGTTGGCCGGCACGGACGCGCCGAACCCGAACACCGCGCACGGCGTTTCCCTGCACGAGGAAATCGCCCGGCTCGCCGACGCCGGCCTGGGCGTCGAGGCCGCGCTGGCTGCCGCCACGTCGGCGCCGGCCCGCGCCTTCGGCCTGGCCGACCGCGGCCGCATCGCGCCCGGCCTGCGCGCCGACCTGGTGCTCGTCGAAGGCGATCCGCGCCAGGACATCCGCGCCACCCGCGCCATCGCCACGATCTGGAAAAACGGCCATCGCGTCGATCGCCGCGTCGAGCCCACGGCCACGCCGGTGTTGGAGCCGGGCCCGATCAGCCACTTCGACGGCGAGGCCATCGACGGCCGGGTCGGCAGCGGCTGGGTCCCGACCAGCGACCAGATGGCGGGCGGCCGCTCCCAGGCCCGCATCGACCGCGTCGCCGGCGGCGCCGACGGCAGCGCCGGCGCGCTGCGCGTCAGCGGCAACGTGCAAGCGGGCGGCACCCAGGTGTGGGCCGGCGCCTTCTACAACCCGGGCGAGCAGATGATGCAGGCGTTGGACGTCGGGCCCGGCCGTGAACTGGTGCTGCGCGTGCGCGGCGACGGCCGCGAGCTGAGCGTGATGCTGTTCTCCGGCGCGCAGGGCGGGGCGCCCGCGGTTCGGCGCGTGCCGACCGGCCCGGCCTGGCGCGAGCACCGGCTGGCGCTGGACGGTTTCGCCGGCGCCGACCCGTCGCAGCTGCGCGCGTTCGCGATCACCACGGACGGCCCGGCCGGCGCCTTCGAATTCGACCTCGACCAGGTCGAAATCCGCTAAGGTCGCGCCCTATGGAAACACCGGCCGCCCTCGTCGAAAGCAAACCCCGGCCGCGGGACGACATCCACGAGAACCCGTGGCTGACCCTGCTGTACCTGGCCTTCGTGTTCGTGCCGCTGGTGTTCTACCCCGGCGCCACCGGCTGGCCGCTGGGGGCCAGCCTGCTGGCGATCCTCCTCTTCCTTCCGCTGCACTTCCGGTTCTACCGGGTCGCGGCGCCGGAAAGGCCGCTGCTGGTGTTCGCGGTCGCCCTGATCGGCTATGCCCTGGTGCCGTTCAACGCCGGCGGCCAGACCTTCCTGGTCTACGCCTGCGCCATGGCCGGCTGGAGTTTCCGACCGCGGCTGGCCACGGCGGTCGCGGCGCTGATGATGAGCCTGCTGGTCGCGGAGTTTTTCCTCGTGATGCCGACGCTGCGGCTGGCCCTCGCCTGGACCGGCATGGCGGTGCTGGTGTCGGCGATGGTGTTCACCGGCACGCTGTTCTCGCGGCACAAGGCCCGGCGCGACGCCGAACTGCGCCTGACCCAGGACGAAGTCGGCCGCCTGGCCGCGATGGCCGAACGCGAGCGCATCGGCCGCGACCTGCACGATCTGCTCGGGCACACGCTGTCGCTGGTGGCGATCAAGAGCGAGCTCGCCGGCCGGCTGGTGGACCGCGACCCGGCCGCCGCCAAAGCCCAGATCGGCGAAGTCGAAACCGTCGCGCGCCAGGCCCTGGCCCAGGTGCGCGAGGCCGTGGTCGGCATCCGCGCCACCGGCCTGCAGGCCGAACTCGCGGCGGCGCGCTTGGCCCTGCTGTCGGCGGAAATCCGCCTCGACCAGCGGCTCGAACCGCTGGCGCTGTCGGCCGCGGCCGAACCGGTGCTGGCGATGGCACTGCGCGAGGCCGTCACCAACGTGCTGCGCCACGCCGGCGCCACGCGCGTGGAGGTGGAGCTGTCGCGGCGCGGCGCGGCCCTGTGCCTGGCCATCAGCGACGACGGCCGCGGCGGCGCCGCGACGCCCGGCAATGGCCTGCTGGGCATGCGGGAGCGGCTGGCGGCGGTGGGCGGCACGCTGGACATCGACAGCCCGCCCGGCGCCGGCACCCGACTGTTGCTGAAGCTTCCGGCCGCCGCGATCGAAGGGCCGGCGCCATGATCCGCCTGGTGCTGGCCGAGGACCAGGCGATGGTGCGCGGCGCGCTGGCCGCGCTGCTGCGCCTGGAAACGGACCTCGAGGTCGTGGCCGAGGCCGGCGACGGCGAGGCAGCCTGGCGCGCGGTGAACGAGCACCGCCCCGACCTGCTGGTCACCGACATCGAGATGCCCGCGCTCACCGGCCTGGACCTGGCGCTGAAGGTGCAGGAATCCGGACTGGCGACGCGTGTGGTCATCCTCACCACGTTCGCGCGCGCCGGCTATCTGCGCCGCGCGCTCGACGCCGGCGTGCGCGGCTATCTGCTCAAGGACGCGCCCTCGGCGCAGTTGGCGCAGGCGCTGCGCCAGGTGCAGGCCGGCGGCCGGGCGATCGATCCGCAGTTGGCCGTCGCCGCCTGGGGCGAGGACGATCCGCTCACCGAGCGCGAGCGTCAGGTGCTGCGTCTGGCCGGCGAGGGCGTCAAGAGCGCCGAGATCGCCGAGCGTCTGCATCTGTCGCAGGGCACGGTGCGCAACTATCTTTCCGAAGCCATCGGCAAGCTGGGCGCCGCCAACCGCATCGAGGCCTATCGCACGGCGCGCGCCAAGGGCTGGCTCTAACCCTCCGCGCTTGCGCGTCGCGCAAGAAGATCAAGTTCTCGCGGGCGATTGATCTGGCGTGCGCCGCCGCAGACAGTGGGGTATGGCTGCCCGGTCGCGCGCGAGCGTCATCCATGACCAGCTTACGACCGGCCGTTGCGGGCTTCCTGCCCTCCACTTCAGCCATACCCCCCTGTCTACGTCGTCGCCACGACTCGGTATCGCGAGCCGTTGGGATAAGCGCGTGCCCCCAGAGGGCGCGGAAGCTCGCAGATTGGATGGAATCGGCTTCGAGGACAGATCCGGGCGAGCCGCAAGTCGAAGGCGAAATTGCCGAAGGCTTCGCTAAAGCGAGCGTCTCCAATTCGATATCCCGGCCCGGATGGTCCGCGGGCCGTCGTGCGTGAGGGCTTTTTCCGGGGCTTCGAAAACATGGACGTTTTCGAAGAGCCTCCATGGATGGATTCACGGCGTCCCCGGAAAAAGACCTCACGTACGGCGGCCTATCGCCAGGAACGATCCCGGCACCAGGAACTACCCCGAAGCTCAATACGACGCGAAAAACTCAACCGCGGGCAGCGAGCCCCGCGAGCCGCGCCGCGTGGAAAGCTTCGCGGAACTGCTCGAAGCGGCCGGCGTCGATGGCGGCGCGGATGTCGCGCATCAGCTGCTGGTAGTGGTGCAGGTTGTGGATGGTGGCCAGCATCGAGGCCAGGATCTCGTTGCAGCGATCCAGATGGCGCAGATAGGAGCGCGTGTAGCCGCTGGTGCAGGTGTAACAGGTGCAGCCTTCCTCGATCGGACGCAGGTCCTTCTCGTACTGCGCGTTGCGGATGCGCACCTGCCCGCCGCGGACGAAATAGTGCCCGTTGCGCGCATTGCGCGTGGGCATCACACAGTCGAACATGTCGATGCCGCGTGCGACCGCCTCCACGATGTCCTCGGGCTTGCCCACGCCCATCAGATAACGCGGCTGGTCTTCCGGCAGCAGCGGCACCAGCGCGTCGAGCGTGGCGTCGCGTTCCTCGGGCGGCTCGCCCACGGCCAGGCCGCCGACCGCGTAGCCGTCGAAACCGATCGCCTTCAGGCCCTCGGCCGAACGCGCCCGCAGGTCGATGTGGGTGCCGCCCTGGACGATGCCGAACAGCGCCGCGTCGTTGCCCTCGTGCGCGCGCTTGCTGCGCTCGGCCCAGCGCAGGCTGAGCTCCATCGAGATCCGTGCGACTTTTTCGGTGGCGGGGTAAGGCGTGCACTCGTCGAAGATCATCACGACGTCCGAGTCCAGCGAACGCTGGACCTGCATGCTGACCTCAGGGGAGAGGAACACCTTGCTGCCGTCGGTCGGCGAGGCGAAGGTCACGCCCTCTTCGGTGATCTTGCGGCGCTTGGCCAGCGACCAGACCTGGAAGCCGCCGGAATCCGTCAGGATGGGTCCGTCCCACTTGCAGAAGCCGTGCAGCCCGCCGTGCAGGTCGATCACCTCCATGCCCGGCCGCAGCCAAAGGTGGAAGGTGTTGCCCAGGATGATCTCGGCGCCGATGGCGCGCAGCGATTCCGGCAGCATCGCCTTCACCGTGCCGTACGTGCCGACCGGCATGAAGGCCGGCGTTTCCACCGTGCCGCGCGGGAAATGCAGGCGGCCGCGACGGGCGGTGCCGTCCTGGCCGAGTTTCTCGAATCGCATCCGGCTCACGGCGCGGCCTCCGGGTAGAGCAGCATGGCGTCGCCGTAGCTGAAGAATCGGTACTTCTCCCGGACCGCGTGCGCGTAGGCGGCCAGGATGCGCTCGCGGCCGGCGAAGGCCGACACCAGCATCATCAGGGTGCTCTCGGGCAGGTGGAAGTTGGTCACCATCGCGTCCACGCTGCGGATGCGGTAGCCGGGGAAGATGAAGATGCGGGTGTCGCCGGCAAAGGGGCGGACCTCGCCGTCGCGCAGCGCCGATTCCAGCGCGCGCACCACGGTGGTGCCGACCGCGACGACGCGGCCGCCGGCGGCGCGGGTCTGGGCGATCTGCTGGCACAGTTCCGCGCCGACGTTCAGCCACTCGCTGTGCATCACGTGGTCCTGCACGGTTTCGGCGCGCATCGGCTGGAAGGTGCCGGCGCCGACGTGCAGGGTGACGTGCCCGAAACGCACGCCGCGCGCCTGCAGTTCCGCCAGCAGCGACTGGTCGAAGTGCAGGCCGGCGGTGGGCGCGGCCACCGCGCCGGTGTGGCGGGCGAACAGCGTCTGGTAGCGCTCCAGGTCCTCGGCGCCGGGCTCGCGCTGGATGTAGGGCGGCAGCGGCAGCCGGCCGGCGCGCAGCAGCAGCTTCTCCAGCGGCTCGTCGGTGTCGAAGCGCAGGCGGTAGAACTCGCCCTCGCGGCCGAGCACGGTCAGCGCCGTGCCCTCGTCCAGGGTGATGCGGCCGCCGGCCTTGGGCGACTTGCTGGCGCCGACCTGGGCCAGCACCTCGTGGCCGCCCAGCAGGCGCTCGAGCAGGATCTCGACCCGGCCACCGCTGTCCTTGGTCCCGTGCAGCCGGGCCGGGATGACCCGGGTGTCGTTGAACACCAGCAGGTCGCCGGGCTGCAGGTAGTCGCCCAGGTCCTTCACCTGGCGGTCTTCGTAGGGCGGGGCCTGGGGGCCGACCACGAGCAGGCGGCTGGCCGAGCGTTCGGCCAGGGGCTCCTGGGCGATCAGCTCGGGCGGCAGCTCGTAGTGGAAGTCGGACTTCTTCAAGGCGCGGGCCGGGCGAATGGGGGCGGCATTATCCCAGAATCGCCGGACCGGCCGGCCGTGGCCCGGATCGGCTGTGGCATACTTGCGCGCTTGATTCCCTAGCGAGACGCCAAGTCCATGTCCCTGCTCGATATTCTGATTTCCCCCGCGGCCGCCCAGGCCGCCGGCCAGGCCGCCCCGAGCCCGCTGCCCAGCTTCCTGCTGATGGGCGCCGTCTTCATCGGCATGTACTTCCTGATGATCCGTCCGCAGATGAAGCGCGCCAAGGAACACCGCGAGCTGGTGTCCAAGCTGCAGAAGGGCGACGAAGTGATCACCAGCGGCGGCATCGCCGGCCGCATCGACGGCCTGGACGAGAACTTCGTCAGCGTCGAAGTCGCCGACAAGGTCAGCATCAAGATCCAGCGCGGCGCGGTCACCGCGGTCCTGCCCAAGGGCACGTTGAAGTCCGCCTGAGCCGTCCCCATCCGATCCACCCACGGCCCTGATCGGGCCGCCACCGGTTGTCGCCCATGCTTCAGTACTCCACCTGGAAATACGTCGTCGCCGCGCTGGTGATCGCGCTGTCCCTGTTCTACTCGCTGCCCAACATCTACCCGCAGGATCCCGCGGTGCAGGTCGCGGCCAACCGCGGCAACGTGGTGGACGACTCGCTGGTGCTGCGCGTGCGCGGCGCGCTCGAGGCAGCCAAGGTCCCGGTCAAGTCGGTGGCGATCGAGAAGGGCAACGTGGTCGTGCGCACGACCAACCCCGACCACCAGACCGCCGCCGCCGACCAGCTGCGCGGCTCGCTGGGCACCGGCTACACGGTGGCGCTGAACCTGGCCTCGACGGTGCCCGAATGGCTCGGCAGCTTCGGCGCCCGGCCCATGTCGATGGGCCTGGACCTGCAGGGCGGCGTCAACTTCCTGCTCGAGGTGGACCAGAAGGCGGCGATCGAGAAGCGCAGCAACGCCTTCGCCGACGAGATCTCCACGGTGCTGCGCGACGGCAAGTTCGCCTACACCAGCGTCGCCCGCGCGCCCGAAGGCGTGCAGGTCGAGATCAAGAACGCCTCCGACATGGCCGCCGTGCGCGCCGCCATCACCCGCGAGGCGCCCGAGCTGGAGCTGGTGGCCGACCCGGGCCAGCCGACCCGCCTGCTGGCGCGCATCACGCCGACCGTGATCAAGGAGATCATGGACGGCGCGATCGAGCAGAACCGCACCACGCTCGACAACCGCATCAACAGCCTGGGCGTGGGCGAGCAGGTGATCCAGCGCCAGGGCGACAGCCGCATCGTCGTGCTGCTGCCGGGCGTGCAGGACACCGCCGAGGCCCGCAAGCTGATCGGCGCGACCGCCACGCTCGAATACCGCCACGTCATCGACTACGGCAGCAAGGCGGTCGAGGCGGCGAACACCGGCGTCGTGCCGCCCAACGCCCGACTGTACCGCACCCGCGACATCGGTCCGGACGGCAAGCCGCGCCCGATCCTGCTCTCGCGCCGCATCATCGTCTCCGGCGACCAGCTGGTGAATGCGACCTCGCTGCTCGATCCGCAGTCCGGCACGCCGACGGTGTCGATCGAACTCAACCGCCTCGGCGGCGACCGCATGCAGGCGCACACCCGCGAAAACGTCGGCCAGCTGATGGCGGCGGTCTACATCGAGACGATCCCGGAAGTGAAGATCGTCGACGGCAAGGAAGTGCGCACTTCGCGCGTGAGCGAGGAGGTGATCAACGCCGCGACCCTGCAGGGCGTGTTCGGCCGCAACTTCCAGACCACCGGCCTCGACAGCATGGAAGAGGCCAGCGACATGGCCCGGCTGCTGCGCGCCGGTTCGCTGGCGGCGCCGATGGTGATCATCGAAGAGCGCATCATCGGCCCGAGCCTGGGTGCCGAGAACGTCGAGCGCGGCCTGACCGCCGTGTTCTGGTCCTTCGCCTTCGTGCTGGCCTTCTTCCTGGTCTATTACAAGATGTTCGGCATCGTCACCAACCTGGCGCTGCTGCTGAACCTGTTGATGGTGATCGCCGTGATGTCCGTCGTTGGCGCTACGCTGACGCTGCCCGGCCTGGCCGGCATCGCCCTGACCGTAGGCATGTCGGTGGACGCCAACGTGCTGATCAATGAGCGAATCCGCGAAGAGCTGCGCAACGGCAACACCCCGCTGGCCAGCATCGCCAACGGCTACGACAAGGCCTCCGGCACCATTGCCGACGCCAACGTCACGGCGCTGCTGGCGGGCATCGCGATGGCGGTGTTCGGCTCGGGCCCGATCCGCGGCTTCGGCATCACGCTGATCATCGGCATCCTGACCTCGATGTACACCGCGGTCTCGGTCTCGCGAGGCATCGCCACCCTGATCTACGGCAAGCGCAAGAAGCTCGCCAAGGTCTCGATCTAACCGTTTTCCAGGAGGCGACGTGGAACTCTTCCCGTCCAACAGCAAGATCAACTTCATGAAGATCCGGGTCGCGGCCCTGGTCGTGTTCGCGGCGCTGTCCGTGGCCGCGATCGGCGCGCTCGCCGCCAAGGGCTTCAACTACGCGCTCGACTTCACCGGCGGCACCGTGGTCGAGGTCGAGTTCCAGAAGCCGATCGACGTCGAGGGCGTGCGTTCGCGCCTGAACGCGGCCGGCTACGAGAGCCCGATCGTGCAGACCTTCGGCTCGGGCACCGACATCGTCATCCGGCTGCAGCCGCCGGAAGTCGATGAAAGCGCCGGCCCGGTCGAGGCCACGCCCAGCGAGCAGACCGGCACCGCGATCCTGCAGGCCGCCCAGACCCCGGACAACCCGGGCCGGGTGCTGCGCAGCGACTTCGTCGGCCCGCAGATCGGCGGCGAGCTGGCGCTCAACGGCATGTACGCGGCGATCTTCGTCGCGATCGGCTTCCTGGCCTACATCGCCATCCGCTTCGAGTACAAGTTCGCGATCGCGGCCGTGGCCTCGACGCTCGGCGACATCCTGCTGGTCTGCGGCTGGTTCGCGATCAGCCAGCACGAGTTCGACCTGACGGTGCTGGCCGGCATCCTGTCGGTGATGGGTTTCTCGATCAACGACAAGATCGTGGTGTTCGACCGCGTGCGCGAGAACTTCCGCCTGCTCAGCAAGCTCGAGCCCAAGGAAGTGCTGAACCGTTCGGTCAACCAGACGCTTTCGCGCACCATCATCACGTCCTTCGTGGCCTTCCTGACGGTGCTGGCGCTGTATCTGTACGGCGGCCAGTCGCTGCAGGGCATGGCGCTGTCGCAGATGATCGGCATCGTGATCGGCACGGTCTCGTCGATCCTGGTCGCCTGCCCGCTGCTCCTGGCGCTGGGCGTCACCAAGCAGGACCTGATGCCCAAGGCCCGCGACGACCTCGAGGCAGAACTGGCGCGCCGGCCGTAACGCTTCGCCACCGCTTCATGCAAAGGGCCCGCTTCGGCGGGCCCTTTCTTTTTGCGCGTACCGATCTGGCGCCGTCGGCACCGGAGAGCTGGAGGTCTCTTTCTGCTCAGTGAAGCCTCATTTCGCAGAAAGAGACCTCCAGCTCTCCGGCACCGCCGGTTCGACCAACGCGGTTTCGGGAAGGGAGTTCCTGGGTGGCATCGGCGGTTTGCTTGCGCGTGCGGTGGGCGGGCTTCCGCATGCAAGATCTTTCCTGCGCCACATGTCGGTCAAGCGGGAGCGCGCTAAAGATCGGAGCAGGGCGGCCTATCGTGGGGCGCGTTCCCCTGAACGCGTCCGGTGCCATTTCGGCAAGCTTGCGAAGAGTGCTCGCCGCTGCGCGGCGAACAGCAACGGCAACGGCAACGGCAGGATAGTCCCCGGCCCCGGCCCTTGCTTTGGTTCTGCTTCTTGTCGGGGCTCTGCGCCGCGCAGCGGCGGGCACTCCTGGCCAGTGTGCGGCAATGGCACCGGACGCGTTCAGGGGAACGCGCCCCACGGGAGGCGCGCCGTCGACAAGGGACGCATGCGCCTTAGCCAACGACAAGGCGCAGGAAAGATCCCGCACGCGGAAGCCCGCCAGGCCTACGCGCAAGCAGGGCGCCGATGCCCTCAGGAACTCCAGTCAGCAACCCGGACGATCCGCACCGGCAGTGCCGGAGGAGCGAGGCCCTCTTTCTGCGAAATGAGGCTTCACTGAGCAGAAAGAGGGCCTCGCTCCTCCGGTGCTGCCGGCGCCAGCCCCTCAAGCCGCGAGCAAGAAAAAGCCGCCCAGAAGGCGGCTTTTCCGGAAGCGGGAAGAAAAGCAGGTCAGACCGAGAAGGCCGCCGCGTAGTTGGACGAGACGATCGCCTTCTGCAGCGAATCGCTGATCTTGAGGTTGCCGGCCACGATCTGGCCCGACATCAGCAGCTTGTCGCTGCCGCCCCGGAAATCGCAGACCCGGCCACCGGCCTCGCGCACCAGCAGCAGGCCGGCGGCGATGTCCCAGGGCTTCACCCCGGCCTCGAAATAGGCGTCGGCCCGGCCACAGGCCACATAGGCCAGGTCCAGCGCCGCCGAACCCGTGCGCCGGATGTCCTCGGCCTCGAGCAGCAGCTTGTTGATGCACTCCAGCTGCGCCGGCACCCGCGCCCGCTCGCGCGGCGGGAAACCGGTGATCAGCAGCGCACCGCCGAGGTCCTTGCGCTCGGCCACCCGGATCTTCTTGTCGTTGAGCACCGCACCGGCCCCGCGCGAGGCGGTGAACAGCTCGTTGCGCAGCGGATCGAAGATCACCCCGTGGATCGGCTCGCCGCCCTCGCACAGCGCGATCGACACGCAGAAATGCGGCAGCCCGCGCAGGAAGTTCGAGGTGCCGTCCAGCGGGTCGATGACGAAGGTGTAGCGGCCCGTGCCCATGGCGCCCGATTCCTCGCCGAGGATGGCGTAGTCGGGGAAGGCGCGGCGCAGCTCGCGTATGATCTCCGCCTCGGCCTGGGAATCGACCTCGCTGGCGTAGTCCTGCTTCGACTTCTCGAAGACGTTCAGGGCGTCGAGCTTGCCCATGTGCCGCAGGATCAGGTTGCCGGCCGAACGGGCCGCCTTGACCATGACGTTGACGACAGGTTTTTGCATGGATCCCGTCCGATGACCGCTGGATTGTGTGAAGAACAAGGGGCCGGTCGAGCCGGCGCGGCGCAAAGGATAGCAGGTTGGCCCGAGCCGGGCCTCTAGAACCCCATGAATACCCTTCCGAACCTGCGAATCGTCCTGGTCGGCACCCAGCACCCGGGCAACATCGGCTCGGCGGCCCGGGCCATGAAGACCATGGGCCTGTCGGCCCTGCACCTGGTCGCGCCCGAGCGATTTCCCGACCCCGAGGCCAATACCCTGGCCGCTGGCGCCGACGACCTGCTGGCCGGGGCGGCCGTGCATGCCGACCTGGATGCGGCCCTGGCCGGATGCACCTACGTCCTGGGCACCAGCGCCCGCCGCCGGCACGTGCCCCTGCCCGAGCTGAGTCCGCAGGAGGCCGCCCGCCAGCTGGTCGAGGCCGCCGGCCGCGGCCCGGTGGCCCTGCTGTTCGGGCGCGAGCGCACCGGCCTGGAGAACGAAGAGCTGCAGCGCTGCCATGCCTCGGTGGGCATCCCGACCAACCCGGACTTCAGTTCGCTCAACCTGGCGGCCGCGGTGCAGGTCCTGGCCTACGAGCTGCGCCTGGCCCTGCTGGCCGCTGCCGAAGGCGCGCTGCCGTCGGGCCGGCCGATGCCGGCCCCGGAGCAGGAGCCGCCGGCCACCGCCGACGAACTGGAGCGCTTCTTCGGCCACATGCGCCTGACCCTGGACGAGATCGACTTCCACAAGGGCCGGCCGCCCGAGATGGTGATGGCCCGCCTGCGCCGCCTGTACCTGCGGGCCGGGCTGGACAGCCGCGAGGTGAAGATCCTGCGCGGCATCCTGTCCGAGGCCCAGCGCATGGCCCGCCTGGCCCGCGACCGCCGAACCTAGGCCGCACGGCGGAGCCTAGCGCCGCCGGGGCAGGGCGCATACAGTAGGCCGGCCCGATCCAAGCCGCCTCCGAGCCTTCTGTGACGTCAACGTTTCCCAGCGCAGTTCCCGGCGGTTTGCGACGTCTGAGTTTCCTCCTGCTTTTCCTGGCCGCCGGACTGGCCCAGGCCGCCGACGGCGTGCTGGTGCTGGGCCGCATCAGCGACGACCCGCGCCGCCACTACGAACAGCTGCAGCCGCTGCTGGACTACGTGGTGCCGCGCATGAAGTCGGTGGGCATCACCGAGGGCCGCGTGCTGATGGCGCGCGACCCCCAGCAGATGATGAGCTACCTGCGCCGCGGCAAGGTCGACTGGGTCACCGAGACCCCGGGTACCGGCCTGCTGCTGGCCGACCGCGCCGGCGCCCGCCCGCTGCTGCTGACCGAACGCAGCGGCGCCCGCGAGTACCGCAGCGTCATCTTCACGCGGCGCGACAGCGGCATCACCAGTCTGGCCCAGCTGCAGGGCAAGACCATCGCCTTCCAGTCGCCGTCCTCGACCAGCGCCTACCTGGTGCCGGCCATGGCCTTGCGCGAACAGGGCCTGGCGATGAGCCTGATGGTGTCGCCGCTGGAGGGCGCCGATGCCGGCAGTGTCGGCTATGTTTTCGCCAACACCGATGCCAACCTCGCCGCCTGGGTGCACAAGAAGCTGGTGGATGCCGGCGGCTTCAGCGACCAGGACTGGGCCTCGCTGCAGCGCGTGTCGGAAGCCTTCCGCCGCGACCTGGTCATCATCCACACCACCGAACCGGTGCCGCGCGCGATGGAAGTGGTCAGCGGCGGCATGCCGCCCGCGGTCGCCGAGCGCCTCAAGCAGGTGCTGCTGGGCGCCAGTGCCGATCCGCAGGCGCGCGACGCGCTGCGGCAGTTCTTCCGCACCACCGGCTTCTACGAAGTCGATGCCGGCACCCAGGCCCGTCTGGACCAGCTGCGCCGCGGTGCCCGCGACGTGCGCGAGGCCCTGGAGTGAGGCTGCCGTTCCGGCTGGGTCTGCGCGGAGAGCTGCTGCTGCTGGTGGCGGCGGTGCTGGTGGTGGTGATCGCACTGTTCGCGGCCCTGTGGTGGCACGAAAAGCGCAGCAACGCCGACGTGCGCGAACTCAGCGCCAGCGCCATGCGCGAGCTCGCGCGCGAGGGCCTGCTCAGCCGCGGCCAGACCCTGTCGAGCCAGCTGGCCGACGCCGCCACCAATCCGCTGTACTACCTCGACCTGGCCAAGCTGGGCGAACTCGCGCGGGCCACGCTGCGCCAGCCCGACGTGGTGTACGTCGTCATCCACGACGCCAACGGCCAGGTCGTGCACGACGGCTCCGGCGACATCCCGGCCTTCGGCCAGCCCATGTCCGATCCGATGGCCTACGAGGCGCTCAACGCCCAGGGCGTGCACGGGCAGTGGAGCGACAAGCTGCTCGACGTCGCCAGCCCGATCCGCATCGGCGAGGAGCGCATCGGCGGCGTGCGCGTCGGCCTGTCGCGCGACAACGCCAACCGCCGCGAGATAGAGATGCTCGGCCCGCTCGGCGACCGCCTGCAGGCCGCCAGCAACGAGCACCTGGCCTGGCTGATGGCGCTGCTGGTCGCGCTGATCGGCATCGCGGTCGCGGCGATGGTGCTGCTGCAGCGGCGCATCGTCCAGCCGATCGCCGGCCTGGCGGTGGCGGCCGCGCGCATCGAGCAGGGCCGCTACGCCGACGTGAAGCTGCATTCGGACCGCCAGGACGAGATCGGCGAACTGGTGCGTGCGTTCTCGCGCATGAGCGAGTCGGTGGCGCGCCACGACCGCGACATCCGCCGCATGGCCTACACCGATTCGCTCACCGGCCTGTCCAACCGCCTGGCCTTCCGCGAGGCCCTGGACGAGCGCCTGATGACCCTGCAGGCCAGCAGCGGCGAGCTGGCCCTGCTGTTCGTCGACCTCGACGACTTCAAGCGCGTCAACGACACGCTCGGCCACGAGGCCGGCGACGAGGTGCTGGGCCAGCTGTCGATGCGCATCCGCATGGCGGTCGAACGCCTGGGCGGCCTGGGCACCGAGATCGCACGTTTCGGCGGCGACGAGTTCATCGTGCTGTTCATGGCCGAGGACATCCGCACCAGCTCCGGCCGCCTGGCCGAATCGCTGATCGAGGAGATCCAGCGGCCGCTGGTGCTGCGCGGGCGCCAGGTGTTCCTGGGCGCGTCGGTCGGCATCACCCTGTTCCCATTCGACGCCGCCAGCGCCGGCCAGCTGCTCAAGAACGCCGACATCGCGATGTACCAGGCCAAGGTCGCCGGCAAGGGCTGCTACCGCTTCTATTCCAAGGCCATGGACCAGGCGGTCGAACGCCGCGTGCAGCTGGAGGAAGAGCTGCGCGGCGCCTGGGACCGCGGCGAACTGAGCCTGCACTACCAGCCGATCTACCGCCTGGCCGACGGCCGCCTGATGGGCGCCGAGGCGCTGTGCCGCTGGAACCACCCGCGCCTGGGCGTGGTGCCGCCGTCGGTCTTCATCGAAGTGGCCGAGCAGAGCGGCCTGATCGAATCGCTGGGCCGGCACGTGCTGGTGCAGGCCTGCAAGGACGCCGCGAGCTGGACGCCGCCGGGCGGCGAACGCCCCTTCGTGTCGGTGAACATCTCGCCTCGCCAGCTGCGTACCGGCGACCTGCCGGACGTCGTGGCCAGCGCGCTCGCCGCCACCGGCGTGCTGCCGCAGCAGCTGCATCTGGAGCTGACCGAAACCGCCGTGCTCGGCGACGAGGTCCAGGCCAGCGCCCTGCTGTCGCGCCTGCGCGCGACCGGCGTGAAGGTGTGGCTGGACGATTTCGGCACCGGCTTCTCGGGCCTGAGCCACCTGCGCCGTGTGCCGGTGGACGGCGTCAAGATCGACCGCAGCTTCGTCGCCGACGTGCTGCGCGATCCCGACGACCTGGCGCTCACCTCGGCCATCATCGCGATGGCGCATTCGCTGGGCATCACCGTGGTCGCCGAGGGCATCGAGGCCGAGGGCCAGTACGCGGTGCTGCGCGAACGCGGCTGCGACCAGGGCCAGGGCTTCTGGCTGGGCCGGCCGATGGTCGCTGCCGACATCCAGCGCAGCTTCCGCGAGATCAACTGACCGGGGCGGTCAGCTGAAGAGTTTCGCCACCCAGGCGGCGATCTGGCCGGAGAACAGCGCCATGGTCGCGATCTCGGCCACGCCCAGCACCCAGGCGATCGCCATCAGGCGGCCATCGCGTTCGATCAGCGCGATCGCATAGGCCAGCAGGATCAGGCCGAAGGGGTAGTTGGTCGCCGGCAGCGGCAGCGCCAGCAGGGCCCCCAGCACCACCAGCAGTCCGCCGGTGAAGGTGCGCGCAACCGGGTGGTCGATCAGGGTTTCGGTGCGCGGGCGGCTGACCTTCTCGATCCAGCCCAGCAGGCGCTGGGTGCGGTTGCGGAACTTGGTGACGCCGTCGCGCGAGAGCTCGCGCCGGGCGATGAATTTCGGCACCCAGGGGTGGTCCATCTGCGCCAGCAGCTGCAGGCCGATCAGGCTCACCAGCGGACCGCTGATCGCACCGGCGCCGATCGGCAGCGGCACGAAAGCCGGCAGCACCGACACCAGAAGGAAGACACCGTAGGCGCGCTCGCGGAACTGGTCGAGCAGACCACCCAGCGTCAGCGCCTCGCCGCCCGCACCCTCGGCCAGGGTGTCGAGCAGGGCGCGTGTGCTGATCTCTGGGCTCATGGGCGGGCAGTCTGGAAGGCGATGCCTTTATCCGCCCTAAACCCCGTCGTCGGCCAGCGGGTCGGGCAGGCGGGCGATCAGCAGCTTGTCGATGCGGGCACCGTCGAGGTCCACGACCTCGAGCCGCCAGCCCTGCCAGTCGAAGTGCTCGCCCGCGTGCGGGATGCGGCCGAAGCGCGCGATCACCAGGCCGGCGGCGGTGTGGAAGTCGTGTTCCTCTTCGCCGGGCAGGGTGTTGAGCGAGAGCAGCTCGCGCAGCTCCTCGCTCGACAGGCGGCCATCGACCAGGAAGGAACCGTCGGCGCGGGTCACCACCAGGGCCTCGGTCTCGCTGGCCTCGCTGGCCTGGACGCGGCCGAGCACGGCGTCGAGCAGGTCGTTGGCCGAGACCATGCCCTGGATGTCGCCGTATTCGTCGACCACCAGCGCCAGGGTCTGCTGTTCCTCGCGGAAGATCTCCAGGAGTTTCAGCGCATGCGTGGATTCGGACACGAACAGGGCCGGGCGCAGTTCCCGGAACAGGTCGGGCCGCGTGGTGCCGGCGCTGCAGATCAGGCCGGTGAGCGACTTGACCTCGAGCACGCCCAGCACCTCGGCGTCGCTGCCGCGGTAGACCGGATAGCGCGCATAGGGCGTCTCGCGCATGGTCGCCAGGTTCTCCTCGACGCCGGCGGCGGCGTCGAGCCAGACGATGCGCGTGCGCGGCGTCATCAGCCCGGCGCTGCTGCGGTCGCCCAGGCGCAGCACGCGGTTGATCATGTTGCGTTCGTCGGCGTCGATCACACCCTGCTCGTGGCTCTCGGCCACCAGCAGGCGGATCTCCTCTTCCGTCACCTGGTTGTCGTTGCCGCGGTTGAGGCCGAGCAGGCGCATCAGGGTGCGGGTGCTCAGCGAAAGAAGGTAGACGAAGGGCGTGGTTATCCACGAGATGGCGTTCATCGGCATCGCCACCACGCTGGCGATCCGCTCGGGCGCCAGCAGGGCGATGCGCTTGGGCACCAGCTCGCCGATGATGATGCTGAAGTAGGTGATCAGGGTGACCGCGACGCCGGTGCCGATGCCCTGGGTCCACTTGTCGTCCAGGCCCAGCGGCGCGATCAGCTCGGCCACCCGGTTGCCCAGGCTTTCGCCGCCGAACACGCCGGTGAGGATGCCGATCGAGGTGATGCCGACCTGCACGGTCGAGAGGAAACGCTCGGGGTGCTCGGCCAGCTCCAGCGCGGTCTTGGCGCGGCGGCTTTCCTGGGCCATCTGCCGCAGCTTGGGCTTGCGCGAGGTGACCACGGACATCTCCGACAGGGCGAAGAAGCCGTTGCAGAGAATCAACAGCAGGACCAGGGCGAGTTCTAGGGTCATGGGCCGCCGGGCGGGCCGGCAAAGTCTTCCGAATCGGGGGTGGGGCGAGCCGGCACTATGCCACAGGCCGGCCGGGCGGCCGGCCGGGGCCAACACCCGGCAGCGCGCCCCGGCGGGATTTTTGCGCGGTTCCGAGCCGTTTCCGGGGCGCATGCGCGGGCCGCCGGGCGCTCCGGGGGAGCCGGTCGCCGGGTGGACGTTGTAACATTGCCGCCACATTTGGGCCGGGCGGTTCCCGGCCAGACACGGGGTCCCGCATGTTTTCCCTCCAGACCATCTTCGGCAAGGGCGACAAGTTCTACGGCCTGCTCGAGGCCAGCGCCGCCGCCGCCCGCGAGAGCGCCCGCGCCCTGGGCGAGCTGCTCGCCACGCCGCCGGCCCAGCGTTCGCTGGAGAAGTTCAAGCTGGCCCGCCAGCGCGAGAAGGGTCTGGCCGCCCAGATCAGCCAGGAGCTGGTGAACACCTTCGTCACCGCGCTCGAGCGCGAGGACATCGAGGCGCTGTCGAACGCGCTGTACAAGATCCCGAAGGTGGTCGAGAAGTTCGCCGAGCGCTACACCCTGGCCAGCGAGCGGATCGGCGACGTCGACTTCATCGCCCGTGCCGCGATGCTCGAGCGCGCCTGCGCCGTGCTGGAGGAGATGGTCGGCCTGCTGCGCAAGGGCATGAACCTGGAAACCACCAAGGGCCTGAACGACAAGCTGCAGGCGATCGAGGCCGAGGCCGACCGCCTGATCCTCGAGCTCTACCGCGACACCTACACCAACGAGAAGGATCCGATGCGCTACCTGATCCTCAAGGACCTGTTCGAGATCCTGGAGAAGGCCATCGACCGCTGCCGCGACGCCGGCAACGTGATCTATGGCGTGGTGCTGAAGAACGCCTGACGCCATGACCCTCGCCCTGACCCTCGTGCTCGTCGTCGTGCTGACGGCGCTGGTGTTCGAGTACATCAACGGTTTCCACGACACGGCGAACTCGATCGCCACCGTGGTCGCGACCAAGGTGCTCACGCCCACCCAGGCGGTGATGCTGGCTGCCGGCATGAACCTGATCGGCGCCCTGGCCGGCACCGCGGTCGCCAAGACCATCTCCTCGGGCCTGATCGACGACCAGGTGGTCACGGTCACCTCGCAGCTGATCATCTGCGCGCTGTCGGGCGGCATCATCTGGAACCTGATCACCTGGTGGTTCGGCCTGCCGTCCTCGTCCAGCCACGCCCTGATCGGCGGCCTGTGCGGCGCCGCGCTGGCCGCCGCCGACAACAGCTTCGACGCGTTGATCTGGGCCCGCGAGGCCGAACACTGGACCAAGAACCAGGGCATCTTCTGGAAGGTCGTGGTGCCGATGATCAGCTCGCCGCTGGCCGGCTTCACGCTCGGCCTGGTGCTGATGGGTTCGCTGATGGCCATCATCAGCGCGATGAACGGCGCCGGCGGCTGGATCGCGCGGATCTCGCGCCCGCGCTGGGTGAACGCGCTGTTCGGCAAGGCCCAGATCGTCTCGGCCGCCTACATGGGCTTCGCGCACGGCACCAACGACGCGCAGAAGACCATGGGCATCATCGCCCTGGCCCTGATCGGCGCCGAGGCGGCCGGCACGCTCGACAACCTGCCGGGCTGGCTGGCCTTCATGCACCCCGGCGACGGCGACGGCATCGAGACGTGGATCGTGATCACCTGCGCCATCGTCATGGCCGCGGGCACCGCCGCCGGCGGCTGGCGCATCATCAAGACGCTCGGCCACAAGATGGTGAAGCTGCATCCCATCCACGGCTTCGCGGCGGAAACCAGCTCGGCCACCATCCTCACCCTGGCCGCGCACTTCGGCATGCCGGTGTCGACCACGCACAGCATCTCGACCGCGATCATGGGCGTGGGCGTGGCCAAGAACCCCCGCGCCCTTCAGTGGACGGTGATCCAGAAGATCGTCTGGGCCTGGATCCTCACCATCCCGGCTGCCGGCGGCATCGCCTGGCTGATGCTCAAGGGCCTCATCGCCCTCGGCTGGAGCTAGGCCACCCGCCGCAAGCTTGCTGCCGGCAACCGAAAGCCCCCTTGGTAAGGGGGCGCGCCGAAGGCGCGGGGATCGGAAGTGATGAGTCGGGGCCCGCGATCCGCGCAGCGGATCGTGGGAGTTCCAGGGCGAATGCCCGGGAACTACTTCCCCTTGGTAAGGGGGCGCGCCGAAGGCGCGGGGATCGGAAGTGATGAGTCGGGGCCCGCGAAACGCGCAGCGGATCGTGGGAGTTCCAGGGCGAATGCCCGGGAACTACTCCCCCTTGGTAAGGGGGCGCGCCGAAGGCGCGGGGATCGGAAGTGCTGAGTCGGGGCCCGCGATCCGCGCAGCGGATCGTGGGAGTTCCAGGGCGAATGCCCGGGAACTACTTCCCCTTGGTAAGGGGGCGCGCCGAAGGCGCGGGGATCGGAAGTGATGAGTCGGGGCCCGCGAAACGCGCAGCGGATCGTGGGAGTTCCAGGGCGAATGCCCGGGAACTACAGCAAGTCCCCACCGGCCGAGAGCATGCGCTCCATCTGGTCGCCCAGGCCGCCGATCTCCAGCACCAGGCGGTCGAGCTCGGAGGCCGTCAGGGTGTCGTAGGGGCGGTTCTCGCACAGCTGCAGGTAGGGCACCGAATCGAGCTCGCCGATGGCGAGGTAGCCGACGCGGCTCTGCCAGTTGAAGGCCAGCATGCGGCGCGCGTCGATGCCGGTCATGGGCGCCAGCACGGTGTTCACGCGCAGGTACTCGCGGCCATCGTCGCCCACCAGCTCCGACAGGAAGATGCTCTGGTGCCGCCGGCCCTGGGCCAGCGACAGCTGCACGCAGACCAGGTAGGGCTCGCTGGTGGTGAGCTTGTACTTGCCCTGGAGATGGCCGCGGATCTGTTCGAAGTTCTGCATGGCGGGATGGATTCCGTTGGGGAGGGGTATCCTAAACCCCATGCCGGCAAACCCCAAGGACGAGACCGAAACCCAGCGCAGCCGCCGCCTGATCCTGGCGGCGGTGCGGGCCGTTCCGCGTGGCCAGGTCGCCGGTTACGGCGAAATCGCCCGCCGCGCCGGCCTGCCGGGCCGGGCCCGCCTGGTGGCGCGCGTGCTTTCGACCGGCGACGAACCCGGACTGCCCTGGCACCGCGTGCTGCGCTCCGACGGCCGGGTCGCCTTTCCCGAGGGCTCGCCCGGCTACGACGAGCAGGTGCAGCGGCTGCGCGCCGAAGGCGTGCGCATCGAAGCCGGCAAGGTGCGCGGCCAGCGTGCCGCCGCGACCCTGGACGAAATGCTCTGGGCGCCGCCGGAGCCCAAGCCGAAGGCTAGCCGCCCCGCGGCCGCTGCCGGAACCAGGCGGCGACGCTGAAACGCGGGCGGTCGGCCGCCAGCACTTCGTGTTCGACCGATTCGCTGAGGAAGATCGCGATCGTGCCCAGGCGCGGCGCGATATCGAGCGGGCCTTCGGTCAGGTGCAGGCGCAGCGCACCGCCGGCATCGTCGGGCCAGTCGGGATTGAGATAGACCACCAGCGACAGCACGCGCGCGTCGTCGCTGCGGAAGCGGTCGCGGTGGCGCGCATAACCGGCGCCGGGCGGGTAGTGCGCGAAGTGCGCTTCGACCGAGTCCAGGCCCAGAAGCAGGCGGCGGTTGAGTTCGCCGCGCAGTCCGTCCAGCGCCGCCAGCAGCGCGGCGGCCGCCGAGCCGCAGGCGGGATCGTCCAGCCACAGCGTGGAATCGCCGCGCAGTCCCGCGAAGCGGCGATCGTCCGAACGCCCGGTGGCGGCGGGGCGCAGGTGGCCGGCCTCGGCGAGTTCGCGGGCTTCCGCACCGGCTGCCCGCAGCAGCGGATCGTCGGCAGACAGCGTGAGCACGGCCCAGTCAGCATCGCGCAGTCGCGCGGCCAGGCCGTCGAGCGTGGCGGCATCGGGCGGGAACGTGGGGGCAGGGGTCATGCGGCTATGATACGGCCACGTTCCGCACGAGCCTTCCCGCATGCGACTGCCCCCGGCCACCACTGCCCTGCTCTGGGCCATCGGCATCGGCTTCCTGCTCCAGCAGGTTATCGGTCCCGAATACATGCACTATTTTTCGCTCTGGCCGTTGGGGGAGTACCCGGCCGGGTTCGCCGAGGACGGCTCGCCGGTCAGCGTCGGTTTCCTGCCCTGGCAGATACTGACCTACGGTTTCATGCACGGCAGCTTCGGCCACCTGTTCTTCAACGGCCTGGCCCTGTACATGTTCGGGTCTTCGCTGGAACAGACCTGGGGCAGCCAGCGGTTCCTCACCTACTACCTGGTCTGCGTCGCGGGTGCCGGCCTGATCCAGCTCGTCGTGGTCACCTCGGGCATCACCGGTCAGGGCATCTACCAGACGGTGGGGGCCTCCGGCGGCGTGTTCGGCCTGCTGCTGGCCTACGGCATGCTGTTCCCGAACCGGCAGGTGATGCTGCTGATCCCGCCGATCCCGATGAAGGCGCGCACCTTCGTCATCGTCTTCGGCGCGATCGAGCTGGGGCTGGGCGTGTTCAACACCCAGTCCGGCATCGCCCATTTCGCGCACCTGGGCGGCATGCTGTTCGGCTGGCTGATGATCCGCTACTGGCGCGGCCAGCCCCCGTTCCGGCCGCGCGGGCCGCGGCTGGTGCGCTGAGCGCTGGAAAGTGATGAAGAAGCTCATTGTCGGCGTGTTGCTGCTCGCGGCGTCGTTGCCGGGCCTTTCCCGGGCTGAACTGGAGTCGCCGGAGCGGCCGTGCTTCCGCGCCGAGCGCGTGTTCGATCCCGCGCTGTCCGCCGAGGCGGTGGCGCCTGAAATGGAAAAGCTGCGGGCGGCCGGTGATGCAGGCGATGCCTACGCGGCCTACCTGCTGGGCACGCTCTATCGCCTGGGGCCCGCGCATCCGGCATCCCGGCTGCCGCTCGATCCCCAGGCCGCGCGCGTCTGGTTGCGCAGGGCTGCGCTCGACGGAAACCTGGGGGCCATGTCCGCCCTGGCGGAACTGGAGCTCGCCACGGGGCATGCAATGGAGGCCATGGTGCTCGCGCAGGCCGTCGTGCATTACGACGCCAAGCATCCACGCGGTGAACAGGCGACCTTGCGCCGGTATCAGGCCGGCCTGGTTGCCCGGGCGTTCGAGGACCTGGGCCGCGCGCCGTCGGCGACCGACGATCCGGAAATCCTGGGCGCGTTCCGGCAGTTCGTCGCGGAGAATGGCGCGAAGATCGACGCGGGGATCCGTCGCCGGATCTCCGGCCCCAAGGACTTCGCCTGCCCGCCGTTCCACGACAACGAGCGCTGGCCCCTGCAGTACAAGGGCCGCTATTACGTGATGACGCCCGCCCGCTCAGGCAAGAAGCTCAGCACCCCGGGCGTCGCGGTCTTCCATCTGGTCGTCGGCGCCAACGGCCGGGTGGACCAGGCGTTGCTCATCGACTCGCTGCCTGGTCCCGAGGCGGGCGCGGCGCTGCGGCCACTCGCCGAGGACATGCGCTTCAACCGGATCCGCGGCGCGCCGCCGCGTGCCGCACTGGCACCGGTCACGCAGTGAGTCCGGGCTGCGCCGCGATCAGCGCCGCAGCTGCAGGAAGTCCGTGCTCGCCACCAGGCGCAGGCTGTCCAGGCGCGGGCGGGCGGTGGGCAGGATCGCGAGCAGGGACTCGCGCTCCTTTTCCAGCGCGGCGATCTCTTCCGGGCGCACGGCCGGGTTGACCCGGGCCAGGGCGCGCAGGCGCTGGGCTTCGTTCGACAGCAGCGTGTCGGCCTTGGCGATCGCTTCGGCGATGCGGGCCTGGGCCACGGCCTGGGTTTCCTCGCGGGCGCGCTCGAGCATGGGCGGCACCAGGGCGGCGAGGATCTTGCGCTGCGGCGAGAGGTCGAACACGCGGTCGCCCGCACGCAGGCGCGCGCGCTCGCCGGGCGCGAAATCGGCGCGCACCTGCAGCCGCGTGTCCACCGCCACGCTCAGCGGCGCCGGCGGCAGGTAGCGTTCGATGTCCAGGCCCGCGGGCGCGACGCACTCGAGCACGTTCACCGCCTCCAGCACCACGGTGCGCGGCGGCAGGCTGTCGTCGACCAGGAAGGCGGCGTTGCCGGTTTCGCCCGACACCAGCAGTTCGCCGGCGGAAAGCAGCAACGGGTGGTCGGCGCGCAGGTAGAGCAGGTCGTCGCGCGCGAGCGCGGTGGCGCGGTCGAAGGTGGCGGTGCGCGGACCGTTCTTGAGCTCCTCGAAGCCGTCCACGGTGACGTGTTCGGGATCGAGCAGCCACAGGCCGGCGGCCAGCGGCTCGTTGTGCACGCCGAACTGCTCGAGCAGGCGCAGGGCATGGTCGTCCATGCCGGCGTGGCGGTCGTCTTCCTGCAGCGCGGCCAGCAGCTCGCCGCCGTCGCTGCCGCGGCTGCCGAGTTCGAGCAGGCGGTCGCGGCCCTCGGCGATGATGCGGGCGAGTTCGGCGTGTTTTTCCCTGCTGCGTTCGATCAGCTCGGTCAGCGCCGGCTCGCGCGCGTCGGCGTCCTGCGCCGCCAGCTGCAGCAGTTCGGCGCCGAAGGCGCGCAGCAGCTCACGGCCATCGGCCAGCACGCCGCGGAAGGCGTCCAGGCCCTCGTGCACCCAGCGCAGCAGCACTTCCTGGGCGCTGCCGGGCACCGCCGCGGCATGGATCACCACGTCGCCGCGCTGGCCGATGCGGTCCAGGCGGCCGATGCGCTGCTCCAGCATGTCCGGGTGCAGCGGCAGGTCCCACATCACCAGGTGCTGGGCGAACTGGAAGTTGCGGCCCTCGGCGCCGATCTCGCTGGCGATCAGCAGGCGCGCGCCCTCCGGGTCGGCGAAAAACGCGGCGTTGCGGTCGCGCTGCAGCAGGTTCATGTCTTCGTGGAAACGCGCGACCTGCAGGCCGCTGCGCAGGCGCAGCGCCTCCTCCAGCGCCTGCACCTTGGCGCGCGAACGGCACAGCAGCAGCACCTTGGCCGGCGCGACGGCGTCGAGGATGCCGAGCAGCCAGTCGGTGCGCGGATCGCGGGCATAGTCGTGCGAAGGCTCATCGTCGGTCTCGCCGACGTCGTGCGCGAACTCGGCGCGCAGACGGCCCAGAACGGTCGGTTCGTCCGGGTCGGGCAGGGCGGTGATCGCGGGCAGGCGGCGCGGGAAACCGCCGACCGCGCCGTGCATGGATGCACCAGTGTCACGGGAGGCAGGATGCCGGGAGTGACCGGCGCGGCGGTTGCGCACCATCACCCGGCCGGTGCCGTGACGGTCGACCAGGTCGGCGAGCAGGGCGTCGCGCTCGCCCTCGTCGCCGCCGGCGATGCGGCCCAGGCGGCGCGCCAGCTCATCGCCTTCGTCCGGGAACAGCGCAGCCAGCCGCTGCATGTCGCCGGTGGTGAGGGTCTGGCCGTCGAGAAGGCGTTCGGCCAGCGCGGACAGTTCGAGGTAACCGCGCGCGTCGGCGCGGAAGGCTTCCAGGTCGGTGTAACGCGCCGGGTCGAGCAGGCGCAGGCGCGCGAAGTGGCCACCGAGGCCGAGCTGCTCCGGCGTCGCGGTCAGCAGCAGCAGGCCCGGCGTGCGCAGCGCCAGCGCTTCGACCAGGGCGTAGCCGGGGCTGGAGAACTCCGGCGTCCACACCAGGTGGTGCGCCTCGTCCACCAGCAGCAGGTCCCAGCCCGCGGCCAGGGCCTGGCGTGCGCGCTTTTCATGGCTGGCCAGCCAGTCCACCGAGGCGATGACGCACTGTTCGTCCTCGAACGGGTTGGCCTTGGGCTCGGTCAGCTCCAGCGATTCGCAGCGCTCTTCGTCGTAGATCGCGAAGGGCAGGTTGAAGCGGCGCAGCAGTTCGACGAACCACTGGTTCACCAGGCTTTCCGGCACCAGCACCAGCACGCGCCGCGCGCGGCCGGTCGCCAGCTGCTGGGCGGCGATCAGGCAGGCCTCGATGGTCTTGCCCAGGCCGACTTCATCGGCCAGCAGCAGGCGCGGCGGCCGGCGCTCGCCGGCCATCGCGGCGACACGCAGCTGGTGCGGGATCAGGTCGATGCGCGCGCCCAGCACGCCCCAGCCGGCATGCGCGCGCGCCTCGGCGCGGCGCTGCAGGCATTCGCGCCGGAACTCGAACTGGTCGTTGCGGTCCACGCGCCCGGACAGCAGGCGCGAGTCGGCCTGCGACACCGGCTGTTCGGCGTCGAGCTCGCCTTCGGGGTGCACCTGGCCGTCGCAGGTGTAGTGGATCAGCAGCTCGTGCAGCTCCGCGCGTTCGACGGTCTTGTCGGCGCCGCCGATGCGCACGCGCTCGCCAGGACGGAACACCGCGCGCAGCAGCGGCGCCGACCCCAGCGCGTACATGCGCACCACGCCGGTGCCGGTGAAGACGATCTGCACCTGGCGCCCGGCCAGGCGCAGCACCGTGCCCAGGCCGAGTTCGGGTTCGGCGCTGGAGAACCAGCGCTGTCCGGGCGCGAAATTGTTCACGTCAACGCCACAGGGCGACCTGCTGCTTGGCCGGGCGCTGCATCGCGCTGCCGGCGCGGCAGCCGAAGGCCTGGCCGAAGGCGGGCAGGTTGGCGAGCGGGCCGTTCACCCGCCACTTCGACGGCGCGTGGTCGGCAGTCGCCTGCGCCGCGGCCAGCGCGGTCGCCTTGTCCTGGCGCGCCCACAGCGTGGCCCAGCCAGTGAAGAAGGCCTTGGAAGCGTTGGCATCCGGCGCGCCGCCGGCGTTGAGCGCGCCCCAGGCCAGCTCCAGCCCGGCCAGGTCGGCCTGGTTCTGGGCGAAGCTGCGGGTGCCGTTCACGCGGGTCGCGCCGCCGGTGGCGGAATAGACGTTGTACTGCGCAACCAGCGGCTGCGTGCGCGCGTTCCAGGCGGCGGCGTCGGCGCCGCTCCAGGTCTGCAGGGCCAGACTCATCTGCTGGCCGACCAGCGCACCGAGACCGCCGAAGTCGGCCGCGCTGCCGCCATCGTCGAGCAGCGGCGGCTGCAGGGTGGCGGCGGTGACCAGCAGGCGGTTCTCCTGCGGCAGCCAGACCACCAGCGGCTGCCACTGTTCGGCCGGCCAGGCGAAGCGGGCGCGCACCAGCGCGTACTTCATCAGCCAGCGGCGCAGGTTGAGCACGTTGCCGGCGAGGTCGTCGCGCGAGAAGCGCAGATCGTCGAAGACGTTGTCCGGCACTTCGCTGCCGACCTGCACCTGCATCGCCTCCAGGCGCTGGCGGGCACCGGCCTTGCCCTCGGCGCTGAGCCAGGCCGCACGGTCGACGGCGGCGAGCGCGCTGGCCTTCACGGCCGTGGCGATCGCCTGCGCGCGCTGCTGGCGCGGCACCGGCAGGAAGCGCTGGGTGTAGGCCGCGTCCAGGAACTCCGGCACGCGCGCTTCCAGCACCTGGCGCGCGCGGATGGCGCGCGAGGTCGGCGCGGGCTGGCCGGCCAGCGTCACTTCGTACAGGTCGGCCCAGGGACCATGGAAGGCCTTGCCCAGGGTCGGGGCCATGTCGCGGGCGATCTGCGCACGCAGATAGGCCCGCCACAGCTCGGGCTTGGTCTTGGCCAGGTGCTGGTTCACGGCCTGGAAGAAGCCGGGGCCGGTCATCGCGACCTGGCTGGCCTTGAGGCCGTGGGCGGTGAGCACGCCGTCGAGGTCGAGCGCGCCGGCCACCTTGGCCGCGTCCTTGGCAGCCATCACCTGGAACGGCGCGGCGGCCAGCACGGATTTCGCGAGGTCGCGCTCGATCTGCAGCACCGCGGCGGTTTCCGCCGCCAGCTTGTTCGCCGGCGTGCCGGTCAGGCGCAGCCACTCGGACACCGCGGCCTGGTACTTCTGCTCGACCGGCTGCACCAGCGGGTCGGTGCTGGCGTAGAAGCCCGGGTCGGGCAGGCCCATGCCGGCCGGGCCGACCTGGGCATAGGGCTTGCCGGTGTTGTCGCGCAGCACCTGCAGGTCCACCAGCACCGGCATGCCGGCCGCATGCAGGCTGGCGACGGCCTTGGCGACGTCCTTCGTGCGCTTGATCCGGTTGACGATGGCCAGCAGCGGCTCGATCGGGCGCAGGCCGGCGGCTTCGATCGCGGCCTCGTTCTCGGCGCTGGCGAACAGGTCGGCCAGGCGCACCGACACCGTGGCGCCGGCCGGGGCCGTGGTCGCGGCCAGCACCTGGTCGCGCTGGGTCCGGCCCAGGGCGATCAGCTGGTCCCAGCGGCTGAAGTGGTCGGCATTGGCCGGCAGCGGGTTGGCCCGCAGCCAGGCGGCATTGGTGTGGGAATAGAAGTCGGCGCAGGCCTGGGGGACGGCCGGGGCGCGCTGGGCGGCCACCGGGGCGGCGGCCAGGGTCAGCAGCAGGCTGCCGAGCAGGGGGGCGAGCAGGGGCTTCGGGCGGGAGGACATCGTTGGCTCCACGAGGGGGGAGGGGATTCTAACGCCCCGCCCCCGCCCGCCCCAAAAAAAACGGCCCGGACAAGCCGGGCCGTTCCTTCAGCCGCGTGGCGGCGGGGACTTACCAGATCGCGACCTTGGCGTCGTCGGCCCGGACCATCGCGTCGCCGGCCTTGCAGCCGAACGCGGCGGCGAAGGTCGGCAGGTTCGACGGCGCACCGATGGCGCGGAAGTTGGCCGGCGCGTGCGGGTCGGTTTCCAGGCGCACCTTCAGCTCTTCGGGTTTGAAGTTGCGGCGCCAGACGGTGGCCCAGTTCATGAAGAAGCGCTGGTCCGGGCTGTAGCCGTCGATTTCGGCGACGCGCTTGTTCTGCAGCTCGCGCTGCAGGGCGTCGTAGGCCACGGCCAGGCCGCCCAGGTCGGCGATGTTCTCGCCCAGGGTCAGCTTGCCGTTCACGTGCAGGCCGTCGATGGACTCGTAGGCGTCGAACTGCGCCACCAGCTTGTCGGTGCGCGCCTTGAAGCCGCTCATGTCCTCGTCGCTCCACCAGTTCTCGAAGTTGCCCTTGGCGTCGAAACGGCTGCCCTGGTCGTCGTAGCCGTGGATCATCTCGTGGCCGATCACGGCGCCGATGCCGCCGTAGTTGAGCGCGTCGTCGGCGTTGGCGTCGAAGAACGGCGGCTGCAGGATCGCGGCCGGGAACACGATCTCGTTGGCCAGCGGGTTGTAGTACGCGTTCACCGTCTGCGGGCTCATGCCCCATTCGGTCTTGTCCACCGGCTGGCCGATCTTGGCGAGATTGAACTTGTAGTTGAACTCGCTGGTGGCCATCAGGTTGGCGATATAGCTGTCGCGGGCCGTGCTCAGGCCGCTCCAGTCGCGCCACTTGTCCGGGTAGCCGATCTTCGGCGTGAAGGCCGCCCACTTCTCCAGGGCCTTGGCCTTGGTGTCGGCGCCCATCCAGTCCAGCGCCTCGATGCGCGCCTTCAGGGCTTCGCCGAGGTTGCCGACCAGGGTCTGCATGCGCGCCTTGGCTTCCGGCGAGAACGCCACCTCGACGTATTCCTGGCCCAGAGCCTCGCCCATCTGGTTGTTGATGGTGTTGAGCACGCGCTTCCAGCGCGGCTGCATTTCCTGCTGGCCGCGCAGGGTCTTGCCGTAGAAGTTGAAGTTTTCCTGCGCGAACGCATCGGCCAGGAAGGGCGCGGCATTGTCGATGGTCTGGTAGCGCAGGTAGGCCTGCCAGGTGGCGACCGGCACGTCGGCCAGCATCGCGTTCACTTCCTTGTGGAAGTCCGGCTGGGCCAGCGAGAACATCTCCGGCGCGGCCAGGCCCTGCGATTCGAAGAAGGCCGACCACTTGAAGTTCGGGGTCAGGGCGTCGGCGTCGGCGACCGAGACCGGGTTGTAGTACTTGGACACGTCGCGCGAGAGCTCCTCGCTGGACATCGAGACCTTGGCCAGGCGGGTCTCGAAGGCCATCACGTCCTTGGCCAGCGCGGCGGCGGTGGCGTCGTCGGCGCCGGCGAGCTTGAGGATGTTGCCGATGTGGGCGACATAGGCTTCGCGCACCGAGGCATGCTTCTCGTCGAAGTAGTAACCGCGGTCCGGCAGGCCCAGGCCGGCCTGGCCGGCGTAGGCGATGTTGACGGTGGAGTTCTTGAAGTCCGGGCTCGGGCCGAAGCCGAAGACGTAGCCCTGGCCCTTGGCGTAGCTGCTGCGCAGCAGGCCGGCGATGGCTTCCGGGGAGTCGACGGCGGCGATCTCGTCCAGGATCGGCTGGATCGGGGTCAGGCCGGCGGCATTGATCGCGGCCTCGTCCATGCCGGTGGCCCAGACGTCGCCGATGAGCTTGGCGGTGCCGGTGGCGTCGGTCTGCGCGGCCAGGTTCTCGACCAGTTTCTGCTGGATCTCGAGCGAACGTTCGGCCAGCAGTTCGAAGCTGCCCCAGGTGGTGCGGTCGGCCGGCACCGGGTTGGCGGCCAGCCACTTGCCGTTGACGAAGCCGTTGAGGTCGGTGCAGGCGGCGATGCTGGTGTCGAGGTCGGCGGCCTGGAAGGAGATGATCGGGGTCTTGAGCGCAGCCAGGTCGACCAGGGGCTTGGCGGGTTCCGGCGCGGCGGCGGTTTCGGCCGGGGCCTCGGTCTTCTGGCAGGCGGCGAGGGCGACGGTGACCGCGAGGGCCAGGGTCAGGGGTTTGATCGAGCGAAGGGTCACGTATGGCTCCAGGCGCCGCGGGGCGCGTTCGGAAAGGTGGGATCGGCCGTCGGCAGCGCGGCGGGCGGCTGATTCTGGACCCTTCGCCGGGACCCGGCATAGGTCGAAGGTCACCCCTCACCTTGGTGGCGCCGGGATCGTGCTTGGCGACAGGCCGCCGCACGAGGGTCATTTCCCGGGGACGCCGTGAATCCATCCATGGAGGCTCATCGAAAACGTCCGTGTTTTCGATGCCCCGGAAAATGACCCTCGCACGACGGCCTCCGGACCGTCCGGGCCGGGGTTTCGATCTAAAGGCAGCATCGGGTGTCCTGGCCTGTTGGCGAGACCGGTTGTTCCGGCGACGAGCCTTCGTGCCTTTTGGGGGCACGCGCTTGTCCCATCGGCCCGCGAGGAAGAGTCGTGGCGACGGCACGCATCGCTATAGTCCCCTGAAGCGAAGGCAGGATGCCGTAGCGGCCGCGAATCGGTGGGCAGGACGCCGCGCCGACTGAGCGGGCAGGGGACTATAGCGATGCGGGACGGCGCACGCCGGATCAACCGCCCGCGAGCACTTGATCTACTTGCGGAGCACGCGGCCGGGGGTAAAAGAAAACCCCGGGCAGCGGACTGCCCGGGGTGAGAAACGCGCGGGATTACCAGATGACGACGCGGTCGTTTTCGGAGCGGACCATCTTGTCGCCGGCCTTGCACTGGAAGGCGGCGGCGAAGGCCGGCAGGTTCTGCGCCGGGCCGACCGCCCGGAACATGCCCGGCGAATGCGGGCCGACCGTGATCTGCTGCTTGAGCTGCGCCTCGGTGAAGGCCACGCGCCACACCGTCGCCCAGTTCATGAAGAAGCGCTGGTCCTGCGTGTACCCGTCGATCATCGGGTCGGAGAAGTTCTCGCCCTGCGCCTTCTTCAGCGCGTCGTAGGCGACCGTGACGCCGCCGAGGTCGGCGATGTTCTCGCCCAGGCCCAGCTTGCCGTTGACGAACAGCCCCGGCAGCGCCTCGTAACCGCTGTACTGGTCCGCGAGCTTGGTGGTCGCGGCCTCGAACTTGGCGCGGTCGGCGTCGGTCCACCAGTTGGCCATGTTGCCGGCGGCGTCGAACTTGCTGCCCTGGTCGTCGAAGCCGTGCAGCATCTCGTGGCCGATCACCGCGCCGATGCCGCCGTAGTTGAGCGCGTCGTCGGCATTGGCGTCGAAGAACGGCGGCTGCAGGATCGCGGCCGGGAACACGATCTCGTTGGCGGTGGAACGGTAATAGGCGTTCACCGTCTGCGGGCTCATGCCCCATTCGCTGCGGTCCACCGGCTTGCCGATCTTGTCGAGGTTGTAGCGCATGTTGAAGGCGGCGGCGGCCATCAGGTTGGCGGCGTAGCTGTCGCGCGCCACCGACAGGCCGCTCCAGTCGCGCCACTTGTCCGGGTAGCCGATCTTGGGCGTGAAGCTGGACCACTTCTCGAGCGCCTTGGCCTTGGTCTCGGCGCTCATCCACTCCAGGTTCTCCAGCCGGCCCTTGAGCGAAGCCATCAGGTTCTGCACCAGGGCTTCCATCTTGGCCTTGGATTCGGGCGGGAAGGCCTGGGCGACGTAGATCTGGCCGAAACCTTCGCCCATCGAGCCGTTCAGCGCGCCGAGCACGCGCTTCCAGCGCTCCTGCATCTGCGCCTGGCCGGCCAGCGTCTTGCGGTAGAACTCGTAGTTGGCCTGCTCGAAGGCGCTGCTGAGGTAGGGCGAGGCGCCGTCGATCGTGCGGAAGCGCAGCCAGGTCTGCCACTGCTCCAGCGGCACATCGGCCAGCATCGCGTCGAATTCCTTGAAGAAGCCCGGCGTGGCCAGCGAGAAGGTCTTGGGCGCCTCGACGTCGAGCGCGGCGAAGAAGGCGGTCCAGCTGAAGTTCGGCGTGCTGGCGTCGGCGTCGGCCAGCGCGACCGGGTTGTAGCGGCTGGCCGGGTCGCGCAGCTCGAGTCGGCCCAGCGAGGCCTTGGCCAGGCGGGTCTCGAAATCCATGACCTGCTGCGCCTGCGCCTTGGCGGTTTCGGCATCGGCGCCGGCGAGCGTCAGCACCTTGGCCACGTGTTCGAGGAAGGCGGCGCGCGCGGTCTTGTAGTCCTCGCGGTCTTCCAGGTAGTAGGCGCGCTCGGGCAGGGACAGGCCGCCCTGGATGGCGTAGGCCATGTTGGTGTTCGAGTCGTTGTAGTCGGCCATCGCGAAGAAGCCGAACAGCATGCCCTGGCCCTTGGCGTAGGCCTCGCCGAGGTAGGCGGGGATCTCGGAGGTGGCGGTGAGCGCGGCGATGCGGTCCAGGTCGGGCTGGATCGGCGTGATGCCGGCGGCCTCGATCTTGGCCTCGTCCATGCCGGCGGCGAAGAAGTCGCCGACCTTCTGTTCCATCGTGCCGGCGGCCCAGGTGCCGGCGGCCGCGGCCTTGGCCAGCTCGTGCTGGACCTGCAGCGAACGCTCGCCCAGCGCCGCGAAGGCGCCCCAGGTGGTGCGGTCGCCCGGCACCGGGTTGGCAGCGAGCCATTTCGCGTTCACGAAGCCGTTGAAGTCCTGGCAGGCAGCGATGGACGGGTCGAGGTCGGCGGCCTGCAGCGAGATCGGCTGCTGGGCGACCTTGGCCAGGTCGATCGTGAGCTTGGGCGGTTCGGCGGCGGCGGCGGTGTCCGCGGGCGCCTCGGCCGGTTTCTGGCAGGCGGCCAGGGCGACGGTGATCGAAAGGGCGAGGGCGAGCGGCTTCAGGCGCGGGGTCATGGCGGGTCCGGATGCGGGTACGGAACGGCGAGGGTAGGGGGTTTGGTGGGGCTGGGTGTAGGCCATTGGTCATGCTTTGGCGGGCTTTTCGCGAGTGCGGGTGCGAGGGGGGCGCGTCCAGCTCCTCACCGCCGATTTCGGGCGGGGGGCGGGAGGGGGCTTCGGCTTTGCCGAAGAGGGGACGGGGCTCGCTACCTGGTCGGGCAATGACGGGCCGGTTTTCTTTGGCCTCGTTGTTCGTTATGGTGGGCTCGTAGGTCCTGGACTCCCATGCTCATGAAGCCCCGTCTCCAGACCCGCAGTCACGCCGGTGGCGTCGTTCCGCATCGGCTTTCTGAAGGTCACAGCGCAATCGCGCGATTCGATCGCCTCCCGGCGTCGTCTCTCCTTGCCCGCACGTCCGTGCGCCGGCAGACGGTGGATTTCCTGCGTACCCAAGCTCCCGCCGCGGCGGGCGTTGGCGTTTCCGCGACCTGAATCCGAGCCCGGCCTGCGCGCCCCGGCTCCGGGGCGTGCCGTCCGGTCTCCCACCGCTGTCGAATGAGGAGAGGGTTATGCGCGTATTGGCCTGTGATGGCATCCATGAGGACGGCCTGGCGCTGTTCCGCAATGCGGGATGGACGGTCGAGGTGTCCGAACCGATCAAGGACGCCGCGAAACTCGCCGCGAAGCTCGAGGGCTTCGACGCGGTGCTGGTTCGCTCGGCGACCCTGGTCTCGGCCGAATCGCTGGCCAAGGCCGGCGCCCTGAAGGTGATCGGCCGCGCCGGCGCCGGCGTCGACACCATCGACGTCGAGGCCGCCACTGCCCGCGGCATCGCCGTGATGAACGCGCCCGACGGCAATACCCTGGCTGCCGCCGAACATGCGATCTCGCTGCTGTTCGCCCTGGCCCGGCACGTGCCGCGCGCCGACGCCGGCATGAAGGCCGGCGAATGGCCCAAGGCCGGCCTCACCGGTTTCGAGCTCGAGGGCAAGAAGCTCGGCGTGATTGGTCTCGGGCGCATCGGCGCCACGGTCGCGCGCAAGGCCCAGGGCATCGGCATGGAAGTGGCCGCGCACGATCCCTTCCTGCCGGCGTCCGCGGCGGGCAAGGGCAGCGTGCCGCTGATGGCGCTCGACGAGCTGCTGGCCTGGGCCGACGTGATCACGCTGCACATCCCGCGCACCAAGGAAACCACCAACCTGCTCAACGAGGCGCGCCTGCGCACGATGAAGAAGGGCGCCTTCCTGGTGAACGCCGCCCGCGGCGGCCTGGTGGACGAGGACGCGCTGCTGAAGCTGCTGGACGAAGGCCACCTGGGCGGCGCCGCGCTCGACACCTTCGTGACCGAACCGCTGCCCAAGGACTCGCCCCTGCGCGGCAACCCGAAACTGATCCTGACCCCGCACCTGGGCGCCAGCACCGGCGAGGCGCAGCAGGCGGTCAGCACCATCCTGGCGCGGCAGATCATCGACTTCGTCGCCACCGGCGCCGTCGCCGGCTGCGTCAACCTGCCGCCGCTGACGCCGGAAACCGCGCGCGAAGTGGGGCCGTGGATGCCGCTGATGACCGCGTTGGGCAAGCTCGCGGCCAAGCTGGTTCCGGCGCCGGTGAAGCTGCAGGTCACCTATGCCGGCCGCACCGAGGGCCTGGATACGCGGCCGCTGACACGCCTGCTCGTCGCCTCGCTGCTGGGCCCGGCCTCTGGCCGCGTCACGCCGGTGAACGCGCTGCAGGAAGCGGCGCAACGTGGGCTGGAAGTGGCCGAAACCCTGGGCGGCGACGGCGACGGTTTCGACCGCCTGCTGCGCATCCGCGTGCAGGGCGGCGGCGTGGTGCGGGAGATCGAGGCGACCCTGCACCGCGGCCCGCGCGTGGTGCGCCTGGACGGCGTCGAACTCGATTTCGATCCGCTGGCGCACATCCTGCTGATGCGCAACGAGGACAAACCCGGCGTGATCGGCCTGGTCGGTTCGCACCTGGGCGCGGCGGGCGTGAACATCGTCAACTTCTCGCTGGGCGCCACCGGCGACGGCGGCGCGGTGGCGGCGATCACGGTCGATCGCGAGGTGCCAGAGGCGCAGCTGGCTTCGCTGCGCGGCATCCCGGGCATCGTCGCGATGGAGCAGGTCTGATGAAGGTCCTGCTCGCACGCCACGGCGAAACGCCCTGGAACGCCGAAGGCCGCTACCAGGGCCAGATGGACATCGCGCTGTCGGAAAACGGCGAGCGCCAGGCGCGCCTGCTCGGCGAACGCCTGGCCGGCGTCGACATCGCGCGCGCCGTCGCTTCGCCCCTGGTGCGCGCGCGCCGCACCGCCGAGCTCGCGCTCGGCGAGGCGCGTGCGGCCAGCCTGCGTTTCGACGAGGGCCTGAAGGAAATCGCGCACGGCGACTGGGAGGGCCTGCTGGCCGCGGAGATCCGCGAACGCGATCCGGTGCGCCTGCGCGCCTGGCGCGAAAAGCCCGAGACGGTGCAGATGCCCGGCGCCGGCGGCGAGTCGATCGTGGAAGTGCTCGACCGCGCCTGGCCGGCGTTCCAGCGCGCCTGCGCCGGCCTGGGCGCCGACGACACGCTGCTGGTGGTGGCGCACGACGCGGTGAACCGCGTGATCCTGTGCCGCATCCTCGGCCTGCCGCTGTCGCGGCTGTGGACCTTCCGGCAGGCGCCGACCACGATCAACCTGCTCGAGGGACCGTCGGCCGATGCGCTGGAGGTGGTGCGGCTGAACGACTGCGGCCATCACACCGCGCTGTTCGGCGAGGCGGTGCACCGGGCGCTGTGAGCGGCGAGGGCGCCAGGATCAGGCCGATCCTGGCGTCACGGTCGTTGGGTCCATCGGCCCTCGCGGGATCAGTCCGCGGAGGCGGCCGGATCAGCGTCTTCGGGGGTTTCGGCCTCGGGCGGCTGGCCGGCACGCTTGCGGGCCGCCTTCTCGGCTTCCTTCTCGGCCTTCTTCTTCTGCTTGGCGAGTTCGCGCTGGCGCTTCTCGAACGAATAATTGGGCTTGGCCATGGGGCGCTCGGCGTCTGGAATGCCGCCAGTCTAACCGCTGGGGCTGCTCCGCGGCGGTCCGGCGGCGGATAATGCCGCCATGAATCGAACCCTCGCGCAGTGGCTGGACTATCAGCAGTCGGTCCACCCCAAGTCCATCGACATGGGCCTGGAACGGGTGGGCGAGGTCGCGCGCCGGCTCGGCCTGGGCCGTCCCGGGCGCGCCGTGGTCACGGTCGGCGGCACCAATGGCAAGGGCTCGACGGTCGCCTTCCTGGAGGCGATCGCGCGCGCCGCTGGGCTGAAGGTCGGCGCCTACACCTCGCCGCACCTGCGCCGCTACAACGAGCGGGTGCGCGTCGATGGCGCCGACGCGGACGATGCCGCGCTGGTCGCGGCCTTCGAGCGCATCGAGGCCGCCCGCGGCGAGATCCCGCTGACCTACTTCGAATTCGGCACCCTGGCCGCGCTGCTGCTCTTCGAGGCCGCGGGGCTGGACCTGGCGATCCTCGAGGTCGGCCTGGGCGGCCGCCTGGACGCCACCAACATCATCGACCCCGACGTCGCGGTGATCACCACGGTGGACCTGGACCACCAGGACTACCTGGGCGACGACCGCGAAAGCATCGGCGCCGAGAAGGCCGGCATCCTGCGCGCCGGCAGGCCCGCAGTGCTGGCCGAGAAGGACCCTCCCTCGTCGGTGCTGCGGCGCGCCTACGCGATCGGTGCGTTCGCCATCCGCGGCCATTCGGATTACCTGATCGACGTCATCGAGGGCGGCTGGCGCTGGCGCGAGCCGGGTTACCAGATCGACCTGCCCGAACCCGCGCTGGAAGCGCCGGCCCAGCGCGGCAACGCGGCGGCCGCGATCGCGGCGCTGCGCGCGCTGGATCTGCCGATTCCCGACGCGGCGATCCGCGAAGGCGTGCGTTCGGCCCGGGTGCCCGGCCGCCTGCAGCGGCTGCCCGGCCGCCCCGAGCGCGTGCTCGACGTGGCCCACAATCCGCAGGGCGCGCGCCAGCTGGCCGAATGGCTGGCGGCCCACCCGAAGTCGACCGTGGCGGTGTTCAGCGCCCTGGCCGACAAGGACCTGGCCGGCATCAGCGCCCCGGTCGCGCCCTACCTGCAGGGCTGGCACCTGGGCCCGATCACCGACGCCGGCCCGCGCGGGCTCGCCGTCGAGGAACTGGCGCGGCGCCTGGCCGAGCACCTGCCGGCCGAGATCCTGCACCCGCACCGCAGCCTGGCCGAGGCCCTGGCCGCGGCGACGCGCGCGGCCGGGCCCGACGGCCGCGTGCTGGTATTCGGTTCATTCCACACGGTGGCTGAAGCCCTGGCCGCCGACTGAACCGGCGGCGCCGGCATCCCGGCTATAATTCGCGCCTCTCCCGGCCGGACTGAAATCCCGATGGATTCCGCCCTGAAACAGCGCCTGGTCGGCGCCGCCGTGCTGGTGGCGCTGGCCATGATCTTCCTGCCCATGCTGCTGATGGGGCCCGACACCGCCGAACCCGATGCCGCGCAGGTGCCGCTGGACATGCCGGCCGCGCCGGACCAGGAGTTCGAGACCC
Organism: Arenimonas terrae; assembly: GCF_006265115.1. Classification (GTDB taxonomy): domain Bacteria; phylum Pseudomonadota; class Gammaproteobacteria; order Xanthomonadales; family Xanthomonadaceae; genus Arenimonas; species Arenimonas terrae. Next base: position 1,196,231 of record NZ_SMDR01000001.1, on the reverse strand, counting down.
GCGAACTGCCGCTGACGCTTCCCGCCCAGGACACTCCGGAAGACGGCGTGCTGGGCCTGGACACCGCGCCCCCGGGCGCGGCCGATCCCGATGCCCTGGTCACGCTCGGCCCCGACGGCCGGCCGGTGGGCGGCAGCGCGGGCCCGGACGCCGCCGATCCGGTCGTGGCGCCGGTGGACGAAGAACCCATCGCGGCGGTGGACGCCGCCAGCGGCGAGCCCCTGGCCCCGACGCCCGCGACGCCGGAACCCGAAACTCCCGCGCCGGCGCCGGTCGCCGCCACCCCGGCACCCGCACCCGCACCCGCACCCGCACCCGCACCCGCACCCGCACCCGCCGCGCCGCTGCCGGCCAGCACCGCCGGTGGCCGCTACGTGGTCAACGTCGGCAGCTTCTCCAACCTCGCCAATGCCCGCGCCCTGGCCGACAAGCTGCGCGCCCAGGGCCTGCCGCTGACCAGCGAGACGGTGGACGTCGGCGGCAAGCCGGCGATGCGCCTGCGCGTCGGCCCCTACGCCGAGCGCACCGTCGCCGAAGCCGCGCGCCTGCGCGTGGAGGGCGTGACCGGCGGGTCCGCGCCGGTGATTGCCCTGGATGCCGGGGCGGCGGCGCGTCCGGCCCCGGCGGCCAGTGCGCCGACGCCGCGCCCTGCGGCGGCCGCCGACGTGGGCTTCGCGGTCCAGCTCGGCGCGCTCAGCTCCGAGGCCGATGCCAGCGCCCTGCGCGACCGCGCCAAAGCGGCCGGCTTCGTCGCCTTCCACCAGCGCATCAACACCGACCGTGGCGCCGTCTGGCGCGTGCGCGTGGGCCCCGAGGCCGACCGTGCCGCCGCCGACCGGCTGCGCGAGCAGGTGGCCAGCAAGCTGGGCCTGAAGGACGCGATCGTCGTCTCGCACCCGTGACCCGGACCTGCCGCCGATGCTGAACTGGGCCGACTACGCGCTGCTGGTCGTGCTCGCGATCTCGATGGCGATCGGCGTGTGGCGGGGCTTCGTGGTCGAGGTGCTGTCGCTCACGGTCTGGATCGGTGCGTTCTGGCTGTCGATCGGGTTCGGCGCCGATGTGGCCGCATATCTCACCGGCGTCGACGAACCCTCGGCGCGGCTGTTCCTCGGGTATGCCGGCGTGTTCCTGGTCGTGCTGGTCCTGGGCGGCCTGGCCACCTGGGGCATCGGCAAGCTGATCGCCAATACCGGGCTGTCGGGCACCGACCGGGTGCTGGGCCTGGGTTTTGGGCTGGCGCGCGGCCTGGTGCTGGCCTGCGTGGCAGTGATGCTGCTGGGCTTCACACCGGTGCCGCAGGACGCCTGGTGGTCGCAGTCGCGCTTCATCCCGGGCGTGCAGCGCGGCGCCGAGTGGATGGTGGGTTTCCTGCCGCCGGCCGCGGCCGAGCATGTCCGGTTCGAGGCGCCGCCCGAGGCGACCGAACCTTTCCTTTCCGGCGAGCCGCAGGACGCGGCCGCCCCCCCTGTTCCGGAGACCTGAAACCTATGTGCGGCATCATCGGAATCGCCGGCGCCAGCGACGTCGCGGCGGCCCTGTACGACGGCCTGACGGTGCTCCAGCACCGCGGCCAGGACGCGGCCGGCATCGCCACGATGGACGGCAACAAGGTCCGCCTGCACAAGGGCAACGGCCTGGTGAAGGAGGTCTTCGACGAGGACGCGATGGCGCTGCTGACCGGGCGAGTGGGCATCGGCCACTGCCGCTACCCGACCGCCGGTTCAGAAGGTTCGGATGAAGCGCAGCCCTTCTACGTGAACTCGCCCTACGGCATCGCCCTGGCGCACAACGGCAACCTGATCAACACCGACGCGCTGCGGCGCCTGGTGTTCGAGCAGGACAAGCGCAACGTCAACACCGAGTCCGACTCCGAGGTGCTGCTGAACGTGTTCGCGCACGAACTGCAGGCGCAGGGCGCGCTGACGCCGCAGGCCGCGGTGGCCGCGGTCGCCGGCGTGCACCGCCGCTGCACCGGCGGCTACGCGGTGGTGAGCATGGTGCTGGGCCTGGGCCTGGTCGCCTTCCGCGACCCGCACGGCATCCGGCCGCTGGTGCTGGGCAAGCGCCAGCGCGCCGACGGCGGCACCGACTACGCGGTGGCGTCGGAAAGCGTCGCGCTCGACATCCTGGGCTTCGTGCGCGAGCGCGACATCCAGCCGGGCGAGGCGGTGGTGATCACCGGCAACGGCCAGCTGCACGCCGAGGTCTGCGCCGAGGCGCAGCAGCACGCGCCCTGCATCTTCGAGTACGTGTATTTCGCCCGCCCGGACTCGATGATCGAGAACATCTCGGTGCACAAGGCGCGCATGCGCATGGGCGTGACCCTGGGCCAGAAGATCCTGCGCCTGCGGCCCGACCACGGCATCGACACCGTGATCCCGATCCCGGACACCTCGCGCGACGCCGCGCTGGAGATCGCCAACGTGCTGGGCGTGAAGTACCGCGAGGGTTTCATCAAGAACCGCTACGTCGGCCGCACCTTCATCATGCCGGGACAGGGCGAGCGCGTGAAATCGGTGCGCCGCAAGCTCAACCCGATCCCGCTGGAGTTCAAGGACCGGGTGGTGCTGCTGGTGGACGACTCGATCGTGCGCGGCACCACCAGTCAGCAGATCGTGCAGATGGCGCGCGACGCCGGCGCCAAGAAGGTGTACCTGGCCTCGGCGGCGCCGCCGGTACGGCACCCGAACATCTACGGCATCGACATGCCCTCGGCCGAGGAGCTGGTGGCGCACGGCCGCAGCGAGGCCGAGATCGAGAAGCTGCTCGGCTGCGACTGGCTGATCTACCAGGACCTGGCCGACCTCGAGGCGGCGGTCGCCGGCCCGAAGTTCCCGGGCAAACGTTTCGACAGCTCCTGCTTCAGCGGCGAATACGTCACCGGCATCGAGCCCGGTTATTTCGAACGCATCCAGCAGCTTCGCAGCGACGACGCCAAGCGCAAGCGGCGCGCGTCCTGAGCCGGCGCCGGGCGGAGACATGCGCTCGCTGTTCGATGCCGCCCGCGCCTGTCTTGACGAGGCCGAGCCGGCCCGCAAGGTCGCGCTGACGCACGCCGCGGCGACGGCCTTCCGCGCAGGCGAGCTTGGTATTCCCGACGACGCGCCGCCGCCGGCGCCGATCACCGCGCCGGGCCGGCCGGAAACGCCGCGGCTGGTGCATCCGCGCGACGTGCCGCAGCGCGGGATGGGCACGGTCGAAGGCCGCGCCGCCTTCCTGCACGCCATTGCCCACATCGAATTCAACGCCGTCAACCTGGCCTGGGATGCGGTCTACCGCTTCCGCGGCATGCCAGTCGGGTACTACGCCGACTGGGTCGGCGTGGCCGACGACGAGGCCCGCCACTTCGCGATGCTGTCCGCGCGGATGGCCGAATTGGGCGCGGCCTACGGCGACCACGCCGCGCACAACGGCCTGTGGGAGATGGCGGAAAAGACCGCCGACGACTGCCGCGTGCGCATGGCCCTGGTGCCGCGCGTGCTCGAGGCGCGCGGCCTGGACGTGACGCCGGGCATGATCGCGCGGCTGCGCGGCAACGGCGACGCCGTATCGGCGGAGATCCTGGAAGTGATCCTGCGCGAGGAAGTGGCCCACGTCGCCGCCGGCACCCGCTGGTACCACTGGTGCTGCGCGCGCGAGGGCCTGGCGCCCGGGCCCGAGTTCATCCGGCTGGTGCGCGAGGTCGCGCGCAGTTCGGTGCGGGGCCCCTTCAACCGCCCGGCGCGCGCCGCCGCCGGTTTTGATGACGACGAGATGCGCCTGCTCGAGGCGATGGAGTGACCGCATGATCCGCAAGCTGCTGCTGATGTCCGCGCTGGCGCTGGCCGCCTGCCAGCCCGCCGAGGTCGACCCCGCCTTCGACGAGGCCAAGGGCGCCGAACTGCTGAAGGCCTACGAGGCCGCGCGCGCCGACGCCGACTGGGAGATCGCCGAAGCCAGGGGCGACGAGCTTCGCCGCCGCCACGGCGAGACCGAGGCCGCGAAGACGATGCGCGCGACTCTGGACCAGGTGCGCGCCGAAGCCGAGGCGATGCGCGAGATGCGCCGTCTGGCCGGCCTTTGGGAATACCAGGCCATTCCCGCCGCCGGCGGCACCCAGCACACGGCCGCGATCTACAGCCGGGTCGAGACCAGCCCCGAGTCGGAAGAGGACGAAGTGGCGGCGATCCCGGACGCGCGCCTGATCCTGCGCCGGCATCCCGAATGGGGCGACAGCGTCTACCTGGTGCTGACCCAGAAGGCGCTCGAATGCGGGCCGCCGTGCCGGCTGCAGATCCGCTTCGACGAGGGCCAGGCGCAGTCCTACGTCGGCGACCCGGCCGACACCGGCACGGGGCCGGCGCTGTTCATCGAGGAGCGCGAACGCTTCCTCGCCGCGATGCGCGCGGCCAAGCGCGTGCGCGTCCAGCTGCCGCGCTCGGGCCACCTGGTCCCGGTCTTCGAGTTCGAGGTCGGCGGCTTCCGCCCGCCGCCGGCGCTGCTGGACTGAGTTCGCGCGGCGCACGGGGCGCCGGCGTCAGATCGCGGTGAGCGCGAGGCCGTCGGCGCTGGCGCGCAGCACCGAGCCCTGCTCGTACCAGTCGCCGAGCACGACCCGGATCGCGGGCTGGCCATTCACGGTCAGCGCATGGATGGCCGGGCGGTGGGTGTGGCCGTGGATCAGGCGGTCGACGCCGTAGCTCGCCAGCGTGCTTTCGACCGTGGCCGGCGTGACGTCGGTGATCATTTCCGAGACGCCGGCCTGGTGCTGCCTGCTGGCCGCGCGCGCCTGCGCGGCGAAGGCCTGCCGCGCCGGCAGCGGTTGCGCAAGGAAGTTCGCCTGCCAGGCCGGATCGCGCACCTGGCGCCGGAACGCCTGGTAGGCCGCGTCGTCGCTGCACAGCAGGTCGCCGTGCATCAGCAGGGTGGGGCGGCCGTGCAGCGAGATGACGCACGGGTCGGGCAGCAGCGTCGCGCCGCAGCGTTCGGCCATGGCCTGGCCGTACAGGAAATCGCGGTTGCCGCGCATCAGGAACACCGGCACGCCGCGGGCGGCCAGCGCCCGCAGCGTCGCGCACACCGAGGCGCCGGGTTCGCCGGGATCGTCGTCGCCGACCCAGGCTTCGAACAGGTCGCCCAGGATGTAGAGCGCCTCGGCCTGGCGCGCTTCGCCGGCCAGGAAGTCCAGGAACAGGGCCGTGATCGCCGGGCGCGAGGCGTCCAGGTGCAGGTCGGAGACGAACAGCACGGTCATCGGGTCGAAGGCTCCGTCGGTTCGGCCGGCGACGGCGCGGGCGGCGGCAGCGGATCGAGCAGCTGCACGCGTTCGATCACCACCGGCGTGTCGGGCACCCAGGCCGGGAACGGTCCGCGCGCGGACGTGGGCAGCGCGGCGATGCGCTCGACCACGTCCAGGCCCTGCAGCACGCGCCCGAACACGGCATAACCGGCGGTGTAGGCGCTGTCGCCGTCGCCGCGGTCGAAATGCGGGTTGTCGGCCAGGTTGATGAAGAACTGCGCCGTGGCCGAATCGCTGACGCCGCGGTCGCGCGCGGCGGCGATCGTGCCGCGGCGGTTGGACAGGCCGTTGCCGGCCTCATTGGGCACCGGTGCGCGGCTCGGTTTCTGCTGCAGGTCGGGCGTGAATGCGCCGCCCTGCACCAGCAGGCCCGGCACCACGCGGTGGAAGACGGTGCCGTTGTAGTGGCCATCGCGCGCGTAGGCCAGGAAGTTCTCGACCGTCTTCGGCGCGGCGGCGGCGTCGAGTTCGATCGTGATCTCGCCGAGCGAAGTCACCATCAGCACCCGCTGCGGCGCCGGCGCGACCACCGGCGGCGTCAGCGGCGCGGCCGGCGCCGGCACGGCGGTGGCGAAGGCGGGTGGCGTCAGCAGCAGGCAGGCGAAAAGCAGGATCGGACGGACCGGCATCCGCGGCTCCGGGGCAGGCAGGATCGACGGTCATGGTACCGCAGGCTCCGCCCTCAGCCCGGCCGGCGGCGGGCGCGGGTAGGATGGAAAACCCCATCGATACGGAGATCCGTCCATGAAGCCGCTCGCCCTCGGCCTGTCCACCCTCTGCCTGCTCGCCGGCGCTGTCCTGGCCGCCGAGCTGCCGCGCACACCGTCGCCCGCGGACGCAGCGGTGTATTTCATCAGCCCCCAGGACGGCGAAACGGTCACCGGCCCGGTGCAGGTGCGCTTCGGCCTGCGCGGCATGGGCGTGGCGCCGGCCGGCACTGTCGCCGAAGGTACCGGTCACCACCACCTGATCGTGGACGCGCCGCTGCCTCCCGCCGGCCAGCCGATCCCGAACGACGCCCGGCACCTGCATTTCGGCAAGGGCCAGACCGAGACCACGCTCACTCTGGCGCCCGGCAAGCACACCCTGCAGCTGCTGGTCGGCGACCACAGCCACATCCCGCACGACCCGGTCGTGGCCTCCGAGGTCATCACCATCACGGTGAAGTGACCCGGTCCGCCCGTCCCGGCCCCCGAGCAGGGGCCGGGGCGAGCGCGTAAAATGCCCGGCTTCCCGTTCCCCGAGCCCGGCCCGATGACCTGCCGCACCCGTTTCGCCCCCAGCCCGACCGGTTTCCTGCATATCGGCGGCGCCCGCACGGCGCTGTACTGCTACCTCGAGGCGCGCCGCCGCGGCGGCCAGTTCATCCTGCGGGTCGAGGACACCGACCGTGAGCGCAGCACCCAGGCCGCGATCGACGCGATCCTGGAGGCCATGGACTGGCTGGGCCTGGAGTACGACGAGGGTCCGGTCTTCCAGACCGCGCGCCTGGACCGCTACCGCGAGGTGGCCGAGCAGATGGTCGCCGCCGGCACGGCCTACTACGCCTACGAGACCAAGGAAGAGCTCGAGGCCATGCGCGAGGCGGCGATGGCCGCCCAGCTCAAGCCGCGCTACAACGGCCACTACCGCGAACGCAACGAGCCGTACCGCGACGATCCGAACCGGGTGATCCGCTTCAAGAACCCGATCGGCGGCACGGTGGTGTTCGACGACAAGATCAAGGGCCTCATCGAATGGAGCAACGACGAGCTCGATGACCTCGTCATCTTCCGCTCCGACGGCTATCCGACCTACAACTTCGCGGTCGTGGTCGACGACCTGGACATGGGCATCACCGACGTCATCCGCGGCGACGACCACGTCAACAACACCCCGCGCCAGATCAACATCTACAAGGCCCTGGGCGCGACGGTGCCGCACTTCGCGCACATGCCGATGATCCTCGACCCGGAGGGCGCCAAGCTGTCCAAGCGCTCCGGCGCGGCCAACGTGATGTCGTACAAGGAAGAGGGCTATCTGCCGCATGCGCTGGTGAACTACCTGGCGCGCCTGGGCTGGTCGCACGGCGACCAGGAAATCTTCAGCCGCGACGAGCTCAAGGCGCTGTTCGCGATCGAGGACGTCAACCAGAAGGCCTCGCGCCTGGACCCGGCCAAGCTGGGCTGGCTCAACCAGCACTACCTCAAGACCGACGATCCGGCCGAGGTGGCGAAACACTTCGAGCCGCAGCTCGTTGCCGCGGGTTACGACCTGGCCAAGGGCCCGAAACCCGCCGATGTCGTGGTGGCGCTGCGCGACCGCGTGCAGACCCTTAAGGAAATGGCCGAACGCGCCGCGGTCTGGTACCAGCCGCTGGCCGTGTACGACGACGCGGCCGTGGCCAAGCATCTGGTGGCCGCCGCGAAGGCGCCGCTGGACACCGTGCGCGGCGAACTGGCGAAGCTGGGCGAGTGGTCGGTTCCGGCCGTGCACGGCGCGCTGGACGCCACCGCCGCGGCGCTGGGCGTCGGCCTGGGCAAGATCGCCCAGCCGCTGCGCGTGGCCATCACCGGCACCCAGGTCAGCCCCTCGATCGACCACACGGTGTTCCTGGCCGGCCGCGAGGCCGCGCTGGCGCGCATCGACGCCGCGCTGGCGAAGATTCCCGCCTGAACCCGAGCCCCCGCACGGCTCGCGGCGAATTGATTTCGCCCCGGCCAAGGCCCACCCTAGCCCCATGCCACGCCACGCCCACGACACCGACTGCACCAGCCCCGAGCATCACGTGCACGATGCCAGCGGCTACGTGCACGCGGTCGAAAAGGCCTGCGAAGAGCGCGGCCTGCGCCTGACCCCGCTGCGGGCCCAGGTGCTGGGCCTGATCGCCGCGGCCGGCAAGCCGGTGAAGGCCTACGACCTGCTCGATTCGATGAAGACGCAGAACGGCAGCAGCGCGCCGCCGACGGTCTACCGGGCGCTGGATTTCCTGCTCGAGCAGGGCTTCATCCACCGCCTGGCCTCGATCAATGCCTTCGTCGGCTGCCACCACCCGCACGCGCGCCATTCGGTGCCCTTCCTGATCTGCGACAACTGCCAGGCGGCGACCGAGCTGGAGGACGAACGCATCCCGCAGCTGCTCGACAGCCAGGCCAAGGCCCTGGGTTTCGTGCCGCGTGCGCAGACCCTCGAGGTGCACGGCCTGTGCGCAACCTGTTCGGCGGCCTGATGCGCACCCGCGCGCTGGCGCTCGCGCTGTCCCTGGCCGCCGCATCGGCGGCCGCGCAGGATTTCCCGGTCGATCCGCCCGGCGGCGAGCCGACGCCGCCGACCACGCCGCCGGCCGGCATCGCCCTGCCGGAAATGCTGCCGCCGGCGCCCGAGCTGGTGACGCCGCTGGCCATCCTCGACCGCCTGGTCGTGCCCGGCACGCGCCTGCAGCTGGAATGGCGCCCGGCCGGCGGCATCAGCAATGCCGAGATCGCCAGCCCGGTGGTGGTGGCGCGCGGCGCGATGGCCGGCCCGGTGCTGTGCCTGGTCGCGGGCATCCACGGCGACGAGATCAACGGCGTCGAGATCGTGCGCCGCATCGCCCACTCGGTGGACCCGACCCGGCTGTCGGGCACCGTGATCGGCGTGCCGATCGTCAACGTGTTCGGCTATTCGCGCGGCTCGCGCTACCTGCCGGACCGGCGCGACCTCAACCGTTCGTTCCCGGGCAGCCGCCACGGCAGCATCGCCTCGCGCATCGCCAATGGCTTCTTCCAGGACATCGTGCGCCACTGCGATGTGCTGGTGGATTTCCACACCGGCAGCTTCGACCGCAGCAACCTGCCGCAGGTGCGCGCCGACCTGACCCAGCCCGACGTGCTGGAGTTCACCCGCGGCTTCGGCGCCACCGTGGTGCTGCACAGCCCGGGCAACCGCGGCATGCTGCGTACCGCCGCGACCGCGGTCGGCATTCCCTCGGTCACGTTCGAGGCAGGCGCGCCGACCAGGCTTGAACCGGCCGAGATCGCCCAGGCCGTCGCCGCCATCGACCGGCTGATGCTCAAGCTGGGCATGCGCCAGGCCGAGGCCGACGTGGTCGAGATCAACGCCGTGCCGCTGGCTGCGCAGGCCGAACCGGCGCCGATCTTCCTGGACTCGCGCTGGGTGCGCGCCAATTCCGGCGGCCTGCTGATCAGCGAAGTCGCGCTGGGCCAGCGGGTGGTCGCCGGCCAGCGCCTGGGCCGGGTGGTCGACCCGGTCAGCAATATCGAGCGCTACATCCTGGCGCCGGTGCCGGGCCGCGTGATCGGCATGTCGCAGAACCAGGCCGTGCTGCCGGGTTACGCCGCCTTCCACCTGGGCACCGAGACCAGCGAACAGCAGGCGGTGCAGGAAGCGGCGATGCCGCATGCGCCCGAACCGGTGGCCGAAGATCCGGAAGAGCGGCCCGAAGCGGCCGAGGTCGAGGACGGCGAGGACTACGAATAGTCCCCGCCGCCGGCTTCTTGCGCCGGTGGAACTCAGAAGCTGACGCGCAGGCCCACCGCGACGTTGCGGCCGGGCAGGGACGCGAAGTCCTTCAGGAACGACGTGTGTGCGCGCGCTTCCTGGTTGGTCAGGTTGCGGCCTTCGAGGAAGGCTTCCCAGCCGGTCGCACCGACATCCCAGTGATAGGCCAGGCCGGCGTCGACCAGCGTGTAGCCGTCGGTGGCGCTTTCGCCGGCCGCGACCTCGTCCTGCTCGGCCACGCGCACCGCGCCGATGCGTGCGCGCCAGCCGGCCAGCGACCAGTTCAGGTCGGCACCCACCCGGCCGGGCGCGATGCGCGGCAGTCGGCCGCCATCGTCGAGCTTCGCGTCCACGCCGTCGGCGAACACGCGCAGTGTCCACAGGCCGCTGGCGTTCTCGAACAACTCGGCCGAGCCTTCGGCTTCCCAGCCGGTGAAGGTCGCGTCACCCTGGATCCAGGCGCGCACCGGCAGGCCGTCGAGTTCGGCGCCGGTGTCGGACAGGTAGATGAAGTCGTCGAAGGCCGTGCGGTACACCGACAGCTTGCCCTCGAAGCGGCCCTGGTGCAGGTGCAGGCCAAGCTCGGCACTGGTCGCCGACTCCTTGTCGAGCGCGGCGTCACCGATTTCGTAGCTCTGGGTGGCGATGTGCGGGCCGTCGGAGAACAGCTCTTCGGCGGTCGGCGCGCGTTCGGCGCGGTCCAGGTTGATGCTCAGGTGCATCAGCTCGCTGAAGCGCCACAGGCCGCCGACCGCGAGGCTGGTGGCGTTGCGTTCGACGTCGGCCAGCGCGCCCTCGGGGTCGATGCGCACGCGGTCGTGGCGCGCGCCGAGCTCGAGCTTGAAGTCGCCGAAGTCGCGCTCCTGCACCAGGAACAGGCCGGCATCGCGGGTGACCGAAGGCGGCACGAAGGCCTCGTCGCCGATCGCGGCGAAATCGCGCCGGCCGTACTGCAGGCCGAAGGCGCCGCGCCAGCCGGCGATCTCGTTCTGCACCGCCTCCAGGCGCACTTCCGTGCCTTCGTTCTCGAACACGGTGCCGACCGCGTCGCCCTCGAACTCGGTGTGCTCGTACTGGCTGCGGGTGGCGCGCCAATTCAGTTCCTGCAGCGGGCCCAGGCCGCGGAAGCCGCCGCGCAGGTCCAGGCGGTCCTGGCGCAGGTCCAGGCGCACGACTTCCTCGCCGTGTTCCTCGTCTTCCTCTTCGCCCCCTTCGTGCGCGTGCGCGCCGGGCGGGATGCCGTAGTTGCTGCGATACGTGTTGGCCGAAGCGCCGAACCAGGCGCGCTCGCCGAACCAGCTGGCACCGACGGCGCCGCCTTCGGTGGTGAGCGCGCTGTTGGGCAGCCTGCCGCGGGCGAAGTGTTCGAGCTCCTCGCCTTCGGCCAGTTCCTCCGCGATGAGCTCGGGCGAAAAGGCGTAGCCGGGAATGCGGTAGTCGCCGCTGTCGCGGCGGAAAAGGTCGGCGTGGAAGGTGAGCGGGCCGGCGTCGGCGTCGATGCGGCCCATGCCGGTGTTTTCGTCCGACACGCTGCCGTGGCGGATCTCGGCCCGGCCGGTGAGGTCGCGGCCGGCGCGCTGGGTCGGCACGCGGCCGTCCACCACGTTCACCGCGCCGCCGATCGCGCCGCTGCCGTAGAGCAGGGTGGCGGGGCCCTTGAGCACTTCGATCTGGTCGGCGAGGAAGGGTTCGATGGTGACCGCGTGGTCGGCGCTGATGGTCGACACGTCGGCGGCGCCGGTGCCGCCGGTGAGCACCTGCACGCGCGCGCCGTCCTGGCCGCGGATGATCGGCCGGCCGACGCCGGCGCCGAAGTAGGACGACTGCACGCCGGTCTGGCGCTCCAGGGTTTCGCCCAGGGTGCCGGCCTTGCGGGCGTCGAGCTCTTCGCCGGCGAGCACCTCGACCGGGCGGGCCAGGTCGTCGATGGCGTTGCGCAGCGGCGAGGCCGTCACTTCGACGGCATCGAGGGTGCGGGCGGTGTCGTGGTCGTGCGCGTCGCCGCGGTTGTCGGCCAGGACCAGGCCGGGCAGGGCCAGCAGGATGGCGGTGGTCAGGGCGGCGGGGCGGGGGATTCGGGGCATGGTCACGGTCCGGTTGTCTGGGCTCGGGGCGGAATGTTATATTGTTCCAACTTGAGCGCAATCCCCCGGACGTCATGGCCAGCCTGATCAAACCGCGAAGGTTCCACCTGCCGCACTGGGCCGACCGCCTGGGCGCCGTCGGCGCATTCATCTGCGCGCTGCACTGCGCCCTGATCCCGGTGGCGCTGGCGGTGGTGCCGGCCCTGGGTCTGGGCCTCGTGGCCTGGCACGGCTTCGAATTCGCCTTCAGCAGTTTCGCCACGGTGCTGGCCCTGATCAGCCTGTACCTGGGCTACCGCGGCCACCGCGCCTACCACGCCTGGCTGCTGGTCGCGCCGGGCCTGCTGCTGATCTGGGGCGCCTATCTGTATCCGCCGCTGCACGATTCGATCACGCCGCATGCGGTGGCCATGGCCATCGGCGGTGTGCTGATCGCACTGGCGCATCTGGTCAACCTGCGGCTGTCCTGGGGCCATTCGCACTGAGGCACCGGGCCGGCCATCTTGGTCGGCAGGGCGCGCGGTGGTAGGCTACGCGCCTCACCGAACATCACTTTCTAAGGAATCACCATGGGTAGGGGCGACAAGAAGACCGCCAAGGGCAAGCGTTTCACCGGCAGCCACGGCAATGCCCGTCCGCAGACGGTCAAGAAGCCGACCGCCGCGAAGGCTGCCACCGTGAAGGCCCCGGTCGCCAAGGCCCCGGCCAAGAAGGCTCCGGCCAAGAAGGCCGCCGCCGCCAAGTAATCGCGCCCCGCGCGTTGCTGGTTCGAAGCCCCGCTCCGGCGGGGCTTCGTCGTTTCCGGGCGCTCAGTCGCTGACGCGGCGCCCGGCGATGTGCACGGCATAGGCCACGTCGCCGCCGAGCCAGTAGCACAGCTCCGCCGGATGCTGGATGTTCCACTGCACGAAGTCGGCGCGCTGGCCCGGCTGCAGCCGGCCGCGGTCGTGCAGTCCGAGCGCGGCGGCGGCATGCACGGTGGCGCCGCGCAGGGCCTCTTCGGGCGTGAGCTTGAAGTGGGTGCAGGCCAGCGACATCGCCAGCCGCAGCGACTGCAGCGGCGAGGTGCCGGGGTTGAGGTCGGTGGCGACCGCCATCGGCACGGCGTGTTCGCGCAGCGCGGCGATCGGCGGCAGCTTCGTTTCCCGGAGCACGTGGAAGGCCCCGGGCAGCAGCACAGCGACCGTGCCGGCTTTCGCCATCGCGCGCACGGCGGCTTCGCCGGTCCATTCGATGTGGTCGGCCGATAGCCCGCCGAACTCCGCGGCCAGGGCCGCGCCGCCGAGGTCGCTGAGCTGGTCGGCGTGCAGCTTCACCGGCAGGCCGAGCGCGCGCGCGGCCTCGAACACCCGCCGCGTCTGCGCCGGCGAGAAGCCGATGCCTTCGCAGAAGGCGTCGACCGCGTCGACCAGGCCTTCGGCGTGCAGCACCGGCAGCCATTCGCAGACGGCGGCGATGTAATCGTCGGCGCGGCCGGCAAATTCCGGCGGCAGCGCATGCGCGGCCAGATAGGTGGTGCGCACCGTCAGGCCCAGCGCCTCGCCGAGCCGCCGCGCCGCGCGCAGCATCCGCCGCTCGCTGTCGAGGTCCAGGCCGTAGCCGGACTTGATTTCGAGCGTGGTCACGCCGTCGGCCCGAAGCGCGCGGGCGCGCGGAAGCGACGCGGCCAGCAGCGCCTCCTCGTCCAGCGCGCGGGTGGCGCGCACCGTCGAGACGATGCCGCCGCCTTCGCGGGCGATCTGTTCGTAGGTCGCGCCCTGCAGGCGGCGCTCGAATTCCACCGCGCGGTCGCCGCCGAACACCAGGTGGGTATGGCAGTCCACCAGGCCGGGCGTGATCCAGCGCCCCTGCGCGGAATCCACGCGCGCGGCCAGGGCGGCGGGTTCGCCCGGCAGGTCGCCGCGCGGACCGGCATAGGCGATCAGCCCGTCCTTCCAGGCCAGCACGCCGTTGTCGATGGCGCCGTAGCCGCCCAGGTCGTCGCGCAGCGTCGCCAGGCGCGCGTCCAGCAGCAGCCGGTCCCAGGGCGGCGCGAGCCGGCCGATCACCGGATCGCTCCCTGCGTGCGCAGGCTGGCCGGGTCGAAGCCGTAGTGCCGCGCGATCTCGTCGCTGTGCTGGCCCAGGGCGGGCGGTGCGCGCTCCAGCCGCGGCGGCGAGGCGGACAGTTTCAGCGGGCTGCCGACCATCGGCACGCCGTCGATGGCGATGCGCATGCCGCGCGCCTGCGCCACCGGGTGGTCGAGCGCCTGCCGCACCGAATTGATCGGTGCCGCCGGCACGCCGGCACGTTCGAACAGCGCCAGCCAGTGCGCGGTCGTTTCGCCGGCGAACAGCGCCTGCAGGTCGCCGCACAGCGCCTCGCGGTGTTCGACCCGCGCCGCGTTGTTGAGGAAACGTGGATCGCGCAGCCATTCGCTGCGGCCCAGCGCCTCGCAGGTCTGCATCCAGAGTTTTTCGCTCGCCACCGCCAGCACGAACTCGCCGTCGCGGGCGTGGAAGGCCTGGTAGGGCACGATGCTGGCGTGGGCATTGCCGTAGCGCGCCGCCCCGCCTTCGGTGAACAGCGCATTGCTGCCGACGTTGGCGAGCAGGGCCAGCTGACTGTCGAACAGCGACACGTCGATGCGCTGGCCCCTGCCGGTGTGGTGGCGCTGCATCAGCGCGGCCAGGATGGCGGTGGCGGCGTTCTGGCCGGTGGACAGGTCGGCCACGGCCACGCCGACCTTGTGCGGTTCGCCGTCGGCCGGCCCGGTGATCGACATCAGCCCGGCCTCGGCCTGCACGACGTAGTCGTAACCCGGCAGCTGCGCGCCCGGTCCCGAACGGCCATAGCCGGAGATCGAGCAGTACACCAGGCGTGGATTGATCTTCGCCATCGCCTCGTAGCCCACGCCCAGCGACTCGGCGCCGCCGGTGCGGTAGTTCTCGACCAGCACGTCGGCCTCGCGCACCAGCGCCTCCAGCAGCGGCCGCGCGGCCGGCGCGCGCAGGTCGATGGCCAGCGAACGTTTGTTGCGGTTGCAGCAGGCGAAGTACGCCGACATGCCGTCCAGGAAGGGCGGGCCCAGCCCGCGGGTGTCGTCGCCGTCGAAGGACTCGAGCTTGATCACGTCCGCGCCCAGGTCGGCGAGCACCATGCCGCACCACGGCCCGGCCAGGACCCGCGACAGTTCCAGCACCGTTATTCCGGACAGGGCATTCATGGGCCGGCATTGTATGCGGCCCGGATGCGGTCATGCGAAACTCGCGCCATGCCGGACCTGCCCACCGAACACCTGTTCACGCCCGAAGGCTGGGCCAAGCTGGCCGCGGTCGACAGCGTCGACGCGGCCGTCGCCCGCTGGCGCATGAGCGGCCTGCCCAACCTGCATTCGCACGCCTTCCAGCGCGCGATGGCCGGCCTTGCCGAACGCCAGAGCCATCCCGAGGACAGCTTCTGGACCTGGCGCGAGCTGATGTACCGCTTCGCCGGCCGGGTGACGCCGGACACCCAGTACGCCATCGCACGGCAGCTCTACGCGGAGATGCTGGAGTCGGGCTTCACCACCGTCTGCGAATTCCATTACCTGCACCACCAGCCCGACGGTCGCCCCTACGACGACCCGGCCGCGATGTCGAAGGCGCTCATCGCCGCGGCCCGCGACACCGGCATCCGCCTGACCCTGCTGCCGGTGCTGTACATGACCG
This sequence comes from Arenimonas terrae, assembly GCF_006265115.1. Classification (GTDB taxonomy): domain Bacteria; phylum Pseudomonadota; class Gammaproteobacteria; order Xanthomonadales; family Xanthomonadaceae; genus Arenimonas; species Arenimonas terrae. Next base: position 1,180,698 of record NZ_SMDR01000001.1, on the reverse strand, counting down.
GCGGTTTCGACGGCCGCCCGCTGTCGGAACGCCAGCGCCGCTTCGGCCACACGCTCGACGGCTTCCTGGCGCTGCTGCAGTCGCTGCGCGCGCTCGAGCACGACACCCTGAAGGTCGGCGTCGCCCTGCACAGCCTGCGCGCCGTGCCGGAAGCGGCGATGCACGAGCTGCTGGCGGCGATCGCCGGCACGCCGATGCCCGTGCATATCCACATCGCCGAACAGATCGGCGAAGTGCAGGACTGCCAGGCCCTGCGCGGCGCCCGCCCCGTCGAATGGCTGCTGGCGAATGCGCCGGTGGATGCGCACTGGACCCTGGTGCACGCCACCCATCTGGAAACCGCGGAAGTGCAGGGCATCGCCGCCAGCGGCGCCACGGTGGCGATCTGCCCGACCACCGAAGCCAATCTCGGCGACGGCCTGTTCCCGCTGCGCGATTTCCTTGCCGCCGGCGGCCATTGGGGCATCGGTTCGGATTCGCACGTGTCGGTGTCGCCGGTGGAGGAGCTGCGCTGGCTCGAATACGGCCAGCGCCTGGTCACGCGCCGCCGCAACATCGCCGTCAGTGCCGACCAGCCCAGCACCGGCGAGTTGCTCTACACCCAGGCCCTGGCCGGCGGCCTGCGCGCCTGCGGCCAGCCGGCGGCCGCGCAGGATTGGATCGTGCTCGACCCGGGCGCGCCGGCGCTGGCCGGCGCCACGCCTGCCGACCTGCTCGACCGTTTCGTGTTCGGCGGCAACCGCGGCCTGGTGCACGAGGTCCATGTCGCCGGCCAGACCGTGGTGGCCCAGGCCCGGCACCGCGACCACGACGACATCGCCCGCCGCTACGGCGAGGCGATGAAGGACCTGCTGGCGGATTGAGCCGGCGCTGCGGGGGTTCCGTCGCCAGCCCGCGGCCTTCCATCGCAAGCCGCCCCGGGTGGCCGTCCGGGCGGGCAGCCTGAAACGGTCCCTCATCCGGAGTCCGCCATGTCCCTGCCCAGCCAAGCCCTGATCCTGGCCCTCGCCGTCGCGGCCGCGTCCCCCGCCCAGGCCCTGAGCCAGGCCGACCTCGAGGCCAAGCTGGCGCAGCGCTTGCACGGCGACCGCACCGGCGCCTGCTTCGCGGTGGCCGTGGTCGACAAAAACGTCACCCGCGCCTTCGCCTGTGCCGATGCGGACAAGGCGCTGCGCGTCGGACCCGACACCGCCTTCGAGATCGGCTCGGTCAGCAAGACGATGACCTCGGCCCTGCTCGCCGGGCTGATCCACGAAGGCAAGGGCTCGCTGGACGACCCGCTGTCGGCCTGGCTGCCGGACGGCATCAAGGTGCCGGGCTTCGAGGGCCAGCCGATCCTGCTGCGTCATGTGGTCAGCCATACCAGCGGCCTGGCGGCGCTGCCGCCCGGCGTCGCGATCGAGAACGCCGCCAATCCGTATGCGCCGGTGACCGCCGAGATGCTGCTCGCCGCGCTCGAGCGCAGCGAATTGTCGCGGGCGCCGGGCGCGGGCTTCGACTATTCGAACTTCGCCTCGATGCTGCTCAGCTACGCGGTCGCTCGCCGCGCCGGCGCCGATTTCGAGACCCTGCTCGACGAGCGGGTGTTCACGCCGCTGGGCATGACCGGCGCCCACATCAACCGCCGCCCCGACGGCGTGCGGGTCGCCCAGGGCCATCTGCCGAACGGGCAGCCGACGCCGGCCTGGGATTTCCGCACCGACGTCGCCGGCGTCGGCGGCGTGCGCGCGACGCTCGACGACATGGTCCGCTACGTTCAGGGCCAGCTCGGCGCTGCGCCGGAACCGCTGGCCGCGGCGCTGGCGCTGAGCCAGCAGCCGGTGAATCCCGGCGCGCAGCCGGCGATGGCGATGAACTGGATGCTGGCGCCGCTCAACGGCCGCACCTGGCATGCGCACGAGGGCGGCACCGGCGGCTTCTCGTCCTTCGTCGCCTTCGACCGCGCGGCCGCACGCGGCGTGATCGTGCTGTCGGACACGGCGCTGCATTCGCTGGGTGGCCTCGGCAGCCTCGGCCTGCACCTGGCCGATGCCTCGGTGCCGCTGGGCAAGCCGCGCAAGGTCGTCGCCGCGCCTGCCGAGCTCGTGGACGCGCTGGTCGGCCACTACACCCTGCAGGGCGGCATGAAGATGGAGCTCAGCCGCAAGGGCGAAGCGCTGGTGATCCAGGCGGAAGGCCAGCCGGCTTTCGAGATGGGCCACGACGACGCCGGCGATTTTTATCCGCTGGCCTTCGACGCGCTGCTCCGGCCGCAGCGCAAGGCCGACGGAAGCTACGGCTTCACCTGGGTGCAGATGGGCGCGCAGCTCGCCGCCGTCCGCCGCGACCTGGCGCCGAAGCCGGCGATGCCGGCGCCGTCCGCCGAAGCGCTGCAGGCCTATGCCGGCGACTACCCGCTGATGCCGGAGTTCTCGCTGAAGGTGTTCGAGCGCGACGGCCGGCTCTTCGTCCAGGGCAGCGGCCAGCCCGCGCTGGAAACGGTGGCGGTGGCCAAGGACGTGTTCACCGTGGACGCCGTCGGCGCCGAGATCCGCTTCGAGCGCGACGCCGCCGGCCGCGTGGTCGCGGTCGTCCTGCACCAGGGCGGCCAGGTGCTGCGCGGGGCCCGGCCGTGAGCCGGGACGCCCGCTGCCGCCGCGGTCCGCACGGTATCCTTCGCCGGCCATGACCGACGCCACCTCCGCCCGCTATTCGCTCCAGCAGACGCTTCCGGCCGAAGTGCTGGTGGGCGGCGACTCGACCTGGGGCCGCTACCGCCAGTACCCGGTGTTCAGCCTGCGCTGGCTGCGCGGGCGAAGCGCGCTGTTCGCGGTATTCATCGCACTGTTCGCCGCGCTGTCGATGATCGGCACGGCCGCGGCCACGCACGACTACCCGCTGGGCGCGTTGGCCGGCGCGCATATGTTCGTAGCCTTCCTGTTGATGGCCACCACCGGTCCGGCGCTGGCGACCTGGGTGCGGCACCGCCGCTGGCCGCAGCGCCGCGAACGCCTCGGCGTGGTCCTGGCCGTGCTGGCCGGCATGGGAGCCAGCTATTTCGTCGACAAGTGGGCCTCGACCTACGTCGAGAAGGAAGTCGAGGACGCACTGGTCGAACAGGGCCTGGCGACGCGCAAGAAGCCCGACATCTCGCCGGCGATGAAGCCGGTGGTGATGGTGCTCAACGGCGCCGTCCTGGTCGGCATCTACGGCCTGTTCGGAGGCGGCCTGGCGCTGCGCGCCTATTTCAGCGAAGACCGGCGCTGGCAGGAGAACCGCCGCCGCCAGGAGATCGAGGCCCTGCGGGCCCAGAAGCAGCAGTCCGACCTGCGCCTGGGCCTGCTGCAGGCGCAGGTGGAGCCGCACTTCCTGTTCAATACGCTGGCCTCGGTGCGCGCGCTCGTGCGCCAGGATCCGGGCCAGGCCGAAGCCACGCTGGATGCCCTGGTCGACCACCTGCGCGCCACCATCCCCAAGCTGCGCGACGGCGAGGCGATGCTGCATTCCACGCTCGGGCAGCAGCTCGACATCTGCGCCAGCTATCTGTCGCTGATGAAACTGCGCATGGGTGGTCGCCTGAGTTTCGCCGTCGAGGCCGACGCTTCGCTTCGCGCGCGGCCGTTCCCGCCGCTGCTGCTGATCACCCTGGTCGAGAACGCGATCAAGCACGGCATCGAACCGCAGCCGGGCCCGGGCCGGGTCGACGTGCGCGCCTCGCTGCGCGGCGACCGCCTGGTGCTGAGCGTGGTGGACGACGGCGCCGGCCTGCAGCCCGGCCTCGGCAGCGGCATGGGCCTGGCCAACGTGCGCGACCAGCTCGCCACGCGTTTCGGCGAGGGCGCCAGCCTCAGCCTGCGCAGCCTGGCCGGCCGCGGTGCGGTCGCCGAGATCATCCTGCCGCCGGAGCCGACGCCGTGAGCCGCATCACCGCACTGATCGCCGAGGACGAAGCGCCTCAGCGCGCCGCCCTGCTGGACATGCTGGCCGAGGCCTGGCCGGCGCTGGACGTGGTCGCGGTCTGCGAGGACGGCGTGTCGGCGCTCGAGGCCGCGCGCGAGCACCGTCCCGCGGTCGCCTTCCTCGACATCCGCATGCCCGGCGTCAATGGCCTGGACGTGGCGCGCGCGGTGGTCGCCGGCGGTGGCCTGGTGGTGTTCACCAGCGCCTACGACGACTACGCGATCAAGGCCTTCGAAGCCGGCGCGGCCGATTACGTGCTCAAGCCGGTCCAGCCGGCGCGCCTGGCGCAGGCGGTCGAGCGCCTGCAGGCACGCCTGGAGGAACCGCGTCCGGCCGACCTGCAGGCCCTGGTCGAGAACCTGGAAGCGCGCCTGCGGCCGCAGGGCGAACGCCTGATCCGCTGGATCAGCGCCAGCATTGGCGACAGCGTGCGCATGATCGGCATCGACGAGGTGCTGTACTTCCAGGCGCAGGACAAATACGTGCGCGTGGTCACCGGGCACGACGAGGCGATCATCCGCACGCCGGTGAAGGACCTGCTCGCCGGCCTCGACCCGGACACGTTCTGGCAGGTGCACCGCGGCGTGGTGGTGCGCGTCGCCGCGATCGACCGCCTGCGCAAGGACGAACTCGGCAAGGCCACGCTGAGCCTGCGCGGCCGGGACGACTGCCTGCCGGTCAGCGCCGCCTTCCTGCACCGATTCCGCGGCATGTGAGCGGCCGGTGGCCGCAGGCCACGGGCCGAGGGTAGAGTGGCGGCGTCGCTTCGACCTCCGGATCGCTCCCGATGCTGCGCCTGATCCTGCTGTGCCTCGTGCTGCTCTCGGCGCCTCCCGCGGCGGCCGCCGAGCGCGTCACCGTGTTCGCCGCCGCCAGCCTGCAGGAAAGCCTGGACACCGTGGCCGAACGCTGGACCGAACGCTCCGGACAGCCGGTGGTGATTTCATATGCCGCGAGTTCGGCCCTGGCCCGGCAGATCGAGCAGGGTGCGCCGGCCGATGTTTTCGTCTCCGCCGACCTGGAATGGATGGACTACCTGCAGGCGCGCCGCCTCGTCGACCCGGCGACGCGCGTGTCGCTGGCGCGCAACCGCCTGGTCGTGATCGCTCCGGCCGCGACTGGGCCCGCGGCGCTCGCCCTGGAAGCGGGTGAACTGAAGGCGGCCCTGGGCCCGCAGGGGCGCCTGGCGCTGGGCGAAACCACCAGCGTGCCGGCAGGACGTTACGCCCGCCAGGCGCTGGAAGCCCTGGGGCTCTGGCAGGTCGTCGCCGACCGCCGCGCCGAAGCCGACAACGTGCGCGCCGCGATGGCCTTCGTCGCGCGCGGTGAAGCGCCGCTGGGCATCGTCTACGCCACCGACGCCTTGGCCGAGCCGAAGGTGCGGGTGGTGGCGGACATTCCGGCCACCAGCCATGCGGCCATCGTCTACCCGGCAGCGCGCATGGCCGCGGCGCGGGCCGCGCGAGCGGACGCGTTCCTGCGTTTCCTGTCCGGCCCGGAAGCCCGTGCCGTGTTCGAGCGCGCCGGTTTCGATCCGCCCTGAGTGCTGACCGCCGACGAAATCGCCATCGTGTCGCTGAGCCTGCGGGTGGCCGCGCTGGCGGTGCTGTGCGCGCTGCCGTTCGCCATCGCCGCGGCCTACGTGCTGGCGCGGCTGCGATTCCGCGGCAAGGTGCTGTTCGACGCCGTCGTGCACCTGCCGCTGCTGCTGCCACCGGTGCTCACCGGCTACGTGCTGCTGGTGCTGTTCGGGCGCCAGGGTGCGATCGGGCAGGCGCTGGAGCAGTGGTTCGGCCTCAGCCTCGCCTTCCGCTGGACCGGCGCGGTGCTGGCCGCGGCGGTGATGGCCTTCCCGCTGTTCGTGCGCGCGATCCGGCTGTCGATCGAGGCGATCCCGCGCGAGATCGACGAGATGGCCGCCAGTCTCGGCGCCCGGCCCTGGGCGAAGTTCTTCCAGGTGATCCTGCCGCTGAGCGTGCCAGGCATCGCCGCGGGCATGGCCCTGGCCTTCGCCAAGGCGCTGGGCGAGTTCGGCGCCACCATCACCTTCGTCTCCAACATCCCCGGCGAGACCCGCACGCTTTCGCTGGCCATGCATTCGCTGATGCAGCTGCCCGGCGGCGAGGCCGGCATCACCCGGCTGGCGGTGGTATCGGTGTTGCTGGCGCTGGGCGCCCTGCTGGCGTCGGAGTGGATGGTGCGCCGATCGGCCTACCGCCGGGCCAGCGAATAGGGCGGAAACCTGAACGGAATCCGGTCAGCGGCCGTACAACATCGGCCCGCGGCCCAGGTCTAGACTGGCTCCGCCACCCCCGCCGGAGAACGCCATGAAACGTCTCGCCCTGACCCTGCTGCTCGGCTTGTCCGCGTTCGCCGTCCACGCGCAGACCCCGGCGCCCGCGGAAGAAGCCACCCCGGCCGTCGCCGCCGAAGACGTCACCGTCATCACGCCGGCCGAGACCGCCAGGCTCGACAACGGCTGCGTGCGCGAGACCGGCACCCGGCTCAAGCGCCGCGACCAGCGCGGCTGCACCGGCTCGCCCGGCCAGTCCTACAGCCGCGCCGACATCGATGCCACCGGCGCCGTCGACACCGCCGACGCGATCCGCAAGCTCAGCCCGCGCGCCACGGTCGGCCGCGGCCACTGACTGCCGCCGCATGCACTGCGACGCCGCCTCCGGGCGGCGTCGTCGTTTCCGGCCTCAGAACCCCAGCCCGCGCTGGCCGGCGCCTTCGTGCCCGAGCAGGAACTTCTTCAGCGGCAGGCCGCCGCCGAAGCCGGTGAGGCTGCCGTCGGCGCCGATCACGCGGTGGCAGGGCAGGATCACCGGCAGCGGGTTGCGGCCGTTCGCCGCGCCCACCGCGCGCACCGCCTTCGGTTCGCCGATGCGGCGCGCGAGCTCGCCGTAGCTCCAGGTCTGGCCGTACGGGATCCCCGCCAGCATCGTCCACACCTTCACCTGGAAGGGCGTGCCTGTCGGCGCCAGCGCCAGGTCGAACGCCGCGAGTTCGCCGGCGAAGTAGGCCAGCAGCTGTTCGCGCGGCGCCCGCAGCGCGTCGGTGTCGCGGCGCCAGCCGTCGCGGCCGGCCGGCGGATACTTGTTGTCCGGGAACAGGACGTGGCGCAGGCCGGCGTCGTCGGCGGCGACGGTCATTTCGCCGATCGGCGTGTCGAAGCGGTCGAACCGCATCAGGCGTTCTCCTTCACCGCGTCGCCGGAAAGAAACCACAGGTGCAGCACCGCATAGGCGCGCCACGGCCGCCAGGCCTGCGAGCGCGCCTCGGTCTCGCGTTCGCTCAACCGGCCGTCCGCGCCGCCGAGCACCTGCTGCAGCACGAGGTCGCCGGCCGGGAAGGCGTCGGGATGGCCGAGCGCGCGCATGGCCACGTAGTGCGCGGTCCACGGGCCGATGCCGGGCAGGGCGACCAGGCCGCGCACGAACTCGTCCAGGCGCTGGCCGGCGCCGAAATGCACGCGACCTTCGGCGACGGCGGCGGCGAGTGCACGCAGCGTGGCGGCCCGCGACTTCGGCAGGCCGATCGCCTCCAGCGGCGCCTCGGCCAGCTCCGCGGGGGTCGGAAACACGCGGTCCAGCCCCGGGCGGCCCGCGGGACGTTGCGCGCCGTGGTTCTGCACCAGCCGCCGCGCCAGCGTGGTGGCGCCGGCGACGCTGACCTGCTGGCCCAGCACCGCGCGCACCGCCAGTTCGAAACCGTCCCAGGCGCCCGGCACGCGCAGGCCGGGCCGGCGGCGCAGGCCGATCGCGAGCTGTGGCGTTCCTGCCAGGCCGGCCTGCACCGACGCCGGATCCGCGTCGAGGTCGAAGAGGCGGCGGACGCGGCGCACGAGGTCGGGAAGGCCGCGCGGGTCGCCGCCTTCGATCTCCAGCCGCAGCTCCGGCCGGTCCGGCACGGCGGTGACCCGCAGGAACACCGGTGCGTCGGCCGGGCCGCAGACCCGCTCGTAGGTGTCGGCGCCGACGCGCTCGATGCCGTCGATCGCGCGTTTGCCGAGGAAGGCCAGCAGCAGCGGAAAATCCAGCGGCGGGCGGTAGACCAGGCGCAGCGCCAGGGTGCCGGCCGGGGTTTCGCCGCGCTGGCGCCGGATCGCGCCCGGCGGCATGCCGCAGCCTTCGAGAAAGGCCGCATGGAAACGGCGCAGGCTGCGGAAACCCGAGGCGAGGGCGATCTGGGTCACCGGCAGCGCGGTCTCCGTCAGCAGTTGCTTGGCCAGCAGCAGGCGCCGCGTGCCGTGCACCGCGATCGGCGTCGCGCCGGTTTCGGCAAGGAACACCCGGCGCAGCTGGCGTCCGCCCAGTCCGACCTCGCGCGCCAGCTGTTCGACCGAACCTTCGTCCAGCGCGCCGTCGGCGATCAGTGCCAGCGCGCGCTGCACCGCCTGCTCGCCGCCGCGCACGAACGCGCCCGGCGACAGCTCCGGCCGGCAGCGCAGGCAGGGCCGGTAGCCGGCGGCGGCCGCGGCCGCGGCGCTCGGGTAGTAGCGGATGTTCTGGCGCTTGGGTGTCGGCGCCGGGCAGACCGGCCGGCAGTAGATGCCGGTGCTGCGCACCGCGGTGAAGAACAGGCCGTCGAAACGGGCGTCCTTGGCGGCGCGGGCGCGGTCGCAGACATCGGGCGGGGGCAGGGTCTGGGCATCCATGGGGACATCGTAGCGCCGGGCCCAATGCCAGACTCGCCGTTTTCGGACACCAATGCCACTGCCTCGCGAGAACCTATAATCGCGGCCTGCCCCTGGGAGCCCCCGATGTCCGCGAACCGCAACGACCCGTCCCGCACCATCCGCGCGCCGCGCGGCAACACGCTCAGCTGCCGGTCGTGGCTCAGCGAGGCCGCGTACCGGATGATCCAGAACAACCTCGACCCGGAAGTCGCCGAAAACCCGGCCGAACTCGTGGTCTACGGCGGCATCGGCCGCGCCGCGCGCGACTGGGCCTGTTACGACGCGATCCTGAAGTCGCTGCGCGAACTCGGCGACGACGAGACCCTGCTGATCCAGAGCGGCAAGCCGGTCGGCGTTTTCCCCAGCCACGCCGACGCGCCGCGCGTGCTGCTCGCGAACTCCAACCTTGTGCCGCACTGGGCCACCTGGGAACACTTCAACGAGCTGGATAAGAAGGGCCTGGCCATGTACGGCCAGATGACCGCCGGTTCCTGGATCTACATCGGTTCGCAGGGCATCGTGCAGGGCACCTACGAAACCTTCGTCGAGATGGGCCGACAGCATTACGGCGGCGACCTCACCGGCCGCTGGATCCTGACCGCGGGCCTGGGCGGCATGGGCGGCGCGCAGCCGCTGGCCGCGGCGCTCGCCGGCGCCAGCTCGCTCAACATCGAGTGCCGCCAGACCAGCATCGACATGCGGCTGCGCACCCGCTACGTGGACGAGCAGGCGACCGACCTGGACGACGCGCTGGCGCGCATCGAGAAGTACACCGCCGCCGGCCAGGCCAAGTCGATCGCGCTGCTGGGCAATGCCGCCGAGATCCTGCCGGAGCTCGTGCGCCGAGGCGTGCGCCCGGATGCGGTGACCGACCAGACCAGCGCCCACGACCCGCTCAACGGCTACCTGCCAGCCGGCTGGACGCTGGAGGAGTGGTTCAGCGAGCAGAAGAACAACCCGCAGCGCGTCGTCGATGCCGCCAAACACTCGATGCGCATCCACGTCGAGGCGATGCTGCACTTCCAGAACCAGGGCATCCCGACCTTCGACTACGGCAACAACATCCGGCAGATGGCCAAGGACGTCGGCTGCGCCGATGCCTTCGACTTCCCGGGCTTCGTGCCGGCCTATGTGCGGCCGCTGTTCTGCCGCGGCGTCGGACCGTTCCGCTGGGTCGCGCTCAGCGGCGACCCCGAGGACATCTACAGGACCGACGCCAAGGTGAAGGAGCTGATCCCGGACAACCCGCACCTGCACCGCTGGCTGGACATGGCGCGCGAGCGCATCAGCTTCCAGGGTCTGCCGGCGCGCATCTGCTGGGTCGGCCTGGGCGATCGCCACCGCCTGGCGCTGGCGTTCAACGAGATGGTGCGCAACGGGGAAGTCAGCGCGCCGATCGTGATCGGCCGCGACCACCTGGACTCCGGTTCCGTGGCATCGCCCAACCGCGAAACCGAGGCGATGAAGGACGGCAGCGACGCCGTGTCCGACTGGCCGCTGCTCAACGCGATGTTGAACGTCGCCGGCGGCGCCACCTGGGTGTCGCTGCACCACGGCGGCGGCGTCGGCATGGGCTACAGCCAGCACAGCGGCGTCGTGATCGTGGCCGACGGCACAGACGCCGCGGCCAGGCGCCTGGGCCGCGTGCTGTGGAACGACCCCGGCACCGGCGTGATGCGCCACGCCGACGCCGGCTACGACATCGCCCGCGACTGCGCGAAGCAGCAGGGCCTGAAGCTGCCGATGCTCTGAACGCAAGGGCTGCCAGGAATCCACCATGATCGGCTACGTCACCCTCGGCACCCGCGACATCGTCCGCGCGGCCGCGTTCTACGACCGCCTGCTGCGCGATCTCGGCGCCAAGCGTTTCATCGACAGTCCCCGCTTCATCGCCTGGTCGGCGGGGCGGGGAAAACCCTGGTTCGCCATCGCGCTGCCCTACGACGGCGAGCCCGCGCACCGCGGCAACGGCCTCATGACCGCGTTGGCGGCCGAGGATCGCGGCGCGGTCGATCGCCTGCACGCGCTGGCGCTCGAGCTCGGCGGCACCGACGAGGGCGGACCCGGCGAACGGGTGCCCGGTTTCTACGCCGCCTACTTCCGCGACCTCGACGGCAACAAGCTCAACTTCTTCCACATGGGGCCGCGCGCGTGACGCCGTTCTTCGCACTTTGGCTGGCGCTTGCCGTCGCGCCGGCGCCGGTGCCGGTTGCTGCGTCCGAAACGGACGCCGCAGCGGATTTGTCGGCGTGCCCGCCACCGGTGCGCGGCTTGCCCCGCTACCCCATGGACGCGCTGCGCGCCAATCGTTCCGGCGTGACTCTGGTCCTGGCGCGCATCGATGCCTGTGGCCGCGTGGTCGAGTCGCGCATCCACACGCCCAGCGGCCATCCGCAGATGGATGAGGCGGCGCATGACGCGGTGAAAGGCTGGGTTCTTTCGCCAGCCGAACGCGAACGTATCGGCGGCGAGTGGGTGAAGCTGCCGGTCAAGTTCGGGGGCGTGACCACCTACTACCCGAAGCGGGTCGATTGGCCGGAATCACACCGTCGGCCGCACTACGTCGCCGACCCCGGGGGGATCGGCTATCCGGACCTGGCCGCGTTCTACGCGGCGAGGCGGCTCGCCGTTTTGCGCCCTCTGAAGTCGCCCTACGCGCGCGTGACCGATCGCATCGGAACCCGCGTGCTGACCTCGTTCTACCCCGATGTCGAAGACGATCGCACGTTCTGGATGTACTTCACCCAGCTCGACGAGCCGCTGCGGATCGCCGCCGGGAAGCGCACGATCGAATCGCGTGTGGTCGCGGTGGCCAGGTATCGGCTTGACGAATCGGCCCAGCGACCCATCGTGCAGGTGGGTCTGCTGTGCGATCTGGAGCCCGGCGCCTGCGACGAGCTGAGGGCCTTCCTGCTCGAAGGCCTGCCTATCGCCAGGCCGCCGCGCCGCTGAAGGATCCACGGGACGAGCAGTGCTAGGCTTCCCGCGCGGCATCCGCCGCATGGGAGGGCGCAAGCATGCTGAGCATTCTCTGGACCATCCTGATCGGTTTCGTGGTGGGCCTGGTCGCGCGCGCGATCAAGCCGGGCAACGACAAGCTGAGCCTGCTGTGGACGATGGTGCTGGGCGTCGGCGGCGCGCTGCTGGCCAAATTCGTCGGCCAGGCCATGGGCTGGTACGCCGAGGGCGAGCCGGCGGGATTCATCGCCTCGGTGGTGTTCGCCATCGTGCTGCTTTTCCTCTACGCCGCGGCGAAGAAGAACAAGGCGTCCTGAGCGCGTTCAGCGCTCGCGCGGCGGGGCTGTCGTTCGGCGTGCGGGCGACGGCGCCAGCCGCTGGCCGGGAGCGGGCGAGGGCAGGGAACGCGTGCGCGGACGCCAGACATTCTTGCCCTGCTCGATCTTCAGCACGCGGCCATTGGACGAGTCGGTCAGCAGGTACAGCGCGCCGTCGGGCCCGTTGCGCACATCGCGGATGCGGTAGCCGAAACCGTTGAGCAGGCGCTCTTCGCCCACGACGCGGTCGCCGTCGAGGTCGAGCCGGACCAGCTGCTGCGTCGCCAGCGCGCCCACGAACAGGTCGCCGTGCCAGCGCTGCATCTGCAGCCCGGTGTAGAAGGCCATGCCGCTGGGGCCGATCGACGGCACCCAATAATGCAGCGGCTGCTCCATGCCGGGCGCGCTGGTGCCGGTGGATTCCGGGATGGGCTGGCCGTTGTAGTCCAGCCCATGGGTGATGATCGGCCAGCCGTAGTTGCGGCCCGCCTGCGGGATGTTCACTTCGTCTCCGCCCATCGCGCCGTGCTCGACCGTCCACAGCACGCGTGTCCACGGATTGAGCGCCGCGCCCTGGGGATTGCGGTGGCCGTAGGACCACAGGTCCACCAGCGCGTCCGGGTCGTCGACGAAGGGATTGTCGGAGGGGATGCTGCCGTCCGGCCACAGCCGCACCACCTTGCCCTGGTGGTGGTCGAGATACTGCGCGGTGATGCGCACGTTGTTCTCGCCCAGGGTCACGAACAGGTGGCCGGCGTCGTCGAACACCAGGCGCGAACCGAAGTGGTTGCCGCTGCTGAGCTTGGGCGACTGGCGGAAGATCACCTGCACGTCCTGCAGCGCCAGGTCGACCAGGCGGCCGCGCGCCACGGCGGTGCCCGCCAGGCCGTTGCCGCCGACTTCGGCGTAGCTGAAGTAGATGCGCTGGTTCTGCGCGAAGGCCGGGTCCAGCGCGATATCCAGCAGTCCGCCCTGGCCCGAGGCCCAGACGCCGGGCAGGCCGCTGACCGGCGCCGACAGCGTGCGCGTGGCCAGGTCGAGGATGCGCAGCCGGCCCGGGCGCTCGGTCACCAGGGCGCGGCCGTCGGGCAGGAAGGCCAGAGCCCAGGGATTCTGAAGGCCCTGCACGATCGTCGTGACCCGCAGCGGGCCGAGGCTGCTGGGCGCGATGGCGACATTGCCGGTCTGAGCCGTCGTCATGCCGGCGACGGAGGACAGCAGCGAGATGGACAGCAGGCGAACGGCGAACCGGGACATGGTGGGGGCTCCAGCGTCCCGCCCGTGCGGGCGTGCGGCGATCTTAGCGCCGGCGCGTTCGTCCGGCGTGAGGGCGGCTCAGGCCGCGCGCACGCGGATCTCGACCCCGTCCAGGCGCACGACCTGGCCTGCGCGGACCTTGCACGTCTTGCGCAGCTCCACCTCGCCGTCCACGGTCACCGCGCCGCTGGCGACGATGGCCTTGCCCATGCCGCCGCTGTCGCAGAGGCCGGCGAGTTTCAGCAGCTGGTTGAGTTCCACGAACTCGCGGTCCAGTTCGAAGTCGATCGTGTCCATGGCGACAGCGTAGCGGATCAGGCGCCGTGTTCGGCGACGTCGTCGAGCAGCCAGCGCACGAAGGCCTGCGCGCCGGGGCGCAGGCGCCGGTGCGCGGGATAGACGATGTGGTAGCTCCAGCGCGCGGTCAGCTTCGGGCCCGGTAGCCGGCGCAGCCGTCCATCGGCCAGGAAGGGCCCCAGCAGCCGGTCGCGCGCCAGCACCGCGCCCAGGCCCTGCACCGCGGCCTGCAGGCTGCCGGTGCTGTCCACGAAACGGTAGCGCTCTTCGAAGCGCAGGCCGTGCACGCCGGCCGCGCGGAACCAGTCGGGCCAGCCCTGCCGCGCCAGGTCGGCGATCAGGGGCAGGGTGGCGATGTCGGCCGGCTCGCGCAGCGCGGCGATGCCGGGCAGGCCGGGCGACGCGACCGGGTAGAGCGTCTCGTCCATCAGCGGATGCGAGCTCAGCCCCGGCCAGTGGCCCGGGCCGTGGCGGATGCCCAGGTCGGGGCCGCCTTCGTCGAAGCGGGCCAGGCCGGCGTCGGTTTCGAAGCCCAGCGCGATGTCGGGGTGGGCCGCGGCGAACCGCGGCAGCCGCGGCATCAGCCAGCTGAAGCTCAGCGAGTGCAGGGTGGTGATGCGCACGCGCGGGGTTTCCTGGCGGCGGCCGCGCAGGCCGCGCAGGGTGCCGTCCAGGTCGGCCAGGGCATTGCCGGCGGCATCGGCCAGCTCGCGGCCTTCGGCGGTCAGGGACACGCCGCGGGCATGGCGCAGGAACAGCGTCACGCCCAGCCGCGCCTCGAGCTTGCGCACGTGGTGGCTGACGGCGCTCGCGGTCAGGTGCAGCTCTTCCGCGGCGTGGGCGAAATTCTGGTGCCGGGCCGCGGATTCGAAGGCGGCCAGGGCCGGCAGCCAGTCCGATCTCAGGGTCATTACCTAGCCTCAAGCAGGATTTGTGGCTGACTCGGAAAGTATGCGCTTGTGCCGCCCTTGGCCTCAAGGAAAATGGCGGCCAGACACGAATCGAGCTTGCCTCGCCATGAAGAACCCCAGCCCCGCGGTAGTGCCCGTCGAACCGGTCCAGGTCCCCGCCTGGCGGACTCCCGTGGAGCTGGGCCTGCTGGCCGCCATCTGGGGCGCGTCCTTCCTGTTCCAGCGCGTCGCGGCCCCGGAGTTCGGTGCCAGTGCGCTGTCGGAACTGCGCCTGGCCCTGGGCGCGGCCGTGCTGCTGCCCTTCCTGTGGCTGGCGCGGGCGGACTTCCCGGCACGGCTGTGGCCGCGGCTGGCCCTGCTGGGGGCGATCAATTCGGCGATTCCCTTCGCCCTGTTCGCCTGGGGCGCGCAGCGCGCCCCGGCCGGCGTGGGCGCCATCACCAATGCGATGGCGGTGCTGTTCACCGCCCTGGTGGCCTTCCTGTTCTTCGGCCAGCGCATCGGGCTGCGCAAGGTGCTCGCGCTGGTGGTCGGCTTCGTCGGCGTGATCGTGCTGGCCAGCGACAAGACCGAAGGCGCCAGCGTCGGCTGGGCCACGGCCGCCGGCGTGCTGGCGGCGCTGATGTACGGCGTCGGCGCGAACCTTGTGCCGCGGCTGCTGGCGGGCCTGCCGCCGTCGGCGGTCGCCGCCGCGACCCTGGGCAGCGCCGCCCTGCTGTCGCTGCCGTTCGCGGTCGCGCAGTGGCCGGAGCATGAGGTGTCGGCGCCGGCCTGGGGCTCGGCGATCGCGCTCGGCGTGATCTGCACCGGCCTGGCCTATGCGATCTACTATCGCCTGATCCAGCGCATCGGCGCCGCGCGCGCGGTCACCGTCACCTACCTGGTGCCGCTGGCCGCCGTGGCCTGGGCCTGGAGCGTGTTGGGCGAGCCGCTGACCTGGCCGATGGCCATCGCCTGCGCCCTGATCCTGGGCAGCGTGGCGATGAGCCAGCGGCCGGCGAAGTAGGACATCGCCATGCAGTGGCGGGTCGTGTTCGACTTCGAGATCGAGTTCAGCAACGGCGGCGGCCTGCAGGGCCAGGATTTCCGCCTGGACATCCCGGGCGAGCAGATCGGCGACGGCGACCTGGCCGCGTTCCTGGTCCGCGACCTGCGCCTGCTGATGGTCGAAACGGTGCGGATCTTGCGCAAGCGGGTGGTCGTCGAGCCGCACAAGCGGGCGGCGGAACTGTCCTGGGGCTGAGCCGCGGGCAAAAAAATGGCAGGGCCGCCTGTCCCGAAAACAGTCGATTGCCCTGCCCAAGGTCGTCAACGCCAGGGGGCGATTGACCTGAAGTGGCGCCGCCGTTCCGACGAGGAGGAACGGTGGCGTGCGGCGACTGGACCATTGCACGGACTCCGGACGCAAGCGCATGGCCGGGGCCCCACGGTGTCGGGCGCGGCTAAACTGCTCAGTATCACTGCCCAGTCGGCATCACGGCCTTTCAATCCAGTGGCTTGGCATGAACCAGCAGCGATGGCTGACAAGCTTTGCCTAGCTGTCCTTGCCAGGTACATAAACGCTGACGCACCGAGGGTCGCCGGGGCGATTGGAGCAAGCGCTTGAATTTGCCCAAACGCCTCCCGGGCCGGACAATGCCCCGTCCCCACGGAGCCGTGCCTTGAGCGAAGCCGCCGAAACACCGTCCACCCCCGTCAACCTGCGCCAGCTGTGCGCGGGTTTCGCAAAACCCCATCTGGGCAAGGCGGTCTGGCAACTGCTCAACACCCTGCCGCCGTTCGCGGCGATCTGGGCGCTGATGGCCTGGAGCATCCACGCCGACTGGAACTACCTCTGGACCCTGCTGCTGGCGATCCCGGCGGCCGGCCTCTACGTGCGCACCTTCATCTTCCAGCACGACTGCGGCCACGGCTCCTTCTTCGCCAGCAGCAAGGCCAACGACACCGTCGGCCGCTGCCTGGGGTTGATCACCCTGTTCCCCTACGGCTACTGGAAGAAGACCCATGCCGTGCACCACGGTACTTCGGGCAACCTCGACCGCCGCGAGATGGGCGACATCGAGACGCTGACCGTCGCCGAGTACCAGGCGCTGTCGCCGTTCCGCCGGTTCTGCTACCGCTTCTACCGCAGCACGCCGGTGCTGCTGGGCATCGGCCCGGCCTACCAGTTCGTGATCAAGCACCGCTTCCCCTTCGACCTGCCGTTCTCGTGGAAGAAGGAGTGGGCCAGTGTCTGGATCAACAACCTGATGCTGCTGGTCGTCGGCGGCCTGATGGCCTGGGCCATCGGCTGGCAGACCGTGCTGATGGTGCACATCCCGATCGTGCTGATCGCCGGCGCGCTGGGCGTGTGGCTGTTCTATGTGCAGCACACCTTCGAGGATGCGTACTGGACCAAGGGCAAGGAGTGGGATTCGAGCCAGGCGGCGATCGCCGGCAGCTCCTTCTACGACCTGCCGCGGGTGATCCACTGGTTCACCGGCAACATCGGCTACCACCACATCCACCACCTGGCCAGCCGCATCCCGAACTACAACCTGCGTGCCGCCTTCGAGTCGCATCCGCTGCTGCAGGCGGCGCCGCGGCTGACGCTCTGGACCAGCCTGAAGTCCGCGCGCCTGAAGCTTTGGGACGAAGAGCTGCAGCGCATGGTCGGTTTCCCGAAGCGCGCGCGGGCCTGACTTGGCGTTTGCGGCGCACCTGCTGTTGCTGGCGCTGGCTGCTTCAGGCGACCTGCCCGACGACGGCATTGACTATGGTGCCTTCGAGGACGTCAGCTGCCGCGAGCATGCGCCGCGGGTGAAGTACCCGGGGAAGTTGCGCCGAGCGGGCCTCGGCGGGATCGTGATCTACCGCGTGTCGGTTGACGCCGGGAACAATTACCTCGGTGCCGTCGTCCACCAGAGCAGCGGCCATCCCGAGCTTGATGCCGCCGGCATGAAGGTGTTGCCGACTTGGTGCTTCAAGGCTGGCCGCGAAGGCGGCGTACGCGTCGCCGGCGACGTGCTGGTCCCGATCCGGTTCACCCCGAGACAGTCCCGCTAAAGGAGATCGCGCATGAGCCACCAGGGGAGTTGCCACTGCGGACGCATCGCCTTCACGGTCGAGGGCGAGCCGGAGTCGGGCCTGGAGTGCAACTGCTCGATCTGCCAGCGGCGCGGCCACGTGCTGTGGTTCGTGCCGCGTTCGGCGCTGACGCTGCTGACGCCGGAGGCGGATATGGCGACCTACACGTTCAACAAGCACAGCATCCGGCACCAGTTCTGTGCGGTCTGCGGCTGCGGCGTATTCGGGCTTGCCTCCATGCCCGATGGTACGCCGATGGCGGCAATCAACCTGCGCAGCCTCACCGACATCGATCTCGCGTCGGTTCCGCGGCAGTTCTTCGACGGCAAGAGCCTCTAGCCGCGTGACGCCGGCTCGCTTGCGCCGGCCGCCAGGATCGTCTGCCGCCGCGCCAGCGACCAGCCGGTGAAGGCCCAGACCAGGGCCAGCGCCGCGCCGGCCACCGCGACCACCGCCGGATTCGACGCGATCGCATCGATGCCGGTTTTCACCCACGCGCTGACGGCATCGGCGCCGCGGTAGACCGCGGTGTCGATGACGTTCTTGGCCTTGTACTTGGCCTCGGGCGGCACGACGGTGAACAGCATCTCCCGGCCCGGGCGCGCCAGCGCGTATTCGCCGGCCCGGCGCGTCACCATCACCACCGCGAACACCGCGAAGGTCGGGGCCAGCGCCAGCCACAGGAAGCCCAGCGCCATCACCATCGGCACCGTCGTCAGCAGCACCACGATGCCCAGCCGCTGCACGATGCGCCCGGTCAGGAACAGCTGGGTCAGCAGCGCCAGGGCCTGAACGATGAAGTCGAGCGTGCCGAACACGCGCGCCTGGTCGGCGCGGTCCGGGAAGTGCAGTTCCACCAGCCGCGCCTGTTCGAAATAGAGGAAGGTCGTGACGCTGGCCAGCAGCACCACGAAGGCGGCGATGCCCAGCAGGTAGGGCGAACGCAGCACCGTGCCGATGCCCGCGAAGGGGTTGCCGCCCAGCGGCTGGCGGCGCGCGGTTGTTTCGTCCGCCTGCAGCGGACGGCGGTCGCGCCAGACCTGCAGCGCGCGCGCCGCCACCGCCGAACCCAGCAGCAGCGCGGTGCTGAGCACCATCAGGCCGGCCAGGTCGAGCGCGCCGACCAGCAGCACGCCCAGCAGCGGACCAGCCAGTCCACCGGCGCTGGCGCCCGCCGCCATCAGCGCGAACAGGCGCTTGGCCTGCGCGACGGGGAACAAGTCGGCAAGAACGCTCCAGGCCACCGAGATCGCCAGCAGGTTGAACACCGACAGCCAGATGTAGAAGCCGCGCGCGATCCAGGCGTTGTCCGGCTGCAGCGCGATCGCCGCGGCGAAGCCGAGCAGGTTCAGCGCGAAGAAGCCGTAGGTCCAGGGCAGGATGCGCCGCCGCGGCGCCCGCGCCGCGATCCATCCGAACAGCGGAATGGCCGCGAGCGTTGCGACGAAGGTCCCGGTGAACAGCCACTGCAGGTTGTCCACGCCGCCGGCGATGCCCAGGGTTTCGCGCACCGGCCGCAGCATGAAATAACCCGCGAACAGCAGGAAGAACATCAGCACGCCGGCAGCGACTGCCGGCGTTTCGTCGGGTTCGACGCCGAACAGCCGGGACAGCCCGCGGATGACCGGCCCCGGCGTCGCCATCAGGCAAACATCGCCGCGAGTTCGGCGCGCTCGGCGGGGCTCAGGTCGCGGCCGACGCCGGCCTTGAGGTTGTCGCTCTGCCGGTCGGGCTTGCCGGTGGCGGGGATCACCACGGTCACCGCCGGATGGCTGGTGACGAAGCGCAGGAACATCTGCGCCCACGAGGTGACGCCGGCTTCGGCCGCCCAGCCGGGCAGCGGCCGGTCGCCGACGAGGGAAAACAGCCGGCCGTCGTCGAAGGCGCGGTTGATCATCACCGCCACGCCGGTGTCCTTCGCCAGCGGCAGCAGGCGCCGGTCGGCATTGGTGGTGCTGACCGAATAGTTGATCTGGATGAAATCGGGTTTTTCGGCGGCCATGATGTCGGCCAGCTCGTCGTGCTTGCCGTCCACGTAGTGCGTGAGGCCGACGTATTTCGTCTTTCCCTGGGCCTTGAGCTCGCGCGCGAAGGCCAGCTGCGTCTTCCAGTCGCGCAGGTTGTGCACGGCCAGCAGTTCCACCTTGTCGGTGCGCAGGCGCCGCAGCGAGGCCGCGAACTGCGCCTCGCCCGCGGCGCGGTTGTCGGCGGCGAGTTTGGTTGCCAGCCAGATCCGGTCGCGGATGCCGAGCTCGGCCATCAGGTCGCCCAGCACGTCCTCGGCATTGCCGTAGTTGGGCGAGGTGTCGATGACGCTGGCGCCACCGGCGACGAAGCGGCGCAGCACTTCCTTCAGCGGCTCGCGTCCGGCGGCGTCGACTTCGAAGCTGCCCGAGGTGCCCATGCCGATCACCGGAATGGTCTCGCCGGTGGACGGGATGGCGCGCCGCGTCATCCCGGCCGCGGACGGCGCCGACGCGAAGGCGGGCAGGGGGTGCAGCGCCGCGGCGGCCGCGGCCAGTGCGGTGGCGGAAAGGAAGGAGCGGCGACTGGTCATGGCGGCACCTCGTGGCGTGGTTGGCCCGTCCGATGGTGCGTCAGCCTAGGTGAAATTTCCGTTCGTCAGCCCCTGCCATTCGTCGGGGCGTGGCTGGGGCGCGACGAACCGAGCGGCCCGTGCGGGCCTGCCATGTCGCCCGGCCGGAACGCTCAGGATTCGCTGAGCGTAAGTTCGATGGAGGTGTAGAACGGCGCCTTCCACGTGCCCTTGAAAGTGGCGGCCGGCAGCAGGGCGTGCACGCACCGGGCCAATGGGGTTTCGCCCTGGCGCCAGGTCTTCGCGACGGACCCGTCGGCGTTCAGCACGAACACCACGGTGAACTTGGACAGGTCCATCCCCGGGCGCGCGCACTGGGGCAACGCCGCTCGCAGGAAGTTGCCCTGCGCCTGCATGAGTTCGGACATCGTTTCCGAGGGCAGGCTGGCTTCGTTGGCGTCGGCCAGCGCCTTGGCCTCGTCATAGCTCTGGGCGGCGGAGGCGAGCTGGATGGCGAGCAGGATCACCTGGAACATGTCTGGTGCTTCCTTGAAGGCTTGAAGTGACGCCCGGAGCGCCGGTCGGCCCATGGTTCAGCAGCCTCGCTGGCCGGTCAAGCGTGTGCCTGCGGGCCCGCGGCGCCGGCAGTCGGCCGCGGCGATCAGATGGGCTCAGGCCACGCCACCGGGCGGGTCCTTTCGGAAGTCGCGCGCCGCCAGGCTGCGGGTGAAACGGAACACGCCCTCGCGCACCACGCGGGTCAGGCGCAGGTCGATGATGGTGGTCTGGTTCGGCCGGATCACGTCCAGCAGGTCGGCGATGTCGGCGCCGAGTTCGGCCGGCCAGTGTTCGACGAAACGTTCGGCCTCGCGCGGCTGCAGGCGCAGGCCGTAGGGCGGGCGCGGGATCAGTTCCGGACGGCGCACCTTGCCGTCTTCGTCACGCAGCTCCGGGCAGCCGGTCAGCACCGCGTGGTTGAGGAAGAAGGCCAGGTTGCCGGACGCACGGCGGTTGCCCTGGCGGTCGGTGAGGAAGTTCTCCGGCAGCTGGTTCGGGTCGGCGGCGGGCCCGGCGGTGAGCAGCAGGTTCATGTCGGGAACGCGCGCGCCGGTGTCGTCGAGCAGGCGGAAGATCACCATCGCGTGCGGGTCGTGGAAGTAGCGGCGGTCGGGAAGCACGGGGATCTTCTCGATCTCGATGCGGCGCGACAGCTGCTGGTGCTGGGCGTTTTCCGCGGCGAAGGCCTGGCGCAGCGCGGCGTACTGCGCCGAGGACGTCACGCCCAGGCAGCGCAGCACGGCATCCACCGTCGGATGCGGCTGGCCGTCGTTGCGCACGCTGCCCAGGATGCCCATGTCGGTGCCGCTGTGCGACACGCCCGGCACGATCTTGAAGGCGCTCGGCGCCGAGGCGCCGCTCGAGACCTTGCGCAGCGTGCGCAGCCGCTTGCGCGCCGCCGGCAGCGCCTCGCCCGGCTGCAGCGGTTCCTGGGCCAGTACCAGGTGGCTGCAGTCGAGGTTGGCGGCGGCCAGCCGCACCACGCCGTCGCCGCCGGTTTCGCCGGTGTAGCTGTTGATGTGGTCGTAGAGCTTGCGGTCGATCGCGTCGCCGCTGAGCACGAAGGGGAAGACCGGGTTCGCGCCTTCGGTGAGCTTGAGTTTCGGGTAGTCGTGGATCCAGCGCAGGTTGAGCGCCAGCGATTCGGGGCTGGCCAGCTCCAGCCAGTCCAGCACCCCTTGCCCCGGCTCCACGCCGTTGAACCAGGCCTTGATCGCGCCGAGCCGGCTCTTGCCCAGCTGCGCCAGCGCCGAGCCGAAGTTGGCCGGCGCCAGCATCACCAGGTGGCTCATCGGGCAGGCGTCGAGCGTCTTGCGCTGCACGTGGTAGCGGTCCAGCCACTCGCGCACCACCGGACCGCCGGTGCTGTGGGTGATGCAGGCGAAGCGGCGCTTGCCGCCGGCCTCCGCCAGCACCTTCGCGATCGCCTGGTCGAAGCCGCGGGCGATGTCGGCGACGGTGACCTCGTCGCGGAAGCTGACGTACTGGCCCAGGTGCACATGGGCGACGTCGATGCCGGGACCGCCGGCCTTCGCCGCCTCGGCCTTCAGCCGGGCAGGCAGTTCGCCATAGGTCGAGGTGCTGGTGACGGACCAGCCATGCACGAAGACGAGCAGGGGCTTGGACATGCGGGCCTCGGTTCGGGGGGATGCCGGGGCCGGCGGTGGCGCCGGCGATCCAGTATCGCGAACGCGGGCGCGGCAGCCAATCGGCCGCCGGCGCCGGCCGGCTTCAGGCCGGGCTGGCGGGCGCGCCTTCGGCGTCGGCGGCCTGCGGCTGGGCCGGCAGGCGCTTGGGCACCTGGTTGGCGTCGAGCAGCCGCTCGACGCGGGCGAAGACTTCGGCGCGCGAGAAGGGCTTCTTCATGAAGTCGTCGGCACCGATGCGGTGCACGTAGAACTGCTCGGTGGCTTGTTCGTTGCCGCTGATCATGATCACCGGGATGTCGCGCGTGTACGGGTCGCGGCGCAGCTGGCGCAGCGCGGCGAAGCCGTCCATGCCGGGCAGCACGATGTCCAGGAAGATCAGCTCGGGGCTCTGGGTGCGGGCGATTTCCAGTCCGGTCTCGGCGTCCTCGGCCTCGAGCACGTGGTACTCGTTCTGGCGCAGCATGCGCGAGAGCAGGGCGACGATGGTGGCCGAATCGTCGATCACCAGCATGCGGGTGCCGGGGCGGGCATTGGTGCGCGGCTTGAGACGGCGCTCGGGCGTCGGGTTGCCGCCCTCGGCGGGCACGGCGGGCGAAACGGCGGCAGGGGCCGCAGCGGATGCCGGCCGGGCCGGTTCGGCTTTTGGTCCCCAGCCGAACATGCGCTTGATCTTGTCGTAAATGTCCACGTTTCCAGCGCTCCCCGCGCGATAGCCGCGGCACAGTGTCCACGGCCCGCGGCCGGCTGGCAATCGCCCCGGGCTGGACATCGGGGGCAGGGGCGCGCACCCTTCCGGCCCCGATCTTCGCCGGAGTGCCCGTGGCCCCGAAATCCACCGTCTTCAAGGCCGAGCTGCAGGTCAGCGACATGGACCGGCACCACTACGCCAGCCACGCGCTGACCCTGGCCCAGCACCCGTCCGAGACCGAGGAGCGGCTGATGCTGCGCCTGCTCGCCTTCGCGCTGTACGCCGACGAGCGCCTGGAGTTCGGCCGCGGCCTGAGCACCGACGACGAGCCCGACCTGTGGCGCAAGGACCTGACCGGCTTGATCGAGCAGTGGATCGAGCTCGGCCAGCCGGACGAGTCGCGGGTGCGCAAGGCCTGCGGCCGCGCCAACGAGGTGGTCGTGGTCACCTACGGCGGCCGCGGCGCCGACCTGTGGTGGGAGAAGAACGAGGCCGCGCTGGCGCGCTGCCGCAACCTGACGGTGCTCGACATCGCGCCCGACACCAGCAAGGCGCTTGCCGCGCTCGCGCAGCGCAACATGGCGCTGCAGGCGCTGGTCCAGGACGGCGTGCTGCAGCTGATCGCGGGCGACACCACGCTCGAGATCACGCCCCGCCTCCGCCGCGCGCCTACGCCCTGATCATTCGGACTTGCTGCCGCAAGCAGGTCCCTTGCTCGCCCTTCTTTCGGCGCCGGGCTCGTTCTTCGCGATAGGCCGCCGCACGTGGGGTCTCTTGGTGCCGGGATCGTTCTTGGCGATAGGCCGCCGTACGTGAGGGCTCTTTCCGCGGACGCCGTGAATCCATCCATGGAGGCTCTTCGAAAACGTCCATGTTTTCGAAGCCGCGGAAAGAGCCCTCACGCACGACGGCCTCCGAACCGTCCGGGCCGGACTATCGAACTCGAAAGGCTCGCTTGGAAAAGGCTTCTGGCATCTCTGCCGTTGAACTGCGGCTTGCCCGGGTCTGCTCCTGAAGCCATATCCGTCCAGACAGCGAGCTTCCGTGCCTTCTGGGGGCACGCGCTTCTCCCGACGGCTCGCGACACCGCTCCGTGGCGACGACGTAGACAAGAGGGGGTGACTGAAGTGGAGGGCAGGAAGCCCGTAACGGCCGCTCGTGAGTTGGGCAGGATGCCGCTCACGCCGGACAGGAGTCCAAGTGCCGCGAAGGGCAGGATGCCCGAGAGCGGCCGCCCGAGCGGGCAGGCACCCCCTCTTGTCTGCGGCGGCGCACGCCGGATCAACCGCAAACGAGCAAGGGATCTGCTTGCGCCAAAGGCGCAAGTCAGTCGAGGGACTTGGATTCGGCGGCGCCGAGGGTCGAGGGGTCGGGCTTGTGCGGCGGCTGGCGCGACAGCAGCGGGTGCACGAAGACGCCGGCCAGGATGATGGCGACGCCGGCGTAGAACATCCCGCCCAGCTCCCGCTGCTCGCCCAGCAGCAGCATCGCCAGCACGATTGCGTAGATCGGCTCCAGGTTCACCGCCAGCTGCGCCGAGAACGCACTCATGTGCCGCAGCGCCACCAGCGACAGCGCGAACGGCAGCAGCGTGCATGCGAGTGCCAGGATCACCAGCAGCATGCCGTCGCGCAGGCCGGGCAACACCAGCGGCGAGCCGAACCAGGGCAGAAGCGGCGTGCAGAGCGCCAGGAACAGGCCGCCGGCGCCGAGCTCGACGCAGGTGACCGTGAGCGGATCGGCCCGCTCGACGTAACGCTTCTGCAGCGCACCGAACAGCGCCACCAGCACCGCCGAGATCGTGCCGACCACGATGCCCGCGCGCATCCCACCGGGCACACCGCCGACCACCAGGGCCACGCCGGGAACGGCCGCCACGCCCAGCAGCAGCTCGCGCGCCTGGAATTTCTTGCCGGTGACCCAGGGTTCGACCAAAGGCACGAAGACGGTCGCCAGCGCGATGCAGGTGACCGCCACCGACGCATTGGCCAGCTTGATCGCGCCATAGAAGGTCAGCCAGTGCAGCGCCACCAGCGCGCCGATGCCGGCATAGATGGCGACCAGGCGCGGCGGCAGCGCCCGCAGCCCGCGCCACACCCGCGGCACCAGCAGCAGCGCGCCGGTCACCAGCGCCATGCGCCAGACCACCAGGGCCATCGCCGGCAGCGTGATCGCCTTGCCCAGGATCGCGGTGAAGCCCCAGAGCAGCACGCACAGGTGCATCTGCCAGTGGGCCTTGGTGGTGGGCGTCATCGGCTGTCGGGTCTGGTAGGGGCCAGCGCGCGTTTTTCCGCCGCCGTCAGTTGCTTGATCGCGTACTCGGCCTTGAGCGCGCTGGAGCGGTCGGGATGCTCGAAGCGCGCCAGCAGCTGCCGCGGCGGATGCGAGCGCGTGTAGCGCGCGCCCTTGCCGGCCAGGTGCTGCGCGTAGCGGCGCTCGACGTCGACGGCGACGCCGGTGTACAGGCTGCCGTCCTCGCATTCGATCAGGTACACGTACCAGGGTTTCACTGCAGGCTCAGGGCGATCCGGCGCCAGTCGTCGCGCACCTGGCCGCAGTCGCCGCCGCCCATGGCGAACTCGCGGCAGACGAAGGGGCGCTGTTCGTAGATGCTGCAGCACATGCGCTCGCGGTCCAGGGCCACGCACCAGCCGTCGTCGGCCTTGGCCATGATCAGGTAACCCTGGTCGTCCTCGTCGAGGAAGTGCTCGGGCGGCGCGTCGCCGGGCAGCACCAGCACGGGCAACTGGCAGCAGCAGGCCTGGCAGTCGCTGCAGGCAACGGTCGGGTCGATCGTCGGGTCGAGGTCGGTGTCCACGGCGGCATTGTCCCATGCCGGGCCCGCCGCCCGGATGGCGAATGGCCAGATCCGGGCAAGGCTGCGGCCGGTCCGCGTCGTAACATCCCGCGTCCGCCCTGCCGAGACCAATCATGAAGCCCGCCCTGCGCCTGTCCTGCCTGATGCTCCTGTCCGGCCTCGCGCCGGGTGTCCTGGCTGCCTGCCCACCGCAGGGATGGCCGCGGGACGCGCTGGAGTCGCTGAAGAAGGAACATTTCAAGGTGGAGGACAGCGCCCGGCGTCAGGCCCTGGCGCTGGGCCTGCTCGACTGCCTGGCCGATCCCGACCCCAGGCTCCGCGACGGGCTCGCCTACGAGGCGTATGCGACCTGGCTGCGCGGCGATGCGTTGACGCCGGAAACCCGCCGGAGGCTGCTGAGCCAGCTGCTGGTCCGGCTCACACCCGATGCCGAAGGGTATGGCCCGCCTTTCGCCGCCTTGGTGCTGTCCGAGGTGGCGCGCACCGACCGCATCCTGGCCTGGATGACCCCGGTGCAGCGGGAGGATCTGGTGGAGATCGGATCGGCCCACCTGGCTTCGGTGCGCGACTACCGCGGCTTCGACAGCGCCCAGGGCTGGCGCCATGGCGTCGCGCACGGCGCCGACCTGCTGATGCAGCTGGCCCTGAATCCTGCACTCGACCGCGCCCAGCTCGACCGTTTGCTCGCCGCGGTGGCCACCCAGGTGGCGCCGCCCGGCGAACACTTCTACACCTACGGCGAACCCGAACGGCTCGCGCGGCCGGTGCTGTTCGCGCTCCAGCGCGGTCTGCACGACGACGCGGCCTGGTCGGCCTGGCTGCAGGGCGTAGTGGCGCCGGCACCGCTGCCGGAGTGGTCGGCCGCGTTCGCATCGCAGGCCGGCCTGGCCAAGCGCCACAACACCCGCGCCTTCCTGCTGGCGCTGTACGTGGGCCTGGCCGAAAGCGGCGACGAGGCCATGAAGGCGCGGCTGCCGGCCGTGGTCGCGGCGCTGCGGACCCTGCCCTGAGCGGTCAGGGCTTCTTTTCGGGCGCCGGAATCGCGCGCACCGGCACCGGGATGTTGCACAGGTCGATGTGCCCGGCCGGGTGGCGGTACCAGTCGTCGCGGCGGTTGCGGCGTGATTCCACCAGCGCGTCCCAGGCGCGCGTGTCGGTGCGGAAGACCTCGATCGGCTCGCGCTCGGCTTCCGGCACCGTCGCCGCCAGGCGGATGGCGCGGATCGCGGTGCGCTGTTCGGGCTTCTCGTAGAAGCCCAGCGGCCCGGTGCCGCGCGGCAGCACGCTCAGCCGCTCCATGCCGGAAATCACGCGGCCGACCGTGGTGATGTTGCGGTCGAGCTGGCGCGGCGACTGGCCGATGACCACGTAAAGTTCGCTGCCGTTGCTGCTGTCGGCTTCCATGCCGCGGCCGGCGCCGACGGCGGCGTAGCAGTGCGCCGGCCAGGCCAGGTTCGCCTTGGGGTCGCGGGCGGCCGGGAAACCCTGCGAGAAGCCGACCTCCGGCGCCCAGCCGTCGACATCGGGCAGCTTCGTGAACGCCAGGCCTTCGGCCGGGCGGGTGAACTCGGCGGGAAGTTTTGCCTTGGCCTCGCCCAGCGGTTTGGCCTTGGCCGGGTCCTCGCCGTTGGCGTCGCCCCACTGCACCACGAAGTTGTCGTGCGAGCGGTTGATGCTCAGGCCGTCCCAGTAGCCGCCGCGGGCGAGCGCGCGGATGTTGGCGACGTGCGCGGGCGCGAAGTCGGGCGCCAGTTCGATCACGACACGGCCGCTGTCGAGTTCGAGGTAAAGCGTGTTCTCCGGGTCGGGCCGACGCCAGTCATCGGGCGTGGACGCGTCGAGCACGTCCTGCATGGTCAGCGCCTTGAGCGGCTGGTCGGCGACGGCTTTCGGCGCGTGCTGGCAGGCGGCGAGCGCGAGCACCAGCAGGGCGGGGCGGAGCAGGGTCATGGCGGGTTACCTCGGAGATGTCCGCACCAAGCCTAACCGAGCCGCGGCCGCTCAGTCCGGATCCGGGGGCGGCTCCTGCAGCGCGGCCAGCTGTTCCTGCATCTGGGTGATCACGGTTTCCCAGTGCCGCGGTTCCTGGAACCAGGGGAAGGCGGCGGGGAAGGCCGGGTCGTGCCAGCGCCGGGCGATCCAGGCGTTGTAGTGCAGCAGGCGCAGGGTGCGCTGCACCTCGATCAGGTGCAGTTCGCGACGGTCGAAGCGGCGGAACTGTTCGTAACCTTCCAGCAGCCAGCGCAGCGGCCGCGCCATGTCCTCGCGCCGGCCGGCCAGCATCCACAGGTCCTGCACCGCGGGGCCGGTCAGCGTGTCGTCGAAGTCCACGAACAGGCCCGCGCCCTCGCGCCATAGGATGTTGCCGGGGTGGCAGTCGCCGTGGATGCGCAGGCGGCGCACGTCGCCGGCGCGGTCCTCGGCGGCCTCCATCGCATCGAGCAGGGCTTCGGCCAGGCGTTCGAAGTTCGATTCCAGCGCGGGCGGCAGCCAGCCTTCTTCGAGCAGGAAATGCACCGGTTCCTCGCCGTGGCTTTCGATGCCGATCACGCCGCGGTTCGCGAACGCCGCCCCCTCGCCGATCGCGTGCATGCGCCCCAGGGTCCGGCCCAGGTGCGTGAGCACCTCGCGTTCGCCCAGCTCCGGCGCGTGGCCGCCGCGCATCGGGTAGAGCGCGAAGCGGTGGCCCTCGAAGCCATGCAGGCTGGTGCCGCCGTGGGCCAGCGGCGCGACCACGGGCAGGTCGGCGGCCTGCAGTTCCAGCGCGAAGGCGTGCTCCTCGCCGATGGCCGCATCGGTCCAGCGGCCGGGCCGGTAGAACTTCGCCACCAGCGGCAGGCCTTCCTCGATGCCGATGCGGTAGACGCGGTTCTCGTAACTGTTGAGCGCCAGCACGCGACCGTCGGCGCGCAGGCCCAGGGACTCGACGGCGTGCAGGATGCGGTCGGGGTCGAGGTCGGCGTAGGGCGTATCGCTCACGGCGAGCCCGGCGAGGCGGGGATCCGGCGCACGTCAGGGCAGCTCGAGCGCGGTGGTCACGGCGGCGACCCCTTCGCTGAGGTACAGATGCGAGCCGGCGGCCGTGAATCCCGCCTTGGCGAACGCGCGGCGGTACCAGACGGCCGGGCGGCGGCGCATCTCCACCAGGTCGCCGACGATGTCGTCGCCCTCGGCGAAGACCTCCAGGTAGGCGACGCCATCGCACAGGCGCGCGAATTCCTTCAGGCCGCGTTTGAGCTCGTCATCGGGCAGGTAGTGCATCACGTCCGAACACACCAGCAGGTCGACCGGGCGCATCGGCGGCAGCGCCGCCAGGTCGCCGAAGGGCAGCCAGTGCAGGTTGCGGCGCAGGCCGTGGCGGGCGATGGCGTATTCGCTCGAGTCCACGCCCATGTAGTGCAGCTTCGGCCGCAGCGCCAGCAGCGGCGCGCGCCAGGCACCTTCGCCGCAGCCGACGTCCAGCACCGAGCGGATCGGGCGGCCCAGGTGGTATTCGGCGACCGCCACCGCCATCGCCACCTTGCGCGCCAGCGCGGCCCTGCCGCCCAGGTCGCGCTGCCGATACCAGGTGTCGAAATAGCGACGGTCGTAGGTCTTGTTCATGCGGCGCGCGGACGCTTGTGCAGCAGCCAGGCGGCGAACAGTGCGGCGGTGAGGTACATGCTGAGCGAATAGATCGCTGGCGCGATCGACGCCTGGGCCCGGCCCAGCACCTCGAGGGCGATGAAGATCGCCAGGGTGCCGTTGTGGATGCCGATCTCGAAGCCGATCGCGATCGCCTGCGGCTCGGCCAGCTTCAGCGCGCGCGGCGCGAAGTAGCCGATCAGCAGGCTGGCGAGGTTGAAGCTGATGCAGGCCAGGCCGACCACCGGCGCGAACTCGCGCACGGTGTCCCATTCCGAAGCGAAGGCCAGCACGATCAGCACGCCCAGCAGCAGCGACGACAGCAGGCGCACGGGTTTTTCCGCGGCATCGGCCAGCACCGGGTTCCAGGCGCGCAGGCCCATGCCCAGAGCCACCGGCACGATCACCAGGGTCGCCACCTCCAGCACCTTGCCGGTCGGCGGCGGCACGCTGGCTTCGGCGCCAAGGAAGGTGGACAGCGCCAGCGCCGTCCACAGCGGCAGCGTGAGCAGGGCCAGCAGGCTGTTGATCGCGGTCAGGCTGATGTTGAGCGCGACATCGCCGCGCGCGAGGTGGCTGAAGAGGTTGGCGGTGACGCCGCCGGGCGAGGCGGCCAGCAGGATCAGGCCCAGCGCCAGTTCCCCCGGCAGCGCGAACACGCGGCAGAGCCCGAAGGCCAGCGGCGGCAGCAGCAGGGCCTGGACCACCAGGGCCACCGCGACGGCCTTGGGCGCGGCGAGCACGCGACGGAAGTCGGCCAGGGTCAGGTGCAGTCCCAGGCCCGCCATCACCACGGCCAGCGCGATCGGCAGGAACAGGACGAGCAGGGTGTTGTCGGCCACGGTGTCCTCCGGGTTCACGGCCGGCGCAGCCTAGCATCCGTCCCGGAACCTGGCACGTTCGTCCCAGGGCGGATGGGCCGGAGCGCCGCAGGCGCTAGCGTGGCCTCCACACCATCCGGGGGAATGTCCATGTCCGAACACGCCGTTGCGCAGGCACAACGCGCCGAGCGCACGCTGACCGGGATCCGCCGTCTGGCGGCGGGACTGGTCTTCATCCATGGCGCGGCCCGGCTCAGTGTCGGCGGCGTGGTGCCCTTCGGGGCCTGGCTCGACGGCATCGGGTTTCCGCTGGGCCTCGGCATCGCGTCCTTCGTGACCGCGTTCGAACTGTTGTGTGCGCCGCTGCTGGCCTTCGGCCCGAGGCGCTGGCACACGCCGGTCGCGCTGGTGTTCGCCACCATCTACGGCTTCGGGCTGTGGCTGGTGCACTGGCCCGCGGGCTGGTTCGTGGTCGGGCTGGGCCGCAACGGCATGGAGTACAGCGTCTGCCTGATCGGCCTGTTCCTCGCGATCGCCTGGCGCGGCTGGCCGGAGTCCGCGCTGCTCCGCCGCTGAGCGCTCAGCCGCCGATCAGCAGCGAGCGCATCGAGATCGAACTGGCGACCTGGTCGTTGAAGAACTCCACCGGCTCGCCCTCGCGCTGCAGCGCCAGGACATAGAGCAGGGGCAGGTAGTGTTCGGGAGTTGGGATGGCGAGCAGGGCGTCGGGGCCCAGGGTTTCGTAGCCGAGCATGCCTTCGTGGTGGCCTTCGGTGATGCGGTCGGCGATGTCCTCGTCGAATCGCTGCGCCCAGTCGTAACCGTCGGTCATGCCCGGGCGCCACAGCCGCAGGTTGTGCACGATGTTGCCGCTGCCCACGACCAGCACGCCCTCGTCGCGCAGGGGCGCCAGCTGTTTGGCTAGGTCGTAGTGCCAGGCGCCGGGCTGCAGGCTCGACAGACTCAGCTGCACGATCGGGATGTCGGCCTCGGGATACATCGGCGCCAGCACGCCCCAGGCGCCGTGGTCCAGGCCGCGCTTGTGGTCCAGGTGCACGTGCGGCGTGCGCACCAGTTCGGCGACGCGGTGGGCGAGCTCCGGGCTGCCGGGCGCACGATAGCGCACGTCGAACAGGGCCTTGGGAAACCCGTGGAAGTCGTGGATGGTCTCGGGCTTCTCGGCCGCCGAGACGTAGACGCCCTGGGTTTCCCAATGTGCCGAAACGCACAGGATCGCCTTGGGTCTCGGCAGGCGCCGGCCCAGGTCCTGCCAACTTCGCCGCCAGGCGTTGTCCTCGATCGCGTTCATCGGCGAACCGTGCCCCAGGAAGACCACGGGCATCGGACCGGACATGGACGCAGCGCTCATCGAGGAACTCTCCGTTGGGGTGGGGCCTGCCTAAACACTATCACCCTGACTTCCGGCACTGCGCGGCCTGCGTCACGGCTGGCTAGTATTTACTTAACGATATAGCCAAGTGGGTTGTATCAGGCAGTCGAGGACAGGGCCATGGCCGACATCGAGCCGCACCTGAAGAAGTTCCAGAAAGAGCTCAGCGCCGGGACCGTGTCCCTGGTCCTGCTGGCGGTGCTGGGCCAGTCCAGCGAGCCGCTGTACGGCTACCAGATCGCCAAGCGGCTCGAGCAGACCGGCGACCCGCTGCTGGGCGGCAAGCAGAGCGCGCTCTACCCGGTGCTGCGCAACCTCAGCGCCGCGGGCCTGGCCGAGAGTCACGTCGAGCCGTCGATCAGCGGCCCGCCGCGCCGCTACTACCGCATCACCCCGCTGGGGGAGCAGGTGCTGGCCGAATGGGCCGCCGCCTGGCGCACCACCCGCCAATCCGTTGATTCCGTGCTGGAAGGACACCTGCGATGAACGCCCCGACCCCGACCACGATTCCCCAGTACCTGGACCAGCTGAAGCTGGCCCTGCAGGGCGCCGACCCGGCCCTGGTGCAGGACGCGCTTTACGACGCCGAGGAGTACCTGCGCTCCGAGATGGCCGAGAACCCCGACACCGACGAGGCGACCATGCTCGCCCGCATCGCCACCAGCTACGGCGCGCCGGAAGAAGTGGCCGACATCTACCGCGACACCGAAGTGCAGGTCAGCCAGGCCCTGCGCACGCCGCGGCCGCCGCCGCGCGGCAGCGCCATCGGCCGATTCTTCGCGGTGGCCGTGGATCCGCGCGCCTGGGCGGCGATGTTCTACATGCTGCTGTCGCTGGCCACCGGCATCGTCTACTTCACCACCGTGGTCACCGGCCTGAGCCTGTCGGCCGGCTTCGCGGTGCTGATCATCGGCATCCCGGTGGTGATCCTGTTCATCGGCCTGGTGCGGCTGCTGAGTCTGGTCGAAGGCCGCCTGGTCGAGGTCATGCTCGGCGAACGCATGCCGCGCCGGCCGCTGTACGTGGGCCGCGGCCAGCCGCTGCTGACGCGCATCGGCGCGATGTTCACCGATCCGCGCACCTGGTCGACGATGCTGTACATGGTGCTGATGCTGCCGCTGGGCATCCTCTACTTCACCGTCGCGGTGACGGCGATGAGCGTTTCGCTGGGCCTGATCTTCGGCGGCCTGTCGCTGGGCCTGGCGGGCGTGGGCCTGGATGTCTTCGAGACGCACTGGTACATCGGCTACCCCGACTTCTGGGAAGCGCCGGTGGCCCTGGCGATCGGCATCGTCGGCCTGTTCGCGACCCTGCACCTGGCGCGTGCGGTCGGCAAGGTGCACGGCCTGCTGGCCAAGCAGCTGCTGGTCAAGACCGCGCAGCACTGAAGCGCGAAGGCGTGACGCATGACGGGCCGGCCTCGCCGGCCCGTCCTCTTTTTTTCAGGCCAGCACCAGGGTCCAGCCGATGCCCCACAGCCCCTGCAGCACGAGGCCGAGCACGGCCACGAAGGACAGCGTGTAGGCCGGGCCGCGCGACCGCGCCGGATTGGCGTAGGCGACGATGTACCAGGTCCGCGACAGCAGCCAGACGGCGCCGAGGGTCGCGCTGAGCCAGACCGCACCGAAGCTGGCGGCCGTCCACAGCGCGGGCAGGAACATCAGCGCCGATTCGTTGCTGTTGGCCTGGATGCGCAGCATGCGTTCAAAACCTTCGGGCCCGGTGGTTGCCGGCGCCTTCACCTGGTAGCGGCTGCGGGCGCGGGCCACCAGCAGCATGCAGGCCATCAGCAGCACGACGGTGAGCAGGGTGATCAATCCGATCAGGGGATGCATGGCGGGCTCCGGGAAGAAAAACCGACTGTAGCCGCTGCGGGGCCGGCGTGGGGGTCCCCGGGCCTTGGGGCGGTCGAGAGACGCCGGGCCCGATTCCGGTATGGTGGCGGCCTGCGCCGTCCTGTCAGGAGCTTCCCATGGTCGATCCGCTGGCCCAGCCGCTGCGGCTCCCCTGCGGTGCGGTGCTGCCCAACCGGCTGTGCAAGGCGGCGATGACGGAAGGGCTGGGCGACGAGCGCCTGCGCGCCACGCCCCGGCACGAGCGGCTGTACCGTGCCTGGAGCGAAGGCGGCGCCGGCCTGCTGGTCACCGGCAACGTGATGATCGACCGCCACGTGCTCGAACGCCCCGGAAACGTCGCGATCGACACCCGCCATGCGGCCAGCATCGACGCCGATGCCCGTGCGCGGCTCGCGGCCTGGGCACGTGCCGGCACGGTCGCCGGCAACGCGCTGTGGATGCAGATCTCGCACGCGGGAAGGCAGTCGCCGCGTTACGTCACCCGGCAACCGGTCGGTCCGTCCGACGTGCAGCTGGACTTGCTGGGCAACTACGCGCGGCCGCGGGCCTTGGGCGAGCCGGAAATCCTTGCCCTGGTGCAGCGCTTCGCCGAAGTCGCCGTGATCGCGCGCGAAACCGGCTTCACCGGCGTACAGGTGCACGGCGCGCATGGCTACCTGCTCAGCAGCTTCCTGTCGCCGGTGACCAACCGCCGCGACGACGCCTGGGGCGGTTCGCTGGAGAACCGCGCGCGTTTCCTGATCGAAACCGTGCGGGCGGTGCGCCGGGCCGTGGGCGCGGATTTCCCGGTGTCGGTGAAGCTCAACTCCGACGATTTCCGCAAGGGCGGCTTCAGCCATGAGGACTGCCTCGGCGTCGTGCGGCAGCTCGACGGGGAGGGTATCGACCTGCTGGAGATCTCGGGCGGGAACTACGAACAGCCGCGCCTGCTCGGCGCGGCCGGGCGAGAGGAGGATGCGGTGGAGGTCCGTGCGAGTACCCGGGTGCGCGAGGCGTATTTCCTAGAGTACGCCGCCTCGATCCGGCGGGCGGCGACGATGCCGCTGATGGTGACCGGCGGTTTCCGCACCCGCGCCGGCATGGAATTGGCGCTGGCCAGCGGCGACACCGACGTGATCGGCATCGCGCGGCCGTTCTGCACCCACCCCGATGTCGCGCGCCGGCTGCTGGCCAGGGAACTCGACGCGCTGCCGGCGTTCGAACAGGGGCTGCACCTGCGCGCGCGCGGCCGCCTGTCGCCGGCCAGCCCCTGGCTGGCCGCCAAGATGGTCAACGTGCTGGGCGCGCAGGGCTGGTACTACCAGCAGATGGACCGCCTGGCCGACGGCCGGCCGGTGGACCTGTCGCGGGGGCTGCTGCGCTCGTTCGCGCGCTACTGGTGGAACGATCTGAGCAAGGCCGCGGCGCTGCGGCGATAGGAGGCGAACATGCACCACTCCGATCCGCTGCACGGCATCGAGCCGCTGTCCGACGAGGCCGTGATCGAGGCGACCCGGGCCTGGCTGGAGAAGGCCGTCATCGGCCTGAACCTGTGCCCCTTCGCCAAGGCCGTGCACGTGAAGCGCCAGATCCGCTACGTGGTCAGCCACGCCGAAAACGAAGAGTCGCTGCTCGAGGACCTGCTGCACGAGCTGCAGCTGCTGGCGGCCGCCGACCCGGGCGACATCGAGACGACGTTGCTGATCCACCCGCGCGTGCTGCGCGATTTCCTCGACTACAACGATTTCCTGGACATCGCCGACGCCGCGGTCGACGAACTCGGACTCGACGGCGTGCTGCAGGTCGCCAGCTTCCACCCGCACTACCAGTTCGCCGACAGCGAACCGGACGACATGGGCAACTTCAGCAACCGCGCGCCGTACCCGACCCTGCACCTGCTGCGCGAGGACAGCGTGGACAAGGCCGTGGCGGCCTTCCCGGAGGCCGAGCGCATCTACGAGACCAATATCGAGACGCTGCGCAAGCTGGGCCCCGAAGGCTGGAAGGCCTTGTGGAAGTGACCGCCTAGAACTGCCCGGCCGGGATGGCCATCAGCGTCGACGCCCCGGCACGCGCCGCCCGGAACTGGTGCTCGGTTTCCGGCAGCAGCCAGGCGTAGTAGAAGCGGGCCGTCGCCAGCTTCGCCGCGTAGAAGTCCTCGCCGGCCCGGTCTGCCGCCACCGCCGCCATGCGCGCCCACATCCAGGCATAGGTCAGGTGGCCGACGATGCGCAGGTAGGGCACCGAGGCGGCGCCGACTTCGTTCGGGTCGGCCTTGGCCCGGGTGCCGATCTCGGCGGTGAGCCTGGCGGTGTCGGCCAGCAGCTTGGCCAGCGGGCCGGTGAACTCGGCCAGGTCGGCGCGGCCGGCGTGGTCTTTCAGGAAGCCCTCGATCAGGCGCGCGAAGCGCCCGAACTTCGCGCCGCCGTCCATCAGCACCTTGCGTCCCAGCAGGTCCAGCGCCTGGATGCCGTTGGTGCCCTCGTAGATCATGTTGATGCGGGCGTCGCGCACGAACTGGTCCATGCCCCATTCGCTGATGTAGCCGTGGCCGCCGAACACCTGCTGGCAAAGCGTGGTGGTCTCGTAGCTGTTGTCGGTGATGAAGGCCTTGACCACCGGCGTGAGCAGCGCCATCAGTTCGTCGGCGTCCTCGCGCACGGCGGCGTCGGGATGCGCGTGCTCGCGGTCGATCAGCAGGGCCGTCCAGGTGGTGAAGGCGCGGCCGGCTTCGGTGTAGGCGCGGCTGGTCATCAGCATGCGGCGCACGTCGGGGTGCACGATGATCGGGTCGGCGGGTTTGTCCGGCAGCGCGGCGCCGGCCGGCGCGCGGCCCTGCAGGCGGTCCTTCGCGTAGGCCACGGCATTCTGGTGCGCGGCCTCGGCCAGGCCCAGCGACTGCATGCCCACGCCCAGGCGCGCCGAGTTCATCATCACGAACATCGCGGCCAGGCCCTTGTGCGGTTCGCCGATCAGCCAGCCGGTGGCGCCGTCGAGGTTGATCACGCAGGTCGCGTTGCCGTGGATGCCCATCTTGTGTTCGATCGAGCCGGCTTTCACGCCGTTGCGTTTGCCGGGTTTCCCCTCCGAGTCCGGCAGGAACTTGGGCACCAGGAACAGCGAGATGCCCTTGGTGCCGGCCGGCGCGCCGGGCAGGCGGGCGAGCACGAGGTGCAGGATGTTCTCGGCCAGGTCGTGTTCGCCGGCGCTGATGAAGATCTTGGTGCCGCTCAGCGCGTAGCTGCCGTCGCCATTGTCCTCGGCCTTGGTCTTGAGGATGCCGAGGTCGGTGCCGCAGTGCGGTTCGGTCAGGCACATGGTGCCGGTCCATTCGCCCGAGACGATCTTCGTCAGGTAGACCTGCTTCTGTTCCGGCGTGCCGAAGGCCACCAGGCATTCATAGGCGCTGTGCGAGAGGCCGGCGTACATCAGCCAGGCCTGGTTGGCCGAATTCCACATCTCGTACAGGCGGTTGTTGACGATCGTCGGCAGGCCCTGGCCGCCGAAGTCCGGGTCGCAGCCCACCGAGGGCCAGCCATTGGCCACGAACTGCGCGTAGGCATCCTTGAAGCCGGCCGGTGCGGTCACCACGCCGTCGCCGTGGAAAGTGCAGCCCTCGCGGTCGCCGACCTGGTTGAGCGGCTGGATCACCTGGCTGGCGAACTTCGCGCCTTCCTCGAGCACCGCGTCGATGGTTTCGACGTCGAGCCCGGCGTAGGGCGGCAGGGCCCTGAGTTCGTCCTGGACCTTGAGCAGCTCGAACAGCACGAAGCGCATGTCGCGCAGCGGCGCGGTGTAGTGGGGCATGGGAACAGACCGGCGGGGGAAAGGTGAGCCGGACTCTAACATACCGGCCCGTACGGATCGGGTGACGACCCGGGGGCGGCTATGCTTCGGCTTCGCTCACTTCCGGGAAGCCCCATGCGCCAGACGCTGATCGCAGCCGCCCTCGCCACCGTCCTGCTCGCCGGCTGCGGCCAGGGCAACCCCGCGCCGTCCACCGACACGGCCGCCGCGACCAGCCCGACCGCCGACGTCGTCTCCGAAGCCGACACCGCTTTCGCTGCGCTGTCCAAACGTTTCCTCGAAGAAGGCCTGGCCCTGAGCCCGGTCTACGCCACGGGCATGGGCGACCACCGCTTCGACGCCGAGCTCGACGACCTCAGCCCCGAAGGCCGGCAGAAGGCCGTGGCCTGGGCGCAGTCGCTGCTGGCCGACCTGGCGAAGATCGATGCCGCGCAGCTCTCGCGCGAGAACCAGGTGGACGCGGCGATCCTGCGCAACCAGCTCGAATACGGCCTGTGGGACGAGGCCGTGCTGCAGCGCTGGGCCTGGGACCCGCAGAGCTACAGCAGCCTGGCCGGCGGCGCGATCTACAGCCTGATGGCGCGCGAGTTCGCGCCGATGCCCGAACGCCTGGTATCGGCCACGGCGCGCATGGAAAAACTTCCGGCGCTGCTGGCGCAGGCACGCGCCAACCTCGACCCCGCGCGCGTGCCGAAGACGCATGCCGAAACGGTGGCGAGGCAGAACCGCGGCGTGCTCTCGCTGCTCGATACCTTCATCCTGCCCAACGCCGGCCAGCTCGAAGGCGAGCAGCGCGCCCGCCTGGACGCCGCGGTCGCCACCGTGCGCGCCGCGGTCGAGGAGCACCAGAAGTGGCTGGACGAGACCCTGGTGCCGAACGCCGCCGGCGACTTCCGCATCGGTGCGGAGAAATACGATCAGCAGCTGAAGTTCGCCCTGAACTCGTCGCTGAGCCGCCAGGAGATCCGCCAGCGCGCCGAGGCCGAGCTGGCGCGCGTGCGCGACGAGATGTACACGGTCGCGCGCGGCGTGCTGAAGGACCGCGCGGGCGCGCCGGAAACGCCGGAGTCGCCGAGCGAGGCGCAGCGCCAGGCCGCGATTGAAGCCGCGCTGGAGCTCGCCTACGCCGAGAAGCCCGGCCGCACCGAAGTGGTCGATTTCGCCAAGCACACCCTCGACGTCGCCACGCAGTTCGTGCGCGAGAAAGACCTGGTCACGGTGCCAAACGACCCGGTCAAGATCATCCTGATGCCGGAGTTCCAGCGCGGCTTCTCGGTGGCGTACTGCGATTCGCCCGGCCCGCTCGACAAGGGCCTGGACACGTATTACGCGATCTCGCCGATCCCGGACGACTGGACCGACGCCCAGGTGGATTCGTTCCTTCGCGAATACAACAACTACATGATCCACGTGCTGAGCATCCACGAGGCGATGCCGGGCCATTACCTCGAGGGCGTGCACTCGGCCGAACACCCGTCGACGCTGCGCGCGGTGCTGCGCTCCGGCCCGTTCGCCGAGGGCTGGGCCGTCTACACCGAGCGCATGGTCGCGGACGCCGGCTACATGGACAACAGCCCGCTGTTCCGGCTGACCCAGCTCAAGTTCTACGCCCGCGCCGTCGCCAACGCCATCCTCGACCAGGGCGTGCACGTGGACAACTGGAGCAAGGAACAGGCGATGGACCTGATGGTGCGCCAGACCTTCCAGCAGGAGCGCGAGGCCGAAGGCAAGTGGGTGCGCGCGCAGCTCTCGTCCACCCAGCTGGCGACCTATTTCGTCGGCGCGCAGGAGCACTTCGACGCGCGCGAGGCGGCGAAGGCCAAGTGGGGCGAAGCCTTCTCGCTGAAGGACTACAACAACCGCATGCTGTCCTACGGCGCGCCGCCGGTGCGCTTCGCGCGCCAGCTGATGCTGGACGAGCCGATCAGGTAAGCCGCATGCCGGTCACGCCGCCAGTCCGGCGGCGTGGCCGGAGGCCCAGGCCCACTGGAAGTTGTAGCCGCCCAGCCAGCCGGTGACGTCGAGCACCTCGCCGACGAAGAACAGGCCCGGCACGTGTTTCGAGGCCATCGTGGCGGACGAGACGCCGTCGGTGTCGACGCCGCCCAGGGTGACCTCGGCGGTGCGGTAGCCCTCGGTGCCGCTGGCGACGATGGGCCAATGCGCGAGCTGCCGGGCGATGTTCGGCAGCTCGTGGTGCGTGTACTGGCGCATCGGCTTGTTCTTGAACCAGACCTCGCACAGGCGCTGCGCGAAGCGTTTCGGGAACACGTCGCCGAGCACGGTCTTGAGCTCGGCGGCCGGCTGCGCGGCCTGGCGCTCCAGCAGCCAGGCCTCGATGTCGTGTTCGGGCAGCAGGTCGAGCAGCAGTTCCTTGCCCGGCTCCCAGTACGAGGAGATCTGCAGGATGCTGGGGCCGCTCAGGCCGCGGTGCGTGACCAGCATGGCGTTGTCGAAACGCGCCTTGCCGCAGCGCGCCGACACGTGCAGAGCGACGCCGGCGAGGTCGGCGTAGTGCTCCTGGTGTTTGCCGCTGAGTGTGAGCGGCACCAGGCCGGCGCGGGTCGGGAGCACGGTGTGGCCGAACTGGCGGGCGAGTTCATAGCCGAAGCCGGAGGCGCCCAGGCTCGGGATGGACAGGCCGCCGGTCGCGACCACCAGCGAGGCCGTTTCGAGGGTCGCGGCAATGCCTTCGCCGCGGCTGCCGCCCTCGCGGCTGGGCGCCGTGCGCAGGCGGAAGCCGCCGCCGGTCGTGGCCATCACCTCGGTGACCGCGGTCGCCGTATCGATGCGCACCCCGGCGCGCCGGCATTCTTCGATCAGCATCGCCACGATCTGCTTGGACGACTCGTCGCAGAACAGCTGGCCGAGCTCCTTCTCGTGATAGGCGATGCCGTGTGCCTCGACCATCGCGATGAAGTCGGTCGGCCGGTAGCGCGCCAGCGCCGACTTGCAGAAATGCGGGTTGGCCGAGAGGAAGTTCGCCGGCGTGGTGCCGGTATTGGTGAAGTTGCAGCGGCCACCGCCCGACATCAGGATCTTCTTGCCGCAGCGGTTGGCGTGTTCGATCAGGCGCACGCGCCGGCCGCGCCGGCCGGCGGTGAGCGCGCACATCAGGCCCGCGGCGCCGCCGCCGATCACCACGACATCGTTTTCCGGCGGTCTGTTCGGGTCGGTCATGGCAAGGAAGTCGCGGGCCAGGCGGCATGATACCGGCCGGCGGCTGCCGCGCCGCGCCCGACTCGGCTAGTCTTGGCGAAACGGAGGACATCCATGCATCGTTTCCTGGGTTCGGCGCTCGTGCTGCTGTGCGTTCTGGTCGCGGGCTGCGCGAACAAGGTCGGCGAATCGCCGGCGGCCGCGGAGGCGTCGGCACCGGCGATGGCCGGGCAGGGCAATGCCCCCGGCAGTTTCCTGGCCTACAGCCACGAGGCCGGCATCCGCCTGCCGGCGGACCGCATCGCCGGGCGGCTGGGCGCCGTGCGCAAGGCCTGCATGGACCAGGCGCACGGCGACTGCGTGGTGCTGGGCGAGCAGCAGAGCGCCGGCCAGTGGCCCAGCGGGCAGCTGGTGATGCGCGCCGCGCCCAAGGCCATCGAGCCGCTGGTGGCAATGGCCGCCGAAGGCGCCGAACTGTCCGAGCGCAGCACCCAGGCCGAGGACCTGGCCGACGCCGTGCGCGACAACGGCCTGCGCCGCCAGCGCCTGCAGTCCCAGCACGTC
The DNA here is from genome assembly GCF_006265115.1 of Arenimonas terrae. GTDB lineage: Bacteria > Pseudomonadota > Gammaproteobacteria > Xanthomonadales > Xanthomonadaceae > Arenimonas > Arenimonas terrae. The sequence goes on along the minus strand of NZ_SMDR01000001.1, from coordinate 1,139,823 downwards.
CGGCTCAGCGAGTTCCTGGCCCGCAAGGACCTCAAGGCCGAGGACCTGATCGCCCTGGGCAACCAGCTGGCCCAGATCGAGGCCGAGCTGCAGACCGCCGAACAGGAGTCGGCGCAGCAGCAGCGGCGCATCAACACCAACCTGCTCACGCTCAACTTCCGCGCCAGCGGCGTCGACGCCGAGCGGTCCGAGGTGCGCATGGCCTTCCGCGACAGCCTGGAGGTGCTCGACGGCAGCGTCGCGATGCTGGTCACCACCGTGGTGGCGCTGACGCCGTTCGCGCTGTTCGGCCTGTTCCTGATCTGGATCGTGCGCGCCTGGCTGCGGCGCCGTCGCCGCGCAGCGGCCAAGGGCTGAGGAGAACGACATGGCCGCGAAAAAATGGCTGGCGGGTTGCCTGGTGGTGATCCTGGTGTTGGTGATCGGACTGGGCGCGGCCTGGTGGTTCGTGCTGCGGCCGATGTGGAGCGCCGGCAGCGACCTGGTGCAGGGCGCGAAGGACTGGGCGACCACGATCGACCTGGGCAAGGACATCACCAATACGGCGCCCTACACGCCGCCCGCAGACGGCCGCCTGACGCCGGCCCAGGTGCAGTCCCTGGTGCAGGTGCAGGAAGTGTTCGTCGCGGAGATGGGCGCCGACCTCGGACGCCTGGCGCAGCGCGCGCGCGAGGCGCAGGCGCTGAAAAACGGCGGCGAGGCCTCGTTCCAGGACGTGGCCACCGCGTACTCGGAGTTGTCCACCCTGCTCAAGCGCGCCCGCGAGGCGCAGGCCAAGGGCGTGAACCAGGCCGGGCTGTCGCGCGACGAATACGCCTACATCCGCCGCCAGGCCTTCGCGGCGCTGCCGCTGCTGGTGGAGATGCCGGACCTGGCGAATGTGCCGGGCATGCCCGGCATGTCGGAACTGCCCGCGATGCCGGGCGTCGACCGCGGCGACGAAGCGGCCATGGCCGCCGCCCGCCACAACGCCGACCTGCTGCGCCCGCATCTTCCGCTGCTGCAGAAGGGACTGGGCAGCCTGCCGACCGCGCCCTGAGGCGCGGCCGGCGTGGCGCGCCTTACTCCGCGCGCGGGCCCTTGCGGTGCGGCTTCTTGTTGAACGGCGGCTTGTCGCCACCGAACTTGCGCGGGCCGAATTCCTTCTTGGCGCCGGCGAAGGGCCGCTTGCCGGCGGGCTTCTTGCCCGCGGTGTCCGGCGTCTCGCCGTCGCGGGTGATGCGCAGCTGCTGGCCGGCGCACCAGACGCCCTTGAGGTGCTGCATGATCTCCGGCGGCATGCCGTCCGGCAGGTCGAGCAGGGTGTGGTCCTCGAAGATCTCGATGCGGCCGATGTGCTTGGCGTCCAGGCCGGCCTCGTTGGCGATGGCGCCGACGATGTTGCCCGGCTTCACGCCATGGTCGTAGCCGACCTCGATGCGGAAGGTCGCCTTGCCCTCGTCGGGTGTGCGCGCCTCGCGCTGCTTCTTCGGGAAGGCCGGGCGTTCCGGGCGCTCACCGCGCTCCGGGCGCTCGCCGCGCTCGAAGCGCGCCGGCTTGGCGAACCTGTCGGTCGCCGCCTGCACGTCGCGGTCGAAGGCGCGCTTCTTGGCCTCGAACTTCGGCGGCTCCATCAGCAGCGGCACGTCGCCGCGGGCCATCTTGGCCAGGGCGGTGGCGATCTCGATGGCCGGCACGTTCTTCTCGCGCTCGTACTCTTCGATCAGCTTGCGGAACTCGGCCAGCTCGCCGCCGGCCAGGGTGTCGCTGATCTGCTGCTTGAACTTGGCGATGCGCACGTCGTTGACGGCGGCCACGGTCGGCAGCTCCATCGGCGTGATCGGCTGGCGGGTGGCGCGTTCGATCGCACGCAGCATGCCGCGCTCGCGCGGGGCGATGAACAGGATCGCCTCGCCGCTGCGGCCGGCGCGGCCGGTGCGGCCGATGCGGTGCACGTAGCTTTCCGTGTCGTAGGGCACGTCGTAGTTCACGACGTGGCTGATGCGGTCCACGTCCAGGCCGCGCGCGGCGACGTCGGTGGCGACCAGGATGTCGATCTTGCCGTTCTTGAGCTGCTCGATGGTGCGCTCGCGCTGGGCCTGGGCGACGTCGCCGTTGATCGAGGCGGCGGAGAAGCCCCTGGCCTGCAGCTTCTCGGCCAGCTCATCGGTGGCCTGCTTGGTGCGGGCGAAGACGATCATCGCGTCGAAAGGTTCGGCCTCGAGGATGCGGGTGAGCGCGTCGAGCTTGTGCAGGCCGGACACTTCCCAACTGCGCTGGCGGATGTTCTCGGCGGTGCGGGTCTTGGCCTCGATCGTGACTTCGACCGGGTCCTTCAGGTAGGTCTGGGCGATGCGGCGGATCGCGTGCGGCATGGTCGCCGAGAACAGCGCGGTCTGGCGCACGGCCGGCATCTTCTTCAGGATCGCCTCGACGTCGTCGATGAAGCCCATGCGCAGCATCTCGTCGGCTTCGTCGAGCACGAGGTTCTTGAGCAGCGACAGGTCCAGCGAGCCTTTTTCAAGGTGGTCGATGATGCGGCCGGGGGTGCCGACCACGACGTGCACGCCGCGGCGCAGGGCCGACAGCTGCGGGCCGTAAGGCTGGCCGCCGTAGACCGGCAGCACGTGGAAGCCGGGCATGTGGGCGGCGTAGCGCTGGAAGGCTTCGGCGACCTGGATGCCCAGCTCGCGGGTCGGCGCCAGCACCAGGGCCTGGGGCTTGGTCTGGCTCAGGTCGATCTGCGACAGGATGGGCAGGGCGAAGGCGGCGGTCTTGCCGGTGCCGGTCTGGGCCTGGCCCAGCACGTCGCGGCCGCCCAGCAGGTGCGGGATGGTCGCGGCCTGGATCGGCGAGGGCGACTCGTAACCGACCTCGGCCAGCACCTTGAGCAGGGCGTCGCTGAGGGCGAGATCACGGAAATGGAGCGTGGCGCTGGGCGCCTCGGGCGTTTGGGCGGTCATGGGAGTCCTGGAGGAAGCGAGGTACTTCGCATTCCGGCACACCACGGACACGAAGAAGGCGCGCGATTGTACCCCAGAACCCCCGCAGGCGCCTGAACCGCGGCGGTATTGCGGCCGGCGGGCGATGCCGGAATCATGGGGCCCCGATGCAGCCCCACCCGAAGGAGAGAGCCATGCGCCCGCACCCCTCGAAACTGCTCGCCGGCCTGGCCCTGGCCATCCTCGCCGCCTGCACCACCACGCCCACCGGCCGGTCCCAGCTGATCCTGGTCAGCGATGCCGACATGGACAAGATGGGCGCCACCGCCTTCAACCAGATCAAGACCAGCGGCAAGCTCGCCAACGATCCGGCCCGCGCCCGCTACGTGCGCTGCGTCGCCGATGCGCTGATCGCCCAGCTGCCCGAGCCCGCCCGCAGCCAGAAATGGGAAGTCGCCCTGATCGCCGACGACAGCGCCAACGCCTTCGCCCTGCCGGGCGGCAAGGTCGGCGTGCACACCGGCCTGCTGAAGGTCGCCAAGGACCAGGACCAGCTGGCGGCCGTGATCGGCCACGAGCTCGGCCACGTCATCTCGCGCCACGCCGCCGAGCGCGTGTCGCAGCAGTTCGCCGCCGAGACGGCGCTGCAGGTCGCCAACTCCGCCACCGGCGGCCAGCGCCAGCAGTTGCTTGGCCTGCTCGGCCTGGGCGCGCAGGCGGGCGTGATCCTGCCGTTCTCGCGCAAGCACGAAAGCGAAGCCGACGTGCTCGGCCAGCGCTACATGGCGCAGGCCGGCTTCGACCCCAACGCCGCCGCGGCCCTGTGGCAGAACATGGTCGCCCAGGGCAACGGCAGCCGCGTGCCGGCCTGGATCTCGACCCATCCGGACCCGCAGCAGCGCATCGTCTCGCTGCAGGCCGCCGCCCCCGCCCTGATGCCCACCTACCAGCAGGCCCGCGCCGCCGGGCGCAAGCCGGCCTGCCGCTGACACCCCGCAAGGAAACCGAACGTGGCCTATCTCTGGACCAAGACCTTCCACCTGCTCTTCGTCATCGCCTGGATGGCGACAGTCTTCTACCTGCCGCGCATCCTGGTGAACCTGGCCGAGACTCGCGGCCAGCCCGAGGTGCAGGCGCGGCTGGTGCTGATGGGGCGCCGGCTGTACGGCTTCGGCCACAACATGTTCGGCATCGCGGTGATCCTGGGCGGCGTGCTGTGGTTCTACTTCGGCATGAGCGGCGGCTGGCTGCACGCGAAGCTGGCCCTGGTGGCGGCGCTGCTGGCCTATTTCATCGTCGCCGGCCGCTGGCTGAAGAAGGCCGCGGCGGGCGGCGACCTGCCGTCGCCGACGACGCTGCGCTGGTTCAACGAACTGCCGCTGCTGTTCCTGATCCCGCTGATCTTCCTGGTGCTGGCCAAGCCGTTCTGAACCGGACCCAGGCGCGATTCCCCCGGGGATCGCGCCGCGCCGCGGTGTAGCATCCCGCGGTCCCCGTGCGGCATCGGCCGCGGAACCGCCCATGACCGCCCGACGTCGCGCCACCTTCGCCGGCTTCTGTGCCGTGCTGCTCTGGTCCTCGCTGGCCGTGCTGACCACGGCCACCGGCGACATCCCGCCGTTCCAGCTGCTGGCCCTGGGGTTTGGCATCGCCGGAATATCCGGGGTGCTGTTGCTGGCGCGACCGGGCGGGCCGGGGCTGACGGCCCTTCGGCAGCCGCCGGCGGCCGCTGTGCTCGGCATCGGCGCGCTGTTCGGGTACCACGCGCTGTATTTCATCGCGCTCAAGAACGCGCCGGCGGTCGAGGCCAATCTGCTCAACTACCTGTGGCCGCTGCTGATCGTGGTGTTCGCGGCCCTGCTCGGCGGCGTGCGCGTGCGCGCGGCGCAGTGGCTGGGCACGGTGCTGGGCCTGGTCGCGGCGGTGCTGCTGGTGTCGCGCGGCGGCAGCGTCGACATCGAGCCGGCGCATCTTCCCGGCTACCTGGCCGCGATTGGCGCGGCCCTGATCTGGTCGCTGTATTCGGTACTCAACCGCCGCTTCGAAGCGGTGGCGAGCGCGGCGATGGCCGGATCCTGCCTGGCGGTCGGTCTGCTCGGCGCCGGCGCGCACCTGGCGTTCGAAACAACGGTGCCACCGACGCCGCTGCAGTGGCTGGTGATCGCCGTGCTCGGCCTGGGGCCGACCGGCATCGCCTTCTGGCTGTGGGACATCGGCACCAAGCGCGGCGATATCGCGGTGCTGGGCACCTTGTCCTACGCTGCACCGCTGCTGTCGACCGGATTGCTGCTGCTGTTCGGGCGCGCCACGCCGCACTGGAGCCAGGGCGTGGCGGTCGCGCTGCTGCTGGCGGGCGCGTGGCTGAGCGTGCGGTCGGCGCCCGACGCGGCGACCTAGGCCTTCGCCAGCTTCCAGGCCAGCAGGGCGAAGGGCAGCGGGATCAGCACGCCGAGCACGACCATCCACATCGGATGCGCGATCACCGAGAAGTTCAGCGCGGCCAGGGCCAGCATCAGCACGCCGATGATGACCGCGACGCCACGCTTGTGCGCGACGCTGATGGTCGCGGCGGTGTAGGCGCCGAGGAAGGTGCCGAAGGCGTAGGCGAGCAGCACGAAGGCCAGGGCCATCACCGGCATGCTGGCGATCAGGGCGATCATCGCGTCGTGGTCGGTCGGGTCCACGCGGGCCGGCGGCGGAAAGATCGAGTGGCCGAGCCATTGCACGGCCGCCACGGTGATGCCCATCACCAGGATGCCGGCCAGTACCGCCAGGATGCTCCTCAGCATGATCGTTCCTCCCCGTTGATGGCGGGAGCTTCGGGGGGCGCCGCTCAAAACGCAAGCGCGTGGTGGATCTGGCGCCGTCAGTACCGGAGACGTGAGGTCCTCTTTCTGCTCAGTGAAGCCTTTTATTTCGCAGAAAGAGGACCTCACGTCTCCGGTACTGACGGTTCCATCTGTGCGGTTTCGTGAAGGGAGTTCCCGATGGGCATCGGCGCTTTGCTTGCGCGTGCTGGCTTGCGGGCTTCCGCATGCAGGATCCTTCCTGCGCCACGCGGTTTGTTAAGAGGGAGCACGCTCAAAATCGGGGCGGCTCGCCTATCGTGGGGCGCGTTCCCCTGAACGCGTCCGGTGCCATTTTGGCGAGGTTGCGACAAGGGCTCGCCGCTGTGCGGCGAACAGCCACTGCAACAGCCACTGCAACATCCACTGCAACATCTACTGCAACATCTACTGCAACATCTACTGCAACATCTACTGCAACGGCAGCATCGGCTTCGGTTCGGGTTCCGCTCTGGTCCTGGCTTCGGCTCCGGCTTCTGCTTTTCGCCGCGCAGCGGCGAGTACTTCTGACCAGTTTGCACAAATGGCACCGGACGCGTTCAGGGGAACGAGCCCCACGGGAGACGCGCGGTCGACAAGGGACGCGAACGCTTTAGCAAACGACAACGCGCAAGAAAGACCCCGCACGCGGAAGCCCGCAAGGTGCATGCGCAAGCAGAGCACCGATGCCGCTCAGGAACTCCAATCAGCGCCCCGGGTGATACGTACCGGTAGTGCCGGAGGAGTGGAGGTCTCTTTCTGCGAAATAAAAGGCTTCACTGAGCAGAAAGAGACCTCCACTCCTCCGGTGCTGCCGGCGCCAGATCCAACAGCGCCCAAAGAAAAGGGCCGCTCAAGGCGGCCCTTCCCATCACGCTAAGCAGCGGAAATCAGCGCGCGGCGCGCGGATTGTCGCCGCGGCCCCGGCCGCCGTCGCGGCTGCCGGTGTGGCTCTTCGGGCCGGCGTGCGCGTGGCGCTCGCCGTTGCCCGTGTGCGGACGACGCGCATGGCGCTGCGGCGGACGCTGGCCACCCGGACGACCGGCTGGCGAGGGCGCATCGTTGCCCATCCGGATCGGACGGCTGGGCGAATAACCCTCGACCTCGACCATGGCGATGTCGGCCTTGAGCAGGCGCTGGATCGCGCGCAGCAGGCCGCCTTCATCCGCCGACACCAGGGACACGGCTTCGCCGGAGGCACCGGCGCGGCCGGTGCGGCCGATGCGGTGCACGTAGTCTTCCGCGACCATCGGCAGGTCGAAGTTGATGACCATCGGCAGCAGCGGAATGTCGAGGCCGCGCGCGGCGACGTCGGTGGCGACCATCACCCGGACCTTGCCCGACTTGAAGTCGCGCAGGGCCTTCAGGCGCTGGGCCTGGCTCTTGTTGCCGTGGATGGCCACGGACTCGATGCCGGCCTTCTCGAGCTGCTCGGACAGGCGGTTGCAGCCGTGCTTGGTGCGGCCGAACACCAGCACCTGGTCTTCGTAGCGCTTGGACAGGATCTCGATCAGCAGGTCGCGCTTGCGGCTGGCGTCCACCGGGTGCACCACGTGGGTGACGCTGGTGGCGACGGCGTTGCGCACGGTGACCTGGACTTCCTTCGGCTCGCGCAGGAACTCCATCGCCAGCTTCTTGATCGCGTCCTCGAAGGTGGCCGAGAACAGCAGGGTCTGGCGGCGTGACGGGATCTTGGCCAGCACGCGCTTGATCGCGGGCAGGAAGCCCATGTCGAGCATGCGGTCGGCTTCGTCCAGCACCAGGATCTCGACGTGCGAGAGGTCGACGCTGCGGCGCTCGAGATGGTCGAGCAGGCGGCCCGGCGTGGCCACCAGGATGTCGATGCCGCGGCGCAGGGCGTCGATCTGCGGCTGCATGCCGGCGCCACCGTAGATGGTGGTGCTGGCCAGGCGCAGGTGCTTGCCGTAAGCGCGCAGGCTGTCGTTGACCTGCACCGCGAGCTCGCGGGTCGGGGTCAGGATCAGGGCGCGCGGCTTGCGCGGGCCGTGCATGGGGCCGCCTTGGGCCAGGCGGTGCAGCAGGGGCAGGGCGAAGGCGGCGGTCTTGCCGGTGCCGGTCTGGGCGCCGCCCATCAGGTCGTGGCCGGCCATGACCAGCGGGATCGCCTCGGCCTGGATCGGGGTGGCATTGGCGTAGCCGAGTTCGGCGAGCGCACGGTTCAGCTCGGGCGCGAGCCCAAGGGTTTCAAAAGACATGGTTGTACTCCGTTGCGTAACCCGGAGCGTTCCCTGAAACCGCGCTGCGAGCTGGTGATGCTGGTTTTACGGCAGGGACCAAGGCGGTCCTGACGGGTTTGCGCAGCGAAAGGCGTGCGGAGTGGGGCCAGACGCAGGGCGAGCGACGCTCGAAGCCTGGGTGGCGGGCATACCGGGGGAAAACGGTCAGCCGTGCAGCAAACGCCGCGAACTGTACGCGAAACCGGCTTCCCCGGCCAGTGCGGCCTCCAAAGGGGTGAATGGTTCGTTCAGCCTGTCGTAGGATGGCGGCGTGAAGATCACCTTCGAACTCGAGCCCGGCGACATCGACCGCTTCCACGAGGCCCTGGCCCGGGCCGAGCGCCGCGTGGCCTGCGCCGACGAGTGCGACATCGTCGCGGCGGCCCGCCACGGCCTGGAAACCCTGCCCATCGCCACCGCGCCGGGCTACATCCGCCGGCGCATCCTGGAAGTGCAGCGCCTGATCGACATGCTCGAGGACGAGGCCTGGGCGCTGCCCCAGGTCGAGCGCGCCGAGGTGCTGCGCCTGCTGGCCTACTTCAGCGATCCCGAAGATCTGATTCCCGACGACGTCGCGGTGATCGGCCTTCTCGACGACGCGATCATGCTCGAACTGCTTCTGCGCCGGATCCGCCATGTCGTCTCCGCCTACACCGAATTCTGCGCCGTGCGCGCCGCCCAGGCCGATGCGCCGGACGTGGAAACCCGCATCGCCCAGGCCCGCGACCTGGCGCGCCGCCGCGAGCGCCTGCACGCGCGCATGCGCCGGCGCGCGGTGCGCGACGCGGTCGCCGGTGCGGCGGCCCAGGTCACGGATGTCTGATCCATCCCGCCGCGATGCGGCAAGGAGCCGGTGCGATGAGCGGTGAACAGCGCGAACTGACCTTCCGTTTCCTGGCCGAACCCACCGACGTCAACTACGGCGGCAAGGTGCACGGCGGCGTGGTGATGAAGTGGATCGACCAGGTCGGTTACGCCGCCGCGGTCGGCTGGAGCGGGCGCTACAGCGTCACGGTGGCGGTGGGCGGCATCCGCTTCGTATCGCCGATCCGCACCTCGGACCTGGTCACGGTCACCGCCAAGCTGGTCTACACCGGCACCAGCAGCATGCATTTCGCCGTGGACGTGCGCGCCCGCGACCCGATGCAGGAAAGCGGCGACCGGCTGTGCACGCACTGCGTGATCGTGTTCGTGGCGCTGGACGCGGTCGAGGGCAAACCCATCGCGGTGCCGGCCTGGAAGCCGGTGGACGACGACGACTGCCGGCTGGCCGAATACGCCACCAAGGTGATGGCCCTGAGCAAGGACATCGAACAGGCGGTCGCCCGCCTGCGCCCCGGATGAGCCTGGGCCTGCACGTCCGCCGCTGGCTGTGGCTGGTGCTGGCCTACGCCTGCCTGGCGCTGGGCATCGTCGGCATCTTCCTGCCCGGGCTGCCGACCACGCCCTTCGTGCTGCTGGCGGCCTATGCGGCGGCGCGGGGCTCGAAGCGGCTGCACGCCTGGCTGCTGGCGCACCGCCTGTTCGGACCGATGATCCGCGACTGGGAGGCCAGCGGCGCGGTCAGCCGCAAGGCCAAGTACTGGGCGATCGGCACCATGGCGCTGTGCGCGCTGATCTTCTTCCTGACCGCGCCGAAATGGTGGATGGCGGCGACCGGCACCGCGATCATGGCCATCGTCGGCGCCTGGCTGTGGCGGCGGCCGGAGCCTGCGCGGGCCTAGTCGAGCACGCGGCGGGCGCCGGTGTACTGGCGCACCCAGTAGGGGTTGTCGAGGCGGTCCAGGCGCACCGTGCCGCCGGTGCTGGGCGCGTGCACGAAGCGGCCTTCGCCGACGTAGATGCCGACGTGGAAGGTGGGTTTGCCGAACAGCACCAGGTCGCCGGGCGCGAGGCGATCGCGTGGGGGCACGTCGGCATCGAACTTCGCGATCTCGCGGGTCGTGCGCGGCAGGTAGACCCGGGCGGCATCCAGGAACACATAGCCGACCAGGCCGCTGCAGTCGAAGCCGCCTTCGGGGGTGTTGCCACCCCAGCGGTAGGGCGTGCCGACCAGGCCCAGGGCGCGCATCAGCACGTCGTTGGCGCGCGCCGGGTCGTCGGGCATGACGTCCACGACCCGGATCGCCGGCGCGGGCGGCGCGCTGGTCCGGCGGTCGGGGGTGGACGAGCAGGCGGCCAGCAGCAGGGCCAGCAGGAGAGGGAGGGCGGCCGCCCCCCGGGGAACTGGCGCCGGGAGGGAGGGGCCGGGATAATGCGCGCTCGCTGTCACGGGCCGAGTGTGCCCCATCCCGCCGGTCGCGTCACCGGCCCATCCACGGAATCCCCATGAAGATCGAGAAGAACCGCGTCGTCCGTTTCCACTACACCGTGTCCGAACCCGGCCAGGCGCCGGTGGAGAGCTCCAAGGACCGCGATCCGCTGGCCATCCTGGTCGGCCACAACAACATCATCCCGGGCCTGGAAGCGGCCATGCTCGACCGGGCCGCCGGCGACAGCTTCGAGGTCACGGTCGAGTCCGAGCAGGCCTATGGGCCGCGCCGCGACGGCTTTACCCAGCGCGTGCCGAAGAAGCACTTCCGCGAGGCGCGCCTGCGTCCCGGCCAGGAGGTGATGCTCAACACCTCGATGGGTCCGCGCCCGGTGACGGTGCTCAAGGTCGGCGCCACGGTGGTGGACGTGGACCTGAACCATCCGATGGCCGGCAAGTCGCTGCAGTTCCAGGTCGAGATCATCGACGTGCGCGAGGCCGAGCCGGTCGAGATCGAGCACGGCCACGTGCACGGCGAGGGCGGCGCGCAGCACTGACCTGCGCTTCGGCGTCCGCTTGAAAAGCCCGCTTCGGCGGGCTTTTTCTTGCTCGCGGCTCTTGGATCTGGCGCCGGTTACACCGGAGAGGCCAGGGTCTCTTTCTGCTCAGCAGAGCCTTTATTTCGCAGAAAGAGACCCTGGCCTCTCCGGCGCCCCCGGTGCAGGCTGCATGGGTTCGCAACGGAAAGCGTGGTGCGGGTTTGGCAAGATGCTTGCGCCTGGGCCTCGGGCTATCGGTTGCGGGAAATTTTCTGCGGGGCACGTTGGGCTAACCTGGGCGCGCCTTCGATGCCGCGCATGCCTCCCGCGGCGCGTCCCTTCGGACACTTGTTGGATTGGCGGGGCGAGGTTGGGTCCCAGGCGGGTCCGGGAATCATGGGTCTTCGCCCGGATTCGGGAACGTCGCCATGCGCCGTTCTTGATCTGGCGCCTCCGTATTGAAGGGCTTTGCCGATTGCCCGTGACGGCGCGTGCGCTGGCTCTGGCTGTTCGCCTTTCACCTTTCGCCGCGCAGCGGCGAGACCTCGTCGCCCGTTTGCCGGAATGGCACCGGACGCGTTCAGGGGAACGCGCCCCACGGGAGGCGCGCTGCCGACAAGGGGCGCACGTGTATTAGCAAACGACAAGGCGCAGGAAAGTTCCCGCACGCGGAAGCCCGCAAGGCCCACGCGCAAGCAAGGCGCCGATGCCCCTCAGGAACTCCAATCAATCTCCCCGATGGTCCGCACGGGCAGTGCCGCGGAGTCGAGGGTCTCTTTCTGCGAAATAGAGGCTCTGCTGAGCAGAAAGAGACCCTCGGCTCCGCGGTGCTGATCCGCACCGGATCCAGAAGAAGCGATCCCTACTTGCGGCCACGCAAGCCAGCAACGATGATCGAAGCGTCCCGTTGAAGAGAACGCCATGGCCGAGCCGCAGCCTTTCGCCCCCGTGGCGATGCACGAGCGGATCGCCGCCATGGACGTGCTGCGCGGCTTCGCCCTGTTGGGCATCCTGCTGATGAACATCGAGGCCATGGCCGGCCCGCTGCTGATCGCCCAGACCGGCCTGGACCCGGCGCTGACCGGCGCCGACCGGATTGCCGACGCCTTCGTCTACCTGTTCGTGCAGGGCAAGTTCTATCCGCTGTTCTCGCTGCTGTTCGGCATGGGCTTCGCGGTGATGCTCATGCGCGCCGACGCGGCCCAGCAGCCCTTCTTCATGGTCTACCTGTGCCGCGTGCTGGCCCTGCTGGCGATCGGCCTGGCGCATGCGCTGCTGGTGTGGTCGGGCGACATCCTGGTCACCTATGCCCTGGTCGCTTTCGTGCTGCTGCTGTTCTTCCGGAGCACGCCTGCCGCCTACCTGGCGGCGGGCGGCATCCTGGCCATCCTGTTCGCCGAAATGCTGCTGATGACGCTGGGCGCGCTGGGCCAGCTGGCGATGCAGACGCCCGACATGCAGGAAGCCGTTGCCGGCCAGCGCGCGGAGATCGCCGCGACCCTCGAGGCGCAGCGCCTGGCCGGCACCTCGGAAAGCTGGAGCGCGGCGATCGCGCAGCGCGCCGAGGACCTGTCCAACAGCCTCACCTCGCTGATGCTCTGGGGCTGGCAGATCCTGGGCCTGTTCCTGCTTGGCGCCTGGTTCGTGCGCAGCGGCGCGATCGCGCGGCCGGAGCAGTTCCCGCGCTTCTACGCCAGGCTGCGCGGCGTCGCGCTGGCGGCCGGAATGCTGATGGTCGGCCTGTCCTTCCTGATCGAGCCGACCTTCGACCTGGTCAGCCTGGACCTGCGCTCGGCCAGCGCGCTGAGCCTGTTCAACCTCGGCGGCACCCTGATGGCGCTGGGCTACCTGGCCTGGGTCGTGCGCGGACTGCAGGGCGGGACGCCGGCGCGCCTGCTGTCGAAGCTGGCGCCGGCCGGACGCATGGCCCTGACCAATTACCTGCTGCAGTCCCTGGTCTGCACCTGGATCTTCTCGGGCTACGGGCTGGGATACTTCGAACGCCTGCCGCGGGCCTGGCAGATCCCGTTCGTGCTGGCGTTCTTCACCCTGCAGGTGCTGGCCAGCCAGGCCTGGCTGTCGCGGTTCCGGATGGGGCCCATGGAGTGGCTGTGGCGCGCTGCGACCTATCTGCGCCTGCCGCCGATGCGGCGTTGACGGGCCGCCCGGCCGCCCCGGCTAGAATGCCGGCATGAACGAAGGCGATGCGGATGTCCTGATCCTGGGAGGCGGCGTGATCGGCCTGGCCTGCGCCCACTACCTGCTGGCCGAAGGCCGCTCGGTGCGCCTGCTGGAGCTGGGCACGGTGGGCGGCGGTGCGTCCTGGGGCAACTGCGGCACGCTCACGCCCAGCCACGCCCCGCCGCTGGCGGCGCCCGGAATGGTTGGGCAGGCCCTGCGCTGGATGCTCAGTCCGTCGGCGCCGCTCTACATCAAGCCGCGATGGGACCCGACGCTGATGCGCTGGCTGCTCACGGTCGCCGGCCGCTGCAACGCCCGCGACTGGCGCGCCAGCGGCCTGGCCAAGGGCGCGCTGCTGCGCTATTCGCGCGCCCTGGTCGAAGAGCTGGTGACCGGCCAGGGCCTGGACTGCGGTTTCGAGGCCGGCGGTTTCCACTACGTGTTCCGCAGCGAGCGCGCGCTGCGCCGGCAGCAGCGCGACCTGCCGCTGCTGGCCGAGCTCGGCATCGAGGCGCGCCTGCTCGACGGCGCCGCGCTTGCCGCCGACGAACCGGCGCTCAAGCCGGGCATGGCCGGCGCGCTGTTTTTCCCCGGCGACGCGCAGCTGCGGCCGGACCGCTACACCGCGGAGCTGGCGCGCATCGTGCGTGCCGCCGGCGGCGTGATCGAGGAAGGCGTGCGCGTCACCGGGCTCGAACGCGGCCGCCACGGTATCGAAGCGGTGCAGACCAGCGAGGGCCGCCGTCGCGCCGGCAGGGTGCTGGTGGCGATGGGCGCCTGGTCGCCGGAGTTCGCCCGCATGATCCGGCTGCCGATCCCGATCCAGCCCGGCAAGGGCTATTCGATCACCTACGACCGGCCGGGCCTGGCGCCACGGCGGCCGCTGGTGCTCAAGGAGCGCAGCGTCTGCGTCACCGCCTGGGAGGACGGCTTCCGGCTGGGCAGCACGATGGAGTTCAGCGGCTACGACGACCGCCTCAACCGCACTCGGCTGGACGCGCTCGAGCGCGGCGCGGGCGAGTACCTGCACGAACCGGTGGGCCCGGTGAAACGCCACGAGTGGTGCGGCTGGCGGCCGATGACCACCGACGACCTGCCGCTGCTGGGCCGTGCGCCCGGCCACAACAACCTCTGGCTCGCCACCGGTCACGGCATGATGGGCGTGGGCATGAGCGCCGGTACCGGCCGCCTGGTCGCCGACCTGATGCTGGGCCGCGAGCCCGCGGTGGACCCCGCGCCCTACGCGCCGGCGCGCTTCGCCCGCTAGACTGCCGCCATGGACGTCTGCACCCTGCACCGCGGCACCGCGCCGCTGCTGATCAGCCTGCCGCACGACGGCATCGCGCTGCCCGAGGACATCGCCGTGCGGCTGACGCCGGAAGCGCGCGCCGTGCCCGACACCGACTGGTTCGTCAGCCGCCTGTACGACTTCGCGCGTCGCCTGGGCGCTTCGGTCCTGGTGCCGACCTTCTCGCGCTACGTGGTCGACCTGAACCGGCCTCCGGACGACGTGTCGCTGTATCCGGGCCAGAACACCACCGGCCTGTGCCCCGCCGTGCGCTTCAGCGGCGACCCGGTCTACCTGCCGGGCCAGGAGCCCTCCGCCGACGAAGTGGCGGCGCGGGTCGAACAATACTGGCGGCCCTACCACGACACCCTGGTGCGGGAGCTGGCGCGCCTGCGCGGCGAGTTCGGCCGCGTGCTGCTGTGGGAAGGCCATTCGATCCGCAGCGTGGTGCCCTTCCTGTTCGAGGGCCGGCTGCCGGACTTCAATCTCGGCACCGCCGGCGGCAACAGCTGCGCCCCGGCGCTGCAGGCGCGCCTGGAAGCGGTGCTGGCGGCGCAGCAAGACTACAGCTGGGTCGCCAACGGCCGCTTCAAGGGCGGCTACATCACCCGCCAGTACGGCCGGCCATCGGAGGGCGTGGACGCGGTGCAGCTCGAGCTCGCGCAGTCCACCTACATGGACGAGAGCGCCGGCCGCTACGACCGGCCGCGCGCCGAAACCCTGCAGAAGCTGCTGTCGGCGCTGCTGACGGCCGCCCGGGGCTGAGCCGGCGCGGATCCATCGGCGGGGATCAACGGAACAGGCGGCGCGACTGCGCGGCGTGCGTCGCCGGATGGCGCGGATCGCGGAAGCAGACCGCCTGGCGCGGCCGCACCTGGCGCGCCACGTTGCAGCCCGCCTCGCGCGCGGCCCGGCCGTCGAAACCCTGCAGGCCGACCGTGGCCTGGCCGCCCAGGCTGTCGTCCACCGACGCGTACTGCAGCACGATTTCGTGGCTGCCGTGGTAGAGCACGGCCTGCGCGTGCAGCGGCTGGCTGCTGTGCAGCGGGCCCTCGCGCTCGAAGCCGCTCCATTCCACCACCGTGCACGCTTCCGGCGCGCCCATCGCGCTGGTGCGCGGGCAGCGGCTGAAGTGGGCCTGCTTGACCACCGCGCCGGGCTGGGGGCGCAGGTCGTCGTGGTAGAGATAGATGCGTTCCTGGCTGGCGGCCGGGTTGTCGGCGCGCACGGGCAGGCCGCAGTCGTTGCTGAAGTCCGAACCGTCCTCGCGCTCGAGCGAATCGGCGATCGCCAGATAGCCGTTGTCCGAGGCCACCACGGACGCGGCCGGCTCCTGGTAGAACTCGAACGGCTGCGCCAGCGCCAGCACGCCCGCGCGGTCGTCGCCGGCGGCTGCGGCGTTCGCCGGGGCCATGGCCAGCGGCAGGCCGGTCGGTCCCAGGTCGACAAAATCGAACCCACACTGCGGGTCGCCCGTACTGTCGGACAGCGCGTAGTCGTAGAGCGGGCTGTTGGCGCGCTCGCGCGCCTGCAGGCCGACCGCGACCGCGGCGGCCAGCACCAGGCTGGCGAGCTTGAGCAGCAGGCTGGCGCGTTCGTGGTTCATCGCGGCCTCCGCGCGCCGATGTCCACGCGCTGCTGTTCGCGCACCTTGACCTCGATGCTGCGCTTGTCGGCCTCTTCGTCCAGCGACCAGGGCAGGGGCAGGTTGTCGGGCA
Organism: Arenimonas terrae; assembly: GCF_006265115.1. Lineage (GTDB taxonomy): Bacteria > Pseudomonadota > Gammaproteobacteria > Xanthomonadales > Xanthomonadaceae > Arenimonas > Arenimonas terrae. The sequence continues at coordinate 1,123,863 of NZ_SMDR01000001.1, read as the reverse complement.
GCACGGTGATCACGTGGGCGCCGACCGCCACCCGCGGGAATTCGAAGTTGCCCTGGCTGTCGGTGCGCACCGAATAACGGCCATCGAGCACGACGGTGACGTTGGCGGCCGGCAGCTCGGAGGCCGCGCGTTCGCCGTCGCCGTTGTCGTCCAGGTAGACGCTGCCGCCGATGCTGCCCACCGCGCTGCCGGGCGCGCCGCCGAGCACGGCGCTGGGCGTGCCGGCGCGGCGCTCGTAGCGAAGGCTCAGGAAGATCGAGCGGTCGCGCGGCAGGTCGTAGTAGGTGTCGGGCGCCAGCGGGTCGAGGATGAAGGGCGAGCGGCGCGAACCGCGGTTCTCGAACACGCTGCCGATCAGCCACCAGCGCGTGGCGATGCGCCAGCTGAGGTTGAGGTTGAGGTCGGTGCCGCGGAAGGCCTCGGGGCCGGAGCCGCGGCTGTAGCGCGCGCTGCCGTCCAGGGTGATGCGGTCGGTCAGGTTCAGGCCGCCGATCGCCGCGAACGAACTGGTCTCGGTGGCCGGTTCGCCGTCGAAGGAGAGCGAGCCGTGGGTGAGCGAGAACGACAGTCGCGTGCCCTGTTTCATCGGCAGCGCGTGGTCGAGCTTGAGCTCCCAGCTGTCGTTGCCGCCGGCGCCCCCGTCCAGATGGTCGTACTGCAGGCGCGACTGGCCCCAGCGATGGGTCCGGTCGAGGAAGAGCTGGGTGCTGTAGGCGGTGGAGAACTGCGAGTCACGCACGTTCACGCCGCCGCCCACGCCGGTGCGGGTATTGGCCTGGTAGCGGGCGTAGACGTTGCCGTAGGTTCCCTCGAAGCTGTCGCCCGAGACCGAATCGATGCGGTCCAGGCCGGCGTTCCAGGACCAGCGCGCGTGCTGGTAGGCGAGCCGGTAGTAGCCGCCCTGGGCGTCGTTGGCGATCGGCAGCGCACCCCAGGCCAGGCCGGGTTCGAGCCGGAACAGGCCATAACGATGGCTGTAGCGGCCGCGGTCGGCGCGGCCGTCGGCCCAGGCGCCGATGGCGTTGCCCAGGTCGCCGTCGCTGGATTGCAGGGTGACGGTGACGCCGTCATCCGCATCCTTCCAGCCGGTGGCGACGAGCAGGGCGCGGGTCTGGCTTTCTTCGACCAGCAGGCCACCGTCGTCGTCGGGAATCAGACGGCCGTCGGTGGCCAGCGCGGCGGCGGCGCCGGTCCAGCCGGGCGCCCACTGCCACTGCGAGGCGAACGAGGCGACGTCGCCGTCGGCGAGGTCGAAGCCGACCACGCGCGCGCCGTCGAAGCTGCCGCCCCGGCCGTAGGAGGCCTGCAGCTGCAGGTTGCGTTCGGTCTGCAGCCATTCGGTGCCGGCGCCGGCGAAGGTGACGCTGGGCAGGATGAAGCGGTACTGCTCGCGCAGCAGGCTGGGCAGGCCGGTGTTGAGCACGCCCAGGCCGTTGTTGACGCGCCAGCCGCCGTCCAGGAACAGGCCGCGCTGCCAGAGCGTGGCGGTGCCGCCCCAGGGATCGACCTCATCGCGGCTGCGGTCGGAGTGCAGCAGGGTGGCGTCGAGCGAGAAGCTGCCGAGCGCCGCGGTTTCCCAGAACGCGCCGACCGACAGGCCCTGTTCGTGGAAGCTCTCGTCGCCGCGGTCGGTGCGGCTGGTCAGCAGGTCGACGGTGAGCGAGCGCGGCAGGCCTTCGGTGCTGGCGATCTCGTCCTCTTCCGGCGGCAGCGGCTCGAGCGCCTCGGCGGCGATGATGCGGTCGCGGTAGGGCTCGGCCGGCGCCGGCGTTTCCGCCGCGCGCGCGGGCAGGGCCGCGGCCAGCGCCAGGGCGGCACCTACCGCCAGTGCCAGCGCGTGGGGTCGGAGGGGCGGACTCATTTGCTCGCGCTGTCGTCGAGGTCGAGCCGCAGCGGCGGGGACTCGAGCGTGCCCTTGAGGCGCAGCGGGAAGCTGAGCTTGGGCTCGGGCGCGTTCGGGCCGTCGCCGATCGGGATCAGGGCGATGGCGCGGGTGCTGCCCGGCAGGATCGGGTCGGACGAGGGCGTCAGCGTGACCTTGGCGCCGTTGGCGTCGATCGCGTCGAGGAAGCCGGCCAGGCGCGCGTGCGCATTGCCGGTGTTGCGGATGCTGATCACCGGCAGGTCGCGGCCCTGCACGGCCTCGACCTTGGTGCCGAGGTAGCTCAGCACCGGCGCGCCCTTGCCGATGGTCAGGTAGACGATGATGCCGATCCGGCCGGTCACCTGCAGGCTGCCGTCGGCCTGCTTCTGCGGCTCGCCCTCGATCATGATCGCGAAACGGCACTGGCCGTCGGCGGCATCCGCCGGCACGGCGACTTCGAAGCGGTAGCGGCGGCGGCCGTTGGGCGCGACCTGGATCTCGGGCGCCTCGATGCCGACCCATGGGCGGCAGCTGCCCGGCGCCAGGGCATCGGAGAACTGCACCGACCCGTCCGGCGCCAGCTGCCAGTCGGCGGTCTTGAGCAGGAAGCGCGCGCTGCGGGTCGAGCCGTTGGTGATCTCGAGCACGTTGCGGAAGGTGGTGCCGGGCTGCGCCGTTTCCTCGAAACGCGGCGGCGCGACCTGGGCTTCGAAACCCTGGGCCAGCGCGGCGTTGGCGATCATCAGGCTCAGGCCGGCGGCCAGCCGGGCAAGGGAACGGAACATCAGGGCGACTCCAGCTCGATCTCGAAGGTGAAGCTCAGCTGCGACTGGTCGGGCAGCCGGTCGCCATCGGCCTGCAGGGTCACCATCAGGGTGTCCTCGAGCCGGTCGGCCACGATCGGGCCGCTGTAGACGAGGGTGCGCTCGCCGTCGCGCAGCTGGCCCGGCAGCAGCACGCCGCGGCTGGTCCACTGCGCCAGCACCGGCCCGCTGGGCTGGGGCGCGAGCTTCTTGTAGATGCGGCCCGAACGGCCGCGCCAGGGCGAGACGTCCAGGCGCACCAGCACCGTCAGGCGGCCGGTCATGGTCGAAGCCTGGCCCGGGCGCGGCAGCACCGAATCCCACTTCATGCGCACGTTGCCGCTCAGCACCTGGCTGCCGGAGTCGTCCACCGGATAGGCCTGGGCGAGGGCGGCCGGGCTGGCGCAGAAGGCGGCGACCAGCAGGGCGGCGGTCAGCAGGCGGTTCATGGCGCGGTGATCGTGTAGGTGACCTGGTTGGTGTAGGTGCCGGCACCCACCAGAAGGTCGTTGCCATAACGGAACTGGTGGCAGCTCTCGTTGAATTCGTTGCGGCCGAACATGGCGATGGTCTGACCGCTGCCGGTGAAGCTGCCGGACGGGAAGGGCTGGCCGCCGGTATCGCCGTTGCCGCTGCTGGTCCAGCTGATCTGCGACATCGGGATCGTGTCGCCGCTGGCATTGGTCAGGTTCGGCGGGTAGGTCGCGGTGACGGTGGCGTTGTTGTTGCCGCCGCCGCCGGTCGGGCGCCGGAAGAAGGCGCCGATGTAGATCTCGCCCGGGTCGCAGAACTGGAAGTTGTCCCACTGGCTGACGGTATTGCCGTCGCCGGTCATCGTCTGGTCGACACCGTTGCCGACCGCATTGGCGGCCACGGTGACCGAGACGTTGTTGATGGTGGCCAGGTTGCCGGGCGTGCCGCCACCGTTGTAGCTGCCGTTGCCGCCATTCATGGCGCCGGTGCCGACCCGCAGGTAGACCATCCGGGTCCCGGCACTGATGCCGACGGTGTAGGCGTCAACGCCGGCCGGGAAAAGCGCCGAGGCCAGCAGGAGCAGCCCCCCCGCGGTTTTCCAAGCATGCGTCATGGTGTTCTCCAGGAAACCGGGAGCCGGCGGCTTGCGCCGGCTCCCTTTGAACGGTCGTGAGCGTGTGTCCGCGCTGCCTTACGGCATGGTCGCGGTGTACTGCACCTGGCCGTTGTACTGGCCGGCGCCGACGACGGTGTCGTTCTCGTACACGTAGCTCCAGGTCGCGGTGCGGTCGGTACCGCGGGCGCCGACGTTCGGGGCCACGGCAACCGGCGCGCTGACGCCGTTCTCGACCAGGGTCGGGGCCGTGATGGTGCCGGTCGCCGTGGTGGTCGTGATCTGGGTGAAGGGAATGGTCTCGCCGCTGGCCAGGTCGGTCAGCGAGGTGCCGGTGGTGTTGGCGGTCAGGTTGATGGCGCCGCCGTTGCCGCGCAGGGCGACGTCCACGGCCAGGCCACCGGTGCGGGTCACGGCGGTGCCGTTGCCGACGTTGGCCGCGGCCACGTCGAACACGACCTGCTCGATGCCGGCGCCGGCCGGGCCGACGCGGAAGCTCAGGAAGCGCGGGATGTTGACCTGGAAGTTCAGGCGGGCGCTGGCGGTGGTCGGGGCGGCGGCGGTGGAGAACTGCGACTCGGCGAAGGCCGGGGTCACGGCGACCAGACCGAGGGACGCCAGGCCGGTGAGGGCGAGGCCTCGGATGACACGGACGGTATTCATCTTGATTGGATTCCTTGAGTTTGCGTGGTGATACGACTGGACTGTTGGGGACATTCCGGGTCGGATCACCGACCAGGGGCTCGCAAGGCTGCGGCAGGGAGGCAAATGCAGAAACCGTGCCAAGTCCCCCTGCAGGGGGAGGGGGGGGGGTCGAAAGTGAGGCTTTGGTCACATTACGGACTGCGGCGGCCGCACGCAAAGCGAAGCGGCCGCCGGCCACGCCGTCCCCAAGGCAGGGCGTGATTGCCGACGAACGGCATTTTTCCGGGTCTGGGCGGGTCCGGAATGTGACGCGGAGCGTCACATTTCCTAGTGGCCGGTCACACTTCGAGCGAGGCGAGGTCGCCCTTGGCCTCGAGCCAGGCCTTGCGGTCGCCGGCGCGCTTCTTGGCCAGCAGCATGTCCATCAGGCCGCGGGTGGCGTCGGCGTCGTCCACCGTCAGCTGCACCAGGCGGCGGGTGTCGGGGTGGATGGTGGACTCGCGCAGCTGCACCGGGTTCATCTCGCCCAGGCCCTTGAAACGGGTGACGTTGACCTGGCCGCGGATCTTCTCCTTCTCGATCCGGTCCAGCAGGATCCGCTTCTCTTCTTCGTCCAGGGCGTAGAACACCTGCTTGCCCACGTCGACGCGGAACAGCGGCGGCATGGCCACGAAGATGTTGCCGGCCCGCACCAGGGCCGGGAAATGGCGCAGGAACAGGGCCGAGAGCAGGGTGGCGATGTGCAGGCCGTCGGAATCGGCGTCGGCCAGGATGATGACCTTGCCGTAGCGCAGCCCGTCGATGTTCTCCACGCCCGGGTCGCAGCCAATGGCGACGGCGAGGTCATGCACTTCGGTCGAGGCCAGCACCCCGGAGGACTCGACCTCCCACGTGTTCAGGATCTTGCCGCGCAGCGGCAGGATCGCCTGGAACTCCTTGTCCCGCGCCTGCTTGGCGCTGCCGCCGGCCGAGTCGCCTTCGACCAGGAACAGTTCGGTGCGGCCCAGGTCCTGGCTGATGCAGTCGGCCAGCTTGCCGGGCAGGGCCGGGCCCTGGGTGATCTTCTTGCGGGTGACCTGCTTTTCGGTCTTCAGCCGGGCCGAGGCGCGGTCGATCGCCAGCTGGGCGATCTGCAGGCCGGTCTCGACGTGCTGGTTCAGCCACAGGGAAAACGCGTCGTGCGAGGCGCCCTCGACGAAGGCCGCGGCCTGGCGCGAGCTCAGCCTTTCCTTGGTCTGGCCGCTGAACTGCGGGTCGGTCAGCTTCAGGCTGAGCACGTAGCTGACGCGGTCCCAGACGTCTTCCGGCGCCAGCTTCACGCCGCGCGGCAGCAGGTTGCGGAAGTCGCAGAACTCGCGCAGGGCATCGGTGAAGCCCGAGCGCAGGCCGTTCACGTGGGTGCCGCCCTGGGCGGTCGGGATCAGGTTGACGTAGCTCTCCTGCACCAGCTCGCCCTCGGGGACCCAGGCCACGGCCCAGTCCACCACTTCGTTTTCCTTGCCCAGGTGGCCGGTGAACAGCTCGGCCGGCAGCAGGTCGCGGCCGGTGAGTTCGCCGCGCAGGTAGTCGCGCAGGCCGTTTTCGTAGAACCATTCGTTGCGCTCGCCGCTGGCCTCGTCGAACAGCTTCACGGTCAGGCCCGGGCACAGCACGGCCTTTGCGCGCAGCAGGTGGCGCAGGGCCTTCACCGCGATCTTGGGCGTGTCGAAATACTTCGGGTCCGGCCAGAAGCGCACGCGCGTGCCGGTATTGCGCTTGCCGACGGTGCCGATCACTTCCAGCGGCGAGCTGCGGTCGCCGTCGCGGAACTCCATGCGGTATTCGTTGCCGTCGCGCTTGATGAAGACCTCGGTCTTCTTCGACAGCGCATTCACCACGCTGACGCCGACGCCGTGCAGGCCGCCCGAGAAGGTGTAGTTCTTGCCGCTGAACTTGCCGCCCGCGTGCAGGCGCGTGAGGATCAGCTCGACGCCTGGGATCTTCTCCTCCGGGTGGATGTCCACCGGCATGCCGCGGCCATCGTCCGAGACCTCGACGCTGCCGTCCGCGTAGACCGTCACCTCGACCGTCTTCGCGTGCCCGGCCAGGGCCTCGTCCACCGAGTTGTCCACGACCTCCTGGGCCAGGTGGTTGGGCCGGGTGGTGTCGGTATACATGCCGGGGCGGCGCTTGACCGGGTCCAGGCCCGAGAGGACTTCGATGTCGGCGGCGTTGTAGCGGGTGTTCATCAGGCAGGGGGCTCGGGGCGGGTGGTGGCGCGAGGCCCGCAGGATGGGCGCCGGGGCCGGGGTGGTCAAGCCGGGCCGGCCGCCCCGGCGGCGCAAGCCCTTGATCGCGAAAAGTTTCTCGCCGTGGGACGGCCGAGCCGGTAGAATGCGGTTTTCCAGCGCCCCCAATCCCCATGACTCGTCTTATCTTCGTTACCGGTGGCGTGGTGTCCTCGCTTGGCAAGGGCATCGCCGCGGCCTCCCTGGCCGCCATCCTGGAGGCGCGCGGCCTGCGCGTGACCATGATGAAGCTCGACCCCTACATCAACGTCGACCCGGGCACCATGAGCCCGTTCCAGCACGGCGAGGTCTATGTCACCGACGACGGTGCCGAAACCGACCTCGATCTGGGCCACTACGAGCGTTTCCTGCGCACCCGCCTGAGCCGCAAGAACTCGGTCACCACCGGCCGCATCTACGAGAACGTGATCCGCAAGGAGCGCCGCGGCGACTACCTGGGCGGCACCGTGCAGGTCATCCCGCACATCACCGACGAGATCAAGCGCGCCATCTTCGAGGCCACCGACGGCTTCGACGTCGGCCTGGTCGAAATCGGCGGCACGGTCGGCGACATCGAGTCGCTGCCGTTCCTGGAGGCGATCCGCCAGATCCGCACCGAACGCGGGCCGGACCAGGCGATCTTCATGCACCTGACCCTGGTGCCCTACATCGCCGCCGCCGGCGAGCTCAAGACCAAGCCGACCCAGCATTCCGTCAAGGAACTGCGTTCGATCGGCATCCAGCCCGACATCCTGGTCTGCCGCAGCGAGCAGCCGCTGCCGGACTCCGAGCGCCGCAAGATCGCCCTGTTCACCAACGTGCACGAGAAGGCGGTCATCAGCTGCGTGGACGTGGACAACATCTACAAGCTGCCGCTGTGGCTGCACAGCCAGGGCCTGGACGAGATCGCGGTCGAGCGCCTGCGTCTGGAAGACAAGGCCAAGCCGGCCGACCTGTCCGAGTGGGAGGCGGTGGTGGACGCGGTCGAACACCCGGTCGACGAGGTCACCGTCGCCGTGGTCGGCAAGTACATCGACCACCAGGACGCGTACAAGTCGCTGTCCGAGGCGCTCAAGCACGGCGGCCTGCGCCAGCGCACGCGCGTGAAGCTGCGCTGGCTCGAGTCCGAGCAGGTCGAGAAGGAAGGCGTGAAGGTGCTCGAGGGCGTGGACGCCATCCTGGTGCCCGGCGGCTTCGGCGACCGCGGCTTCGAGGGCAAGGTGCTGACGGCGCGGCACGCGCGCGAGAACAACATCCCGTATTTCGGCATCTGCTATGGCATGCAGGCGGCGGTGGTGGACTACGCCCGCCACGTCGCCGGCCTGGCCGGCGCCAACAGCACCGAGAACGACCGCAACAGCCCGCATCCAGTCATCGGCCTGATCACCGAATGGCGCACGGCCACCGGCGAGATCGAGCGCCGCGACGAGAAGTCCGACCTGGGCGGCACCATGCGCCTGGGCCTGCAGGACCAGCGCATCAAGCCCGGCACCCGGGCGCGCGAACTCTATGGCAAGGACGTGGTCGGCGAACGCCACCGCCACCGCTACGAGTTCAACAACCGCTACCGCACGCAGCTCGAGGATGCCGGCCTGGTGATCAGCGCCAAGTCCATGGACGACCTGCTGGTGGAAATGGTCGAGCTGCCCAAGCATCCGTGGTTCGTCGCCTGCCAGGCCCATCCGGAGTTCCTGTCCACGCCGCGCGACGGCCATCCGCTGTTCATCGGTTTCATCCGCGCCGCCCGCGAACACAAGGCCGGCGGCCGGCTACTGAAGGAGGCGAGCGCCTGATGGAACTCTGCGGTTTCAAGGTTGGCCTGGACCAGCCCTTCTTCTTGATCGCCGGCCCCTGCGTGATCGAGTCCGAGCAGCTGCAGCTCGATGTCGCCGGGCAGCTGAAGGAAATCACCGGCCGACTCGGCATCCACTTCATCTTCAAGTCCAGCTTCGACAAGGCCAACCGAACCTCGGGCACCAGCTTCCGCGGCCCGGGCCTGGAAGCGGGCCTGAAGGTGCTGGCCGAAGTGAAGCGCCAGATCGGCGTGCCGGTCATCACCGACGTGCACGAATACACGCCGATGGACGAAGTGGCCTCGGTGGTGGACGTGCTGCAGACGCCGGCCTTCCTGTGCCGGCAGACCGATTTCATCCAGAAGGTCGCCAGCGCCGGTCGCCCGGTCAACATCAAGAAGGGCCAGTTCCTGTCGCCCTGGGAGATGAAACACGTCACCGACAAGGCGCGCGCCACCGGCAACCCGCAGATCATGGCCTGCGAACGCGGCGCCAGCTTCGGCTACAACAACCTGGTCTCCGACATGCGTTCGCTCAGCGTGATGCGCGACACCGGCTGCCCGGTGGTGTTCGACGCCACCCATTCGGTGCAGCTGCCCGGCGGCGCCGGCGGCAAGTCCGGCGGCCAGCGCGAGTTCGTGCCGGTGCTGTCGCGCGCGGCCATGGCCGTGGGCATCAGCGGCATCTTCATGGAAACCCATCCGGACCCTGACAAGGCGCTCAGCGACGGCCCCAACGCCTGGCCGCTGCCGAAGATGGAAGCGCTGCTGTCCACGCTGCTCGAAATCGACCGCATCACCAAGAAGAACGGCTTCCTGGAGGACACGCTGTGACGCGTACCCGGTGGAGCGTGCTGGCGGCGATGCTGCTGTGCGTGGCCTGCTCGCGCCAGGACGACTCGCCCGAGGCCGTGGCCAAGCGCCAGACCGACGCCGCGGCGACCAACATGCTGGTCGAGCTGTCGGGTGCCTATCGCCCCTACGAAGCCTGCGTGACCGCTGCGCTGCAGTCGCGCCAGGATTTCAACGGCCGCCTGCCCGAGATGATCGTGCAGTCGGGCCTGGGCGACAGCCTGCAGCAGATCTCGCGGCGCTACCTGGCCCAGTCCGCGGACCTGGCCGCGCTGGACGAGACCGCACGGGTCGCCGCGACCCGCCAGACCCTGCTGGCCCTGGGCGGTTTTGCCGCCGCTCCCGGTCAGCCGCCTCCCGAACAGGTCCGTCGCCAGATGGCGATGATCGAGGTCATGCAGGTGATGGCGTCGGCGACCTCGGTGCAGTGCAGCCCTTCTGACAACCTTTTGAGCTGGATGGAACGTGCCAACAATGAATATCTCTAAAGTCCACGCCCGCGAGATCCTCGACAGCCGCGGCAACCCGACCCTCGAAGCCGAAGTCACGCTGGCCAGCGGCCATGTCGGCCGCGCCGCGGTGCCCTCGGGCGCGTCCACCGGCACCAAGGAAGCGGTGGAGCTGCGCGACGGCGACAAGAGCCGTTACCTGGGCAAGGGCGTGAAGAAGGCCGTGGCCAACGTCAACACGACGATTGCCGACGCACTCAAGGGCTTCGATGCCGCCGACCAGGCCGGCCTGGACCGCAAGCTGATCAACCTCGACGGCACCGAGAACAAGGGCCGCCTGGGCGCGAACGCGCTGCTCGGCGTATCGCTGGCGAACGCGCACGCCGTCGCCGCCGCCAGGGGCCTGCCGCTGTGGTCGCACCTGGCCGGCAGCCGCGCGGCGGTGCTGCCGGTGCCGATGATGAACATCATCAACGGCGGCGCGCATGCCGACAACAACGTCGACATGCAGGAATTCATGGTGCTGCCCGTGGGCTGCGACAGCTTCGCGGAGGCGCTGCGCTGCGGCACCGAGATCTTCCATTCGCTCAAGTCCGTGCTCAAGGGCAAGGGCCTTGGCACCGCGGTCGGCGACGAGGGCGGCTTCGCGCCGGACCTGAAGTCGAACGAGGAAGCGATCGAGGTCATCCTCGAGGCGATCGGGAAGGCGGGCTACAAGGCCGGCGAAGACGTGCTGCTGGGCCTGGACGTGGCCAGCTCGGAGTTCTTCGAGAACGGCAAGTACAACCTGGTGGGCGAGGGCAAGCGCCTGACCCCGGAACAGTTCGTCGATTTCCTGGCCGGCTGGAGCGCGCAGTACCCGATCATCACGATCGAGGACGGCATGGCCGAGAACGACTGGGCCGGCTGGAAGCTGCTCACCGAGCGCCTGGCCAGCAAGGTGCAGCTGGTCGGCGATGACCTGTTCGTGACCAACCCGAAGATCTTCAAGGAGGGCATCGACCAGCACGTGGCCAACGCCATCCTGATCAAGGTCAACCAGATCGGCACGCTCACCGAAACGCTGGAGGCCATCGCCATGGCCGATGCCAACCGCTACGCGGCCATCGTCTCGCACCGCTCGGGCGAAACCGAGGACACCACCATCGCCGACATCTCGGTCGCCACCACGGCCACCCAGATCAAGACCGGCTCGCTGTGCCGCAGCGACCGCGTGGCCAAGTACAACCAGCTGCTGCGCATCGAGGAAGCGTTGGGCGCCAAGGCCCGCTACGCCGGCCGCGACGCCTTCGTCAGCCTCAAGCGCTGAGCCGACGCCCTTGCGCCGCTGGTGGGTCCTCGCCCTGCTCCTGCTGGCCTTCGCGGCCCTGCAGGCGAAGCTGTGGTGGGGCGAAGGCGGCCTGGGCGAGGCGCGTGAGCTCCAGGTTCGGGTAGGCGAGCAGCGCAGCGAAAACGCCCGCCTGCAGCAGCGCAACGATGCGCTGGAGGCCGAGGTCGAGGACCTCAAGTCGGGCGAGGCCGCGGTCGAGGACCGCGCCCGCAGCGAGCTGGGCATGATCAAGCCGGGCGAGACCTTCTACCGGGTGGTCGATCCGGACGCGACGAAACAACCCGACGTCGACGCCGAAGCCGGAACCGGCGCGGACCCGGCGCAATGACCTGGGCCGTCGTGCCGGCCGCGGGCCAGGGCCGCCGGTTCGGCGGCGAAACGCCCAAGCAGTACCTCACGCTCGCCGGGCGTCCGTTGATCGAACACAGCCTGCTCGCCGTGCTCTCACACGACGACGTCGACGGCGTGATGGTCGCGGTCGCCGCCGATGATCCCTGGTGGCCGGGCTGGCGCGAGCTCGGCGGCAAGCCGGTGCTGACCTGCGTCGGCGGCGGCGAACGCGCCGATTCGGTGCTCGCCGGCCTGCAGGCCCTGCCGGCCAGCGTCAGCGAAGACCAGTGGGTGCTGGTGCACGACGCCGCGCGCCCCTGCCTGCATGCCGACGACCTGGCGCGCCTGCTCGCGATCGGCCAGGCGCATCCGGTCGGCGCGCTGCTCGCAGCGCCGGTGCGCGACACGCTCAAGCGCGCCGACGCCACCGGCCACAGCCAGTCCACCGAACCGCGCGACGGCCTGTGGCGCGCGCTGACGCCGCAGTTGTTCCGCCGCGGCGGCCTGACCCGCGCGCTGCTGGCGGCGCTGCATGCCGGCATCAAGGCCACCGACGAGGCGATGGCGCTCGAGCGCCTGGGCCTGCGGCCGTGCCTGGTCGAGGGGCGCGAGGACAACCTCAAGGTCACCACGCCCGCCGACCTGGCGCTGGCGGAATTCATCCTGTCACGGGCAGGAAAGGCACCGGTCACATGAACAGCGGCATCCGCATCGGCCAGGGTTACGACGTGCACGCCTTCGGCGAGGGCGACCACGTGGTGATGGGCGGCGTGCGCATCGCGCACGAGCGCGGCGTGCTGGCGCATTCCGACGGCGACGTGGTGATCCATGCGCTCTGCGACGCCCTGCTGGGCGCGCTGGCACTGGGCGACATCGGCGTGCATTTCCCGCCGTCCGACCCGCGCTGGAAGGGCGCCGACAGCCGCGTGTTCCTGCGCCATTGCGGCGCGCTGCTGGCCGAGCGCGGCTGGCGCCTGGGCAATGCCGACATCACCGTGGTCTGCGAACGCCCGAAGGTGGCGCCGCACGCCGCGGCGATGCGCGCCCACCTGGCCGCCGACCTCGGCGTCGACGTCGACGCGGTCAGCGTCAAGGCCACGACATCCGAGAAGCTCGGTTTCACCGGCCGCGGCGAAGGCCTGGCGGCGATGGCCGTGGCCCTGCTGGTGCGCGCGTGAGCGGCCGGCCGCGGGCGTTCGGCCCGCCGGCGCTGCAGGCGGTGTTCCGCAGCCGGCCCGAAGACTTCCAGGTCGAGGAAGTGGACGGTTTCGAGCCGGCGGGGCAGGGCGAACACCTGCTGCTGACGGTCGAGAAGCGCGGCATGAACACCGCGCACGCGGCCAAGCGCATCGCGCGCTGGGCCGGCATCCCCGAGATGGGCGTCGGCTACGCCGGCATGAAGGACCGGCACGCGGTGACGCGCCAGCGCTTCTCGGTGCATTTCCCCAAGCGCGTGGCGCCGGACCTGGACGGCCTGGTGTCCGACGACCTGCGGGTGCTGGGCTCGGTCTGGCACAACCGCAAACTCCCGCGCGGTGCGCTCAAGGGCAACCGTTTCGTGCTGGTGCTGCGCGAGCTCGAGGGCGAGCGGGCGGCGGTCGAGCAGCGGCTGCAGGCGATCGCCGGTTCCGGCCTGCCCAACTTTTTTGGCGACCAGCGGTTCGGACGCGACGGCGACAATGTCGAGTCGGCGCGGCGCATGTTCGCCGGCCAGCGGGTGCACCGCGACCAGCGTTCGATCTACCTCTCCGCGGCGCGCTCGGAACTGTTCAACGCCGTGCTGTCGGCGCGGGTGGCCGACGGCAGCTGGGCCGCGGGCGCCGAGGGCGAGGTCTGGATGCTCGACGGCAGCCAGAGCGTGTTCGGGCCGGAGCCGGTCAGCCCGGCCCTGGCCGAGCGGGTCGCCCGCCAGGACATCCATGCCACCGGGCCGATGTGGGGCCTGGGCGAACTGCGCCCGACCGGGGCGGTGCGCGCCCTCGAGCTGACCGCCGTCGAACCCTTCGCCGACCTGCGTGCGGGGCTGGAGGCGGCGGGCCTGAAGCAGGAGCGGCGGGCGCTGCGGGTGCGCGTGGACGGCCTGGCCTGGACCTGGCCCGAATCCGGCTGCCTGCAGCTGGAGTTCGGCCTGCCGCCGGGCGCCTATGCCACCGGCCTGTTGGCCGAACTGGGCGAGGTGCGGGAAGCACGTCCGGAGTGACGAAACGGCAATTCCGGCACTTGCAGCCGGCAACGCCGGGAGTACGCTCATGGCGCGGTTGTCCTGCCCTAAGGAGGTCGCTATGAACACCGCCTGCAAGTGCATCAGCCTTGTCGTTGGCAGCCTGCTCCTGATCGGCTGCGCAAGTACCGGAACGGCCCAGATGGCCCCTGACAGCGCCCGGGACCCGGCGTTCAGCTATGACCGCGATTACATGGCCGCCGTCGAAAAGGCGTCCAAGGCCGCGGGCGTGGACGTCGTCTGGGTCAATCCGCCGCGCAATCGCGATCGCGACAAGCCCTGAGGCCTAGGCCGTAGGCCCCTGCTCGCCCGCCCGGCGGCGGGCGAGCAGGACGAGCACCGCCCCGGTCCCTCCCATCGCTTCCGGCGCGGAGGCGAAGGCCAGGACGTCCGAGCGCTGCCGCAGCATCCGGTCCACCAATGCCTTGAGCACCGAGCCGCCTTCGACGGCGCGCAGCCCCTTGCCGTGGATGATGCGCACGCAGGCCAGGCCCTCGGCCCGCGACTGGGCCAGAAACTCCCGCAGCCACCTCTCCGCCTCGTGCGCCCGCAGTTGGTGAAGGTCGAGTTCGCCGCCGATGCTGTACTGGCCGCGGCGCAGCGTCTTTAGCACCTTCTCCGGCACTTCGTCGCGCCGGTAGGCCAGGGCCTCGGCGGCATCGATGGTGGCTTCCATCCAGGCGGCGGTGCGCGACTGGGCCAGCGCTTCGGCCTCGTCCCGGACCTGCATGCGCGGCTCCGGGGCCGGACGTGGCCGCTCCGGCGGAGCGGGCGCCGGATCCAGCGGCCGCACCCCGTCGATCGACCCGCGGAACAGGGCGGCGTCCTCGGCGCTGATCGCGGGCGGTTTTTTCTTCATGCGCGAAGCCTAACCCGGCGAGGGTGACCGCGAGGTGGCCGCGTGGGCGGGTGCATCCGTTATCATGGCCTCCTTTCCGCGGGACCCCTGATGCGCGTACTGGTGAGCAATGACGATGGCGTGGAAGCCCCCGGCATCCGCGTCCTGGCCGAGGGGCTGCGCGCCGCCGGCCACGAAGTGACGGTGGTGGCGCCCGACCGGGACCGTTCCGGCGCCAGCAATTCGCTGACCCTGGACGCGCCGATCCGGGTCAAGGAAATCGCCGAGCGCGTCTGGCGCGTCGGCGGCACCCCGACCGACTGCGTGCACCTGGCCCTGACCGGCATGCTGGCCGAAGACCCCGATATCGTGGTGTCCGGCATCAACAGCGCCGCCAACCTCGGCGACGACGTCATCTATTCGGGCACCGTCGCCGCGGCGATGGAAGGCCGCTTCCTGGGCCTGCCGGCGATCGCGATGTCCCTGGTCACCCACGAATCCTCGGCCCGCCACTACGACACCGCCGCCCGCGCCGCGCTCGAGATCACTGCCCGCCTGCTGGTGGACCCGCTGCCCGCCGACACCATCCTCAACGTCAACGTGCCCGACCTGCCCTGGGACGAAGTGCGCGGCTACGAGGTCACGCGCCTGGGCCACCGGCACCGCGCCGAGGCCTGCATCGAACAGGTGGACCCGCGCGGCCGGCCGTTGTGGTGGATCGGCCCGGCCGGTCCCGAGCAGGACGCCGGCCCTGGCACCGACTTCCACGCGGTGCGCACCGGCCACATCTCGATCACCCCGATCCACGTCGACCTGACCCGCTACCAGGCGCTGGAAAAGGTCGCCAGCTGGGTCGGCGGACTCGGCGAAGGACTGAAGCCATCCGCATGACGCCCCGTTTCCACAGCCAGCCCGCCAGCCAGGGCCTGGGCATGACCTCGCAGCGCGCGCGCGACCGCATGATCGAGCGCCTGCGCGCCGAAGGCGGCATCAACGACGAGCGCGTGCTCACCGCGATGCGCACCGTGCCGCGCCACCTGTTCATCGACGAGGCGCTGGCCAGCCGCGCCTATGAAGACACCGCGCTGCCGATCGGCAACGGCCAGACCATTTCCCAGCCCTGGGTGGTGGCGCGCATGACCGCCGCCCTGATCGAGAACGGCCTGCCCCAGCGCGTGCTCGAGGTCGGCACCGGCTCCGGCTACCAGGCCTCGGTGCTGGCGACGCTGGGGCTCGAGACCTACAGCGTCGAGCGTATCGAAGAGCTGTTGCGGGTGGCCCGGCGCCGCTTCCGCAACCTCGGCCTGAACGTGCGCACCAAACACGACGACGGCCGCGCCGGCTGGCCCGAATACGCGCCCTTCGACGGCATCATCGTCACCGCCGGCGCCGCCGCGCTGGACCAGGCGCTGTTCGACCAGCTGCCCGAAGGCGGCACCCTGGTCGCGCCGATCGGCGCCGCCAACGGCCAGCGCCTGCTGCGCATCCGCCGCGTGGAAGGCGAGCTGGTGCGCGAAGACCTGGGCGGCGTCGTATTCGTGCCACTGCTGCCTGGGACGCTCTGATGGAACTGTTCCGTCCGTGGTACGTGCGCGCCCTGGCCTGGTCCCGGCATCCGCGCGCGCCGGCGCTGCTGACCGGCCTGAGCTTCATCGAGGCGATCTTCTTCCCGATCCCGCCCGAAGTGATGCTGGCGCCGATGTCGCTGGCCCAGCCCAGGCGCGCGTTCTGGTTCGCCACGCTCAGCCTGGCGGGGTCGATGGTCGGCATGTTCATCGGCTACGCGCTGGGCTATTTCGCGGTCGAGCTGGCGATGCCGCTGGTGGAGCGGCTGGGTTACGCCGCCGAATTCGAGAGCATCAAGCAGCAGGCGGCCGAAAATGGTTTCTGGCTGCTGCTGATCGCCGGCTTCACACCGATCCCGTTCAAGGTGTTCACGATCGCCTCCGGCGCCGTCGGCATGCCGCTGCTGCCGTTTTTCTTCGGCGCGCTGATCGGTCGCGGCAAGCGCGTGTTCCTGGTCGCCGGCGCCATCCGCCTGGGCGGCGAGCGCGCCGAGAAGGCGCTGCACAAGCACATCGAGCCGGTGGGCTGGGCCGCCCTGGTGCTGCTGGTGGGCGTGGTGGCCTGGCTGTTTCTGCGGGGGCAGGGCGCATGAAGGCTGGCGCTATCATCGGCACGTCCCGACCCCCGACTCCGCGCATGCCCCGTCCGCTGATCCGCGTCCTGCTGCTCCTCGCCTTCACCGT
The DNA here is from genome assembly GCF_006265115.1 of Arenimonas terrae. Taxonomy (GTDB): domain Bacteria; phylum Pseudomonadota; class Gammaproteobacteria; order Xanthomonadales; family Xanthomonadaceae; genus Arenimonas; species Arenimonas terrae. The sequence continues at coordinate 1,107,136 of NZ_SMDR01000001.1, read as the reverse complement.
GCTGCTGTCGGCCTGCGGCCATTCGCGCGTGGTCAAGCGCGAGGGCGCGCGCCCGGAGCGGCCGGCCAGTTCGGCGCCAGTGCGCTCCGCGCCGCGGGCCGAACGGGGCGACGTTTACCTGGTGCGCCAGGGCGACACGATGTACGGCATCGCCTTCCGGCACGGCCTGGACTACCGGGAAGTCGCGGCCTGGAACCGGATCCCGGCGCCCTACACGATCTATCCCGGCCAGCGCCTGACGCTGCGCGGACCGCGTGCCGCGGCGCCCGCGGCCGGCACATCGGTCACCGGCATGCCGGCCTCGCCCCGGCCGGGCGCGCCGACGCCGAACGGGCCCGCCATCTCACGGCCGCTGCCGCCGGGCAGCGGTGCACCCGGTCCGGCCGTGGCCGCGGGCACGCCGCCCGTCGCGAGTCCGACGCCCCCGGTTCCGGCCGTGGTTCCCGGTCCCGCCAATCCGGCGCCGGTCGCGGGCCAGGTCCCGGTCGCACCGGCGCCTTCGTCGAACCCGCCGGCCCCGGTCGCCGCCCCGGTCGCGCCGCCCTCGGCGGTCAGCGCCAGCGGCTGGCGCTGGCCGGCCCAGGGGGCCCTGGTCGGCCGCTTCGTCGCGGGCGACCCCAAGCGCCAGGGCATCGACATCGCCGGCAATGCGGGCCAGCCGGTGTTCGCGGCCGCCGATGGCGTGGTGGTGTATTCGGGCGCCGGCCTGGTCGGCTACGGCGAGCTGATCATCGTCAAGCACAGCGACGAATGGCTGTCGGCCTATGCCCACAACCGCCGCCGCCTGGTGACCGAAGGCAGCGCGGTGAAGGGCGGGCAGCAGATCGCCGAGCTCGGCCGCAGCGGCACCAGCCGCGACATGCTGCACTTCGAGGTGCGCCGCAACGGCAAGCCCGTGGATCCCCTGCAGGTGCTGCCACCGCCGTGAAATCCGGGGTCAGAGTCCATTTATCCGGCGCGAATGCGCCGGATAAATGGACTCTGACCCCGGATTTCAGCCGGGCAGCAGGAAGGCCACGACCACGCGCCGGCCTTCGGTGGCCAGCACGTTGAAGGTGCGCGCGGCGGCGGCGCTGTCCATCACCTCGATGCCGATGCCGCGCGTGAGCAGGGCGGCCATCACCGCCGCGGACGGGAAACGCTGGCGCGGGCCGGTGCCCAGCAGCACCAGGGCCGGCTGCAGGGCGAGCACCGCGTCCATGTCGGCGGGCTGCAGGTCCGCGGCCGAGGTCGGGCGCCAGTCCTGCACCAGCTGGTTGGGGGTGAGCAGAAAGCTGGTGCCGATGGTTTCCTGGTTCACCAGTACGCCCGCGTCGCTGACGCCGCGCAGTACGTAGAGGAAGTCCGGGTTTTCCTGCGACAGCTGCACCGGTCGCCCCCGGGTCAGGCCTTCGGAAGCACGATCAGCGGCTTGTCCTGGCTGCGGCGGTAGAGCACGGCGATGTTGCCGATGCGGGCCACCAGGGCGGCGTCGGCGCGCTCGCACAGCAGGCCGATCCACTCGTCGCGCAGCTCGCGGTCGCCGGCGGCGACGCGGACCTTGATCAGCTCGTGGCGCTCGAGCGCGATGCCGGCCTCGGCCACCAGGTTGTCGGTGATGCCCTTGGCGCCGACCAGGATGACGGGCTTGAGGTCATGGGCCAGGCCGCGCAGGTAGCGCTTCTGGGGATTGCTGAGGACGGCGGCCATGACGTTCCGGACGGGTTCAAAAGGGGGCGTAGGGTATCATGGCGGCCACTCCGCCCCGCCGACGGCGTCCCGTCGAACCCCATGGCCCGCAGCAAAAGCAGCCCCCGCTGGCTCGAAGAGCACTTCGCCGACCCCTTCGTGAAGAAGGCCCAGGCCGAGGGCATGCGCTCGCGGGCGGCGTACAAGCTCGAGGAGCTGATCGAACGCGACCGGCTGCTCAAGCCCGGCATGGTGGTGGTGGACCTGGGCGCGGCCCCGGGCGGCTGGTCCCAGGTGCTGCGGCGTGACCTGGGCGGCAAGGGCCGTGTGATCGCCCTCGACATCCTCGACATGCCGCCGATCGCCGGCGTGGAGTTCATTCACGGCGATTTCAGAGAGCCGGGGCCATTGTCCCAGCTTGAGGAACTGCTGGGCGGGGCGCCCGTCGACCTTGTGCTTTCCGACATGGCCCCCAATATGACCGGCGTGGATACCGTGGACCAGGCGAGGGCGATGTACCTGTCCGAGCTGGCCCGCGATTTCGCGGATACCCACCTGAAACCGGGCGGAAACTTCCTGATCAAGCTGTTCCAGGGCGAGGGCTTCGATGCCTACGTCAAGGACCTCAGGACCCGCTACGACAAGCTGGTGATCCGCAAGCCGGCGGCCTCCCGCCGCCGGTCGAACGAAGTCTATGCGCTGGCCATGGGCAAGCGCCGAGGAAAGAACTGATGAACGACCTGGCCAAAAACCTCCTGCTCTGGCTGATCGTCGCCGTGGTGCTGATGGCGGTGTTCCAGAGCTTTTCGGCTCCGGTCGGCGGCCCGTCCAGCGAGCTGACCTACAACCAGTTCATCGAGGAAGTGAAGGGCGACCGGGTCGGCAAGGTCCAGATCGCCGACAACGGCCTGGTGATCACCGGCGAGCGCAAGGACGGCAGCCGCTTCAGCACCAGCAACCCGCGCGACGACCGCCTGGTGGACACGCTGCTGGAGAACGGCGTCGAGCTGACTCAGGAGAAGCCCTCCGAGCGCTCGCTGCTGTTCACCATCCTGCTCAACTTCCTGCCGGTGCTGCTGATCATCGGCTTCTGGTTCTTCATGATGCGGCAGATGCAGCAGGGCGGCGGCAAGGGCGCCATGTCCTTCGGCAAGTCGCGGGCCAAGCTGCAGGGCGAGAACGAGGTCAAGGTCACCCTGGCCGACGTTGCCGGCTGCGACGAGGCCAAGGAAGAAGTGGGCGAGCTGGTCGAGTTCCTGCGCGATCCGGGCAAGTTCCAGAAGCTGGGCGGCAAGATCCCGCGCGGCGTGCTGATGGTCGGCCCGCCCGGCACCGGCAAGACCCTGCTGGCCCGCGCGATCGCCGGCGAAGCCAAGGTCCCGTTCTTCTCGATCTCCGGTTCCGATTTCGTCGAGATGTTCGTCGGCGTCGGCGCCAGCCGCGTGCGCGACATGTTCGAGCAGGCCAAGAAGCACGCGCCCTGCATCATCTTCATCGACGAGATCGACGCCGTCGGCCGCCACCGCGGCGCCGGCCTGGGCGGCGGCCATGACGAGCGCGAGCAGACGCTGAACCAGCTGCTGGTCGAGATGGACGGTTTCGAGGGTGGCGAAGGCGTGATCGTGATCGCCGCCACCAACCGCCCGGACGTGCTCGACCCGGCCCTGCTGCGCCCGGGCCGCTTCGACCGCCAGGTCACCGTGGGCCTGCCCGACGTGCGCGGCCGCGAGCAGATCCTGAAGGTGCACATGCGCAAGGTGCCGCTGGACGTGGACGTCGAGCCGGCCACCATCGCCAGGGGCACCCCGGGCTTCAGCGGCGCCGACCTGGCCAACCTGGTCAACGAGGCCGCGCTGTTCGCGGCCCGCGAGAACGCCAAGAACGTGCGCATGGAGCACTTCGACCGCGCCCGCGACAAGATCCTGATGGGCGCCGAGCGCCGCTCGATGGCCATGAGCGAGGACGAGAAGAAGCTGACCGCCTACCACGAGGCCGGCCACGCCATCGTCGGCCGCGTCGTGCCCGACCACGACCCGGTCTACAAGGTGACGATCATCCCGCGCGGCCGCGCGCTGGGCGTGACCATGTACCTGCCGGAAGGCGACAAGTACAGCTACAACCGCACCCACATCGAGTCGATGCTGTGCTCGCTCTACGGCGGCCGCGTCGCCGAGGAGATCATCTTCGGCAACGACAAGGTCACCACCGGCGCCAGCAACGACATCGAGCGCGCCACCAAGATGGCCCGCAACATGGCCACCAAGTGGGGCCTGTCGGACGAACTCGGCCCGATTGCCTACGGCGAGGAGGAGGACGAGGTGTTCCTGGGCCGCTCCGTGACCCAGCACAAGAACGTCTCGGACGACACCGCGCGCAAGATCGACGAAGTGGTGCGCGGCATCCTGGACCGCGCCTATGCCCGGACCAAGGAAATCCTCACCGAGAACATCGAGAAGCTGCACATCATGGCCGAGGCGCTGCTGACCTACGAGACCATCGACGCGCACCAGATCGACGCGATCATGGAAGGCCGCCGCCCGGGCCCGCCCGCCGACTGGGCGAAGTCCGGCCGCATCTCCAAGGACGATCCGGGCACCGGCCCGGCGGCCGGCCCGCTGGGCGGCCCGATGCCGCAGACCTGACCCCGGCTTGCCGTGGTCCACGCGAAAGGCCAGAGTCCGCTCTGGCCTTTTTCTTTGCCCGGGATTCCCATGTTCGACCTGACCCCGCAACTCGACTGCGCCGGCCGCGTGCTGGTCCTCGACCGCCCGCGGGTGATGGGCATCGTCAACGTCACGCCCGATTCCTTCTCCGACGGCGGCGCCCACGACAATGTCGAGGCCGCCGTGGCCCACGGCCTGCGCCTGGCGGCCGAAGGCGCCGACATCCTGGACGTGGGCGGCGAATCCACCCGGCCCGGCGCCGACGAGGTCACGGTCGAGGAAGAACTGCGGCGGGTGATCCCGGTGGTCGAGCGCCTGGCGCGGGAAACCGCGCTGCCGGTGTCGGTGGACACGTCCAAGCCCGAGGTCATGCGCGCGGCGGTCGCCGCCGGCGCGGGTCTGATCAACGACGTCTATGCGCTCCGCCGCGAGGGCGCGCTGGATGCGGCGGCCGCGACCGGCGTGCCCGTGGTGCTGATGCACATGCAGGGCGAGCCGCGGTCGATGCAGGCGGCGCCGGCCTACGACGACCTGGTCGGCGAAGTGCACCGTTTCCTGGCCGAACGCATCTTCGCCTGCGAGATGGCCGGCATCGCCAAGAAGCGCATCGTGCTGGACCCCGGCTACGGCTTCGGCAAGACCACCGCGCACAACCTGCTGCTTTTGCGCCAGCAGTCGCGCCTGCTCGACCTGGGCCTTCCGCTGCTGGCCGGGCTCTCGCGCAAGCGCAGCCTGGGCGAGATCACCGGCCGCGAGGTCGGTGAGCGGCTGCATGCCTCGGTCGCCGCGGCGGTGCTGGCGGCCGAATACGGCGCGCGCATCCTGCGCGTGCACGACGTCGCCGCAACGGTGGATGCGCTCAAGGTCTGGGCCGCGGTCGCGGCACAGCCGTCGCCCAAGGCAGCGGCCGGCAAACCGGTGATCCAGTGGCCCGACGAGGATTGAAGGGCGCCGCGTGATGGCCTGACCACGAGACGGGTGTGGGGGCCGGGGCGGCCAGGATTCGACGCCCGATGCGGCATGTCATCGCGACACCTCTGGTCAATCAATGACCAAGGCTATTGACTCCCGCGCTGCTGCTGGCGCTCCGCGATCCGTCCACAGGACTTCTCCCAGGCTTGTCCACAGGTGCTGTGGATCACGCGCGGAGGCTGGCGAAAAACTGCCCAAAGTCGCTGCGGCCCTTGCCAGGCAAGGCGCTCCGCGATCCGTCCACAGGGCTTCTCCCAGGCTTGTCCACAGGCGGTGTGGATGACGCGGATCAGCCGGTGGCGTGTTCGCGGAAGCGGCGCACGCGCGGATCGATCACGCGGTGCCAGAGCGGCGGCACCAGGGCCAGCACGAACATCGCCGAATAGCCGCCGGGCAGCTGCGGACTGTCGGCATGGTGGCGCAGGATCGGGTAACGGCGTTTCGGGAAGGCATGGTGGTCGCTGTGCCGCTGCAGCTGGAACAGCAGCAGGTTCGACAGCGCGTAGTCCGAGTTCCAGCTGTGCAGGTGGGTGGTGCGCTCGTAGCGGCCGTCTGGGCCGCGGCGGCGCTCCAGCCCGTAGTGCTCGATGTAGTTGATGATCTCCAGTGAGCCGGCGGCGAACAGCCCCTGGAGCAGGAAGAAGGCCAGCCCCGCCGGCCCCAGCCACAGCGCGAAGGCGACGGCGAAGAGCAGCCACAGCAGGGTCCACGCACCCATCTCGTTGCGCCAGTGCGCGGCGGGAAGGCCCAGGCCCCGCAGTCGCGCGGCCTCCAGGCGCCAGGCGTTGAGAGTGTTGCGCCACATCGCCCGCGGCAGGAAATGCCAGAGCGACTGGCCATAGCGCGCGCTCGACGCGTCCTCCGGGGTCGACACGTGCACGTGGTGCCCGCGCAGGTGCTCGATCTTGAAGCCGTGGTAGCCGACGCTGGCCAGCAGCGCGCCGCCGGCCAGGGGTTCCAGCCGGCCGTCCTTGTGGATCAGCTCGTGCGCGGTGTTGATCGCCAGGATGCCGCCGACCACGCCCTGCGACAGCAGCCAGCCGGCGACGCCGGCCGGGCCCAGGCCGGCATGCACCAGCCAGTGCCCCGACCAGGCCAGCAGCGCGAGCTGCACCGGCAGGCAGGCGAGGGTGAGAGCCTTGAACCAGCGGCGCTGCGCCGTCTCGCGTTCGAGTCCGGCGGGCACGTTCTCCGGGTCGTGGCCGAGCAGATAATCCAGCGCCGGCAGGAACACGAACAGGAAGAACAAGGGAAACCAGGCCATCAGGTCGGGCCGCCCGGTGGCCTCGGCCAGCCAGGCCGCCGCCGGCATGAGCGCCGGCACGATGAATACCAGCAGGAAGGCGAGGGCTTTGCCTGGTCGCATCGGCGGGCCTGCGGGTGGGGACCGGCGCCAGCATACGCCCGCTGCGGGCGCCTTCAAGCGGCGGCTCAGGGGAGGGCGCGCCACCGGCGGTACGCGCTAAGCTTGCGCGGCCTCCGCCATCCGACGAGCCGCCATGAGCCAGCTGTCCCCGCTGCACATCACCTTCGCCATCTACATCCTGGGCATGGTCGGCATCGGCTTCGCCGCCTGGTTCTACACCCGCAGCTTCGACGACTACATCCTCGGCGGACGTTCGCTGGGCAGCTTTGTCACGGCCATGTCCGCCGGTGCCTCGGACATGAGCGGCTGGCTGCTGCTGGGCCTGCCGGGCGCGCTCTACCTCAACGGCGTGTCCGAGGTCTGGATCGCGATAGGCCTGGTCGTGGGCGCCTGGGCGAACTGGCGCTACGTCGCCGCGCCGCTGCGCCTGTACACCGAACGCAGCCGGAACGCGCTGACCCTGCCCGACTACTTCACCCACCGCTTCGAGGACCGCGGCAAGCTGCTGCGCGTGCTCTCGGCCCTGATCATCCTGGTGTTCTTCGCAGTCTACTGCGCTTCCGGCATTGTCGCCGGCGCGCGCCTGTTCGAAAGCGTGTTCCAGATCCCCTATGCGCAGGCGATGTGGTACGGCGCGGCCGCCACCATCCTCTACACCTTCGTCGGCGGCTTCCTGGCGGTGAGCTGGACCGACACCGTGCAGGCCAGCCTGATGATCTTCGCGCTCATCATCACCCCGGTGTTCGTGATCCTCGGCCTGGGCGGCCCGGCCGAAAGCCTGGCGCTGGTGGAGCAGGTCGACCCCACCAAGCTCGACTTCTTCAAGGGCGCCAGCGTGGTCGGCGTCGTTTCGCTGCTGGCCTGGGGGTTGGGCTACGTCGGCCAGCCGCACATCCTGGCGCGGTTCATGGCAGCCGAATCGGTGCGCACGATTCCGGCCGCGCGCCGCATCGGCATGACCTGGATGGTGCTGTGCCTGGCGGGCGCGATGGCCGTGGGCTTCTTCGGCATCGCCCATTTCGCCGCCAACCCTGCCGATGCCGGCGCGGTGGCGGCGAATCCGGAGCGCGTGTTCATCGAGCTCTCGACCCTGCTCTTCAACCCCTGGGTCGCCGGCGTCCTGCTTTCGGCCATCCTCGCCGCGGTGATGAGTACGCTGAGCTGCCAGCTGCTGGTCTGCTCGAGCGCGCTGACCGAAGACTTCTACAAGGGGTTCCTGCGGCCTTCGGCGGGACAACGCGAACGGGTCTGGATCGGACGCCTGGCCGTGCTGGGCGTGGCCCTGCTGGCGATCTGGCTGGCGTCGGACCCGGAAAGCCGCGTGCTGGGCCTGGTCAGCTACGCCTGGGCCGGATTCGGTGCCGCCTTCGGTCCGGTCGTGGTGCTGTCGCTGTACTGGAAACGCACCACCCGCAACGGTGCGCTGGCCGGCATGTTGGTCGGCGCCGGCACGGTGATTCTGTGGAAGCAGTTCTTCGCGGAGACCGGCCTTTACGAGATGGTGCCCGGCGTCGCGCTGGCCACGCTGGCCATCGTGGTCGTCAGCCGCATGGGCAAACCTTCGCCAGCGATGGAAGGCCTGTTCGACTCCGTGCAGGGCGAGCTGCGCCGCAGCGGCACCTGACACCGATGCAGGACCGGCGCCCGCTGGCCATCGCGCTGATGGGCCCCACCGCCTCGGGCAAGACCGCCCTGGCGGTGGAGTGGGCGCAGCAGCTCGACACCGAAATCGTCAGCGTCGATTCGGCCCTGGTCTACCGCGGCCTGGACATCGGCGCGGCCAAGCCCGACGCGGCGACGCGGGCGCTGGCGCCTCACCACCTGGTGGACGTGCGCGACCCCCACGAAGTCTTTTCGGCGGCCGATTTCGCCGGCGAGGCCCTGCCGGCCATGCAGGCCCTGGCCGCGCGCGGCCGGGTCCCGCTGCTGGCCGGCGGCACCGGCCTTTATTTCAGCGCGCTGCTCGATGGCCTGTCGGACCTTCCGCCGGCCGATCCCGCGATGCGGGCCGGTATCGTAGCCGAGGCTGCGGCCCGGGGCTGGGACGCGATGCACGCCGAGATGGCCACGGCCGACCCCGCCGCAGGCCAGCGCATCAAGCCTCGCGACCTGCAGCGCATCACCCGCGCCCTGGAAGTGTTTCGCCTGACCGGCCGCCCGATCAGCGCCTGGCAGGGCGCCGGGCCGCGCCGCGTGTTCCCCTTCCGCGTGCTCAAGCTCGTGCTCGCCCCCGCCGACCGCGCGGTGCTGCACGAACGCATAGAGCGGCGTTTCGACGCGATGCTGGCGGCGGGCTTCCTCGACGAGATGCGCCGCCTGCGCACCGATCCGCGCCTGCACCCGGACCTGCCGTCTATGCGGGCGGTCGGCTATCGCCAGGCCTGGCGCCACCTCGACGGTGACACCGATGCCGCCACCTTCCGCGCCGAGGCCATCGCCGCCACGCGGCAACTGGCCAAGCGCCAGCTCACCTGGCTGCGCGGCCAGCTCGACGCGCGCTGGTTCGACCCCGCGACCGACCAGGCCGGCCTCGCCGCCGCGCTCGCGGCCTTCGTGACCCGCGGCTAACGCCCACTGCTGCTAGAATCCGGTCATTCGCGGCCTCGGACCCTTTTGGCCGCAAATCGCGCCAGCTGGCGCGCCACAAAAAGAAGAACGGAGTCCACATGTCCAAAGGTCAATCCCTCCAGGATCCCTTCCTGAACGCCCTGCGCCGCGAGCGCATCCCGGTGTCCATCTACCTGGTCAACGGCATCAAGCTGCAGGGCACCATCGAAAGCTTCGACCAGTTCGTCGTGCTGCTGCGTAACACGGTCAGCCAGATGGTCTACAAGCACGCCATCTCCACCGTCGTGCCCGCGCGCAACGTGCGCGTCGGACCGGGCGGCGGCGCGGTCGCGTCGTCGGGCGGCGAAGACGACGAGGCGGGCCAGGACGATTGAGCGTCCTGACGTCCGATGTTTGAGCGCGCCCGCAAGGGCGAACGCGCCCTGCTGATCCAGCCGCATGCGCCGGGCCAGCAGGACCCGGCCCTGCTCGAGGAATTTTCCGAACTGGCCCGCTCGGCCGGCGCCACCGTGGTCGGCACTGTCATGGCACGCGTGGAGAAGCCCAACGCCGCCTACTACATCGGCACCGGCAAGCTCGAGGAAGTGCAGTCCGCCTGCGAGGCCACCGGTGCCGACCTGGTGCTGGTCAACCACCTGCTCACGCCCGGCCAGGAGCGCAACCTCGAGAAGGTGCTCAAGCGCCGCGTCGTCGACCGCACCGGCCTGATCCTGGACATCTTCGCCCAGCGCGCCGCGACCCACGAGGGCAAGCTGCAGGTCGAGCTGGCCCAGCTCAAGCACTGGGCCACGCGCCTGGTGCGCGGCTGGACCCACCTCGAGCGCCAGCGCGGCGGCGCCATCGGCCTGCGCGGCCCCGGCGAAACCCAGCTCGAGCTCGACAAGCGCATGCTGCAGAAGAAGCTCGAGTCGCTGCAGGCGCGGCTGGACAAGGTCGAGGTGCAGCGCACCCAGATGCGCCGCGCGCGCATCCGCAACGAGGTGCCGCGCGTGGCCCTGGTCGGCTACACCAATGCCGGAAAGTCCACCCTGTTCAATGCCCTGACCGGTTCGGGCGTGTATGCCGATGATCGCCTGTTCGCCACGCTCGATCCGACCGTGCGCCGGGTCGACGGCGTCGCGCCGCTGGTGCTGTCCGATACGGTCGGCTTCGTCCGCGACCTTCCACACGAACTCGTGGCCGCCTTCCGCTCGACGCTGGCCGAGGCGCGCGAGGCCGACCTGCTGCTGCATGTCATCGATGCCGCCGACGAGCTGCGCGACGAGCGCATCGGCCAGGTGGACAAGGTGCTGGAGGAGATCGGCGCCGGCGACATCCCGCAGGTGCTGGTGTTCAACAAGATCGACCGCATCGAGGGTGCGCAGCCGCGCCTGGACCCCGAGGTGGAGGGCCGCGAGCGGGCCTGGCTGTCGGCCCGCGACGGCCTCGGCCTGGACCTGCTGCGCGACCTGCTGATCCGCCGGTTCGCCGAGCGGCGCTTCAGCGGCGAACTGCAGCTGGCGGCCGACCACGGCCGGCTGCGGGCGCGGCTGCACGCCGCGGGCGCGGTCCGGTCCGAGCAGGCGGACGAGTCGGGGTGGCGTCTTGCACTTGACCTTCCGTGGGCCGCCGCCGAGCGGCTGGCGGCCGAGCCGGGTGGCCATCCGCTTCACGCCCTCTTGCTTGTGGCCCCCGGCGCCCCTACCTACAATCCCGACACTGACTAAAGCGCGCTTTCCCCGATCCTGGCCCCTGCCAGGGCAACGGCCCCGGCGGCGCGCGACGGAGCAAGCATGGCCTGGAACCAGCCTGGTAAAGGCAACCAAGACCCCTGGAAGGGCAAAGACCCCGGCAACGAGGTCGAAGCCTTCCTCAATCGCCTCAAGGGCATGTTCGGCGGCGGTTCGGGTGGCGGCCGCGGCGGCTCCGCGGCGAACGGCTTCAACCCGCTGCCCTGGGTGATCGGCCTGATCGGCATCTGGGTGGTGTTCAACAGCTTCAAGCTGATGGACGAACGCCAGCGCGGCGTGGTGCTGCGTTTCGGCGAGTTCAACCGGATCATGACCCCGGGCCCGAACTTCAAGTGGCCGTGGCCGATCGAATCGGTGACGGTCGTGGACGCCACCGCCGTCGTCGAAGTGACCGACCAGGTGCGCGTGCTGACCAAGGACGAGAACCTGATCGACATCAAGTTCAACGCCCAGTACCGCCGCGACAACCCGCGCCTGTTCCTGTTCGGTTCGATGAACCCGGAGCAGACCCTCAAGGACGCCGCCGAGAGCGCCGTGCGCGAGGTGGTCGGCCGCAGCACCATGGACATGGTGCTGTTCGACCGCGCCGAGCTGGTGATCGCGGCGCAGGAACGCCTGCAGGAGTCGCTGAACTTCTACCAGACCGGCCTGACGGTGGTGAACTTCAACCTGCAGGACGCCCGCCCGCCGGAAGAAGTGAAGGAGGCCTTCGACGACGCGATCAGCGCCCGCGAGGACAAGAACCGGATCGTGAACGAAGCCCGCGCCTACTCCAGCACCGTGCTGCCCGAGGCCCGCGGCCGCGCCGCGCGCCTGCGCACGGAGGCCGAGGGTTACCGCGTGTCCGCGATCGCCCGGGCCGAAGGCGACGCGCAGCGTTTCAGCCTGCTCGCCGACGAATACCGCAAGGCCCCCGAGGTCACCCGCAAGCGCCTCTACCTGGAAACCATGCAGGAAGTGCTGAGGAATAATCCGAAAGTGGTCGGCGGCCAGGACAACATCCTTTATCTGCCGATCGGGGGTGCCGCACGGTCCGGCGCGCCCGCCGAAGCGCCCGTGATCCGTCTGCCGGCCACCCAGGCCGCGCCGACCGCGGCCGCCGAGCCCACCGAGCGCGCACCGCGCGACGACCGCCGCCAGGGAAGCCGCTGACATGCGTGGAATGACCCTTATCTTGTTCCTCGCCATCGCCGGCCTGCTGGCCGCCATGGGTTCGGTCTTCGTGGTGAACGAGAGCCAGACCGCGATCGTGCTCAACCTCGGCCGCGTCGTGCGCAGCGGCCTCGAGCCGGGCCTGCATTTCAAGTGGCCGCTGGTGGAGGAGGTGCGCAAGTTCGACCAGCGCATCCTCTCGCTCGACGATGCCCCGGAACGCTACCTGACCTCCGAGAAGAAGGACGTCAGCGTCGACTTCTTCGTCAAGTGGAAGATCGACGACGTCGCGACCTACTACCGCGCCGCCAACGGCGGCAACGAGGAAGCGGCGCGCCAGCGCCTGACCCCCATCGTCAAGAACGCCCTGCGCAACGAGATCAACCAGCGCACGCTGCAGGAAGTGGTCTCCGCCGGCCGCGCCGAGCTCTCGGGCAACTTCCTGGAAGCGGTGAACCGCAGCGCCAAGTCGCTGGGCATCGAGGTGGTGGACGTGCGCATCAAGCGCATCAACCTGCCGGACGACAGCAACATCCTGCGTACGGTCTATTCGCGCATGAGCACCGAGCGCACCCAGGTAGCCAACCAGCTGCGCGCCGAGGGCGTGGAGCAGAGCGAGACCATCCGTTCCGAGGCCGACCGTCAGGGCCGGGTCACCATCGCCGAAGCCGAGCGCGATGCGCAGAAGCTGCGCGGCGAGGGCGATGCCCGTGCGTCCGAGATCTATGCCGAGGCCTACGGCCAGGACGCGGAGTTCTACGCCTTCTACCGCAGCCTGGAGGCTTACCGGAACTCGATGGCCGACGGCCAGACGGTGATGGTGCTCGATCCGGATTCGGAGTTCCTGCGCTACTTCGGCAACGACAAGCGCTGAGGCCCGGCGCCGTGTCCGACCTCTGGGCGGCGCTGTGCCTGGTGCTGGTGATCGAGGGCCTGCTGCTCTTCGTCGCCCCGGCGACCTGGAAGCAGGCCGTGTCCCAGCTGCTGGAACAGCCCGACCGCGCCCTGCGCGTGGCGGGCGGGGTGATGATGGCGGCCGGCCTGGCCGCCCTCTACTGGGTCCGGACCTGATCCGGCCCTGTCCGGCCCGGGTATTCGGGCTCGCCGGGGCTGGCCCCGGCCGCGCAAACCGAGGATAATTTCGCAAAGCCGGGGCGACCTCCGGCTTTTTCCATGTCTGGGCCCCGTGCTGGCCCGATGGCCGTCGCCCCATTCGCCAAATTCTCTCTTGGAGTCAGGGTCATGGGTCAGTCGGTCGTAGTGCTGGGCGCGCAGTGGGGTGACGAGGGCAAGGGCAAGATCGTCGACCTGCTCACCGAGGAAATCGGCGCCGTCGTGCGCTTCCAGGGCGGCCACAACGCCGGCCACACGCTGGTGATCGGCGGCAAGAAGACCGTGCTGCACCTGATCCCGTCCGGCATCCTGCGCGCCGACGCGCTGTGCCTGATCGGCAACGGCGTGGTGCTGTCGCCGGCCGCGCTGAAGAAGGAGATCGCCGAGCTCGAGGCCAACGGCGTCGAGGTGCGTTCGCGCCTGAAGATCAGCCCGGCCACGCCGCTGATCATGCCCTACCACATCGCCCTGGATCAGGCCCGCGAGAAGGCCGCCGGCGGCGCCGCCATCGGCACCACCGGCCGCGGCATCGGTCCGGCCTACGAGGACAAGGTCGCCCGCCGCGGCATCCGCGTTGCCGACCTGAACTATCCGAAGGAGCTGGCCGAAAAGCTCCGCACCACGATGGACTACCACAACTTCGTGCTGACCAAGTACCTGGGCGTGGAAGCCGTGGATTTCCAGAAGACGCTGGACGAGGCGCTGGAGTTCGGCGCCTACGTCGACCCGATGAAGGCCGACGTGGCCGGCATCCTCCACGACCTGCGCAAGCACGGAAAGCGCGTGATGTTCGAAGGCGCGCAGGGTTCGCTGCTCGACATCGACCACGGCACCTACCCGTACGTCACCTCGTCGAACACGACGGTCGGCGGCGCGATGGCCGGCACCGGCGTCGGCGCCGACGCCATCGACTACGTGCTGGGCATCGCCAAGGCCTACGCCACCCGCGTCGGCGGCGGCCCGTTCCCGACCGAGCTCAAGGACGCCACCGGCGAGCTGATCCGCCAGAAGGGCGCCGAGTTCGGCGCCACCACCGGCCGCCCGCGCCGCTGCGGCTGGATGGACATCGTCGCACTCAAGCGCGCCGTCGCCATCAACGGCATCACCGGCCTGTGCATCACCAAGCTCGACATCCTGGACGGGATGGAGAAGCTCAAGATCTGCATCGCCTACGAGTACCGCGGCAAGCGCACCGAATACGCGCCGCTCGACGCCGCCGGCTGGGACGAGTGCACGCCGGTGTACCTGGAGTTCCCGGGCTGGGAGGAAAGCACCGCCGGCATCACCGAGTGGGACAAGCTGCCGCCGGCCGCGCGCGCCTACCTGCGTGCGCTGGAAGAATTGGCGGGCTGCCCGCTGGCCATCGTCTCGACCGGCCCCGGCCGCGAGTCGACCATCGTGCTGCAGGATCCGTTCGCCTGATCCGGCGCCGGTTCCCCGCGTGAAGGAACGGCCCGCCCCGGCGGGCCGTTTCCGTTTTCGCCGGCCTCAGCAGCAGCGGCCCTGGCGGCCGCCGTAGCGCGACTGCTGGCAGGCGCGAAAGAACTCCGGCTCGGTCATCGGTTCGCGGTCCGGGTGCTTCTCGCGGACGTGGGCGGCGTAGCGGGCGTAGTCGGGCAGGCCCACCATCAGGCGCGCCGTCTGCACGGTGCGCTGCCAGACGTTCTTCAGGTCGGCGGTTCTCACGGCGTGCCCCTCACAGCCTGGCCTGGTCGGCGGTCAGCGCCACGTAGGGCGTTTCGCGATCGCTGCGCGCCGGATTGGCCTGCGCCTTGCGGATCGCCAGCACCGAGTAGAACAGCACGCTCACCACCACGCCCAGGAACAGGGCGGTCAGCCCGGCGTTGACGTAGTTGTTGAACATGATCTGGGCCATGCCGTCGAAGTCCTTGGACGGCGCGATCAGCTCGCCGCGCGCGATCGCGTCGCGATAGCGGTTGGCCTGGGCCAGGAAGCCCACCGCCGGGTTGGCGTCGAAGATCTTGATCCAGCCGGCATAAGTCGTGCACATCAGCAGCCAGGTGGTCGGGACGATCGACACCCAGGCATAGCGCTGCTTCTTCATCTTGAACAGCACCACCGTGCACAGCATCAGCGCGATGCCGGCCAGCATCTGGTTGGCGATGCCGAACAGCGGCCACAGCATGTTGATGCCGCCCAACGGATCGGTGACGCCCTGGTAGAGGAAATAGCCCCACAGCGCCACGCAGCCGGCGGTGGCGAGCAGGTTCGCGGCCCAGGACTCGGTCTTGCGCATCGCCGGCACGAAGTTGCCCAGCAGGTCCTGCAGCATGAAGCGGCCGGCGCGCGTACCGGCGTCGACCGCCGTGAGGATGAACAGCGCCTCGAACAGGATCGCGAAGTGGTACCAGAAGGCCATCATGCCTTCGCCCGGGATCACCGCATGGAAGATCTGGGCGATGCCCACCGCCAGCGTCGGCGCGCCGCCGGCGCGCGACAGGATCGAGCTCTCGCCGATCTCGGCCGCGGTGGCGGTCAGGACCTCGGGCGTGACCACGAAGCCCCAGTTGGAGATCACCTGCGCGGCGTTGACCGGGTCGGTGCCGATCACCGCCGCCGGGCTGTTCATCGCAAAGTAGATGCCCGGGTCGATCACCGACGCGGCCACCATCGCCATGATCGCCACGAACGACTCCATCAGCATGCCGCCGTAGCCGATGTAGGGCGCGTGGCGCTCGTTGGCCAGCAGCTTGGGCGTGGTGCCCGACGAGATCAGCGCGTGGAAGCCCGACACCGCGCCGCAGGCGATGGTGATGAACAGGAACGGGAACAGGCTGCCCTTCCAGACCGGGCCAGTGCCGTCGGTGAACTGGGTCAGGGCCGGCATGCGCAGGTCCGGCATCACGATCAGAATGCCGATCGCCAGGCCGATGATGGTGCCGATCTTCAGGAAGGTGGACAGGTAGTCGCGCGGCGCCAGCAGCAGCCACACCGGCAGCACCGCGGCGACGAAGCCGTAGCCGATCAGCATCCAGGTGATCTGGGTGCCGGTGAAGGTGAAGGCCGGGCCCCAGGTCGGGTGCGCGGCCACGTCGCCGCCGAACCAGATCGCCGCCACCAGCAGCACGATGCCGACCACCGAAATCTCGCCGATCTTGCCGGGCCGGATGTAGCGCATGTACAGGCCCATGAACACCGCGATCGGGATGGTCGCGATCACCGTGAACATGCCCCAGGGACTTTCGGCCAGGGCCTTCACCACGATCATCGCCAGCACCGCCAGGATGATGATCATGATCAGGAAGGCGCCGAACAGCGCGATGGTGCCGGGCACGCGGCCCATCTCCTCGCGCACCAGGTCGCCGAGCGAACGCGCGTCACGTCGGCTCGAGATCACCAGCACCATGAAGTCCTGCACCGCGCCGGCCAGCACCACGCCGGCGATCAGCCACAGCGTGCCGGGCAGGTAGCCCATCTGCGCCGCCAGCACCGGACCCACCAGCGGGCCGGCGCCGGCGATGGCGGCGAAGTGGTGGCCGAACAGCACGTGCTTGTTGGTCGGCACGAAGTCCAGGCCGTCGTTGCGCAGCACCGCCGGGGTGGCGCGCGTGGGGTCGATGCCCAGCACCTTGTCGGCGATGAACAGGCCGTAATACCGGTACGCCACGAGGTAGATCGAGACCGCCGCGAACACGATCCAGAGCGCGCTGATGTTCTCGCCGCGGCGCAGGGCCACCGTGCCCAGCGCGAAGGCGCCCAGCACGGCCAGAAGGCCCCAGGCGGCGTGACGGGTGAGCTTGTTCATGCGGACGGTTCCCGGCGGAGAGGGTCACCGGCCAGTCTAGCGACCGGCGGGGTCGGGGCCACCCGACCATCGTCGAATGTCCTCCCGGCTTCGGTCCTGCGCAAGTCCCTCAGTCGAGCAGGTAACCCCAGCGGGCCGCGTGTGGGGCCAGCGTGGCCAGGTGCGGCTGCAGCTGGTCGCGGTAGCGCGCCCAGCGGCCTACCGCGCGGCGGTAGATCGGCTCCGCCACCTGCTGGTAGCTGTTGGTTCGGATGCGGCCGCGCTCGCGGTTGCGCTGGTCGGCTTCGAGCATCGCCGGGTCCCAGGCGATGCCCAGGAAAGCGCAGGCCGCGGCGACTTCCTCCTGCGGCGACTGCACCAGGTTCTCGTAGCGCACGTAGGCAATCGGCAGCGACAGCCGCGCCTCGAGCTTTCGCCACAGGCCGAAGACCGCGTCGTAGGCGCGCACGGTGTCGGCGAGCGTGTAGAAGTTCACGAAGGCGTCGTTCACCGCGTACTGCTGCATGAAGTTGCTCATCACCACGTCGCAGGGATGGCGCAGCGAGAACAGCAGGCGCGCCTTCGGGAACAACGCCTGCACCAGGCCCGAGTGGATGGAGCGCAGCGGCAGCTTGTCGAGCACCAGTGGGCTGTCGGCGCCGCCGTGGCGGGACAGCGCCATGCGGTACATGCGCCGCAGCGCCTTGCGGTCGCCGGCATCGAGGCCGGCGATGGCCGCCGGGTAACCGCCGGGCAGGCCACCCATGGTCTGGATCAGAGGCTCCAGCGTCGGCTTCTCCTCGATCGAGCGCACGCCGGGGTGGGCGTCGAGGATGGTGTCGAGCAGGGTCGTACCCGAGCGCGGGAAACCGACCAGGAAGCACAGGTCGGCGCCGAGGTCGCCGTCGTCCAGGCCCGTGTCCATGCCCGGTGCGCCCTGGTCGAGCCAGGCCGATATCTGGTCGATGCCGCGGAAGAAGGCCTCGCCGTCGATGCCTCGCCGGCGCACGCTCTGCGCCGCGAGCGCATTGCCCTGCTCGAAGGCGCGGTAGGCGGCCTCGTTCTGGTTGTTGCGGTCCAGCACCGTGCCCAGCTCGTAGAAATACTGCTGGCGCACGCGCTGCGGCAGCCGGGCAGGGTCGAGCCGGCGCAGCCGCGTCTCGGCGCCCAGCAGGTCGCCCTGGCGGCGCTCGAGCTTGGCCGCCTCGATGTTGAGCAGCGGATGCCCGGGCGCGTGCATCAGGCCCGAGCTCACCGCGTCCCTGGCCAGCGCCAGCTCGCTGGACATCTCGTGCACGCCGGCCAGCTCGGCCCAGGCGTCGGCGTCGTCGGGGCGCAGCGCCAGGGCCTTCTGCAGGGCCTGAACGGCGGCGCTGGGCTCGGACTGCTCGTTCAGCAGCACGCCCAGGTAATACCAGGCCGACTGGTTTTCCGGCGCCAGCTGCAGGGCGCGCTCGTAGCGCTGGCGGGCCTTCGCCAGGTCACCGACCAGCTGCATGCACAGCCCGGCATTGACCATCGCGTCGACGTCGTCGCGGTTGCGCTCGAGCAGGGCCTCGAAGCAGGCCAGCGCCGGGTCGGGCTGCTCCAGCGCGAACCGGGTGATGCCCAGGTTCAGCCGCGCCGAGCGGTAGCCGGGCGAGATCGACAGCGCCTGTTCGAAGGCTTCGCAGGCGCGCTCGAGCTGTCCGCGCGCGCGCAGGGCATGGCCCAGGTTGTGCCAGGCCTCGGGATAACGCGGGTCGGCGTGCACGGCCCGCTCGAACTCGGCGAGGCCGGCCGGGGTCTGGCCGAGGTTGTGCAGGGCGCGGCCCAGGTGGTTGTGCGCTGGGGCATGGGCCGGGGCCAGGCCGATCGCCTGCCGGCAGAGCTCGGCGGCGCCGGCGAAATCGCCGCCCAGGTGCCGTTCGATCGCGCCCGCCACCAGGCTGCGCGGGTCGCCCGGCAGGCGCGGTACCCGTTTCAGGACGGTGGCGGCCTCGGCGTTGCGGCGTTCGCCCAGCAGCTGCTCGCGCAGGCGCTCGTTGCACAGTGGGTCGGCGTCGAACTCGCCCAGGATCGCCAGCGCGCCGTCGGCGTCGCCGTTGCGCAGCCGCAGCCAGGCCAGGTGCCAGGCGGCCATCGGGTCCTGGTCCTGGCGGGCCAGCGTCGCCAGCGTGGCGTCGGCTTCGTCCGCCCGGCCTTCGGCGGCGAGGGCGAGGGCGTGGTCGATGCGTTGGGAGTCGGTGGGCATCCTGCGGTTTCCGTCTTGCCTGCGGCCCGGATTGTAGGGCCTGCGGAGCGGGCCAAAGAAAAAGGCCCGCCGAAGCGGGCCTTTGTTCTCGAAGATGGTGCCCAGGAGAGGACTCGAACCTCCACGGTTTTACCCGCTAGTACCTGAAACTAGTGCGTCTACCAATTCCGCCACCTGGGCAGGTGTTCCGTCGCATGCGCGAGGAAGCCGCATAAGTTAATGGCCGATCCCGGTCTTGTCAATTGCCGCGCGGCGCGCCGGTCGGGCAAAGGAAGGCCGGAGGTCCACGGGGTGTACCATGGCGGCATGAGCAAACCCCCGAAGAAAGGCGGCACCGGCGGCAAATTGCCGCCCTGGATGCCCGAAAGTGCGCGATCCGCGGCCCCCGCCAAACCCTCCCGCGGGGACGCGCCGGGCAAGCCCCGGGGCGGTGCCAGCGGCAAGCCCAAGGCCGGCAAGGCCTCCCCCGGTGCGCCGGGCAAGCCCGGCAAGGCGCCACGCGGCCAGGCGCCTGCGGCGGCTCGCCCGGGAAGGCCGGGCAAGTCCGGTTTCCCCGGTTATCCCGACCCGCATGCTTCGCGCGAAGCCCAGAAGTACGAACAGCCGATCACCAGCCGTGAAGCCATCGCCGAATTCCTCAGCGACAGCAAGGGGCCGCTGACCGCGGAGGAAATCGCGCGCGCCCTGGGCCTGACCGCGCCGGACCGTTTCGACGCGCTGTCGCGCCGGCTCACCGCCATGCTGCGCGACGGCCAGCTGCTGATGAACCGCCGCGGCGGTTACGCCGTCGCCCACAAGCTCGACCTGATCGCCGGCACCGTCATCGCCAACCCCGATGGCTTCGGTTTCCTGAAATGCGAGGACGGCGGCGAAGACCTGTTCCTGCCGCCGGGCGAGCTGCGCAAGGCGCTGCACGGCGACCGCGTGCTGGCCAGCGTCACCGGCGTGGACCGGCGCGGCCGCCGCGAAGGCGCGATCGTCGAAGTGCTCGAACATCGCCTCACCCGCCTGACCGGCCGCTACAGCGAACGCTCGCGCATCGGCATGGTGGTGCCCGACGACCGCCGCGTGTTGACCGAGGTGCTGATTCCGCCGGAAGACCGCAACGAGGCCCGCGAAGGGCAGCTGGTGGTGGTGGAAGTCACCGCGCCGCCGGAGAAGGGTCGGCCGCCCATCGGCCGCATCCTGCTGGTGCTGGGCGACAAGCTGACGCCGTCGCTGGTGGTGCAGGCGGCCATCCACGGCCACGACCTGCCGCACGAATTCCCGCGCGAGGCGCTGGCCGAAGCCGCGCTGGTGCCGGTGGACGTGCCCGAGGCCGAGACCCGCGACCGCGTCGACCTGCGCAAGGTGCCGCTGGTGACCATCGACGGCGAGGACGCCAAGGACTTCGACGACGCCGTCTGGTGCGAACCCAATGCCGAGGGCTTCCGCCTGATCGTCGCCATCGCCGACGTCTCGCACTACGTGCGCCCGGGCACCGCGCTGGACGACGAGGCGATCAAGCGCGCGACTTCGGTGTATTTCCCGGGCTTCGTCGTGCCGATGCTGCCCGAGACGCTCTCCAACGGCATCTGCTCGCTGATGCCCAAGGTCGAGCGCA
This sequence comes from Arenimonas terrae, assembly GCF_006265115.1. GTDB lineage: Bacteria > Pseudomonadota > Gammaproteobacteria > Xanthomonadales > Xanthomonadaceae > Arenimonas > Arenimonas terrae. Next base: position 1,086,323 of record NZ_SMDR01000001.1, on the reverse strand, counting down.
TGTGCTTTGCCTGCGACATGCAGGTGGACTTCGAAGGCAACGTCACCCGCTCGAAGTTCTTCGAGGCGGTGATGCGCTCGCACGCCCGCCTGACCTACACCCAGGTCTGGAAGGCGGCGGGCGAGGCCGATACCGAAGCCGGTGCGGAAGCCGTGGCCCAGATCGGCTCGCTGATGCCGCAGGTGCAGCGCCTGCACCAGCTTTACAAGGTGCTGGCCAAGGCCCGCAACCGCCGTGGCGCGATCGAGTTCGAGTCGGGCGAAGTGCGCTTCGTTCTCGACAACAAGGGCGAAGTCGTGCAGGCCGGCATGATGGAGCGCAACGACGCCCACAAGCTGATCGAGGAATGCATGATCGCGGCCAACGTCGAGGCCGCGAAGTACATCACCTCGAAACAGATCCCGGCGCCGTTCCGCGTGCATCCGCGGCCGCCCGAAGCCAAGTACGCCGACCTGCTGGAATACCTGTCGGAGTTCGGCCTGAGCCTGCCGCCCTGGGCCAAGGTCCAGCCCAAGGATTTCACCCAGCTGCTGCGCAAGATCCGCGTGCGCCCCGACGCGCCGCTGCTCGAGACCGTGCTGCTGCGCTCGCAGAGCCTGGCCGTCTACCAGACCGACAACCTCGGCCACTTCGGCCTGGCGCTGGAGGCCTACGCGCACTTCACCTCGCCGATCCGCCGCTATCCGGATCTGCTGCTGCACCGTTCGATCAAGCACGCGCTGCTGTCGGGCGATCCGGACGGCTACCGCTACAGCGGCAAGGAGATGTCGGCCCTGGCCCTGCACTGCTCGGAGATGGAGCGGCGCGCGGACGAGGTCGAGCGCGAGGTGGACGAGCGTTACCGCAGCGCCTGGATGGAAAAACACGTCGGCGACGAGTTCGACGGCGTCATCAGCGGTGTGACCAACTTCGGCCTGTTCGTCGAGCTGGCCGGTTCCAAGGTCAACGGCCTGGTGCACGTCACCCAGCTGCCGCACGACTACTACCACTTCGACCCGCTGCGCCGCTCGCTGGCCGGTGAACGCCAGGGCCTGAAGTTCCGGCTCGGCGACCCGGTGCGTGTGCTCGTGCTCAAGGCCAGCGTCGAGGATAAGCGCATCGACTTCCGGCTGGTGGTGCCGGAAGGCGAGCCCAAGAAGAAGAAAAAAGCCTGAGCCATCGGCCGGGCCCAACGGGAAACCAAGATGAGCAAGAAGGACAACTGGATCGCCGGCATCAACGCGGTCGCCTCGGCGCTGGAGCACGACCTCGAGCACGTGCGCGAAGTGCTGATGGAGGCCGGCGCCAAGAACCCGCGCCTGACCGAGATCGAGGAAACCGCGCGCCGCCGCGACGTGTCGGTGCGGCGTATCCCGCTGCAGTCGCTCGAGGGCATCGCCGGCGGCCTCCGCCACCAGGGCGTGATCGCGCGCTACGAAGCCGCCAAGCCGACCGATGAGAAGGAACTGCCGGCCCTGGTCGAGGCGGCCGGCGGCAAGGCGCTGGTGCTGGTCCTCGACGGCGTGCAGGACCCGCACAACCTCGGCGCCTGCCTGCGCAGCGCGGCCGCGGCCGGCGTGACCGCCGTGGTTATTCCGAAGGACAAGGCCGCGCCGATCAACGCGACCGTGCGCAAGACCTCCGCCGGCGCCGCCGACCGCATCCCGGTGGTCAGCGTCACCAACCTGGCGCGCACGCTGCGCGCGCTGCAGGAGATGGGCGTGTGGATCTACGGCCTCGACGGCAGCGCCACCCAGGCCATCCACGGCATCGACTTCACCGGCAACGTCGCCCTGGTGATGGGCGGCGAAGGCGAGGGCATGCGCCGGCTCACCCGCGAACATTGCGACGGCCTGGTAAAGATCCCGATGCCGGGCGAGATGGAGAGCCTGAACGTCTCGGTCGCCACCGGCGTGGCCCTGTTCGAGGTGGTTCGCCAGCGCGGAGCCAAGGCATGAGCCTGCAGTGGTACGACTTCGTGGGCCTGGCCGGCGTCGGCTTCGTGCTGGTGTCGTTTTTCCTGCTGCAGGCCGGACGGCTGGCCGGCGATTCCTTCGGCTACCAGCTGGCCAACCTGTTCGGCGCAGTCTTCATCCTGATCTCGATCTTCGGGCCGGGCCCCGATTTCCGCGACGTGATCTCGACCACGATCATGCAGCTGGCCTGGATGGCGATCAGCCTCTACGGCCTCTGGCGCGGCGTGAAGCTGCGGGCGGCGAAGTTCCGCCAGCCGAAAATCCCACCAGGCGGCTGAAGGTTTCCGTGCAGGCCGTCGCCACGTTAATCGGGCGACGGATCGCCGCCGCTAGGCTGGCCGCGTCGCGGCCAGGTCGAAGCTGCGCCAGCGGTTGAGCACCGCGCAGAACAGCTGCGCCGTGCGCTCGGTGTCGTAGACCGCCGAATGCGCCTGGTCGCCGTCCCAGTCCAGGCCCGCCGCCAGCACGGCGCGGCTGAGCACGGTCTGCCCGTAGGCCATGCCGGCCAGCGTCACCGTGTCGAAGGTGCTGAAGGGGTGGAAGGGATTGCGCTTGTGCGCGACGCGCGCGACCGCCGCGTTGAGGAAGCCCAGGTCGAAGTGCGCGTTGTGCCCGACCAGGATCGCGCGCTGGCAGCCGTGGCGTTTGGCCGCGGCGCGGACCGGCGCGAAGATGTGGTCCAGCGCGGCCCGTTCGTCGATCGCGCCGCGCAGCGGCGAGTCGAGCCGGATGCCGGTAATCTCAAGCGACTTGGGGTCGATCTCGGCGCCGGCGAAGGGTTCGACATGGGTGCTGACCGTCTCGCCCGGCACATAGAAGCCGTCGCCATCGAGCTCGATCGGCACCGCCGCAATCTCGAGCAGCGCATGCCTCGTGCAGTCGAATCCACCGGTTTCGACATCCACCACGACCGGAAGGAAGCCGCGGAATCGATCGGACATGCGCGGCAGGGAGCTGGAATCCATGCCGCGCAGGATAACAGAGGGTCAGGCCAGCAGCAGTCGGTCCAGGGCCACCAGCAGCAGGCCGATGGCCGCGAGGGTGAGCCCCAGCGTCGGCAGCAGCAGCGACAGCGGCAGCCCGATCACGAGCCCCGCAAGACCCCAGGCCAGCGTGTCCTGCACGCCCTGCAGCGGTCGCGTGGCCAGGCGGCCGGCGATCAGGGCATCGAGGCTGAACCTGCCCGCGCCCTTGAACACCAGCGGCAGCAGCATCACCGCGAAGATCAGCGGCAGCTTGAAGTTGCCGAAGCCCTTGTCGCTGATCGCATAGCCCATGGCGAGGTCCTGCAGCGTCTGCCAGTTCATCGGCCAGTGCACCGAGGCAGTGGCCACCATCGTCAGCACGAACAGGTTGAAGGCGAAGAAGCGCGTGCCCAGGCCGAGCAGCAGCGCGACCGCGCCGCCGAGTTCGAACCAGGTCGCCAGCGTCCAGCTCAGGTCCGGCGGCACGCGGTCGAAGGGGAAGGGGAAGTCGGACTGGATGCTGGCGAACCAGTTCTCGCCGCGGAACTTCTCGATGCCGGCCTCCCAGAATTCCCAGGCCAGTATCAGCCGCAGGCCCAGCGGCGCCAGCCAGTCGCCGACGCCGTCCAGCCGTTCGGTGAGCGCGGTCCAGCGCTCGCTCAGTGTGTTTCGCATGGTGGTTTCCTCAGGGGATTCGGGTGCCGAGGACCACGCCGTCGGCATGAAGTTGCTTGAACATTTCGCGGCCCGCCGCGACGAAGGCGTCGGTATCCGCAGCCTGGGCTTCGACGGCCAAGGCCCGCAGCTGTTCGCCCCCGCTCAGATCCGGAAACTCCGAGATCCGCTGCAGCAGGCGGAACGTCAGCGCACTGAGCTGGTTGAAGCGCACCTTGTGGGTTGCGTCGCGCTGCACCAGCAGGAAGGTCGCGTCGCCCGGCGGCGCGGTGGGCTGGTAATCGGGCGACAGCCGGTGCACAGGCCAGGCGTAGGCCAGCGGCCATGCCAGGGGCGACAGCACCGGCACGCCGGCGAGCAGGTCGCCATCGGCGTCGAAGCTTGCGTCGGCCAGCCCGGCTTCGCTCAGGTCCAGCGCCAGCTCGACCCATTCGTAGTGCGCCAGCTCCAGCAGCCAGGGCGGATCGCCGCGCTCGTCGCCGCGCTCCTGGAGGTACTGGATGAATTCACGCGGCAGTTCCGGGAACAGCGGTGTGCTGCAGCGGTACTCGCGGTAGAAGTCGCGCACCAGCACATGCCAGGCGTCCGCGCCCAGCAGCTTGCGGATGACCGGGAAGTTGCCCGCCAGCAGCCCCTGCAGGCTGTTGTAGAACAGGTCGCGGTAGATCTTCAGGCGCCGGTCCTCGAGGCCGGGCGGCGGCGCTGCGCCGTCCGGATCGCGCAGGTGCGCGGCCAGGCGGAACTGCTGCGCGCGCAGCGACTCAGCCGCGGGCATGGCGTTGCTCCGCGGGCGCATGGCGCGCCAGCACGCCGCGCATGGTCGCCACTTCGGCCACCAGTTCGGCATAGGGCGGGAAGTTGAAGTCGCGCTCGAGCAGGGCCGGCCGCGGACCGAACAGGGTGCAGGCCTCGTCCAGCAGCGCGAACACGTCGGGCTTCACGGTGGCGCCGTGGGTGTCCACCTTCAGGTCGTCGGCCTCGTCGTAGTGGCCGGCGACGTGGAAATAGGCGATGCGTTCGCCGGGGATGCGGCGCAGGAAATCGTGGGCGTCGTAGCGGTGGTTCACCGCGTTGACGAAGACGTTGTTCACGTCCAGGAGCAGGTCGCAATCGGCCTCGGCCAGCACGGCGTTCAGGAAGTCGACCTCCGGCATGGCCTGGTAGGGCGCGGCGTAGTACGAGACGTTTTCGACCGCGATGCGCCGGCCCAGCGTGTCCTGCACCTGGCGGATGCGGCCGGCGACGTGGTGCACGGCCTCTTCGGTGAACGGGATCGGCATCAGGTCGTAGAGCTGGCCGTCGTCGCTGCAGTAGGACAGGTGCTCGCTGAAGACCGGCGCCCGGTGTTCGTCCAGGAAACGCCGCAGCTTCAGGAGGTAGGTCTGGTCGAAGGGCTCGACCGCGCCCAGCGACAACGACAGCCCGTGGCAGACCAAGGGGTGTTTTGCGCTCAGTTCGCGCAGGCCCTCGCCGAAACGCCCGCCGACGCCGATCCAGTTGTCGGGCGCGCATTCGAGGAAATCGAAATCGCCCGGCGCAGCGGCCTGCAGCGGACCCATCAGGGCCCGCCGCAGGCCGAGGCCGGCGGCCATCGGGGAAAGGGAACGGATGGCCGTCATGGCGTGCTCAGCCGTTGCCGCCGCACTTGCCTTCGCCGCACTTGCCTTCTTCCTTGGCCTTGTCGCCGCCGCAGGCGCCTTCGTGCTCGCCCTTCTCGGCGCCGCAGTGGCCTTCGCCGCACTTGCCTTCTTCCGCGGCCTTGTCGCCGCCGCACTTGCCTTCGCCGCACTTGCCTTCCTGGCCGGCCTTGTCGTCGCCACACTTGCCCTCGCCGCACTTGCCTTCGCCGCACTTGCCTTCCTCGGCCTTGGCCGCGTCCTCGGACGCCACCAGGTAACCCTGGGCCAGGCTGCTCATGGCGAACGCGGAATTGGCCAGGGCCATGCCGCCGAGCATCACGGCGCCGGCGGCCAGTACCACGGGTTTCAGGGTCTTCTTGGACATGGTCTTCGCTCTCTCTGGGATGGTGCGGGTTGCCCCGCGGGGTGGGTCAGTCTTGCAGGTATTCTCGCGCCAGCGCCCGGGCCCGGTGCAGGCGCGCTTTGGCGGCTTCGCGGGTCAGGCCCAGCCGTTCGGACAGCTCCTCGATGGTCAGGCCCTCGAGGTCGCGCAGCAGCACGATCTCGCGGTAGTGCGCCGGCAGCGACTCGATTGCCATGGCCAGGTCGCGTGCCAGGCCGCGCCGTTCGATGGTGCAGGTGTCGGCGATGTCCTCGGTGATCGGCTCCTGCCGCAGGTTGCGCAGGCCGCGTTTCATCCGGTTGCATTCGCGCTTGACGATGCGGAACAGCCACGACGCGAAACATTCGAGCTGGCGCAGGTCCATCAGCCGCCGCGAGGCCGTGAACAGCGCCTCCTGCACGGCGTCCTCGGCATCGTTCACCACGCAGTGGTGTTCGGCGTAGCGGCGCAGGTCCTGGCGCGAGCGCGTCAGCACCCGTTCCAGCGCGGGGCGGTCGCCGCCGCGGGCCGCTTCGAGGTCCTGGGTCCAGGCCGGGCTGTGCATGGTGGGCGCTCTCTCCGGGCTCCGAGCATGGACCGGAATGGCCTTGCTGTCATATCCCAGGAAGAGCCTTTCGGCGGAGCGAAGGATTCGCGCGCCGGGACGCAGCGTTCAGCCAGCGTTTAGGGTTCTGGAGCCGGCAGCGGAAGCCCGGAACCGGGTGGGCGGGATGCCGCCGGCCCGTCTCCAACAAAAGGGCCCCGCCGTGCGGGGCCCTCGTCCAGCGGACCGCTGCCGGGGATCAGGCCTCGGCTTCGTCCTTGTAGGCGTCCACCGGGATGCAGGCGCACATGATGTTCTTGTCGCCGTAGACGTTGTCCACGCGCGCCACCGGCGGCCAGTACTTCTGCTGGCGCAGGCTGGCCAGCGGGAACACCGCCAGTTCGCGCGGGTAAGCGTGGGTCCACTCGCTGGCCGACACCGCGGTGGCGGTGTGCGGCGCGTTCTTGAGCGGGTTGTCCTCGCGGTCCAGGCGGCCGTCCTCGACCGCGCGGATCTCGTCGCGGATCTGGATCATGGCGTCGATGAAGCGGTCGAGCTCGTGCTGCGACTCGCTTTCGGTCGGCTCCACCATCAGGGTGCCGGCGACCGGGAAGCTGAGCGTGGGCGCATGGAAGCCGAAGTCGATCAGGCGCTTGGCCACGTCTTCGGCGCTGATGCCGGTGGCGTCCTTGAGCGGGCGCAGGTCCAGGATGCACTCGTGCGCCACCAGGCCGTTGCGGCCGGTGTAGAGCGTCTCGTAGTGCGGCGCCAGGCGCTTGGCGATGTAGTTGGCGTTGAGCAGGGCCACCTGGGTCGCCTTGCGCAGACCCTCGGCGCCCATCATCGTCACGTACATCCAGCTGATCGGCAGGATCGAGGCCGAGCCGAAGCTCGCCGCCGACACCATGCCGACGCTGCCGGCGCCGACGCCCTGCGTGCTGAGCGCACTGCCGTCCAGTGCCCGCGGCAGGAACGGCGCCAGGTGCGATTTCACCGCGCAGGGGCCGACACCCGGGCCGCCGCCGCCGTGAGGGATGCAGAAGGTCTTGTGCAGGTTCAGGTGCGAGACGTCCGAGCCCCACTTTCCCGGTTTGGCCAGGCCGACCAGCGCATTCATGTTGGCGCCGTCGGTGTACACCTGGCCGCCGTGCCGGTGGATGATCTCGCAGATCTCGACCACGTCCTCCTCGAACACGCCGTGCGTGGACGGGTAGGTGATCATCAGCGCGGCCAGGCGGCTGCTGTACTTTTCGGCCGCGCGGCGCAGGTCGTCGATGTCGACGTTGCCGTTGGCGTCGGTCTTGGTGACGACGACGGTCATGCCGCACATCTGGGCGCTGGCCGGGTTGGTGCCGTGCGCCGAGTCCGGGATCAGGCAGACGTCGCGGTGCGCCTCGCCGCGGCTGCGATGGTAGGCGCGGATCGCCAGCAGGCCGGCGTATTCACCCTGCGCGCCGGAGTTGGGCTGCAGGCTGACCGCGTCGTAGCCGGTGCACTCGACCAGCATCGCCTCCAGGCCTTCGATCAGCTCCTTGTAGCCCTGGGCCTGGTCGGCCGGCGCCAGCGGATGGATGTTGCCGAACTCGGGCCAGGTCACCGGGATCATCTCGGCGGTGGCGTTGAGCTTCATCGTGCACGAGCCCAGCGGGATCATCGTGCGATCCATCGCCAGGTCCTTGTCGGCCAGGGCGCGCATGTAGCGCAGCAGCTCGTGCTCGCTGTGGTGGGTGTTGAACACCGGGTGCTGCAGGAAAGGTGTGCTGCGCGCCAGCGTGGCCGGCACGGCGCGGCTGGCCGCGGCGTCCAGCGCGGCGATGTCGGCCTTCGCGCCGAACAGCGCGGCGAGTTCGACCACGTCCTCGCGCGTGCTGGTCTCGTCCAGGCTGATCGCAATGCTCGCGGTGTCGAGGTAGCGCAGGTTGATGCGCGCGGACTCGGCCTTCGCCCTTATCGTCGCGGCGTCGACGCCGGTAAGGTGCAGCGTGTCGAAGAAGCCCTCGCCAACCTTCACCCCGGCTCCGCGCAGCGCCGCCGCCAGGATCACCGCCAGGCGGTGGGTGCGACGTGCGATGCGGGTCAGGCCCTCCGGGCCGTGGTAGACGGCGTACATCGAGGCCATCACCGCCAGCAGCACCTGGGCGGTGCAGATGTTCGACGTGGCCTTTTCGCGGCGGATGTGCTGCTCGCGGGTCTGCAGGGTCAGGCGATAGGCCGGCTTGCCCTCGGCGTCGATGGACACGCCGATCAGGCGGCCCGGCATCGAGCGCTTGAAGGCGTCCCGGCAGGCCATGAAGGCGGCATGCGGGCCGCCGAAACCGAAGGGAACGCCGAAACGCTGTGAGTTGCCGACCACGATGTCGGCGCCCCATTCGCCCGGCGCGGCGATCATCGTCAGCGCCAGCAGGTCGGTGGCCACGGCCACCAGGCCGCCGCGCGAATGGACGGCATCCGCCAGCGCACGGTAGTCATTGATCCGGCCGAAGGTGTCCGGGTACTGCAGCATCACGCCGAAGGCATCGATGCCGGCCGCGTCGGCGTCGTTGGCCACGACGACCTCGATGCCCAGAGGCTCGGCGCGGGTGCGGATCAGCTCCAGCGACTGCGGGTGCAGGCCCGAGGACACCACGAACACGTTCGACTTCGATTTGCACGAGCGCTTGGCCAGGGTCATGGCTTCGGCGCAGGCGGTGGCCTCGTCGAGCAGGGAGGCGTTGGCGATCTCCATGCCGGTCAGGTCGGCGCACATGGTCTGGAAGTTGATCAGGGCTTCCATGCGGCCCTGGGAGATCTCGGCCTGGTAGGGCGTGTAGGCGGTGTACCAGGCCGGGTTCTCGAGGATGTTGCGCAGGATCACGTTCGGCGTGTGGGTGCCGTAGTAGCCCTGGCCGATGAAGCTGCGGAAGACCTTGTTCCTGTCGGCGATCTTGCGGATCTTGGCGATCGCCTCGACTTCGCTGACAGGCGCGGGCAGGGCCAGCGGCGCGGTCGACTTGATGCTGGCCGGCACGATGGCGTCGGTCAGGGCATCGAGCGAGGCGTGGCCCACCACGCGCAGCATGTGCGCGATCTCGGCGTCGTTGGGGCCGATGTGGCGTTCGAGGAAGGCGTCGTGTTGCTCGAGCTGGCTCAGGCTTTCGCGGGTCATGGCAGGTCCGGACCGATAGGGGAGGGCCGCGCACGGATGCACGGGGGCGCCCCTCTGTCCTTTTGCCTGAGAGTTTTGGGCCATCGGCCCATGCCCCTTCGGCGCCGGTTTGAACCGGTCTCTCCAGAGTTGCTCGCGCGGTACGGTTCCGGGTCCTGAGCGATTACGGGCGTTACGCCTTCGGCGCTGGCCTTGGCCAGCCTCTCCCGCACCACGCATCGAGCCCGCGCATTCTACCTCAGGCGGTGCGGGGGCGGGTGGGGCGCCCTTCACGGCCCGCCGCGGCTAAGTCCTTGCTGCGCAAGAAGATCAAGGCTCGTGTCGATGTTGGCGAGTCGGTGCCGGGCTCGTCCTTGGCGGTAGGCCGCCGCACGAGGGGACTTTCCCGGACACGCCGCAAGTACGTCCATGTAGGCTCTTCAGCGACGTCCGTGTCGCTGAAGGTCCGGAAAAGTCCCCTCGCACGACGGCCTGTGGTTGATCGGGGCCGGACTGTCGAACCCAAAAGCAGCGTGATCCGGTCGCTCTAAGGCCCTGGACGCGGTTCCCGGCTCATGGGCGGACACGCTGCATGCCAGAAGCGGGGGCATTCGAGCCCTCGCCCCAAATCGACATCCCGGCCCGGGGGGTCCGCAGGCCGTCGTGCGTGAGGGCTCTTCCCGGGGCTTCGAAAACATGGACGTTTTCGAAGAGCCTCCATGGATGGATTCACGGCGTCCCCGGGAAGAGACCTCACGTACGGCGGCCTATCGCCAACTACGACCCCCGGTGTCGCGCTGGATCACCGTCCGCGCAGACCTGCTTGCGCAAGGGCGAAAGCGCACTACTGGCTGGTGAGGTCGCGCTTTTCGCGTTCGCCTTCGGGCTGCTCGCCGTGCACCAGGAACCAGGTGTTCTCGGCGATGTTGGTGGCGTGGTCGCCGATGCGCTCGATGTTCTTGGCCATGAACAGCAGGTGGGTGCAGGCCGTGATCTGGCGCGGGTCCTCGGCCATGTAGGTAAGCAGCTCGCGGAACAGGCCGGTGTATTCGGCGTCGAGCTCCGCGTCCCGGCTGCGCACCGCCATCGCCCGGTCGGCGTCCCGCGACGCGTAGGCGTCGAGCGCCTCGCGCACCAGCGTGTTGGCCAGCTTGGCCAGCGCCGGCAGGCCGCGCGCGGCCGAGACCGGCGCCGTCTGGTTGAGCACGATCGAACGCTTGGCGACATTGGCGGCGTAGTCGCCGATGCGCTCGATGTCGGCCGAGATGCGCAGCGCCGCGTAGACCTCGCGCAGGTCGCGGGCCATGGGCTGGCGCAGCGCCAGCAGGCGCAGCACGTCGTGGCTGACCTCGTGCTCGAGCTGGTCGATGGCCTCGTCGTTGGCGACCACGCGCATCGCCGCCTGGCTGTCGCGGCGCTGCAGCACGTCGATGGCGGCATCGAGCTGCGCGATGGCGATCTCGCCCATGCGCTTGATCTCGCCATCCAGGCGCTTGAGCTCGCTGTCGTAGCTCTTGACGATGTGGTCGTGCGGAGTGGTGGTCATCGTGGCGTCCTGTGCTCAGCCGAAACGGCCGGTGATGTAGTCTTCGGTCTGCTGCTTGGTGGGCTTGGTGAACAGCGTCGAGGTGACGCCGTGTTCGACCAGCTCGCCCAGGTACATGAAGGCCGTGTAGTCCGAGCAGCGCGCCGCCTGCTGCATGTTGTGGGTGACGATCAGGATAGTGAACTGCTGCTTGAGCTCGGCGATCAGCTGCTCGATCTTGCCGGTGGCGATCGGGTCCAGCGCCGAGGTCGGCTCGTCGAACAGGATCACCTCGGGCTTGAGCGCTACCGCGCGGCCGATGCACAGCCGCTGCTGCTGGCCGCCGGAAAGGCCCAGCGCGTTCTGCTTGAGCTTGTCCTTGACCTCGTCCCACAGCGCCGCCTGGCGCAGCGCCTCCTCGACCCGGTCGTCCATGGTCGAGCGCGACAGCTTCTCGTAGTGGCCGATGCCGTAGGCGATGTTGTCGTAGATCGACATCGGGAACGGCACAGGCTTCTGGAACACCATGCCGATCTTGCTGCGCAGCTTGTTCAGCGGGTACTTCGGGTCGAGCACGTTCTCGCCGTCCAGGATCACCTCGCCGGTGGCGCGCTGGCCCGGGTAGATCGAGTAGATGCGGTTGAAGATGCGCAGCAGCGTCGACTTGCCGCAGCCGGACGGACCGATCAGCGCCGTCACGCGCTTCTCCGGCACCTCCAGGTTGATGTCCTTGAGCGCGGTGAAGGCGCCGTAGTGGAAGGCGAGGTTGCGCGCCGTGAGCTTGGCCGACCGCGGCGCGAGCTCGACGGCGGCCGGGACGGCCGTGCTGATGGCGATCGGGGCGGGATTGATCATGGCGTCAGTCATGGCTCATCTTCTTGCGCAGCAGGAAATAGCGGGCGGTGAGGCTGACCAGCAGCACGAACATCGTGATCAGGAAGGCGCCGGCCCAGGCCAGCTTGTTCCAGTACTCGAACGGACTGAGCGCGAACTGGAAGATCGTCACCGGCAGGTTGGGTACCGCCGAGGTCATGTCCAGGTTCCAGTATTGGTTGTTGAACGCGGTGAACAGCAGGGGCGCCGTTTCGCCGCTGATGCGCGCCAGCGCCAGCAGGATGCCGGTGACGATGCCCGGCGCGGCGGCGCGATAGAGGATCTGGGTGGTGACCTTCCACTGCGGGATGCCCAGCGACAGGGCCGCCTCCCGCATCTGGGTCGGCACCAGGCGCAGCATCTCGTCGGTGGTGCGCACCACCACCGGCAGCACGATGAAGCCCAGGGCCACCGCGCCGGCCAGGCCGGAGAAGCCGCCGGTCGTGCGCACCACCAGGGTATAGACGAACAGGCCAAGCACGATCGACGGCGCCGAGAGCAGGATGTCGTTGACGAAGCGGATAACCTCGCCGAGCTTGCGGTGGTTCACGTACTCGGCCAGGTAGGTGCCGGCGGCGACGCCGATCGGCGCGCCCAGCAGAACGGCCAGGCCGCTGATCACCAGGCTGCCGGCGATCGCATTGAGCAGACCGCCGCTTTCCTCGCCCGGAGGCGGGGTCATCTCGGTGAACAGGCTCAGGCTCATCGCGTCCACGCCCTTGGTGAACGTGGTCCACAGGATCCAGACCAGCCAGAACAGGCCGAACAGCGCGGCGGCGGCGGAAAGCACCAGGGACACGCCGTTGACGATGCGGCGCTTGAGGAACAGGCGGTCGGCGACGGCGGACATTATTTGCCCTCCCGCTTCTTGAGCTGCATCAGCATGAGCTTGGCGATCGCCAGCACGATGAAGGTGACCACGAACAGCAGGAAACCCAGGGCCAGCAGGGCCGACTGGTACATCGGCGTGGTGGCCTCGGCGAATTCGTTGGCGACGCTGGCCGCGATCGAGTTGCCGGGCTCCAGCAGCGACAGGCTGATGTAGTGGGCGTTGCCGAGCACGAAGGTGACGGCCATGGTCTCGCCCAGGGCGCGGCCCATGCCCAGGAAGATGCCGCCGATCACCGCCGAGCGGGTGTAGGGCAGCACGATGTCCCAGACCACTTCGGTGGTGGTGGACCCGAGCGCGTAGGCCGATTCCTTCAGGCGCGTGGGCACGGTCAGGAACACCTCGCGCATCACCGAGGAGATGAAGGGGATGACCATGATCGCCAGCACGATGCCGGCGGTGAGCATGCCGATGCCCAGCGGCGGCCCGGAGAACAGCGTGCCGATCACTGGCAGCTGGCCCAGGTTCTCGTCGATCCAGGGGTAGACGTGGTTGCCCAGGATCGGCGCCAGCACGAACAGGCCCCACATGCCGTAGATGATCGAGGGAATGCCGGCCAGCAGTTCGATGGCGGCGCCGAGCGGCTGCCGGATCCAGGCCGGCGCCACCTCGGTGAGGAAGAGGGCGATGCCGAAGCTGACCGGCACCGCGATGAGCATGGCGATGGCGGTCGTGACCACCGTGCCGTAGATGGCGACCGCCGCGCCGTATTTTTCCTGCACCGGATCCCAGTCGGTCGAGGTCAGGAAGCCCCAGCCGAATTCCGCAAAGGCCTCGCGGCCGCCCCAGTACATCGAGAAGGCCGCCAGCACCAGGGTGATCAGCACGAACCAGCCGGCGATGGCGACGATGTTGCGGAACACCCAGTCGCCGGCTCCGTCGAGGAAGCGCGGTGCGGGGTCGGCGTTGGCGGCGGGGCTGTGCATGGGTGTCCTGATCGTCCGTGGGGCTTCGGGGCCCGGAAACAGCCGCGCGCGCCGTGGGGCGCGCGCGACGGATTTGTGACGGGCTTACTTCGCCAGCGTGCTGGTCCAGTAGGCCTTGATCTGCTCCACCAGCGCGTCCGGCAGCGGCACGTAGCCCAGGGCGCTGGCCTGCTGGTCGCCGTTGGCGTAGGCCCAGTCGAAGAACTCACGCGCATGGCGGGCGTTTTCGACGCTCTTGGGCTGCTTGGACATCAGGATGAAGTTGGTGGCGCTGATCGGCCAGGAGTTCTCACCCGGCGCGTTGGTGACGATCAGGAAGAAGTCCTTCGAGGTCGCCCACTCGGCGCTGGCGGCGGCGGCCTGGATCGTCTCGGCGCTGGGCTGGACGAAGTTGCCGGCGGCGTTCTGCATCGCGGTGTAGGCGATCTTATTAGTCAGTGCGTACGACAGCTCGATGTAGCCGATGCCGCCCTTGATCTGCTTCACATAGGCGGTGACGCCTTCGTTGCCCTTGCCGCCCACGCCGGTCGGCCAGCGCACCGAGGTGCCTTCGCCGACCTTGGACTTCCACTCCGGGCTGACCTTGGACAGGTAGTTGACGAAGTTGAAGGTGGTGCCCGAGCCGTCCGAGCGGTGCACGACGGTGATGCGCTGGGCCGGCAGGGTCAGGCCCGGGTTGAGCGCGACGATCGCCGGGTCGTTCCAGGTCTTGATCTTGCCCAGGAAGATGTCGGCCAGCACGGTGCCGTTGAGGCGCATCTTGCCCGGGGTGACGCCGGCGATGTTGACCACCGGCACGATGCCGCCCATCACGGACGGGAACTGCACCAGGTTGGAGGCGGCCAGGTCGGCCGGGCTCAGCGGCGCGTCGGACGAGCCGAAGTCGACCGTGTTGGCCTTCATCTGGGCGATGCCGCCGCCCGAGCCGATGGACTGGTAGTTGATGCGGTGGCCGGTGGCCTTGTTGTAGTCCGCCGACCACTTGGACATCACGGGGAAGACGAAGGAGGCGCCGGCGCCGGTGATTTCGGCGGCCTGGGCCTGGGAACCGACCACGGCCGCGATGGCGAGGACGGCGATGCGGGTCTTGGCTTTGATCGAGCTAAACACGGTCAACTCCTTGGGAGATTCGGGGGCCCGGGGCGCGGGGAGGGAGCGCCGGCCGGGCCAGACAATGATTTATGACGAATGTGACAGCCGGGTTACATCGCGGCGTCGGAGAGAAAAATGGCGCCCCGGTGGTGGGGCGCCATTCGGACCGGCTTACCAGTAGAACTGGACGCGGGCCTCGAGGATGTTCGGGTCGTCCTGCACGCCGCGGCGCTCGGACTCGACCGCGACGTAGTTCAGCGAGAACTTGGTGTTGGAGCGCCAGTACCAGTTCACGCCGGCGGTCCAGGAGTCCATCTGGCCGCCGAGCACGGTGCCGTCGTCCAGGTCGATGGTGTCGTAGCGCAGGCCCAGCTGCCACATGCCCGAGGCCGGCTCGTCCGGCAGGTTGGTGGCGATGACGCCGTTCTTGTAGCCCCAGGTTTCGCCGGTGACGTTCCAGACGCCGGAAACGTAACCGCTGCTGCCGGTGAAGTCTTCCGGGCTGGAGTAGCGGTCCACGGTGGACTGCATGTATTCGGCCTGCAGCTTGAACGGGCCCTGGACCCAGATGCCCTCGACGCCCAGCGTCTGCTGGCGGTCGGTATTGGTCAGGTTGCCGGTGTCGACCAGGCGCGCGCTGGCCAGGTCGGCCTGCGGGCGGGTGCGGATGCGCACGGTGTCGGCGTCGGTGTCGTAGTCCACGGCCGACAGGCCGAGGTGGAACAGGCGGCCGGACTCGTTGATCGGGGCCCATGTGAAGCGGGCGCCGTAGCCGGAGCCGTGGGCCAGGTTGCGGGTCAGCTCGCGGCCGAACACGCTGCCGGTCAGGGTCCAGGTGTCGCCGCCGGTGCCCAGCGCGACGCCGAGGCGGCGGGCGATGCCGAAGGTGTTGGTCACCATGGCCTTGGAGATGAAGTCGTTGTTCTTGGTGCTCGACAGTTCTTCCAGGCTGTTGGGCTGCTTGTACTGGCCCACGGTCAGCACGGTGCTGCCGCTGAAGCGGTAGTTGACGTTGGTGTCGAGGAACTTGTCGGCCTTGGCGTCGTAGCCGACGACCCAGTTGAACATGCCCGGGCCCTTGCCCTTGAGCACGATCTCGGCGCGGCGCAGCTCGTTGTCGGCGCTGTCGCCGTCCAGGATGTCGCCGTTGAGGTTGACGACGTCGCTGTCGAAGTCGTTGTAGTCGAACTGGACCAGGCCTTCGAAGGAGACCTCGGAACCACCAACGACGTCGATGGTGATCTCGGCCAGGGCCGGGGTGGAGAGGGCGGCCAGGACGGCGGCGGCGAGCAGCTTCGGAGCGAGTTTCATGTCGGATCCCTGCGGGATGGAAGGTGGGGAGGCCGGCGCAGGTTAGGACGTGAAGGTTTCGTTATTGTGACAGGGGCTGACATGTGACAGCGAAGGCCCGACGCTCAGGCCGGGGTCTTGTCCTTGAACCGGCACAGGTCGCGGATGACACATCCGGGACAGTTTGGTTTCCGGGCCTTGCAGACGTAGCGGCCGTGCAGGATCAGCCAGTGGTGGGCGTCCATCAGGTACTCGGGCGGCACGGCCTTGAGCAGTTTGTCCTCCACCGCGCGCACGGTCTTGCCCGGCGCCAGGCCGGTGCGGTTGGCGACGCGGAAAATGTGCGTGTCCACGGCCATGGTCGGCTGCCGGAAGGCGGTGTTGAGCACGACGTTGGCGGTCTTGCGCCCGACGCCCGGCAGCGCTTCCAGCGACTCCCGGTCCTGCGGCACCACGCTGCCGTGTTGTTCGACCAGGATCCGGCAGGCGGCGATGATGTTGGCGGCCTTGGCGTTGTAGAGCCCGATCGTCGAGATGTAGCGCTTGAGGCCGTCCTCGCCGAGCGCCAGGATCTTTTCCGGCGTGTTCGCGACCGGAAAGAGTTTGCGTGTGGCCTTGTTGACGCCGACGTCGGTGGCCTGGGCCGACAGCGTCACCGCCACCAACAGCTCGAACGGCGTGGTGTATTCGAGTTCGGTCTTGGGATGGGGATTGAGCTCGGCCAGGCGGGCGAACAGCTCGCGGCGCTGGTCCGGCTTCATGCCCTGGCTCCGCGCCGTTGCCGCCAGCCCTGGCGCAGAGCGACCAGCCCGGCCAGCGTCAGGAAGGCGCCGATCGGCAGCAGGGCCAGCAGGAAACCGGGATAGTCCGGCGCCGACAACTCCAGCGCGGGCAGGCCGAGCAGGCGGCCGGCGCCCGCGAACAGGCTGCCCTCGCCGATGGCCTCGCGCAGCGCGCCGATCGCCAGCAGCACCCACAGGAAACCCAGGCCGGTCGCGAAACCGTCGAGCGCTGCCCGCGCTGGATCGTGCCGCGAGGCGAAGGCTTCGGCCCGGCCCATCAGCGCGCAGTTGGTGACGATCAGCGGAATGAACAGGCCCAGCACCGCGTGCAGCTCCGGCAGCCAGGCGCGCAGCGCCAGTTCGATCGAGGTGACCACGGCGGCGATGATCATCACGAAGGCGGGGATGCGCACGTCGCGGCCGCTGAGCCGGCGCAGCAGGGACACCGCGGCATTGGTGAGCGTGAGCGCGACGACGGTCGCCAGGCCCAGGCCCAGCGCGTTCACCGCGTTGTTGCTCACCGCCAGCAGCGGGCACAGGCCGAGCAGCTGCACCAGCCCGGTGTTGCCGCTGGCCAGGCCGTATTCGAGGATGCTGCGGGCGTTGGGGGCGCTCATCGCGGGCTGGCGGTCATCTGGGCCGGTGGTCGTCGGGCGCGGACTCGATGCGCAGTGTAACGCCCGGCGCCGCGGCGCGGATCTCGTCGCCGTGGCGCGCCGCGAATTCGAGGCAGCGTTTCACCGCCCGCACCACCGCGCGCGGCGTCACCGTGGCGCCGGCGAACTGGTCGAAGCGGCCGCCGTCCCTGCGCACCGCCCAATCGGCGGCGGGCGGGTCGCCGAGCGCACGGCCGGCGAAACGGGTGATCCAGTCGCTGCGTCCGGCTTCGATGTCGTCGCCCAGGCCCGGCGTTTCCTGGTGCGCGGTGACCCGCACGCCGAGCACGCGGCCGTCGTCGGCAACCGCCACCAGCAGGTGGATGGGGCCGGCGTAACCGTCGTTCGCGGTGGCTTCGAGCACGAGCGCGCTGGCCTCACCGCGCAGGCGGGCGCGGTGCACGGTGGCGGTTTCGCGACCGAGCCACGCGGCCGCCTGGACCTGCACGGCATCGGCGACCAGGTCGTTGTCGTAGCGGTCCGGCGGCAGCACGATCTCCAGCGCCTGCATCTGCGCGCGGTGCTCGGCGGCGACGATGCGGTCGCGGGTCAGCGCCCAGGTGCCGGCCAGCAGCAGGGCCGCGATCAGTCCCGCCAGCGCCAGCTGGGCGGCGGCCCGCAGCGGTTCGCGGCCGGCGCTCATCGCCCGGCCTCGCCGTAGATGCGCGGGCGCGTGTGCAGGTCGATCCACGGCGCCGCGCAGTTCATCAGCAGCACGGCGAAGGCGACCCCGTCCGGGAACGCGCCCCAGCGGCGGATCAGCAGGGTCAGCACGGCCACGCCGACGCCGAACAGCAGCCGCCCGCGCGGCGTGGTGCAGCCGCTGACCGGATCGGTGGCGATGAAAAACGCGCCCAGCACCAGCGCGCCAGAGAACACGTGCTGCAGCGGGAAGGGATGCAGGTCGGGGTCGTACAGCCAGAACGGCAGGGTCAGCAGGATCACCGTGCCCAGCGTCGCCACCGGCACCTGCCAGGGGATCACGCGTTTCCAGAGCAGGAACAGGCCGCCGAGCGCGAAGAAGTTGGCGATCCATTCCCAGCCGCGGCCGCCGAAATCGCCGAACAGCGGGTCGTGGCGGATCTCCGCCAGCGTCGCGCCCTGGCCGGCGAGCGTGCGCACCGTGTCCAGCGGCGTCGCCTGCGCCAGCATGTCCCAGCGCCAGGGCGGCGGCAGCTCGCCGGTGAACACGGCGCGCAGGCTGTCGCCGACCCCCGGCATTCCGACTTCGGGATCGAGGCCTGCCGGCGGCAGCCACTGGGTGAACTCGCGCGGGAAACACAGCAGCACCACCGCCACGCCGACCATCGCCGGATTGAACAGGTTGTGGCCCAGGCCGCCGAACAGCTGCTTGGCGAGCACGATCGCCGCCGCCATGCCGATCGCGGCGATCCACCATGGCGCCAGCGGCGGCACGCACAGCGCGAACAGCACGGCGGTGAGCGGCGCGCTCAGGTCGGTGAGGAAGGGCCGCAGCGGTTTGCCGCGTGCCCGCAGCATCGCCGCCTCGAAGGCCAGCGCGAACGCGGCGGCGAGCAGTATCTGGATGGCGATGCCCGGGCCGAAGAACCAGCCGTGCGCGGCCACGCCCGGCGCCAGCGCCAGCAGCACCAGGCCCATCACGGTGCGCACGCTGCGGCGCGGCGGCAGGTGCGGCGCGCTGGCGGTGGCGAAGGTCTTCATGGCGCCGCGCCGGAATCGCCGCGGCGGGCCCGCGCGCGTTCGAGCGCGGCGGCGACGGCGTCGCTGCTGGTGGCGGCGTCGCGGCGCGCGGCATCTCGCGCGGCGCGTTCGGCCGCCTCGCGTTCGAGCCGCTGCTGGCGCGATTCGTGGCGAATGCGGGCGGCGTCGGCGCGTTCCGCTTCGGCCTCGCGCACGCGCTGTTCGCCCTTGCCGTGGCGGAAATACGCGGTCAGCGGGATGTGGCTGGGGCAGGCGAGGTCGCAGCAGCCGCACTCGATGCAGTCGAACAGGCCCTGGTCCACGGCGCGGTCCAGCCGGCCGGCGCGGACCTGCCAGAGCAGCTGCTGCGGCAGCAGGCGCGCGGGGCAGACCGGCGCGCAGTCGCCGCAGCGGATGCAGGGCATTTCCGGCTCGCGGGCTTCGGCGTCTACGTCGGCGGCGGACTGCACGAGCACGCAGTTGTGGGTCTTGCCCAGCGGCACGTCGTCATGCGGCAGGGCCAGACCCATCATCGGCCCGCCGAGCAGCAGCCGCGCCGCGTCGGGCGTGTAGCCGCCGGCCTGGGCGACCAGATGCGCCACCGTCGTGCCCAGCGGCACCACGTAGTTGCCGGGCCGGACCACGCCAGGCCCGGTCACGGTGACGATGCGTTCGGTCAGCGCTTCGCCGTGCACCACGGCGCGCCAGGCGGCGCGCGCGGTGGCGACGTTCTGCACCACTACGCCCAGGTCGCGCGGCAGGCCGCCGCGCGGCACCTCGCGTCCGGTCAGCGCCTGGATCAGTTGGCGTTCGCCGCCCTCAGGATAGATCGTCGGCACCACGGCCAGTTCGACGGCGCCTCCGCCGTGGGCAGCGACCGCCCGGCGGCAGGCGTCGAGCGCGGCCGTCATGCTGTCCTCGACGGCGAGCAGGATCCGGCCGGCGCCGACGGCGCGGGCCAACAAGCGTCCGCCCAGCACGACCTCGTCAGCATGTTCGCGCAGCAGCGCGTCGTCGCAGGCGATCCAGGGCTCGCACTCGGCGCCGTTGAGGATCAGCAGCTCGCGGCCGATCGCGAGTTTTTCCGCGGTGGGGAAGCCGGCGCCGCCCAGTCCGACCACGCCGGCGGCCCGGATGCGTTCGCGCAGCGCCGTCGGTTCGCTGGCCAGGCCCTCCAGCGGCGGCAGCGTGATGGATTCGTCGCCCTCGACGGCCAGCCAGACCTCGATGCTCGGCAGGCCCGGGAAACCCGGCAGCTCGCCAGCCCGGATCGCCTCGATCCGCCCGGCGCGCGGCGCGTGCACCCCGGCGCTGAGCTCGCCGTCGGCCTCGCCAAGCAATTGCCCGCGGCGCACCCGCTCGCCGACCGCCACGCGGGCCCGCGCCGGGCGCCCGGCGTGCTGGGCCAGCGAGAGGCGCAGGAGCGGCGGCGGCGGGCAGGGACGCAGGGCGTCGGCGGTGGATTCGGCCTTGTGGCCGGCCAGGCGCAGGCCGCCGTGGAAGCGGGACGGGCGCATGGCCGGCCTCAGCGGCTCAGCGGCCCGTGAACAGCGGCTTGCGCCGGGCCAGGAAGGCGCCGGTGCCTTCCTTCATGTCCTCGGTGGAGAACGCCAGGGCAAACGCCTGGGTTTCGTAGTCCAGGCCGGCCTCGAGCGGCGCCTCGCCCCCCAGCAGCACGGCGTCGAGCACGCCGCGCAGCGCCTGTGGCGCGGCCGCGGCCAGCTGTTCGGCCCATTTCTGCGTCTCGGGCTCCAGCTGGTCGGCCGGGACCACCCGGGTGACCAGGCCGATCTGGGCGGCCCGCGCGGCGTCGATCGGTGTGCCGAGCAGGCACAGCTCGAGCGTGGCGCTGCGGCCGGTCAGGCGCAGCAGGCGCTGGGTGCCGCCGAAGCCGGGGATCAGGCCCAGATTGACTTCGGGCTGGCCGAGCTTGGCGCTGTCGGCGGCGATGCGCAGGTGGCAGGCCATGGCCAGCTCCAGGCCGCCGCCCAGGGCGAAGCCGTTGACCATGGCCAGCACGGGTTTGCCCAGCTGTTCGATGCGCGACATCAGCCGCTGGCCGTGGCGGGAGAAATCGCGGGCCTGGACCGGGCTCAGTCCATTCATCTCGGCGATGTCGGCGCCGGCGACGAAGGCCTTCGGGCCGGCGCCGGTGAGCACGACCACGCGCACCGCTTCATCCGCGCCGGCGGCTTCGAAGGCGGCATGCAGTTCGGTCAGCGTCGCGTGGTTGAGGGCATTGAGCTTGTCGGGGCGATTGAGCGTGATCCGGCGGACGGCGCCGCGGTCCTCGACGAGCAGGTTGCTGAAAGCCATGGGAACTCCGTGGGATATGGAACTTGGGCCGCCAGGACGGGTCGGATCCGGGCGATGGCTGGTGTCAGTAGCGGTTCAGCCGTGCGGGGGCTATCCTAGCGCGGCCTTTGGGGTGCCACATCGCCCCGCATCCACAACTGGAGATTCCTGATGAAGTTGCGTCTGTTGGCTGCCAGTCTGGCGGCCCTTGGTCTGAGCGCCGGCGTTGCCCTGGCCCAGACCGCCCCGGCTCCGGCGCCGCAGTCCCAGCCGGCTCCCGCTCCGGTCAACAAGGCGGTGCTGAGCTACGCGATCGGTTACGACCTGGGCAAGGATCTGTCCCAGCAGAACGTGGACGTCGACATCAACGCCGTCATCCGCGCCCTGCAGGACGGGTTCGCCAAGCGCGCTCCGGCCCATCCGGAAGAGCAGATGGCGGCCCAGCTGGGCGGCCTGCAGCAGCGCATGGTCAGCCAGGCCCGTGCCGAGTTCGAACGCGTCGCCCGCGAGAACAAGACCAAGTCCGATGCCTTCCTGGCCGCCAACCGCGCCAAGCCGGGCGTCACCACCCTGCCCAACGGCATCCAGTACCGCGTGATCGAGCCGGGTGCGGGCGCCAAGCCGACCGCCGCCAGCACCGTGCAGATGCATTACCGCGGTTCGGTGTCGACCGGCCAGGAGTTCGCCAACACCTACGCCCAGGCCAACCCGACCCCGGCCAGCTTCAAGGTCAGCGACTTCCCGATCTCGGGCGTGCGCGAGGCCCTGGTGATGATGCCGACGGGCGCCCGCTGGGAAGTGTTCCTGCCGGCCGACAAGGCCTTCGGCAACGATCCGCGTTCGCCGGTCGGCCCGGGCCAGGCCCTGGTGTTCGACATCAAGCTGGTCAGCGTCAAGTAAGCACACACCGCCGCCGCGCCGGGTCTCCCGGCGCGGCGGTTTCGTGTCCGGAGCATGAGCAACCCTTCCTTCCGCGCCGTGCTCAGCCCTTGCGTCGGGATCTGTTCGCTCGACCGGGCGGGGCTGTGCGAAGGCTGCCTGCGGACCACGGCCGAGATCGCGCGGTGGTCGCAGATGAACGACGACGAGCGCCTGCACCTGATGGAAGTGGTGCTGCCGGGGCGCGAGGCGCAGCGCGTGTGACCCCGCCGTTCGACCCGATCGAACGCCTGCCCCGCGCGCTGCACGCGCTGGACCAGCCCCCCTCGGGGCCCGGCTGGAACCTTCCCGAACTTTCCGACCTGCTGCCCGCCGGCGCGCCGCTGCGGCCTGCCGCCGTGCTGATTGCGCTGATCGAGCGCGCCAACGGCCCTTGCGTGCTGCTGACGCGGCGCACCGAGGCGCTACGCCTCCACGCCGGCCAGGTCAGTTTTCCCGGTGGCCGAATCGAGGCCGACGACGCCGATCCGGTGGCGGCGGCGCTGCGCGAAGCCGAGGAGGAAGTCGGACTCGCGGCGGCACTGTCGTCTCCGCGGGGTTATCTGGATCCCTTCGTCACCATCACCGGCTTCCACGTCTACCCGGTCGTCGCGACGGTGTCGGGTGGCTACGTGCCGCGACTGGATCCGTCCGAGGTGGCGGAAGCCTTCGAGGTGCCGCTGCATTTCCTGCTCGACCCCGCCAACGTGCGCGAGCTCGAGATGGATTGGCAGGGGCGCCGCCGCCGGCTGCTGGAGTACCGTTACGAGGGCCACCGCATCTGGGGCGCGACCGCCGCGATGCTGGTGAATTTCCGCCACCGGCTGGAGCAGGCCACATGAACTGGACCACCCTGGTTTCCGCCGAGGACCTGGTGGCCGCGCTGGGCCGCCCGGACCTGGTGATCGTCGATTGCCGGCACGTGCTCGCCAATGCCGACCCCGGCGCGGGCGAGCGCGCCTGGCGCGAATCGCATCTGCCCGGCGCCGGCCACGCACACCTGGACCGCGACCTGTCCGACCATCGCAAGCCCGCATCGCTGGGCCGGCACCCGCTGCCGGAAGCGGCCGATTTCCGCGCGCTGCTGGCGCGGCTCGGCGTGACGCCCGGTTCGCAGGTGGTCGCCTACGACGCCGGCGACGGTGCGATGGCGGCGGCGCGCTTCTGGTGGCTGCTGCGCCTGCTCGGGCATCGTCGGGTCGCCGTGCTCGACGGCGGCTTCTCGCGCTGGCGCACGCTCGGCCTGCCGCTGGAAACCGGCGAGCCGACCCTGCACGCCGGGCACTACGAAGGCGAATTCGACCTGGCCCAGGTTGCGGGCACCGACGAAGTGCTGTCGCGCCTGCCGACCGCACCGGGCTGGCTGCTGGACGCGCGCGCGCGGGAGCGGTTCCGCGGCGAGGTGGAGCCGCTGGATCCGGTCGCCGGCCACATTCCCGGCGCTTTGAACCGGCCGTACGGGGAGAACATGGAGCAGGGCGTCTTCCGCGATCCGGCGCAGCTGCGGGCGGACTTCGAGGCCCTGCTGCAGGGGCGCGCGCCGGACGGGATCGTGCTCAGCTGCGGCTCCGGCGTCACCGCCTGCCACAACCTGCTGGCGATGGAGCATGCGGGCCTTTCCGGCGCGCGCATCTACGCGCCGTCGTGGAGCGGCTGGGTCAGCCAGCCGGCGCGGCCGGTGGCCACCGGCGACTGATCAGAGCCGCAGGCTTTGCTGGCCGGACTCGACCGGCAGGATGTCTATGCGGGTCAGTTCGACACCGTCCACGGTCATGCGCCAGCGGCCGTCCTCGACCTCCGGCGCCTGCTGCACCTTGAAGTCCGCGCTGAGCGGGCCGATGCCGATACGGAAGCCGCGCTTGCTGAAACTGTGGGCGTTGCCCTCGATCGCCACGTGGGTGCGGCCCTGCACGCGGTCGTAGTCGGCATGACCGTCGGCCCGGATCACCAGGCGTACGCCGTCGCCGCGCCAGTGCCCGACGTAGTCGGCGTAGGCCTCGGGCACCGGCTCGGCACAGGCGGCGAGCAGGGCGAGCAGCGACAGCAGCGCGAGTCGGGGCAGGCCCTTCACCAGCGTCACTTCTTCAGGCGCGCCACCAGCGCCTGCAGCGCCGCCTGCGTGCCGGGTGCGTACCAGTCTTCGATGAAGCCATCGAGGTGGTCGTCGCTGAAGGCTTCGAGCGCGGCGATCATGTCGGTGCGCGCGACCTGGCGGCTGGCCAGCATCGCCGCAGACGGCAGCTTCAGCAGCTCCTCGAGCCAATGGAGCGCGCGGGCGAGCACATGTTCGGCGTCGGTGAGTTCGTCCACCAGGCCGATCGCCTGTGCCTGCTCGGATTCCACCAGCGACCCGGCGACCAGCAGCCGCTCGGCCCGGTAGGTGCCGACGACGCGACGCATCAGGTGCTGGATCGCGTCCGGAGCCACCAGGCCGACCTGCACCTCGTTGAGACCGATCCGGAACGGGCCGCGCGCCATGATCCGGTAGTCGCAGCACAGCGCCAGCACGCAGCCGCCGGCCGGGCTGTGCCCGCCGATGGCCGCAACCACCGGCACGCGCGAATCCGCCAGGGCCCGCGCGGCCGCGAACAGCGTCGCCCAGCCGGCCTTGAGCGACGCGCGGTCCAGTCCCATCAGGTGCGGCACGTCCATGCCGCCGGAGAACACCTTGCTGCCGCCGGTGAGCACGATGCCGCGGGCGCCCTCGGCGGGCGCCGCCTGCACCGCCGCACGCAGCGCCGAAAGCAGCTCCGGCGTCAGCGCATTGACCGGCGGGCGCGCCAGGCGGATTTCGTGGATGTCGCCATGGCGGTGCAGTTCGATGCTCATCGGTGGGCCTCAGGGAATCTGGACGTCGGGGGCCCAACGATACCGCACCGTGTAGGTGACTTTCGCCTCGCCGCCCGCCGGCACGGACAGCGCGAAGGTCGCCGACTGGGCGTCGCGCTTGGTCGCGGGCACGGTGCTGGAGACCACCTCCCAGTCGCTCCAGCGCGGCAGCGTCTCGAGCACGTGCACCGTGGCCGCTTCCGGCTTGGCGTTGCGCACGACGATGCTGATGCGCTCTTCCATCGTGCGGCCGGCGCGGTCGACCTGGAAATCCTCGCGGCTGCGCTCGGCGGTCAGGTCGAATACGGTGCCCAGGTCCAGTTCCACCTCGGCATTGGCCGGGGTGTGGCCCATCGTGGCCTCGCCCAGCAGGTCGCCGTTGTCGAATACGCGCACGCGGCCCGCCGGCAGGGGCATGCCCAGTCCGCCGGTCTTGCGGTTGTCGAAGCGCAGGCCGGCGATCACCGGCTGCTCGCCGGTCTCGGCATTGAAGTTGGCGTCGATCATCGGGTAGGGCGGGCGCCAGCCGCCCATCGCCGAGCGGGTTTCGTAACGACGTTCGCAGGCGATGCCGCGGGTCGCATCGATCAGCGGCAGGCGCTGCACGCTGCCCTGGGGCAGGGAGGCGCTGCCGGGCAGGCGGTAGGCGTGATATTCGCCCGAGGCGACCGGCTGCGGCGCAGCGGCGTCGGCCGCCATCATCTCGGCGCGGCCATAGGCCTTGGCCTGCATCGGCCCGGAGGCGGGGGCGCGGTTCGGTTGACCGGCGACGAGCGTCAGGGCGACGCCGTTGAAGTCGGCGCCGGAGCGGTTCACCACCATCGCGGCGCCGTCGATGTCCATGCGGCAGGCCTTGGCCTGGCCGCTCAGGTCCACCTGATATTCGGCGCGCCAGGCCAGGCCGGCGCTGGCGTAGGACAGGTCGAAGTCCTGGCGGCCGGCGGCACCGGCGGTGATATCCCAGGACAGCGTGGGTTCGTTGACGATGCCGTCGGGCATCGCGGCCAGCTCGAAGCTCGAATATTCCGACAGCACCTTCACCCGCCCGTCGGGCAGGCGCAGGGTGAGCCCGTTGCCGGCGGCCATCAGCACGCCGGTGTGGCTCTGGCGGCCGCCGTTGCCCGACTGCTCGACGGTGACGGTCTGGCCGATCGAACGGCGCAGCAGTTCGTCCTGGCCGGCGATGGCGAAATCGAAGCGTTGGCCGCGCACGCTGGCGTCGCCGCGCGGCTTGAGCCGCACCGAACTGGCGTCGAGCGCGCTCGGCAGTCCGCCCTGGCTGACGCGGTTGGCGCCGCTGCGCAGGTCGAAGCCGATGCCGGCCTCGTAGAGCGCGAAGCCGGGGCCGCCGGGCATGGCCTCCGACTGCACCACGGCGTCGTAATCGCCGCTGTAGACGGTGAGGCGCGGTTCGGCGGCGTGGGCGGTGGACGTGATCATGGAGGCGATGGCGACGGCGAGCAGGGTGCGGGTCATGCGGAACTCCTGGGGGCGCGTGGGATTATCATAGGCCCATGAACGTACTCCGCCCGTGCCTGGGGTTGACCCTCTGGCTGTCCGCTTCAGCCGCCGTTGGGGCGGCGCCCGACTGCGCGCCGGTGATCGAGAAGGCGTGGGTGCGCGCCGCGCCGCCGGGCGCCAGCACGCTGGCCGGGTACCTGGTGCTGCGCAATCCCTGCGCCGCCGCGGTCGAGGTGGTGGACGTCGAGAGCCGGGACTTCGGCATGCCGATGATCCACCGAACCGAACTCGTGGACGGCGTCAGCCGGATGCGGCCGGCGGGGCGGATGGTCGTCGCCGCCGGCGCGTCGCTGCGCTTCGAGCCCGGCGGCCTGCACCTGATGCTGATGAAGCCGCTGCGGCCGCTGGCCGAAGGCGACAGCGCGCGGTTGCGGCTGGTGCTGGCGGACGGCCGCCGGCTGTACGTGGAAGTGCCGGTGCGGCGCAGCGCGCCCTAACCCACGGCGCAGGCGGCGCGCACGTTCTCCGGCAGCAGCACCGACTGGCCGCTGCGGTCGATCCACACCAGGATGGTGTGGCCATCGCAGTACAGCACGTCGCGATCGCCGGCGGCGGTGATGCGGTGGCCCAGGGTCAGGCTCTTGTTGCCGGCGCGTTCGGCGATCAGCTCGATGCGCAGCGTTTCCGGCCACACGGCCGGGCGGCGGTAGTTGACCGTCACCGAAGCCATCACCGGCGCGGAGGTCTCGTTGGCCCAGTCGGCGCTGAGCGACTTGAACCAGCGCACCCGCGCTTCCTCGATATAGCCGAGGTAGCTGGCGTTGTTGACGTGGTTGAAGGCGTCCATGTCGCGCCAGCGCGCTTCGATGGCCAGGGTGTAGACGACGGCGCTCATGCGCTCTTCTTCCGCTTCGATGGCGCCGGCGCGGCCGGCTTGGCCGCAGGTTTGGCCGGGGCCTTGGCCGCGACCGCCGGAGTGAGCATCTTGGCGAGGAAGCGGCCGGTATGCGAACCGGGCGTCGCCGCCAGCGCCTCGGGCGTGCCCTCGGCCAGGATCATGCCGCCGCGGTGGCCGCCCTCCGGGCCCAGGTCGATCACCCAGTCCGCGGTCTTGATCACGTCCAGGTTGTGCTCGATCACGACGATGGTGTTGCCGTCGTCGCGCAGCTTGTGCAGCACCGCGAGCAGGTGCTCGATGTCGTGGAAGTGCAGGCCGGTGGTCGGCTCGTCGAGGATGTAGAGCGTGCGGCCGGTGTCCCGCCGGCTCAGTTCCTTCGACAGCTTGACGCGCTGCGCCTCGCCGCCCGACAGCGTCGTTGCCGACTGGCCGAGCTTGATGTAGCTCAGGCCGACGTCCATCAGGGTCTCGAGCTTGCGCGCCAGGGTCGGCACCGGCTCGAACAGCTTCAGCGCGTCCTCGACCGTCATCTCCAGCACGTCGTGGATGCTGTAGCCCTTGTAGTGGATCTCCAGCGTCTCGCGGTTATAGCGCTTGCCGTGGCAGACGTCGCAGGGCACGTAGACGTCGGGCAGGAAGTGCATTTCGACCTTGATCAGGCCGTCGCCCTGGCAGGCCTCGCAGCGACCGCCGCGCACGTTGAAGCTGAAGCGCCCCGGCGAATAGCCTCGGGCGCGCGCCTCAGGCACCTGCGCGAACAGCTCGCGCAGCGGCGTGAACAGGCCGGTATAGGTCGCGGGGTTCGAGCGCGGCGTGCGGCCGATCGGCGACTGGTCGATGTCCACGACCTTGTCGAACAGCTCCATGCCCTGGATCTCGCGATACGGCGCCGGCGTGTGCGAGGCGCCGTTGAGTTCGTTCGCGGCCAGGTGGTAGAGCGTGTCGTTGATCAGCGTCGACTTGCCCGAGCCGGAGACGCCGGTGATGCAGGTGAACAGCCCGGCCGGGACGGTCAGGTCGACGTTCTTGAGGTTGTTGCCGCTGGCGCCCAGCAGCTTCAGCGACATCTTCGGATTGGGCCTGTGGCGCTGCTTCGGGATCTCGATGCGGCGCTTCCCGGACAGGTAGGCGCCGGTGATCGAGCGCGGCGCCTTCAGCACATCTTCGTAGCTGCCCTGGGCGACGACTTCGCCGCCGTGCACGCCGGCGCCCGGACCGATGTCGACGATGTGGTCGGCCAGGCGGATCGCATCCTCGTCGTGTTCGACCACGATCACCGTGTTGCCGAGGTCACGCAGGCGGGTGAGGGTGCCGAGCAGGCGCTCGTTGTCGCGCTGGTGCAGGCCGATCGAGGGTTCGTCGAGCACGTACATCACGCCGACCAGGCCGGCGCCGATCTGGCTGGCCAGGCGGATGCGCTGGGCTTCGCCGCCGCTGAGCGAGTCGGCCTTGCGCTCGAGCGTCAGGTAGTCGAGGCCGACGTCCACCAGGAAACGCAGGCGGTCACGGATCTCCTTGACGATCTTGGCGGCGATCTCGCCGCGCCAGCCGGCCAGGCTCAGGTGGCTGAAGAACTCCAGCGACTCGTCCACGGGCAGCTGGGTGATCTGCGGCAGGTTGCGTTCGGCGACGAAGACGTTGCGGGCCGAGCGGTTCAGGCGCGCGCCGCCGCAGTCGGGGCAGGGGCGGTCGGAGATGAACTTGGCCAGTTCCTCTTTCACCACCTGCGATTCGGTCTCGCGGTAGCGGCGCTCGAGGTTGGGCACGATGCCCTCGAACTTGTGCTTGCGCTGGGTGCGGCCGCCGGATTCGGTGAGGTAGGTGAAGTTGATCACTTCCTCGCCGCTGCCGAACAGCACGGCCTGGCGCACCTGCTCGCTCAGCTCCTGCCAGTGCGTGTCGGGATCAAAGCCGTAATGCTTGGCCAGCGAGGCGATCAGCTGGAAGTAATAGGCGTTGCGGCGGTCCCAGCCGCGCACCGCGCCGGCGGCGAGGCTCAGCTCCGGGTGCACGACCACGCGCGAGGGGTCGAAGAACTGGGTGACGCCGAGGCCGTCGCAGGACGGGCAGGCGCCGACCGGCGAGTTGAAGGAGAACAGGCGCGGCTCGAGCTCGGGCAGGGCGTAGTCGCAGACCGGGCAGCTGAACTTGGACGAGAACAGCAGGGGCGCGACGGATTCGTCGTCGAGGTCCTGGACCTGGGCCAGGCCGTCGCCGAGCTTGAGCGCGGTCTCGAAACTTTCCGCCAGTCGCTGCTTGAGTTCGGCGCGCGGCTTGAACCGGTCGAGCACCGCTTCGATGGTGTGCTTCTGGCGGAGGGCCAGGGCCGGAACCGCGTCGAGTTCGTGCAGCACGCCGTTGACGCGCACGCGCACGAAACCCTGGGCGCGCAGCTGGTCGAAGACCTGGGCGTGCTCGCCCTTGCGCTCACGGATCACCGGGGCCAGCAGCATGTAGCGGCGATCCTCGGGCAGGGCCAGCACCTGGTCCACCATCTGGCCCACGGTCTGGGCCTCGAGCGGGTAGTGGTGGTCCGGGCAGCGCGGGGTGCCGACGCGGGCGAACAGCAGGCGCAGGTAGTCGTAGACCTCGGTGATGGTGCCGACGGTCGAGCGCGGGTTGTGCGAGGTGGACTTCTGCTCGATCGAGATGGCCGGGGACAGGCCCTCGATGTGGTCCACGTCAGGCTTCTCCATCACGCTCAGGAACTGCCGGGCATAGGCCGACAGCGACTCGACGTAGCGGCGCTGGCCCTCGGCATAGATGGTGTCGAAGGCCAGGGAGGACTTGCCGGACCCGGACAGGCCGGTGATGACGATCAGCCGGTCCCGGGGCAGGTCCAGGTCGATGTTCTTCAGGTTGTGGGTGCGGGCACCGCGGATTCGGATCGTATCCATGCGCCTGGGGGCGGCTCCGGAGGAGTAGCCGGGCAGTTTAGCAGGGCGCCGTGGGCAGGCTGTGACCCTCCAGGTAATGGGATAAATGCCTGACAGGCCAAGGGTTTGCGGCCGGCTTCCGGGGTTGGCCGCGGGCTTGGAGAGGTCCCTTGTCCCGGCCCCGGGACAGGGGCGAGGGGCATCCCGGCCTTGGGCCGCGGGCCGGGAGTGTGGTGGGGTTTGACCGTAACGGCCTGTTTCCCCTAGAATTCCGCTTCTGTCCCGTGACCGCGGGGCAGGTTTGACCAAAATAACTACAGAGGAATCCCGGTCATGTACGCAGTCATCGTTACCGGCGGTAAGCAGTACCGCGTTATGCAGGGCGAGACCCTGAAGGTCGAGAAGATCGACCTCGAGGAAGGCAAGAGCTTCGACATCGACTCCGTGTTGATGATCGGCAATGGCGACAAGGTCACCATCGGCACCCCGAACGTTTCGGGCGCCAAGGTCACCGCCACCGTCAAGTCGCACGGCCGCCTCGACAAGGTCCGCATCGTCAAGTTCCGTCGCCGCAAGCACCATCGCAAGCAGATGGGCCACCGGCAGTACTTCACCGAAATCGAAATCACCGGCATTGCCGGCTAAGCGCGAGGAGATAAAGCCATGGCACAGAAAAAGGGCGTAGGCTCGTCGCGCAACGGTCGCGATTCCAATCCGAAGTACCTGGGCGTCAAGATCTACGGCGGCCAGGCCATCGAAGCCGGCAACATCATCGTGCGCCAGCGCGGCACCGAGTTCCATCCGGGCGCCGGCGTCGGCCTCGGCCGTGACCACACCCTGTTCGCCCTCGTGGACGGCGTGGTGGATTTCTCGGTCAAGGGTCCGAAGAAGCGTCGCACCGTGAGCGTCGTCCCGGCGGCCTGAGGCCAGCCCGGACCGGCTTGAAGGGCCCCGCTTCGGCGGGGCTTTTCGTTTCTGAACCCGGCCTCCGCGGTCAGCGCCCTTCACGGCGCGATGCGGACGGCCCACAATCGCGGCGGACGGCCTCGCGCCCCCGCCAGGGACATGCCTGTGAAATTCGTCGATGAAGCCCAGATCATGGTGTACGCCGGAAAGGGCGGTAACGGCTGCATCAGCTTTCGGCGCGAGAAGTTCATTCCGCTCGGTGGCCCTGACGGCGGCGACGGCGGCAATGGCGGCAGTGTCTTTCTGGAAGCCGACGAGAACCTCAATACGCTGATCGACTTCCGGCACCAGCGCCAGTTCCGGGCCCAGAGTGGCCAGAGCGGCATGGGCCGCCAGGCCTTCGGCAAGGCCGGCGAGGACATCGTGATCCGCGTGCCGATCGGCACCGAGGTGATCAACGTCGAAACGGACGAGATCATCGGCGACCTCACCGAACACGGCGACCGCCTGCTGGTGGCCCAGGGCGGTATCGGCGGCAAGGGCAACGTGCACTTCAAGAGTTCGGTGAACCGCGCGCCGCGAAAGGCCGGCACCGGCACGCCGGGCGAAGAGCGCGAGATCCGGCTCGAGCTGAAGCTTCTGGCTGACGTCGGCCTGCTCGGTTTCCCGAACGCCGGCAAGTCCACCTTCATCCGCGCCGTTTCGGCGGCGACGCCGAAGGTGGCCGACTATCCGTTCACCACGCTCTACCCGAACCTGGGCGTGGTCAGCGTCGAGATGGACCGCAGCTTCGTCATCGCCGACATCCCGGGCCTGATCGAGGGCGCCGCCGACGGCGCCGGCCTGGGCAGCCTGTTCCTGCGCCACGTGCAGCGCACCCGCGTGCTGCTGCACCTCGTGGACATGGCGCCCTTCGACGACGGCGTCGACCCGGCCACCCAGGTGCGCGCGATCGAGAACGAGCTGCGCAAGTACGACCCGGGCATGCTGGAAAAGCCGCGTTGGCTGGTGCTCAACAAGGCCGACCTGCTGCCGGAGGAAGAGCGCCAGGCCCGCGCCGAGGCGCTGGTGCAGGAGCTCGGCTGGAAGGAGCCCTGGTTCATGGTCTCGGCCATCGGCCGCGAGGGCACCTGGCCGGTCGTGCTCAAGATCCAGCAGTTCTTCGACGACCAGAAGGCGGCGGCGCTGGAAGCGGCGGAAGACGCCGCGGCCCGGGCGGAGATGACGCGCAATGCGTGAGGCCTGCGGCGTGCCCGGGGCAAGGGGGGCGGGACGGATGTCCCGCCATTCCGCCGGAGCCCCGAAAGCAGAAAGGCCGGCTTGCGCCGGCCTTTCGCTGCAACCCTCCGGTGTGGCCGGATCAGGCCTGCTTCAGCGCCTTGATGTGGGCGGAGATGCGGCTCTTGTGGCGGGCAGCCTTGTTCTTGTGGATCAGGCCGCGGGCCGAATAGCGGTCCAGGATCGGCTGGGCGGTCGCGAACGCGGCCTCGGCGGCCGGGGCGTCCTTGGCTTCCAGGGCCTTGAGGACCTTCTTCACGGCGGTGCGCAGCATGGAACGCTGGCTGGAATTGCGGGCGTTGCGGACGACGGTCTGCTTGGCGCGCTTCTTGGCGGACTTGATGTTGGCCACGGAGGGCTCCTGAACTCTGAAAGTGTTGGCCGGGTCGGTCGGAGCCGGCGGCGGAATTGGGGTGGTGCGCGAAAGACCCGGAATTATGGGCGAGTCAAAGGCTTGAGTCAATTCCCCCGGGCCGCGGCCGAGGTGGGGGCATGAGCCGGGGCGGGCTGCTGCGGTCCACGGCGGTGTTCAGCGCCATGACCTTCCTGTCCCGGATCGCCGGGCTTGCCCGGGACCTGCTCCAGGCCTCCCTGTTCGGCACGGGGGCGGCGGTCAGCGCCTTCGTGGTGGCCTACCGCATCCCGAACTATCTGCGGCGGATCTTCGCCGAGGGCTCGTTCTCGTCTGCCTTCGTGCCGGTGCTGTCGGAACTGCACCAGCGGGGAGACCGCGAGGCCCTGCAGGATTTCTTGGACCACATCGCCGGCGCCCTGCTGGCCACGGTGGCGGTCATCACCGGCCTGGGCATGCTGTTCGCGCCCTGGATCGCGCGCCTGTTCCTGCTGTTCGCCGGCAAGGACTCCGAGCAGGTGGCCCTGACCGCCGACATGCTGCGGATCACCTTCCCCTACCTGGCCTTCATCTCGATGACGGCCCTGGCCGGCGCCATCCTCAACAGCGTGCGCCGCTTCGGCCTGCCGGCCTTCACCCCGGTGCTGCACAACCTGGCGGTGATCGCCGCCATGCTGGGACTGGCCCGGTATTTCGAGGTGCCCGAATACGCGCTGGCCTGGGGTGTGTTTCTGGCCGGCCTGGCGCAGTGGGCGCTGCTGTGGCCCGCCCTGGGCCGCCTGGGGCTGCGGCCGCGGCTGAAGGTGAACTTCCGCCACGAGGGCGTGCGCCGGGTGTTCGGGCTGATGTTGCCGACGATCTTCTCGTCCTCGGTGTCGCAGCTGAACCTGCTGGTGGGCACGATGTTCGCGTCCATGCTGGTGAGCAACGCGCAGGCCTGGCTGTATTACTCCGACCGCCTGGTCGAGTTCCCGCTGGGCCTGTTCGGCGTGGCGATCGGCACGGTGATCCTGCCGCACCTGTCGCGCCGGCACGCCGCCACCGACGCGGCGGGCTATTCGCACGCGCTCGACTGGGGCCTGCGCCTGGTGGCCCTGGTCAGCATCCCGGCCGCGCTGGGCCTGGCGCTGATGGCCGAACCGCTGTGCGCGACCCTGTTCCAGTACGGCGAATTCACCGCCGACGACACCCGTATGGTCGCCATCGCCGTCGTCGCCATGAGCGTCGGCGTGCCGGCCTTCATGCTCAGCAAGGTGCTGCTGCCGGCGTTCTATGCCCGCCAGGACACCCGCACGCCGATGCGCGCCGCGGTGATCACCGTGTTCGCCAACATCCTGCTGACGGCGGCCCTGGTACTGGCGCTGCGCGCGGCCGGCGTGGTCGCGCCGCACGGCGGCATCGCGCTGGCCACCGCGCTGGCCGGCGTGCTCAACGCGGCCCTGCTGTGGCGTTACCTGATCCGCCAGGGCGCCTACCGCGCGGAGAAGGGCTGGCTGCGGCTGTTCGGCCAGATCCTGCTCGGATCCCTGCTGATGGTGGCGGCCGTCGCCTATGCCCGCCTGCAGCTGGGCGATTGGGCGGGGCTCGGCGCCTGGTACCTGCGGCTGGGCTGGCTGCTGCTGGTGGTGGGTGCGGGCGCGCTGGCCTACGGCCTCGGCCTGCTGATCGCCGGGGTGCGGCCGCGCCACCTGCGGGAAGCCTGAACCGGGCCCCCGCGGCTATACTTTGCGGCATGAGCAGGCTGTTCCGGGACGTCGAGGGCGATTCACTTTGCCCGCAGGGCAGCGTGGTTTGCATCGGCGCCTTCGACGGCCTCCACCTGGGGCATCGGGCACTGGTCGGCCGCGTGCGCGAGCGTGCGCGCAACGCCGGCCTGGCCACGGTGGCATTGAGCTTCGAACCGCTGCCGCGCGAGTTCTTCGCCCGCGACCAACCGCCGCCGCGCCTGCTGCTGCCGCGCGCCAAGTTCGAGGGCCTGCGCGCCCTGGGCATGGACGTGGTCGGCCTGCTGCGTTTCGACGCCCGCATGGCGGCGATGGCGGCCGAGGATTTTGTCCGCCAGGTGCTGGTGCAGCGCCTGTCGGCGCGCGAGGTCTGGGTGGGTCCGGACTTCCGCTTCGGCCACGGCCGGCGCGGCGACCTGATCCTGCTGCAGGCGATGGGCGCGGAGCTGGGCTTCACGGCCCGGGCGATCGAGCCGGTGGACGGGCAGGGCGGGCGTTACTCCAGCACCGCCTTGCGCCGGCAGCTGGCCGAAGGCGACCTGGAGGGCGCCTCGCTGGCGCTGGGTCGCCGCTATGCGATCGCCGGCAAGGTGGTGCGCGGCCGGCAGCTCGGACGCCAGCTCGGCTACCCTACGGCGAACCTTCGCCTCGCCGGCAAGCGGCCGGCCCTGTCGGGCATCTACGCCACCTGGGTCCACGGCATCGGCCCCGAGCCGCGGGCTTCGGTGTCCAGCCTGGGCACGCGGCCGACGGTGATGGGCGTGGAGCCGCTGCTCGAGGCGCATGTGTTCGACTTCGACGGCGACCTGTACGGCCGCCGCATCGAAGTGGAGTTCGTCGCGAAACTTCGCGACGAGGAAAAGTTTGACGACTTGCCCGCCCTGGTCCGGCAGATGGACCTGGATTCGGCGCAAGCCCGGCGCGTATTGCGCCACGACCTGGAAGAACGCGGAGCGTTGGCGTGACCGAGAACGGCGGCAAGGACTACAAGCACACCATCAGCCTGCCGGAGACGGCCTTCCCGATGCGCGGCGACCTGCCCAAGCGGGAACCGGGCATGCTGGCCGGCTGGCAGAAGCAGGGGCTCTACGCTCAGGTTCGAGCGACCGCGAAGGCGCAGAAGCGTCCGCTGTTCGTGCTGCACGACGGCCCGCCCTACGCCAACGGCTCGATCCACATCGGCCACGCGGTGAACAAGATCCTCAAGGACATGGTGGTCAAGTCGCGGCTGATTTCCGGCTACGACGCGCCCTACGTGCCTGGCTGGGACTGTCACGGCCTGCCGATCGAGCTGGTGGTCGAGAAGAAGTTCGGCAAGGTCGGCGACAAGCTCGACGCCGCCGCGTTCCGCGCCAAGTGCCGCGAATACGCCGCCGAACAGATCGCCGGCCAGTCGCGCGATTTCCAGCGCCTGGGCGTTCTGGGCGACTGGGACAACCCCTACCGCACCATGGACTTCGCCTTCGAGGCGGACATGCTGCGGGCCCTGGCGAAGATCGTCGAGCGCGGCCACCTGACCCGCGGCGTGAAGCCGGTGCACTGGTGCTTCGACTGCGGCTCGGCCCTGGCCGAGGCCGAGATTGAATACGCCGACAAGACCTCGCCGATGGTGGACGTGGCCTACGACGCCTTCGACCCGAAGGCGCTGGCGGCGAAGTTCGGCGTCGATCCCGGCGACGCCATCGTCGGCGTGCCGATCTGGACCACCACGCCCTGGACCCTGCCGGCCTCGCTGGCGGTCACCCTGGGCCCGGAGGTCGACTACATCCTGATGGTCGGTCCGGAACGCGCGGGCCGGCACCAGTACCTGGTCATCGCCGAGCCGCTTTTCCACGAGGCGGCCAAGCGCTACGGCCTGGGTGCGGTCGACGGCAACGGCCCGCCGCACTACGCCAAGAAGGGCCGCACCGTGAAGGGCGCCGAGCTCGAAGGCCTGCGCCTGCGCCATCCGTTCTACGAGCGCGAGATCCCGGTCATCCTCGGCGAGCACGTCACCACCGACGCCGGCACCGGCGCCGTGCACACCGCGCCCGGCCACGGCCAGGAGGACTACCAGGTCGGCCTGAAGTACGGCCTTCTGGAAAAATACTCCACGCCCGAACTCAACCCGGTCGGCGGCAACGGCGTCTACCTGCCGGGCACGCCGATCTTCGAAGGCCAGTTCATCTGGAAGGCCAACGACAGCATCGTGGCCCTGCTGGCCGAACGCGGCGTGCTGCTGGCCTCGGGCAAGCTGCAGCACAGCTATCCGCACTGCTGGCGGCACAAGTCGCCGGTGGCGTTCCGCGCCACGCCGCAGTGGTTCATTTCGATGGAGCAGGCGGGCCTGCGCCGCGACGCGCTGGCCGCGATCCGGCAGGTCCAGTTCGTGCCCGAGTGGGGCGAAGCCCGCATCGCCGGCATGATCGAAGGCCGCCCGGACTGGTGCATCAGCCGCCAGCGCACCTGGGGCGTGCCGATCGCGCTGTTCGTGCACAACGTCAGCGGCGAGCCGCATCCGCGCTCGGTCGAACTGATGCGTGCGGTCGCCGACCGCGTGGCGGGCGAGGGCGCCGACGCCTGGTTCAAACTCGATGCCGCCGAACTGCTGGGCGCCGACGCCGGCGACTACCACAAGATCACCGACATCCTGGACGTCTGGTTCGATTCGGGCGTCACCCACGAGGGCGTGCTGGCCGCACGCGCCGGCGACGGCCTGCGCAAACCGGCCGAGCTCTACCTGGAAGGCTCCGACCAGCACCGAGGCTGGTTCCAGAGTTCGCTGCTGACCGGCGTCGCGATGGACGGGGCGGCGCCCTACAAGGCCGTGCTGACCCATGGTTTCACCGTGGACGCGCAAGGCCGCAAGATGTCCAAGTCGGTCGGCAACGTGGTCGAGCCGCAGAAGGTCAACGACGCGCTCGGCGCCGACGTGCTGCGCCTGTGGGTGGCCGGCACCGACTACCGCAACGAGATGTCGGTGTCCGACGACATCCTCAAGCGCACCGCCGACGCCTACCGCCGCATCCGAAATACCGCGCGCTTCCTGCTCGGCAACCTGCACGGCTTCGACCCGGCCGCGCACCTGCTGCCGAACGAGCAGCTGCTGCTGCTCGACCAGTGGGCGGTGCACCGTGCGCACGTGCTGCAGGAAGAGATCAAGGCCGCCTACGAGCGCTACGACTTCGCCGCCGTGGTCGCGAAAGTGCAGAACTTCTGCACCAACGACCTGGGCGCGGTCTATCTGGATGTGACCAAGGACCGGCTGTACACGATGAAGGCCGACAGCCATGGTCGCCGTTCTGCGCAGAGCGCGATGTTCCGCATCGCCGAGGCCTTCGTGCGCTGGGTCGCGCCGGTGCTGGCCTTCACCGCCGACGAGATCTGGCAGCACCTGCCGGGCCAGCGCGAGGAAAACGTGCTGCTGGCGACCTGGTACGAGGGGCTGGCGCCGATGCCGGCCGATGCGGCGCTGTCGGCGGCCGATTTCGACCGGCTGCTGGAACTGCGCGAGGCGGTGAGCAAGGTGCTCGAGCCGATGCGCGCCAATGGCGCGATCGGCGCTTCGCTGGAAGCCGAGGTGGACGTGTACGCCGACGGGGCGACGCTGGCGAAGTTCGCGCCGGTCGCAGATGAACTGCGCTTCTTCTTCATCACCTCGCGACTGGACTTCAAGCCGGTGGCGGCCAAGCCCGAGGCCGGCGCCGGTCCCTGGGTGCACGCGGTGTCCACCACGAACGCGAAATGCGTGCGCTGCTGGCATTACCGCGCCGATGTCGGCAGCCATGCCGATGACCCGGAGCTGTGCGGCCGCTGCGTCGAAAACGTCAACGGCGCCGGCGAAACCCGGCGGTGGTTCTGATGGCGCTGCCCAAGCCGAACGCGCTGTCCTGGCTCGGCCTGTCGGTCCTGCTGATCGTCGCCGACCAGTGGAGCAAGGCCTGGGCCACGGCCAGCCTGGTCTACCGGCAGTCGGTGCCGGTGATCGAGGGCTACTGGGACTGGACCCTGGTGCACAACTACGGTGCGGCCTTCAGCTTCCTGTCGGACGCCGGTGGCTGGCAGCGCTGGTTCTTCGGCGGCCTGGCGGTGGTCATCAGTGCCGCGCTGTCGGTGATGCTGGCGCGCACGCCGCGTTCGGACTGGCGCACGGCCCTGCCGTTCGCGCTGGTGATCGCCGGCGCGCTGGGCAACCTGGTCGATCGCGTGCGCTACGGCTATGTCGTTGACTTCGTGGACTGGTACCTCGGGTTCACCGACCTGCCGCACTGGCCGGCCTTCAACGTCGCCGATGCCTGCATCGTCGTGGGCGCCGTGCTGCTGGTGCTGTTCAGCTTCAAGGCGCCCGATCCGGCGCCGAAGGGCGGATAATCCGCGCCATGGACGTCCTGCTCGCCAATCCCCGCGGTTTCTGCGCCGGCGTCGACCGCGCCATCGAGATCGTCAAGCGTGCGATCGAATCGCTCGGTGCGCCGATCTACGTGCGCCACGAAGTGGTGCACAACCGCTTCGTGGTCGAAGACCTGCGCCAGCGCGGTGCGGTCTTCGTCGAGGAGCTCGACGAGGTGCCGGCCGGCGCCACCGTGATCTTCAGCGCCCACGGCGTGTCCCAGGCCGTGCGCAACGAGGCCGAGCGCCGCGGCCTGAAGGTGTTCGACGCCACCTGCCCGCTGGTGACCAAGGTGCATATCGAGGTCGCCCGGCACTGCCGCGCCGGCCGCGACGTGATCCTGATCGGCCATGCCGGCCATCCGGAGGTCGAGGGCACGATGGGCCAGTGGCGCCGGGAGTTCGGCGACGGCCGGATCTACCTGGTCGAAGATGCCGCCGGCGTCGCGACGCTCGAGGTCAGCCAGCCCGACCAGCTCGCCTATACGACTCAGACCACGCTGTCGGTGGACGACACCCGCGGGATCATCGCGGCGCTGCAGGCGCGCTTCCCGGCGATCCAGGGCCCCAAGCACGACGACATCTGCTACGCCACCCAGAACCGCCAGGACGCCGTGCGCCTGCTGGCCGAGCAGTGCGACGTGGTGCTGGTGGTCGGATCGGTCAACAGCTCCAACTCCAACCGCCTGCGCGAGCTGGCCGAGAAGCAGGGCGCCCGGGCCTTCCTGATCGACGGCGCCGAGCACATCGACCCGGCCTGGGTCGCGGGCGCCCGGCGCGTGGGCGTGACCGCCGGCGCCTCCGCACCGGAGGTGCTGGTGGAGGGCGTGGTCGCCCGCCTGCGCGAAATGGGCGCCGGCGAGGTCGAACACCTGGAGGGCAAGCCCGAGGACGTGGTATTCGCCCTGCCCAAGGAACTGCGGATCGCCCTGGTAAATTGACCCCGGGCCCCCGGAACGCCTAGAATCCGCGCCTCCTGCCGGAGTAGCTCAGTTGGTAGAGCACGTCATTCGTAATGATGGGGTCGTAGGTTCGATTCCTATCTCCGGCACCAAGTAGTCGCAGAAGGGCCGCTCCGCAGGGAGCGGCCTTTCTGTTTGCGCGTGCTGGCCCGTCCGGTTATGCGGTGCTCACGTCGCGCAGGCTAGTCTCGGGTCATGACGTCGTCCACGCCGCTTTCCCCGCGCGCCCCGTTCTTCGTCGTGATCAACGCCGGTTCGGGGCGCGACGATGCCGACGAGGCCATCCCCACGATCCGTTCGATCCTCGAGGCGTCCGGTCGCGAGTTCGACGTGCTGGAAGTCGCCGATCCGGCGCGCCTGCCGGAACGCATCGCCGAAGCGCTCGAACGCGCCCGACGTGCGGGGGGCGTGGTCGTGGCCGCCGGCGGCGACGGGACGATCAATGCCGCCGCGCAACAACTGATCGGCTCGGATGTGCCGCTGGGCGTACTGCCGCAGGGCACGTTCAACTACTTCGGCCGCGAGCACGGCATTTCCCAGGACGTCGCCGAATCCACCCGGTCGCTGCTGCGCGCTAGCGCGGTGCCGGTGCAGGTCGGACGGGTGAACGGCCGGGTGTTCCTGGTCAATGCCAGCCTGGGCCTCTATCCGAAGCTGCTGGAGGACCGGGAAGCCTTCAAGCAGCAGTTCGGACGCAGCCGCATGGCCGCCGCCTGGTCCGGCCTGCGCACCCTGCTGGGCGAGCGCCGGCAGTTGCAGCTCGAGATCGAAAGCGAGGGCAAGCGCCGCACCGTGCGCACGCCGACCCTGTTCGTCGGCAACAACCGGCTGCAGCTTGAGCGCATCGGCATTGCCGAAGCCGCCATGCTCGAGAACGGTTGCCTCGCCGGCGTCATGCTCAGGCCCATCGGCGACCTGGCCATGCTCGGCCTGGCCCTGCGTGGCGCGTTCGGCCGGCTGGGCGAGGCCGAGACGGTCGAGACGTTCGCGATGAAGCGCATCACCGTGACGCCGCGCGGCAAAAGGCGGGTGAGGGTCGCGCTGGACGGCGAGGTGCTGCGGATGGCGCCGCCCATCGTCTTCGATGTCGCCCCGGAGCCGCTGCTGCTGATGCTGCCCGCGCCTGAAGACCGCGTGGAGGTCGAATGATCCGCCTTCTGCAGGTTTCCGACCCGCATTTCGGCACCGAACGGCCCGAAGTGCTCGAAGCGCTCGAGCGGATGGCGCGGACCCGCCCTCCCGACGTGCTGGTTCTTTCCGGCGACGTCACCCAGCGCGCGCGGCGCCGACAGTTCGAGGCAGCGCGGGATTTCTGCGAGCGCCTGGCCGTGCCGTCGCGGCTGGTGATTCCGGGCAACCACGACATCCCGCTGTACGACGTGGTGACCCGCCTGTTGGCGCCTTACCGCGGTTTCGTCGCGGCCTTCGGCCCGGACATGGAACCCGAGCTCGACATGCCGGGGTTGCGGGTGGTCACGGTCAACACCACGCGGCCGGGCCGTCACAAGGATGGCGAGGTTTCGCCCGCCCAGATCGCCTCGGTGTCGGCCCGGCTGCGGGCGGCGCAACCGGAGCAGCTGCGCGTGGTGGTCACGCACCAGCCCGTCGACGTGCCCGCGGTCCATGAGGAGCACAACCTCCTGCGTCGCCACGCCGACGCGGTGGCCGCCTGGGTCGCGGCCGGCGCCGACGTGCTGATGGGCGGGCACATCCACTGGCCCTTCGTGCGGCCGCTGTCGCTGCGGTTCCCGGCGCTGGGGCGGCGCGCCTGGTGCGTGCAGGCGGGCACCGCGGTGTCGCGCCGCGTGCGCGACGGGCACCCCAATTCGGTCAATGTGCTCGAGTACACCCGCGGCGACGCCGAGGCGCGCGTGCAGCGCTGGGACTTCGATGCCCCGCATGGATTCGTCTGCGCCCGAGAGTCCGTGCTTGCGCTGGACCGCGGTAGCGGTGCGGTGGCGTCAGCGGAAATCCCGTGACGGCGCCACCAGGTCGCGCATCAGCCCGCTTTCGTCGTGCAGCCGCTTCGCGATCAGGTGCCGCACGCCGTCCACGGTCTCGAGCCGGCCGTCCACGCCCATCAGCCGCGACTCCACCAGCACGCGGCGCTGGCGTTCGCCCAGGTCGTGCCAGACCACCACGTTGATCGAACCGTCCTCGTCTTCGAGCGTGACGAAGGTGACGCCGGTGGCGGTCTGGGGCCGCTGCCGCCCGGTGACCAGGCCGACCACGCGCGCCGGGCTGCCGTGCGCCAGGTCCAGCAGCTCGCGCGAGGGGCGGTAGCGGCGCGCGTTCAACTGCCGGCGCAGCAGCTTCATCGGATGCGGGCCCAGGCTCAGGCCGGTGCGCGCGTAGTCGGCCAGCAGGTCTTCGCCGGCGCTGGGCACGGGCAGGGTGACGGCCGGTTCGCGCGGCGAGCCGTCGAACAGCGGCAGCTGCGCCTCAACCCCGGTGATCGCCCAGCGCGCGCGGTGCCGATGTCCGGCCAGGCCCTTCAGCGCGCCGGCGTCGGCCAGCAGGCCGCGGGCGCGTTCGTCGAGGTTGGCGCGGTGGCACAGGTCTTCGACGCTGGTGAACGGAGAGCGCGTGCGTGCCGCCACCACCGCTTCGGCCATGGCTTCCGACAGGCCGGAGATTTCGCGCAGGCCCAAGCGCAACGCGGGTTTTTCCATCGTCCCGGCAGTCGAGGCTTCCAGCGTGTTGTCCCAGTCGCTGTAACGCACGTCCACCGGCCGCACCGGTACGCCGTGGCGGCGCGCGTCCTGCACCAGCTGGCTGTTGCTGTAGAAACCCAGCGGCTGCGAATTCATCAGCGCGCACAGGAAGGCGGCCGGATGGTGGCGCTTGAGCCAGCAGCTGACGTAGGTGAGCAGGGCGAAGCTGGCGGCGTGGGATTCGGGAAAGCCGTAGTCGGCGAAACCTTCGATCTGCGAGAAGATGCGTTCGGCGAAGGCCATCTCGTAGCCGTTCTTCAACATGCCTGCGAAGAGTTTCTCGCGGAATTGGTGCAGGCCGCCCTTGCGTTTCCAGGCCGCCATGCCGCGGCGCACCGCATCGGCCTCGCCGGGCGTGAAGTCGGCGGCGACCATCGTCAGCTCCATCACCTGCTCCTGGAACAGCGGGATGCCGAGCGTTCGCTTGAGGACCTCCTTCAGCTTTTCATTCGGATAGTCGACGGGTTCCTTGCCCTGCCGCCGCCGCAGGTAGGGATGCACCATGTCGCCCTGGATCGGCCCGGGCCGCACGATCGCGACCTGGATCACCAGGTCGTAGTAGTTCTCCGGCCGCAGCCGCGGCAGCATCGCCATCTGCGCGCGCGACTCGATCTGGAACACGCCGACGGTGTCGGCGCGCTGGATCATTTCGTAGGTTTCCTGCCTGGCCTTCTCGTCCGGGTGGTCGTGGATGTCCGCGGGTGTCAGGGCCAGGCCCCGGTGCTGCTGCAGCAGCGCCAGGCATTTGCGGATCGCCGTCAGCATGCCCAGCGCCAGGCAGTCCACCTTCAGCAGGCCCAGCGACTCCAGGTCGTCCTTGTCCCATTCGATGATGGTGCGGTCGGCCATCGCCGCGTTCTGCACCGGCACCAGGTGGTACAGCGGCTGGTCCGAGATCACGAAGCCGCCGACGTGCTGGCTGAGGTGGCGCGGACAGTGGCTGAGGATCAGCTGGGACGCCATCCACATGACCCGCACCACGAGGTCGCTGCGGGGGTCGAAACCCTGCTCCTGCAGGCGTTCGCTGCGGTCCTTCTCGCCGTTCCACCAGCCGACGGCGCGGCTGAGTTGCTCCACCTGGTCGGGCGGCATGCCCAGCGCGCGGGCGGCGTCGCGCACGGCGCTCTTGCCGCGGTAGTGGATCACCGTCGCGGCCAGCGCGGCGCGTTCGCGGCCGTACTTGCCGTAGATGTACTGGATGACCTCCTCGCGCCGTTCGTGCTCGAAATCCACGTCGATGTCCGGCGGCTCCTTGCGCTCCTTCGACAGGAAGCGCCCGAACAGCAGCCGCGTGTGCGCCGGATTGACCGCGGTGATGCCCAGGGCATAACAGA
This sequence comes from Arenimonas terrae, assembly GCF_006265115.1. Classification (GTDB taxonomy): domain Bacteria; phylum Pseudomonadota; class Gammaproteobacteria; order Xanthomonadales; family Xanthomonadaceae; genus Arenimonas; species Arenimonas terrae. The sequence continues at coordinate 1,042,449 of NZ_SMDR01000001.1, read as the reverse complement.
CGGCGGAATTGGCCGCCGAGCCGCGGCCCTGGCACAGGATCTGCCGGCTGCGCGCGAAGGTCACCACGTCCTCGACGGTCAGGAAAAAGGCCTCGTATTCCAGCTCGGCGATCAGCTTCAGCTCCCGGCCGATCTGCCGGAGCGTGGGGTAGGGGATGCCTTGCGGCCAGCGCGCGGCGATGCCGCGTTTCGTCAGTTCGCGCAGCCAGCGGGTCGGGGTCTGGCCCTCGGGCACCAGCTCCCGCGGGTACTGGTATTTCACCTGGTCCATCCGGAACCGGCAGCGTTCCGCGATGCGCGCCGACTCCTCCAGCAGCGCCGCCGGGTGGATCGCCGACAGCGCGCGCCGCGTGCGCAGGTGGCGTTCGCCGTTGGGGAAGATATGCGCGCCGGCCTCGGCCACGGTCATGCGGTGCCGGGTGGCGGTGAGCATGTCCTGCAGGGGCGCGCGCCGGCGCACGTGCATGTGCGCGTCGCCGCTGGCCACGGCGGGCATGCGCAGTTCCTCCGCCAGGGCCAGCAGGCGGCGCTGCCGGTGCTCATCGTCCGGGCCGCGGTGCAGTTCCACCGCCAGCCAGCAGCGGCCGGCGAAGGTTTCGTGCAGCCACTCGCCGTCGCGGCGCTGGGGTTCGCGGCCGGGGATCCAGAGCGTGAGCAGCCCGTCGAGGCCGCCGGAAAAATCCGCGCGCCCGAGCCGGTAGTCGCCCTTGTCGCCGCGCCGGCGGCCGATCGTGATCAGCCGGCAGAGATTGCGGTAACCGGCGAGGTCTTCGACCAGCAGCACCAGCTTCAGGCCGTCGTCGAGGGTGAACTCGCTGCCGACGACCAGCTTCATGCCGGCCTCGTCCGCGGCGACATGGGCGCGAACGATGCCGGCCAGGGTGCATTCGTCGGTGATCGCCAGCGCGGTGTAGCCCTGCTGCTTCGCTCGTTCGAACAGCTCCTTCGCGCTCGAGGCGCCGCGCCCGAAACTGAAATGGCTCAGGCAATGCAGCTCGGCGTAGGCGGGTAGGGTCATGCGAACCAGCCGTGCAGCAGGAAGGGGCCATGCTGGCCGGCCGGGCAGAACACCCAGGCGCGCTGGCCGGCCTCGGTTTCGACCACGTAGTAGTCGCGGCGCACGTCGCCGCCGTCCCACCAGCCCGATTCGATGCGCTCGGGGCCGGCCAGCACGCGGTGCCGCGCTTCTCGCCAGGGCACCGGCCGCGGCAGCAGCCAGGCCGGACGGGGCAGCGGCGGCGCGGCGGGGTGGCCGCGCCATTCCCGCACGCGACGCTGCGCGTGTTCGGGGCGCGGGTCGGGCTGCGGCGCCAGCTGGTGCGTGGCCTGTTCGCCCAGGCGTGCGGCGAGCCGGGCCTGCAGGGCCGGCCAGTCCAGCGCGCTCGCCGGCCGCGCTTCGAACAGGTCGCGCCCGGCCGGCACGAACGGCGGCAGTTCGGTGGCGCGCAGCCCGAAGGCGCGCACCGGCGCCGGCACGGCCTGGCGTTCCAGGGTCAGCTTGGCCAGGTCGAACAGGCGCGCGGCGTCGCGTTCGGGCTGCAGCAGGCCGACGGTCTGCGTGCTGGTCGGATGCAGGTCGTGTTCGAACACCAGCTCGAAACGCTGCACGCCGCCGTCGCGGCCGGCCAGGTAGGCGGCGAGGTCGCCGAGCAGGCGTTTGAGCGGGAACAGCAGGCCGGTGCTGTAGCGGATCTCGTCGTCGAACTCGAAGCGCGCCTCGAAACGGTCCGGCGGCTGGTAGTAGGTGCGCAGGTCGGGCGCGTCGCCGGTGAGCCGGTCCATCGTGTCGAGCATCCCGCGGCCGAAACGCCGCTGCAGCCCGGCGCGCGGCAGCACGAACAGCTGGCGCAGCTTGCGCACGCCCATGCCGTGCAGGGCCTCGCGCACGTCCGGCGGGAATGGTGCCAGGTCGAGCGGCAAGGATTGCAGCGCCCGCTGCAGCTGGGTGAGGTCGGTCACGGCCAATCCATCCTGCTGCCGCGCCAGGCACAGCGCGCCCAGCGGCGTCGGCGCGACGGCCAGCGTGTGGCTCAGGCCCAGCCCGTGCAGGTCGTCGCGCAGCAGGCGTTCGAAACGTGGCCAGGGGCCGAACAGGCCCAGGCTGCTGCCGACTTCCAGCCACACGGTGTCCTCGCCGTCGCTGCAGACCTGGCCGGAATAGCGGTAGGCCCAGGCACAGGTGAGTGCGAGCAGGCGATGGGCTTCGGCAGCGTCGTACATCTGCGTCGCCAGGGCGGGGTGGATCGCCTGCGCCGCCGCCAGGGCCTGGCCCGGGGCAACGCCGACGGCGCGTGCCGCTTCGTTCGCCAGCATCACCACACGCCGCTGTGCCGGCCCGCCGACCAGGGCCAGCGGAGCGTGGGGGTCAGCGCAGCGCCGGAGAGCGCCGTCGAGCGCCCGTTGCGGGAGATGGAGGGCGGCCCAGAGCATGTCCGGGCATCAGTTCAGCGCAGCGGGCGCGAAGGCCAGAGCCTGCGCCGGCGCCACGCCGCCGCGGCACTTGAGCACGCGGAGCGTGCCAGCCTCCAGCTGCAGCCGCAGCGCCGCCGGCGACGGATTGCGCGCGGCGGCCAGCGGACGGAACAGGAAGCCCAGGCACAGGCCGGTTTCCGCCGCCACCTGCAGACGGCGCAGCGATTTGTCGTCGGTGCGTGCGGGCCAGCCCAGCACGGCGCCGCAGGCCTGGCTGCGCAGGCATTGTTCGATCGCCCAGGGCGCGTCGCGGCCGGCTTCGACGATGTGCAGGTGCGAAAGGTCGACGCCGGCGCTCGCCAGTGCCGGCGCGTAGGGCCGGTAGGGCGGATCGACCCAGACCACGGGGCGGCCGGCGCTGGTCAGGCGGCGCAGCGTCGGCAGCAGCAGCTGCAGTTCGCCGATGCCGTCGGCGGCCAGCAGCAGTTCGGTCAATGCGGCTTCGGGCCAGCCGCCGGTGGGCAGGGCGGCGTCGAGCGCGGCATGGCCGGAGGGCTCGCGCGCGGCCGGCGCCGGTGCCGGCTGGCCGCGCCAGAGCCGGCGGTCGGCGAGCATCGTGCTGATGGAAACCACGGCGCCCATGTCAGCCCCGGCGGACCAGGCCGCAGTACACGCCCTCGATGGCGAACACCGCGCCGACCGGCACCTCGATCGGCGCGTGGTCGGGATTGCGCGGCAGCAGCTGGATGCCGTCCTTGCGCCGGCGCAGGCGTTTCACCGTGAGGTCGCCGTCCAGGCGGGCGACCACGATCTGGTTGTCCTGCGCCTCGGGCGTGCGGTGCACGGCGATCAGGTCGCCGTCGAAGATGCCGTCGTCGCGCATCGAGTCGCCGCGCACGCGCAGCAGGTAGTCGGGGCGCGGGAAGAACAGGGCGCGGTCGAGCAGCAGCGGGCCCTCGGCCTCGGCGTCGCCGATCGGCTGGCCGGCGGCGACCGCGCCGAGCACCGGCAGGGCGAGCGAGGCCTCCGGCACCGGCGGCGTGGCCAGGCGGATGCCGCGCGACTTGCCGGGCAGCAGGCTCAGCATGCCCTTGGCTTCCAGGGCCTGCAGGTGGGCCTGGGCCGAACGCGGCTGGCGGAAGCCGAATTCCCGGGCGATCTCGGCCAGGGTCGGCGGCATGCCCTCGCGACCGACCTGGGTGGCGATGAAGTCGAGGATGGCCTGCTGGCGGTCGGTAAGGGTATCCATGACACAAATATATGTGGTATTCCTTCGTCCGGCCAGTCCCCGTTCCTACCCAGCCTGAAGCGGCTTCGGCTCAGGGATTGCGACAGCCCCCGGTTACATTGACCTCTCTTCTGGAACGACCCCGGACCCCATGGCCAAAGCCAAGACCGCCTACGTCTGCAGCGAATGCGGCGATTCCTCCAGCAAATGGCAGGGCCAGTGCGGCGAATGCGGCGCCTGGAACACGATGAGCGAGTTCGTCATCGAACCTGCCTCGGCGGGCAAGGGCGGCGGCGCCACGCCGGCGCGCCAGGGCGGCTGGGCCGGCCGGCCCGAGGCCGCGGGCATCACCGCGCTCAGGAACGTCAGCCAGGACGTCGAGGTCCGCGTCTCGACCACCATCGGTGAACTCGACCGCGTGCTCGGCGGCGGCCTGGTCGAGGGTTCGGTGGTGCTGGTCGGTGGCGACCCCGGCATCGGCAAGTCCACCCTGCTGCTGCAGGCCCTGGCGCTGATGTCGGCGAACGTGCCGGCGCTGTACGTCACCGGCGAGGAAAGCCTGGCGCAGGTCGCCGGGCGCGCGCAGCGGCTCGGGCTGCCGCTCGACAACCTGCACGCACTGGCCGAAACCTGCGTCGAGAAGATCCTGGGCCAGGCGGCCTCGGCCAAACCTTCGCCTCGATTGCTCGTGGCCGATTCCATCCAGACGCTCTGGAGCGAACTGCTGACCGCCGCGCCCGGCTCGGTCAGCCAGGTGCGCGAAAGCGCGGCGCGGCTGGTGCGTTTCGCCAAGGAAACCGGCACCTCGGTGTTCCTGGTCGGCCACGTCACCAAGGAAGGCGGCATCGCCGGCCCGCGCGTGCTCGAGCACATGGTCGACGCCGTGCTGTATTTCGAGGGCGAGTCGGGCAGCCGCTTCCGGGTGCTGCGCGCCTTCAAGAACCGCTTCGGCGCGGTCAACGAGCTGGGCGTGTTCGCGATGGGCGACAAGGGCCTGCGCGAGGTGCCGAATCCTTCGGCGATCTTCCTGTCGGGTTCGAGCACGGCCCAGCCCGGCAGTGCCGTGATGGTGACGCGCGAAGGCACGCGGCCGCTGCTGGTCGAGGTGCAGGCGCTGGTGGACAAGTCGCCGCTGGCCAATCCGCGCCGCGTCGCGCTGGGCCTGGAGCAGAACCGCCTGGCGATGCTGCTGGCCGTGCTGCACCGCCACGGCGGCGTCGGCGTGTTCGACCAGGACGTTTTCGTGAACGTGGTCGGCGGCATCCGCGTGCAGGAGACCGCGGCCGACCTGCCGGTGCTGCTGGCTGTATTGAGTTCGCTGCGCGACCGGCCGCTGGCGGAAAAGACCGTTGCTTTCGGCGAAGTCGGCCTCAGCGGCGAGATCCGCCCGGTGCCCAATGGCGAGGAGCGACTGAAGGAAGCCGCCACGCACGGCTTCCGGCGCGCGATCGTGCCCAAGGCCAACGCGCCGAAGAAGGGCGCCTACAAGGACCTGGAAGTGATCGCGGTCGAGCGGCTGTCGGAAGCGCTGGAAGCAGCGGCGCAATGACTGCGCCGGTCTCGCTGCCGTTCGTTTTTCCCTCGGGCGCGGGCCTGGTCCGCCCGTGGCGGCGTGAGGATCGTGCGTCGCTGCTGCGCCATGCCGACAACCCGAACGTGGCGCGGTATCTGTCGCTGCGTTTCCCGAATCCGTACACCTCGGCCGATGCCGACGCCTGGTTTGCTTTCCTCGATTCGCAGGAAGACCCGGAAGGCTGGGCGATCGAAGTGCAGGGGGAGGCGGTGGGCGGCATCGGCGTGCGCCGCGGCGCGGCCGAGTTCGCCCATTCCGCCGAGCTCGGCTACTGGCTGGGCGAGGCGTACTGGCGGCGCGGCATCGTCACGGCGGCCGTGCGCGAGGTCGTTCCGTTCGTGACGGAACGCTGGGGGTTGGCACGGCTGACCGCCTATGCAAGCGCGCGCAACGTCGGTTCGATCCACGTGCTGGAAGGGGCGGGATTCGTGCGCGAGGGGCTCGTGCGCGCCCGCGCCTTCCGCGATGGCCATGCCTACGACCACGTGATGTTCGGGCGCGTCGATCCGCAGAGACTTCGCGAGTGGATGGCGCGCTATCGCCGCTAGCCGCGGTGCAGCACCAGTTCGTAGACGAACTTGCTGCCGAAGAACGCGAGCAGCAGCAGCGCCATCGCCGTCAGCGTCAGCTTCACCGCGCGCGGGCCGCGCCAGCCCCAGCGCCAGCGGCCGAACAGCAGCACGCCCAGCACGATCCACGAAAGCATCGACAGCACCGTCTTGTGGCCCAAGTCCTGCGCGAACAGGTTGTCCACGAACACCACACCGGTGAGCAGGGTCAGGCTCAGCAGCACGAAACCGGCGCCCAGGCTGCGGAACAGCAGGGTTTCCATCTGGGTCAGCGGCGGCAGCACGCGCAGCCAGCCGCCCAGGTCGCGGCGGCGCAGGGCGCGGTCCTGGAACCACAGCATCAGGGCGAGCAGGGCCGCGACGGCCAGCGTCGCGTAGGCCAGCAGCGCCAGCAGGGCGTGCAGCTGCAGCTGCCAATCCAGGTCCGCCCGGGACTGGCCGCCACCCGCCAAGGCGTAGGCCACCAGAACGCCAGCCGCCAGCGGGAACACGATGATGCCCAGCGCCTCGATGCGCTGCGCCGGCCCCAAGGCTGTGGTCAGGGCCGCCATGCCCAGGCCTACCAGAGACAGGGCCGCGAAGAAGTGCAGGTCGGGCCCGCCCAGGATCCGCCAGGCCATCAGGTGCAGGCCGGCGTGCAGCAAGACGGCCGGCACCGCCAGCAGCAGCCAGCGCCGCGGCTGCGGATGGGGCGCCCGGGCGTGCCCGGCCAGCTGCTGGCTGGCGAAGGCGTAAAGGGTGACGGCGAGCAGCGCGAGGAGGAGGGCGGACATGGGCGGAGTTTGGCACAGGCGTCCGAAGTCGAGAACCATTCTCGACAACAAGGGGCGGGGCCGCGCCCGCGCTATACTTCGCGCCCCTTCCGTTAGACCCCGAATCCCATGTTCGAGTCGCTGACCCAGCGCCTGTCCGGCACCCTCCAGCGCCTTCGCGGCCGCGGCCGACTGACCGAGGAAAACATCCGCGAGGCCACCCGCGAGGTGCGCATCGCCCTGCTCGAGGCCGACGTCGCGCTGCCGGTGGTGTCCGCCCTGATCGAGCGCATCAAGGCGCGCGCGGTCGGCCAGGAAGTGCTGACCAGCCTCACCCCCGGCCAGGCCCTGATCAAGGTCGTGCGCGACGAAATGGCCGCGGTGATGGGTTCGGCCGCCAGCGACCTCAACCTCAACGTGCCGGCGCCGGCCGTGATCCTGATGGCCGGCCTGCAGGGCGCGGGCAAGACCACGACCGTGGGCAAGCTCGCCAAGCACCTGAAGGAACGCAAGAAGAAAAAGGTGATGGTGGTGTCGGCCGACGTCTACCGTCCGGCCGCGATCGAGCAGCTGCGCACGCTGGCCCAGCAGGTGGACGTGCTGTTCTTCCCGTCCAGCGCCGACCAGAAGCCCGAAGCCATCGTGCGCGCCGCCATCGACGACGCGCGCAAGTCCTTCGTGGACGTGCTGCTGGTCGACACGGCCGGCCGCCTCGCCATCGATGAGGCGATGATGGCCGAGATCAAGGCCCTGCACGCCGCCGTCAATCCGGTCGAGACGCTGTTCGTCGTCGACGCGATGACCGGCCAGGACGCCGCCAACACCGCCAAGGCCTTCAGCGAGGCGCTGCCGCTGACCGGCGTGGTGCTGACCAAGACCGACGGCGACGCCCGCGGCGGCGCCGCACTGAGCGTGCGTTACATCACCGGCAAGCCGATCAAGTTCGTCGGCGTCGGCGAGAAGCCGGACGGCCTGGACGTGTTCCACCCCGACCGCGCCGCCAGCCGCATCCTGGACATGGGCGACGTGCTGTCCCTGGTTGAGCAGGTCGAGCAGCAGGTCGACAAGGACAAGGCGCAGAAACTCGCCGAAAAGGTCGCCAAGGGCAAGAAGTTCGACCTCAACGACATGCGCGACCAGCTCGAGCAGATGCAGAACATGGGCGGACTGTCCGGCCTCATGGACAAACTGCCGGGCATGGGCCAGGTCCCGGACCACGTGAAGGCCCAGGTGACCGGCAAGGAAGTGCCGCGCATGGTCGCCATCATCAATTCCATGACCAAGAAGGAGCGCCGCAACCCCGGCCTCCTGAATGGCTCCCGCCGGGCCCGCATCGCCCGGGGTTCGGGCACCAGTCCGGCCGACGTGAACAAGCTCCTGAAGCAGTTCCAGCAGATGGAGAAGATGATGTCCAAGCTGTCCCAGGGCGGCATGAAGGGCATGCTGCGGGGCATGAAGGGCCTGATGGGCGGCGGCTTCCCGGGCCGTTTCCCCGGCCGCTGAGCCACCGGACCCGGCCGGATCGGTCCGGCGGGGTATCTTTCGGCCGGACAAAGGCCTACAATTCGCGATTCCCCGGCCCGGTAACGGCCGGACTTCCAGTCACAGAACTACAGAGCAAACCGACATGGTCAAGATCCGTCTGACCCGCGGCGGCGCGAAGAAGCGCCCCTTCTACCACATCATCGTCACCGACCAGCGCAACAAGCGCGACGGCCGTTCGATCGAGCGCCTGGGTTTCTACAACCCCATCGCGACCGGCAACGAAAAGCGCGTCGAGCTCGACACCGCCCGCGTGCAGCACTGGGTTTCCAACGGTGCGCAGCTGACCGACAAGGTCCGCATGCTGGTCAAGGAAGCCTCCGGCCAGGCTTCGGCCTGAGCCCTGCGGCCTCGCCCCGCGCGAGGCCCGTTGCCATGAGCACCGAGCGCCGCATCCTGCTGGGCAGGGTCGCCGGCGCCTTCGGCGTCCGGGGCGAGCTGAAACTGCTCTCCTGGACCGATCCTCGCGACGCCCTGTTCAAGTACCAACCCTGGATCCTTCGGGCTGGCGGAAGCGAGCGCGAAGTCTCCGGCGTGCGCGGCCGCGACACCGGCAAGCTGGTGGTCGCGAGCTTCCCGGGCGTCGATACCCGGGAGCTGGCCGAGGCCATGAACGGCACCGAGATCTGGGTCCCGCGCGACCGCCTGCCGCCGCCCTCGCCGGGCGAGTACTACTGGGTGGACCTGGAGGGCCTGGCGGTGGAAACCGTCGAAGGCCAGCCGCTGGGCACCGTCTCGCACCTGTTCGATACCGGCGCCAACGACGTGCTCGTGGTGTCCGGCGAGCGTGAACGCCTGATTCCGTTCGTGACCGACCAGTACGTCAAATCCGTCGATTTCCAGGCCGGCCGCATCGTGGTCGACTGGGATCCCGAGTTCTGATCCGACGGCAGGAGCCGCCGTGCGCATCGACGTCGTCACCCTGTTCCCCGACTTCATCCGCGACAGCGCCGCGCTGGGCGTGGTCGGCCGCGCGCAGGAGCGCGGGCTGCTGTCGGTGCACGGCTGGAATCCGCGCGACTACGCCACGGACAACTACCGCCGCGTGGACGACCGCCCTTTTGGCGGCGGTCCCGGCATGGTCATGCTGGCCGAACCCCTGTCGGCCTGCCTCGCGGCGGCCCGTGCGGCCGATCCGGCCCCGGCCCGGGTGATCTACCTCAGCCCCCAGGGCGAGCGCCTGACCCAGGCCAAGGTCCGGGAACTGGCGGCCCGGCCGCGCCTGATCCTGCTCTGTGGCCGCTACGAAGGCCTGGACGAGCGCTTCATCGCCCGCGAGGTGGATGAAGAACTGTCGATCGGCGACTACGTGCTGTCCGGCGGCGAACTGGCCGCGGCGGTGGTCATCGATGCGGTCGGCCGGCTGCAGGAGGGCGCCCTGAACCACGCCGACTCGGCGGTCCAGGACAGTTTCGAGGACGGCCTGCTGGACTGCCCGCATTTCACCCGCTCCGACCTGGCCGGGACCGAGGGCGTGCCGCCCGTCCTGCTGTCCGGCGACCACGCCGCGATCGCCCGCTGGCGCCGCCAGCAGAGCCTGGGCCGAACCTGGCTGCGGCGGCCCGACCTGCTGGCCCGGGTCACCCTTGGCAAGGCCGACCGCGCCCTGCTGGAGGCCTTCATCGCCCAGTGGCGGGCTGGACCCGGCGCAGGGCCCTGAACCTCTTCCACTTCAAGGGTTTGGCGGGCTATACTTGCCAGCTGTTTTTATAGCCAAGCACGGTTACCGGGCCTCTGGCGCGCACATCAAACAACTATCAGAGGCGTGTAACCATGAATTTCCTGCAGCAGTTCGAACAAGAGCAGTCGCAGCGCAAGCTGCCCGAATTCGGCCCCGGCGACACCGTCGTGGTCAACGTGAAGGTGAAGGAAGGCAACCGCGAGCGTCTCCAGGCCTATGAAGGCGTGGTCATCGCGATCAAGAACGCCGGCCTGAACTCGGCTTTCACCGTCCGCAAGATCTCGCACGGCTTCGGCGTCGAGCGCGTCTTCCAGACCCACAGCCCGATCATCGACTCCGTGTCGGTGAAGCGCCGCGGCAAGGTCCGCGCCGGCAAGCTGTATTACCTGCGTGGCCTGGAAGGCAAGAAGGCGCGCATCAAAGAAGACCTGGCCGCGCGTTCCTCGGCCGAGTAATACCGCGCCACCGCGCCAGCCAGCGGCCGCCTCCGGGCGGCCGCTGTCGTTTCCGGCGGCTGAACGCCGGCTAAGCCGCACCTCTGCGCCGGCAGGTCCGGACCGAATCGGGCTGTGCTGTACTTGCGCCAGCTCCTCCCGGAACCCCGTCGCGTGCACCTCCGACTCCACGCCCTTGCCTTGTTGTTTGCCGGGCCCGCCTGTCTGGCCGCGCCGAAGCCGCAGACCGTTCCGCTTGAATCCCTGTCGCCGCTGGCGTCCACCGCCGAGGTGGTGCGCCGCACATTCAGCCCGACCAGCCAGGACCGCCTGCGCCAGGTTGTCGAGAAGACCGGGAAACCGCCGCCGGAATACAGCGTCGACGCCAGCAAGGAAGAACTGGAGCTGTTCGTGCCGCCGCTGCCGCCCGGCGGTCGGTATGGCCTGCTGGTGTTCGTGATGCCGGCGCACTCGCTGCGCCTGCGCGAGGACTGGCACAAACCGCTGGAGAAGGCAGGCTTCATCTACGTTTCCGCGCTACGCACCGGCAATTCCCAGAGCGTGCTTGAACGCCGCATCCCGCTGGCGGTCCACGCCTACGAATACGTGAAGTCACGTTATCCGATCGATCCGGAGCGGGTGTTCATAGGCGGCTTTTCCGGCGGCTCGCGCATGGCCCAGTGGACGGCGATGGCCTATTCCGACATCTTCCGCGGCGCGATGCTGGTGGGCGGCAGTCTCCAGATCGGCGAGTACGAAGTCGTGTTCCCGCCGCGCGACCTGGCCCTGCGTTTCCTCTCCCGCAGCCGGCTGGTGTTCGCGACCGGCAGCGACGACGCGCTCAACGGTGGCATTGACCGGCGCAACCGCAAGGTGCTCGAGTCGCTTTGCTTCCGCGGCTACTCGCGGGTGTCGCAGCTGCGACTGGGCCACGACCTGCCCCGCGGCAGTGGCCTGGGTCTGGTCCTGAAGGAGCTGCAGAAGCCGCTGCCCGAAGATCCGGAGTTCCCGGCCTGCGTCCAGGCCCTGGATGCCGACATTCACCAGCGCCTGTCCGAGGTCGAGTCGCTGGTCGCGGCCGGCCGCATGCAGGAGGCCGGCGTGAAGCTGGGCGAGATGGAGGACCGCTACGGCGGCCTGGCCGGCGACCGGGCCGTGCCGCTGGCGCGCACCATCGCCGCCGCGCTGGCGGCCACGGCATCGCCGGAATGAACGCACCTGTCATCGGCCCTTCGGGGGTCAGGCTCGACGTATGGCTGTGGGCCGCCCGTTTCTTCAAGACCCGCGCGCTGGCGAAGCAGGCGATCGAGGGCGGCAAGGTCGAGGTGGCCGGGCAGGGCGCAAAGGCTTCACGCCTGGTCAAGGGCGGCGAGCAGCTGCGGGTGCGCCGCGGCGAGGACCAGTTCGAAGTGCAGGTGCTGGGGCTGAGCGAAAAGCGCGGCCCTGCGGCGGCCGCGCAGGCCCTGTATCTGGAATCCGAGGCATCGCGGGAAACCCGCCAGCGCCTGGCCGCAGAGCGCCGCGCCGCCAACGCCGGCTATCGGGCTCCCGCCTCCAAACCCGACAAGCGCGCCCGCCGCCTGATCCAGGCGCTGGGGGATCTGGACGCGCTCTGAGGCCCGGGCAACCGCCTGCCCGGCGCAGGAAGCTCAGCGCAGCAGCTTCAGCCGATAGAGCGCCTCGAGCGCCTGCTTGGGTGTCAGTTCGTCCGGGTCGATGGCCGCCAGCGCTTCCATCGCCGGCGATGGCTGGGGCTCGAACAGCCCGAACTGCAGCGGCGAATCCAGGGTTTCGGGCGACGTAGCGGCGACGGCGGTTGGCGCGCCACGCTGTTCGAGTTCGACCAGCGTGCGCCTCGCCTGTTCGACCACCGCCCGCGGCAGACCGGCCAATGCCGCCACCTGCAGGCCGAAGCTGCGGTTGGCCGGTCCGTCCTTGACCGCGTGCATGAACACCAGCCGGTCGCCGTGCTCGACGGCATCAAGGTGCACGTTGGCGATGCCGCTGCCCGGCTCGGCCAGCGCGGTCAGCTCGAAATAATGCGTGGCAAAGAGCGTGTACGCGCGGTTGTGGTGCGCCAGATGCCGCGCGCAGGCCTCGGCCAGGGCCAGGCCGTCGTAGGTCGAGGTGCCGCGGCCGATCTCGTCCATCAGCACCAGCGACTGCGCGGTGGCGTGATGCAGGATGTAGCTGGTTTCCGCCATCTCGACCATGAAGGTGGATTGCCCGCGCGCCAGGTCGTCGCCGGCGCCGATGCGGGTGAGGATGCGGTCGGTCGGTCCGATCACCGCGTGCGACGCCGGCACGAAGCTGCCGATGTGGGCCAGCAGCACGATCAGCGCGTTCTGGCGCATGTACGTGCTCTTGCCGCCCATGTTCGGGCCGGTGATCACCAGCATGCGGCGGTTCTCGTCGAGCACGAGGTCGTTGGGCTCGAAGGGCTCGCTGCGCACCGCCTCGACCACCGGGTGGCGGCCGCGTTCGATGCGCAGGCCCGGGGCATCGGTGAGCTCGGGGCGTGACCAGTCCAGCGCCTGCGCGCGTTCGGCGAAGGCGGCCAGCACGTCGAGTTCGCTCAGCGCGCCGGCGCAGCGCTTGAGCGCTTCCAGCCGGCCGTTGAGCGCATCGAGCAGTTCCTCGTACAGGCCTTTTTCGCGCGCCAGGGAGCGTTCGCGCGCGCTCAGCACCTTGTCTTCGAAGGCCTTGAGCTCCTCGGTGATGTAGCGCTCGGCGCCGGTCAGGGTCTGGCGGCGCGTGTAGTGGGTCGGCGCGCGCTCCGACTGGCCCTTGCTGATCTCGATGAAATAACCGTGCACGCGGTTGTAGCCGACCTTCAGGGTGGCGATGCCGGTGGCGGCGCGCTCGCGAGCCTCGAGATCGATGAGGAACTGGTCGGCATTGGTGGACAGCACCCGCAGCTCGTCGAGCTCGGCGTCGAAACCCTCGGCGATGACGCCGCCGTCGCGCAGCAGCACCGGCGGCTGCGGCACCACGGCCCGGGCGAGCAGGGCGGCGTTGTCGGCGTGCTCGCCCAGTTCGGCGGCCAGCGCGGCCAGCCGCGGCGAGTCGAGCGGCGCCAGCAGCGCGCGCAGGTCCGGCAGCATCGCCAGGCCGTCGCGCAGCGTGGAAAGGTCGCGCGGGCGGGCCGAACGCAGGGCGATGCGCGAGAGGATGCGTTCGACGTCGCCGAGGCCGCGGAAACGTTCGCGCAGCGCGTCGTGGGCACCAGACTCGATGAAGGTGGCGACGGCGTGGTGGCGTTCGCCCAGCACGCGCCGGTCGCGCAGCGGGCGGTTGAGCCAGCGCCGCAGCAGCCGGCCGCCCATCGGGCTGATGCTGGCGTCGAGCACGCCGAGCAGGGTGTGTTCGACCCGGCCGTCGGTGCGGCTGTCGAGCTCCAGGTGCCGGCGCGTGGCGGCATTGATGGCGATGCCGTCGTCGGCGGATTCGAAGGCGATCGCGGTCAGGTGCGGCAGCCGCTGCTTCTGGGTTTCCTCGACGTAGGCGAGCAGGGCGCCGGCGGCGCCGATCGCCAGCGGCTTGTCCTCAAGGCCAAAGCCGGTGAGGTCATGCAGTTGGAAGAAGCGCAGCAGCTGGCGCCGGCAGGCGTCGGCCTCGAAACCCCAGGGCGGGCGGCGGCGCAGGCCGGGCAGGGCGGCGAGGAAGGGCGGCCAGCCGTCTTCGTCGGGCAGCAGGATTTCGGCGGGGTCCAGGCGCGCGAGTTCCGCGGCGAGCTGGTCCTCGCTGCCGACCTCCGACACCAGGAAGCGGCCGCCGGCAAGGTCGGCCCAGGCCAGGCCAAAGCTGCCGCGGCCGCGCGACACCGCCATCAACAGCGTGTCGCGGCGCTCCTGCAGCAGGGCCTCGTCGGTGACGGTGCCCGGCGTGACGATGCGCACCACCTTGCGTTCGACCAGGCCTTTGGCCAGGGCGGGATCGCCGATCTGCTCGCAGATCGCCACCGATTCGCCCAGCGCCACCAGCCGCGCCAGGTAGCCTTCCATCGCGTGCACCGGCACGCCGGCCATCGGGATCGGCGCGCCGGCGGAAGCGCCGCGCTGGGTCAGCGTGATGTCGAGCAGGCGCGCCGCCTTGCGGGCGTCGTCGTAGAAGAGCTCATAGAAGTCGCCCATCCGGAAAAACAGCAGGATGTCCGGGTACTCCGCCTTGGCGGCGAAGAATTGCTTCATCAGCGGGGTGTGCTGGGCTTGGTCCGAGGCTGACATCCGGATGGCAATGGCGGGGGTGGCCTTATAGTCTAGCGGTCATGGACGCCCACGCCCTTCCCGACGACGACGCGCTGCATGCGCTGGCCGAACAGGTCGGCGCGGCCCTGCAGGCCCGCCACCTGATGCTGGCCACCGCCGAAAGCTGCACCGGCGGCTGGATCGCCAAGATGATCACCGACATCCCGGGTTGCTCGGGCTGGTTTGACTGCGGCATGGCGGCCTACAGCTACGAGGCCAAGCAGGCCCTGCTTGGTGTGCGGCCGGAGACGCTGACCGAACACGGCGCTGTCAGCCGCGAGACGGTGATGGAGATGGTGTCGGGCGCGCTGGTGACCTCCGGCGCCAGCATCGCGGTCGCCGTGACCGGCATCGCCGGCCCCACCGGCGGCACCGAGGACAAGCCGGTCGGCACGGTCTGGATCGGCTGGAAGCGGCGCGGCGGGTACCCGCGGGCCGAGGTTTTCCACTTCGACGGCGACCGCGAGGCGGTCCGCCGGCAGACCGTCGCCGCCTCGCTGCGCGGCCTGCTGGCCCTGGCCGCCTGAGCGTCGAAGACAGGGCTTGACAGCCCCCGGAGGTTCGTTAGTAGTATTACTACTAATGGACATCACCGAAACCCAGCAAGCCATCCTGGCCATGATCGCCGAACGCATCGACGCCGACGGCGTGCCGCCGTCGCAGGTCGAAATCGCCCATGCCTTCGGCTTCAAGGGCGTGCGCGCGGCCCAATACCACCTCGAGGCCCTGGAACAGGCGGGCGCCATCCGGCGCGTGCCTGGCCAGGCGCGGGGCATCCGACTGGTGTCGTCCCCGGCCGCCGACCTCGTCCCGGCGGCCGGGGACGATCCCCTTCGCCTGCCGATCCTGGGCCAGGTCGCCGCCGGCCTGCCGATCGGCGCCGACGCCGGCGTGCAGGACATGGTCCTGCTCGACCGGGTGTTTTTCTCGCCTGCCCCCGACTACCTGTTGCGCGTGAAGGGCGACTCCATGCGCGACGAAGGCATCCTGCACGGCGACCTGATCGGCGTGCACCGCACCACGGACGCGCGCAGCGGCCAGATCGTCGTTGCGCGCATCGATGAGGAGATCACCGTGAAACTGCTCAAGATCGGCAAGGACGGTATCCGCCTGCTGCCGCGCAATCCCGATTACGCCCCCATCGTCGTCAGGCCCGACCAGGACTTCGCCGTCGAAGGTCTGTACTGCGGCCTCGTAAGGCCGAACCGTTGAGTTTCGGCCGGAAGAAATCGCCGCCGAAGAAGTCCCTTTCCCTACAGCGCGTCGAAGCGGAATCGGCTGCCGCCCAGGCCGGGAATGAACCAGATTCAGGGCCGCCGGCACGTTCTCAGCCCGTGAGACCACCCCCGGCTAACCTGGCGCCCACTGAAAACAGAACCCCGAGGAGCAACACGATGGACGAGAACAAGAAGCGTGCCCTGACCGCGGCCCTGAGCCAGATCGAAAAGCAGTTCGGCAAGGGCGCCGTGATGCGTATGGGCGACAAGAGCTCCGAACCGGCCGAGGTCATCGGCACTGGTTCGCTGATGCTCGACATCGCGCTGGGTATCGGCGGCCTGCCCAAGGGCCGCGTGGTCGAGATCTACGGTCCGGAATCCTCGGGCAAGACCACCCTGACCCTGCAGGCGATCGCCGAATGCCAGAAGGCCGGCGGCACCGCTGCCTTCATCGATGCCGAACACGCGCTGGACCCGACCTACGCGGTCAAGCTGGGCGTGAACATCGACGATCTGCTGGTCAGCCAGCCGGATACCGGCGAGCAGGCGCTGGAAATCGCCGACATGCTGGTGCGTTCGAACTCGGTGGACATGGTCGTGGTCGACTCCGTCGCCGCGCTGACTCCCCGCGCCGAGATCGAGGGCGAGATGGGCGACCAGCTGCCGGGCCTGCAGGCGCGCCTGATGAGCCAGGCGCTGCGCAAGCTCACCGGCAACATCAAGCGCAGCAACTGCATGGTGATCTTCATCAACCAGCTGCGCATGAAGATCGGAATCATGATGCCGGGCCAGAGCCCGGAAACCACCACCGGCGGCAACGCGCTGAAGTTCTATGCCTCGGTGCGCCTGGACATCCGCCGCATCGGCTCGGTCAAGAAGGGCGAGGAAGTCATCGGCAACCAGACCAAGATCAAGGTGGTCAAGAACAAGATGGCGCCGCCGTTCAAGGTCATCGTCACCGAGATCCTCTACGGCCAGGGCATCAGCCGGGAGGGCGAGATCATCGACATGGGCGTGGACGCCAAGCTGATCGAAAAGGCCGGTGCCTGGTACAGCTACAACGGCGAGCGCATTGGCCAGGGCAAGGAGAATGTTCGCCAGTGGCTCAAGGACAACCCCGCGGTCTGCAAGGACCTGGAAGCCAAGCTGCGCGAGAAGTTCGTGCCTGGCCTGGTGATCGGCGACGAGTCGGCCGAGCCGGTCGAAGCCTGATCCGCGGTCTGGCGTCCGCGACGATCGCGTGCCCATGGACCGCAGTGCTGGCCGGGACAAGCCGGATGCCTACCAGAAGGCGCTGGAACTTCTGGTCCGGCGGGAACATTCCCGCCGCGACCTGAAGCGCAAGCTAGGCCTCAAGGGGGCCGACCCGGAGGAGGCCGCGGCGGCGATCGAAAAGCTGGCAGGCCTGGGCTACCAGGACGACGCGCGCTTCGCGGCCTCGTTCGCCCGGGACCGGGCCTCGGCGGGCTACGGCCCGGTTCGCATCCGCCAGGAGCTGGCCGGTCACGGCCTGGACCGGGAGCAGGTGCAGACGGCCCTGGACGCCTGCGAAACGGATTGGCCCGCGTCCGCGCGGGCCCAGATTTCCCGGCGCTTCCGTCCGGCCGAGCTGGAAGATCCGTCCCGGCGGCGCAAGGCCGTTGATTTCCTACTGCGCCGGGGGTTCGACCAGGAGAGCGCCTGGGCGGCGATCCGCGCAGGCGAGGGCTCCGGGGACTGAGCCCAGGCGCCGGAAATCCCCACGGGCTGCTAACCTTGGCGGTCTCGCCGATTCGATTGCGAACTCCAGGCTCCGCCCGCATCTTCCGGGGCAGGGCGGGGCGGACGCGTCGCCGGCCCTGAACGCCTTGAGATCCCAGAGCCCTCGCCGTCCATGACCAAGACCAGCAATCACATCCGCAAGGACTTCCTCGAGTTCTTCCGCTCCAAGGGCCACGAAGTCGTGGCGTCCAGCTCCCTGGTGCCGGGCAACGACCCGACCCTGCTGTTCACCAATGCCGGCATGGTGCAGTTCAAGGATGTCTTCCTGGGCGCCGAGAAGCGCAGCTACACGCGCGCCGCCAGCTCCCAGCGCTGCGTGCGCGCCGGCGGCAAACACAACGACCTCGACCAGGTCGGCTACACCGCGCGGCACCACACCTTCTTCGAGATGCTGGGCAACTTCAGCTTCGGCGATTACTTCAAGCGCGACGCGATCACCTACGCCTGGGAACTGCTGACCGGCGTCTGGGGCCTGCCCAAGGACCGCCTGCTGGTCACCGTCTACCACACCGACGACGAGGCCTTCGACATCTGGAACAAGGAGGTCGGTCTTCCGGCGGATCGCATCATCCGCATCGGCGACAACAAGGGTGCGCCCTACGCCTCCGACAACTTCTGGCAGATGGCCGACACCGGCCCCTGCGGTCCCTGCACAGAGATCTTCTACGACCACGGCGCCCACATCGCCGGCGGTCCCCCGGGCAGCCCGGACGAGGACGGCGACCGCTTCATCGAGATCTGGAACAACGTTTTCATGCAGTACGATCGCCAGCCCGACGGCAGCCTGGTGCCGCTGCCGGCGCCCTGCGTGGACACCGGCATGGGCCTGGAGCGCATCTCCGCGGTGCTGCAGCACGTGCACAGCAACTACGAGATCGACCTGTTCCAGCACCTGATAAAGGCCGCCGCGGCGCTGACCAACCGGCAGGGCGAGCTCGAGCACAAGTCGCTGCGCGTGATCGCCGACCACATCCGTGCCTGCAGCTTCCTGATCGTCGACGGCGTGCTGCCGTCCAACGAAGGCCGCGGCTATGTGCTGCGCCGGATCATCCGCCGCGCCATCCGCCACTTCTGGAAGCTCGACGGCCTGAGCCCCGAAGGCAAGTTCTGGCGCATGGTGCAGCCGCTGGTCGACGTGATGGGCGAGGCCTACCCGGAACTGGTGGCCAAGCGCGCCCTGGTCGAGCAGGCGCTCAAGGGCGAGGAAGCGGCCTTTGCCCAGACTCTCGACGCTGGTATGACCCGCTTGCAGGACTACCTGGCCGCCTCCGGCAACCGCATCCGCGGCGAGCAGCTGTTCCAGCTGCACGACACCTACGGCTGCCCGCCCGATCTCATCGCCGACCTGCTGCGCGAGAACGCCGACAAGGGCTGGGCGCTGGCCGACGGCGCCCTGTCGGAATACGAAAGCCTGATGGACCAGCAGCGCGAGCGCGCCCGCGCCGCCAGCAAGTTCGCGGGCACCACGGCGCTGCCGGCAGATCTGGTGGCCAGCCTGGCGCCGACCGATTTCCAGGGCTACGAGGCGCTGGAAGCCAAGGATGGGCGTGTGCTCGCCCTGATCCGCGACGGCCGTCCGGTCGACGCGATCGCCGCTGGCGATGAGGCCATCGTGCTGCTGGACCGCACGCCGTTTTATGCCGAGTCCGGTGGCCAGGTGGGCGATGCCGGCGTGCTGGTGCTCGACGGAGGCGCCCGTTTCGATGTGCGCGATACGGTGAAGCTCTCCGGCGCCTTCCACGGCCACGTCGGCCGGCTCGCGGCCGGTGCCCTGAAACTGGGCGACAGCGTCGAAGGGCATGTCGACGCCGCGCGCCGGCAGGCGACGGTACTGAACCATTCCGCCACGCACCTGCTGCATGCCGCGCTGCGCAAGGTGCTGGGCGACCATGTCACCCAGAAGGGCTCGCTGGTCGCGCCCGATCGCCTGCGCTTCGACTTTTCCCATTTCCAGGCCATTTCGGCCGACGATCTGGCCCGGATCGAAGCGATGGTGAACGCCGAGATCCGCCGCAACGCCGAGGCCGAAGTGCACCACATGGGCATGCAGGAAGCCCTGGATTTCGGCGCCATGGCGCTGTTCGGCGAAAAGTACGGCGAGCACGTGCGCGTGCTGCGCATGGGTGAATTCTCGACCGAACTCTGCGGCGGCACGCATGTGCACCACACCGGCGACATCGGCCTGTTCAAGATCGTCAGCGAAGGCGGCGTCGCCGCCGGCGTGCGCCGCATCGAAGCGGTGACGGGCGAAGGCGCCCTGGCCTACATCGACGAGGAAGAGCGCCGTCTGGGAGAGGCGGCCCAGCTGCTGGGCGGCAATCCCGCCGACGTGGTCGAAAAGCTCCGGCAGTTGCTCGACCGGCAGAAGCGCCTCGAGCGGGAGCTCGAATCGCTCAAGGCCAAGGCCGCGGCAGGCGCCACGTCCGACCTGGCGGCATCTGCGCCCGAGGTTGCCGGGGTGAAGATCGTCGCTGCCCGGCTGGAAGGCCTGGATGCGAAGTCGTTGCGCGATGCCGTCGACCAGCTCAAAAGCCGACTAGGCGAAGCGGTGATCGTCCTGGCGTCCGCCGAGGGCGGCAAGGCGGCGCTCGTGGCGGGCGTTCAGGGCAGCGCCCAGGGCAAGGTCAAGGCGGGCGAGCTGCTGTCCCATGTGGCCGCCCAGATCGGCGGCAAGGGCGGTGGCCGGCCGGACATGGCCCAGGGCGGCGGCCCGGACGGCCCTGAGCTGCTGAAGGCCCTGGACGGCGTGCGGGACTGGGTCGCGGCCCGCCTGGGCTGAGCCAGGCCCTCCGGGGCCGTTTGCGCCCCGGGTTGCCCCGAACTACCATCGGGCCAGGCCGCTATCCTGCGGCCGGGGAACCGCGTCAGGCGCATTCGCCACGCGGGCCGGTGCAAGGACGTATCGGGAGGAAAAACGATGCTGATTTTGACGCGAAGGGTGGGAGAGACCCTGATGATCGGCGACTCGGTCACGGTTACCGTGCTGGGCGTCAAGGGCAACCAGGTGCGTATCGGCATCACCGCACCCAAGGATGTGGCGGTGCATCGCGAGGAAATTTTCCAGCGCATCCAGAAGGACGATGCCGCGGGGCCGGCGGACGCCAATCCCGCGGGTTTACCGAAGGCCGAGTAAGCGGCTATCCTATGCGGCCGGTTTCACCCGAAAGGGTGGCCGGGAGCCAGTATCCGGAGTGATGCCCGAGAGGCCGAAGGGGCTCCCCTGCTAAGGGAGTATGGGGTCAAAAGCTCCATCGAGGGTTCGAATCCCTCTCACTCCGCCAGACCTTGAACCGCCGCCTAAACGCGGCGTTTTTTTGGGAAGGCGGTGGATGCCGGTTAGGTGTGTGTGGGTGGAATGCCGCAGGAAGTTGTCGAACAGTTGTTGACGGCTTCTGCATCGTCCCCCATAATTTCGCTTCTGCGCGCCCGTAGCTCAGCTGGATAGAGCACCAGGCTACGAACTTGGTGGTCGGGAGTTCGAATCTCTCCGGGCGCGCCACTAATCGCAAGCAAACAGGGTGCTTCGGCACCCTTTTTGTTCGGCGGAACCGGCCAAGGACGCATTTGCGCCTGCGGCCGGCCCCGCCGTAGAGTGGAACCCTTCGGTGGGCCGTCACGGACGCCGGGCTTCATCGCCGGGGTATAGCTCAGCCTGGTAGAGCGCCAGCTTTGGGAGCTGGATGTCGTGGGTTCGAATCCCTCTGCCCCGACCAGGTCAAGCCGTTCCCCCGCACCCGCAACGCCGCATGGATGCGAGCGGACGCGGCCGGTATCATCCCGGCAGGCGCCCGTAGCTCAATCGGATAGAGCACCGGCCTTCTAAGCCGGCGGTTGCAGGTTCGATTCCTGCC
The DNA here is from genome assembly GCF_006265115.1 of Arenimonas terrae. GTDB lineage: Bacteria > Pseudomonadota > Gammaproteobacteria > Xanthomonadales > Xanthomonadaceae > Arenimonas > Arenimonas terrae. Next base: position 1,021,182 of record NZ_SMDR01000001.1, on the reverse strand, counting down.
GGGCGCGCCAGGCGGGAGGGGCGGGAGAGGTCGCTTCAGGTCACAATGTGGTGGATGTAGCTCAGTCGGTTAGAGCATCGGATTGTGATTCCGAGGGTCGCGGGTTCGAATCCCGTCTTCCACCCCAGTTCCAGCCAGTCCAATGATGCGGCATAATGCCGCGTCGCAGCCGCTTCGGCGGGAAGATTACGGGCCGTTAGCTCAGTTGGTAGAGCAGTTGACTCTTAATCAATAGGTCGAAGGTTCGAATCCTTCACGGCCCACCATCTTCCCGATTGAATCGTCACCGCGCGGCGTTGCGAAAGTGGCGGAACTGGTAGACGCGCTGGATTTAGGTTCCAGTGGGGCAACCCGTGAGAGTTCGACTCTCTCCTTTCGCACCATCCGGCAACGGAGGCGCGGGGATGAGCCGAAGCTCCGCGGGTTTTTTCATTTTCGCGCCCAAGAAGCGGCGCGGTCGCAGGAGTGAACATGCAAGTCTCGCTTGAGAACACCGCCAATCTGGAACGCCGCCTCACCGTCAGCCTGCCGGCCGAACGCCTCGATGGCGTCGTTGGCGAGCGACTGCGCGAGCTGGCGCGGACCGCCAACATCAAGGGCTTCCGCAAGGGCAAGGTCCCGACCAAGGTCATCGAGCAGCGTTTCGGCCCCCAGGTCCGCAACGAAGCCTACGGTGAGCTGATCCGCGACAGCTTCGGCGAGGCCGTGCGCCAGCAGAACCTGCAGATCGCCGGCAGCCCGGAGATCAAGGCCGAACCGGCCGGCGACGGCGGCGAAATCCGCTTCACTGCCACCTTCGAAGTCGTGCCCGACTTCGGCAAGGTCGATCCCGCCCAGCTCAAGATCGTGCGCGCCACCGCCACGATCGACGACGCCGACATCGACGGCATGATCGAAACCCTGCGCCAGCAGCGCCGCAGCTGGGATCCGGTCGAGCGCGCCGCCGAAGCCGGCGACCTGGTGATGGTCGAAACCTTCGCCGTGACCGACTCCGGCCGCTTCCCGGCCGAGGGCGTCGACCGCGGCGCCACCGTGCTGGGCTCGAACGTGATGTTCCCGGAGCTCGAGGGCAAGCTGGCCGGCATGAAGGCCGGCGACGAGCAGACCGTCGACGTTGACTTCCCCGCCAACTGGCGTGTCGCCGACCTGGCCGGCAAGGCCGCCAAGGTCACGCTCAAGGCCGTCAAGGTCTCCGCGCCGCGCCTGCCGGAAGTGGACGAAGCCTTCATCAAGAGCTTCGGCATCAAGGGCGGCAAGCTGGACCAGTTCCGCAAGGAAGTCCGCGCCAATCTCGAGCGCGAGCTCAAGGGCAACCTGATGCAGCGCCTGCGCGCCGAAGTGGCCGAAAAGCTGGTCGCCGCCTATGCGTCGGTCGAACTGCCGCCCCGCCTGATCGAGGCCGAGGCCCGACAGATGGCCCAGGCCGCCGAACAGCAGGCCCGCCAGCAGGGCCAGGCCAACGCCAAGTTCGGCCACGAGCAGTTCCTTTCGGCCGCCCGCAACCGCGTCGCCGCCGGCCTGCTGGTGGGAGAGGTGGCCCGCCAGAACGGCCTCAAGCTCGACGGCAAGCGCCTGAACGAGACGCTGCAGCTGATCGCCTCGACGTACGAGGATCCGCAGCAGGTCATTGAACTGTACCGGAACGACCCCAACCTGATGTCCAGCCTCCGCGGACGGGTGATGGAAGAGCAGGTGATCGACTGGATCGCCGAGCGCGCCGACGCCACCGAGAAGGCGATGAGCTTTTCCGAACTGATGCGTCCGGCCGCGTAAGCGGCCTCAACGGAGGAAACAGGGCATGGAACCGACCAAGGGCTTGAACCTGGTGCCGATGGTGGTCGAACAGACCAGCCGCGGCGAGCGGGCGTACGACATCTATTCGCGCCTGCTCAAGGAGCGAGTGATCTTCCTGGTCGGTCCGATCGACGACTACATGGCCAATGTGATCGTCGCCCAGCTGCTGTTCCTCGAGGCCGAGAACCCCGAGAAGGACATCAGCCTGTACATCAACTCGCCGGGTGGCGTAGTCACCGCCGGCATGGCGATCTACGACACCATGCGCTTCATCAAGCCGGACGTGAGCACGATCTGCGTTGGCCAGGCCGCCAGCATGGGTTCTTTCCTCCTGGCCGCGGGTGCGAAGGGCAAGCGCTACATCCTTCCGAACTCGCGCGTGATGATCCACCAGCCCTCGGGCGGGGCCCAGGGCCAGGCGACCGACATCGCCATCCAGGCCAAGGAAATCCTGTTCCTGCGCGAGCGGCTGAACAAGGAGCTGGCCGACAACACCGGGCAGCCGATCGAGAAGATCGAGCGCGACGTGGAGCGCGACTATTTCATGTCCGCCGAGGAAGCCAAGACCTACGGCGTCGTGGATGCGGTCATCAGCGCCCGCCCCGAAGACACCGTCCAAGCCTCCTGATCCCCGTCCGCACGCCGCCTTCACGCCCCGTCCCGGCCCCTGCCGGGCCGGGTCTTGACCCGTGCCGGCCTGTGATATTCTCGATTCCGACCCATTCCACCAGGGCAGCTTAAGCATGACCGAAGACCGCCAGGGCCGTTCCGGCGACAGCAGCAAGATCCTCTATTGCTCGTTCTGCGGAAAGAGCCAGCACGAGGTGCGCAAGCTGATCGCGGGCCCCAGCGTGTTCATCTGCGATGAATGCGTCGAGCTCTGCAACGACATCATCCGCGAGGAGCTGGAGGAGAAGGCGCACGCCGCCCGCAGCCACCTGCCCAAACCGCGCGAGATCCTCGAGGTCCTGGACCAGTACGTCATCGGCCAGCAGCGCGCAAAGAAGACGCTGTCGGTCGCCGTGTACAACCACTACAAGCGCATCGAAAGCCGGATCAAGAACGACGACATCGAGCTGTCGAAGTCCAACATCCTGCTGATCGGCCCGACCGGCTCGGGCAAGACGCTGCTGGCGGAAACGCTGGCACGCCTGCTCAACGTGCCGTTCACGATCGCCGACGCGACGACGCTCACCGAAGCCGGCTACGTCGGCGAGGACGTCGAGAACATCATCCAGAAGCTGCTGCAGAAGTGCGACTACGACGTCGAGAAGGCGCAGCAGGGCATCGTCTATATCGACGAGATCGACAAGATCTCGCGCAAGTCGGAGAACCCGTCCATCACCCGCGACGTGTCGGGCGAGGGCGTTCAGCAGGCGCTGCTGAAGCTGATCGAGGGCACCGTCGCCTCGGTGCCGCCGCAGGGCGGCCGCAAGCATCCGCAGCAGGAGTTCCTGCAGGTCGACACCAAGAACATCCTGTTCATCGTCGGTGGCGCCTTCGCCGGCCTGGACAAGATCATCCAGGCCCGCAGCACCGAGGCCGGCGGCATTGGCTTCGGCGCCAAGGTGAAGAGCTCCGAGCGCAAGGTCGAGGTCGGCAAGCTGCTGGCCGAGGTCGAGCCGGAGGACCTGATCAAGTTCGGCCTGATTCCGGAGTTCGTTGGCCGCCTGCCGGTGGTCGCGACGCTCGAGGAGCTGGACGAAGCGGCGTTGGTGAAGATCCTCACCGAGCCGAAGAACGCCATCACCAAACAGTTCAAGAAGCTGTTCGAGATGGAGGGCGTCGAGCTCGAGGTCCGCACCGACGCCCTGATGGCGATCGCCCGTCGCGCGCTCAAGCGCAAGACCGGCGCCCGCGGCCTGCGCACGATCATGGAGTCGGTGCTGCTCGACACCATGTACGACCTGCCGTCGCTGGAAAACGTCAGCAAGGTGGTCGTGGACGAGTCGGTCATCAACCACCAGACCGAGCCCTACCTCATCTACAGCAGCGCCCCGGCCACCCCCAAGGCGGCCTCCGGCGACTGAGCCGTGTGGCGCAAGTGCTTGAATTCGGGCCGGTCTTTCCGGCCCGATTCTTTTGCGGCCAAAAAACTTGCAAGCCGGCCCGCGGAACCCCATAACCTGAGCCATAGCGGGGCCGGATGCCCCCAATGGAGCCTTCCATGTCCGAGACCACCCCCATTCCGACCCGCCACGACCTGCCGGTGCTCCCACTGCGCGACGTGGTCGTCTACCCGCACATGGTCATCCCGCTTTTCGTGGGGCGCGATCGCTCGATCAAGGCGCTGGACCAGGCCATGGCGGCCGACAAGCAGATCCTGCTGATCGCGCAGAAGAGCCCCGACACCGACGATCCGGGCGCCGAGGACCTGTATTCGGTGGGCACGCTGGCTCAGGTGCTGCAGCTCCTGAAGCTGCCGGACGGCACCATCAAGGTGCTGGTCGAAGGCTCGGCGCGCGTGGCGATCGACGGTTACGGCGACCGCGACGGCGCGCTCACCGCGACGGGCACCGAAGTCGAGTCGGTGTTCGAGCGCGATGAACGCGAGCTCGAGGTGACGCTGCGATCGCTGATGACGCTGTTCGAACAGTACGTCAAGACCAACCGGAAGCTTCCGCCGGAGCTACTGACCACGCTGTCCGGCATCGACGATCCCAGTCGCCTTGCCGACACCATCTCCGCCCACCTCGGCGCGCGCCTTTCGGACAAGCAGCAGTTGCTCGAAACCCTGGAGGTCGGCCAGCGCATGGAAATGCTGATCGGCCTGGTGGACGGCGAGATCGACGTCCAGCAGATCGAAAAGCGCATCCGCGGCCGCGTGAAGTCGCAGATGGAAAAGAGCCAGCGCGAGTACTACCTCAACGAGCAGATGAAGGCGATCCAGAAAGAGCTCGGCGAGCTTGACGAGGCGCCGAACGAACTCGAGGAGCTGACCAAGAAGGTCGCCGCCGCCGGCATGCCCAAGGCCGTCGAGGCCAAGGCGCGAACCGAGCTCAACAAGCTCAAGCAGATGTCGCCGATGTCGGCCGAGGCCACCGTCGTGCGTAACTACATTGACTGGCTTGTCGGCGTGCCCTGGAAGAAGCGTAGCAAGGTCCGCAAGGACCTCAAGGCCGCGCTCGACGTGCTCGATGCCGACCACTACGGTCTGGAGAAGGTCAAGGAACGCATCCTCGAGTACCTCGCGGTGCAGTCGCGCGTGAAGCAGATGAAGGGCGCGATCCTCTGCCTCGTCGGGCCGCCTGGCGTGGGCAAGACCTCGCTCGGCCAGTCCATCGCCAAGGCCACGAACCGCAAGTTCGTGCGCATGTCACTGGGCGGCGTACGCGACGAAGCCGAGATCCGCGGCCACCGCCGGACCTACATCGGTTCGATGCCGGGCCGCATCGTCCAGAACCTCAACAAGGTCGGCAGCAAGAATCCGTTGTTCATGCTCGACGAGATCGACAAGATGAGCATGGATTTCCGCGGCGACCCGTCGTCCGCGCTGCTCGAGGTGCTGGACCCGGAGCAGAACAGCGCTTTCAACGATCACTACCTCGAGGTCGATCTGGACCTCTCCGAGGTGATGTTCGTCGCCACCTCGAATTCGCTGAACATCCCCGGTCCGTTGCTCGACCGCATGGAAGTCATCCGCATTCCCGGTTATACCGAGGAAGAAAAGCTGCACATCGCCGAGAAATACCTGATCCCCAAGCAGCTCAAGGCCAACGGCATGAGGCCGGGCGAGCTGAAGATCAGCGAGGGGGCCGTGCGCGATATCGTGCGCTATTACACCCGCGAATCCGGCGTGCGCAACCTCGAGCGCGAGATCTCGAAGATCTGCCGCAAGGTGGTGAAGGAAATCGCGCTGGCCGGCCCGCGCAAAAGCGCCAAGCCGATGGCGGTCACCGTCACTCCCAAGAATCTGGACAAATACCTGGGCGTGCAGCGCTTCGATTTCGGCCGCGCCGAACAGGAAAGCGAAGTCGGCCTGGTGACCGGCCTGGCCTGGACCGAAGTGGGCGGCGACCTGCTGCAGATCGAAGCAACGCTGCTGCCCGGCAAGGGCCAGCTGATCCTCACCGGCCAGCTCGGCGATGTCATGCAGGAGTCGGTGAAGGCGGCCTACAGCGTCGTGCGCTCCCGTAGTGAGCGCCTGGGCCTGGACAGCGAGTTCCACCAGAAGTTCGACACCCACGTGCACGTGCCCGAGGGCGCCACGCCCAAGGACGGCCCCAGTGCTGGCATCGCGATGGTCACGGCGCTGGTTTCGGTGCTTTCCGGCGTGCCAATCCGTGCGGACGTCGCCATGACCGGCGAAATCACCCTTCGTGGCCGCGTGCTGCCGATCGGCGGCCTCAAGGAGAAGCTGCTGGCGGCGCTGCGTGGTGGCATCCGCACGGTGCTGATCCCGGAAGAGAACCGCAAGGACCTTGCCGACATCCCGAAGAACGTCACCCAAGGCCTTGAGATCATTCCGGTCAAGTGGATCGACGAGGTCCTGGATGTCGCCCTCGTGCGGCCCCTGGCGCCGGATTCGAATCCGGAACCGTCGCCGGAGAATGCCGGCGAAGCGGGCGCGAAAGATGCCGGTGGTGCGGCGTTGACACACTGAAGTCGAGAGCGCTGAAAACCCGGAAACCCGCGTAATATCTGGCTCTCGCGTATTGCGCGGGCAAAATACCGCTGGTATAAATCAACCCAACCGCTGCGTTGGGCCAGGTCTTTCGCGGTGGCACAGGTGGATCGGTCCCGAGCCCAGGCTCTCAGCCGGGCGGGTCCGGTTTTTCAGTACGCGGGTCAAAACCGCTCAGGGAGTCAATAATGAACAAAGCCGAATTTACGAGTGCCGTCGCCGATGGCGCTGAGCTGTCGAAGGCCGATGCCGGCCGTGCTGTCGACGCGATGATTGAAGTCATCAAGAAGGCCCTCAAGAAGGGCGATACCGTGACGCTGGTGGGCTTCGGCACCTTCTCCGTGCGCAAGCGCGCCGCCCGCCAGGGCCGCAATCCCCAGACCGGCGACACCATCAAGATCAAGGCTTCGAAGAATCCGGCCTTCAAGGCTGGCAAAGCCCTAAAGGATGCTGTAAACTGAGCGTCTTGTAGGGGTGCTTAGCTCAGCGGTAGAGCGTCGCCCTTACAAGGCGAGGGTCGGGGGTTCGAAACCCTCAGCACCCACCAGTAAGTGATTCAGCGGAGTGGTAGTTCAGTCGGTTAGAATGCTGGCCTGTCACGCCGGAGGTCGCGGGTTCGAGTCCCGTCCACTCCGCCATATCCTCGAGGGCGCCCCGCAAGGGCGCCCTCGTTTTTTAAGGCTCCGGGAAGCCGGGGCACCCACCAAACGGCATAGCCCACATGCTCCAGAGTATCCGCGACAAGTCCTCAGGCTGGATCGCTTTCCTCATCCTGGGTCTGGTGATCATCACGATGGCCTTCTTCGGCATCGAGTCCTACTTCGCGCCCAAGGTCGAGACCTATGCGGCGAAGATCGAGGGTCCGGCCAAGTTCTGGATCTGGGGCAAGCAGACCCGGGAAATCTCCCAGGATGAGTTCCGCCAGCGCTTCGAGGCCGTCCGTGCCCAGGAGCGCAGCCGCCAGGGCGAGAGCTTCGACAGCGAAACCTTCGAAAGCCTGGAAACCAAGCGGCAGGTGCTCGATTCGCTGATCGACCAGCAGCTGCTGGGCCTGGTCGCGGAGCGGGACGGGATCACCGTCGGCGAGGCCGAGGTGGCCGAACAGCTCAAGGCAACCCCGGAATTCCAGGTCAACGGCGTCTACAGCCCGGACCAGTACCGGCTGGCGCTCGCCGGCCAGGGGCTGAGCCACGCCCAGTTCATGTCGCGCATGCGCGCCGACCTGGCCCAGCGCACGGTGCCTTCGCTGATCGTCGACACCGCCCTGGCCAGCGACGCCGAGCTCGACGCCTTCCTGCGCCTGAGCCAGCAGACCCGCGACCTGCAGCTGATCGATCTGCCGACCCCGGCGCTGCCGGGTGCCGCGCCGACCGACGCCGAACTGAAGGCCTGGTACGACGAGAACGCCTCGCGCTACCGCAGCGAGGAAAAGGTTGCGATCGAATATGTCGAGATCGACGGCAACCTGCTCGAGGCGCCCACCACGGTGGACGAAACGACCCTGCGCGCGCGCTACGACGAGCTGCGCTCCCGCTACGTCACCGAGCCGCAGCGCACCGCCTCACACATCCTGGTGTCGGTGCCGGCGGACGCCGCGCCCGAAGCCGAGGCTGCCGCCCGCGAGCGCGCCAATGCACTGGTGGCCAAGGCCCGCGAAGCAGGCTCCGATTTTGCGGCCATTGCCCGCGAAAACTCCGATGACCTCGGCTCCAAGGCCGAAGGCGGTGATCTGGGCGTGGTCGAAAAGGGTCTGTTTGACGCTGCGTTCGAGCAGGCGCTGTTCGCGCTCGAGCTCGGCCAGGTCAGCGACCCGGTTCGTACGCCGGACGGCTGGCACATCATCCAGCTGCGTGAACTGACGCCCGGCAGCGAGCGCCCGTTCGAGGACGTGCGCGGCGAACTTGAAGCCGAGTTCCTGGCCACCGAGCGCGAGCGGGTATTCAGCGACCTCAGCGGTCGCCTGGTCGAGCTGATCTACAAGGATCCGACCGCGCTGGCCCCTGCCGCCGAGCAGGTCGGCCTGACGGTGCAGCGCACCGGCTTGTTCGGTCGCGCGCAGGCGGAGGGCATCGCGTCGATCCAGGCCGTGCGCGAGGCCGCTTTCGCTGATGCCCAGAAGCTCGAGCGCCAGGTCAGCGACACGATCGAGATCGCGCCCAACCACGTGGTCGTGATCCACGTCATCGAGCACCAGCCCGAAGCGGCGCTGCCCTTCGACCAGGTGCGCGAGCGCGTGCTCGCCGACCTCAATGCCGATCGCCTGGCGAAGGCCTCGCTGGCCCAGGCCGAAGCCTTGCTCGAGCGCGCCCGCAAGGGCGAGGCGCTCGACGCGCTGGCGACCGAAGTCGGCCGCACCGTGGCCACGTTGCCTGGCGTGGGTCGCCAGGGCCAGCTGCCGCCGGCGCTGGTGGACGTGGCCTTCAGCCTGGCGGCGCCGGAAGCGGGCAAGCCGAGCATTGGCATTGCCCAGGTCGGCGCCGACCGCCACGTACTGGTTGCCGTCACCGCGGTGACCCCGGGCAAGCTCGACACGCTGGACGAAAACACGCGTTCGCTGCTGCGCGACCAGCTGGCGCAGGCCCGTGGCCTGGTCGAGTACCAGGACTACATCAAGTCGCTGCGTCGCCATTACACCGTGACGGTGGCCGAAGACCGGCTCTGACCGGGTTCCGCCGCAAAAAAAGAGGCCCGGGATTCCCGGGCCTTTTTTGTTTGCGCAGGGCCGCGTTCAGACGCCTTCGATGCCCGTCATGCCCAGGATGTTGTAGCCGGCATCCACGTAGGTGATTTCGCCGGTGACGCCCGCGGCCAAGTCCGAACACAGGAAGGCGGCGACGTTGCCGACGTCCTCGATGGTGACGCTGCGGCGCAGCGGCGCATATTCCTCGACGTGGCCGAGCATCTTGCGGAAGTTGGAGATGCCGGCGGCCGCCAGGGTCTTGATCGGGCCGGCCGAGATCGCATTCACGCGGGTGCCCTCGGGGCCAAGGTTCAGCGCCAGGTAGCGCACATTGGCCTCCAGGCTGGCCTTGGCCACGCCCATCACGTTGTAGTTGGCCAGCGCGCGCTCCGCACCCAGGTAGCTCAGCGTGAGGATGCTGCCGCCCCGGCCCTTCATCATCGGGCGTGCGGCCTTGGCCAGGGCGGCCAGGCTGTAGCTCGAGATGTCGTGGGCGATGCGGAAGTTCTCGCGGGTCAGGCCCTGCAGGTATTCGCCCTCGATCGCCTCGCGCGGCGCGAAACCGACCGAATGCACCAGGATGTCGAACCCGTCCCAGCGCTTGCCCAGCTCGGCGAACACGTTGTCGATCTGCGCATCCTCGGCCACGTCCAGCGGCAGCACGATGTCGGAACCGCACTCCTTGGCGGCGTCCTCGACGCGCGACTTGAGCTTGTCGTTCTGGTAGGTGAAGGCGAGTTCGGCGCCTTCACGGAACATCGCCTCGGCGATGCCGGTGGCGATCGAGCGCTGGCTGGCGATACCGACGATCAGGGCGCGCTTGCCGGTCAGAAATCCCATCGTGTTCCTCCAAGGCCGCCCGGACGGCGGCGAAAGGACGCTAGTTTGAACCGCGGCGGCCCATACCGCCAAGCATGGACGCCGGCTCAGGGATCGAGCTGGATCACCTGGCCGGGGCGAAGGATGGACTTGGCGCCCAGCCCGTTGATCGAGAACAGCCGGCCGAGCGGCACGCCATAACGCGAGGCGATGCGCGAAAGCGTGTCGCCGGGCTTCACCGTGTGCGTACGCGCCGGTCCGGGCTCGTCGGCGGCCGGTGCTTCCGCGGTTTCGCTGCCGGCGGTCACCATCGCCAGCGCGGTCGCCGGGGCCAGCACATCGCGCGGAGCGCCCGGGACGATGCGGCCCTGCCGGTAGGCCGGGTTGAGCGAACGCAACCGCGCCGCGTCGGTGCCCAGGCGGACCGCCGCCTGGTCCAGACTGGCGACACCGGCGGGTACTGCCATGCGCACCAGGGGCACGAAGCGCGCCTCGCGCGGCAGCACCAGGCCGTGCCGTTCGGGCTTGGCGATCAGACAGGCCAGCGCGTGCAGTTTGGCCACGTAGTCGTAGGTGGTGCGGGAGAGGCCGCGCGGCAGATGGCTTTCGCCCGAGACGCGGCGGTCGCCGCTGCTTCGGAAGGCGCGGATGATGCGGTACTCGCCGGCGTTGTAGCCCATCGCCATCGCCCGCCATTCGCCGTCGAACAGGCCATCCAGGGTCTGCAGGTAGGACAGCGCCGCGTCGGTCGACTCCACCGGCGACAGGCGGCCGTCGTAACCGGGCTGGATGCGGATGCCGTGGTTGCGCGCGGTGCTGGCGATCATCTGCCACATGCCGGCAGGGCCGCCGGGGCCGATGGCTGCCGGCCGGTACCAGCTCTCGACGATGGGCAGCAACGCGAATTCGCCCGGCAGTTCGCGCCGCTCGACTTCCTCGACGACATAGGCCATCAGCGGCAGGATCTCCTCCAGGTGCCGAGCGAAACTGGCCGGATAGCCGGCGTAGCGTTTGCGCCAGGCGCGGTTGTGCTGCCCCTTGACGCAGATCGGCGGCGAGAACCGGGCGGTCATCCGGTCGAACACCTCGGCGCCCGTATCCATCGGATCCGGCAGCGCAGGCACCGGTTCCGGCGCCGGAGTCTGGACGGTGGCATCGGGTCGCGGAACCGGGTTCAGCGTCACCGGACTTTCCGGCTCCCTGGGTTCGTCCAGGTCGGGACGGACCATCGGCTGGCAGCCGGACAGCAGGACCGTAATGGCGAGGGTGGCGGCCAGGAGGCAACGGGCGGGGGTCATGGGTGGAAAACGTCCTTCCATTGGCGCAGGGCGGCAAATGCCTCCATTCGGCTGCGGGGCGCATGGCCCAGGCGTCCGGAGAGGGTGGTGGCCACGGTGGGATGGTCGACCCGCAGGAACGGGTTGCAGTTCCGTTCGATGGTCACAGTGCTGGGAAGGCTGGCGCGCCCCTGGGCCCGCAGCGAACGCACACGGTCCATGTGGCGGTCGCGGGCGGGGTTGTCGGGCTCGGCAACGGCGGCGAAACGGCCGTTGGCTTCCGTGTATTCATGGCCGCTGTAGACCAGGGTGTCGCCGGGCAGGGCGGCAAGCCGGTCCAGCGAGGCCAGCATCTGCGCCGGCGTTCCCTCGAACAGCCGCCCGCAACCCAGGCTGAAAAGCGTGTCGCCGCAGAACAGGTGACCGCCGCCGTGGAAAGCGACATGGCTGCGGGTGTGGCCGGGCACGGCCAGGACGTCCAGCTCCAGGTCCAGCGAGTCGATCCGGATGCGCTCGCCGTCGCCGACGCGATGGTCGGCGGCGACTATGCGCTCGTCGGCCGGGGCGTGGCAGGGCAGGCCGAAACGATCACGCAGGGCCTGGGCTCCGCCGACATGGTCGTTGTGGTGATGGGTGAGCAGGATGGCTACCGGCTGCAGCCCCTCGGCCACCGCCTGGATGACCGGACCGGCTTCCCCCGGGTCCACCACGAGCGCATCGCCGCCCGGCGCCACCAGCAGCCAGATGTAGTTGTCCTCGAGGGCGGGCAGGGCAATGGCGCGCAGCACGGGGTGACCTGGGGCGCGCCAATGACGCAGAATCGCGACCATGCCCCCGGCTCCCGCCCGACGTCAACCCGACCGACCTGCCGACATCTGGTTCCGCCGCGAGGCCACGCTGGGCCTGGTCCAGGACGTCCAGCGCCAGGCCATTCCCGAACTGACCCGGGTGTTCGGCCACGGCGGCCTGTACCTGCGCCCCAGCCACGCCGTTCCGGACACGCTGTCCGGGAACATGCTGGCCAACGTGCTGAGCCTGCACCGCCAGGGCGGTGCCTTCGCCGGCGACCTCGCCTGCCAGGACCGCGCCCTGCCGGTCGCCAGCGGCTGCCTGTCCTTGGTCTACGCCCTGTTCGTGCTGGAAACCTCCCCGGACCCCGCGGCCCTGCTGGCGGAATCGGCCCGGGTACTCAAGCCCGACGGCGTGGCCCTGATCCTGAGCCTCAACCCCTGGGTTCCCGGCCACCTGCGTTGGGCCTTCCAGGGCCTGCGCGCCCTCGACGCCTCGACGGTGGCGATGCGGGTCCGCGAGGCCGGCCTGGACGTCCAGCGCCGGCACACCCTGGGGCCGGTCTGGTCTTCGCCGCAGGGGCTGGACCTGGCCACCCGGCGCTCGGACCCGCTGGCCCGCCTGCGCATGGCGAGCTTGACCGTCGCGCGCCGCCGCGACCCCGGTCTCACGCCGCTCCGATCGGTGTCGCCGGCGATGAAGTTCCGACCCGGTGTGAGCGCCGGCTGATTCCCTCCGCATGGACGCATAGATGAAAAACGTCGAGATCCACACCGATGGCGCCTGCCTCGGCAACCCCGGCCCGGGCGGCTGGGCCGCCCTGCTCCGGCACGAAGGCCGCGAGCGCGAGCTCGCCGGCGGCGAGGCCCAGACCACCAACAACCGCATGGAGCTGATGGGCGCGATCATGGCGCTCGAGGCGCTCAAATCGCCCTGCACCGTGGTGCTGTCCACCGACTCCCAGTACGTGCAGAAGGGCATCGGCGAATGGCTGCCCAACTGGATCCGCCGCGGCTGGAAGACCGCCGCCGGGGAGCCGGTGAAGAACCAGGACCTGTGGCAGCGCCTGGAAGCCGCCGCCAAGCCCCACAAAATCCAGTGGAAGTGGGTCAAGGGCCACGCCGGCCACATCGAGAACGAACGGGTGGATAAACTGGCGCGGGCCGAAGCCGAGAAATTCAGGTAAGCATGCGCCAGATCGTCCTCGATACCGAAACCACCGGCCTGTCCTGGGAGAAGGGCAACCGCATCGTCGAAGTCGGCTGCATCGAGCTGGTGGAGCGCCGCCCGACCGGGCGGCAGTTCCAGCGCTATTTCAACCCCGGCCGCGAGATGGAGCCTGGCGCGCAGGAGGTCACCGGCCTGACCCTGGACTTCCTGCAGGACAAGCCGCGCTTCGAGACCGTGCTGGACGAACTGCTGGAGTTCATCGCCGGCGCCGAGCTGATCATCCACAACGCCAGCTTCGACGTCGGCTTCCTGAACTACGAATTGTCGCTGGCCGGTCCGCAGTACGGCCGGCTGGAGCAGCACGCCAGCGTGCTCGACACGCTGGCGATGGCCCGGGAACGGTTCCCCGGCCAGCGCAACTCGCTCGACGCGCTGTGCAAGCGCCTGGGCGTGGACAATGCCCACCGCAAGCTCCACGGCGCCCTGCTCGACGCCGAACTGCTGGCCGAGGTCTACCTTGGCCTGACCGCCGGCCAGGGCGACCTGGGCCTGGCCCCCGCGGGCGACGCGCGGGCCGCCGTGGCCACGGTGGCGCTGGAGGCCCCGGTGCCCGGCGTGCGTCGCGTGCTGCGCGCCAGCGAGGCCGAGCAGGCCGCACACGAGGCCCGGCTGGCGAAGATCGCCGGCAAGGCCGGCAAACGCCTGTGGCCCGCGGCCGAACCGGCAGCCTGAGCCGGCTTTATGGATAATCGGCTCCGGTCTGAGACAGCGAGGTTTGCTTGAACGCGACGGTCCTGCTCACCTCGGTCGACATCAACATCCCCGGCTACCGCATCCTCAGCCCGATCGGCGAGGGCGGCATGGCCTCGGTGTTTCTTGCGGTGCAGGAATCGCTCGACCGCGAGGTCGCGCTGAAGGTGATGTCGCCGGTACTGGCCGCCAACACCGAGTTCGCCAGCCGCTTCCTCACGGAAGGCAAGATCACCGCCAAGCTCCAGCACCCCAACCTGGTGACGGTGTACGACATCGGCAGCCATGCCGGCGTCTATTACCTGGCGGCGGAATACATCCCCGGCGGCACGCTCAAGGAGCGCATCAGCCAGGGCGGCCTGAGCGTGGCGCACATCCTCGACATCGCCACCGACATCGCCCAGGGCCTGGATTTCGCCCACGAGAAGGGCTTCGTGCACCGCGACGTCAAACCCGGCAACGTGCTGTTCCGCAAGGACGGCCGCGTCGTGCTGGCCGACTTCGGCATTGCCAAGGCGATGGACGGCAGCAACAGCTCCACCGTCGCCGGCTCTTCGATCGGCACGCCCGACTACATGAGCCCGGAACAGGCGCGCGGCGAGCCCGTGGACGGCCGCTCCGACCTCTACAGCCTGGGCACTGTGCTCTACGAGATGCTGACGGGCACGCCGCCCTACCAGGCCGGCGATCCGTTCACCGTGGCGCTGATGCACGTCACCCATCCGGTGCCGGCGCTGCCCGAGCCCTACGAATGGCTGCAGCCGCTGGTCTCCGGGCTGATGGCCAAGGACGCCGCACAGCGCTACAACACCGGCGCTGCCTTCGTCGACGCGCTGCACAAGCTGGTGGAAGCCGCGCCGCAGGGTGCGGTGCTGCAGGAGACCAGCGCGCGCAAGGCCGGAGGCGGCGGCCGCATCGCCGCCGGCGCTGCGACCCAGCAGCGCACGCGGATCAGCGCGCGTCAGTCCAGCGGCCGGCCCGCCTGGCTGTGGCCCGCGGCCGGCGTCGGCGTGTTCGGCGCCGCGGTGCTGGCCTGGTGGCTGCTGACGCCGGCCACGGCGCCCCCATCGCAGTCGCAGCCGCAGGGTCCGGCCGCCCAGCCGACCGCCGCCACGCCGGCGACCGAAACCCTGCCCGAGAGTTTCCAGATGCCCCAGCCGGTGGACACCGCCAATCAGGACGAGGTCGACCGCCTGCTCAACGCCGGCGACAAGCTTTACGAATATGCGACCCAGGTCGAAGTCGGCCGCAAGCTCGACTATCCCGACGACGACAGCGCGCTGGGCTATTACCGCCGCGTGCTGGCGATCGATCCGGAAAACGCGCGGGCGCGCGCGGGCGTGGCCAGCGTGGTGGCGTTCTACCGAAGTTATGCGCACAAGGCCTGCGACCGGGGCGAATGGGTGCAGTGCGGTTTCCTGGTCCGCAAGGGCCTGGCCGTGGACGGCGAGGATCCCTATCTGCGCCAGCTTCAGGATGCCGTGGCCACCGCGGAATCGGGCGGCACGCCGGCGCTTCCGGCGGCGCCGCCCAGCAGCTGAGGCCTAGCTGCGCCGGAGCAGGATGACGGTGACGTTGTCCGAACCGCCGCCATCGAGGGCGGCCGACACCAGGTGGTCCACGCACTCCTGCGCCGACAGGTCGGTCTTGGCGAGCAGGGCGCCGATGCTGGCATCGTCCACTTCCTCGGTCAGGCCGTCACTGCACAGCAGCAGCTGCTGGCCGGGACGAAGTTCGCCCGACAGGGTTTCGACTTTCAGGTTCTGCGGGTCGGTGACGCCCAGGGCCTGGGTCACGACGTTGCGGTGCGGATGCGCGCGCGCCTGTTCGGCGGTGATGGCGCCCTGGTCGATGAGCTCTTGCACATAACTGTGGTCGGACGACAGCTGCCGCAGCTGGCCATTCCACAGATACGCGCGGCTGTCGCCGA
Source organism: Arenimonas terrae (assembly GCF_006265115.1). Taxonomy (GTDB): domain Bacteria; phylum Pseudomonadota; class Gammaproteobacteria; order Xanthomonadales; family Xanthomonadaceae; genus Arenimonas; species Arenimonas terrae. The sequence goes on along the minus strand of NZ_SMDR01000001.1, from coordinate 1,005,349 downwards.
CCCAGGCCAGCTCGAAGCGGTTGTCGTGGATGCGCAGGGCAACCATGGTGGTGCCCATCGGCAGGCTTTCGGCGCGCTGGCGGCTGTGCCGGATGATGTCCTCGTCGGCGCGGCGGATCGCGTCGGTGAGGCTGCGGCCGGCGCGGACCTCGCGCACCACCGCGTCGCGCGCCAGGGCGCTGGCGACTTCGCCGAACTCGTGACCGCCCATGCCGTCCGCCACCAGCCACAGGCCCAGCTCGGCGTCCCCGTAGTAGGTGTCCTCGTTCAGCTCGCGGCGCAGTCCGACGTGGCTGAGATGCCCGAATTCGATCATCCGTAGGTCCGGGTCGTCAGGTCGAAGGTGGGGCGGTCATGGCCGCCATCATGCGTTCGCCGGGCGCCGGGCCGCAAGCGCGGCCCGGGCGGCGAAGCCGGTGTGAAGCGCCGACGGCTTGCGGGGCATGGCTCAGAACTCCATGCGCAGACCGAGCGCGAGGTTCCACTGCGACATGCCGTTCCGGCCCACCAGCTGCTCGTAGTAGAAGAAACCCGAGCGGCCTTCGGTGAGCACCATCGACAGGCCCAGTCCCAGGCGGAAGTAGTCGGTGTCGAGCGGGTCGCCGCGCACCACCATCGCCGTGCCGGTCGGGTCGTTGATGAAGCGCGCTTCCACCGCCTGCGGGTCGTCCTTGAACTCGTGCTCCCACTCCAGCTGCAGGTGCGGGATCAGCACGCCCCAGTCCGCACTGTGCGTGTAGGTGAACTTGCCGCCGAGCACGCTGGCCAGCGAGGTGACGTCGCGGTTCTCGATGCGCAGGCCCAGGCCGCTGCCCGGCTCGCCGGCCTGCAGGGTTTCGTTGATCGCATCGAAGCCGACCCGGGTGTACAGCAGGCGGCCGTAGGGGCCGATGCCCCAGGCGCCGCGGTTGAAGTCGCGGCCGAACGTGGTGGCCGTGGAGAGCAGGTCGCCCGACGCATCGGCGCGCGCCGTCTGGTCCACGCTGGTGGTGCCGCCGCCGGCCAGCGGCAGGGTGTAGCGGATGCGCCGGAGCAGTTCGTAGTCGTTGCGGCCCCAGGTGACCACGCCGTCCATGTACCAGCTGTCCTGCTGGTAGAAGGTCGTGTACGCCGACACCGTCCAGCCGTTGGTGTCCAGGCCGCCGCGTTCGCCCGGCAGCTGGGTGTCCTGGCGCGTGTAGCCGAGCGAGGCGCCGAAAATCCACTTGTCGTTCTTGCGGTAGTCCACGCCCGCGGTCAGGCCTTCGATGTCGAAGTCGTAGGCGGGATTGCGCTGGCCGGGATCGGCCTCGCCGCGGCCGATGGTGCCGGCGGCGAAGAAACCCCAGCGGCTGAAGTCGGTGCCGACTTCGGCCGGTTCTTCGACCGCGCCGAAGGCGGCGCCCAGCGAGCCCAGCGAGATCGGGCCGGCCGGCGTGTTCAGCGCCAGGCCGCCGAAGCTGGTGCCATTGGTGCCGCTGCGCAGCGCCGCGATGCGGGTCTTGAGGTTCTGGAACTGAGACTGCAGCGCGCTGAAGGCGGCATTGGCCTGGGTGAGGGCGACATCGGCCATCAGCTGGTCGATGGCGCCGATCGCCGCCGGCGGATCGATGCCGGCGGCGGCGGTCAGTTCCTGGCAGCGCTGCAGCAGGTCCTGCTGGGCCGGCGTGCGGCTGGGCAGGGCCGCCAGGGCCGGGCAGGCATTGTCGATGGCGTTCGCCACTTCGACCTGCAGCACGCTCAGCCCGGGCAGGCTGGACAGCGCCCCGTTGAGCGAGAACACCGCCGGTGCCGCCGCCAGCGGCGAGCTGGCGGTGACGTCCACCGCGCCCGCCGTGGTGACGGTGACGGTATTGCTGGCGATGCCGGCGGCATCGGTGGTGGTGGTGGCGTTGGCCAGCGTGCCGGCCGTGGCGCTCCAGCTGATCGTGGCGCCAGCGACGGGCAGGCCACCGGCGTCCCTGAGTTCGACTTCCAGCGGCGCGGAGGCGACGCCTGCAGCCAGCGTCTGGCCGTCGCCGGAAACGATCGCCAGGGCACCGAGGGCATCCACGGTCAGGTTGAACACGGCGGTGGCGGTCGGATCGTCCTGGCGCGCCGCGGTGATCGTCACGGGGCCCGCCGTGGCGCCGGCGGTCACGGTGGCGGTGGCGTTGCCCGCGCCGTCGGTCGCACCGCCGGGCACCAGGGTGGCCGCGCCGGTGACGGTCCAGTTGATGGTCACGCCGACCGCGGGGATGCCGCTGTTGAGCGCGGTCACCTGCAGCGGCAGCGCGAATGCGGTGTTCACCAGGGCGTTCTGGCCGCCGCCGGCAGTCGCGGCCAGGGTCGCGACGAAGGCGACGTTGGCGTCGAAGGAAATGCTGACCTCGTCGCCGTTGGCCGGCACGCCGTCGGGGTCATAGGTCGCGGTGACCGCGCCGGTGAAGCTGCCCGCCGCGGACGGCGTGAAGCTGGCGACGGCGTCACCCGCGGCATTGGTGCCGCTGGCGAAGGTCGCCGGCGCGAACGGCGCGGTCGCGGACCACTGGACGGTCGCGGCGTTCACCGGCGTGCCGCCCTGCTCGAGGCGCACCGTGAAGGCGATCGGCGTGCCGACGGTGCCGGTGGCCGGATTGGCGCTAACGGTGTTGAGCGTGAACGGCAGCGCGGTGGCCAGCAGGTTGGTGAAGTTCACCGTCGCTGCCGGCGCGTCCTGGCGCGTGGCGCTGACGGTGATCGGGCCCGGGGCCGTCGGCGTCACGCTCAGGTGCGCTTCGCCGAAGGCATCCGTCGGTCCGCTGGGGGTGATGGTGGCGCTGCCGGACGTGACGACCCAGTTGATGGTGACGCCGACCGCCGCGACGCCGCTGTTTTCCGCCGTCACCGACAGCACGGCCGGGAAGTTGCTGCCCACCGTCGTGGTCTGGTTGTCGCCGCTGTTGACCACCAGCGTCGGCACCGCGGCGACATTGGCGTCGAAGGCGACGCTGAGTTCATCGCCGCTGGCCGGCACGCCGTCCGGATCGAAGGTCGCGGTGACCACGCCGGTGAAGCTGCCGGCGGCGGACGGCGTGAAGCTGGCGGTGGCATCGCCGGTCGCATTGGTGCCGCTGGTGAAGGTCGCCGGCGCGAAGGGTGCATTGGCCGACCACTGGATGGTGGCGGCGTTTACCGGCGTGCCGCCTTGTTCCAGGTGCACGGTGAAGGCGGTCGGGCTGCCGACGGTGCCGGTCGCCGGATTCGCGCTTCCGGCCACCAGGGTGTAGGGCAGGGCGGTGACGGTGACGGTGAAGTTCTGCTGCGAGGTTGCGCAGAACGTGCAGCCGCTGTTGGCGTTTACGGTGTAGGTGCCGGGCACCGTGGCGGTGAAGGTCGCCGTGCTTTCGCCCGACAGCACGGCATTGCCCGCGACTGCGCCGTCGCCGCCGGCGGGCTGGGCCGTCACGCTCCAAGTGATGTTGGTGCCGTCGGCGGCCGGGATGCTGGCGCTGCCGTAGTCGGTGGTCAGCGTGAGCGGCGTGCCCGAGGGCGTGCTCGGCGTGTTCGAGCCGACCACCAGCAGCTGCACCGGTTCGATCTGCACCGGCATGTCGACCGGCGCCACCGCGGCGCAACCTTCGAGCACGAACGCGACCGGGCAGTTCAACGTACCGCGCACGACGATATTGCCGGCGGTGAAGATGCTCTGGGTGATGTCGGCATCGCCGGCACCATCAGGATTGACCGTGCCGTAGTTGGCAGGGTTGGTGATGTTGGTGAAGGTGGTCGCCAGCGCGCCGGGTGCGCCGTTGAACTGCAGATTCGTTCCCAGCGTGAACGGCGTGATCTGGTTCGCCACCACCGGCGTGGGCACGTTGGCGATGTAGTCGAAGTCGTTGTTGGTGCCGAAGGTGTAGGTCAGCGTGTCGCCGGCGCAGCCGCCGACCAGGCAGGTGACCACCACCGTGCCGGTGCCGCCGGGCGTCGGGCCCAGCAGAACGCTGAAAGTCTCGTCGGTGTCCAGGATCGCGCTGAAGGTCGTCGGCGCGGTCGCGCCGCCGGTGGAGTCGGTGGTGATCGCGATGGTGCCGGTGACCGTGCCGGCGCAGGCGGTCTGCGCCTGGAAGGTGAAGCTGACCGATGTATTTGGCAGGCCGAGCTTGCTCGGCGCCGGGTCGACGTTGACGAAGTCGCAGCTCTGCGCCAGCGATTCGCCGCTCCAGGCCAAGGAAAGCAGCGCAAGCAGGAAGAGCGCCACGCCGTTGAAGATCCGGCCGGTGAGCCGGTGCGCCGTCCGTCGGCGAGTCGCCGCGTCGCTGCAGAAGTCCATCGCTTTTCCCCTGGAATGCGGCTATAACCCCGACTCGAGTATAGCGGCTGACGCGCCGCTGCAAGGGGCCTCGGCGCGGGTCGCATAGCTTCCTCTGGAGCCATGCCCATGATCGTGCGTACCCAATGTCCGGTTCGTTCCCGACTTTTCGTTAGTGTCTCGGCTGGCCTGTTCGCTTTTGCTGTCGGGTCCGTGCCCGCGCCCGCGCCCGCGCATGCCGCGGTGCGCAATGCCGAGGACCTGCTGATCGTCGACTGCCTGCTGCCCGGCCAGATCCGCAAGCTCGGCCGCCAGGCGACCTTCCTCAGCGCGCGCCGCCCGGTGCGCACGACCCAGGCCGAATGCGAGATCCGCGGCGGCGAATACGTCTCCTACGACCGCGCCAACTACCAGACTGCGCTCAAGGTCTGGCTGGAAGGTGCAATGTCGGGCAGCGCCGAAGCGCAGAACAACGTCGGCGAGATCTACTCGAAGGGTCTGGGCACCGCGCCCGATTACGGCATGGCCTTCCAGTGGTTCAAGAAGGCCGCCGACCAGGGCTACGGCCGCGCGAAGATCAACCTCGGCTACCTGTACGAGCAGGGCCTGGGCGTGGCCCAGGACCAGGCGATGGCGCTCAATCTCTACCGCGAGGCCTCCGGCATCCAGGACGAGCTGCTGTACGCCTCGGTCGTGCAGGTGCAGATCAAGGCCAAGGACGAGCAGATCACCGGCCTGCAGCAGCAAGTGCAGGAGGGCGAGGCCGAATCCGCCGCCCTGCGCCAGCAGGTGCAGCAGCTGCAGAAGGAGCTGGCGCAGCGGCGCAGCGCCCTCCAGGAAGCGCAGCGACAGCTCGGCGAAACCCAGGCCAAGCTGGCACAGGCCCGGCAGCGGCAGGACGACGACCTGACCAAGCTGCTCGAGAACCAGCTGCTGGCGCAGGAGGAACAGATCAACAGCCAGCGCACCCAGCTGGTCGCGCTGGAAAGCCGGGCGGGTGCCGCCGGCGGCACCTATGCCGCGGCGCCGATGCTGGAGATCCTCGACCCGGTGTTCGTCGCCACGCGCGGTCGCAATACCGCCGTGTACCGCGGCGGCCCCGGCCAGCGCCAGGTGGTTGGACGGGTGACCGCGCCGCAGCTGGTTCGGCAGATCACGGTGAATGGGCAGCCGGCACCGTTGAACGCCAACGGCGGCTTCAGCGCCAAGGTGGACGTGCCGGCCGGTGGCGCCCAGGTCCAGGTCGCGGCGATCGACCGGGCCGGCGCGCGCGCCGAGCTGGCCTTCACCCTCTTGCCGCAGGCCGCCTCGGCGGCCAGTGCCGGGGCAACGGCACCGGCCGCCGCCGGCGACCTGCCGCGCGATGTGAAGCTCGGCCGCTATTACGCCGTGGTGATCGGCAACAACAGCTACCGCGATCCCAACTACGCCACCCTCAAGAGCGCCGCCAACGACGCCAACGCGGTCGCGGCCCTGCTCAAGTCACGCTACGGCTACCAGACCAGCCTGGTGCTCAACGGCGGGCGGCTGGAGATCCTGACCGCGCTCAACGAAATGCGCGAGAAGCTAAAGCCCGAGGACAACCTGCTGATCTATTACGCCGGCCACGGTGAGGTGGACGCCGCGGGCCAGGGCTATTGGGTGCCGACCGACGGCGCCGCCGGCGCCAGCAAGACCTGGATCTCGAACGCGGCGATCAGCGACATCCTCAACACCATCGCGGCCAAGCACGTGCTGGTGGTCGCCGACTCCTGCTATTCGGGCACCATGACCCGGGCCTCGGCGCCGACCTTCGATGCCGGCTCGATGCCGCCGGAGAAGTGGGCGACCTGGGTCAAGACCATGGCCAACGGGCGCTCCCGCACGGCCCTTACCTCGGGTGGCGTGATGCCCGTGCCCGACACCGGCTCCGGGCGGCACAGCTACTTCGCCCGGGCCTTCCTGAACGTCCTGCAGGACAACAACCGCCTGCTGGAGGCCCAGCGCCTGTACCAGGAAGTATCGAGCTCGCTGGCCCTGGGGGCGATCAATTCGCCGGTGCCGCAGGTCCCCGAATACTCGCCGATCCGCTACGCCGGCCACGAAAGCGGCGAGTTCTTCTTCCTGCCGCGGGGTGGCGGTAGCGCCGCCGGACCCTGAGGCTGGCGGAGAGGCCGCCGGCCCCCTATAATTCGCGGCCCGGCGGTTGCGACCGCTGCGCCGGGTCCGGAGAGGTGGCAGAGCGGTTGAATGTACCTGACTCGAAATCAGGCGTGCGTTTATAGCGCACCGAGGGTTCGAATCCCTCCCTCTCCGCCAGATCAAATAAAAAGGGGCCCGCAAGGGCCCCTTTTTATTTGATCTGGCGGAGAGGGACGGTGCCGGTTCCGAGCCAGGGTTCGAGCGATTCGTCCGGAACGAATCGCGGGCGCCGAAGGCGCACCCGACGAACGTCGGGCGGGGGGCAGGACAGCCCCCCGCAATCCCTCCCGGACCATCACGTACACTGAGCGGCGAAAACGGAGCCCCTTCCCCATGTCCGAAATCCAAGTCCCCGTCTCCTTCGGCGAGCTGCTCGACAAGATCGCCATCCTGCAGATCAAGTCCGAACGCATGTCCGACCCGTCCAAGCTGGCGAACGTGCGCAAGGAGCTGGACGCGCTCGACCGCACCTGGGCGGCCCATCCGGCCTCGAAAACCGACATCGCCGGCCTGCGCGCCGCCCTCAAGGCCGTCAACGAGCGCCTGTGGGTGATCGAGGACGACATCCGCCTGAAGGAGAAGGCCCATGCCTTCGACGCCGAATTCGTGCGGCTGGCGCGCGCCGTTTATTTCGAGAACGACGAGCGCGCGAAGATCAAGAAGGACATCAACCTCGCCCTGGGCTCGGCCTACGTCGAGGAGAAGTCCTACGAGGACTACCGGGCGCCGTCCCGGTAGTCCGCGCGCTCAGCGCATGGTGCGGCGTTCGAAGTCGACCTCGTTGATCAGCCGATTGCTGCTCGCCAGCATCGGCAGGTAGTCGGCGCCGCTGCCGAAATTGCGCAGGTTCGGGAAGATGTCCACCGCGTCGCCGTAGCGCAGGCCGAACCAGCGCGCCAGCGTGCTGCCGAGCTGGTCGATCGACGTGGTCGGAATGATCCGGCCACGGCCGACGTCCAGCGCGGCGCCCAGCCGCAGTTCGGGCATCTGGCCGTAGATCTTCCGGCCGACGACGTCGCCTCCGATCAGCCAGCTGTGCCCGCCCCAGCCATGGTCGGTGCCGTCTCCGTTGTTGTTCAGCGTGCGGCCGAAGTCGGTCATGGTGAACGTGGTCACCTGCTGGGACACACCCAGTTCCACCGTCGCGCTGTGGAAGAGCGCCAGCGAGCGGCTGATCAGGCCCAGCAGCTCGGTGTGGTCCGAGAGCATGTTGTCGTGCATGTCCCAGCCGCCGACGCCGATGAAGAACACCTGCCGCTTCTGCCCGAGCTGCCTGCGGGCGGCGATGGTACGCGCCACGGTGAGCAGCGAGTCGGCCAGCCGGTTCTCGCCCGCGGGCGGGAAGGGCGTCGTGAGCGGCGGCGTATTGCTCAGGGCGGTGTGGGCCAGCTCGCTGAAGGCGATGGCGCGTTCGCTGATGCGCGCGTGTTCGCGGGTGAAGATCGAGCTTTCGCGCTTGGCGGCGTCGAGCAGCTTGTAGAAGGCGTCGCGCCGCGGCACCACGCGCGACCAGGTCGAATCGCGCAGCGTGTCGTTGATGCGGATCGGCCCGGTGCTGTTCATCGCGTAGACGCCGTCCGCGGCGCCGGCCTGCCACATGTTCGAACCCGAGATCGAGATGTTGGTCGGCAGCGCACCGCCGAGGTACTGGCCCGACGCGGCCAGACGATCGGCGATGCGGGCACCCCAGCCCGCGCGGGCGGCCGTCTCGCTGCCCATCGACATGCTGTAGGCCTGCTGGTCCACATGCGAGAAAAGCTGCGGCGGCAGCGGCACCCGCCGGGCCTCGTAGTCGAGCTTCGAGGTCGGCGCGGCCAGCGGGCCGACATTGGCCAGCAGGGCGGCGTGCCCGGACTCGAACAGCGACCGCATTTCCGGCATCGCCGGATGCAGGCCCCATTCGACGCCGCCGGCGCCCGACAGCGGCGTGATGGGCAGCAGGTTCGCCTGCGGGATGCTGAGGTTGGGGCGAGCCGCCTGGTAGTTGCTGTAGGCCGAAGCGGTCCGCGGCACCACCATGTTGAAGCTGTCGTTGCCGCCGAACAGGTAGACGCAGACCAGGGCACGGTAGTCGTCGTCGCCGCCGAGGCCGCCGGTGGCGGCCTGCACCATCTGCAGGCGGCCCATCGTGGCGAAGGCGGCGGCGCTGCCCAGCGCGATCTGGACTGAGCGGGCGAGGAAGCGGCGGCGCGAGCCGCGGGCGTCGTGGTGGCTCATGGCTTACCTCTGCACGGCGAACTGGGGTGAGGCGGCGATGAGGAAGATCATGTCCTCGACCCGATCGCCGCCATGGTCGGCCATGGAGGTGGCGCTGGCCGATTCGACCAGGATCCGGCGCATCGCCGGCGACATGCGGCCCGCCATCAGCAGCAGGTTGAGCCGGTCGGCCAGCGCGCCGGGCGCGATCGCCAGCGACTTCTCGGTGCTCAGGTTCAGGCGCATGCGTGCGGTGTAGAAACGTGCGTCGTTGACGGTCGCGGGCAGGCTGGTGTCGTCGCGGTCCATCTGGAAGAGGCGGCCGTGCAGGTGGTTGAAGGTCGAGATCGCCGTCGCCTCGTTGAGGATCTGCAGCTCAGGCGCGTACAGCCCGCGCTGACGGAGGTCCCCGGAGGGCTGGTAGTTGGGCCGGTAGAAGTTGAAGACCGAGGGCGAGGACATCACCGTCTGGCCCATGTCCGGGCCCGCGCCGCGGTTGCGCAGCAGTGCGCGTGTGGTCGCGCCGCCCGGGCCGGCGACGGCCTGGCCCTGGGCGTTGAACGCGCGCCAGATCGCGGTCAGGCGCAGCATCGGCTCCTTGACCTTGCCGTAGTCGTCGGCGGCGGCCAGCGCCAGGTCGCGCGCCTCCGGATCGAGCAGGATGGCGCGCACGACCGCGCCCAGGTCGCCGCGGATGCCCTGGCCGTTGTTGTTGAACACATTGGCGACGCGCTGCACGTAGGCCGGCGAAGGATTGCTGGTCACCAGCCGCTGGATCAGGTGCCGGCCGAGGAAGGGGCCGACGTTGGGATGTTCGGCCAGGTTGTCCAGTGCGGCGTCCAGGTCGGCCTCGGCGGTGCCGCCGGAGGCGAGGTTGGCGCCGCGCAGCAGGGTCTTGGCGCCGGTGTCGTGGTAGGTCGGCCAGGCGCTCATGGGGGTGATCAGGCCCGGCAGCTTCACCGTGTCCTCCCAGTCCCACCAGCGCGCTGCATTGCCGAAGTTCCAGCCGGTCAGCGCGCGCGCCAGATGGGTGATGCGCGTGTTGTCGTAGGTAGGGATGGTGTTGCCCTGGCCATCCAGCCGCGGCGTGCCATTGGTGTTGAGCTCGACCAGGCCGATCGAGAACAGCTGCATCACCTCGCGGGCGAAGTTCTCGTCCGGTTCGGTGTTCTGGCGCGGGTCGGCCTTCTCGTTCTGCAGCATGCCCAGGTAGCGGCCCATCAGCGGATGCAGCGTGACCTCTTCGAGCAGGGTGCGGTAGTTGCCGAAGGCGTTGACCGCCAGGGTGTCGTAGTAGTCGCTCACCGCGAAGTGCGAGTAGCCGACGTTGTCGCTGACGTCGGAAATCACGAAGAACTGGCTCAGCGCGAAGGCGACCCGCTGCCGCAACTGGTCTTCTCCGTACACGGCGATATGGGTCCAGGCGTCATGGCGGCTGAGGTTGCAGCCCCAGGAGAAGACGCAGTCGCGGTCGGACTGGATGCTCAGGTGCGGCATCAGCTCGTTGTGCAGGGTCTGGTGCAGCGCCAGGTGCAGGCTGGCCGGACGGGCGATCTGGTCGTCGATCCAGCCGGCGTAACCCAGCGACACCACCCGCTGGATCTCGGGCATCGTCGCGCCATAGCTCGCCTGCTGCAGGAAGCGCGAGGCCTCGGCCTGGTTCGCCGGCACCGGCAGGCTGGTGGTGAATCCGCCGGCGGCCGCGCCGCCCAGGGTCCACTGCTGGTTGCTGACGGACGGAGGCTGCTTGCAGTCCCACAGGTGGATCGGCGTGCCGGTGCGGGTGGAGGCCCAGGTCACGTCCAGGCAGCGGCCGGAGGTGAGGTGCCGGATCTGGAAGTTCGTGGTGCTGGCCAGGCCTTCGAGCCGGAAGCGCTGGCTGCTGGCGTTGTTGCATGCCATCTGCACGACGGCCGTGCCGTTCTCGGTGGCTCCGGCGCGGGCGGCCAGGCACAAGCCGGCGCTGGTGCGCAGGCTCGCGACCTGGGCGTAGCCGTTGACCGGCAGCACGCGCAGCACCTGTTCGGGGCGGCCGTTGCAGGTGTTCTGGGTCAGCTGGACGTCGGCCGCTGTGCTGGCATTGGGCACTTCCAGGCACTGGCCACTGTGGCCGGCGACGGCCGTGCTGTTGAAGGCGGTCAGGTTGGGAAGGGTCTGCGCCGCCAGCGGCGCACAGGGTAGGAGCAGGGCGGCGGCGACCGCCAGGCGGAATTGGGGGTGACGCATCGAGCGGCTCCGGGGGGAGAGGGTCGCGGGGTTCAGCACACGTTTACAGTCCGGCCCGACAAAAAACGTGAACAAGTTCACATTTTTTCGCCGGCGCGCTCAATTCCCCGACGGTCGGCCGGCGAGGGACGGCCCCGGAGGCGCGGCGACAAAGGCGTCGAAGCGCGCAATCACCTCGTCCACGGGGATCAGGTCCATCACTCCGGGGAACTCTACGCGCCGGCCCCAGCGCAGCGCGCTGGCCGGTTTGCCGAGGAACCGGCGGGCGGCGGCGTCGTAGTGGTTCACCGTCCAGCGGCGGTCGGAGTAGGGACCGGACCGCTCCGCGTCGGTGCAGGCGTGCAGGCCCAGCACTGGCGTGCCCATCGCATTGGCCATGTGGGTCGGGCCGGAGTCGGGCGTCAGCACCAGGGTGGCGCGCTGCAGCAGGGCCAGCAGCTGCTTCAGGGTGTCCTTGCCGACCAGGTCCAGGGCCGGGTGCCGCATCGTGGCCAGTATCTGGTCCGCGGTTTGCCGCTCCAGCACGCTTCGGCCGCCGCAGATCACCACCCGCCAGCCGTTCGCCGCGGCGTGGTCGGCGACGGCGGCATACCGTTCCGGGCGCCAGTTGCGCAGCGGGTGGCTGGAGCAGGGCGAGACCAGCAGGGTCGGGACGTCGCCGGGCAGCTGCTCGCGAGCCCAGGCGTGGGCCTCGTCCGGAACCGGCAGCCGCCACTCCACCGGGCCTGGCGTCAAGCCCAGCGGCAGCAGGAACTGCAGGAAGGCGTCTAGCACGTGGTGGCCGCCGGCCGGCACGCGTTCGTTGATGAACAGCGAATGGCCTTCTTTGCTGCGCGCCCGGTCGTAGCCGATGCGGCGCTCGGCCTCGATCGCGGTCGACACCAGGCTCGCGCGCAGGGCCAGCTGCAGGTTCAGCAGCACGTCGAAGCGGCGGCCGGCGAGCTGCATGCGCAGTGCACGCCAGCCGGCCAGTCCGGCCTTCTTGTCGTAGACGATGAACTCGACGCCCTCCAGGCCTTCGAGCAGCTTCGCTTCGCCCCTGCCGATGACCCAGGTGATCGGCAGCTGCGGCCAGGCGTGCTGCAGCGCGCGCACCAGAGCGACGGCATGGGTGGCGTCGCCCAGGGCGGACAGGCGCAGCAGGCAGAGCGATCGCGGCGCGGGGATCACGGGCATTTGGTTAAACTGGCCTGGAATGGGAGTCACGTCCGCCGCCGTCGAGATCCGACAGCCCTTCCGCGATGCGCGCGGAACAGGGGCGATTGTGTTCGACCCGGCGCGACTGCGGCAAGCCGCGCCGGAGATGCTCGATCCCGCCCATTGGCAGGCGTCGGCCTCGCCGGTGCAGGAGGGAGGCCGCGGTGCGGCTTGGTTCGTGCACGGTGAGTTCGGGGACGCGGTGCTCAGGCACTACCGCCGCGGTGGGCTCGCGGCCCGGCTGGGCCGGTCGCGCTACTTCTGGCTCGGCGAAGCGCGCGTGCGCTGCCTGGCTGAATTCCGGCTGCTGGCGGCGCTTCGCGCCGAGCACCTGCCGGCGCCCGCGCCGCTGCTGGCCGGCTATTGGCGCAAGGGCCTGCACTACGGCGCCGCGATCCTGGTCGAACGCATCCCCGGCGCACGGGCGCTGGCATCGTGGCTGTCGAAGGAGCCTGACGACGCGCCCTGGGAGTCGGTCGGCGCCATGCTCGCGCGTTTCCATCGCGCCGGCCTCGACCACGCCGACCTCAACGCCCACAACATCCTGCTCGACGGCGCGGGCGCGCCCTGGCTGATCGATTTCGACCGCAGCCGGCGCCGCGGCGCCGACGGCGCTTGGCGCCAGGCCAACCTCGACCGCCTGGCGCGGTCGCTGGCCAAACTTTCCGCCGGCGGCGACGGCTGGCGGCCCGGTTACGCGCGGCTGCTGGACGCCTATGGCCGGGAATTCGCGGGAGCACCGGCATGACCTGGTCGCTGCGTTTCCTCGGGGTCGGCAATTCGCAGTCGGCGGTGACCCTGGGTTCGGCCTCGGCGGTGATCGAACGCGCCGGCCGGCCCGAGCTGATGATCGACTGCGGCCAGGAAGCGCTCACTGCCTTCCAGGCGCATTACGCCTCGCTGCCCGACGCGCTGTTCATCACCCATGTGCACATGGACCACGTGGCGGGACTCGAGCGGCTGTTCTTCGCCACCTATTTCGATCCGGAGCGGCGCGGCAAGGTCCGCCTGTACGTGCCGGTCGGCGTGCTGCCGCACCTGCAGTCGCGGCTGGCCGACTATCCGGGCGTGGTGGCCGAGGGCGACGCCAACTGGTGGGATGCCTTCCACCTGGTGCCGGTGACCCGCGGCTTCTGGCATCGCGGCCAGTGGTACGACGTCTTCCCGGTGCGCCACCACCTTCCCGACACCGCCTTCGCGCTGCGCCTTCCCGGCAGCCTGGTCTGGACCGGCGACACCCGGCCCATCCCGGAGATGCTGGCGAAGTTCGCCGGTACGGGGGAAGTGGTCGCGCACGACTGCGCCCTGCACGGCAATCCTTCCCACAGCGGTGTGGACGACCTCGAGCGCGAGTATCCGCGCGAGCTGCTGTCGCGCTGCGTGCTTTACCACTACGCCTCGCAGGCCGACGGCCAGACCCTGCGGGCGCGCGGCCACCGCGTCGCGGAGGCTGGCGATGTTCTGGCGCTGGCCGAGCCCACGTCCACGGTTTCGCCATGAGCGCGTACCCTTCCACCGGGTTGCCGCGCGACCGCCTGGGCCGGCCGCTGCGCGACCTGCGCGTGTCGGTCATCGAGACCTGCAACTTCCGCTGCCCTTACTGCATGCCCGAAGGGCTTACCCCGGAGGAGACCGCGCTCGACCGCGCCCGCCGGCTCGACTTCGACGAAATCGAAACCGCCGTGCGCGCCTTCGCCCGGCTGGGCGTCAGCAAGCTGCGCCTGACCGGCGGCGAACCCCTTCTGCGCAAGGGCCTGCCGGAGCTGGTGGCGCGGCTGGCGCGCATTCCCGGCATCGACGACCTGGCGCTGACCACCAACGGCTCGCTGCTGGCCGGGCAGGCGCGGGCGCTGCGCGAGGCGGGGCTGCACCGGCTGACGGTCAGTGTGGATTCGCTGGATCCCGCCGGCTTCAGCGCGATGTCCGGCGGCCGCGGCGACCTGGGCGACGTGCTGGCGGGCCTGGCGGCGGCGGAGTCGGCGGGGTTCCGTTCGATCAAGATCAACAGCGTGATCCAGCGCGGCGTCAACGAAGACCAGGCCCTGGCGCTGGCCGGCCGTTTCCGCGGCACCCCGCACGTACCGCGGTTCATCGAATACATGGACGTCGGCACCTGCAACGGCTGGCGCCGCGAGAACGTCGTGCCTTCGGCCGAGCTGCGGGACCGGATCGCCGGACGCTGGCCGCTGCGCGCGCTGACGCCGACCTATCGGGGCGAGGTGGCCTCGCGTTATGCCTACGCCGACGGCCAGGGCGAGGTCGGCTTCGTCAGTTCGGTCAGCGAGCCGTTCTGCGGCGATTGCCACCGGGCGCGGCTCTCGGCCGACGGCCAGCTCTACACCTGCCTGTTCGCCGCGCGTGGCCAGCCCCTGCGCGAACGCATCGCCGAGGGCGAAGACGCGCTCGCGGCGCATCTTTCCGGCCTCTGGCGCCTGCGCGGCGACCGCTACAGCGAAGAGCGCGCCAAGGTGCCGGCCGACCGGAAGAAGATCGAGATGTTCTACATTGGCGGCTGAGATGAACAAGAAGTCCGCACTGACCCATGTCGATGCCGCCGGCCGCCCGGCCATGGTGGACGTGTCCGCCAAGGCCGCGACCGCGCGCGAGGCGGTGGCCGAATGCCGGGTGCGTTTCCCCGCTGCCGTAGCGAGCGCGCTGCGCAAGGCCGGCATGGCCACGGCCAAGGGCGCGGTGGTAGACACCGCCATCATCGCCGGCACGATGGCGGTCAAGCGCACCCACGAGCTGATCCCGTTCTGCCATCCGCTGCCGATCGACGGCTGCCGCTTCGACGTGGCCTGGGCGACCGACAGCACGCTGCGCATTAAATGCGCGGTCAAGACCACGCACCGCACCGGCGTCGAGATGGAGGCCCTGACCGGCGCCACCGTCGCGGCGCTGACGGTCTACGACATGGCCAAGGCGCTGTCGCACGCGATCGTGCTGGGGCCGGCGAAGCTGCTGGCCAAGCGCGGCGGCAAACGCACCGTCGGGAAGGCGAGGGCATGAGCATCACCGTGCTGTATTTCGCCAGCCTGCGCGACGCCGCCGGCCGCGACAGCGAACAACTTCCGCTGCCGGCTTCGCTGCGCGGGCTCTACGACGAGCTGCGCGCCCGCCACGGTTTCAGCCTGCCGGCCGAACGCCTGCGCGTGGCCGTGGACGGCTCCTTCGCCGCCTGGGACTCGCCGGTGCACGAGGGCAGCGAGGTCGCCTTCATCCCGCCGGTGTCGGGCGGATGAAGCGCTTCGCGATCAGCGCCGAGCCCTTCGAGATCGCGCCGCTGCGGCAACGCCTGCTCGCGGACCAGGCCGGCGCCTACGCCAGCTTCGAGGGCTGGGTGCGCGACCACAATGAGGGCCAGGCGGTGCGCGGCCTCTTCTACGAGTCCTACCGCGAACTGGCCGAAGCCGAAGGCGAACGCATCCTGGACGAGGCACTGCAGCGCTTCGACATCAGCGCCGCCGCCTGCGTGCACCGCACCGGCGAACTCGCCGTCGGCGACCTGGCGGTCTGGGTCGGCGCCAGCGCCGCCCACCGCGGCCCGGCCTTCGAGGCCTGCCGCTGGATCATCGACGAGGTCAAATCCCGCGTCCCCATCTGGAAGCGCGAGAAATACGCCGAAGGCGAACAATCCTGGCTCCACCCGGAAAACTAGCCGCGCAGCCGCAACCTGCGAAGCCCTCTTGGTAAGGGGGCGCGCCGACAGGCGCGGGGATCGGAATGTGCAGATCGGGGCCCGCGATTCGCGAAGCGAATCGTGGGGAAGTCTGTGTTCGCACAGACTTTACCCCCTTGGTAAGGGGGCGCGCCGACAGGCGCGAGGATCGGAAGTGCGTACGGGGACCCTGGGTTTGCGCAGCAAACTTAGGGCCGCCTTTGCGGGCGCAGCCCGAAAAGGCGGTAGCCCCGCCGGCTTACCCCGGCACCCGCATCAGCCGATACCGTTGCTGCCTTCCGGCCCTGGCGGGATTTTCGACCTAGCGTCGCGGGGGGCCGACGGGGCCACCATTGAAACGAACGGCGCACCGGGGGCGCGCCGTTTTTGACTCGACCGCGGCCGGAAACAACCGTGGCATGAAGAGTGGCGGAGAGAGAGGGATTCGAACCCTCGATACGGGGTTTAGCCGTATACACACTTTCCAGGCGTGCTCCTTCAACCGCTCGGACATCTCTCCGCAGAGATAACCGCCTGAAACAAGCCGGAAATCATACCCGTCGGCCGAGGCCGGGACAAGCGCGGCGATTCCTGCTGGCCCGGGGGCGGGGGGGTTGGCACAATGGAGCGGTCGGTCCCGACTGTCCCAGGCCCCCGCATGTCCTACCTCGTGCTCGCCCGAAAATGGCGCCCCCGGCGCTTCGCCGAACTGGTCGGGCAGGAGCACGTGGTGCGCGCGCTCAGCAACGCCCTGGAGACCGGCAAGGTCCACCATGCCTTCCTGTTCACCGGCACCCGGGGTGTCGGCAAGACCACGATCGCCCGCATCTTCGCCAAGTCACTCAACTGCGAGCGCGGCACCAGCGCCGAGCCCTGCGGCGAATGCGCCGCCTGCCGCGACATCGACGCCGGCCGCTACGTCGACCTGCTCGAGATCGACGCCGCCAGCAACACCGGCGTGGACGACGTGCGCGACCTCATCGACAACGCCCAGTACCTGCCGTCGCGCGGCAAGACCAAGGTCTACCTGATCGACGAAGTGCACATGCTGTCCAAGCCGGCCTTCAACGCGCTGCTCAAGACGCTGGAAGAGCCGCCGGAACACGTGAAGTTCCTGCTGGCCACCACCGACCCGCAGAAGCTGCCGGTCACCGTGCTCTCGCGCTGCCTGCAGTTCAACCTGCGCCGGCTCGACGAGGCCCAGATCGGCGGCCAGATCGGCCGCATCCTGCAGGCCGAGGGCATCGCTTCCGAACCTGGCGCGATCGCGCTGCTGGCGCGCGCCGCCGACGGCAGCCTGCGCGACGGCCTGTCCCTGCTCGACCAGGCCATCGCCTACACCGGCGGCCAGCTGGACGAAGCGGCCGTCAACGCCATGCTCGGCACCGTGGACCGGGCCCAGGTCGGAGCCCTGCTCGAATCCCTGGCGGCGGGCGATGGCCCGGGCCTGATGGCGCGGGTCGACGAGCTGGCGGCGTTCTCGCCGGACTTCGGCCACGTGCTCGAGGACCTGGCGACCGCGCTGCACCGGATCCAGCTGCAGCAGCTGGTGCCCGGCATGGCCGACGACGGCGGGCGGGTGGACGTGGCCGGCCTGGCTGCGCGCCTCTCGCCCGACCTGGTGCAGCTCTGGTACCAGATGGCCGTCACCGGCCGCCGCGACCTGGCGCTCGCGCCCAGCCCGCGCACCGGTTTCGAGATGAGCCTGCTGCGCATGCTGGCCTTCCGGCCGGCGGGCGAGGGCGGGGCCACGCTGCCGCTGCCGCAGACCGCCGCCGCGCGCGCCCCGGCAACGCCGTCAGCGGCCTCGGCCCCGGCGCGATCCGCCGCCCCGGCGCCGGAACCGGCGCGCGAATCCCCCCGCCCTTCGGCTCCGCCGATGGCCTCTCCGGCCGTCGTTCCGCCGCCTGCCGCCCCGCCGGCCACGCCGGCCACACCGGCCACACCGGCCACACCGGCCACACCGGCCACACCGGCCACACCGGCCCTTGCGCCGCGCGCCGCGAACGGCAGCCACCTCGCCACCGCCGAAGATTGGCTGTCCCTGGTCGCCAGCGCCGGCCTCAAGGGCCCGGTGCGCGAACTGGCGGCGCACAGCGCCTTCTGCGGCCACGCGGACGGCGTGCTGCAGCTGTCGCTGCCCGACAGCTTCGACCACCTGCGCAGCGACGGCCTGGTGCGCCAGCTCGCCGCCGCGCTCGGGGCCCTGCTCGGCGCGCCGCCCCAGATCCGCTTCGAGTCGGCCAAGGCGGCCGGTTCGGAAACCCTGCACGCGCGCACCGAACGCCAGCGCGGCGAACGCCAGGCCGGCGCCGAGGAAGCCTTCCTCGCCGACCCGGTGATCGCCCGCCTGGTGCAGCAGGGCGGCACCGTGCTGCCCGATTCCATCCGTCCCCTGGACGACCACTGACCCAAAGGAACACATCATGCGAGGCAACATCGCCCAACTCATGCAGCAGGCCCAGCGCATGCAGGACAACCTCAAGAAGGCCCAGGAAGAGCTGGCCAACATCGAGGTGCTGGGACAGTCCGGCGGCGGCATGGTCAAGATCACCCTGACCGGCAAGATGGAGTGCCGCAGCGTGCGCATCGACCCGTCGGTGCTCGCCGACCCGGAGATGCTGGAAGACCTGGTCGCCGCGGCCTTCAACGACGCGGTCAACAAGGCCAACGAAGAAAGCGGCAAGCGCATGTCGGCCGCCACCGCCGGCATGCCGATCCCGCCGGGAATGAAGATTCCGGGCCTGTTCTGATCCGCCGCGACGCCACGACGTGAGCGCCTCCCCGCTGCTCGAGCAGCTCATCGAGTCGCTGCGCTGCCTGCCCGGCGTCGGCCAGAAGTCGGCGCAGCGCATGGCCTACCACCTGCTCGAACGCGAGCGCGAGGGTGGCTTGCGCCTGGCCGGGGCGCTGGCCGAGGCGATCGAGCGCATCGGCCACTGCGAATCCTGCCGCGATTTCAGCGAAACGCCGCTGTGCGCGATCTGCGCAAGCGGCTCGCGCGACCGCGGCCTGCTGTGCGCGGTCGAGTCGCCGGCCGACCGCCTGGCGATCGAGACCGCCACCGGCTACCGCGGCCTGTACTTCGTGCTGCAGGGCCGGCTCTCGCCGCTCGATGGCATCGGTCCGCGCGAGCTCGGCCTGGACAAGCTGGCCGAGCGGCTGGCCGCAGGCGAGGTGCGCGAACTGATCATCGCCACCAACCCCACGGTCGAAGGCGAGGCCACCGCGCACTACCTCGCGCAGCTGGCGCGCCAGGCGCAGGTGCGGCCCAGCCGGCTCGCCCACGGCGTGCCGCTGGGCGGCGAGCTGGAGTACGTCGACCGCGGCACCCTGGCGCACGCCTTCGGCTCGCGCACCGAAATCACTTCCTGAGGCAGACCGCCATGGCCACGATTTTCGACAAGATCATCGCCCGCGAGATTCCCGCCGACATCGTCTTCGAGGACGAGCACGTGCTCGCCTTCCGCGATATCCATCCGCAGGCGCCGGTGCACGTGCTGTTCATCCCCAAGCACGCGGTGCCCACGCTCAACGACCTGGGCGCCGGCGACGAGGCCGTCGTCGGCCGCCTGGCGATGGCGGCCGCGGCCTATGCGAAGAAGGAGGGCTTCGCCGAAAACGGCTACCGCGTGGTGATGAACTGCAACCGCGACGGCGGACAGACCGTGTTCCACATCCACCTGCACCTGCTGGCCGGCCGGGCCATGCACTGGCCGCCGGGTTAGGCGCGGCTCACCACCACACCGGATAACGCTCGACGATCACGTCGACGTCGCGGCGCTCGGGCCACAGGAGGACCACGTCGGCCGCCAGCCGCGGATAGCGGTAGTCGTATTCGCCGACCTTGCGGGTTTCATAACCCTCGATGGCGCCGGAAATGGTGACCTCGCGGCCGGGCAGGAACACTTCCGGATCGTAGAAGCCGGCGCGGCAGGCCAGGAAGCGGCCGGTGCTGCCGTCGTCGCGCGCCAGCGGACGGCCGTCACTGCCGACGCGGATGCCCACCACTTCGAAGCAGCTGCGGTCGGCCAGCGGCTCGACCCTGACCACGCGGCCGCCCCAGCGCACGCGTTCGCCGACCCGGCCATCGCGCGCGGCCTGGCCAGGCTCGATCGGCGCGAAATCGCCCTGCAGCGCCTTGGGCGCGCTGACGCAGCCGGCGAGCAGCAGGGTGGAGAACAGCAGCGCGGCAAGACGGGTCATGGGCTTCTCCGGAATCAACGTGGCCCGGGCCGGTAGGCGCGGAGCTCTTCGATCAGCCGGTCCTTCTGATCTGGCGTCAGCGCGGCGGCAGCGTATCGCCAGGCGGCGTAACGCCGGCTGAGCGATCGCAATTGTCCGGCCTGCGCCGGCAGGGCCGCCGCCAGGCGTTCGCCGAAGCTCAGTGGCGGTTCGGCCGCTGCCTTCGCCAGTCCGGCACGACGCAGCCGCTTGGTGAAGGCGAACCAGGCGACGACCAGCGGGTCGCGGGGCTCCGGCCGCCCCCGCAGCAGCACCCACAGCGTCAGCCCCAACGCCAGCCCGGCGCCGACCGCGAACGCGGCGACCAGTTGGCCGGTGCTGGCCTGGCCGACGCCCAGTGGCCGCAGCAGGCTGGCCTGGCGCGCGGCGTCGAATCCGACCACCAGGTCGTTCCAGCCCCGCCGCACCCAGTCGCCGAAATCGCGCAGCGGCGCGAAGGTCTCCGGCAGCAGCGCTTCCCGGCGGGCAAGGTCCTCGACGGTGTCCAGGACCCGTTCGGGATTGACCGCCGCGGTGGGGTCGACGCGGATCCAGCCGCGCCCCCGCAGCCAGACCTCGGTCCAGGCGTGGGCGTCCATCTTGCGGACGATCCAGTAATCGCCGTAGCGGTTGCGGTAGCCGCCGGAATATCCCAGTACGACGCGGGAGGGGATGCCTGCGCCGCGCATCAGGCTGGCGAATGCCGAACTGAAGTGCTGGCAGAAACCGACCCGGGTCTCGAACAGGAACTCGTCCACCGCGTGGCGGCCCGTCGGCGGCACGGTGAGGCTGTAGCTGAAGTCCTCGGCGATCCAGGCCAGCGCCCGCCGCACCACCGCGACGTCGTCGCCGCCACTTTCGCTGCGCCAGCGTTCCGCCAGCGCACGGGCGCGTGGATTGAGGTCCCGGGGCAGGGTGAGCGCGCGGCTTTCCTCCAGCGGCGACAGACCGTCCGGGAAGCCGGCCTGCATGGTCGAGGTGCCTGAGTACTGGAGCAACTTGTCGACCGGCGCGGCGGTCACCACGCTCAGGTCCCCGGTGAGCTCGCCGGACGCAGGCGCGAGCAGAGGCAGGTCGAGCGTGACCAGGTAGCGGCGGTCGGTGGGCTCCATCTCGACCTGGTAGCGGTAGGTCGCCGTCATCGGCATCAGGCGCGGCGGCTTGCCGGGGGCGAAGGCCTCGCCGCGGCTCCAGGTCTGGCCGTCGAACTCCCACAGCACCTGTCCGCGCCAGTAGAGATCCTGGCGCCGTGGCTCGGCGCTGTCGAAACGCACGCGCAGGGCGGGCGCATCGTCGGCGAACAGTTCGATCCATTGGTCGGGCGTCATGCGGTTGCCCAGGCCGCTGCGCCCCACGGCGTTTTCCGGCATGCCCCAGAGTGGGCTGCCCAAGCGCGGGAACAGCCAGAACCCCGCCAGCGCCAAGGGCAGGCCCATCAGCACCGCCAGCCCCACCGCGCGCAGGCGGCTACGGCCGACCTGCGGCACCGGCGAGCCCGGCCGCTGTTCGGCCAGCACCGACAGCGCCACCAGCTGTAGCCCGACGGCCGGCAGCGCCAGGCCCAGGGTGAGGGGTCCTTGGTCCTGCAGGAAGGCGGTGAACGGCGCGAACAGCGAAAAACCCAGCAAGCTCCGTGCGTCGCGCAGATGCCTCGTTTCGAACGGTTTGAGCGCGAGCAGCGACGCCAGCATCGCGCAGCCGGTGTCCCGGCCGATGCTGAAGTCGTGGCTGACCAGCACATAGACGCCGAGCAAAGCCAGCAGCACGAGCCTCAGGGCCATCGGCCATTGCCGGGACACGCCGGCGCCCAGCGCGGCGATGACGGCCAGGGTCAAGGCCAGGCCCGTCGGAATCTGCAGCAGCAGGGGCAGCAGGCAGGCGATGGCGGCCGCCATGCACCAGGTGCGCACGCGGGGCGGAATGAGCTCAGGCATCGGGCATCAGCGCAAGGGCGCGCAGGCAGGCGTGGCGGTGTTCCGGCCCGCGGCCCGGACCCAGCGACTGGCCGGGCAGGCGCAGGCGCCAGCGGCCGCCGAGGCGCTCGGCCTCGAGCACCCAGCGGGTCAGGCGGCGGATGCGCGCTTCATGGGGCAGGGTCCCCAGGCTGTACCAATCCAGTTCGATCTCGCGCTGGGCACTGGCTTCGTACTCGCGGACCATCAGCCGGTCGATGCGGGCCGAGGCCTTCCAGGCGACCTGCCTCAGGGCGTCCCCGATGCGGTATTCGCGCAGATGGTGCGGCTGGTCGCCGTGGGCGTGGGTGCGGCTGGAGGGGCCGTCGCCGCCCGGGTCGGGCAGGGGCACGCCTTCGGCTTCGGGCGACGGGTACACCAGCAGCCGGACATCGGGTTTCAGCCAGGACCAGGCGCGCGCCAGACCGAAGGGACGCACCGTCGACAGGCGCAGGCGCTCGGGCACCAGCCAGCCCCTTCGCTGCGTCGGCAGGTTGAGCCTGACTTCGCCGCGTTCACCCGGCGCCAGCTGGAAGAAGGCCTCTTCGTCTCCGGCGCGCAGCTCCAGGCCTTCGCGTGCAAGATTGCCGCTGGCCTCGAAAGCCAGGCGCAGGATCATCGGGCGGCCTGCGTGCACCGGTTCGGAATGCAGCGCGATCAGGCGCAGTCCCGACAGCGTCAGGTGGGCGTGCACCAGGCTGTTGTGCGCCACCGCGATCAGGAGGAAGGCCAGCACCAGCGCGGGGTTGTTGTTGTAGTTCAGCCCGCCCAACAGCATCGCCCCGAGCATGCCGGCCAGGAACAATCCGAAACCGGTGGGCAGGATGTAGACACGGCGGCGGTCGACCACGATCGGCAGCGTTTCCGCCGACTTCGGGCGAACCAGCGGCAGGCCGGCGAGCCGGTCGCTCCAGCGCTCGACGAGATCGCGCGGTCGGGCCAAGGGCTCAGTCCACCGCCACCGTGCGCAGGATGCGGGCGGCGAGCGCGTCGCGGCCCTCGGATTCGGATTCGGGCACCAGCCGGTGCGCCGCCACCTGGGAGAACAGGGCCTGCACGTCTTCCGGCAGCACGTGGTCGCGACCGGCCAGCAGTGCGTGCGCGCGCGCGCCGCGCAGCAGCCCGAGGCCCGCGCGCGGCGACAGCCCGACCTGCACGCCGGGATGGCGCCGGCTTTCCTGCAGCAGGGCCTGCACGTAGGACACGAGGGCTTCGCTGGCGTGCACCCGCTCGACCGCGCCGCGCAGCGACAGCACGTCGTCGCCGGTCAGCTGGGGCAGGCTCTGCGCGATCAGGTCGCGGCGGTCCTCGCCGGCCAGCATCTCGCGCTCCGCGCCGGGGTCGGGGTAACCGAGCTGCAGGCGCAGCAGGAAGCGATCCATCTGCGAATCGGGCAGCGGGAAGGTACCGGCCAGGTCCACGGGGTTCTGGGTGGCGACGACGAAAAAGGGCTGCGGCAGCGAATGGGTGACGCCGTCGACCGTGACCTGGTGTTCGGCCATCGCTTCCAGCAGCGCGCTCTGGGTGCGCGGCGGCGCCCGGTTGATCTCGTCGGCCAGCAGCAGCTGGGTGAACACCGGGCCGGCGTGGAAACGGAACTCGCGCGTGGTCTGGTCGAAGATCGAGACGCCGATGATGTCGGACGGCAGCAGGTCGGAGGTGAACTGCATGCGCTGGAAATCCAGGCCCAGGCTGGCCGCCATCGCGCGCGCCAGTGTGGTCTTGCCCAACCCCGGAAGGTCCTCGATCAGAAGGTGGCCGCCGGCCAGCAGGGTGGTGAAGGCCAGCTGCACTTCGCGCGGCTTGCCCAGGACCAGCCGGTTGACCTGGCCCAGCGCGGCGTCGAGGGCTTCGCGGGTGCGGTCGGTTAGGATGTGCGGGTCGATGGCCTGCGCGTGCATGGAGTGCGTCCGGGCGGAGTTCGAGGAAGGATACCCCGCGGATGCTGGCATGGGCCTGAGTTCCCTGCGCGTGAAATTCCTGGTCGCCTGGGCGCTGCTGCTGCTGGTCAAGCTGTGGTTGGCGCTGTCGCTGCAGCCCTTCGGCGACGAAGCCTTCTACGCACTCGAGAGCCGGCGCCTGGCCTGGGCCTATTCGGACCTGCCCGGATTGACCGCCTGGCTGATCCGTCTGGGCACCGAACTGGGTGGCCAGAACATCTTCGCGGTGCGCCTGCCTTTCCTGCTGCTGGGTGCGGCGCTGCCCTGGCTGGTGGTGCGCATCGCCCGCCGCTGGTTCGGCGACGAGGCCGGCTGGCAGGCGGGCCTGCTCGCCCTGCTGATGCCGCTGGCGGGCCTGATGGGCGTGCTGGCGCTGCCGGACGTGCCCATGCTGTTCGCCACGCTGCTTTGCCTGGATGCGTTCGCGGTGCTGCTGCGACGGGTCGCGCCTGGAGCGCTGCTGCAGTTGGCCCTGGGTCTGATGATCGGCGCGTTCTCGCACTACCGCTTCGCCCTTGTCGTGGTCGCCGGCGCGGTCGGCCTGCTGTGCGTGCCGCGCGGCCGCGAACTGCTGCGCGAGCCGCGGCTGTGGCTGGCGGTCGCGGTCGGCGCGGCCGCCTGGTGGCCGCTGCTGGCCTGGAACCAGGCGCATTCCGGCGCCGGCCTTGCCTTCCAGCTGGTCGACCGCCATCCCTGGAATCCGCACCTTCAGGGCCTGTGGTGGCCGCTGGTGCAGGCCGTGGTGGTGACGCCGCTGCTTTTCGTGCTGCTGCTGGCGGTGCTGCGCGAAGCCTGGCGCCGGCGCCGGGGTCCTCACGAAGCCTGGCCGCTGCTGGGTGGCGTCGCCAGCGTGTCGGTGCTCGGCTATCTCGCGCTCGGCTTCTTCGCCGACAGCGAACGCGTCAGCTTCCACTGGCCGCTGGCGGGGTGGCTGGCCCTGGTTTGCGCGGCGCCCGCGCTGCTGGGTCACTGGCGGCCGGCGTGGCGGCGGGCCCTGCATGGCCTGACCACCGTCGGGCTGCTGGCGATGGTGGCCTACCTGGCGCTGCTGACGCAGCCGGCCGCGCGCGCGCAGTTGGCGTCGGGCCCGGCGTATGCCGACAACTTCTCGGGCTGGGAGGACATCGCGCACGAGGTGCGCGCGGCCCTCGCGGCGATGCCGCCGGACACGCGCGTGGTCGCCGACAACTTCATGCTGGGCGCCCAGCTTTCGCTGGCCCTGGACCGCGGCGACATCCCGGTGCTGGATCATCCTCTCAACCGCAAGCACGGCCGCGCCGTGCAGCTGGCCGACTGGGGGCTGCTCAGCGCCGGTCGCTCCGATTGGGGCCCCGGCCCGATCTTGCTGGTGGTCGAGGACACCGCGCGCCCACTCAAGCTGCGGCTGCAGGGGTATCGCGACCTCTGCCGGCAGGCGGGCGGGCTGCCCCCACCACAGGTGCTCAACGTCGACCATGGCCGCAAACGGTTCCTGCTGTTCCGGATCACGGCGTCGTCGGCGGGCTGCGTCACGCCGGCCCTGGCCTGGATCCAGACGCCGGGCCCGGGCGAACGCGTCAGCGGCCAGTTTCCGGTGAAAGGCTGGGCGCTGAAGCAGGGCGCCGCGGTGTCCCTGGTCGAGGTGTTTTTGGACGGGCGGCGGGTCGCGGTCGCCGACTACGGCCAGCCCCGTCCGGATGTGATCGACTACTGGGGGCTGCACGGGAGCGACCCGGACGTGGGTTTCAGCGCGCGCCTGGATCTGACCGGTCACGCGCCCGGAACGGCCTGGCTGGGCCTGGTGGTCCGCGGCGACGACGGCAGCGTCGAAGCCTGGCCGGAGCAGCCGGTCCGGATCGAGTGACGGACCCGTCCCTCAGGGCACGCGGAAGCCCGCCTCGCGCAGCGCGGCGGCCAGGGCGATCAGCGGCAGGCCGACCAGGGCGGTCGGGTCGCGGGTGTGGATCGCCTCGAACAGCGCGATGCCCAGGCCCTCGCATTTGAAGCTTCCGGCGCAGTCGTACGGCTGTTCGGCATCCAGGTAGCGCAGGATTTCCTCCTGCCCCAGCGGCCGGAACCGCACTTCGGTGAGGTCGAGTCCGGCGAGGCGCCGCCCGTCCGGTCCGACCAGGCAGAACGCGGTATGGAATCGGACCTCGTGCTCCGAGGCGGCCAGCAGCTGCGCCAGCGCCGTGTCGCGATCGCCGGGCTTGCCCAGCGGCTGGCCGTCGCGGTCGGCGACCTGGTCCGAGCCGATCACCCAGGCCGCCGGACGCCGGGCCGCCACGGCCAGGGCCTTGGCTTCGGCCAGGCGGACTGCGAGGCCCGCCGGGGGTTCGCCGGGCAGCGGGGTTTCGTCCACCTCCGGACGCTCGACCTCGAAGGGCAGGCCCAGACGCTGCAGCAGCTCGCGCCGGTAGCGCGAGGTCGATCCCAGGACCAGGGTGCTCACGTCGGCCCCGGGTCCCGCCGCAGGGTTGCGGGCTCGCGCCGCGCCGCGTCGGCGCTGGCCTGGGTGGCGTCGGCCAGCTCGGCGCCGGCCTGTTCGAGTTCGTCCAGCTGGCCGGCCAGGCGGCTGCGCGCCCTCTCCAGGGCGGCGCAGGCGGCGTCGAGCTCGGACTGGCGGGCGGTCTGGCCGTGCTTCTGGATCCACAGGCGGTGCTGGAGCACGTCGCGCTTGGCGTCCAGGATGGGCTGGATGCCGTCGAGCGAGGCCTGGGCGACGGCGGCGATGTCCGCCGGTACCCGGCCGACCACGGCCTTCATTGCTGCCATGCGCTCCTGGCTGCGGTCGAGCAGGGCCTGCATGGCATCGGCCAGGTCCAGCAGCCTGAGCAGGCTGCGTTCGCGGCGTCGCGCCCGCAGGATCGAGACCAGCAGGATGAGGGCCAGGGCCAGGGCGGCCAGGCCGGCAATCAGCAGGACAGTGGGCATGATGGGGTCCGAAAGGCTGGCGGCAGTCTGCACCAGGCCCGGATGGAGCGGCAAACCCGTGCGGCCGCAAAGGCTTAGGTTTGACACAGCCCGGTCGCGGGCCTATCATTTCGCGCTTATGTCCGCGTCCCTGCCCCCTGTGCTCGATGCCTGGCGCATGGTTGCGGCCAAGCGGCGCTTCGAAGGCCACCTGCCGCTGTCCGGGATGCCCCGGCTGCGGGAGAGCCTGATGAACGCCGAGGGTGACTGCCGCTTCGAGATGGAATTCGGCCGCGATGGGCTCGACCTGCCTTATGTCGAGATCCGCGCCGAAGCCGACCTGCCGCTGCAGTGCCAACGGACGCTGGAACGTTTCCTGCATCCGGTCCAGCTGGTCCAGCGTCTCGGCCTGATCACCGACGAGGCGCAGGAAGCCGCGCTGCCGGAGGACATGGAGCCGTTCCTGCTGCAAGCCGGCGGCGAGCTGCACCCGGCCGAGCTGGTCGAGGATGAACTCATCCTCGCCATCCCGGTGGTACCGATCGATCCGCGCTCGATGGAGGTCACGGCCGAATGGCCCGCCGACATCGGGGAAGAAGAAGTGAAACCGAACCCTTTCGCCGCGCTCGCCGCGTTGAAGGCACCGAAGAAGTAGTTGGAGATAGACCATGGCCGTCCAGAAGTCCCGCGTCACCCCGTCCCGCCGCGGCCAGCGCCGCTCGCACGACGCCCTCACCGCCAAGCAGCTGGCCACCGACCCGACCTCGGGCGAGACCCACCTGCGCCACCACGTGACCAAGGACGGCTACTACCGTGGCAAGAAGGTCATCGACGTGAAGTCCTCGGTGGTTGCCGAAGACTGAGGCCGGTGTCCGCCCTTCGGGGCGGCCCCCTCGGGACGTGCGCCCGCGGGCGTAAACGACCTATGCTGAACGCGGCGGGCCTGGTCCCGCCGCGCGCGTTTCTGACGTTCCCGCGCGCGGCGTCCGCCGGCGCCGGGACCCGTCGCAGAGAGGAATGACGATGGCCGTGTTTTCTCGTATCGCCGGTACCGGCAGTGCCCTGCCGGCGAAGATCCTGACCAACAAGGATCTCGAGCAGTTCGTCGAGACCAGCGACGAGTGGATCGCCAGCCGCACCGGCATCCGCCAGCGCCACGTCGTGGTCGAAGGCGAAACCACCTGCGACCTGGCCGAACGCGCCGCGATCGCCGCGATGGAAGCCGCCGGCGTCACCGCCGCCGAGCTCGACCTGATCATCGTCGGCACCACCACGCCCGACCTCATCTTCCCGTCCACGGCCTGCCTGCTGCAGCATCGCATCGGTGCCAACGGCTGCGCCGCGTTCGACGTCAACGCCGCCTGCTCGGGCTTCATCTTCGCGATGAGCGTGGCGGACAACTTCATCAAGGCGGGCAGCGCGAAGACGGTCCTGGTCGTCGGCGCTGAAACCTTGACCCGCATGCTGGATTGGTCCGACCGCAACACCTGTGTGCTGTTCGGCGACGGCGCCGGCGCGGTGATCCTCAAGGCCGATGCCGAGGCCGGCATCCTGTCCACGCACCTGCACGCGGACGGCGGCAAGAAGGAGCTGCTGTACAACCCGGTCGGCGTCTCGGTCGGCTTCAAGCCGGAAGAGAAGAACGCCGGCGTGCGCGTGCTGATGACCGGCAACGAGGTGTTCAAGCACGCGGTCAAGGCGCTCGACGCCGTCGTCGACGAGGCGCTCGCCGCCAACGGCCTGGACAAGCACGACCTCGACTGGCTGATCCCGCACCAGGCCAACCTGCGCATCATCGAGGCCACGGCCAAGCGCCTGGACATGCCGATGGACCGCGTCATCGTCACCGTGCACAAGCACGGCAACACGTCGGCCGGCTCGGTGCCGCTGGCGCTGGACGAAGCCGTGCGCTCCGGCAAGGTGCAGCGCGGCCAGCTGCTGCTGCTGGAAGCCTTCGGCGGCGGTTTCACCTGGGGCTCGGCGCTCATCCGCTACTGACGTTGCATGGCGCAGACGCGAGTCCAGCGGGTCGCCGATCCCGGGCGCATCGCCTGGCGTAAGACCTATTCCGACGGCGGCCGGCGGCGCCGCATCGCCGTGCTGCGCTGGGTCGCGCGTCGCCTTGGCGCCAACTCACTGCTGGCGCCGATCCCGCTCAGTCCTGAGCTCGCCTGCCGGACCGAACAGGCGATGATCCGCCGCCTGGCGACGCTGGGTGCGCGGGTCCCGCAGATACTGGAAATCGGCGACCGCGAGCTGCTGCTGTCCGACCTCGGCGCGACCCTGGCGGAAACCTGCCGCCGCGAACCCGACCCCGCGCGCCGGCGCGACCTGGTGTCGCAGGGCCTGGATGCGCTGCACGACCTGCACCGCCGCGGCGGTTACCTAAGCCAGGCCTTCGCCCGCAACCTCACAATCGACGCGCAGGGAATCGGCTTCATCGACCTGGAGGAGGATCCCGCGACCATGATGTCGCTCGCCGCCGCGCAGGCGCGCGATGTGCTGTTCTATGCGCACTCCACCGCGCGTTTCCTGACCGACCTGCCTGGCGAACATGCGCGCCTGCTGTCCGCGCACCTGGGCCGGGAATCGGACGAGACCCGGCGCGAAGTATCGCGCACCGCGGGCAAGCTGGCCTGGCTGGCGCCGCTCGCCCGGCCCTTCGGCGCCCGCGCCCGCGCCGTCGGCGAAGCGCTGCGCAGCCTGCGCACCGCCACCGCCTGACCCTACGCTTCGGTACAGACGCCGCGCCGCGCGCCTCGCGTATCATTCGCCCGTCCTGACAAACCCGTCGCGCCAAACCGCTCCGCAAAACGGATCCCCGATGAGCCAACACCTCGCCTTCGTTTTTCCCGGCCAGGGCTCCCAGTCCCTGGGCATGCTCGCCGACCTCGCCGCCGCGTTCCCGCAGGTGCGCGAGACGTTCGCCGAAGCCTCCGAAGGCGCCGGCCTGGACCTGTGGGCGCTGTCGCAGCAGGGGCCGGAAGAACAGCTCAACCAGACCGAGTTCACCCAGCCGGCGCTGCTCGCCGCGGGCGTCGCGGTGTGGCGCGCCTGGCAGGCGCAGGGTGGCGCGACGCCGGCGCTGCTGGCCGGCCACAGCCTGGGCGAATACGCCGCGCTGGTGGCCGCCGGTTCGATCAGCCTGGCCGATGGCGCGAAGCTCGTGCGCGAACGCGGCCGGCTGATGCAGTTGGCGGTGCCGGCCGGTACGGGTGCGATGGCCGCGGTGCTCGGCGCCGAAGACGCGCTGGTGGCGGAGGTCTGCGCCGCGGTCGCCGGCGACGGGGTGGTGGTGCCGGCGAACTACAACTCGCCCGGGCAGATCGTCATCGGCGGCAGCGCCGACGCGGTTGATCGCGCCCTGGCCGAACTGGCCGCGCGCGGCGTGCGCAAGACGGTCAAGCTGGCGGTGTCGGTGCCCTCGCACACGCCGCTGATGCGCGAAGCCGCGAATCGCCTGAGCGAAGTGATGAACGCGATGGCATGGCGCGAACCGGCGCTGCCGGTGGTGCAGAACGTCGATGGCGAAGTGCACGAGGGCGTGCAGTCGATCCGCGACGCACTGGTGCGCCAGCTCTACCTGCCGGTGCGCTGGACCGAATGCGTGCAGGCGCTTGCGGCGCGCGGCGCCACCCGGATCGCCGAATGCGGTCCGGGCAAGGTGCTGTCGGGCCTGGCCAAGCGCATCGACAAGTCGCTCGACGCGCGCGCGCTCGGCGCGCCGGCCGATTTCGAGGCTGCGCTGGCCGAGTGGAAGAACTGAGTTTTCCCGGATAAGGAAGAACCGATGAGCGACGTACTGAAAGGCGAGATCGTCCTGGTCACCGGCGCCAGCCGCGGCATCGGCGCCGCCATCGCCGACGAACTGGCGGCGCTCGGCGCCACCGTCATCGGCACCGCCACCAGCGACTCCGGCGCCGCCGCGATCGGCGAACGCCTGGCCGCGAAGGGCGGGGCAGGGCGCAAGCTCGACGTCGCCAGCAGCGCCGAGGTCGAAGCGGTGATCGAGGAAATCGGCAAGACCTTCGGCCCGGTCTCGATCCTGGTCAACAATGCGGGAATCACCCGCGACAACCTGCTGATGCGCATGAAGGACGAGGACTGGCAGGCCATCCTCGACACCAACCTCAGCTCGGTGTTCCGCACCTCGAAGGCGGTGATGCGCGGCATGATGAAGGCGCGCAAGGGCCGCATCATCAACATCGCCTCGGTGATCGGCGTCACCGGCAACGCCGGCCAGGCCAACTACGCGGCGGCCAAGGCCGGCATCATCGCCTTCAGCAAGTCGCTGGCCAAGGAGATCGGCAGCCGCGGCGTCACCGTCAACGTGGTCGCGCCAGGGTTCATCCAGACCGACATGACCAAGGACCTGCCGGAAGCCTCGCGCGAGGCCCTGGTCGGCCAGATCGCCCTGGGCCGCCTGGGCGAACCCTCGGATATCGCCAAGGCGGTGGCCTTCCTGGCCAGTCCGGCCGCGGCCTATATCACCGGCGAGACCCTGCACGTAAACGGCGGCATGTACATGCCCTAAGTCATTGGTTTGGCGGGATTTGAGCTAGAATTCCGCCACCCCATCCCAGCCGCGGCGTGACAGGCGCCCGCCGCGGCCGCCATTTGATTACAATGCGCCCGCAAACATCCGCTCCGGGAGGAGAACGATCCATGAGCAGCATCGAAGAACGCGTCAAGAAAATCGTCATCGAGCAGTTGGGCGTGAAGGAAGAGGAAGTCACCGTGAACGCCTCGTTCGTGGACGACCTCGGCGCCGATTCGCTGGACACCGTCGAGCTGGTCATGGCCCTCGAGGAAGAGTTCGAGTGCGAAATCCCGGACGAAGAGGCTGAGAAGATCACCTCGGTCCAGCAGGCCATCGATTACATCAAGGCCCACGTCAAGGCCTGATCGCCTGACGTAGCAGTACGCCGGGGCCGCGCTTGCGCGGCCCTGCGCGTTTCAGGCGCCGGTGCTGTACGCCGGCGCATGCGCGGACCTGCCGCGCGAACAGAATCCAGCGGAGTTGACCATGAGCCACCGTCGCGTCGTCGTCACCGGTATGGGCATCGTCTCGCCCATCGGCAACACCCTGGCCTCGGCCTGGGACAGCATCCAGGCCGGCCGCAGCGGCATCGGCCAGATCACCCATTTTGATGCCTCGGCCTACGCCACCCGCATCGCCGGTGAGGTGCGCGACTTCGACGCCAAGTCCTTCCTGCCGCCGAAGGACGTCAAGAAGATGGACACCTTCATCCACTACGGCCTGTCCGCCTGCTTCCAGGCCATGGACGACGCCGGGCTGGAAGTGACCGACGCCAATGCCGAGCGCATCGGCGCGATCATCGGCGCCGGCATCGGCGGCGTGCGCGGCATCGAGGAAACCGCCATCACCCTGCACGAGGGCGGTCCGCGCAAGGTTTCGCCCTTCTACGTGCCCAGCACCATCATCAACATGCTGCCGGGCCAGCTGACGATCATGAAGGGCATCAAGGGCCCGAACTTCTCGGCGGTGTCGGCCTGCGCCACCTCCAACCATTCCATCGGCATCGCCATGCGCATGATCCAGTACGGCGACGCCGACATCATGGTCGCCGGCGGCGCCGAACACGGCTGCACCCCGACCTCGGTCGGCGGCTTCTGCTCGATGAAGGCGATGTCCACCCGCAACGACGACCCCACGCGCGCCTCGCGCCCCTGGGACAAGGACCGCGACGGCTTCGTGCTCGGCGACGGCGCCGGCATCCTGATCCTGGAAGAGTACGAACACGCCAAGGCCCGCGGCGCGCGCATTTACTGCGAGCTGGCCGGCTTCGGCGCCAGCTCCGACGCCTTCCACATGACCGCGCCCAGCGAAAACGGCGACGGTGCGGCCCGCTGCATGCGCGCCGCGCTCAAGGACGCCGGCGTCAATCCCGACCAGGTCGGCTACCTCAACGCGCACGGCACCTCCACGCCGCTGGGCGACCTGGGCGAGACGATGGCGATCAAGTCGGCCTTCGGCGACCACGCCCGCGACATGATGGTCAGCTCGACCAAGTCCATGACCGGCCACCTGCTGGGCGCCGCCGGCGGCGTCGAGGCGGTGTTCTCGGTGATGGCCCTGCACACCGGCGTGATCCCGCCGACCATCAACCTGGACACCCCGGGCGAGGGCTGCGACCTCGACTACGTGCCGAACGTGGCGCGCCAGGCCAAGGTGGATGTCGCGGTGTCGAACGGCTTCGGCTTCGGCGGCACCAACGGCACCCTGGTGTTCCGGAAGCTCTGATCGTCCACCCGGCCGCGCCGCGATGCTGACCCGCGAGCTGCCCGCCGGCACCGACCTGCTGCGCCTGCAGTCCGCCGACCCGGCGGCCTTCCCGCTGCTGCTGGAAAGCGTGGCCGGCGGCAACGCGCTGTCGCGCTGGGACCTGCTGCTGTGCGGCGACGGCAGCGGCCTGCAGCTCGGTTCCGACGGCCGCGTCCGGCGGCTCGACGGCCGCGACGCCGGCGGCGATTTCCTCGCGGCCCTGGATGCCGACTGGCGCGCGGCGGCCTTGCCGCGCGGCGACGACGCGCTGCCGTTCCGCGGCGGCTGGGCCCTGTTCCTGGCCTACGAACTCGCCGCCCAGGTCGAACCCACGCTGCGCCTGCCGGCTGCACCCGGCCCGCTGCCGGTGGCCCTGGCCCTGCGCGCGCCGGCGGCGGTGCTGCGCGACCGCAGCACGGGCCGCTGCCTGGCGGTGGCCGAGCCGGGTGAAGCGGCGTGGTTCGAGCGCATCGAGTCGATCGCGGCCCGGCCGGTACCGGCGCCCGCCGCGTTCGCGTCGCCGGCGCTGGGCGAAGACGAGCCCGGGTGCTTCCTCGATGGTGTCGCCCGCATCCACGACTACCTGCGCGCCGGCGACGTGTTCCAGGTGAACCTCTCGCGCGCCTGGCGCGCCGAGTTCGACACCGCCCCGGACCCCGCGGCGGTCTACGACCGCCTGCGCCGCGCCAATCCCGCACCCTTCGCCGGCCTGCTGCGGTACGGCGACGCGGCCCTGCTCAGCTCCTCGCCCGAACGCCTGGTGTCGGTGCGCGGCCGCCGCGCCGAGACCCGCCCGATCGCCGGCACCCGGCCGCGCTTTCCCGGCGACGACGAGGCTGCGCGCATCCGCGACCTGGTCGGCAATCCGAAGGAGCGCGCCGAACACGTAATGCTGATCGACCTCGAGCGCAATGACCTGGGCCGCGTCTGCAAACCCGGCAGCGTGCGCGTGGACGAGCTGATGACGGTCGAGAGTTACGCCCACGTGCACCACATCGTCTCCAACGTCGGCGGCGAACTGCGCGATGGCGTGTCGCCCGGCGAGGTCATCCGCGCCGTGTTCCCCGGCGGCACCATCACCGGCGCGCCGAAGGTGCGCTGCATGGAGATCATCGCCGAGTTGGAAGGCGAAGGCCGCGGCCCTTATACCGGTGCGCTGGGCTACCTCAACCGCGACGGCGACCTCGACCTCAACATCCTGATCCGCAGCGCCTGGCTGCAGGGCAGGGAACTGCAGTTCCGCACCGGCGCCGGCATCGTGGTCGATTCCGATGCCGCGCACGAACTCGACGAAACCCGCGCCAAAGCGCGCGGCCTGCTGCGCGCGCTGGGAGCCGCCGGGTGAGCGCGCTGGCCACGGCGGTTTACCGCGGCCGCAAGCGTGTGGCCGCGCCGGATCCCGGCGACCGCGGCCTGGCCTATGGCCACGGCCTGTTCGAAACCGTGCTGGTGCATGCGCACCAGGCAGTCTGGTGGCCGGCGCACTGGTCGCGGCTGGCGCGAGGCGCCGCCGCCCTGGGCATCGGCATGCCGCAACGCGAATGGCTGGAGGCCGAGCTTGGCCCGCTGCTGTCGTCGGCGCCGGACAATGCCGTGCTCAAGCTGATCCTGACGCGCGGCGCCGGCGGCCGCGGCTACGCCGCCGATCCGGCGATCGAGCCGACCCTGGTGCTGAGCGTGCACGCCGAACCGCCCCGGTCGAACGGTCCGCTGGCGCTGCGCTGGTGCGAGACACGGATGGCGATCCAGCCGGCGCTCGCCGGTCTCAAGCACCTCAACCGCCTGGAGCAGGTGCTGGCGCGCGCCGAATGGCGGGACCCGGCGATCCAGGAGGGCCTGATGCTCGACACCGAAGGCCGCGTCGCCTGCGCCACCGCCGCCAACGTGTTCGCGCGCATCGGCGAGCGCTGGCTGACCCCGCCGGTGGACCGCCGCGGCGTCGCCGGCGTGGCCCGGGCCTGGGTGCTGGCGAATACGCCGGACGCCGCCGAAGCCGAGCTGTCGCCGGCCGACGTGGAGTCGGCCGAGGCGCTTTTCCTGTGCAATGCCGTGCGGGGTATCCTGCCGGTCGGCTGCCTGGGCGCAAGATCCTGGGCGCCGCATCCGGCGCTGGAGGACCTGCGCCGGCGACTGGGCCGGGATGAACCGGCGTTCGCTCCCGGGAGGTAGGTTTTGGCGAAGAAGTCCACGCATCGGGTGCTCAAGGCGCTGTTCGCGCTGAGCCTGCTGGCGGCCGTCGCGATCGGCGGCTGGCTCTGGCAGCGCTACCAGGGATTCGCCGGCACGCCGATCGCCCTGGCGGGGACCGAGCGCATTCTCGCGGTCGAGCGCGGCGACGGTTTCCAGGACATCCTGGGCAAGCTGCGCGCGCTGGGCGTGCAGGAAGGCAGCGACCTGGAGTGGAAGGCGCTGGCGCACGAAATGCAGGTGATCTCGCGGCTGCAGGTCGGCGACTACGCCATCCGCCACGGCATCACCCCGCGCGAGCTGCTGCTCAAGCTCGAAAGCGGCAAGGTGATCCAGCACCGCTTCACCATCGTCGAAGGCTGGAACCTGCGCGAACTGCGCGCCGCCCTGGCCAGGGACGAGGTGCTCGAACAGCGGGCCCGCGACATGGACGATGCCGCCCTGATGGCCGAACTCGGCCACCCCGGCAGGCACCCCGAGGGTCGGTTCCTGCCCGAGACCTACCACTTCACCCGCGGCCAGTCCGACCTGGACGTCCTGCGCCGCGCCGCCCTGGCCATGGACAAGGCATTGGCCGATGTCTGGGCGATGCGTGCCAAAGACGTGCCGCTGGAGACTCCGGAACAGCTGCTCATCCTGGCCTCGATCATCGAGAAGGAAACGGGCAAGGTCTCCGAGCGCCCGGAAATCGCCGGCGTGTTCAGCCGCCGCCTGAAGCTGGGCATGCGCCTGCAGACCGATCCGACCGTGATCTACGGCATGGGCAGCGCCTACGCCGGCAACATTCGCCGCAGCGACCTGACCACCGACACGCCCTACAACACCTACACCCGCGCCGGCCTGCCGCCGACGCCGATCGCGATGCCGGGCCGCGCCGCGCTGATGGCGGCGGCCCAGCCCGCCGACGGCGACGCGCTGTATTTCGTCGCGCGCGGCGACGGCAGCCACGTGTTCTCCGCCAGCCTGGCCGAGCACAACCGTGCCGTCGCCTGCCACCAGCTCAGGCGCTGCCGATGAGCCCGTCCGACAGCGGCCTGTTCATCAGCATCGAAGGCGGCGAAGGTGCCGGCAAGTCGACGGTCATCGCCGCGCTCAGCGACCTGCTGTCGGCCGACGGCCGCGAAGTCGTGCTGACCCGCGAGCCGGGCGGAACGCCCGAGGGCGAGGCGATCCGGGCGGTCCTGCTCGACCCCGGCAATCACGTCGTGCCCGAGGCCGAGCTGCTGCTGATGTTCGCTGCGCGCGCGCAACTGGTGCGCCGGCTGATCCGCCCGGCGCTGGCGCGCGGCGCCGCCGTGGTGGCCGACCGTTTCACCGATGCCAGCTACGCCTACCAGGGCGGCGGTCGCGGCCTGGAGATGGGCCGCATCGCGGAACTCGAACGCTGGGCCGCCGGCATCAGGCCCGACCTCACCTTCCTGCTCGACGTCGGTGTCGCCCAGGGCCTGGCGCGGGCCCGTTCGCGCGGAGGCGAGCCCGACCGCATCGAGCGCGAGCGCGAGGACTTCTTCGAACGCGTGCGCGCCGTCTACCTGGCGCGTGCGGCAGCCGAACCGGCGCGCTTCCGCGTCATCGACGCCAGCCAGCCCGCCGACGCGGTGCAGTCGGCGGTGCGCGCCGCCCTGACCGAATGGCTGCGCAGCCGATGAGCGCGCTCGCGCCCTGGCAGCAGCGTGTGCTCGACGGCGCCCTGGCGGCGCTGGCAGAAGGGCGGCTGGGGCACGCGCTGCTGTTCACCGGCGCACCGAAGATGGGCAAGGGCAGGGTCGCCGAGATGCTGGCGCGGCGCCTGCTGTGCGCCACGCCCGGCGCCGACGGCCTGGCCTGCGGCCGCTGCCGCGGCTGCCAGCTGTACTCCGCGGGCACCCATCCCGACCTCAGGACGGTCACGCTCGAGCTCAACGAGAAGACCGACAAGCTGCGCAGCGAGATCGTCGTCGAGCAGGTGCGCGAGCTCGGCGCCTGGTTTTCGCTGACGCCGCAGATGGGCGGCGCCCAGGTGGCGCTGATCCATCCGGCGCACGCGATGAATCTCAACGCTTCCAACGCCCTGCTCAAGACGCTGGAGGAACCCTCGCGCGAACGCTACCTGCTGCTGGTCACCGACCGGCCGGGCCGGCTGCCGGCGACCATCCGCAGCCGCTGCCAGCGCCTGGAGTTCCGTGCGCCCTCGCGCGCCGAGGCGCTGGCCTGGCTGTGCGCCGCCGGCCATCCGGAAAAGCTGGCGGAGCCGGCGCTGGAGGCCGCCCGCGGCCATCCGGGCCTGGCCGCCGACTGGCTGGCCGAAGGCGGGCTGGAGCTGCGGCGCGGGGTCGCGGCCGATCTGAACGCCGTGGCGGCGGGCAAACAGCCGGCGGTGGAGCTGGCCCAGCGCTGGCTCGCCGACGAGCAGGCCGAGCTGCGCCTGCGCTTCGCCGCCGAGCTGGCCCTGGACGGTGCCGCCCACCGGCTGGCCGGCGCGACGGCGCCGGGCTTGACCCTGCCCGGCGATTTCCAGAAGCTCAGTGCCTGGTACGACGGCATCAACCGCGCCCGCGAGCAGCTGGGCGTTCCGGCCCTGCGGCACGATCTCGCCCTGGCCGGGCTGCTGCTCGAATGGCGTAGCCTATTCAACGATCCAGGGATGCAGGGAGCACGGCGATGATCGGT
Organism: Arenimonas terrae; assembly: GCF_006265115.1. GTDB lineage: Bacteria > Pseudomonadota > Gammaproteobacteria > Xanthomonadales > Xanthomonadaceae > Arenimonas > Arenimonas terrae. The sequence continues at coordinate 967,512 of NZ_SMDR01000001.1, read as the reverse complement.
GGCGCAGGCGCAAGGCAGGGCATCCTCTCCCTGGCGATCAAGGACAAGGCGGCGCTGTACAACGCCTACATGCCCTTCGTGAAGGGCGGCGGCATCTTCGTGCCCACGACCAAGCGCTACGCGCTGGGCGACGAGGTCTTCATCCTGCTGTCGCTGATGGAGGAGAAGGACCGCCTGCCGGTGGCCGGCAAGGTCGTCTGGATCACGCCCGCGGGCGCGCAGGGCAACCGCAGCGCCGGCATCGGCGTGCAGTTCGCCGATACCGCCGAGGCCGAGCAGGTGAAGGGCAAGATCGAAACCTTCCTGGCCGGCACGCTCGAGGCCGACAAGCCTACGCATACGATGTGAACGTGCTGCCCGACGCAGTGCGAAGCGAAGGCCCCGGCGAACCCGGGGCCTTCGTGTTTCCTGGGTTCAGCCGATCCGGCCGCTGGCCCAGAGACCCAGCACCAGGCCGGCCGTCGCCAAGGCCATGGCACCGGCGGCGATCAGGCGACCGCGGCGCCGTGCGCGGGCATGGCGTTCCGCGGCAGCCGGGTCGGTGGCGATCTCCCGCGCCGTGCGGCGCGCGACGATGCGCGGCAGCCAGACGCCGCAGGCCCAGGTGATCGCGAGCATGAAGCCGACCGACAGCGCCAGGTGCGGAATCCAGCCCGGTACCTTGGCCAGCGCCACGATACCCAGGCTGAAGCCGATCGTGATCAGGCTGGTGAACACGGCATAGGCAATCACCTGGCGCTTCTCCCGGCGGTCGAACGGGTCGCGCAGCAGATGGCGCACGCCGAACCAGATGCCCCACAGGCCTCCGGCGATTCCCGCGAACGCGCCTCCCAGGGCGCCCATGCCGATCTTGGTCGCGCCATGCGCCGCACCCAGAGCGCCGGCGCCGAAGGCGGTGGCCGCCGCGGCCGGCGGCGCGCCCACCATCAGCATCGCGGCCACGGCGGCGGTGAAGCCGGCGCCGGGCGCGGTGGATTTCGCGAACTCGCCCAGGCGCTGCAGCAGCTCCTCGCGCACGCGCTCGCGGGCGCGGGACAGGCGCTTGCGCACCGCCGCATCCTGCAGGCCGAGCAGGCCGGCGACCTGGCGCGAGCTCTGGCCTTCCCGGTAGTAGAGCAGCAGCACCTCGCGCGATTCCTCCGGCAGGCTGTCGATCACCGCCGCGGCGATGGCGTGGTCCTGCGCTTCGGCCAGGTGCTCGGACGGCCCGGGCTGCGGGTCGGCCACGGAGGCGATCAGCGCCTCGATGTCGCCGCCCGGGTTGGCGCGGTGGTGCTGGGCCCGCAGGTGGTCGCGGGCGAGGTTGCGGGTGATCTGGCGCAGCCAGGGCAGAAAGCTCGCCGGATTGTTGAGCCGGCGCAGGTTCTGCCAGGCGCTCAGGAAAGCTTCCTGCGCGATGTCCTCGCTGGCGGGCACGTCGCGGACGATGGCCAGGGCGATGCTGGTCACGGTGCTCTGGCAGCCCGCGACGATGCGGCCGTAGGCATCCCGGTCGCCGCGGGCAGCGGCCGGCAGGTGGGTGTGGACCAGGGTTTCGAGGACTTGGGTATTCATGGCGCGCTCCGGGACGATGTTATCCCGGAGACGCCTGGAGGCGGCGGATGTGACCGGCGACCTTATTCCGGCGCGGTTCCGTACTTGGAGCGCATGAAGTTCACGTACAGCCAGCCGTAGCGCTGATACCAGTCGCGCTCACCGAAATGTTCGGCCTCGCACTGGCCCAGCTTCTTCATCGAGCGGTCGATCTCGAACAGGTAGTCGTTGGCCTTGCGGGTGTACGTGCGCTTGAGGTCGGCCACCGCCTGTTCGATCTGGGGTTTGCCGCCCAGGGACCAGGACAGGCCCATCACGCCATGGACGCCCGAACTGGAGTCGCCGAACGCCATCGCCGAATTGGCCATGCGGACGTTGGCGGCGGTGATGCAGCGCGCCCGTTCGATGTAGAAACGGTTGAAATCGATGGCGCGCACCGCGTCGCCGTAACAGCGCATGCAGTCTTCGGATTCGGCGCACTGCGACGGCACCGTGGGGCCGGCATCGGCCTGGTAGTTGGAGCCGCAGTCCGCTTCACGCGCATCCAGCGACTCCCACTGGTCCATCAGGTCCTGGCCCTTCTGGTAGGCATCGTAGCCGTCGTTGATGTCCGACAGCAGTTCGTCGACGGCCTCGTTGGCGTCGCCCGAATCGTCGTCGCCGTCATCGTCATCATCATCGTCATCATCGTCATCATCGTCACCGAAGCCGCTCAGCGAGGTTCCGGTAGGCGACGCGGCGGCCGGGACCTGCACCAGCAGGCTCAGCACCAACAGGGCAAGCAAGCAGTGGCGGAGCTTCATGCGCGTTTCCTCCTCAGGACCACGACCGCCAGCAGCGCGATGCCCACCAGCAGCAGCCCGGCGATCACCCACAGCACCAGCGAGCCCCAGTCGCGCGTGCCGCCCTCGAATTCGCTGGCCTTGACCACGACCGGACGCATCTCCGGCTTGACCTCGTCACCCACCCAGACCAGCAGGCGATAGGGCGTGCCGGCTTCCCTGGCGGAGACCGTGATCTGGAACTCGCTTTCAGTCCGGATATGGAACTTGAGGACGTCGCCGGTGGTCTCGCCCTGGCGCAGCGGCTGGTTCCAGGCGTACTTGGACAGCTGCAGGTCGAGCGCATCGCCGTCCCGGGTCGGCCGGAGCGCGATCGTCACGGGCATCATCATGGTGAGCTTGTCGACCAGGAAGCGGTGGCCGTCGGGACCGGCCTTGCCCTTCACCACTACGGCACGGCCGTGTTTCAGGCCGTCCATGGGCTTGGGGTCGAGGCGGATGATGCTGGGCGCCGCCGGCGCAGGCGCCTGGGCGTTCGCCAGCGGCACAACAAGCAGAAGGCCGAACAGGAGGACACGGAGCGGGGAACCCATGCGCATCGTCGTCATCTCAGCCCCGGGAACCTAAGCCCTTTAACGGAATGACGGGGCCCGCGCGGTCATCGCGCGGGCCCGTTGCGGCGTCCTCAGCGGCAGCTCTTGCGCTGCGACAGCAGAGCGGTGGCGCGCGACTGCACCCAGGCGCCCGACAGCGGCGCCAGCAGCGGCGCGTTCACCCCGATCTGGCTCAGGCCCCGCTGGCCATCCTGCGCATTGACGCCGATCTGCCGGGTCAGCGTGCCGGTGAGCCGCGAGGCCGTGGCGCGGTGACCGCACAGCGCACAGAACCCCGACAGCTGTTCCAGCGGCACGGTCGTGGCGGCTTCGTTCCAGGCCTTGGCGCCGATCAGCCAGCGCGGCACGCCATTGCCGTCGTAGACGTAGGGAATGTAGATCTCCTGGTCCGGCTCGAACTGCGCGCTGTAGCCGAAACCGTTGAGGCTGGGCGAATACCAATGGCCGGTCGCATCCAGCGGCGCGCCCTCGGAGGTCGGGCAACCGCCGCCGCCCAGGCGCACCATGGACTCGCTGCCGCTCTCGCCGTCGACGTTGTAGGAGAACACCATCGTCGTGGCATTGACCGGTGTCACCACCATGTCGCCGACAACGGTGGCGGTCGTCGCGCTGCCGTTCCAGCCGACCCGGAACAGCGGCGCGCTCCAGTTGCGGCTGCCGCCCGGGGCAGCGGCCTGGGAGTAGTACCAGGTCGGCGTTCCGTCCTGCAGGTAGGTGTACCAGACGGCCACCCACTGGTCGGGCGCGCCGCCCGCTGGACCGGCGAAGTCGATGAACACGCCATGGCCCGAACGGTCCGGGTTGTAGTACTGGCCGCTGCGGAAGGCCGGAGCGATCGTGTTGGCCGATATCCAGGCCGTGACGGTGGCGGACTGGAAGGGCGGCGTGGATGTGCCTGGCCGGGTGAGGGCGATCATCCACCGGGTCGGGAAACGTTCGTCGTGCGGGATCACCAGCTCCTTGGTCAGGCTGGCGCCGGTGTCGGAAACCTGGGGCGCGAACCGCGCGGTGCCGGGGCCGATCAGCGACGTGCCCGCCTCCAGCCCGCTGACCGGCGCGGCATGCACATCCACGTCCGACGCCGCGGTGACGCGGATGCGGAACTCGGTGGCGTGCGGCGGCACGGTGAAATAAAGCCGCCCTTCGTCCGGGAAGCGGTCGTCGGACAGCGAGCGGGTCGAGGCCGGAACGACGACGGTGGCCGGCACGTTGTCGGCGAGCACGCGCGCTTCCGGAATGAAATCGCGGCGGGTCAGGGTCAGGTCGCGCGTTCCGACGATCACGCCGGGGGAGGACTCCACCACCACCCGTACCGGCAGGGACGTGTTCGAGCCCACCGGCAGCGCGTCCCAGATCAGCCGGGCCTTCAGCGTCGCGCCGGCGGGCGCCAGCGTCGGTCCGGTGACGATGATGCTGCCGCCGCCGGTGAACTCGGCGCGCCAGCGCGCATTGGTCAGCGCCGGCAGGCCGGTGAACGTCAGATCGAGGTGGCCGCGGCTGGTGGCGATGTGGCGGCTGTCGGTGTCGGCGGCCCGGAACCACTGGGCGGCCACCGGCATGGTCTGGCCCAGGCTGCGCGCGACATCGGCGTCGGCAAGGCCGCAGGCCTGGTTGGCGCAGTCCGCACGCACGACGTTGGGATTGGAGAAGGTGAGCGCCTGGGTCTGGCTGCCGTTGCGGTAGGCCATCACGGTGTAGAAGCCATTGCCGCCGGGCGGCGTGTGCCGGTAACCGTGGGAATAGCTGTGGGCGCCGTCGCGCTCGGGGCTGGTTTCGATGTCGTGGTTCTGGCCCAGGTTGTGTCCGATTTCATGGGCGATGGTGCGGTCGGAGCAGAACGAGCCGCCATCGTTGCCGTGGCTGGCGACGAAGTAGCCGTAATCGGCATAACCCGCGATGTTGTTGCCCAGGTAGCCGCCGACCCAGCCGTTTCCGCAGCTGCCGTTGTCCGCATTCACGTAGCGCCGCACCAGGCCGACGATGTCGGCGCCGTGGCGATGCCGCAGCGTCGCCAGCCGCAGCGAAACCGGATGCGAGTCGATCCGGCGCCAGTAGGTGATCAGATCCAGTGCGCCGGCATTGCTGCCGTTGTCGGGAAAGTCCACGCGCTCGGTCGCGACCAAGCGGAAACGGGCGGCGAGGCCGGCGTTGGCCAGCGCCTGGTTGCCAACATCGATGCGGTTCTGCAGCAGGGCCACCGTGGCGTCGTCGCTGCCGACATAGGTGGCCAGGCCGCCGGTGTAGGCCAGCATCACGTCAATGTCGCCGGCATCGGCCTGGATCACCGGGTCGGCAGAGCCATCGGGGCCCCGGGCCGCCGCGGCGACGGACTCGCGCCGCTGCCGCTCGAAGGCCCTCACCTCGTCCAGGTCCGGACGCATGGCGTCGTCTACCTGGGGCTCCGAGGACTGGCCGATCAGCAGCGCCTGGTCTTCGAGCAGGCGCGTGCGGCCGCCGACGGTTTCCAGCTGCAGCAGGCTGCCGTCGGGGCGCGGGACGCGCCCGAAGGCGCCGGAGGCACCGACCGTCAGCACGGCTTCCTGTCCCACCGGTGCACCGGCGGCACGGCCGACCCAGGTCGTCAATCCGTTGCGGTGTTCGACGTAGGAGACCCGGCGGAAGCGCAGCTCGCCACCGTCAGGGTCGGCCAGCACCAGCTCGGCGCCGGGGCGCGATGCCGCGCGCACGGCGGCGGCGTCCACGGCCACGGGCTTGAAGTAGAGCAGGCCGTCGCGACTCTCTCCGGGCACCAGCTTCAGCGCGCGCGCAGGGGCGGCGGCACTGGCGGCACCGGCATCGCCGGCGGGCAGGGCGGACAGGGAAACGAAGGCCAGCAGTGCGCCCAGCGGGAAGCGGAACGGAAGGGTGGACATGGCTGCGTTCTCAGGACCCGGACGCCCCGATCTTTGCACGCGTTCCGCCCCGTCTCAAGGCGCGGCGGCGGTGCCGTTCAGGACATCAGCGAGCGCAGCAGCAGACCGCCGGCGACGATCACGACGATGAACAGGAGCGCCATCCGCAGGCGCGACACGCGGGCCGTCGGGCTGGTCGCGGGCGCCTCCCGGAAGCTCAGGTTCCCGGGCAGGTAGGAGTTGTCGCGGGTGGCTTCCAGCAGGCCCGCGGCGTGAAGGATCTCGCGCGCCGGCTTGAAGTCGTCGGGCTTGATCACCCACAGCGCCGGCTGCTGGCTCGGGTCGTGGTTCTTGTTGCTGTAGCTGAATTCGCGCCGGCTGACGCCCTTCCAGCTGCGGCCGCCGGTGATCTTGGTGGCGATGCCGGCCTCGTTGAGCAGTCGCTCGACGTTTTCGACGTTCTCGAGCCGCACGGACGTGAAGACCTGGCGCATCAGCGGGCCTCCGGGCTTTCGGGCAGCACGCGGATCAGGCCTTCCTGCGCCGTGGAGGCCACCAGCTTGCCGTCGCGCGTGTAGATCATGCCGCGTGACAGGCCGCGCGCGCCCTGGGCGCTGGGGCTGTCGAGCGAATACAGCAACCAGTCGTCGGCGCGGAAGGGGCGGTGGAACCACATCGCGTGGTCGAGCGAGGCCATCTGCACGTTCGGCTGGTAGTAGCTGATGCCGTGCGGGAAGGTCGCGGTACCCAGCAGGTGGAAATCGGAGGCGTAGGCCAGCAGCGCCTGGTGCAGCACCGGCGAATCGCCGACTTCGCCGCTGAGGCGGAACCACACCTGCTGGAAGGGCGGGCGCTTGGGCGGCCGCACTTCGTCGCGCGGGTAGACCGGGCGGATCTCGAACGGCCCCATGCGCGACAGCCAGCGCTGGGCCTTGGCCGGCAGTTGGGCGAGCTGTTCGGGCGAGGGTGCCGGCACCGGCTCGATGTCCTCGGGGCGCGGAACTTCCGGCATCGACAGCTGGTGCTCGTTGCCCGGTTCCGGGTCCTGGAACGAGGATGCGAACACGAAGATCGGCTTGCCGTGCTGGATCGCCGTGACGCGCCGCACCGAGAAGCTGTTGCCGTCGCGCGAGCGGTCCACGTCGTAGACGATCGGGTGCTCGACGTCGCCAGCGCGCAGGAAGTAGGCGTGGATCGAGTGAACGTGCCGCGCCGCGTCCACGGTCTGCTGGGCCGCCGAAAGGGCCTGGCCCAGCACCTGCCCGCCGAACACGTACTTGGTGCCGATGTCGCGGCTCTGGCCGCGGAACAGGTTGTCCTCGAGGCGCTCGAGGCGTAGCAGGTCGACCAGTTCGGCGACGACGGGTGCGGTCATGGGAACTCCGGAGGGACGCCGCGGATTATAGCCGCCGCGACCGCAGCCGGGGTCAGGGCCGGATCCGCTCCAGCGCCACGGCGTCGAGCACGCGCGACCAGGGAAAACGCGGGCCCGGATCGCGTTTGCGGAACACCAGCTGGTGCAGGTTGTCGCTGGACGGGACCCGGTCCTGGTCCAGGTCCTCGTGGCCGGCGATGAACTCGAGGCTCGGGATGTCCCGGCGCAGGCGCGCGAGCAGGGCCAGCAGCGCGGCCACCTGCGCGTCGGTATAGGGCTCGTCCATGGCCTGTCGGCGCGAATCGAGCCAGTCGGGATAGCGGCCCGCGTTCACCAGCTCGATGCCGATCGAACGTTCGTTGTAACCCTTGGTGTGGTGCGCCACGCGCTCGGGCGCCACGAACACGTGGATGCTGCCGTCGCGGTCGATGTAGTAATGGCCGCTGTTGCCGGTGCGGCTGCCGTAGATCTCGCGTTCGCCGAACTCGCGGGCCAGTGCCAGGTCGGGCAGCTCGGTGCAGTGGATGACGACCAGGTCGACGTTCGCCAGGGGACGCGCCTCGAGCCGCTGCTCGTAGGGCAGCGGCCAGGCGTTGATCACGGGGTCTGGCGGCAGGTCCGGGGTCATGGCCCATGCTAACATTCGCGGCCTTTCCGGAGCCTTCTGATGCCCCTTCCCGCCGACTCCGCGCTCGGTGCCCTGATGGCCACGCTGCCGCGTCCCGGCCAGGTGCAGTGGATCGGGCTGCGCCCGGCCCGCGACGTGGCCATGCGGGCCGTGGCCGGGGTCGAGGCGATCGCGGGCCGGGGCCTGGTCGGCGACCGTTACGCCAGCGGCAGCGGCAAGCGCGGGATCACGCTGATCCAGGCCGAGCATCTGCCGGTGATCGCGGCGCTCAGTGGCCACGATTCCGTCGCCCCGGCTCTGCTCCGGCGCAACGTGGTGGTGTCGGGCATCCCGTTGGTCGCGCTCAAGGGCCGGCGCTTCCGCATCGGCCAGGCCCTGTTCGAGGGCACCGACGACTGCGATCCGTGTTCGCGCATGGAAGCGGCGCTGGGCCCGGGCGGCTACAACGCGATGCGCGGCCATGGCGGCCTGTGCGCGCGCATCCTCGAGGGCGGCATGATCGCCGTCGGCGACAGCGTGCAGCCGGTGGCGGCCGCATGAGCGGCCACGTCATCATCTCCCACGGCCTCGACAGCGGCCCGGACGCCAGCAAGGCGACGGCACTGGCCCGGGTCGCGGGCCAGCTGGGCTGGACCCACGAACGCCCCGACTACCGCGACCTGGACGTGCTCGGCCCGCTGGGCGACGTCGCCGGCCGCATCCTGCGCCTGGGGGCTCGCGCGCACGCCAGCACCCGCAAGCCGCTGGTCCTGGCCGGCTCGAGCATGGGCGCCTACGTTTCCGCGCACGTGTCGCGCGAGGTGCCGGTGGCGGGGCTGTTCCTGATGGCGCCGCCGATCGCGCTGGAAACCACGCCGCGTTACCTCAAGGCCGCGATGGTGCCGACGCGCATCGTGCACGGCTGGGAGGACGAACTGATTCCCGCGATGGACGTGGTGCGCTGGGCGCAGCGCCGCCAGGACACCCTGGTGATGGTGCCCGACAGCCACCGCCTGGCCGCGCACGTGGAGTTCTGCGCCGAAGAGTTCGGCCGCTTCCTGCAGATGCTGGGATGACCGCTGCGCCCGCACGCGGCCGGTGGCGCCGTCCGATCCGTCTGATGCTGCTGTCGACGCTGGGGCTGGCGGCGGCCTGCGCCCTGCTCAACTACGCGGTCAATCCGATCTTCCTTTACCGCGACGGTGCTTCCGTGCTCGACAGCGGCACGCGGCTGCACTTTGCCGCGCATGCCCGCACCGCGAAGCCGATGATCATCGCGACGCGCCAGCCGGCGACCCTGGTCCTGGGCAGCTCGCGCGCGGAGCTGGCCTTCGATCCCGACCATGCGCTGTTGGCGCCGGGTGGCTACAACGCCGCCCTGTCCGGTGGCACCCTGGCGGAAGCCGGCCAGCTGCTGAGGCATGCGCTGCGGGTGTCACCGCCTCGGCGGGTGCTGCTGGTCGTCAATGCGTACGGCGACTTCCACCTGCGGGCACGCGGCGGCCTGCAGCGCGTGGAGGCCTGGCCCGAAGCGATGCCGTGGCGACTCTGGCACGTGCTGCGTGGCGGGGTACTGCTGGCGTCGCCGCAACTGGCCTGGCGCAGCCTGCAGGCGATCGCCGCGCCCGGCGAGTATCGCGGTGCGGGGCGGCGATTCGCGCCGGACGGCCAGCGCGGCCCGGAGTGGGCCGAGCACGGCCTGCGCCGGTTCGGACATTACGGCCTGTTCCGCGCGACCCTGGTTCACCTGTTCCGCCATCCGGCGGTCGATGGCGTGCTGGAGGGCAACCGTGCCCTGCTCGCGTCGCTGGTGGCAGAGATCCCGGCCGGAACCGAGTTGCTGCTGGTCGCCGAGCCGACCCATGCGGTGGTCTACGCCGCAGGCGAAGACCGGGACCGCGTCTACGACCGGACCACCGCGGGACTGCAGGCTATGGCGGATCTGGTCCGGCCCGGTGTGGCCGCCTGGGACTGCACGGGCAATACGCCCTTGAACGCCGAAGCGGTTCCCGCGAAAGGCGACAAGCGCGCCCGCATGCACTGGTGGCTGGACGCCAGCCACTATTCACCGGCTTACGGCACCGCGATGCTCGACCAGTTCTCCCGCGGCGACCGGTCCGGCCCCTGCCGGCGTCTCGGTTCGCGGCAGGAAATCGCCGCATCGCGGGCGCGGGCCAAGCCCGCGGTCATCCGCGCCGGCCGAACGATACTGCAGGCCCTGGGCCGGGAGATTCCATGACCGCTTCGTTTTTCGTCGCCTGCGCCAAGGGGCTTGAATATCTTCTGGCCGACGAGCTCCTCGCCCTGGGCGCCGCCAGGGCGACCGCCGCGCTGGCCGGCGCCAATGCCGTCGGTGAACCGGAAGCGGCCTATCGCGCCGTGATGTTCTCGCGCCTGGCCAGCCGCGTGCTTTGGCCGCTGGCCGAATTCGACTGCGCCAATGAGTACGACCTCTACCAGGGCGTGCACGCCATCGACTGGGGCGCGCACCTGGACCCCGAGGGCACGCTGGCGGTGGACGCGCACGTGTCCGGCCCGGCGCTGACGCACGAACGTTACGCCGCCCAGCGCGTGAAGGACGCCATCGTCGACCGCCTGCGCGCCGCCCACGGCGTGCGGCCGTCGGTCGACACCGAACACCCCGACCTGCGCCTGAGCCTGGTCGTCCGCAAGGGCAAGGCCATCGTCTCGGTGGACGTCGGCGGCGGCCCGCTGCACCGGCGCGGCTGGCGCCAGTCGCAGGGCGAGGCGCCGCTGAAGGAGAATCTGGCCGCGGCGATGCTGCTGCGCGGCGGCTGGCCGAAGCTTTACGCCGAAGGCGGCGCGCTGCTCGACCCGATGTGCGGCAGCGGCACCCTGCTGATCGAGGGGGCATTGATGGCGGCGGATGCGGCGCCGGGCCTGCAGCGCCTGCAGGGTGCGCTGCCGACGCGCTGGCGCGGCTTCGACGAATCGCTCTGGAACCAGGTGGAACTGGAGGCGCGGCAGCGCGCCGAGGCCGGACGGGCGGCGCTCACGCCGGTGTTCTTCGGCGCCGACCTCGACCCGGCCGCCCTGCATGCGGCGCAGGCCAATGCCGACCGCGCCGGCGTCGGCGAACTCATCCGCTTCGACCGCGCACCCGCGTCCGCACTGAAGGCGCCGGGCCCCGCACGCGGCCTGGTCGCCTGCAATCCGCCCTACGACGCCCGCCTCGCCGCCGACCCGGCGCTTTACCGCGAGCTCGGCGATGCGCTGCGCCGCGCTGTGCCGGAATGGCGCGCGGTGCTGCTGTGCGGCTCGGACGAGCTGGGCCAGGCCACGGGCCTGCGCGCGGCCAAACGCTATGCCTTCTTCAACGGCGCGATCGAATGTTCGCTGCTGCTGTGCGACCCGGTGCAGCCACCCGCGCGCGAACCGCGCGAGGCCAAACCGCTGTCGGACGGCGCGCAGATGGTCGCCAACCGGCTGCGCAAGAACCTCAAGCGCTTCAAGTCCTGGCGCGAACGCGAAGGCATCAGCTGCTACCGCGTCTACGACGCCGACCTGCCGGAGTATTCCGCGGCCATCGACGTCTATCGCGAGGACGGCGGCGAAGCGCGCGAGTTCGTGCACGTGCAGGAATACGAGGCGCCATCGAGCATCCCCGAGGCCGACTCGCGCCGCCGGTTCGGCGAACTGCTGGACGCCACGCGCGAAGTGTTCGCGGTGCCGCCGGCCCAGGTCGCCATCAAGACGCGTGCTCGCGGCAAGGGCGGCAGCAAGTACGGACGTTTGGACAAGCGCGGCGAGTTTTTCGTCGTGCGCGAGGGCGGGGCGCGCCTGCAGGTGAACCTGTTCGACTATCTCGACACCGGGCTGTTCCTCGACCACCGGCCGGTACGCCTGCGCATCGGCCGCGAAGCGGCCGGCAAGCGCCTGCTCAACCTGTTCGCCTACACCGGCGCGGCCAGCGTGCATGCGGCGGCCGGCGGCGCGGCGGAAACCACCAGCGTGGACCTGTCGGGCACCTACCTGGAGTGGGCCGGCCGCAACCTCGCGCTCAATGGCGCCACCGGCCGGCAGCACCGGCTGGTGCAGGCCGACGCCATGGCCTGGCTGGAGGCGGACCGCGGCCAGTACGACCTGATCTTCTGCGATCCACCCACCTTCTCGAACTCGGCGCGCGCCGAGGACTTCGACACCCAGCGCGACCATGTGCGCCTGCTGCGCGCGGCCATGGCCCGGCTGGCGCCGGGCGGGCTGCTGCTGTTCTCGAACAACTTCCGGCGCTTCCGCCTGGACGAGGCGGCGATCGCCGAGTTCGCGACCTGCACCGAGATCAGCCCGCGCACGATCGATCCCGACTTCGAGCGCAATCCGCGCATCCACCGCTGCTGGGAGCTGCGGCGGGCCTGAGCCGCGGATTCAGTCCGACACGCTAGCCGACACCGAGCCCTGCTTGCCGGTCGTGGCCTCGCGGTAAGCCTCGGCGTCGATCAGCTCCAGGCGTTCGATCCGGCAACTCATGCGCCCGACCCGGACTTCTTCGCCGACGTTGCCGCAGACGCGGCTGCTCACATGGTCGCCCTTGAAGGCGATCACCGATCCGTGCCCCAGTTCGGTGCAGTGTTCGGCCAGGTGCACGCGGTACTTGCGACGGCCGGCGTCCACCAGCAGCTCGTCGCCCGACACATAGTCCCAGGTGCGCGCCGACGAGGGGTCGAGACAGTCGGCGCCGCGCAGCGCATCGCGGGGCGCCGGCGCGCCGGATTCCCCGGCCACCGCCGGAGTCAGCGGCACCAGTGCCATAAGGCTGAACAGGATCGGGGAAATGCGCATGGCGGCGGGCCTCGGTCGGGACGGGGACGCCAGTCTTGCGCCGAAGGCCTTAACCCGCGCGAAACATCGCCCGGGGCATTATGCTGTGGCCATGAACCGCAGCAGCCACAACGCGTTGACCCTGGGTTGGACTTTCTTCCGGCAGTGGCTGAAGAACCCGCTGGGCGTCGCCGCCATCTCGCCCTCGAGCCCGCAGCTGGCGCGCCAGATGATGTCCGAGCTGCCGCGCGGCGCGAAGCGCGTGATCGAACTTGGCGGCGGCACCGGCGTATTCACCCAGGCCCTGCTCGACCACGGCATCGCGCCGGCCGACCTGCTGGTGCTCGAACTCAACGAAGAGCTGCACCAGCACCTGCAGAAACATTTCCCGACCGTGCAGGTGGCCTGCGCCGATGCCCGCGACCTGGCCGAGGTCGCCCTGGCCCGGGGTTTCGGTCCGGACGCGCCGGCCGACGCGGTGATCTCCGGCCTGGGCCTGCTGTCGATGCCCAAGGCGACCCAGCAGGCCATCCTCGGCGCCGCCTTCGACGCCATGCAGCCGCAGGGGCGCTTCGTCCAGTTCACCTACGGCCCGGCCAATCCGGTGGCGCGCGAGGTGATCGAATCGCTGGACCTCAACGCCCGCCGCGGCAGCTTCACCTGGTGGAACGTGCCGCCGGCGACGGTGTACGTGTACTCGCGGCGGGTCTCGAAGGCGATCGCCCCGCGGTCGATGCGCTGAGCGATTCGCGAGCCGGAACGAAGAAGGCGCCCCGCGGGGCGCCTTCTTCGTTCCGAGCCGGGTTCAGCGCCCGGTCTTGATCGTGGTCCAGGCGCGCACGCGTTCGCGGGTGACCTCGGGCGGGAAGGTCGCCGGGTCCACCAGCTTGGCCATCACCTCGGCGGGCGGGTAGATCGCGGGGTCGCCGGAAATCTCCGGATCCACCAGGGCGGTCGCCGCGGTGTTCGGGCTGCCGTAGGCCACGTAGTTGGTGATGCCCGCCGCCACGTCCGGCTGCAGCAGGAAGTTGATGAAGGCGTGGGCGTTGTCGGGGTGCTTGCTGTCCTTCGGGATCGCGATCAGGTCCACCCAGCGCAGCGCGCCTTCCTTCGGGATGATGTAGCGGATCTCCATGCCGTTCTCGGCCTCCTCGGCGCGGTCGCCGGCCATGAACACGTCGCCGGAGTAGCCCATCGCCAGGCAGACATCGCCATTGGCCAGGTCGTCGATGTACTTGGAGGAGTGGAAGTAGCGGATGTGCGGGCGGATCCTGGCGTAGGCGTCGACCACCGCCTGGGTCTCGTCGCCGCCGGTGGCGTTGGGGTCGCGGCCGGCGTGGATCAGGGCGGCGGCGAAGGCTTCCTGCTCGTCGTCGAGCACGGCGATGCCGCAGGCGGCCAGCTTCTCGGCGTTGGCCGGGTCGAACAGCAGGGCCCAGGAGTCGAGCGCCACGTCCTCGCCCAGCGCCTCCTTCACCTTGGCCACGTTGATGCCCAGGCCGGTGGTGCCCCACATGTAGGGCAGGGTGTGGGAGTTGCCGGGATCGACGTCCTCGAGCGACTTGAGCAGGTCCGCGTCGAGGTTGCCCAGGTTCGTCAGCTTCGCCTTGTCCAGCGGCGCGTACACGCCGGCGACGATATGGCGCTGGGCGAACGGACGGGCCGAGGGAAAGACGACGTCATAACCGGAGGCGCCGGTCATCAGCTTGGTCTCGAGGATCTCGTTGCCGTCGTAGACGTCGTAGACGACCTTGATGCCGGTCGCCTTCTCGAAGTTGGCGAGCGTGTCCTCGGCGATGTAGTCGGACCAGTTGTAGACGTAGACGACCTTCTCCTCGCCGGCCGCGGCAGGCGGCGCCGTGGTGTCGCCGCTGGGGTCGCCGGCCGGTTCGGGCGAGCCGCCGCAGGCGGCCAGGAGCAGGGCGGTGGCGAGCAGGCTCGCGCGCAGGGTCGTGGTCGGGCTCATGGCGGGCTCCAGGGGACGGGCCTGCCATGTTCGGCGCGCCCTCCGGGGCTGTCAACGCGCGTGGGAGTCGCCGTGGTCAGGCCGTGCCGGGCCAGTCGCCGGCCAGCAGCCCCATCAGCACGCTGTCCTGGAGCTCGCCGGCGACCCGCCAGCGCTGGCGCAGATAGCCCTCGCGCCGGAAGCCCAGCGCCTCGAGCGTGCGCAGCGACGGCTGGTTGCGCGGATCCACGTCGGCCTCGATGCGGCGCAGGTCCAGTGCCCCGAACGCGTGGTCGAACAGCACCGTCAGCGCCTCGCGCGCGTAGCGCCGGCCCCAGTGGTCGCGCGCGAGTGCGAAACCGAGTTCGGCCCGGCCCTGGGCATGGTCGATCGCGTAGAGGGTGGCGGTGCCGATGATCCGGTCGTCGCCGCGAAGGGCGATGCCCCACTGGAACAGGTTGCCCTGGTCGAAGCCGCGCTGGATCGCCTCGAGATAGATCTCGGCCTCGTCGCGATGCGGCCAGGCGCGATGGCTCCAGAAACGGGTCACGTCGCTGTCGGAGAACACCCGGTACAGATCGTCCAGGTCGCAGGCTTCGAGCCAGCGCAGCTGCAGCCGCGGTGCGACCAGGGTGGGCAGGCGTTCGCCGGTGACCGAAGGCGGCAGGGCCTGGTCGGTGCGTCGGCGGCGCAGGTGGGAGACGGTATTGAGGGCCATGGCCGCGATCAGGGGGAGTCATCGGACAAAACGGCAAAAGGCCGTCCGGGCGGCCTGCGGTGGCATCGTCCCGGGCAGCATGCAACCCTGCGTTGCGGGCCCGGGGCTGTGGTCCCGGCGGTGCGGCCCTACTTTATGGCCATGGCGCCACGGCGCCGCCAACCCAGGAGGCCACCATGTCCACCTCGATCCGTCCCGTCGTCCGCAAGCTGCGCGGCCAGGCCGCCAGCGATGGCGCCGGCGTGCGCCTGACCCGCGTCATCGGCACGCCGCAGCTGCCCGACCTCGACCCCTTCCTGCTGCTCGACGAATTCGGCACCGACCGGCCCGAGGATTACCTCGCCGGCTTCCCCTCGCATCCGCACCGCGGCTTCGAGACGGTGACCTACATGCTCGACGGCCGCATGCGCCACAAGGACAACCACGGCAACGAAGGCGTGCTGGTGCCCGGCAGCGTGCAGTGGATGACCGCGGGCCGCGGCATCGTGCACTCCGAGATGCCCGAGCAGGAGCAGGGCCGGATGCGCGGCTTCCAGCTGTGGGTGAACCTGCCCTCGGGCGAGAAGATGACCGCGCCGAAATACCAGGAGTACGGTCCCGAGCGTTTTCCGGAAACGGACGCCGCGCCGGGCGTGCGTGCCAAGGTGATCGCCGGCCAGGTCGGCGACACCGTCGGCCCGATCGTCCAGCCCGCCACCGACCCGACCTACCTCGACCTGCGCATCGCCGCCGGCGCGCGCTACGAACACCCGCTGCCGGAAGGCCACACCGCCTTCGCCTATGTGTACGAGGGCGGCGTGCGTTTCGGCGAGGGCCAGGACGCGGCGACCGTGGCGACGCAGGAGCTGGCGGTATTCGGACCGGGCGAACGCATCGTGGTGGAAGGCCGCGAGGCCCTTACCCGCCTGATCCTGGTCGCCGGCCGGCCGCTGCGCGAACCGGTGGCGCGTTACGGCCCCTTCGTGATGAACACCCAGGCCGAGCTGCGCCAGGCCTTCGAAGACTTCCAGGCCGGGCGTTTCTGAGCCCGTCGTCCCCGCAACAGGAGAAGCCCATGGCCGCCCGTCCCGTCACCGTCCGCATCGGTGCCACTTATCCGTCCTATGCGACCCAGCTGGTCGTCGGCCACCACCACACCGTGGCCGACGAACCGGTCGACCTGGGCGGCGGCGACACCGGCCCCGCCCCGGACGAGATCCTGCTCAGCGCGCTCGGTGCCTGCACGGCGATCACCCTGCGCATGTACGCCGAGCGCAAGCAGTGGCCGCTGGAGGGCGTCGAAGTGAAGCTCGGTTACGCCGAACGCGGCAAGGACAAGACCGTGATCACGCGCCAGGTCGAACTGCGCGGAAAGCTCGACAGCGGGCAGCGCGAACGGCTGCTGCAGATCGCCAATGCCTGCCCGGTGCACAAGATACTCACCGGGCCCGTCGAGATTCCGACCACGCTGGTCTGAGCGGGGGAACGAAAAAGGCCGGGGAGACCCGGCCTTCTCTTGCCACGGTGCCGGGCGGGCTTCGCGGAACTCGGCCTGGTTTCGCCGGGTTCAATCGGGCAGGGGAATGAACTCCGTTTCGCCGGGCACCTGGCCGATGCGGCCTTCGCGCCAGTCGGCCTTGGCCTGCTCGATGCGCTCGCGCGAGCTCGACACGAAGTTCCACCAGACGTGGCGATGGCCGTCGAGCGGGGCGCCGCCGAGCAGCATCACCCGCGCATCGGTCTTCGCGCGCAGCAGCGGCTCGCTGCCGGGGTCGAGCACGGCCAGGTGCTCCAGGGGCAGGGCTTCGCCGTCGAGCTCGAGCTCGCCCGAGACCGGATAGAGCGCGCGTTCGGCGTGTTCGACCGGAATCGGCAGGGCGCAGCCGGCCTGCAGGTCGATCGAAACGTACAGCGTGTCCATCAGCACCGAAACCGGCGCGCGTTCGCCGAAGGCATGGCCGGCGACGACGGTGAGCGTCGCGCCGGGCAGTTCGACCACGGGCAGCGTGGCCTTGGGGTGGTGCGCGAACGACGGAGCGTCCTCTTCGTGCGCCTGCGGCAGCGCCACCCAGGTCTGCAGGCCGTGCATGCGCTGGGGCTTGCCGCGCAGGCGCTCGGGCGTGCGCTCGGAATGCACGATGCCGCGGCCCGCGGTCATCCAGTTCACGTCGCCGGGATTGATCTCCTGCACCGAGCCGACACTGTCGCGGTGCATGATCGCGCCCTCCCACAGGTAGGTGACGGTGGCCAGGCCGATGTGCGGGTGTGGCCGCACCTCCAGGCCCTGGTCGGGGCCCAGGTCGGCGGGCCCGATGTGGTCGAAGAACACGAAGGGGCCGACGGTGCGCGCCTTCAGGTGCGGCAGCAGGCGTTTGACGGTGAAACCGCCGCCCAGGTCGTGCGTGCGCGGGGGGATGGACAGGGGCATGGCGGTCTCCGGTGGCGACTGGCCGCTAGGATGCCACGCGCGCCACGGCCGGGAAGACCGCGCCGGACAATCCTTCGTTGCGGATCAGTAGCGGCTGGTGCTGACCCGCGCCTGGCCGTCGGCGTCGAGCGTGATGACGGTATAGCGGTCGAATTCGGTTTCCGGCATCGGCGCCGCGGCCTGGCCGGAGATCGCCTGCACCAGGTCCGGCACGGTGTTGCTATGCCCGACCACCAGCGCGGTGCTGCCGGCGGGCAGGGCGCGCAGGTCGCGCGCCAGGTCCGCGGCATAGGTGGCGGCATTGCCGCCATCGATCGGGCGCACCTGCACCTCGAGGCCGGCGGCCTTTGCGGCCGGTTCGGCGGTCAGGCGCGTGCGCCGGTACTGGGTGCTGTAGGCAGCGTCGAGGCCGGCGTGTTCCAGCGCCTTCGCCAGCGCCTGGGCCCGGGCCTGGCCGGCGTCGCTCAGGCTCGGGTCGCGGGGATCGTCCGTGGCCTTCTCGGCGTGGCGGACCACGATCACGACCGTGCTGGACTGGGCGAAGCTGCTCATCGGCAGGGCCAGGGCGAGGATCAGCAGCAGGAGGCGCATCAGTACTGCTCCAGGGTTCCAAGCACCCCGACGAAGAGCAGCAGCCCCAGGAAGTAGACGATGGGCGAAACCACCAGGCTGCAGACCAGCTGGCCGATGCCGTGCGCCGTCTCGCCTTTCGATATCACGATGATCGAGAGGATGAAGGCCGCCAGGTTCACGGCCCATCCCAGCATGCCCAGCCCCGGGAACGGGATCATGAACAGCAGCCAGGCACCGCCGAGCGTGAGCCAGCCCGCCATCACCGGCGCCTTGGTGGGAATCGCGTCGTTCATTGCCTGCCCCCATGTCGTTGCGGCCAATGTAGCCGGGGCGGGGCGCCCGGCCAAGCGCGGCGATCAGCCCTTGGCCAGCAGCGCCAGCAGGCCCTTGGCGGTGCGCAGGCGCGAGGCCGCGTCGGGCAGCTCCAGGCGCAGGCGCAGCTTGTCGGGGCCTTCCATCGCATAGACCTTGGGCTGGCCCTGGATCAGGCGGATCACCGACATCGGGTCGATGGTCGGCTGCGGCAGGAAGATCACGCGGCCGCCCGTGGGACCGAGTTCGAGCTTGCGGATGCCCAGGGGCGTCGCGGCCAGTTTCAGTTCCGCGACGGCGAACAGCTGTTTCGCGGGATCGGGCAGCACGCCGAAGCGGTCCACCATCTCCACCTGCAGTTCCTTCAGGCGGTCCTCGTCGCGCGCGCCGGCGATGCGCTTGTACAAGGTCAGGCGCGCGTGCACGTCGGGCAGGTAGTCGTCGGGGATCAGCGCGGGCAGGTTGAGTTCGACCTCGGCGCCGTGGCGCAGGGCCGGGTCGAGGTCGGGGATCTTGCCGGACTTGATCGACTTCACCGCGCGCTCGAGCAGCTCCGTGTACAGCGAGAAACCGATCTCGGCCATCTGGCCGCTCTGGTCCTCGCCCAGCAGTTCGCCGGCGCCGCGGATCTCGAGGTCGTGCGTCGCGAGCGTGAAGCCCGCGCCCAGTTCCTCGAGCGAGGCCAGCGCTTCCAGGCGCTTTTCGGCGTCGCCGGTCATCGCCTTCTTGTTCGGCACCACCAGGTAGGCGTAGGCGCGGTGGTGCGAACGGCCGACGCGGCCGCGCAGCTGGTGCAGCTGGGCCAGGCCGAAGCGGTCGGCGCGGTGGATCACGATGGTGTTGGCGCTGGGGATGTCGATGCCCGACTCGATGATCGTCGTGCACACCAGCACGTTGAAGCGCTGGCGGTGGAAGTCGAGCATCACCTGCTCCAGCTCGCGCTCGGGCATCTGGCCATGGGCGATCCGGATGCGCGCCTCGGGCACCAGTTCGCCCAGCTCGCGCGCCATCTTCTCGATGGTGTCGACCTCGTTGTGCAGGAAGTAGACCTGGCCGCCGCGCGCCAGCTCGCGCTGGAAGGCTTCGCGCAGCAGGTTGGCGTCCCAGGGCGTCACCACGGTCTGCACCGCCAGGCGGTGCGCCGGCGGGGTGGCGATGATGCTCAGCTCGCGCAGCCCGCTCATCGCCATGTTCAGCGTGCGCGGGATCGGCGTGGCGGTGAGCGTCAGCAGGTGCACCTCGGCGCGCAGGGCCTTCAGCGCTTCCTTCTGGCGCACGCCGAAACGCTGCTCCTCGTCGACGATCACCAGGCCCAGGTCGTGGAACTTCACGTCCGGCTGCAGCAGGCGGTGGGTGCCGACGATCACGTCGATCTTGCCCTCGGCCAGCTGCGCCAGCGCCGCCTTGATCTCCTTGGCGGACTTGAAGCGGCTCAGCACCTCGACGCGGATCGGCCAGTCGGCGTAGCGGTCGCGGAAGTTGCGGTAGTGCTGCTCGGCCAGCAGGGTGGTCGGCACCAGCACGGCGACCTGCTTGCCGGCGGCCGCGGCGACGAAGGCTGCGCGCACCGCCACTTCGGTCTTGCCGAAGCCGACGTCGCCGCAGACCACCCTGTCCATCGGTTGGGAACGGCCCAGGTCGGAAATCACGGCTTCAATGGCCGCCAGTTGGTCGGGCGTTTCCTCGAAGGGGAAGGTCGCCGCGAAGGGTTCGTACATCGCCCGGTCCAGCGCCAGCGCCAGGCCCTGACGCGCCTGCCGGCGGGCCTGGATTTCCAGCAGCTCGGCGGCGACGTCGCGGACCTTCTCGGCGGCCTTGCGCTTGGCCTTCTCCCACTGTTCGCCGCCCAGCGAATGCAGCGGCGCCAGTTCCGGCGACGCGCCGGAATAGCGGCTGACCAGCTGCAGCTGCGCGACGGGGACGTAGAGCTTGTCGCCCTTGGCATATTCGATCTGCAGGAACTCGCCGCGCACGCCGCCGGTGTCGAGCACGACCAGGCCCTGGTAGCGGCCGACGCCGTGGTCCTCGTGCACGATCGGCGAACCGAGCTGGATCTCGCTCAGGTCGCGCAGCACCGTGTCCGGGTCGCGCGCGGCCTTGCGGCGGCGGCGCGACTGTTCGGCGCGTTCGGGGAAGAGCTGGCGTTCGGTCAGCACCGCCAGCGGCGGTTCGGTCAGCGCGAAGCCGTCGTCCAGCGGCGCGACCGTGATGGCGAACGTCTCGCTGCCGGCGAGGAAGGCGTCCCAGCCGGCGACCGCCGCGGGCCTGAGGTCGGCCGAGGCCAGCAGTTCGATCAGCGCCTCGCGCCGGCCGGCGGAATCGGCCGCCATCAGCACGCGGCCCGGATAGGCGCGCAGGAAGTCGTGCAGGGCCGCGCCCGGGTCGCCGCCCTTCTGGCTCCAGGGCAGCGACGGCGCGGGCTGCTCGGCCATCGCCACGGCCTTGTCGCGCTGGGCGTGGTCGGGACCGGCGAGCTCGATGCGCGGCGCCTTGTTCCAGGCCGCGCGCAGCTCCTCGGGCGGCAGGAAGATCTCGGCCGGCGCCAGGATCGGCCGCTCGATGTCGTGGCGGCGCTGCTCCCAACGATCGGTGGTCTGGGCCCAGAACGCGGCCGCGGCCTCGTTCACGCCGTCGCCGATCACCACGAGCGTTTCGCCGGAAAGATGTTCGAACAGCGAGGCCGTGCGTTCGAAGAACAGCGGCAGGTAGTACTCGATGCCGGCCGGCGCGCCGCCTTCCTTCAGGTCCTGATAAAGCGGGCAGCGGCGCGGGTCGAACTCGAAGCGCTCGCGCAGCAGCTCGCGCACGCGCCGGGCGCTGTCGGCGTCTAGCGGGAACTCGCGGGCCGGCAGCAGGCGCACCGATTCCACCGCGTGGTCGGAGCGCTGAGTTTCCGGGTCGAAGCTGCGCAGCGAATCGATCTGGTCGTCGAACAGCTCGATGCGGTAGGGCTGGTCCGCGCCCATCGGGTAGAGGTCGAGCAGGGCGCCGCGTACGGCGAAATCGCCCGGGTCCAGCACCTGCGGCACGTTGCGGTAGCCGGCGGCCTCGAGCCGGCGCTTCTCGGCGTCGAGGTCGAGCTTCTGGCCGCGCGTCAGGTCCAGCGTATTGCCGGCGATCCACGCCGGCGGCGGCAGCCGCTGCATCAGCGAGGCGACCGGCACCACCAGCACGCCCTTTCGCGCGGTCGGCAGGCGGTACAGCGCCGCCACGCGCTGCGACACGATGTCCGGATGCGGGCTGAACAGGTCGTAGGGCAGGGTTTCCCAGTCGGCGAAGTGCAGCACCGGCAGGTCGCCGGCCAGCACGCGCAGGTCGTGTTCCAGCGCCTGCGCGCCATGGCTGTCGCGGGTGACCGCCAGCACCAGGCCGTCGTGGCCGCGCGCGGCCTCGGCCAGGCCGAGCGCAAGCGCGCTGGCGCTGGCCGGCGCGCGCCACAGGGCGCGCTGCTGGCCGGCCTTGGGGCGGGGCGCGGAGGGAAGGAGGGGGCGGGTCATGGGGCCGCGGAGTTTACCGCAGGCGCCGCCCGGCCCGGCTCATCGCCGGGGTAATCGTTTTGGCGGCGCCAGGTCCAGGGTGATGCGCAGCAGGTTCGGCGATTCCGGGCTCATCTCGCGCTGGAAGCCCATGGCCAGGGCCAGGGCGATCATCGCGGTGTTCTCGTCTAGCACGTCGCCCCAGATGCGGCGGATGCCGTGCGCCTCGGCCCATTCGACCAGGCGGCGCATCAGGGCCACGCCCAGGCCCTGGCCGGACACGAAGTGCGACACCAGGATTGCGAACTCGGCGCTGTCGCAGCCCGGGTCGCGGTTGAGCCGCGCCAGGGCGCCGACCAGGGCTTCGCCCGGCGGCAGCGGTTCGGCCGCGACCACGGCGAAGGTCTGGCCCGGGACCGGATGCACCAGCGTCTGCAGGTAGTCGGGACTGAGCGCCTTCACCGGGTGCAGGTAGCGGCGCCGGACCTCGTCTTCGGTCAGCAGCTCGAAGGCGCCGGCGATCGGTGCGGCGTCGGCCGGCTGCACCGGGCGCAGCCACAGTTCGCGGCCGTCGGGCAGGCGCAGCACCTCGGTGCGCTCCGGGCGCAGGGAGGGCCGTGACGGACTGCGGCGGGTGGACATCATGGCGCGAAGGGTGTCAGCAGACGGCTGGGAGCATGCTCTAAACTGACGCGGAAACGTTCATGAAACAGACATCGGGGGCGGGCGCCATGGACGAGAGATCGCTGCGCAAGCTCAGCGCGGACTGGCCCGGGGTCACCGCCGAGATCAAATGGGACGATGACCTGATTTTCATGGTGGCGGGAAAAATGTTCTGCGGCCTGTGCGTGAAGGGTGCGGACAAGGGAAAGCTCGCCTTCAAGGTGGAGGAGGAGAGGTTCCTGGAGTTCACCGACCGTCCCGGCATCGTGCCGGCGCCCTACATGGCGCGCTCGCACTGGATCAGCATGGACGACGCCTCGGTGCTGCCGCGGGCCGAACTGCAGGCGCTGGTTCGCCGGGCCTACGAACTGGTGCGCGGGAAGCTGCCCAAGAAGCTGCAGCGTGAACTCGCCGACGGCTGAAGCCGCGGCGCCCGGATTCGCCCAGGCGCTGCGCTTCTGGTGGCTGCTGGGCTGGATCAGCTTCGGCGGCCCGGCCGGGCAGATCGCGGTGATGCACACCGAGCTGGTCGAGCGGCGGCGCTGGGTCGACGAGGCGACGTTCCTGCACGCGCTCAACTACTGCATGCTGCTGCCGGGTCCGGAGGCGATGCAGCTCGCGATCTACCTGGGCTGGCGCCTGCACGGCGTGCGCGGCGGGATCGCCGCCGGCGCCCTGTTCGTGCTGCCCGCCACCGTGCTGCTTGCGTTGTTGTCCTGGGCCTACCTGGCCTTCGGCTGGTTGCCGGTGGTGGCCGGCATCAGCCTGGGCCTGTCGGCCGCGGTGCTGGCCCTGCTGGCGCAGGCGGTGTGGCGGCTCGGGCAGCGGGTGCTGCGCGGGGCCTTTCCGAAGCTGCTGGCGCTGTTGGCCCTGGCCGGGTTGGCCGCCGGACTGGGGTTTCCATGGGTCCTTGCCGCCGCGGCTGGACTGGGGGCGCTGGCGGGCCGGTTCGCGCCCGCGTGGCTGCTGTCCCCGCACGCGGTTGCCCGCCGGGCGCCGCCGGGCCCGGCGCAGGGCAGCCGGCGCCGAGCCCTGGCGCTGGCCGCAGGCCTGCTGGTCGCATGGTGGCTGCCGCTGTTCGCGCTGCGGCTCGTGCTCGGGCCCGACAGCACGGTCTGGGCGCAATCGCTGTTCTTCAGTCAGGCGGCACTGGTCACCTTCGGCGGCGCCTATGCCGTGCTGCCGCATGTCGCGCAGCAGGCGGTCGAACACCACGGCTGGCTGACGGCCGCGCAGATGATGGTCGGCCTGGGGCTGGCGGAAACCACGCCGGGCCCGCTGATCATCGTGCTGGAGTTCGTCGGCTTTGTCGGAGGCTGGAACCGGCCCGACCTGGCCTCGCCGCTGGCCTCGGCCCTGCTGGGTGCGGGCGTGACGGTATGGGCGACCTTCCTGCCCAGCTTCCTGTTCGTGCTGCCGCTGGCGCCCTGGATAGACGGCCTGCGCGACCGGCCGCTGCTGTCGGCGGCGATCGCCGGCATCAGCGCCGCGGTGGTCGGCGTGATCGTGAACCTGGCCGTGTGGTTCGGCGTGCACCTGTATGCCGCCCGCGCGCCGACCGAGATCGTTTTCATCACAGCGGTGGCGCTGCTGTCGTGGTTGGCCCTGGCGAAGGCCCGCTGGCATGTGGTG
The DNA here is from genome assembly GCF_006265115.1 of Arenimonas terrae. GTDB lineage: Bacteria > Pseudomonadota > Gammaproteobacteria > Xanthomonadales > Xanthomonadaceae > Arenimonas > Arenimonas terrae. The sequence goes on along the minus strand of NZ_SMDR01000001.1, from coordinate 943,244 downwards.
GCGGTGGTGCTGGCCGCGGGCGTGGCCGGTGCGGCCTGGAGCTTGCTGCCCGGCTGAAGCCGCGGTTGTCGCCTCCGGGGTCGTGGGCTAGGCTGGGGCGGGGATCCACCGCAGGGGCAGACACGCATGGCGGCAAGGGGCGGCAAGGGTCTGGGCGTCAGCGCGCTGCTGCTGATCGTCCTGGCTTGGGCCGGAACGCCGGCCACCGCCACACCCCCGACCGCCGCGCCGGCGGCGCCTGCCAGCGCCAGCCGCGCCGACACGGTCGAGCGCGATCCGCTCGAGACCCGCGCCCTGCTCGAACCCGAGGCCGTGCTGCACGAAGTCGTGCCGGCCATCCGCAACGCCCGCATCGCCAACGACCACCGCCGGCTCGCCCTGCTGTACCTGGCCCAGGCCAACGCCTGCCGCGTGGTCGCCGACTGGAACTGCCAGCGCGAGGCCGGCCTGCAGGCGCGGGCCGAAGCGCGCCAGGCGAACGCGCCGCAGCTGGAGGCGCGCGGACTGATCGCCGAGAGCCGCGCCCGCATCGCGATGCAGGACTACACGCGCGGCGAGCGCCTGCTCGGCGAGGCGGAGGTGCTGCTCAAGGCCTCGCCCCAGCCCGAACTGCTGGCGGACGTGTTCCTGGCCTATTCCTCCATGAGCTATTCGCTGGGCAAACACGCCCTGGCCGCGCAGTACGCCGAACGCGGCCTGGCCCTGCTCGCCGAGGGCGAGGGCCTGACCATGCAGGCGCGCCTGCAGCGCAACCTCGCGCGCGCGCTGTCGCAGACCGGACGCATCGACGAGGCCGGCGATGCCCTGGCGGAAGCGACCCGCCTGGCCGAACGCCTGTCCGATCCCAAGCTCGGCGCCGAGCTCTACCTCGAGGCCGCGCGGCTGGCACGCATCGCCGGCGACCAGACCACCCAGCGCGTCAACGGCGAACGCATCCTGGTGCTGGCCGACCGGCTGAAGAATTCGCAGCTGGCCGGGCTGGGGCACGAGGTGCTGGGTCTGGCCGCCGCGGATGCCGGGGATGGCGACACCGCGCTGCGCGAATTGCGGGCGGCGCAGCAGTCGTTCCGTTCGCTCGAGCTGGTGAGCGACGAGCTGAGGGTGCTGCGCGAGCTGGTGGGTTTCCTGCTGCGCGAGCGCCCGTCCAGCGCCGACCTGCCGCCGCTGTTCGAACGGTTCCTGGCGCTGGACAACACGCTGGCGCAGAACGAGCGCGCCCAGGCCGCCGACGACTTCGACGCCCGCCTGAAATACGCCGAGCGCGAGAACGAGATCCTGCGCCTGCAGGCCGAAACCACCCTGGCCGGCGAACGCGAACGGGCCCTGGCCGAAAGCAACCGCCTCAGCCGGACCCTGATGGCGCTGGGCATCCTCACCCTGATCGTGCTGGCGGTCTTCTTCGTCGTCCAGCGCCGCAGCCACCGCCGCCTGCAGGGCGTGCTGGCCAAACTCGGCGAGAGCGAGCTGCAGTACCGGACCCTGGCCGAGAATTCCAGCGACCTGGTGGTGCGCATGCAGTTCGACGGCCGCCGCCTCTACGTCTCGCCCTCGACCCGCGAGCTGCTGGGCTTTGAGCCCGAAGAACTGATGCAGCCGCGCTGGGAGCTGGTGCATCCCGACGACCGCGAGCGGCTGCGGCAGGCGATCGAAGCGCTGGCGCGCGACGGCGGATCGACCACCGTCGTCTACCGGGCCCAGCACCGCCATGGCCACTACGTCTGGATCGAGGCGCTGGCGCGCCGCGTGACCGGGCCGGAGGGCCTGCCGGAGATCCTCTACACGGGACGCGACATCTCCACGCGGGTGCGCGCCGAGCAGGCGCTGGCGGCGATCCAGGCGCGGCTGCGCGCGGTCACCGACAACATCCCGGCGATGATCGCCCACATCGACACCCAGGAGCGCTATACCTTCGCCAACGGCCACAGCGGCCGCATCCTGTCCAAGCTGCCGGACGCGGTGATCGGCCGCACGGTGCGCGAGGTGCGCGGCGAGGCGATCTACAGTGAGATCAAGGGCCACATCGCCGCCGCGTTGCGCGGCGAGCGCGTGACCTTCGAGGGCCAGGCCGAGGTCGACGGGCAGACCCGCCACTACCAGACCAGCTACGTGCCGGACGTGGGCGCCGACGGCAAGGTGCAGGGGTATTTCTCCTTCATCTTCGACATCACCCAGCTCAAGACCGCCGAGCGCGAACTGGAGCGCCAGGCGCGCATCGATGGCCTGACCGGCGTCGCCAACCGCCGGTACTTCGATGAGCGCCTGGCCTCGGGCGTGGCGCGCGGCCGCCGGTCCGGCGCGCCGATCGCACTGCTTTACCTGGACATCGACCGCTTCAAGGCCATCAACGACGGACGCGGCCACGCCGGCGGCGACCAGGTGCTGCGCGAGTTCGCGCGGCGGCTGAAGTCGAACGTGCGCGAAGGAGACCTCGTGGCCCGCATCGGCGGCGACGAGTTCGTGGTGCTGGTGGAAGGCGCGGAGTCGCTGGCCGGCGTGCAGGCGCTGGCGGCCAAGCTGCTGCGGGCGATCGAGGCGCCATTCGAACTTCCGGGCGGTCCGCTGGCGGTGGGCACCAGCATCGGGCTGGCCTACAGCCGACGTTCGGTCACCGCGGACCGGCTGCTGGCTGCCGCCGACCAGGCCCTCTACCAGGCCAAGGACGCGGGACGCGCCACCTGGCGCGCGGTCGAGCTGGACTGAGCGGACGCCGCTTGCGCGCAGCCGACCCTTGGGCTCAACTGCGGGCATGGACCTGCGCGAACGTTTCCTGACCCACCGCGTCGAGAACCAGCCGCCGCCGCTGGCGCCCTACGATGCCTTCGCCACCGACCTGCCGCTGCGCGAGGCCCTGGCCCGCGAGGGCGGCGACTGGGCCCGCGCCCAGGTGGCGGAATACGGCAAGCTCGCCGGCGGCGAACTGATGATGCTGGGCCGGCTCGCGAACGAAAACCGGCCGCGCCTGTATGCCTGCGACCGCTTCGGCCACCGGCTGGACGAGGTCGAGTTCCATCCGGCCTATCACCAGCTGATGGACACGGCGGTGCGCCACGGCGTGCCGGGTTTTGGCTGGCGACATGCCGATCGCCCCGGTGCGCACGTGGCGCGCGCCGCGCTGATGTTCCTGCACAACCAGGCCGACCAGGGCAGCAGCTGCCCGCTGACGATGACCTATGCCTGCGTGCCCGCGCTGCGCCACCAGCCCGACCTGGCGGCGTCCTGGCTGCCGCGCGTCGCCGCGCCCGACTACGACCCGCGGCACGTGCCGGCCTGGGACAAGGCCGGCAACACCATCGGCATGGGCATGACCGAAAAGCAGGGGGGCTCGGATGTACGCGCCAACAGCACGCGCGCATTCCCGGTCGCCGCAGCCGGGCCAGGCCGGCTGTACGAACTGGTCGGGCACAAATGGTTCTTTTCGGCGCCGATGTGCGACGCCTTCCTGGTGCTGGCCCAGGCCGCCGGCGGCCTGAGCTGCTTCCTGCTGCCGCGTTTCGCCCCCGACGGTACCCGCAACGCCATCCGCATCCAGCGCCTGAAGGACAAGCTCGGCGACTGGAGCAACGCCAGTTCGGAAGTGGAGTTCCAGGGCGCCGCCGCCTGGCTGGTCGGCGAGGAAGGGCGGGGCGTGGCGACGATCCTGCAGATGGTGGCGCTGACCCGGCAGGACTGCCTGATCGGTTCGGCCAGCCTGATGCGCCAGGCCCTGGTGCAGGCCATGCACCACGCGCGCCACCGCAGCGCCTTCGGCAAGCCGCTGGTGCGGCAGCCGCTGATGCGCAGCGTGCTCGCCGACCTGGCGCTGGAATCGGAGGCGGCGACCGCGCTGACCTTCCGCGTCGCGCGCGCGGTGGATGCCAGCGCGCGCGACCCGAACGAAGCCGCGTTCGCGCGCCTGGCCACGGCGCTGGGCAAGTACTGGGTGTGCAAACGCGCGCCGGCCTTCGTCAACGAGGCGCAGGAATGCCTGGGCGGTGCCGGTTACGTCGAGGAGTCCGGCCTGCCGCGGCTGTACCGGCAGGCGCCGCTGAATTCGATCTGGGAAGGCAGCGGCAACATCCAGTGCCTGGACCTGCTGCGCGTCCTGGGCCGCGAGCCTGAAAGCGCCGCGGCGTTTTTCGCCGAACTCGACGCGGCGCGCGGCGGGCACGTTCTGCTCGACGCCGAGGTGGCCCGCCTGAAGCAGGACCTGAATGCCGATCCGGCCAGCCTGGAGGCCGGTGCCCGCCGGCTGGCCGAACGTTTGGCCCTGGCCCTGCAGGCGGCGCTGCTGGTGCGCGCCGGGCAGGTGCCGGTGGCCGACAGCTTCTGCGCGCAGCGGCTGGGCCCCGATCGCGCCCTGGTCTATGGCGGCTTGGCGGCCGACGCGCCGGTCGCGACCCTGCTCGAACGCGCCGGGCCCTGAGGGTGCGCGACGACGGCCTGCTCGCGCACCTGCGCGAACTGCTCGAGCCGCTCGGCCGCATCAGCCTGCGGGCCATGTTCGGCGGCCACGGCATCTACTGCGACGGCTTGTTTTTCGCCCTGGTGGCCGACGGCCGCCTGTACCTCAAGGTGGACGCGCTGACCCGCGAGCGTTTCGCCGCCGCCGGCTGCGCGCCCTTCGTCTACACGGGGCAGTCGCGCCCGATCGAGATGAGCTACTGGAGCGTGCCCGATGCCGCGATGGACAGCCCCGCCGACCTCGAGCCCTGGGCCCGGCTGGCGCTGGCCGCGGCGGCGCGCAAGCCCGCCGGCGGAAAACGGCGTGGCTGAATTCGCGCTTCTGCGCCGACGGGCGGCCGGCTAAGCTCCACCGATGCGCCTGATCCGCGACTTCTCGCTGCCCGCCCTGGTGGCCGGCTTCGTCACCGTGCTGGTGGGTTTCAGCAGCTCGGCCGTGGTCGTGTTCCAGGGCGCGCGCGCAGTCGGCGCCACGCCGGAACAGATCGCCTCGTGGATGTGGGCCCTGGGCCTGGGCATGGGCCTGACCTGCATCGGGCTGTCGCTGCGGCATCGCATGCCGGTGGTGACCGCCTGGTCGACCCCGGGTGCGGCGATGCTGATCTCGGGCGCGGCGGGGCTGCCCTACGAACAGGCGATCGGCGCCTTCGTCGTGTCGGCGGTGCTGATTGCGGTCGCCGGGTTTTCCGGCCTGTTCGAGCGCCTGATCGGCCGCATTCCCGCCGCCATCGGCTCGGGCATGCTGGCAGGCGTGCTGCTGAGGTTCGGCATGGAGGCGTTTGCGGCCATGCAGCGGCAGTTCGGGCTGGCCCTGGCGATGTTCGCGGCCTACCTGCTGATGCGGCGGCTGTCGCCGCGCTATTCGGTCGTGGTGACGCTGGGCCTGGGCATCGCCATCGCCGGTGCGATGGACCTGCTGCGGCTCGAAGGCGTCGCGCTGGCGCTGGCGGAACCGGTGTGGACGACGCCCGCCTTCTCCTGGAGCGCACTGGTCGGCATCGCGATTCCGCTGTTCGTGGTGACCATGGCTTCGCAGAATGTGCCGGGTGCGACCGTCCTGCGCGCCTCCGGCTACTGGCCGCCGATCTCGCCGATCATCGGCTGGATCGGCGCGGTCAATGTCGTGCTGGCGCCGTTCGGTGCCTTCGCGCTGAACCTGGCGGCGATCACCGCGGCGATCTGCACCGGCCGCGAAGCGCATGAGGACCCGGCGCGGCGCTACGTCGCCGGCGTCGCGGCCGGCGTGTTCTATTGCCTGGTCGGGCTGTTCGGCGCCACCGTCGCGGCCCTGTTCGCGGCCTTTCCCAACGAGCTGGTGCTGGTGATCGCGGGGCTGGCCCTGCTGGGCACGATCGGCAACGGCCTGGCGGCGGCGCTGGCGGACGAGAGCCAGCGCGAGCCGGCGATCATCACCTTCCTGGTCACTGCCTCGGGCCTGACCCTGTTCGGCATCGGCCCGGCGTTCTGGGGCCTGGTGGCCGGCGGGCTGGCGCTGTTCGTGCTGCGGCCGCGGGGCTGATTCGGCGGCGTTTTCCGCAGGTGTTCATGTGCGGCGGGTTTAAATGGCCGCCCTGCACACTGGATGAGACACGCAAGGATGCTTCCGCACCGTTCGTTCCTGTCGATCGCCCTGGCCCTCGCGCTGGCCGTCGCCTCCGCCGCTGCCGCCGCCGACTGGCAGCCCACCGCCGAACTGGGCGTGGTCAACACCTCCGGCAACTCCGATACCACCAGCGTCAACGGCAAGTTCGCCCTGGCCGGCGAGGATGCGCTGTGGACGCATGACTACTACCTGGCGGCGCTGCGCGCCGAGTCCGAAGACCAGCTGTCGGCCAACCGCCAGGAGCTCGGCGCCAAGGCCGCGCGCAAGCTCGGCGAACGCGCCTACCTGGGCGCCGCCGCGCGCTACGAGAACGACGACTTCGCCGCCTACGCCTACCAGGCCACGCTGGCCGTGAACTATGGCGCCTGGCTGCTCAAGGACGAGCGCCGCGAATTCCAGATCGAAGGCGGTCCTGGCCTGCGCCGCGCGGAGCTGGCCGAGACCGGCGAAGCCGAAAACGAGGCGCTGCTGCGCGGCTTCGCCGACTACCGGCACCAGTTCACCGAGTCCACCCGCTTCTTCAATACCCTGCTGGTGGAAGCGGCGCCGGATAACCGGTTCATCCAGAACGACATCGGCATCGCCGTCAGCATCAACCACTCGCTGGCGCTCAAGGCGGCCCTGCAGGCGCGCCACAACACCGACGTGCCCGAGGGCGTCCGCCGCACCGACACCCTCACCTCGGTGAACATCGTCTGGACGCCGGGCGGCACCCAGGACTGATCCACGGGGGCGGCCGAGGCTTGCCCTGGCGGCGGTGCGGTCCTAGCCTTGCCGCATGCCCATCCGGATCAAACCCTACGACGGCGCCGCCGGCGGCTGGGATGCGCTGGCCAGCTCCTTCCGCCACGTGCGCGAGCAGGGCATCGTCGGCCGCGGCGCGCGCACCATGCTGCGCGCCAACCAGCCCGAAGGCTTCGACTGCCCCGGCTGCGCCTGGCCCGACAAGAATCCGCACTCGTCCTTCGAGTTCTGCGAGAACGGCGTCAAGGCCGTTGCCGCCGAGGCGACGCGCCGGCGGGTGACGCGGGACTTCTTCGCCGCGCACACGGTGGAATGGCTGGCGCGCCAGGACGACTATTTCCTCGAATCGCAGGGGCGCCTGGTCGAGCCGATGTTCTACGACGGCAGCGACGACCACTACCGGCCGGTGTCCTGGGAGGCGGCGTTCGCGATCGTCGCGCAGCACCTGCAGGCGCTCGAGCATGCCGACCAGGCGCTGTTCTACACCTCGGGCCGCACCAGCAACGAAGCCGCCTTCCTCTACCAGCTGTTCGCGCGCGAGTTCGGCACCAACAACCTGCCGGACTGCTCCAACCTCTGCCACGAACCGTCGGGTCTGGCGATGACCGAACAGATCGGCGTCGGCAAGGGCACCGTGACCCTGGCCGACTTCGAGCAGGCCGAAGCGATCTTCGTGTTCGGGCAGAACCCAGGCACCAATCACCCGCGCATGCTGGGGGAGTTGCGCAGTGCCGCGAAACGCGGCTGCCGGATCGTCGTGTTCAACCCGCTGCGCGAGCGCGGGCTCGAGCGCTTCGCCGACCCGAAGAGCCCGCGGGAGCTGATGGGCGGCTCCACCGCCATCGCCAGCCACTACTACCCGCTTCGCATCGGCGGCGACCTGGCGGCGGTCAAGGGCATGCTCAAACGCGTGTTCGAGCGCGGCGCGATGGATGCGGACTTCATCGCCCTGCACACCGAGGGTTTCCAGGCGCTGCGCGAGGATGTCCTGGCCGAGGACTGGTCGCGGATCGAGGCGGCCTCCGGCCTGACCCGCGCGCAGATCGAGGAAGCGGCGGATGTCTACGTGGCGTCCAAGGCGACGATCTTCTGCTGGGCGATGGGCATCACCCAGCACCGCGACGCGGTGGCGACCATCCAGATGCTGGTGAACCTGCTGCTGGTCGGCGGCAACATCGGCAAACACGGCGCCGGCGCCTGCCCGGTGCGCGGGCATTCGAACGTGCAGGGCGACCGCACGATGGGCATCTACGAAAAGCCGGCGCCGGCCTTCCTCGACCGCCTGGGCGCCGAATTCGGTTTCGCGCCGCCGCGGCACCCTGGCCACGACGTGGTCGGCGCGATCGGCGCGATGGCGCGCGGGGAATGCCGGGTGCTGTTCGCGATGGGCGGCAACTTCGCCGCCGCCACACCGGACACCGGCTTCACGGCGCAGGCGCTGCGCCGCTGCGCTCTGACCGCGCACGTGTCCACCAAGCTCAACCGCTCGCACCTGGTGCATGGCCGGCAGGCGCTGATCCTGCCCTGCCTGGGCCGCACCGAGATCGACCTGCAGGCGGCCGGTCCGCAGGGCGTCACGGTCGAGGATTCGATGAGCATGGTGCATGTCTCGACCGGCATGAACCCGCCGGCGTCGGATCAACTGCTCAGCGAGCCGGCGATCGTGGCGCGGCTGGCCGAAGCGACCCTGCCGGCGACCACGACGCCCTGGCGCTGGCTGGTGGAGGACTACGACCGCATCCGCGAGTGCATCGCCCGCGTCATCGACGGCTTCGGCGACTTCAATGCCCGCGTGCGCCAGCCCGGCGGTTTCCACCTGGAGAACGCCGCGGCGCAGCGGCGCTGGTCGACGGCCACGGGCCGGGCCCGGCTGTTCGCGCATGCCTTGCCCGCACCGGTGGCCGCGGATCCCTCGCTGATGACGCTGATGACCGTGCGCAGCCACGACCAGTACAACACGACGATCTACGGGCTTGAGGACCGCTACCGCGGCGTGTCGGGCGAGCGGCGCGTGTGCTTCATCGGCGCGGCCGACCTGGCGCGCCTGGGCCTGCGCGCCGGCCAGTGGGTGGACCTGGTGTCGGTGTGGCACGACGGCGAGCGTGAGGCAAAACGTTTCCTGCTGGTCGAGTACGACATTCCTGCCGGCTGCCTGGCGGCCTACTACCCGGAAACCAATGGCCTGGTGCCGCTGGACCACCACGCCATCGGTGCGCGCACGCCCGCGTCCAAGGCGATCCCGGTGCGGCTGCGGCCAAGCGCCGGCATTCCGCTGGCGCTGGAACCGCCGTGATGGAGCAGCGCCTGGCCGCCATGCTGCGCTACCTCGCCGCCAACGACGGCGCCTCGGTGGCGCGCGTATGCAAGCAGCTGGGCCTGGCGCGCAGCGAGCTGCAGCGCCTGCTCGCGGCGCTGGAGGACGACGCCGCGGCGGGCGGCCTGGGCCTGGTCCGCCGCATCGAGGACGCCGGTCGCGAGCGCCTGGCGCTGACGCCACGCGGTCGCGAATGGCTGGAGCGCCACGCATGATCCCCCCTCCCAGTCGGGAACTGCGCGCGCGCCGGATCGACGATGGCATCGGCCGTGACCAGGTGGAGACGCTGGCCGAAGAGACCGCGGTGGCCCTGGTCTACAACGGCCAGCCGCACGCGGTGATGATGGCGACGCCGGCCGACCTGGACGACTTCGCGCTGGGCTTCAGCCTCACCGAAGCCATCGTCGCGGTGCCTGAGGAGCTGGCCGTGGTGGACAGGCTGGTCACCGCACACGGCATCTCGCTGCAGATGCATATTCCGCAGGCCCGCTTCGACGCGCTCGAACAGCGCGGCCGCAGCCTCACCGGCCGCACCGGCTGCGGGCTATGCGGCACCGACCGGCTCGAGGCGGCGATCCGCCCGGTCCGCCCGGTGCCGCGCAGCGGTCTGGATCCCACGCGCCTGGCGCCGTATTTCGCCGCACTACAGGAGCAGCAGCCGCTCAACCTGCGCACCGGCGCCGTGCACGCCGCCGCCGTGGTCGACGCCGACGGCGAACTGCACGTGCGCGAGGACATCGGCCGCCACAACGCCATCGACAAGGCCGTGGGCGCCGCGCGGCGCGCGGGCGCGACGCCGGTGGCGCTGCTGGTCACGTCGCGCGCAAGCTACGAAGTGGTGCACAAGGCCGCGGAAGCCGGCATCGGCCTGGTGGCGGCGATTTCGGCGCCGACCGCGCTGGCGGTGCGCCTGGCCGACGAGGCGGACATGGTGCTGGTGGGTTTCGCGCGCGGTTCGCGCTGCACGATCTACGCCGGCCGCTGAGGCGTCGTCGGCCTAGTCGCGGAACAGCAGGCTCGAGTTCTCGTCGAGCCTGCCGTCGGCCTCGATCACCGCGAAGCGGTGCGTGTCCGGATTCATGATCACGCCCACCGGTGCCTGGAAGGGCGGATGGCGCACGAACTTCAGGGTCCAGCCGAAACGCTCCAGCTGCGACAGCGTATCGCGCTGATCGTCGGTGAGGTCGCGCTTGAGCGCGCTGATCAGCTCGTGTTCGGACTTGCGGCGTTCGCGGTCGGGCATTGCTCATTCCCCTGCGGAGGGCGCCGTCGTGGCGGTGGACTAAACCCTGGCGGGCGGTACGGCATCGGAGGCCGGGAACCTTCCGGAGATCCATCATGGCCCTCGGCCGCCGCCTGAAACTCCTTTTCCTGAGCACGGCATTGGCCGCCGCCGCCGGCCATGCGATCGCCGCGCGGCCGGCCGGGCCCGATCACGCCCGCATCGTCACCGAGGACCTGCCGCGGTTCTGGCGGGCGTTCGACGCATCGCGGGCCGCCGCACCGGCGGCCCGTGCCGGCATCTTCCAGCGCGACTATTTGGACGCGGGCAGCGATGGCCTGGCCGTGTTCACCCGGTTGCGCATCGGCGACGGCGCCCAGCTGGCGGCCACCATCGACCGGCATCCGCGCTACTACGCGTCGCTGCGCGCGCGCCTTGCGGGTGTTGCGGCCCAGGAGCCGGCGCTTCGCGCCGGTTTCCGACGCCTGGCCGAGATCTACCCGGCGGCGGAGTTCCCGGACGTCTACCTGCTGGTGGGGCGCATGAATTCCGGCGGCACGCTCGGCGAAGAGGGCCTGATGATCGGCCTGGAGATGTACGGCCGCTATCCGGACACGCCGGACGAAGAGCTGGGCGAGTGGCACCGCGCGGTTCTGCGCGACCTGGAAGGATTGCCGCACATCGTCGTGCACGAACTTGTGCACTACCAGCAGCGGTATGCCCTGGGTGCCTCGCCGACCCTGCTGCAGATGGCGGTCAACGAGGGGGTGGCGGATTTCCTGGGCGAACTCGCCACGGGCCATCACATCAACGCGCACGTGCACGCCTGGGCTGAGCCGCGCGCGCGCGAGCTGTGGGCGGAGTTCGCGGCGCGCCGTCACGACACCTCGGCCAAGGGCTGGCTGTACGACCCGACGCCGGGGCAGGACCGGCCCGCGGACCTGGGCTACTGGATGGGTTACCGCATCGCCCGGGCCTATTACGAGCGCTCGCCGGACAAGGCTGCGGCGGTGCGGGAGATGCTCACGATCACCGATTTCGAGGCCTTCCTGGCCCGCAGCGGCCTGGCCGAGACCTTGGGCGGGCCCGAAGAGGGTGCCATAAGTCATTGAATTGAATAATTTCGCGGATCGTGACTTCCGGCCCATGGCGGACCTTCTTAGGTGTTGTAGATTACCAGCACACCAACTCACAAGGCCTACGCCATGAAGACCCTGACTGACTTCTACCGCCTCTTCCCGAGCCGCCCGGTTCCGGCGGTGAATGCGGCCCGCGCCATCGCGGCCCCGGTCGTGAACGTGGTGGCGCCGGACGCCCCGGCCCACAACGCCCCGCGCTACCGCGCCCGCGATTTCGGCACCGGCTACGGCCGCAGCAGCGGCTACGCCCGGGCCAGTTCCTACACCGAAGGCCGCGGCGACAGGATGTTGCGCGTCGGCTGACCCCGCGACCGGCCCGCGTCTGCGTACCGACTCCCCCGGTGCGGGGGCGCGGGCCGGCCCGCAGGCTGGCGGCCACCGCGCCGCCTGCATAGACTGCCCCGGAGCTCACCTCCGGGATCACCGATGGCGGATGTTTTCGTCAGTTACGCCAGCGCCGATCGCGACGTGGCGTTCCGCATCGTCGGGTATCTGGAAGAGCAGGGCATCCGCTGCTGGGTCGCGCCGCGCGACGTCGGTCCCGGCGTCGAATACGGCGAAGCGATCATCGACGCCATCGGCGAGGCCCGCGCCCTGGTGCTGGTGCTGTCGGACCAGTCCAACGAATCGCAGTTCGTGCGCAAGGAAGTCGAGCGCGCGGTGAGCAAGACCAAGCCCGTGCTGCCGGTGCGCATCCGCGAGGTGACGCCTTCGGGCGCGCTCGAGTTCTACATCTCGTCGGCGCAGTGGGTCGATGCCTGGAAATCGCCGATGGAGCAGCACCTGCTGCCCCTGGTCGCCGCGATCAAGGCGATGGGGGCGCCGGGGTCGGCGCCGGTGCGATCGGTTGCGCCGCCGCTCGCGACGCCCCGCGCCGGTGCGCGCCACGGCGTGAGCATCGGTCTTGCCCTGGTCGCCGTTGCGGCGCTGGGCGCTGCGGCCGCACTGTGGTTCGCACGCGCACCGGCACCGGCGCAGGCACCCGAGGCGGAGCAGCGCTCGGTGCCCGCCGCCGCCGAGCCATCGTCGGCGGAGCTTGCCGAGGCGGCGATTTCCGCCCAAGAGGCGCCGCTGCCTGCGGACGCCATCGAAAACGTCGAGGCCGCAACGGAAGCCGCGGCCGCGGCCGCCCGTTCCGCGCCTCCGGCGCCCGCCCCCGCACCCGCGGTCACGCAGGTCGCGCCGGTCCCCGCCGGCCCGTCGCGCAGCGACGTCGCCTTCTTCACCGGCACCTGGTGCCAGCCCTACAACGGCCTGACCATCGTCTACGAGGTGATCCGCACCGGCGCCGACACCGTGCTGACCCGCGTCGACCACCCGCAGGCGGCGCCCTGGGACGTTCCTTCGCGTATCGTGCCGGTCGCCGGCGGTTTCGAGATGCAGCCGGTCGACGAGCCCGTGGCCGCCGACAATACCGCCCGCTTCGAGATCGTCGACGACAGCATGATGAAGCTGGTGTTCGCCAACGGCGCAGTCGAGGACGGGTCGATCCTGCGCATGCGCTGCGACGGTCGGAAAGACTGAGCCCGATGAGCGCCGCGGACTGGCTGGCGCGCGTCCGCGGCCACGAAGCGCGCGGCGAACTGCTGCTGGCCTACGACACCGCCCTGCAGGGCCTGGCCGAACATCCCGAGGACCTGTGGCTGGCGCACCGCGCGGTGCTCAACCTGGCCAAGGCCGGCGCCACGGCGCGTGCGGAAAGCGAGTTCGCCCGGCTGGGCCTGGCGCGGTCGCAGGAAACCGAAGTCGCCGCGCTCGCGGCGCGCATCGCCAAGGACCGCGCGCTGGCCGCGCCGGCGCATGAGCGCGAAGGGCTGCTGGCGCGCGCCGCCGACCTGTACGAAGCGGCGCACCTGCGCGGCGGCGGTTATTACCCGGCAGTAAACGCCGCCAGCCTTCGCCTGCTCGCGGGGCAGTCGCCGGCGGCGGAACGCCTGGCGCGCGAGGTGCACGCCCTTTGCGCCAAGGGCGCCGACGAACCGTATTACCGCGCCGCGTCGGAAGCCGAGGCCGCCCTGGTGCAGGGCGACACCGCGCGCGCCTGCGATGCGCTGGCGCGCGCGGCGGCCGCGGGGGGCGACCTCGCGGCCCGCGCCGCGACGCGCCGCCAGCTGCGCCGGGTCTGCGCCGCGCGCGGCATCGCCGACGACCTGCTGCATGAGCTGGCGCCGCCGACGGTGATCCACTACACCGGCCACATGATTGCCGCGGAAGGCGCCGTCGGCCGCTTTCCGGCGGAACGCGAGGCGGCGGTGGCCGCCCAGATCGCCGAGGTGCTGGCGCGGCAGCGCGTGGGTTTCGGCTACGGCGCGCTCGCCTGCGGCGCCGACATCCTGTTCGCCGAGGCGCTGCTCGCGCGCGGCGCCGAGCTGCACGTGGTGCTGCCGTTCGAGCGCGAGGAGTTCGTGGCGGTGTCGGTGGCGCCGGCTGGCCCGGCCTGGGTCGAGCGCTTCCACGCCTGCCTGGCGCGTGCGACTTCGCTGAGTTTCGCCACCGATGACCGCCAGCTGGGCCACGAATGGATCTTCGCCTATGGCTCGTTCCTGGCGATGGGTCTGGCCAGCCTGCGCGCCCGCTTCCTCGACGCGCCGGTACGGCAGGTCGCGGTGTGGGACGGGCAGGAGAGCGCCGGGGTCGCCGGCACCGGCTTCGACGTCCGGCTGTGGCGTGAATCCGGGCGGGCGCTGGAGGTGATCACGCCGGATCCCGGCGCCGCGCCCGCGCCGGTGCGCGTCACCGCCGCGCCCGCACCGGGGCAGCGCGAACTCAAGGCCATGCTGTTCGGTGACATCCAGGGGTTCAGCCGGCTCAGCGAAACCCAGGTCACCGCCTTCGTCACGCACGTGTTGGGCGCGTTCGCCGGCGTGCTCGCGCAGTACGGCGGGCAGGTGCTGTACCGCAATACCTGGGGCGACGGCCTGTTCGTCGTGCTGGCCGATCCGGCGCTGGCCGCGCGCTGCGCGCTGAAGCTGCAGGCGGCGATGGCCGCGATCGACCTGGCGCAGTGCGGCTTGCCGGAGTCGCTGGCGCTGCGCCTGGGCGGGCATTTCGGGCCCGTCTACGAGGCGGTGGACCCGGTGCTGGGCCTGACCAACTATTTCGGCGCGCACGTCAGCCGCACGGCGCGCATCGAGCCGGTGACGCCGGCCGGCGAAGTCTACGTCACCGAACAGTTCGCCGCGCGCCTGGCCCTGGACCCCGACGGTTTCGACTGCGACTACGTCGGCCTGGTGCCGGCGGCCAAAGGCTACGGCAGCCTGCGCATGTACCACCTGCGCGCCGGTCCGGCGCACACCTTCTGAAAAAACCGCATCCGGGCCGCGGCCGGCCGACGAGGTTCCGCCGGGCGGCGCCGGATGCGGTCCGGTCCTCAGTCCGCGGCGGCGATGTGCTCGCGTTCGGGCGCCTGCTCCGGCCAGCCGCCGGCCAGTGCGCGGTAGACCGCCACCAGCGCGGTCGCGGTGCGGGCCTGGCTCTGCGCCAGCTGGTCCTCGGCTTCCAGGCGCGTGCGCTCGGCGTCGAGCACCTGCAGGAAGTCGATCAGGCCGCCTTCGAAACGCAGCCGGGCCAGCTCGGCGCCGCGGGCGCTGGCGTTCGCCGCCGCTTCCAGGTGCACACGTTCGGTGCGCGCATTCTGGTAGCGCACCAATGCGGTTTCGGTTTCCTCGAGCGCGCGCAGCACGGTCTGCTGGTAGCGGGCCAGGTGCTCGTCGGCGCCGGCCTCGGCGGCGGCCAGGCGTGCGCGCACGCGGCCGACGTCGAGGAAGGACCAGTCGACGCCGAGCGCGACCAGGCGGGTTTCGCTGTCGCGTCCGAACAGGTCGCCGCCGCCGCTCGCCTGGCTGCCGATCAGGCCGCCGAGCGTGAAGCGCGGGAACAGGTCGGCGGTGGCGACGCCGATGCGCGCGGTCGCCGCCTCCAGCCGGTGTTCCGCCGCGGCGATGTCGGGGCGGCGGCGCAGCAGGTCGGCCGGTGCGCCCGCGGCGATCGGGTCGAGCAGCACGGGCAGCGCCTGCGGCGCTTCGAGCTGGGCGACCAGCGCGTCCGGTGTGCGCCCGGTCAGCACGGCGATGCGGTGCATATGCGCGGCGACCTCGGCTTCCAGCGCCGGGATGCGAGACAGCGTCGACTCGAGCTGGGCGCCGGCACGGGCGGTATCGAGCTCGGTGCCGCGCCCGGCCTCCAGGCGCACCGCAACCAGGTCCAGCGAACCGCGCTGGTTGTCGGCGTTGCCGCGTGCGACCGCGAGCTGGGCCTGGCGGCCACGCAGGTCGAAATAGGCCTGGCTCAGTTCGGCGACCACCGACACCTGCAGCGCCGCGAGGTCGGCGGCGACGGCATCGCTGTCGGCGCGCTGCGCCTGCACGCCGCGGCGGACGCGGCCGAACAGGTCCAGTTCCCAGGACAGCAGTGCGGCGGCGTCGCGGCTTTCGGTGTCGCGGTCGGCGCGCGAGACCCCGGGTGCCTGGTCGGCGCTCGCGCGGCTTTCGCTGGCGCCGGCTTCGGCGGTCACGGTCGGGAACAGGTCGAAGCGCGACTGCCGCGACAGCGCCCGCGCCTGGTCGAGGCGGGCCAGACCGATGCGCAGGTCGTGGTTGGCGCGCAGCGCGTCCTCGACCAGTCCGGTCAACAGCGGGTCGTCGAAACGCTGCCAGAAGGCGGCTTCGGACGCGGCGCTGGCCGAGGGCGACGTGGTGATCGTGGTTTCGCTGCGCAGGAACTGGTCGCTGGTCGTGAACTGCGGCCGCACGTGGTCGGGACCGACCGTGCAGCCGGCGAGCAGCAGGGCCAGGGCCAGGGAGGACAATCGGAAGGAAGCGCTCATGGGAATCTCCGGATCACCAGGGCAGGGCCTGGTCCAGGTAGAAGTAGCCACCGGTCGGGCCTGAGGGGTCGAGCAGCGACAGGCGCACGCTGGTGCGTGCGCCTTCGGCGGCGTCGATGTCGCCGGCGCCGGCGTTCATGTCGGTACGCACGTAGCCCGGGTGCAGCGTGTTCACCTTGATCGGGGTATCGCGCAGTTCCCAGGCCAGCTGCACCGTCCAGGCGTTCACCGCGCTCTTGGAGACGTTGTAGGCGGGGACCTTGAAGTCGTAGATCGGCGAACTTGGATCCGAGTGCAGGGCCATCGAACCCAGCAGGCTGGACACGTTGACGATGCGGCCGGCCGGCGAGCGCTGCAGCAGCGGCAGGAAGGCCTGGGTCACGGCGATGAGGCCGAACACGTTGGTGTCGAAGGTGCTGCGCCAGGTCGCGAGCGACTGGCCGGACACCTTCTTGGCCGGGTCGTCGAGCAGGATGCCGGCGTTGTTGACCAGGATGTCGAGCCGGCCGTAGCGCCGCGCGACCTCGGCCACGGCCAGGGTGATGCTGCCGGCATCGGTGACGTCCAGGGCGATCGCCTCGACCGGCAGGCCGCGCGACTGCAGTTCGAGCGCGGCGGCCACCGCCTTGCTGCGGTCGCGGCCGGCCAGCAGCGTATGCACGCCGGCTTCGGCCAGCTGGCGCACGGTCTCCAGGCCGATGCCGCGGGTGGCGCCGGTGACCAGGGCGACGCGGGGAGTGGAAGTATTCATGGGAACCTCGAAGGAAAGGGAGAATCAGGCCGCGGGCTGAGCCGGCGCGTGGGCGTCCGCATGCGCGGGGGCATGCGAGACCAGCGGGCGGTGCACCAGCTTGCGCAGCGCGACGTAGAAGACCGGCGTCAGGAACAGGCCGAACAGGGTCACGCCGAGCATGCCGGCGAACACCGTGATGCCGGTGACCGAGCGGACCTCGGCGCCGGCGCCGGTGGCGAACACCAGCGGCACGGTGCCGGCGATGAAGGCGATCGACGTCATCACGATCGGACGCAGGCGCAGGCGGCATGCTTCCAGCGCGGCTTCCACGATGCCCTTGCCCTGCAGCTCGAGCTCACGGGCGAACTCGACGATCAGGATCGCGTTCTTGCACGCCAGGCCCATCAGCACGACCAGGCCGACCTGCACGAACACGTTGTTGTCGCCGCCGCTCAGCCAGACGCCGAACAGCGCCGACAGCAGGGTCATGGGCACGATCAGGATCACGGCCAGCGGCAGGGTCCAGCTTTCGTACAGCGCGGCCAGCACCAGGAAGGCCAGCAGCACCGCCAGCGGGAACACCACCATCGCCGCATCGCCCTGGGTCGCCTCCTGGAAGCTCAGGTCGCTCCAGGCGTAACCCATGCCGGTCGGCAGCGTCTGCGCGGCCAGTTCGTCCACCTTGGCCATGGCCTGGGCCGACGAGAACAGGCGCGGATCGGCCTCGCCCAGCAGGTCGGCCGCCGGGTAGCCGTTGAAGCGGATCACCGGGTCCGGACCGTAGGTCTGCTTGATCGTCACCACGCTGCCGATCGGCACCATTTCGCCGCGGTCGTTGCGGGTGCGGAGGTTCGAGATGTCCTCGACGTCGTCGCGGAACGGCGCATCGGCCTGGGCGATGACCTGCCAGGTGCGGCCGAACATGTTGAAGTCGTTGACGTAGGCCGAACCCAGATAGGTCTGCAGGGTGTCGAACAGCTCGGTCAGCGGCACGCCCTGGGCCTTGGCCTTGACGCGGTCGACCTCGGCATCGAGCTGCGGCACGTTGGCCTGGTAGCTGCTGATCGGGTAGCCCATGCCCGGCGTCTGCGACACCGCGCCGGTGAAGGCGTTCACCGCGTTCTGCAGTTCGCCGTAGCCCAGGCCGGCCCGGTCCTCGATGAACAGCGAGTAGCCCGAACCGTTGCCCAGGCCCTGGATCGGCGGCGGCATGAAGGCGAAGGCGAAACCTTCCTCGATGCCGGCGATCTTCTGGTTGAGCTCGGCCGTGATCTCGGCGGCGCTGCGCTCGCGCTGGTCGAAGGGCTTGAGCGTGAAGAAGGCCACGCCGCTGTTCGGGGTGTTGGTGAACTGCAGCGGATTCAGGCCCGGGAACGCGACCTCGCTCTCGACGCCCTCGACGGACTTCGCGAGTTCGGCGATCTTCTGCAGCGCCCGGTCGGTGCGTTCGATCGAGGCGCCTTCCGGCATCTTCACGCCGGCGATCAGGTACAGCTTGTCCTGCACCGGGATGAAGCCGCGCGGCACCGCCGAGAATACCGTCAGGGTGCCGACCAGCAGGGCGGCGTAGACCGCGAACACGGCGCCGCGGCGGCCGAGCGTCTTCTTCACCGCATGTTCGTAGCGTTCGGAGTTCTTGCCGAAGAAGCGGTTGAAGGGGCGGAACAGCCAGCCGAACAGGCGGTCGATCAGGCGGGTCGGGGCGTCCGGCGCGGCGCCGTGCGGCTTGAGCAGCTTGGCGGCCAGGGCCGGCGACAGGGTCAGCGAGTTGATCGCCGAAATCACCGTGGAGATGGCGATGGTCACCGCGAACTGCTTGTAGAACTGGCCGGTGACGCCGTCCAGGAAGGCCATCGGCACGAACACCGCGCACAGCACCAGGGCGATGGCGATGATCGGGCCGGACACCTCCTTCATGGCCTGGTGCGCCGCGGCCAGCGGGGAGAGGCCCTCGCTGATGTTGCGTTCGACGTTCTCGACCACGACGATCGCGTCGTCCACGACGATGCCGATGGCGAGCACGAGCCCGAACAGGGTCAGGGTATTGATCGAGAAGCCGAGCACGTAGAGCACCGCGAAGGTGCCGACCACCGACACCGGCACGGCGATCAGCGGGATGATCGAGGCGCGCCAGGTCTGCAGGAACAAGATGACGACCAGCACCACCAGCAGGGTGGCCTCGAGCAGGGTGGTGACCACCGCATTGATGGAGTCGCGGACGAAGATGGTGGTGTCGTAGATGGACTTGATCTCGACGCCCGGCGGCAGGCGCGTGGAGATCTCGTCCATCTTCGCGATCACCGCGTCGCGGATCTCCAGCGCGTTGGCGCCGGGGGCCTGGAAGATGCCGATGGCGGAGGCGTTCATGCCGTCCAGGCGCGAGCGCAGGGTGTAGTCGCCGGCGGCCAGCTCGATGCGGGCGACGTCGGAGAGCTGGACGATCTCGCCGTCGGCGCCGGCCTTGAGCACGATGTCGCCGAACTCCTCGACGCTCTGCAGGCGGCCCTTGGCATTGATCGGCAGCAGGAAGTCGCTGCCGTTGGGCATCGGTTCGGCGCCGAGCTGGCCGGCCGAGACCTGCACGTTCTGCTCGCGCACGGCGCGCAGCACGTCGCCGGCGGTCATGCCGCGGGCGGCAATCTTGTCGGGGTCGAGCCAGAGGCGCATGGCGTAGTCGCCGCCGCCGAAGGCCTGGGCGTCGCCCACGCCCGGGATGCGGGCCAGTTCGTCCTTCACGTGCAGGCGCATGTAGTTGCGCAGGTAGAGCGAGTCGTACTTGCCGTCGGTGGACACCAGGTGCACCACCATCAGGAAGACCGGCGACTGCTTCTGCGTGGTCACGCCCTGGCGGCGCACGTCCTCGGGCAGGCGCGCCAGCGCCTGGCTGACCCGGTTCTGCACGCGCACAGCGGCCTCGTCGGCGTCGGTGCCGGGGCGGAAGGTCACGGTCATCTGCATGACGCCGTCGGAGCCGGCGACCGACTTGACGTACATCATGTCCTCGACGCCGTTGATCGCCTCCTCGAGCGGCGTGGCGACCGTTTCGGCGATCACCTTGGGGTTGGCGCCCGGGTAGACCGTGCGCACCACCACCGAGGGCGGCACGACTTCGGGGTATTCACCGATCGGCAGCTGCGGCAGGGCGATCAGGCCGGCGGCGAAGATCACGATCGACAGCACCGCCGCGAAGATCGGCCGGTCGATGAAGAAGCGGGAAAAGTCCATGGATGACTCCGTTGCGGCGCGGACGCCGCGCGATGAGGCGGACGGCGCGCGTCCTGCGCGCCGTGGAATGGGGTTGCGGGTGCCGGCGCGCGGGGCGGACGCTGCGAGGGGAGGCGCAGCGTGCGCGCCCGCGCACGGCAGTCAAACTGGGTGTGGCCGTCAGTCGACGCTGGCCACGGCGTCGGCGGTCGCGGCCGGGGCCGCTTCCAGCGGCTTGGCGTCCAGCGGCATGCCGGGGAAGAAGATCTTCTGCACGCCGGTCACGACCACCTGGTCGCCGGCGGCCAGCCCCGACTCGACCACGCGCAGGCCGTCGACCATGCGGCCGAGCACCACATCCTTGCGCTGGGCGGTGTTCTCCGGCCCGACCACGTAAACGAACTTGCGGTCCTGGTCGGTCAGCACGGCCTTGTCGTCGATCAGCAGGGCCTTCTGCGGCTGGCTGCCGATCAGCTGCACGCGGGCGAACAGGCCCGGGGTGAAGACGCGGTCGCTGTTGTCGAGCACGGCGCGGGCGCGGATGGTGCCGGTGCCCGGGTCGACCTGGTTGTCCAGGAAGTCGACCACGCCGGTGTGCGGATAACCTTCCTCGCTGGCCAGGCCGACGCGCACCGGGTTGCGCGAATCGCGCGAGCTCGGGCGGCCGCCGTCGCGGGCCATCTGGTTGTAGCGCAGATAGGTCTGCTCGTCGCCTTCGAAGTACACGTGCACCGGGTTGAGCGAGACCACCGTGGTCAGCACCGTCGCGTCCGGCGAGGCCAGGTTGCCGGTGGTGACCAGGGCGCGGCCGGCGAGGCCGTCGATCGGCGCGCGCACCTGGGTGAATTCCAGGTTCAGGCGCGCGACGGCGACCTGGGCCTGTGCGGCGTGCACGTCGGACTCGGCCTGGGCGGTGGCGGCACGGCGCTGTTCGAATTCCTCGGTGGAGATCGCGCGCACGTCGGCGAGCTTCTTCGCGCGGGCCAGTTCGCTCTTGGCCAGGGCAGCGCGGCTGCGCGTGCGGTCGAGTTCGGCTTCGGCGCGGTCGAGTTCGGCGCGGTAGGTGCGGGCGTCGATGGTGAACAGGACCTGGCCCTTCTTCACTTCCTGGCCTTCCTGGTAGTTCACGCGCTCGATGTAGCCGCCGACGCGCGGGCGCAGCTCGACGGTTTCCACCGCGGCGACGCGGCCGGTGAACTCGTCCCAGTGCGCGACCTCCTTCGAGATCACGGGGGCGGTGCTGACCTGGGCCGCGGGAATGGCCCCGTGCTCCTGGGCCTGCGTGCCGCAGGCGGCCAGCACGGCGAGGGTGAGCGCGAAGGTGGCGGCGCGGGCGAGCTGGGTGAGGGGATGGCGGTTCATGGCGTTGCCTCGTGAAGTAAGTGGGGAAGCGGGATCAGGTGCGGCGGCGGCGGTCGAAACGCACGACCGGCTCGTGGCCGGATTGGGCGAGCAGGTCCACCACGCGGCGGCCGAGCTCATCGGGAGCGGGCCAGTCCGGGCAGGCGTGCTGGCGGTTTTCGGTGGTGCGCAGCGGGGCGCAGACGGCGAGCTGCTGCACGCGGACCGGGCCGCCGAGGGTTTCCTCGCGCAGCGCACGGGCAAGCATGCGCAGGGCGGCCGAGGACACCGACAGGTGGCCATAACCTGCCCAGGGCGCTTCGGCGGCGGGGCCGCCGATCAGCAGGTAGGTGCCGCGCGCGCCGGACTCGCCCAGCAGCGGCAGCAGGTGCCGCGCGGCGATCAGGTGCGGGAACAGGTCTTCGTCGAACTTCTCGCGCAGGCGGTCGGCGGGGTGGTCGAGCAGGCGACCCGGGGTGAAGGAGCCGCCGACCATCGCGACCACGGCACCCGGCGGCCGGCGCAGCAGGCGCACGGCATTGGCCAGGGCGGCGCCGGCGGTTTCGGTATCGGTGCTGCCCGGCACGCGCACCAGCTCCGGGCCGTTTCCGGCCGGGCGGGTGAGTGCCTCGAGTTCGCGGCGTTCCCGCGCGACCGCGATCACCGGATAGCCGGTCTCCAGCAGCGTGGTGACCATGGCCTGGCCAACCTCGCCCTCGGCGCCCAGGACGAGCACCGGCTTCTGGATTGTCCCGTTGGCGGGACGGTATGGCCCATTATCTGGGTAAATCGGGACAGTGGTCATGGCGGCAGGTAATCGGAATGGGGAGCCCAAGCCTCCGCAAGGGGAGGGGATACGCAGGAAGCCTGGGCTCAGGGCGTGCAATCTATGCCTGCATCCGGCACTTGATAAGCCGGCAAAAGAGGGAATAATTGTCCCGCCATCGGGCCAATCGCCCGTCCACCGTCCTAGGAGAGGCTCCCCATGTCGCGCGATCTCAACGACACCCTGATCTTTGCCAAGGTGGTGGAGCAGGGCAGTTTCACCGCCGCCGCCAAGTCTCTCGGCCTGCCCAAGACCACGGTCAGCCGCAAGGTGCAGGAGCTCGAGGAGCGCCTGGGCGCGCAGCTGCTCAACCGCACCACGCGCAAGCTCGGCCTCACCGAGGCCGGCGCCGTCTATCACGACCACAGCGCGCGCATCGCCCGCGAGCTGGAAGAGGCGGAAAGCGCGGTGGGCCAGCTGCAGGGCGGGCCGCGCGGCTGGCTGCGGGTCACCGCGCCGTATTCGATCGGCATCCTGTGGATCGCGCCGCTGCTGAGCGAATTCCACCAGCGTTATCCCGAGGTGCGCGTGGACCTGCACCTGAGCAACGACAAGCTCGACCTGATCTCGTCGGAAGTGGATGTCGCGCTGCGCGTCGGTTCGCTGCCGGACTCTTCGCTGGTCGCGCGCCGGCTCGAGAGCTTCCGCACCCAGGTCTATGCCAGCCCCGAATACATCCAGCGCCATGGCGAACCGCTGCATCCGGACGACCTGCAGCACCACCGCGTGCTGGCCTTCTCCAAGCACCGTCACGGCAACCGCTACTACTGGCCCCTGGTCGCGGCGAACGCCGGCCATTCCCAGACCCAGGACTATCTGGTGTCGCCGATCTTCGTCGCCAACGATCCCGCGCCGCTGCAGGGCGCCATGCTGTGCGGCGAGGGGCTGCTGATCTCCACCGATGTCAGCATCAAGCCCTTCGTCGAGAGCGGACGCGCGGTGCGCGTGCTGGCCGGCTGGGTCGGCCCGGAAATCGACTTCAACGCGGTGTTCACCCGCGGCCGGGTGCCATCGCCGAAGGTGCGCGCTTTCGTCGACTTCCTCGTCGAGCGGCTCACCTTCGACGCCGACTACATGATGAAGACCTGCCCGCTGCAGGCCGAATTGTGCGACGGCCGCGCGGTCGAACTGCCGGTGGTCGAGGATGCGCCGCGCAAGCTGGCGGCGGTGCCGGACGCGGATCCGGTCGCGGCCTGAGGGGCCGGGTCAGTCCAGCCAGCGGCCGTTGTCGTCGCCGGGGACCCGCGTCAGCACTTCGACGCCGGTCTCGGTGACCGCGACGGTGTGCTCCCACTGCGCCGACAGCGAACGGTCGCGCGTCACCGCGGTCCAGCCGTCGGGCAGCAGCCGCGTTTCCCGGGAGCCGGCGTTGACCATGGGCTCGATGGTGAAGGTCATGCCGGGCACCAGCATGTCGCCTTCGCCCGGGCGGCCGTAATGCAGGATCTGCGGCGCGTCGTGGTAGATGCGGCCGATGCCGTGGCCGCAGTAGTCGCGCACCACCGAAAAACGCTGCGCCTCGGCCACCTGCTGGATGGCGTGGCCGATATCGCCCAGGGTCGCGCCCGGCCGCACGGCGCGGATGCCGGCGAACATCGCCTCGCGGGTGGTTTCGACCAGGCGTCGCGCCAGCACCGAGGGCGTGCCGACGAAATACATCCGGCTGGTGTCGCCGTGCCATCCATCCTTGATCACGGTGACGTCGATGTTGACGATGTCGCCCTGCTTGAGGACCTTCTGCCCGCTCGGGAAGCCGTGGCAGACCACGTTGTTGACCGAGGTGCAGACCGTGGCCGGAAAGGGCACGCGCGTGGCGTCGCCGCCGTAGCCGATGTTGGCCGGAATGGCGCCCTGCACGTTGACGATGTGGTCGTGGCAGATGCGGTCGAGCTCGGCCGTGGTCACGCCCGGTCTCACGTGCGGGGCCACCACCTGCAGCACCTCGGCGGCCAGGCGGCCGGCGACGCGCATGGCATCGAGTTCGGCGGGGGTCTTGAGCGGGTAGTCCATGGCGGGATTATCGCCGCTCCGGGGCGCGCTTGCAGCCGCCTCAGTCCAGGCGCTTGCGGAACTTCAGGATCGCCACGGACATCATCACCGCCGTGAACGCGCACAGGGCCAGCACCGAGGGCAGCAGGTCGCCCAGGTCGGCGCCGCGCAGCATCACGCCGCGGATCAGGCGCATGAAATGGGTCAGCGGCAGCACCTGGGCGATCCACTGCGCCGCCACCGGCATGCCCGCGAACGGGAACATGAAGCCCGATAGCAGGATCGAGGGCAGGAAGACGAAGAAGGTCATCTGCATCGCCTGGAACTGGGATTTGGCGCGGGTCGAGATCAGCAGGCCCAGGCTGAGGTTGGCGGCGATCAGCAGCAGGGCCGCGACGTACACCGACACCAGGGCGCCGCGGATCGGCACCTGGAAGATGCCCACGCCAAGCAGCAGCACCACCGTGGTCTGCACCAGGCCGATGCCGACGTAGGGCAGCACCTTGCCGATCATCAGCTCGGCGCTGCTGACGGGGGTGGTGATCAGCAGCTCCATGTTGCCGCGTTCGCGTTCGCGCACGATGGCCACGGCGGTGAACAGCACCATCGTCAGCGTCAGGATGACCCCGATCAGGCCCGGCACGATGTTCACCGCCGAGCGCCGCTCGGGATTGTAGAAGCTGACCACGTTGACCAGCTGCGCGACGCTTACCCGGCCGTCGAGCGGGATCTGCGCCAGCTGGCGGGCGCTGGCCTGCACCACGGTGTCGCTGCCGTCCACCAGGATCTGCACCGATTCGCGGCCCTCGATGCGCCGCCGCTCGTAGTCCCGCGGAATGGCGACGCCGACGCTGATGCGTCCCGAGCGCAACAGGTCCATCAGGTCGGCCGGCGATCGCGCCTGCGCCGCCGGCGCGATGACGCCGGTGGCCAGCAGGTCCTGGACCAGGGCGCGCGAGCCGGCCGTCTGCGCCTCGTCCGCCACCGCCGCCGGCAGCCCGCGCACGTCCATGTTGATGGCGTAGCCGAACAGCAGCAGCTGCAGTACCGGGATGCCGACGATCATGCCCAGGGTGATGCGGTCGCGGCGCAGCTGGCGCAGCTCCTTGACCATGATCGCGAGCAGGCGGCGCAGGCTCATGCGGCCTCTCCGCGGGCGGCCCGTCGGCCGTGCGTCGCGGCGACGAAGACATCCTCGAGGCTGGGCGCCACCTGGTGCACCGACGCCGCCGGGTCCTGGGCCTGCAGCGCTGCTCGCAGCTCGTCCAGGTGCGCGAAGCCCGGCCCGGTCAGCACGCGCAGCTGGTTGCCGACCTGGGCGACGCTGGCGATGCCGGCGAAACCCGCGAGCAGGGCGGCGGCCCGGCGCGGCTGTGCGCTCATCGCCAACAGCGTGCGGCCGTCCAGCTCGGCGGCGAGCTGGGCGGGGGTGCCGTCGGCGACCAGCGCGCCCTGATCCAGGATGGCCAGCCGGTGGCAGCGCTCGGCTTCGTCCATGTAGTGCGTCGACACCAGCAGGGTGGTGCCGGCATCGGCGAGCTCGAAGAGCTTTTCCCAGAAGTCGCGCCGCGACTCCGGGTCCACCGCGCTGGTGGGCTCGTCCAGGAACAGCAGCTCGGGCCGGTGCACGACGGCGCAGGCCAGGGCGAGGCGCTGTTTCTGGCCACCGCTCATCGTCCCCGCCAGCTGCTTCTGACGGTCGGCGAGGCGATAGTCCGCCAGCAGTTCGTCCACGC
This sequence comes from Arenimonas terrae, assembly GCF_006265115.1. Classification (GTDB taxonomy): domain Bacteria; phylum Pseudomonadota; class Gammaproteobacteria; order Xanthomonadales; family Xanthomonadaceae; genus Arenimonas; species Arenimonas terrae. The sequence goes on along the minus strand of NZ_SMDR01000001.1, from coordinate 917,128 downwards.
GGGTCTTCACCTCGTGCCGCGGCAGGTCCTGCACGGTGGCCATGAACTCGAGGTTCTCGCGCACGCTCAGGTCCTCGAACAGCGAGAACTTCTGCGTCATGTAGCCGATGCGGCGCTTGAGCGCCTCGGCCTGCCGCGGGATCGACAGCCCCAGCACCTCGATCTCGCCGGCGCTGGGCGTGAGCAGGCCGCACAACATGCGGATGGTGGTGGACTTGCCGGAACCGTTCGGTCCCAGGAAGCCATAGACGTTGCCGCGCGGCACCGCCAGGTCCACGCCGTTCACCGCCACCAGCGCGCCGAAGCGCCGGGTCAGGCCGCGGGTGCGGATGACGATGTCGTTCATGGCTGCGGGGCCGCGAACTCGGCGCGCACCGGGATGCCGACCGGCAGGCTGTCGGCCCCGGCGTCGAGCTCGATCTCGGCCAGCCACGACAGGCGCGAGGCGTCCTCGCCGGCGAGCGCGTAGTAGGGCGTGAAGCTGGGCTCGCTTCGGATCGCGCGCACGTGGCCGGGATAGCTCGCGTCGGTGCCCTGCAGGTGCACCGTCGCGGCCGTGCCCACGCGCACCGACGCGCGCAAGGGCTGCGGCACATACACGCGGGCATAGGGTTTGTCCCCGACCAGCAGCACCGCCAGCGGCGTGCCGACCGGCACCTGGTCCCCGACCTCGAAGGGCAGGCTGTCGACCTGGCCGGCGCGCGGCGCGGTGATGCGGGTGCGCGCCAGGTCCACCTGCAGCGCCGTCACGTTCGCCTCGGCGGCCGCCAGTGCGGCTTCGGCCTGCACGATCTGCTCGCCGCGGGTGCCGTGTTCGAGCAGGGCCAGGGCTTCGCGTGCGGCCTGGGCGTCGGCATCGGCGGCGGCGAGGTTGGCGCGGGCGCGGTCCAGGTCGGCGGCGGGCAGCACCCGGCGTTCGACCACCTGGCGCACCCGCTCGAAATCGCGGCGCGCGTTCAGTGCCACGCCTTCGGCGCCGCGCACTCGGGCGCGGGCCTCGGCGATCGATTCGCTGCGCGGGCCGGCCTGCGCTTCGTCGCGGGCGGCACGCAGTCTTGCGGCTTCGGCGCGTGCGGCATCCAGGCGTGCGCCGGTGCGCTCGGGTTCGAGCACCAGCAGCGTATCGCCGGTGGCGACCGTCTGGCCCTCGCGCACGGCGATTTCGGCGATGCGTTCGGACACCGGTGCGGGCAGGGTGATGCGGTCGCGTTCCAGCGTGCCCAACGCGTGTTCCGGTCCGGGCGTGCATGCGGACATCAGCAGGGCGGCGATGACGATCGGCAGCAGGGTCTTCATGGGGTCTTCGCGATGCCGGCCAGGAGCACGGCGAGGTGATGGGAGGCGAGCGCTTCGGCGCGGTCCGGGCCGGTCCCGATGCCAAGCGTCAGGTTGACCAGGGGCGCGGCGACGAAGGGAAAGATGCACAGCGAGACGACCGACATGACGATCTCGCGCGGGTCCAGGTCGGCGCGGAAATCGCCGCGGGCCTGGCCGGCGGCGACCAGGCCGCGCAGCATCGCCGCCATGCCGCCGGCGAATCGTTCCGGGAACGTGGCACGCAGCGCGCCCTCGTTGCTCAGCACTTCGCGCACGATCAGCTGCGGCAGCCAGGGGTTGCTGGCCGCGGTGCGCGTGTAGGCCAGCACGAAGGCGCGCAGCGCCGCCGCCGGATCGGGCCCCGCGGCCGCCACCGCCGCGCCGAGCGACTGCACCAGTGGTGCGACCCGGTGTTCGACCACGGCCTCGAGCAGGCCGGCCTTGTCCTTGAAGTAGTAGTGGCTCAGCGCCGGGGTCACCTTCGCCACGAGGGCGATCTGGCGCAGGCTGCTGGCCGCGTAGCCGTGCGCGGCGAAGTAGTCGCGCGCGGCGTCGATCAGGGCTTCGCGGTGGTCGTGCCGGCCGGCGGCCGGACGGCCGGGCAGGCGCGGCTTGCGGGGGGAGTCGCTACGGGTGGGGCGGTTGGGCATGGCGCGCACATTAATTGATTCAATAATTAATTACAAGGGCCGGCTTTCCGTCCTGGCGCTGGCGCCTTGCCTTCATCCGCCGACATCGCCAGCATGGCCGGTTTTCCGCAGGGGCAAATCATGGGCTCGATCCTTCTGGCGGCCGCCGTGACCATCGGGGTGGCCGCATGGCTGGTTGTGCGCGCGCGGGCGAACAACGACGGCAGCACCGACCTGGAGATCCTCGGCGTGGAGTTCACCCCACCCACGGGCGCCGTGTTGACGGCCGGCGAGCGCGTGGTCGCGACGATCCACTACCGCTACTCGCGGCCTCGCGCCCGACTGTTCGTCTGGGCGAAAGCCGACCATCCGGACTCGTCCTACGAACCCTCGAATGCCGCGATGCAGCCGGGCACCGGCAGCCTCAGGCGCTACGTCGCGCTCGACGAAGCCGGCCGCATCGACGCGATCACCGTCCTGGTACGCGACGTGCAGCAGCGCACCCTGGCCGAAAACCCCGTGGCCGTGGACTACGAATTCCTGCCCGATCCCGAACGCGAGCGCCTGCGCGGCGACGGGCTGGGATCGCGGCTGCTCTCCGTGGACTTCGATCCGCCGTCCGGTTCGGTGCTCCGGGTCGGGCAGCAGGTCGTGGCCGAAGTCGCCTTCGACATCACGGGCGAAAAGGGTTTGAGCGTGTGGGTCGTGCCGGTGACCACCTCACGCGCTTCCTACGAGCCGAGTGACGACGGATTGAACGGCCAGGGCACCGTCAAGCGCTGGTTCGCGCTGGGCGAGGCGTCGCGCGTGGAGCAGGTGATGGTCGTGATGACCAACATCGCCGGGGAAACCGTGCTCGAAGAAGTGGTTGACGTGGATTTCCGCGTCGGCGCCTGAGCCACTCCGCCGGCCGGCGGGAAGACGCCGCCGTGGGTTGTCCGCGCGAGGCCGGGCGCCTGCGCGATCCGAGCGCGGACCCCGCGTCAGCGCGCGCGTTCCTTGGCCCGCGACGTGCGCCGCCCCGCCGCCGCCGGCAGCGGCGCCAGCACGAAGGACAGGCTGACCAGCCGGTCGCGGCCCACGCGGCGCGGCCCCTGCAGAAGCTGCTGCAGGCGCGTCAGAAGGCGGTTGGCCTCGGCCAGGTCGCGCGCATGGACCCAGCCCTTGTTGCGTCCGGCCCAGAGCTCGCGCTCCGGGCCTTCCTTCACCGTGCCGGGCTCGTCCAGGGCGGCGTGGAAATCGCGGCGCGCCGCCTGCAGCAGCTTGTCCACGACCCGTCCGACCGCTTCGCGGCTCTCGGCGTCGCTGCCGTAGTCGAGCTTGAGCGGGGCGCCGCGGCCCTGGCCGATGCGGTAGCGGCGCGCACCGTCGGTGTCCACGCGCTGCAGCAGGCCGGCCTTCGCCAGCAGGTCGAAGTGGTAGTACAGCCCGTCGGCCGGACGGCCCAGCTGGGTGGCGACCGCCGCGACGTCCGCTTCGCCGCCGAGGGCCTCCAGCGTGTCCACCAGATCCTGGCGCACCGGGCTGGCGAGCAGGGTGATCTGCTCCGCGCCGCGCACCACCTGGTGTCGACGGGCGCGGACCGGGGCGGGGGGAGACTTTCGGGAGGGTGCCATGAGTTGGCTTGCCTGTGTTTAAAAACAAGCCTAGTTTTCAACACAACAACCACCAAGGGCAAGCGCCATGAAGACCATCCGCACCTTCAACCGCCCGCACCGTGCCGCCGTCGCGAACGGCCTGGCCCTGCTGCTGTCGGGCTGCGACCAGATCCGCATGGCCCGGCTCTACTTCGCCAACGAGGGCACGGACGCGGTGCTGGAACAGGCGCTGCCGCTGACCCTGCCGTTCCGCGAGGACCGTGGCTGGGTGATCGTCCAGGCCAGCGTCAACGGCGCCGCGCCGGTGGATTTCGTGCTCGACACGGGTGCCTCGATGCTCGCCGTGCTGGAGGGGCCGCGCACCCGTGGCCTTGGCCTGGACATGCATGCGATGGAGCGCATCGGCGAAGGGCTGGCGGCCATCACCGCGGCGGTGCAGCCCTCGGTGGACATCGACTTCGGCCCGTTGACCCTGCCGGGCCAGACCGTGCTGGCGATTCCGGTCGCTTCGCTCAAGTGCAGCGAGGAGATCCCCGAGCCGCCGTTCCAGGGCGTGGTCGGCCACGAGCTGTTCTCGCGCTACGTGGTCGAGATAAATTACGACCGGGGCCAGGTCGTGCTGCACGATCCGGAGACCTACCGCTACGAGGGTGCGGGCCGGATCGTGCCGGCCGAAATCAGTAGCCGCCAGCCTTACGTGCAGGCCGACGTCGCCGCCCCCGACGGCCGCCGCTACCAGGCGCGCCTGCACGTGGACAGCGGCGCCAACATCGACCTGAGCCTGTTCCCGAAAACGCATGCCGACATCGTCGCGCCGGCGCAGGGGCCGTCGCGCAACGCCTGCTTCGTCGGCGGGCTGGCCAGCTACCGCACCGGCAGTTCCGTGGACATCGGACTGGGCGAAGGCCCGGCGATCACCACGCCGGCCGAATACGCGCTGGGCGACGAGGTGATCGACACCGGGCAGAACGGTCGCCTAGGTTCGCGCTTCCTGAGCCGGCACAACGTCGTGTTCGACTATTCGCGCGGGCAGATGATCCTGGAACCGCGCGCCGCGGCGTCCGAGGCGGTGGCCGCTCAGGGGGCCGGCGCCAGCCTCAGGTGATGGAAGTCGAAGCTGAAGTCGGTCAGCGAGGACACGGCCTCCATGCGCAGTTCGCGCACCTTGCCGTCCGGCGTCAGGTCGAAGGTCGCGAAGGCGTCGGCGTTGAGCGCGCGGTCGCGCCAGCGCACCAGGAAGGTGTCGTGCTGCCAGTGCTCGAGGTCGCCGACCAGCTGCGGCGTGTGCGCGAAGCGCATCACCAGGCCGCGGCCCTCCTGTTCCACTGTCACGTTGCCGTACCAGGGATCGGCATAGGTCGCCGCGTAGGCGGCGGTCGGCAGTGACGGCCGGCTGCGGGCATCGCGGGCGGCCTGGTGCGCTGCCCACTTCGCGTCCGCACCCGTCTGTGCTTTCGCCACGCCGGCGGCGTAGGCGGCCACCCAGTCGGTGTCCGGCGCCTGCAGGTAGTGGTCGAGCACCTCCATCGTCACCGCGTTGAAGGCGGCGCCGATTTCCTGGTTGGTCAGAACGATCACGCCGAGGCCGTGCTGCGGCACCAGCGTGAGCCGCGACACCATGCCCGGCCAGCCGCCGGTGTGCCAGACCAGGCGCTGGCCGCGGTATTCGGTGATCGACCAGCCCTCGCCGTAGCCGGCGAACTGCGGCAGCGACGGCGCCAGCTGCGGCACCGAGGGCTGGGCCGGGGGGTGGATCGGCGTCACCAGCTGCCACATGCCGCGCGCGCGTTCGGCGCTGAACAGGCGGCGTTCGCTGCCGTCGGCATTCTTGCCGAGCAGGCCGCCGTCGAGCTGCACCCGCATCCACTTGGTCAGGTCGTTCACCGTCGAATAGATTCCGCCCGCCGCCTGGTTGTTGCTCCAGGTCATCGGCGGCACCGGGCCCAGGCGGCTGAAGTCCGATTTGGCGTGGCCGGTGGCGACGTCCGCGCCGCCGGGCAGGTGGTCGGCATTGATCACGGTGTCGGCCATGCCGACCGGGACGAAGATGCGTTCGCGCACGAAGTCGCCGTAGGAACGGCCGGACACCTTTTCGATCACCCGCTGCGCCACCGCGTACAGCACGTTGTCGTAGGCGTAGTCGGCGCGGAAGCTGGTGGCCAGCGGCACATGGCGCAGGCGGCGGACGATCTGTTCGGTGGAATGCGTGGTCGCCGGCCAGAACAGCAGGTCGCCGGCGCCCAGGGCCAGGCCGCTGCGGTGGGTGAGCAGGTCGCGGATGCGCATCTCGCGCGTCACGTAGGGGTCGGCCATCTGGAAGTCGGGCAGGTGGTCGATCACCCGGTCGTCGAGCTTGAGCTTGCCCTCGTCGGCCAGGATCGACAGCGAGGCGCTGGTGAAGGCCTTGGTGATCGAGGCGATGGCGAAGCGGGTGTCGGCCGTCACTTTTTCCGGCTTGCCGATCTCGCGCAGCCCGAAGCCTTCCGCGAACACCACCTCGCCGTCCTTGACGATCGCCACCGCGATGCCGGGCACGTCGAAGGCCTGGCGCGTGGCCTCGACGACGGGCGCGACGGCCGGAGGCGCCGCCAGCGAAACACCGGCGACCAGAAGGAGCGGCAGCGCCAGCAGGCGCGGTCGGCGAGGGATCATGCGGCAACTCCGGGAGAGGGCTCGCCCGATTATGCCCAGCGTACCGCGGGCCCGCATCGCCCTTCCGGGGCTCGGCGGCGCCGCGGCCGCGGTGGCAGAGTAGGGCCTGCCCACCTGCCCGGAGTTCCCCATGGCCGTCGCCCGCGCCAGCATCGTTTCCACCGGCACCAACTACGTGCACGACATCACCACGGCGGGCTTCGCTCTGGTCGCGGACGAACCGGAGCGGGCCGGCGGGACCGGCGCCGGACCGGCGCCGTACGACTACTACCTGGCCTCGCTGGCGGCCTGCACCGCGATCACCCTGCGCATGTACGCGCAGAAGAAAGGCTGGGAGCTGGGCACGCTGACCGTGGACCTGGTGCTGCGCAAGGACGAGGCCGGCCACGCGACGGTGCAGCGCACCCTGCGCAGCGACGCGGCCCTGGACGAGGCGCAGTGGACGCGCCTGCTCGAGATCGTGGCCAACACGCCCGTCACCAAGACGATGCGCGACGGCGCCGACATCCAGACCCAGCGCGGCTGAGTCAGGGCGCCAGCAGGGTGGTGATGTCGTCCATCCGCGCGAATTCGTGGCTCGCGCCGGCCGCCCGCAGGATGTCCGGCGCCGCATAGCCCCAGGCCACCGCGCCGAAGGCCACGCCTTCGCCGCGCGCCGCCTCGCCGTCGCTGTCCTGGTCGCCGATGTAGATCGCCTGCGCCGGCCCGACGCCGGCCCGGCGCAGCATCGCGCGGATGCGCGGGCGTTTGCCCAGGATCGACATGCCGCAGTCGACATCGTCGAAGCGGCGGAAATTCTCCGCGCCCAGGATGCGTTCGGCATTGTCGCGGGCGTTGGAAGTGACCAGGCCGAGGCGCACGCCGCGGGCGGCCAGGGCGCCGAGCATCGTGTCCACGCCGTCGAACAGGGGAATGGGCGCCGCGTGGTCGCGCATCATCGTGCGGAAGTCGCTGGCGATGCGCGGCAGCTTCCACAGCGGCAGGCCGCTGTTCCGGATCAGGTCCGAGACCGGGCGCCGGCGCAGGGCCTCCACCTCGTCGGGCTGGATGCGCGCGAAGCCGTGTTTGTCGGCCAGCCGCTGCTGGGCCTGCAGGAAAAAGGGAAAGCTGTCGGCGAGCGTGCCGTCGAAGTCGAAGATCGCGAGGGAATAGGCCATGGGCCGCGATGATGGCCCCAAGCGCGCGGCGGAACCAGTCCGCCGGATGGCCGGCCGGGAATTCCCGGCCGGCCGTGGATGCCGCTTCAATCCATCGGCGGCAGGTCGAACACCAGCACTTCGGCGTCGCGGCCCAGTTCGATGGTGATGCGCGGCTCGTCCTTGAGCTTGAGCGCATCGCCGCCGGCCAGGCGCTGGCCGTTGACCACCAGCTCGCCGCGCACCAGGTGCACGTAACCCAGGCGGCCCGGCGCCAGCGCCAGTTCGGCGCGTTCGGTGCCGGTGAACAGGCCGGCGTACATGCGCGCGTCCTGGTTGATCGAGACCGAACCCTCGGCGCCGTCCGGGCTGACCACCAGGCGCAGGCGGCCACGCTTTTCTTCATCCGTGAAGGTCTTCTGCGCGTACGCCGGCTTCACGCCCATGAACCTGGGGATGATCCAGATCTGCAGGAAGTGCGTGGTGCCCGTGGTGCTGTAGTTGAACTCCGAATGGGTGATGCCGGTGCCGGCGCTCAGGCGCTGCACTTCGCCCGGCACGATGGTTTCGGCATTGCCCATCGAATCCTTGTGGCCCAGGGACCCGTCGAGCACGTAGCTGATGATCTCCATGTCGCGGTGGCTGTGCGTGCCGAAACCCTGGCCCGCGGCCACGCGGTCTTCGTTGATCACCCGCAGCGGGCCCCAGTGCACGTGCCGGTCGTCGCGGTATTCGGCGAACGAGAAGCTGTGCCAGGAGTCCAGCCAACCGTGGTTGGCGTGGCCACGCTCATGGGCAGGTCGCAGGGCGATCATCACGCACCACCCTTCGCGCGGCGCGCGGCGATCAGGCCGTCGATGCTGAACCGGCCGGCGCCGTGCGCGGCGAGCACCAGGAAACCACCGGCGATGGCGATGTTCTTGAAGAAGTTGATGAACTGCATCTGGTCGGCCAACTGGAAGTGGAACAGGAAGGCGCTCAGCACCGAGAACACGGCCAGGCCCAGCGCGGCCCAGCGGGTGAGGAAGCCTGCCGCGACGGCCAGGCCGCCGAGGATCTCGGCCGCAATCACCACCGGCAGCAGGCCGCCGGACACGCCCATGGCTTCCATGTAGCCCTGGGTGCCTTCGTAGCCGGCGCCCAGCTTGGCGACACCGGACAGCACGAAGATGGCGGACAGGCCGAACCGGCCGACGAGGTTGGAAAGGTTGTTCATGACGGGCTCCTTTGGCAGGCGGACCGGGTCGGCGGGATTGCCGTTCCTGCGGGGCGTCTGTCGTGGCGCGAAGTATGGGAGCCTACAAAAACAGCATCAATCAGTGTTCGCGTACATCTATCGTTGTCAGAAACGCAACGACGGGAACCGATATTTCCGGCGTTTCCCGCCCGCGCCCTTTGAATTCAACGACTTAGCCCTTGAGTCGGCGTTCGAACAGCGCCAGGGCCGCGTCCCAGGCCTGTTTCGCTCCGGCCTCGTCGAAGCGCGGCGTGGTGTCGTTGTTGAAGCCGTGCTGGGTGCCGGGCGGCCGGACCAGGGTGTAGGTGACGCCGGCCTGCTTCAGCGCCGCTTCGTAGGCCGGCCAACCGGCGTTCACGCGCTCGTCGTTGTCCGCCAGCACCACCAGCAGCTCGGCCTGGATCCGGCCGACATCCTCGAGCGCCGGACCGCTGCCGTAGAACGGCGCCGCCGCCGACAGACCGGTCAGCCGGGTGGCGAGGAAGTTGGCGATCGCGCCGCCGTAGCAGAAGCCGATCACGCCGAGTCGGCCGCTGCTTTCGGCATGCGCCTGCAGCCAGTTGGCGGCGGCAATCATGTCCTCGCGGGTCTTGGCCTGGTCGAGCTCCTGGAACTTCGCGCGCGCGCTGTCCTCGTTGCCGGGATAACCGCCGAGCGGGAACAGCGCATCGGGCGCGAAGGCCAGATAGCCCTCCAGGGCCAGCCGCCGCGTCACGTCCTCGATGTGGGGGTTCAGGCCGCGGTTTTCGTGCACGACCAGCACGGCCGGCAGCTTTCCCGCGGCGCCGGCGGGCCGCGCCAGGTAGCCGCGGCCTTCGCCGTAACCCTTGGGCGAGGGGAAGGTCAGCGATTCGGTTTTCAGCCGCGCATCCTCGGGCGCGATCTGCTGCGCGGCGGCGAAATTGGGCGTCAGCGCCGCCAGAAGGCCGACGGCGCCGGTGCTTCCGGCGAAAGCCGCCGCGCCCTTGAGGAACCCGCGGCGGTCGATCAGCCCGTGCACGTACTGGTCGAACAGGCGCATTACTTCCGGGTGGAAATCGTCGGCGGTCTGGCGGCGTCGGTTCATGGTGGAACTCCGGGAGGCAGGCGGGCGATGTTCCCAAACGCGCCGTACGAAAGCGTGAACGGCGCGGTCGCCGGTGCCGGCACTCAGCGCAGGAAATCCAGAACCTCGTCCGCGAAGGCTTCCGGATACTGGAACAGGAAGCCGTGGCCGGAGTCCGGATAGAGGATCAGCCGCGCATCGGGCAGGGCCTGGAACATCGCGTAGCTGCCGTAGGTCGGCGTCATGATGTCGTTGTTGCCGTTGGCCACCAGCACCGGCTGGCGGATCCTGCCCAGCCGGTGCAGCAGGGTGGTTTCCGGCGTGCCGATGCCCTGGGCCGCGGCGATCTGCGATTTCCAGCCGGCTTCGGATACCGGCACCGCGAAGGCGTCGGGCCGCGCCTTCAGCCGTTCCCGATAGGCCCGGCCGGCGGCCTGGCTGGTCTCGCTCGGGCTGAAGAACAGGTACAGGAAATCCTCGTCGCTGTTCACCGGCTTGAACGCCGTCTGCCACACTTTCTCGGGCACCGGGCCGTTGCGCGGCGCGTCGCCCGGCACGAAACCCGGCGTGGAGCCGGCGATCACCAGCCGCCGCACCAGGGTCGGATGCGCGAGCGTCATCTGCATCAGCACCGGGCCGCCGAAGGAATATCCGAGGCCATCGACCTGTGCATGGCCCAGCGCCCGGATGAACTGCGCGGCGCCGTCGGCGAAGCCGGGATAGTCGGCGGCCAGCGGCCCGGTCGAGCGCGACAGGCCGACGTGGTCGAACAGGATCACGTGGCGGTCCGCGGCCAGGCGGTCCACGAAGGCCGGGTCCCAGTCGTCGAGCGTGCCGCGCAGGCGGTTGAACAGCACCAGCGGCATGCCGCCGCGCGGTCCGAGTTCGCGGTAGGCGTAGCGGTGCGCGCCGACCTGCAGGTACTGCGTGGGCGCGGCGATGGTCGACGCGGGCGGCGCGTCGGGCAGGCGGAAGCGCACCACGTTCCAGGCGCGCACCGATTCTTCCCATTCGTCACCCGCGGCCGGCGTGAGCGGCAGCGACAGGTTGGTCGCCAGCATCCAGCCGTCCTGCACGGCCGTGCTGGCCGGGAAGACCAGGCTGCGCGGGCGGCCCTCGGCGTCCACGCCCTGCAGCTCGCCGGCGCGCACGCGGATGCGGCCGGCTTCGTCCACGCCCAGGATCACGTAGGCCTGGTTCGCGACCAGCCACAGCAGGCCGTCGTGGAAGAGCAGGCCGTCGGCGCCGTGCATGTTCTCCGCCAACACGGTCGCGGCGCCGCCACTGGGGCCTGCCCGGCATGCGCGAACGCGCGGCGCGCATCGGCGCCACCCTCGAAGTGCTGTCGCCCGAGGGCGGCGGCACCCGGGTGGCGGTGCAGCTGCCCGCCTCCCTGGCCTATTGCGACGAACGTTTCCCTTCGCTGCTGGCCGATTTCTGGCGCCGCTGGAAAGGCTGAGGACCTCCATGACTTCCACCGATTCTTCCATCCGCGTCCTGATCGTCGACGACCATCCCCTGATGCGCGAGGGCATCGCCGCCGTGATCGCCGGCCAGACCGACATGGTGCTCGCCGGCGAGGCCAGCGACGGCCGCGAAGCCGTCGAGGCCTACGAAACGTTGCGACCCGACGTGGTGCTGATGGACCTGCGCATGCCCGGCGTGGACGGCATCGAGGCCATCGCGGCGATCCGCGCGCGCTGGCCGCAGGCCCGCATCATCGTGCTCACCACCTACCGCGGCGACGTGCAGGTGGTGCGCGCGCTTTCGGCCGGCGCCTCCGGCTACCTGCTCAAGAGCCTGCTGCGGCGCGAGCTGCTCGACACCATCCGCGACGTGCACGGCGGCGCCCGACGAGTGCCGCCGGAGATCGCCGCCGGCATCGCCGAACACCTGTCGGACGAATCGCTGTCCGCGCGCGAGCTCGAAGTGCTGCAGAGCGTCGCCGCCGGCAACGCCAACAAGCTGGTGGCCACCGACCTCGGCATCTCCGAGGAAACGGTCAAGGCGCACATGAAGAACATCCTGGCCAAGCTTGGCGCGCGCGACCGCACCCATGCGGTCACCATCGCGATCAAGCGCGGCATCATCGAACTCTGAAGCGGGTCCGCGGGCTCACTCGCCCTCGACGCCGGCCAGGTCCAGCACCCACGGCGGCGTCGCCGGCTCGCCGGCGAAGAACTCGCGCGGCCGGTTTTCGCCGATCGCCCAGCGGTGCAGCCAACTCGGGCCCCAGGCGCCGGTATAGGCATCGTCGCGCGCATAGGCGGGGTCCCGCATCGCCTCGGCCAGCGATACGGTGCGATAGCCGCGGGCCCGCACGCCGGCGACCAGGGCCGGGTAGGTCGCGGCGTTGATCTCGTTGGCGTGCATCAGCCAGGTCTGGGGCAGGGCGTAGCCGAGCAGGGCGATCGAGAAGCGCTCGTAGTAGTCGACCTTGTCCAGCATGTAGGGCACGTATTCGGCGCGCAGGCGCTTGAGCACCTGCTCGTCGCCGCCGCGGTCGAGCACGTTGCGGTAGGCGCGGGCCCAGATCCAGTCGCTGTTGTCGACCGTCACCGGTGCGATGCGGTAGCCGTGCGCGGCCAGGAAGCCGGCCAGCGCGGCCTTGTCCCCGGGGCTGCGCCCGGCGCGCAGGTAGGGATGGCGGAACCACTCCGGCTTCGCGCCGCTTTCCGCCAGCAGGGGCCGCAGCCGGCGTTCGCCCTTGAGGATGTCGGCCTGGTAGGCCGCCAGTCCGGCGGCATGCAGGTCGGTGTGGCCGAAGGTGTGGTTGCCCAGTTCGGCGCCGGTCTGGAGCCAGTCGCGCAGCATCTGAAGGCGCTCCGGCGCCAGCCGGCCGTCGACCTCGAGCTTGGCCTCATTGACGAAACCGACCACGGGAGCGCCGGCCTCGCGCAGGCCACGCAGCAGCTGCGCGTGGTGTTCGAGCATGGCGGCCGGCGGTGCGTGCGGCTGGTGGTCGCCGAGACTGGCCCAGGGCAGGTCGTCGATGGTGATGGCGATGCGGCGGTCGGGTTCGACCGGCGACAGCGCGACGGCGGGCAGGGCGGACCCCAGCCACAGCAGGCAGGAGAACAGGAGTCGCATCGGGATCAGTACCTCGTCGAAACGGCGATGGCCAGGGCGATCTGGCCGGACACCAGGCTCAGCACCAGGTCCATGGCCAGTATGGCGAGGCCGCGCAGCACGCTCGAGGGCCAGGAGCGGCCGTAGACGCGTCGCACCGCCAGGATCAGCCACAGCGCCAACGGCAGCAGGGCCAGCTGGGTGCTCACCGAAAAGACCACGACCTGCAGGCTGCCCGGCGACAGCGCGACCACCGGCGCCAGCAGGGAGAACAGGGCGAAGTCCAGCGTGGTGTAGTGCAGCGCGAACACCATGTGTTCCCCGGCCGGCCGGCGGTTGCCCCAGTGCAGCAGGGCCAGCCAGAAGCCCATCGGGATCACGAACAGGAACTTCAGCAGGGCCGTCAGGTTGCTGGCCAGGTCCATGGTGGCCGGATCGCTGTAGACCTCCAGCAGCTGCGGCGGAACCGCGCCAGCGGGTGCGGCCCGCAGCATTTCGGCATTGAGCTGGAAGCCGACGTCCCAGGCGAGCAGGAAATACACGCCGCTGGCGATCAGGTAGAGCCGCAGCGGCGGCAGGTAGCGCGACCATTCGTGGTCGAGCCAGGCGCGGGTGAGCAAGCCGGGGACGGCCAGGCCGCGCAGGCTGCGCCAGAGCCGGGAGTCGGTGTCGCTGACCTCGGCCCAGGCCTCGCCCAGCATACGGCGCAGGCTGAAGTCGTCGGGGCGGGGCCGCGGCTGGCCGCAGTCGGGGCAGTAGTTGCCGGTGTTTTGGGCGCCGCAGGCGCGGCAGGTCGTCAGTTCCATCGGGCTCCCCGTCCGTGGCCTGAGTCTAGCCTACCGGCCGGCGGTCACGTTTTGCTTCGTCGCCCCGTCTGGGTCTTCGTCGGATGGGGAACGCGTTTCGTCACATCGCCCCTCGGGGGCACGCCCGGACCCTATCCTCCCTTGGCCGACCGGGGAGTCGGCCATCACCCGCAGAGGAAATCCAATGTCCCAGCTGATCAACATCTTCCTGGAGCCCGCCAAGGTCTTCGCCGAACTCCGCGAGAAGCCCACTTTCCTGGTGCCGGCCCTGATCGTGACCGTGCTCAGCGCGCTGTCGGCCTGCCTGTACTTCTTCAATGTCGACCCGGACTGGTTCGCGAACCACCAGCTGGCCGCGGCCGCCGGCGACATGAGCGCGGCCGAGATCGAGCAGGCCAAGAACTTCATGCCCGGCGCGCGCACCCTGGGCTACATCACGGCGGTCACCACGCCCCTGATGATGCTCGTCATCTACTCGATCTTCGCGCTGTACTACATGCTGGCCGGCAAGGTCGCCGGCAATCCGGTCTCGTTCCGCCACGGCCTGGCCCTGACCGCGTGGTCGACCATGCCGATGGTGCTGGCGGCCGTGGTCTCGATCGTCGGCATCTACACCAGCAGCAACCAGTCGTCCTACGAGTCGATGCAGCTGCTCAACCTCGACCCGCTGTTCGTGCAGCTGCCGATGGACCACGACTGGTCCCTGCTGGCCCGCAGCTTCAGTCTGCTCAACCTCTGGGTCTGGTTCCTGGCCGCGCTGGGCTGGAAGACCTGGTTCCGCACCGGCTGGGGTTCGGCCCTGTTCGTGGTGATGCTGCCCAGCCTGGTGATCTACGGTGTCATGGCCCTGTTTGCCCTGATCTGAACCCGACCCGCCTCCGGAACCCCGCATGAAGCCCAACAAGAAGATCCTCGCCGGCGTGCTGATCGCCGCCGTCATCGGCCTGCCCCTGCTGATCAAGGCCACCCGCGGCGAATCCAGCAAGGAAGTGGACATCGTCGCCGCCGCCGAGCAGGAGATCCGGCCGACCATCCTCGCGTCCGGCGTGCTGGCCTACCTCAACGAGGTCAACCTGACCTCCGAGCTGGTGGCCAAGGTGCGGGAGATCCTGGTCAAGGAAGGCGACACCGTGGTCCAGGGCCAGCTGCTGCTGACCCTGGACCCGGAGACCTACCGCAACGCCATCGACCGCGAAGAGGCGAGCCGGCGCCAGAGCGCGATCAGCATCGACCGCCAGCGGCTGTCGCTGGCGCTGGCCGAGAAGCGGCTGGCGCGCGGCGCGCAGCTGATCGAGCGGAAGATGATCGGCCAGAGCGAGTTCGACGACCTGCGCAACGCCCGCGACCTGGCCCGGGTGGAGCTGCAGAGCAGCGAGGAGGCGCTGCGCCGCGCCGACGCCATCCTGGGCGAAGCCCGCGAGCAGCTGGGCAAGACCGACATCCGCGCGCCGATCGCCGGCACCATCGTGGACCTGCCGATCAAGGTCGGCGAGACCGCGATCCCGTCGACCAACGCCCTGGCCGGCGCCAGCCTGATGAAGATCGCCGACACGTCGGCGATCCAGGCCGAGCTGAAGGTGGACGAGGCCGACATCGCCCGCGTCACCATCGGCCAGTCGGTGGACGTCTACGCCACGGCGTTTCCGGAGACCGCGCTCAAGGGCAAGGTGCAGCGCATCGCGCTGGCGCCGACGCTGGAGAACCAGGCGCGCACCTACGAAGTGGTGGTGCTGATGGAGGCGCCGGAAGGCGTGGCGCTGCGTTCGGGCATGAGCGCCCGCGCCGACATCTTCCTCGGCGACGGCGAGCGCCGCCTGGCGGTGCCGGTGGAAGCCGTGGGCACCGAGGAGAACGAGGACAAGAAGACCGAGCGCTTCGTCTGGGTGGACCGCGACGGCGCCGCGCGCCGCATCGTCGTCCAGGTCGGGCAGTCGGACGACCGCTGGGAAGAAATCACCGGTGGCCTGAAGATCGGCGATCGCGTCATCACGGGCCCGGCCAAGCTGCTCCGTGGCCTGGTCGAGGGCGACCGCGTCAGCGAGCGCGTCGTGGCCGACAAGCCCAAGGCCGCGGACGGCGAGTCCGGTGCGTCGGGCGACGAGGCCACCGAATAATGATCCGCCTGGCCGGCATCACCAAGCACTACCTGATGGGCGACGAGGAGGTGCGCGCGCTAGACGGCGTGGACCTGCACATCGGCCGCAACGAATACGTGGCCCTGATCGGACCCTCGGGTTCGGGCAAGTCCACGCTGATGAACCTGATCGGCTGCCTGGATTCGCCGACCTCGGGCAGCTACGTGCTCAACGGCCGCGACACCTCGGCCATGGGCGACAACGAGCTGGCCAAGGTCCGCAACGAGGAGATCGGTTTCGTGTTCCAGAGCTTCCACCTGTTGCCGCGCCTGACCGTGCTCGACAACGTCGCCCAGCCGCTGGTCTACCGCGGCATCCCGCGCGCCGAGCGGCAGCGCCTGGCGACCCAGGCGCTGGAGCAGGTCGGACTGGGCAACCGTCTCGGCCACCGGCCCAACCAGCTTTCGGGCGGACAGCGCCAGCGCGTCGCCGTGGCCCGCGCCCTGGTCGGCAAGCCATCGATCCTGCTGGCCGACGAACCCACCGGCAACCTCGACTCGCGCACCTCGCTCGAGATCATGGCGCTGTTCGACGAACTGCACCGCAGCGGCCAGACCGTGGTCGTCGTCACCCACGAACCCGACATCGCCGCCCATTGCCGCCGCACCCTGCGCGTCAGCGACGGCCGTATCGTCGAGGACACGATGAACGCGCCGAGGGGCGCAACTCCATGACCGCCTACCTCGAGGCCTTCCGCGCCGCCCTGACCAGCCTGCTGGCGCACCGCATGCGCAGCTTCCTGACCACGCTCGGCATCCTGATCGGCACCGCCTCGGTCATCGCCGTGGTGTCGTTGATCCAGGGTTTTTCCGCCTTCGTCACCGAGCAGTTCGCCGACATCGGCGGCAGCACGTTGACCCTGCAGGCGCACACGCCGTTCAACGAGGCCGTTCTGGGCCGCGAGAACTTCCTCACCTTCCAGGACGTGGACACGCTGCGCCACCGCGTGCCGGGCATCGAGAAGGTCGTCCCGACGATGGCGGTGCCGGTGATCGGCATCTCCGTGCGTGGCCGCACCGCCGCGGCGCAGGTCCTGGCGACCTCGTCGGAGTTCACTGCGGTGCAGGGCCTGTACCCGGAGATCGGCCGCTTCCTGGTCGCCAGCGACGACCAGAGCCGGCGCAAGGTCGTGGTGATCGGCCCGAAGGTGCTCGAGGACCTGGAGCTGCCCGAGGATCCCGTCGGCCAGTTCATCCGCATCGGCAGCGACTGGTTCAAGGTCGTGGGCGTGATGGAGAAGCGCGGCGAGATCTTCGGCCTGAGCCAGGACAACTACGTCGTGATCCCGTTCGAGGTCGGCCGCGCCATGACCGGCAGCAGCAACCGGCCGCGCATGTCGATTTCGTTCACCGCCACCGACCTGGCCGACGTGGATGCGCTGCGCGAGCGCGTGAAGCGGGCGATCCGCCAGTCGCACAAGCTCAAGCCCGACCAGGACGACGACTTCCGGATCCAGACCGCGGAATCGGCGCTCAAGAGCTTCGAGGAGCTGGCGGCGATGACGACGGCGGTGCTCGGCGGCGTGGTCGGCATCTCGCTGCTGGTCGGCGGCATCGGCATCATGAACATCATGCTGGTGTCGGTGACGGAGCGGACGCGCGAGATCGGCATCCTCAAGGCGCTGGGCGCGACGCGGCGCGACATCCTGGTGCAGTTCCTGGCCGAGGCCGGCCTGCTGGCCCTGCTCGGCGGCCTGATCGGCATCGTGCTGGGGTGGCTTACCGGGCTGGGCGTCGCTGCCCTGATCCCGAACTTCCCCCCGGCCTCGGTGCCGATGTGGGTGGTGTTCGCGGCAGCGGGGTTCTCGGCCCTGGTCGGCGTGGTGTTCGGCATCATGCCGGCCTCCAAGGCGGCCGGCCTGGATCCGATCGAGGCGCTTCGCTACGAGTAGGCTGACAGGCGCGCGGGCGCTCCCCTAGACTCGGGCACGGCTTCCCTCCGGTGGACACCATGCCCAGGTTCCTGCTGCTGTCGCTCCTGTTCGTTTCCTCATTGGCGCGTGCCGCCATTCCCGCGCTGCCGGCGGCGGCGCTGGACGATGACAAGGCCATGGACCGCGCCATGCCGGTCCTGGCCGAGGCGGCACTGGCGGCCCAGCGCGAGGGCGAAGATCGCGGCGCCTATCTCAACGACCGGTTCCGGCTGCAGATGGTCGCCGGCCGCCACCCGGAGGCGCTCGACAGCCTGCGCGCGTGGCGCGCGTACCAGGCGGCCAAAGGGCTGCCTTCGGCATCCGGCTTCGTGCAGTACGAGATCGTGCTGGCGGCGCAGCGCGATGCCGCGGCGGGGAAGGCGATCGACGCCGCCTTCGAGCAGGCGTTCGGGTCGGTTTACGGCGGGCTCGACGACCTGACCGCCGGCGAGGCCCGTTTTTCCTTCGGAGCCTACCTTCCGGGATTCGAGGCCGAGCTGCGCAGGCAGCTCGACACCAGCCGCGGCCAGCGCGAACTGACGCAGGCGCAGGCCGTCGCCCTGGTCCGCGCCTACCAGGTGCACCGGGCCTACGCCCTGCTGCTGCCGCGGGTGCCGTCGGCGCTGGCGGCGGACGACGCGCGCCGGTACGTGCAGGAAGAGGTGAGGGTCGCCGTGCCGGACGGAAGCCAGGTCGTGGCCCTGGTGGTGCGTCCGCGCAAGGCCGCCGCGGCGCTGCCCACGCTGATGAACTTCAGCATCTATGCGGACCGGGACGGCAAGCTCGACGACCTGCGCTACAGCGCCGCCCGCGGTTACGCCGGTGTCGCCGCCTTCTCGCGCGGCAAGCTGGGCAGTCCCGATCCGATCGTGCCCTACGAGGCGGAGGGCAGTGCCGCGGTCGCGGTGATCGACTGGATCAGCCGCCAGGCCTGGAGCGACGGCCGCGTCGGCATGTACGGCGGCAGTTACGAGGGCTACACCCAGTGGGCGGCGGCGAAGATCGGCCATCCGGCGCTGCGCGCCATCATGCCGTCGGTGCCGGTGATGCCGGGCAATGACGTGCCGATGGAGGGCGGGATCTTCCAGAGCTTCGTCTATCGCTGGATCCCGCACGTCACCCGCAACGACACGATGGACCACGAGGTCAACAACGACCATGCGCGCTGGCAGGCCCTGGATCGCGAGGCCTATCGCTCGGGCCGCGCCTACCGTGACCTGCCGAAGATCGACGGCCAGGCCAATCCGCTGTTCGACCGCTGGATGCAGCACCCCACCTACGACGCCTACTGGCAGGCGATGACGCCACAGGGCCGGGAGTTCGCGCGCATTGATATCCCGGTGCTGACCACCACCGGTTATTACGACGGCTGCCTGCTCAGCGCCGTGCACTACTTCCAGCAGCACACCCGGTACAACCCGCGCGCCGACCACACCCTGGTGGTCGGTCCGTACGATCACCTCAGCGGCCAGTTCCGATCGGGACCGGAGCTGCTGGGATATGCGCTGGACCCCTCGGCGGCGATGGACATGCGCGCCCTGCGTTACGCCTGGTACGACCACCAGTTCAAGGGCGCGCAACGCCCGGCGCTGCTCAAGGACCGGGTGAACTACCAGGTGATGGGCGCCGACACCTGGCGCCATGCGCCGACGCTGGAAGCGATGGGTCCCGAACGCCGGATCTTCCACTTCGGCGCCGCGCGCGACGACGGCCGCTACGGGCTGGTGACGGTGCGCGATCGCGCCGCGTCGGCGATCCCGCTGCGCGTGGACCTGGCCGACCGCAGCGACGCCGATCGCGAGTTTTCGTCCCTCATCCTGTCGCCCACGCTCGACGCGGCCAACGCGATCGTGCTGGCCACCGAACCGATGGCTGCGGCCACCGAGTTCAGCGGGCTCTTCTCCGCGCACCTGGACTTCAGCACCAACAAGCGCGACTTCGACCTCAGCCTGAGCCTTTACGAGCAGCTCGCCGACGGCCGCTACCTGCAGCTGTCCTACGTGATGGCGCGTGCCAGCCAGCTGCAGGACCCCTCGCGACGCAAGCTGCTGACGCCCGGAAAGCGTTACCGTTGGGACGTGCCGGCGCGCCGGCTCGCGGGCCGGCAGCTGGCCCCGGGCAGCCGCCTGGTGGCGGTGCTGGGCGTGGTCAAGTCCCCCGGGGCGCAGGTGAACCTGGGCAGCGGCAAGCCGGTTGCCGAGGAAACCGTTGCCGATGCCGGTGAGCCGCTGGAGATCCTGTGGCATCCGGGCAGCCGCCTGGAGATCCCGGTCCGGCCCTGATCCGCGATTCGGGGCCGGGGTGCCGCGTGCGCGCCGCCATGCGCGCCGCTGCCGATCAGCCCAGGGCGTAGCTGACCTTGCTGCCGTCGACCTTGATCCTGCCGGCCTTGGCCAGCTGCTCGAGCAGGGCAGCGAGGGCCGCGTCGTCCAGCGCCGGCTTGAACCAGCTGCGCACGCTGGCGCCTAGCGTCTTGACCGTGCGCGGACGGTTCGACTTCATGTTCCCCAGGTTCTCGACCACCACCGCCAGCCGCGGGTCGGGCGGCGCCTGCCTGACGGCCTCGCGCGCGGCGGTGCGTTTGGGCACCGACGGCGCCTTCACCGGCGGCACGGCCTTGCCGGCGTCGCCGATGCTGGCGCTGCGCCGGCAGGCGATGCCCTTGCCGGCCAGGTGTCTGATCAAGGGGTCGAAGCCGGTGTCTTTCGAGATGATGGTGAAGGTCGCGCCCGGATGCTGCGCGGACAGGCGGCCGATGTAGAAGGCGATGTGGAAGTCGAGCGCATTGCTGCCGTTGCCCGAGACCTGCACGTACTTGGCGTCTGGTCCGAAGGCCTGCAGCGACTGCGCGAGCTCGAGCGAGATCTTGGTCTGGCTGGCGCCCAGGAACACCCGCACCTGATGCTGCCCGCCCTGCAGCGAGGCCAGCGACTTGGGCTGCACGTTCTCGAAATCCACCAGCACGAAATGCGGTTTCATTGCCGTCCCCTTGCCCGGAAGGTCGCCACCACCTTACCGTTTTGCGGTCGGCACGTCGCCGTCGTTTCCGGAGGCCCGCCATGACCGCCCTCGACGCCGTGCCCTGGCCGCCGGCCTTCCGCTCGATGCTGCTCGGATTCGCCTGCTGCGGTGCGGCAGTCGCCCTGCTGGCCCTGTGGTCCGGGGCGGTGTGGGCCTGGCCGCTGATTGGCGTTGGCGCGGTCATGGCGCTGGCCACCGGAGCGGTCTGGTGGAAGTTGGGCCAGCGTCCGATGCTGGCCGTGGACCAGGGGCGGCTGGTCTGCCGGCTCGAAGCATCGCGCCCCGGCAAGAGCGCCAATCTGTTGAACGAGGCGATGTTCGACCTGGCCTCCATCGAGACGGTCGAGCGCGAAATCCATCCCTGGCCGGGCGCCGGCGGCGAGAGGCACTACTACCGGCTGCTGCTCGCGGACGGCAGCGTGCGCAAGCTCGTGCCCCGGCCGGCCGATCCGCCGACGCGCGCGGCGGCTGCCGCCTTCTTCGAGCGGCATTTCCCGGGGCGCGTGCGCGAGACCCGGGTCGGCTGAGTCAGATCGCCGCGCGCGGCGGCCCGTTCGGCTCGACCACGATCTTGCCGTCGCGGGCGCCGCTGGCGGCCGCGGCCACGGCGTCCTTGATGTGGTCGATCGAATACGTGGCCTGGATGCGCGCCGACAGTTTGCCCTCGGCGATCAGGCCGCCGATCTCGGCGAACACCGCGCGGCGCTGCTCGGCGCTGGCCTTCTTGAACCACTGCGACAGCCAGAAGCCGCGCAGGGTGATGTCGCGGAAGACGAAGTAGCGCGGCGAGATCATGCAGCGCTCGCCGCTCATCGCGCCGTAGTTGACCACGGTGCCGCCCTCGGCCAGGCAGCGCGCCAGGTTTTCGGTGGACACGCCGCCGACGCAGTCGATGCCCAGCCGGATCGGCACGTCGCCGACCTTCTCGCGCACGCGCTTGGGCAGGTCCTCGGCGTCCACGATCACGTGCTCGGCGCCGGCGGCCACGACCGCGTCGATGGCCGAGGCGCGGCGCACGACATTGATCGTGTTGATGCCGCGCAGCTTGGCCAGCTGCACCAGGTAACCGCCCACCGCCGAGTTGGCGGCGTTCTGGATCACCCAGTCGCCGGGCTGCAGGTCGACGAAGTCGCGCAGCATCAGCAGGGCGGTCGGCGGGTTCACCGTGAGCATGGACACCTGCACCGGGTCGACGCCGTCGGGCAGGGGCACCAGCGACTTCGCCGGCAGGTCCAGGTGCGTGCTCCAGCTGCCGCAGCCGACCGGCAGCAGCACGAGGGTGCCCGGCGCCAGCCCGGTGACGTCGGCGGCCACGTCGAGCACGCGGCCCACGCCCTCGTTGCCGCCCACCGCGGGCAGCGGCGGCAGCAGCCCGTATTCGCCGGTCAGGGTGAGCACGTCGGAAGGGTTGATCGGCGCGGCCAGCACCGCCACCCGCGCCACCCCGGCCGGCAGCGGCAGCGGCGGCAGTTCGAAGGTTTCGGCCGCGATGACGTCCTGCGGCACCGGGCCGCGCTGGTGGTAACGGGCACGCTTCGGGGGCTGGCTCATGGTCTCAGGCCTTCTCTTGCTTCAACCAGGTGAGGCGCCAGGAGGCGCCGGGTTCGCCCATGGCCTGGGCGAGGGGTTTGAGCGCGGGCTCGATGGCCTTCTCGATCTGCCACGGCGGGTTGACCAGCAGCATGCCGCTGCCGTTCATGCGCAGCGGCGAGTCGTCGGGGCGGACCAGCAGTTCGATCGCCAGCGCCGACTTCGCCGGCAGGCCGGCCAGCTTGCGGAAGAAGGGGTGCAGGCTCGCGCGCTGCTTGATCGGATACCAGACCGCGAAACAGGCCTGCGGAAAGCGCTGCAGGGCATCGGCGAGCGCGGCCAGGATCAGCGGGTATTCGCCCTCCTGGGCTTCGTAGGGCGGGTCGATCAGCACCAGGCCGCGGGCGAAGCGGGTGGCGCCGTCCTTCGGCGGCAGCAGGGCCTTGAGCGCGGCGTAGCCGTCGCGCTGGTGCACATGCACCTTCGGGTCGCCGGCGAGCACGGCCTTCAGGGCCGCAGCCTCTTCAGGCTGCAGTTCGCAGGCGGCGGCGCGGTCGCCGTCGCGCAGGGCGTGGGCCACCAGCAGGGGCGAGCCCGGGTAGGTGCTGGGCGCCAGCACCCGGGTCTCGGCCACGGCGTCGAGGTAGCGGGCCAGGGCCGGGGGCGTGCCGGGACCCGCGGGCGGCAGGCGCAGGAACCCGCCCTTGGCCTCGCCGGTGCGGCTGGCCTGGCTGCCTTCCAGGTCGTACTGGCCCCGCCCGGCGTGGCTGTCGAGCACGAAGAAGGGGCTGTCCTTGCGCTTGAACGCGTCGAGCAGGGCGACCAGGACCAGGTGCTTGAGCACGTCCGCGTGGTTGCCGGCGTGGAATCCGTGGCGGTAGTTCATGCGCGCAGTCTATCGCTCATGGCCCGGGGCAGGGTGGCCGGACGCCCGGGCTCTGGTATGTTCCGGGCTTCCCAGGGAGCCCTTGCATGAAGACTCTGTTCCGCCTTGCCGGCTGGCTGCTGTTCGCGGCCCTGCTGCTGACCACCGGCCTGGTGCTGCACACGATGCACGCCAGGCCGCTGAAGATCGACTGGTTCTTCGAACGGGTCTTCATCGAGTACGCGGTCGACGACCCCGAGATGCTCAGCTCGCTGCGCATGCTGCCGCCGTGGATGGACTGGTACGGCGACGACCTGACCGACCGCTCGCTGGCTCGCGAACGCGAGATGCAGGCCAAGCTGCGCGACGACCTGGCGACCCTGCGCGACTACGACCGCGCGGCGCTGGACGAGGGCCGACAGCTGTCCTACGACATCCTGGAATATTTCCTGGCGATCCAGCAGGACGGCGAGAAGTTCTCGCTGCACAACTACCCGCTCAACCAGCTGTTCGGCATCCAGAGCAACTTCCCGACCTTCCTGGCCACCCAGCATTCGGTGGCTTCGACGGGCGAGGCCGAAAACTACATCGCCCGCCTGCGCAAGACGCCGGTGATGGTCGGCCAGGTGCTGGAAGGCCTGCACGCGCGCGAGAAGGCCGGAATCCTGCCGCCCACCTTCGTGGTCGAGAAGGTGTTGGCCGAGATGCGCGCCTTCACCGGCGCGCCGGCCCAGGAGAACATTCTTTACACGTCCTTCGTCGAGAAGCTCGACAAGCTGCCGGCCGGCACCCTGGCCGACGGCGAGCGCGAGTCGCTGCTGGCCCAGGTCGAAACCGCGATCAGTGGCGAGGTGTACCCCGCCTACGGGCAGTTCATCGCCTACTACGACACCCTGCTGCCCAAGACCACGGGCAACCATGGTGTCTGGAACCTGCCCGACGGCGCCGCCTTCTACGCCTGGTCGGCGCGCCAGCACACCAGCACCGACATGACGCCGGCGCAGATCCACCAGCTGGGCCTGGACGAGGTGGCGCGCATCGAGGCCGAGATGAACGCCATCCTGGTCGCCGAAGGCCTGGAGGAGGGCACCGTCGGCGAGCGCGTGAAGCAGATCGCCCAGCGCCCCGACCAGCTCTATCCCGACAACGACGAGGGGCGCAAGGCGATCATCGCCGACTTCACCGCCATCATCGAGGAGATCGATGCCGGCATCGGCGACCAGTTCAACGTGCGGCCCAAGCAGGGCGTGAAGGTCGAGCGCGTGCCGGAATTCCGCGAGAAGACCGCGCCGGGCGCCTACTACAACCCGCCGGCCTTCGACGGTTCGCGCCCGGGCGTCTTCTACATCAACCTGCGCAACACCGCCGAGGTCGCGCGCTTCGGCATGCGCACGCTGGCGTACCACGAGGCGATCCCGGGCCACCACTTCCAGACCACGATCCAGCAGGAGCTGACCGGCGTCCCGACCTTCCGCAAGATCCTGCCTTTCACCGCCTTCTCGGAAGGCTGGGCGCTGTACACCGAACGCCTGGCCTGGGAGATCGGTTTCCAGGACCAGCCGCTGGACAACCTCGGCCGCCTGCAGGCGGAGATGTTCCGCGCCGTGCGCCTGGTGGTGGACACCGGCATGCACGACAAGCGCTGGACCCGCGAGCAGGCCATCGCCTACATGCTCGAGAAGACCGGCATGCCGGAAACCGACGTCGTCGCCGAGATCGAGCGCTACCTGGTGATGCCCGGCCAGGCGCTGGCCTACAAGGTCGGCATGAACAAGATCCTCGAGCTGCGCGAGAAGGCCAAGGCCGCGCTCGGCCCGAAGTTCGACATCAAGGCCTTCCACGACCTTGTGCTCACCGGCGGCGACCTGCCGCTGGCGCTGCTGGAGCGGCGCGTGGACGGCTGGATCGGGGAGCAGGCCGGAAAGTGAGCGCTCCGTTGACCGTGCGGCGCGTGCCGGGGCCCGACATCGGGCCCTGGCTCGACGCGGTGGCGGCGCTGCGCATCGCGGTCTTCCGCGACTGGCCCTATCTCTACGCCGGCGACTTCGCCTACGAGCAGGACTATCTGCGCGCCTACGCGCGTTCTCCCGACAGCGTGTTCGTGCTGGCCTTCGACGGCGACCGGGTGGTCGGTGCCTCCACCGGCCTGCCGCTGGCCGACGACACCCCCGAGTTCCAGCGCCCATTCCTCGACGCCGGCCGGCGTGTCGACGACGTCTTCTATTTCGGCGAGTCGGTGCTCTTGCCGGACTACCGCGGACGGGGGTTGGGCCACCGCTTCTTCGACGAGCGCGAGGCGCATGCGCGTTCGCTCAGCCGGTTCGCCTGGACCGGTTTCTGCGCGGTGGACCGCGATCCGGCGGATCTGCGGCGACCTCCCGGTCATCGCGGCAACGAAACCTTCTGGACCAAGCGCGGCTACGTGCGCCAGCCCGGCCTGACGGTGCGCCTGGCCTGGCAGGAACTCGACGAACCCGCCCCTTCCGAAAAACCCCTCACCTTCTGGCTCCGCCCGCTGCCCTAGCTCCCTCCGCACTTGCATCCGCAAGAAGGGCTGGTGTTTTGATGATGGTTTCGGTGCCGGGATCGTTCCTGGCGACAGGCCGCCGCACGAGGGTCATTTCCCGGGGACGCCGTGAACCCATCCATGGGGGCTCATCGAAAACGTCCATGTTTTCGATGCCCCGGGAAATGACCCTCGTGCGGCGGCCTCCGGGCCATCCGGGCCGGAATAGCGATCTAGGGGGCCGCATCGGGCGCCCTGGCCTTTCGGCGAAACCGGTTCTTTCGACCGCGAGCCTTCGTGCCTTCTGAGGGCACGCGCTTATCCCAACGGCTCGCGACACCGATTCGTGGCGACGGCCCGCACACATGGGGGTCCCCGAAGCGAAGGCAGGATGCCGTAGCGGCCGCGAATCACTGGGCAGGAAGCCGCTGTGACTGAGCGGGCGGGGACCCCCATGTGTGCGGGACGGCGCACGCCGGATCAACCGACAACGAGCCCTTGATCTACTTGCGCAAGCAAGCGGAGTCAGAAATAGGTGACGCCGGGAACCAGCCAGAGCGAGAGCGAGGCGAGTGCGCAGCCGATGCCGGTGGCGGCCAGCACGTCGGACGGATAGTGCAGGCCCAGCACCACCCGCGACACCGCGACCGAAGCCGTGAACGGCACCAGCACCCAGGCCAAGGCCGGATAGTGCGCCAGCGCCACCACCGTGAACGACACCGCATGCAGCGTGTGGCCCGACGGGAAACTGAACTCGTCCAGCGGCGCGATCCAGGGCTGGATGCGCCCGTCGGCGGCGAATGGCCGCGGCCGCTTCGTCCAGCGCTTGAGCTTGCGGTAGAGGATGAGCGCGATCACCCCCGTGGCGGCCAGATGCGCCGACGCGCTGAGCCCGCGCCAGCCGTCGAACAGGACCAGCGCGGCCATCAGCGCGTACCAGAACGCACCGTCGCCGAGCCGGCTGACCATGCGGAAATAGCCGCGGACCGCGGCGCGCGCGCCCCAGCGGTTGGCAGCCAGGCACCAGCCGTGCTCGCGGATCACGAGCCGGCGGGTGCGGGCGTTCACGCCGCCTCCTGCCGCCGCGCGAGCCCGGCCAGCAGGCTGGCGAAATCCTCCGCGACCCGGTCCGGATGCAGGTGCAGGATGGCCTGGCGCGCGGCGGCGCCGGCCGATTCCAGGTCGGCCCGCAGGCAGGTGGCGACGAAGGCGCGCTCGAAGCCGGCCTCGTCGCCCAGCACGACGGTCGCGCCATGCACCCCGTTGCACAGGTGCTCGCGGGCGGCGCCGTAGTCGAAGGCGACCGTGGCGATGCCGCTGGCCATCGCTTCCAGCGTGACGTTGCCGAAGGTCTCGGACAGGCTGGGGAAGCAGAACACGTCGGCGCTGGCGAAGTGTCGGGCCAGCGCGTCGCCGCGCTGGATGCCGGCGAAAATGAAGTCGGGGTTGGCGGCCTGCAGCTCGGCGCGTGCCGGGCCGTCGCCGACCCAGACGAAGCGTGCATCCGGCCGCTGCCTCTGCAGCGCGCGGTAGGCGCGCACGGCCAGGGGCAGGTTCTTTTCCGGCGCGATGCGGCCGACATGGATGACCACCGGTGCGCCGTCGACCGCATTCCACTCCGCGCGCAGCGCCGGATCGCGGAAACCGGGGTGGAAGGCGCGGGTGTCGACCGCCCGGCCCAGCCGCAGCACGTGGCGGAAGCCCTGCTGGGCCAGCGTGTCCTGCAGTTCGCGGGTGGGCACCAGGGTGGCGTCTGCGCGGTTGTGGAAACGGCGCAGCCAGGAGAACACCCAGGGGCTGAGGAAAGCGGCGCCGTAGCGGCCCACGTAGTCGTCGAAGCGGGTATGGAAGCCGGTCGCGACCGGGATGCCGAGGCGGCGGCAGGCGCGCAGCGCCGACCAGCCCAGCGGGCCTTCGGTGGCGATATAGACCGCGTCCGGCCGGTGCGCGGCCCAGCGGGCGGAGAGGCGTCGGCCCGCCGGCAGGCCGAAGCGCAGGCCGGGATAGCGCGGAATCGGGGCGCCTTCGACCAGCATCAGGTCCGGGTCGGACCGGCCGCTGTCTTCCTCGCGCTGCGGGCGGACCAGGCCGACGCCATGGCCGAGCCGGCGAAGGCCGGTTTCCAGGGCCTGCACGGTCAGCGCGACGCCGTTGACGTCGGGCGGGTAGGTTTCGGTGACCAGTTCGAAGCGGTAGCCGGTATTCATGGCCGCCAGCTTGGCCGGGCCCCATGCCAGGGACGTGACCGGACCATGACGCCGGCGTGACGCCCCGCGCCCGCCAGCCGCGCTTCACTGGACGCCGACGTATGGTTACCATGGGCGCGCTTCGGGAGTCATGAGCCGGTAACACCCATCAGGCAGGGGAGCCTGGCGCATCCAGCGCGGGTGCTGATCGTTTTCCTTTCTGTCGCCCCGTTGATCCGGGCGGCCCCCTCATGCGTTGCCCCAGGAACCCCACCATGCCCAAGATCGCCACTGCCCGGCATGCCCGGCCCAGCCGCGGCCTGCTGCCGCTCGCCATCGCCCTCGTGCTGTCCGCCCAGGCCCAGGCCCAGGACACCGCCGCCGAAGCCGCCGACTCCGAAACCGCCCAGCTGGACGTGATCGAGGTCACCGCGCAGCGCCGGGTCGAGAACATCCAGGACGTGCCGCTGTCGATCACCAGCCTCGGTGGCGAGAAGCTCGACATCATCGGCTCCGGCGGCGAAGACGTGCGCTTCCTGTCCTCGCGCCTGCCGAGCCTGCAGATCGAGTCCTCGTTCGGCCGCGCCTTCCCGCGCTTCTACATCCGCGGCCTGGGCAACACCGACTTCGACCTCAACGCCTCGCAGCCGGTGTCCCTGGTCTACGACGGCGTGGTGCAGGAAAACCCGATCCTCAAGGGCTTCCCAGTCTTCGACCTCGACCAGATCGAAATGGCCCGCGGCCCGCAGGGCACCCTGTTCGGCCGCAACTCGCCGGCCGGCGTGCTGAAGTTCGAATCGGCCCGCCCGGAGCATGAGTTCGGCGGCTACGGCCAGGTTTCCTACGGCAGCTACGACAGCGTCAACGTCGAGGGCGCCGTCACCGGCGGCCTGGGCGAGGGCGTCGCCGCGCGCCTGTCCGTGCTGCACCAGCGTCGCGACGACTACGTCGACAACACCGCCAACGGCCCCGGCGACGATCTCGAGGGTTACGAGGAGTCGGCCGCGCGCCTGCAGTTCCTGTTCGACGGCAGCGACACCTTCGAGGCCCTGGCCAACGTGCACATGCGCACGCTCGACGGCACCGCGCGCCTGTTCCGTTCCAGCATCATCGTGCCGGGCACCAACGACATCCAGCCGGGCTACGACCGCGACAAGGTCAGCATCGACGGCCGCAACGAACAGGACCTGGACCAGTTCGGCGCCAACCTGCGCATGCGCTGGGACCTGGGCCGTGTGAGCCTGTACTCGATCACCGGCTACGAGAGCGTGGAAACCTACAGCCGCGGCGACATCGACGGCGGCAACGTCTATGCCAACTTCCCGCCCAACGAGCCGGGCGAGGCGCTGTTCCCGGCCGAGTCGGCCGATGGCCTGCCAGAGCACCGCCAGATCACCCAGGAGTTCCGCCTCGAGTCCAACGAGTGGGGGCGCTTCGACTGGCAGGCCGGCCTGTTCTGGTTCGACGAGTCCATCGACGTCGACAGCTTCTCCTACGACGGTTTCGGCGGCGCCCAGAACGGTTATGCCGTGCAGCGCCAGGACAACACCGCCTGGGCCGTGTTCGTGTCCGGCGAATTCGCCGCCACCGACCGCCTGACCCTGCGCGGTGGCCTGCGCTACACCGACGACCAGAAGGACTTCGTCGCCGAGCGCGTCACCGGTCCGTTCGGCCCGCCGATCGCGCCGATCTCGGTCAGCCCGGAAGACACCAATGTCAGCGGCGACTTCAGCGTCACCTTCGCGGTGAACGACGACATCAACGTCTACGGCCGCGTCGCCACCGGCTTCCGCGCGCCCAGCGTGCAGGGCCGCCTGATGTTCGCCGACGCCACGCTGCCGGCCGACGAGCTGGTGACGGTGGCCGAG
The DNA here is from genome assembly GCF_006265115.1 of Arenimonas terrae. Taxonomy (GTDB): domain Bacteria; phylum Pseudomonadota; class Gammaproteobacteria; order Xanthomonadales; family Xanthomonadaceae; genus Arenimonas; species Arenimonas terrae. The sequence continues at coordinate 887,616 of NZ_SMDR01000001.1, read as the reverse complement.
ACCGAGACCGTGCTGTCGGTCGAGGCGGGCATCAAGGCCGACCTGCTCGACAACCGCGTGCGCCTGGGCTTCTCGGTGTTCGATTACACCGTGGACGATCAGCAGCTCACCGCCGTCGGCGGCAACGCCAACATCGCCCGCCTGGTGAACGCCGAGGAGACCAAGGGCCGCGGCTTCGAACTCGACCTCGAGGCCTACCTCACCGACAACCTGCTCGTGACCTTCGGCGCCAGCTACAACGACACCGAGATCAACGACCCGGACCTGAGCGTGATCCCGTGCGCGGTGAACTTCTGCACGGTGCTCGACCCGGTGGACCCGAGCAACCCGGCGGCCGTGCTGATCGACGGCAACTCGCTGCCGCAGGCGCCGCGCAACGTCTACAACTTCACCGCCCGCTGGGGCGTGCCGGTCGGCAACGGCGAGTTCTTCGTCTTCACCGACTGGGCCTACCGCAGCGAAGTGAACTTCTTCCTGTACGAGTCGGTGTCCTTCACCGGCAAGTCGCTGCTGGAGGGCGGTGTGCGCACCGGCTACAACTGGAACAACGGCGACTACGAGGTCGCGCTGTACGGCCGCAACATCACCGACGAGGAAGTGGTGGTCGGCGCGATCGACTTCAACAACCTCACCGGCTTCCTCAACGAGCCGCGCCTGTGGGGCCTGGAGTTCACCGCGCGCTTCTGACCCCGCCGGTCCGGAGCAGAAAGGCCGCCCTTCCCGGGCGGCCTTTTCTTTTCTGCCTTGCCCGCGCAGGCCGTTGATTCGCCAGGAAGGAAAATCCGTTAGACGGCCTTGACCACCAGCTTGCGGTCGATGTCGCGCAGGTACTCGATCTCGGTGTCGAGGTCGGCGCGGGTGAGCGGATGCGCGTCGAGCCAGCGTTTGGGCAGCGACAGGGTGGCGGCGTTGCCGCCGTTGAGCTCGATGCTCAGCGCGGGCAGTGGTTCGCGGTCGTGGCTGCGGTGCAGCAGCACCGAAAGCCGCAGCAGCAGCGCGCAGCGCAGGGCGTTGGCGACCAGGCGGTCCGGCAGCTTCTCGAGGCTGGGCAGGTGCACGCCGCGGCGCTGGTTGCGCACCAGCGCAGCCAGGATCTGCTGCTCGGTGCGCGAGAAGCCGGCGATGTCGGAATGTTCGACCACGTAGGCGCCATGCTGGTGGTACTGGCTGTGGGCGATCGCCAGGCCCAGCTCGTGGATGCGTGCGGCCCATGACAGCAGGCGGCGGTCGTCGGCTTCCAGCCCCAGGGCCGGCTGCACCTGGTCGAACAGCGACAGCGCGGTGGCCTCGACCCGCTCGGCCTGCTCCAGGTCGACGGCGTAACGGTCGCACAATGCGCGTATCGAGCCTTCGCGCGGATCGGACTCGCTGGCGCGGCCGATCAGGTCGTACAGCACGCCCTCGCGCAGCGCGTAGTCGCTCACGTACATGCGCTCGATGCCCAGCTCGGCGAAAGCGGCGTCCAGCACCAGCAGGCCGCCGGCGATGATCGGCCGTCGCTCGGCCGAAAGGCCCGGCAGGCGGATGTCCTCCAGCCGGTCGAACTCGAGCAGCTTTTCACGGATGGCCTCGAGGCTGGCGGCCGTGATCGAGACCTTCGTCAGCTTCATCGCCACCGAGATGTCGCAGATGGCCTTGATGGTTCCGGAGGCCCCCATGGATTCGTGCCAGCCGTGGCTGCGGTAGGCGAGGGCGAACTGCTGCAGTTCGGCCGTGATCTCGGTGCGCGCTTCCTTCCAGCGCTTGCGCGAGAGCTTGCCGTCGGCGAAGAAGCGCCGGGTGGTGGCGATGCTGCCCATCTGCAGGCTTTCGCGCTCGATCGGCTCCAGGCCCTCGCCGATGATGAATTCGGTGGAGCCGCCGCCGATGTCCATCACCAGCCGGCGTTTGCCCTCGGGCGGCGGGTTGCCGTGCGCCACGCCCAGATAGATCAGGCGCGCTTCCTCGCGGCCGGCGACCACGTCGATGCCGTGCCCGAGCGCGGTTTCCGCCGGCATCAGGAACTGCTGCGGATGGCGCAGGGCGCGCGCGGTGTTGGTGGCGATGGCGCGCACGCGGTGCGGCGGGATCGTGCGCAGGCGTTCGCCGAAGCGCGACAGGCATTCCAGCGCCCGCGGCATCACCGATGGATCGAGGCCGCCATTGCCGTCCAGGCCCTCGGCCAGGCGCACGGTTTCCTTGATGCGGTCGACGATGCGCAGCTGGCCCAGCAGGTAGCGGGCCACGACCATGTGGAAGCTGTTCGAGCCCAGGTCGACCGCCGCCAGCAGGTCTCCGTCCTTCAGCGGCTGCTCGGCTTCGGTCGGCATCGGATCATCCGCAGAGTTTGGCGAGGAGCGCGCCCTGCGCAGAATAAGGCATCTCGCCATCGCGCGGCGAGGCCCGTCCATAGCTGCCGTCCTGGCGCAGCTCCCAGGCATTGAGGTTGTCGGCCAGGTAGTTGGCCAGTTCCTCGTCGTACACGCGTTCGGCCAGCTTCGGGTCGAGGATGGGGAAGCAGGTCTCGACCCGGCGCATCAGGTTGCGCTCCATCCAGTCGGCGCTCGAGCAGTAGATCTCCGGCTCGCCGCCGTTTCGGAACCAGTACACGCGGCTGTGCTCCAGGAAACGCCCGATCACCGAACGCACCGTGATGTTGTCCGACACGCCCGGCACGCCCGGCCGCAGGCAGCAGGCGCCGCGCACGATCAGTTCGATCTTCACGCCGGCACGCGAGGCTTCGTACAGCGCACGGATCACCGTCGGCTCGTTGAGCGCGTTCATCTTGGCGATGATGTGGCCACCCTTGCCGGCGCGGGCATTCTTGGCCTCGCGTTCGATCTTCTTCAGCAGGCCCTTGTGCAGCGTGAAGGGTGACTGCAGCAGGCGGCGCAACTTGATGGTCGGCGCCAGGCCCGAGAGCTGCTGGAAGATGTCGTGCACGTCGGCGGCGATGTCCGGATCGGCGGTCATCAGGCCGATGTCGGTGTAGGCGCGGGCGGTTCCGGCGTGGTAATTGCCGGTGCCCAGGTGCACATAGCGCTGCAGCTTCTTTCCCTCGCGGCGCACGATCAGCATCATCTTGGCGTGGGTCTTGTAGCCAACCACGCCGTACATCACCTGTACGCCGGCCTCCTGTAGCTGGTCGGCGAGGCGGATGTTGGCTTCCTCGTCGAAACGCGCGCGCAGCTCGACCACCACGGTCACGTCCTTGCCGTTGCGCGCGGCGGTGATCAGGTGGTCGATGATCTTGCTGTCCTTGCCGGTGCGGTAGAGCGTCTGCTTGATCGCCAGGACGTCGGGGTCGTTGGCCGCGTGCTGCAGCAGGTCGAGCACCGACTGGAAGCTCTGGTAGGGATGGTGCAGCAGCAGGTCGCCCCGGCGCAGGGACGCGAACGGCGCCTCGTCGTCCAGGCCGGCGGCGCGCGGCTTGAAGGCCGGGAACTTCAGCTCCGGGCGGTCCGCCAGGTCGTAGACCTGGGTGACGCGGTTGAGGTTCACCGGGCCGTTGATCCGGTACACGGCGTTTTCGGTCAGGCCGAAGTTCTGCAGCAGGATCTTCACGATCGGGTTGGGGCAGTGTTCGGCGATCTCCAGCCGCACCGCCGGCCGGAAGCCCCGGCTGGCCAGCTCGTCCTTCAGCGCGCTGGCGAGGTTCTCCACTTCCTCCTCGTCCACGAACAGCTCGGAATTGCGGGTGACGCGGAACTGGTAGGCACCCTTGACCTTCATGCCTGTGAACAGGTCGTCCACGAAGGCGGTGAGCACGGCCGAGAGCAGCACGAAGTCGTGCTGGCCGCCCGACACTTCCGGCGGCAGCTGGATGATGCGCGGCAGGGAGCGTGGCGCGCGTACGATCGCCATGCCGCCGTTGCGGCCGAACGCGTCCTTGCCTTCCAGCACCACCACCACGTTGAGCGACTTGTTGAGGATGCGCGGGAACGGGTGCACCGGGTCCAGGCCCAGCGGCGAGAGCACCGGCAGCAGCTCGTCCTGGAAATACTTGTGCAGCCAGCGTTTCTGCTTCGCGTTCCAGCTCTGGTGGGCCAGGATGCGGATGCCGGCGGCGTTGAGCTCCGGGCGCAGGGTGTCGTTCCAGTAGCGGTACTGCGCTTCGACCAGGGCCGCGGCCTTGTCGTGGATCAGCTCCAGCGCGCGCGTCGGCGGGATGCCGTCGGGCGGCAGCGGGCCGCCGAACTGCTGGGCGGTGCGCACCGTGGCGGCGCGAATCTCGAAGAACTCGTCGAGGTTGGTGCAGCTGATGCACAGGTACTTGAGCCGCTCGAGCAGCGGCACCGACGGGTCCTGGGCCTGGGCCAGCACGCGGAAATTGAACTCCAGCTGCGACAGCTCGCGGTTGAGATAGAGCTCGGGGGCCAGCAGGTCGGGCGTTTCGGGGCTGTCGGGGCTCATGGTCCGTGCGGTTCGGGAAAGGGCGGCAGGCGGAGCCCGCGCCGTGGGGGATAGTGTATGCCGACCTCAGGCCTCGGCTGCGCTGCGCGCCCGGACCCGCGCCGGACCGAACACGCAGGCGAAGGTGCTGCCGCGGCCGACCTCGCTTTCGATCTCGAGCCGACCCTGGTGCAGGCTCAGCACGTGCTTGACGATGGACAGGCCGAGGCCGGTGCCGCCGGACTCGCGCGAGCGGCTGGTCGAGACCCGGTAGAAGCGCTCGGTGATGCGCGGCAGGTGCTGGGCCGGGATGCCGTAGCCGCTGTCGATCACCGCCAGGCGTGCGCCGGCGTCGGCGGTGCGGCTGAATCGGATCGTGATGCGGCCGTCGGTGGGCGTGTAGCGCACGGCGTTGCTGACCAGGTTCGAGAAGGCGCTGTGCAGCTCCTTCACCGAGCCGGTCAGGTCGCAGCCGGCCAGGTCTTCGACGACGATCTGGTGCCGGCCCTGGCTCAGGGCCTCGGCCTCCCGGCGCAGGGTCACCAGCATGGAGGCCATGCCCAGCGGTTCCTCCGGCAGGTGTTCCTGCGCCTCGAGCCGCGACAGGGTCAGCAGATCCTCCACCAGCTGGGTCATGCGCTGCGATTGCCGGCGCATTTCCTCGACCATCACCGCCAGGTCGGGATGTTCCTCCGGCTCGATCATGTCCAGGTAGCCGTGCACCACGGTCAGCGGCGTGCGCAGTTCGTGCGAGACGTTGGCGACGAAGTCGCGGCGCACCTGTTCCAGGCGCATCAGCTTGGTGACGTCGCGCACGACCACCAGCCACTGGGTGGGCGAGTAGGGGATCAGACGCAGGCTGATGCGCACCATCGGGTCGGCCGGGCTGGCGACGTCGGTCAGCGGTTCGTCGGTCTGGCCGCTGGCCAGCCACTCGCGCACGCGCGGCTGTTCGGGAAAGAAGTCGGCCAAGGGCTCGGTCAGGCTTTGCGGATACCTGAGGCCCACCAGGTGCCGCGCGGTCTTGTTGAACCAGACCAGGCGGCCGTCGCGCCGGTGGATCACCAGGGCGCCGTCAGGCATGGCCGTGGCGGCCTGGCGATAGGCGCGAAGCAGGCGCACCAGGCGGCGGCTGCGGGTGCGGTTCTCGGTCTGCCGGCGATGGATCAGCGTCTCCAGCGCCGCCCACAGCCCCTGGCCGTCGACGGTGCGCAGCTGCTTGCGCCAGTCCAGGAAGCGCAGCACCCGGTACAGGCGCCAGTAGGCGCGCGCGGCCAGCACGGCGGTGGCGATGCCCAGCGCCCACCAGGGTTCGTCCAGGACCAGGCCGATGCCCAGCGCCAGCGCATAGAACAACAGCAGCCGGATCAGGGACTGGCGCCAGGCCAGCCGCAGCAGCATCGAGACGCTCATGTCCGGCGGCTTCCCATCCTCAGCTCATCGCCGCCGAGAACCGGTAGCCGGAGCCGCGCACGGTCTGCACCATGTCGTCCAGGCGGAAGGGTTCGAGCGCCTTGCGCAGGCGGCGGATGTGCACGTCCACCGTGCGCTCCTCGACGTAGACGTTGCCGCCCCAGACGTGGTCGAGCAACTGGGTGCGGGTGTAGACGCGGTCGGCGTGGGTCATGAAGAAATGCAGCAGCCGGTATTCGGTCGGACCCACGTGCACCGACTGGTCGCCGGCGAACACGCGGTGGGCGGCGCCGTCGATGCGCAGGCCGCCGACGGTCACGGAACCGTCATCTTCGTCCTCGCGCGAGCGCCGCATCACGGCGCGGATGCGGGCCAGCAGCTCGCGGGCCGAGAAGGGCTTGACCACGTAATCGTCCACGCCCGACTCCAGGCCGCTGACCCGGTCGTTCTCCTCGCCCCGGGCAGTAAGCATGATGATCGGCACGTCGCGGGTCAGCTCGTCCTTGCGCCAGCGCCGGGCCAGCTCCAGGCCGCTGGCGCCGGGCAGCATCCAGTCCAGCAGGATCAGGTCGGGCACCCGTTCGGCGATGGCCGTCTGGGCCTCGCGGGCGTCGCCCGCGTGCACGGGTTCGTATTCGCCCTTGCGCAGGGCGTAGGCCACCATTTCGCGGATGGCGGGTTCGTCGTCGACGATCAGAATGCGTTTCTGCACAGGTTTAACGTGTCACCGGAGGGGCCTGCGCGCAAGTAGATAAAACTTTTGTGACCGGGTGGTGACAGCAGCCCGGGCCGGGCCCGTCCGGGTCACCGGCTGTCGGGGCGCTGTTCGTGGGCTTCGATGCCCTGACGGCGCATTTCCAGCACGATGGGCGTGATCGCGGCCATGCGCGCCTCGATCCGGGCGCGCTGGTAATAGTCCAGGTCGTCGCGCTGCTTGAGGGCGTCGAGCTGGTTGAGCGCGTCCACCGCCCGGCCGTTGAGGAAGGCCGCCTCGGCATAGGCTTCGCCGGCCCGGATCAGGTCGCCGGCCAGTTCGCTGGCGCGGGCGAAGCTGCGTTGGAACAGCGGGTCCACGGCGCTGTCGGACAGCAGCGGTCGCAGCACTTCCTGGGCGCGGCGGCCGGCGTCCGGGGTGGCCGTGTCGGCCAGGGCCTCGGCATAGGTCAGGCGCACGGCGCGGTTCTCCGGGTGCTTCTGCAGCAGTGCGTCGAAACGCTGGCGTGAAAGCTCGCGCTTGCCGGCCACCGAGGCGGCTTCGGCCTGGGCAAGTTCCAGCCACAGGTCGCCGGGGTGGCGACTGAGGAGGTCGCGCAGGGTCTCTTCGGCCTCGGCGGGGTAGCCGGCGCGCAGCTGGGCCAGGGCCAGGCCATAGGTCCGGGGGTCGCCGCCGCGGGCGCCGGGCGCCCTGGCCAGGGCGCGGTACTCGCGCAGCGCCGCGGCCGGGTCCGGCGCGCTGAGCACCCGCAGGCGCTCCCGCGCCCAGCCGAACTGGTCGCTGGCGCCGAGCGCGCGGCTGTCGCCCAGGCTGAAGTCACCGGGCAGCAGTGGATTGGCGAGGCCGCGCGGCGTCGGTGCCCGGCCGGTCCCCGCCGCGGCCAGCTGCTGGGCGCGCTGGCGGGTCTCGCTGATGCGCGTGGTCGTGACCGGATGGCTGCGCAGGTATTCGGGCAGCTGGTAGCCGCCGCTGTTGGCGCGGGTGGCCCGTTGCATGCGCTCGAAGAAATCGGCCATGCCGCCGGGTTCGTACCCGGCGCGGGCGAGCGTCTGGATGCCGACCCGGTCGGCTTCGGATTCGTTCGAACGGGTGTAGTCGATCTGCCGCTGCTGCATCAGCGCCATCGCGCCGGCGATGGCGGCGGCGGTGCCGTTGGAGCCGGAGTCGTCGCCGCTGCTGCTGGCGTTGCTGGCCGCCTGCGAGGCGGCGATCGCGCCGACCATCGCCAGCAGGATCGGAATCTGGTCCTTCTGCGCGCGCTCTACCGCACGCAGCACGTGGCGCTGGCTGACGTGGGCGATCTCGTGCGACATCACGCCGGCGACTTCGGCTTCGGTTTCGGCGGTCAGCACCAGGCCGGCATTCATGCCGACATAGCCGCCCAGGGTGGCAAAGGCGTTGATCTGGCGATCGCGCAGCATGAAGAAGGTGAAGGACTGGCGCGGAGTGTCGCTCGACGCCGCCAGGCGATAGCCCATGGTCTGCAGCCAGGAGTCGACCAGCGGGTCGTCCAGCACCAGACCCATGCGCCGCAGCTCGTACAGCATGTAGGCGCCGTAGTTGGCCTCCATGCGCGGGTCGATCACCTCGGCCGCGGACGAGCCGATGTCCGGCAGCCCGGTGGTCTGGGCGCGGGCGCTGCAGGCCAGGCCCAGGGCGAGGCTGAGGGCGGCGACGGGAAGCAGGATGCGCACGGCGGCTCCGGGCAGGGGACGGCTCAGAATAGCGGCTCGGCCCAAGCCCGGGGGTGAATCCGTCGTAAACACGCTGGGCGCCGCCGCATTCCGCTGCGTTGCAGGGCCGTGCTGGAAATGCCGGGGCGTGGCCCCCAAACTTGCCACCTCACCCGGAGAAGGCCCGTGTCCGACGTCCTGATGTACACCACCGCGATCTGCCCCTACTGCGTCGCGGCCAAGAATTTCCTCAAGTCGCGTGGCGCGGCCTGGACCGAGGTGCGCGTGGACACCGATCCCGCGCGCCGCACCGAGATGATGGCGCGCACCCAGCGCAGCTCGGTGCCGCAGATCTTCATCGGCGACCGCCACGTCGGCGGCTACGACGACCTGGTGGCGCTGGACCGCGCCGGCGGCCTGAAACCCCTGCTGGAGGCGAATCCGTGAGCAAGACCGAGAACGACCGCGTCAAGGAATTCACCGAGTTCCGGCAGCGCATGAACGAGCGCATCCTGGGCCAGGACAACCAGGTGGTGCGGCGCTTCTTCGCGCTCGACACCCAGACCTACAAGGCCGGCGCGCTCGACCTCAAGACCAAGGAGCTGCTGGGCCTGGTCGCCTCGATGGTGCTGCGCTGCGACGACTGCATCAGCTACCACATCGCCCAGTGCAAGGAAGCCGGCGTGAACCGCGACGAGTTCTTCGAGGCCTTCAGCGTGGCCCTGGTGGTGGGCGGCTCGATCGTGATCCCGCACCTGCGCCGCGGCGTCGATTTCCTCGACCAGCTCGAGGGCCAGGGCATCCACGCCCCGGCCCAGCCCCCGCATGAACACTGAGCGGCATCAAATCCGGGGTCAGAGTCCATTTATCTGGCGCGCCGGCGCCAGATAAATGGACTCTGACCCCGGATTTCGTGAGCGGGTGCCGGGGGCGACCAAGGTCCAGTGGGCAGGGGGTGGGGCGCATCTGGCATAATGCCGCGCCTTCGGGAGCCAGCCGGCTGCCCGTAACCTCTTGGAAGAACAAGCACTTATGACCCAGACCATCGCGGTGATCCGTGGCGACGGCATCGGCCCGGAAATCATGGACGCCACCCTGCAGGTGCTCGACGCGCTCAAGCTCGGCCTGCAGTACGACTTCGTCGAGGCCGGCCTGGCCGCCTACGAGAAGCAGGGAGAACTGCTGCCGGCCGCCACGCTCGAGGCCATCCACCGCCACCGCGTGGCGCTGAAGTCGCCGCTGACCACGCCGGTCGGCGAGGGATTCAGCTCGATCAACGTCGAGCTGCGCAAGCGCTTCGACCTGTACGCGAACGTGCGCCCGGCGATCAGTTTCCCGAACACCAAGTCGCGCTACGAGAACATCGACCTGATCACGGTGCGCGAGAACACCGAAGGCGCCTACATCGGCGAGGGCCAGAACCTCACCGCCGACGGCGAAACCGCCACGCTCACCCAGAAGGTCACGCGCCGCGGCTCCGAGCGCATCGTGCGCTACGCCTTCGACCTGGCGCGCCGCGTCGGCCGCAAGAAGGTTACGGTGGTGCACAAGGCCAACATCCTCAAGTCGACCTCGGGCCTGTTCCTGAAGGTCGCGCGCCAGGTGGCCGCGGAATACCCCGACATCCAGTGCAACGAGATGATCGTGGACAACACCTGCATGCAGCTGGTGATGAAGCCCGAGCAGTTCGACGTCATCGTCACCACCAACCTGTTCGGCGACATCATCTCCGACCTCTGCGCCGGCCTGGTCGGCGGCCTGGGCCTGGCCCCGGGCGCGAACATCGGCACCGAGGCCGCGATCTTCGAGGCGGTGCACGGTTCGGCTCCCGACATCGCCGGCAAGGGCATCGCCAACCCGGTCGCCCTGCTGCTTGGCGCGGTGCAGATGCTCGAGCACCTGGGCAAGGTCGAGGAGGCCGGCCGCCTGCGCAAGGCGATCGTCGACACGATGCAGGCGAAGGACAATCTCACGCCCGACCTGGGCGGCACCGGCACCACGCAGAGCTTCGCCCAGGCGATCGCGGCGCGCGCCGCGGGGTGAATCCGGGCGCCGGAGCGATGCGGAAAGGGCGTCCTCGGGCGCCCTTTTTCATGCTGCCGGCGAATGCCCACTCCGGTTCCGCGGCTCAGGCATAGGTGATCGATGCCCGGATGGCGTCGAAATCGGCCTGGCCGTCGATGCCCTGCTCGGGATAGTCGAAGAAGTTGAAGGTGAAGATGGCCCCGCCCTTGACGCCCACGAGGCTGCGGTGCCGCGCCAGGACCGAGACGTCCGGCGTCTCGAAGCGGAACCGGGCGAAGTATTCGATGGACTCGGTGCCGGAAAGCCGGAACACGGCGCTCTGCTCCAGCAGCTCGTGCTCCCTGACCGCCAGCGCCAGGGCGCGTGCCGCCAGGGTCGGCACCTGCGACAGCGATTCGCCCGGTTCGAAGGCGAACTCCTCGACGTAGGCGGTCATCGAGGCCGCGAGCGGCCCGGGACTGCCGGGGTCGCGCCGGTCCATCACCACGTAGGGGTCGGCGCCGGAGAGCAGCATCCGCGATATCTCGTTGTCTTCGAGCACCTGCTCGTTCCGGAGCAACGGGAACTGCTTGAGCAACACGTAGTTCCAGCCCGGCGGCTGCCGGAAGGCCAGGCCCAGGGAGCGGTTGATGTAGCACTCGCCGCCGAGCACGACCGGCTGCAGCGGCCCGGCCGCGTACGCGGCGATGGTCGCGCCGAAGGCCTTCAGGAATTCGCGACGGCCTATGCCCATGCGCCGGTCCGTCCCTGCAGGGGCTGCCGTCCGGTCAGGGCGCGGGAGCGGGTCCTGGCTGGCGGCAAAAAAGAAGGAGCCGGCTCGCACCGGCTCCTTGCGGGTGTCCGTGGCCGCATCGCCTCAGTCGCGCGACTGCAGCTTGGCCAGCAGGCGCAGGATTTCCAGGTACAGCCACACCAGGGTGACCACCAGGCCGAAGGCGCCGTACCACTCCATGTACTTGGGCGCGCCGGCTTCGGCGCCGGACTCGATGAAGTCGAAGTCCAGCACCAGGTTCAGGGCGGCGATGATCACCACGAACACGCTGAAGGCGATGCCCATCGCGCCGGACTCGTGGATGAAACCGAAACCCTCGAAGCCGAACAGGCGCATGCCCATGTTCACCAGGTACAGCAGGAAGATGCCGCCGGTGGCGGCGACCACGCCGAGCTTGAAGTTCTCCGTGGCCTTGATCAGGCCGCTCTTGTAGGCCATCAGCAGGGCCGCCAGCACGCCCATGGTCAGCATCACGGCCTGCATCACGATGCCGGGGAACTTCGCCTCGAACATCGCCGACACGGCGCCGACGAACAGGCCCTCCAGCGCGGCGTAAAGCGGCGCCGTGACCGGGGACCAGGTCTTCTTGAACACGGTGACCAGGGCGACGATGAAGCCGCCGATGCCACCCACCAGCAGCCAGGGCATCACCGCGCCCGGGTTCTCGGGGGTGTACAGGCTCCAGGTGTAGGCGGCCGTGGCCACCAGCAGGAGCAGCATGAAGCCGGTCTTGTTGACCGTGCCGCCCAGGGTCATCACCTCGCCCGGTGCGCGCGAGACCAGCTCGCCGCTGCCGATGTCGAGGAAGGTGTTGTCGTTTAGGGCCGGGTTGCCGCTGCGCATCGGGGTGGCTCCGCGTGGATTTGCCGCCGATGCTAGCCCAGCCGACCCTGGGGCCGCCAGTTCAGGCCGGCGGCGGCTCGACGTGCTTGCGCCAGAAATGGTCCAGTACCGCCGACGAGCCCTTGCCGGGGCGGTAGGCGTGTTTCAGGGCGCCGTGAACGTAGTCGGTGGCGCTGGCGCAGGCCTCGCGCACGGTCAGGCCGCGGCAGAGGTTGGCGGCGATGGCCGAGGCCAGGGTGCAGCCGGTGCCGTGGCCCTCCAGGTCCAGGCGCGGGTGTTCGAACTCCAGCAGCGCCTCGCCATCGTCGTAGCGGTCGACCATGGCGCCGGTGCCGGGCAGATGGCCGCCCTTGAGCAGCACCGCCCGCGGGTCCAGGGCCAGCAGTTCGACCAGGGCGGCTTCGGCCGCTTCGTCGTCGGCTATGGCGTGGCCGAGCAGCAGTTCGGCTTCGGGGATGTTCGGCGTCAGCACGGTGGCCAGGGGCAGCAGGCGGGCGCGCAGGGCTTCCAGCGCCTCGTCGGCCAGCAGCTTGGCGCCGGAGGTGGCGACCATCACCGGGTCGAGCACCACGAACGGCGGCTTGTGCGTCTCGAGTGCGTCGGCCACCGCGTGGATGACTTCGGCATTGGCCAGCATGCCCAGCTTCACGGCACCGATGCGGAAGTCGTCGAAGCAGGCATCGATCTGGGCACGCAGGAAGTCCACCGGCGGCACGTGTACTGCCGTCACGCCGCGCGTGTGCTGGGCGGTGAGCGCGGCCAGCGCGCTCAGGCCGTGCACGCCGTGCGCGGCGAAGGTCTTGAGGTCGGCCTGGATGCCGGCGCCGCCGCCGGAATCGGAGCCGGCAATGGTGAGCGCGCAGAGGGGGCGGGTGGTCATGGCGCGATCCTACCCGCGGCGATCTGCCGGTGGCGATAGATCGCGTAGGTCAGGCCGGTCGCGCCCGTGAGCAGGGCCGGCAGGTACAGCGCGCGGTACTGGACCACGCCGAACAGCAGCGCGCCGGCAACGCCGCCGGCCAGGAAGCTGGCGATGATCACCAGGCACAGCCACAGCCGCCGCCGCGCCACGGGCAGGCCGCGCAGCGCGTGGCCCAGGGTGATTCCGAGGTCGGTGAACATGCCGCTGACGTGCGAGGTGCGCACGATCGCGCCGCTGTAGGTGGTCGCCATGGCGTTCTGCAGCCCGATGGCCACGGCCGCCAGCAGCGGCCCGGCGAAACTGCCGCGTTCGAACAGGGTGACCGCCGCCGCCAGCAGCGCGGCTTCGAAGGCCAGGGCGACGCCGTAGCGCCGCCCCAGGCGCAGCACGCTGTCCTGCACCAGCAGGCCGCTGAGCAGGGCGCCGCCGACGAAGGCGGCGATCATCGCCGCCAGCTGCCATGCCGCGGTGGCGTCGCCGCGCGCCAGCGCCGCGCCGAGCAGGGACGTGGTGCCGGTGAGGTGGGTGATGGCCTGGTGCTCGAAACCCAGGTAACCCACCACGTTCACCATGCCGGCGACGCAGGCCAGGGCCGACGCCCCGACCCAGACCCACGTCGCCAGCCGCTCGGTCATGGCCTCACAGCACTTCCGAAGCGTAGTCCGCCAGGCGCGAACGTTCGCCGCGGCGCAGCGTGATGTGCGCCGAATGCGCCCAGTTCTTGAACCGGTCCACCGCGTAGGTCAGGCCCGAGGTGGTTTCGGTGAGGTAGGGCGTGTCGATCTGCTCGACGTTGCCCATGCAGATGATCTTGGTGCCCGGGCCGGCGCGCGTGATCAGGGTCTTCATCTGCTTGGGCGTGAGGTTCTGCGCCTCGTCGACGATCACCCAGCGGTTGAGGAAGGTGCGGCCGCGCATGAAGTTCATCGAGCGGATCTTGATGCGCGAGGCCAGCAGCTCGTTGGTGGCGCCGCGGCCCCAGCTGCCGTGGTCCTCGGTGTGCGTCAGCACTTCCAGGTTGTCGGTGAGCGCGCCCATCCATGGCGTCATCTTCTCCTCTTCGGTGCCCGGCAGGAAGCCGATGTCCTCGCCGACGCTCACCGTCGCGCGGGTCATGATGATCTCGCGGTAGCGCTGGATGTCCATGGTCTGGGTCAGGCCGGCGGCCAGGGCCAGCAGGGTCTTGCCAGTGCCGGCGGTGCCGAGCAGGGTGACGAAGTCGATCTCCGGGTCCATCAGCGCGTTGAAGGCGAAGTTCTGCTCGCGGTTGCGGGCGTTGATGCCCCAGACCTGGTGCTGCGGGCTGCGGAAGTCGTCGACGATCTGCAGCACGGCGCGCTGGTCGTCGAGCTTGGCGACCTTCATCTCCACTTCGTCGTCGCCGGGCATGTACAGGAACTGGTTCGGGTACCAGCCGTCGTCCTCGGTGCGGCGCACTTCGTAGAAGGTGCGGCCTTTTTCCGTCCAGCTGCGCAGGCTGCCCTCGTGGCGCTCCCAGAAGTCCGCCGGCAGCTCGTTGGCGCCGGTGAACAGCAGGTTGAAGTCGTCGATCGCGCGGTCGTTTTCGTAGTCCTCGGCCTTGACGCCGGCGATCGAGGCCTTGATGCGCAGGTTGATGTCCTTGGACACCAGCACCACGGGCACGCCCGGATTGTCTTCGATCAGCTGCAGGATGGACGACAGGATCAGGTTGTCCGGCAGCACCTTGCCGAACTTCTTGCCGTTCTCGACCGGCTTGAGCTGGAAAAGCAGGCGGCCGACGCTTTCCTGCGAACGCAGCTGCAGCCCCTTGGGCTGCTCGAGCTTCACGCCCTGCTCGAGCTTCTGGCTGCCGTGCGCCTCGATGATCTCGTTGAGGAAGCGGCTGACCTGGCGGGCATTGCGGCTGGCTTCGCTGTGGCCCTTCTTGCCGTTGTCCAGCTCCTCCAGGACCATCATCGGGATGAAGACGTCGTGCTCTTCGAACTTGAACAGCGCGGTCGGGTCGTGCATCAGCACGTTGGTGTCCAGTACGTAGATCCGCTTGCTTCTAGTCATGGGCTTCTCGGCTAGGTTGGACACGGACAACAGGCTCACATCCCTGTGTTACCGCGAAAGCACGTCCGGTGCCCGCGGGGATCGGTCTTCCATGGAACGCACAGCAGCGAACCGCCGTGGCTCGCGGGGCGAGACGGCGGTCCGGGTTTGCGCGAGGGTGGGTCACTTTGCCTTGGCGGCCTTCTGCAGTGCGGCCAGCACCTCTTCGGCGTGGCCGGCGACCTTCACTGCGCGCCAGCACTCGGCGACGCGGCCCTTGGGGTCGATCAGGAAGGTGCTGCGCTCGATGCCGATGTAATCGCGGCCGTAGAGCTTTTTGGGCTTGATCACACCGAAAGCGCGGCACACGGCTTCGTCGGCGTCGGACACCAGGTCGAACACGAAGCCGTGCTTGGCGCAGAAATTGGCGTGCGACCTCACCGAGTCGCGCGAGACGCCGAGCAGCTCGCCGCCCGCCCTGCGTATCTTCGGGTAGACGGCGTTGAACTCGATGCCCTCGGTGGTGCAGCCGGGCGTGTTGTCCTTGGGATAGAAATACATCACCAGCCAGCGGCCGGCGTAGTCGGACAGGTTGCTGGTCCGGCCGCTGCCCAGGGCCAGGGGGAGATCGAGGATGCGGTCGCCGGTGTCGATCATTCCGTCGTCAGAACTTCATCGGGTCCATGATGGCATCGAGGTTCAGGTGGTCGCAGAACTCGAGGAAGTCGTCGCGCAGCGCGGCGATGTGCATGTTCGAGGGAATGCCGATGGTCACCTGGGCCGAGAACATGTCGGCGCCGGTCTGCATGGCCCGGTAGCGCGAACTGTGCAGGCTTTCGATCGTGATGCCCTGGCGGTCGAAGAAATCGGCCAGCTGGAACAGGATGCCGGGCTTGTCGGCCGCCACGACCTCGACGATGTAGGGCAGCAGGTTCGACTGCAGGGCCTTGGGGCCGGTGCGGTACCAGACCAGCTTGTAGCCTTCCTCGCGCTCAAGCCGCGTCAGCATGGCCTCGAGCTTGGCGACGGCGTCCCAGGACCCGACTGCGAGCGCGGTGACGGAAACGTCCCGGCCGACGGTCGAGAGGCGGGCGTCCACCATGTTGCAGCCACTGTCGGAAATGCGGCGGGTGACGGCCAGCAGGGGCGACTGCGGATGCGTGGTGTAGGCGCTGATCAGCAGGTGGTTCTCGTTGGCGGTCGGGCGTGCGGCGGGGTCGGTCAATTCGGTGTTCCGTGGCGGCGCGGATGAATCGGCGCGGAAGGGGCGAAGCCAGCATACTTGCCGCCGCTTTCCGGCCGCAAGTAACATCGGCGCCAGTCCCCGCAAGGCCTTTCCTTTGCACCTTTCCGGCAGCATCACCGCCCTGGCCACGCCGTTCACGGCCGCCGGCGACCTCGACCTCGACGCCTGGGCGCGCCTGATCGACCTGCAGCTTCGCGGCGGAACCCGCGGCATCGTCGTCGCCGGATCCACCGGCGAAGCGGCCGCGCTGTCCGACGACGAGTACCTGCGCCTGCTGCGCGCCGCGGTCGCCCAGGCCGGCGACCGGCTGGTGGTGCTCGCCGGTACCGGCCAGTCCAACACCGCCAAGACCATCGCCCAGACGCGGCTCGCCCGCGACGGCGGCGCCGACGCCGCCCTGGTGGTGACGCCGCCTTACGTGCGCCCCACGCAGGAAGGCCTGGTCGCGCACTACACCGCGGTCGCCGAACAGGGCGGCCTGCCGGTGGTGCTCTACAACGTGCCCGGCCGCACCGGCTGCGACCTGCAACCCGAGACCGTCGCCCGCCTGTGCCGGCATCCGGGCATCGTCGGCCTGAAGGAGGCCCGCGGCGACGAGGCGCGCTGGAACGCGCTTTATCCGCTGGCGGGCAGCGACTTCGCCCTGCTCAGCGGCGACGACCCGACCTTCGTGCGGGCGCTGCGCGGCGGGGCGAGCGGCGTGATCTCGGTCGCGTCGAACGTGGTGCCCGCGACCTTCCGCCGCCTCTGCGACCTGGTCGCGGCGGGGCAGGGCGAGGCGGCGTCGGCGCAGGACGCCGGCCTGTCCGGCCTGTACGACTTCCTCGGCGTCGAGCCCAACCCGATCCCGGTCAAGGCCCTGCTGGCCCGCCAGGGCATCGGCCACGGCCTGCGCCTGCCGCTGACCTCGCTGTCGGCGGCGCACCAGGGCCAGGCGGACGCCATGGCCCAGCTTTGCCGGCGCCTCGAACACGAAAGCCCCTGAGCCGGTTACCCTATCGGCCGTCGACCCATTGCACCGCGCCCGCGGCCCTCTCGCGGCGCCACCCAGGAGATCACCATGACCGCGTCCCCGCTTTCCCACCGCCCGCTGCTGATCGGCGCCCTCGCCGTCGCCCTGCTGTCCCAGGGTGGCTGCGCCTGGACCCGCGCCAAGCTGGGCATGGACGCCAAGTACCAGGAAAGCCGCTACAACCAGCCGCTGGAAGTGCCGCCGGGCCTGGACGTGCCGTCGACCGCCGGTGCGATGACCGTGCCTGACGTCGCGCCCACCGCCGCCTCGCCGGGCGAAGCCGTTCCCGCCGTGGGCGTGGCCGCACCGGCTGCGACCACCGTCGCCGGCATCGATGCCTTCACCATGGCCGACACCGTCGACAGCGCCTGGCGCCGCCTCGGCCTCGCGCTGGGCAAGATCGAGGGTGTGACCATCGGCGAGCGCGCCCAGCTGCTCAACAGCTACGAAGTGAGCTACCAGGGCACGACCATGCTGATCCGCGCCGAAGCTTCGGGCGAGCAGACCCGCGTCGTTGCGCTGGGCACCGACGGCCAGCCGCTGGCGTCGGGCCCGGCCGCGCAGCTGCTGGCCCTGCTCAAGGCGCGCCTGGGCTGAGGTTCGTGGGCCCTGGGGATGAAAAAAGGCGCCGCGAGGCGCCTTTTTTCCGGGTCGGTCGTGACGGCTGGCGGCGGGATCTGCGCGCTGCCGATGGGCCTTACCGCACGAGCTGATCCAGCTTGCCTTCCTTGCCGTCCCACTCCGCCGCGTCGGGCAGCGGGTCCTTGCGGGTGGTGATCACCGGCCAGGCCTTGGAGAGTTCGGCGTTGAGAGCGATGAAGCCCTCCTGGCCGGCCGGCACGTCGTCTTCGGGATAGATCGCCTTGGCGGGGCATTCCGGCTCGCACAGGGTGCAATCGATGCATTCCTCGGGGTCGATCACCAGGAAGTTCGGGCCTTCGTGGAAGCAGTCCACCGGGCAGACCTCGACGCAGTCGGTGTACTTGCAGCGGATGCAGTTTTCGATGACGACAAAGGGCATGGCCGGGTCTCAAGGGCGTTCGGAATGGCGGCGATTCTAGCCCTCGCGCCGGGTCGCGCCCAGCGCCGCGGATCGGACCGCGCCACAAACGAAGAAGGCCCGGCATGGCCGGGCCTTCGGAAAAGTGGCGCTCCCTAGGGGACTCGAACCCCTGTTCCAGCCTTGAGAGGGCCGTGTCCTAGGCCACTAGACGAAGGGAGCGCGGATGGCGAAGCTGCAGGACGGGCGCTAGTATAGCCGGCTTGACCGCTGCCGGGAAGCCATTCCCGGCCCGCCGCCTGCCGCCGCGCAAGGACCCCGCGCCGCCCTTTCCCATGACGGACATCCGCATCGCCACTCCCACCCATCCCCTGGTCGTGCCGCGCGCCGAGCACGGCATCTCCCGCAAGGACATCAGCCCGAA
The DNA here is from genome assembly GCF_006265115.1 of Arenimonas terrae. GTDB lineage: Bacteria > Pseudomonadota > Gammaproteobacteria > Xanthomonadales > Xanthomonadaceae > Arenimonas > Arenimonas terrae. Next base: position 869,184 of record NZ_SMDR01000001.1, on the reverse strand, counting down.
CGCGCTGCGCGTCCTTTACCGGCTCCGCGAGGGCGGCTTCCAGGGCTACCTGGTCGGTGGCGCGGTGCGCGACCTGCTGGTCGGCGGCCATCCCAAGGACTTCGACGTCGCGACCGACGCCACGCCCGAACAGGTGAAGGCGCTGTTCCGCAACTGCCGCCTGATCGGCCGGCGCTTCCGCCTGGCGCACGTGGTCTACGGCAAGGAGATCATCGAGGTCGCGACCTTCCGCGCCAACGGCGGCGACGACGCCGGCGACCGCGAGACCGACGACGGTGGCCGCCTGCTGCGCGACAACATCTACGGCACGATCGAAGATGACGCGGTCCGCCGCGATTTCACAGCCAATGCCCTGTACTACGCCATCGAGGACTTCTCGGTGCGCGATTACGTCGGCGGCTACCAGGACTGCCAGGACCGCGTGCTGCGCCTGATCGGCGATCCGGTCGAGCGCTACCGCGAGGATCCGGTGCGCATGCTGCGCGCGGCGCGGCTCGCCGCCAAGCTCGGTTTCAGCATCGCGCCCGACGCCGCCGCGCCGATCCCCGAGCTGGCGCACCTGCTGTCGGCGGCGCCGCCGGCCCGCCTGTTCGACGAATGCCTGAAGATGTTCCTGGCCGGGCACGCCGAGAGCAGTTTCCTGCTGCTCGAGCAGCTCGGCCTGCTGCCGGCCCTGTTCCCGGAAACCGCCACCGCGCTCGCCACCAACCGCAGCGGCGCCCTGCGCGCGATGCTGCTGCAGGCGCTGCGCAACACCGACACGCGCGTCGCCGAGGACAAGCCGGTGACGCCGGCCTTCCTGTTCGCCGCGCTGCTGTGGCCGGCCTACTGCCGCGAACTGGCAGTGCTGCAGAAAGGCGGCACCGATCCGCTGGTCGCGCAGCAGCGGGCCGCCGACCGCGTCACGCTGCACCAGGCGCAGCGCATCGCGCTGCCGCGCCGGTTCTCGCTGCCCATGCAGGAGATCTGGCTGCTGCAGCCGCGCTTCAGCCAGCGCGTGCGCAAGCGCGTCTTCCGCCTGCTGTCGCATCCGCGCTTCCGCGCCGCCTTCGATTTCCTCGAGCTGCGCGCCAGCGCCGCGCCCGATGTGGTCGACGACCTGGCCTTCTGGCGCGAGGCCCAGGCGCAGGCGCCCGAGCAGCTGTCCGAACGCCTGGAATCCAAGGCGCCGCGCCGCGTCCGCGCCGAAGGCGACAGCGATGCCGACACCTCTGCCGAGGACGCGCCCGCCGGCGCGCCGCGCAAGCGCCGGCGTCGCCGGCGCAAGCCCGGCGGAGGCGAGGGCGGCGCGGAATGAGGCCGGACGATCCGGTCCGCGCCTTCGTCGGCCTCGGCGGCAACGAGGGCGACGTCGAGATCACGCTCACCGAGGCCCTGTGGGCCGTGGACGCGCTGCCGCAGACCAGCATCCGCCGCCAGTCCGCCGTCTACCGCACGCCGGCCTGGGGCCGCACCGACCAGCCCGACTTCCTCAATGCCGTGGTCGAACTGCAGACCCGCATGGTGCCGCGCGTGCTGCTCGACGCGCTGATGGAGATCGAGCAGCGTTTCGGCCGCGTGCGCCGCGCCGAGGACCGCTGGGGCCCGCGCGTACTCGATCTCGACCTGCTGATCTATGGCGAAGAAACGCTGGACGAGCCCGGCCTGAACCTGCCGCACCCGCGCCTGCACGAGCGCGCCTTCGTGCTGGTGCCGCTGGCGGAAATCGCTCCCGACCTGGTCGTTCCCGGACGCGGCAAGGTCCGGGACCTGCTCGCGGCGGTGGATGCCACCGGCATCGAAGCGATACCTTAGGCCTCCCCACCCCCGGGCCACCGCCATGTACGCGAACGATTCCAAGACCCCGGCGCGCACGCGCCTGACGGTCCCGGCCCTGCGCCAGATGAAGGCCGAGGGGCGCCGCATCGTCTCGCTGACCGCCTACGACGCCGGCTTCGCCCGCAGCGTCGACGAGGCCGGCATCGACCTGGTCCTGATCGGCGATTCCCTGGGCATGGTCTGCCAGGGCCATGACAGCACGCTGCCGGTCACCGTCGACGACATCGTCTACCACACGCGCTGCGTGGCCGCCGGGCTGTCCACGGCCTTCCTGGTCTCGGACCTGCCGTTCCAGGCGGACGCCACGCCCGAGCGCGCGCTCGACGCCTCGACGCGCTGCCTGCAGGCCGGTGCCGGCATGGTCAAGCTCGAGGGCGCCGGCCACAAACTCGACGTGATCCGCTTCCTGTCCGAGCGCGAGATCCCGATCTGCGCCCACCTGGGCCTGACCCCGCAGTCGGTGCTGCGCCTGGGCGGCTACAAGGTGCAGGGCCGCGAGGAAGCGGCCGCGCGCAAGCTGCTGGCCGACGCCAAGGCCGTCGCGGCCGCCGGTGCCGACCTGCTGGTGCTCGAATGTGTGCCCTCGGCGCTGGCGGCCGAGATCACCGCTGCCGTGGCCATCCCCACCATCGGCATCGGCGCCGGTCCGTCCTGCGATGGCCAGATCCTGGTGCTGCACGACCTGCTGGGCATGAACAGCGGCCACCGCCGCCCACGCTTCGTCAAGGATTTCCTCGCCAACGGCGGTTCGATCCTCGGCGCTTTCCAGGCCTATGCCGCCGCGGTGCGCAGCGGCGAATTCCCCGGCCCCGAACACGGATACTGACCAACCCATGCAGACCCACACCACGCTGGCCGCGCTGCGCGCCCAGGTCAGGCAATGGCGGCGCGAAGGCGCCAGCGTCGGCTTCGTGCCCACCATGGGCAACCTGCACGCCGGCCACCATGCCCTGGTCGACCTCGCGCGCCGCCACGCCGACCGCGTGGTCGCCAGCATCTTCGTCAATCCGACCCAGTTCGGGCCGAACGAGGACTACGCGCGCTACCCGCGCACGCCGGAGAGCGACATCAACGGCCTGGCCGAACGCGGCTGCGACGCGCTGTTCCTGCCGCCGGTCGAGCAGATGTATCCCTACGGCACCATGGCCTGCGTGCAGATGCACGTACCGGGCATCACCGACATCCTCGACGGCCTGCACCGGCCGGGCCATTTCAACGGCGTGGCCCAGGTGGTGGCGCGCCTGTTCAACATGGTGCAGCCGGACCTGGCGGTGTTCGGGCGCAAGGACTACCAGCAGCTGCAGGTGATCCGCTACATGACCAAGGAAATGAGCTTCCCGGTCGAGATCATCCCGGCGCCGACCCTGCGCGAGGCCGACGGCCTGGCGATGAGCTCACGCAACCAGTACCTGCAGGGCGACGAGCGCCAGACCGCGACCCGCATCCACCAGACGCTGCTGTTCATGCGCGACGCGGCCCGCCAGGGCCTGCCCATCGCGGGCATCGAAGACCAGGCCACCGCGCGACTGGAGGCCGCCGGCTTCACCGTGGACTACGCCGAAGTGCGGCGCAGCGACCTGTCCCGGGCGAAAGCGCCGGACGAGCCCGGCCTGCTGGCCCTGATCGCCGCCCGCCTGGGCCGCACCAGGCTCATCGACAATCTCGAGTTCGACGGCAGCTGAGGCCGGAGGCGCTGAAACCGGACCGTCGTCCGGCTCGGTTAGACTTCGGCGCGAACCAGACATGGAACCGGTGATGCCCCTCACTCCTGATTGGCCAGGTCTGCGTGCCCACGCGATGCGCCTGGCCGATATGCCGCTGCGCCAGCTGATGGTGGCCGACCCGGAGCGCGCGCGCGATTTTTCCCTGCGCGTCGGGCCCATCCACGCCTGTTTCGCGCGCCAGCGCTACGACAGGGACGCGCTGGCGGCGCTTTTTTCGCTGGCGGCGCCGCTGCCGGACGCGTTCCGGCGCCAGTTCGACGGCGGCCGCGTGAACCGCTCCGAGGACCGCCCGGCCCTGCATACGGCCCTTCGCAGTGACCTCGGGCACGGCGCCCAGGCCGAGGCGGCAAGGCGCTCGGCCCGCGACGCCCGTGACCGCATGGCGGCGATGGTGGCCGACCTGGAATCGTCGGACATCACCGACATCGTCAACATCGGCATCGGGGGGTCCGACCTGGGGCCGCGCCTTGCGGTGCAATCGCTGGCGGAATTCGACCGGGGCCGGTTCCGCACCCATTTCCTGTTCAACGCCGATGCCAGCGGCGTCCAGCGCCTGCTGCCCCAGCTCGATCCGGCGCGCACCGCCGTGGTGCTGGTGTCCAAGAGCTTCGGCACGCAGGAGACCCTGCTCAACGGCGGCATCCTCAAGGACTGGCTGGCTGGCCGGGGCCGCTTGTACGCCATCAGCGCGGCAACGGACGCGGCCATCGGCTTCGGCGTGCCCGCCGATCGCGTGCTGCCGATGTGGGACTGGGTCGGCGGACGCTATTCGCTGTGGTCGGCGGTCGGTTTCACGGTCGCGCTGGCCCTGGGCATGCGGCGCTTCGACGAACTGCTGGCCGGCGCCGCGGACATGGACCGGCACGTGCTCGAGTCGCCGCCCGAACGCAATCTGGCGGTCTGGCATGCCCTGACCCTGGTCTGGAACCGCAACGTGCTAGGCCACGCCACGCATGCGGTGCTGCCTTACGACGAACGGCTCGACCTGCTGCCGGACTACCTGCAGCAGCTGGTGATGGAAAGCCTGGGCAAGACCGTGCGCGAAGACGACAGCGCGTCGCCGGTGGCCACGGTGCCGGTGCTCTGGGGTGCGACCGGCACCAGCAGCCAGCACAGCTTCTTCCAGGCACTGCACCAGGGCAGCGACCCGGTCCCCGCCGACTTCATCGGCGTGGTGACGCCGGCCCACCGCTATCCGCAGAGCCACAGTGCGGTGCTGGCCAATCTGCTGGCGCAATCCGAGGCCCTGGCCAACGGCAGCGCCGGATCGTCGCCGCAGAAGCACTACCCGGGCGGGCGCCCGAACAGCCTGCTGCTGCTCGATGCGCTCAATCCGCGTTCGCTGGGCAGCCTGCTGGCCATGTACGAACACAGCGTCTACGCGCTTTCGGTGCTGTGGGGCGTCAACGCCTTCGACCAGTGGGGGGTGGAGCTGGGCAAGCGCCTCGCGGGAAGCCTGCTGCCGGTGCTGGCGGGCGAACGTCCGGTCGACGCGGTCGAGGATCCGGTGACGCGCGCGCTGCTGGGCGTGATCCGGGCGCGTCAGGCCGACTGACTGTCCCGGGCCGCGTGCCGGGCCATTGCCCAGGCCACGTGTTCGCGCACCAACCCGCTCGGATGCCCGCGCCGCGCCGCCAGCGCCGCCCGCACCTCGGGCGTGCCTTCGGCATTGCCCAGCGCCACTGCGATGTTGCGCAGCCAGCCCTCGTAGCCGGCGCGGCGGATCGCCGAGCCTTCGGTGTTGCGCAGGAAGGTCTCTTCGTCCCAGGCGAACAGTTCCACCAGACTGGCGCGGTCCAGTCCGTGGCGGACCCGGAAGTCTGGCTCCTCGCTGCGTACCGCGAACTTGTTCCAGGGGCAGGCCAGCTGGCAGTCGTCGCAGCCGAATACGCGGTTGCCGATCAGCGGCCGCAGCTCCTCGGGGATCGATTCGCGCAGCTCGATGGTCAGGTAGCTGATGCAGCGGCGAGCGTCCACGCGGTAGGGCGCGACGATCGCGCCGGTGGGGCAGACGGTGATGCAGCGCGTGCAGGTGCCGCAGTGCGCGCTGGCCGGGGCCGACACCGGCAGCGGCAGGTCGGTGTAGATCTCGCCGAGGAAAAACCAGCTGCCGGCGTCCTTGTTGATCAGGCAGCTGTGTTTGCCGATCCAGCCCAGGCCGGCGTCGCGGGCCAGCGCGCGCTCGAGCACCGGCGCCGAATCGACGAAGGCGCGGTAGCCGAACGGCCCGACTTCGGCGGCGATGCGGTCGCAGAGCTTCTGCAGGCGGTTGCGCAGCACCTTGTGGTAGTCGCGGCCCAGCGCGTAGCGCGCGACGTAGGCGCGCTCGCCGTCGTCCAGCGTGGCCCAGGCAGCCGCGTCGTCGCCGGTGCCGTAGTCCATGCGCACCGAGATCACACGAAGCGTGCCGGGCACCAGTTCGTCCGGGCGCGAGCGCTTGTCGCCGTGCCGGGCCATGTAGTCCATGGCGCCGTGCTGGCCCTTCGCCAGCCAGTCGCGCAGGTGCGCCTCGTCCTCGCCCAGTTCGACGCCGGCGAAACCGACCTGCTGGAAGCCCAGCTCCCGGCCCCAGGTCTGGATGTTGCGTGCGAGGGCGGCGGGGTCGTGCATGCGCGCAAGTATAGAATCCCCGCATGAGCGAACTGCTGCCGCTGTACCGGCCGGCCCAGGTGCGGGCCATGGACGACCACGCCATCCAGGCGCTGGGCGTGCCTGCCCATGAACTGATGACCCGGGCCGGCACCGCGGCCTGGCGCCTGGTCCAACAGCGCTGGCCTTCGGTGCGGCGCATCGGCGTGGCCTGCGGCCCCGGCAACAACGGTGGCGACGGTTATGTGCTGGCGCGCCTGGCCCGCGCCGCGGGCTGTGCCGTCAGCGTGGTGGCGCCCCCCGGCGCCAGCCCGCGCAGCGAGGAGGCCCGGCAGGCCCTGGCCGAATGGCGGGCGGCCGGCGGCAGCGTCACCGCTTTCGATGGACTGCTGCCGGAAGCCGAACTTTGGGTCGACGCGCTGTACGGCACCGGTCTCACCCGCGCGCCCTCGGAGGCGGCGCAGGCGATGATCGAACGCATCAACGCCAGCCGCGCGCCGGTGCTGTCGCTGGACGTGCCCTCCGGGCTGGACGCCGACACCGGCCACGCCGACGGCACGGCGGTGCGCGCCACGGTGACGCTGAGCTTCATCGGCGCCAAGCGCGGCCTCTACACCGGCATGGCGCGCGATTTCGACGGCGAAGTGCTGCTCGATCGCCTCGACCTGAAGATCGGCGCCTTCGACGACGTGATGCCGGCTGCCTGGCTTTGCCGCCCCGAGGGCCTGGCCCGCTGGCTGACGCCGCGCCACGCCAACGCCCACAAGGGCGAACACGGCCATGTGCTGTGCATCGGCGGCGAAGTGGGCATGGGCGGCGCGGTGCGGCTGTGCGCCGAAGGTGCGCTGCGCACCGGCGTCGGCCTGGCCAGCGTCGCGACCCGCAGCGCCGGTGTCGCCGCCCTGGTCGCCGCCCGCCCCGAGGCGATGACGCACGCGGTCGAGGACGCCGCGGCGCTGGCGCCGCTGCTCGAGCGCGCGACCGTGCTCGCGGTCGGCCCGGGCCTGGGACAGGGCGCGTGGGGACGCAGCCTCTACCGCGCCGCGCTGGCTGCCGATAAACCGCTGGTGCTCGATGCCGATGCGCTCAACCTGCTCGCCGAGGAACCGCATGCGGTGCCTGGCGCCGTGATCACGCCGCACCCGGGCGAAGCCGCCCGCCTGCTGGGCAAGGACAAGCGCGACGTGCAGGCCGACCGCTTCGGGGCCGCCGAAGCGCTCGCGCAGAAGTACCGCTGCGTGGTCGTGCTCAAGGGCGCCGGCACGCTGGTGGCGGCACCCGGCGAGATTCCCGCGGTGATCGGCGCCGGCAACCCCGGCATGGCCACCGGCGGCATGGGCGATGTGCTGTCGGGCGTGATCGCGGCGCTGCAGGCCCAGCACCTGCCGGTGTTCCAGGCGGCGGTGGCGGGCGCGCTGCTGCATGCGGCCGCCGGTGACGCCGCAGCCCGGATCGGCGGCGAGCGCGGCCTGTTGCCCTCGGACCTGTTCCCCCACCTGCGGCGAATGGCCAACCCCGAATGAACCCGACCGTGCTGCTGGCCGATGCCGACGCCACCGAGGCCCTGGCCCGCCGCCTGGCCCGCAGCGCGCCGGCCCGGGCGGTGGTGTTCCTGGAAGGCGACCTCGGTGCCGGCAAGTCCACGCTGGCGCGGGCCTGGCTGCGCGACCTGGGGGTGACCGGTGCGATCAAGAGCCCGACCTACACCCTGGTCGAGCGCTACCCGCTGCCCTCGGGCGAAGCGGTGCACCTCGACCTGTACCGCCTGGCGGCCGCCGGCGAGCTGGATTTCCTGGGCCTGGACGAGCTCGCCGCGGACGCCAGTCTCTGGCTGGTGGAGTGGCCGGAGCGCGGGCAGGGCGGTCTGCCGCCTCCGGACCTGGTGATCACCCTGGCGGCCGAGGGCACGGGGCGCCGGGCGCACCTGCGGGCGGGCACGGGCGCCGGGCAGGACTGGCTGGCCCGCTGGGGCGCGAGGCCGGAATGACGCCTTCTCCGGGCCTCTTCTTGGGCGGTTTCTAGGAAGGTCCGGCAGGCTACGGATTCCAAAGGAAATTTCTTGCTTTTCCGGGAATCCGGTGGTTCAATCCCGCCCATGCGCCGGAATCCTGTCTTCGTCCTGTTCGCCTCGACCCTGCTGGGTCTGGTCGCGTTCGGCGCCCAGGCCGCCCAGCTCAAGGGCGTCACCCTGGTCGAAAACGAGTCGGGCACGCGCGCCGTGCTGGAGCTCAGCGGCCCGGTCGACTACAAGCTCTTCACCCTCGCCAATCCCCATCGCCTGGTGCTGGACCTGCCGGGCAGCTCGCTCGCGGGTGGCTACAAGGCGCCGTCGCCGAACGGCGTCGTGGCCGGCGTGCGCACCGGCAAGCCGGCGGACAACGACCTGCGCGTCGTGCTCGACCTGGGTCGCGACGTGAAGCCGCGCAGCCGCCTGGAGCGCGAGGGCAACGGCGCCCGCCTGGTGCTGGAACTGTTCACCGAGACGACGGCCGTCGCCGGCAAACCGGCGCCCGCGCGCACCGTGCAGGACGTGATCGGCAGCGGCGAGCGCAAGCTCATCGTCGCCATCGACGCCGGCCACGGCGGCAAGGACCCGGGCGCCATCGGCCCGAGCCGCAAGTACGAAAAGGACATCACCCTGGCGGTGGCGCGCGAGCTCGCGGCGCAGATCAACGCCGACCCGGGCATGCAGGCCTTCCTGGTGCGCGACCGCGACGTGTTCATCCCGCTCGAGCAGCGCTACATGATCGCCCGCGAAGCGCAGGCCGACCTCTTCATTTCGGTGCACGCCGACGCCGCGCACAACCGGGCGGCCAGCGGCGCTTCGGTTTACGTGCTGTCGCTGCGCGGCGCGTCCTCGGAGGCGGCGCGCTGGCTGGCGGACCAGGAGAACGCGGCCGACCTGGTCGGCGGCGTCGAGCTCGACGCGCGCGACAAGAACCTCGCGGCGGTGCTGCTCGACCTTTCGCAGAACGCCACCATGCGCGTTTCCGACGACGTCGCCACCGAAGTGCTGGCTGCGCTCAAGCAGGTCGGCAAGGCGCACAAGCCGCAGATCGAGCGCGCCAACTTCGTGGTGCTGCGTTCGCCGGACGTGCCGTCTATGCTGGTCGAGACCGGCTTCATCTCGAACCCGGGCGAAGAGGCCCGGCTCAGCGACCCGGCCTACCGCAGCCGCATGGCCGCCGCCATCGTCAGCGGCGTGCGCAGCTATTTCGCCAACCAGGCGCCCCCGGGCACCTGGTACGCGGCACGCCAGGGCCAGTTCGGCGGCAGCCGCCAGCACGTGGTCAGCCGCGGCGAGACCCTGAGCCTGATCGCCGCCCGCCACGGCGTGCCGATGAACACGATCCGCGCCGCCAACAAGCTGCAGGGCGACACCGTGCGTATCGGCGAGCGCCTGACCATCCCGGTGGCCGCCACGGCGGTCGCCTCGCTGCCCGAGTAAGGCCCGGCCCCGCTGGTATCATCCGGTCTCGCCAGTCCGAGACCCGCCAGGCCGTGCCGATCCAGCAGCTTCCCGACACCCTCGTCAACCAGATCGCCGCGGGCGAGGTCGTCGAACGCCCGGCGTCGGTGGTCAAGGAGCTGGTCGAGAACGCGCTCGACGCCGGCGCGACCCGCGTCGACATCGACCTGGAGGAAGGCGGCATCCGCCTGATCCGGATCCGCGACGACGGCGGCGGCATTCCCGCCGACGAGCTGCCGCTGGCGATCTCGCGCCACGCCACCAGCAAGATCGCCTCGCTCGACGACCTCGAGGAAGTCGCCACGCTCGGATTCCGCGGCGAAGCGCTGCCGTCGATCGCCTCGGTCAGCCGCTTCGCGCTCAGTTCGCGCACCGCCGCGCAGGAACACGGCGTTCGTCTGGAAGTGGACGGCGGCAAGGTCGCGCCGCTGCAGCCGCATCCGCATCCCGCCGGAACCACGGTCGAGGTGCGCGACCTGTTCTTCAACGTGCCGGCGCGGCGCAAGTTCCTGCGCGCCGAACGCACCGAGCTGGGCCACATCGAGGAATGGCTGCGCTCGCTGGCGCTGGCGCGCCCCGAGGTCGAGCTGCGCATCAGCCACAACGGCCGCCTGTCGCGCCACTACAAGCCGGTGCGCGACGGCGCCGAACGCGCGCGCCGCGTCGCCGAGGCGCTGGGCGAGGAGTTCACCTCGCAGTGCCTGGCGATCGAACACGCCGGCGCCGGCCTGCGCCTGCACGGCTGGGTCGGCCTGCCGACGGCTGCGCGCTCCAGCGCCGACCAGCAGTACTTTTACGTCAACGGCCGCGCGGTGCGTGATCGCACGGTCGCGCACGCGGTGCGCCAGGCGTATGCCGACGTGCTTTTCCATGGCCGCTATCCGGCCTTCGTGCTGTTCCTGGAATGCGACCCGCGCCAGGTCGACGTGAACGTGCATCCGGCCAAGCATGAGGTGCGCTTCCGCGAGCAGCGGCTGGTGCACGAGTTCATCTACCGCACCCTGCACGAGGCCCTGGCCTCGACCCGCGCGGGGCTTGCCGCAGGCCACGACGTGTCGCTGCCCGCGGCTGCGCCGATGGGCTGGGCAGCGCCGGCCCAGGGCGGGCTGGGCCTGCCGGTGCGCGAAACGATGGCGGGTTATGCCGCGCTCTACGGCGGCGGCTCCGCGCCTGCGTCGCTGGCGCAGGCGATGCCCGCGGCGAACGAGGCCGAGGCCCCGCCGCTGGGTTATGCGCTGGCACAGCTGCACGGCATTTTCGTACTCGCCGAGAATGCCCATGGCCTGATCCTGGTGGACATGCACGCGGCCCACGAGCGCATCACCTACGAGCGGCTCAAGGCCGCCCGCGACGGCGAGGGCATCCGCTCGCAGCCGCTGCTGGTACCGCTGTCGCTGGCGGTCTCCGAACGCGAAGCCGACCTGGCCGAACAGCACGCCGACACCCTGGCCGGGTACGGCTTCGAACTGCGCCGCGCCGGACCGCAGGCCCTTAGCGTGCGCAGCGTGCCGACCCTGCTGGCCGACCTCGACCCCCGTGCCCTGGTGCTGGACGTGCTGGGCGACCTGCGGGAGCACGGCGCCAGCCGCAAGCTCGAGGAGGCGCGCAATGAACTCCTGTCCACCCTGGCCTGTCACACCTCGGTGCGCGCCAACCGCCGGCTCAGCCTGCCGGAGATGAACGCACTGTTGCGCGACATGGAATCCACCGAGCGCAGCGGCCAGTGCAATCATGGCCGCCCGACCTGGGTCCAGCTGACCAAGGCCGAACTCGACCGATTGTTCCTGAGGGGACGCTGATGAACCTGCGTGTGCTGTCGCTGATGACCCTGACCCTGATGCTGGCCGCCTGCGGCAGTGGTGAGGAGGAAGCCGCAAAGGCCGAGGCCGAGGCGCGTGCCGCAAAGGCCGCCCGCCTGGCCTACGAAGGCGAGATCCTGGCATGGCGCGACGAGCGGCTGGCCCGGCTCACGCGTCCCGACGGCTGGCTGTCCCTGGTCGGCATGCACTGGGTGACGCCGGGTTCGACCTATGTCGGTTCGGCCCAGGACAACGGCACCCGGCTGTCGGTAGGGCCGGCCCAGATCGGCATGTTCACGCTGGACAAGGACGGGACCGCGACGCTGCGCCTGCACCCGGGCGTCGAGGCCGAGGTCACCATCGACGGCCAGGCGCCCCAAGCCGGAGCGCTGGTGACCCTGGTGCCGGACAGCCGCGGCACGCCGACCGTGGTCGCCTTCAACAAGGGCGACGCCAGCTTCATCCTGATCGAGCGCGCCGGCCGCTACGGCCTGCGCGTGCGCAATGCCTTCGCGCGCACCCGCACCGCCTTCCCGGGTCTGGACTATTTCGACATCAACCCGGGCATGCGCTTCGTCGCTAAGTTCGACGCGCATCCGCCGGGCCAGACGGTCGAGATCGTCAACGTGCTGGGCATGATCGAGAAGATGGCGAACCCGGGCACGCTCACCTTCTCCGCGCCGGTCAAGAACGAAGCCGGCGAGACCGTCGAGCGCGAGTTCCGAATGCAGGCGGTGGACGAGGGCGACGGCCGGCTGTTCTTCACCTTCGCCGACCGCACCAGCGGCCACGAGACGTATGCCGCCTCGCGCATGGTCTACGCCGATCCGGCCGGCAAGGACGGCACCACGGTGCTGGACTTCAACAAGGCCTACAACCCGCCCTGCGCCTTCACGCCGTATTCCACCTGCCCGATGCCGCTGCCGGAAAACCGCCTGGACCTGCGGGTCGAAGCCGGCGAAAAGAAGCCGCGACCCTTCCCCGAATAATCCCCCGACCCCAGGAAGCCCCCATGTTCAAGCGCTGGACCGCCGCACTGTTCTGTCTCGTCCTCGCCGGCCCGGCCTGCGCCGAACCGCCGCGGCCGCTGCTGTGGAAGGTCAGCGACGGCGACAACGCGGTCTACCTGCTGGGCTCCTTCCACCTGCTCAAGCCCGGCGACTACCCGCTGGCGGCGAGCACCGACGCGGCCTTCGCGGATGCCGAGCAGGTGGTGTTCGAGCTCTCGCCCGCCGACATGTCCGACCCAGCCGGTGCGGCACGCATGCTCGACACGGCGAGGCGTTCGGATGGGCGGACGCTGCAGGAGGCCCTTCCCGCCGATACCTGGCAGGCGCTGGAAGCTTATGCGGCCACTCGCAGCATGCCCCTGGCCTTCTACATGGACAAGGATGCCTGGCTCCTCAGTCTGGTGATCAGCCTCAACGAGATGCAGCGGCTCGGCCTCGACCCCAACCTCGGTCTGGACCGGCACTTCGCCGACCGTGCGGTGAAAGCCGGAAAGCAGGTGCGCGGCCTGGAAACCTACGACCAGCAGATCGCGCTGTTCGAGGGCATGACGCCGGCTGAGCAGCAGCAGGCGCTGGAGGAATCGCTGGACGAAGCCAAGCAGATGCGCGGCGAGATCGAACGCATGCACGCGCTCTGGCGCGCCGGTGACGCCGAGGGTCTGTTCGAGGAAACCGGCGCCGAACTCAAGGCCAAGTACCCGGGCGTGTACAAGCGCCTCAACAGCGACCGCAACCGGGCCTGGCTGCCGCGCCTGCGGGCGATGCTCGACGACAGCGATTCGGACGACACCCTGGTGGTGGTCGGCGCGATGCACCTGCTGGGCGACGACGGCGTCGTGGCGCTGCTGCGCGCCAAGGGTTACCGGGTCGAGCGGCTCTGACTCAGGTGGCGGCCGCGCGCGCGGGCTGCGGCCAGCGGTATTCGCCGGTCCGTGGCGCCGGCGGCACCAGCTCGATGCAATCGACCGGACATGGCGGCAGGCAGAGCTCGCAGCCGGTGCACAGGTCGGCGATGACCGTGTGCATCAGCTTCGGGCCGCCGACGATGGCGTCTACGGGACAGGCCTGGATGCACTTGGTGCAGCCGATGCAGTCTTCCTCGACGATCAGCGCCACCACCGGCGGTTTCACCGAACCGTTTTCCGGGTTCACGGGTTTGGGTTCGCGGCCCAGCAGATCCGCCAGCGCCTTCACGCCGGCCTCCCCGCCGGGCGGGCACTGGTTGATGTCGGCCTCGCCGCTGGCGATCGCCTTCGCATAGGGTTTGCAGCCCGGGTAGCCGCACTGGCCGCATTGCGTCTGCGGCAGCAAGCGGTCGATGCGTTCGACCATCGGGTCGGCCTCGACGCGGAAGCGCCGTGCGGCCCAGCCGAGCAGCGCGCCCAGCAGCGCCGCCAGCCCCACGAGCACCGCGACCGCGAGCGCCATGTCAGGTCGGCACCAGGCCGGAAAAGCCCAGGAAGGCCAGCGACATCAGCCCCGCGGTGACCAGGGCGATCGGCGTGCCGCGCCAGGCGGCGGGCACGTCGGCGGTCTCCAACCGTTCGCGCATCGCCGAGAACAGCACCAGCACCAGGCCGAAACCCAGGGCCGCGCCGAAGCCGTACAGCACCGACTCGAACAGCGAATGCCGCGCTTGCACGTTCAGCAGGGTCACGCCCAGCACCGCGCAGTTCGTGGTGATCAGCGGCAGGTAGATGCCCAGCACGCGGTACAGGCGCGGGCTCTGCCGGTTCATCACGATCTCGGTGAATTGCACCACCGCGGCGATGACCAGGATGAAGCCCAGCGTGCGCAGGTACTCCAGCCCCAGCGGCGCCAGCAGCCAGTGCTGCACCATCCAGGCCAGGGCCGAGGACAGCGTGAGCACGAAACCGGTGGCCAGGGCCATGCCGTAGGCCGCGTCGAGCTTGCCCGACACGCCCATGAACGGGCACAGCCCGAGGAACTTCACCAGCACGAAGTTGTTGACGAAGACCGCGCCGACCAGCAGCAGGGCGACCTCGTCCATGCGCGCTTACCGCACCGGCATGCCGGGCAGGGCGCCGGCGTCGGCGTCGAGCAGGGCCAGGGCGCCGCCGTCGAAGCCGGCCGAGAGGATCATGCCCTCGCTCAGGCCGAAGCGCATCTTGCGCGGCGCCAGGTTGGCGATGAAGACGACCTTGCGGCCCAGCAGTTTCTCCGGCTCGGCGTAGCTGCCGCGGATGCCGGAGAAGATCTGCCGCTGGCCGAGCTCGCCGGCGTCGAGCAGGAAGCGCAGCAGCTTGTCGGAGCCCTCGACGAAGCCGCACTCGAGCACGGTGCCGATCCGCAGGTCGAGCTTGGCGAAGTCCTCGATGCCGATGAAGCCTTCCGGCTTCACCGCGGGCGTGGCGGCCGGCTTGTCGGCGGGCTTGTCGGCGGGCTTGACCGGCGCGACCTTCGCTGCGGCGGTCTCGTTGGGCTTGAGGTCTTCCTTGCTGGCGTCGGTCATGGTCTCGATCTGCTTCGGGTCGATGCGCGTCATCAGCGCTTCGAAGGGGGCGATGGCGTGCGCGGTCAGCGGCGCGGCGATGTCGTCCCAGCGCGCGACCGGCGCGCGCAGGAAGGATTCGGCACGGGCGACGGTGGCGGGCAGCACGGGTTTGAGCGCCGCGGCCAGAAGCCGGAACAGGTTCAGGCCCTGGGTGCAGACAGCCTGCAGTTCGGCGTCGGCGCCGTCCTGCTTGGCGATCACCCAAGGCTTGCGCTCGTCGATGTAGCGGTTGGCGATGTCTGCCAGCGCCATCACCTGGCGCATGGCCTGGCCGTATTCGTCGCGTGCATAGCTGAGCGCGACTTCGCGAACGCCGGCGACGAAGCTGTCGTACATCGCCGGGTCCGGCAGCGTAGCGGCCAGCTGGCCGTCGAAACGTCTGCTGATGAAACCGGCGCAGCGGCTGGCGATGTTGACGAACTTGCCGACCAGGTCGGAGTTCACCCGCGCGACGAAATCGTCGAGGTTCAGGTCCAGGTCGACCACCCCGGCGCCGGTCTTCACCGCAAAGTAGTAGCGCAGGGTTTCCGGATCCAGGCCGGCGTCGAGGTAGGTGCGCGCCATCACGAAGGTGCCGCGCGACTTGCTCATCTTCGCGCCGTTCACCGTCAGATAGCCGTTGACGTGCAGGGCGGTCGGCGCGCGGAAGCCGGCGCCGTGCAGCATCGCCGGCCAGAACAGGCCGTGGAAGTTGATGATGTCCTTGCCGAGGAAGTGGTGCATCTCGGTCTGGCCGGCGCCGTTGCGCGCGGCCTCGGTATAGGCGCCGAAATCCAGGCCCTGCGTCGCGCACAGCGCCTTGAACGAGGCCAGGTAGCCGATCGGCGCGTCGAGCCAGACGTAGAAGAACTTGCCCGGGGCGTCCGGGATCGGGAAGCCGAAGTAGGGTGCGTCGCGGCTGATGTCCCAGTCGCGCAGGCCGCCTTCGAGCCATTCGCCGAGCTTGGCCTTCACCGCCGGGTGGGCGACGTCGCCGGCCAGCCACTCGCGCAGGAAGATTTCGAACTTGCCCAGCTCGAAGAAATAATGCTCCGAGTCGCGAAGTTCCGGCACCGCGCCCGAGACCACCGAGCGCGGGTTCTTCAGGTCGGTCGGCGAATAGGCCTTGCCGCAGACTTCGCAGTTGTCGCCGTACTGGTCCGGGCTGCCGCAGTTCGGGCACTCGCCCTTGATGTAGCGGTCGGGCAGGAACATCTGCCGCTCGGGGTCGAACAGCTGCTTGATCGAGCGCCGGGCGATCGCCTTCGCGCCGTGCGTGCCGTCGCGCAGCCGGGTGTAGATCAGCGAGGCCAGCTCGCGGTTCTCGTCGGAATGGGTCGAGTGGTAGTGGTCGAAGGCCACGCCGAAGGCGGCGAAGTCGGACTCGTGGCCGGCCTGCATGCCGCGGATGAAGTCCTCGGGCGACATGCCGGCCTTTTCCGCCGCCAGCATGATCGGCGTGCCGTGGGCGTCGTCGGCGCAGACGAAGTGCACGATGCCTCCGGCGAGGCGGCGCGCGCGCACCCAGATGTCGGCCTGGATATAGCCCACCAGGTGGCCCAGGTGCAGTGGGCCGTTGGCATAGGGCAGGGCGGTGGTGACGAGGGCGGGGGCCGGCGTCGGGGTCGTGTCGGTCGAAGTCATGGCGCGATTATCGCAGAGCGCGCCGGCCGCGGGCGGTCCCGAGGCCATTGCGGATACAATTGGCCGGCAGTCTTCCGAGGTTTCCCGCGCATGAGCAGCCCCAGCCAGGACAGCGTCCGCGCCTGTCTTTCCGGCATCCACGACCCCCACACCGGCACCGACCTGGTCAGCAGCCAGGCCGTGCGCGGCATCGGGGTGGACGGCGACCGCGTCGCCATCGAAATCCAGCTGGGTTATCCGGCGGCCGGCTGGCACGCCGCGCTGGCCGAACAGGTCCGCGCCGCGGTCGAGGCCCTGCCGGGCGTGGCCAGGGCCACGGTGTCGGTGACCTCGCGGGTGTTCGCGCACCGCGTGCAGAAGGAGCTGACCCCGCTGCCGGAAGTGAAGAACATCATCGCCGTCGCTTCGGGCAAGGGCGGCGTCGGCAAATCCACCACCGCGGTGAACCTGGCCCTGGCCCTGCAGGCCGAGGGCGCCGTGGTCGGCGTGCTCGATGCCGACATCTACGGCCCGTCCATCCCCAAGATGCTGGGCCTGGAAGGCCGGCCGGACAGCCCCGACGGCAAGTCGATCGAACCCAAGCGCAACCACGGCCTGCAGGCCATGTCGATCGGCCTGCTGATCGGCGAGGACACGCCGATGATCTGGCGCGGCCCCATGGTCACCCAGGCGCTGCAGCAGCTGCTCAACGACACCCGCTGGCAGGGCCTGGACTACCTGGTCATCGACCTCCCGCCGGGCACCGGCGACATCCAGCTGACGCTCTCGCAGCGCGTCCCCGTGTCCGGCGCCGTCATCGTCACCACGCCGCAGGACATCGCCACGCTGGACGCGCGCAAGGCGCTGCAGATGTTCGCCAAGGTCGAGGTGCCGGTGCTGGGCATCGTCGAGAACATGGCCGTGCACGTGTGCTCGAACTGCGGCCACAGCGAGCACGTCTTCGGCGCCGGCGGCGGCGAGCGCATGGCGGCGCAGTACGGCGTGCCGCTGCTGGGCGCGCTGCCGTTGGACATCCGCATCCGCGAGCAGGCCGATTCGGGCGCGCCCACCGTCGCCGCCGACCCGGACTCGCCGCTGTCGCTGGCCTACCGCGACATCGCCCGCCGCACCGCGGCCCGGCTGTCGCAGCAGGCACGCAACAAGTCGATCGCTTTCCCGAACATCGTGATCCAGAACACCTGATGGCCTGGCGCCGCGCCTTGGCTGCGCTCGTGCTGCTGGCCGCCAGCGTCGCCGGAGCCGCCGCGGCCCAGGACGAGGGCGTGGCCCGGGTGCTGGCCGCCGCCCACGCCCAGGTCGGCGTGACCCGGTATTACGACGGGAGCTACGTGCGCCTGGCCTATCCCGGCGGCGACGTGCCGGCCGACCGCGGCGTCTGCACCGACGTGGTCATCCGCGCCTACCGGGCCGCGGGCCTGGACCTGCAGAAGGCGGTGCACGAGGACATGCGCACCCACTTCGCCGCCTACCCGAAACTCTGGGGCCTGGCGCGGCCGGACCGGAACATCGACCACCGGCGGGTGCCGAACCTGGAGACCTGGGCCCGGCGGGCCGGCCATGCCCTGCCGGCCGGGACCGATCCGGCCAGCTACCGGCCCGGGGACCTGGTCAGCTGGCGCCTGCCCAACGGGCTGCCGCATATCGGCCTGGTGTCGGATCGCCGCGCCCCGGACGGCTCGGGCCGGCCCCTGGTGGTGCACAACATCGGCGCCGGCACCCAGGTCGAGGACGTGCTGTTCGCCTGGCCGCCGGTCGGGCACTTCCGGGTTTTCCGCGACCCGGCGCCGGCCGGATCCCGCTGACCCGGGCCAGCCAGTAGAATCGCCGCTTTCGCCCCGGAGCCTCCGCCCCGCATGAGCATCAAGTCCGACAAGTGGATCCGCCGCATGGCCGAAGGCCAGGGAATGATCGAGCCCTTCGAGCCCGGCCAGGTCAAGCACGCCGCCGACGGCCACCGCATCGTCAGCTACGGCACCTCCAGCTACGGCTACGACGTGCGCTGCGCGCGCGAGTTCAAGATCTTCACCAACATCAACTCGACCATCGTCGACCCGAAGAACTTCGATCCCACGAGCTTCGTGGACGTGGTCTCGGACGTCTGCATCATCCCGCCGAACTCGTTCGCGCTGGCGCGCACGGTCGAGTTCTTCCGCATCCCGCGCGACACCCTGGTGGTCTGCCTGGGCAAGAGCACCTACGCGCGCTGCGGCATCATCGTCAACGTCACGCCGCTCGAGCCCGAGTGGGAAGGCCACGTGACCCTGGAGTTCAGCAACACCACGCCGCTGCCGGCCAAGATCTACGCCGGCGAGGGCGTGGCGCAGATGCTTTTCTTCCAGTCCGACGAAGTCTGCGAGACCTCGTACAAGGACCGCGGCGGCAAGTACCAGGGGCAGACGGGGGTCACGCTGCCAAGGACTTGACGCATTCGCGTCAAGTCCTTCCCACGATTCGTTTCACGAATCGCGGGCCCCAGGCTCATTACTTCCAATCCCCTGCGCCTTCGGCGCGCCCCCCTTGCCAAGGGGAGGCTTTTCACGCCGGTGCGCCTTGGCCGGATGGGGGGGGTATGCTGGGGCAAACCGGGAGATGGCGATGCGGACGATCGTTCTGTTGGGCGCGGTGCTGATGGCGGCGGGCTGCGGCACGCTGGGGCGGCTCGATACCAAGCAAGGCGCCGCGGGGCGGTCGATCGCCGATTACGACCGGGTCATCGTCGCGGATTTCGCCGCCAACGACACCCGTGAGGCGAAGACTCCCGAGCAGGCCGCCGAACGTGCGGCGGCCATCGAAGAGGGGCGCAAGGCCTTTTCCGCCAAGGTTGCCGAGGAGATCCGGGCCACCGGCGCCTTCGCCGAGGTGGCGCAGGCCAAGATGGTCGCGCCTGCCCTGCAGATCACCGGCAGCGTCGACCAGTGGGAGCCGGGCAACGTGGCCGCGCGTTCGCTGGTCGGGTTCGCCGGCAAGAGCGAGTTCAACGCCACCGTCGTGGTCAGCGATCTGGAAACGGGCGAGGAGCTGGCGCGCATCGTCGTCGACCGCAACAGCTGGCCGCTGCCGATCGGCGCCTCGAGCAACGTGGTGCAGTCGGTGGAGTTCCTGATGCACCAGGCGGCCAAACGCATCGCCCACGAGCTGGCGGCGGCCAAGGGCCACGCCCCGCCGCCGCCCGCGCGCTGAGGCCTAGCCGCGCTTGCGGTAGGTGACGAAGAAGCCCAGCAGGTCGCCGTTTTCGGTGTGCGGTTCGATCGACACGGGCTCGTAGCCCTGGTTCGAGAACGCGAGATGGGCGTCGTTGAGTTCGTTCGCGGCCACGCGCTTGCGCAGCCCGAAGGTCACGTCCACGTAGACCGAATAGCCGGCAGACGCGCTCTGGCCGGCCTTGGCGGCCTCGGCTTCGTAGTTGGCCGCAGCAGCGGGCAGGCTCGCCAGGCCCAGGGCCAGGCCGAGCAGGGGGGCGGACAGCAGACGCATGGCAACCTCAGGAGGGGGACAGGGGGTCCAGATGGTGGCGCAGCCGGGCGACCAGGGCCAGCCGGTCCGCTTCCGGATGGCGCAGCGCCGGCCCCGAACCCCAGACCGGCCCGGGCCAGGCCGCGTCGCCTTCCTGTCGCGCCACCACGTGCACGTGCAGCTGCCGCACCACGTTGCCCAGGGCGCCGATGTTGAGCTTGTGCACCGGGCCCAGCGCGCGCAGCAGGTGGCCGGCCAGGTTGATCTCGGCCAGCAGCAGGCGCTGGGCGGCGCCGTCGAGGTCCAGCCATTCGACGGCGCCCGGCAGGCGCGGAACCAGGACCAGCCAGGGGAAACGCTTGTCGTCGACCAGGCGCAGCTGCGACAGCGGGCCGTCGGCAACCAGGACGGAGTCCGCGGCCAGGCGCGGGTCCAGCGAAAATGCTTCCGGCATCAGCGCAGGTTCTTCTGCAGGAAGCCCAGGGTCCGGGTCAGGGCCTGCTGGGCGACCTCGGCGTTGTAGTCGGCGCGCTGGTCGCAGTTGAAACCGTGGCCGGCCCCCGGCCAGACGTGGATCTCGGCGCTGGACAGGGCGTCGCGGTGCTTCTGCACGTCTTCGGGCGGGATGATCGGGTCGGTCTCGCCGAAATGCAGCATCAGCGGCGCCTTCGGGCGTTCGCCCAGCAGGGGCACCGTCCGGCCGCCGTAATAGCTGACCGCCGGCAGGCCCAGGCGGGTATTGGCCAGGAAGGCCACGCTGCCGCCCCAGCAGAAACCCACCACGCCGACCTTGTATTCGCTCTCGAGCAGGTCGAAGGCGCCGCGCACGCCGTCCAGGGCGCCATTGAAGCCCAGCTCGGCGGCGATCTCCCGGCCGCGTGCGACGCCGGCCTCGTCGTAGCCCAGCTCGGTTCCGGGGTGTACCAGGTCGAACAGGGCAGGCGCGACGGCGACGTAGCCGTAGTTGGCGAAACGGTCCGCCACCTGCCGGATATGCGAATTCAGGCCGAAGATCTCCTGCACCACGATCACGGCGCCCCGGGGCGCAACGTGCGGCTTGGCGTGCCAGGCCGAAATGCGCCCGTGGCGGGTACTGATAGAGATGGTCTGGCCCATGCGCTCCCCCAAACGGTGCCGGGGCCCAGCCTACACCGGCCCGGCGACCCGGGAGGGCTATAATCCGCGCCCCATCCCCGTGCCCCCGCCCATGTCCGCCAGCCACCCCAAGGTGGGCTTCGTCAGCCTCGGCTGCCCGAAGGCCCTCGTAGACTCCGAACGCATTTTGACCCAGCTACGGGTCGAGGGCTACGAGATCGTGCCCAGCTACGACGCGGCCGACGTGGTGGTGGTCAACACCTGCGGCTTCATCGACTCGGCCGTGACCGAGAGCCTGGACGCGATCGGCGAGGCGCTGGCCGAGAACGGCAAGGTCATCGTCACCGGCTGCCTGGGCAAGAAGCCCGAGCAGATCCGCGCCGCGCATCCGGACGTACTGTCGATCAGCGGCCCGCAGGACTACGCCAGCGTCATGACCGCCGTGCACGCCGCCCTGCCGCCGCGCCACGACCCCTTCGTCGACCTGCTGCCGGACTACGGCCTCAAGCTCACGCCCAAGCACTACGCCTACCTGAAGATTTCCGAGGGCTGCAACCACCGCTGCAGCTTCTGCATCATTCCCTCCATGCGCGGCGACCTGGTGTCGCGGCCGGTGGACGAGGTGCTGCGCGAAGCCGAGAAGCTTGCGCGCGGCGGCGTGAAGGAGCTGCTGGTGGTGTCGCAGGACACCAGCGCTTACGGCGTGGACGTGAAGTACGCCGAGCGCGAATGGCGCGGCAAGGCCTACCAGACCCGCATGAAGGGCCTGTGCGAAGGCCTGTCCGAACTCGGCCTCTGGACCCGCCTGCACTACGTGTACCCGTACCCGCACGTGGACGACATCATCCCGCTGATGGCGGAAGGCAAGATCCTTCCCTACCTGGACATCCCGTTCCAGCACGCCAGCCCGCGCATCCTGAAGCTGATGAAGCGGCCGGGCGCGGTGGACAAGACGCTCGAGCGCATCCAGCGCTGGCGCGCGATCTGCCCGGACCTGACCATCCGCAGCACCTTCATCGTCGGTTTCCCCGGCGAGACGGACGAGGATTTCGAGCAGCTGCTGTCCTTCCTGGACCAGGCCGAACTCGACCGCGTCGGCGCCTTCGCCTATTCGCCGGTGGACGGCGCCACCGCCAACGCGCTGCCGGATGCCGTGCCCGAGGAAGTGAAGCAGGAGCGCCTGGCCCGTTTCATGGAGCTGCAGGCGCAGATCAGCACCGAAAAGCTCGAGCGCAAGATCGGCAGCGTACAGACGGTGCTGGTGGACGCGATCGACGGCGAGCTGGCGATCGGCCGCTCGAAGGCCGACGCGCCCGAGATCGACGGCCTGGTGCAGATCCAGGACGGCGCCGCCGCGGGCCTGAAGCCCGGCGATTTCTGCGAAGTGCGGATCATGGGCAGCGACGAACACGACCTGTTCGGGCTGGTCGGCGAGGAAGAGGACTGATTCGGGCGGGTCGGTTTCCCCACATTCCGGAGGCTGGGCGATGAAGAGCGCGATGTTCGCTGCGATGTTGCTGGGGGTGCCGACCGCGTTCGCCGGCGATGCGCCGGGTCCGGACGAGCCTTACGTGCTGCAGCCGATGACCGACGAGATGCTGCTCATGCGGCACGACGGCGACCTGGTGCTGGAGACCCGCCTGGACGCCGACTTCAATGGCGACGGCCTGGTCGATACCGCTTACGTGGTTCGCATGCCGGACGAGTGGCGCAGGCTGGTCGTGATGATCGGCTACGCCGAGGAAGTGGACATGGGCCACGGCCCGGCCGGCGAAGCGGAGATGGATCCCTATCCGCTGGGCAGCGCGGCCCTGAGCGTGAAGAAGGGCGTGCTGGTGGTCGAGGACCTGGCCGGCGGCACCAGCGCGGTCTCCAGCACCTACCGCTACCGCTACGACCCCAAGGCGCGGCGCATGCGGCTGATCGGCGACGACGTCACGTATTACAGCCGCACCAACAACCACGACAGCCTCGAGATCAGCACCAACCGCCTGACCGGCCTGCAGCTGCGCAGGGTGAACAAGCTGACGGACGACGCCTACGTGCCGCAGCCTGAAGTCCGAAGCACGGTGTCGACCGCGCCGGTCTACATGGAAGACGCTCCCGACGCCAACGTAACGCTGGGGCTGGAAGAGTAGTCTCCGGGACCCCGCCCCGGAGCACCGATGGCGAACGCCAGCCGCGAAACCACGCCGAAGCCGGCAAAATCCAGCCGCCCCAGCGTGCGCGAGCGCTTCGACGCGCTCCGGAACCTGCGGCCGTTCCTGCGCCAGATCTGGGACACCAGTCCGTCGCTGACCCTGGCCACGCTCGGCCTGCGCCTGGTCCGCGCACTGCTGCCGGTGGTGATGCTCTACGTCGGCAAGCTCATCATCGACGAGGCGCTGCGCCTGGTCGGCCTGGATGCGCGGCTCACCACGATCGGCCAGTGGCTGGACAGCGGCCTGCTCGAGCCGCTGTTGTGGCTGCTGGCGCTGGAGTTCGGCCTGGCGGTGCTGTCGGACGTGCTGGGACGGCTGGTGTCGCTGTTCGACTCGCTGCTGTCGGAACTGTTCACCAATGCGACCAGCGTGCGCCTGATGGAACATGCCGCGCTGCTGGACCTGGAAGACTTCGAGGACAGCGAGCTGCAGGACCGCCTGGACCGCGCCCGCCGCCAGACCATGGGCCGCATGACCCTGATGAGCCAGCTGTTCGGGCAGGCGCAGGACCTGGTGACCATCGTCAGCTTCGCCGCCGGCCTGATCGTCTACGCCCCCTGGCTGATCCTGCTGCTGGCGGTGGCCCTGGTGCCGGCCTTCCTGGGAGAGGCGCACTTCAACGCACTCAACTACACGCTGAACTACTCCTGGACGCCTGAGCGGCGCGAGCTCGAGTACCTGCGCCAGACCGGTGCCAGCGTCGAGACGGCCAAGGAAGTGAAGATCTTCGGCCTGCATGCCTTCCTGATCGGGCGCTTCCGCGAACTGTCGGAGAAGTTCTACCGAGCCAACCGCAGCCTGGCGATCCGGCGCGCCGGCTGGGGCAGCCTGCTCACCGCGCTGGGCACGCTCGGTTATTACGTGGCCTATGCCTACATCGCCTGGCGCACCGTGCGCGGCGAGTTCAGCATCGGCGACCTGACCTTCCTGGCCGGCAGCTTCCGGCGCCTGCGCCAGCTGCTGGAGGGCATGCTGGTCGGGTTCTCGCAGGTGGCGGGGCAGGCGCTGTACCTGGACGACCTGTTCTCGTTCTTCGAGATCGCGCCGGAGATCACCTCGCCGCCGTCGCCGCGGCCGTTCCCGGCCGTCATCCACCAGGGTTTCGTGTTCGAGGACGTCGGCTTCCGCTATCCCGGCGCCGAGCGCTGGGCGGTGCGGCACCTGTCCTTCACGCTCAAGGCCGGCGAAGTGCTGGCCCTGGTCGGCGAGAACGGTGCCGGCAAGACCACGCTGGTGAAGCTGCTGGCGCGGCTCTACGACCCGGACGAGGGCCGCATCCTGCTCGACGGCCACGACCTTCGCGACTACGACCTGGACGTGCTGCGCCGGAACATCGGCGTGATCTTCCAGGACTTCGTGCGCTACCACCTCACCGCCGCCGAAAACATCGCGGTCGGACGCGTCGAGGCGCGCGGCGACCGCGCCCGCATCGTCGAGGCGGCCCGGCGCAGCCTGGCGGACGACGTGATCGCGAAGCTGCCCAGGGGCTACGACCAGGTGATCGGCAAGCGTTTCAGGAATGGCGTGGACCTGTCGGGCGGCGAGTGGCAGAAGGTTGCGATCGCGCGCGCCTACATGCGCGATTCGCAGCTGCTGATCCTGGACGAACCGACCGCCGCGCTGGACGCGCGCTCGGAGTTCGAGGTGTTCCAGCGTTTCAAGGAGCTCAGCGACGGCCGCACCGCCGTGCTGATCTCGCACCGGTTCTCCAGCGTGCGCATGGCCGACCGCATCCTGGTGCTCGACCAGGGCCAGGTGGAGGCGGTCGGCACCCATGAGGAGCTGCTCGCCCAGCAGGGGCGCTATGCGGAGCTGTTCGAGCTGCAGGCGGCCGGGTACCGCTGAAAGGCAGGCGCTAGTCGTACTGCACGGACACCACGACGAACCGCCGCATCCCGCCCGGCAGCGCCACCTCGAACTCGTCGTCCACGCGCTTCTTCAGCGCGGCGCGCGCCAGCGGCGAATCCACGCTGATGTCGCCGGCCCTGGCATCGGTTTCGTCGGGGCCGACGATGCGGTAGCGGGCGGTGTCGCCGCTGTCGGTGTCCTCGACTTCCAGGCGGGCACCGAAGAACACGGCGCCGGGATCGGAGGGCCGGCCCTCCGCCACCTTCAGGACCTCCAGGCGCTTGCTGAGATAGCGCACGCGGCGATCGATCTCGCCCAACTGCTTCTTGCGGTAGGTGTACTCGGCGTTCTCGCTGCGGTCGCCTTCGGCCGCAGCGGCGGCCAGGGCCTTGACCACTTCGGGCCGGCGCATGCGCCACAGCTCGTCCAGCTCCGCGCGCAGGCGTTCGAAACCGGCGCGGGTAATGATCGGGGTGGAGTGTTCCGGAGGGGGGCGCCAGCGTGACATGCGGGGTCGGGGCAGGGGGTCGTATCGTGGCGCCAGCGGTGCCGGTGGTTTGCCTCAGCGCTTCTTGCCGCCGAGCAGGCTGCCCAGGATGCCGCGCAGCAGCTGCCGGCCCAGGCCGGTCGCGACGGTGCGGGTGGCGGATTTCGCGGCGGCTTCCACCGCGCCCTGGCGGCGCTTGGTGCCCCACAGGAATTCGTCGAGCCTGGACGGCGTTTCCGGCGTCGCCTTGGGGGCGGGTGCGCCCGGTGCCGGCGCCTTGGCCTGCGGCTCCGGCGCGGTGGCCTGTTCGGCGCGCTGGGCCAGCATCTCGAAGGCCGACTCGCGGTTCACCGCGGTGTCGTACTTGCCGCCGACCGGGCTGCGGGCGCGCACGACGGCACGCTCTTCGGGCGTGATCGCACCCATGCGGCAGCGCGGCGGCGCGATCAGCGCGCGTTCGACCGGCATCGGGATGCCCTTGTCCAGCAGCATCGACACCAGGGCTTCGCCGACGCCCAGTTCGCCGATCACCCTGGCGACGTCGAGCTTGGGGTTCTGCACGAAGGTTTCGGCGGCGGTGCGCACCGCCTTCTGGTCGCGCGGGGTGAAGGCGCGCAGCGCGTGCTGCACGCGGTTGCCGAGCTGGCCGAGCACCTCGTCGGGCACGTCGTCGGGGTTCTGCGAGCAGAAGTAGATGCCCACGCCCTTGGAGCGTATCAGGCGCACGACCTGTTCCACCCGCTGCTGCAGCGCCGGCGGGCAGTCGTCGAACAGCAGGTGCGCCTCGTCGAAGAAGAAAACCAGCTTGGGAACCTCCAGGTCGCCCACTTCCGGCAGCGTCTCGAACAGCTCCGACAGCAGCCACAGCAGGAAGCTCGAATACAGGCGCGGGCGCAGGATCAGCTGGTCGGCCGCCAGCAGGTTGATGATGCCGCGGCCCGACATGTCCTGGCGCATCAGGTCGGCCAGCTGCACCGCCGGTTCGCCGAAGAACTGCTCGCCGCCGTCCTGCTCCAGGCGCAGCAGGGCGCGCTGGATCGCCGCCACCGACTGCGGGCTGACCAGGCCGTATTCCTTGGAGATGTCGCCCTTGTGTTCGGCCACGAAGCCGAGCAGGGCGCGCAGGTCGTCGAGGTCGAGCAGCAGCAGGCCCTTGTCGTCGGCCAGCTTGAAGGCGATGTCCATCACGCCCGACTGCACGTCGTTGAGTTCGAGCATGCGCGACATCAGCGCCGGGCCGACTTCCGACACCGTCGTGCGCAGCGGATGCCCGAGCTTGCCGTACAGGTCCCAGAACACCACCGGGCTGGCTTCGTTGACGTAGCCCTCGACGCCGATCTGCTGCACGCGCGCGGCGATCTTCTCGTTGCTGCTGCCGGCGACGGCGAGGCCGGCGATGTCGCCCTTCACGTCGGCCATGATCACCGGTACGCCCAGGCGCGAGAATCCTTCGGCCATCACCATCAGGGTCACCGACTTGCCGGTGCCCGTGGCGCCGGCGACCAGGCCATGGCGGTTGCCGTACTTGCCCAGCAGGCGCGCGGGCAGGTCGCCCTTGCCGATCAGGATGTCGCTCATCAGGGGGCCGCTCCGGCGCAGGGGAATGCCGGGATTCTAGCGGCTCGCGAGCGCCTGGGAAGCGCCGGCTTGCAGCGCCACCGCGCCGGCCGCTAGTCTGCCGGCCTCCTGCCTGGAATGCCCCGCATGCGCGCCTCGCTGCTCCTGATCCCGATCCTGCTTGCCGCGGCGCTGATGCCCGGCGCGGCCGATGCCCGCCGCGTCTCCGCCAACACCCAGAAGCTCTACGACGAACTCGACCAGGCGACCACCGATTACCGCAACGGCCTGCTGCAGATGCGCCGCGGCGAAACCGCACCCGGCCGCGAGGCCGTGCGCGCCGCGTCGGCGAAGCTGCTGGCGTCCGCCCGCCGCTGCGAAGCGACCCGCGGCTGCGAGGTGGCGCGTTTTGTCGCCGCCTACGATGCGCTGCTGCAGCACGGCGCCGATGTCGCGGCCGGCGGCGGCGAAGGTTTCGGCGCCGAAGCGGCGCAGGCGGCGCTGGCTGGCGAGGGGTCGGCGGTGCTGGCCTCGATGCCCGAGGCCGGGCGTTCGGTCGCCATGCTCAAGGGCCGCGACCTGCGCGAGCTGATCGAGATGAACGGCCCGGTGAAGGCCGCGCTGGCCGAATGGCTGACCTGGATGCGCCCCAGCCTGATCACCAGCTGGGAGAACTACCAGCAGATGCGCTTCCTGATGTGGCCCGAGTACGAACAGGCGGGCCTGCCGGAAGCGCTGCTGTTCGGCATCCTGGCCAAGGAATCCAACGGCCGCGTGCACGCGGTGTCGCGCGCCGGCGCTGCCGGCCCGATGCAGTTCATGCCGGCCACCGGCGCGCGTTTCGGCCTGGGCTGGCGCGACGGTTTCGACACCCGCTACGACCCGCAGCTGGCCGCGCGCGCCAGCGTGCTCTATTTCAACGAGCGCTTCGCCGAACTCAACAACGACCTGGAATTCGCGGTGGCCGCGTACAACGGCGGCGAAGGCCGTGCGCTGCGCCTCAAGCGTGCCGCCGGCGACAAGGACTTCTGGGACCCGTCGGTGTACGCCACGCTGCCGCCGGAAACCCGCGACTACGTGCCCTACGTGCTGGCCGCGGCCTGGCTGTTCCTGCATCCGGAGGAATACGGCCTCGAATTCCCGCAGGTAAACGGCGCGGCGACCGTGCTCAAGCTGCAGGCCCCGGCATCGATCTACCAGCTGGCCATCTGCCTGGGCGGCCCGCGCGAGGGTTATTTCCGCGCCCTGCGCAACCTCAATCCGCGCTACGAGCCGCATCACGCGATTCCGGCCGGCACCGAGCTGCGGGTGCCGGTGGCGGTGCCGCCGCTGTACCAGCGCAGCTGCGTGAGCGGGCCGCGCGCGGAGCTGGCGGTGGCGCTGATGGCCGCCAGCAAACCTACGGTGGCGTCGATGTCCGCGCCGCCGGCGCGCGCGGCGGCGGCCCGCACCTACCGGGTGCGTTCGGGCGATACGCTCAGCAGCATCGCGCGGCGCCACGACTGCGCCGGACCCGACCAGCTCGCGCGCGCCAACGGCCTGCGCGCGCCCTATGTCATCCGCGCCGGGCAGCGGCTGCAGCTCAAGGGCTGCACGGGTTAGTCCTGCGGGGCGGGTTCGGCCTCGGCCGGACCGGTGGTCGCCGGACGTTCGCCGCGCTGCAGGTTCCATTCGTAGTCGGCGCGCGGGATCGGGCCCACGCTCAGCGCCAGCGCGACCGGGCGGATGCAGGTCGCCACCGGGATGCCTTCGGTCACCGGCTCCACATGGACCGGGACCCAGGCCGTGATCCGCGGCGGCTGCACGTCGACGTCGACCGGACCGCCCGCGATCGATTCGCGCGAGTTCAGCCAGATCGTCAGCGAGCGCACGGCGCGGTCCTGTTCCGGCCACTCGGTGCGGGCGGGGTGATCGGCGCCGGCGACGCAACCCGGATCGGCCACCGACAGCCAGCCGCGGGGCGCGGCGACCGGTTCGGGCACGGCCGGTTCCGGCAGGGCCGGAGGCTGGCCGGGGTCCAGGGCCAGCACGGCGCCCGCCGACAGCGCGGCGAAGGCCAGCGCCAGCGCCTGGCGCATCACAGCGAATCCCAGCCGGCGCACGGCTTGAAGCGGCCGCCGTAGCGCGTGGTCAGGGTCTCGAGCCGCGCCTTGAGCGTGTCGGCGCCGACCGCCTTGATGTGCTGGATCGGGCCGCCGCGGAAGGGCGCGAAACCGGTGCCGAAGATCACGCCGGCATCGAGCAGGTCGGCATCGGCGATGACGCCGTCGTGCAGGCAGGACACCGCCTCGTTGAGCAGGGGCAGGATCAGCCGGTCTTCCAGGTCTTCCGGCGCCTGGTAGTCCTTGGGCACCTCGGGTTTCACCGCGCGGCCGTTTTCCCACTTGTACAGGCCCTGGCCGTCCTTCTTGCCGCGCTTGCCGGCTTCGACCTTGAAGGCATCCGGCAGGGCCTGGCCGTGGAAGTCGGCCATGATCTTGCCCACGCTCGCGGCGACGTCGAGGCCGACAGTGTCCACCAGCTCGATCGGCCCCATGGGCATGCCGAACTTCAGCGCCGCCTTGTCGATCACCGGGCCCGGGATGCCTTCCGAGAACGCGATGATCGCTTCCTGCATGTAGGGCGCCAGGATGCGGTTGACCAGGAAACCGGGCGTGCCCGCGACCGGCACCGGCAGCTTGTCGATCGCCTTGCAGAAGGCGGCGAGGCGGCGTTCGGTTTCGGCATCGAGCTGGTCGTGGCGCACGATCTCCACCAGCGGCATCAGCGCCACCGGGTTGAAGTAGTGCAGGCCAGCGAAACGCGCGGGATCCCTGCGACCGGCGCGCAGGTCGGTGAGCGGGATGGACGAGGTGTTGGACACCAGGATCGCACCGGGCTTGAGCGTTTCCTCGACCTTGGCGAACAGCGCCTGCTTGGCCTCGAGGTTCTCGAAGATCGCCTCGATCACCAGGTCGGCGCCAGCCACGCCCGCGCCCTCGACGTCGGCCTTGAGCCGCGCCGACGTGGCCTCGCGCTTGGCCGGGTCCTTCACCTTCTTCTCGAACAGCGCCTTGGCGCGGTCGAGCGCGGGCTGTACGTACTGCATCTCGCGGTCCTGCAGGGTCACCTCGAATCCGCGCAGCGCGCACCAGGCGGCGATGTCGCCACCCATCACGCCGGCGCCGACTACGTGCACCTTCTGGATCCCGTGATCCTTGCCGCCCAGGCCCTTCAGCCGGTCCATCAGGAAGAACACGCGCACCAGGTTGTGCGCGGTCGGCGTGCCGGCCAGCTTCACCACCGACTTCGCTTCGGCCTTGAGCGCGGCGTGCACCGGCAGGCCGCCGCTGCGGCGCCAGGTCTCGATCAGGGCGAAGGGCGCTGGGTAGTGCTCTTTGCGCGCCTTGCGGGCGACCTGCTTGGCCATCTGCGGCGCCAGCAGTGCCCGCGCCGGGCCGGTGTTGGTGGCCCAGGCCAGGAACCGCTGCTTGAACGGCCGCACCGTGCCGCGCTGGGCGAGCTTGACCGCCTCTTCCAGCAGGTCTTCGCGCGCCACGACCTTGTCCACCAGGCCCATCGCGCGCGCCGCCGACGCCGACAGGCTGCGGCCGGTGAGCATCAGGTCCATCGCCGCCGGCGCGCCGAGCAGGCGCGGTGCGCGCACGCTGCCGCCCCAGCCCGGGTAGATGCCCAGCTTGATTTCGGGCAGGCCGATGCGGGTCTTCTCGTCGTTGCTGGCGATGCGGTAGCGGCAGGCCAGCGCGATCTCGGTGCCGCCGCCCATGCAGTGGCCGTGGATGGCCGCGACGGTGGGGCAGCGCAGTTCGGCGAGCTTCTGGAAGACCAGCTGGCCGCGGCGGATCCAGTCCTCGGTCTGGCCCTTGGCGGCGATCGCCTCGAAGCCCTTGATGTCGGCGCCGGGAATGAAACCGGCGTCCTTGCCCGAAATGATCACGATGCCCTTGGGCAGCTCGAGCTGGATGCGCTCGATCATCGCCTCGATCTCGTCCAGCACCGCCCGCGAGAGCGCGTTCACGCCCTGGTCGGAGCGGTCGAGGGTGAGCACCAGGATGCCGTCGGGGCGGCGGGTAACCTGCCAATGGGCCAGGCGAAGTCCGTCGAACATGGCGGGCTCCATACGTTGGGGTAGGGAAGGGAGCACGTATCATCGGGGCAGGACCCCGGGGGGTCAACGCCGGTGAAGCCCGATGAACGGGGCGACCGGAACTTTCCCGGGTCGTGGATGTCCATGTGGCGGCCCGGACGGCCGCAGGAGCAGCGGCCCGGATGGGCGAGAACGAACTGGACCTGGCCCTCGTCAAGCGTGTGCAAGGTGGCGACAACTCGGCCTTCGACCTGCTGGTGCGCAAGTACCAGCACCGGATCGGCGCCGTGGTGTACCGCTTCGTGCCCGACCATGCCGAGTCCCAGGACATCGTCCAGGAAGCCTTCATCCGTGCCTACCGGGCGCTGGCGAACTTCCGCGGCGACGCCCAGTTCTATACCTGGCTCTACCGGATCGCCGTGAACACCGCCAAGAACCATCTCGTGGCCATGAAGCGCCGCCCGCCCACCGCGGACGTCGCTGCCGAAGACGCCGAGCACTATGCCGGCGCGGGCCGCCTGCACGACCACGACACGCCCGAACACCAGCTGCTGCGCCAGGAGATCGAACAGGCCGTGACCGACACCGTCGCCGGCCTGCCGGAGGAACTGCGCCAGGCCATCACGCTGCGCGAAGTGGACGGCCTGAGCTACGAGGAGATCGCGCAGCTGATGTCCTGCCCGATCGGCACCGTGCGATCGCGCATCTTCCGGGCCCGCGAGGCCATCGACGAGCGGCTGCGGCCGCTGCTGGACAACGAACGGGCCCGCCCATGACCACCCTCGACCGCGAACTGCTGGAACACCTCTGCGCCTGGATGGACGGCGAGCTGCCGGCCGACGAGGCCCGATTCCTGCAGCGCCGGCTGGACAACGACCCGGCCCTGCGTGCGCAGTGGGAACGCTGGCAGCTGGCCTCGGCCTGCCTGCGCGGGCAGCCGGTGCGCACGATGCCCGCGGCGCTGTGCGACCGGGTGGCGGCCGCGGTGGCCGCCGAACCCGCGCGGCACCGGCGTTGGCCCTGGTTTGCCGCGGCCGCGGCCGCGATGCTGGTCGCGGTGCTGCTGCCGCGCATGAGCCTGCGCGATCCCGGTTCGTTCGAGCTGGCGCCTGGGGAGACGGTGGCGCGGGTCCCGGACGCTGCCGCGTTCGACCCGCGGCCGGCCGCCCCGGCGTCCCCGGTGCAGCCGCTGCCCTCGATCGCCGATTTCCCCTTGGCCGAGACCGGCCAGCGCAAGCCCTGGCCCCGTTCGCCGCTGGTGCCGGACGAGCAGGCGATGTCGGACTACCTGGTGCGGCACAACGCCCTGATGGCCGAAGACGGTCTCGGCGGTTTCATGCCCTATGTGGACGTGGTCGCGC
This sequence comes from Arenimonas terrae, assembly GCF_006265115.1. Lineage (GTDB taxonomy): Bacteria > Pseudomonadota > Gammaproteobacteria > Xanthomonadales > Xanthomonadaceae > Arenimonas > Arenimonas terrae. The sequence continues at coordinate 836,548 of NZ_SMDR01000001.1, read as the reverse complement.
ACGAGCAGCCGGCGCCGGACGAGGCCGACCGGTGAGGCGACTGCTGCTCGGACTGCTGCTGGCGCTGGCCGGTCCGCTGCATGCGGCCGACGTGGACGCCTGGCTGTCGCGCATCGCACCGGCGCTGGGCGAGCTCGATTACCGCGGCACGCTGGTCTACGTCGCGGGCGGCAAGTTCGCGACCCTGCGGGTGTTCCATCGGAACGACGACGGCCACGAGCGCGAACGCCTGGTCGCGACCAGCGGCCCACCGCGCGAAGTGGTGCGCGACGGCGGCAAGGTGATGTGCATCGGCACCGGCCAGGCGGCCGTGGCCTACGACCTCAACCAGGCGGGGCGCTGGAGCCCGGCCCTGGCCCTGTCCCAGGCGCTGCGCCTGCCAGGCTACCGCGCGACCCTGGGCGGCGAAGGCCGGGTGGCGGGACGCAAGGCGCAGGTGGTCGACATCGCCGCGACCGACGGCTGGCGCTATGGCTACCGGCTCTGGATCGATCGCGAGAGCGGCCTGCCGCTGCGGGTGGATCTGCTCGACGGGCAAGGTCATGCCGTCGAGCAGGTCGCCTTCACCGAGCTTGAGCTGGGCGTGCGCCCGAGCGACGCCGAACTGCGGCCTTCGGCAGAGGGCGGGCTGAGCCGGGTCGAAACGCTGGTTTCGGCGGGGGGCGCCGCTCCCGCCTGGCAAGTGCCGGCGCCGCCGGAAGGCTTCGAGCTGCGCGCCGCGCGCTACCGCGCCGGGGGCGTGCACCTGCTCTACAGCGACGGCCTGGCCAGCGTGTCGGTCTACGTCGAGAAGGCGGAAGCGGGCCTGCGCGGCAGCCGGGCCAGCCAGCGCGGCGCCGTCAATGCCCGCTCGTACTGGCTCGATGGCTGGCACGTGCTGGCGATCGGCAAGGTCCCCGCGGCGACCGTGGACCGCTTCGCCCGCACCCTGCGGGCCGTGGACGGCGATGGCTGAGCGGCGTGCGCAGGTGCTTTCGGTGGCCGGGGACGAGCTGCAGCTCCGGCTGCTTGGCAGCGCCTGCGAGGGCTGCGTCGGCGGCTGTGGCGGGCGATGCAACCTCTTCGCCGGCGACGGCGACCAGGTGTTCCGGCTGGTGACGCCGGACGCCGGCGACTATGCCGCAGGCCAGCAGCTGCGGCTGCAGCTGGACGAAGCGGACCTGCGGCGCGCCGCCTGGCGCGGCTATGGCGTGGCCTGGCTGGGCCTGGTCGCAGGCGCCGGCCTGGGCGCGGCACTGGGTGCCGCGCTGGGCCGCCATGCGGACCTGTCGACGCTGTGCGGCCTGCTGCTGGGAACTTTCGCGGCCGTGCGATTTTCCAAACGCCGCTTGCCCGAACCCCGCCTCGCGGCGGAAGGTGCGGATACCCCTTCACCCCTGACCCCGAGTGAAACCCCATGAGTCGGATGTTCCGCCATTTCTTCGCCCTGTTCCTTGCCCTGATGGTGCCGGTGGTGGCCCAGGCCCAGGCCCCCGCGGCCGCGCCCGAGGGCGAGCCGATCGTCGATCTCCCGGACTTCACCCGGCTGGTGGAGCGGGCCGGCCCGGCCGTGGTCAACATCGAGGCCACGATCGGCGGTGGCGAGGAGCGCGAGGTGGCGTCCGGGCCGCAGCCGCGCGGGCAGGAGGACCTGCCCGAGGACATGCCCGAATTCTTCAAGCGCTTCTTCGAGCAGCAGCCGGGCATGCCGGCGCCGCGCCCGCGCAGCGGCGTCTCACAGGGCACCGGCTTCATCATCTCGGCCGACGGTTACGTGCTCACCAACCACCATGTGGTGGACGGGGCGAGCGAGATCGTCGTGCGCCTGAGCGACCGCAACGAGCTCAAGGCCGAGCTGGTCGGCAGCGACCCGCTGTCCGATGTCGCCCTGCTCAAGGTCAAGGGCGTGGGCCTGCCGGTGCTGCGCATCGGCGATTCGCGCAGCCTCAAACCCGGCCAGTGGGTGCTGGCGATCGGTTCGCCCTTCGGCTTCGACCACTCGGTCACCGCCGGCATCGTCAGCGGCGTCGGCCGCCGTTCGCTGGACCCGAGCCAGCAGTACGTGCCCTTCATCCAGACCGACGTGGCGATCAACCGCGGCAACTCCGGCGGCCCGCTGCTGAACGTGCGCGGCGAGGTGGTCGGTATCAACTCGCAGATCTTCTCCAACTCCGGCGGCTACATGGGCGTGAGCTTCGCGATTCCCATCGAGGTGGCCATGAATGCGGTGCGCCAGCTGCGCGACACCGGCAAGGTGGTGCGCGGCCAGCTCGGCGTGCGCATCCAGGACGTGACCCGCGAGAACGCCGCCGAACTCGGCCTGGACCGTCCGGTCGGCGCCTTCGTCGATTCGGTCGAGAACGGCAGCGCGGCCTCGAAGGCCGGCATCCGCCCCGGCGATGTGATCACCCGGTTCAACGGTCGCGAGATCGCCCGGTCCGCCGAGCTGCCGCCGATGGTCGGCGCGATGCCGCCGGGCAGCCGGGCCAGCCTCGGACTGCTGCGCGACGGCAAGCCGCTGGACGTGGTGGTGACCCTGTCGGCCCTGGACGCCGCGGCGACGCCGGCCGATCCGGCCGCGGCGCCGGCGGTCGAACCCGCGGGAGGCAACATCCTGGGCCTGGCGGTCGAGGAGCTGGATGCGGCCGCGCGTTCGGCCCTGGGCCTGAAGGCGGGCGAGGGCGTCCTGGTCGCCCGGGTTGCCGGGCTGGCGGCGCGGCGCGCGGGCGTGGTGCCCGGCGACGTGATCCTGCAGGTCAACAAGGCACCGGTCGGGTCGGCCGCCGCGTTCGAGGCCGCCGTGAAGAACCTCAAGTCCGGCGACGAGGTCCGGCTGCTGGTGCGCAATGCGCGCAGCACCGGCTTCATCACGTTCCAGGTGCGCTGACGGGGCAGGCAAGCCGCGTCCGGGTGCCGCATGCCCCGGTCCGGTCCGCCTCGGGCGGGCCGGCCCCGGGGTGCTGTGCGATAATGCCGCGTTTACGCCCAGGATCCGGCCCCAAGCCCGCCCACGCATGCAGCTCATCCGCAATTTTTCCATCATCGCCCACGTGGACCACGGCAAGTCCACGCTGGCCGATCGCATCATCCAGCTCTGCGGCGGCCTCCAGGCCCGCGAGATGGAGGCCCAGGTGCTGGACTCCAACCCGATCGAGCGCGAGCGCGGCATCACCATCAAGGCGCAGTCGGTGTCGCTGCCGTACACGGCCAAGGACGGCAAGACCTACCAGCTCAATTTCATCGACACCCCGGGCCACGTCGACTTCAGCTACGAGGTCTCGCGGTCGCTGGCGGCCTGCGAGGGCGCCCTGCTGGTGGTGGACGCCGCACAGGGCGTCGAGGCGCAGTCGGTCGCCAACTGCTACACCGCGGTCGAGCAGGGCCTGGAAGTGGTGCCGATCCTCAACAAGATCGACCTGCCCACGGCCGACATCGAGAAGGTGAAGAAGGAGATCGAGGCCGTGATCGGCATCGACGCCGAGGACGCCGTCGCGATCAGCGCCAAGACCGGCCTCAACGTCGGCGACGTGCTCGAGGCCATCGTCCAACGCATTCCGCCGCCGAAGGACCGCGGCAGCGACAAGCTGCAGGCCCTGATCATCGACTCCTGGTTCGACAACTACCTGGGCGTGGTCTCGCTGGTGCGCGTGATGCAGGGCGAGCTCAAACCCGGCGACAAGATGCTGGTGATGTCGACCGGCCGCACCCACCTGGTGGACAAGGTCGGCGTGTTCACGCCCAAGCGCAAGGAGCTGGCCAAGCTCGGCGCTGGCGAGGTGGGCTGGATCAACGCCTCGATCAAGGACGTGCACGGCGCGCCGGTCGGCGACACGCTGACACTGGCCAACGACCCGGCCCCGGGTCCGCTGCCGGGCTTCCAGGAAATGCAGCCGCGCGTGTTCGCCGGACTGTTCCCGGTCGACGCCGAGGACTATCCGGCGCTGCGCGAGGCGCTGGAGAAGCTCAAGCTCAACGACGCCGCGCTGCGCTTCGAGCCCGAAAGCTCCGAGGCCATGGGCTTCGGCTTCCGCTGCGGCTTCCTGGGCATGCTGCACATGGAGATCGTGCAGGAACGACTGGAGCGCGAGTACGACCTCAACCTCATCACCACCGCGCCGACCGTCGTCTACGAGATCCTGCTCAACGACGGCAGCACGATGCCGCTGGACAACCCGGCCAAACTGCCGCCGGTGACCAAGATCTCCGAGATCCGCGAGCCGATCATCCGCGCCAACATCCTCACGCCGCCGGACTACGTCGGCAACGTGATCAAGTTGTGCGAGGAGAAGCGCGGCCGCCAGGTGTCGATCACCTACATGGCCTCGCAGGTGCAGATCAGCTACGAACTGCCCATGGCCGAAGTGGTGCTGGACTTCTTCGACAAGCTCAAGTCGGTGTCCCGCGGCTACGCCTCGCTCGACTACCACTTCGAGCGTTTCGAAGCTGGCCCCTTCGTGCTGATCGACACCCTGATCAACGGCGACAAGGTCGACGCGCTCTCGTCGATCGTTCACCGCAGCCACGCCGACCGCCGCGGTCGCGACATCTGCGAGAAGATGCGGGAACTTATCCCCCGCCAGATGTTCGATGTGGCGATCCAAGCCGCGATCGGCTCGCAGATCATCGCGCGCTCGACCGTCAAGGCCATGCGCAAGAACGTGCTGGCCAAGTGTTATGGCGGCGACGCGACGCGAAAGAAGAAGCTCCTGGAGAAGCAGAAGGAAGGCAAGAAGCGCATGAAGCAGGTCGGCCGGGTGGACATCCCGCAGGAAGCCTTCCTCGCCGTGCTCCAGGTGGACAACAAGTAAGCGGCCCCCGCCGCGAGGATACCGACGAGTGAAAATCGATCTTGCCCTGATCCTGACCGTGCTGGCGGCCCTCACCGGGTTCGTCTGGCTCGTCGACCGCCTGCTGTTCGCGCGCAAGCGCCGGCTGATGCAGGCCGAGGGCGAGGAGCTGGCCGAGCCGGTCCTGGTCGACTACGCCCGTTCGCTGTTCCCGATCATCTTCCTGGTGCTGGTGCTGCGCAGCTTCCTGGCCGAACCGTTCCGGATCCCGTCGAGCTCGATGATGCCGACCCTGCTGGTGGGCGACTTCATCCTGGTCAACAAGTTCGCCTACGGCCTGCGCCTGCCGGTGCTCAACACCAAGGTCGTGCCCCTGGGCCAGCCGCAGCGCGGCGACGTGGTGGTGTTCCGGTACCCGGGCTTCGGCGCGTCGGACCCGCAGAAGGGCGCCGACTACATCAAGCGCGTCGTTGGCCTCCCGGGCGACCGCATCGCGTTCCGCGACCAGGTGCTCTACGTGAACGGCCAGGCCGTGGCCAAGGAGCCGGTCGGCGTCTATGTCGGCAACGGCCTGGGCCGGGAAATGACCGGCGCGACCCTCCTGGATGTCGAGCTGCCGGGACGCACGCACCGGAGCCTGGAGGCCGACCCGTTCGGCGACCAGCGCGCCGAAGGCGAGTGGGAGGTGCCGGAGGGGCACTATTTCGTCATGGGCGACAACCGGGACCGGAGCCTCGACAGCCGTTTCTGGGGCACCGTGCCGGAGCAGAACCTGGTCGGCAAGGCCTTCCTGGTCTGGCTCAACTGCGAGGGCTGGTTCTGCAGCGGGGCGTTTGACTACACCCGGATTGGCGATACCATCCGCTGAACGTTCATCCAAGGGGAAGGGGCATGGCACGCAATCAGAAAGGCATCACCCTGATGAGTTTCGTCATCGTGCTGGTGGTCGTGGGTTTCTTCGCGCTGGTCGCCATGAAGCTGTTCCCGATCTACAGCGAGTACTACAACCTCAAGGGCGTGATGGCCGAATACGCGGCGCAGCCGAATTCGGCGTCGATCCCGCCGGCGCAGATGCAGAGCGAGATGGATCGCCGCTTCAACATCGCGTACATCGAGTCGGTGGAATCGCGCACCCACATGAAGATCGTGCGCACCGGCCGTTCCGCCCAGCTCAACGTCGTCTACGAAGTGCGCAAGCCCTTGTTCGGCAACCTGGACGTGGTGGCGAAGTTTGACCACAGCGTGGATCTCAACGGCACCGCTTCGGGTGGCTGATCGGATCGGACACCGCTTCCGATCCCCCGAACTGCTGCAGCAGGCCCTGAGGCACCGCAGCGCCGGGGTGCCTCACAACGAGCGCCTGGAATTCCTGGGCGACGCCCTGGTGAACCTGGTCGTCGCCGAAGCGCTTCACGCCCGCTGGCCCAAGGCCGACGAAGGCACGTTGACCCGCGCCCGCGCCAGCCTGGTGCGCGAATCCGCCCTGGCCGAGCTGGCCCGCCGGCTTGAACTGGGCGACCGGCTGGAACTGGGCCCCGGCGAACTCAAGAGTGGCGGCCACCGGCGCGACTCGATCCTGGCCGACGCCTTCGAGGCCCTGGTGGGCGCCATCCATCTGGATGCCGGCTTCGAGACCTGCCGCGAAGTTGTGCTGCCCTGGTTCGAGCCCCTCATCGACGACCTGCCGACCGGCAGGGCCGAGAAGGATCCCAAGACCCGGCTGCAAGAGTGGCTGCAGGGCCGCCAGCTGCCGCGGCCGAGCTATCAGCTGGTCGAGACCCGGGGCGACGACCATGCCCGCGTGTTCCTGGTCCGCTGCGACACCACAGAGCCCGCGCTCACCGAACAGGCCGAGGGCGCTTCGCTGCGCGCGGCCGAGCAGCTGGCGGCCGAACGGCTGCTGCTGAAACTGGAGAAGAAGTGAACACCGAAACCGACACCGGCCAGCCCTTCCGCGCCGGCAACGTCGCCGTGCTGGGCCGCCCGAACGTGGGCAAGTCCACCCTGGTCAACGCCCTGGTGGGCGCCAAGGTCAGCATCGTCTCGCCGCGGCCGCAGACCACCCGCCACCGCCTGCTGGGCATCGCCACTTTCCCAGAGGGGCAGCTGCTGCTGGTCGACACGCCAGGCATCCACCGCGAGCAGAAGCGGGCGATGAACCGCATGATGAACCGCGCCGCCCGAGGCGCCGTCGAGGGCGTGGACGCCGCCGTGCTGGTGATCGAGGCCGGCCGCTGGACCGAAGAAGACGGCCTGGCCTATTCGGCCCTGCGTGCGTCCGGCGTGCCGGTGGTGCTGGTGGTGAACAAGGTCGACAAGGTCAAGGACAAGACGGCGCTGCTTCCCTTCATCTCCGAGATCACCCATGAGCGCGAATTCGCCTTCGTGCACCCGGTGTCGGCGATGAAGTCCAAGGGCCTGGAAGCCCTGGTCAAGAACCTGATCTTCCTGATGCCCGAATCCGAGCCGCATTACGCCGAGGACGAAATCACCGACCGCAGCGAACGTTTCCTGGCCGGCGAACTGGTGCGCGAGCAGCTGATGCTGCGCCTGGGCGAGGAGCTGCCGTACTCGACCACGGTCGAGATCGAGAAGTACGAGCTCGACGGCGAGATGCTGCGCATCGCTGCCGTGGTCTGGGTCGAGCGCGAGGGACAGAAGCCGATCGTGATCGGCAAGGGCGGCGAGCGCCTGAAGGCGATCAGCACCGGCGCGAGGATCGGCATGGAGAAGCTGTTCGGCCGCAAGGTCTTTCTGGAGACGTGGTGCCGCGTGCGCGAAGGCTGGTCCGACGACGAAGCCGCGCTGCGCCGCTTTGGTTATTCGGACTGAGCCATGCGCGTCGAGGGTCAGCCGGCCTACGTGCTGCACGCGCGGCCCTGGCGCGAGACCAGCCTGATCGTCGAGCTGCTCAGCCGCGACCACGGCCGCATCGCCGTGGTCGCCCGCGGCGTGCAGGGCGCCAAGCGGCATCCGCTGCGGGCCGCACTGCAGCCGCTGCAGCACCTGCGTCTGGACTTCCTGCCGCGCGGCGAACTCGGACGCCTGGTCCAGGCCGAAGCCCTGGACGCCGCGCCGCTGCTGCAGGGCGACCACCTGATGGCGGCCTTCTACCTCAACGAGCTGCTGCTGCGCCTGCTGCCGCGCCAGGATCCGGCGCCGGTGCTTTACGAACGCTACGGCGAGGTGCGTGCCGAACTGGCCGGCGCGCAGCCTCTGGCCTGGACGCTTCGCCGCTTCGAACGCGACCTGCTGGAGGCGCTGGGCTACGGCCTTGCGCTCGACCAGACCGAGGACGGCGAACGGCTGGACCCGGCGGCGCGCTACCGCCTGGATCCGGAGCTGGGGCCGGTGCGCGACCGCGGCCACGACCCGAGTTCGACCAGCGGCGCGGCCCTGCTGGCCCTGGCCGAGGACCGCCTGCCGCCGTCCGTGCAGCTGGCCGAACTGCGCGGCGCGCTGCGCGGCGTGCTGTCGAGCCACCTGGGCCCGCAGCGGCTCAAGTCCTGGGGGATGCTTTCGGAACTGGCGCGCATCCGCGGCAGCGAAGAGGGCCGCTCAGCGGACTAACAGCTCCGCGGCGCGTGCCTGCAGCCGGTCCAGCGTGGCGCCGTCCTCGGGTTGCGCCGACAGCGCGCGCACCTCGGCCAGCAGCCGGCCGGCGCCGACAAAACCGCAACTGGCCTTGAGCCGGTGCAGATGCTCCTGCGCGATCGCCGTGTCTCCGCGGCGGCAGGCGTCGCGCAGCAGACCAAGCTGGCCCGGCAGTTCGCGAAGGAACAGGGCGCGCAGCGCCTGCACCGATGCATCGTCGCCGCCGAGCGCCCGCCGCGCGGCCTCGTCGTCCCAGGCGTCGACCGACATCGAGACCGCGCGCCGCACCGCGGCCAGCAGCGCGGTCGCCGACACCGGCTTGGCCAGGGCCTGCTGGAAGCCGCAGGCCTCGAGGCGGCGCAGCGCGCGCGGGTCGTGCTCGGCGGTCAGGGCCAGGGCGGGAGCCTGCAGTCCGCGGGCGCGCAGCTCCACGAGCAGGTCGCTGGCATGGCCGTCGGGCAGGCGGGCATCGAACAGCCATGCCGCGTGCTCGGGGCCGGCCAGACGGCGCGCGCTGTCCAGGTCCGGGGCGTGGTCGACCTGCGCCGGCAGGCCCGCCAGCGCTTCGCACAGGAAGGCGGCGCTGACGGCATCATCCTCGAGCAGCAGCAGGCGCGGGTTCATCGCGGCTCCCGTTCAATACCAGCGGGCAAAAACACTATGCTGGCAGCATGCGGCGACCTGACACGCTGGGCAAGACGCTTCTCTGGGCCCTGCTGCTGATCGCGGCGGGCCCCTTGCCCGCGGCCGTGCTTCGGGCGGAAGTCGATGCGGTGCGCAGCGGCGTCGGTACGCTGGAGCAGGTGGAGGTCCGACTGGCATGGGCCGAAGGCGCCAGCGAAGGGCAGCTCGAGCTGCGCGCGGCGAGCCTGGATTTTCCGCTGCTTTCCTATCGCGCCCGCGACATCGCCTGGAGCTGTCCGCTGCGTCGCGCCCCGACCGGCGAATGGGCCTGCGCCGGACCCCTGGCGGTGCGCGGCGCGCGGGCGCCCGGCTCGCTGTCGCTGGCGATTTCTCCGGCGGAAACCGCCGCGGATCTCGCGCTCGGCAGGCAGCGGATTTCCTACCGCAACCTCGCAGCCGCCCCCGACCTTTCGCGCATCCGGGTCGAACAGATTCCGATCGCCTGGCTGCAGGCCTATCTGGCCTCGCTCTGGGCCGAGGGCCAGTGGACCCAGGGCCAGCTGTCGGGCCAGATCGACGTCGCCGCCCCGGCTGACGGTCCTTTCCAGGTAACGACCGACCTGCGGTTGTCGGGCCTGGGTCTCGAAACCCCGGATGGCTGGCTCGCCGCCGCCGGTCTGGGCGGCCGCCTGCGCCTGGATTACACCGAACGTGGCGCCGATGCGCGCGTCAGCACCATTTTCGACGCGCGCGGCGGCGAGTTCCTCGCCCAGGGGCTTTACGCGCTGCTGCCCGACAGCCCGGTCACCGTCCAGGTCGAGGCCGAGCGGCGCGGCGACGCGCCCTGGCGCCTGCCGCGTTTCGCCTGGACCGACGGCCAGGTGCTGCGCGCCGAGGGCCAGGCCCGGCTCGATGCGGAGGCCTCGGTCCAGCAGCTGGACCTGGCGCTGACGCTGGGCGACCTCGCGGTCGCCCGCGACCGTTACCTCAGCGGCTTCCTCGCCCCGGCCGGCTTCGGCGATCTCGTGCTCAGCGGCCGCGCCGACGCCAGGCTGCAGCTGCGCGACGGCGAACTTCAGGCGATGGCGCTGGACCTGGATGGCGTCAACGCGGTCGACCCACGCCAGCGCTTCATCCTCGCCGGCCTGCAGGGTGGGCTGCGCTGGACCGGCGCCGCGCAGGCCGTGGCCAGCCAGCTGCGCTGGACGAGCGGTGCGCTGTACGGCATCGGCGTCGGTCCGGCGCGTTTCGACTTGGACAGCAGCGACGGCGAGCTGCGGCTGCGCGAGCCGGCGGCCCTGGCGATGCTCGAGGGTCAGGCGCGCCTGGACCAGTTCCGCTGGCAGGCGCCGCGCGCCGGCAAGGGCACGCGCTTCCAGATCGGCGCCACGCTCACCGACCTGGACCTGGGCAGCCTGTCGCAGCGGCTCGGCTGGCCGCCGTTCACCGGCAGCCTGGGCGGGCGCATTCCCTCCGCGCGCTACGAGGGCGGCGTGCTGACGCTGGACGGCGGGCTGGCGATGCAGGTGTTCGGCGGCAGCGTTTCGCTGTCCGAGCTGGTGATGGAACGGCCGTTCGGCATCGCGCCGACGCTGTCGGCCGACATCGCCATCGAGGACATCGACATGGAGCCGATGACCGCCGCCTTCGGCTTCGGTGCGATCACCGGCCGCCTCGACGGCCGCATCGCGAACCTGCGCATGGTGGACTGGTCCCCCGTGGCCTTCGACGCCCGGCTGCTGACCGACCCGGCCTGGAAGGGCAAGCGGCGCATCAGCCAGCGCGCGGTCGAGGACATCTCCAAGGTCGGCGGTGCCGGCCTGGTCGCCGGCCTGCAGACCCAGGTGCTCAAGCTCTTCGACGACTTCGGCTACGCCCGGATCGGGCTGGGCTGCCGCCTGCGCGACAACGTCTGCGCGATGGAAGGTGTCAGTTCAGCCGGCGATGGCTATACCATCGTCGAAGGGTCGGGCCTGCCGCGCATCCAGGTGGTCGGTTTCCGGCGGCGCGTGGACTGGCCCACGCTGGTGGACCGCCTCGAGGCGGCCACGGCGGGCCAGGCCCCGGTCATTCAATGAGTTCCTCCAAGGAGAGCGTCATGGGCAAGCGGAAGCCGTACCTGTTCTCGTCCCTGCTGGTGGCCGGCGTGCTCGCGCTCGGCGCCTGCGTCACCATCAACGTCTATTTCCCCGCCGCCGAGGCCCAGGAAGCGGCCGAGGAGTTCGTCGAGAAGGTGCTGGGCGACGAGGCCGAGGCGGTCAAGCCGGCCGGCGAAAACCCGCAGGCCTGGCAGGCCCCGGCGCGCGAACCGGGCTTCGACTTCATGTCGCTGTTCATCAGCTCCGCGCACGCCCAGGCGGCCGACATCACCATCCGCACCCCGGCCATCCAGGCGATCCAGGACCGCATGGCGGCGCGTTTCCAGGCCAGCCTGCAGGCGCACTTCGACAGCGGCGCGCTGGGCTTTGGCAAGGACGGCCGCGTGGTCCTGCGCGACGCCACCAAGGTCGGCCTGAAGGACCGCGTGGCGGTGACCCAGCTGGTGGCGGAGGAGAACCGCGACCGCGACGCCGTCTACCGCGAGATCGCCGTGGCCAACAACCACCCGGAATGGGAAGCCCAGATCCGCGAGACCTTCGCCAAGCAGTGGGTCGCCAGCGCGCGTGCCGGCTGGTGGTACCAGGCCACCGACGGCAGCTGGAAGCAGAAGTAGCTCCCGCGCGCTCCCCAGGCCCGGGAGGCGCGGAACGAAGGCAGGCGGGGCGCGGATTTGCGACAATCCGCGCCCCGTTTCTTTTGGTCTCCCCCGTGGCCCGATCCCGCTCCAAGCTGCACCAGGTGTTCGAAATCAGCATCGACGACCTCAGCCACGACGGCCGCGGCGTCGGCCGGCGCGAGGGCAAGGCCGTGTTCGTGTCCGGCGCGCTGCCGGGCGAAACCGTGCGGGTCGAACAGACCGGCCGCAACCGCCACTTCGACGAGGCGCGCACGCTCGAGGTGCTGGTCGCCTCGCCCGACCGCGTCGAGCCGCGCTGCCCGCATTTCGGCACCTGCGCCGGCTGCGTGATCCAGCACCTGGAAGAATCGCGCCAGATCGCCGCCAAGCAGCGCGTGCTGACCGACAATCTGCAGCGCATCGGCCATGTCGAAGCCGACCGCATCCTGCCGCCGCTGGTGGACGCCGCCTGGGGCTACCGACGCAAGGGCCGCTTCTCGGTGCGTTTTGTCGAGAAGAAGGACAAGACGGTCGTCGGTTTCCGCGAGACCAACCCGCGCTTCGTCGCCGATCTTTCGGTCTGCCACACCGTGGTTCCGGCGATCGGCCAGCGCATCCCGCAGATCGCCGCCCTGGTCGAGTCGCTGGATGGCAAGCGCACCCTGCCGCAGATCGAATTCATCGCCGGCGACGAGGCCATCGCCCTGGTGTTCCGCCACCTCGAGGCGCTCAGCGCCGCCGATCTCGAGCGCCTGCGCGCCTTCGCCCGCGACACCGGTTTCGCGGTGTTCCTGCAGCCCGGCGGCGTCGACACCGTGCACGCGCTGTGGCCGGAACAGGTGCCGCTGTCCTTCGCCATCCCCGGCTACGGCCTGAGCCTGGACTTCCGGCCGTTGGACTTCATCCAGGTCAATGCCGGCCTCAACGACAAGATGATCGCCAGCGCCCTGGACCTGCTCGACCCGCAGCCGGGCGATCGTGTGCTGGACCTGTTCTGCGGCCTCGGCAATTTCACCCTTCCGCTGGCGCGCAGGGCCGGCACCGTGGTTGGCGTCGAGGGCGAGGCGGGACTGGTCGCGCGGGCGCGCGCGAACGCGGCGAAGAACGGGCTCGCCAACGTCGAGTTCCACGCCGCCGACCTGGCCAAGGATCTTTCCGGGGAACCGTGGATGAAGGCCGGTTTCGACAAGCTGCTGCTCGATCCGCCGCGCGCCGGTGCCGCCGAGGTGCTGGCGCAGCTGCCGCTCAAGGGCATCCGCCGCATCGTCTACGTGTCCTGCCATCCCGGTTCGCTGGCGCGCGACGCCGGGTTCCTGGTGCGCGAGCGCGGCTACACGCTCAAGGCCGCGGGGGCGATGGACATGTTCCCGCAGACGGCGCACGTGGAGTCGATCGCGCTGTTCGAGAAATAGCGCCGGGTTCGTTCGTGGCGACAGGCCGCGTTGGGCTCAGTTGCGGAGCCGGGATCGTACTTGGCGATAGGCCGCGTTGGGCTCACTTGCGGAGCCGGGCTAGTTCTTGGCGATAGGCCGCCGTACGTGAGGGCTCTTTCCGGGGACGCCGTGAATCCATCCATGGAGGCTCTTCGAAAAAGTCCATGTTTTCGAAGCCCCGGAAAGAGCCCTCACGCACGACGGCCTGCGGACCGTCCTGGGCCGGGTTGTCGAACTCGAGAAGCTCGCTTGGACGAGGCTTCCGGCATTACGCCACTGACTTGCGGCTCGATCATGTCTGCCGGTGACCCAGATTCCGCCCCCCTCTGCGAGCTTCCGTGCCTACTGGGGGCGCGCGCTTGTCCCGTCGGCCCGCGACACCGTTTCGTGGCGACGACGCAGACAGGAGGGGGTGCCTGAAGTGGAGGGCAGGATGCCCGCAACGGCCGCGAGTGAGTTGGGCAGGATGCCGCTTACGCCCGAGCGGGCAGGGGCCCCCTCCTGTCTGCGGCGGCGCACTCCAGGTCAACCGGAAACGAGCAAGTGACCTACTTGCGCCCAAGGCGCAAGCGGGAAAGGGCGATTACAATGGGGCACGAAAGCGGGCAGGGCGTGATGGGCATCGAGATCGAGCGGAAATTCAGGGTGGTGGGCGAGGGCTGGCGCGGCCAGGTCGTGAAGTCCGTGCGCATGGCCCAGGGTTACATCAACGACATGGCGGCGATGCGCGACGGACGCCAGAACGCCTCCGTGCGCGTACGCATCGCCGGCGACCAGGCCTTCCTCAACCTCAAGTCCCGCGAACTGGGCACCACCCGCCAGGAATTCGACTACGAGATCCCGGTGGCCGATGCCGAGGCCCTGCTCAGACTGTGCGTCGGCGGCCGGATCGACAAAGTGCGCCACTACGTCGAACACGCCGGCCGCACCTTCGAAGTTGATGAATTCGCCGGCGAGAACGCCGGACTCATCGTCGCCGAACTGGAGCTCGAGTCGGCCGACGCCGCCTACGCGCGCCCGGACTGGCTGGGTCGCGAAGTGACCGAAGAACAACGTTTCTACAACCTGGCGCTCGCCGAGCGCCCGTACTCGCGCTGGAGCGCGGTGGAGCAAGCCTGATGCTGGTGATCGGAATCGGTGGCCATGAGCTGAGCGCCGAAGAGCGCGACTGGCTGCAGCACCCCGCGGTGGGCGGCGTGATCCTGTTCAGCCGCAACTTCGCCTCGCGCGCCCAGGTGGCCGAACTGTCGCAGGCCATCCGCGACGCCGCGCCGCGGCCGCAGCTGCTGTGCGTGGACCAGGAAGGCGGCCGCGTCCAGCGCTTCCGCGACGGTTACTACGCACTGCCGCGCCTCGAGGACTTCGGGCGCCTGTTCGGGCGCGACCGCGATGCCGCCCTGCACCTTGCCCGCGAACACGCCTGGCTGATGGCCAGCGAGATCCGCGCCACCGGCGTGGACCTGAGCTTCGCGCCGGTGGTGGACCTGGGCCGCGGCAACCGCGCGATCGGCGACCGCGCCTTCCACGCCGAACCGGCGATCGTCGCCGAGTTCACCCGCGCCTACGTCGCCGGCATGCACGAGGCCGGCATGGCCGCGACGCTGAAACATTTCCCGGGCCATGGCTCGGTGCTGGAAGACACCCATTTCGACGACGCCGTGGATCCGCGCTCGCTGGACGCTCTGCGCGCCGAGGACCTGGTGCCCTTCGTCGCCGGCATCGACGCCGGCGCCGAGGCGGTGATGATGGCGCACGTGAAGTACCCCGCCGTCGCGCCGGAACCCGCCGGTTACGCGCCGCGCTGGATCCGCGACATCCTGCGCCGGGAGATGGGTTTCCGCGGCGTGGTCTTCTCCGACGACATCGGCATGGCGGCGGCGGAATCGGCCGGCGGCATCAAGGCGCGCATCGATGCGCACCTGGACGCCGGCTGCGACGTGGTCCTGGTCTGCGCGCCGGCGCTGGTGGCCGATTCGCTCACGGCCATGGATTCGCGCCCGGCGCCCGATGCCGCGACGCTTTCGGCCCTGATGGGCCGCGGCGCCGCCAGCTGGACCGGCCTGCTGGCCGATGCGCGCTACGATGGCGCCCGGACCGACCTGTCCGGCGATTCCCTGGGAGCGGCCTGATGCAGAACAAGCTCGCCGATGCGCTGAAGAATTCGGAGCTGCTGTTCGACCGCAGCCACATCGAAGCGCAGATCCGCCGCATCGCCGCCGACATCGACGCCGAATACGCCGGCGGGCCGCGCCCGGTCTACCTGACCATCATGCATGGCGGCCTGCCGTTCGCCGCGCAGCTGGCTATGGAGATGGCCACCGACCTCGAGTTCGACTACCTGCACGCAACGCGTTACCGCGGCGCCACCACCGGCTCCGGCCTGGCCTGGCTGCACCGGCCGGCGACGCCGCTGCGCGGCCGGCGCGTGCTGCTGGCCGACGACATCCTGGACGAAGGCCACACCCTCAAGGCGGTCAAGCACTGGTGCGAGGACGAAGGCGCGGCCGACGTGCGCATCGCCGTGCTGGCGGTGAAGAACCATGACCGCCGCGTCGAGGGCATCGACGCCGACCACATCGCGCTGGAAGTGCCCGACCGCTACGTCTACGGCTACGGCATGGACTACCACGAACAGGGCCGCAACCTGCCCGCGCTCTACGCGCTCGGAGCCTGAGATGGCGGCCCTCGACCTGGCCGTGATCGGCGGCACCGGCCTGTACAGGCTGGCCTCGCTGCAGGATGCCGAAGCCGTCACCGGCGACACGCCTTACGGCGCGCCGTCGGGCCCGATCCGCGTCGGCCGCATCGCCGGGCGGCGCGTGGCCTTCCTGGCCCGCCACGGCGAAGGCCATTCGCTGCCGCCGCACCGGGTGAACTACCGCGCCAACCTCTGGCGCCTGAAGGACCTCGGCGCGAGCAAGGTGCTGGCGATCAATACGGTCGGCGGCATCACCGAACGGTTCGGTCCGCGCGTGCTCGCGCTGCCCGACCAGCTGATCGACTACACCTGGGGCCGCACGTCCAGTTTCTGGGACGGCGAGGGCGGCGAGGTGCTGCACGTGGATTTCGGCGATCCGTACACGCCGTCGCTGCGGCGCGCCGTGCTGGCCGCCGCGGCGAAATCCGGCACGGCGATCGTGGACGGCGGCTGTTACGGCGCTACCCAGGGCCCGCGCCTGGAGACGAAGGCCGAGATCGCACGGATGCGCCGCGACGGCTGCGACCTGGTCGGCATGACCGGCATGCCCGAGGCCGGCCTGGCCCGCGAGCTGGGCCTGGACTACGCCTGCCTGGCCGTCGTCGCCAACTGGGCGGCCGGCTGCAGCACCGACGAGGAGATCACCCTGGCCGAAGTGCTGGCCCACGTGGAGGCGGCGAGCGCCGGCCTGCCCGGACTTTTCGACGCGCTATTGGGGTGATTGTCAAGCGTTTTCTCCTTGTTCATACTCGGCCCGTGCACGCGACCGGGGAAGGTTCGGAGGGCACGCTCGACCAACAGCATTCGAGGATCTAGTTCATGAGTTTCGGCACCGTGAAGTGGTTCAACGACGCCAAGGGCTTTGGTTTCATCGCGCCCGAGGACGGCAGTGCGGACGTGTTCGTCCATTATTCGGCCATCGCATCCAAAGGCTTCCGGTCCTTGCAGGAAGGCCAGCGGGTGAGCTTCGAAGTGGTCCAGGGCCCGAAGGGCTCGCAGGCGGCGAACGTCGCGCCGGCCTGAGGTCATCCATCATCGCGCCAGGGAAAAGCCCCGCGGACGCGGGGCTTTTTTTGTGGGCGCTCCGGCGCCCGGCGCCGGAGCGCCGGTTCTTCCGGGTTCCTGCCGTGGGTCAATGATCGAACTGCAGGCGCGCGAGTTCGGCGTACAGGCCGCCCTGCGCCAGCAGTTCGGCATGCGTGCCCTGGGCGACGATGCGGCCGTGGTCCATCACCACGATGCGGTCGGCCTTGAGCACGGTGGCCAGGCGGTGGGCGATGACCAGGGTGGTGCGGCCCTGCATCAGCCGCTCCAGCGCCTGCTGAACCGCACGCTCGCTCTGGGCGTCGAGCGCGCTGGTGGCTTCGTCCAGCAGCAGGATCGGCGCGTCCTTCAACAGCGCGCGGGCGATCGCCAGGCGCTGCTGCTGGCCGCCGGAAAGCCGAGCCCCGCGTTCGCCCAGTTCGCTGTCGTAACCCTGGGGCAGGGCGGTGAGGAAATCGTGCGCCTCGGCGCTGCGGGCAGCGGCTTCGATCTGGGCGGCATCGGCCTCGAGGCGGCCGTAGCGGATGTTTTCGCGGGCGCTGGCGCCGAAGATCACCGGGTCCTGCGGCACCAGGGCGACCTGGCGGCGCAGCGCGGCGGGGTCAACCTCGCGCAGGTCCACGCCGTCCAGCGTGATCCGGCCCGCGTCCGGGTCGTGGAAACGCAGCAGCAGCTGGAACACCGTGCTCTTGCCGGCGCCCGAAGGGCCGACCAGGGCGACGGTTTCGCCCGGCGAAACGCTGAGGCTGAAATCCTCGAGGGCGGCGCGATCGGGCCGGGTCGGGTAGTGGAAACGCACGCCTTCGAGCGCGATGCGCCCCTGCACCGGGTCCGGCAGCACCGCCGGCGTCGCAGGCAGCGCCAGCACGGAACGTTCCTGCAGCAGCTCGTTGATGCGGGCCATGCCGCCGGAGGCGCGCTGCACCTCGGCCCAGACTTCGCTCAGCGCGCCGACCGAACCGGCGCCGAGCAGCGCGTACAGCACGAACTGGCCGAGGGTGCCGGGCGTCATCGAGCCGGCGATCACGTCGTGCGCGCCGATCCACAGCACCGCGGTGATCGAGCCGAAGACCAGCACGATGACGATGGCCGTCAGCAATGCCTGCAGCCGGATGCGCTTGCGGGCGGTGCCCAGCGCGGTCTGCACGGCGTCGCCGAACCGCTGGCGCTCGTAGTCCTCGCGGGCGTAGCTCTGCACGGTGTGCATCGCCCCCAGGGTCTCGCCGGCGCGGGCGTTGGCGTCGGCGACGCGGTCCTGGCTGTCCTTGGCGACGCCGCGCACCTTGCGGCCCGACAGCACCATCGGCAGCACCGCCAGCGGGATGCCGACCAGGGCCAGCAGCGCCAGGCGCGGACTGGTCACTGCCAGCATCACTGCGCTGCCGATCACGGTGATGCCGCTGCGCAGCGCCACCGACATGCTCGAGCCGACCACGCTGCGGACCAGCTCGGTGTCGGCCGACAGTCGCGACAGCAGCTCGCCGGTGCGGGTCTTTTCGAAGAAGGCCTGGTCCAGCGACAGCAGGTGGCCGTAAAGCGTGCGCCGCAGGTCGGCGACCACCCGTTCGCCCAGCAGGGACACGAAGTAGAAGCGCGCGGCGGTTGCCAAGCCCAGCATCACCGCCACGCCGAACAGCAGCATGAACCACTGGTTGATCGGGCTGCCGGCCACGAAGCCCTGGTCGATCACGTACTTCACCGTCACCGGCAGCAGCAGCGTCGCCGACGACGACAGCGCCAGCGAACCCAGCCACAGGGCCAACAGCGAGCGGTGCGGCCGCAGGAAGGGCAGCACGCCGCGCAGCGTGTTCATCGGCGGGCGCGGGGCGGGGGCGGCGTCGCTCATGCGGGGTTGGTCTCGGAACGGGTGAGGCGGGCGGCGCCGCGGCTGAGGTCGCGCAGCCGCAGGGCCAGGGCCTCATAGCTGGAGGCGGGCAGGCGCAAAGACAAGCGCAGGCCGTGTTCATCGAAGGACTCGGCCAACTTCAAGGCCGAGAACCCCTCGATCAGGCCATGGACCGCCCCTGAAAGCGCGAACTCGCAAACCAGCTCCACCTCGCACCATTCGACCAGCGGCTGCCGTGCCGCCGTGCGCAGGCACTCCGCCGCCGCCCCGCCATAGGCCCGCACCAGGCCGCCCACGCCCAGGTTGGTGCCGCCGTACCAGCGGATCACCAGCACCACGACCTGGTCCAGGCCCTGGCCGTCGATCGCCGCCAGGATCGGCCGGCCGGCGCTGCCGCCGGGTTCGCCATCGTCGTTGAAGCGGTAGGCGCCGCCGATGCGATAGGCCCAGCAGTTGTGCGTGGCCTGCGGATCGCCGGCCTGCTGCAGCCAGGCGAGCGCGGCTTCCGGCGATTCCACGGCGATGGCCTTGGCCAGGAAGCGGCTCTTCTTCGCTTCCAGCGCGAATTCGGCCGGCCCGGCCAGGGTCTGCGCCGCCATCAGCGCAGCCGGTCGAGGTCGGTCGGGACCGGGGCGTCGGGATGGGCCTGCACGAACAACAGCAGGCTGGCGCGGGCGCCGGCGCGGTCGCCCTGGCGCAGGCGTTCGCGGATGCGTTCGAGCCACTCGCGCGGGGCCAGCAGCCTGTCGTCGGCGACGGGTGGCAGCGCGGCCGCGGCGTCGTCGCGGGCGCCGGCGCCGGCATCGGACACCGACGGCGGCGCGGGAGCCGCCACCACGGGCGCGGCAGGGGCCGCGAGCGCGGCTTCCGACCGGGCCTCGGCCTGGCGTTCGCGCAGCGATTCCTCGCGGGCCTGGGCTTCGGCGAAGGCGCGGTCGGCCTGCGCTTCCGACTTCGCCGCCGCCTCGCGCTGGGCGCGGGTGGCGTAGGCCGCCTGGTGCGCGCGGCGCGCGTGGTCGCCCGATTCGGCCGGCGTGCGCACGCGTGACCCCGTGACCTCGATCGAATCCAGGGTGGCGGCATCTGCTTCGGGGGCCGGCGCCGGTTCGGCGGCAGCCGGCATCGGAACGGCTTCGGCGGCTTCCGCCACCGGCGCGGGCGCGGACTGCGCCACCGGGGGCGGCGGAGGCGGAGGAGGAGGCGGCGGGGCGCGACCCGGGCGCTCGTAGGCGTCCGGCACCGGATCCGGCGGCGGCGCGGTGGGCAGCACCTTGCGCTCCTGCGGATCCACCAGTTCGACGCTGACCTCGTCGCGGGCAGCGGGCGCTTCGCTGGCGCGTTCGGCCGATGCGGCCTGCGGTTCGGGTGCGAGCGGTGGTCGCAGCTGCATGCCGACGCCGACCGCCAGCACCGCGGCCGCGGCGGTGCCGATCGCCCAGCCAGGCAGCAGCCAGCGCGTGGTCTTCACCGCGCGCCGCGGCGAAGCCGGCGCGGCCGGTGTGGCCGCGCCGTTCACCGCGTCGGTGGCGGCCGCGAGGATCGCGGCATCCACTTTTGCCGACGGTTCCCCGGCCGGCAGGGCGCGCAGCACCCGGGCCAGGGCGATCTCGTCGTCCTGGAGCGGGCTTTGGCGCGGGTCCTGCGGCTGGGTCACGACATCGTCACTCCGTGCTGATCGCGACCGCCGGGTCGCGCGCGGCGCTCAGGCTGCGCGCCTGGGCCAGCAGTTGCAAGAATTCAGACCGGTAACCCCAGGGATCGTTCCCGCGGGCGCCGCGGGCCAGGGTTTCGATCTGGTCCCAGCTGAAACCGTCCATGTTCTGGCCGCCCCGCAGCAGGTCGGCATAAGCCGCCACTGCCGCGGCGAAGCGCAGGTTCTCGCTGGCCTCCGGCTTCACGTCGCGACGCGTCACCGGTCGTTCCATCAGCACGCTGCGGTCATTGCCCGGCAGCTTGTAGCGCAGCTTCAGGAAGGCCAGCTCCTGGGCGGTGGCCGGGGCCACCTTCGGCGCCGAATAGCGCAGCGGATCGCTGGACTCGCAGCCCATGCCGACCAGGCACAGTTCGTAGATCGCGGTCACGTCGTGGCCGGCGCCGATCTCGCCGGCATCGACCTGGTCGTTGTTGAAATCCTCGCGGGCCAGGGCGCGGTTTTCGTAACCGATCAGGCGGTACTCGGCGACCTGGGCCGGGTTGAACTCGACCTGGATCTTCACGTCGCTGGCGATGGTCAGCAGGGTCGAGCTCATCTCCTCGACCAGCACCTTGCGCGCTTCCATCAGGTTGTCGATGTAGGCGTGGTTGCCGTTGCCGACGTCGGCCAGCTTCTCGGCCATCGCGTCGTTGTAGTTGCCCTGGCCGAAACCGAGCGTGGTCAGGGCGATGCCGGATTCGCGGGCCTGTTCGACGCGGGTTTCCAGCGCGCGCGGGTCGTAGATGCCGACGTTGAAGTCGCCGTCGGTGGCCAGCACCACGCGGTTCACGCCGCCATCGATGAAGCCCTGTTTCGCCATCGCGTAGGCCAGCTCGATGCCTTCGCCGCCGTTGGTCGAACCGCCGGCCTCGAGCCGGCCCAGGGCGTCCAGGATCTCGCCGTGGCGGTCGCCGGGCGTCGGCGGCAGCACCAGTCCGGCGCTGCCGGCGTAGACGACGATGGACACGCGGTCCTGCGCACGCAGCTGCGGCACCATCTGGCGGAAGGCTTCCTTGAGCAGGGGCAGCTTGTTCGGGTCGGACATCGAGCCCGAGGTGTCGATCAGCAGCACCAGGTTCGAGGCCGGGATCTGGCTGACGGGCACGGCATAACCCTGAATGCCGACGTGCATCAGCAGGCGCTTGCGGTCCCAGGGCGCGGGCGCGAGTTCGGTGCTGACGGCGAACGGCTGGCTGCGGTCGGCGGGGCCGGCATAACCGTAGTCGAAGTAGTTGATCATCTCCTCGACCCGTACCGCGTCCTTGGGTGGCAGCTGGCCCTGGGCCAGCATGCGGCGGACGTTGCTGTAGCTGCCGGTGTCGACGTCGATGGAGAAGGTGGACACCGCGTTCTCGGCGCTGCGGACGATGCCGTTGTCGTCGAAGGCCTCGTAGTTTTCGGTGTTGGCCTCCGGCGGCGCCATCACCGGCTGCGGCATTGCGTAATGCGCGACCGGCGCCGGGGGCGGCGCGGGCGGCGGCGCGTAGGCGAGCGTCTCCTGCGCGCGCTGGGCCTTGGCGGCGGCGCGCACGTGGCGATCGCGAGCCATGGCGGACGCCGCGGCTTCGGCTTCGGCGCGGGCCGTGGCCGGCGCGCCGGCAGCGGTCTGGTCGCCGATGCGGCTGCCAGTGACCTCGATGGAATCGAGGGTGCTGGCGGCCTGGTCGGCCTCTTCCTTGGTTTCGGTCTTCTTGGCGCAGCCGGCGGCGACGGCAAGGGCGAGACAGCTGATCAGCAACGGACGCATGGCGAGGCTCCTGGCCTGGGTGGTGCCACTGTCAACGTCCGGTCGCCGGAAACGGGGTTGAAGCCTCATGGCCGCAACCTCGCACGCAGTTTGTCCATGGCGTAGCGCAGGCGGGATTTCACCGTCTCGCGGCCCACGCCGGTGATTTCCCCGATCTCTTCCAGGCTCAGTTCCTGCTCCAGCCGCAGCAGCACCACCTCGCGCTGGTCCTCGGGCAGTTCCTCCAGCGCCAGCTGCAGCCGGCGGCGCTCTTCGAAGGCCGACAGCTGGCGCTCGGGCGTCTGCGGGTCGGGCACGCGCGCGGCCAGTTCGTCGGCGTCGCCCGGGGCGTCGGGCCGGTGCTGCTTGCCGCGCCAATGGTCGGTGACGCGGTTGTGGGCGATCTGGTAGAGCCAGGTGCCAAACTTCGCGTCCGGACGGTAGCGCTCGCGGGCGGTGATCACCCGCTGCCAGACGTCCTGGAAAAACTCTTCGGCCAGGGCCGCATCCCGCAGCTGCCGGGCCAGGTGCCGGAACAGCGGACCGCGGTGCCGGGAGTACAGGGTCTGGAATGCGGCGACGTCGCCGGCCCCGTAGGCCAGCATCAGTTCTTCGTCGGTCGGCTCCGCCTGCATGCCCGGAAGCCTACGGGCTTTCCCAACGCCGGTGAAGCCGGCGGGCTGCCGCTCAGCCAGGCCGGGCGCGGCGGGTGTAGATTGCCCCGCATGGCCGACAGCCAGCCACCGCAGGAATCCGCCGGCACCCACTCCGTCCGCCCCCGTGCCGGCTGGCTGCGCCCGGGCTGGCACCTCGCGGTGGGCATCGGTGTGTTCCTGCTCGGGCTCTACTTCAGCCTCAACTCGGCCGAACTCGAGCGCCAGCGTGAGCTCAGCGACCGCCGGTCCGCCATCCAGGAAGACCTGTCGAATTTCCGGGCGCGTCTGGAAACCGAGATCTACGCGAGCGTCGCCATGGCGCGCGGACTGGGCGTGAACGTGGTCGTGCAGGAAGGCATTTCCGAAGCGCAGTTCGAAACCGTGGCGCAGGAACTGCTGCGCGACCAGGAGAACATCCTCAACCTGTCGCTGGCCCCCGGCTTCGTCATCCGCAGCATCTACCCGCGCGAGGGCAACCAGGCCGCGCTCGGGCTGAACCTGCTCCAGGATCCGATCCAGAAGCAGGCCGTGCTGCGCGCGATCAGCGACGACGCGCCGGTGCTGGCCGGGCCCTTCGAGCGCGTGCAGGGCGGCAGCGCGCTGGCGGTCCGGGTGCCGCTGTGGGTCAACCGCGACGGCGTGCCGCGGCTGTGGGGCGCTGTCAGCGTGGCCCTGGACTACGAAACGCTGATGCGCAGTGCCGGCATCCGCAAGCTCGAGCGCGACCTGCGCATCGGCATTGTCGGCCGCGATGCCTCCGGCCCGGGCGGAGACATGGTCCGCGGCGAGCCCCCGTCGGACCGCGCGAGCGCGGTCAAGACGCCGGTGCTGCTGCCGGGCGGAAGCTGGCTGATTTCCGCCGAGCCGATCGACGGCTGGCACGCCCGGCCGGCCTGGCAGACGCCGGGTTTCCTGCTGCGGCTGAGCCTGAGCCTGCTGGCGGGCCTGGCGACGGCGCGCATCCTGCACGACCGCCAGCGCATCCGCCGCCTGGCCGGCATGGACTCGCTGACCAACCTGCCGAACCGGCGCTGGGCGCTGCAGCAGCTGGCGCGCATGATCGCGCGCGGTCGCCGCGGCATCGGCGGCTTCGCGCTGCTGTCCTTCGACCTCGACGGCTTCAAGCCGGTCAACGACACCTACGGACATGCCGCCGGCGACCTGCTGCTGGCGGTGATCGGCCGGCGCCTGAGCGAATCGGTGCGGCCCGGCGATGTGGTCGCGCGCATGGGCGGCGACGAATTCCTGGTGCTGGTGCCCACCGACCCGGGCGCGGACGAGGCCTGGCTGCGCGCGGTGGCACTGCGCGTGCAGGCGGCGATCAACCGGCCGGTGCCGATCGAAGGCCATTGGGTGGTGGTCGGGGCCAGCATCGGCATCGCCCGGTTCCCGGAGGACGGCGACCAGGCCGAGGTGCTGCTGCGCAAGGCCGACGAGGCCATGTACCGCGCCAAACATGGCCGCGCCCACGGCGTGGAGTTCGCCAGCCCGGTGCGGCTGGGCGCAGTGCTGCCGGCCGGCGACTAGCCCTCGCGATCCGGTTCGACGCGTAGCCGCAGTTGCCCCTCGGCCAATCGGGCCGACAGCGTGTCGCCGGGGCGGGCGTCGGCGGACCGACGCAGCACGCTGCCGTCCGGCGCCTGCAGGATGGCGTAGCCGCGGGCGAGGGTGGACAGCGGACTGATGCTGGCCAGGGCACGCGCCAGCCCCTGCAGCTGCAGCCGCCGCTGTCGCAGCAGCTGGTCCGGGGCCTGGCCCAGGCGCTGGCCGAGCAGGGCCAGGCGATGGGCATGGTCCTGCAGGCGGCGGCGCGGATGGGCCTGGTCGAGGCGGCGCAGCAGCCGCGCCAGGCGCTCGGCGCGCTGGGCCTGCGGCAGCTGTCGGGCCAGGTCCAGCCGGCGGCGCAGCGCCATCAGGCGGCCGCGGCCGCGTTCGAGCCGCAGCTGCGGGCGCAGGGCCTGGAGTTTCAGGAAGGCCTGGTCGGCACGCTGGGCGCGCGCGGCGGTCATCCGCGCGTGCAGGGCCTGTAGCTGGCCGTGGCGCTGGCGAAGCCGGGCCAGCAGCTCGCCGCGCTCGGGCACCAGCAGTTCGGCCGCCGCCGAGGGCGTGGCGGCGCGCAGGTCGGCGGCGAAGTCGGCCAGGCTGGTGTCGACCTCGTGGCCGACCGCCGACACCACCGGCACCGGCGAGGCGGCGATGCCGCGCGTCAGGGCTTCATCGTTGAAGGCCCAGAGGTCCTCCAGCGAACCGCCGCCGCGGGTGAGCAGCAGCACGTCGTAGCGACCGCTGGCGCCGGCGCGGCGCAGCATGTCCAGGATCTGGGCGGCGGCGCCGTCGCCCTGCACCGGCACCGGCAGCACGTCCACCGGCAGCAGCGGGAAGCGCCGGCCCAGCACGCTCAGCACGTCGCGCACGGCGGCGCCCCGGGGCGAGGTGATCACGCCGAGCCGGCGCGGGAAGGCGGGCAGGGGGCGCTTGCGGCCGGTGTCGAACAGGCCTTCGGCGGCGAGCTTCTGCTTGAGCTGCTCGAAGGCCCGGCGCAGCGCGCCTTCGCCGGCCTCCTCGAGGTGTTCGAGCACCAGCTGGTAGTCGCCGCGGGCCTCGTACAGGGTCAGCCGACCACGGGCCAGCACCTGCAGGCCGTCGCGCGGCAGGAAGCGCAGCGCCTGCGCCTTGGGCTTGAACAGGGCGCAGCGGACCTGGGCCCGGTCGTCCTTGAGGGTGAAATAGGCGTGGCCCGAGGCCGGCCGGGAGAAGTTGCTGATCTCGCCCTCGACCCAGACCTGGGGGAAGCTGCCCTCGAGCAGGTCGCGCGCCAGCGCATTGAGCTGGGACGGGCGCAGGACCTGGCGTTCGCGGGCGAGTGAGGACATGGGGCGGGCCGGGGACGGCCTGACAGGATACCGCGCGCCGTTCGGGGACGGGGTAGGGGATTGCCGCCGCCCGGTCTAAACTGTCGCAGCCATGAGGACTTCCGATGAGCGATAGCTACCGACGCCTCTGCGACGACCTGCCCCGCGGCAGCGGCGCGCCCGGCAACTTCATCGCCGAACCGCGCAAGGTCAAGGCCTGGGTCGCGGCCTTGCCGCGCGCCAACACCCAGGCGACCGAACAGGAGCTCGCCCGCGCGCTCGACAGCCTGCTGGCGCAGCGGCTCGACGGCAGCCAGCGCCTGGGCGCGCTCGAGGAACTGCGCGCCGCCGTGCTCGAGGCGGTGGCGCTGCTGGAGCGCCAGTTCACCGCCAATCCATTGCCGCTGCCGCCGGACAAGGCGCGTGCCGCCGCGGTGGCCGAGACCTTCCACCTGCTGCTCGCGCACGGCTACCGCAAGGCCGCCGCCGAGCTCTGCGCGCCGGCCGGCGCGGTGCCCTTCCTGCGCGGCGCCGGCGTGCTGCAGGCGCTGCAGCGTTCGGCCTGGCACTACTCGCGCGCGCTGGCGCTGGCCTGGCGCGTGTACCGCGCGCCCGGCGAGGGCGCCTGGCGCGGCTTGCACCGGGTGCACCGGTTCGCCGCGTCGATCAAGCTCGACCGCAAGCCGGTCGATGACCGCGCGGCCGGCGGCAACATCGACATCAACACGCTCTACGTGCAGACGCTGCTGATGGCCGCGATCAACCCCTATGCCTTCGGCCAGGGCGAGCAGGACACGCTGTGGCCGATCGCACGCGGTTTCGCCGGTCGCTGCGGCCTGAGCGACCGCGCCCCGGACGGACTGGCGCCGGTGGTGCCGGAGGACGCCGATCGAGGCCCGGGTCCGGGCGCGGGCGACGAGTCGCATTCGCTGTGGCTGGACCTGCGCGCCTTCGCCGACGACGTCGAGCGCGCGCTGGGCCGCGTGCGCGAAGGCCAGTCCGAGCTGATGCCGGGCATCGGACCCGGCGTGCGCGTGGGCAACGACCTGCTGCTGCGCCTGCGCCGCGCCTTCGGCCAGATGGCCGCGCGCGGCCTGGTGCGGCTGCCTGCCGGCCACAGCCTGGACACGGTGCTGGGCCTGAGCGGTCTGCATTATTTCCTGGCCGGCCAGCGCGACTTCGACACCTTCATGCGCCAGTCGGCGCAGGGTTCCGTGCACGTGATCGCCGGCGCCGCCTGGACCCAGGGCGGCCTGGGCATGGCCAAGGTGACGCGCTACACCGGCCGGGTTCTCGACCAGAGCCTGGGCGGTTACCGAATGACCTGGGAAAACGCCGAGCAGGTGCGCGCCCGCGTCGGCGAACTGGTCGGACTGAGTTTTGGCGAAGATGCCGAGGAGCAGGACTGGATGGTGGGCGTGATGCGCTGGCTGCGTTACGAGGACAACGGCGGCCTGTCGGCGGGCGTCGAACTGCTGGCGCGGCGCGCCAGCCCGGTCGCGCTGCGCGTGGTCAGCGCCGACGGCGGCAGCCGCCAGGTCAGCCGCGCGGTCGAGATATTCCCGCTGGAAAGCGGCGGCGGCCGCTGTTTCGTCTCCAACGCCGCGATCGAATCCGGCAGTCGGGTCGAGGTGATCCACGACGCCGATGGCCAGCTGCCCGAGATGGGCGCGCGCGGGCCGGACCTGCTGCCCGATATCGAGGTCATCCTCAACGCCGGCGACTACGTCATCGTCGGCGAACGCGCGCCGGCCGGAGCCGCGGCATGAGCGAGGCGGCGGCAAACCCGCGCCGCGCCACCCGCGCGGTGATGGTGGACAAGGTGCGCATCGGCGGCGGCGCGCCGGTGGTGGTGCAGTCCATGACCAACACCGACACCGCCGACGTGAATGCCACCGTCAAACAGGTCGCCGAACTCTGGCGCGCCGGCTCCGAGCTGGTGCGCGTGACGGTGAACAATCCCGAATCCGCCGCCGCGGTGCCGCGCATCCGCGAGAAGCTCGACATGATGTCGGTCCCGGTGCCGATCGTCGGCGACTTCCACTACAACGGTGACCGCCTGCTGGCGGCCGAACCGGCCTGCGCCGAGGCGCTGGCCAAATACCGCATCAACCCGGGCAATGTCGGCTTCGGCAAGAAGCGCGACACCCAGTTCGCGGCCATCGTCGAGATGGCGATCAGGTACGGCAAGCCGGTGCGCATCGGCGTCAACTGGGGTTCGCTGGACCAGGCCCTGGCCGCCCGCCTGATGGACGAAAACGCCGCCCGTGCCGAACCCTGGGATGCTGCGCGCGTGCTGCGCGAGGCCCTGGTGGTGTCGGCGCTGGAATCGGCCGAACGCGCCGTCGAAATCGGCCTGCCGCGCGAACGCATCGTGCTCTCGGCCAAGGTCAGCGGCGTGCAGGAACTGATCGCCGTCTACCGCGACCTGGCCCTGCGCTCGGATTTCCCGCTGCATCTGGGCCTGACCGAGGCCGGCATGGGCAGCAAGGGCATCGTCGCCTCCAGCGCCGCGCTGGCGGTGCTGATGCAGGAAGGCATCGGCGACACCATCCGCATCTCGCTCACTCCCGAACCCGGCGCGGCGCGTACGCTGGAGGTGCAGGTGGCGCAGGAACTGCTGCAGACCATGGGCCTGCGCGCGTTCGCGCCGCTGGTCACCGCCTGCCCGGGCTGCGGCCGCACCACCAGCGAGTTCTTCCAGGTATTGGCGCAGAAAGTGCAGGAACACGTGCGCGGCCAGATGCCGGTATGGAAGCTCAAGTACCCAGGCGTCGAGAACCTGTCGCTGGCGGTGATGGGCTGCGTGGTCAACGGTCCGGGCGAGTCGCGCCATGCCGACATCGGCATCTCGCTGCCCGGCACCGGCGAAGCGCCCTCGGCCCCGGTCTTCATCGACGGCGAAAAAGCGATGACCCTGCGCGGCGAGAACATCGCCGACGAATTCGTCGGCGTGATCGACGACTACGTCGCCCGCCGCTACGCCCGGGCGGAACCCTGAGCCACGTCGCGCGCCTGCTGGCGCACGGACCGCGCCTGCTCGAGGCGGTCCGGGAGTTCCTGGCCCGGCGCTGGCGCCGGCTGCTGCTCGCCTTCGCCGGCATCGCGCTGCCGCTGGCGCTGTTCGCCGAGCTGGCCGAAGAGGTGCGCGAGGCGGAGGCCTTCGGCTTCGACGAACCGCTGCTGCGCCTCGCGCAGCAGTGGGCCTCGCCGGCGCTGGACCGGGCAATGGTGCTGGCCAGCGAGCTCGGTTACGCCTGGGGCGTGATTCCGCTCGACGTGATCGTGTTCGCCGGCCTGCTCGCCTTCGGCCATGTGCGGCGCGCGATCTTCTTCGCCATCGCCACCGGCGGGTCGGCCCTTCTGAACCTGCTGGCCAAGGCGGTGTTCCAGCGCGAGCGGCCCGACCTGTGGCTGTCGATCGCGCCCGAACACACCTTCAGCTTCCCCAGCGGCCACGCGATGGGTTCGGCCACGCTGGCCGCGGCCCTGGTGCTGCTGTGCTGGCACGGCGCCTGGCGCTGGCGGGTGCTGCTGGCGGGCGTGGCCTTCGTGGCCTGGGTCGGCGCGTCGCGGATTTACCTGGGCGTGCATTTCCCGTCGGACATCCTGGCCGGCTGGACGGCGGCCGTGGCCTGGGTCTGCGCGGTCTACCTGATCGTTCGGCCCAGCCACCGCGACCCGGCCGCGGCCATGGACCCGCCGCGCGCGGACTAGGGTTCGACGCAGACGCGGTTGCGGCCTTCGTCCTTGGCCCGGTAGAGCGCGGCGTCGGCGGCCTGCATCAGGGCGCTGCGTTCGCGCCGGTTATCGGCCAGGCCGGCGATGCCGATGCTGATGGTCAGGTGACGCGATTCGCCGCCCAGCTCGAAGGGCGTCGCGGCAACCGCCTCGCGCAGTCGTTCGGCGAAGGCGTGCGCCGCCTCGAGGTCGGATTCGGGCAGCAGCACCGCGAACTCCTCGCCGCCGATGCGCGCGGCGATGTCCTCGCCGCGTACGAAGGCGCGCACCAGGCCGGCCATCTGCCGCAGCACGCCGTCGCCGGCGATGTGGCCGAACTGGTCGTTCACCGGCTTGAACAGGTCCACGTCGATGATGCACATCACCAGCGGCCGGCCGTGGCGCAGCGCCCGCGCGATCTCCTTGTCCACCAGCTCGACGAAGTGCCGGCGGTTGTAGATCTCGGTCAGCGCGTCGTGGGTGGCGAGCTGGTAGACCTCCTCGTGGTAGCGCGCCTCGACGCTGGCGTGGCTGATGAACTTGAGGATGGTCTCGCCCAGGGTGATGTGGTCGCCGTCGGCGAGCAGGGTTTCGGTGACCGGCAGGTCGTTGACGCGGGTGCGGTTGGTCGCGCCCAGGTCGCGCAGCCGGTAGGCGTCGCCCTCGCGGCGGATCTCGCAGTGCTGGCGCGACACCGACTTGTGCGGGATGTGCAGGTCGGCTTCCTGCGAGCGGCCGACGGTCACCGGCGCTTCCTCGATGTCGGCGCGCTTGCCCAGGCCTTCGCCGTGGATGACCACCACGCATGCCGAACGCGGCCCGCTGCGGCGGGGTCCGCCGCTTAGCAGGGTCAGCTGGGTGGTGATCGGATCGGCGTCGCTCGTGCTCATCTGCTGGGGGCGGAAGTCGCCGGACGAGTGTAGCCCAAGCCCCGGGACGGGGCGCGACGCCGGGCGGACGTCGACGGCCCGGCAGGGGCGGGCCATCATCTTGACTGAGCGGGCCGGCTACGCTCATGCCTGGCCTGCCGGCCGCGGCCGCTGCCACCCGCCGTCGCCGTTAATGCCGGCGGGAACCCGGGAAATGCCATGACCGCACACGAACACGAAGACCTGGCGCCGACCGAGGGCCTGCCGACCCGATCCGGCCTGCCCGCCGCCAGCGAGGGCAGCCTTCCGCCCGGCGCCCGGCTGGGCCGCTACCGCGTCGACAGCCTGCTCGGCCGCGGCGGCATGGGCGAAGTCTACCGGGCCGAACAGCTCGAGCCGGTGCACCGCACCGTCGCCCTGAAGCTGCTCAACGTGCGCCGCCTCGACGCCCGCCACCTGGCCTATTTCGAGGTCGAGCGCCAGCTGCTGGCGCAGATGAAACATCCGGCCATCGCCCAGGTCTTCGATGCCGGCGCGACGCCCGAGGGTTATCCCTTCTTCGTGATGGAGTTCATCGAGGGCAGCGCGCTCACCAGCTTCTGCGAAAGCCGGCGGCTGCCGCTGCGCGAGCGGCTCGAGCTGTTCATCCGGGTCTGCGAGGGCGTGCAGCACGCGCACCAGAAGGGCGTGATCCACCGCGACCTCAAGCCCGGCAACATCCTGGTGGCGGAAGTGGACGGCCGGCCGCTGCCCAAGATCATCGACTTCGGCATCGCCACCGCGGCCAGCCGCTCGCTGGCGGCAGGCGAACACCTGGGCGAACTCGAACGTGCCGGCACGCCCGACTACATGAGTCCGGAGCAGGCCGGCCTGGAGCCCGGCGCCGAAGTGGACACGCGCAGCGACGTCTATTCGCTGGGCGTGCTGCTCTACGAACTGCTGGCCGGCCGCCGGCCGGGCGTCGGCGTCGACACCGATCGCGCCGCCCACACCGCCAGCACCACGCTGCGCCCGCCCTCGGAGCAGATCGAGACCCTGGCGCCGGGCAATGTCGACGCCCGCGCCAACCAGCTCGGCCTCAGCCGGCCGCGCCTGCGCCGGCTGCTGCGCAGCGAGCTGGACTGGGTCGTGCTCAAGGCCATGCGCCGCGACCGTGCCCAGCGCTACGACTCCGCCGCCGCATTGGCCGAAGACCTGCGCCGTTTCCTCGACGACCGCCCGCTGGACGCCGTGCCGCGCAGCCGCCGCTACTCGCTGGGCAAGTACCTGCGCCGCCACCGGGTGGGTTTCGCCGCCGGCGTCGCGGTGGCGCTGGCCGTGCTGGCCGGCCTGGGCCTGTCGCTGTACGGCCTGCGCCAGGCCAACCTGCAGCGCGAGATCGCCGAAACCCGCAGCGCCGAGCTCGAGCGCGTGGCGGCCTTCCAGCAGTCCATGCTCGAGGGCATCGACATCGAGGCCATGGGCGTGGGCCTGTCGAACGGCCTGCGTGCGCAGCTGGAGAAGTCGGCGCCGGACAAGCTGCCCCTGCTCGAGCAGGCGCTGGCCAGCGCCAGCCCGCCCGACCTCGCCCGTGGCCTGGTCAACCGGGACATCCTGGCCGGCGCCCAGCGCGCCATAGACCGCGATTTCGCCGACCAGCCCGCGCTCGCCGCGAACCTGCGCCAGTCGGTCGCCCAGGTGCAGATGGCGCTGGGCCTGCCGGCCGAGGCCGAGCCGCTGTTCGCGCAGGTCGCCGATTACTTGGCCAACACCCGCGGCGACGCCGATCCGGACACCCTGGCCGCGCGCAATCTGCAGAGCGAGGCGATGGCGCAGGCCGGCAAGCCGCAGGATGCCCTGGCCCTGGTCGAAAAGACGCTGATGCACGCCGGCGGCGGGGCGGGCCACGATGACGTCAGGCTCGACGCCGAGCGGCAGCAGGCCGGCCTGGTGTTCACTCTCGGCGACCGGCCGAGGGCCCGCGCCATGCAGCAGGCGCTTTACGACCGCGAGAAAGCGCGCCGGGCCGCCGATGATCCGAAGCTGCTGGTGCTTCAGGACGACCTGGGCCTGAGCATGGGCCGCATGGGCGACATCGAGGAGGCCCGGGCGATCTTCGAGGCGCTTTACAAGCAGCGGCTGGCGGCGCTGGGCCCCGAGGACGAGACCACGCTCAACACGATGGGGCGCCTGGCGGTGATGCGCGCGATGGACGGCGACCCGGAGGAGGCGGTGGTCCTGCAGCGCCAGCGCGCGGAGATCAGCGCACGCAAGCTCGGGGCGGAGCATCCGGCCACGCTCGCCGAGCGCGGCAACCTGGCGAACATGCTGCTGGACCTTCGCCAGTACGACGAGGCCGAAGCGCTGATGCGATCGGTGCTGGAGGCGCGCCAGCGCCTGCTCGGCCCAGATGCCACCACCACGCTGCGCTCGAAGTTGAACCTGGCCTCGCTGCTGGCGCACCGGCACCGGTTCGACGAATCCCTGGCCATGGAGGCCGAGCTGCTGGAGGCGCGCCGCCGCATCCTCGGACCGCGCCATCCCGACACCGTGTTCCTCGAGGTCAACCATGCCGCCACGCTGCATCGGGCCGGCCGCGGCGCGGACGAGGTGCAGGCGCAGCTGGAGCGCGCGCGACCGCTGGCGATCGAACTGCTAGGGGAAAAACATCCGCAGGTGCATACGGCCAACATGATCCAGTCGCTGACCTGGATCCGCCTCGGCCGTCATGCCGATGCGATCACCCAGCTGCGCGCGCTGCGCGCGGACTCCGAGCGCGAGCGCGAAGCCGACGAGCCGCCCAATGCACGCGTCGGCTGGGCGCTGGCGGTCGCGCTGCGGCGCGACGGGCAGGCGGACGAGGCCGCGAAGATCGAGGCGAGCGACGTGCAGTGGCTGCTGGCCATCCCCGAGGACAAGCGCACGCCGGAAGAGCAGGGGGCCTTCGACGTGCTGGCCGAGGAGCGCAAGCGCCTGGGCGAGCCGGGCTGATCCGCCGCGCGGTCAGCGCGGCGACGGCGTTTCGGGGCTGATTTCGGGATCGGTGACGGCCTGGCGCGCGAGCTGCGACTCGCGCCGCGCGATGTAGACGTTGGAGCCGAAGACGATCGCGGCGCCGAGCACGGTCCAGCGGTCCAGCGCCTCGTCGAACAGGAACCAGCCGAACACCGCCACCACCAGGATCTGCAGGAAGCTGATCGGCGTCAGCATCGAGGCGTCGCCCAGCTTCAGCGCGCGCGTCCAGCACATGTGGGCGGTGGTGCCCAGGAAACCGGCCAGCACGATCCACAGCCAGGTGATGCCGACCGGCGTTTCCCAGAAGAACAGCGCCGGCACCAGGGACATCGGCACCCACAGCATGGTCGTGTACAGCACGATCGCATCGGGGTGTTCGGTGCGCGAGAGGAACTTGATGCTGATCGCGACGCTGGCGCTGGCCACCGCGGCCAGCACCGCCACCAGGCTGCCGGCGGTGAAGGCGTCGCTGCCGGGTCGCACGATCACCAGCACCCCGAGGAAGCCGACCAGCACCGCGCTCCAGCGCCGCGCCCGGACGATCTCGCCCAGCACCAGCACGGCGCCGATGGTGACGAACAGCGGTGTCGAATACGACAGCGCGATCGCCTGCGCCAGCGGCAAGTGCACGATCGCCCAGAACCCGGCCAGCATGGACACGATGCCGATCAGGCAGCGCATCAGGTACAGCGGCAGCTTGTTGGTGCGCAGGATGCCCGGCCCGTGCCGGAACAGCATCGGCAGGATGAAGACGAAGCCGAAGAAGTTGCGGAAGAAGGCGATCTCGAAGGCGTGCAGCTGCTCCGAGGCCAGCCGGATGCAGACCGCCATGCAGCCGAACAGCACGGTGCTGGCGGTCATCAGGCCCACCGCGCGGCGGACGGTGGCGGCGCGTCTTTCGGCGGTGGTGGCGGCGTTCAAGCGCCGCCGTCGAAGCGCGCGCCGATGATGCGCGGCTCCGGTTCCAGCGCCACGCCGAAACGTTCCTGCACGGAGGCGGCGATGCGCCGGGCCAGGTCCAGCAGCTGCGCGCCCGTGGCCTGGCCGTGGTTGACCAGCACCAGGGCATGCTGCGGCGCGACGCCGGCATCACCTTCGCGGAAACCCTTCCAGCCCGCCGCTTCGATCAGCCAGCCGGCCGAGAGCTTGCGCTGGCCCTCGCCTGCAGGGAACACCGGCAGCGCCGGGTGCGCGGCCTTGAGCGCGTCGGCGGTGGCGGCAGCCACCAGCGGGTTCTTGAAGAAGCTGCCGGCGTTGCCGAGCACCGCCGGGTTGGGCAGCTTGCGGGTGCGGATTCGGCTGATCGCTTCGGCCACGTGCACGGCGCGCGGCGTGTCCACGCCCATCGCCGCCAGCTCTTCCTTGACGCCGGCATAGTCGAGCCTGAGCTCGCGCCGGCGCGGCAGGCGCAGCTCGATCGCCGTCACCACCCAGCGTTCGGACTCGCGCTTGAACACGCTGTCGCGGTAGGCGAACGCGCAGTCGGCCGCGGCGATGCGCTTGATCTGGCCGGTGTCGCGCTGAAAGGCCTCGACCGTCTCGATGAATTCGCCGACCTCCACGCCGTAGGCGCCGATGTTCTGGATCGGCGCCGCGCCTACCGTGCCCGGGATCAGGGCCATGTTCTCCAGGCCGCAGAGCCCGCGCGCCAGGGTCCAGCCGACCAGGTCGTTCCAGTTCATGCCGGCGTCGGCCCGCACCAGGGCGGTGTCGCCGTCGTCCTGGACGATGCGCACGCCGGCCATGGTCAGGCAGATCGCCACGCCGGGGAAATCGCCGGCGAAGAGCAGGTTGCTGCCTTCGCCCAGCACCAGCACCGGGCCCTCGCGCAGCATGGCGAATTCGAACAGTTCGGCCAGCGCGTCGGCCCGCGACACGTCGGCCATCATCGCGGCCCGGGCGGCGACCCGGAAGGTGTTGCGGCCGGCGAGGGAAACGTTCTCCGCCAGCTGGTAGCCACTCACGTCGGCACACCCTCGCGCAGGCGGCGGATCGCGCCCACGCATTCGTCGATCAGGTCCGGGCCGCGGTAGACCATGCCGGTGTAGAACTGCACCAGGCGGGCGCCGGCGGTGATCTTGCCGGCGGCGTCGGCGCCGCTGGAGATGCCACCTACGCCGACCATCGGAATCGCGGGGTCCAGGCGCGCCCGCATGCGCCGAAGCACCGCCGTGGACTTGCCGTACAGCGGCGCACCCGACAGGCCGCCGACTTCGCGGGCGAGGCGGTGGTTCTCGATCGTCAGGCGGTCGGTGGTGGTGTTGGTGGCGATGACGCCGTCGACCTTCAGG
Organism: Arenimonas terrae; assembly: GCF_006265115.1. GTDB lineage: Bacteria > Pseudomonadota > Gammaproteobacteria > Xanthomonadales > Xanthomonadaceae > Arenimonas > Arenimonas terrae. The sequence continues at coordinate 801,026 of NZ_SMDR01000001.1, read as the reverse complement.
TCGCCAAGCACACGCGCGCAGGCGTCGATGTCGTCGTCGGAGAGGTCGGGCGCGACCTTCACCAGCATCGGCACCCGCTTGCCGTGCTGCGCGCCGAGCTTTTCCTGCGCCTCGCGCAGGATGCTCACCAGCTGGCGCAGCGCCTGTTCCTCCTGCAGTTCACGCAGGCCGGCGGTGTTGGGCGAGGAGATGTTGACCGTGATGTAGTCGGCCAGCGGATAAACCCGCTCCAGGCAGTAGAGATAGTCGTCCGCCGCGTTTTCGTTCGGCGTGTCCTTGTTCTTGCCGATGTTGATGCCGAGCAGGCCGTGCCTGCGCCGGGCCCTGGCGACATTGCGCACCAGCGCGTCCACGCCCTGGTTGTTGAAGCCCAGGCGGTTGATGACCGCATTGTGCTCGGGCAGCCGGAACATGCGCGGCTTGGGATTGCCTTCCTGCGGGCGCGGCGTGGTGGTACCGACCTCGACGAAGCCGAAGCCCAGGGCCAGCAGTGCATCCACGTGCTCGCCGTTCTTGTCCAGGCCGGCGGCGCAGCCGACCGGGTTCGGGAATTCCAGGCCCAGCACCTTGGTGAGCAGCGGCTTGGGCCGGCCCGCCAGCAGCGGGTTGAGCCCGCTGCGGTAGGCCGCTTCCAGCGCCTTCAGGCCCAGTCCATGGGCTTTTTCGGCATCCAGGTGGAAGAGGAACGGACGGGCGAGTGAATACATGGGTCCCCGGCTCAGAGGTTGCCGCTGACGCCGAGGAAGCCCAGCAACACCGCCAGCCCGCCGAAGAACAGCACCACCGCGAGGATGGTCAGCAGGCTGATCACGATCATCGCCCAGCCCAGCACCAGACCGGCGATGGCGAGGCCGTCACCGTCGAGGCCGCCGTTGCTGCGGCGGATCTCGGCGCGGGCCATGTGGCCCAGCACCACCGCGGCCAGGCTGCCCAGCCAGGGCAGCAGGGTCCAGCCGAGCAGGCCCGAGACCAGGCTGAAGATCGCCAGGTTGCTGGTCGGGCGGCCCGGGTTGGCGGGCGCGGCCGGCGGCGCGGGGGCCGGGGCCGGGGCCGGTTCGGAAACGGGAGCGGGCGGCGGCAGGTTCTGCGGGTCCATGGTGTTTCCTCAGAGGTCGAACTTGATGCCCTGGGCCAGCGGCAGCGCGTCGGAGTAGTTGATGGTGTTGGTCTGGCGGCGCATGTAGACCTTCCAGGCGTCGGAGCCCGACTCGCGGCCACCGCCGGTTTCCTTCTCGCCGCCGAAGGCGCCGCCGATCTCGGCGCCGGAGGTGCCGATGTTGACGTTGGCGATGCCGCAGTCCGAACCCGAAGCGGCCAGGAAGGCCTCGGCCGCCTTGAGGTTGGTGGTGAAGATCGCCGACGACAGGCCCTGCGGCACGTCGTTCTGCATTTCGATCGCCTCGTCGAGGGTCTTGTACTTCATCACGTACAGGATCGGCGCGAAGGTTTCGTGCTGGACGATTTGATCGCTGTTCTTCAGGCCGGTGACGATCGCCGGCAGCACGAAGTTGCCCGGCCGGTCGATGCGCGCGCCGCCGGTGACGACGGTGCCGCCGGAGGCCTTGGCCTTGGCGATCGCGTCCAGGTAGGCGTCGACGCCGTCGCTGCTGTTGAGCGGGCCCATCAGGTTGGCCGGGTCGGTCGGGTCGCCGATCTTCTTCTCGACCTGCTTGTAGGCCGCGACCAGCTTGGCCAGCACGTCGTCGTAGATCGATTCGTGGATGAAGCAGCGGCGGGTGGTGGTGCAGCGCTGGCCGGCGGTGCCGACGGCGCCGAACGCGATCGCCGGAATCGCCAGCTTCAGGTCGGCAGACGGATCAACAATGATCGCGTTGTTGCCGCCGAGTTCCAGCAGCGAACGGCCCATGCGGCGCGCGACGCGCTCGCCGACCAAACGCCCGACCTTGGTCGAGCCGGTGAAGCTGATCAGCGGGATGCGCTTGTCGTCCACGAAGCTCGAGGCCAGCTCGGTGCCGGCGTCGTTGAACAGGAAGAAGATGTCCGGGAAACCGCCGGCCTGCAGGGCTTCATTGCAGATCTTCATCGACGCGATCGCCGAGAGCGGGGTCTTGGGCGAGGGCTTCCAGATGCAGATGTCGCCGCAGACGCCGGCCAGGAACGAGTTCCAGGCCCAGACCGCGACCGGGAAGTTGAACGCCGAGATGATGCCGACGATGCCCAGCGGCTGGTACTGCTCGTACATGCGGTGGCCCGGGCGCTCGGAGTGCATGGTCAGGCCGTAGAGCTGGCGCGAGAGGCCGACGGCGAACTCGCCGATGTCGATCATCTCCTGCACTTCGCCGTCGCCTTCGGGCTTGGACTTGCCCATCTCCAGCGCGACCAGCGAACCCAGGGCGTCCTTGTGCCTGCGCAGCGCGTCGGCGCACAGGCGGATGGCTTCGCCGCGCTTGGGCGCCGGCGTGGTGCGCCAGACCCTGAAGGCGGCCTGGGCGCGCTCGAGGATCAGGTCGTAGTCGGCCTGCGAGGAGGCGTAGACCTTGCCCAGCACGTCGCCGTTGCTCGGATTGACCGGTTCGATGACGCCGGCGTCGCGGGTCTTGGACCACTCGCCGTGGCCGAGGTAGGTGCCGGATTCCTGGCCGGTCAGGCCGAGGGCGGTGAGGACTGCATGGGTCATTGCGGGCTCCAGAAGAACAGGCGGCCAAGATGGCGGCCGGAAATGGCGGCCCCGATACGATTCGAACGTACGACCTTCCCCTTAGGAGGGGGACGCTCTATCCAGCTGAGCTACGGGGCCAAGGCCGGCGGATTATCGCAGAAACCCCCGGCGCCGGTCCCTACCAGGCCCGGATCAGGGCCCTCATGGCCTCCTCGTCGGGGGCCGCCGGCTCGGCCTCGCTGGGTCGCGCGAGCATCTGTGCCAGGGCCGGCGGCAGCGGCACCGGGGCGCCGACCAGGGGCTCGACCACGTCCGGGAACTTGGCCGGATGGGCGGTCGCGACCACGCACCAGTCGCCGGGCTCGCCCCGGGCGCGCAGGCGCTGCAGCACCTGCGCCGCCGTCGCCGTGTGCGGGCACAGGATCTCGCCGGTGCCGGACCGGACCGCGCGGATCGTCGCGGCGATCGCCAGGTCGTCCACCGATTCGGCGCGCAGCGCCCGGCGCAGTTCGGTTTCGTCCGGGTACAGCCAGTCCAGCCGCTCGAAGTTGTTCGGCGCACCCACGTCCATGGCATTGGCCAGGGTCGGGATGCTCGGCCGCGGCCGGAACTCGCCGCCGGCGAAGAACTCCGCCAGCACCTGGTTGGCATTGCCCGCCAGCACGATGCCGCCGACCGGCAGGCCCAGGTGCCGCACCAGCACGCAGGCCAGGGCATTGCCCAGGTTGCCGGTGGGCACGACGAAACCCAGCGGCCGCCGGTTCGCGCGCCAGTGCGCCAGGCTGGCCTGGGCGTAATAGGCCATCTGCGGCAGCAGCCGGCCCAGGCTGATGCTGTTGGCCGAACTCAGCGGTGCCTCGGCGCGCAGCGCCGTATCGGAGAGCATGGATTTCGCCAGCCGCTGGCAGTCGTCGAAGTTGCCGGCCACGCGCAGCGCGCGCACGTTGCCGCCGAAACAACCGAGCTGGTGCGCCTGGCGCGGCGATACGCGGCCGTCGGGATACAGGATCAGCACCCGGAAGCCGGGGCGCTCGTGGAAGGCCGCGGCCACCGCCGCGCCGGTGTCGCCGGAGGTCGCCACCACGATCGTCAGCGGCCGCTCGCGGGCGGGCAGGGCGGCGAGGCAGGCGGCCAGGAAACCGGCGCCGTAATCCTTGAAGGCTGCGGTAGGTCCGTGGAAAAGCTCGAGCAAGTAGTCGCCCGGCGCGCCCAGCGGACGCAGCGCCGGCTCGACCGCGAAGGCCTCCCGGCAGATCGCCGGCAGCCGCGTTTCCAGCGGATCGCCAGCGAAGAAGGGCCGCAGCAGGCGCTCCGCGATCTGCGGCAGCCGCGCCAGGCCGGCGAAATCGTCGGGTGCCAGGCGCGGCAGGGTGGCGGGCATGTACAGGCCGCCGTCGGGCGCCAGGCCGGCGGCCATCGCCTCGCTCGCGCCCACCGCCGGCGCCATGCCGCGGGTGCTGATCATCTTCATGCGATCACCTGCGCGGCGGGGCCGGCCACCGCGGACACGAGCACATCGCTGCCCAGGCCGGCGCCGGCGAAGGCGGCGGCCATCGCGCGGCCGGCGGCCTCGGCGGCGTCGCGGTGTTCGAACCAGGCGAACACGCTGGGCCCGGCGCCGGAAATGCTGGCGCCGAGCGCACCGGCGTCGAGCGCCGCCTGCTTCACCGCGTCGAAGCCGGGAATCAGGCGAGCGCGCCGCGGCTCGACCAGGGTGTCGCGCAGGCCGTCGCGCACCAGGCCGGCGTCGCCGCGTTCGCAGCCCAGCAGCAGCTGGGCCAGCGAGGCACTCTGCGCGACGAACTCGTGCAGGGCGTAGCTTCCGGCCAGCGCGGCGCGCGCCTCGCGGGTCTCGAGCACGAAATGCGGATGCACCACCACGCAGGTCCAGTCCGCCGGCACCGGCACCGCGACCAGGCGTTCGGCCGTGGTCAGCGCCAGCCCGCCGATCAGCATGGGCCCGACGTTGTCACCATGGCGGCCGCCGCTGGCCACCGCCTCGCCTGTGAGCGCGAACGGATAGAGCGCTGCCGGCGCCAGGGGCGCGTCGAGCAGGGCGTTGGCGGCGACCAGCGCGGCCACGCACGAGGCTGCCGACCCGCCCAGGCCGGAACCCAGCGCGATGCCCTTGTCGAGTTCGAGCGCGAAGCCGAAGTCCAGGCCCAGACCTTCGCGCAGCGCGATCAGCGCCGCGCCGGCGGTGTTCTTTTCTGCGGCCAGCGGCAGGTCGGTGACCACGCCGCGCAGCGCGGTGATGCGCACCTCGGGCGCGGCGATGCGCCGCACCGTCGCGCGGTCGCCGAGGCCGGCCAGGCTGTGGCCGAGGATGTCGAAACCCACGCCGACATTGCCGACCGACGCAGGCGCGAACGCACGGGCGATGTCGCGGCTCACAGCCGCGCCCCCAGCGCGGCCGCCAGCCGCAGCAGGTCGGAGAACACGCCGGCGGCGGTGACTTCGGGCCCGGCGCCGGGGCCCTGCACGATCAGCGGATTGTCGCGGTAACGCCAGGTGGTGAACTGCACGATGTTGTCCGTCAGCCTGAGGTGGGCGAAGGCGTGGTCGGCGGGCAGCGCGACCAGGGCGACGCGGGCCTGGCCATCCTGCCCGAGACGCGCGACGTAGCGAAGCACCTCGCCGCGCGCCCGCGCCTGCTCGAAGCGAGCCTGCATCGGCCCGTCCAGGCCGTCCAGCCCGGCCATGAACTGCTCGCGGCTGCCGTGGCGCATCGCCGCCGGCACCAGGCTTTCGACCTGCACCTGGTCCAGCGACAGCGCCCGGCCGGCCTCGCGCGCCAGGATCACCAGCTTGCGCGCGACGTCGGTGCCCGACAGGTCGTCGCGCGGGTCCGGTTCGGTGTAGCCCAGCGCGTGCGCCTCGCGCACCAGGGCCGAGAACGGCTGGCGGCCGTCGTAGCGGTTGAACAGCCAGGCGAGGGTGCCCGACAGGATGCCTTCCACTGCGATCAGTTCGTCGCCGGTGTCGAGCAGGTCGCGCAGGGTCTGGATGACCGGAAGCCCGGCGCCGACCGTGGCTTCGTAGCGCAGCCGCGCGTCGCCGGCCAGGCAGGCCGCGTCGATCGCCTGCCGGCGCGGCAGCGGCCCGGCGACGCCGTGCTTGTTGGGCGTGATCACGTGGATGCCGGCGGCCAGCCAGCCGGCGTAGCGGTCGGCGACCGCATCGCTGGCGCTGCAGTCGACGATCACCGCATGCGGCAGGTGCGCGCCCAGCAGGTGGGCGGCCAACGCGTCGAGGTCGCCGGGGGCGGCGCCCTCGAGCTGCGCGCGCCAATCGCCGTCGGCGCCGTGTTCGCCCAGCCACAGCCGGCGGCTGTCGGCCAGCGCGCGCAGGCGCAGGTCGAGGCCGGCCTCGCGCTGCAGGCGCGGTTTTGCCGCCTGCAGCTGGTCGAGCAGGGCCGCGCCGACCTTGCCCGGGCCGATCACCGCCAGCGCCACGGTCTGCGCCGACAGCCAGAACGCGGCGTGTGCGGCGCGCAGCGCGCGGGTCGCGTCCTCCGCGGCGACCGCGACCGAGATGTTGCGCTCGGACGCGCCCTGGGCGATGGCGCGCACGTTCACCCGCGCCCGCGCCAGCGCGCCGAACAGCCGGGCCGCGACGCCGGGTTTTCCGGCCATGCCGTCGCCCACCGCGGCCAGCACGCTGATGCCCGCGACCTGCTGCACACCCTGCACCTGGCCCGCGGCGATCTCGCGCTCGAAGGCCCGCGCCAGCGCGGTGCCGGCGGCGGCCGCTTCGTAATCGCGCACCACGCAGCAGATCGAATGTTCCGACGAGCCCTGCGAGATCATCACCACCGAGATGCGCGCCGCGTGCAGTGCCGCGAACACCCGCTCGGCGGTGCCGGGCACGCCGATCAGGCCGGCGCCCTCCAGGCTCACCAGGGCCAGGCCGGCGTTGAGCGTCAGCCCCTTCACCGGTCCACCGGCGCCGCCCGCGGCGTCGATGCGGGTGCCCGGATGCTCCGGCCGGAAGCTGTTGCGGATCAGGATCGGCAGGCCGCGCGCGATCGCCGGCGTCATCGTCTGCGGGTGGATGACCTTGGCGCCGAAGTAGGCCAGCTCGCAGGCCTCGCGGTAGCTCAGCGCCGGCAGCGGCACCGCCTCGGGCACCAGGCGCGGATCGGCCGAGAGCACGCCGTCCACGTCGGTCCAGATGTGCAGCTCGTCGGCGTCGAACAGCGCGGCGAAGATCGCGCCCGAGTAGTCGCTGCCATTGCGGCCCAGCACGGTCGGCAGGCCGTCCTCGCCGCTGGCGATGAAGCCGGTGGCGACCACCCGCGCCTGCGGATGGGTTTCGCGCCAGCGCGCCAGGTTCGCGGCCGAACGCGGCCAGTCGACCGCCACGCCCAGTTCGCCGGGACGCACCACCAGCACGTCGCGCGCGTCGAGCAGGGCGTGCTCGGCTCCGCGTTCGCGCAGGTGCGAGCACAGCAGCCGCGCCGACCAGACTTCGCCCAGGCCCTGGATGCGTTCGTGTGCGGCCTGGCCCGGCGTGCCGAGCACGGCCACCGCCTGCAGCAGGCTGGCGAGCTGGTCGAACTGGGCCTGCAGCCAGGCCTGCAACGCGTCGCCCCGTTCGCGGTCGCCGACCAGCTCGCGGGCGGCGTCGGCGTGGCGCTGGCGCAGCGCCTGCCAGTCGGGGCGCCAGTCGCGTCCGCCGGCCGCCGATCCGGCCAGGGCGATCAGCGCATTGGTGACGCCCTGCATCGCCGATACCACGGCGACCTGGCCGGGCTCGTCCGCGGCCAGCAGCAGGTCGGCGACATGGCGGATGCGGCCGGCGTCGGCCAGGGAGCTGCCGCCGAACTTGTGCGCGCGGGTGCGCAGGGCGGCGGCGGGCGAGGGTCTGGCTTCGGACAGGGACGCGTTCATGCAACCTCCGGTGGAGGCCGCGCTCGTCGTCAGGAGAGGGGTGTTGCCGCAGTCCCGCCCTCTGTCGAGGTGCGGGGCCGTGAGTGGAAAGACTTATCCAGGCAGGACCGACCGCACCACCGCGAGGGTAGTGGAGGTGGTAATGGTCGTGGTGGTGAGTGGCCGGGACATGGCCCGACTCTGCTGGCGCGCCGGTGCGGCTGTCAAGCGGCCCAAAAAGAAAGGCCGGACGCGGGGTCCGGCCTTTCTGGATTTCGTGGTGGAGAGGATGGGGATCGAACCCACGACCTCGTCATTGCGAACGACGCGCTCTCCCAGCTGAGCTACCCCCCCACGGAAGGTGCGGGAATTATAGAGAGGCCGGAGGGCTCTGGCTAGCCGTCCGGTTCAATTGGCCGGAATCAGCGGGGCCAGCACGGGTTCCAGCAGCTCGCGGCGCCAGCCGGCCAGCGCCTCGGACCAGCCGCGGCCCTCGAGCAGCGACTCCAGGTGCCGGCGGGCGCAGAGCAGGCCTTCGGGCAGGCCGTGGGCCTGGGCCACCGCGATCACGGCCTCCTGCATCGCCTTGAGCGTCTGCTTGTCGTAGGACTCGGGCTTGAGCAGGGGCAGCTCGCGCTCTTCGGCGCTGAGCGGCGCGTTCAGGCGGTCCCACAGTTCAGCGCGGGCCTTGCGCGGCGCCTTCGGGTGACGGTCGAGGATGGCGTTGAACTCGGCGAAGTCGCGCGGCGGACGGCGCGCCAGGCCGACGGCCAGTTCGTTGTCGATGATCCAGCTCTTGGGCTTGTCGCTGCGCCGGGCTTCGACGTCGCGCCAGCGCAGCAGTCGGCACAGGCGCGCCTGGCCGTCGCCGTCGAGCGACTGCGCGCTGCGCACGCCCAGGTGCGGCCAGGGGTCGTCGGCGTCGTTGGCGGCATTGCGCAGGGCGCGCTCGGCGTCGGCCTGGCGCCAGGCGTGGCGGCCGAGTTCGCTCAGCTTCGCATCGAGCAGCTCGTGCACGGCGTGCAGGTGGCGCACATCGTCGGCGGCGTAGTCGTGCTGGGACTCGCTGAGCGGGCGGCGCAGCCAGTCCGAGCGGGTTTCGCCCTTGGCCAGCTGGACGCCGGTAACCTGTTCCACCAGCTTCTGGTATCCCAGGCCCGCGCCCAGGCCAGCCAGCGCGGCGGCGACCTGGGTGTCGAACAGCGGCGCCGGCAGGGCCCCGCAGCCGCGCTGCAGCGCCTGCAGGTCTTCGCTGGCGCTGTGCATGATCTTGGTCACCGTGAGGTCCAGCAGCAGCGGGCGCAGCGCTTCGGCCATGCCGGGCACCAGGGGGTCCACCAGCAGGATCTCCCCGGGCACCGCCAGCTGGACCAGGGCCAGCTGCGGATAGAAGGTGCGTTCGCGGATGAACTCGGTGTCCAGGGCCACCAGGGGCTGGCCGGCCCAGCGGGCCAGGCGTTCGGTCAGGGTCTGCGGGGAATCGATCCAGGTGCTCAAGAGGGGCGTCGCGGTTGCCAGGAGCCGGCACCTTAGCCTAAGTTCGGGGCGCCCAGGTCGATCCGACGCCACGGGCGCGACCCATCACGGTATGACCCAGCCCCTGCGAAATCGGTTGCCAGGCCTGCTGCTGGCCGGTGTCCTGGTCTCGGCCTGCGGGGCTCCGCCGCCGCCCGAACCGGAAACGGCGCCGGCCGCGCAGACCGTGGACCCGGCCGAACTCGAGGCCGCGATCGCGGTCGAGGAAGCCGAAGCCGACCAGGCCACCGAAAGCCCCGACTGGCAGCCGGTGATCGAGCCGGTGCCGAAGGACGGCCTGCGCGCCGCCCTGCGCGCCGCTGTCGCCGCGCAGGAGGCCGGGCGCCTGCTGGCCAGCGCCGCACCGCCGTCCGATGCTCCGCCCGATGCCGCGACCAGTCCCGACGACGTTGCCGCCGACGAACCCGGCGCGCTCGAGCGCTATCTCGCCATCCTCGCCACCGACCCCGACCACGCCGAAGCCAATGCCGGCGTCGAAGCGATCGCGGTCGAACTGATCGCCCGCGGCCGCGACGCGCTGGCGCAGGGCCGCGTCGCCGACGGCCAGCACTTCGAGCGCGTGCTGACGCGCGCCCGTCCGCAGCATCCGGCGCTGGCCTCCTACCGCGAAGCCGTGCAGGCGGCGCAGCGCGCCCAGGCGCTGGTGCGCAAGGGCGACATCCGCGCGCGCGCCGGCCGCATCTTCAAACCCGAAGGGCAGGGAGCGGTCTCCGCCTATCGCGAGGCGCTGAAGGCTTACCCCGACTTCGTGCCCGCGCGCGACGGCCTCGAGCGGCTGCAGGCCGACCGGCTCAACCGCGCCCTGGCCGCGGCGCAATCCGGTGAATACGCCGAGTCCGAACGCCTGCAGGCCGAAGCGCTGCGCGTTCTGCCCGATTCGCGGGCGGCCCAGGACATGGCCGCGCGCATCGTCGAGCTGCGGCAGGCGCGCACCGAGCAGCTGCTGGCGCAGGGCGACGCCGCCGTCGATGCGCTGGACCTGGAGCTCGCGGCGCGACGCCTGGCCGAAGCCGAGCGGGTCTCGGTGCAGGCGCGCGGCCTCGACGCGCTGAGCGAACGCATCGAGCTGGCGCGCCACTACGGCCGCTTCCGTCCCGGCCAGGTGTTCAGCGAACCGCTGGCCTCGGGCGGCGAGGGTCCCGAGATGGTGGTGCTGGCGCATGGCGCTTTCCGCATGGGCTCGCCCGAGGAGGAAGCCGGGCGCAGCGACAACGAAGGGCCGCAGCACGAGGTGGCCTTCGCCCGCGGTTTTGCGATCGCGCGCGCCGAGACCACGGTCGGGGAATTCGGGCGCTTCGTCGCCGCCACCAATTACCGCAGCCTCGCCACCCGCCGAGGCCGCTCCACCGTGTACGACGAGCGCGGCGGCGCGATGAACGAACGCACCGGCGTGGACTGGCGCCGCGACCACGCCGGCCGTCCGGCCGCCGCCGAGCTGCCGGTGATCCACGTCGCCTTCGAGGACGCCGAGGCCTACGTCGCCTGGCTGTCGGCGCAGACCGGCCAGCGCTACCGCCTGCCCAGCGAGGCCGAGTTCGAATACGCGCTGCGCGGCGGTCGCGCCGAGGCCTATCCCTGGGGCGACGGCCGGCCGGCGCGCGTGGTCGGCAACCTGACCGGCGACGGCGATGTGTCCCAGCTCAAGCGCCGCTGGTCCAACGCGATCGCCGGCTACAGCGACGGCCACTGGGGCCCGGCGCCGGTGCGCAGTTTCCCGGCCGAGGCCTACGGCACCTTCGACCTGGTCGGCAACGTGTCGGAGTGGGTGCAGGACTGCTGGCACGACAGCTACCGGCGCGCGCCGGGCGATGGCACGGCCTGGGTCAATCCCGGCTGCGAGGAGCGGGTGATCCGCGGTGCGTCCTGGGCGTCCACGCTCGACCGCGCGCGTTCGGCCTACCGGCAGCCCTCGCCGGGCGACACCACGCATGCGCGCCTGGGTTTCCGCGTGGTGCGCGAGCTCTGAACCTCAGAAGCTGATGAACAGCCCGCCGTTGACCGGCAGGTTGACGCCGGTGAGGTAATCCGCGCGCTCGTCGCACAGGAACACGACGGCGCGGGCGATGTCCGCCGCCTCGCCGATGCGGCCCGCCGGCACCATGGCCAGCACCTGCTGCTTGACCTCGTCGGGCATGGCCTCGGTCATCGCGGTGCGGATGTAGCCGGGGCTGATCGAGTTCACCGTGACGCCCTTGCGCGCCACTTCGCGCGCCAGGGCCATGGTGAAACCGTGCATGCCGGCCTTGGCCGCGGCGTAGTTGGTCTGGCCGAACTGGCCGGTCTGGCCGTTGACCGAGCTGATGTTGACGATGCGGCCGTAGCCGCGCTCGCACATGCCGTCCACCACCAGCTTGCACAGGGTGAACACGCTGTCGAGGTTGACCGAAAGCACGGCGTCCCACTGTTCGCGGCTCATCTTGCGCAGGGTGGCGTCGCGGGTGATGCCGGCGCCGTTCACCAGTACATCGACCGGGCCGTGGCTGGCCTCGATGGCGGCGATGGCGGCGGCGCAGGACGCGGGGTCGGTGACGTCCATCGGCTGGAAGTCCACGTCGAAACCGGCCATGGCGGCGCGGAACTCCTCGCGCCGCGCGGCGTCGACCGGCAGGTCGCCCGCGACCACGCGCAGGCCGGCCTGGGCCAGCTGCCGGCAGGTTTCGCGGCCGATGCCGCCGGTGCCGCCGGTGACCAGCGCGATGCGGGACGTCATCGGCGCCGGCTCAGCGCGGACGCGCGCGCGGGCTGGACTTGCCGGCGGCCTTGCCCTTGGCGGGTGGCGCGGCCGAGGTGCCGCCGAGCCCCTGCTGGAAGGACTTCCACAGGTCCATGTTGCGTTCGGCCAGTTGGTTGAGCAGGGCCCACGGCGCCTGGCCGACCAGGCTGCCGACGGTGCCGCGGAACTGCTGCTGCTGGTCGAGGAAGAACTGCAGGCTGCGTTCGAGGAAGTTGCCCATGATCCCCTGCAGCGAGTCGCCGCGGAAACGGATGACCTGGGTCAGCAGCTCGGTGGTGAAGATCGGCTGCCCGTGTTCCTCGTGTTCGGCGATGATCTGCATCAGTACCGAGCGCGTGAGGTCGTTGCCGGTCTTGGCGTCGCGCACGGTGAACTCTTCGCGGTCGACGATCAGCTGGCGAACGTCTTCGAGGGTGATGTAACTGGAGATCTCGGTGTCGTAGAGCCGGCGGTTCGGATACTTCTTGATGATGCGGACTTGCGACATGAAGGGCACCGGGAAGTTCGCGTCGCGGCGGCGACGGTTGGGCCCCGAAGCATCCTCCAGGCCGGGGGCGCGCGCAAGCGACCGGGGTCGCCTGCCGGTTGGCTTTCACCCGCCCTCGACAATCGCGCTAACGGCATGCCCCCGCGTGCGCGGCAGGCGCTGCGGGTCGAAATGCTGCAGGGCGTGCTGCAGCGCTTCCGCCGTCGTCCCGCGGCGGGCCAGTGCGCCGCGCTCCTGGCCGAGGAAACCCCAGGCGGCCGCGAGCGCCGGCCAGGGATCGTTCGCGTCCACCGGCAGCGCCTGCAGCGATTTGCCGAGCTTCTGCCCGGTCGCGTCCAGCACCAGCGGCAGGTGCATGTAGTCCGGTGTCGGCAGGCCCAGTCGCTGCTGCAGGTAGATCTGCCGGGGCGTCGAGTCGAGCAGGTCGGCGCCACGCACGACGCAGGTGATGCCCTGGTCGGCGTCGTCCACCACGACCGCCAACTGGTAGGCCCAGAAACCGTCGGCGCGGCGGAGCACGACATCGCCGACCTCCCGACCCAGGTCCTGCACGAAACGGCCCTGCAGAGCGTCATCGAATCCCAGCCCGCCATCGGGCAGCCGCAGCCGGACCGCCGCCGGCCGGGTGTTGTCGCGGCCGATGCAGTGCCGGTGGATGCCGCCCACGGCCTCGAGTTCGCTGCGGCTGCAGCGGCATTCGAAAGCGTCGCCGGACTCGAGCAGCCGGCGCAGGGCCTGCTCGTAGCGAGCGCCGCGCGTGCTCTGGTGGAGCACCGGCCCGTCCGGTGCCATGCCGAAAGCGTGCAGGACCTGAAGCTGGCGTTCAGCCGCGCCGGGAACTTCCCGCGGCGGGTCCAGGTCTTCGATGCGCACCAGCCAGTCGCCGCCGGCGCGGCGCGCGATCATCCAGCTGCCCAGGGCCGCGACCAGCGAGCCGAAGTGCAGCGGGCCGGTGGGCGAGGGCGCGAAACGTCCGCGGTGGCGCGGGGCTGGGCTCATGGCGACTTGAATTTCACAAGCGCAGCGTACATTTAACCCCCAGCGCGCGACAGCGCGCCCTTGCCACATTCCACGGACTCGCCCCCATGTTCAAGCGCATCGCCCTGTTCCTCGCCACCAATCTCGCCGTGATGGTGCTGCTCGGCATCGTCCTGAGCGTGCTGCAGAACGTCTTCGGCGTCACCCTGGGCAACAACGGCGTACTGCTGGTGTTCGCCGCCGTGTTCGGCTTCGGCGGCTCGCTGTTTTCGCTCGCCATCTCCAAGTGGGTCGCCAAGCGCACCACCGGCATGCACGTGATCGATCAGCCGCGCAACGAGCACGAGACCTGGTTGTACAACACCGTGCGGCGCCAGGCCGAGGCGGCGGGCATCAAGATGCCGGAAGTGGGCATCTACGACGCCCCCGAGATCAATGCCTTCGCGACCGGCCCGAGCCGCAACAACTCGCTGGTCGCGGTCTCCACCGGCCTGCTGCGGGCGATGAACCGCGACGAAGCCGAGGCAGTGCTGGCCCATGAGGTCAGCCATGTCGCCAACGGCGACATGGTGACCATGGCGCTGATCCAGGGCGTGCTCAACACTTTCGTGATCTTCCTGGCCCGCGTCGTCGGCCGCATCATCGACTCGGCGATCAGCGGCAACCGCGAGGGCGGCGGCCTGGCTTATTACGCCATCGTGTTCGTACTCGACATCGTCTTCGGCCTGTTCGCCTCGATCATCGCCATGTGGTTCAGCCGCTGGCGCGAGTTCCGCGCCGATGCCGGCGGCGCCAGCCTGGCCGGCCGCGAAAAGATGATCGCGGCGCTGCAGCGCCTGGCCAGCACCTATGGCCAGAGCACGCTGCCCAGCCAGGTGCGCGCCTTCGGCATCTCGGGCAGCGTCGGCGGCGGACTCAAGCGGCTGTTCATGAGCCATCCGCCGCTGGCCGAGCGCATCCAGGCCCTGCGCGACGCGCCGGCCCAGGCCGCGACCGTCCGCGGCTGAGGCTCCGGCCCAGGGCCTTGTCGCACTGTTTCGGCTTGGGGAGCCCTCTTGGTAAGGGGGCGCGCCAACGGCGCGGAGTTTGGATGTAACTGGTACGGGGCCCGCGATTCGCGCAGCGAATCGTGGGGGTTTCGAGGCCAAGGCCTCGAAACCTACCCGAAGTCGTAGTTCATCTGCGGGCCCGCGGCGGCGAGGAAGTTGCCCTCGACGAAGTCCATGCCCATACCGAACAGCACGCTCATGGTGGTGGCGTCGGAGACGAATTCGGCCACCGTCAGCTTGCCGGCCTCGTGCGCCTTGTTGACCATCTCGCGCACCTGCTTCTGCACCTCGGCGTTCTTCCCCAGCTCGGTGATGAAGCCGCGGTCGATCTTCAGGATGGCCGGGTCGAAGTGGCTGAGCATCTGGAACGAGTTCAGGCCGGAGCCGAACTGCTCCAGCGCGACCCGGCAGCCCACGGCCGACACCGCCTTCTGGAACGACTGAACGGCCTTGAGGTGGGTGAACACCTTCGATTCCGGGATCTGCAGGACCAGCCGGTCGCCCGGCACGTCGTGGGCCGCGAGCTGCTCGCCGATGAACGCATCCAGGCCGCCCTCGGTCAGCGAGGCCGGCGTGACCTTGACGAACAGGTTGGTGTGCTTGCCCGCCTTCATGCGCTCGGCGATCACCTGGATCGCGTGCTGGATGACCCAGCGGTCGATGTCGTCGAGCAGCCCGTGCTCTTCGGCGATGGCCAGGTAGGTCATCGGCGGGATGATCTCGCCGCCCGGGCCCTTCATTCGCAGGTAGACGTCGTAGTTTTCTTCCTCGGCGCCGGTGAGGCTGATGATCGGCTGGTAGTGCAGCACGAACTGGTCGCCGGTGAGCGCCTCGCGGATGCGCTCGACCCAGGCCTGGATGCGCTCTTCCTCGGCGCGGTCGCGCGCCGCCGGGTCGAAGATTTCGATGCGGTTGCCGCCCATGCCGACGGCGGACGCCAGGCACTGGCTGGACTTGCCCATCACCTGCGACACGCTGGCGACCTTCTCGCCGATCTGCACGCCGCCGATGCTCACGCCCAGGTTCAGCGAGCGGTCGCCGACCTCCAGGATGTGGCCGTGGAAGGCTTCGCGGATGCGCTCGGCCTGCGCCTGGCTGTGGTTGTGGTCGTGCGCCAGGCACAGCACCACGAAGCTGTGGTCGCTGAGGCGGGCGGCGAGGGTGTTCTCGTCCAGGGCCGACTGCAGGCGTTCGGCGATGCCCTTGATCAGGTCGTCGGCATGCGCCAGGCCGATCTCGCCCAGCAGGTTCTCGTAGTGGTCCGGTTCGACCAGCAGGAAAGCCTGCTGGCCCTTGCCGTCGGCGGCGCGCGCCACCGCGGCTTCGAGTTCGGTCATGAAGTGCTGGCGGTTGAACAGGCCGGTGAGGGTGTCGCGCTGGCGCAGGGTGTCCAGCTCCTTGACCATCTCGGCGTCCACCGTCTGCTGGCGGAACACGATCTGCAGACAGGCTTCGCCCTCGTAGGTGGCTGGCGTGAATTCCATCACCGCGTCGAAGGTGCTGCCGTCGGCGCGCTGCGCCTGCAGCTCGAGTTGCTTGGGCGGGGCCTCGCCCTTGGTCAATTTCTTGAGCACCTGCTTGAAGGTGTCGGCGTGCTGGGGCGCGATCAGGTCGAGCACGGACAGGCCCTCGATCTCGTCGAAACCCTCGAAGCCGAACATCTCCAGGTAGGCGTCGTTGGCGCGGATGTGCATGCCTTCGTGCACGTAGGCGATCGGGTCGCGCGAGGAGGCGATCAGGGCGTCGCAGCGGCGCTCGGTCTCGCGCAGCGAGGCTTCCAGGTGGCGCAGGCCGCGGCGCGCCTGGAGGGCGGCGAATTCGCTGCGCACCACCGCCTGGACGTGGCCGGCGTGGTTGCGCAGGGCGACGTCGCGGGTGCCGGCGGCCAGGGCGGCCAGCGCGGTCTTCTCGTCCAGGACGTTGGTGGAGGCCAGGACCGGAATGTCCTTGCCGGTGGCGTTCACGCGCTCGACGACGGTGGCCAGCGGCAGGTATTTCGCTTCGAAAGCCGCCAGCACCAGGTCGATGCTCTGGCTGGCGAGCAGCTGCACGAGCTCGTCCTCGGACTCCGGGCGCTGAGGGCGCACGGCCATGCCGCCATTGCGCAGATGGCTGATGAGTTGTTCAGCGTCCTCGAGGCGATCTTCCACCAGGAGCAAGCGGATCACGGCGTCCTGCTGTGCCATCCAGAGGTACTCCTTTACGTATCAAGGGCTTGCACGGGGGGATTGAGACAATACCAGAATGTCGGTCAGTCAACATCACTACAGGGGCAGTTTGGCGGGCGCTCCGGCCACTTCCCGGACCAGGCGCGGGACCAGGTAGCCGGGCAGGCAGGCCGCCAGCTCGGCGTGCAGGGTCCGGGCCCGGTTCTCAGGGACCTCGAAATGGGCGGTGCCGGCGACCCGGTCCAACTGGTGCAGGTAATACGGAAGGACCCCGGCCTCGAACAGGCGCTCGGACAGCGCCGCCAGCGTAGCCGCGTCGTCGTTGACCCCGCGCAGCAGCACGGCCTGGTTGAGCAGGGTGGCGCCGGTCCCGCGCAGCGCCGCCAGGGCCGCGGCCACCGGGGCGTCGATCTCTTGGGCGTGGTTGGCATGGACCACGACCACCACCTGCTGGGGCAGGGCGGCCAGCCAGTCCAGCAGTTCGGCGTCCACCCGCTCGGGCAGGACCACCGGCAGGCGGGTGTGCAGGCGCAGGCGCCGGACGTGGGGCAGGGCCGCCAGGGCCTGGGTGAACTCGGCAAGTTTGGGCGTGGCCAGGGACAGGGGGTCGCCGCCCGACAGCAGCACTTCGGCGACCGTCGGGTCGGCCGCCAGGTAGTCCAGGGCTTCGCGCCATTGGTTGGCCGCGGCGGTTTCCTCACCATAGGGGAAATGCCGGCGGAAACAGTAGCGGCAGTGCACCGCGCAGCTGCCGGTCGCGACCAGCAGGGCGCGGCCTTCGTACTTGTGGATCACCCCGGTGCCGCCGCGGGCCTCGCGGTCGCCGACCGCGTCCAGCCCGAAGCCCGGGACCACCCGGTCCTCGTCGTCCAGCGGCAGCACCTGGCGCAGCAGCGGATCGGCCGGGTCGCCGGGGCGCATGCGGGCCACGAACCCGCGCGGCACCCGCAGCGGAAACTGCGCGGCGGCTGCGTCGGAAACCCGCGCCGCCAGTTCCGGCAGGCCCAGCAGGTCCAGCAGTTCGCGCGGGTCGCGGATGGCGTCGCGCCACAGCGACTGCCAGCGGACCGGGCCGTTGGCGGCATTCTGCTGCGAAGACAGGGGCTTGGCGGTTATCATGTCGGGCTTCAACGGGACCCGGCGGGTCCCGGCACGGTCACCATTGTAGCCGTCCAGCCGCCCACGCAGACCCGGCGGCCCGGCACTTCACCCAGGAGCTCCACATGGCCAGCTATGGCATGAACGACGTCAAGAACGGCATGAAGATCATCGTCAACGGCGAGCCGTGCGTGATCACCGACACCGAGTACGTCAAGCCGGGCAAGGGCCAGGCCTTCACCCGCGTGAAGTACCGCTTCATCAAGACCGGCCGCGTGGTCGAGCTGACGATGAAGGCCACCGACAGCCTCGAAGCCGCCGACGTCATCGACACGGACATGCAGTTCCTCTACGCCGACGGCGAGTACTGGCACTTCATGCAGCAGGAGACCTTCGAGCAGGTCCAGGCCGACGCCACCGGCATCGGCGAGACCAAGAACTGGCTCAAGGGCGAGGAAGCCTGCGTGGTCACGCTGTGGAACGGCACCCCGATCGCGGTGCAGGCGCCGAACTTCGTCGAGCTCAAGATCGTCGAGACCGACCCGGGCGTGCGCGGCGACACCTCGGGCGGCGGCGGCAAGCCGGCCAAGCTCGAGACCGGCGCCGTGGTGCGCGTGCCGCTGTTCGTGAACCAGGACGAGATCATCAAGGTCGACACCCGCTCCGGCGAATACGTCTCGCGGGTGAAGTGACCGCATGACGACCGCCGCTGCGCCGCAAGCCTGCGACCTGCTGATCGAAGCCGGCTGGGTCGTGCCGGTCGAGCCGCACGCGGTTGTGCTGGAGGACCACGCCGTCGCCATCCGCGACGGCCTGATCCTGGCGGTGCTGCCGCGGGCCGAGGCCCGCTTGCGCTTCGCCGCGACGCAGGTGCTCAGCCGCCCGGGTTCGGTGCTGATCCCCGGCCTGGTCAACGCCCACTGCCACAACCCGATGACCCTGCTGCGCGGGGTCGCCGACGACCTGCCGCTGATGACATGGCTGCAGCAGCACATCTGGCCGATCGAGGGCCAGGTGATCGGCCCGGATTTCGTCGCCGACGGCATCGAGCTGGCGGTGGCGGAGATGCTGCGCGGGGGCACCACCGCCTGCAACGAAAACTACTTCTTCCCGGACGTGCAGGCCGCGACCTATTCGCGCCTGGGCTTCCGCGCCCTGGTCGGCCTGCCGGTGATCGAGTTCCCGACCGCCTGGGCCAAGTCGCAGGACGAATATTTCGACAAGGCGCTCGAAGTCCACGACAACTGGCGCCGCGACCCGCTGGTGCGCACCTGCTTCGCGCCGCATGCGCCCTATACGGTCAGCGACGCCAGCTTCGAGCGCATCCGCATGCTCACCGACCAGCTCGACCTGCTGGTGCATTGCCACGTGCACGAGACCGCGCAGGAAGTCGAGGATTCCCAGCGCCAGAACGGCATGCGCCAGATCGCCCGGCTCGACCGCCTCGGTCTGGTCAGCGACCGCCTGATCGCGGTGCACATGACCCAGCTGACCGACGCCGAGATCGCGCTCTGCGCCGAACGCGGCGTCTCGGTGGCGCACTGCCCGGAATCCAACCTCAAGCTGGCCTCGGGCTTCTGCCCGGTGCACAAACTGCACCAGGCCGGCGTGAATCTGGCGCTGGGCACCGACGGCTGCGCCAGCAACAACGACCTGGACATGTTCGGCGAGATGCGCACCGCGGCCCTGCTGGCCAAGGGCGTGTCCGGCGATGCGTCGGCGCTCGACGCCGCCAGCGCGCTGCGCATGGCCACGCTCGGCAGCGCGCGGGCGATGGGGCTGGGCGAACTGGTCGGCTCGATCGAACCGGGCAAGCAGGCCGACCTGGCCCTGGTCGACCTCGATGCGCTGGAGACCCAGCCGATGTTCCATGCGATCTCGCAGCTGGTCTACGCCACCGGCCGCCACCAGGTGACCGACGTCTGGGTCGCGGGCGTGCGCAAGCTCGCCGACGGTGCGCTCACCGACCTCGATGCCGGCGCCATCCGCGCCAAGGCGCGCCAGTGGCGCCAGCGCATCCTCGGCATCCGGACCGGCGCATGAGCGCGCCCGCCGCCAATGCCAGCCAGGCCGAACTCGACAAGTTCGGCGCGCTCGCCAACCGCTGGTGGGACCCGCAGGGCCCGCAGCGCCCGCTGCACGAACTCAACCCGGCGCGCCTGGGCTACGTACGCGACCGCGTCGCGCTGGCCGGCGCCCGCGTGCTCGACGTCGGCTGCGGCGCCGGGCTGCTGAGCGAAGCCCTGGCCCGCGAAGGTGCGGCCGTCACCGCGCTCGACCTCGCCCCGGAACTCATCGACGTCGCGAAGCTGCACCTGCTCGAATCCGGCCTGAAGGTTGAGTATCGCCTGCAGTCCGTGGAAGCGCTGGCCGCCGAGGCGCCCGCGAGTTTCGACGCCATCACCTGCATGGAGATGCTGGAGCACGTGCCCGATCCGTCCGCGGTGGTGCGTGCCTGCGCGACCCTGCTCAAGCCCGGCGGGCGGCTGTTCCTGTCCACGCTCAACCGCACGCCCGCGGCCTTCGCGGTGGCGATCGTCGGCGCCGAATACGTGGCGCGCCTGCTGCCCAAGGGCACGCACGATTACAAACAGTTCATCAAACCCTCCGAACTCGCCGGCTGGCTGCGCGCCGCCGGCCTGCAGGCCGAGGACGTCAGCGGCCTGGCCTACGACCCGATCCGCCGCAAGGCCTGGGTCGGCGGGCCGACGGCGATCAACTACCTGGCCTGTGCGGTGAAGTCCTGATGTCCCAGCCACTGCGGGCGGTGTTGTTCGACCTCGATGGCACCCTGGTCGACAGCGCCCCGGACCTCTGCAATGCCGTGAACCGCGTGCTGGCCGGCCTGGGCCGCCCGCCGGTGCCGCTGTCGCGGCTGCGCCAGGTGGTGTCCAAGGGCGGCCGCGCCATGCTGTCGGTGGCGCTGCCGGACCTTTCGGACGCCGAGCGCGAATCGCTGCTGGCGCCGTTCCTCGCGCACTACGGCCAGGCGCTGGCGGTGGACAGTGTGGCCTTCGCCGGCGTCGCCGAGCTGCTGGCGGCGATCGAAGCGCGCGGCCTGCGCTGGGGGATCGTCACCAACAAGCCCGAAGGTCTCGCCGTCGGCGTGGTGGAAGGTTTTGGCTGGACCTCGCGCTGCGCGGTGCTGGTCGGCGGCGACACGCTGCCGCAGCGCAAGCCCGATCCGGCGCCGATCCTGCTGGCGTGCCAGCGCCTGGGCATCGCGCCGGACGAAGCCATCTACGTCGGCGACGACGAGCGCGACATCGTCGCCGCGCGTGCCGCCGGCATGGTCTCGGTGGCGGCGCTGTGGGGTTACCGCGAGGAGGGCGACGATCCGATGGCCTGGAACGCCGACCACGCCTGCGCCGAACCGCGCGACCTGCTGGCCGAACCGGGCCTGCTGCCGGCATGAGCACGCTGCCCGCCGACGCGATCGAACACTTCGTCGCCAAGTGGCACCGGCGCGAGCCGGAGATGGCCCTGGCCGAGGTGTTCTGCGCGCCGGAGCAGCGTTCGCGCTTCCGCGCCTGGGGCGCGCTGGTGCACGAGCTGCGCGAAGCCGCCTTCGAGCTGAGCGACGCCCGGGTCACCGCGGTCAAGAGCCAGTGGTGGGCGGAAGAACTGCTGAACCTTTCGCAGGGGCGGGGACGCCACCCGATCAGCGCCGAACTGGCGCTGCCCGCGCTGCCCTGGGCCGCGCTGGCGCGTGCGCTGATGGAGCAGGCGCAGTTCGACGCGCGCCCGGGCGATGCCGTCCAGGCCCTGGACCAGGTGCGCGGCTTCGCGTCGGCACTGGCCCAGGTCGAGGCCGGCGTCTTCGGCGGCACGCCGGCGCCCGGGGCGACGCAGGCCCTGGCCGCGCACCTTCTTCTGCAGCGACTGCCCGCGGGGCTGGCCGGTGAAGACCAGGCGCGGCTGCCGCTGAACCTGCTGGCCCGCCATGGCCTGACCGCGGCGCAGGTCGCGGCAGGGCAGGGCGAGGCCCTGCTGCGCGACTGGGCGCGCGAGCTCGCGGCCGCGCTGCCTGCGCCGGACGGTCCGCTGTTCCGGCGTCTGCGCACGCGCTTCGACCGCATCCGCCTGGACCGCCTGGCGTCTGGCAAGGGCTTCGCCCCGCCCGCGGCGCCGCTGACGGTGTGGCGCGCCTGGCGCGTCGCCCGGAACCGCTGAGACGCATCGTTGCGGACGCATCGGCGCCCCGTGCCCTGAACTTGACGTAGCCTGCACCCGCCCTCATCTAGCTTGCCGTGACCTTGAACAGGAGCGCCGCCGTGGCCCCCAGCAATCTTGAGAACACCGCCCGCGTGATGCCCGACATCGCGGCCGAAGCCCGCCCGGCCCTGGCCGGCGTGCTCGACTGGGTCGGCATGGGCGAGATCGAGATGCCGCTGATGCTGCAGGCCGAAGATGGCCGCACGGTCAGCAGCGGCGCCCGCGTCAACGCCTTCGTCAACCTCAAGCGCGGCGACGTGCGCGGCATCCACATGTCGCGCCTGTACCTGCACGTGGACAAGGCGCTGTCGAACGAGCCGGTGACGCCGGCCTCGGTCCGCCGCCTGCTCAGGGACTTCCTGGAATCGCACGCCGAACTCTCCGACCGGGCGATGATCAGCCTGCGCTTCGAGCATCTGGTGCGCCGTGCGGCCCTGGCCAGCGACAACAGCGGCTGGAAGAGCTATCCGGTGACCATCACCGGCGTGATGGACCGCGGCCACTTCGCGCTCGAGCTCGGCCTCGAGGCGGCGTATTCGAGCACCTGTCCCTGTTCGGCGGCGCTGGCGCGCCAGCTGATCCAGGAGCAGTTCGAAAGCGACTTCGCCTCTGGCCAGCCGCTCGACCGCGAGGCCGTGCTGGCCTGGCTGGGCACCGAGCAGGGCATCCGCGCCACGCCGCACAGCCAGCGCAGCATCGCCGAGGTGAAGCTGCGCCTGGTGCCGTCGTTCCAGAACTTCCCGATCGTCGAGATCATCGATCGCATCGAGGGCGCGCTGAAGACGCCGGTGCAGACCGCGGTCAAGCGCGTGGACGAGCAGGCCTTCGCCCTGCTCAACGGCCAGAACCTGATGTTCTGCGAGGACGCCGCCCGCCGCATGCAGGACGCGCTGGAACAGGACGGGCGCATCAGCGACTTCTGGCTGCGCGCCACCCACCAGGAAAGCCTGCATCCGCACGATGCGGTCGCGGTCGCGACCAAGGGCGTGCCCGGGGGTTACACCGCGCTGCCGGATGGCCTCGCGGCGCGCTGAGTCACCTTCGGACGCTGGAAGCAAACCCCGGGCCTGCCCGGGGTTTGCATTTGCGCCACCGGATCAGCCGGAGACCGGGCAGGGCGGTCCTTCGAAGTAGCGCTGGGCCAGCTCGCGGGCCATCGCCTGCGGCCTGCCGTCGATGAGCGGATAACCCATCGCCTCGCCGGGCTTGCGGCCGGGCCAGAAGACGTAGGCGCCGATCTCGGCGGGCATCACCAGCTCCAGTTCCTCGCCGCCTTCGCGCAGCACGATGACGGGTTCGTTGATCAGGGTCGTGGCCAGGGTCAGTCCGCGGTTTTCCAGGCAGCGGCGCAGCGTGGCGGCGAAATCGGCCAGCCGCGCCGGGCGGGGGCTTTCATTGCCCGCGCCCTGCAGCACCACGTGCGGTCCGTCGAGCGCAACCGCGGCACTGCGCGCCGCCAGCTTCGCGCGCTCGAGCACCAGCAGCGGATCGATGCGCACGTCGAACCAGTTCATGCCCCAGTGCAGGTGCGGGCCGGTGGCGCGGCCGGTCGCGCCGACCGCGGCGACCACCTGGCCCTGCGCGATCCGGTCGCCGACCTTCACGTCGATGCGCGAGAGGTGCAGGAAGTTCGAGCTGATGCCGTGGCCGTGGTCGATGATCAGGGTACCGCCGGTGATGTAGAAATCCGCCGCGGCCAGCGTGACCACGCCCGCGGCGGGCGCCTTCACCGGCGTGCCGGCGGGGGCGGCGATGTCCATGCCCGAGTGCGGGCTGCCGGGCTTGCCGTTGTAGATGCGCTGGTTGCCGAAGCGGCCGCTGAGCCGGCCCGCCACCGGCCAGATGAAGGCCTGGGCGAAGTCGGCGCGGGCGTCGTCGAGCGCGCGCGCGGCGCCGACCTGGGCGGCCTCGCGGGCGATGCGGGCGGCAACCTCGGGCGGCGGATCGACAGTGCGCGGCGGCACGCCGCGGACTTCCTCGACCGGCCAGTCGCGCGGCGTGACCCCGATGGCGATGCGCTCGCGGCCGCCGTCCGGACGTTCGACCTCGACCTGCAGCGGGGCCGTGGCGTCCCGGCCGACGCCGAACACGACGCTGCCGTAGGCGGTCACGCGCAGCTCGCGGCCGCCGTGCCGCACGCGGCTGCCGGGCGGCACCTTGCCGATCACCATCGCGCCCTGGGAGACGCTGGCCGGAAAAACGACGCGGGCGGCGGGGTCCTGCGCCATCGAAGCAGCCGGAGGAGGCGCGGCGGCCGGCGCGCCGGCGACGGTCGCCGCGAACAGCAGCGCGCCCAGCGCCCAGCTCATCGCGCGAACGCCAGGCGGCGGCCCTGCGGCGCACCAACCAGCTGGCGGCCATCCCAGGCCAGCTGGCCGTTGACGTAGGTCGCCGCGACGCGCGAGCGGAAGGTTTCGCCCTCGAACGGCGACCAGCCGCACTTCGACAGCACGTCCTCGCGGCGCACGGTGAAGGGCGCGTCCGGGTCCACCAGCACGAAGTCGGCGAAGTAACCCTCGCGCAGGAAGCCGCGTTCGGTGATGCCGAAACGGATCGCCGGCGCATGCGCGACCTTCTTCACCAGGTGCGGCAGGCTGAAGTGGCCGTCGTGCACCTTCTGCAGCGCGCAGCTGAGGAAATCCTGCACCAGCGGCAGGCCCGAAGGCGCGGTGAGGTAGGGCTGCTCTTTCTCCGCCAGGGTGTGCGGCGCGTGGTCGGTGGCGAGCACGTCGACGCGGTCCTCGGCCACGGCCCGGATGATCGCGGCGCGGTCGCTGGTTTCCTTGATCGCCGGGTTGCACTTGATGAAGTTGCCGCGGGTGGCGTAGTCCGGGCGGGCGAAATGCAGGAAGTGCACGCAGGTCTCGGCGGTGATCTGCTTGCCGTCGACCGGGCCCGGCTCGAACAGCATCAGCTCCTCGGCGGTGCTGATGTGCAGCACGTGCAGCGCGGTGCCGTGCCTTTTCGCCAGCTCGATCGCCAGCCGGGTCGACTTGATGCAGGCCTCGCGCGAGCGGATGACGCCGTGCAGGTCCACCGGGATGTCGTCGCCGTACTTCGCGCGCGCCTTGGCCATCTCGGCGTCGATCATCGGTGTGTCCTCGCAGTGCGTGATGATCGGCACGCGGCACTCGCGGAACATGGCGTCGAGGATGGCGGGGTCGTCCACCAGCATGTTGCCGGTGGAGGCGCCCATGAAGATCTTCAGGCCCGGAGTGGTGGCCGGGTTGATGCGCTTGACGTTCTCCAGGTTGTCGTTGGAGGCGCCGAAGTAGAAGCCGAAGTTCGCGCGCGAACGCCCAGCCGCGCGGCGGTACTTGTCCTCGAGCGCGTCGTTGTCCAGCGTCGGCGGCTTGGTGTTGGGCATCTCCAGATAACTGGTGACGCCGCCGGCGACGGCCGCGGCCGGTTCGGTGGCGAGGTCGCCCTTGTGCTCCAGGCCTGGTTCGCGGAAGTGCACCTGGGCGTCGACCACGCCGGGCAGCAGCCAGCGGCCGCCGGCGTCGCGTACGGTTTCGCCGTCGCGCGCGGACAGCCCGCTGCCGATCTGCTCGATGCGGTCGCCGCGCACGCGCAGGTCGCCCTCGAATTCGCGGCCTTCGTTGACGATGCGGGCGTTCTTGATGAGCAGGGAAGTCATGGCGTCCTCTTGTCGGGCCAGGTGTCGGGGACCGGATCCAGGCCGCCGGGATGGAAGGGATGGCAGCGGCCGATGCGTTTGGCGCCGAGCCAGCTGCCGCGGACCACGCCGAAGCGCTCGATCGCCTCCATGGTGTAGACCGAACAGCTGGGGTGGAAGCGGCAGCGTTGGCCGAGCATGGGGCTGATGAGCAGTTTGTAGCCGCGCAGCAACAGGATGGCGGGTTTTTTCACTGATTGCGCCGGACTGGCGTGAGGACTAAGGTTGCCGCTGGTGAAGGACTAGGCTATAACACGCCGCCTTCGAGCCTCAAGGAAAGAGAGGAATTGCCCTAGTGGCCGCTAAGAAACCCGCAAAGAAGGCCGCCAAACCGGCCGCCAAGAAGCCCGTCAAGGCCAGCAAGCCGGCGAAGAAGCCGGCTGCCAAGGCCAAGCCGGCCACCAAGCCCGCCAAGAAGGCCGCCAAACCGGTCAAGAAGGTCGCCAAACCCGCGGCCAAGGCCAAGCCGGCCGCGAAGCCGGTGAAAAAGGTCGCCAAGCCCGTCGCCAAGAAGGCCGCTGCCAAACCTGCTGCCAAGCCCGTTGCCAAGGCGGCGCCCAAGCCCGCACCCAAGCCGGTCGCCAAGGCGCCGGTGAAGCCGGTTGCTGCCCCGGTCGCCAAGGCCAAGGCCGCGCCTGCGCCGGTCGCCAAGGCCGCTCCGGCCCCCGTCGCCAAGCCCGCGCCGGTCCGGCGCGAGCCCGGCGTGCGCGCCGGTTACGTGAAGCCCGCCGCGCCGCGCCCCGAGCGCATGAAGCCCGCGCCGTCGCGCGAGCGCGTCACCCTTCCCGAGGGCTACAAGCCCAGCGCGAAGGAAGAGTACATGGGCCCGATGCAGCTCGAGTACTTCCGCCAGCGCCTGCTGCAGTGGAAGGACGACCTGGTCGAGGAGTCCAAGCAGACCATCGAGAACCTCAAGGAAGAAGTGCGCGACGTCGGCGACGAAGCCGAACGTGCCAGCCGCGAATCCGAGAATTCGCTCGAGCTGCGCACCCGCGACCGCTACCGCAAGCTGATCAGCAAGATCGACAGCACGCTCAAGCGCATCGAGGACGGCAGCTACGGCTACTGCGTGGACACCGGCGAGGAGATCGGCCTGGAGCGCCTGGAGGCGCGCCTGACCGCCGAGCGCACCATCGACGCGCAGGAACGCTGGGAACACCGCCAGAAGCAGATGGGCGAATAAGTCCCACCGCTCCGCACCAGAATGAAGCCCCGCTCCGGCGGGGCTTCTGTTTTCTCAGCCCACCAGCTTCGCGAGCAGGCGGTCGAGCGTGGCCTCGGGATCGCCGCAGCGTCCCGTGTGCACCGGCGAGGTCTGGATGATCGAACTGCGGCGCGCGGTGAGCCAGTGGAAACGTCCGCGCGGATGCAGGGCGCCGATCGGGCCGGCCTCGGCATGGCCGGCGCAGATCGCCGGGATCGCCGCGAGGTGGCGGCGCACCAGCTCCAGGTCCACGCCCGGGGCCAGCGCCAGCAGCCGGGCCTCATCCAGCGCGATGCGTGCGCCGAGGAAGCCGAGCTTCTGGCAGGACAGGATCACGCCGGCATTGATGAACTCCTCGCGCTCGATCCGCGGCACCACGCGGATGACGGCGTAGTCGTAGGTGTCAGCCGCGTGCATCGATGGCCTCCTGGACGAAGCGTCGGTGCACCAGGCGTCGGCAGAAGTAGTCGACGTAGGCGCGGCGCTGGGTATCCGGGTCGCCGATCGCCGCGTCCAGCAGCAGCGCATCGGGCACGCCGGCGACGATGCCGGCGATCGTGCCGGCGTCCAGCCGCGGGGCCAGCGCCGCGTCGGCGTCCGCCAGGCCGCTGGCGAAAGGCAGCAGCACGTGGTCGCGGATCATCGGGAAGGCCTTGTCCGCCGCAGCGGGGCCGCCGTCCCAACCGTGATGGAAGTACAGCGCCGCGCCGTGGTCGATCAGCCAGAGTTTCCGGTGCCAGGCCAGCAGGTTGGTGTTGCGGGCGCTGCGGTCGACATTGCTGGTGAAGGCGTCGTGCCAGACGACGCGCGAAGCGAGCGCCGGGTCCACCGGATCGGCCACCGGGTCGAAATTCGCCGAGCCCGGCAGGAAGTCGAGCGCGACGTTGGTGCCGCCGCTGGCGCGGATCAGCTCCTGTATCTCCGGGTCGGGCTCGGTCCGGGCCAGCTCCGGGTCGAGTTCGGCCAGCACGATCTCCGGCACGTCCAGGCCCAGCGCGCGGGCGATGCCGCCGGCGATGATCTCGGCGACCAGCGCCTTCGGGCCCTGGCCGGCGCCGCGGAACTTCAGCACGTACAGACCGTCGTCGTCCGCCTCGACCAGGGCCGGCAGGGACCCGCCCTCGCGCAGCGGCGTGACGTAGCGGGCGACGGTGATCGTGCGCAGGACCATGGCCGGTATCAGCGCCCGCCGAAGTCGTAGAAGGGCCAGTCGGCCTTGAGCTCGCCCGGCGGCAGCTCGCCGCGCAGGCGGGCGCGCACCACGGCCACCGGCATCGGGCCGCCCTTGAGGATGGCGTCGTGGAACTCGCGTTCGCTCATCTTTCCGGCGCCGACGATCTCCCGGTGCAGCGCATGGAACTGCAGGCCGCCGATCATGTAGGCGATCTGGTACAGCGGGCCGTAGTCGCCGGCGAAGCTGCGGCGCACTTCGGCGCGCGCGTTCTCGCGCTCATGGCCGACACGTTCCACCAGCAGGTCCACGGCCTGATCGGGCGTCATCTTCTCGAGGTGGAAGCCCAGCGAGAACAGGATGCGGGCGGCGCGGTGGCTGCGCCAGAACAGCATGCCGATCCGGTCCTCGGGCGTCTTGGCGAAGCCGCGCTCCCAGAGGCGGAACTCCCAGTACAGCGCCCAGCCTTCGCTCCAGAACGGCGTGTCGAACAGTTCGCGCTGGGTCTGGTAGCGGGTGTTGTAGAAGTACTGCAGGTGGTGGCCGGGGATCAGCTCGTGGTGCACGACCGCGCGCGAGAAGTGGCGGTTGTTGCCGCGCAGGGCCATCAGCTTCTTGTCGTGCGGCATGGTGTCGGTGGGGTAGGCCACCCAGACGTCCTGGCCGCCGAGGAAAAACGGTGCCTGCAGCTGGTATTCCGGCGTCAGCATGGTCATGCGCCAGTCGCGCTTGGCCAGCTCGGGCACCGACACCAGGTCGTTCGCGATCAGGTAATCGATCGCTTCGTCGGCCAGCTCGACCACCAGCTTGGGCTGCTCGCCCGGCGCGGGGTGGCGCGTCTTGACGGTTTCGAGCGCCTGCTTCCAGTCGCTGACGCCCATCTCCGCCGCCGCTTTCTCGAGCTCGCGCTGGCACCAGGCCAGTTCGCGTTCGGCCAGGTCCATCAGCTGCTCGGGCGAGTAGGGGATCAGCTCGTGGCGCAGGCCGGCGACCAGGGCCTCGCGGCCGATCGGGTCGCCGATGATGGTCTCCGGGTCGTTGGCGCCGGCCAGCTTGTCGCGCAGCAGCTTGCCGTAGGCGTCCATCTGCTGGTCCAGCGCCTCGTAGGGCTGCTTGTTCCACCAGCTGAACTGCGGGTCGTAGCCGGCGTGAAAGCCGTACCACTGCTTGAGGTCGGCGCGCACGCCCTCGAGCAGACGGGCGGCGCGGTGGGCGACGATGGGCGTGCTGCCCAGGGCCTTGGGATCCTTCTCCAGCCGTCGCTGCAGGTCGGAAAGCGCGCGGCGGCTGCGCTCGAGCGTCTCGGCGCTGGCGTGCGCGTCCGGATACTGCAGCTCGCGGCGCGCTTCGGCCAGCGCGATCAGGGCCTCCACGCCGGGCAGCAGCGGCGCCGCGTCGCGGTAGCGGTTGCGCTCGAAGTCCAGCTGCCCGAGCCGGTAGGCCAGATCGCGCGTGAGCAGGGCGTGGTCGATGCGGTCTTCCAGGGCGAGGCCGGCCGGATCGATTTCCGCCAGGCGCTTCTGCCAGTCGGTGTACAGGCCGCGGAAGGCCGCCTCGCGGCGCGGGCCGGCGGTGATGTCGTAGACGCGGCCCAGGCTGGCCAGGTCGGTCCGGAAGCGCTGCACCACGGGAGCCAGGCGCTGCGCGTCCGCCGGCATCTCGCTCAGCGCGGGCGCCAGGTCCGGGCGTTCGGCCGCGGCGGCGGGCAGGGCCAGGACGACGGCGAGGCAGAGCACGGACAGGCGGCGGCGATGGTGCATTGAGATCACTCCTGGGGCGGCTGATGCCGGCGGGCGGTGTCCTGGATGAACTGCAGCAGCGAGGCCAGGCCATTGCTGCGGGTCGGGGAAAGGTGTTTGGCCAGGCCGATGCCGGCGATGTAGTCGGGCGTCGTGGCCAGGATCTCGGCGGCGCTGCGGCCCGAATAGACGCGCAGCGCCAGGTAGATCAGGCCCGAGACGATGCTCGAATCGCTGATGGCGTGGAACTCCAGGTCCGAGGCGTCGCCCGAGGCGGTGATCCAGACCATCGACTGGCAGCCGTGCAGGCGGTTGGCCTCGGTCTTGTCCGCTTCGGGGAAAGGCGGCAGCTTGCGCCCCAGGTCGATCAGGTACTGGTAGCGCTCGGACCAGTCGCCGAAGAATCCGAACTCCTCGGCGATGGCAGCCTGCGCCGCGGCGGCGCTGGCTTCGGTCGGGCGCATCAGCCGCGCCTCCAGCGCACACCCTGGGCCGTGTCTTCCAGCAGCACGCCCTCGTCGGCCAGCTGCCTGCGGATGGCGTCGGCGCGGGTGAAGTCTCGGGCCTGCTTGGCGGCATTGCGTTCGTCCACCAGGGCCTGGATGCGGGCGTCGTCGCCCTCGGCGCTGCCGCGGCTGAACCAGGCGGCGGGTTCCTGTTGCAGCAGGCCCAGCAGTTCACCGCCACCCAGCAGTTCGGCCTTGAGGTTGGCGCGGGCCAGCGGACCGTCGGCCTTGCGGGCTTCGCCGGCGATGCGCGCCAGTTCGGCGAGCGCGGCCGGGGTGTTGAGGTCGTCGCACAGCGCCGCCTCGACCGCCACCGGCACGATCGGCGCGATCACCGGCACATCGGCCAGGTCGCGCAGCGTGCCGTACAGGCGGTCGAGCGTGCGCACGCTCTGCTCGATCAGGTTGTCCGACCAGTCCAGCGGCTGCCGGTAGTGGGCCGAAAGCAGGGCGTAACGCAGGGCTTCGGGCGGGTGCTGGTCGAGCAGGTCGTGCACCAGCGAAACGTTGCCCACCGACTTGCTCATCTTGGCGCCGTCGAAGGTCAGCATGCCGTTGTGCAGCCAGTAGCGCGCGAACACCTCGCCGCCGTGGGCGCAGGTGCTCTGGGCGATCTCGTTCTCGTGGTGCGGGAACTGCAGGTCGACGCCGCCGCCGTGGATGTCGATGGTGTCGCCCAGGTGGGCCTCGGCCATGGCCGAGCATTCGATGTGCCAGCCAGGGCGGCCGATGCCCCAGGGCGACGGCCAGCCGGGCAGGTCGGGCGTGGAGGGCTTCCACAGCACGAAGTCGCCGGGGTCGCGTTTGTAGGGGGCCACTTCGACGCGGGCGCCGGCCAGCATTTCCTCGGGATCGCGGCGCGAGAGCTTGCCGTAGTCCGGGAAGCTGGCCACCGAGAACAGCGCATGGCCCTCGGCGACGTAGGCGTGGCCGCTGTCGACGAGGCGCTCGATCATCGCGATGATGTGGCCGATGTGTGCGGTGGCGTGCGGCGTGACGTCGGCCGGGGCTACGCCCAGGCGGGCGAGGTCGTCGAAATAGGCCTGGGTGTATTTGCCGGTGATCTCGCCGATCGGCACGCCGCGTTCGCGGGCGGCGGCATTGATCTTGTCGTCCACATCGGTGATGTTGCGGGCGTAGACCAGCTTCGGATAGCGCCGGCGCAGCAGGTTGGCCAGCACGCCGAACACCACCGGTGGGCGGACGTTGCCGATGTGCACGTAGTTGTAGACGGTGGGTCCGCAGACGTACATCGTGACCCGGTTCGGGTCGCGGGGCTCGAAGGTTTCGAGCTGCCGGTGCAGGTTGTTGTAGAGGCGCAGGTCCATGGCGTGGATCACGGGGAAAGCCGAAGTCTAGCAAGCCCGTCCGCCGCGCTTAACGAAAATCTTAGGCTCGGGTTCAGCCGTTGGGTGTTTGAATCGCCGCGTCAGTTGAGCGCGTGGCCCGGGTCCGGGTCGGACCGGGGAGGTCCAGGCGCCGCTGCCCGCCCTCGACGGAGATCCACCATGACTGCTGCCAACCGCATCCTGCCGCTGCTCCTGCTGGTCGCCGCCGGTCCGGCGCTCGCCCAGTACGGCCAGGATCCATACGAACAGGACCCCGGCTACTACGACGCCCCGGTCCCCGAAAACGTCAGCTACGGCTACGCCCAGGTCCTGCGGGCAGACGAGGTCTTCGAGACGGTGCGCACCCGGGTCCCGGAAGAGCGCTGCAGCGACACTGAATACCGGCAGTCGGGCAAGACCACCGGCGGCACCGTCATCGGCGCCATCGTCGGTGCCGCCCTGGGCAACCAGGTCGGCAAGGGCGACGGCCGCAAGGCCGCCACGGTCGCCGGCGCGGTCGCCGGCGGCATGGTGGGCCACAACATCGCCCAGCGGCGGGCCGAGGCCGAGGCCCGGGGCTGCACCCTGGTCGAGGTCGAACGCGAGGAGCGCCAGGTGGTCGGCTACGACGTCGAATACATGTACAAGGGCGAGAAGTACATGTCGCGCCTGCCCTACGATCCCGGCAACCGCCTGCGGATCCGGGTCTCGGTGACGCCCGATGACGGCGGCGTGGGCTCGCGCTGAGTTGCGGCCGGCCGCCCCGGCCGGCATACTGCCCCCCGAATGAACCTGACCTGCGCCAGCGCCGACGTCCTCACCTCCGCCTATATGGCGGCGGGTATGACCTCGCGCGCGCGCCGACCGGAACCCCACACGCCAGCTGGGTAAACCGGGACGTCATCGCTTGTACACCGGAAAAGCCCAGCCTCGCGCTGGGCTTTTTTGTTTTGTGGATTTTTCAAAGGGCCGACGAATGAAGCACTTCCTCAACACCCAGGACTGGACCCGCGCCGAGCTCGACGCCGTCCTGGCCCAGGCCGCCGCCTTCAAGGGCAGCAAGGCCGGCGACCAGCTCAAGGGCAAGTCCATCGCCCTGGTGTTCTTCAATCCCTCGCTGCGGACCCGCACCAGTTTCGAGCTGGGTGCGTTCCAGCTGGGCGGCCATGCCGTGGTGCTGCAGCCCGGCAAGGACGCGTGGCCGATCGAGTTCAACGTCGGATCGGTGATGGACGGCGAGGCCGAGGAGCACATCGCCGAGGTCGCCCGGGTGCTGTCGCGTTACGTGGATCTGGTGGCGGTCCGGGCTTTCCCGAAGTTCCAGGACTGGTCGGTGGACCGCGAGGACCGGGTGCTCAAGTCCTTCGCGAAGTACTCGACGGTGCCCGTCATCAACCTCGAGACCATCACCCATCCCTGCCAGGAGCTGGCGCACGCGCTGGCGCTGCAGGAGCACTTCAAGACCACCGACCTGCGCGGCAGGAAGTTCGTGCTGACCTGGACCTACCACCCCAAGCCGCTCAACACCGCGGTGGCGAACTCGGCGCTCACGATTGCCACGCGCATGGGTATGGACGTGACCCTGCTGTGCCCGACGCCGGAATACGCGCTGGACGAGCGCTACCTGGGCTGGGCCCGCGACAACGTCGCCGAGTCCGGCGGCAGCTTCCGCATGAGCCACGACATCGCCGAGGCCTACACCGGCGCCGACGTCGTCTACGCCAAGAGCTGGGGTGCGATCCCGTACTTCGGCCGCTGGGACCAGGAAAAGCCCATCCGGGACGCGCACAAGCACTTCATCGTCGACGAGGCCAAGATGGCCCTGACCAACAGCGGCGTCTTCAGCCACTGCCTGCCGCTGCGCCGCAACGTCAAGGCCACCGACGGCGTGATGGACGCGCCCTACTGCATCGCCATCGAGGAAGCCGAAAACCGCCTGCATGTGCAGAAAGCGGTGATGGCCGCGCTCGCGAACCAATGATCCCAGGACCTCCCCGCTCATGACCGACAAGAAAGACATCGTCCTCGCCTTCTCCGGCGGCCTCGACACCAGCTTCTGCATTCCCTGGCTGCAGGAGCGCGGCTGGGCCGTGCACACCGTGTTCGCCGATACCGGCGGCGTGGATGCCGAGGAGCGCGCCTACATCGAGCAGCGCGCCGCCGAACTCGGCGCCGCCAGCCACGTCACCGTTGACGGTGGCCCGGCCATCTGGGACGGCTTCGTCAAACCCTTCGTGATGGCGGGCGAGGGTTACCAGGGCCAGTACCCGCTGCTGGTGTCGGACCGGTACCTGATCGTGGACGCGGCCCTGAAGCGTGCGGCCGAGATCGGCACGAACGCGATCGCGCACGGCTGCACCGGCATGGGCAACGACCAGGTGCGTTTCGACCTGGCGGTGAAGGCAGCGGGCGACTACCAGATCGTCGCGCCCATCCGCGAGATCCAGAAGGAACACAACCAGACCCGCGCCTACGAGCAGACCTACCTGGAGGAGCGCGGCTTCGGCGTGCGCGCCAAGCAGAAGGCCTACACCATCAACGAGAACCTGCTTGGCCTGACCATGTCCGGCGGCGAGATCGACCGCTGGGAAGCGCCGGGCGAAGGCGCCCGCGGCTGGTGCGCGCCGCGCGCCGAATGGCCGGTCGCGCCGCTGCGCGCGACGATCACCTTCCGGCAGGGCGAGGCGGTGGCGCTGGACGGCGTTGCCATGCCAGGTGCCGCACTGTTGGCCAGGCTCAATGGCCTGTTCTCGAAGTACGGTGTCGGTCGCGGCCTGTACACCGGCGATACGACGATCGGCCTCAAGGGCCGCATCATCTTCGAAGCCCCGGGCCTCGCCGCGCTGCTCACGGCGCACCGCGCGCTGGAAGAGGCCGTGCTGACCAAGCACCAGAACCGCTTCAAGCCCGAGGTGGCGCGCAAGTGGGTCGAACTGGTCTACGAGGGCTTCTACAACGATCCGCTCAAGACCGACCTCGAAGCCTTCCTGGCCTCCAGCCAGGCCACCGTCAACGGCGAGGTGGTGATCGAGACCCAGGGCGGCAGCGTCGGCGCCGTGGCGGTGCGCTCGCCGCACATCCTCAACGCCAAGGGCGCGACTTATGCCCAGTCGGCTGACTGGGGCGTGCCCGAAGCCGAGGGTTTCATCCGCCTGTACGGCATGAGCAGCACGCTCTGGGCCGAAGTGAACCGGAAGGCCTGACATGAGCGATCTGCTGCCCGAAGTCCTGAAACACCTGGAAGCGCTGGTGTCCTTCGACACCCGCAACCCGCCGCGCGACATCGGCACGGGCGGCATCTTCGACTACCTGCGCGCGCAGCTGCCGGATTTCCGAATCACGGTGACCGACCACGGCGCCGGTGCGGTGTCGATGCTGGCGGTGCGGGGTGAACCGAAACGCGTCTTCAACGTGCATCTCGACACGGTGCCGTCGTCGCCGGCCTGGAGCGCCGATCCGCACCGGCTGCGGGTCACGGCCGACAAGGCCATCGCGCTGGGCGCCTGCGACATCAAGGGCGCCGCCGCGGCGCTGGTCGCGGCGGCCAAGGTCAGCAAGGGGGACGTCGCCTTCCTGTTCACCACCGACGAGGAAGCCAACGACGCGCGCTGCATCGCGGCCTTCCTGGCCTCGGACCACGGCTTCGAGGAGGCCATCGTCGCCGAACCGACCATGGGCCAGGCGGTGCTGGCGCACCGCGGCATCAGCTCGGTGCTGATGCGTTTCCGCGGCGAGGCCGGCCACGCCTCGGGCCAGCAGGCGCGCGACACCAGCGCCCTGCATGCCGCCGTGCGCTGGGGCGGCCGAGCCATGGACTTCGTCGAGGCCCAGGACCACCTGCGTTTCGGCGGCCTGACCGGGCTGCGTTTCAACATCGGCCGGGTCGAGGGCGGCATCAAGGCCAACATGATCGCGCCGAGCGCCGAACTGCGTTTCGGCTTCCGGCCGCTGCCCTCGCAGTCGCTGGAGACGCTGCACGAGATCTTCCGGAGTTTCGCGCCGGCGGGCCTGCTGGCGTCGTACGAGGAAACCTTCAGCGGCCCGTCGCTGCCCTCGGGCGACGTGGCGCGGGCCGAGGAGCGTCGGCTCACGGCGCGCGACCTTGCCGACGATCTGGGCATGCCGATCGGCAACGCCGTGGATTTCTGGACCGAGGCCTCGCTGTTCTCGCAGGCCGGACTGACCGCACTGGTGTTCGGCCCCGGCGACATCGCCCAGGCCCACACCGCCGACGAATGGGTTTCGCTGGACCAGCTCGCCACCGTTTCCGCCACCTACCGCCGACTCCTGGAGGCTACGTGAACGACCTCAGCCTGATCGCCCAAACCGCCCCCGCGCTCGCCGCGGGCCAACTGGAATTTTCCCGGAGGGCACTTCCGGGACACACCTGCCACGCCGACGCTCACCATGACTGAAATGCGCACCACGATCGTCCGCCTGCTGTCCAACATGGCCAGCGCCAAGGAGATCCAGCAGTACCTCAAGCGCTTCTCGCAGCTCGACGCCGAGCGCTTCGCCGTGGTCAAGGTCGGCGGCGCGATCCTGCGCGACGACCTGGACGCGCTGGTGAGCTCGCTGTCCTTCCTGCAGCAGGTGGGCCTGACGCCGATCGTTATCCACGGCGCCGGCCCGCAGCTGGACGAGCAGATGAAGGCCGCGAAGATCGAAAAGGTCACCGTGGACGGCCTGCGCGTCACCGACGCCAACGGCCTGGCGATCGTGCGGCGCGTCTCGCAGCAGGAGAACCTGCGCCTGGTCGAGGCCCTGCAGGCCCAGGGCGTGCGCGCCACGTCGATCACCTCGGGCGTATTCGAGTGCGGCCTCCTCAACAAGCGCAAGTACGGGCTGGTCGGCAAGGTCGAGGCAGTGCACACCGCCGGCATCCAGGCCGCGATCAAGGTCGGCTCTATCCCGGTCATCGCCTCGCTGGGCGAAACCGCCGGTGGCCAGATCCTCAACATCAACGCCGACTGGGCCGCCAACGACCTGGTCAAGACCCTGCAGCCCTACAAAATCATCTTCCTCACCGGCACCGGCGGCCTGCTCGACGGCGACGGCAACGTGATCGACTCGATCAACCTCAGCACCGAATATGCCGACCTGCTGCGCCAGCCCTGGCTGCATTCGGGCATGAAGGTGAAGATCGAGCAGATCCACGACCTGCTGATGGAGCTTCCGCCCTCGAGCTCGGTCTCGATCACGCGGCCCGACCAGCTGGCCAAGGAGCTGTTCACCCACCGCGGCTCCGGCACCCTGGTGCGGCGTGGTGAGCAGGTGCGCAGTGTCAGCTCCTGGAGAAAGCTCGACCTCAAGCGCCTGAAGGTGCTGATCGAATCGGGCTTCGGCCGCAAGCTCGCGCCCGACTATTTCGAGAAGACCCAGCTGTTCAAGGCCTACGTCAGCGAACACTACCGCGCCGCCCTGATCATCACGCTCGAAGACGGCATCCCGCACCTGGACAAGTTCGCGGTCAGCGACGACGCCCAGGGCGAGGGCCTCGGCCGCGCCGCCTGGCAGGTGATGCGCGACCAGACCCCGCAGCTGTTCTGGCGGGCCCGCAACGGCAACCCGGTCAACGACTTCTACTTCGACGAGGCCGACGGCTGCCTCAAGGGCGAGAAGTGGAATGTATTCTGGTACGGGCTCGAGGGCTGGGAGCAGATCCGCTATGCGGTCGAACACTGCCTGGCCCGGCCCGCGACCCTGAAAGGCTGAGCGAATGAACAACCTGCACTGGTCCATCCCGCCCATGCTCCAGGGCGTGCACGTCAGCCTGGAGCCGCTGCAGAAGGAGCATGTCGAAGACCTGCTGCTGGCGGCGTCCGACGGCGAGCTCTGGAATCTCTGGTACACCTCGGTGCCGGGGCCGGAGACGGTGCGTCCCTATGTCGCGAAGGCCCTCGCCGACCGCGAAGCGGGGACCGCCATGCCCTTCCTGGTGCGCAATGCCGCCGGCGAGCCGGTGGGCTGCACGCGCTACTTCCGCATGGACCCGGTGATCCCCGGCCTGGAGATCGGCTACACCTGGTATTCGGCGCGGGTCCAGCGCAGCGCGCTCAACACCGAGGCCAAGCGCCTGCTGCTCGGCCACGCCTTCGACGCGATGGGCTGCACCGTGGTGGAGTTCCGCACCCACGCCTTCAACCATCGCTCGCGTGCCGCCATTGAACGGCTGGGCGCGCACTTCGACGGCATCCTGCGCCGGCAGATGCGCATGCCCGACGGGCATCTGCGCGACACGGTGGTGTATTCCATCCTCGACAACGAATGGCCGACGGTGCGCCGCCACCTCGACTACAAACTCGACCACGGAGCCTCGGCGTGACCGCGAAGATTTCCCTGGGGCTGGTCGGTGCGCGCGGCCATGTCGGCGCCGAACTGATCCGGCTGGTCGCGGCGCACCCGCGTTTCGAACTGGCCTTCGTGTCGTCCCGCGAGCGCGACGGCCAGCGCCTGGCCGACCACGAGCCGTCCTATGCCGGCGACCTGCGCTACACCAACCTCGACGCCGAAGCGGCCGCAGGGCAGGGCGCCGACGCCCTGGTGCTGGCCCTGCCCAACGCCATGGCGGCGCCCTTCGTCGCCCAGGTGGACGCGCGGGCGCCGGCAACGGTCGTCGTCGACCTGTCGGCGGATTACCGCTTCGATGACGGCTGGCATTACGGCCTGCCCGAGCTGACCCGCGCGGACGCTGCGGGCAAACGCCGCATCAGCAATCCCGGCTGCTACGCCACCGCCATGCAGGTCGCCATCGCGCCGATGCACGATGTCCTGGCCGGGCCGGTGCAGTGTTTCGGCGTGTCGGGCTATTCGGGCGCCGGCACCAGTCCGTCCGACAAGAACGATCCCGACAAGCTGCGCGACAACCTGATGCCGTACTCGCTCACCGGCCACGTGCACGAACGCGAAGTGACGCGCCGGTTGGGCCTGCCCGTCGAGTTCATGCCGCACGTGGCGGCGCATTTCCGCGGCATCACGCTCACGGCTAACCTGCACCTGTCCCGGCCGTTCGACCTCGACGAGGTGCGCGGCCGCTACTACGCGGCCTACGGCGCCGAGCCGCTGGTGGAAGTGACCGGCGACACGCCCTGGGTCAGCCGCATCGCCGGCAGGCACCACGCCGAGGTGGGCGGCTTCACGCTGGCGGCCGACGGCCGGCGCCTGGTGGTCGTGTCCACGCTCGACAACCTGCTCAAGGGCGCCGCGACCCAGGCCCTGCAGAACCTCAACCTGGCCTTCGGCCTGCCGGAAACGATGGGAATCCCCGCATGAGCGACCTGCTGTGGCAGAAACCCGGCGTCGAGGTGGACGCGCGCATCCAGGCCTTCCTGGCCGGCGACGACGTGGTGCTGGACCGCGAGTTCATCGCCCACGACATCGTCGCCAGCCGCGCCCATGCCCGCGGCTTGGCGCGCATCGGCCTGCTGACGGCGGAGGAATGTGACGGCCTCTGCCGCGAGCTCGACGCGCTGGCGGCCGACGTCGCCAGCGGCGCCTTCGTGCTGGACGACCGCTTCGAGGACTGCCATTCCGCGATCGAATCGCGCCTGGTCGAACGCCTGGGCGACACCGGCCGCAAGATCCACACCGGCCGCAGCCGCAACGACCAGATCCTGGTCGCCACCCGCCTGTGGCTGAAGCAGCGCCTGGGCGAGCTGCGCGCGCTCTGCCTGGAAACCGCCGGGGCCTGTCTTGCCCGCGCCGAATCCGAGCGCCTGCCGATGCCCGGCTACACCCACCTGCAGCGCGCGGTGGTGTCGTCCACCGCGATGTGGTGGGCCGGTTTCGCCGAAGCTTTCATCGACAACGCCGTGCGCGCCGCCCAGGCCGGCGACTGGGTGGACGCCAATCCGCTCGGCACCGCCGCCGGTTACGGCGTCAACCTGCCGCTGGACCGCGACTTCACCACCGCCGAACTCGGCTTCGCGCGCCTGCAGGTCAGCCCGATCTACGCCCAGCTCTCGCGCGGCAAGTTCGAGATCGGCGCCATCGACGCGCTCGGCGCCGCCCTGCTGGACCTGCGCCGCCTGGCCTGGGACCTGAGCCTGTTCACCACGTCCGAATTCGGCTTCGTGCAGTTGCCGGCGCAGTACACCACCGGCTCCTCGATCATGCCGAACAAGCGCAACCCGGACCTGGTGGAGCTGATGCGCGGCACCTATGCCTGCGTGTCGGCGGCGCGGGTCGAGCTCGAGCAGCTGCTGTCGCTGCCTTCGGGCTACCACCGCGACCTGCAGTATTCGAAGGGCTCGCTCTTCCACGCCTTCGGCAAGGGCCTGGGCGCGCTGGCCCTGCTGCCGGCGCTGCTGCGCGGGCTGCAGTGGCGGCCGGAGAAACTGGCGGCTGCCTTCGACGACGGCATGTATTCCACCGACCGCGCGATCGAGCTGGCGCGCTCGGGCCTGCCGTTCCGCGAGGCCTACAAACTGGCCGCCAGTGACCCGTTGCCGGCAGCGGGCGCCGATCCGGCCGCCAGCCTCGCGGCGCGGGTCTCGCCCGGCGGCGACGCCGCGCTGGGCCTGGACCTGCTGCGCAGGCGTCTGGACGCGGCGAGAGGCTGAAACCTGCGCACGCCGCGCAGCGCGGCGTGCGCTGAAGCGGCGTCAGGCCGCCGGCGGCGTACGCAACACGCGCAGCGACACGATCAGCACGAGGCCGGCACCGACGGCCAGCACCGCCCACAGCAGCCAGCGCCGGTACTGCGGACCGCGCAGCGGGCTCAGCGCTGCCTCGCCGGCCGCGACCGAACCTTCGCCCAGCGTCGCGCGCGGCGGCTGCCAGCCGGAGGGTTTGGACGCGCCCGCCGCCGCCAGCGCCGCCTGCACTGGATAGTCCGGACGGCTGGCGCGAGTGCTGCCGGCCATCAGGCGGTAGGGCGCCGCGCCCTGGGTGAGCAGCACGAAGCGGTCCGGCCGGTACGACAGCACCAGGGTCGGCGCCTGCGCCAGCGCCGGTTCGGTCACCACC
Source organism: Arenimonas terrae (assembly GCF_006265115.1). Taxonomy (GTDB): domain Bacteria; phylum Pseudomonadota; class Gammaproteobacteria; order Xanthomonadales; family Xanthomonadaceae; genus Arenimonas; species Arenimonas terrae. The sequence goes on along the minus strand of NZ_SMDR01000001.1, from coordinate 760,676 downwards.
CGCCACTGCCGCTGCCGCTGCAGGCCGATATCGGCCGGCAGGTGCCGCACCTCATCGCTGCCGCCGCCGAGGCGGAAGGCGGTGAAACCGGTGACCGGATACCAGGGCGCGTCGTCGTCGTCGCGCGCCTCGAAGCGCACCGAGGCCACGGTGTTGGCCGCGGGCAGGCGCAGGTCCAGGCGCTCGGCCGGGAACGGACCGGCGCTGCGGTAGTCGAACACGCCGGGTTTGCCGTCCACCGGCTGGCCCTCGATCGCCACCTCGCGCAGCTCCGGCAGGTCGCGGCCGGTCTCGCGCCGCTCGTGCTCGATGCGCGCGATCGCCGGCCAGGTGCTGTCGCCGACCACGCGCAGCCGCAGGTAGCGCTGGTGCGAGGCGTCGAAGTCCAGGCGCAGGCGCTCGATGCGCAGGCCGTTGTCGTTGATCGCGACGATCGCCAGGTCGCTGCCCAGCACCTGCCACTGGGCGAGGTCGTCGCTGGCAAGCACGTCCACGCGCAGGTTCACCGGCAGCGCCGCCTGGTCGTCCAGGCCCAGGCGCAGCGAGGACACCGACGGCGGGTCCTTTTCGCCCAGGTCGATCAGCAGGTCGGCGCTGGGCGAGGCCGGCGCGGTGCTGCCGCTGTCGAGCTGCAGGTCGCGCACGCGGCCGTCGGCGTCGCGCTCCAGGCGCAGCGACAGCGAATCGCCCGAGGACGCCGCTGCCACCGGCAGGCGCAGCCAGCGCAGTTCGCTGCGCTGCTGGGTCTGGGTCTCGACATGGGCCAGCGGCGCGAACGGCACCGGCTGGCCGTCGGCGTTGAAGGCCGCCAGGTCGCGCAGGTCGCTGCGGGTGATGTGCGCATACACCGACTCGTCCAGTTCGAGCCGGTAGGCACCCTGGTCGCCCTCGAGCGCGATCGGCCACTGCCACGCGAACTCGTCGGGCGTCTGGGCCTGGACGCTGCCGGCGAGGGCCAGCAGCAGGAGGGAAAGCTTGCGCATCAGGTCGACTCCGAACGGGGCGGGGTGGGGGCGATACGGCCGACGATCACGAACAGAAGGCCGACCGCGATGAAGGACACGACGCCGGTGATGTTGCCGATGAACTGTCGGTCCACGAACAGCAGCTTCAGGCAGACCACGCCCAGCAGCGCGGCGCCGATCCACCACAGCGGGCGGTCATGCCGGCGCGAACCGAGGATCCAGGCGACCACGCCGGCGACGCACCAGGCGATCGTCAGGCTGGCCTGGGCCAGGCGCGAGGACAGGATCGATTCGGTCCAGGGCAGGTCGGCCAGGTGATGGCAGGCGCGCAGCACCGACATCGTCAGCGTGAGCAGCGCGGCGCTGGCCCACAGCGGCCAGCCGGCCGGGCCCGGGCCGCGTTCGCGCAGACCCAGCGCCATGACCAGCAGGCCCAGCAGCAGGCTCAGCTCCAGCGGATTGAGCAGCGGCAGCCAAGGCAGGGGCGCGCTGCCGCCGGGCATGAACTGCCCGATCAGCCAGCCCAGTCCCAGGCCGGCGCCAGCGATCGCCAGCCAGGCGTTGCGCCAGCCGTCGAACGCGTCCGCCACCGGCCAGCCGGCCCACTGCGGCCGGCGCCAAGCCAGGCCCGCGAGCAGGGCCAGCGGCGCCAGGCTGGCCGGCAGCAGCCAGCCGTCGGCCATGCCGAAGCGCTGTTCGAGCACCCGCGCCAGGCTCAGGCCCAGCGCCGCCGACAGCGTGATGAACACGGCCAGGTGGCCGAACATCAGGCCGTGCGAGCGCGGTTCGAGCAGGGCGCGCAGCGACAGCAGCAGCGCCGCCATGATTCCCCACCAGGCCAGCAGCGCCAGGTCGAACCAGGTCGTGTTCGACGGCTCCAGGGCCAACAGGGCCAGCGGCAGGGACGCCAGCGCACCCAGGGTCACCAGCCAGCCCACGCGCGGCCAGGCCATCGGGCGACGCAGCAGCGCGGCCAGCACGGCGGTCAGCGCGGCGAAGATGCCGTAGGCGGTCGCGTCCGAATCCGGCTCCAGGTTGACCGCGATCTCGTGGATGCCCAGCAGGATCCACCAGAACAGTCCGCCCAGGAAAAGCAGGATCGCCAGCACGCGGCTCTTGCCGGCGCGGTCGTAGAGCCAGGACGCGCCGAAGGTGGCGATCGCCAGCAGGCCGAGGTTCATCGCCTGGCCGTTGAGCAGGAAACGTTCCTGCAGGCTCGGGTCGTTGTCGAACAGGCTGACCACCCAGGCGACGCCGGCCAGGCCGAGCAGCAGCAGGCCGGTCCAGCGGGTCAGGCGGCGCTCCTGGCGCAGGCCCAGCCAGACCATGCCCAGGCCCTGCAGCGCCCAGGCCGCCGAGGTCCAGCGCGCCGACAGCGCCAGCGGCACGGCCAGGGTCACGAACACCACGCCCATCGCCGCGCTGCTCTGCGCCAGCACGCGCAGGCGTTGATTGCTGCGCGCCCACAGCGCCAGCCCGGCGTAGATCGCCGCGACCACGACCGCGCTGAGCGCCAGCGGCAGCGTGTCTTCGCGGTCGGCCAGCAGGCCGGCCTGCATCGGGAAGGCCAGCAGCGGCGTGCCGAACAGCAGGGTGCCGTCGACCTTGCCGTTCTTCTCGCGCCCCGCCAGCGCGTACAGCACCGGGATGGCGACGTAGAACAGGAAGAACAGCACCAGGAAGGGTTCGACCGTGTTGAAGAACTCCGGCTTGTAGTACTTCGCGCCCCACAGCCCGCCGATCGCGAAGGTGAAGACGAAGCCCACCAGGTTCAGCGCCCGCCATGGCCGCTTCCAGGCGATGGCGAACACCGCCGCGTTGAGCACCGCGTAGTAGCTGAAGAGCGCGACGTGGTTGCCGCTGCCCGTGGAGATCAGCACCGGGGCCAGGTAGCCGCCGATGAAGCCCAGCACCGCCAGCGCCGGCGCGTTCTGGCGCACCGCCAGCACGCTGGCGCCCGCGACCAGGATGATCACCATCACGAAGGCTGGCATCGCTTCGATCAGGTGGTAGTAGCGGTAGGTCGCGAACACGGTCAGCAGCAGGATGCCGATCGCACCGCCCTGGACGCTCAGGCCGAAGGCCGGACGTTCGCGTGCGGTGCGCAGACCCCAGACCAGGCCGGCGATGGCGCCGGCGGCGATGCCGGCCAGGCGGAACTCGATCGGCATCGTCAGCCAGCCGGCGTCGGCGGCGTACTTGAGCGCGGCGGCGACACCGAACATCAGCACCAGCAGGCCGATCTTCACCGGCACGTTGCCCTCGAACAGCCAGCCACGCACGGTGGCGATCACCTGTTCGAGCACGTCCGGCCCACGGGGTGTGTCGTCGACGGGCGCCGCGGCCGCCTGGGACGGGGCCGGCGCGGCCATCGCGGCAGTGCGGACCGGGGCGACGGGAATGGGGGGCGGGCCGGCGGCCGGGCGCGCGGGCGTTTCGGTGGCGACCGGCGGCGGCACGGGGTCGGTGGGCAGCGGGGGCGCCGCCGACGTCGCGGCGGCCGGCGGGGGCTCGGCCGCGGCAGGCGGCGGCCCGGCGGCGGCCTCGGCAGTCGCCGCTGCGGGCGCGGTGCCGCGACGCGAAAGCGCCTCGACCCGGGCCAGGCGCTGCTCCAGCGCGCGGACCCGGCCACGCTGGCCGATCGCCATGCCCAGCAGCGCGCCCAGCAGGGCGCCGGCGACGAACCCGAAAAACTCCTCGCTGGCAGCGGCCATTACGGCCCCCAGCACGGCGCCCAGCAAGCCCAGGATCCAGCTCATCCCCACCCCCACGGTCCATGTCGGGCGAGTGTAGCCAATGTGAAGGGGCGGTCAGCGACCTGATTTCAGCCTGCCTGCGGCAGTTAGTGACACAGGACGACGGTAGCGATGCCCGGCGCCGGGGCGCCGGCAGGCGGGAAAACGCCGTCCGGCTGGACTGTGACCCAGTTCTCATTCGGTGGCACGTTTCTTGCTCTGTCCTGCGGGACCTCAAGGAGCCCGCCCCCGCCATGCTCGACCTGCAAATCCCCGGCCCGTCGTCCGACCCCGACAGTCCCGACGCCTACCTGCTGGGCGAACCGGCGCATGTCGGGGCTCCGGCCCGGTCGCGCATCTATGTGCCGGTGCTCGCGAAGTTCTTCCTGATCCTGGGCATCGCCGCGCTCTGGATGGGCCTCAGCGTCTGGCTGTCGCTGCCCTGGCTGCGCGAACTGTCGGCGGCGTTCGGCTTCCCCCTGGCCCTGCTGTCGATCGCTTTCATCGCCTACGTGCCCGGCTTCATGAACGCGTTCCTGATCGGCTCCATCCTCGGCGACCGCCGCCCGGCGCGCCGGCCCGTACTGCGTTATCCGGCCACCTGCGTGCTGGTGGCCTGCTACAACGAACAGGACAACATCGCCGACACCCTGCTCAGCCTGTCGCGCCAGGACTACCCGGGCGTGCTGGAAGTGGTGGTGATCGACGACGGCTCGACCGATGACACCCTGGCCATCGCCCGGCGCGAAGCCGGCCGCCTCGCCAGCCCGAGCCTGCGCATCCGCGTGCTGGCGATGCCGAAGAACGGCGGCAAGTCCAAGGCCCTCAACCACGGCCTGGCGCAGACCACGCAGCGCCTGGTGATCACCGTCGACGGCGACTCGTTCCTGCGCGCGGACGCGGTGCGCAAGCTGGTCGAACGTTTCCTGTCGGACCCGCCCAACACGGTGGCCGTGGCCGGTGCGGTGCTGGTGCGCAATTCGCGCCTGAACTGGCTGACCCGCGCCCAGGAATGGGACTACTTCCACGGCATCGCCGCCGTGAAGCGCATGCAGAGCATGTACCACGGCACCCTGGTGGCCCAGGGTGCGTTTTCGCTCTACACCCGCGAAGCGCTGGAAGAGGTCGGCGGCTGGCCGGAGTGCGTCGGCGAGGACATCGTGGTGTCGTGGGCACTGCTCGAGACCGGCGCACGCATCGGCTACTGCGAGGAAGCCTGCCTGTTCACCAAGGTGCCCGACCGCCTGGGCCAGTTCGCCCGCCAGCGCCAGCGCTGGTCGCGCGGACTGATGGAGGCTTTCGCCCGCCACGGCCGCCTGCTGGTGAAGCCGCGCATGAGCACCCTGTTCATCTGGTGGAACCTGCTGTTTCTGCCGATGGATCTGGTCTACACCCTCGTCTTCATCCCCGGCGTCATCGCCGCGCTGTTCGGCCACTATTGGATCGTCGGCGTCATGACCCTGCTGGTGCTGCCGCTGGCGATGATCTGGAACGCGATCATCTTCCGGGTGCAGCAGCGCATGTTCAAAAGCCAGGACATGCGGGTGCGCCGCAACATCGGCGGTTTCCTGTTCTACACCCTGGGCTACACCATGATCCTGCAGCCGGTCTGCGTGATGGGCTATGCCGCCGAACTGCTGCGCCTGCGCAAGACCTGGGGGACGAAATGAGCCCGGCCCTGCGCGGCCTGGCCGCGGCACTGATGGCCGCCCTCGCGCTTCCGGTGGCGGCGGACCCGGGGCCGGCGGTGCGCCCCGAAATGTTCCTGTCCTCGGACTCCGACGGAAACCGCAGCCAGCGCGCCTCCCTGGGCTGGGACGTGCGGCGGGAGGACATCGAGCACTGGTGGGGCTTCAAGGCCGAACGCGCCCGGTTCTCGGGCGAGGGCTGGCGCGATGCGGACGAGCGCCTGTTCGTGCGCGCGGCCGGCGGCACCGGCGCCTGGCGCTGGCAGGGCGAGGCCGGCACCGATGGCGACGACCTGCTGGGCAGCGCCAGCATTTTCAGCACGGACGCTTGGCGCAAGGAGTTCTTCCTGGAGCGCGATGTGCTCGAGACCCGCCTGGGGACGGCCCGGGGCCTGGTGCACACCTTCGCGGGCGCGGCCATGGACGTGCCGATGGGCGAACGCTGGAGCGCCACCGGCCTGGCCGGACTGCAGGATTTCGGCGGCGACAACCTGCGCCGGCACCTGCGCGCCAGCCTGGTCTACGCGGTGCTGCCGGAGCAGGGCCTGAGCCTGCAGCTGCGCCTGCGCCAGTTCAACGACAGCGACCCGCGCGAACTCGACTATTTCGCCCCCGGCCGCTACCGCCAGGCCCTGGGGGTGGTCTCGATGAGGCGCTTCGTCGGGGGCTACCAGTGGCGTGCCACTGCGGGCCTGGGCCGCCAGGACTTCACGGGGGCGGGAAGCCAGCCGGCGCGCCTGCTGGAGTTCGATGTCCAGACCCCGAAGGACCGCGGCTACTACCTGCGCGCCACCGCCGGCTACTCCGACGCCCCGGCCGACAGCGCCAGCGGCGGCGACGGCTACCACTACCGCTACGTGCGGCTCGAAGCGGTCTGGATGCTGTGAGGGCGGGGCTCCGGGCAAAAAGAAAGGCCGGCGCGAGCGCCGGCCTTTCCGTTTCAAACATTGGTCGGGGAGACAGGATTTGAACCTGCGACTTCTACGTCCCGAACGTAGCGCTCTACCAGGCTGAGCTACACCCCGAGGGATTCGAGCCGCGTATTCTAGGCAGGAAGACCGGCCTCGGCAAGCCCGGCGTTCAAACGACCGCCCCGTGCGGCTCCGCCGCGGGCCGCTGCCGCTAGAATGCGCCATCGAACTGGAGTGACCCGCCTTGATCAAGCCCCGCACCCCGCCCGGTGTCATGGAGCTGCTGCCCCGTGACCAGATCGCCTTCCAGCGCATGCTGGACGTGATCCGCCGCAACTACGAGCGCTTCGGCTTCCTGCCGGTGGAAACGCCGGTGTTCGAGCTGTCCGAGGTGCTGCTGACCAAGACCGGCGGCGAAACCGAACGTCAGGTCTATTTCGTGCAGTCCACGGGTGCGCTCGAACAAGGCGGGCAGCCCGAGCTGGCGCTGCGCTTCGACCTGACCGTGCCGCTGGCGCGCTATGTCGCCGAACACGAGCACGACCTCGCGTTCCCTTTCCGGCGCTACCAGATCCAGCGCGTGTATCGCGGCGAACGCGCCCAGCGCGGCCGCTTCCGCGAGTTCTACCAGTGCGACATCGACGTGATCGGCAAGGACACGCTCAGCGTGCGCCACGACGCCGAGATGCCGGCGGTGATCCACGCGGTGTTCACCGAGCTGGGCGTCGGCCCCTTCACCATCCAGCTCAACAACCGCAAGCTGCTGCGCGGCTTCTTCGAGGGCCTGGGCATCGGCGAGGGCGAGCGCCAGGCGCTGGTGCTGCGCGAGATCGACAAGATCGACAAGCGCGGCGCCGACGCGGTGCGTGCGACCCTGGTGGGCGAGGGCTTCGGCCTGGCCGAAGACGTGGCCGACCGCATCATGGCCTTCGTGCAGGCGCGGTCGACCTCACATGCCGACGCGCTGGCGAAGCTCGCCGCGCTGGGCACGCCCAATGCGACCCTGGCCGAGGGCGCCGGCGAACTGCGCGAAGTGCTCGAGCTGCTCAAGGCCCACGGCGTGCCGGAATCCCACTACGCGCTTAACTTCTCCATCGCCCGCGGCCTGGACTACTACACCGGCACCGTCTACGAAACCACGCTCAATGACCACCCGCAGATCGGTTCGGTCTGCTCGGGCGGCCGCTACGAGAACCTGGCCAGCAGCTACACCAAGTCGAAGCTGCCGGGTGTCGGCATCTCGATCGGCGCCACCCGCCTGTTCTGGCAGCTGCGCGAGGCCGGCATCATCTCCACCGCCGAAAGTTCGGTGGACGCGATGGTCGGCCTGATGGACGAGGCGCGCCTGGCCGATTCGCTGGACATCGCCCGGCGCCTGCGCGCCGCCGGCATCAACGCCGAGGTGCAGCTGGAGGCGAAGAAACTGGCCAAGCAGTTCCAGTACGCCGACCGCGCCGGCATCCGCTTCGTGCTGCTGTACGGCGACGACGAGGCTACGCGCGGCGTGGTCAAGGTCAAGGACATGAAATCGCAGGAACAGTTCGAGGTCGGCCGCGACGAGCTGGCTGCCGCCCTGAAGGTGGAACTCGAACAGCAGCGCGCGATGGGAACGCACTGACATGAAGCCGATCACCCTCGATGGCCGCAGCCTCAACCGGGCCCAGGTGGCCGAGATCGCGCACGGCGCGCCGGTCAGCCTCGACCCGAAGCAGATGCAGGCCGTGCAGCGCGCCGCCGACTTCCTGGCCGAACAGGTGCGCCGGCAGGAACCCATCTACGGCGTCTCCACCGGTTTCGGCAGCAACGCCGACAAGCTGCTGGGCGCGCACCGGCTGCGCGAGGGCCTTCCCGGCGCCTCGAAGTCGGCCGACAGCGTGCTCGAGGAGCTGCAGCACAACCTGATCGTCACGCACGCGGTGTGCGTCGGCGAGCCGTTCGCGCCGCCGGTCGTGCGCGCGATGCTGGCGATCCGCATCAACACCCTGATGATGGGCCATTCGGGCATCCGCCCCTCGGTGCTGGAAGCGCTGGCGGCGATGCTCAATGCCGGCGTGGTGCCGGTGGTGCCGCAGAAGGGCTCGGTCGGCGCCAGCGGCGACCTCGCACCGCTGTCGCACCTGGCCATCGTGCTGCTGGGCGGCGGCGAAGCCTTCTACGACGGCGAGCGCCTGCCCGGCGGCGACGCGCTCCGGCGCGCCGGCCTGGCGCCGGTGAAGCTGTCGCACAAGGAGGGCCTGTGCCTGAACAACGGCACCGCGCAGATGCTGGCGACCGCCGTGCTGGCGATCGAGCGCCTGGACGAGCTGTGCGACACCGCCGACCTCGCCGCCGCGATGACGATCGACGCCTTCGCAGGCCGCCTCGGCGCCTTCGCGCCCTACGTGCACGCCCTGCGCCCGCACCCGGGCCAGGTGCACGTGGCCGACCACCTGCGCGCGCTGCTCGAGGGCACGACGCTGTCGGACATCGCCTACCACCTGGTGCCGCGTTTCCGGCAGTGGCAGCCCGAAAGCTGGGCCGCGCCGGAACAGCAGGCCCTGGGCTTCGACATCGGCTGGGACTGGGTGCCGTTTTCCCAGCGCCACGGCCGCGAGAAGTTCTACCAGCGCTTCCGGCCCTTCCGTGGCGGCAAGAAGCACCAGCCGCAGGACAGCTATTCGCTGCGCTGCATCCCGCAGGTGCACGGCGCCGTGCGTGATGCGCTGGAGCAGGCCAAACGTGTCATCGACGTCGAGCTCAACGCCGTCACCGACAACCCGCTGCTGTTTCCGGGGTTGGAAGGCGCGAAAGAGGTCGAGGACCAGGTAGTTTCCGCAGGCCATTTCCACGGCATGCCGCTGGCCCTGGTGCTGAGCTATCTGAAGGCGTCCATACCGGTGCTGGCCTCGATCTCAGAGCGCCGCCTCAACAAGCTGGTGGATCCGGCGACCAATGACGGCCTGCCGCCCTTCCTGATCGGCAACGAGGACGGCACCGAAAGCGGCTTCATGATCGTGCAGTACACCGCCGCCGCCCTGGTGAACGACCTGGCCACGCGTGCCCATCCGGCCAGCGTGTATTCGATCCCGACCAGCGCCAACGCCGAAGACCACGTCTCGATGGGCGCCAACGAGGGCCGCCACGTGCTGGACATGACCGAGGACCTCGGCCACGTGCTGGCGCTGGAGCTCTACACCGCCGCACAGGCGCTCGACTACCGCCGCGACATGATCAACGCCGCGCGCGCCCTGGCCCGCGGCGGCGACGCCGAGGCGCTCGCGGCCAAGGTGCAGGGCGCGCCCCAGCCCGGCCACGCCGACCGCGCCGGTTTCCTGGCCGAAGTCGAGTCACTGCGTCGGGAGCTGGCCGAGTCGGGCGAATTCCAGCCCGGCCGCGCCGTGCTGGCCGCGTGGTCGGCGCTGCGCGAAGCCATTCCCTTCATGGGCCGCGACCGCGCGATGGACGGCGATGTCGCCACCGCGGTGCGGCTGGTGCGCGAAGGGCGGCTGCTTTCGGCCGCGAAGGCCGCCCGCTGAGGTTCAGGGCGCGGACGTGACGCCGTCCGCGGCCTGCACGCAGTTGCGGCCGCGGTTCTTGGCCGCGTACAGGGCGTCGTCGGCGCGGTGCAGCGCCTCGTCCACGGTGATGCCGGCGCCCGGCCGCAGCAGGTAGGCGCCGATGCTGGCGCTGAGCGGGATGTTGTTGCCGGCGTAGCGCACCGGCTCGCCGCAGACGCGCAGGCGCGTCATCTCGGCGATCTGCATCAGGCGGTCGCCGTCCATGTCCGGCAGCACCACCACGAACTCTTCGCCGCCGAAGCGCGCCAGCAGCGCGCCGTGTTCGACCAGGTTGTCGTGCAGGCAGCGGCCCAGCCAGCGCAGGCATTCGTCGCCGGCCAGGTGGCCGTGGGTGTCGTTGACGTCCTTGAAGTGGTCCAGGTCGATCAGCAGCACGCCCAGCGACTGCCGGTGCTCGCTGGCATGGTGCAGCTGGTGCTCGAAGACCTCGCGGAAGTGCTTGCGGTTGAACAGGCCGGTCAGGGCATCGCGGCGGTTGGACTCGCGCAGGCGCTGGTTGGCCTCGGCCAGCTGCTCCAGCGCGGTGCTCAGCTCCGAGGTGCGGCGTGCGACGTGGCGTTCGAGCTGTTCGTTGTGCTCGCGGACCAGGCGTTCGTTCTCCCCGCGCAGTTTGGCGTAGCGGTAGGCGAGGGCGAAGGACAGCAGGATCATCTCCATCGCCGAACCGATCTGGATGCCGTATTCGGTGAAGAAGTTCTTCGGCAGCAGGCCGAACGAGACCGAGGCGTACAGCGCCGTGCCCAGCAGCAGGAAACCCCAGGCGGCCAGGAACACCTTGGCGGGCGCATAACCCGTGCGGATGGCGTTGATCGCCAGGTAGACGATGTACAGCGCGCCGGGGAAGACGGCCAGGGTCATCGGCCGCACCACGGTGCGGTACTCGACGAAGAACGAGGCCAGGCCCATCAGCACGAAGAAGACGATGATGCCCAGCGAGACCCGGTCGGCCCGGGGCTGGCGTTCCTCCAGCTCCAGGAAGACGCGGCAGAACTGGTGCATGGCGATCTGCGAGATCGCCATCGACAGTGGGATGGCCTGGTTGGCCCACCACGGTGAGTTCGGCCACAGGTACTCGAAGGCCAGGCCGTTGAGGCAGAACATCACCAGGCCGAAGCCGGTGACGTGGCACATGTACCAGAAGTGGCTGGCGTCCTTGAGCGAAAGCCACAGCACCAGGTTGTAGCTCAGCAGCGCCACCAGGATGCCGTAGAACACGCCGATGCCGAACTGCGAGTCGCGCTCGAGCTCGGCGAAGGCCTTGGGCGTGTAGATGGCCAGAGGCACCTGCAGCGAGCTGCGGCTGGCGACCCGCACCAGCAGTTCGACTTCGGTGCGCTGCGGCAGCTGCACCCAGAAGTTCGGATGACGGTAGCGGATGCTGCGCGCGCTGAAGGGCAGGGTGTCGCCCGAGGCCATGTGTTCGGTGCGGCCGTCGGGGTAGCGCAGGTAAAGGTCGACGTTGTCGAGCAGCGGGTAGTGCAGCACCAGAAGCCAGCGCTGTTCGGCGTTGTTCTGATTGAAGAGGCGGCCGTGGAACCAGGTCGCGCCCTGGGTGAAACCGAAGGCCGTGCTGCCGCCGGGCAGCGGCTGGAAGTTGCCCTGGTCGGCTTGCGAGAACATCGCCGCGGCGTCGGCGCGGCCGTCCGGGTCGTTCTTCATGCTCAGGTATGGCGCCAGCGCCAGCGATTCGCGGCCGCCGTCGAGCACGGCAGGGCCGGGCGCCGCCCCGGCCTCGGAACCGGAGAAGACCAGCAGCAGGGCCAGCAGAGCGGCTAGGCAACGATGGACGGACAAAGGACTCCCCCTTCCCGGCGCACACTCTATCGCGGCTACGGTCGAAGGCCATGTTCACGGCCATCCGGGCTTGCTTTTGTATTAATGCGCTATTACATTAGCGCCGTGAAACGACGCGACCCCGCCACCGCCGACGCCCCTCCCGCCCTGGAAGGCCTGATCCAGGCTCTGCTGAGCCTGCGCTCGCCGGGCGAGGCCCGGGCCTTCCTGGAAGACCTGTGCACCCCGGCCGAACTCGAGGCCATGTCCGACCGTTGGCGGGTCGTGCCCCTGCTGGTGGCCGACGTGCCTTACCGCGAGATCCACGACCGTACCGGCGTCAGCGTCACCACCATTGGCCGTGTCGCCCGTTGCCTGGACCTGGGCGCGGGCGGCTACCGCATCGCCGCCGAGCGCCTGGGCGTCATCGCCCACGACGCTTCGCACTGACCCCATACCTTTTTTGACCCGGAGAGCGTCATGAGGACGCACGACCGTTTGCGCATTGCCATCCAGAAATCCGGACGCCTGTCGGACCCGGCGCGGGACCTGCTCGCGCGGGCCGGGCTGAGCTTCCGCGAAAGCCGCGACCGGCTGTTCTGTTATGGCGAATCCCTGCCCATCGACCTGCTGCTGGTCCGCGACGACGACATTCCCGGCCTGATCGCCGAAGGCACCTGCGACCTCGGCGTGGTCGGGCAGAACGTGCTGGAAGAGCAGGCTCTCGAACGCCTGGAGGACGGCCGCGGGGAAGCCTTCCGCGCCATCCGCGAGCTCGGTTTCGGCCGCTGCCGCCTGTCGGTGGCGGTGCCCAACGACTGGGACTGGCCGGGCCCGGCGCGGCTGGAAGGCCTGCGCATCGCCACCAGCTATCCGCAGCTGCTGGCGCGCTGGCTGCGCGGCCAGGGCGTGGCGGCGAAGCCGGTGGTGCTGTCGGGTTCGGTCGAGATCGCGCCGCGGCTGGGCAAGGCCGAGGCGATCTGCGACCTCGTCTCGACCGGCGCCACGCTGCTGGCGAACCAGCTGAAGGAAACCGCGACCGTGTTCGAAAGCCAGGCCGTGCTGGTGGCGCCGTCCACGCCCTTCGGCGATGCCCGCGCCGATCTCGCCGCGATGCTGCTGCGCCGGCTCGACGGCGTGCTGAGCGTGCGCGCCAGCAAGCTGGTGCTGTTCCAGGCGCGCCGCGACGCGGTGCCCGGCCTGCTGCAGCTGCTGCCCGACGCCGAACCGCCGACGGTGATGGCGATCGAAGGCCAGGACAACCAGGTCGCCCTGCAGGCCCTGTGCCGCAGCGCCATGACCTGGCAGCGGCTGGAAGACATGAAACGCGCCGGCGCCTCGGGCCTGCTGGTGCTGCCGGTGGAGCAGATGCTGGCATGAAGCGCATCGACTGGAGTTCACTGGACGCGGCGGCCCGGGCGGACTGCCTGGCGCGGCCGGGCGGCGGCGACCAGGCCGAGGTCGAGGCCGCGGTGCGCCGCGTCTTCGAACAGGTACGTGCCGACGGCGACACCGCGCTGCGGGCGCTGACCCGGCGCTTCGATGGCGTCGAGATCGCCGACTTCGCCGTGACGCCCGAAGAGTTTGAAGCGGCGCGGGCGCAGCTGCCGGCGAAGCTGCGCGTCGCCCTGGCCGAAGCCCGCAGCCGCCTGGTGACCTGGCACCGTGCCGGCATGGCCGCCGAGTTCGAGGTCGACACCGCACCCGGCGTGCGCTGCGGCCGACTGCTGCGGCCGATCCCGCGCGTGGGCCTGTACGTGCCGGCCGGCACCGCGCCGCTGCCTTCGACCGCCCTGATGCTGGGCGTGCCGGCCGAGCTCGCCGGCTGCGCGGACGTGGTGCTGTGCACGCCGCCGCGCGCCGACGGCACGGCCGATCCGGCGGTGCTGGTGGCGGCCGCCCTGTGCGGCATCACCCGCGTGTTCAAGCTCGGCGGCGCCCAGGCGATCGCCGCGATGGCCTTCGGCACGCCGACGCTGCCGCGCTGCGACAAGCTGTTCGGTCCCGGCAACCGCTATGTCACGGCCGCCAAGCAGCTGGCGGCGATGCTCGCGGGCGGGCCGGCCATCGACATGCCGGCCGGTCCGTCCGAAGTGCTGGTGATCGCCGATGCCGGCGCGCCGCCCGCGCACGTCGCCGCCGACCTGCTGTCGCAGGCCGAACACGGCCCCGATTCGCAGGTGATCCTGGTCACCGACTCCGCGGCGCTGATCGATGCGGTCGAGGCCGAGGTCGCGCGCCAGCTGGCCGAGCTGCCGCGCGAGGCGATCGCGCAGCGCGCGCTGGAGCACGCGCGCCTGATGCGCGTGAGCGACATCGGCGAGGCCTTCGCCATCAGCAATGCCTATGCGCCCGAGCACCTGATCCTGGCGCTGCGGCAACCGCGCACCTGGCTGGACCGGGTCGCCTCCGCCGGCTCGGTCTTCCTAGGCGACTACGCGCCCGAGTCGCTGGGCGACTACTGCTCCGGCACCAACCACGTGCTGCCGACCAATGGCGCCGCGCGCGCCTGGAGCGGCGTCAGCGTGGCCAGCTTCCAGACCTCGATCAGCGTGCAGGAAGTCAGCCGCGAGGGACTGGCGGCGATCGGCCCCTGCGCCGTGGAGATCGCGCGGGCCGAAGGGCTGGAGGCACATGCGCAGGCCGTGCTGCGGCGTCTGGAGGCGCAGGCATGAGCGCGATCTCCGGTGGCGTGATGGATCTGGTGCGCGATGATCTGCGCGGCTTCGCGGGGTACAGCTCGGCGCGCCGTGCGGGGGTTTCGGGTTCGATTTGGCTCAACGCCAACGAAAGCGCCTGGCGCAATCCGGCCGATTCGACGGTCGGCGCCAACCGCTATCCCGACCCGCAGCCGGCGGCGCTGCGCGAACGGCTGGCCGGCCTCTACGGCGTGCGTGCGGCCCAGGTGCTGATCGGCCGCGGCAGCGACGAGGCGATCGACCTGCTGGTGCGCGCCCTGTGCCGCCCCGGCGAAGACGCGGTGCTGGTCGCTCCGCCGGTGTTCGGCATGTATGCGGTCAGCGCGCGCCTGCAGGGCGCACGCCTGGTCGAGCTGCCGCTGCGCGACGGCGCCGGCGGTTTTTCCCTCGACCTGCAGGCGGTGGCCGACGCGGCGGTGTCCTCGGGCGCGAAGCTGGTGTTCCTGTGCTCGCCGGCCAACCCCACCGGCCAGGCGATCGCGCCGGCGGACCTGCTGGCGCTGGCGCGCCGTCTCGCCGGCCGCTGCCTGCTGGTGGTGGACGAGGCCTACGGCGAATACAGCGACCAGCCCTCGGTGGCTGGCTGGATCGACGAGCAGCCGAACCTGGCAGTGCTGCGCACCCTGTCCAAGGCGCATGCCCTGGCGGCGGCGCGCATCGGCTGCCTGCTGGCCGCGCCAGAGCTGGTGGAGCTGCTGCGCAACTGCCAGGCGCCGTATCCGCTGCCTTCGCCGAGCGTGCAGCTGGCCCTGGCTGGTTTGTCCGACGCGGCGCTGGCGCAGACCCGCGGCCGCGTGCTGACCGTGCGCGCCGAGCGCGAGCGCCTGCGCCATGAGCTGCCGTCCTGCCCGGGCGTGCTGCGGGTTTATCCCTCGCAGGGCAACTACCTGCTGGCGCGGTTCGAGGATGCCGGCGCGGCCTTCGCCCGGCTGCTCGCCGCGGGGGTGGTGGTGCGCGACATGCGCGCCTCGCCGCAGCTCGGCGACGCCTTGCGCCTGAGCATCGGCAGCCCCGGCGAGAACGACGCGCTGCTGGCGGCGCTGCAGGCGGGGAGGGCGGCGGCATGAGCGGGCAGCGCATCCTGTTCGTCGACCGCGACGGCACGATCATCGAAGAGCCGGCCGATTTCCAGATCGACAGCTACGCCAAGCTGCGCTTCGTGCGCGGCGTGATCCCGGCCATGCTCAAGCTGCGCGACGCCGGCTTCCAGTTCGTGCTGGTGAGCAACCAGGACGGCCTGGGCACGCCCAGCTTCCCGCGCGAGAGCTTCGAGGGCCCGCACGCGCTGATGCTGCAGGTGCTCGAATCGCAGGGCATCGTCTTCCGCGAACAGCTCATCGACGAGAGTTTCGAACACGAGGGCAAGCCGACCCGCAAACCGGGCCTCGGCCTGCTGCTGCCCTACCTGCGCGACCGCGGCATTGACCTGGCCAACTCCGCCGTGGTCGGCGACCGCGACACCGATCTGCAGCTGGCGGCCAACCTGGGCTGCCGCGGTTTCAAGCTGGCGCCGGGCCCGGACACCTGGGAAGGCATCGCCCACGAACTGGCGGATGCCCCGCGCCAAGCCCGCGTCGAACGGACCACGAAGGAGACGCGGGTTCGCGTGCAGGTCGACCTCGACCGCGTTGCCGATCCCGACATTGCCACCGGCCTGGGCTTCTTCGACCACATGCTCGAGCAGCTGGGCAAACACGGCGGTTTCGCCCTGCAGCTCAGCTGCGCCGGCGACCTGCACATCGACGAGCACCACACGGTCGAGGACAGCGCGCTCGCGCTCGGCCAGGCGCTCAAGCAGGCGCTGGGCGACAAGCGCGGCATCGGCCGCTACGGCGATTCCGCCGGCACCGGCGCGATCACCCTGCCGATGGACGAGACCCTGGCCGCCGCCGCCGTGGATTTTTCCGGCCGCCCCTATTTCGTGTTCGAAGGCAGCTTCCCGCGCACCGAGGTCGGCGGCCTGGCGACCGAACTGGTGCCGCATTTCTTCCGCTCGCTGTGCGAAACCGCCGGCCTGAACCTGCACCTGCAGGTGCGCGGCGAGAACAGCCACCACATGGTCGAGGCCTGCTTCAAGGCGGTGGCCCGCGCGCTGCGCCAGGCTGTTCGCCGGCAGGGGCGCGAGCTGCCCAGCACCAAGGGGGCGCTGTGAACCTGGTGCTGGTCGACTCCGGCGGCGCGAACATCGGCTCGGTGCGGTATGCGCTGCAGCGGCTCGGCGTCGAGTCGCGGCTGAGCGCCGACCCGGCCGAAATCATCGCCGCCGACCGCGTGATCCTGCCTGGCGTGGGCGCCGCCGGCCCGGGCATGGCGCGGCTGCGCGAGCTCGGGCTGGTCGAGACCCTGCGCGGGCTGCGGCAGCCGCTGCTGGGCATCTGCCTGGGCATGCAGCTGCTGTTCGAAACCTCGGAGGAAGGCGAAGAGGCCTGTCTCGGCCTGCTGCCGGGCCGCGTCGCCCGGCTGCCGGCGGCGCCGGGCATCCGCGTGCCGCACATGGGCTGGAACCAACTCCGATCAACGCGCCCCAGCACGCTGCTGGAAGGTATCGGTGACGAGGCCCAGGCCTACTTTGTCCATAGTTATGCCGCTCCCGTGACCAGCGACTGCATCGCGACGACCGACCACGGCCTGCCCTTCGCCGCCGTCGTCGCCCGCGGCAACGTCAGTGGCGCCCAGTTCCACCCCGAGCGTTCGGCCGCGGTGGGCGCGCGCCTGCTGCAGAACTTCCTAACGGGTGGCCGCGCATGAGCGATTTCGAACTCTATCCGGCCATCGACGTGCGCGGCGGCCGCGTGGTGCGCCTGCTGCAGGGCGACTACGCCCGCGAGACGCAGTACGCCCAGGACCCGCTGGCCCTCGCCAGCGCCTACGCCGATGCCGGCGCCCGCTGGCTGCACCTCGTGGACCTGGACGCCGCCCGCGCCGGCGGCTACACGCTGGCGCCGCTGCTGGCGAGGCTGAAGGCCGAGACGCCGCTGAAGGTGCAGACCGGCGGCGGCGTGCGCGGCGAGGCCGACCTCGAGGCGCTGTTCGCCGCGGGGGCGGACCGCGTGGTGGTGGGCTCGCTCGCCGTGCGCGAATCCGGCCGCGTCGCCGGCTGGATCGCCCGCTACGGCGCCGAACGCCTCACCGTCGCGCTCGACGCGCGCCGCGACGGCGAAGGCCGCTGGCGCCTGCCGGTGCAAGGCTGGACCGAGTCGGGCGACAAGGAGCTCGACGTGCTCGCCGCCGCCTTCGCCGCCGTCGGGCTGCGACACCTGCTGTGCACCGACATCGACCGCGACGGCATGCTCTCGGGCCCGAACCTAGTGCTCTATCGCCACCTGTGCGCACGCCTGCCCGAGCTGGCCGTGCAGGCCTCGGGCGGCGCGCGGGCCCTGAGCGACCTCGCCGCGGCCCGCGCCGCCGGTTGCGCCGGCATCGTGCTGGGCAAGGCCCTGCTGGAGGGCCGCTTCACGCTGTCCGAGGCGCTGGCCGCGGAGGCGCCGTGCTGAGCCGGCGCCTGATCCCCTGCCTGGACGTGAAGGACGGCCTGGTCGTGAAGGGCGTGCGCTTCCGCGACCACGTGGTCATGGGCGCGATCGAAGCGCTGGCCTTGCGCTATCGCGACGAGGGCGCCGACGAGCTGGTGTTCTACGACATCACCGCCAGCCCCGAGGGCCGGGGTGTCGACGTGGCCTGGGTCGAACGCGTGGCGCGGCTGATCGACATCCCGTTCTGCGTCGCCGGCGGCATCCGCTCAGTCGCGCAGGCGCGGGCGGTGCTGCAGGCCGGCGCCGACAAGGTGTCGGTGAACACGCCGGCGCTGGAACGGCCGAAGCTGATCGCCGAACTTGCCGCCGCGTTTGGCGTGCAGTGCGTCGTGGTCGGCATCGACAGCCAGCGCGATCCGGACGGCGAATGGCGGGTGCGCGCCTACACCGGCGACCCGACAAAAACGCGTGCGCCCGGCCGGCGCACCCTGGACTGGGTGCGCGAGGTCCAGGAGCGCGGTGCCGGCGAGATCGTGCTCAACTGCATGGGCGCGGACGGCGTTCGCGCCGGGTACGACCTCGAACAGCTCCGGGCGGTGCGCGCGATCTGCGGCGTTCCCCTGGTCGCCTCCGGCGGCGCCGGCGCGGCGGAACACTTCGCTGCCGTCTTCGCCGACGCCGACGTAGATGCCGCCCTGGCCGCCAGCGTCTTCCACTCCGGCGCGGTCCGGATCCCCGAACTCAAGACCGCCCTGCGCGCGCAGGGCTTCGAGGTGCGCGATGTCGCCTGAACAGATCTCCGGCCTGGCCTGGGACAAGCAGGGTGGCCTGCTGCCCGCCGTCGTCCAGGACGCGACCGGAGGCCGCGTGCTGATGCTGGGCTACATGGACCGCGCCGCGCTGGACGCGACCCTGGCCACGCGCCGCGTCACCTTCTTCAGCCGCAGCCGCCAGCGGCTGTGGATGAAGGGCGAGAGCAGCGGCGATGTGCTCGACCTGGTCGCGATCGAGGCCGACTGCGACGGCGACACCCTGCTGGTACAGGCCCATCCGCGCGGCCCGACCTGCCACCTGGGTCGCGCCAGCTGCTTCGCCGATGCGCCGGAAAACTTCCTGGCACGGCTCGACCAGCTGGTCGCCCGGCGCGAGCGCGAACGGCCGCCCGGAAGCTACAGCACGAAACTCTTCGAAGCGGGCACCCGCCGCATCGCCCAGAAGGTGGGCGAGGAGGGCGTGGAAACCGCGCTCGCGGCCGTGGCCCAGGACGATGCCGCCCTGCTGGGCGAAGCCGCCGACCTGGTCTTCCACCTCACCGTGCTGCTGCGTGAGCGCGGTCTTGGCCTGGACGACGTCGTGGCCGTATTGCGCGACCGGCACGCGGCGGCGGCGCGCTGAGCCTGCGCTTGGGCATAATCCGGGTTGGTTCCGGAGATGCCCATGCGACCTGTGCTCCGCTGTTCGCTGCTCAGCCTGGCCTTCCTGTCGGCGCCGGCCGCGGCCCTGCTGCCGCCCTGCAACAGCGGCTACGTCTACGACGACCGCGACCGGGACGGAAAATTCGGCGCCGGCGACCTGCCGCTGGCCGGCGTCGCGGTCTCCGACGGCGAGCGCATCGTACGTACGGACGAATACGGCGCCTATACGCTGCCGGTGATCGACGGGCGCACCGTGTTCGTGATCAAGCCGGCGGGCTACCGGCTTCCGAAGCGCGAGGACGGCCTGCCGGACTTCTGGCGCCACGTGCAGCGCGACCCCGGCCCGGCGCTGAAGTACGGCGGTTTCGCGCACGAGTTCCCGCACTGCCGCAACTTCGCTCTGCACGAGAACCTGCGCGAACCCGGCAAGCTCGACGTGCTGCTGTTCGGCGACCCGCAGCCGCAGACCGCCCGCCAGGTCGAGCACTACGACCGCGGCATCGTCGAGGCCGTGCGCAGGACGCATTTCTCCCATTCCGCTGCCCGCCAGGTCCCGCCGGTGTACGGCGACGGCGCTGCCGGCCACCTGGGCCTGACCCTGGGTGACGTGGTGCACGACGACCTGTCGCTGTACCCGGCGATGAACCGCGCCACCACCCGCCTGGGCGTGCCCTGGCTGCACCTGGCCGGCAATCACGACCTGGACTTCGACGCCAGCCGCGACGAAGACTCGCTGCGCAGCTTCCGTGCCGTCTACGGACCCGACACGCTGGCCTGGGAGGAGCACGAGGCGAACTTCGTGCTGCTCGACAACGTGGTGTACCGGCCGGGGCTGTCGCCGGACTTCGTCGGCGGGCTGCGCGAAGAGCAGTTCGCCTTCCTGGAAGCCTACCTGGCGACGCTGCCGCGCGACCGGCTGCTGGTGCTCGCCGCGCACATCCCGTTCTTCGACCCCTCGCCCGAGCGCGAGACCTTCCGCCGCGCCGACCGCGAGCGCCTGTTCGCCCTGCTGAAGGATTTCCCGAAGTTGCTGCTGCTCAGCGCGCACGGCCACGTGCAGCGCCACCATTGGCACGATGCCGACGATGGCTGGCGGGGCG
This sequence comes from Arenimonas terrae, assembly GCF_006265115.1. Taxonomy (GTDB): domain Bacteria; phylum Pseudomonadota; class Gammaproteobacteria; order Xanthomonadales; family Xanthomonadaceae; genus Arenimonas; species Arenimonas terrae. Next base: position 740,360 of record NZ_SMDR01000001.1, on the reverse strand, counting down.
AGCAGCCGCTGCACGAGTACAACCTCGGCGCCGCTTGCGGGTCCTTCTGGAGCGGTGTCGCCGATGCCGAGGGCATTCCGGACGCGACCATGGCCGACGGCACCCCCAAGGGCTGGGCCGAGCTGTCGGTGCTGCGCGACGGCCGCTACTGGCTGCGGTGGCGCTCGCCGGAGGCGCGCTTCGATGTCGAGGGCATGGCCCTGCATGCGCCGAAACTGCTGCGGCGCGGCGCGTATCCGGCTTTCGGCGTCTACGCCAACGTCTTCATGGGCGATGCGCAGACGCGCGTGGAGTTCCGGGTGGACGAGGGCGACTGGCAGCCGATGCGCCGGGTCGACCGCGCCGACCCGCGCCTGCTGCTGGAAAACGCGCTCGACGACACCGCCGACCGCCTGCGCGGTTTCGACCGCTCGCCGGAAGCGGCGGTGTCTAGCCATCTCTGGCGCGGCACGCTGCCGACCGACCTGGCCAGCGGCGAACACCGCATCCAGGTGCGCGCCTTCGACCGCTGGCGCGGCGAGCTCAGCGCGAGCCGGACTTACCGGCTGGCAGACGCGGCGGAATGAGCTTTTCGCCGGCCGCTTCGGGTTCGGCGTGCGGATAGGGCAAGGGCGGGCCGGGCGTGAAGCCGGCGCGCCAGGCGGCGAGGGTGGCGTCGATGCGCTCGCCGCGCTGGATCTGCGGCCGTGAGGGCAGCAAGCCTTCGGCCTTTTCGCGTTTTTCGATCGCGGCCCGCGCTTGTTCGAAGGCGAGCGCGAAATCGACGGTGGCGTTGAGTCCGTCCACCAGCCAGGCGCGGCCGAAGTAGGTCGCCACCGAATCGTTGCCGCAGCCGAAGGACGGCCGGTCGCGCCGCGCCGCCATCAGCAGCAGGGTGTCGGGGTCGTCGAGCTCGCGCATGAAGCCGCCGGAATAACAGGCCGAGATCACCACCACGCGGTGGCGGATGCCGGACGCATCAAGCGCCTCGCGCAGCTGGCGCGGCGTCAGCAGCCGGTCGCCGCGTTTGGGCTGGCGCAGAAGGAAGCGGTGGTCCTCGGTGCCGTGGCTGGTGAGGTAGAGCAGCAGCACGTCCTCGTCCGGATCCATCGCATCGCCCAAGCCTGCCAGTGCGGTACGCAGGCTGCCCGGATCGGCCAGCGGCAGCGGCCGCTGCAGCGAATCCTGCGGATGGTTGGCGAGCACCAGCACGCGGCCGGGTGCGTCGAGGCGGCGCGTGGCGAGGTTCTCCAGGTGCAGCACTTCGTTGCGGAACACCTGCTCGGTGCCGTCGCCGGCGACGGCCAGCACGTAGAGGTCGCGGTGGCCGGGCCGCTGCGGCGCCAGCGCGGCGATATCGCGGGCCAGGAGCGCCTGCCGGGTCGTGGACGCGTCGTTCTTCTGCGGCTGTGGCGCCGCCTTGTCGATGTCCTTGGCGCCGCAGCCGGCCGCCAGGCACAGGCCCAGCGCGAACCCGGCCATTCGCCGCGACGGCCAGCGCGGGTGGGGTGTGATCAGGCGCTGCGCCCCGGATCGACGTCGGCGAAACTCTCGACCCGGCGGTGGCCGTGGGTCGCTTCGCCGTGTCGCGGCGCCGGATAGTCCTCGCGGCGGTCGACCAGCACGGTGTCCAGGCCGGCTTCGCGGGCGGCGTCGAGTTCCTCGACCACGTCGGACAGGAACAGCACCTCGCCGGCCGGCACGCCCAGCGCCGCGACGATGCGGCGGTAGCTTTCCGCCTCGCGCTTGCCGCCCATCTCGGTGTCGAACCAACGAGACACCAGCGGTGTGAGGTCACCCGCCGCGCTGTAGCCAAAGAACAGCTTCTGCGCCGCTACCGAGCCCGACGAATACACGTTGATGCCACGCCCCTGCGCGTGCCATGCCCTCAGCGCCTCGGCCGCATCCGGATACATATGCGCCGCATAGTCCCCGCGCACATACCCGTCCTTCCACACCATGCCCTGCAGCGCCTTGAGCGCCGTGTGCTTGCGGTCCTGGTCGATCCAGCCCTGCAGGGTCTCGACGATCATCGCGTCCTGGCACAGCCCGCCGTTCTCGGCCGCGACGGCATCGAGCCAGCGGCGCACCCCGGGGTCGTTGCCATGCGCGGCGACGAAGCCGGGCAGGGCGCGCCGCGCATACGGGAACAGCACGTCCTTGACGAAGGAGATGCTGCTGGTGGTGCCCTCGATGTCGGTCAGGATCGTCTTCACCCTCAGCCCGCCTGGCCTTTTTCGTAACGCGGGAACTTCTGCGCGATGTCGGTGCCGGTGAAATGGCCGACCCAGCCGTCGGGCTCGGTGAAGAAGCGGATGGCGACGAAGCTCGGCTCCGGGCCCATGTCGAACCAGTGCGTGGTCGAGTCCGGCACGCCGATCAGGTCGCCCTGCTCGCAGCGGATCTCGTACACGGTGTCGCCCACGTGCAGGGTGAACAGGCCCGAGCCGGCGACGAAGAAGCGCACTTCGTCTTCCTTGTGGAAGTGCTCGTCCAGGAACTTGGCGCGCATCGCGTCCTTGTTCGGGTTGTCGGGCGCGATCGACACCACGTCTACGGTCTTGAAGCCGTTCTCGGCGACCAGGCGGTCGATGTCCGCGCGATAGGCGGCCATCACCTCGTCGGGCGTGGCGCCCGGCTGCACCGGCTGCGCGGCCTGCCACTGCTCGAAGCGCACGCCGATGGGTTTCAGGCGCTCGGCGATCGTCGCCAGGTCCTCGGTGGAGGACAGCGGAGTGGACGGGTCGGCGTCCTTGAAGATCCGAAGGCGGCTCATGCGTGCAGTCTCCTCAGGTCGAGCTCACAGGCGAACAGGAATTCGAAGGCTTCCAGGTGGCGGCGCGCCTCGGCCATGTCGCGGCCCCAGGCGTAGAGGCCGTGGCCATCGATCAGATAGCCCCAGAGCGGGCCGGCATCGAGCAGGTCCTCGACCTGGGCGGCCAGCGCCGGCATGTCCTGGGTGTTGGGCAGCACCGGCACGTCGATGGCCATCTCGTGGGTCTGGTTGCCGGCGAAGGCCTTCAGCAGCTCGTAGCCCTCCAGGCGCATGTGCCCCTGCGCCGCGAACAGGCGCGAGCACACGGTCTGGGTGCGGGAATGGGTGTGCAGCACGCAGCCGATTTCCGGGAAGCGGGCATAGAGCTGGGTGTGCAGCAGGGTTTCGGCGGACGGGCGGTGGCTCGTCGCGACCGGCTGGCCGGCGAAATCCACGACCATGATGTCGGCCTCGGTCAGCCGGCCCTTGTCGCGGCCCGAGACCGTGATGGCGGCATGGCGGTCGTCCAGCCGCATCGAGAAGTTGCTGCTGGTGGCCGGGGTCCAGCCCAGGGCGGACAGCTCCCGGGTGTTGGCGACGATCTCGGCGGCGCGCTGGGCCAGCCGGGCCGGGTCGTAGGGCAGGTTTTCCATGCCGCGGATTCTAGCCCAAGCCGGCGGCAGGGGCCGATTGACCTGCGTCAACGCATCGTTCACCCGCGAGGTCTACACTGCGCCCAGCCATCGGGATTTCCCCGTAGCCAGAGAGCCCGCATGAACGCACAGAATCCGTCCCGCCGTCAGTTCCTCGTCCGCGCCGCCGTCGTTGCCGCGGCCCTGCCGTTCGTCGCGCCGGCCCTGGTCGGTACCGCCGCCGCCCAGGCGCTCAAGCCGCTGCCGGCCGACAATGCCACCGCCGTGGCCCTGGCCTACGTCGCCGACGCCAAGACCAGCAAGCACGCCAGCTACAAGCCGGGCAGCAGCTGCGCCAACTGCCAGTTCTTCACCGCGGCCACCGGGGCCTGCACCCTGTTCCCGGGCTTCAGCGTGCCGGCCGCGGCCTGGTGCAGCGCCTGGGCCAAGAAGGCCTGAACCGCGACGCCGGCCGTCTCGGCCGGTGAGACCGTCGGGCGGCTAGAATCCCCGCATCGCTGATGCCGGGGATCGCCTTGACCGCTGCACAATCCACCTTCCTGCTGCTGGGCCTGCTCGCCGGCCTGATCATCGCCGGCGCAGCCGCGCTGTGGATCGCGCGCCGCCGCCTGCAGGACGCCCGCAGCGCGGGCCGCGCCGAACGCGAGCCCGAGCTGGCTGGCCTGGCGCGCGACCTCCAGGCACTGGCCGACCAGCGCGACGACCTCAAGTCCCGCCTGGCCTCGGTCGAGGCCGAGCTGCGCGCCGCCGGTCAATCACGCGCGGACGCGGAAGCGCGCGCCGCCAGCCTCGCGGCCCGGCTCGAGGAACAGAAGGACGCCGCCGAAAAGCGCTACCAGGACCTCGAGTCGGCGCGCGAGCAGCTCAAGCGGGATTTCCAGGCGCTGGCGACCGAGATCCTCGAAGACAAGTCCAAGCGCTTCGGCGAACAGAACGCCACCCAGATCGGCCAGCTGCTCACTCCGCTCAAGGACCAGATCGACGGCTTCCGCAAGACCGTCAGCGACGCCTACGAGAAGGAGAACAACTCCCGCGTCGCGCTGCAGACCCGCATCGACGACCTGGTGCGCCTGAACCAGACCCTGGGCCAGGAAGCGCAGAGCCTGAGCCGCGCGCTCAGCAGCGACAACCGCAGCCAGGGCTACTGGGGCGAACTCAAGCTCGAGCGCCTGCTGGAAACCGCGGCGCTGGAGAAGGGCCGCGACTATTTCACGCAGGAAAGCTTCAGGGACGGCGACGGCGACCGCTACCGGCCCGACGCGGTGCTGCGCCTGCCGGAAGACAAGTCCATCATCATCGACGCCAAGATGGTGCTGCTCGACTACCAGCGCGCCTGCGAGGCGACCGACGAAGCCGAACGCGAGGCGGCGTTCGGCCGGCATGTGGTGGCGCTGCGCAACCATGTCAAACAGCTGGGCGAGAAGGACTACAGCCGCCTCGAGGGCCTGAGCAGCCCGGAGCTGGTGCTGATGTTCGTGCCGGTCGAGGCCGCCTTCCTCGAGGCGCTGCGCCGCGACCCGCAGCTCTACGCCTACGCCTTCGAGCGCAAGATCATCCTGGTTGGGCCGAGCAACCTGCTGGCCTCGCTCAAGCTGGTGGCGCAGATCTGGCGCACCGAACACCAGAACGCCAACGCCAAGGCGATCTCGGACCGCGCCTCGAAGCTCTACGACAAGTTCGTGCTCTTCGCCGAGGACATGGGCAAGGTGGGCGAGGCGCTCGACCGCGCCCAGAAGGCGCAGCAGGACGCCGTGTCCAAACTCTCGACCGGCCACGGCAACCTGGTGCGCCAGGCCGAGATGCTGCGCAAGCTTGGGGTGTCGCCGACCAAGAAGCTGCCGGCGGCACTGCAGGACCTCACGGACGCCGGAAACGACGACGGCGCGGAGTGACCGCGCCGTCCTTGCGAACCGTACAGCCGGTCAGGCCGTCTTGCGGCCGAACACCCGGAACAGCACCCAGGCCACCACCGCGACGACCGCCGCGCCGGCGATCATCGACCAGGGCGAGGTGAAGATCAGCACGCCGCAGGCCAGCAGCGATACCGCGCCGAGCGCGCGGTCGGCGGTGCCCGAGGGTCGTGCCGGCGTGCCCACCATCAGGGCCAGGCCCGCGGCCAGGTAGGCCAGCACGATCAGCAGTGTGACCATGCCGATGATGGTGCCGAACTGGCCGGCGACCGTTGGAGCCAGCGTGGCGAAGGCGATCACCGTCATCGCCAGCGCGACGAACAGCAGGCCCCAGACCGCGGCGCCGTTGGGCAGGGTCTTGCCGAACATCCGCGGCAGGTAGCCGCGTTCCGACGCGCGCGCGCCGGCTTCGCCGGTGACCAGCATCCAGCCGCCCAGGGTGCCGGTCGCTTTCAGTGCGGCGGCCGCGGCGATCGCGATCGCTGCCCAGGGCCCGAAGATCACTGCGGCGACCAGGGCGAAGGGCGCACCGGAGGCTGCCAGTTCCTGGTGCGGCACGATGCCCATCACCAGCACCGACGACACCAGGTACACGACGCCGGCGATCACCACGCCGGCCAGTGTGGCGCGCGGTACGTTGCGGTCCGGGTCGTCGACGATGCCGGCGACCATTGCGCCGGTCTCGAGCCCGACAAAGGCCCAGAACACCGGCGCCAGGTTCGCGAACACGACGGTGGCGTCGCTGTTCTCCGTGACATTCCAGGCCTCGGAATACAGGCCGGCGTCGAAATGGCCCCAGCCGCCGATCAGCACCGCCGCCACCGGCAGCAGGCCGAACACGACGCAGACCGACTGGAACTTGGCGACCGGGCGCGCGCCCATCAGGTTGATTGCGAACATCGCCCAGATCAGGGCCAGCTGGCCGACCAGGCGCACGGTCGTGTCGTTGCCGTCAATCGGCATCAGGGTGACGAGGTAGCCGAAGGCGGCAACGGCGATGGCGTTGTTGCCCATCCAGGCGGCCACCCAGTACAGCGAGGTGGCGAGGAAACCCATGTCGCGGCCCAGGGCCGGGCGCACGTAGTCGTCGGGGCAGTTGAGATGCGGGTAGTCGCGGGCCAGGCGGGCGAAGGCGCCGCCCAGGATCATCGCGATCACCGTGCCGATCAGCCAGCTGATGGCGGTGACGCCGCCCTGGCTGGCCAGGGAGGCGGGCAGCAGGAAAAACCCGGAGCCGATCATGTTGTTGGCCACCACGAAGGTGGCCAACAACACGCCGATCTTCTTCGGAGCCGCCGTAGTCACGGGATCAGGCGGTGTCCGCAGCGCCGGGCTCAGCGACCGTCCGGTGCGTCTTCCTTGTACTCAGGCATATCAGGGCCATCGAGCTGGCCCTGGCCCTTGTTCAGGCGCGAATTGCGCATGCCGTAGGCGAAATATAGTGCGATCGCACCGATGAGGTACCAGCCGAAGAACACCAGCACCCGGCTTTCGACCGTAAAGATCAGGGCGAAGCAGGCGACGATGCCCAGGACCGGCAGCACCGGATAAAGCGGGACGCGGAAGCCGCGCGGAATCTGCGGATGCGTGGTGCGCAGCCAGATCACCGCGAGGCAAACGATGCCGAACGCCGCCAGGGTGCCGACCGAAGTCATGTCGCCCAACGTATTGATGTCGAAGAATGCCGCGGCGGACGCCGTCAGCAGGCCGACCAGGATCGTGTTCACCCACGGGGTGCGGAAGCGCGGATGCACCGAAGCAAACACCTTCGGCAGCAGGCCGTCTCGGGCCATGGTGTAGAAGATGCGGGTCTGGCCGTACATGAGCACCAGCACCACGGACGTCAGGCCGATGATCGCGCCGGCCTTGATGATCTTGGCGAACCATGCCCAGTCACTGCCCAGCGCGTCGACCGCGACCGCGACCGGATCCGGCACGTTGAGCACCTTGTAGTTCACCACCAGGGTCATCACGATCGAGACCAGGATGTAGAGGATGGTGCAGACCACCAGCGAGCCGATGATGCCGATCGGCATGTCCTTCTTGGGGTTCTTGGCTTCCTGGCCGGCGGTCGAGACCGCCTCGAAGCCGATGTACGCGAAGAACACGATGGACGCGGCGCGCAGGATGCCGCCCCAGCCGAACTCGCCTTCCTTGCCGGTGGCCTCCGGAATGAACGGGTCCCAGTTCTGCTTGAGCGCGTCGAAGTTCTGGATGACGTACCAGCCGACGATCAGGATGAAGGCGATGATCACCGACATCTTGATCGCAACGATCACGTTGTTGACCTTGGCGCTTTCCGACACGCCGATCACCAGCAGGGCCGCCAGCGCCATGCACACCAGGAAGGCCGGCAGATTGAACAGGGTGGTGACCGGGTTGCCGTCGGCGCCGATCACGGCGGCGCCGTTGCGGACCAGTTCATGGCCATAGGGGCCGGTGAGTTCGGGCGGAATCACCAGGCCATAGTCGCCCAGCAGGCTGACGACGTACCCGGACCAGCCGACCGCGACCACCGAGGCCGCCAGGCCGTATTCGAGCAGGAGCAGGGCGCCCATGGTCCAGGCGGCGAACTCGCCGATGGTGGTGTAGCTGTAGGTGTAGGCGGAGCCCGACACCGGCAGCGTGGAAGAAAGTTCTGCGTAGCACAGGCCCGCCAGGGCGCAGACCGTGCCGGCGATGAGGAAGGAGAACAGCACGGCCGGACCGGCGTGCAGCGCGGCGGCATTGCCGGTACGCACGAAGATGCCCGCGCCGATGATGCAGCCGATGCCCAGGAACACGAGGTTCCAGGGACCCAGGGTCCGCTTCAGCTGGCTGGTTTCCGTTTCGCGCTGGACCTGTTCGACGGTCTTGCGAAGCAGAAGGCGGGCGACGAAGCCCCGGTTGGACGCGCTTGCCATCAAACTCTCCCCTCGATCTTATTGTGCTGGGACGCGGTGCCTGCGGCGGCGCCGGACCCAATCTTGGCCGCGACCAGGCGGTCACGGGCGGCGGCTAACCTTAGCCCAGCCCGCCGGGGGCCACAAGCCGGCCGAAGTCATGCTCGGGGCCGTAAACTACGGTGCCTTCGCACGCCCCGCCGACATGCCCGCCGAACCTTTCGACCTCCGTCGCGCCCTGGCGCTGTTCCTGGCCGACCACCCCGAACAGGCCGCAGATGCTGGCCTGTTCAGCCATTTCCTGGCCTCTTCGCCGGACGTGTTCGAACGCCGGCATCCGCCCGGCCATTTCACCGGTTCGGCCTGGCTGGTCAGCGCGGACGGGCAGCGCGTGCTGCTGACCCATCACCGCAAGCTGGCGCGCTGGCTGCAGTTGGGTGGCCACGCCGACGGCGACGCCGACCTGGCGCGGGTGGCGCTGCGCGAGGCCGAGGAGGAGTCGGGGCTGACCGACCTGGTCGTGGAGGGCGGGATCTTCGACCTCGACCGGCACCTGATCCCGGCGCGCGGCGCGGATCCGGACCACTGGCACTACGATGTGCGCTTCGTTGTCCGCGCGACCGGCAGCGAAGCCTTCGCGATCAGCGAGGAATCGCTGGCGCTGGCCTGGAAGCCGGTGGCGGAGATCGCGGCGGATCCGTCGGCGGACGAATCGATGCGGCGGATGGCGGGGAAGTGGCTGTCAGCCGGATCGCGATCGGGCTGACGACACTGGGGTCGAGGCAAGCAGCCATCCCGGGCGCACTGCCGTTCGCCATCCATGGCTCAGGAGCCCGAGCTACCTCAATCCAGCGGCAAGCAACCATCCCTGGTGCGCTGCCGTTCGCCATCCATGGCTCACCCTCGCCTGAGCCACGACAGTCCACTGGACTGTCGCAAGCGGCTCAGGCTCGACCATTGAACTCGCCGGTCGTGGTCGAAACGTGGATCTTCTCGCCGTTGACGATGTACTCCGGCACCATGATCTCGATGCCGGTGTTGAGCTTGGCCGGCTTCGGGCGCTTGGTGGCGGTGCCGCCCTTGAGCTCCGGCGGCGTCTCGACCACTTCCAGGACCACGGTCGGCGGCAGCTGCACGGCCACCGGCGCGTCCTCGATCAGCTGCACGTAGCAGCCGGTGAGGCCGTCGGTGATGTAGCCCGCGGCGTCGCCGACCACGTCGGCGTCGAGCTGGTAGGGCGTGAAGTCCTCGTCGTCCATGAACACGAAGGCCTCGCCGTCCTTGTAGCTGTAGGTGCTGGCGCGGCGGCTGAGCTCGACCTCGCGCAGCTCGTCGTCGGCGCCGCAGCTGAGGTCGAACTTCACGCCGCCCGGCACGCTGTACAGGGTGAAGCGGAACTTGACGTTGCCGCCGCGGCCCTGCGGCGAGCTGCGCTCGATGTCGCGCACCTGGTAGACGGTGCCGTTGTGTTCGATGACGTTGCCTTTCTTGATTTCGCCGGCTTTCATGGGAAGTCTCGTTGGAGATTATTTGGGGGCGAGGCGCACGGCGCCGTCCAGGCGGATGGTCTCGCCGTTGAGGTAGCGGTTGCCCAGGATGTAGGCGACCAGATCGGCGAATTCTTCCGGCCGGCCCAGGCGCGAGGGGAAGGGGATCGAGGCGCTCAGCGACTGCTGCACGGCCTCGGGCATGCCGTCCACCATCGGCGTCCAGAAGATGCCCGGCGCGACGGTGTTCACGCGGATGCCGAAACGCGCCAGCTCGCGCGCCATCGGCAGGGTCATCGCGACCACGCCGCCCTTGGACGCCGAATATGCGGCCTGGCCGATCTGGCCTTCATAGGCCGCGACGCTGGCGGTGTTGACGATCACGCCGCGCTCGCCGTCTTCGCCGGCGGCGTTGTGCTGCATCACGTCGGCGGCGGCCTTGGCGACGTTGAAGCTGCCGACCAGGTTCACCATCACCGTGGTGCTGAAGTTCTTCAGCGGCATCGGCGCGTCCTTGCCCAGCACGCGGCCGGCGCCGAGGATGCCGGCGCAGTTGATCGCGGCATTGAGGCCGCCGAGGAAGTCGCGGGCGGCGGCGATGTTGGCCACCACCGCGGCTTCGTCGCTGACGTCCACGCGCAGGTACTTGGCATTGCCGGCGCCGAGTTCGGCGACCGCGGCCGCGCCCTTGTCGTCGTTGAGGTCGAACAGCGCCACCTTGCCGCCGCCGGCGACGATGCGCTGGGCCACGGCCAGGCCGAGGCCGGAAACGCCGCCGGTGACGACGGCGCGGAGGTCCTGGATCTGCATGAGGATTCCCGCTTCTGGAAAGGCGGCAATTCTAATGCATCGTCACAGGTCGAGCAGGTAGAACCGGTTGCAGCCGAAATGCCCGGTCGCGCCCATCGGCCCGTCCAGGCGCCGGAAGCCGCTGCGCTCGTAGAGCTTCTGGGCTGCGTCCATGCCGCGCAGGGTTTCCAGGTAGACCTGGCGGTGGCCCAGGCGGCGGGCGGCGTCCAGGCACCGGGCCATCAGGGCGGCGCCGGCGCCGCGGCCGCGCAGCTCGGGCAGGAAATACATCTTGCGCAGTTCGCAGACCCCCTCCGGGCCGCCGTCCAGCGGGGCCACGCCGCCGCCGCCGCGCACGGTGCCGGCGTCCTCGATGACGAAATAGGCCGCGCCCGGGCGGTCGTAGGCGGCGCACATGGCCGAAACCTCGGGGTCGTGGATGGCGAAGCCCGGACCGTTGGCGCCGAATTCGGGCATCACCGTGCGGATGATGCCGGCCACCGCAACATCGTCGGCGGGGGTGATGGGGCGAATGCGGAAGGGGTCGGTCATGGCGCTGGGGGCGAGTGCAGGCCGGTCTGGCGCAGGAAGGCGGCGAAATTGTCCGGCTCCAGGGCCGGGCTGAACAGGAATCCCTGGCCGGTGCGGATGCCCAGGCCCAGCAGGAAGTCGCGCTGGGCCGGGCTTTCCACGCCCTCGGCGACCACGTCCAGGCCCAGGCTGCGGGCGATGCCGGCCACGGCCTGGCAGATCGCCACGTCCGAGGCATTGCCGGGCACGCCCTGCAGGAAACTCTGGGCCAGCTTCAGGCCGTGGATCGGCAGCCGGCGCAGGTAGTTGAGCGCGCTGTAGCCTTCGCCGAAGTCGTCGATGGTCAGCACCACGCCCAGGGCGCGCAGGGCTTCGAAGGTGTGCAGGGTATCGGGCGCGTCCTCGATCAGCACGCGCTCGGTGAACTCCAGCTCCAGCGCCGAACCGGGCAGCCCGTGTTCGGCCAGCGCGTCGGCGATGATCTGGGGCAGGTCCTCGGTCAGGAACTGGCGGTAGGAGATGTTCACCGCCACGCGTTCGAGCGCGAAGCCTTCGGCGCGCCAGGCCGCCATCTGCCGGCAGGCCGCCTCGATGACCCAGGCGCCGATGCGGACGATGTCGCCGGTGGTCTCGGCATGGCTGATGAAATGGTCGGGCCGCATCTCGCCCAGGGCCGGGCTGCGCCAGCGGATCAGGGCCTCGGCGGTGCGCACCTTGCCGTCCGACAGCGCGACCAGCGGCTGGTAGACGAGCCGGAACTCCTGGTTGTCGAGCGCGCGGCGCAGCTGGGCCTCGATCTGCACGCGGTCGTGCTGCTGCCGCGCCAGGTCGGGATTGAACAGCTGCCAGGTATTGCGGCCGCGCCGCTTGGCGTCGTACATGGCCGCGTCGGCGTTGTTGACCAGCTGCTGCACGGTCTTGCCGTGCTCCGGGTGCCGCGCCAGGCCGACGCTGGTGGTGATCGTGAATTCCTCGCCGGCATACCGGAAGCTGTCGCCGAAGGCGCGGGTGATGCGCTCGGCCAGGGCCTCGGCCTCGCCGGCGTCGTGCTCGGTGTCGGCCAGCACCAGGAATTCGTCGCCGCCGAAACGCGCCAGCACGCCGGCCTCGCCGACGCAGCGCTCGAGCCGGCGCGCGGCGTTCACCAGCAGGTGGTCGCCGGCGGCATGGCCGAGCAGGTCGTTGACCAGCTTGAAGCGGTCCAGGTCGATGTAGACGACCGTGGTGCCGGGCTTTTCGCCGAGCCGTCGCTCGAGCTCGGTCAGGATGCCGTCGCGGTTGAACAGGCCGGTCAGCGGGTCGGTGCGCGCCTGGCTGCGCAGGGCCTCCTCGATCTGCCGGCGCTGGGTGATGTCCTGCAGGGTGCCGGTGAGCCGCGCATTCATCGGCGCGCGGCCCTCGGCCTGGCCGATCAGGCGGGCCCAATGGCTCTGCCCGTCGGGGCGCACCACCTGCACCTCGAGGTCGAAGCCGCCGCCGTCGCGGATCACGCTCTCGATCGCGTCCTCGACCTGCGGCCGGTCGGCCGCGGCGATGTGGGTCAGCACGCTGGCCAGGGTGCGCGGCGGATCGTCGCGGCGGCCGATGATGCGCAGCGCCTCGTCGGTCAGGTACAGGCGGTTGCGGCCGCCGTCCCATTCCCAGCCGCCGATGCGCGCCAGCGCCTGCGCGCGCAGGAACAGCGCGCTGTCGCGCTTGAGTTCGGTGACGTCGGAAAACAGCGAGATCACCTGGTGCGGCCGGTCGGCACCGGGCCGGAACTGCGGCACCGAGGTCGCCGACACCCATGTCAGTTGCTTGCGGCGGTGGTGGTAGAGGCCGAGCAGGGTGCTTTCGACGATCTTGCCCGACGACAGCGCCCGCATCGGCGGCATCTCGCGGAAGCCCAGCGGGTAACCACGGTGGTCGATCACCAGCCAGTCTTCCCAGCGCAGGGCATCGACGATGTCCTGGCCTTCCTCGAGCCCGAGGATGCGGAAGGCGGCGGCGTTGCCCGACAGGATGCGGCCGTCCTCGGCCTGGAACAGCACGCCCTTGTCGATCGCCACCAGCAGGGCGTGGTAGTTGAGCTCGGCCTCGCGGCGCCGGGTCAGGTCGCGCGCCACGGCGATCACATGCCGGTGCGGGCCGTCCTGGAAGGTCGCCGAATGCACCTCGACCGGGAAGCGCGTGCCGTCGCCGCGCATGTTGTTGACCTCGACCACGTAGGTCTCGTCGCGGCCCAGGGCGTCGAGCACCGGGCCCATGTGGTCGCGCGGCAGGTCCGGGTTGAGCACGTGCACGAGGTTGCCGACGATCTCGCCGCGCGGGCGCCGGTAGGCCTTCTCGCCGGCGCGGTTGAGGTCGAGCACTCGGCCTTCGGGGTCGATGATGCTGACCGGGTCGGGCACGGCGTCGAACAGGGCGGTGTAACGCAGGCGCAGGCTGTCGGCTTCGCGCTGCAGACCGCGCAGGCAGGCCAGCAGTTCCGACAGCAGGACCGGGTCGGCGGCGGCCGCGGGTCCGTTGATCAGCTGTTCCAGGCGCGCGATCAGGGCTTCGTCGCGTCCGCGCCGGGCGGCGCTGGCGTCGGCCTCGGCGGTGTCGGTGCGCGGGCTGTCCTGGTCCATGGGTCACGCGGGGGCGGGGGCGTCCCGAGCATACACCGCGGCCGCGCGGGCAGACCGTGTCAGACGCTGGCCAGATTGACCTTGCTGCCCGAGCCGCGGCCGAGCAGGGCGGCCAGCCAGCGGCCGGTCTCCACCAGCTTCGGCAGGTCCACGCCGGTGCGGATGCCCAGGCCTTCGAGCATGTAGACCACGTCCTCGCTGGCGACATTGCCGCTGGCGCCGGGGGCGTAGGGGCAGCCGCCGGTGCCCGAGACCGCCGCGTCCACCACGGCCACGCCTTCCTCCAGGCACGACAGGATGTTGGCCAGGGCCTGGCCGCGGGTGTCGTGGAAATGGATGGCCAGGGCCGGCATCGGCACCTCGGCGGCCACGGCCCTGAGCATCGCCCGCGCCTTGCCCGGCGTGCCGATGCCGATGGTGTCGCCGAGCGATATCTCGTAGCAGCCCAGGGCATGCAGGTTCCTGGCTACGCGCACCACGTCCGACAGCGGCACCTCGCCCTGGAAGGGGCAGCCGAGCACGGTCGAGACATACCCCCGCACGCGCACGCCGTCGGCCTTCGCGGCCTCGAGTACTGGCCGGAAGCGCTCGATGCTCTCGTCGATCGAGGCATTGGTGTTGTTGCGGTTGAAGGCCTCCGAGGCGGCGGTGAACACAGCCACTTCCTCGGCGCCGACGGCGCGGGCGCGCTCGTAGCCCTGCAGGTTCGGCACCAGCACCGGGTAGGCGACGCCGGGGCGGCGGTGGATGCCGGCGAAGACGTCGGCAGCGTCGGCCAGCTGCGGCACCCACTTGGGGCTGACGAAGCTGGTGGCCTCGACGGTCTGCAGGCCGGTGGCGGTCAGCCGGTCGATCAGCTCGATCTTGGCCGCGGTCGGGATGAGGGTCTTTTCGTTCTGCAGGCCGTCACGGGGGCCGACCTCGACGATGCGGACCTGGGCGGGCTGGGTCATTTCTGCGGCAGGTCCAAACGCCGGAATTCAGCCGCGTCGGCATCGAACAGGCCGCGGTGCTCGAGCACCGCCGGCTCCTGCGTGCCGGTGAGGCGGTTGAAGAGTTCGTTGTCGGACGCCAGCACCTCGCCGTCCAGGCGGTCGTCGATGATGGCGTGCGCGACCGCCTTGTCGTCGGTGGACCACAGCGCGAGCCGGTCGCCCTGGCGCCGGTAGCGCACCAGGTAGACGTCGCCGGCCGGGAACTGATGGTCTTCGTCGAAGCGCCGCATCATCCAGCCGGCGTCCACCCAGGCGTAGTGGTGCCGGCCGTGCCGGCCCAGGTGCAGGGCGGTGGCTTCGCCGGTGCGCGGGCCGTCGGCCTTCTGTTCTAGCACCGACAGCTGGCAGGCCGCGTCGATCTGCAGGACGATCTCGCCGTCCTTGTCGTCGCCTTCGCCCTCCGAGGCCCAGTGGCCGGCCAGGGCCGGGTCGCAGGGCAGGGCGGCGATCGGCGCCTTCTCGAAGGTGGTGGCCTCGCAGGCGGACAGCAGCAGGCAGCACATCAGGATGGTCAGCTTGTTCACAGGGCCTCCAGTCGCAGCAGCACCGCATCGGCGTCGACGAAGTCGCCGGTCGCGGCCTGGATGGCCGCGACCTTGCCGGCGCGCGGGGCGCGCAGGCTCAACTCCATCTTCATGGCTTCCATCACCAGCAGTTCCTCGCCCTCGGCCACGTCCTGGCCGGGTTGGGCGCGCACCAGCACGATCCGCCCGGGCATCGGCGCGGTCAAGCGGTCGCCGCGGCCGGTGCTGGCCGCGTCCTCGAAGCGGAAGGCCGGCACGCGCTCGAAGCGGATCCGGCGCTCGCCGTCGTGCACCGAGGCGCTGCGGGCGTCGGCGCGGGCGCGCATGCGGTGCTGGCGGCCGTCCACCTCGGCGACCAGGCGGCCGCCGACATAACGCGCGCCGCGCACCTGGGTCTCGCCCTCGGGGCCGAGCAGGCGGTAGTCGCCGGCCGCGCCGCGGGCATGGTGCTCGATCCGCTGGCCTTCGTGCAGGAAGCACAGCAGGCGCTCTCCGGCATGGCCAAGGCGCCAGCCGTCGGCGATCGCCCAGGGCGAATGCGGGTCGCCGCTGGCCGCGGCGGCGGCGCGGGTGGCGGCTTCGTCGTGCAGCAGGGCGGCGGTGGCGGCCAGCGCGACGTGCGCGCTCGGCAGGCCCTCTTCCTTCGGCAGCACTTCGTCCAGATGGCGGTCGAGGTAGGCGGTGTGGATGCTGCCGTCGACGATGCGCGGGTGGCGCACCAGCTTTTCCAGGAAGGCGATGTTCGATTTCGGGCCGACGATCTCGCAGTCGGCCAGGGCCTCGCGAAGGCGGGCCAGGGCAGCGGGGCGGTCGATGTCCCAGACGATCAGCTTGGCGATCATCGGGTCGTAGTGGATGGTGACGGTGTCGCCCTCGACCACGCCGGCGTCGATCCGCACATGGGCCGAAGGTTCCGGCAGGCGCAGCGTTTCGAGCCTGCCGGAGCCGGGCAGGAAGTTCTGCGACGGGTCTTCGGCATACAGACGCACTTCGATGGCGTGGCCGGTGGAGGTGATGTCCTGCTGGTGTTTCGGCAGGTGTTCGCCGGCGGCTACGCGCAGCTGCCATTCGACCAGATCCAGGCCCGTGACCAGCTCGGTGACCGGATGTTCGACCTGGAGCCGGGTGTTGATCTCCATGAAGTAGAAATCGCCGCCCTGGCCCACGATGAACTCGACGGTGCCGGCATTGACGTAGTCGATCGCCCGCGCCGCTTCCACCGCGGCCTCGCCCATGCGCTGGCGCAGTTCCGGCGTCAGGAAGGGCGAGGGCGATTCCTCGACCACCTTCTGGTAGCGGCGCTGGGCCGAACATTCGCGCTCGTTGAGGTGGATGGTCTGGCCGTGGCGGTCGGCGAAGACCTGGATCTCGATATGGCGCGGTTCGCCGATGTAGCGTTCGATCAGCACGCGGTCGCGGCCGAAGGCGCCCGCGGCCTCGCGCTGGCAGCTCTCGAGCGCCGCGGCGAACTCGCCGGCCGCGCGCACGATGCGCATGCCCTTGCCGCCGCCGCCGTGCGCGGCCTTGATCATCAGCGGGTAACCGACGCGGTCGGCCTCGGCCTGCAGGTGGGCCGGGTCCTGGTTATCGCCGGTGTAGCCGGGCACCACCGGCACGCCGCGCGCGTGCATCAGCTCCTTGGCGCCGGCCTTGCTGCCCATCTTGCGCATCGAGGCCGCCTTTGGCCCGATGAAGACCAGGCCCGCGGCCTCGACCGCGTCGGCGAAGTCGGCGTTTTCGCTGAGGAAGCCGTAGCCGGGGTGGATGGCCTGGGCGCCGGACTGCTTCGCCACCGCGATGATGGCGTCGCCGCGCAGGTAGCTGTCCTGCGGCCGCGGCCCGCCGATCGGCCAGGCTTCGTCGGCCAGGCGGGCGTGCTGCGCGTTGGCGTCGGCTTCGGAATACACGGCGACCGTGCGGATGCCCAGGCGGCGGCAGGTGCGGATGACCCGGCAGGCGATCTCGCCGCGGTTGGCGATCAGGATCTTGGTGAACATCAGGACGGAATCCAGTTCGGCGGGCGCTTGTCGAGGAAGGCGGTCAGGCCTTCCTGGCCTTCGGGGGAAACGCGCAGGCGGGCGATCAGGGCGGCGTTCTCCGTGTCCACGCGTTCGGCCGACTCGCGGGTGAGGCCGGCCATGCGCAGCGCGAGCTGCTTGGCTTCGCGCTGGGCAACCGGGCCGCCCTTGGCCCAGAAGTGCAGGGCCCGGTCCACCACGGCGTCGAGTTCGGCCACCGGCGCGACGGTGTGCAGCAGGCCGATCGCCAGCGCCTCGGGCGCCTCGATCACCTCGGCGCCGGTGAACAGCCGGCGCGCATGGCGTGGGCCGATCGCGGCGGTGACGTAGGGCGAGATCACGGCGGGCACCAGGCCCAGCTTCACTTCCGACAGCGAGAACTTCGCGCCCTCGGCGCCGATGGCGTAGTCGCAGCAGGCGACTAGGCCGACGCCGCCACCGTAGGCCGAGCCGTTCACGCGCGCGATGGTCGGCTTGGACAGGAAGTTCAGGGTGCGCATCAGCTTGGCCAGCTTTAGTGAGTCCTCGCGGTTCTCGGCTTCGCTGGCCTGGGCCATGCGCCGCATCCAGCCCAGGTCGGCGCCGGCGGAGAAGGTGCTGCCTTCGCCGGTGAGCACGACGGCGCGCACCGACGGATCGGCGTCGAGCTGTTCGAGCGCCGCGGTTAGTTCGGCGATCAGCACGTCATCGAAGGCGTTGTGCGTCTTCGGACGGCTGAGGGCCAGTCGCACGGTGCCTTCGGTCGATCCGCGGTCCAAACGCAGATAGTCGGTTTGTGTCATCGGATCAACCTCGCGCAGGCAGGCGCATTGACGCGGAACGGATCGGATCGGGCAGGGAACCGGGGGACGGCATCACGGCGACAGGGCCATGCCGGCGACGACGCCCAGCACCACCAGGGCGATGAAACTGCCGAACAGGAAACATTTCATCCAGAGGACATCATGCAGCATCGTGGTTACCGGCACGCCGGTGAGCTTCGAGCGCAGGCGGTCCAGCGCCAGGACCGATGCCGAGGAAAGCGCCAGGCCGGCCAGGGCCGGGGGCAGCGGCCACGCCAGACCGGCTCCCGGAAGGCTGACCATCAGGTCGGCGAATGCGAACAGGGCGCAGATGGCGAAACCCACGGTCATCCGGGGCAGGGTGAAGGTGTGCCAGGCGGCGATCAACACCAGGGAATACGGCAGCAGTCCGGGCGCGTCCTGGCGAGCGGCCCCGATACCCAGCCCCAGCAGGAGCAGCAGGCCGATTCCGCCTTCGCGGATTCGGTGGCCATGACCGCGCGCTTCCAGGTAGACACGGACCCGGTGCAGGCCGGCCGTGGCCGCCTGCCAGACCAGGAAGAACATCGCCAGGGACCCGAAGGCAATCAGCAGCTCGGGCGAAAATTCGCCGTTGGCGTGGGTCATCCATAGAAAGAGCGGCGTTCCGAACAGCACTGAACGTGTCAACGAAAGCAGCAGGCGTCGCCCGCTCAGCAGGGTCCTGTCGGCGAGTTCCCGGTACAGGGCCGTACGTTTCGGATCGATCGCCTGTTCGGCGAAGCCCTCGGTCAGCTGGTTGAGTTCGTTGATCCGGTTGCGGCCGCGGGTCGGTATCGTCGGCAGGAGGCAGAGCAGCGGCGTCGTCCAATGCCACTTCGGGCGCGCCAGGTCACGGTCGATCAGGCGATCGAAGTACGGCACCGGTTCCCTGGAGACGCGGGGCAGGTTGCCGGTCCGGAACCGCTCCAGCGTCGCCGCGCGTGCCCGCGAGGCATTGACGCGGTCGATCAGCCACCAGTCGCGCGGTCCCAGGCTGTCGATGCCGAAGAAGCCGGTGATGGCTTCCAGCAACGCCACCGGTACCGGCGGCTGCCGTTCGCTGACGACCCGCAGCACTTCCACCGTGATGGCCGACTTCAGGCCGATCGAGTACAGGTCGGGCTGGGCGTAGAGCCATGTCGAGAGCGCGCCGGGTGAGCCTTTGTCCACCTGTTCGAACAAGGCGGCCAGGAAGGCGTTCAGATCGAAATAGCGGGGTGCGGAAGAGTCGCCGTCATCGGCGTCCGTTTCCGCTGCAGGTTCCGGCGGCGCCGGGTCCGTGGCGTGCGCCGGCGCGACGTCCGCCGCCTGCCGCTCGTTCACGGCCGGGGCCGCCATTTCCCCGTTGGCCGCTTCGGCGGCCTCATCCGGTTGTTGCCGGGCTTCCCACTGGCGGTAGCGGATGTGCTGCAGGCAAGCCTGGTAGGCCTCGTTCAGCCGCTGGAAACCGGCCGCATCATCGTCCGGGCGGGTCGTCTTGAGCAGGCGTGCGTAGCTGCGGCGGACTTCGCGCTCATCGGCGTCCTCGCGCAGGCCAAGGTACTGGAACGGCATCAGCGCACCTGCGATTCAAGCTGGTCCATCGCTTCGGAGAACTCCTGGCGGTGGCGTTCGATCAGGGTCGGGTCCTGGCTTTCCACCACGGCCAGGAAGCGGGTCAGCCATTCCTGCAGGGCCTGGCGGGCGGCGCCGATGTGCTCCTCGTACAGGCGCTCGCAGCGGGCGATGGCCGCGATGTTGGGCTGCTGGTCGCGCGGGTGCACCTTGATGGCCGCCAGTTGCTCCAGCCGGCGGCGGATCTCGTCCTTGTCCATCGAGCCGGGGCTCTTTTCCAGGATCAGCTCGTGCCGGGTGCCGGCGGCCAGGACTTCCACTTCCACCTGCAGCACGCCGTTGATGTCGTAGGTGAAGCGCACGTCGACCGGGTTTTCGGCCGCCTTCTTGCGCTGCAGCGGCAGGTTCAGTTCGCCGAGGCGGACGTTGTTGGCCACGCGCGGGTTTTCGCCTTGATAGATCTCAAGCTTTAGCTCGGTCTGCCAGTCCTCGCCGGGGAAGAATCGTTCGACGCGGCTGATCGGCACGGTGCTGTTGCGTTCGATAAGCGGCGAAAAATGGCCGAAACTGCGCCGCCCCTGTTCGTCGCTGCGCGAGGTCGCCAGGCCCAGGGTGTAGGGGCAGACATCGGTGAGCACGATTTCTTCAAGCGCCACGTTGCGCGCCTTCATGCCTGAGGCCACCGCTGCGCCGAGGCCGATGGCCTGGTCCGGGTTGATGTGCCGCAGCGGAAGCTTGCCGAGCATGCGCGCCACCAGCCGCGAGACCAGCGGCATGCGCGAGGCGCCACCGACCAGGACGACTTCATCCAGCTGGGAGGGGTCCAGGCGGGCGTCGCGCAGGGCGCGTTCGATCGGCTGGCGCAGACGCTGCATCAGCGGTTCGACCAGTTGCGCGAAGCGGGCTTCGTCGATGGTCCACTGCAGGTCGCGGCCGCCGGCGGTGAACGCCACCACTGCTTCGCTCTGCTGGCTCAGCTGCTGCTTGGCCCTTTCGATGCGGCTGGCCAACTGCATCTGCTCGCGCGGATCGAGGTCGGCATGGCGAAGGCCGAGCGACTGGCAGCAGTCGCGGGTGAGCGCCTCGACAAAGTCTTCGCCGCCCAGGTAGTTGTCGCCGGCGGTGGCATGCACCTGCATCACGCCGTCGAACGCCTCGAGGATCGAGACGTCGAAGGTGCCGCCGCCCAGGTCGAAGACCAGGAAGGTGGACTCGTCCTTGCGTTCCTGCAGGCCGTAGGCCAGCGCCGCGGCAGTCGGTTCGTTGATCAGGCGCTCGACTTTCAGGCCCGCCAGTTCGCCCGCGACTCGGGTCGCCTTGCGCTGCGAATCGCTGAAGTAGGCCGGCACGCTTATCACCGCCTCGGTCGGCGTCGAGCCCAGGTGCGCTTCGGCGTCGGCGACCAGCGAACGCAGCACCATGGCCGACAGTTCCTCGGGCCTGAACTTCCGGCCGCCGAGGTTCACGCTGCGGTCCGTGCCCATGTAGCGCTTGAACGTCGCGGCGACGCTGCGGGGCTGCGTGCTCAGGCGGTCGCGGGCCGCCTGGCCCACCAGCAGGCGTTCGTCGCTGTCCAGGCTCACCACCGACGGCGTGAGAAAACTGCCCAGTGCGTTGGGGATCAGGACCGGGCCGTCCGGTCCGTAATGGCCGATGAGGGAGTGGGTGGTGCCAAGGTCGATGCCGACGATCATTCGATGGGATTCGGTGGGGTGGATTACATGCGGAACACGCCGAAGCGGTCCTTCTCGATCGGCGCGTTGAGGCTGGCCGACAGCGCCAGGCCCAGTACGCGCCGGGTGTCGGCGGGGTCGATGATGCCGTCGTCCCAGAGGCGGGCGGTGGCGTAGTAGGGGTGGCCCTGGCGCTCGTACTGGTCGCGGATGGGGGCCTTGAAGGCCTCTTCCTCGTCCTTGCTCCAGGTCTTGCCGCCGGCTTCGATGCCGTCGCGCTTGACGGTCGCCAGCACGCTGGCGGCCTGTTCGCCGCCCATCACGCTGATGCGCGCGTTCGGCCAGGTCCACAGGAACCGCGCGCCGTAGGCCCGGCCGCACATGGCGTAGTTGCCGGCGCCGAAGCTGCCGCCGATGACGACGGTGAACTTGGGCACGTGCGAGCAGGCCACGGCGGTCACCATCTTGGCGCCGTCCTTGGCGATGCCGGCGTTTTCGTACTTCTTGCCGACCATGAAGCCGGTGATGTTCTGCAGGAAGACCAGCGGGATGTCGCGCTGGTTGCACAGCTCGATGAAATGCGCGCCCTTGAGCGCGCTCTCGGCGAACAGGATGCCGTTGTTGGCGACGATGCCCACCGGGTACCCGTGGATATGGGCGAAGCCGCAGACCAGGGTCTTGCCGTAGCGCGCCTTGAATTCCTGGAACTCGCTGCCGTCGACGACGCGGGCGATCACTTCGCGGATGTCGAAGGGCCGGCGCGTGTCCTTCGGGATCACGCCGTAGAGTTCCTCGGGCGCGTACAGTGGCTCGCGCGGCGGCTGCACGGCGACGGCCAGCTGCTTCTTGCGGTTGAGGTGCTTCACCACGTCGCGGGCGATCTCGAGCGCGTGGCGGTCGTTTTCGGCGAAATGGTCGGCGACGCCGGACACGGACGTGTGCACGTCGGCGCCGCCGAGCGATTCGGCGTCCACGACCTCGCCGGTCGCGGCCTTCACCAGCGGCGGGCCGCCGAGGAAGATCGTGCCCTGTTCCTTCACGATGATCGACTCGTCGCACATCGCCGGCACATAGGCGCCGCCCGCCGTGCAGCTGCCCATCACCACCGCGACCTGCGGGATGTTCTTCGCGCTCAGCCGGGCCTGGTTGTAGAAGATGCGGCCGAAGTGCTCCTTGTCCGGGAACACCTCGTCCTGCAGCGGCAGGAAGGCGCCGCCGGAATCGACCAGGTAGACGCAGGGCAGGTGGTTCTCCAGCGCCACTTCCTGCGCCCGGAGATGCTTCTTCACCGTCATCGGGAAATAGGTGCCGCCCTTGACCGTCGCGTCGTTGGCGACCACCACCACCTCGATGCCGTGGATGCGGCCTATGCCGGTGATCACGCCGGCGGCAGGCGCGGCGTCTTCGTACATGCCGCCGGCAGCCAGGGCCGAGAGCTCCAGGAAGGGCGAGCCGGGATCGAGCAGGGCGGTGATGCGTTCGCGCGGCAGCAGTTTGCCGCGTTCGGTGTGCTTGGCGCGGGCCTTGTCGCCGCCGCCCAGGGCGACCTTCGCCAGTTGGGCCTCGAAGTCGGCGACGGCAGCGCGCAGCTGCGCGGCGTTGTCCTGGAATTCGGGGGAGCGCGGATCGATCTGGCTGGTGAGGATGGGCATGCGCGGCCGCTCGCTGGAAAACCCGTCGAGTTTACGGGCCGGGGCCGGCCCAGCCTAGGGTCCCCGTGCTCATCGGCGGCCGGGCAAAAGAAAACGGGCGCGACTTGCGTCGCGCCCGTTTGCTTGAAGCTTGCAGCGAAGGCTTAGTTGCCGCCTTCGTCGGCAGCGTCGGCAGCCTCTTCGGCGGTCTCGGCGGCGTCCTCGGCAACTTCGGCAGCGGCGTCGGCCACGTCAGCAGCGGCGTCGGCAGCGGCTTCGGTGCCAGCAGCAGCGGCGTCGGCAGCGGCGTCGGTCGCGACTTCAGCGGCGTCGGCGGCGACTTCGGCAGAAGCGTCGGCAGCGTCGGCAGCGACTTCGGTCGCGGCGTCGGTGGCGGCGGCAGCGGCGTCGGCAGCCTCGGTGGCGGCAGCGTCGGCAGCAGCAGCGGCATCGGTAGCCGCGTCAGCCGCCTGCTCAGCCTGGTTCGAGCAGGCCGCCAGGGCCAGGCCCAGGGCCATGGCGAGCAGGGTCTTGTTCAGGGACATGGGTTGTTTCCTCGTCTAGACGTTTTTAGTAAGCAAGACGTGCGCCTGCGGCACACGTGGGCAAAATCATGTCAGGAACCAAGCCGGAGTCAAGGGGAATCCGGTCTTTTACGGAAAATAAACTTCGGCGGCCGATCTGGGCCGGCCGCCCGTCGGCGGTTTCAGGCCAGTTCGATGGCCACGGCGGTCGCTTCGCCGCCGCCGATGCACAGGGCGGCGACGCCGCGCTTGCCACCGCGGCGGCGCAGCGCATGGATCAACGTGACCACCAGGCGGGCGCCGGACGCACCGATCGGATGGCCCAGGGCGCAGGCGCCGCCGTGCACGTTGAGCTTGTCGTGCGGCACGCCCAGCTCCTTGATCGGGGCCATGGCCACGGCCGCGAACGCCTCGTTGACCTCGAACAGGTCGACGTCCGCCACGCTCCAGCCGGCCTTGGCCAGCACCTTCTGGATGGCGCCGACCGGGGCGGTGGTGAACCACTCCGGGGCCTGGGCATGGCTGGCGTGGGCGACGATCGTGGCCAGCGGGGTCAGGCCCTGGGCCTTGGCCGCGGCTTCGGAGGCCAGGACCACGGCGGCCGCGCCGTCGTTGATGCTCGACGAGCTGGCGGCGGTGATCGTGCCGTCC
The DNA here is from genome assembly GCF_006265115.1 of Arenimonas terrae. Taxonomy (GTDB): domain Bacteria; phylum Pseudomonadota; class Gammaproteobacteria; order Xanthomonadales; family Xanthomonadaceae; genus Arenimonas; species Arenimonas terrae. The sequence continues at coordinate 716,392 of NZ_SMDR01000001.1, read as the reverse complement.
TTCTTGAAGGCCGGGCGCAGGCTCGGGATCTTGGCGATGTCGCAGCGGCCCGGCTGCTCGTCGGTGTCCACGACCACGTCGCCCTTGCGGCCGGCGACGGTGACCGGCGCGATCTCGTCCTTGAAGGCGCCCTCGGCCTGGGCGGCAAGCGCGCGGCGCACGGACTCGGCTGCGAAGGCGTCCTGGTCGGCACGGCTGAACGCGTACTTGTCGGCGCACAGTTCGCCGAACACGCCCATGGCCTGCTTGTCGTAGGGGTTGACCAGGCCGTCCCAGGCCATGTGGTCGAGCATCTCGATCGGGCCGAACTTGGTGCCGGTGCGCGAGCCCATCAGCAGGTGCGGGGCATTGGTCATCGACTCCATGCCGCCGGCGACCACGACCTCGGCCGAGCCGGCCTTGATCAGGTCGCTGCCCATCATGATCGCCTTCATGCCCGAGCCGCAGACCTTGTTGACGGTGGTGCAGCCGGCGGCGGTCGGCAGGCCCGCGCCCAGCGCGGCCTGGCGGGCCGGGGCCTGGCCCAGGCCGGCGGGCAGCACGCAGCCCATGATCACTTCGTCCACCTTGTCGCCGGCCACGCCGGACTGCTCCATCGCCGCCTTGATGGCGGTCGAGCCGAGCTGGGTGGCGGGCACGCCGGTGAACTGGCCGAGCAGGGCGCCGAGGGCGGTGCGCTTGGCGCCGGCGATGATGACCTTGGACATGGGAACTCCGAATGGACGCGGGGAAACGGCAATTATGCCCGAGCCGGCCAACGCGCCGGACGGACATTCAGGAGACGTATTGTCCTGCCCGTGGGGCGCTGCCGCCAATGGCCGCAACGGCCGGAATCTGGCGGAAGCCGCCCGGGTCGCGCGTATTCGTCTTTGGGACCCTAAGCGTCCCGCCTCCCCCGACGCACAAGAGAAACCCCATGATCCACACCGATGCCCAAGGCCACCCCCTGACCGGCGCCAGCGCCCAGGCCGCCGTCCTCTACGACCAGGCCCTGCACCAGCTGCAGTGCTATTCCGGCGATCCGGTCGCCACCCTGACCCAGGCCGTCGCCGACAGCCCCGCCTTCGTGATGGGCCACGCCGCGCTGGCCTGGCTCTACCTCACCGCCTCCGAAGCCGCGCCGCTGCCGCTGGCCCGCGAGGCCCTGCGTACCGCCGAAACCCTGGGCGCGACGCCGCGCGAACAGGCCCACCTGCGCGCCGCGTCCGCCTGGGCCGAAGGCCGCTGGCGCCTGGCCGCACGCACGCTCGAGGACCTGAGCATTGCCCACCCGCGCGACGCGCTGGCGCTGCAGATGGGCCACCTGCTCGACTTCTTCACCGGCGACGCCCGCATGCTGCGCGACCGCATCAGCCGGGCCCTGCCGGCCTGGTCGGCGTCGGTGCCCGGCTACCACGCCGTGCTGGGCATGCAGGCCTTCGGCCTGGAGGAATGCGGCCAGTACGCCCAGGCCGAGTTCACCGGCCACCAGGCGCTGGAGCTGCAGCGCCGCGACGCCTGGGCCTGGCACGCCGTGGCCCATGTGATGGAGATGGAGGGCCGGGTGGACGAGGGCATCGCCTGGCTCAACGAGGACACCGAGGCCTGGTCGAAGGACTGCTTCTTCGCCGTGCACAACTGGTGGCACCTGGCCCTGTACCACCTGGAGCGCGACGAGATCGGTCGCGTGCTCGAACTCTTCGACGGCCCGATCTTCGGCCACCGCCCGCAGACCGCGATGGACCTGATCGATGCCTCGGCCATGCTCTGGCGGCTGCAGCTGCGGGGCATCGATGTGGGCGAGCGCTGGACCGCCGTGGCCGAGGCCTGGGCGCCGCAGGCCGGCAGTGGCTGGTACGCCTTCAACGACGTGCACGCGGCGCTGGCCTTCGCCGGTGCGGGCCGCAAGGACCTGCTCGCCCAAGTGCGCGACGCGCAGCGCCGGGCCACCGCGGGCGCCGGCGACAACGCCCTGTTCACCGCCGAGGTCGGCGCGCCGCTGCTGGAGTCGCTGCTGGCCCTGGCCGACGGCGACCACCGCCAGGCGGCGCGCGGGCTGCGCTGGGTCCGGCCGATCGCGCACCGCTTCGGCGGCAGCCACGCCCAGCGCGACCTGATCGACCTGAGCCTGATCGAGGCGGCGATCGGCAGCGGCGACCGCGCCCTGGCCGAAGCCGTCACCGCCGAACGCGCGGCGACCAAGCCGGGCCGGGCGAGCACGGCGGCGCTGCTGCGGCGGGCGCTGGGCGCTGCGCCGGTGGCGCGCGCGGCCTGAGCGCGGCGCAAGAAAAAGGGCGGAGCCGCGCGGCTCCGCCCTTGGTTGCCTCTAGGCCGGGCGCCGTCCGACGCCGCTGCTTCAGCCGCGGTCTTCGAACAGCTCGCGGCCGATCAGCATGCGGCGGATCTCGTTGGTGCCGGCGCCGATCGCGTAGAGCTTGGCGTCGCGCAGGATCCGCCCCGTCGCGTATTCATTGATATAGCCATTGCCGCCCAGGGCCTGGATGCCCTCCAGCGCCACCTGCACCGCGCACTCGCTGGCGTGCAGCAGGCAGCTGGCCGAATCCACGCGGCTGGCACGGCCGGCGTCGAAATCGCGGGCCACCTGGTAGGCGAAGGCGCGGCTGGACTGCAGCGCCGTGTACATGTCGGCGATCTTGCCCTGCATCAGGCCGAAGGTGCCGATGGCCTGGTCGAACTGCTTGCGTTCGCGCACGTAGGGCAGGGCGACGTCGAGCGCGGCCTGCATCAGGCCCAGCGGGCCGCCGGTGATCACCAGGCGTTCGGTGTTCAGGCCGTTCATCAGCACCCGCACGCCCTGGTTCACTTCGCCCAGGACGTTTTCGGCGGGAATCTCGCAGTTCTCGAACACCAGTTCGCAGGTGTTGGAGCCGCGCATGCCCAGCTTGTCGAGTTTCTGGGCGGTGGAGAAGCCCTTCATGCCCTTCTCGACGATGAAGGCGGTCATGCAGCGCGAGCCCGCGTCCTTGCCGGCGGTGCGCATGTAGACCACCAGCACGTCGGCCTCGGGGCCGTTGGTGATCCACATCTTGTTGCCGTTGGCGATCCAGACGCCGTCGCGCAGATCGGCGCGGCAGCTCATCGAGCCGACCACGTCGGAACCGGCGCCCGGTTCGCTCATCGCCAGCGCGCCCTTCCATTCGCCGCTGCACAGCTTGGGCAGGTATTTGTGGCGCTGCGCCTCGCTGCCGTTGGCGTAGAGGTTGGACACGCACAGGTTGGAATGCGCGACGTAGCTCAGGCCGACGGAGCCGGAGGCGCGGGAGATCTCCTCCATCGCCACCAGGTGGGCCAGGTAGCCCATGTCGCTGCCGCCGTATTCGGCGGGCACGGTCATACCCAGCAGGCCCATCTCGCCCAGCTTGGGCCACAGGTCGGCGGGGAAGAGGTTGTCGTGGTCGATCTGCGCCGCCCGCGGGGCGATCTCGCTCTCGGCGAAGCGCCGGACGGCGTCGCGCAGGGCATCGAGGTCTTCACCAAGCGGAAACGTGCGCATACGTCAGATCCAATCCGGGGTCAGAGTGCATTTATCTTCGCGCCGTCGGTTCCTCGGAACCGACGGGCGGATGGCGTCGAATTGTCCGGGGCAGCGCGTGAAGATAAATGCACTCTGACCCCGGATTTTTTGTCAGTTGCCGCGGCGGCCCTGGAAACGCGGGGCCGGGGCGCCCAGGTGCGGCAGGCGCAGCTTGCCGATGGCGTTGATGCGCTCTTCGGCCATGCGGTCGGCGGCCTTGTTGGTCGGGATGCCGTCGCGCTTGCTGATCTCGAAGATGCGGCCGAGGTTGTAGTAGATCGTCCGCATCATGCGCATCGCGCGCTCGCGGTTGTAGCCGTCGATCTCGAGCGAGACGTTCATCAGACCGCCGGCGTTCACCGCGTAGTCCGGGGCGTACAGCATGCCCTTGGCGGCCACTTCCAGGCCCATCTGGTCGTTGGCCAGCTGGTTGTTGGCGGCGCCGCAGATGATCTTGCACTTCAGGCGGGGCAGGGTCTTCTCGTTCACCGTGCCGCCCAGGGCGGTCGGCGAATAGACGTCGGCGTCCACGTCGTAGATGTCGTCCAGGGCCACGGCCTCGCAGCCGAACTCGTCGACGGCGCGCTGCACGGCGTCCTTGTTGATGTCGGTGACGAAGACCTTGGCGCCGCGCTCGCGCAGCAGCTTCACGAACTCCATGCCGACGTGGCCCACGCCCTGCACGGCGTAGGAGTAGTTGCCCACTTCCTCGTTGCCGAACTTGACCTGCAGCGCGGCCATCAGGCCCTGCAGGGTGCCGTAGGCGGTGAACGGCGACGGGTCGCCCGAGCCGCCGTGCACCTGGTGCACGCCGGTCACGAACTCGGTCTCGCGGTACACGTATTCCATGTCGTTGACGTCGATGCCGACGTCCTCGGCGGTGATGTAGCGGCCACCGAGCGAGTTCACGAACCGGCCGAACGCGCGGAACAGCGCCTCGGACTTGTCCTTGTTCGGGTCGCCCCAGATCACCGCCTTGCCGCCGCCCAGGTTCAGGCCCGACACCGCCGCCTTGTAGGTCATGCCGCGGCTCAGGCGCAGCACGTCGTTCAGGGCTTCCGCCTCGCTCGCGTAGGGCCACATGCGCGTGCCGCCCAGCGCGGGGCCCAGCACGGTGTTGTGGATCGCGATGATGGCCTTCAGGCCGGCGTCCTTGTTATGGCAGAACACCACTTCCTCGTGGCCCGAGGTGGAGATGGTTTCGAAGATCATGGAAAGCTCCGGTCCGGCGGAAAACGCGGGCGCCTGCGCGAGTGCTGGCGTGCGTCGTTACTCGAAGAGTGTTCCGCAAGTGATTGAATTAAATGGCTATGTCCCGGGGCAGCCAAGGCGCCCCCGGGTCAAGGCGCGCCGTAGTGTAAAGCAAACGCTCTAGACGGGCAGGTGACCGGTCCGCAGGCCGCATTCCGCGTCCGTCGGTCCATTCGCGCCGTCCGGCGGTCGCGGCCACTTCTGCGTGTCCGGTTCCCGGCGGCGCGGGCGTTCTCCTGAGGGCTTGGCGGTTTTGTCTCTCCCCGGAAAACCGCCAGCCTCCAACCCTTAGAGCAGGGTTTATTGGGCGACCGCCGCGCGGTCGCCCTTTTTTTGGTCGATCGCCTTCACGCGCTCTCCTCGCGGGCCGACGGCTAATGGCGCGTCTTCCGTCCCGGACCGCCATGGCGCTCGAGTTGCCGCTTCCCTCCGCGCCGCCCCTCGATCCCGACGAAGCCGTACTGGTCGCGCTGATCGGCCGCATCCGCTTCGGCGACGCCGACGCGCTGGGTCAGCTCTACGACCTGGCGCTGGGCCGCGTCTACGGCCTGGCCCTGCGCGTGCTGCGCCAGCCCCAGGACGCCGAGGAAGTGGTCAGCGACGTCTTCCTGCAGGTCTGGGACCGCGCCGTAAGCTATTGCCCGGAACGGGGCGCAGTGATGGCCTGGCTGCTGACCCTGGCGTGGAGCCGCGCGGTCGACCGCCGGCGCCGCGGCCGCCGTCAGCGGCTGGAACAGCCCCTGCATCCGGGCGGTGCCGACGAGGCGTATACGCCGGGTGAAGATGAATCCGCACCGGTGCTGATCGAACGCCTGGACCAGGCGAAGGCGATTCGGCGCGCCCTGGAGGCGCTCACCCCCGCCCAGCGTCGCGTGCTGGAACTGTCGTACCAAGAGGAGTTGTCGCAACCCGAGATCGCGCAGCGCACCGGACTGCCGCTGGGCACGGTGAAATCGCACGCCCGTCGCGGCCTGGCCGCGCTCCGGGCGGCGCTGCAGGGGGAGGGCGACCGGCCATGAGCACACGCAAGCCGCCCCGCGACGACCTGCTGCTGGCCGCCCTGGCCGGCCTGCTGCCGGAGAGCGCGCCGGCACCCGCGGCCGCGTCGGCGCTGCGCGCCCGGATCCTGGCCGGTGCGCGCCGCATGCGCACGAAGGTGGTGCGCGCCGACGAAGGCGAATGGAAACCCTTCGTGCCCGGCATCCGCATCAAGACCCTGCGCCGCGACGAGGCCGAGGGCACCCAGACCAGCCTCTGGCGCATCGAGCCGGGCGCGGCGGTGCCGCCGCATCCGCACACGCGCGAAGAGGAATGCCTGGTGCTGGAGGGTTCGGTCCTGCACGACGGCGTCGAATATTTCCCGGGCGACTTCCTGCTCGCGCCGCCGGGCGAACGGCACAAGGCCTTCGAGGCCCCGAAGGGCGCGCTGCTGATGATCCGCAGCGAGCTCATCCCCGACCCGGAACGCCTGCGCAAGCTGTCCGCGCCGGATTCCGAGACCTAGGTGCATCCGACCGGCCCGCCGCCCGCGTAAGGCCGCTCGCACGCCCAAGCGTGCTTGCCAAAGGCCTTGCCCGCCATGACCCGCTTCTCCGCCAGCCTGCTGGCCCTCGTGTTCGCGAGCGCCGCGTCCCTTGCCGCCGCCCAGTCCCCGGCCCCCGCACCCCGCGCCGAGGGCGACGCCGCCCGCCCGCGCAGCCCGGCCGAGATCGCCGCGGCCAGCCCGGTGCCGATCTGGCGGCGCAACGGCCTGCTGGTCGAGCAGGGTGGCCGTGCGCTCTACACCTATACCGAAGACCTGCCTGGCCAGAGCCGCTGCGACTCCGCCTGCGAAGCCCTGTGGCCGCCGCACTACGCCGCGCCCGACGCCAAACCCTTCGGTCCCTTCACCCTGGCCCGGAGCCGCGATGGCCGCCCGATGTGGGCCTGGCAGGGCAAGCCGCTCTATCGCTGGGTCTCCGACCGCAAGCGCGGCGCCGCCGGCGGCGACGGCGTGGCCGGCGTCTGGTTCCTGGTGAAGGTGCCGCCGGCGCTGCAGTCGCAGGTGACCCCGTATTTCCCGATGCCGATGCCGCGACCGGGCCAGACCCGGCCGGCGCCTCCTTCCACGCCTTCCGCCACGAGGACCACCCGATGAGTGTTTTCCGACGTTCCGCGCTGTCCGGCGCCTGCCTGCTGGCGCTATGTTCCCACGCCTTCGCCCAGGAGACCGGCGACGACGACGGCTTCGATACCTCCGGCAAGCTGCTGCTCACCGGCGGCGTGAGTCAGGTGGAAGGCTCGGCCGGCGGCGGCCTGACGCCCTGGGCCGTGATCGGCGGTTACGGCACCCGCGACCAGGTCGGCGGCAACGCCTTCTATACCCGCGTCAACGTCGACGACTACGGCCTCGACAGCTACGGCGTGCTGGTCGGCTTGTACGACCGCGTCGAGCTGAGCGTGTCGCGGCAGAAGTTCGACACCGAGAACGTCGGTGCGGCCCTGGGCCTGGGCCGCGGTTTCACCTTCACCCAGGACACGATCGGCGTGAAGGTGAAAATCGCCGGCGACGCCGTGCTCGAGCAGGACAGCTGGATGCCGCAGATCGCCATCGGCGCCCAGTACAAGAAGAACGACCAGTCGGCCGTGCTGGCCTTCGTCGGCGCCCGCGACGACAGCGGCGTGGACTACTACATCAGCGCGACCAAGCTGTTCCTGGCCCAGAGCCTGCTGGTGAACGGCACCGTGCGTTTCACCCGCGCCAACCAGTTCGGCATCCTGGGTTTCGGCGGCGACCTCAACGACGACTACCAGCCGCAGTTCGAGGCCTCGGTGGCGTACCTGATCAGCCGCAACGTGGCCATCGGCGCCGAGTACCGCAACAAGCCCAACAATCTGGGCATCGCGGTCGAGGAAAACGCCTTCGACGCCTTCGTCGCCTGGGCGCCGTACAAGAACGTCTCGCTGACCGTCGCCTACGTCGACCTCGGCAACATCGTCATCGCCGACGACCAGCGCGGGCTCTACGCCTCGCTGCAGGTCGGCTTCTGAGCCCCACGGAGAACGCCATGAACTTCCGCACCCGATTGATCTTCCTGCTGGCGCTGGGCCTGGCCCTGCCGGTGTTCGCCCAGGACCCGGCGGTCAGCGCCGAGGAACAGGCCGTGCTCGACGAGGAGGCCCGGCTCGAGGCCGAAGAGGCCGCCGCCGCGCCTGCCGCCAACGACCCCACCGCGCCCAACCCGGCGCCCGCCCACCCCGAACTGCGGCCGGTGCTCGACCAGTTCGGCGGCGAAGCCGGCCTGACGAAGCTGATGGACACCTTCATGGCCGGCCTGCTGGCCGACGAGAAGATGGGCCCGTTCTTCGCCAATGCCGACCAGGCGCGGGTGAAGCGCCAGCTGGTCGAGCAGTTCTGCGTGATCCTGGGCGGCGACTGCACCTACACCGGCCGCGACATGAAAAGTTCGCACGCCGGCCTGGGCATCGACCGCGCCGACTTCAACCGCCTGGTGGAAGTGCTGCAGGTGGCGATGGACCAGCACGACGTGCCCTTCAGCGCCCAGAACCGGCTGCTGGCCAAGCTGGCGCCGATGCACCGGGAAGTCGTGACCGAGTGAGTGGGGCGGCGGGGCCGGCGTAGGGCAAGGCGCCGGCTCCGCCTTTTTCTTTGGATTCAGAAGTGTGAACCGTGCGCCGCGTCACGATTTCAGGCGGGGTTCGGGCAGGGTGGGCCAGCCTGTGCCCGATGAAAACCCGCCCCGAAACTCCTAGACTCGCGGCCATGACCGACCTGCAGCGCATCGACGACCTGCCCGGAAGCTTCGGCTACGGCGCCGGTGTGCTTTACGGTCTGCCGCAGCCGCCGCGCTGGATGGGCCACGTGAACCCCGACCTGCAGAAGGTCATCCTGCTGCTGAACTCCGGCGACCTGCTGTTCGGCCACCTGGTGGGCCTGGACTGGGAGGGCGGCAACGTCATCCTTCGCGCCGGCGACGAGACCCATTCCAACCCCATCGGCGACCTGCGCGGCATCCTGCTCAGCGCCGAGGCCGAGGGCCAGCCGGTGGCGCCGCCGCAGTCGGTGATGAGCACGCTGCGCTACCGCGACGGCGGCGAATGGACCCTGCACGCGCACACCGCCAGCGCCGACCTGTTCGGCGCCGGCTTCTTCGCGGTGGCCGAAGGCGAGCTGCACGCAATCTTCGTGCCCTGGCGCGCCCTGGCCGACAACCGGGTGACCTTCGAATCGGGCCTGGACGATCACCGCCGCGCCCGCCTGCAGCGCGAGGTCGCCTTCCGCCGCGGCGCCGAGATCGACCGTCTGCGCGGCGCCAGTCTGGAGCTGGTGGACGCCGCGCGACGGCGCGATGCCGAAGTGCGGCGCAGCGCCTACGCCAAGTCCTTCTGCGAGACCCTGGGCGGCTGAGGCCCGGGCGGGGCGGGCAGGGGCCCGCGGGGACGCTACAATCGGGCCTTCCCCGCACCCGCCGTACGAGTCCGCCCCATGAGCACCCCCGCCTCCCAGGTCCCGACCGCCGACACCCAGGCCGAACGCAGCCCGCTGCGCTTCGTCACCGCGGCCAGCCTGTTCGACGGCCACGACGCCGCCATCAACATCATGCGCCGCCTGATCCAGGCGCAAGGCGTGGAGGTGGTGCACCTGGGCCACAACCGCAGCGTCGAGGACGTGGTGCGCGCCGCGCTGCAGGAAGACGCCGACGGCATCGCGCTGTCGAGCTACCAGGGCGGCCACACCGAATACTTCAAGTACATGGTGGACATGCTGCGCGAGCGCGGCGCGTCGCACATCCGCGTGTTCGGCGGCGGCGGCGGCACCATCACGCCCGAGGAGATCAAGGAGCTGCAGGACTACGGCGTCGAGCGCATCTACCACCCCAACGACGGCATGCAGATGGGCCTGGTGGCGATGATCGAGGACCTGGTCCGCCGCACCGAAGCCGCCCGCAAAATCCGGGGTCAGAGTGCATTTATCTCCACGCCCGGCGGCAAGAAGAAAGGCGCGGGCAAAGCCGAGGCCGACACCGGCTTCGCACCCGACATCAACGACGAGATCAGCATCGGCAAGATGCTGACCGCCATCGAAGAAGGCGAACTCGACGAGGCCCAGCTGGCCACCCTGCGCAAGGAATGGCAGCTGGCCGGCGGCAAGACCCCGGTGATCGGCCTCACCGGCACCGGCGGCGCCGGCAAGTCCAGCGTCACCGACGAGCTGATGAACCGCTTCCTGCAGCATTTCCCGGAAATGCGCATCGCCGTGATTTCCGTCGACCCGACCCGCCGCCGAACCGGCGGCGCCCTGCTGGGCGACCGCATCCGCATGAACTCGCTGCGCAGCCCGCGCGTCTTCATGCGGTCGATGGCCACCCGCCGCCAGCACGCCGCCATCAATGCGGTGCTGAAGGACTGCGTGGCCTTCCTGCGCGCCCAGGGCTACGACCTGGTGATGGTGGAAACCGCCGGCATCGGCCAGTCCGATTCCGAGATCGTGGACCTGGTGGATTTCCCGGTCTACGTGATGACGTCCGATTTCGGCGCCCCCAGCCAGCTCGAGAAGATCGACATGCTCGACTTCGCCGAGCTCGTCGTGCTGAACAAGTTCGACAAGCGCGGCGCCGAGGATGCGTTGAGGGACGTGCGCAAGCAGTGGAAGCGCAACCGCGTCGCCTTCGCCCTGAAGGACGAGGAGGTGCCGGTCTATCCGACCATCGCCAGCCAGTTCAATGACCCCGGCGTGAGCTGGATGTTCAGCAACCTGTGCCGCCTGGTGAAGGCCAAGCTGGCGCCGTCGAGCCCGCACTGCGATTTTTCGCCGAACGTCGACACCGGCCTGAAGGAACCGCGCGCCACCGTGCTGATCCCCGGCGCCCGCACCCGCTACCTGGCCGAGATCGCCGAACAGGGCCGCCAGATCAACGCCAGCATCGAACGCCAGGCCGAAGCCGCCGACCGCGCCCAGAGCTACTGGCAGAGCCTGCACGACCTGGACGACGCCGACCTGCCGCGCCAGCTCGACCTCTACGACCCGCACCACCTGCTGGTGCAGCGCGCCCCGGCCACGCCCGGCGCCAACCCGAACGAATGGCCCGCCTGCGGCGAGCGCCGCACCGGCCAGGAGCGCCGCAAGGTGGTGTTCAAGTGGCAGCAGGCCCAGGGCGCCGACGCCCGCGGCCCGCTGGAGGAACGCCGCGCCGCCAGCGTCGACCGCAGCCTGGTCACCCTGCGCCAGCGTTACAACGACGCGGTGAAGGCGCTCAGCGCCGAATCCATTGCCCTGCTGCGCGAATGGCCCGAGCGCCTGAAGTCCATCACCGACGAGGTGGGCGAATACAAGGTGCGCGACAAGACGATCCGCGTCGAGAACTACCGCGAATCGCTCAGCCACCAGAAGATCCCGAAGATCGCCGCGCCCACCTACAAGAGCTGGGGCGAGCTGCTGACCTTCCTGAGCAAGGAAAACCTGCCGGGCGCCTACCCGTACACCGGCGGCGTGTACCCGTACCGCCGCAGCGGCGAAGACCCGATCCGCATGTTCGCGGGCGAGGGCACGCCGGAACGCACCAACCGGCGTTTCCACTACCTCAGCGTCGGCCAGCCGGCCGCGCGCCTGTCCACCGCCTTCGACAGCGTCACCCTGTACGGCGAGGACCCGGCCGAGCGCCCGGACATCTACGGCAAGATCGGCAACTCCGGCGTGTCCATCGCCACGCTGGACGACATGAAGAAGCTGTATTCCGGCTTCGACCTGTGCGCGCCGTCCACCAGCGTGTCCATGACCATCAACGGCCCGGCGCCGATGATCCTGGCGATGTTCATGAACACCGCCATCGATCAGCAGGTCGAGAAGTACCTGCGCGAGGACCAGAAGCGCTGGGACGAAGCGCACAAGAAGATCGAGGCCTTCTTCGAGGGCAAGAAGCGCCCCGAATACCACGGCGAGCTGCCGCCCACGAACGACGGACTGGGCCTCGGCCTGCTGGGAATCACCGGCGACCAGCTGGTCGAGCCCGAGGTCTACGAGCAGATCAAGGCGAAAACCCTCAGCACCGTGCGCGGCACCGTGCAGGCCGACATCCTGAAGGAAGACCAGGCCCAGAACACCTGCATCTTCAGCACCGAATTCGCCCTGCGCATGATGGGCGACATCCAGCAGTTCTTCGTGGATCGCAAGGTCCGCAACTTCTACTCGGTGTCCATCAGCGGCTACCACATCGCCGAAGCGGGGGCGAACCCGATCAGCCAGCTGGCCTTCACCCTGAGTAACGGATTTACGATCGTCGAGTACTACCTGGCGCGCGGCATGCACATTGATGACTTCGCGCCCAACCTGAGCTTCTTCTTCAGCAACGGCATGGACCCGGAGTACACGGTGATCGGCCGCGTGGCCCGCCGCATCTGGGCCCGCGCCATGCGCGAACGCTACGGCGCCAACGAACGCAGCCAGATGCTGAAGTACCACATCCAAACCAGCGGCCGCTCACTGCACGCGCAGGAGATCCAGTTCAACGACATCCGCACCACGCTGCAGGCCCTGTACGCGCTGTTCGACAACTGCAACAGCCTGCACACCAACGCCTACGACGAGGCCATCACCACGCCCACCGAAGAAAGCGTGCGCCGCGCCGTGGCCATCCAGATGATCATCAACAAGGAACTGGGCCTCAACTTCAACGAGAACCCCTGGCAGGGCAGCTTCGCCGTCGACCACCTGACCGACCTGGTGGAAGAGGCCGTGTACCGCGAGTTCGAAGCCCTGAGCGAACGCGGCGGCGTGCTGGGCGCCATGGACACCATGTACCAGCGCGGCAAGATCCAGGAAGAAAGCCTGTACTACGAACACAAGAAACACGACGGCAGCCTGCCCCTGGTGGGCGTGAACACCTTCCTGCCCAAGGACCACGCGGGCGAGGTGGCCACCACCATCGAACTGATCCGCAGCACCGAAGGCGAGAAGGGCGCCCAGATCGCGAACGTCCGGACCTACCAGCTGGCCCGAAACCCCTTGGCCTCAGACCACCTCAAGCCCCTGCAGTCCACCGCCCGTGACCGGAAGAACATCTTCGCGGCGTTGATGGAGGCGGTGAAGACGCATTCACTGGGGCAGATCAGTCATGCGCTTTATGAGGTGGGTGGGGAGTATCGCCGGAACATGTAACTTCAAATCAAAAGAAGTATCTCGGCTGTTGCGTGAAGCTTCGATTTCTCATGGCTCAAGCTTGTTCTCTGACAAGAGCGAAAAAATAGATGCCTACACTGGAGACTATAGAAATCCGAACCCTTTCAGGGTATGCCCGCGCAATTGCAGCAGAGCCAGATGAGCTAAAGTGGTTCAGGGGTGTTTCGTCCTCGACGCACAGGCTTGTTCCATCGCTCTATCGTCATCCGACTATTGGCGTGTCCGCGCAATTACTTGGGTTGGAGGCATCTTTAATCACTCGCTTTCGCGAAAGAGCGCAGCCCATGGTCAGTAGAGCGCTTCCGGTTGACAGGTTGGAGCTGATGTTCCTAATGCAGCACCATGGAATGCCTACTCGGCTGCTTGACTGGTCGGAGAATGCATTCGTAGCACTGTTCTTCGCTCTATGTGATCTCCGCCGGGATGCGACCGGAACGACAACTGGATCGTCGTGTGTATGGAGGCTAAAGCCGGTCCTGTGGAATAGGACGGTTCATGCACACATCAATTATTCGGGAGAGCCGTTTTCCGTGGGGGATAGCCGGCTAACTAATGGATACGTTCAGGTTGGCGACGGAGCAACGCTTATGGATCGCCCGGTTGCGGTTTATGGTGTGCATAACAGCCCAAGAATTGTTTCCCAGCGCGGTGTTTTTACTCTTTTTGGGAGATCTATGGACCCAATGGAGGATGTTTTCACTGCTGGAGCCTTCGAAGATGGAACTCTTCAAAAAATAGAAATTAATGGAGTTCATCAAGAGTCTGTGTTCCGTGAGCTGCTTGGAGCGGGGGTGCTGGATTCGACCGTATTTCCTGACTTGGACGGTCTGGCGCGTGAACTGAAGCGATCCGCAGGATTTGGAGCCAGGTGATGTTCAAAGTGCAGGCGCATGATCGGCGAACGGTTTCGTGGTGGAACTCCCGCCGGAACGAGATAGATTTTTCTCCGCCGTACCAGCGGAAAGGTAATGTTTGGTCCGAAAGCGCGAAGGCGTATCTGGTTGATTCGATAATCAACGACTACGACATCCCAAAGATTTATCTGGCAGATTTCTCGTTTGGGAACACATCGCTAAACGTTATCAATCGGCGCTACGCAGTTATTGATGGAAAGCAGCGCCTGGAAGCGATTATTGATTTTGTTGGGAATAAGTTTCCGCTTAGACAAGACTTTGTGTTTGAGGCCAATCCACTTCTTAGCCTGGGGGGGCTTTTCTACAAGGATCTGAAGGAAACTCACTCTGAAGTCGCTGACCGGTTTGATCAGTTCAACTTGGATGTCATGAGCGTCATTACGGATGATGAGGCGAAGATCAACGACCTTTTCATCCGGCTAAACTCGAGCAAGCCACTTACTGCGCCTGAATTCAGGAATGCAATGAAGGGTGTGGTGCCGAAGCAAATCTCCGCCATAGCAAAGCACGACTTCTTCAGGACTAGGGTGCGTTTCTCAACCAAGCGCGGTGAAGACAAGGCGGTTGCAGCAAAGCTTCTTCTGCTTGAGTTCAGGGGGAAAATAGTTGACACGAAGAAGACTCAAATTGATCGATTGGTTGATGAGGGCGTCAAAGCGGAGTCCCCTGGGTTTGAAAAGGCCGCATCTCGAGTCAATGCAGTTTTGGGTTGGATGGAGAAGGTGTTCGTTCCTCGAGATGTCTTGTTGTCCTCACAAGGCCCGTTAACTGTCTACTATCAGGTTTGCCGTCAGACTGGACCGGTGCCCGGGCTGCGAGAAAAGTTCGTAAGGTTTAACGAGCTTAGGCAAAAAAATAAGGAGAAGGTTGCCGAAGGCCTGCCTGGTGATCATGATCTGTCGAACTTCGACATGATGGCGAGAAACACAAATGACTCTGGGAGTATTCGGCTGAGAACAGAGATTCTGCTTCGCTATCTCGGAAAATAGTCTTGGCTTGTTGTAGGCGAGGTCGTTGGGGTTGCTTGGGATTCTTCATTGCGCCAGTTGCGGCGCGTTCTGGTATCTAGTCCATCCTATTTCCCGGCGTCCTAGGTCGGTGGTTTGTGGTTGAGCGGATCTTTGGTGCGCCAGTCTGAGGTGTGCGGCTATTTGCAAAAGTGTCGGGATGCTCTCGTTGATCCACCAAGTCCGCGGTCTTCAGAATGCAGTCAATCGTAGTTGCCGGGCCCTGGTTGCGGACTTTGGTATAGCTTGATCCCGGGGCTCCCTACTTCTAGTCCGAGTTCTGTTGAAGGCCATCGCCGTGGAGAGAATGTTCCCATGAACAAAAGCGTTGTCTGCCTATGGTTCGAACACGACGCCGAAGAAGCCGCGCGCTTCTACACGCGCCTTTTCCCGCAGAGCCACCTCGGCGCAGTCCACCGCGCACCTTCCGACTACCCCGATGGCAAAGCCGGCGACGCCTTGACCGTGGAATTCGTCGTCGCGGGCATCCCGTGCATCGGCCTCAACGGTGGCCCGGCGTTCAAGCACAGCGAAGCCTTCTCCTTCCAGATTTCGACCGAAGACCAGGAAGAGACGGACCGCTACTGGAACGCCATCGTTGAAAACGGCGGCAAGGAAAGCCAGTGCGGGTGGTGCAAGGACAAGTGGGGCATCAGCTGGCAGATCACGCCGCGGGTGCTGACGGAAGCCATGGCTGCCGGCGGCGACGTAGCCAAGCGCGCGTTCGAGGCGATGTTTCCGATGCGCAAGATCGACGTGGCGGCCATCGAAGCGGCGGTGCGCGGCGGGAAGTAGGGCCAGGCTTCGGCCTCTGACCCGGCGCAACCCCGGTCAAGCCTCTTCGGCCACCCGGTGCGAGTAGTAGGGCCGCGGCCGCCGGTCGAAGAGGTCGTAAAGCGCCTTCAGGTTCGACGGATCCGGATTGAGCCAGGCCTCCAGGTCCTCCGGCTGTATCCGCACGATCATCCGGTCATGCCCGGCGGCCCTGACTTCCGGTGGCGGCTCGTCGGTGATGATGGCGAAGGAATGCAGGCGCTCGTCGCCGTCGCCCCAGTCCGACCACAGGCAGGCCACCAGCATCGGTTCGCCGTCGTCGGGGGTGAACTCGACTTCGGTCGACTTGCCGTCGCGGTCCACGCGTTCGTAGAAGGAATTCACCAGCACCACGGCGTGCCGGTGGCCGAACAGCGGCTTCCAGAAAGTTTCCAGGGAATCGAGGCGGGCGTTGTACAGGCCGGGGCGCGCCTTCTCGAACGCTTCGTCCACGTACGCGGGCCGGCAGCGGTAGCGCATGGGCGTGACCAGGCGCTTGCCGTCCTGCACGATCATCACCGGCACGAACTGGCCGGGCCACAGGCGCGAGTCCGCGGGCTGCAGGTCCAGGCGTTGCAGGCCGGCGAGGCGGCGTTCGGCGGCTTCGATCTTGCGCTGGGCGATGCGGGCGTCGTCCGCGGCCTTTTTCGTGGGCCGCGGGCTGGCTAGTCTGGCTTCGGCGGCCTGCAGCCGTTCGCGCAGGGCGGCGATTTCGGCCTGTTCGTCCTTCACCTGGTCGGCCAGGCCGCGCAGGAAGGCGGCGGCGATTTCCTGTTCCGCCGGCGAGCTGCCGTCCACAAACGACAGCGCCACGGCCTTCGGCACCTTGTAGGCCTCGCGGGCCTTTTTCAGGTCGCGGTTGGCGATGCGCACGTATTCGTGAATGTCCAGCACGGCCCCGTACTTGCGCACGAAGGCCTTGTAGCTGGCTTCGATCTGGGCGGAGTAGCACATGTGCGAAGCATAACGCGGGCCGGCATTTCGCGGCGCTGGCATAATGCCGGCCGACATGGCGCAATTTCGAGTTCAAGGATGATCAGCAGCCGGCGCCCGCGCCCGATGGCGCACCAGGCGGCCACCGCATGGATGCAGGGCCTGCAGTCGGAGGTTCGCGTGACCCGATACGAACAGGCTGCCAAGTTCACGCTCACGTTCCAGGGCCATCGACTGCAGGCGCGCCGGGACGGGCAGGGGCCGGCGCTGTGGCTGATCCACGGCTTCCCGACCTCCAGCCGCGACTGGCGCGGGCTGTGGTCCGAGCTGGCGGCACAGCACGAAGTGTTCGCGCTGGACATGCTGGGCTTCGGCGCCTCGGCCAAGCCGCGCAAGTTCGTCTATTCCATCGCCGCGTCGGCCGACCAGTGGGTGGCGCTGGCCGAAGCCACCGGCGTGCGCAAGGTGGCGGTGCTGGCCCACGACTACGGCAATACCGTGGCGCAGGAACTGCTGGCGCGGCAGCGCGAGGGCCGGCTGGGCTTCCGCATCACCTCGGTGGCCTTCCTCAACGGCGGCCTGTTCCCCGAGGCCACGCGCCCGCTGCGCATCCAGCGCCTGCTGGCCGGGCCGCTGGGGCCGCTGCTGGTTCGCTTCATTAGTGAGCGCACCTTCACCGCCAGCCTGCAGCGCATCTGCGCCCGGCCCTGGCCCGACGGCGAACTGGCCGAAGCTTGGCAGCAGCTCACCCGCGACGGCGGCAAGGCCGTGATGCCCAAGCTGCTGCGCTACATCGCCGAACGCCACCGCCACCGCGAACGCTGGGTCGGGGCCCTGCAGCACGCCACCGTGCCCCTCGCCCTGATCAACGGCCTGGAAGACCCCATCTCCGGCCGCGGCATTGTCGCCCGGTGGCGCGAGCTGCTGCCGCAAGCGCCGGTGTATGAACTGGCGGGGGTGGGGCATTACCCGCAGGTGGAAGCGCCCAATGAGGTGCTGGCCGCCTATCGCGACTTCATGGGCGAAGGCTGACGGCGTGATCTCACGAACGCGGCACGGCCGAAGGTGGCCGACGCGCTACGGCTTCGCCGAGGTGCCTTTGCAGGCAGGGTATGTCTCGCAGCCGAAGAATCGGTCGCCGGTTCGACGGTTCTGTCGCTCAACCATTCCGCGACCACATCGTGGGCAGGTGAGGCTGGGTGCCGGCACTTCTTCCGAGAAGGGCGATGGTTGCGCTCCTGCACTGATTTCTTGCATGAGGCTTCCCAACTGGGCGCCTGTGACCAGGTGGACGGGCTTGCCGGCAGCAAACGTCGCGGCATCGGCGGTGAATTCACCAGTACATACAATCCACACGCCGTCGGCCTGGTGGTGTTGCAGCAGCCCCCACATCTCACGGACCGTCGTGACGCTCACCTGGCGACGCTTCCAGTGCTTGCATTGCACCAGTTCTTTCCGGCCTCCCTTCCTGAGGATCAGGTCGATACCACCGTCCGGTCCGCCACCGCCAGTTTCCACGACCTGATATCCCTGTCGATGGAACCATTCGGCCACGAGGCTTTCGAACTGGCGCCAGCTCAGGGCCGACAGCTCAAGGGTTTTCGATTGGGCATCAAACAGGCGGGCACGCTGGCGCTGTTTGATGTAAGAAAGACCAGCGCCAAGCCAGCAGATCAACAGGACGACCCAGGAGAACACTTGCACGGGGCCGTTGGCCAGGCCCTGGGCGAAGGCTTTCGAAATGGCCGAGCTGTCCTGGCTGAAGTACCACGGGGCGCCATACCTGACCAGCAGAAAGCCGGCGATGCCCAAGCCGATCCCGACGGGCCACGGCATTGCGGCAAGGGCTTCCAGTCCTGAGGTTCGGCGTCGTGCGGCCATCGGGGTCTCTTGAGAGGATTAAGAGGTGACCGCCGCGAAGGGGCTGAACAGGTCACCGGGTAGGGGATGGGTCAGTCATCGTTACGGAAGACGGCATGCCTATCCGATCTTCGCTCCGAATGCGTTTCGATGGTGGCCAAGGAAAATGGCCTGTTCTGGCCGGAATCGTTCCACCCGACGACTTGGGTCGATTCCCCAGCGATCGAGGACGTCCCGCGGCAGGGACTCGTGCACATGAATTCGTCCGTCGTCCTCGAAGGTAATCAGGTGGTCGTCGAACAGGGCGTCTACGTGTGGCGAGAGCATGATGCCGTTGTGGCCATTGATTCGCTCGGCATTGCTCGAGTCTTTCCACGGCTTGATATGGCTGGCGATCAACACGCGGGTTTCGGTCACGCCGGTTACGCGGCACGTTGGGTCAAGCAGGATGACGCGCTTCCGGAACAGGCCCTGACCGATACGGGCCTTGGCGAGTTGCGGCTTCTGGGTATCTGGAATCGAAAGGTCGCCTTCGATCCGGTGCAGGTCCTCGAGGAGCGCTGGACCGAGTTCCGGCTCGCTGATCCGGTTCGTCGCTGGAAGCAGGGTCCCAGCGTCCATCAGTTCCACCAGGACCGCGCCCAGGGCGTCTGAGATCCCGGCCAGATAACAGCCTTGATTGCCATGGCCGTTGGCCTGTATCGGAGAGTGGCGTGCAGGTAGCAGGGGCGCGATGGCCTGGGCGTGGGCTTGCGGTCGAAGGGCCCGCGGAACGGGCACGAAGTCGACCTCGACAAGCCAGCCTTCATTGGCCCAGTTGTCACCGACATTGCCGAACTCGATCGGTTTGGGGCTGGGGGTAGCCGCCGCGGTCACGCGGCCAACCGCTCCGATTTGGGCATTGGCGAATGAGAAGACGACATCACCCACTCGGGCATGGCGCAAGTTCTCGTAAGTCTGATTGAAGGCGCCGTTGGCGTTGCGATAGGGCGACCACAGGTAGCCACCACGCACTTCGTGGTCGCGTGTCTGCTTGTGGTTGACCCACCAAAAGGCCATCGGATTCTCCCTCTGACCAGGTTACGTCAACTGGGGTAGGCGAGGAATAGCCCTGGGACTGCCGACCCCACTGCGCGCAATTCACTGATTCCCGCGGGCCTGGAGCAACGGCAAGGTGCGCGGACTTGCGCGGTTAGCAGACCGGCGCAGCTATAACGGGTTGCGTTATATAACGGGGAGCGTTACATTCGACCATGATCGGCAGCTTCGCGGATCAGGAAACAGAGCGGGTTTGGGATGGTTCGGGCTCGCGGCGGTTGCCCCAGGCCATCCAGCCGGTGGCCCGGCGGAAGCTGAGGATGCTGGCTGCGGCGGCGACGCTGGATGATCTGCGGGTGCCGCCGGCCAATCGCCTCGAGGCGCTCAAGGGAGGGCGTCGCGGCCAGTTCAGTATCCGCATCAACGATCAGTGGCGGATCTGTTTCCGCTGGCGTGACGGCGAAGCGTTCGAGGTTGCCATCGTCGACTACCACTGAACGGGGTTGCCCATGAATCGTCTACCCAACATCCACCCTGGCGAGATCCTGCTCCAGGAGTTCCTGTCGCCCCTGGGCATCAGCCAGAACGCCGTGGCGCGGGCCGCGGGCGTTCCGCCGCGGCGCATCAACGAAATCGTTCTCGGCAAGCGTGGCGTGAGCGCGGATACGGCGCTCCGGCTGGCGGCAGCGCTGGGCACCAGCGAGCGGTTCTGGCTGGAGCTCCAGGCAACGTACGATCTTGAAGAGGCGCGCCGAACGTTGGGCGGCAAGCTGGGGCGGATCCAGCGGATTGCGGCCTGAGCCCCGCCGGCCTACCTGACCCGCTTAACCCGATCCCGATACGCCTTCACATTGTCCCCGGGGATGCGCGAGTTGCGCACGCCGGTCACGTCGCCGGTCTTGCGGTCGGTGCCCGTCACCGGTTTCGCGTCGACTTTGGTCTCGCGCTCGAAGGCATGCGACTTGTCGGTGTTGCGGTAGTAGCGGTAGATCGCCCAGTACAGGGCCGCGGCGCCGGTGGGGCCGAGGGCGAGCAGCCATACGCCATTGTCGTCGCTCATTACTGCGCTGCCAGTAGGGCGATCACGATCGCCTCGATGAAGGTGCCGGTGGTGATGGCGGCCAGCAGCAGCTTCCACTGCTGGATCGGGATGCTGCCCATGGTTTCGCCGGTGCGGCCGTTCACTGCGATGTAGTGCAGCATGCCGCTGCCGGGCTGCTGGTAGGAATACAGCCACACCGGCAGGTACATGGCCACCCAGCGGGTGCCGTGCACGTCCAGGCTTTCCTCTTCCCAGCGCACGCCGCGGTCGTAGCGGCCGGTCGACGACTCCACCTGGTGGCGGGCGATCGACAGCAGCTGGTCTTCCAGGCGCGGGCGCAACGCCTCGACGTCGGCGTCGCGCTTCTCGGACGTGAAGCCCGCCAGGTAGGACGCGTTCCACTTCACCGCGTTCTTCACGTCGAAGGGCAGGATGGTGTTGATGATGTTGTTGGTGTTGACCTTGGTGTCGAGCTTGCCGCGGGCGCGGTTGGACTCCAGCGGCAGGTCGTCCACGGTGAAGTCCACGTGCCGCTGCACGGCGTACACGTCGGCGTCGTAGTAGGTCTTCTTGTCCTTGCCGCTGCCGCGGGTGTATTCGCGGGTCTTGATCTCGCCTTCGCCGGCGATGTCGGCGCTGCACTTGCCGTCCACGATCATGTAGGGCAGGTACACGCCCACCACGTTCTCGGGCGTGAACTGCTCCTTGAACTCCTTCAGCGCGAACATCCGCCGCTTGTCCACGAACTGGCGGATGCGCGCCACCGCGTCGTCCTTCTTGATCCGGAAGGGCAGCACGGCGTCGGGCACGGCGCCGTTGGCGATCTGCTCGTTCACGCCGAACTGGTGCCGGCACCAGTGGCAGCGCGCCGTCATCGAGTTTTCCGTGTTGACCGTGACTTCGGCGCCGCAGCCCGTGCACTTGAAGGTCATCAGGTGCGAGACGTCGGCGGCGATGTTCTGCGCGCCCGAGGAGATGATGGTGCCCGAGAGGTCGTCCAGGCCTTCGCCCAGCCCGAAGGCTTCCTCCACGCCCTCGCCATGCCATTCGTGCCGGCAGAACAGGCAGATCAGCACGTCGGTGCCGGGCCGCTGCCGGATGTCGGTGGCGCCGCACTTCGGGCAGTGGTTCTGGCCGTCCTTGAGTTCCTCGGACGCGGTGTCGATGGCGACCGGGTCGGGCGCCAGCACCTCGTCACGGATGGGCTTGGGCAGGGTGGCCGGGTCCACCGGGAAGGTGCCCGGCAGCGGCGGCACCTCCTGCGGCGAACCCGGTCCGATGCCGGGCGGAAGCGGGGGCGGAAGCGGCGGCGGATTGGCCATGGCAGTGATCCGGCTCCGGGCTTACAGGCCGAGCGCCTTGGCCTTGAGCGCGTCGTAGTCGCTCTGCGTGATCAGGCCCAGGTCCAGCATCTCCTTGGCCTTCTTGAGCTTGGCCACCGGATCGTCGGCCGCCGGTGCCACCGGCTGCTGCATGCCGCCCACGCCCAGCATGCCGGTCGCCATGCCGACGCCGACCAGGCCCGCCGCGCCGCCGTTCTCGCCGGCCGACTGGATGCCCGCCGCCACGCTGGCCTGCAGGTTGGAATTGCCGCGGGCACCGGCCAGCGCGTCGGCGCGCTGCACGGTCTTGAGCAGTTCCTTGGTGTTGGCGTCGTACTCGATCGAAATGATGGCCGTCTTGACGATGGCCAGGCCGCGACCGGAGCTCCACTGGTAGGCGTTCTCGACCGCCGCCGACAGGCTCTGGGCGAAGCCGATCGAGTCCTGCTGCAGCTTGCTGATGCGGTTGCCCTTGGCCGGATCGTTCGAGTACAGGCTGAAGGCCGGCGCCAGCGAACCCACCACCTCGTTGAAGAGCTGGCTGGCGGCGGCATTGTCGATGTCGGTGAAGTCGAACACCTGGCCCGGCTGCAGGTACTTGGCCGGCACGAAGTTCTTCACGAACAGGATCGGGTCGGTGATCTTGAGCGTGTACGAGCCGCGCGTCACCGCGCCGACCTGGGTGTTGAGGAAGCCGTCGTCCCAGTAGATTTCCGACTGGGTGCCGAAGCGGTTGTCCGGCAGCTCCTTGAGCGAGACGAAGAAGGCCAGCTGCTGGCCGCCCGGCTGGCCGCCGAACTTGAAGCGCTCCCAGCTCTGCTTGATCAGCGGGCTGACGATGCCGTCGCCGGCGAAGATGGACTGGGAGTTGATGTCGTCCGAGCGCCATTCGTAGCCGCCGGCCTCGGCCGCGAAGCCGGTGATCTTGCCGTCCTGCATCAGCAGCAGGCCGTAGCCTTCGGGCACGACGATCTTCGAGCCGTTGCTGATGATGTTCGAGGAGCCCTTGGTGTTCGAGCCGCGGCCGGCGTTCGTGCCCTGCGGCACCGCGGCGAACAGCGCGGCCGTGGCCGGCAGCCCGGCCGGCACCGTGTAGAAGTCCTTCCACTGGTCGGCCAGCACGCCACCGACCGAACCGACCACCGCCTGTACGAGACCCATGACTGCTCTCCATGTTTCGTGGCCGGTACGCTACCGGCCCTGCCATTCGAATATAACTCGGGGCGGCGACCGCAGTGCCACCCGTCACCGCTTGAAATCCGGCAACCCGTCTCCAGACACGATCGCCGTAGGCCACTAACGGAAAATGGCGGCGCGGGCGGACCTGCCGCCCGCTGGCGCGCCGCGCGGGCTCCGGAGACAATCGCCGCGTCCCGCCGCCAGGAAGCCCATGCGAACCTTCGTCCTTCGCGCCCGCGCCGCGCCCACCGACCGCCAGAAGCTGCTGGCGGCCATCGGCCAGGAGGCGCACCCGGAAATCCTCGCCCACACGCTGATGAACGCGATCTTCGTGGCGCAGTCGCACCGGCCGGACGTGGTGGTCTACCTGGTGCTGGAAAGCACGCAGGACTTCTCGCGCACGATCCGCTTCGAGGCCAGCGCCATGCACGCCATCGGCGGCTTCGACGAGCGCTCGCTGCTGGGCAAGGTCGCGGCCGCGCTGGACGTCTCCCGCGGCATGGGCAAGGAGGAGTCGCGGCCGGTGGAATCGGGCGTCACCGTGCGCACGGTCGCCTTCGAGCGGCTGGTGCAGGAGCTGGCCGCCGATCACCAGCTGTTCGTGATGGACCCGAAGGGCACGCCGATCCGCGAACAGGTCTTCGCCGAACGGCCCTGCTTCCTGCTCACCGACCACATCCCGATGCCGAAGAACACCTTCCACACGCTCGACCGCCTGGGCACGAAGCGGATTTCGCTGGGCAGGAAGATGCTGTTCGCCTCGCAGTGCGTGGTGCTGATCCACCACGCGCTGGACGAGCGTTGACGTCCTGCTTGCATCGGCCAGGGTTCCCGGCCTGTAATGCCCCATGCCCGAGAACCTCCTTGCCTTCCGCCTCCAGGGTCCGAAAACCTTCGCCCAGGCCGTGGACGAAGTCGACGACTGCCTCCGCCAGGCGATGGCGCAAGGCGAACGGCGCGTGTTGATCGACGTGCGCGGCCTCACCGGCTTCGCCAAGCCCGATCTCTTGGCCCGCGTGGGCATGGTGCGGCGCTGGGCGGCGACGACCCAGGGGCGGTTGCGCATGGCGATGATCAGCCCTCCCGAGCTCAACGACGGCGAGCGCTTCGACGTGGTGCTGGCGCAGGGACTGGGCTTCGACGGCAATGTCTTCGAAAGCGAGGAAGAGGCCCGCCACTGGCTGGCGCAGGAGGCCGCGCTTTGGGCCGGGCCTCCGCCCGCCTTCTAGGTAGCGCCCGGCGCCTCAGGCCGTCCGGTCTGCGCGCACGTAGGTCTTCCACACGTAAGCCCAGGGCACCACCAGCGCCAGCAGCGGCAGCGCCAGGAAGGATTCGGCGACGGGCTGCGCGCTCGAGCCTTCCATCGTGCCCGCCAGCCACAGCGGTGCCGCGACGAAGCCCAGGAACACCGCCTTGTAGCCCAGGGTGAAGAGCATCAGCGGCAGCCAGCGCAGCGGCTTGAACAGCGCGAACACCGCCAGCGTGGGGTAGGTCGCCCACACCGCCCAGGTCACGGCGTGCAGTGGATCCCAATCGCCGCGGTGGTCCAGCAGCACGCCCCAGGCGTTGGGCGCGACGAAGATCAGCATCAGGAAGTAGAACAGGCGAAGTCCCCAGATCTGGACAGGGCGCACGCCCTCGTGGCGCGACTGGTCGGTGCGGAACGGATAGGCAAGGTCCATGCTCATTCCTCGGCGGGCTGGGTCGGGTCGTGGGCCAGCAGGTCGCCGGGCTGGCAGCCCAGGGCGGTGCAGATGGCCTCGAGGGTGGAGAAGCGGATGGCCTTGGCCTTGCCGGTCTTGAGGATCGACAGGTTGGCGACGGTGATGTCCACGCGCGTGGCCAGTTCGGTCAGGGTCATGCGGCGCGCGTGCAGCAGTTCGTCCAGGCGCACGGTGATCGCCATGTCACACCGTGCCTTCGAGGTCGCCGCGCATCCGCGTGCCCTGGGCGAACACGCCGGCCAGCACGAACAGCAGCAGCACGGCCAGCCAGGGCGTCAGCGCGAAGGCCTCGCCCAGGTCCAGCGGCGTGCCCTGGCGCGCGAAGTTCTCGTAGACCAGGTGCACGGCCAGGCGCAGCACTTCGATGCCGACCACGCGTTTGGCGATCGACTGCAGGCGCACCGCGTTCTCGGCCACGAAGGGGTCGCCGGCGCGCACGGTGTCCACGACGGCCAGCAGCCGCCGCAGGATCGTGTGCACCAGGAAGGCGCCGACTAGGCCCAGCACCATCACCGTGCGCAGCGCCGAGGGAATGCTGCTGTCCGGGCCTTCGACGACCAGGCCCAGCGGCACCCAGGGCCAGTCGGCGCGGAAGAAGCTGCTCGCCAGCAGGGTCGTGATGCCGGCCGCGTAGATGCCGTTGGCGACGGTGAGGATCTGCAGCAGGGGGCGGGAAACGGCGAGGGCGCGGCTGGCGGTACGGTTCATGGGTGGGGCCTCTGTGGCATCGTTGAACGATAATAACCATATCGAAAAACGATACAACCCTGCCGGAGGTCACGACGGGCCAGCCCTGGCAGCCGCGGCCGGTGCGGGCGTTCGGACGGCGCCGGCCGGAACCAGAACGGCCGCCTTTCGGCGGCCGTTCCGGGTTGCAGGGATCCGAACGCTCAGCGCTTCACCAGCTCCACGCGACGGTTCCTGGCGCGGCCTTCTTCGGTGGCGTTGTCGGCCACGGGCTTGCCCAGGCCTTCGCCGCGGGCGGTGAGGCGCGCCTCGTCGATGCCGTGGTCTTCGACCAGCGAGGCGACCACCGCATCGGCGCGACGCTGCGACAGCTTGAGGTTGGCCGCGGCGTCGCCGACGTTGTCGGTGTGGCCGACCACGTCGAGCTTGAGCGCCGGCTGGGCCTGCAGCAGCTTGGCGATCTGGGCGATGGTGTCCACCGACTCGGGCTTGAGCGAGGACTTGTTGGTGTCGAACTGGATGCCGTACAGGGCGATGTGGCCGGCGGCGTCCAGCGCCTTGGCCATCTCGTCCGAGCTCACCGTCACCATCTTGCGCTCGCGCGCCTTGGGCGAGACGGCGACCACCAGCATGGCGGTGCGGTTCTCCAGCGCATCGCAGTAGCTGCGGTCGCCGACCTGGTAGGCCAGCAGGCCCAGGGTGCGCTCGCCGCCGCTGCCGTCGGGCAGGGTGACCAGGGAATAGTGCTGTTCGCGCGGGGTGGCGCCGCTGGCGCACTTGCCGTTGCTGAAGTCGGCGTCTTTCACTCGTGCCTGCGGGTAGATCTGCTCCATCAGACCCTGGATGCCGCCGCCGTGGTCGTTGCCGTTGAGTTCGCCGCCGCAGTCGCTGTCGGTGCAGCGGTAGAGGGTCTTGCCGCCGCCTTCCTCGACCAGGTCCAGGTAGTTGCGCATCACTTCCAGCGGCGAACGATCGGCCGGGGCGATATAGAGCAGGCGGGTGTATTCGCCCTCGACCTCGCGGTTCTGCTTCGCCCGGTGCACCTGGTTGTTGTAGGCGTCGGTCTGGTCGGGCACGCGCTCGAGCGCGGAGGCCGGGAACTTCACCGCGTCGAAACCGCGGAACTCGTAGCTGACGATGAAGCTGCCTTCGTAGCGCTGCAGCCAGGCCGGGTCCTTCGCCCCGTCGATGTCGCGGGTGGGTTCGGTGGCATCGGCCCAGGCCGTGGTGGCGGCGAACATCAGGCAGAGCAGGGTGGGCAGGCGGCGCATCGGGTGGGTCCTTGGGCGGGGCGGGTGTGCAAGCGAGAACGCAAAGCCGCTGGCGGGACGGTCACCGGCAGCCTCGGGCCGGCTGTCCTGCGCACCCCCGCCCGTCAGCGCCGCTTGCCCGCGCCGGAAAGCGGCGAAATCCGGTGAAGCGGCGTTCTATACTCGCCGCACTTCACCCCGCCAGGAACCTCCATGCTCGGCACCTCCCTGATCCTCGTCGCCGCTGCCGTCGTCGTCGCCGTCATCGCCGCTGTCTTCTTCTTCTGGATCATCGCCCTGCGCCGGGTGGTGCCGGTGAACGAAGTGCACATCGTGCAGACGCGAAAGAACACCGTCTCGTACGGCAAGGGCTTCGACAGCAACACCTACTACGAATGGCCCTCGCGCTTCCCGCTGATCGGCCTGACCAAGGTCACGCTGCCGGTGTCGAACTTCGCCATCGACCTGCCGGACTACGCCGCCTACGACAAGGAGCGCGTGCCCTTCCTGGTGCACGTGATGGCCTTCTTCCGCATCAACGACTCCAACACCGCCGCACAGCGCGTGGCCTCGTTCGACGAACTGAAGGAACAGCTGACCGCCATCGTTCAGGGCGCCGTGCGCACCGTGCTGGCCGGCCACGAGATCGACCAGATCATGCTCGACCGCAGCCGCTTCGGCGAAGCCTTCACCAAGGAGGTGCAGCCGCAGCTGGGCGGCTGGGGCGTGGAGGCGATCAAGAACATCGAGCTGATGGACATCCGCGATTCCAAGGACAGCGACGTCATCCACAACATCATGGCCAAGCGCACCTCGGGCATCGAGCGCGAATCGCGCCTGGTGGTGGCCGACAACACCCGCCAGGCCGAGATGGCCGAGATCGCCGCCAAGCGCGAGATCGAGATGTCGCGGCAGCTGGCCGCCGAACAGGTCGGCCTGCGCACGGCGGAAAAGGACAAGAACGTCGGCGTCGCCAACGAGCAGGCCTCGCAGCAGGTGAAGGTGCAGCAGCGCGAGACCGCGGCCAAGGAAATGGACGTGGTGCAGGTCAAGACCGTGCGCGGCGCCGAGATCGACCGCGAGGCTGCGATCATCGCTGCGGCCCAGGCCAAGGACGTCGCCATCGTGCAGGCGGATGCCGCCCGCCAGGTGTCGGTGGTGACTGCGGAAGCCGCCAAGCAGGTCGCCATCGTCTCGGCCGAGGGCCAGAAGCAGCAGACCGTGCTGACCGCCGAAGGCCAGCTCGAGGCCGCCAAGCGCAACGCCGAAGGCATCGCCGCCGAGGGCAACGCGAAGGGCCAGGCCGAAACCGCGATCCTGATGGCGCCGGTGGACGCGCAGATCAAGCTGGCCGAGAAGATCGGCAGCGACCAGGGTTACCAGAACTACCTGCTGGGCATCCGCAACATCGAAGCCGCGCAGGCCGTGGGCATGGCCCAGGCCGAGGCGCTCAAGACCGCCGACGTCAAGGTCATCACCAATGCCGGCACGCCGGGCAAGGGCCTGTCGAGCGTGATGGACCTGTTCTCCGCCGACGGCGGCACCGCCGTGGCCAGCATGCTCGAAGGCCTGGCGCAGTCGCCCGAAGGCAAGAAGCTGCTGCAGAAGTTCAGCGGCAAGCCGGAGAAGGGCGAGGGCTGATCTCTTCGCCACGGCCTTCCTCGTGTCCCTCTCGCCTTGCGGCAGAGGGACGGGGAGATGGGTCGCTACGCCATCTCGACTTGGCCGATCAATCGCCCAGGATCAGCACCGGCGAAAAACCGCCGAAGATCATCCGCATGCCGTCGAAGGGCATCGGGTTCTCCTTCGGGTCCATGCGCGGGTCTTCCATCATCTTCTTTACCGCGCCATCGCGGGTGGCCTTGTCCGGCCATTCCACCCACGAGAACACCACGGTCTCGTCGGCCGTCGCATGCACGGCGCGCTGGAAGTCGGTCTGCTTCCCGGCCGGCACGTCGTCGCCCCAGCATTCGACGACACGGGTCGCGCCGTACTCCAGGAACAGCGGATCGAAGGTGCTCGCGTGGTCGATGAACTTCTGCTTGTTGGCGGTCGGAACCGCGATCACGAATCCGTCGACATAGGACATGGGGTTTTCCTCGGGTCGGGGAGACCGATGCTGCCGCCGGCCCCGTAAGCTGGTGTGAGGGCCGCGTGATGCGGTTAAGCTAGCCGGGACACAAACCAGGGGATGGGCATGAAGGGTAGGAGTCTGCACGGCGTGGTCTTGTCCGCGGTCCTGTTCGCGCCGGGCGCGATGGCCATCGTCCAGCGCGATGACGTGCCCGAGGCCGCCTACCGCGCCACCGCCGCCCAACTGCCGACGCTGGTCGACCTGCCGGACGAGGGCCATGGCCTGCTGGTGGCGCCGACCTGGGTGCTGACCGTGGCGCATGCCGTGACGCCCGGCGAGTTGGCGTCGGTGACGATCCAGGGCCGCAGCGTTGCGGTGGCCGAGGTGGTCCGTCATCCCGGTTTCCGCGCGCCGGATCCGGCGGCGCTCACCGGCGACGCCGCACCGCTGATGAAGCAGCTCGCGGCGTCCGCCGACATTGCCCTGGTCCGCCTGGCCGAGCCGGTCACCGACGTCGCGCCGCTGCCGCTCTATCGCGGCACGCAGGAAACCGGAAAGGGTGTGTGGCTGTATGGCAAGGGCGCCACCGCCACCGGCAAGGCCGGGGTGGATCCGCACTCGCCGCACCGCACCGAACTGCGGCGCGCCACCAACCAGGTCGAACGCGTGGACGGCGCCTGGCTGGTGCTGCGATTCGACGCACCGCCGGGCGGCACCGCGCGCGAAGGGCTGCAGGGCAACGGCGACAGCGGCGGCCCGGTGCTGATCAACCAGGGCGGCCAGTGGCAGCTCGCAGGCCTGATGTCGTGGCAGCAGTGGAAAGGCGCGCTGGAAGACTACCGGGCCAGCCGCTATGGCGCCGAGGCCTACCAGGTGCGCGTGTCGCACTATCTCGACTGGATCGACGCGACGATCAAGGGCGCCGCCGCGAACTGATCGTGGCGGTTTCCGCGGCGAGGTAGTGAGCTCAATTCCCGGCGGTCTGGCGCCGCGGATGCGGTGCTAGGGTAAGGCCCCCAATAGGCCACACCCACCGAAGGAGCCCGCCATGCCACTCGTCAAGCCGATCACGCCGCACCTGTGGTTCGACACCCAGGCCAGGGAAGCGGCGGAGTTCTACTGCGCGCTGTTCCCGGATTCGAAGGTCGACTCGCTGGTCACCCTGCGCGACACGCCCTCGGGCGACTGCGACGTGGTGGCTTTCACGCTGCACGGCCAGCCGTTCAAGGCCATCAGTGCGGGGCCGCTGTTCCGGTTCACCCCGGCGGTGTCCTTCATGCTCAACTTCGATCCGTCGCGCGAGAAGAATGCGCGCGAACGGCTCGACCGGACCTGGGCCGCGCTGATGGACGGCGGAACCGCGCTGATGCCGCTCGACGCCTATCCCTTCAGCCCGCGCTTCGGCTGGGTGCAGGACCGCTATGGGCTGTCGTGGCAGCTGATCCTGTCCGATGGCTCCGGCGAGCCGCGGCCGCCGATCATGCCGGCGCTGATGTTCACCCGCGAAGCCACCGGCCAGGCCGAAGCGGCCGGGCGTTTCTACCGCAGCGTCTTCGACGGCTCGCGCGAAGGCCGGCTCGAGCCGTATCCGGACGGCGCGGCGCCAGACGCCGACAGCCGCATCATGTTCTCCGATTTCCGGCTGGGCGAAACCTGGTTCGCGGCCATGGACAGCGGCCATGGCCATTCGTTCGGCTTCAACGAGGCGATTTCCTTCGTGGTCAGCTGCCGCGACCAGGCCGAGATCGACCGCTACTGGGCACAGCTGTCGTCGGTGCCCGAATCCGAGCAATGCGGCTGGTGCAAGGACCGCTTCGGGCTTTCCTGGCAGGTCACGCCGGCGGTGCTGGACGCCTACCTGAGCTCGGCGGACCAGGCTCTGGTGAGTCGCGTCACCCATGCCTTCCTGCCGATGCACAAGCTGGACGTGGCGGCGATCGAAGCGGCGGCGCGCGGCGGTGCCTGATCCCGGCCTCCGCCGCGGTCGCGCCGCAGCGGTGGCGCACAGCAGTCGCGCTCAGTCGCCCGCTGCGGCGGCGGGCGCGGGCGTCATCGCGTCGTAGACCTTGGCCACGATCCGCCATTCGCCGTCGCGCTTGAGCAGGCTCATGTGGTCGAGCGCCTTCATGTCCGGATAGTCGAGTTCGATCACCGCCGTGGCGACCTGGCCGGTGACGGTGAGCTGGCGGATGCTGCGCCGGCGCTGCGCTTCGTCGCGCGGCGCCTGGCCGCTGGACGAGGCGGCGATGTAGTCGCGCGCCGGCCACTGCCGGTAGGCGCCGTCCTTGAGGCCGATCAGCCAGCCGTCCGCGGCGAAGGCGCGCTGGAAGTGCCGGCCTTCACCGGTGGCGTGGCCGTCCAGATAGGCCTGCAGCGGCACCAGCGCGGCGGCGGTCTCGTCGGCGCCCATCGCGATCACGACCTTGCCGCGTGTGCGGCCCTCGCGGTTGTGCTGCTGGGCGGCAGCGGCCTGGTCGAGCGGATAGCTGCGCTCGATGTTGACCTTCAGCTGGCCGGAGGCGATCAGCGGCGCAGCATGGGCCAGGCCGGCAGGCACATTCCATCCCGGGGCCGCCGGGCAGCGGATGCGCGCATCGCACAGCGCCGGCGGCACGCTGCCGACGAGGGTGACCAGGCGGCCGCCGTCGCGCAGCACGGCCGGGGAGCGCGCCAGCGTGTCGCCACCCACGGTGTCCACCACCACGTCCACGCCGCGCACGGCATCCTCGAAGCGGGTGGTGGTGTAGTCGATCACCTGGTCGGCGCCGAGGCCGCGCAGGTAATCGTGGTTGCGCGCCGACGCCGTGGCGATGACGATGGCGCCACGCGCCTTGGCCATCTGCACCAGCATCGAACCGACGCCGCCGGCGCCGCCGTGCACCAGCACGCGCTCGCCGGGCTGCAGGTCGGCGCTGGCGATCAGGTAGCGCCAGGCGGCGATCGCCACTGTCGGGTACGCAGCCGCCTCCGCCATCGAATACGCCTCGGGCTTGAGGACGATCGCTTCGCTCGGCACCACCACGTATTCGGCATAACTGCCGCCGCGTCCGCGCGCATCGGCAATGCCGGCCACGCGCGCGCCGCAGGCGTAGGCCTGCACGCGATCGCCGGCCGCGACCACTTCGCCGGAAAAGTCGCCGCCCGGGATCGCGGGATAGGGCAGGGCGCCGCGCTCCTGCAGTTTCCAGTCCACCGGATTGACGCTGGCGTAGTGCACGCGGACCAGGACCTCGTCCGGGCCCGGTGCGGGCGTGGCGACGGTGCGCAGTTCCAGCACCTCGGGTCCGCCAGCGCGGGGCGCAATCGCGGCGCGCATCTGGGTCGGCACGCTGCCGCAGGCCAGCGGGGCGGCGGTGGCGAGGGAAGGCAGGAGCAACAGCGGGAGAAGCGGGAGCGTCCGGGTCATGGCAGGTTGGGTCGGTGGGTGTGCCGACAAGTAACGCGCAAGTGGTCGCGATCCGCCCTGCCGATGCGCCAGCCCGTGGTCGGGACACGACGAAGGGAGTGGATCGGCCGCCCGGGCGCCGCGCTCAGTCCAGCACGCCGGCCCGCGCGATCCAGTCCACCACGAAGTCGCGGAACACCTGCGAGCGCTGCGGCAGGTGTTTGCGGCTCGGGTACACCAGCGCCACCGGCGTCGGCGGCAGCTGCCAGCCGGGCAGCAGCTGCACCAGGCCGCCGCGCGCGATCTGCTCGCTCACCAGGTAGCGCGGCAGCCGGGCGATGCCCTGGCCGCGCAGCGCCGCGCGGCGGATGCCGACGAAGTGGTTGATGGCCAGCGTGCCCTGCACGGGCACGTCGATCGTTTCTTCGCCGCGCTGCAGCAGCCAGCGTCCTTCGTCGCGGAAGTGGTTGTTGCGCAGCGCCTCCAGCGCGGCCAGCTGCGCCGGCGCGGTGATGCCCTGCGGCGCGTGGCGCGCCAGGTAGTCGGGGCTGGCGACGACGATCTCGCGCATCACGCCCAGCGGCCGCGCCACCAGGCTGGCGTCGAGCGTGCGCGCCATGCGGATGGCGAAGTCGTAGCCTTCGCCGATCAGGTCGCGGGTGCCGATGGACAGGTCCACGTCGAAGCGCACCGCCGGGTGCAGCGCGCGGAAATCGGCCAGCAGGTCGGCAAGGAACCCATCGCCGAACGAGGTCGGGGCCGTCAGGCGCAGCAGGCCATCGACCTCGGTACGCACGGCCGAGACGGCGCGTTCGCCGTCGTCCAGGGCGTGCCGCGCCTGGCGGGCGAAGTCCACATAGAGCTGGCCGGCCTCGGTGAGTGCGACGCGGCGCGTGGTGCGGTGGAGCAGCTTCACGCCCAGCGCCGCCTCCAGCGCCGTGACCTGTTTGCTGACCTGGGCCTTGGACAGGCCCAGGCGCTCGGCGGCGCGCGTGAAGCTGCCGGTGTCGACCACCGTCAGCAGGGCCAGGGCCTGGGGGAAGCGTTGGCTTTTTGTTTCCATTGAGGAAACAGAATAGCCACTCCCGGCCCGATGATGCCAGCAACCCGCACCATTAGATTCTCTGTCGCGACCAATCGGGTCGGAGAGGAGATGGACATGAAGATTCTTCTGGTGGGTGCCCTGGGCACCGTGGGCCGCGCCGTGGCGGCCGAACTGGGCAGCCGGCACGAGATCGTGGTCGCCGGCCGCAAGGGCGCCGACCTGCCGCTGGACCTGGCCGACCCGGCCAGCCTGCGCGCGGCCTTCCAGCGCCTGGGTACGGTGGACGCGATCGTCTCGGCGGCCGGGCAGGTCGGCTGGGCACCGCTGCTGGAGCTCACCGACGAGCAGTGGAGGTTCAGCCTGGCGCACAAGCTGATGGGCCAGGTGAACCTGGCGCTGATCGGCCAGGCGCACCTGCGCGACGGCGGCTCGATCACGCTCACCAGCGGTGTGCTCAACCACGACCCGGTGGCCTACGGCGCGGCCGCCAGCCTGGCCAACGGCGGCATCGAGGGGTTCGTGCGCGCCGCCTCGGTGGAGCTGCCGCGGGGCCTGCGCATCAATGCGGTCAGCCCGGGCGTGCTGGTCGAATCGATGGAGGACCTGGGCGCCTTCTTCCGCGGCTTCCAGCCGGTGCCGGGCGCGCGCGTGGCGCTGGGCTACGCGCGTTCGGTGGAGGGCGGCGAGAGCGGAAAGGTCTACGCGGTGCACTGATCCGGGCCACGGCAGCTGCGCTAGCATGGCCCTCCCCATCGCGAGGTCCGTGCATGAATCCGTCCTGGCCCTATCCCGTCGGCACCCCGGGCACGCCCTGGGGCGCCGCCGAAAAGCTGCAGTGGCGCGCGCTGCAGCGCAAGCAGCGCAGCTACACCGAGGAGGTCGTCAGCGTGATCGACGGTCTGCGTACGCGCTTCGACGTCGCGACCTATGGCGAGCTCGACTACGGCCCGGACGGGCGCTACCCGCTGTTCGCCGTGCGCAGCCGGAGCTGGCGCGACGAGCTGCCGCTGATGCTGGTCACCGGCGGCGTGCATGGCTACGAGACCAGCGGCGTGCACGGCGCGCTGCTGTTCCTCGACCAGCATGCGGCCGACTACGAGGGCCGCGCCAATCTGCTGGTCACGCCCTGCATCAGCCCCTGGGCCTACGAGCGCATCCACCGCTGGAACGCCGACGCGATCGACCCGAACCGGTCCTTCCGCGCCGACAGCCCGGCGGGCGAATCCGCGGCGCTGTGGCGCCTGCTCGAACCGCTGCGCGACAGCGTGCGCATGCACATCGACCTGCACGAGACCACCGACAGCGACGAAACCGAATTCCGCCCGGCACTCAGCGCCCGCGACGGCAAACCCTTCGAACCCGACGGCATCCCGGACGGCTTCTACCTGGTCGACGACACCGAGGCGCCGCAGCCGGCGTTCCAGCAGGCCGTGATCGAGGCAGTGGCGAAGGTGACCCACATCGCGCCGCCCGACGCCAAGGGCCAGATCATCGGTTCGCCGGTGGTCGCGCACGGCGTCATCCGCTATCCGCTGCGCCAGCTCGGTCTGTGCGCGGGCATCACCAACGCGCGCTACCGGACCACGACCGAGGTCTATCCCGACAGCCCGCGCGCGACGCCCGAACAGTGCAACCGCGCCCAGGCGACCGCGGTGCGCGCGGCGATCGACTACGCGCTGGCGCAGGGCTGAGGCGGTGAGGAGCGGAGCAGGGCCGCTGCCGACCCGGGCGGCCGGCCGGATCGGCGCCTGGCTCGCGCTGGCCCTGCTCGCCGCCTGCGCGACCACGCCGCCGGGCCCGACGCCGGCGCAGGTGCAGGCCGACATCGCGCGCCGCATCCCGGCCTCGGTGGCCGACCGCGATGGCTGGGCCACCGACATCCGGGTGGCGTTCCAGGCGCAGGACATCGAACCGATGCCGGAGAACATCTGCGCGGTGCTGGCCGTGCTCGAACAGGAGTCGGGCTACCAGGCCGATCCGGCCGTGGCCAACCTGGCGGCGATCGCGCGCCGCGAGATCGAGCGCCGCGCGGCCGGGCTGCACATCCCGAAGTTCGCGCTCAATGCGGCGCTCAGGCTCGAATCCACGGATGGGCGCACGTACGAGGAGCGCCTGTCGCGGGTGCGTACCGAGCGCGAGCTCAGCGAGCTGTACGAGGACCTCATTGGCCGCGTCCCGCTTGGCCGGCGCCTGCTGGACGACCGCAACCCGGTGCAGACCGGCGGGCCGATGCAGGTTTCGATCCCGTTCGCGGAAACGCATGCGCAGGACTACCCCTATCCGGTGCCCGGCAGTATCCGCCACGAGGTCTTCACCCGCCGCGGCGGCATGTATTTCGGCATCGCCCACCTGCTGGGTTACCAGACGCCCTACACGCGCAAGGTGCACCGCTTCGCCGACTTCAATGCCGGCTGGTACGCCAGCCGCAACGCCGCCTTCCAGAACGCCGTGGCGATCGCCAGCGGCCACCGGCTGGCGCTCGACGGCGACCTGCTCACGCCCGGCGCCGCGCTGGGCCGGCCGGGCGAGACCGAACAGGCGCTGCGTGGCCTGTCGTCAGCGCTGGGCATGGACGCGCGCGGCATCCGCGAAGCGCTGGAGCAGGGCGGCGAACTCGGCTTCAACGACAGCGCGCTCTTCCGCCGCATCTTCGAACTGGCCGAGGCGCGCGCCGGCAAGCCGCTGCCGCGCGAGATGATCCCGGGCATCACACTGGAAAGCCCGAAGATCACCCGCGAGCTGACCACCGCCTGGTTCGCCACCCGCGTGGACGGCCGCTACCGCAACTGCCTGGCGCGCTGAGGCCGGCGCGGCGCCCCGCTTCCGTTACCCTTGCGGTGCGGCCAGCGCGGCCGCTTCGGGGGAACCAACGATGTCGTCGACCGTGCGCCGTTTCCGGAACGCCCTGCTGGCCTGCGCTGCCCTGCTGGGGCTGGCCGCCTGTTCCAGCAGCCACCTGCTGCCTCCGGAAACGCAGGGTCCGCCGGCCATGGTCGACGAGGGCGGGAAAGGGCGCCTGTGGGTGCTGAGCAAGCAGGAAGAAGAGCGCCAGGTCGCCGTCGGCAGCCGCCGCAACAGCGGCTGGCGCGAGGACACCTTCTTCCACTTCGACGTGAAGGCCTTCGACCCGGCCACGGCGCGGCCGTTGTGGAGCAAGCGCCTGTGGACCATCGGCGACCCGAAGGCCGCGGGCCGCGGTCCCTCGCGGGTGATCGGCTCGGCCGTGGACGGCCGGTTGCTGGGGCAGGAAGGCGAACGCGTCTGGCTGCTGCTGGGCGGCGAGCCGGTGGCGGTGCGCGTCTCGGACGGCAGCGTGGTCGCCAACTCGGAAACGATCCAGCAGCGCAATCCGGAGCTGCAGGGCCTGATGCCGGCGGACGCCAGCCACTACAGCTTCGACCAGGGCCTGGTGTTCATGAGCGCCGATGCGCGCCGCTTCGTCGTGCGCGGCGAGGACGCGGCCGCCACGCCGTACGTGCCGACGCCGGTGCCGGTGGTGGCGCCGCGCCTGAAACCCAACGGCATGCCGGTGATCGAGCCGATGCGGCCGCTGATGCCGGCGCCGCTGCGCCTGATCGAACTGGGTGGACAGCGCCTGGGCCTTTACTCGGAGAAGGAGGCCGCTGACGCCGCCGACGACCGCTTCGGCGACAACCTGGAGTTTCCCTACAGCATCCTCGACGAGGGCGCGAAGACCCGGCGCACGTTCTGGCGCGTGCAGCTGCAGGAAACCGAACGCTTCGAGGAGAAGTTCAGCCACATCGGCAGCCTGACGCCGCTGCCGGACACGCCGGTCTTCCTCAACGGCCGCTTCCTGAAGCTCGACCTGCGCGACGAGCCGCTGCGGCTGGAGAATCCGGCCGGCGTCGCGGTGTGGCACCTGACCCGCATCGACAGCGCGGGCCGGCTGGCCCTGACGCGCCTGGACGAACAGCTCAAGACCCTGTGGCGCGCCGAACTGCCGCTGAGCGAAAGCGGCATCGCCAATCCGGTGCGCACCTGGGTGCTCGACGGCCACCTGGTCGCCGTCGGCAACCTCGAGTCGGAGTCCGAACACATGACGAGCCGCGAGCAGCATCTCGTGTCGGTGGACCTGGCCACCGGCGCCGTGCAGGCCTGGAATTTCGAGCGCGAGGCGGCGGTGCCCTGAGGCCGCAATCTCACTTGAGCCAAAGGATCAGGAAAGCCAGGGCCATGATGACGCCGAAGAACTTGGCGATGGCCCTGGCGCCCCGCAGATGGGTGCGGCCGGTGGCGACCTGCCAGCCGCCGTAAGCCAGGCACAGCACACCGAACAGGAATACGCCGCCCAGCAGGGTGAGCACGACCACTGCCTGTATCCGCGTGCCGTTGAAGCGGGCGCTGTCGCCGTAGACAACCACCTGGTACAGGATCGGGCCGACGAACCGCAGCACGCCGCCCATCAAGGCCGTCAGGATCAGTCCGCAGACGATCAACAGCGCGCCGAAGCGGCGCGACCAGCGCCGCGACTGCAGGCCCATGCCGCAGCGCTCGCACTGCGAGCGGAACTTGTGGGTCTGGAAACCGCAGGCCGGGCAGGTGCTCAGGTCCTCCGGATCGCTGCCGTCGCCGCGGCCGTGGAAGAAGTCGGGCTTGCCCGGCGTGTCGCGGTTGAAATGGGCCTCGGCGCGCCGGGCCTCGCGCCAGGCGGGGCCGGGTACCGGCACACTCAGCCGCGAGAACTCGGGCGGCAGGACCGCGCCCGAGGAATTGACCCGCGGCGCGGTCTTGAGCGTCATCTCCAGCGTGGCGACCGGGTCGCCGTCCACCAGGCGGGCTTCCAGGATCTCGGGGTTGCCGCGTTGCGGCAGCGCGACCCGCCGTCCGGCCAGCCACAGGCCATCGGCTTCGGCGATCACCTCGAGGCCGCCCGCGGGCACCGACTCGGGCATCGGCAGCTCGTTGTAGGGCGGACCCCCGCGCCGGCGCTCCATCGCCAGGAATGCCGTCCACGTCGCCTCGTCCACCGGCCATCGCGCGAGGGCATCGGGACCCGGGGCCAGGCGCAGCCAGCGTCGGAGCAAGGACAGGGCCAGGGCGGTCACCGGGGCGCGGACGTAGCGGCCAAGGGTAATCCGGTTCCGGCCCCGTGGCGCGCCGGGGCCATACTTTCGCCACGGGCGACGGCCCTGCCGCGGTGTCACTGTCCGGGCTCCAGTCCACCCCGGGGAGCCCATCCACATGTCCACCACGCGTCGCGACCTGCTCAAGTTCGGCACGCTGGCCGCCGCCAGTTCGCTGCTGCCGTCCCTCGCCGCGGCCTCCGCGCCGGCGGCGGTCATTCCGAAGGCGGCCAAGCCGCTGCGCATCCTGATCCTGGGCGGCACCGGATTCACCGGTCCGTTCCAGATCAACTACGCGCTGGCGCGCGGCCACAAGGTGACCATGTTCAACCGCGGCAAGCGGCCGTCGCCGGAATGGCCGGGCGAGGTCGAGCAGCTGCTGGGCGACCGCAACACCGGCGACCTGAAGTCGCTCGAGGGCCGCGAGTGGGACGTGTGCATCGACAACCCGACCAGCCTGCCGTTCTGGGTGCGCGACGCCGGCAAGGTGCTCAAGGGCAAGGTCGGCCACTACCTCTTCATCTCCACCATCTCGGTGTACGCCGACGGCGCCAAGCCGGGCATCGCCGAAGACGCGCCGCTGGCCGTGTACAAGGGCAAGGACGCGATGGCCGAGACCCGCGACAGCCTGGTCGCCGACATCGAGAACCTCTACGGCCCGCTCAAGGCCCTGAGCGAGGCCGAGGCGCACAAGCAGTTCGGCAAGAACGTCACCATCGTGCGCCCGGGTTACATCGTCGGCCCGCGCGACGAGACCGACCGTTTCACCTACTGGCCCAAGCGCATCGCCGAAGGCGGCGAAGTGCTGGTGCCGGGCGACGGCCTGGATCCGGTGCAGATCATCGACGGCCGCGATCTGGGCGAGTGGATGATCCGCCTGGCCGAGGCCGGCACCACCGGCACCTTCAACGCCTGCGGACCCGACTACACGCTCACCACCGACGCGATGGTGCACGGCTGCCACGCCGTCACCGGCGGCCCGGTGCGCTTCACCCACGTCACGCCGGAGTTCGTCGAGAAGAACGAGGTCGGCCTGCCGATCTGGGTGCCGCGCGAGGGCACGCCGTTCTCGGGTTACGGCGCGGTGAGCAATGCCAAGGCGATCGCGGCGGGACTGACCTTCCGGCCCCTGGCCACCACGGTCGCGGACCTGCTGGCCTGGTACCGCAGCCAGCCGGCCGAACGCCA
Organism: Arenimonas terrae; assembly: GCF_006265115.1. Taxonomy (GTDB): domain Bacteria; phylum Pseudomonadota; class Gammaproteobacteria; order Xanthomonadales; family Xanthomonadaceae; genus Arenimonas; species Arenimonas terrae. Next base: position 676,906 of record NZ_SMDR01000001.1, on the reverse strand, counting down.
GGCGGAAGTGCGCGCCGGCCTGACCCGCGAGAAGGAAGCCGAGCTGCTCAAGGCCTGGCACGCGCAGAAGGGCTGAAGCGACCGGCCCCGCGCACGGGGCAGGGGGGGCAGGTTCCGGCGGCCGCCTCGGGGTCGCCGGTTCTCCGCTCGCGGTTTCCAAGGGATACTCCGGCGTCGCCACGGCGGTCCCGCCTATCACCTATGAAGTCCATGCTTTGGATCCTCCCGATCGTCCTGGCCCTGCTGGCCGGTTTCTGGCTGCTGGCGCGCGCCATGCCGCATGCGAACGCGAAGCCGACGACCGAACCGGTCACCGCCGCCCATGTGGACGCCTTCCTGGCGCCGCACCGGGCCACCTTCGAGGCTTCGCGCCGGCCGGTGCACCACCTGTCGCTCGAGCCCTTCGCCGACGACGAGCCGACCGCCAGCAAGGTCGGCGGCCGCGCCTGGTGGCCGCAGGACGAGCCGGCCCCCACCGGCTCGAAGGGCCAGCCGCTGGTGCTGCTGGCGCAGATCAACTTCGCCGAGCTGCCGCCGACGCCGGGCTATCCGGACCGCGGCCTGCTGCAGTTCTTCATCACGGCCAACGATTTCTACGGCGCGAACTTCGACGGCCAGCTCGGCGAGGACGAGCTGACCCGGCAGCGCGATTTCCGCGTCGTCTATTGGCGCGACACCGAACGGCCGTCGCAGCGGCTGCCGCTGGTCACCGGCGACTACCTGCCGCACCGGCCGGAGCAGCCGTTGCGCATGGGCTTCGAGCCCGGGCGGGAAGGGCTGAGCGCCGTCGACGACCGCTTCCAGGCGGCGTGGCCCGGCGGTCTGTATGCCGCCGCCGAAGCCCATGCCGCGCGCCAGGGGCTGTCGGCCGACGACCTGGTGTCCGCGGTGCATGATCGGTTCGACGGGTCCGGCCACAAGGTCGGTGGCTATCCGCATTTCACCCAGGAGGATCCGCGCCGCGACGGCGGCTTCGAACTGCTGCTGCAGCTCGACACCGACGACCGGATGATGTGGGGCGATTCCGGCGTCGGCGGTTTTTTCATCCGCCCCGACGACCTGGCCCGCGCCGACTTCAGCCGCGTGCTCTACAGCTGGGACTGCTACTGAGTCCGGGCGGGCGAAGCCCGCCCCGGGGGCACGGCCGGGTCGGTCACCGCCGTGATCAGCGCACCGGCGAAGAAGATCAGCGCCGCGTAATACATCCACACCAGCAGGATCACCAGGGTGCCGAAGGAACCGTAGGCGCTGCCCGGCGCGGCGCGCGCCAGGTAGACGCCGATCGCCCATCGTCCGAACACGAACATCGCCGAGGTCACCAGGCCGCCGGCCAGGGCCTGCTTCCAGCGCACGCGCCGGTCCGGAAGCCAGTGGTAGAGCAGGGCAAAGGCCAGCACGTACAGCAGCAGGGTGACCGCATTGCCCAGCGCCGGCACCAGCGAAGGCACGTTGGCGAAGGCCAGCTGCACGGCCGTGGTCAGCAGCATCGACACCAGCAGCAGGAAACCCAGCGCCAGCACCACCCCGAACGAAAACAGCCGCTTGCGCAGCCAGGCGACCGCGCCGCCGCGCAGGTGCGTCGCGTCGGTCACGAAGATCTGGTTCAGCGTCGACTGCAGTCGCGCGAACACCGTGCTGGCGCCGACGAAGAGCAGCACCGTGCTCCAGAAGCCCGCCAGCGAGCCGACGCCGGGCTGGCGTTCGGCGTTTTCGATCACGGTGCGGGCGACGTCGCGGGCATCGCGGCCGGCGAATTCCTGCATCTGGTCGAGCAGCGCGCCCTGGGCCGACGGGTACAGCGAGGCCGTCAGCCACAGCACCAGCACCAGCAATGGCGCCAGCGACAGCAGTGCGTAGAAGGCCAGCGACGCGGCCTGGGTCGGCAGGTCGATGGCCTGGAACCGGTCGACGAAGCGGGCGGCGCGGCTGCTCCGCCAGCGCGTCGCCCATTGCCGCCATTCGCGAATGGCCACAGCCGCGATCAGTGCAGGTTTACCTGGCCGACCTTGTCCTGGTAGTCCTTCTTCGGGTCGACGCCGAACAGCATCTTCACGCCGGCGAGCAGGTTGTTCTCGTTGAGCCAGACTTCGGCACTTTCCGAATCCAGGCGCAGCAGGGTGAGCTTGGGGTCGTCCTTGCCCTCGTACCAGGCGGCGATGAACGGGTTCCACAGGCGTTCCACCACCGCGCGGTCGAGGTCCTCGTGCAGGGTGCCGGCGATGCTGGCGAACAGGTCGTGGCCCTTGGACGCGAATGCGGCGATGGCGCGGCCGCCGGGCTGCAGCTTCTGCACCAGCAGGTTGTCGCGCGAGGTGAAGAACCAGATCGGGCCGTGGCCGTCTTCGACCATCGCGGTCATCGGCCGCGAATGCCCGTCTTCGACGCCGTCGAGGCCGAGCATCATCGTGCGATCGGATTCGATCGCTTTCCACAGCTTCTGTTCGAGATCCTTGGACGTGTTCATGGTGGCTCCTTGGGGGGGAAGGGAGGACTGGCTGGCCAGTCACCTGCACCCTAGCGCCACCGGAGTTGCCACCGCATGAAGCCCGCGCACCGCGCGGCGGGCAACCGGAAAAAATTACACGCCGGTCAGGGTGCGTGCGGCGTCGCGCCATCCAGCGTGAACCGCAGTTCGCTGCTGGCGCCGAGGCGTGCGACGAACTGGCCGTCGGCCGTGGCGCGCAGGTCGTAGAGTCCGATCGGCGTGACCAGGGCCGCACGCGCCAGCCCGTGGCCGGGATACAGCCCGACCAGGCGCAGCGTGTCGCGGTCGGGCTGGGGGAACTGGTCGAAGTAAGCCTTCAGGGCGCCCTCGGGCTGCAGCGTGCCGATGCAGCTTCCATCCTCCTCGGTGAAGTGCGCAGCTCCCGTGGCGTCGTCGTCGCGGAGCGTGCCGCGGAAGCGCGTCGCCGCCGTCGGGCAGGGGCCCGATACCAGTCCGGCCGGCGCGGCCTGGAAGGGCGCCGCGAGCATCGCCGCACTCTGGTCGATGGATGACACCCATTCCATGTTCGACAGCAGCGTCGCCGCGGTCTGCTCGGCACTGGGCAGCTGCGGCCAGGTGACCAGGCTGCTGCGCGCGCCCAGGGTGACGCCGGCATGTTGGGCGCGCAGGCGGCCCTCGAGGTCGGTGAGCGTGCGCCAGCCAAAGCCGACGGTGTAGTCGTCGCTGCGCACCTCGGAGCCGTCGTCGAGCCGGGCCGGCACAAGCATGTCGGCGAAACGTTCGGCCGACACCACTTGGCCGCGCTGCATGCGGCCGCCGAATTCCGCCAGCGCCGACGCCGTCGCGCCGAAGCCGCCGCCGCCCCAGGTATAGCTGTAGTCGTGGCGCGGCGCCTCGACCGCGCGACCATCGCCGTCGAGTGCGTAGGCCTTGCTCGCGTCCGCGTCCCCGCCGTGCGTGGCGTCGGGCCCGATGCGCAGGCCGGGCGTGACGTGCCGTGCGACGTAGTCGAGGAAAGACTGGCCAGAGCGCGCCTCGACCACGGCGCTGATCAGGGTGTAACCCCAGGACGAATACGAGTAGGCACGGCCCGGTGCCGACAGCAGCGGCCGCTCCCGGAAGATCGCGACCGCATCGGTGGCGCGCGGGTAGGCTATGCGGCCGCGATCGGCGTCCTGTGCCTGGTAGTGCGGCAGGCCGGCGGTGTGCGCCGCCAGCTGCCGCAGGGTGAAGGGCGCCCACTCCGGGTTGACGCCGTCCCACAGGGTCGCCACGGGCGCGTCCAGATCGAGCTTGCCGGCATCGGCCAGCTGGGCCGCAGCGGCGACGGTGATCAGTTTGGAGACGCTGGCCAGGCGGAAGACCGTATCTGCATCCACCGGCCTGCGCGCGGCGAGGTCACGAAAGCCGGCGCTGCCGCGCCAGACGATGCGGCCGTCCTGCCAAACCGCCGCGCCCATGCCGGGCACGCTGTTGTGGGTCACCAGCTCCGCCAGCAGGCGGTCGGCCTGGCGCGCCGCGGTGGCCTGGTCGACGCGTGCGGGCGCCGTTGTGTCGTCGGCATGCGCGACGCCAGCGAGCGGAACCAGGGCGAGCAGCAGGCTGGCGCGGAACAGGGTCATCGGCGTCTTCCGTAAGGGATGCAGGTAGAACGCCTGGGATTGCGCCGCGTTGACAGGCTGGAGTGGGTCGCAAGGGGCCGCGCCGATACATATATATGTATCGGCCGCCGCGCACGTGGAACGGGCAACGTGGAACCTGCCGCCTCAGTCCGCCGTGCGCAGCCGCGCCGCATGCATCGCGCGGATGATGCGCAGCAGGTTGCCCTCGTCGAAGCTGAAGGCCCGCTCGGTGTCCACGCGGTGAACCATCACCAGGCCGTGTTTCGGATACACGCCCAGCATGTGGACGCCGAGGCCGGTGTGGTAGAAGGACGCGCGCGTTTCGCCTTCGTCGGGCACCAGCACGTTCCAGAGTTCGCCGTAAGCCAGGCCGTAATCGGCGTTGAGTATCGACACCGGCCGCGTGCCCTGGTCGATCCATGCGGCCGGCACGAGCTGGCGACCGCGCCATTGGCCGCGGTCGAGATAGAGCTGGCCGAACAGCGCCAGGTCGTGCGCGCTCAGCCGGAAGTGGTAGGCGCGGTAGCGCGAGAGGGTGGGGTCGAGGCTGCGGAAGCCGTCGGCGTCGCCGGGGAGGTCCTGTCCGTCGCGCGGCCAGGCGTAGATGCGGCCGCGGAAATCGCGCATGCCCAGCGGCCGGGCGATGCGCTCCTGGAAGGCTTCGTGCACGCCGAGGCCCGCGCAGCGTTCGAAGATGGCGCCGGCGACGTTGAAGTCCCAGTTGTTGTAATAGTAGTGTTCGCCCGGCGCGTGGCTGCCGCGCGCCGGACGCTGCGCCGCCATGCCTTCGCTTTCCGCGGCGGCCGGATGGTAGACGCCGCTGCGCGACTGCAGCAGCTGGCGCAGGGTCGCCGATTTTTCGGCGGCGCTCAGGCCGGGCGCGCGTTCGTCGATGCCGTAGTCGCCGACCGTGCGCTCGAGCGCGAGGCAGCCCTTGCCCAACTCCTGGCCGATCAGCGCGTGCAGCAGCGGCTTGCGGATCGAATGCACCAGCCGGCGCTCGTGGATGTCGCCCCATTCGAAAAACACCTTGCCCTCGTGCACCAGCAGCATCGATTCCGAACCGGCCTCGGCCAGCACCTGGCGCAGCGCCTCGAGCCCGGACTCGGAATAACCCGCCGCGGCCGGCGGGATGCGTTCGAAGGCATCGGCGGCGGGCGCGCCGGAGGCGATCAGCAGAACGAGCAGCAGGCTCCGGACCATGGGTGCCTCCCTGGGGTACCGGCGATGCTAGCGACGGCCCGCGCCGCACCGCAATCGTCGCCGGAGGCGGCGCGCCGGACGACGGGCGAAAAAAAAACCAGCTCCGGTCGCCCGGGGCTGGCTTTCGAGGCGGCGGGGCCGCCGTCGGATCAGCGGATGCTTTTCAGACGGGCGGCGCGGCGGCGGGCGCGGGCTTTCTTGTTCATGGTCAGGGCCTTGGGGCGTGGATGGGGGCGCGAGTGTCGCACATCCGGGGCCGCCGGAGGCGGCGGACGGGACCGCGGCCGGGCTTGACCCGGGTCAATGCGGTGGCGCGGTCCGAGCGCGACCCTGTGCCCAGACCAACCCTCCGCGAGGTGCTCCATGGAATACCAGATCGACCTGGCCGGCGCGAAACCCGACCTCGGCGCCGCCCAGCAGACCCTTCATGCGATCGACCCGGCCGCCCTGATGGCCGTGGATTTCAGCGGCCGCCAGCTGCGTGTGGCCACGGTCCTGTCGGCCGAGGACCTGCGCGCCACCCTGCGCCGCGCCGGGCTGGAGGTGCGCGACAGCGACCTGCAGCGGCTGCCCTCGACTTGCTGCGGCGGCTGCGGCGGCTGATCGGGGGGCGCCGGACCGGCGCCACCCCGCGCACGCTCAGTCGCGCTTGACCAGCTCGACGCGGCGATTCTTGCCGCGGCTGGCCTCGTCGGTTTCCGGCACCAGCGGGCGGTCGGGGCCGAAGCCCTGCGCGGCCAGGCGGTCGGCGGCGATGCCCTTGCCGACCAGGGCGGCCTGCACGGCTTCCGCGCGCTGCCGCGACAGCTCACGGTTGCGCTCGGCGGTGCCGGTGCTGTCGGTGTGGCCGTCAATGGACAGCTTCAGCGCGGGATCGCCGGCCAGCAGCTTGGCGATCTCGTCGATCACCGGCGCGGCGTCCGGGCGCAGCGTGGCCTTGTCCAGGTCGAAGTTGATGTAGAGCGCGATGCGGCCGTCGGCGTCGAGTTTCTTCTTCATCTCGGCGGCATCCACGAAGCCGAGCTTGCTGGTCATGGCCTGGCGCTCGAGCACGACGACCTCGCCGTGCAGCGGGATCGCGCCGGTGCTGACCTGGATCCACCATTCCTTGCCGCCTTGTCGTATCAGGTAGGTGTGGTTCTCGCAGCCGTCGCTGGCGCAGGTGCCGTGGTAGTGGCGGTCGACCTTGTCGCGGCCGCCGAAGGCCTGCAGCGCTTCGTTCGTGTACTGGGTGGCGCTGACTTCGGCGCCGCCGAGCGCGGCGATGGCGTCGGCGTAGTTGCGCTGGAACTCGATGTCGCTGTATTCGCGCTGGTCCGGGTTGGTCAGCTGGAATCGGTCGCGGAAGACCTTGCCTTCCACCGCGACGATCTTTCCGCCGGCGATCATGTGCTCGCGGTCGAAGTTCTTGTTGCGGTCCTTGTCGTCGAGCGTGCTGACCAGGCCTTCGGGTTCCTTGAAGAAGGGGAAGGGCGGCAGGGTGGCGGAGGATTCGGCGACGCTGGCCGGGTCGAAATCGGCCTCTGCGGCCGGGGTCGAGGGATTCGGCTCGCCGACGGCGATGCCCTGCGGCGCTTGCGCGTTCGCGCCGCCTTCCGACGCGGACGTTTCGCCCTGGGCGCGGGCCTCGTCTTCGTAGCTCAGTTCGCTGACGCCGGCGGCAGTGGCTTCGGCGGCCGGCGGTGCGGATTCGGCGGCGCGCTCGGGCGCGGAAGCGGAAAGAGCGGGACCGGCATCGCTGGCCTGGCCGCAGGCGGCAAGACCGAGGGAAGCAGCAAGCAGCAGGGGCAGGCGCATGGATCGCTCCGGAGCAGGAAATGGGCGGCGGAACCACTTCGGTCGAGGCGGGACCGCGTCGGCGGGGGATGCCCGCATCCTAACCCGGAGGCTCCGGGACGGCGCGGGCCGCCCTGGCGGTCCCTTGGTTTCCATCGGCAATGGCCACATCATCCGGACATCCCCGCTGATTTACGGAGCAAGGCCATGGCCACCGGTTGGGCCGGCGACGGCGCCGTCCAGGACCAGATCGATGCCACCATCAAGGACGGCATCCAGCGCGTGCGCGACCAGCTGCCCCGGGGCCCCAGCCTCAAGCGCTGCGAGGAATGCGACGCGAAGATTCCCGAGGCCCGCCGCAAGGCGCTGCCCGGCGTGCGCCTGTGCGTGCCCTGCCAGGAAGAGCACGACAAGGAACAGGGCGTGAGCAGCGGCTACAACCGCCGCGGCAGCAAGGACAGCCAGCTGCGCTGAGCGTCCCGCGCGTCCGGGTTACAGGCCCAGCACCTCGCGGCCCTGGCGGAAGACGATGTCCACCGGAATGTCGGCCTGCTCGATGCGCTGCAGGTCCGACTGCAGGGCCGGGCCGATGTCGCCGAGTTCGTCCTGCAGGGCCTTGGCGCCGGCGTAGTCGCCGTCGCCCTGCAGGCTGAGGATCTTCGCCGACAGCGAATTGACCGCCGTTTCCATCTTCGCGAAATCCACGCGGTACAGGCCGGTGGCCTCGTCGCGGCTGAAGGCGCCTTCGCGCTGCAGCCAGTTGAAGGCGACCATGTTGGCCTGGCCGTGCGCGCTGGACGCCCCGAAGCGCACCGAGCGGAAGATGCCGGCCAGGAAGGTCACGTAGTTGTCGTTGCGCCTGGCCGCGTCGAGTTCGCCCATCTCGCCGAGCTTGCCGATCATGTACAGGCCCAGGATGTCGGCCTTGCCTTCCTCGTAGCTGCTGGCCAGGTCGGTCAGCGCCTCGCGCACCGTGCCCTTGCCGTCGAGCGTGTTCTTGATGCCCAGGCCGTGCGCGACCTCATGGAACATCACGTTCTCGAAGAAGGCGTCGAACGTGACGTGCCCGCGCTGGTCCTCGGCGATCAGCTGGGCCGAGATCGGCAGCATGATGGTGTCGAACTTGGCGCGCATCGCGTTCTTGAGCTGCAGCCGTCGCGAGCCCTTGGCCAGCTGCACTTCCTCGTCGTTGGGCAGGTTGATCGCGATGGTCTTGGCGCCGGCGTTGGCGTCGCCGCCGTAGTAGATGGCGTCGTAGGCGTTGAGGTCGGCGTCGGTGCCGGGCATTTCGGCCTTGTACCTGTCCTCGACCGGCAGGCCGCGCTGCAGCGCCGGCAGGTGCTGGGCGAACTTCGCCAGGCGCTCGCTCCATTCGACGTCCTTCACCAGCACGAAGGCCTCGAACGCGGCCTTGGTGCCGAACAGCGCGTCCTGGTAGCTCTCGATCGGGCCGATGACGACGTCGATCGGGCTGGTCTTCATGTCCATCCAGGCCATGTCGCTGGGCTGGTAGTCGTCGGTCTCGAGGGCGTCGGCGCGCAGCTTCAGGTAATTGCGGAAGCTCTCGTCGCTGGCGACGTCGGCGGCCTGGCGCAGCAGGCCGGCGGCCTGCCCGAGTTCGGCGGCGTATTCGACGTGGTAGGGCACCACCACCAGCTTGCCGCCTTCGTCGCGCGACAGGATCGTATACAGGCTGTCCTTGCCGGGCAGGTCGGCGGCGGCGAACTCTTCCTTGCTCATGTCGGCCGGATAGAAGCGCGCACCGGGCGGGCGCGGGCCGACGCCGTCGACGAAGGGCTGGTCGTTGTCCAGGCGGTCCCAGGGACCGTAGTTGATCTCGACGAAGCGGCGCGTGGCGTCGTCGCTGATCGAGGCCAGCAGGCCGTCCCTGTCGCCGTACACCTGCTTCCAGAACAGGCCGTCCATGATTTCGCCCGCCTGCAGCAGCAGACCGATCGCCTGGCGGTCGCCGTCGGCGAGGTGGGAGAGGTCGCTGGTCAGCGTCACCTCGGCATAGGCCGCGACCTTGGCGGCGACGTCGTTCGCGGGCTGCGCCGCGGCGGGGGCTTCGGCCTGCGCCGCCGGCGGCTGCGGCGCCTGCGCGGCGGGTTTGCAGGCGACCAGGCCGCTGCCGAGCGTGAGAGCGATGGCGAGGCTGAGGGGACGCAGGGACATGATGACTCTCCGGGACAGGACCGGCGCCCATGCTAGTCCCGCGAGGACATTCCGGCATCCCTGCCGGAAGTTGCGTCTGCGGCCTGGTCGGGACGGAAGTTCTGGGATCGTTTATTCGCTGAACGTGAGCTTTACTTTCGCTCGTAAGTGGCTGTGACTGATGGGGGATGCCGGGTCTCGTCGGCGCCCTTACTGTCGTCGGCCATGCCCACGTCCGTAATCATCGTCGACGATTTTCTCGACAACGCCCAGGCGCTCCGCGACGCGGCGCTGCGCCTGGACTATCCCGATGTTCGCGGCGCATTCCCGGGCCGCAACTCCGCCCAGCGCATCGAACTGCAGGGCCTGGACCAGCAGGTGTCGCGCCTGGTCGGGGAGCCGGTCGTGCCGATGCCGCCCAGCCAGGCCCACGGCAAGTTCCGCCTCGCCCTCGCCGGCGACCAGGGACGCGCGAAGGTGCACGTGGACACGGCGCACTGGTCGGGCATCCTCTACCTGAGTCGGCCGGAAGACTGCCGCGGCGGCACCGAGTTCTTCCGCCACCGGCCGACCAATACCGAACGTGCGCCGATCAGCGACGCCGAAAGCCGCGCCATGGGCCATCCTTCGGCCAAGCAGCTGATCAACGAGATCATCTCGCGCGACACCGTCGACGACAGCAAGTGGGACCTGACCATGCGCGTGCCGATGCGCTTCAACCGCCTGGTGCTGCTGCGGCCGTGGCTGTGGCATACCGCCGGCGAGGCCTTCGGCGATTCGCTGCACAACGGCCGGCTGGTCTACCTGATGTTCTTCGCCTCCGCGCGGCAGCAGCCCAGCTTCAACCCCTGAGCCGCACGCGGCGATTCAGCGGGCGAATTCGCCGAGCCGCCGGGCGTGCCGGGCCAGCGCCTCGCGCAGCCCCTCGGGCGCGATCACCCGGAAGGCAAACGGCAGCCGCGAGAGTTCGCGCGCCAGCCAGGCCAGGTCGTCCACCTGCACGCTCAGGCGCGTGCCCTCGGGTGTGGGCTCGAAGGTTCCCAGTTCGGGGAACAGGCAGCATTTGGCGTCGTCGAGGGAAGCGCACAGCAGCACTTCGGCGCGCTGGCTGCGCGGCATGTTGGCCAGCGACTCGGTCAGGTGCGCCAGCGCATCGAAACCTGTCGGGCGCAGGAAGCTGGCGGGCAGCAGGTCCACGCCGGTGATGCGGTCGAGCCGGAACGAACGCAGGCCCTGGCGCAGGTGGCAGTGGCCGGACACGTACCAGCGGCCGCTGCGCAGGGCCAGGCCGTAGGGATCGAAGTCGCGGGTGCTGTCCTCGCCGATCGCCGAGCGGTAGTGCAGGCGCACGCGCTGCTGGGCGCGGGCGGCGGTGCTGAGCAGGGACAGGGCGCGGTTGTCGCGCAGGGTGGTGCGCGTGTTCGCGTCCACCTTCACGGTTTCGTCGATGGCGCGGGCCTGCGCCCGCAGCGCGGCCGGCATCACCCGCTCGAGCTTGGCCTGGGCGCTGGCGATGGCCGGCGCCGATTCGGCCAGGCCCAGGCCGCGCGCCATCAGCAGGCCCAGGGACAGCGCCAGCGCCTCGTCGTTGCTGAACATCATCGGCGGCAGTTTGAAGCCGGGCACCAGGCCATAGCCGCCGTCGCGGCCGCGGCTGGCGATCAGCGGCACGCCGAGCGCCTCGAGCTGGGCGATGTAGCGGCGCACGGTGCGCCGGTCGATCTCCAGCGCCGACGCCAGTTCGGCGCCGCTGCACTGGCGCCGCGTCTGCAGCAGTTCCAGCAGGGCGAGCAGGCGGGTGGCGGGCGCAGCGGTCATGGGCGAGCAGGGTAGCACCCAATAGGGCGGAATCTGTCCTGTATGGATGTGAAGATCCTGCTCACTTCCTTGCGCAGGGGCGACACCGATGGACGCTGGCAATCCCCTGCTGCTGTTCGCCGTGCTGGTGCTGGGCATCGTGCTGCTGCCGGGCATGGACATGGCCTACATCCTGGCCAGTGCACTGCGGGCCGGCGCGCGCGGTGCCGCCGCGGCCGTTGCGGGTGTGGTGATGGGCGGCTTCGTGCACGTGCTGGTCGGCCTGGCTGGCGTCGCCCTGCTGCTGGCGACGGTGCCGGCCGCGTTCAACGGGCTGCTGTTCGCCGGCGCGTTTTACCTGGCCTGGGTCGGCGTCGATCTGATGCGCCATGGCGCCGGCGGCACGGGCGACGCGCAGGCGCCCGCGCGGCCCGCTGCGATCCTGCTGCGCGGCGCCGCCACCAACCTGCTCAATCCCAAGGCCTATCTGTTCATGCTGGCGGTGTTCCCGCAGTTCCTGCGTCCCGCCGACGGCCAGGTGGCGCTGCAGGCGGCAGTGCTGGCCGCGGTCATCGCCGCCACCCAGGTCGCCGTGTACGGCGCGATGGCCTGGCTGACGCTGCGCGCCTCGCGCGGGCTGGCGGCGCGACCGGCAGGCCGGCGCCTGCTCGGCCGGGCGGTGGGCGCGATGCTGGTGGCGATGGCCGTGCTGACCGTTGCCGGCGGCTGGCGCGGCGCGCCGTCGCCGGCCTTCGCCGCGCCCGCGCCGGCGCTCGACACCGCCTCCCCCGGATCCGCGTCGTCCCTGCCCAGGAGCACCCCATGAACACCGCCGTCGCCGATACTCCGGCCGCCACCCGCTGCGCCGTGGTCGAACTGCGCCAGTACACGCTCAAGCGCGGCCAGCGCGAGGCCCTGGTGTGGCTGTTCGAGAACTTCCTCATCGAACCGCAGGAAGCGGCCGGCATGCAGGTGATCGGGCAGTTCCAGGACCTGGACGATCCCGACCGTTTCGTCTGGCTGCGCGGATTCCCGGACATGGCGCGCCGGGCCGAGGCGCTGCAGGCCTTCTACGGTGGCCCGGTGTGGGCGGCGCACCGCGACGCCGCCAACGGCACGATGATCGATTCGGACGACGTGCTGCTGCTGCGGCCCGTCGGTTCCGGTTTTGCGCTCGACGGACTGGAACGGGCGGCGCGGGCAAGCGCACCGCGGTCGCCGGCACGGTTGGAAGCGGTCGTCTGTCCGGTCGAGGCGCACAGCGAGGAGCCGGTGCGGCGCTGGTTCGAAGCCCGGATCGCGCCCCAGCTGCGCGCGAACGGCGCCGAGGTGCTGGGCGCCTTCGCCACCGAGACCGCGGCCAACACCTTCCCGCGCCTGCCGGTGCGCGAGGGTGAACGGGTATTCGCCTGGTTCGCGCGCTTCGACAGCGCGGCCGCGCTGGCCGGATGGGAACAGCGGCGCGAATCGCTGGCCGACTGGCGTCGCGACGACGCGGCCCTTCGCGCCATGCTCGCCGGTCCGCCGGCGGTGCTGCGGCTGGCGCCCACGGCGCGCTCGCGGCTGGGTGCGCCGTGAGCGCGCGGCGGGGTCAGGCCGTGCGTGCGGCCGCGGTGTTCGTCCAGCCCAGCGCGTACTGCTCGAGCGCGGCCAGCATGGCCACCCCGGCTGCCTGCGCCATCAGGCCCAGCAGGCCAATGCCGCTGGGGTCGATCTGCGGCGACAGGGGCAGCAGCACGCTGGCCAGCACCCACAGCACGTTGCCGGCGATCACCACGCGCACGCCGGCCGGTGATGGCGACAGCCGGCGCGCCAGCACCAGCATGAAACCGGCGATCGGCAGCAGCACCAGGCCGGCAGCCAGCAGCAGGTCCGGGGGCAGCCGGGTCAGTTCGGCCAGCGGCGAGGTGGCGAAGATCAGCGCCGCACCCATGGCCAGGCAGGTGATGGCGTCGACGACCAGCAGGCGGCGAAGGATCAGCGGGAAACGGGCGGTGCGCATGGCAGCTTCCTCGAATGGGCCACGGGGCGTGGCGTTGGCGCAGATCGTGCGTTTCGTGTCGCCCGACGGCGATTACGTCCCAGGTAATGGCTGTCGCAATACGACGGAGGCTAGGCTGGACCCATGAACAAGAATCTCCCGGGCATCGGCCCACTCCTGCAGGTCTGGCGGCGCCGTCGGCGCATGAGTCAGCTCAAGCTCGCGATGGAGGTGGACGTGTCGCAGCGCCACCTGAGCTTCGTCGAATCCGGCCGCGCCTCACCCAGCCGCGACCTGGTGCTGCGGCTGTGCCGCGGCCTGGAGCTGCCGCCGCGCGAGCGCAATACGCTGCTGGTCGCCGCCGGCTACGCGCCGGCCGCGAACGAACGCAGCTTCGACGATCCGGGCCTGGCCAGCGCCCGCGTCGCGGTGGAGCGCATCCTCGCCGCGCACGACCCGCATCCGGCGTTGGCCGTTGACCGGCACTGGAACCTGCTGTCGGGCAACCGCGCGGCCTCGCTGCTTATGGCCGGCGTGGCGCCGGCGCTGGTCGCGGCGCCGGTGAACGTGCTGCGCCTGAGCCTGCATCCCGAAGGCCTGGGGCCGCGCGTCGGCAACTACCGGCAGTGGCGCGACCACGTCGTGCAGCGGCTCGAGCGCCAGCACACGCAGGCGCCGGATGCCGCGCTCGCCGACCTGGTCGACGAGATCCGCGCCTATCCGGTGCCGGCCGAAGCGCGGCCGCACCTGCGCGGCGGCAGCGATCCGCTGGCGGGGCTGGCGGTACCGTTCGAACTGCTGACCCCGCTGGGCACGCTGCGTTTCCTCAGCACCACCACGGTGTTCGGTACGGCGGTGGACGTGCTGCTGTCGGAGCTGGTGATCGAGGCCTTCTACCCGGCCGATGCCGAAACGGCCGAGCTGATGCGCCGCCTGTCGGGCAGCTGAGCCGGCGCAGGGCTCAGGCGTCCAGCGGGGGCAGGGCGTCGCTGCCGGCCGTGCGGTTGCGGCCGTCGTGTTTGGCGCGATACAGCGCGCGGTCCGCGGCCTCCAGCCATTCGCGCAGGCCCAGCGGCGCCGCGGGTGCCGGCGCCAGGCCGATGCTGACCGAGCCCTGCAGCCCCGGCGTGCGCGCGAACTGCAGCGCCGCCACGGCGCCGCGCAGCCGTTCGGCCACGTCCCGCGCCTGCGCCAGGCCGGCGGGCAGCGCGACCACGAACTCGTCGCCGCCGAGCCGGCCGGCGTGGCCGACGCCCTGCAGTTCGCGCCGCAGCAGGTCGGCGATGGCGCGCAGCACGTCGTCGCCGGCGCCGTGGCCGTAGCGGTCGTTGATGCCCTTGAAGCGGTCGGCATCGATCAGCATCAGCGTCGCCGGCTCGCCGCTGGCCTGGTGGCGCTGCAGCAGGGCCAGCGACTGCTCTTCCCAGTGGCTGCGGCTGTCGAGGCCGGTGAGGGCGTCGCGCTGGTTCAGCGCTTCGAGCAGCAGGTTCTGCTGCTGCACGCGGCGCACCAGCTGGTAGCTGCTCAGGCTCACCGCGAGGGTGTGGATGACCAGGATCGGCAGGCTGGCCATCATCACCGTCAGGCTGGTCACCGGCGCGAACGCGAAGCCGGTGAGCAGGCCGCCGGCGACGATCGCCAGCAGCATGCCCGGCAGCGAGCGCAGCCACAGGCCGCGGATGCCGGAGTTGATCTTGTCGGCCGACACCACCGCCAGCAGCACCACCGAGGGCATCAGGTTGAAGTGCATCAGCGGCACCCAGCTGCCGGCGAAGAACGAGTCGAGCACGAAGTTGCGCAGCTCGGCGCGGAAGGGGTCGGCGCTGCGCCGCGCCAGCAGGTAGGCCAGGTGCGGCCAGAGGAAACAGCCCAGGCCCATCCACGCCCAGACCGGCCAGGGCGAGTCCAGCTCGCGCATCACCGCGATCAGCGGCAGCGCCGCCAGGCCCATGCCGAGCACGCGGAACCGGTAGGTGCGCCGCGGCAGCGACCGCAGCCGCACCGCCCGGGTTTCCCGGGGCGGGGCGGCGACGGCGCTGGCCGGTGACTCGTCGGACATTCGGGGCTCCGAGGGCAGGGGCGAGGATAGCGGAATCAAGCATGCAAGGTTCGTGCCGACGCCGGGCTGGAGTTCGCCGCCGCCGCCCCCAGATCGGGAGGCCCACCCCACGGATTCCCGCATGGTCCCCCTGTCCATCCTCGACCTCGCGCCCGTCACCGAAGGCAGCACGCCGGCGCGCACCTTCGCCAATACGCTGGACCTGGCGCGCCATGCCGAACGCCTGGGCTACCGCCGCTACTGGCTGGCCGAACACCACAACATGCCGGGCATCGCCAGCGCCGCGACCGCGGTGCTGATCGGCCATGTCGCGGCGGGCACCACATCCATCCGCGTCGGTTCCGGCGGCGTGATGCTGCCCAACCACGCGCCGCTGCAGGTGGCCGAGCAGTTCGGCACGCTGGGCACGCTGTTCCCGGGCCGCATCGACCTGGGCCTGGGGCGCGCGCCCGGCACCGACCAGGCCGCCGCGAAAGCGCTGCGCCGCTACTACCAGAACGCCGACGAGTTCCCGTCCGACGTCGCCGAGCTGCTGGCCTACTTCGAACCCGCGCGACCCGGGCAGGCCGTGCGCGCGGTGCCGGGCGAGGGGGTAGAGGTGCAGGCCTGGATCCTGGGGTCGAGCCTGTTCGGTGCGCGGCTGGCGGCGGCGATGGGCCTGCCCTATGCGTTCGCCTCGCACTTCGCGCCGGATGCGCTCGACACGGCGGTCGCGATCTACCGCCGCGAGTTCCGGCCCTCGGCACGCCTGGCTGCGCCGCACGTGATGCTGGCGCTGAACGTGGTCGCCGCTGCCGACGACGCCGAGGCGGGCCGCCTGTTCACGACCCAGCAGCAGGCTTTCGTCAACCTGCGCCGCGGCGCGCCGGGGCTGGTGCCGCCGCCGCTGGCCAGCGCCGCAGCGATCGACGACTACTGTTCGGCACACGAGAAGCAGGGCATCGACGCCGCGCTCGCCTGTGCCGTTGTTGGCGGGCTGCAGACCGCGCGCGCCGGACTGCGCGACTTCATCCAGCGCCACCGGCCCGACGAGCTGATGCTGACCGCGAACATCTTCGACCACGCGGCGCGCCTGCGATCGTTCGAACTGGCCATGGCGGCCGCCGGCTGAAAACAGGAAGGCCGCCCCTTCCGGAGCGGCCTTCGCTGCCGCGGGGCTCAGCGCTGCCAGGCGACCGTGTTGTCCTGCAGGCGCACGTCCACCAGCACGCGGACATTCCGGCCCGGACGCGTCTGCGTCACCGCGTGGTAGGTCTGGCCGGCGTAGCGGTAGGTAACGTTGTAGCCGCCCTGGCCGGAGTAGCGGTTGCGGTCCTGGGTGGTGCGACAACGGCGGACGGTGCCGGCATCGTCGCGATAGCGGTCGTGGCCGTCCGCGGTCCCGACCTTGCTGCCGAGCATGCCGCCGATGACGGCACCGGCGACCGTCGCGGCGGTTCGGCCGTTGCCGTCGCCGACCTGGTTGCCGAGCGCACCGCCCACGACCGCCCCGACCACCGCACCGCCGACGTTGCGGCGGCTGTTGTCCTCGTAAAGGCGGCCGCTGTCGTCGCGGAAATACTGGTCGTCGTAGCGGTTGGACTGTTCGTTCCAGCACTCCTGGCGCTGGTAGCTGCTGCCGCGGCCCTGCAGCGATTCCACGCGCATTACCTGGGCCATGTCGCTGCGAGGGGCGTAGTCGGCGTACCGGTTGCCGTCGCGGTTGCGGTCGTCGTAACGACCGTTGTGGCGATCGTCGTAGCGGTTGTCGTCGCGCGGATCGTCGTAGCGTGGTTGGCCATACTGCTGGGCCGCGGCAGGCAGGGTGGCGGCCGTGGCGATGGCGAGCGTGAGCAGGCTGAGGCTGAGGCGTTTCATGGTGCGGTACTCCTGGCGCGAGAGCGCGCCGATGCGGCGGTGCCGCGCATGCGCGGCAGGCCCTCACGATGGTCCTCCGGCCGCGTTCCGTCGGTGCGTTGGCGCACCGAGCCCGGTGGCCAGGCCGGCTCCACGGCGCAGCTCGGCAGCCGCCGAGCGCAGGGCCGCGGGCGTCGGCCCCGCGCGGCGTGGCGAGGACAAGCCGGGCGCTACGGCGTGCGGGGTGCGCGGACAGGGTGGCGACCTCCTCACGGTCCGGGCGCCGGCCCGAACGCCCTTCGGCAGGTTACGGCGTCGGGGCCTTCGGTTAATCTGGCGCCATGCCCCCCCGGTATGTCATTCCATGAGGCGTCGCCTGCCCCGGGCGCGCCGCGCCCTCGTCTGGCTCGCGCTGATGGCGCTGCCGCTGGCGCTCTGCCTGTCGCTGTCCTACCTGCTGAGCCTGCAGCACTTCCGCGGCAGTGCGCTCGAGCTCGCGGACGCGCATGCGCGCCGCATCACCGAGATCCTGCGCAGCGGCGATGCGCTGCTGGCCCAGCTGGAGGCGGAAACCGCCGGCCGCTGCGATGCCGGCACCATCCTGGCCATGCGCGAGGCGGTATTCCACAGCCGCTACTTCCGCGAGGCGGGCATCGAGCAGGACGGCAACCTGGTCTGCACCAGCGAAGGCATGCTGCCGCCGCTGTTCGACATCCCCAACGCCGGGCGCACCCCGGCGGGCCGCGTCGGCGCCATGGAGATGCTGGCGCCGACCAAGACCATCCGCGGCGGCCGGTCCCTGATCCTCAACCGGCCGCTGCGCGAGGATCGTCGCCATTTCATCAACCTGCTGCTCGACCCGCAGGTGCTGTCCGAAGTGCTCGACCCGCGCGAGGGCGTGCAGTCGGGCACCTTCCTGGACGACGCGGAAAGCGGAACCCTGGTGCGACTGGGCGGCGATGCCTCCATACCCGGCCCGGAGGCCCGCCGGCCTGGCCTTCACCGCACTGGCCAGGGCCTCGTCGCGGTCGCGCGGGCCGGGCCGTTCCCGATCTACAGCGTGCGCGCCGTCAGCGACGCCAGCATTGGCCGCCATTGGCGCACCCAGGTGCAGCCGGCGGCGGCGGTGGGCTTCCTGTTCTCGGCGCTGGCGTTCTGGTTGCTGCGCCGCTACCTGCCGCGCGCGGACGCGATCGACGAGCTGCGCGAGGGCATCGCCGCCGGCGAACTGTACGTGGTCTACCAGCCTATCCTGGACGGCCGCGATGGCCGCATCGTCGGCGCCGAGGCGCTGGCGCGCTGGCAGCATCCTCGGCGCGGCCCGGTGATGCCCGACCAGTTCATCCCGCTGGCCGAGACCTCGGGGCTGATCGTGCCGATGACCGAGGGGCTGCTAAGGCAGGTGCGCGACGACCTGGCGATGCTCGAGCCGCTGCCGCCGGGATTCCGCATCAGCGTCAATCTTGCCCAGGCGCATTTCGCTGACGACCGGCTGCTGGGCTGCCTGGACCGGGTGTTCGGGCCCGGGCCGACCCTGGGTCACCTGGGCTTCGAGATCACCGAGCGCGAGCTGCTGTCGAACGTCGCCGTGCAGGCCCGCACCGTGGTCGAGGAGCTGACGCGGCGCGGCGCCGAGGTGTCGCTGGACGATTTTGGCACCGGTTATTCGGGACTCAGCCACCTGCGCCACCTGCCGCTGCATTCGATCAAGATCGACCGCAGCTTCGTCTGGGCGCTGGACACCGAGGCGGTCACGGCCAGCCTGGTGGAGAGCATCGTGGTGCTGGCGCGCTCGCTCAACCTGGGCCTGGTGGCCGAAGGCGTGGAGACCGAGGCCCAGCGCGAGCGGCTCAATGCCCTGGGCGTGGTGCTGCACCAGGGCTGGCTGTACGCCCGCGCCGAGCCGGCCGCCGCGCTCAAGGCGCGGCTGGTCCAAACCGCGGAACCGGCGGCATGAGGCGCCGGACGCGTAAGATCGGCACTTTGCCGTCGCCGACCTTTCCGCCATGAAAACCCCCAAGGGCCTCCAGCCCCTGATCGACGACGGCGTGATCGACGAGGTGCTGCGCCCGCTCAAGAGCGGCAAGGAAGCCTCCGTCTACGTGGTTCGCTCCGGCGACCAGGTGCTGTGCGCCAAGGTCTACAAGGACATGGCCCAGCGCAGCTTCCAGGCCCGCGTCATCTACCAGGAAGGCCGCAAGGTGCGCGGCAGCCGCCAGCAGCGGGCCATGGGCAAGGCGACGAAATTCGGCAAGCGCGAGGCCGAAACGGCCTGGAAGAACACCGAAGTGGACGCGCTCTACCGCCTGGCCGATGCCGGCGTGCGGGTACCGGCGCCGCGGGGTTATTTCCACGGCGTGCTGCTGATGGCGCTGGTGACCGACGCTGAAGGTCACAGTGCGCCGCGGCTGGGCGAAGTCGCGCTCGAGCCCGAACAGGCGCGCGACTTCCACGCGGCCCTGGTGCGTGACATGGTGCGCATGCTCTGTCTGGGCCTGATCCACGGCGACCTGTCCGAATACAACGTGCTGGTGGCGGCCGACGGCCCGGTGCTGATCGACTTCCCGCAGGTGCTCAGCGCCGCCGGCAACAATGCCGCCCGGGCCCTGCTGCTGCGCGACGTGCACAACCTGCGCGACAGCCTCGGCCGGTTCGCGCCCGAGCTGGCCGGCACGCACTTCGGCGAGGAGATGTGGGCGCTGTACGAAAAGGGCGAGCTGCGCCCGGACAGCGCGCTCACCGGCGCCTTCGCCTTCGACGAACGTGCGGCCGACGTCGGCGCCGTCCTGCATTCGATCGAGGATGCCCGCCAGGAGGCGATCATCCGCCAGCAGGGCCGCGAGGCGGCCGCGCAGGAGTGATCGGGATGAAACGAAGACTGATCCTCGCGGTATTGATCGTGCTGGCCTGGCTGGCCTATTTCGCCTGGCAGGGCCGCAGCATCTCGGCCCTGACCGGCACATGATCGACCGGCTGCCGCCGCCGATGCGGACGGCGCTGGAGTCGGCCTACGCCGTCCCGGTCCGCGCCTACCACCATTTTGGCCATGCGCTGGACGTGCTGGCCGAAGTGGACGCACTGGCCGGAACGCCCGGCTGGCGCCAGCCGCGCGAAGTGCAGCTGGCCGCGCTCTACCACGATGCCGTCTACGAGCCCGGGCGGCGCGACAACGAAGTGCGATCGGCCGCACTGGCCCGCGAACACATCGCCCGCTGGCTTCCGGACGAAGGCCTGGACGCCGGGCGCGTCGCCGACTTGATCGAACTCACCGCCCGCCACGGTCGGCTGCGGCCCGGCGACGTGGACGAGGAAGCGGCGCGTTTCCTGGACTGCGACATGGCCATCCTGGGCGCGGAGCCGGCGCGCTTCGACGCCTACGACCGCGGTATCGCCGCTGAGTACCGCGGCCGGGTACCCGGCTGGCTGTTCAAGCTCAATCGCCGCCGTTTCCTGAAGTCGCTGCTAGTGGGCGAGCGCATCTTCCTGAGCGACCACGTCCACGCGCGCCTGGACGCGGCGGCCCGCGCCAAACTGCGGCGGGCCGTCACTCACAAGCAGTAGCCGGGCGGGGGCGGGTCCGGCCGCCCGTTCTGTGACCGCCTTGGTGGGCGGGCCGGGGCGGCTTGGGCTAGATTGCGGGGGTCAACCAGCCCGGAAGGGGGCTTCGATGGGCGGCGAGTCCGGCGCGAGAGCGCGCATCCTGGTCGTGGACGACTCCAAGCTGATGCGCAAGGCGGCGCTGAAGATGCTGGGCGACGAGTTCGACGTGATCACGGCCGACGACGGCGTCGACGCCTGGGCGCTGCTGGAACAGGACGCCTCGATCCGGGTCGTCTTCACCGACCTCAACATGCCGCGCCTGGACGGCTACGAGCTGCTCAAGCGCGTGCGCGGCGCCGAGGACCCGGGCGTGCAGGGCCTGCCCGTGATCGTCGTCACCGGCGCGGAGAACGACGAGGCGGCGCGCATGCAGGCGCTGGACACCGGCGCCACCGACTTCATCACCAAACCCTTCACCACCAGCGACCTGGTGGCGCGCGCCCGCGCCCACGCCACCCACCAGCGCGTGACCCGCGCGCTGCAGGCGCAGTCCATGCTCGACAGCCTGACCGGACTGGCCAACAAGGCCGGCCTGCTCGACCGCCTGCAGCAGGACATCGCCTACGCGCGCCGGCACAACCAGCCGCTGAGCCTGGTGCGGCTGGAGCTCGAGGATTTCCGGCGCTTCTTCCTCTACTACGGCCGCGAGTTGGCCGATGCGCTGGTGCTGCAGGTTGCCCGCCTGGTGCGCGCCCGCATCCGCAAGGAAGACACCGCCGCCCGTATCGGCCTGGGCGGCTTCGCGCTGTCGCTGCCGGGCGGCCAGGCCGAGGGCATCGCCGGCATGATCGAGCGCCTGCGCGCGGAGATCAGCGCCCACGCGCCCCGGGACGAAGAAGGCAACATTATCGAGGTGGCGCTGCGCGCCGCCGTGCTGGCGCCCGACCTGAGCGCCGGGCCCGGTGCCCAGGCCGTGTTCGACCAGTGCCAGGCCCAGCTGGAGGCCACCGCCGTGGCGCTGCCGCTGCCGCGTGCTGCGCCAGAGGTTCCGCCCGCGCCGGCCGTTGCCGAGGGCGCGGCAGCCCCCGTCGCCGTGGCGGCGGGCGAGCTGGCCGCGACGTCCATCGTGGCACCCGTCGCGTCGGAGCAAGCGGTCGAATCGGCTCCTGTCACCATGGGGGTGCCGGCGCCTGCCGCCCCGGTGGTCGCGGCAGCGACGGCGGCCGCTCCGCCGGCGGCCGCCGCAGTGCCTGCGCCGGCGCCCACTGAACCGCTGCGCCTGGATCCGCTGTTCGACCAGCTCGCGCGCGGCGACAGCCAGCCGATCCTGCAGAAGCTGCCGCAGGTGATCACCCGCCTGCTGCCGCTGTTCCGACTGCTGGGCCCGAACCAGCGCGCCCAGCTCATCCAGTTCCTGCAGAAGCTCGGTTAGGCCGGGTCCATCACCCGCGCCAGGCCCGAGACGCGGATCGAGCCGCCGCGCTCGGGGCCGATCTCGGCGCGCAGGCGCGAACGCTGGCCCATGTCCTCGCCCTGCACCAGAGTGATGCTGCCGCCGTGCGGCCAGCCGAGGTCGCGCAGGTAACCGGCAAGCGCGGCGGTCGAGGCGCCGGTGGCGGGATCTTCGTACACGCCGCCGGAGGCGAAGGCATTGCGGGTGTGGAAGTGGCGCTCGTTCTCGGCGTGGGCGAGGGCGATGGTGACCAGCCCGTGTTCGGCCATCAGCCGGCGGCCGGCCTCAAGCCCGTAGCGCATGGCGCGCAGCGCGCCGCGGTCGCGCAGCGCCAGCAGGATATGATCGGCGCCGCCATGGATGCGCGCGGGCGGCAGGCGCGGGTCGAGGTCGCCGGGCACGTAGCCGAACAGGGCGAGCGCCTCGGCCAGCAGCGCCGGTGACGCCGCTTCGCTGCGGGTGGGCGGCGACTGCAGGGCGGCGGCGAACTGGCCGCCAGGCTCGCGGCGGCCTTCGACGGTGATGCGCGCCTCATTGAGCGACAGCGCGAACACGCCGTCGCCGTGGTCCATTGCCAGCGCCGCGCCCAGCGCGATGGTGGCGTGGCCGCAGAAGGGCACTTCCGATTCCGGCGAAAAGTAGCGGACGCGGAAGCCGTCGGCGACCGGCGCCGCGAAGGCGGTTTCCGAGAAGCCGACCTCGGCGGCGATGCGCTGCATGTCGGCGGCGCGGGGAAGCTCGCCGGATACGAAAACGCCGGCGGGATTCCCGCCAGTCGGGCCATCGGAAAAAGCGGCGATGCGGCGCAGGCTCAAGGGTGGTCATCCGGCCAGTGAGTGGAGGCCATTCTGGGCCCGATGCCGGCCGGGTTCAGCACGATGGCTGCAACAGTGTGGCCATGCGCCGCACGCGGGCCTGGATCAGGATGCTCCGAGGCCGATCCCGCCGCAACGGCGGTGGGTTCTCCGCGGCGAGCCCGTGCGCTTGGACCACGCTTGGCAGTTTCCCGGTTCTGGCCGAAGATGCGGACGATGTCATTGGAGCCCACGCATGCAAAAGTCCCTGGTCCGTTATCCGATCCGGTTCGTACTGTTGGGACTGGTTCTGATCAGCGGCTGCGCCGGCTTGGATTCGCGGGAAACCGGTCGTGCCGCGAACAGTCTTGCCAGCGATCGCCTGCGTGCGGTTTCGTCTGCCGCAGAGCTGGATGATCTGATCGTCCGGGGCCAGGACCTCAATACGCAGCTTGACCGCCGCAGCCTGCGCTGGCACTGCAGCAAGCCCCGGTCGGAACGACGCTGGTGGGTGAAATGTCCGCGCGACCGCCCGCGGCGCGAGGGCGAAGAGGATGCCGCTACGCTGGATACGATCGAGGTCACCGGTTCGCGCATCGAGGCCGCAGACCTCATCACCAACAACCAGGAAGCCGGCGTCGACGAAGGCGACATCGTCAAGAAGACGGGCGATCGGTTGCTGGTGCTGCGCGGTGACGTGCTGTATTCGGTACTCATCCGCCGCGACGGGCAGGACGTGCTCGAACTTGCCGACCAGCTGAAGCTCGCCGTGGACAAGAGCGGCGAAGAGGTTTGGTACGACGAGATCCTGGCTTTCGGCGACCGCGTGATCCTGTTGGGCTTCAACTACGGTCAGGAGGACCCGGTTGCGGAAGTGCACCTGTTCCGGCTCGATGCCGACGGCCGGTTGCAGCGCGACGGTCGATTCTGGCTCAAGACCGACGACTATTTCAGCGACGAGAACTATGGCGCGCGGCTGCAGGGCGACAAGCTGCTGATCAGTCTGTCCATGCCTCTGAAACTCCAGGGCGAAATGCGCTGGCCCGAGTGGTCGCGTCGGGACGTCCCCCGGCCAGCCTGGCAGGCTCTGGTCGAGGCGGAGGACCTGTATTTCCCGGTGCTGCCGAGCCGCGACCCCCATGTTCACGTGGTGCTGCAGTGTCCACTTTCGGGCCTGGGCGGAGAGCTCGATTGCCGGGCAACCGGCGTGGTCGCCAATTCGGAATCGGTGCTCTATGCGACACCGGCGCATGTCTTCCTGGCCTTGGGTGCCTGGGACGCCGCGGCATTCGCGCAGCGCCGGTTCCACCCTGACGCGTGGCGCAGCAATTTGCCGGAGTCCCAACAGGAGGCCTGGCGACGGACCGCGCTGATGCGTATCCCGTTCGATGCGGGCGCGCTGCCGGGTGTCGCTATCGTGCCCGGATGGGTCCGCAAGCCCGTCGAGTTCTCGGGCACACCGGACGGTGGTCTGTACCTGCTGAGTTCGCTGACAGACGGCGAGGAGGGCCAGTCCGGACTTTTCCGGCTGGAGCCGGGAGACTTTTCGTCTACGCCTGGACCCATGCCCATGCCCCGGGCGCTGGTTCCGATTTCCGATTGGCCGAGCGTGCGCTTCTCGCCTCGTGCAGTCTGGGTGGGGAGAACCCATTGGTATGTTGGGGAAGAACAGCAATCCGCGGAAATCCACGTCCAGCCCCTGGACGGCAGCGCTGCCCGCCAGATCGTGCTCCCGCATTCGGCCGACCAGCTGCAGCCGGCGTTCGGCCGGATGCTGGTGGTGGGTGCAAGGGAGGATGAAACGCTGGCGATGTCGTGGATCGGCGATGCGCCGCAGCTGGCCGTGCACTCCACGGTGGCCTTCGAGGGCCGGCTGATGGCGGAAAGGCGCAGCCATTCGCTGAACTTCGGACAACTTCGGGGCGGAACGCGGCTGTTCTCGCTGCCGGTGATGGCGCGGCAGCCGGACCATGACGACTACGACTACTTCGAGCGTGCTTCGGATATCCAATATGTCGAATTGGCCTCCGACCGTCTGAGGGATGGCGGTGTGTTGGACATGCAGGATCCCGGCGCCGTGCCCTGCGAAGACTGTGACGACTGGTACGGCAATGCCCGCGCCTTTGTCGTCGGGGACCGCCTGTTCGCACTCAGTGCCAACCTGCTCAAAGAGTCGCGCTGGGACGGCCGCCTGGTCCGGGAGCGAAGGCGCGTCGCCTTGCCCTGATTCAACGCGCGCGCTCGGCGTCCTCGCGGATCGCGCGGCAGTACGGGCCCGCCATCAGGAATCGGCGGCAGGCCTGCGGGCGCAGCGTGTAGATGCCGCAGCGACCGTCGTCGCCCAGGGCCACGCAGAAGCCGTCCGGGCGGTGCGCCATCGTGCGCAGGCCGCCGGCGGCGGTATCCACCAGCGCCGCCGGCACGGCTTCGTCGCCGGGCGTGAGCACGACAGTCAGCCGGCAGCACAGGCCGGTGCAGGTGTCGCAGTGCACGGGCGGCTCCGGCGGCGGCCGGGTGTCGAGCAGGCGTGCGGCGGGACCGGGCAACGGCCTCATCGCCGGTAGCTCAGCAGGCGGCCGCGGAACGGCGCGACGTCACCGTCGTCGAAGGCGCTGCGCACTTCGTCCACTTCGAAGCCCTGGAGTTTGAGCGCCGTGGTGAAGGCGCCGCTGTTGCCGCGGCCCGGGTCGGTGATCAGCACTTCCGCACCCGGCTGGGCATGGTTGGCGATCAGCATCGACAGCTGCTCGGCGTGGCCGCGTTCGTACAGCAGGTCGCTGCCGATGATCAGGTCGAAGCGGCCCAGCGTCGGCTGCGGCAGCGTCCAGGCCAGGTCCAGGTAGGCCGGCGAACCCAGGCCGTTGAGCGCGGCGTTGTAGGTGAGGAACTCCTCTGCCAGTGGATGGTGGTCGCTGGCGGTGATGTCGGCCTGGCGGCGCTGCAGCACCAGGCTCGACAGGCCCAGGCCGCAGCCGAGTTCGAGGATGCGCTTGCCGCCGATGTCGAAATCGCTCATCGCCTGGGCCAGCACCCGGCCCGCCGGCCAGACCTGGCCGAACAGGCTCCACTGCGCCGACGAGATGCCGGCGCGTTCGGCCCGGCCCTGGGGGTCGGCGAACTGCTGAAGGTCGCTCAGCGCGCGGATGCGGTAGTCGTGGCCGCCGAAGCGGAGCGTGAGCAGGCGGGTGGTGTAGCCCGGCATGGGCGCTCCCGTGGGGGCGTCGTCCCGGGACCGGGACGTGAACGCGGAAGGGAGCGAAACGAGGGGGCCGAGGGGCCCGGGCGTGACGCGCTCGAAGAACGATGGCGCGGGCCCATCTTACGCCCTCGGCCGGCCGGATGGGCCGAGGGCGGTGCGGCGGGGTTCAGGCGGGAAGGGCGGCGATCTGGCGCAGGCCCGAGACCATGGCGTCGTAGTTCACCGCGCCATTGATGCGGTGCTTGCCGTTCACCACCAGGGTCGGCACCTCGAACACCAGCAACTTCCGATAGTGCACTTCGATGGTGCGCACTTCGTCCGCGAACTGGTCGCTGGCCAGCACGGCGTAGGCGCCGGCGGCATCGAGCCCGGCTTCCCCGGCGATGCGGGCGAGCACCTCGCGCGAGGACAGGTTTTCGCCGCGGTTGGCGCCGGCTTCGGCCAGGGCCAGGTACAGGGCGCGCGCGGCGTTCTGGCGGCCGGCCCAGCGCATCAGGCGATGGGCGTCGAAGGTGTTCCAGAGCCGGCGCTCGGGATTGGCGGTGTACTCGATGCCGATCGCGCGGGCCCGGGCCTGCGCCGCCATCTGGTTGTCGAGCGCCTGCGAAGCGGTCCACTGAAGCCGGCGGGCCAGGCCCTCGGCGACGGTTTCGCCTTCGGGGCCGAGCTTGGGCGAGAGTTCGAAGGGCTGGAACTGGATCTCCGCGCGCACCTCGTTGCGCAGCGACATCAGCGCGCGCTCGAGCGTGATCAGGTTGATGACGCACCAGGGGTGGGCGATCTCGGCCAGGAAGTCGATGACGAGCGGAGTGGGGCGCTGGGCGGTGGTCATGGCGTGGGTCTTGGGGGAAAGTCGGGCAGTTTAAGCGGTCCGGGCCTTGGCGGGGCCGCGCAGCTTCTGCCACGCCGTCACTGCCAGCACCACGACGATGCCGGTCAGGATGCCGACCAGTGCGTCGCCGAGCATCGAGACCAGGGTGCCCAGGCCGCCGGCCGGCGTGACGCCCTGGATGACATGGTGGATGGCGGGAATCGCGTGCACGAGGATGCCGCCGCCGACCAGGAACATCGCCGCGGTGCCGGCGACCGAAAGGAACTTCATCAACCAGGGCGCGGCGCGCAGGATGCCGCGGCCGAAGGCGCGCTTGAACCGGCGCGGACCGCCGTCACCCGGCAGCCGGCTCAGGTACAGGCCGCTGTCGTCGAGCTTGACGATGCCGGCGACCAGGCCGTACACGCCGACCGTCATGATCGCCGCGATCGCCACCAGCACGCCCACCTGGGTGGAGAAGTCCTTGCTGGCCACGGTGCCCAGGCTGATCACGATGATCTCGGCCGAAAGGATGAAGTCGGTGCGGATCGCGCCCTTGATCTTGTCCTTTTCGTGCGCGACCAGGTCGACCTTCTCGTCGGCTACGGCCTTCACCAGCTCGACGTGGTGCTGCACGTCTTCCTTCTTGCTGTGCAGGAACTTGTGCGCCAGCTTCTCGACGCCTTCGAAGCACAGGAAGGCGCCGCCGACCATCATCAGCACCGTGATGATCGGCAGGTCGTAGCCGCGCGAGCGCAGCCAGGCCTCGAAGGCGCTGATCGCCAGCGCGCCGGGCACCAGGATCGCCTTGTTCCACATCGAACCCTTGGCCACTGCCCAGACCACCGGCAGCTCGCGTTCGGGCCTCACGCCCGAAACCTGCTGGGCGTTGAGCGCCAGGTCGTCGCCGAGCACGCCGGCGGTCTTCTTGGTCGCCACCTTGGTCATGACGGAGACGTCGTCGAGGATCGTGGCGATGTCGTCGATCAGGGCGAGCAGGCTGGAGGCCATGGTGGGGTGCCAAATGGGGAGCGGGAGGGGATTCTCGCATCGCATCGCCGCCCGCGGGAGGGGCGCGATGCGATCGGCCCCGGCGGCGGGCATCGCCGCCGAAGGGGCGCGGATCGCCGCCGGACGGCGGATCGGTCGCGGGGCGTGCCGTTAGACTTCGATCACCTGCCGCCGGGAACATGCGTGATGACCCTCAAGACTCCCTCCTGCCTGCCGCTGGCGCTGCTTTTCCTGGCCTTGGCCGCCTGTTCGCCGCCGGCCCCGGAGGCAGCGGTGGACACGGTGCTCGGCGCCGACGAAGACAGGCGCATCGAGCTGGAGAAGCGCCGCGACCAGGTCGAGGCCGACCGCGCCACGATCGGTCCCTTTCGCCTGATCAGCTCGCGCTACCGCCACCAGGCGCAGGAAAGCGGCTGGCAGCGGCCCATGCTCGACCTGGTGCTCGAGAACGGCACCCGGCTGTCCGTCGCCCGGTTCACTGTGCTGCTCACGCTGAGCTCGCCGGGACGCAAGGAGCCTTGGCTGCGCCAGGAGTTCCTGGTGAACATGAAGAACACGCTCGCGCCGGGCCAGCGCCACGAAACCACGCTCACGCCCAGCCCCGATTCGGAGTGGGGTCTGCTGCAGGCCCCGACCGACGCGCGCATGCGCGTGGACGTGATGTCGGTGCGGACGCCGGAAGGCGAGACCTACCTCGGCCCCGGTGCATTCACCCCGCAGGACGCCGTGGAACTGGTCCGCCTGAACGCGGCGCGCTGAGCCGGCGGCTCAGGCCCACTCGCGCGAGGGCAGCACTACGCGCCTGGCGGGGCGGCCGACCAGGTCGAGGAAGGCTTCGAAGGCCGGTTCGGCCTGCTGCTGCAGCGGCGCAGCGCGTTCGCGGGTGTGTTCGCGGATCGCCTCGCGGCCGTGCGGCAGGGCCGGGTGGCAGAGTTCGTCGGCGTGGTCGGGTTTTTCCAGCCAGCGTTCGATCAGCGGCGCGTCCACTTCGGGATGGAACTGCAGGCCGTAGGCGCTGTCGCCCCAGCGGAAGGCCTGCTGCTCGCAGGTGTCGGTGCGCGCCAGCTGCACCGCCCCGTCCGGCAGGTCGAAGGTGTAGCCATGCCACTGGAACACCGGCGTGCGCGGCGCCAGCTTGCCGAGCATCGTGTCGGCCTGTCCGGCGCCGGTGAGCTGCAGGTCGTACCAGCCGATCTCGGGCCGCTCGTGCCGGCGCACGGGGGCGCCCAGCACGTGCGCCAGCAGCTGCGCGCCCAGGCAGATGCCCAGCACCGGCTTGCCCTGGCGCAGGGCCTGTTCGATCGCGCGCAGTTCCGTGCGCAGGTGCGGGCGGTGGGGTTGGTCCTCGACGTTCATCGGGCCGCCCAGCACCACCAGCCCGCGGTAGCGGTCGACCACGGGCTGGGCGTCCGGGTCGCGTTCGAAGTTGACGAAGCGGATGCGGTGGCCGCGCCGGCGGATCAGCGGGTCCAGGGTGCCCAGGGGTTCGGCGGCGACGTGTTGGAAGACCAGCAGGCGGGACATGGCGGCGGCAGCGGGGGGACCCGCACACGACACCCGAAGCGGAACGGAAGATCAAGCTTGTCGCGGGAATACCCCGGTTCGCCGCAGGCATGAGCCGCCGCGCTTGCCAGCCGGGCCCGTCGGGCCGCTAAATCGGCGCCAGACCCTGGGGAGTATCCGATCATGCGCAGTGCACTTGTTGCCGTCGTACTGGCCCTGTCCACCGTTCTGCCGGCGCAGGCCGCGGTGAAGGACAGCAGCCCCTCCGGCTTCACCCTCGAAAACAGCGAGGTGGTGCCGGTGGATGCCCGCACCGCCTGGAGGGGACTTGTGGAGGAGGTCGGCCGCTGGTGGCCGGCCGACCACACCTGGTGGGGCGACGCCTCGAAGCTGTCGATCTCGCCGCGCGTGGGCGGCTGCTTCTGCGAGTTCAACGGCGACCAGCAGGCCTGGCACATGGCCGTGACCTTCGTGGACCCGGGCAAGACCCTGCGTTTGACCGGCGGCCTCGGCCCCCTGCAGGGCATGGGCCTGCACGGCGCGCTCGAGTTCCGGCTCACGCCGGCCGAGGGCGGCGGCACGAAGATCACGCTCTGGTATCGCGCCGGCGGCTACACGCCCGACGACCTGTCGAAGTTCGCGCCGGTCGTGGACCGGGTGCAGGCGCAGCAGCTGGGCGGCCTGGCCGACTTCCTGCGCCGGCAGGCGGCCGGGCCGGAAGAAGAGGTCTAGTTCAGAAGCGGTCGTTGACCGGCAGGTAGCGCCACAGCCCCACGGGCACCTTCGCCAGGCCGACGCGGCCGACGCGCAGGCGGCGGATGGCGAGGGCGCGCAGGCCGACCTGTTCGCACAGGTGCGCGATCAGGCCCGGGCGCACCGCCTTGATCGCGAAGCGCAGCCGCGCCTCGCTCTGCCAGCTCACCTTGAAGGCCGGTACCGGCCAGCCCTGGAAGCTGGTGCCGCCGGTGAGCCGGCTCCAGCCGTAGGGCGCGAGCTCTCCGTCCACGTCCACGACGATTTCCTGTTCGAGCTTGGGCCCGTCTTCCTGCAGGCGGCGCAGCACGCGGCCGTCCTGGCTGAAGATGGCCAGGCCGGCGGCGCCGGGCTCCATCGGCATGGCTTCGGCCAGGCGCGGGAAGTGGCGCTTGAGCAGGCGCCAGCCGGAGGGATCCTCGGGCCAGTGGTTCTCGGGGCGCAGGTATTCGGCGCCGTTCGCGCCGGCGGGCAGGTTGAGCAGGAGGGTCGCGGGTTCGGGCGCGGCGAGCCGGGCGTCGGCGTCGAGTTCGACACGCTGGCGGCCGACCTTGAACTGCGGTTCTTCCACCACTTCGCCGTCCACGCGCACCCAGCCGCCCTGGATGTAGTGCTCGGCCTCGCTGCGCGAGCAGCCGGTGATCTCGACGACGCGCTTGGCCAGCCGGATCGTTTCGTCGGTGGCGCGCGGGGTGGAACCGGGAATGGCGTCGGACATGCGCCATTGTAGGCGCCTGCGCCGGGTCGTGCCGGCGCAGGACGCAGGGGCGCGGCGGATCAGCCCTTCGAAGCCTTCTTCTGCTGCTTGGCTTCGCGCTTCTCTTTCAGCGACTTCTCCGGCTTCTTCTTTTCGGTCTTCTTCTGGTTCAGGCCCTTGGCCATGGCGGACTCCTCGTCGGTGGCGGCCCGGGTTCGAACGCCGGGTCCGGGGCGATGATGCCGCGAGCGCGGCGGTTTTGCCACGGGAAGAAGCGGTCCACAATGCCGGCATGACCCAGACCCTCGGTGCCCTGTCCCTGCTGGTGCGCGACTACGACGAGGCGGTCGCCTGGTTCGTGGGCGCACTCGGCTTCCGCCTGCTCGAAGACACGCCGCGCGGCCCCGGCAAGCGCTGGGTGCGGGTGGCGCCGCCGGGCGCCAGCGAAACCTGCCTGCTGCTGGCCCAGGCCGCCAGCGACGAGCAGCGGGCCCTGGTCGGGAAACAGGGCGGAGGCCGCGTCTGGCTGTTCCTTCACACCGACGATTTCGCCCGCGACTACGCGCGCATGAGCGCCGCCGGCGTGCGGTTCGCCGAAGCGCCGCGGCACGAGGACTACGGCAGCGTCGCCGTGTTCGAAGACTTGTACGGCAACCGCTGGGACCTGATCCAGCACCGATGAAACCCCTGGTCATCGCCCACCGCGGCGCCTGCGGCTACCGGCCCGAACACACCCTGGCCGCGTATGCGCTGGCGATCGCGCAGGGCGCCGATTTCATCGAGCCCGACCTGGTGCCCACGCGCGACGGCGTGCTGGTCGCGCGGCACGAAAACGACCTGTCCGACAGCACCGATGTCGCCGACCGGCCGGTGTTCGCCGACCGCCACTGCGTGAAGGTGATCGACGGGGTCGAACACGCGGGCTGGTTCAGCGAAGACTTCAGCCTCGACGAGATCAAGACGCTGCGGGCGCGCGAGCGGCTGCCGGCGCTGCGGCCGGACAACACCGCTTACGACGGCCGGTTCGAAGTGCCGACCTTCGCCGAGATCCTGGCACTGCTGAAGGCCGCGGAAACCGAGGGACGCCGCGTCGGCGTGTATCCGGAAACCAAACATCCGACCTATTTCGCGCACGAGGGCAGGCACCTGGATGGCCGACCGATCGCGCAGTCGCTGCCGCAAAAGGTGGTCGCGGACCTGGTGGCGGCGGGGTTCACCGATCCGGCCCGCGTGTTCCTGCAGTCCTTCGAGATCGAGAGCCTGCTCGAGCTGCGCCGCACCTGGATGCCGGCTGGCGGGGTCGAGTTTCCGCTGGTGCAGCTGATCGGCAATCCGCGCCGCGGCCGCCCGCGCGACCTGGCATGGCATCTCGCGCGGGGCGGCGCGCTGGCGTCCGTCTACACCGACCTCGGCGAGTGCTGGGACGACGGGCTGGGCGAACACACGCGCTACGGCCACCTGCTGCAGCCGGCGGCGCTGCGCTGGCTGCGCACGCAGGGCATCGCGGTGCTGGGGCCGTCCTTCGAGGCGCTGCTGCCCGACGGCCCGGACGGGCCGGTCACCGCGCTGGTCGAGGACGCGCGCGCGGCGGACCTGGCCCTGCATCCCTACACGCTGCGCGCCGAACTCGGCGGCGAGGCCTATGGCCGGCGCCTGCTCGCACTGGGCGTCGGCGCGTTCTTCATCGATCAACCCGATCTCGGCCGACGGCTTGCCGACGGCTAGGGCGGCGCGCCCGCCGCCGGTCCGTCAGGCGACTTGCCGCGGGCGCCGGGGCAGGGTGAGCGCGATGCCCAGCAGCACCGCGGCCGAACCCAGCGCCAACCGCAGGTCCACGCTTTCGCCCAGCCACAGCACCCCGGCGACCGCCGTGATTACCGGCACGCTGAGCTGGCAGCTGCCGGCCGCCTGCGGCGACAGCCCGCGCAGCGCGGTGTACCAGACCGCGTAACCCAGGCCCGAGGTGACTGCGCCGGAAATCACCGCGCACAGCGCGCCCGCGGCATCGATCTGCAGCCACGGCCAGGCCAGCGCGCTGGCGCACAGGGTGATCGGCACCGCCCGCAGGAAATTGCCGGCCGTGGTGTCCGTGGCATCGGCGACGCCGCGCCCGCGCAGGCTGTAGACGCCCCAGGCGACACCGGCCACCAGCATCAGGCCGGCGGGCAGCGGTGCGGGCGCGCTCAGGCCGGGCATCAGCACGCCGACCAGGCCGGACATCGCCAGCCCCAGCCCCAGCCACTGCCAGGTCGACCAGCGCGCGCCGGCGCGCAGGCCCAGCAGCAGCATCGTTGCCTGCACCGCGCCGAACAGCAGCAGCGCGCCCGTGCCGGCCGACAGCCCGGTGTAGGCCCAGGAAAATCCCGCCGCGTAGACGAACAGCGCCAACGCGGAGAACCAGTCACCGGCGGGGCGGCGGCCGCGCGTCCGCACCAGCAGCCAGAGCACCAGAGCGCCCGCGACCAGGCGCAGCGTGGTGAAACTGGCTGGGTCGGTCTGGCTGCGGTCCAGCGCCCAGCGGCACAGCAGCGAATTGCCCGCGAAGGCGAGCAGGGCGAACGTGGTCAGCACCAGGGTGCGGGCGGGGGACGGCGGCATGCGCGGCATTATGGCCGCAGCCGCGCGCCGGCCCGCTATGATCCGGCCATGGCCATCCTGCTGCTCAACCTGCGCCACGTGCCCGACGACGAGGCCGACGAGGTCCGCGCCCTGCTCGATGCGCAGGGCATCGCCTACTACGAAACCGCGCCGGGGCCGTTCGGCATTTCGGCCGGCGGGCTGTGGCTGGCCGACGCCGCGCAGGAAGAGCGCGCCCGCCTGCGCCTGCACGAATACCAGGCCGAACGCGCGCGCCGCGCCGTCGAGTCGCGCGAGGCCGAACGCCGCGAAGGCCAGCTGCGTGGCACCTGGGGACTGCTGCGCGAAAATCCGCTGCAGGCGGTGGCCGCCGTGATCGGCATCCTGTTCGTGCTGGCGGTGACCGTGCTGCCCTTCCTGTTCTTCGGGCGCTGAGCCTCAGGACGGCAGCGCGTCGAACTGCGCGTCGGGCAGGGCGATGAAGGCCCAGAACGGCGTGCCGCGCTCGCGCCAGTCCTCGCACACGCCTTCGAGCACGGCGACCAGGGTCGCGTAATCCGCCGGATCGGCCGCGCGCAGCGCCTGCACGTTCTGCAGGCCCAGCACATAACCTTCGGCCGGCAGCCAGTCGAGGTCGCCCAGGCAGTCGGCCAGGGCGTCCCAGTTGTGGCCGAACCAGTCCGGGAATTCGAAGGCCTCGGCGAAGGCACGCATCAGCGCGGTCTTGTCGGCGCAGCCGGACAGGTCGAGCGGGATGCAGAGGAAGCCGATTTCGTGCGCGGCCTCCTGCAGCGGCCCGAGGTCGGAGGCGGTCAGGTAGAAGGTGCCGGCCTGGTCGGGTTCGACCAACAGGGCCTGCAGCGGCTGCGCGTTCATCGCGGCACCTCGAAGCGGCGGAAGCTGGCGTAGTGGTCGTCGGTGTACCAGTAGTCCTGCGGCGGGTCGCCGCCGGTGACGATGCGGCGCGGACCGCGGTGGCCGAGGCCGGGCGAGCGCACGGTGTACTCGCGGTAGTGGCCGCGCGGCATCGCCGGCAGGCGGCGTTCGCGGTTCTGGAAGACGCTGCCGTCCTGGCGATGCGGGAAGGGGCCGCCGCGCGCGATCAGCGCCAGCGTGTCGGCGGCTTCGGGCGGGAGGAAGTCCGGGAGTTCGCGCCTGCTGTCGGCGGCGGGTGTGGCCGCGTCATCGCTGTCGGGACCGATCGTCGCGGGTCCTGGCGCGGAGGCCGGCACGTCTTCCAGCGACGGCCGCGGATCGGGCGCTGGCGCCGGTGCGAATTCGCCCTGCTGCCAGGTCCAGGCCAGCACCAGCAGGATCACCACTACGAGGAACGTCCGGTACTTCCGCATGGTTTCCACGTGCTGGTCGACGCCGCGAGTCTAACAACCCGGTGCGCAGGCGCCAGCCCACGGCAGCGGACGCGCCGCTCAGCGCACCCAGAGTTCGACCCGTTCGTTGACGAAGCGCGCGTGCTCGCCGTCGCCGGCCGCCAGCACGGCGCGGCCGCCGAAACCGCGCCGGCGGCTTACCTTCACGCCCGCCTGGCCGAGCAGGTCGGCGACAAAGTCCACCCGATCCTGGCTCAGGAACAGCGCCCGCGCCGGGCCGCCGGCATCGGGGTCGGCGAAGGCCATCAGCATCAGCTCGCGGCCCCGGTTGGCCGGCTCGCGCAGGTAGGCGATCACTCGCTCCAGGTCCTGGGCGCCGCGGCTGTCGAGCACGGTGTATTCCTTGCCGAAGCGCAGGTTCAGGCCCAGGCGCTGCGCGCCGACGAGCATCTGCGCGTAGTCCTCGGGCGCGTCCGCCGGCGGATCGGCGGCGAGCGCCCGCGGCGTCAGCGCCAGCATGCCGCTGCGCGCGACCACGGCCTGGCCCGCGGGCGAGATCGCGTAGTTCGCCAGGCTGCGGCCCAGGGCCGACATCAGCTGGCCGCCGTACAGATAGAGGCGACGGGTGAGCGGGTAGTCCTCGGCCATCACGTTCACGCGCGTCGGCAGCACGGCCTGGCCGCCCGCGGAGACGGCGAGCGGGCGCACGCCGGCCGCGTCCAGGCCGACCGGCAGATAGCCGATCGCACGCGGGTCGCGCGCCACCGCCGCGGCGACCGCGCGCGAATCGGCCTGCACCCACGTGGTCGGCACCTGGCGGCCGCCGTCGAGCAGCAGGGTGGACAGCAGCTCGTGGCCGCCGCTGTCGGCGCGAAGGCCGACCACGGTGATCGCGCCGGCGCGGCCGCCGAGCTGCGACCAGTCGCGCACGCGGCCGCTGAACACCTGCCGCAGCTGCTCGCGGCTCAGCGCCTGCAGCGGATTGTCGGGGTGCACCACCAGGGCCAGGCCGTCGAGGCCGACCACGTATTCCTGGTCGGGCGAGCGCAGCCGGCCGACCAGCCAGGCCTCGTCAAGCTCCTTCGCGGTCGGCACCCGCGCCGACATGCCGACCTCGGCCTCGCCGTCGATCAGGGCGCGGAACGCGCCCGCCGAGCCGGGCGTGTGGATCTCGACGATCACGCGTTCGTCACCGCGGCGCGCATGGATCTCGAAGCGGCCGTCGACGCGCCGGGTGCGCAGTTCACCGTAACCGGCTTCGCCCAGCCAGGCCCGGGCCAGGGCCGGCATCACGCGGTGGCCGAGCACGTTCGAGCCGTGGATGCGGACGCGTTCGGCCTCCAGGTCCTGGGCGGGGGCGGCACGGGGCAGGGCGAGCAGCAGCGAGGCGAACAGCAGGAGCAGGGGGCGCGTCATGGTCTTCGGTCCGTCCGGAGCAAGGCGCGCAGCGTGAAGGCACCAGCTTTCAGGACCGTGACATTCCGGGCGCCGCGGGCGCGAACCGTGACGCCGGCCCGACCGGCCACCCCTCACCGGATTTGGGTCCTGCCCGCGATCTGTGGACAATGCCCCGCAGACCGCCCGCCGAAGGACCTCCATGACCGTTGCCGCCACCCCGGCCGCCGCCACCGCCGATCCCAACGCGCCGCTGCCGCGGCAGATCCCCTACATCATCGGCAACGAGGCCTGCGAGCGCTTCAGCTTCTACGGCATGCGCAACATCCTGGTGCCGTTCCTGATCAGTTCGGTGCTGCTGGCCTACCTGCCGGACCAGGCCTCGCGCGAGGGCGCGGCCAAGGACCTGTTCCACAGCTTCGTGATCGGCGTGTACTTCTTCCCGCTGCTCGGCGGCTGGCTGTCGGACCGCTACTTCGGCAAGTACAACACCGTCCTGTGGTTCTCGCTGGTCTACTGCGCCGGCCACGCCTGCCTGGCGATGTTCGAGTCCAATGCGGCCGGCTTCTATACGGGCCTGTTCCTGATCGCATTGGGATCAGGCGGCATCAAGCCCCTGGTGGTGACGTTCTGCGGCGACCAGTTCGACCAGAGCAACAAGCACAAGGCCAAGCTGGTCTTCGACGCCTTCTACTGGATCATCAACTTCGGCTCCTTCTTCGCCTCGCTGCTGATGCCGCTGGTGCTGCGCAGTTGGGGTCCGGCCTGGGCCTTCGGCATTCCCGGCATCCTGATGTTCATCGCCACGGTGATCTTCTGGGCGGGCCGCAAGCAGTACGTCAACGTGCCGCCCTCGCGCGGCACCGACCCGGACTCCTTCCTCAACGTCGTGCGCAGCGCCCTGCTGGGCAACGGCGTCGGCGTCGGCACCCTGATCGCCGGCGGCAGCTTCGTGCTGGCGGCGCTGATGCTGGCGCTGTGGGCGCTGAAGTTCGCCGGCGTCGCGCTGTGGCCGGAGGCCTGGGGCTTCGTCATCACGGCCTGCCTGTCGCTGGGGGCGATCATCGCCGGCGTCGGCTTCGGTGCCTCGGTGCAGCTCGACCGCGCGCGCGGCCGGCACCCGGACGCGGCGATCGACGGCGTGCGCGCCGTGCTGCGCATCCTGATCGTGTTCGCGCTGGTGACGCCGTTCTGGTCGCTGTTCGACCAGAAGGCCTCGACCTGGGTGATCCAGGGCAAGGCCATGACGATCCCGCACGAACTGTGGTGGTGGCCGAGCTGGCTGGTGAAGGACGCGACCCAGATGCAGGCGCTCAACCCGCTGATGGTCATGCTGCTGATCCCGTTCAACAACCTCGTGCTGTACCCGCTGCTGACGCGCATGGGCTTCCGCGTGACCGCGCTGCGGCGCATGGGCTGGGGCATCGCGATCTCGGCGGTGTCGTGGGTGATCGCCGGCGTGCTCCAGCTGTGGCTGGACGATGGCCAGCAGGTGTCGCTGGCCTGGCAGACACTGCCTTACCTGCTGCTTACCTTCGGTGAAGTGCTGGTTTCGGCCACCGCGCTGGAGTTCGCCTACAGCCAGGCGCCGATGGCGATGAAGGGCGTGATCATGGCCTTCTGGTACCTCACCAGCACCTTCGGCGGGCTGTGGGTGCTGCTGACCAATGCCACCGTGCGCGACCCCGGCGTGATCGCCTGGATCACCACCCAGGGCTGGACCGAAAACGCCTTCCTGATGTTCTTCTTCGCCGGCTTCGCCTTCGTGGCGGCACTGGCGTTCGCGCTCTACGCGCGGCGGTACCGGGTGATGGACCACTACCGCGTCGCATAAACCCCGCGGCGGGCCGGGCCCTAGGCCTGGCCCCCCGGATGCACCCGCACCTGGTCGCGGCCGCCGCGCTTGGCGGCATACATGGCCTCGTCGGCCCGCTTGAGCAGGCCGCCGAGGTCGCGCTCGTCCGGGCCCAGCACCGACAGGCCGATCGACACCTTCAGATGCAGCGCTTCGCCGTCTGCGAGCAGGCCGATGTGGCTGACGGCGGCGCGCAGGGTCTCGGCCAGCACTTCGGCTTCGGCGGCGCCGGTGCTGGGCAGGAACACCGTGAACTCCTCGCCGCCATGTCGTCCGAGCAGGTCGCCCGCCCGCAGCTGTTGGCGCATCGCGCCGGCGACCAGCCGCAGCGCCTGGTCGCCGGTGTCGTGGCCATGGCCGTCGTTGATCTGCTTGAAGTGGTCGAGGTCGAGCACGAGCAGCGCGGCGCCGCGGTAGCCCGGGGCCGCCAGCAGGGCCTCGGCGCGCTGCAGGAAGGCGTGGCGGGTGAGCAGGCCGGTCAGGCTGTCGGTGCTGGCGATGCCCTCCAGGCGTTCGAGCAGGCGCTCGCTGCCCATCAGCACGAAGCCCAGGCTGGCCACCGCCGGCGCCAGCATCGCGCCGCCGAGCATCAGCGTCTCGACCCAGGGCTGGTCGATCCAGGTGCGCGCGGCGCTGCCCTCGGGCATGAACAGCAGCAGGCCGCGCGCGGCCATCACCCCGGCGCAGAGCAGGAAGGCGATGGCGACGATGCCGGCGTTGCCGCCGCGCCGAGTGCGGCCGCCGTGCAGTGCGACGACGGCCGTGCTGGCGGCGATGCCGGCGCAGAGCAGCGACAGCATGCCGGTGCGCATCGGCAGGCCGGGCTGGGTGAACAGCATGATCGCGCTGGCCACCGCCACCAGGCAGACCGGCGCCGCGAACCAGGGCGAATCGGGCATGCGGCCGCGGCTGGCGAGCAGGGCGCGCAGGTATTCGACGAACGACGCGACGATCAGGGTTTTGCCGGGCACGGCCAGCGAGGGCAGGTCCTGCGCCCACTCCAGCAGCAGCCAGCCGGCGGGCGCCAGCACGATGGCGCGGGCCCAGATGCGCTGCGGCCGCGCCAGTTCCTCGGGCTGCCGGACGGCGGCCGCAAACAGGCCCGCCGACATCGCCGCGGAGGCGAGCAGGGCGATCAGGGCGCTGGCGAACGGATCTAGGTTCAAGGCGGGCTCCCCCGGAAGCGCCGCAAAATGCGGGGCAAGGCTAGCACGCCGCCGTCAGGGGCCCTGTGAGGACGGGTCGCGGCGCAGGCGGGCGGCGTCCAGGAAGGCCGAAAGCAGGGGCGCGCCGGACATCAGTTCAGGGAACCGCGCGTCGTGGAACTCCGGGTGCCATTGCACGCCGACCACGAAGCCCGGGCCGGTGGCGCGGATGCATTCGGTCACGCCGTCCTCGGACCAGGCGTCGATGCAGAGCCCGTCGCCGAGCCGGTGCACACCCTGGTGGTGGATCGAGTTGACCGCATGCGGCCCCGCGCCCGGATACAGGCCGGCGAGCCAGCTGCCGGGTGCGATCGTGAGCGCGTGGCTGTGTTCGTCGTAGCGGCCGGAGGCGTGGGCCGCGGCCGTGGTGCCGGTGGCGACCAGGTCCTGGTGCAGGCTGCCGCCGAAAGCGACATTGATCAGCTGCATGCCGCGGCAGATGCCCAGCACCGGCTTTCCGGCGTCCACGAAGGCGCGCAGCAGGGCCAGCTCGAAGCGGTCGCGCTGCGGGTCCGTTGCCTGCAGCAGCGCATGCGGCGCCTCGCCGTAGGCGACCGGATCGATGTCGGCGCCGCCCTGCAGGATCAGGCCATCGAGCGCGAGCACGTAGTCGTCGATCGCGATGTCGTCTTCGTCCACTTCGCCGTGGCGGTCGACGGTCGGGATCATCACGGCGATGGCGCCGGCGGTCATCACCCAGTGCGCCACCGACTGTTCCAGGTACTGCAGGGTTTTGCCCTGCAGGCCGTAGGGGGGCGGCAGGTTGCGCATCAGGCGCGGGGACAGGCCGATCAGCGGGGCGCGGCGCGGTTTCATGGCAGGTCGGGCGGCTCCAGGGTGGTGGCCAGCAGCCAGTCGAGCACGGGGACCAGGGCCTGCAGGTGGCTGTCGCCCGACTCGCGGCGGCGGTCGTAGATCGCCAGCTGCACGTCGGCGCTGGTGCCTTCGGCCAGCAGCGCGTCCAGCGCCGCGAGGTCGCCGCCGCATTGCAGCGCGTCGGCGTCTTCGGCGCAATCCCGGCGCAGGCGGGCGAGGGCGTCGGGCGCGGGCTCGGCCGGGCCGCCGCTTTCGGCGATGAAGCGCGCGCCCAGCCCGAAGCGCTTGGCGCGCCAGCGGTTCTCGTCGATCACGCGGCGGGTGATGGCGCTGCGTTCGCCGCCATGGTCGGGGTGTTGCACGAGGAAACGCACCAGGCAGCGGAACAGCTGGGCGATGGCCAGGCTGTCGCGCAGGCGCGTGCAGGCGTCGGCGATGCGCAGCTCCAGCGTCGGGTAGTCCAGGGCCGGGCGGATGCCCCACCAGAGCGAACCGGCGGTCTTGATCGCGTTGTTCCGGCGCAGCAGCTCGGCGAAGGCGTCGTACTGGTCCTGGTCGTCGAAAAAGTCCGGGATGCCGGTGCGCGGCCATTCGTCGTACAGCGCCTGCCGGTAGCTCAGCAGGCCGGTGCGCTGCCGGCCCCAGAACGGGGACGAGGTGGACAGCGCCAGGAACAGCGGCAGCCAGGGCATCACCCGGTTCATCAGCTGCACGCGGTCCACGCCCGGCGGTACCGCGACGTGCACGTGCAGGCCGCAGACCAGGTTGCGGCGCGCGATGATCTGGAAATCGTCGACCAGGCGCTGGTAGTGCCGGCGCGAGGTACCGTGCTGCAGCCGCCAGGCGGCCAGCGGGTGCGTGCCGGCCGAGAGAAGGCGCAGCCCCGAGCCCTGCACGACGCCGGCCAGGGCATGGCGCAGCGCGTGCATTCGTTCGCGCGCTTCGGCAGCGGTGTGGAAGACGGGCGAGGAGATCTCGAGCTGAGACTGCAGCATTTCCTGCGCGACCGATTCGCCCAGCGCTTCGCGCGCACGCTTGATCAGCCCCGCGGGCATGCGCGGCATCAGGCGATGCGTGTCGGCACTGACCAGGAAGAACTCTTCCTCCAGGCCGAAGGTGTAGTCGAAATCGGCGTGCGCGGCGGGCATGGCATTCCTCAGGGCCTTGCCCGACCGTACCCACCGCTGTCTGTCTCTGGCGTGAAGCGCGTTTCAGGCCACCGGTGCCGGTGCGGGCGCGAATGCCGGCGACGCCGCGGCTGCGCCGATGGGGCGGGGCGGTCGGCCGAGCAGCTGCGGCAGCTGGTTCACGCGCGGGCAGTTGTCGCGCCTGAGCAGCTCCCAGTGGCCGAACGAAAACGGCGTCACGTGCAGCAGGTCGCAGGCGTGGCTGCCCAGGCGCGCGAGCCAGCCCGGGATGGGCAGCACCAGCGCGGCGCGCGCGCTGTGCAGGCGCCGCAGCTGCGCCAGGTAATCGCGCAGCGGCAGCGCCTGTTCGCCGCCGAGTTCGATCTCGGCGGGTTCGCCGGCCGGCGCCAGCAGCGCGCGCTGCGCCAGCACGGCGAGGGCGTCGCCCAGGTCGCGCACGTCCAGGGCGGCGATGCGGCCGGTGGCGTCGGCGGGCAGGGCGTGCACCGGCCAGCGCGCCACGCGCCGCAGCCACAGGGCGCCATAGCCGCCGGTCTCCGCGTCGAGCAGTGAGGGCCGGACGATGCAGGCGTTGGCGCCGCTGCGGCGCAGGGCCGCTTCGCCGTCGCGCTTGGAGCGCAGGAAGCCGCTGCGCGCCGGCGCCTCGAGCCCGAGTGCCGACACGTGCACCAGACGCAGGCCGCGGCGGCGGCAGGCTTCGGCCAGGGCCGCGGGCGCGCGGTGGTGGACGCGGTCGTAGGTCTCGCGGCCGCGCTGGCGCAGGATGCCGACGCAGTTCACCACCACGTCGATGTCGGTCAATAAGGTGATCCAGTCCTCGGGCGCCAGCAGGTCCTCGAAATGGGCGCGGCGGCGCGGGCAGAAACGGGCCTCGGGCGGCAGGCGGTGGGCGACCCGGTCGGGATGCCGGCTGCCGATCTCCACCGGCAGACCGCGGGCGAGCAGGGCGGCGACGGCATGGCGGCCGATGAAGCCGGCGCCGCCGAGCACGAGCACGCGGGGGCCGGCCGGCGCGGGGCCGGGGGGCATTTCGGCGGGAAGGCGGGTTCCGTTCATTATTCGCCCCTTTAGTGACAGTAATTTCTGTCTTGACAGAAATATATGGCGGAACTAGCCTCTTGGCAAGCCGGGGTTCCGGCAAAGGAGTCCGCCCCAATGAGCGTCGAAGCCGCCCCCTATGCCGTCGACCCGCTGAGCCCGCTGAGCCGCCGCTTCGTGCTGC
Organism: Arenimonas terrae; assembly: GCF_006265115.1. GTDB lineage: Bacteria > Pseudomonadota > Gammaproteobacteria > Xanthomonadales > Xanthomonadaceae > Arenimonas > Arenimonas terrae. Next base: position 634,725 of record NZ_SMDR01000001.1, on the reverse strand, counting down.
ACTGGGGCGAGATGGGCTCGCGCTGGGGCGTGAACCGTACGGTCGCCCAGGTCCACGCGCTGCTGTTCCTGTCCGGGCGGCCGATGGACGCCGAGGAGATCGCCGGCACCCTGGTCGTCGCGCGCTCCAACGTCAGCAACAGCCTGCGCGAACTGATCAACCTCAAGCTGGTGCGGGTGTCGCACAAGGTCGGCGAGCGCCGCGACCATTTCGAGACCTCGAAGGACGTGTGGGAGCTGTTCCGCACCGTCGTGCGCGAGCGCAAGGCGCGCGAGTTCGACCCCACCGTGGCGATGCTGCGCGAGCTCAGCGCCGACCCCGGCTTCGCCGCGGAGGACGCCGGCGCCCGCCAGCGCATGCAGGACACCCTGGCCCTGATGACCGCGCTTTCGTCCTGGGGCGAAGAAATGCTGCGCCTGGAGCCCGCCACCCTGATGAAGGTGATGAAGCTCGGCAGCCGCATCCAGAAGCTGCTGCGCGACGGAGACGGCAAATGAGCGCCGCCTGGCCGCTGGTCATCTACTACGACGCGTCCTGCCCGCTGTGCCGCGAAGAGATGCACGCGCTGATCGCGCACGACGTCCAGGCGCGGCTGCGGCTGGTGGACGCCTCGCCGGCGTCCTTCGAGGACGAGCACACCCGCGCCGCCGGCATCGGGCACGCGGCCCTGATGCAGCTGATCCACGCCCGCGACCGCGAGGGCCGCTGGTACCGTGGCGTCGAGGTGTTCGAGCTGGCCTACGGCGCCGCCGGCCTGGCCGGCATCGCGGCGGTGTGGGGCCATCCGCGCCTGCGTCCGCTCTGGGACCGGCTCTATCCGTGGGTGGCCCGCTTCCGCCAACCGCTGTCGCGGCTGCGCCTGAACCGCCTTTACGGCGCCCTGGTGCGCCGCGCCGCCGCCCGCGCCCAGCGCCGTGCCGGCGCCTGCGCCGCGGGCGTCTGCGCGGTGCCGGAGACACCGCCACCGGGGCCGTCGACGCCCGCCTGAAACCGGCCCTTGTTAGGCTGTCGGCCACGACGCGAACGAAAGAGGATTCCATGCCCCCGCACCCCGGCCGTCGAGGCGCCTGAAATGCTGTTCCGACTGCCCCGCGGCCTGCGCGCCGCGCTCGCCGCCGTACTGGTGCTCACGAGCACGGTGCTGCACGTGCCGGTCCTGCTGGTCGTGGCCCTGCTGAAGGCCGTGCTGCCGGTCGCGGCCCTGCGCCGGCGCTTCGACCGCGCGCTGATGCTGATCGCCGAAAGCTGGATCGGCTTCAACAGCCGCATGATCGACGCCTTCACCCGCACGCGTTTCATCGTCGAAGGCCTCGAGGGCCTGCGCTACGGCGGCCACTACCTGGTGCTGGCCAACCACCAGAGCTGGGTCGACATCCCGGTGCTGCAGAAGGTGTTCAACCGGCGCATTCCGCTGCTTCGCTTCTTCCTCAAGAGCCAGCTGTTCTGGGTGCCGCTGCTGGGCCTGGCCTGGTGGGCGCTGGATTTCCCCTTCATGAAGCGCTACTCGCGCCAGCAGCTGGCCCGGCGCCCCGAACTGGCCGGGCGCGACGTCGCCGCCACCCGCCGGGCCTGCGAGAAGTTCCGGCACATCCCGGTGTCGGTGATGAACTTCGTCGAGGGCACGCGCTTCACGCCGGCCAAACATGCGCGCCAGGCCTCGCCGTTCCGGCACCTGCTCAAGCCCAAGGCGGGCGGCGTCGCCTTCGTCGTCGGCGCCATGGGCGAGGCGATCGGCTCGGTGCTCGACGTGACCCTGCATTACGACGTCGGCACCCCGACCCTGGCCGACCTGTTCTCCGACCGCATCGGCGTGGTGCGCGTGCACGTGCGCGAACGCGCGATCCCCGGAGGTTTCGCCGGCGGCGACTACGAAACCGACCGCGCCTACCGCGTCCGCTTCCAGGCCTGGATCAACCAGATGTGGCTGGACAAGGACGCGAAGCTGGACGACTGGAACTCGCCGCGGTCCTGATCGGCTCCTTCCCCTGCGGACAGGGGAGGAAAATCGAGCTCAGAGCTGGCCGGCGCCGAAGGTGTCGCACTGCCGGTAGTCGCCGCCCTCGAAACCGATACGGAACCAGCGCACACGCTGCTGCGCACTGCCGTGGGTGAACGAATCCGGCACGACCTGGCCCTGGCCCTGGCGCTGCAGGGTGTCGTCGCCGATCGCGGTGGCGGTGTTGAGCGCTTCCTCCAGGTCGCCGGGTTCGAGCCAGGCGTGGCGCTTCTGCGCGTGGTGCGCCCACAGGCCGGCGTAACAGTCGGCCTGCAGTTCCTGACGCACCAGCGGGCCTTCGGCGCCCTCGACGTTGCCGCCGCGCTGGCGGATCTGATTGACCTTGGCCGACACGCCGGTAAGCGTCTGGATGTGGTGGCCGACCTCGTGCGCGATCACGTAGGCCTCGGCGAAATCGCCGCCGCCGCCCAGCCGGTCGCGCATCTGCTGGAAGAAGCTCAGGTCGATGTAGACCTTCTGGTCGCCCGGGCAGTAGAAGGGGCCGACCGCCGCCGTGGCGCCGCCGCAGGCCGACTGCACGCTGCCGCTGAACAGCACCAGCTGCGCCGGCGGATAACGCTGGCCGCTGGCCTGGAACACCGCGCTCCACACGTCTTCGGTTTCGCCCAGGATGCTGGCGACGAACTGCGAGGCCTCGTCGTCCACCGGTGGCGCCGTCGCCGGGCCGCTAGGGCCCGCCGGCGCCTGTTGCTGCACCTGGGCGATCAGGCCCAGCATCTCGAGCGGGTTCTTGCCCATCAGCATGCCGATCACCACCACGATGGCGACGCCACCCAGGCCGAGCTTCATGCCGCCGCCGCCCGGGCCCGCCATGCCGCGCCGGTCTTCCACGTTGCTGCTGCGTCGTGCGCTGCGCCATTTCATGGGTCTGCTCCGCGGTGGGGGGTGGCCGGGATTGTTGCCCGAAACCGGGGGCCGCGCGACCCCGGCAGGGCACGGCGCACGGACGCCCGGACGCGCCAGTCCGTGGCCGCCGGGCGCCCGGACGTTTGTCGCGAGGCCGCGCGCCCGGGTACAGTCGGCCGTCCTGTCCACCCGGTCCCGACCCGAATGAATGCCACGCCCGCCGCTGCGCCCGTGCCGCAGCTGACCTTCCGCGCCATCCTGCTCTCGGTCATCCTGGCCGTGATCCTGGCCGCGGCGAATACCTACCTGGGCCTGTTCGCCGGCCTGACCATCGCCACCGCGATCCCGGCGGCCGTGGTGTCCATGGGCGTGCTGCGCCTGCTGGGCGGCGGCTCGATCCTGGAGAACAACATCGTGCAGACCGGCGCCTCGGCCGGCAGCTCGATCGCCGCGGGCGTGATTTTCACCATTCCCGCCCTGATCATCCTGGGCCACTGGCAGACCTTCCAGTATTCCTGGGTGCTGGCCATCGCCGGCCTCGGCGGCCTGCTGGGCGTGCTGTTCTCGGTGCCGCTGCGCCGCTCGATGATCGTGGAGGAGCCGCTGCCGTTCCCCGAAGGCAAGGCCGCCGCCGAAGTGCTCAAGGCCGGCGAGAACCCGGGCCCGGGCCTGAAGATCCTCGGCGTCGCCGCCTCGCTCGGTGCGCTGGTGAAGCTGGGCGCCCAGAGCGGCCTGCGCCTGATCCCCGACACCGCCGCCGGTTCGACCTTCTTCGGCAAGTACCTCGGCTACATCGGCACCAACCTGTCGCCGGCGCTGCTCGGCGTGGGCTACATCGTCGGCCTCAACGTCGGCATCGTCGTGGTCTCGGGCTCGATCCTGTCCTGGCACATCGCGATCCCGATCTACCACGCTTTCTTCCTGGCGGCGGATCCGGTGCTGTCGGTGTCGCTGGCAGACGCCGGCGCCGAAGAGGCCGCCTGGGCGATCTGGGGCACCCAGATCCGCTACCTGGGCGTGGGCGCGATGCTGATCGGCGGCATGTGGACCCTGTTCACGCTGCGCAACTCGCTGCTTTCGGGCATCAAGAGCGGCATCGCCGCGGCCCGCCAGGCCAAGGGCACCGTCGTCGCCGAGACCGAGCGCGACCTGCCGATGAAGTGGATGCTGTTCTCGCTGGTGCTGTTCGTGATCCCGCTGCTGATGCTCTACCAGGCGGTGGTGCAGCAGTGGAGCGTGTCGATCCCGATGACCATCATCATGATCGTCGCCGGCTTCGTCTTCGTGTCGGTGTCGGGTTACCTGGCCGGCCTGGTCGGTTCCTCGAACAACCCGGTGTCGGGCATCACCATCGCCACCATCCTGTTCGCCTCGGTGGTGCTGTGGTTCCTGCTCGGCGGCGACTCCAAGATCGGCGCCGTGGCCGCGATCATGATCGGCGCGGTGGTCTGCTGCGCGGCGGCGGTCGGCGGCGACAACCTGCAGGACCTCAAGGCCGGCTACATCGTCGGCGCCACGCCCTGGAAGCAGCAGCTGATGCTCGGCATCGGCGCCTTCTCCTGCGCCCTGATCATGGCCCCGGTGCTGAACCTGCTGGCCGAGGCCTACGGCATCGGCGCGCCCACCGCCGACAAGCCCAACTCGCTGGCGGCACCGCAGGCCACCCTGATGGCCTCGGTGGCGCGTGGCATGTTCGGCGGCGACCTGCCCTGGGGCATGATCGCGGTCGGCGCCGGCGTCGGCGCGCTGATCATCGTCATCGACGAGATCCTCAAGGCGCGCAAGGCCAAGTTCCGCGTGCCGGTGCTGGCCGCGGCGATCGGCATTTACCTGCCGCTGGAGCTGATGGTGCCGATCTTCATCGGCGGCCTGATCTCCTGGCTGGTCGAGCGCTGGCACAAGATCGACCCGAACGACGACGACGCCCGCGACCGCATCCATCGCCCGGGCACGCTGTTCGCGGCCGGCCTGATCACCGGCGAGGCGCTGATGGGCATCCTGATCGCGATTCCGATCGTGGCCACCGGCAAGCCCGACGCCATCGCGATGGCCGACGCGTACAACGTCGGCGAGATCGGCGGCCTGGTCGTGTTGGCCGTGGTCGGCTGGTGGCTCTACCGCGTCTCGACGCGTCCGGCCGTCAAGGTCGACTGACTCGCGGGACTCAGGGGCGGCCGTCCGCGGCCGCCCCGTGCTTCAGGGCGGTGAGGATGGCCAGGCCGGCGCGGCCGTCGGCCATGCGGCCCAGGCGGGCCTGTTCCTTCGCTATCGCCTCGCGCGATTTCGCGCCGATCATGCCGTCCACCTCGCCGATGTCGTGGCCGCGGTCGAGCAGCAGCTGCTGCAGCTCGCGGCGCTGGGCGCGGGTCAGGCCCGGGTCGTCGGTGGGCCAGGCGGCCTTCAGCCCCTCGTGGCCGCGCAGCCGGTCCGAGAGCAGAGAGATCGCCAGCGCGTAACTCTCGGCGGCGTTGTAGGAAAAGATCGCGTCGTAGTTGCGGAAGACCAGGAAGGCCGGGCCCGACTTGCCGGCGGGCAGCAGCAGGGCGGTCGGCGCATCGGATGACTCCAGGGCACCGCCGTCGGCGCGCACCAGGCCGTCCGCAAGCCAGGCCGACAGCGGCCGCCGCGCCTGCCGGCCGCTCACGGCCGGGGCATAGCCCTTGGGCAGGATCACTTCGTGGCCCCAGGGCCGGCCGCTCTGCCAGCCGCTGCGCTTGAGGTAGTTGGCGGTCGAGGCCAGGGCGTCGGGAATGCTGCCGACGAGGTCGCGGCGGCCGTCGCCGTCGCCGTCCACGGCGATGCGCGCATAGGTCGAGGGCATGAACTGGGTGTGGCCGAAGGCGCCGGCCCAGGAGCCGACCAGGCCTTCGGCGCGCAGGTCGCCGGACTGCAGCAGCCGGATGGTCGCGAACAGTTCGCCGCGGAAGAACTCCTGGCGGCGACCGGCGCAGGACAGCGTCGCCAGCGACTGCAGCAGCGGCTTCTTGCCGAAGGTGCGCCCGAAGTTGCTCTCCACGCCCCAGACCGCGACGACGGTGGCGGCATCGACGCCGTACTGCTGTTCGACCCGGGCCAGGGTGGCGGCATGTTCCGCCAGGCGCGCCTTGCCGTCCTCGACCCGCTCGGCGTCCACCAGGCCGGCGAGGTAGTCCCAGATCGGCGTGCGGAATTCGGGCTGGTAGTCGAGCGATTCCAGCACGCTGGGGTCGCTGGACAGCCCCGCGGTGTAGCGGTCGTAGACCGGGCCGTGGATGCCGCTGGCGCGGGCCTGGGGCCGCAGCCTCGCGAGGCAGGCGTCGAGGTCGGCGCCCTGGGCGGGCAGGGCCGCGGGCAGCGCGGCGGCGAACAGCAGGGAAGCGGTCAGGGTGCGCATGGCGGCCACTGTGCCAGCCGCAGGCTGAATCGTCCCCGGCCTTCGGGCGGCCCGCGCTATGCTGCGGCTTCCCGCACACCCGGCGCCCCCGACGATGATCACCGTCCACCATCTCAACAACTCCCGCTCGCAGCGCGTGCTCTGGCTGCTCGAGGAGTTGGGGCTGCCCTACGCGGTCAAACGCTACGAGCGCGATCCCAGGACCATGCTGGCGCCGCCGGAGCTGCGCGCCGTGCATCCGCTGGGCAAGTCGCCGGTGATCGACGACGACGGCCTGGTTCTGGCCGAATCCGGGGCGATCGTCGAATACCTGGCCGAAACCTACGGCGAAGGCCGCCTGCTTCCAGCCGCCGGCACGCCCGAACGCCTGCGGCACCGCTACTGGATGCACTACGCCGAAGGCTCGGCGATGCCGCCGCTGCTGATGAGCCTGGTGTTCTCGAAGGTGCGCAGCGCGCCGGCGCCGTTTTTCGTCAAACCCATCGCTCGCGCCATCGCCGACAAGGTGATGGGCGACTTCGTCTCGCCGCAGATCCGCCTGCACCTGGATTTCATGGAGGCCGAGCTGGGCAAGTCGACCTGGTTCGCCGGCGAGCAGTTCGGCGCGGCCGACATCCAGATGAGTTTCCCAATCGAGGCCGCGGCCGCACGCGGCGGGCTCGACGCCAGCCGGCCGCGCCTGATGGCGTTTCTCGAGCGCATCCACGGCCGTCCCGCCTACCAGCGCGCGTTGGAAAAGGGCGGACCCTACACGCTGATGAAGTGAGTCCCCAGTCCCCGGAGGAATCGCCATGAAGCTCGCCACCTGCCTGACCCTGACTCTCGCGGCCGCCGTCGCCGGCGCAACCCCGCCCGCGGCCCCGGTCGAGCCCGCTGCCGCCGCCAGCGCCGCGCCTGCGCCGGCCGCCGAAACCGCCACACCGGCAACACCGGCAACACCGGCTGCATCGGCGGCACCCGCCGGCGGCGGGGCCGAACGCGCCTTCGCCGAAGCCCTCGTCGGCTGCCGCGCCGCCACGCACCAGGGGCCGCATCCCTTCGTCCGCGGCTTCGTGATCGACCACGCCATCGCCGGCGAGACCGACGGTGCCTGCGCCTACTCGCAGACCATGCCCGGCGAGATGCGCATGGAGTGCAAACTGTCCGTCGAAGGACGGGCCGGTCTCGCCGCGGAGTTCCGCGCACAGGCCGAAGGCCGGATGAGCGGCGGGACCGGCGAACAGCCGGCCTGGACCCGCGAGTGCGAAATCGTCACCCGCGACGGCAAGCGCATGCCGATGCAGTCGGGCTGACGCGGGCGCCACAGAGAAGTCACCGAGGAAGGGATGCCCATGCAATTCAGCTACACGATCGCCATCGTCGCCGTCACCGCCCTGGTGTCCTGGCTGGCCTTCAGCCGGCCGGCGATGCTCCAGGCCCTGGTGCTGTGGCCGCCTGCCGTAACGCGCGACCACCAGTACCACCGCTTCATCGGCTACGGCCTGGTGCATGCCGATTTCATGCACCTGCTGATGAACATGGTGACCCTGTATTTTTTCGGCCGGGTGATGGAGGGCTTCTACGCCGACTACCTCGGGCCGCTGGGGTTCCTGGCGTTCTACACCTCGGCCCTGGTGGTGTCGGCGCTGCCGAGCTACCTCAAGCACCGCCACGATCCCAAGTACATGACCCTGGGCGCCTCGGGCGGCGTGTCGGCGGTACTGTTCGCCTTCATCCTGCTGCGACCCTGGGAAACGATATATCTGTATTTCATCCCGGTGCCGGCAATCCTGTTCGCGGTGGCCTATACCGGTTATTCGGTCTACATGAACCACCGCGGCGGCGACCGCATCAACCACAACGCGCATCTTTCGGGCGCCGCCTACGGTGTGCTGTTCACCGTACTGATGGAGCCCAAGGTGATCGGCCACTTCCTGGCCGAGCTGGGCAACATCGGCGGCTGAAACGGGCCGGGCCGGGCTCGCGCAAGGGCCCGGCACTGCGGGATCGCGGCCGCTGAGCCGGGGCTCCAGCCCGGCCATGCGAGAATGCCGCATGACCGAATTCTCGAAACTTCCGCTGGCCCCGGAGCTGCACCAGGCCCTGGGCGTGCTCGACTACAGCCAGATGACCCCGGTGCAGGCCGCCAGCCTGCCGCCGATCCTGGCCGGCCGCGACGTCATCGCACAGGCCCGCACCGGCAGCGGCAAGACCGCGGCCTTCGGCCTGGGCCTGCTGTCGAAGCTCGACCTGGCCCAGACCGCCGTGCAGTCCCTGGTGCTGTGCCCGACCCGCGAACTGGCCGACCAGGTCGGGAAGGAAATCCGCCGGCTCGCGCGCTTCCTGCCCAATCTCAAGGTCTCGGTGTTCTGCGGCGGCGTGCCGCTGCGGCCGCACCTGGCCTCGCTGACGCATCTGCCGCATGTGGTGGTGGGTACGCCCGGCCGCATCCAGGAACTGATCGACGAAGGCGCGCTGCCGCTGGCGCAGCTGCGCACGGTGGTGCTGGACGAAGCCGACCGCATGCTCGACATGGGCTTCGAGGCGGCGATCGCCGGCATCCTTTCGCAGGCGCCGAAAGACCGGCAGACCCTGCTGTTTTCGGCCACGTTCCCGGAAGAGATCCGTGCGCTGGGCCGGCGTTTCCAGCGCGACCCGGAAGAGCACACCGTCGCCGACGGCGAGGGCGGGGCGATCGAGCAGCGCTTCTACGAGGTCGAGGCGCCGCGCAAGTCCGATGCTCTGGCCCTGCTGCTGGCCGACCTGGCGCCGGAATCGGCCCTGGTGTTCTGCAATACCCGTCGCGACGTCGCCGACGTGGCCGAGGACCTGGCCCAGCGCGGTTTCGCCGTGCAGGCGCTGCACGGCGACCTCGAGCAGCGCGAGCGCGACGAGGTGCTGGTGTGTTTCGCCAACCGCAGTTGCGCGGTGCTGGTGGCCACCGACGTCGCCGCGCGCGGCCTGGACATCAAGGACCTGCCGCTGGTGATCAGCTACGGCCTGGCCAGCGACGCCGACACCCACACGCACCGAATCGGCCGCACCGGCCGGGCGGGCGAGGACGGCCTGGCCCTGGCCCTGGTGGCCTCGGCCGAACGGGGGCGGGTAGTGGGCATCGAGGAGAAGCTGGGCAAGGCCGTGCGCTGGGAGCGCATCGACCTGTCGCGCCGGCCGGGCCGGCCGGCCCCGGCGGCGATGGTGACCCTGGTGATCGACGCCGGCAGGCAGGACAAGCTGCGCCCGGGCGACGTCGTGGGTGCGCTGACCGGCGAGGCCGGCCTGCCGGCGACCGCGATCGGCAAGATCGACGGCTTCGCGACCCGGACTTACGTGGCGATCGAGCGCAGCCAGGCCAACAGGGCCCTGGACAGGCTGCGGGCCGGAAAGATCAAGGGCCGCAGCTTCCGGGTGCGGAAGCTGGGCTGACGCCGCGAACGCCCGAGGAACCGGCCCCGGCGGGCCCAGCGGCTGGCGGTGGTGGCGAACATCGGCTCAGCGCCAGGGGCTGCCTGCGCGCACCGGTTCGCGGCGCGGCGCCGACATCGCCTTGCGGCGGTTGATTTCGGCGTCCAGGCGGCGGTATTCGGCGCTGCCGATCTCGCCGGCCATGACCAGCTCCCAGAGCTGGATGGCCAGCTCGTCGTCCATGACCTGCTTGGTGGGGAAGGGGATGACGATGCCCATGTTCTCTACTCCCGTGCTTGCGTTGGCGTGGATGCGGCTCTCGGGAGTAGCGCTGCATATTCCATGCCAGCCCTTCAAAGGGCAGGACGACATTGCGACCAACGGCCCGATTGTGCGAACCCGGTCACAGGGGTGGGCACCATGGCACAAGATCTTCGGGTCGGGAACCCGCCGGCCCACAAGCCCGCACGGCCGCGCGGGTGACTTGGCCGGCGGGCCATGACAGCATTCGCGCCACTTCTGACGCGCCGCGGCACCCCGCGGGCCCCATTCCATGCGATTGAACAAGCACATCAGCGATTCCGGCTACTGCTCCCGCCGCGAGGCCGACCGCCTGGTGGCCGAGCGCCGGGTCACCGTCAACGGCCTGCCCGCCGGCATCGGCACCCAGGTCGCCGAGGGCGACGAGGTCCGCATCGACGGGCAGGTCCTGAAGGCGCGTGCCGCCAAACCCGGCGCCCGCCGGCACGTCTACATCGCGCTGAACAAACCGGTCGGGATCACCTGCACCACCGACACGGCCGTCAAGGGCAACATCGTCGACTTCGTCGGCCACGAGCAGCGCATCTTCCCGATCGGGCGCCTGGACAAGGATTCCGAGGGCCTGATCCTGCTGACCAGCAACGGCGACATCGTCAACGAGATCCTGCGCGCCGAGAACCACAAGGAGAAGGAATACCTGGTCGGCGTGAACCAGCCGGTGACCGACGAATTCCTGCGCGGCATGGCCAAGGGCGTGCGCATCCACGGCGAGATGACCCTGCCGTGCCGCACCCGCAGGATCGCCAAGTTCGGGTTCTCGATCGTGCTCACCCAGGGCCTGAACCGGCAGATCCGACTGATGTCGGCGGCCTTCGGCTATCGCGTCACCCAACTGCGCCGCGTGCGCATCGCCAACGTCAAGCTGGCCGAGCTCAAGCCCGGCCGCTGGCGCAACCTCACCGAGCTCGAACTGCGCGGCCTGCTGCCCGGCCGCAGCGACTGGTGAGCCCGGTCCATCCGCTAGAATCGCGCCACCCGAATCCGATCCCGTTCCGGAGTTTCCGCATGCATACGCGCCTGGCCCTCGGGCTGCCGGCCCTGATCCTCGCCGGCGTTCTGTCCGCCGCCGCCCACGCCGTGGCGCCGCTTCCGGCCCCGAAGCCGCTGCAGGCGCCGCCGGCCAACGCCGTCGAAACCGCGAGCGGTATGGCCTACGTCGTGCTCAAGGCCGGTGCCGACCCCAACCGCATGGCGCGCGGCGAATTCATCGAATACCGCGCCGACGTCTGGAGCGCCGACGGCATCACCCGCGCCAACTCGCGCGAATCGGGCCCGGTGGTCGGCTCGGTCCGCCGCCTTGGCGCCGAACAGCCGGGCCTGGCCCGCGCCATCCTCAGCACGCCGGTGGGCGAGACGCGCCGCTGGTGGATCGTCGCCGAGCGCCTGCTGCCCGGCTACGCGGGCATGCCGGCGCTGCCACACGTGATCGACCTGACCGTGCTGGGCGAAAAGAGCCCGGTGCAGACCCCCGACCAGCTCACGCCACCGGCCGACGCCCTGCGCACCTCCAGCGGCCTGGCCTACAAGATCCTGAAGAAGGGCCCGGGCGGCGAACGCCCGACCCGCAGCAGCACCGTCGTCATCGACTACAGCGGCTGGGACGGCCAGGGGCGCCTGTTCGACAGTTCGATCACCCGCGGCGAGCGCGCGAGCCTGCCGCTGCAGCACCTGATCCCGGGCTGGCAGGAAGGCGTGCCGCTGATGGCGCGGGGCGACAGCTTCCGGTTCTGGATCCCCGGCCACCTGGCCTACGACACCCAGCCCGGCAACAGCTCGCCCAAGGGCATGCTGGTGTTCGACATCACGCTCTACGATTTCAGCAACAGCCCGCCCTGAGGGCGGCCTGGCTCAGGCGGGCCGCGCGAGCCACCCGGCCGCGGCGCGCCCCGCCCGGTAGCCGCTGGCGAAACAGGCGGTGAGCAGATAACCGCCGGTCGGCGCCTCCCAGTCGAGCATTTCACCGGCGCAGAACAGCCCCGGGCGGTCGCGCAGCATCAGGCCCTCGTCGAGCGATTCCAGGCGCACGCCGCCGGCACTGCTGATCGCCTCGGCGATCGGCCGTGGCCGCAGCAGGCGCACGGGCAGGGACTTGAGGGCGGCGGCGAGCCGCGCCGGGTCCTCCAGCGTCGCCTTGTCCAGCACCTCGCGCAGCAGGCCGGCCTTGACGCCCTCGATACCGGTGCTGCGGCGCAGGTGTTCGCCCAGGCTGCGGCCCTTGCGTGGCCGCGACAGGTCCGCGAACAGGCGCGCCTCGTCGCGACCCGGCGCGAGGTCCAGGCGCAGGGTCACTTCGCCGTGTGCGCGCAGCCGCTCGCGCAGCGCGGCCGACAGGGCGTACACCAGACTGCCTTCCAGGCCGGTGGCGGTCGCCACGCACTCGCCCTGGCGCCAGGCGAGCGTCGGCACGCCGTCGATGGCCAAGCGCACCGGCTTGATCGGCGCGCCGGCGAAGCGCTGGGCGAAGTGCTCGCTCCAGCCGACGTCGAAGCCGCAGTTGGCCGGCTGCAGCGGCGCGATGTCGACGCCGGCCTGCGCCAGCGGCGCGACCCAGGCGCCGTCCGAGCCCAGCTCCGGCCAGCTGCCGCCGCCCATGGCCAGCACCGTCGCGCGCGCCTGGAAACGGGCCTCGCCCTCGGGCGTGTCGAAACGCAGCGCGCCGTCGGCGTCGAAGCCGGTCCAGCGGTGCAGCACGTGGAAACGCACGCCCTGTTCGCGCAGCCGGCGCACCCAGCCGCGCAGCAGCGGCGCCGCCTTGAGGTCGGACGGAAACACGCGGCCCGAACTGCCGACGAAGGTTTCGACGCCGAGCCCGGCGGCCCATGCGCGCAGTGCGTCCGCATCGAAATCGTGCAGCCAACGCGCGACCTGGTCGTGGCGTTCGCCGTAGCGGCTGGCGAACAGACCGGGCGGGTCGCTGTGGGTGAGGTTGAGTCCGCCCTTGCCGGCGATCAGGAACTTGCGCCCGACCGAGCCCTTGGCCTCGAACAGGTCGACGGCATGGCCGGCGGCGCGCGCGGTTTCCGCGGCCATCAGGCCGGCGGGACCGCCGCCGACGATGGCCAGGCCGGGCAGGGAAGGAGTGGGCATGCGGCAATTCTAGTCGCTGCGGGCCCGGCATCGTCCGGTGATCGGCGCGACTTTCGTGGACTTGCGGCCCTGCGGCATCGGCCCGATCCTGAGCCACCGCCGCCAACGCGAGCCGATCGCCGATGCCCGAAGCCCAACCGCTGGACCGCGAGAACGGACTTCGTTTCGCCCGGCGCATCTACCCGATGCGCGTGCTCGGCCTGGGCCTGGGCAGCTTCTGCGTCGGCAGCGCGCTGGCACCGATCGACGTGCCGGCGGTGGTGTGGCTGCTGCTGGTCGGCAACTGCTGGCTCTGGCCGCACCTGGCCTACCAGGTCGCCCGCAACAGCCGCGACCCGGCGCGCGCCGAGCTGCGCAACCTGCTGATCGATTCGGCCTGCGGCGGCGCCTGGATCGCGGCGATGCAGCTCAACCTGCTGACCTCGGTGCTGATCCTGACGATGCTGAGCATCGACAAGGTCGCCGCCGGCGGCTGGCCGCTGCTGTTCCGGTCCTGGATCGGCATGGGCGTCGTCTTCGTGCTCACCTGGACCCTGCTGGGCTTCCCGTTCCGCCCCGAACCGACCACCTTGAACGTGCTGGCATCGATTCCGTTCCTGGTGTCGTATCCGCTGGCCCTGAGCCTGGTCACCTGGCGCCTGGGCCAGCAGGTGGTGCGCCAGAACCGGCACCTGCAGGCCTTCAACCGCATCGACGGCCTGACCGGCCTGCCCAATCGCCTGCACTGGGAGGAGTCGGCCGCGCAGGAGCTGCGCCGGCACCGGCGCCACGGCCGGCCGGCGGTGCTGATGATGATCGACATCGACCACTTCAAGCCGATCAACGACCAGCACGGGCACCTGGTCGGCGACGAGGTGCTCAAATCCTTCGCCTCCGAACTGCGCGCCTGCCTGCGCGAGGTGGACACGGCCGGCCGCTACGGCGGCGACGAGTTCGGCGTGGTGCTGCCCGACACCGGCCCCGAAGGCGCCGCCCAGACCGCGCGCCGCCTGCTGCAGTACGTGCGCCGGCGCGCCGCCGAAGCGGGCGCCGTCGTACCTTTCACCGTCAGCATCGGCTACGCGCTGGCCCGGGCCGACATGGCCGACACGGCCGCCTGGATCGCCGCGGCCGACGCCGCCCTCTACCGCGCCAAGGCCGCCGGCCGCGACGGCGCTTCCGACTGAGATCCCCGATGCCCTATACGCCCATCGTCGCCACCCTCGGCTACGTGCTGTCGCCCGATCGCCGCCGCTGCCTGATGGTCCACCGCAACGCGCGGCCGGGCGACCACCACCTGGGCAAATACAACGGTCTGGGCGGGAAGCTCGAGCCGGACGAAGACGTGATGAGCGGGATGCGGCGCGAGATCCACGAAGAATCCGGCCTGGTCTGCGAGTCGATGCAGCTGCGCGGCACGATCAGCTGGCCGGGTTTCGGCAAGCACGGCGAGGACTGGCTGGGCTTCCTGTTCCTGATCGACCGCCACCGCGGCGAGGCGCCGGCCCGCAACGAAGAGGGTGAGCTGGAATGGGTCGAAATCGCCCGGCTCGACCAGCTGCCGCTTTGGGAAGGCGACCGGCATTTCCTGCCATTGGTCTTCGACGGCGACCCTCGGCCGTTCCACGGGGTGATGCCCTATCGCGAGGGGCGCATGCAATCCTGGGCGTATTCGCGGTGAAGTTCGGCTAAAAGTCGGGAAATGTGCCGATAAGCGATTCAATTGTTCGTTTCAATCGCTTTTCTGAAAGCCCGGATAACCGAATTTTCACGCCGTGGAACGTATCCTTCACGGGCCGTAACGCCCCCATGGGCTTTCCACGGTTCGCTTTCCTTCGCGATCGTCTCGCCCCGCACTCCGGGGCCCTCCGCCGCCTGGCTTGGGCAGCGGGACGAACGCGCTGCCCTTACCCCACGCCAAGGAGCGCCGCATGACCGATACCACGAACAGCCTGTCCGATCTGATCGAGATCAGCGAGGACGGGATCGCGTTCTACGAAGAAGCGGCGCAGAAGGTGAAGGATAAAAAGCTCAGCACGCTGTTCACCCGCCTGGCCAAGGCCAAGTCGGAGTTGGCGGCGGAGCTCTCTGGCGAAGTGAAGCCGGTCGCCGGCAAGAAGAAGTCCGGCAAGAAGGCCGAGAGCACCCTGGGCGAACTGAGCAAGGCCTACGCCGGCCTGCGCAAGCAGTGGCCCGATGCCGCCGCCGAGCGCTACAGCCGCATGGCCGAAGTCGAAGGCCAGCTGCAGCTCACCTTCCAGAAGGTCGTGCTCGACCGCGACCACAGCTTCGTCGTCCGCGTGCTGGCCAAGCAGTACGTCAGCAAGGCCGAGGTCCTGAACAAGGAACTGCGCGCCTGCCAGCGTTCGGCCTGAGTCCCTGTAGGCGCCGCGTTCCGAGGGATCCTCGTCCCCGCGGAACCGGCGCACAAAAAAACCGCCCGGGTCGCCCCGGGCGGTTTTTTCTTGGCCGGTGATCAGTCGTTCGAGGCGGTGGTGGCCGGAGCCTCCAGGCCGCGGCGCTTGAGCAGCGGGCCGACCTGCGGATCGCGGCCGCGGAAGTCGCGGAACAGCTGCATCGCGTCGACGCTGCCGCCGCGCGAGAGCAGGGTGCGGCGGAAATGGTCGCCGTTCTCGCGCTTGAGGCCGCCGTTCTCCTTGAACCACTCCACCGACTCGGCGTCCAGCACTTCCGACCACAGGTAGGCGTAATAGCCCGCCGAGTAGCCGCCCATGATGTGCGAGAAGTAGGTGCTGCGGTAACGCGGCGGCACCGGCGCGTAGTCCAGGCCGATCGCCTTGAGCGACGCCGCCTCGAAGGCCAGCGTATCGGTCGGCACTTCATTGGCGGTGAGCTGGTGCCACTTCTGGTCGAGCATCGCTGCGGCCAGGTATTCGGTGGTGGCATGGCCCTGGCCGTACTGCTCGGCGGCCAGCACCTTGTCCAGCAGCGCCTGCGGGATGGCTTCGCCGGTCTGGTGGTGCTTGGCGTAGTTGGCCAGGATCGACGGCCAGGTGGCCCACATCTCGTTCACCTGCGACGGGTATTCGACGAAGTCGCGCGGCACCGAGGTGCCGGAGAACTGCGGGTACTTCACGTTCGAGAACAGGCCGTGCAGCGCGTGGCCGAACTCATGGAACATGGTGGTGACCTCGTCGAAGGTCAGCAGGGTCGGCTGGCCGGCGGCGGGCTTGGGGATGTTGAGGTGGTTGGCGACCACCGGCTGGGTGCCGGTGATGCCGTTCTGCGGCACGTAGGCGTTCATCCACGCACCGCCGCGCTTGCTCGATCGGGCGTAGAAGTCGCCGTAGAACAGGCCCAGCGGCTTGCCGTCGGCCTCGAAGACTTCCCAGACGCGCACGTCGGCCTGGTAGACCGGCAGATCCTTGCGCTCCTTGAAGCTCAGGCCGTAGAGCTGGTTGGCGGCGTAGAACACGCCCTTCTCCAGCACGTTGTTGATTTCGAAGTAGGGGCGCAGCTGCGACTCGTCGAAGTCGTACTTCTGCTGGCGCACCTTCTCGGCGTAGAAGGCCCAGTCGGCGGCCTCAAGCTGGAAGCCGCCCTTCTCGGCATCGATGATCGCCTGCATCTCGGCGGCC
Organism: Arenimonas terrae; assembly: GCF_006265115.1. Taxonomy (GTDB): domain Bacteria; phylum Pseudomonadota; class Gammaproteobacteria; order Xanthomonadales; family Xanthomonadaceae; genus Arenimonas; species Arenimonas terrae. The sequence continues at coordinate 618,119 of NZ_SMDR01000001.1, read as the reverse complement.
TCGCGGCGGGCGTTGGCGACGGCGGCCGGCGCCATGTCGCCCATCAGCTTGTTGACGGCGCCGACGCTGCCGGCGGTCTCGTCCTCGAGGATGTAGGCGGCGTGGTTGGCGTAACCGAGCAGGGCGGCGCGTTCGGCGCGCAGTTTCGCCACGCGCGCGACGATGGCGCGGTTGTCGAACTCGCCGCCGCGGCTGCCGCGGGTCAGCGAGGCTTCCATGATCTGCTTGCGCAGCGCGCGGTCGGTCAGCGAGGTCAGCGGCGGCTGGCCGCTGGTGTTCATCAGGGCGATCAGGTACTGGCCGTCCTTGCCGGCGGCCTTGGCGGCCTCGGCGGCGGCGGTGATGGCGTCGGCCGACAGGCCGTCCAGGCGCTTGACGTCGTCGACCAGCACGCCCGAGGCGTTCACTTCCTTGAGCACGTTCTGGCTGAAGGTCGTGGCCAGGGTGGCCAGCTCGGAGTTCATCGCCTTGAGCTTTTCCTTGTCGGCGTCCGAGAGGTTGGCGCCGGCGCGCACGAAGTCGACGTGGTAGCGCTCGAGCAGGCGCAGGCTCTCGGCGTCGAGGCCCAGCTTGTCGCGGCCGTCGTACAGGGACTTGATGCGGGCGAAGAGCTTGCCGTCGAGCAGGATCGCGTCCTGGTGGGCGGCGAACTTCGGCGCCATCTCGGCCTGCACCTTCTGGATCGCCGGGTTGGTGTGGGCGCCGGCGAGGTTGCCGAACACCGCGGCGGTGCGGTTGAGCAGGGCGCCGGTCTTTTCCAGCGCGACGATGGTGTTCTCGAAGCTGGGCGCTTCCGGGTTGGCGGCGATCGCGTCGATTTCGGCGCGCTGCTCCGCCATGCCCTTTTCCAGCGCGGGGGCGTAGTGCTCGTCCTTGATCAGGTCGAAGGGCGGGGCCTGGTAGGGCAGGGTGCTGGCGGCGAAGAAGGGATTCTGGGACACGGGCGTGGCGGCCTGCGGCGCGGGTTCGGCGGCGAGCGCCAGGGTGGGCACCGCGACGCTGAGGGCGGCGGCCAGGGCGAGGGAAAGCTTGCGACGGTTCATGGGTTTTCCTTGCGGGCATCGTGGGAACCCCCGAAGCCTACCCCATGCCGCCGCCGCGCCACGTATGACGAAAGGCAGGGGTCAGGCAGGCAGGATCTGGCAGGTCGACTGGCACAGCGCCATCACCTTGCCCTCCGGATTGCGGACCTCGGCCGCCAGGTAGAGGCTGCGCGAGGTGCGCTGCACCAGGCGCGCGATGCAGTCGATGTAGGAGGTGCCGGGCGTCACCGGCCGCAGGTACTCGATCGCCAGGTGGCCGGTGACGCTGGGCGGGGCGATCAGATACGAGAACGGCCCCAGGGTGTTGTCCAAAGCCGCCACGATGAAGCCGCCCTGCATGTAGCCCAGCGGGTTCTGGTAGCTGGGCAGCACCGGGAAGCGCATGCTCAGCCACTGGCCCTCCTCGTACTCCAACGGTTCGGCCTGCATGGCGGTGAGGCAGGGCGGCGGCAGCTGCAGCCCGGCGGGCAGGCGCTGTTTGAGCAGGTCGGTGAGGTCGCGGGCGGGAACGGGCATGGCGGGTCCGGGTGTCGGGGGCGTACCCTTAAGGCTAAGCCCTGCGAACCGGAGCACGCCATGACCACCGCCTACGATTTTTCCGCCAAGACCCTCGAGGGCACCGACCTGTCGCTGGACGCGTACCGCGGCAAGGCCATGCTGGTGGTCAACACCGCCTCCAAGTGCGGCTTCACGCCGCAGTACACCGGCCTGGAGAAGCTCTGGCGCAAATACCAGGACAAGGGCCTGGTGGTGCTGGGCTTCCCCTGCGACCAGTTCGGCCACCAGGAGCCGGGCGACGAGGAGGAGATCAAGAACTTCTGCTCGCTGACCTACGACGTGAGCTTCCCGATGTTCTCCAAGATCGAGGTCAACGGCGCCAAGGCCCACCCGCTGTACAAGTGGCTCAAGTCGGAGAAGGCCGGCCTGCTGGGCATGGAAGGCATCAAATGGAACTTCACCAAGTTCCTGGTCGGGCGCGATGGGCAGGTGCTCAAGCGCTACGCGCCGACCGACACGCCGGAGAAGATCGAGAAGGATCTGGCCGCGGTCTTGGGCTGAGCCCGGATCAGCGCGCCGCGCGGATGCGCGCGAAGATTTCGCCGGCCGCCGGCGACCACACCACCCAGGCGTGGCCGCCGGGGCGCACCAGCACCTGGTCGGCGACCAGGGCCGGGCGCAGGGCGGGCATCGCCCGCGCCAGCCGGTCCGCGTCGCCATAGGCCAGCCAGGCGCGCTTCGAGCGGCCGCTGCCGGACCAGGCCTGCACGTCGCGCCAGACCTCGCGCTGGTAGTTGCCGGCATCGATCGCTACAGGCTCGGCGCCCGGGGACCAGTTCTTCAGTCCTTTCGCCGCGATCTCGCGGATCAGTCCGCGGTCGCCCAGGTAGGGCGCCATCAGCACCAGGCCATCGAGCTGGCCCGGGTACTGGCGCTCGTAGAGCAGGGTGCCCATGCCGCCCATCGAAGCGCCAGCCAGCCAGATGCCGGCGTAACCGCGGCGCCGGGCGGGCTCGATCACTTCGGAATGCAGCCGTTGCGGCATGCGGCCCTCGAAGTAGTAGGGCATCGTCATCGCCACCAGTTCGACGTCGGCTTCCGGCCAAGCGCCCTGGATCGCCTCGGCGATGCCGCTGCGCCGCAGTCCCTCCAGATCGTCGCCGCGTCCGGGCAGCACCACCACCAGCACGCGCTGCGCCGTGGCCTGCGGTGCGGCGATCAGGGCGGTGGGGATCGTCGTTTCGGTCCGGCCCAGGCCCATGCAGGCGCCGAGGCACAGGCAGGCGCACAGCAGGATTCCTCGAATGAGGTGGCGCATCGACGGTCCCCAGGGATCAGGCGCCGGACGGCGCGGATCGAATCTGCGTCCCCGGGCGTGCAGGCCGCGTCATTTCTCCACGAAGGCGCGTTCGAAAACGTACTCGCCCGGCGTGCCGATGCGCGGCGCCGCGCCGAAGCCGCGGCCGTCGAGGATGGCGCGGAAGTCGGCCAGCATCTGCGGGCTGCCGCAGATCATGGCGCGGTCGCGGGTCGCGTCCAGCGGGTCCAGGCCCAGGTCGGCCATCATCCGGCCGCTGTCCATCAGGGTGGTCAGGCGGCCGGAATGACGGAACGGTTCACGGCTGACCGCCGGGTAGTAGAGCAGCTGCTTCGAGATCAGCTCGCCCAGGTGCTCGTGCCGCGGCAGCTCGTTGACGATGTAGTCGTGGTAGCAGAGGTCGCCGACGCCGCGCACGCCGTGGGTCAGGATCACCCGCTCGAAGCGTTCGTAGGTCTCCGGGTCCTTGATCACGCTCAGGAAGGGCGCCAGGCCGGTGCCGGTGGCCAGCAGGTAGAGGTTGCGGCCGGGGTGCAGGTCGCTGATCAGCAGGGTGCCGGTGGGCTTGCGGCTCACCAGCAGGTCGTCGCCGGGCTTGAGGTGCTGCAGGCGCGAGGTCAGCGGCCCGTTCTGGACCTTGATGCTGAAGAACTCCAGTTCCTCCTCCCAGTTGGCGCTGGCGATGGAGTAGGCCCGCATCAGCGGGCGGCCGTCCACGGGCAGGCCGATCATCACGAACTGGCCGTTCTCGAAGCGCAGGCCGTCGTCGCGGGTGGTGGTGAAGCTGAAGTAGTCGTCGTTCCAGTGCCGGACGCTCAGCACGCGCTCGGTGGCGAAGGCGGACATAGGGGCAGGGGCTCGCTAGGGGGAACCGGCTGGCATCGGGCGGGCGGATCCGGGAAACCGGGCATTCTAATCCATTCGCTTTCCTGACCATAAGCGGGTATGGTCGGGAGACTGCGGTTGCCGGGAACACGGTAAATCGTGGTTACCCAACCAACTGTTACAAGGATTAGAGATATGTCGGATCGTCAGACTGGTACCGTGAAGTGGTTCAACGACGCCAAGGGCTTTGGCTTCATCACCCCCGAGAGCGGCGAGGACGTGTTCGTCCACTTCCGTTCCATCATGGGCACCGGCTTCAAGTCGCTGCAGGAAGGCCAGAAGGTCTCCTTCAAGGTCGTGAAGGGCCAGAAGGGCATGCAGGCGGACGAAGTGCAGCCGCTGTAAAGCGCTTGCCAAGCCTTGCGAATCAGCCCCGGTCGGCGACGACCGGGGCTTTTTCTTGCCCGGAGTCCGGGTGCCGGTACGCGGGCCGATTTGCTTGGGCCGGACGCATGGCCTAGCCTATGCGCCCTTTTCCCGCCCCCGGGTTCTCCGGGCCGGCCCTCCCCAAGGATTCCCATGCAGATCGCCGAGCGCACCGTCGCGTCCTTCCACTACACCCTGACCAACGACGCCGGCACGGTGATCGACTCCTCCGCGGGCGCCGACCCGCTGACCTACCTGCACGGCGTGGGCAACATCGTCCCGGGCCTGGAGAAGGCGATGGAAGGCCGCCAGGCCGGCGACAAGTTCGACGTGGTGGTGTCGCCGGAAGAGGGCTACGGCACCCCGAACGAGATGCTGGTGCAGGTCGTGCCGCGCGAGGCCTTCCAGGGCGTGGACGACGTCCAGGTCGGCATGCAGTTCCAGGCCCAGACCCCGCAGGGCGCGATCTCCGTGGTCATCACCAAGGTCGAGGACGGCCTGGTCACCGTCGACGGCAACCACCCGCTGGCCGGCCAGAACCTCAACTTCGCCATCGAAGTGGTGGACGTGCGCGAGGCCACCGTCGAGGAGGTCGTGCACGGCCACGTGCACGGCGCCGGCGGCCACCACCACTGAACGCCATGAGTGCCCGCGGCCGCCTGATCGAATCCGACGCCGATCTGCGGGCGCTGCTGTCCCGGGTGCGGCGCATCGCCGTGCTCGGCATCAAGACCGAGGCCCAGCGCGGCCAGCCGGCCATCGAGATCCCGCGCTATCTCGAGCGCGTGGGTTTCGACGTGATCCCGGTGCCGGTCTATTACCCCGAGGTCGAGCAGATCCTGCGCCGGCCGGTGTTCCGCCGCCTGGCGGATATTCCAGGCGACGTGGACCTGGTGGACGTGTTCCGTCGTCCGAAGGACCTGGCCCCGCACCTGGACGACATCCTGGCCAAGCGTCCGGGCGCGGTCTGGCTGCAGGAAGGCATTCGCGACGACGCCTTCGCCGAGGCCCTGCTGGCCGCCGGCATCGACGTGGTCCAGGACCGCTGCCTGATGGTCGAGCACCGCCGGCTCGCCGCCGGCTGAGCCTCAGGCTTCCGGCCTGGCCTTGCCCGGCCGGAAGGGCATCAGGTGCTGGCGCCAGATGCCGGCCGGCACCGTCTCCGGTTTCAGCACGCCGTATTCCTGCGGCCAGCTGCCGTCGCGCGGCAGCTTGAAGGTGCCCATCAGCATGTCCACCAGGGGCAGGTGGATGGCGTAGTTCACGTCCACGTAGTCCGGCTGCCGGGCGTGGTGCCAGTGGTGGTAACGCGGCAGCACCAGCAGGTATTCCAGCCAGCCGAAGCGCAGCCCCAGATTGGCGTGCGCCAGCACCGCCTGCAGGCCGACCAGGATCACGTAGGCGTTGATCGCCGCCGGCGAGAAGCCCAGCACCACCAACGGCAGCAGCACGAATCCGCGGGTGAGCACGATCTCGACGAAATGGATGCGCGAACCGGCGAGCCAGTCCATGTGCCGGCTGCTGTGGTGCACGGCGTGGAAGCGCCAGAGCCACGGGATGTTGTGGTACGCCCGGTGCAGCGACGCCTGCGCCAGGTCGGCGCAGAACACCGCCATCAGGAACTGCGCCCAGACCGGCAGCGACTGGATCGCCGCCTTCAGGGCCGGGAACGCCGCCAGCGCAGCGATCTGCGACGTCCACGCGGTCACCAGGATCAGGATGAACTGCACCAGCACGTGGCTCATGAAGAAATAGGCGACGTCGGTGCGCCATTCCGGCCGCAGCGGCGACTGTTCGATGCGGCCGAGCGCCTTCTCCAGCGGAATGAAGACCAGGGCCGAGAAGAACAGCGACACCACGAACCAGTCCAGGCCCAGCGAATAGGGCGTGTTGCCGATCGCATCGAACTGCACGTCGGTGCCGCCGAGCAGCACCGCCAGCGTGGCCGTGCCGACGCCGAGCAGGGCGACCCGGCGGTTGCGCCCGCGCAGGATCGCCAGCGTGCCCAGCAGGAAGGCGAGCACCAGGCCGACCAGCAGCAGCTGGCGGGCGAAGTCTTCGGTGTAGACGCGGCGGAAATCGCGGCTCGTCAGCAGTTCGGGGAAGTGGAAACACAGCACGCCGGCCAGGCTGAGCGCGCCGAGCAGGGCGGAGAGATGGGCGGTCCAGGAGCGTCGGTTCGGAGTCATGGCAGGACGGGCTGGGAGGTCTGCACACGATACGGCGACACCGCGCCGGCGTGAAGGTCGCGTTAGAATGCGCCACCCCTCGAGCGTTGCAGACCTAGTGATTTCCCTCCCCGACGATATCCACCTGGTCTTCGAAGACCGCAACGGTTACCTCTACGCCCAGGTCACGGGCCCCCGCGACAGCCACCAGATCTCCCTGGCCTACTGGTCCCGGGTCGCCGAGCAGGTGCGCAAGCGCAACGTCCGGAAGTTGCTGGTGCACGAAAACCTCGGCGACCACGAGGACCAGCGCGACATTTCGAGCATGATCGACGCCCTGATCGCCATGGGCCTGGATCGCATCCAGGTCGCTTTCGTGGTCGGGCGCATCGAACTGGTTCCGGAAATGGAGCACGGGGAAATCCTCGCCCTCGAGCGCGGCGCCAACGGCCGCGTGTTCGGCAGCGTCGCGATGGCCGAACGCTGGCTGCGCCACGGCAGCCAGTAAACGCGGTCAGGCCGCCGCCACCTCGATCGCCAGGCCGTTGAGCGCGGCGTTGCCGCTGGGCCCGTCCAGGGCCGTCGAATCGGTGAGGTCGTTGTAGCTCGCACCGGCCACCTCGGCGGCGCGGGCCTGGCGCGTTCCCGGCCGGGCGTGTCCAAAACCGTGCGGCAGGCAGGCCACGCCGGGCATCAGGTCCTCGCTTGCCACCACGTCGGTCACCACGCTGCCGACCGCCGAACTCACCCGCACCCGGTCGCCGTCCGCGAGGCCGCGCGCGGCCAGGTCCGCGGGATGCATCAGCAGCTGGTGGCGCGGCTTGCCCTTCACCAGGCGCGGCGCGTTGTGCATCCACGAGTTGTTGCTGCGCACGTGCCGGCGCCCGACCAGGCGCAGCGTGCCCGGCGCATCGACGGCGACGGCCGCGAGCCGGGCCAGTTCGGCCATCAGCAGCGGCGGCGCGCATTCGATGGCGCCGCTGGCGGTTTCCAGCCGCGACAGCAGCGACGGACGCAGCGGCCCGAGGTCGATGCCGTGCGGCGCGGCGTCGAGCTGCGCCAGGTCGAGCCCGCTGCCGCCGCGGGCCAGGCCGGCGGCGATCAGGTCGCGCGGCGGCGGCAGGTCGCGCCAGGGCTTGCCGGCGGCCGCGGCGTGGGCGGCGCCGAGGCGGTCGAGGATTTCCCAGTCGGCGCGTTCGGCGGCGCTGCGTTCGCGCATCGGCGGACTCAGCTTGGCGACCCGCCGCACGGCGAAGGCGTTGAAGTGCAGGTCGTAGTGCGGCTGGGTCAGGGGCGAGGCCGGCGGCAGGATCAGGTGGGCGTGGCGGGTCGTCTCGTTGAGGTAGACGTCGACCGAGACCATGAAGTCCAGCGAGGCCAGGGCCGCATCGAGCGCCCGGCCATCGGGCGTGGACAGCACGGGGTTGCCGGCGCAGGTCAGCAGGGCGCGCACCTGGCCCGGGCCGGGCGTGCGGATCTCCTCGGCCAGCGTCGCCACCGGCAGCTCGCCGGCGAATTCCGGCAGGCCGCGCACGCGGCTGTGCCAGCGGCCGCGGTTGCCGGGCGAGGTGCCGGGACCGGTGACCGGGAAAGCCGGCTCGTTGGGCAGCGCGCCACCCTCGCGGTCGAGATTGCCGGTGACAAGATTCAGCAGCTGGATCAACCACTGGCACAGCGAGCCGAAGGCCTGCACCGACACGCCCATGCGGCCGTAGGCCACGGCCTGCGGTGCGGCGCGGAACTCGCGGGCCAGGCGGGCGATCTCGGCGCGCGCGATGCCGGTGCGCCCGGCGACGTCGCCGGTGTCCATCGCGACGATCGCCGCCAGCGCCTCGTCGAGCCCGTGGAGCTTGCCCGCATAGGCCTGCACCGACGGCGGCCCCAGGGCCAGCACCTCCTGCAGCAGGGCCAGCAGGAACCAGGCGTCGCTGCCGGGACGGATGAAGTGGTGCTCGCTGGCGATCTCCGCCGTCTCGGTTCGGCGCGGGTCCACGACCACCAGACGGCCGCGCGCGGCCAGGGCCTTCAGGCGCTTCTCCGCGCCCGGCGCGGTCATCAGGCTGCCGTTGGAGGCCACCGGGTTCGCGCCGAGCACCAGCATGTAGGCGGTTCGGTCGATGTCGGGGATGGGCAGCAGGAACTGGTGGCCGTACATCAGCCAGTCCACCAGCTGGTGCGGCCACTGGTCCACGGACGAGGCGCTGTAGATGTTCTTCGAACGCAGCGACTTCAGCAGCGGCGGCAGGTAGGCGATGTGGCCGAAGTGGTGCACGTTCGGATTGCCCAGGTAGGCGGCGACGGCGTCGTTGCCGTGCTCGCGCTGGACGGCGGCCAGACGCTCGCCGGCCTCGGCCAGGGCCTCGTCCCAGCCGATCGGCTCCCATTCCGAGCCGCGTCGGCGCAGTGGGGCCCGCAGGCGGTCGGGGTCGGCCTCGAGGTCGAGCAGGGCATTGCCCTTGGGGCAGATGTGGCCGCGGCTGAAGGGGTCGGCGGCATCGCCGCGGATGGCGACCAGGTCCGGGCCTTCGTACTGCAGCTCCAGGCCGCAGATGGCCTCGCACAAGGGGCAGGCGCGGAAACGGGACTCACGGGCCATCGCCGCCTCGACAAAGTACGGGGTCGGATGATCTTAACGTTTTAAACGTCAAGATCATCCGACCCCGTACTTGGGGCTGTAAACTGCGCGCATGTCCCTGATCACTCTCCAAGGCGTCGACTACGGCGTCGGCGGCCCGCTGCTGCTCGAATCCGTGAACCTGACGATCGAGCGCAACGAGCGCGTCTGCATCGTCGGCCGCAACGGCGCCGGCAAATCCACCCTGCTGCGCCTGCTCGGCGGCGAGATATCGCCTGACGACGGCGCCATCAAGCGCGAGGGCCGCATCGCCGGCCTGGCCCAGGAAGTGCCCAAGGACCTGGCCGGCAGCGTCTTCGACGTGGTGTCGATGGGCCTGGGCGCGCTCGGCGCCGACCTGGCGCGCTACCACCACATGCTGCACGACGGCGACGACATCGACATGGACGAGCTGGGCGCGGTGCAGGCCCGGATCGAGGCCGGCAACGGCTGGGCGATCGAGCAGCGCGTCGAGCAGGTCATCAGCAAGCTCGACCTGCCCGAGGACGCCGAGTTCTCGGCACTGTCGGGCGGCATGAAGCGTCGCGTGCTGCTGGCCCAGGCGCTGGTGGCCGCACCGGACCTGCTGCTGCTGGACGAGCCGACCAACCACCTGGACATCGAGTCCATCGCCTGGCTGGAAGAATTCCTGAAGAACTTCGGCGGCAGCGTGGTCTTCGTGACCCACGACCGCGAATTCCTGAAGAACCTGGCCACCCGCATCATCGAGATCGACCGCGGCCAGGTCACCAGCTGGCCCGGCGACTACGAGAACTTCCTGCGCCGCCGCGAGGAGCGCCTGCACGCGGAGGCCCAGGCCAATGCGCTGTTCGACAAGAAGCTGGCGCAGGAAGAGGTCTGGATCCGCCAGGGCATCAAGGCCCGGCGCACCCGCAACGAAGGACGCGTCACCGCACTCAAGGCGATGCGCCGCGAGCGCGCCGAACGCCGCGAGCAGTCGGGCAACGTGAAGCTGGCGGCGGCCGGCGCCGAGAAGTCCGGGCGCAAGGTGTTCGAGGCCAAGAATGTCTCGTTCGCCTTTGGCGACCGCGTGCTCGTGCGCGATTTCAGCACCGTGGTCCAGCGCGGCGACAAGATCGGCCTGATCGGCCCGAATGGCTCGGGCAAGACCACCCTGCTCAAGCTGCTGCTGGGCGACCTGCAGCCGCAGTCGGGCAGCGTGCAGGTCGGCACCAACCTCGAGGTCGCGTTCTTCGACCAGCTGCGCGGCGCGCTGCGCGAGGACTGGAACGCGCTCGACAACGTCTCGGAAGGCCGCGAGTTCATCGAGATCAACGGCAGCCGCAAGCACGTGATGGGCTACCTGCAGGATTTCCTGTTCAGTCCCGACCGCGCGCTGGCACCGATCACCAAGCTCAGCGGCGGCGAACGCAACCGCCTGCTGCTGGCCAAACTCTTCGCCAAGCCGTCCAACCTGCTGGTGATGGACGAACCGACCAACGATCTCGACGTCGAGACGCTCGAGCTGCTCGAAGAGCTGCTGATCGACTATCCCGGCACCCTGATCCTGGTCTCGCACGATCGCGCCTTCCTCGACAACGTCGTCACCAGTTCGCTGGTGATGGAAGGCAACGGGCGGGTGGGGGACTACGTCGGTGGCTACAGCGACTGGCTGCGCCAGCGCCCGATGTCGGCCCGCATCGCGGCCGCTGCCGCGCTGTCGGCGCCGAAGCTGACGCCCCAGGTCGCACCGACGCCGAAGCCCGCCGCCCCCGCCGCGCCCGCGCCGGCCAAGCGCAAGCTCGGATTCAAGGAGCAGCGTGAACTCGAGCAGTTGCCGGGCCGCATCGAGGCCCTGGACGGCGAGATAGCCGCGCTGACCGCGCAGATCCAGGACCCGGCCTTCTACCGCCAGCCCGCCGAGGCCGTGACCGCCGCCAACGCCCGCCTGGCTGCCCTGCAGGCCGAGCTCGAGCAAGCCTACGCCCGCTGGACCGAGCTGGAGTAGGGCGCCGGAACGCGGCGTTGTCGGCCGGCCACCGCCCCGGCCGGCGGCGGCAGGCTAAAATGGCGGCCCCCACCGCCCGCCGACGCCCGCCGTGACCCAGATCAAGCAGGAAGACTTCATCCAGAGCGTCGCCGACGCGCTGCAGTACATCTCGTACTACCACCCGGTCGACTACATCAAGAACCTCGCGGCCGCCTACGAGCGCGAGGAGTCGGCCGCGGCCAAAGACGCGATCGCCCAGATCCTGATCAACTCGCGCATGTGCGCCGAGGGCCACCGCCCGATCTGCCAGGACACCGGCATCGTCACCGTGTTCCTGGAAGTGGGCATGGACGTGCGCTGGTCCGACGCCACCATGGGCGTCGAGGACATGGTCCACGAAGGCGTGCGCCGCGCCTACAACCACCCGGACAACAAGCTGCGCGCCAGCGTGCTGGCCGACCCGGCCGGCAAGCGCACCAACACCAAGGACAACACGCCCGGCGTGGTGAACATGAAGATCGTCCCGGGCAATACCGTGGACGTGATCGTCGCCGCCAAGGGCGGCGGCAGCGAGGCCAAGTCGAAGTTCGCGATGCTCAATCCCTCCGATTCGGTCGTCGACTGGGTGCTCAAGACGGTGCCGACCATGGGCGCCGGCTGGTGCCCGCCGGGCATGCTGGGCATCGGCATCGGCGGCACCGCCGAGAAGGCGATGCTGCTGGCGAAGGAATCGCTGATGGAGCCGATCGACATCACCGACCTGCAGGCCCGCGGCCCGTCCAACCGCGCCGAGGAGCTGCGGCTGGAGCTGTACGAGAAGGTCAACGCGCTGGGCATCGGCGCCCAGGGCCTGGGCGGCCTGACCACGGTGCTCGACATCAAGGTCAAGGACTACCCGACCCACGCCGCCAATCTGCCGGTGGCCATGATCCCGAACTGCGCCGCCACCCGGCACGCGCACTTCACCCTCGACGGCAGCGGCCCGGTGATGCTGGACCCGCCCTCGCTGGAGGACTGGCCCAAGCTCACCTACGACACCTCGAAGGGACGCCGCGTCGACCTCGACACGCTCACCCGCGAGGACGTCGCCAACTTCAAGCCCGGCGAAGTGCTGCTGCTCAACGGCAAGCTGCTCACCGGCCGCGATGCCGCGCACAAGCGCATGGTCGACATGCTCAACAGGGGCGAGCCGCTGCCCGTCGACCTCAAGGGCCGTTTCATCTACTACGTCGGCCCGGTCGACCCGGTGCGCGAGGAGGTGGTGGGCCCGGCCGGCCCGACCACCGCCACCCGCATGGACAAGTTCACCGAACAGGTCCTGGCCCAGACCGGCCTTATGGGCATGGTCGGCAAGGCCGAACGGGGCCCGGCCGCGATCGAGGCGATCAGGAAGCACCGTTCGGTGTACCTGATGGCCGTGGGCGGCGCCGCCTACCTGGTGTCCAAGGCCATCAAGGCCGCCCGGGTGGTGGGATTCGCAGACCTGGGCATGGAGGCGATCTACGAGTTCGAGGTCCGGGACATGCCCGTGACCGTGGCCGTGGACTCGGCCGGCGAGTCGGTGCACCGGACCGGCCCCCGGGAATGGCAGGCCCGGATCGGCAAGATCCCGGTCGCCGTGGAATGAGCCTTGCCCGGACCCGGGCCCGAACCTGAACAAAGCGCCCGGATCCCGGCGCAGTCCGCCCCAAGCGCCCGAAAGCATTGGCTTTCCTGTCCGGAAAGGCGTAAGGTGCCGGCGACTGTGTTTGCGAAGGGTCACTGTGAATCGTGGCCTGATGCGGTAGATCCACCGATCCGCTACATCTTTTCACCTCGCTCTCCTTGCAACCCCAGTCGCGCGGCGGAATGTTTCCGTCAGCGATTTCTTTAATTCGTTCCAAGGAGTTTCAAATGTCGGATCGTCAGATCGGTACCGTTAAGTGGTTCAACGACGCCAAGGGTTTTGGCTTCATCTCCCGTGAGAATGGCGAGGACGTGTTCGTGCACTTCCGCTCCATCCAGGGCACCGGCTTCAAGTCCCTGCAGGAAGGCCAGAAGGTCTCCTTCAAGCTCGTCAAGGGCCAGAAGGGCATGCAGGCTGACGAAGTGCAGCCGATGTAATCCCTTCGATCCGCAAGGGTCGAACCGAACCCCGGGCAGCGATGCCCGGGGTTTTTGTTTGTGCGGCCCCGGCCGCCGTTTGCGGCCGCCGTCCGGCATCGTATGCTTCGGCGTCCCCGGCCCGCACGGAAGCCCGCATGTACACCCTGTATTTTTCCCCAGGCGCCGCCAGCCTGGTGGTCCACTGGCTGCTGATCGAAACCGGCGCGAAGCATGAACTGCGCAAGCTCGACCTCGCCGCCGGCGACCACAAGCGCCCCGAATACCTGGCGCTCAACCCCAATGGCGTGGTGCCGACCCTGCTGATCCACGGCGAGCCGTTGGCGGAGTCGGCGGCGCTGCTGCTGCACCTGGCCGATGCGCATCCGAACTTCGGCCTGGCGCCCGAGCCGGGCAGCGTCGAGCGCGGCCGCTATTACCAGTGGATCCTGCACCTGGCCAACACCCTGCAGCCAGCCTTCCGCACCTGGTTCTACCCGCACGAAGCCGCTGGCGAAGCCAACGCCGAAGCCGCCAAGGCGCTGGCGCGCGAACGCATCGAGGCGACCTGGGACCGCATCGAGGCGCACCTGGCCAGGCGCGGCCCCTACCTGCTGGGCGCCTCGGCCAGCGCCGCCGATTTCCTGCTGACCATGCTGATGCGCTGGTCGCGCAACATGCCGCGGCCGGCGACCGAATGGCCGCAGCTGGAGGCGCTGGCGCAGCGCATGAAGGCGCGTCCGTCCTTCCGCACCCTGTACGAGCGCGAAGGCCTCACCGAGTGGGCCTGACCCGGTGACATCGCCGCCGCGCATCCTGCTGGCCGGCGCCTCGGGCCTGGTGGGCGCGCGCATCCTGCGCCGCCTGCTCGACGCGCCCGGAGCCCCGTGGGTGCTGGCGCCGGTGCGACGGCCGCTGGACGTTTCTTCGCGGCGCCTGACCGTTCTGCAGGCCGACCTGGCCGACGCCGGCCAGGACGGGCTGCTGGCGGCGCGCCTGCGCGAACTGACGCCGAAACTCGACGCCTATGTCTGCGCGCTGGGCACGACGATCAAGCGCGCCGGCTCCCGTGAAGCCTTCCTCGCCGTCGACCGTGACCTGGTGCTGCGGCTGGCGACGCTCGCCCACGACCTGGGCGCCCGGCACGCCATCCTGGTCTCGTCGGTGGGCGCCAGCGCCCAGTCGGGCAACTTCTACCTGCGCGTGAAGGGCGAAACCGAACGCACGCTGGCGGACCTGGGCTTCGAACGGGTGGATTTCCTGCGCCCCGGCCTGCTGCTGGGCGATCGCGCCGAATCACGCACCGGCGAGGCGATCGCCAAGGCGCTCACGCCGCTGACCAATCCGCTGCTGCGCGGCCCGCTGCAGCGCTATCGCGGCATCGCCGCCGACGATGTCGCCGCCGCGGCCGTGGCGCTGCTGGACCAGCACGCGCCCGGCCGCCACGTGCACGAAAACGCCGGTCTGGTGGCCCTGGCGCGGCCCTAGGGCGACGCCTTCAGGCCGACGCGCAGCACCTTGCCGTCGGCCGCGTCGGTGAGCAGGTAGAGGTAGCCGTCCGGCCCCTGGCGCACGTCGCGGATGCGTTCGCCCAGGTCGGTCAGCAGCGCCTCTTCGCCGACCACGCGATCGCCCTCCAGGTCCAGGCGCACGACCCGCTGGAAGGCGAGGGCGCCGACGAACAGGTCGCCGGTCCAGGCCGGAAAACGGTCGGCCGTGTAGAAGGCCAGGCCGCTGGGCGCGATCGACGGCGTCCAGTGGTGGATCGGCTGCTCCATGCCGTCCTTCTCGCGCAGGCCTTCGCCGATCGGCAGGCCGCTGTAGTTCACGCCCAGGGTGATGACCGGCCAGCCGTAGTTGCGGCCGGCGCGGGCGATATTGAGTTCGTCGCCGCCTCGGGCGCCGTGTTCGGTCTGCCAGAGCTCGCCGGTCGCCGGATGCAGCGCGGCGCCCTGGGCATTGCGGTGGCCGTAGGACCAGATCGCCGGCTGCGCACCGTCGTGGCCGACGAAGGGGTTGTCGGCGGGAATGCCGCCGTCGCGTTCGATGCGGAAAATCTTGCCCTGGCCACGATCGAGCCGCTGCACGTTGTCCCACTCGCCGCGGTCGCCGCTGGTGACGAACAGCCGGCCTTCACGGTCGAACACCAGGCGCGAACCGAAGTGCTGGCCCGCGCCGAGCTTCGGCGACTGGCGCAGGATCACCTCGACGTCCTCCAGCCCCGCTTCGCCCAATCGTCCGCGGGCCACGGCCGTGCCGCCGCCGCCTTCGCCGGGTTCGCTGAAGCTGAGGTAGACCCAGGGATCGGTCGTGACCTGCGGATCGACGGCGACGTCGAGCAGGCCGCCCTGGCCGCGCGCGAACACCTCCGGTACGCCGGCGAGCGGCGCGGAGACCTCGCCGGCCTTGCCGACGATGCGCAGCCGCCCGGGCCGTTCGGTCACCAGCATGCGGCCATCGGGCAGGAAGGCCAGGCCCCAGGGATGCTCGAGCCCTTGGACGACGGTGACCACCTCGACTTCGCCATGCTGGCTGGGGAAATGCGCGGCCACGGGTGTTGCCGGGGCCGCCGCCGGCTCCCGCGCGCCGCAGCCGGCGCAGAGGGCGAGCAGCAGGGCGGCGTAAGGGATGCGGTGCATGGAAGTCTCCAGGCCGGGTCAGCGCAGAAGCGGCGTCAGCGCCGGCCAGACGTGGTCGCGCAGCTTGGG
Organism: Arenimonas terrae; assembly: GCF_006265115.1. Classification (GTDB taxonomy): domain Bacteria; phylum Pseudomonadota; class Gammaproteobacteria; order Xanthomonadales; family Xanthomonadaceae; genus Arenimonas; species Arenimonas terrae. The sequence goes on along the minus strand of NZ_SMDR01000001.1, from coordinate 602,486 downwards.
CTGGGCCTCGGCCACCGGATGCAGGTTGTCGGCCTGGAAGGCGTCGCGGTCGGTGGCGATGGGCTCGAGGAAAAACGGCAGCAGGGCGACCGCGTGTTTCTCGGCCAGCTCGCGATAGTTGCGCTCGAAGCCCTGGGTGTACTGCGGGCCGTAATTCGGCGGGATGCGCATGCCCAGCAGCAGCACGCGCGCGCCGGACTGCTTGGCCGCGACGACCATGCGCTCGAGGTTCGTCCGGGTCTGCTCCAGGCCCAGGCCGCGCAGCCCATCGTTGGCGCCGAGCTCGATCACGACGACCGTGGGTTTGTGCCGTGCCAGCTCAGCAGCGATGCGGCTGGCGCCGCCCGCGGTGGTCTCGCCACTGATGCTGGCATTGGCGACGGTCCAGCCCGGGTGTTCGGCCTTGAGGCGTTCGGCGGTCAGCGCCACCCAGCCCTGCTGCGGCGCCAGGCCATAGGCGGCCGACAGCGAATCGCCCATCACCAGCACCTTGCCGCCGTCGGCCGCCGCCGCAGGCACCAGAATGCCGGGCCAGGCAAGTGCCAACAGCAGGGCCATGACACCCCGTTGAACCCGGGTCCGCCATGCTCCATATCCTTGATTCATCGCTCACAACTCCCGTTCAAGAGGATTCCCATGGCCGACACCCACGAATCGCCCGCTGCGGTCACCCGGGAAGCGCTGCATGCCGAGGGACTCGGGAAGCGGGTGCCGCTGCCGTCGGGCGAGCTCACCATCCTCGATGGGGTCGGTTTTACCATCGCCAAGGGTGAAGCGGTTGCGATAGTCGGCGCCTCCGGTTCAGGAAAGAGCACCCTGCTGTCCCTGCTTGCGGGCCTGGACGTGCCCAGCCATGGCAGCGTCCGGCTCGACGGCGGGCCGCTGTCCGCGCTCGACGAGGACGGTCGGGCCAAGGTCCGCGGCGAGAAGGTCGGCTTCGTGTTCCAGAGTTTCCAGCTGCTGCCGTCGCTGACCGCGCTGGAGAACGTGATGCTGCCGCTGGAGCTGCGCGGCGACGACGATGCCGAGGGCCCGGCACGTGCGATCCTGGGCCAGGTCGGCCTGGGCGAGCGCCTGGGCCACTATCCGCGCCAGCTGTCCGGCGGCGAGCAGCAGCGCGTGGCGCTGGCCCGCGCCTTCGTCACCCGGCCGGCGGTGCTCTTCGCCGACGAGCCCACGGGCAATCTCGATACCCACACCGGTCAGGCCATCGTCGACCTGCTGTTCGCGCTCAACCGCGAATCCGGCACCACCCTGGTGCTGGTCACCCATGACGAACGCCTGGCCGCGCGCTGCGACCGCATCCTGCGCCTGGATTCCGGCCGGCTGGTGTCGGCATGAAGTGGCCCGCCCTGGCCTGGCGCCAGCTGCGCCGCGACCTTGCTGCCGGCGACGTGCGCATCCTGCTGGCCGCGATCGTGCTGGCGGTGATGGCGGTGACCTCGGTCGGCTTCGTCACCGACCGCGCCGAACGCGCGCTGGCGCTGGAGGCCAACCGCCTGCTCGGCGGCGACACCGTGCTGCGCGCCGACGAGGCGATCACCGGCGCGGTGCGCGAGGCGGCGTCCGCTCCCGGCCTGCGCGCGACCGAAACCCAGAGCTTCCCGAGCATGATCCGCGCGGGCGAAGCGCTGCGCCTGGGCGAACTCAAGGCGCTGGGCGAGGGCTTCCCGCTGCGCGGCAGCTTCCGCCTCGCCGACCCCGCCACCGGCGGCGAGCGCGACGCCGGCGGCATTCCCGCACCCGGCACGCTCTGGCTGAGCCGCGCCGGCGCCGATGCTCTGGGCGCAAGCGTCGGCGACCGCATCGGCATCGGCAACAGCGAGCTCACGCTGGCCGCACTCGTCGTGCAGGAGCCCGACGCGGCGCTGGACTACTTCAACACCGCGCCGCGCGTATTCCTCAACCTCGCCGACATCCCGGCCACCGGACTGGTGCAGGAAGGCAGCCGCATCACCTACCGGCTCGTGGTCGCCGGCGACGCCGCCGCGGTCGAGCGTTTCAACGCCGTGGCCCGCGAGAACCTGGGCCGCGGCCAGCGCCTGGAAACCGCCGGCGAAGCCCGCCCGGAGATCCGCCGTGCGCTGGAACGCGCCGACCGTTTCCTCGGCCTTGCGGCCCTGGTGTCGGTGGTGCTGGCGGCCGTTGCGGTGGCCATGGCGGCGCGCCGGCACAGCGCCCGGCACCTTCAGGGGGCCGCAGTGATGCGCTGCCTGGGCGCCAGCCAGGGCACCCTGGTCGGCATCCACGCCGGCGAACTGCTGCTGCTCGGCCTGCTCGGCAGCGCCCTCGGCGTCGCCCTGGCCTTCGGCCTGCAGTGGGCGGTGGCCGACTGGCTGGCGACTGCGCTCAAACTTTCCATTCCCGGCGCCGGCTGGGTGCCGGTGCTCGAAGGGTTCGGCGTCGGCCTGACCGTGCTGCTGGCCTTCGGCGTGCCGCCGGTGCTGGCCCTGCGTCGGGTGCCCGCGCTGCGCGTGCTGCGCCGCGACCTGGACCCGACCGAACCCAGTGCCTGGCTGGTCGCCCTGGCCGGGTTCGCCGGCCTGGCGGGCCTGCTGTGGTGGAAGGCCGGCTCGGCGACCGTGGGCACGGCGATGCTGGTCGGCATCGCCGCCACCCTGGCGGTGCTCGCCGGCCTGGCCTGGGGGCTGATCGTGATCCTGCGCCGCCTGCGTTCGCGCCTGCGCGGGCCCTGGCGCTATGGCCTCGCCAACGTCAGCCGGCGCGCCGGCGCAAGCATCGCCCAGGTTTCGGCGCTGGGCCTGGGCCTGATGGCCCTGCTGCTGCTCACCTTCGTACGCACCGACCTGCTCGACCGCTGGCGCAACGCGCTGCCGGACGATGCGCCGAACCGCTTCATCATCAACGTCCAGCCCGATCAGGTGGAGCCGGTGCGCAGCTTCCTGGCGGAGCAGGGCGTGGACGCGCCGGTGCTCTATCCGATGATCCGCGCGCGCCTGACCGAGGTGAACGGCCAGCCGGTCAGCGGCGAAGATTTCGAGGACGGCGGCCGCGCCCGGCGCATGGCCGAACGCGAGTTCAACCTCTCGTCCGCCGATGCGCTGCGCGAAGACAACCAGGTAACCGCCGGCGAGTTCTGGGCGGGGCGGGTGCCGGAGACGCCCGAGCTCTCGGTCGAGGAAGAGTTCGCGCAGACGCTGGGTTGGAAACTCGGCGACGAAGTCGCCTTCGACATCGCCGGCACCCGCTACGCCGGCCGCATCACCAGCCTGCGCAAGGTCGACTGGGAAAGTTTCCGGCCGAATTTCTTCGTCATCGGTTCGCCCGGTTCGCTCGAGGGCTACAGCGGCAGCCACATCACCGCCGTGAAGGTCCCCGCGGGCCGGCCGCGCTTCACCGCCGATCTCGTGCAGGCCTTCCCGAACCTGTCGGTGGTGGACGTGGACGCCGTGCTCGACCAGGTGCGCGGCACCGTCGAACAGGTCTCGACCGTGGTCGAATCGGTGTTCTACTTCTCGCTGGCGGCCGGCGTGCTGGTGCTGCTGGCGGCGGTGAGCGCCAGCCAGGACGAGCGCCTGCTCGAGGGCGGCGTGATGCGCGTGCTCGGCGGCAGCCGACGGCAGCTGCGCTGGGCACAGGTCTCGGAATTCGCGGCGATCGGCCTGCTGTCGGGCCTGGTGGCGGCGATCGCGGCCTCGGCCCTGGCCGGCGTGATCGCCACGCAGGCCTTCGACCTGCCCTGGACGCCGGATCCGGTGCTGGCGGCGACCGGCGCGGCGATCGGCACGCTGGCGGCGCTGCTGGCCGGGCTGCTGGCGACGCGGCGCGTCATCGAGGCGCCGCCCTCGGTCACCCTGCGCGAACTCCAGGGCTGAGGCTCAGTCCAGCCAGATCGCCAGGCCGAAGATCGCCAGCATCGAGAAAGCCAGCGCCAACTTGAGCGCAGCGCCGAGGGCCAGGCCCAGCCAGGTGCCGAAGCCGACCTTGGACGCCTCGCGCCACTCGCGGCCATGGATCATTTCGCCCGCGGCCGCGCCCAGGAAAGGGCCGGCCAGCAGGCCCGGGATGCCGAAGAAGATGCCGACCAGGCCACCGAGCCCGGCGCCGAACAGCGCCTTGTTCGATGCCCCGACCCGTTTGGCGCCGAGGATGCCGGCCATCACGTCCACCGCCACCGACACGGCGAGCAGCACGCCGAGCAGCACCAGGGTCCAGACGCCGATGTGGCGGAAGTCGTCGGCCCAGGCGGCGACCAGCATGCCGGCGAACATCAGGGGCAGGCCGGGCAGCACCGGCAGCACGGTGCCGAGCAGCCCGATGACGATCAGGGCGCCGGCGATCAGGTAATACGCGGTCTGGGTGTCCATGCGCCGAGTCTATCGCGGCCCGGAAGAAAAACGGCCCGCCGGGAGGGGCGGGCCGTCGGGAACAGCGGTGCGGGCCCTTACTTGGGCAGGATCACCGCGTCGATCACGTGGATGACGCCGTTGCTGGCCTTGATGTCGGTGGCGGTGACGTTAGCCGCGTCCACCTTCACCTTGCCGTCGGCGACGGTGATGTCGGCCGCCTGGCCGTTCACGGTGGTGGCGGTGTCGAGCTTGACCACGTCGGCGGCAGTGACCTTTCCGGCGACCACGTGGTAGGTGAGGATCGCGACCAGCTTGTCCTTGTTCTCGGGCTTGAGCAGGTCCTCGAGCGTACCGGCAGGCAGCTTGGCGAAGGCGTCGTCGGTGGGCGCGAACACGGTGAACGGGCCGTCGCCGCTCAGGGTCTCGGCCAGGCCGGCCGCCTTCACCGCGGCGACCAGGGTTTCGAAGTCCGGATTGCCGGCGGCGACGTCGACGATGGTGCCGGCCTTCATTTCGCCTTCCTCGTGGTGGCCGGCGAAGGCCGGAACGGCGAACACACCGGAAAGCAGCACGGCGAGCAGCGACTTGCGGATCAGGGTCATGGTTCGGTTCCTTGTGGATGGGGGTGCCCGTTGGCACGCCGCCACGATGCGGGAGCCGCCGTCGCGGCGGCGTCTGTTTCGCGTCAAGGTGTTGTCCGCGCCGCGTGCAGATGGCGTGATTCGCCATGCCGCGCGGCGCCTGCAGTGGCTATGCTCGGCGCATTCCACCAATGGCTGCATAGATGACACCGACCGAACTGCCCGTGGCCGCCGCCGATGGCCACCGTTTCCGGCTGCGCCGGCATGGCCTGGGTGCGCGCGGCCTGTTCTGGATCCCGGCGCTGGGCGTGCCTGCGCAGAAATACGATCCGCTTAGCGACGCGCTGGCCGGCGCCGGTTTCACCACGGTCGTGCACGAATGGCGCGGCATGGGCAGCAGTTCGCTGCGAGCAGCCCGGAGCCGCGACTGGGGTTACACAGAACTGTTGCGCCACGACCTGGCGGCGGCGATCACTGCGCTGGATCCGCAGGTGCGGTGGGCCGTGGGCGGGCACAGCCTTGGCGGCCAGTTCGCGGCGATGCTGGCGGCGGAACGCGCAATGGATTGGGATGGCCTGGTGCTGGCCGCGACCGGCCTGCCGTTAGCCGCGACCTTCCCCGGCCGCCAGCGCCTGGGCGTTCAGCTCTTCGCCCGTGTGCTCCCGGCCTTGACCGCGGTCGCCGGCTACTACCCCGGTCATCGCCTCGGCTTTGCCGGCCGCGAGGCCGGGCAGGTGATGCGCGACTGGGCCGACACGGTGCGCAGCGGCCACTACCGCGCCTATGGCGGCGCGCTACCGCTGGATGCGGCGATGCGCGGAATGGATGGGCCGGTGCTCGCCCTGCGCTTCAGCGACGACTGGCTGGTCCCCGAGGCCTCGCTGCAGGCGCTGCTGGCCAAGCTGGGCCGCGGCCCGCACACGGTCGAGACCTTCGACGCGGCCCGGCTCGGCGCCACCGCCGACCATTTCCGCTGGATGCGGCAGCCGGCCGCGGTGGCGGCCCGCATCGCCGGGTGGCTGAGCGCCTAGTTCTTGAAGTCGCGGTGGCAGGACTGGCAGCCGGCGCCGACCTTGTCGACCACGACCTTGGCGGCGGCGCAGTCGGCCGGCGGCGTGGACAGCGCCGCATCGAGCGCGGCGCGCAGGTTCGAGGCGTGTTCGCTGAAACGTTCGTCGTCCTCGGTCGGCAGGAAGGCCGGCTCGAGGTCATTGCCCAGGTGGCGCAGGGTCTGCAGGCGCGGGGTCAGGTCGGTGGCGGCGCAGCGGTTCTGCTTGAGCGAGACCTCCAGCGCGTCCATCTGCGCCGACATCACCGCCATCACGCCGTTGGGGTAGGCCGTGCCCTTGCGCAGCGCATTCATGCCGATGAGGGTGACGGCGAAGCCGACGAACAGGCCGATCAGGACCAGGATCAGGGAACGCATGCGCGGGGCTCCAGACGAAAAAAAACCGCCGTGAAGATATCACGGCGGTTTTTCCGGAGTGAGGCCCTGCCCGGATCAGCGCAGCGGGATCAGGCGGCTGCCGTCGACCCGCACGTAGGCGCCGACGCGGATGTCGTTGCCCAGGCTGTTGCGGTTGATGACGATGCGGCGGCCATCGTCCATGCGCACGGTGATGTCGTAGGTTTCTTCGTTCACCTTGTTCTCGATGGCGTTGCCGGCGACCGCGCCGGCCACGGCACCGGCCACGGTGGCGGTGTTCTTCTTGCCCTCGCTGCCGTGCTTGGGGATCTCGCGGGCCGCGACGGCGCCGACCAGGCCACCCAGGACGGCGCCGGTGCGGCTGTTGCTGCGCGCGCCGTACACCTTCTCGATGTGCTCGATGCGGCCGCAGTCGTAGCAGCGCTGCGGTTCGTTGTAGCCGTAGTCCCGCTCGTAGCCACCATAACCGGCCGGGCGCGGCGAACTGGCGCAGGCGGCGAGGGTGGTGGCCAGGGCGGCGGCGATCAGCAGTCGGCTCTTCATGGCGTTCTCCATTGGGTGGAACTCGGGCCGACCCTAGGCCCGGTCGGCTGAACGGGTGCCGACCACGGTGGGTTGCGGTTGCGGAACGGTTCATGGCCCCGGGCCTGACCTAAAATGCCGGCCATGACTTCTTCCCAGCAAGCTCGCTTCGCCGGCATCGACCGGCTCTACGGCCGCGGCGCGGCGAAATCGCTGGCGACCGCCCAGGCCTGCGTGGTCGGGCTGGGCGGGGTCGGGTCCTGGGCGGTGGAGGCGCTGGCCCGCAGCGGCGTCGGCCGGCTGGTGCTGATCGACGCCGACGAGGTCTGCGTCAGCAACACCAACCGGCAGCTGCACGCGCTCGAGGGCCAGTACGGCCGCGGCAAGGGCGAGGTGCTGGCCGAGCGCTGCCGCGCCATCAATCCCGACATCCAGGTCGAGGTGGTGCCCCAGTTCCTGCTGCCGGCCAATCTCGAGGGCCTGCTCGACCGCGGCCACGACGTGGTGCTCGACGCCTGCGACAGCTTCCGCAGCAAGCTCGAGATGATCGCCTGGTGCCGTCGCCGCAAGCTGCCGGTGGTGGTCTGCGGTTCGGCCGGCGGCCGCACCGACCCGACCCTGGTGCGTGTGCGCGATCTCTCGCGTACCGAACAGGACGCGCTGCTGGCCCTGGTGCGCAAGCAGTTGCGGCAGACCTTCAAGTTCCCGCGCAATCCCGACCGCTATTTCGGCGTGCCGGCGGTGTACTCGCTGGAGAACGTCAAATACCCGCAGGGCGACGGCACCGTCTGCGGCGTCCGGCCCAAGCTGGGCGCCGACGCCGCGCTCAAGCTCGACTGCGGCGCCGGCCTGGGCGCGGCGACCCACGTCACCGGAGCCTTCGGCTTCGCCATGGCGGGCAAAGCGATCGAGCTGCTGCTCAAGGCGAGGGCGTGAGGTCCCGCCTGCACAGACTGTGGCTCGGGCGCGACCCGGCTACGCGCGGCTGCTGGCTGGCGGCAGCCGCGCTGCTGCTCTCGGGCGCCCTGGTCTACTGGTTGAGTCCGGGCACGGTGCTGTTCGAGCGCTGGTTCGGACTGCCCGCGCCGGAACGCCTGTTCGCTCGTCCGTACTGGCTCGATGCCTTCACCGGGGCGACCCGCAACTGGTGGCCAGACCTGGCCTGGGCCTTTTTCGCCGGACTGGTGGTGCGCGACCTGGCCTGGGCGGCAACCACACGGGTGCCGGGACCGCTGGTGCTGCTGGCGGCGGTCAGCTGGGAACTGGGACAGGGTTTGCAGTCCTTGCCGGGCGTGTTTACTTGGCCGGACTTCTCGGTGAGCATGGCGGCCGGGATCTGCGCTGTGCTCTGCGGAGCCCCGGTGCTGGCGACCACCACGGGGGCGAATCGATGAAGGGCCGAATCTTCGGCGTGACGATGATGATCTGGGCAGCGGGCATGGCGTCGGCGCAGGAACGGCCGACGCTGAGCGGCGCCACTGAAAACGATTGGCATGTCTCCGTGAACGGTTTCCTCTGGCAGGTGCCGGACGCCTGTCTGATGCCGCGCCGCCTGGGCGATGCCGAAAGCGGGCGCCGCCTCGGCGATGCCGAAGAGGGCCGCAACCTGGGCGATGCCGAACAGGGCCGCAAGCTCGGTGATGCGGAAGACGGCCGCCGCCTCGGTGATGCCGAGGACGGCCGCAAGCTGGGCGATGCCGAGGACGGCCGCAGACTGGGCGATGCCGAGGACGGCCGCAGACTGGGCGATGCCGAGGACGGCCGCAATCTCGGCGACGCGGCCGATGGCCGCAAGCTAGGCGATGCCGAAGCTGGCCGCATGCTGGGCGATGCCGAGGGCGGCCGCAATCTCGGCGACGCCGAGGCCGGGCGGCGGCTGGGAGACCTCGACGTCGGCCCGCGCTGCGAGCACGTCAGCCTGGACGGCGTGCCGAACGGCATCCTTCTTTACGAAGTCTCGCCGGGAACCGTTGAACTGAATCCGCGCAATCCGTACTTTCTTGAGGTGCGACCGAGCCCCGGTGGGGCCCTGATCGTGCTTCGTTGACGTGACAAAACAGGGGAAAATCCAATGATCCGATTCGCCAGCACCTCCCGCGCCTGGCGCGGCGCCCTCGCGGCCGTCGCCTTCGGCGTCGCCGTCATCGCCGGCCTGGGCTGCGCCAGCGTCCCGACGCCAAACACCGACATGTCGCCGCGGCCGATCGCGATCGGCACCCTCGTCAATCCGGACCTGACGATCGTCGCAGACGATGGCAGCTTCACCCTGCGCGGCGGCCAGCAGTTCAATACGCCGTTCGCCACCAGCTCACTCTGGGGCACCAGCTTCACCGGCCAGGCCCTGCTCGACGCCTATCCGCAGGCCCGCGGCTGGGGCGCTCGCTCCGTGAAGATCAAGCAGGCAGGCAAGCCCGACCTGCACGGCCTGCTGCTGTTCAACAACGGCATTGCCGCCGCATTCGGTTCCGGCAGCCAGTCCTACTACGTCCGCATTGCGCCGGAGAAGCTGGACAATGCCCGTAACGGCAATACCGCGGTGTCCTACGAGCTGATGGACTTCACCCAGCGCTGGACCGACGGCACCACCCAGAAGGCGGCGCAGTACAGCTGGGTCCTTTGGATCTCGGCCACGCCCATCTGACCAGGCCGGCGGCTTGACCGGAATGGGGCGCCGTTGGCGCCCCATTTTTTTCCGCCCGTGCGCCGACCTCAGCCCGCGCCGAACAGGCGTTCGGCGTTGAGGCGGGTGGCCGCGGCAATCGTCTCCGGATCGGCCTGCCGCAGCGCAGCCACCGTGCGCAGCACTTCTCCCAGTCGGCCGGGCTCGTTGCGCTGGCCGCGGTGCGCCGCATCGGGCTGGTCGGGCGCGTCGGTCTCCAGCAGCAGGAACTCCAGCGGCATGCTCGCCACGGTGCGGCGCAGGCGCTGGGCCCGCTCGAAGGTCACCGGGCCGCCGATGCCCAGGTGGAAGCCCAGGCCGAACAGCTGCCGGGCCTGCTCCTCGCTGCCCGACCAGCTGTGCACGACGCCGCGCAGGCCGCCGGTCCGGCGCAGGGCGGCGATCACTTCGTCCACCGCGCGGCGCGCGTGCAGCACCACCGGCAGCGCGTGCTCGCGGGCCAGGGCCAGCTGGCCGTGGAAGTAGAAACGCTGGGCTTCGGGGTCCAGGCCCTCGACGAAGAAGTCGAGCCCGCATTCGCCGACCGCGGCCGGCCGTTCGCGCGCGAGCCAGTCGGCCAGGTCGGCCAGGTGCTCCGGGCGGTGCCGGTCCAGGTACATCGGGTGCAGGCCGTAGGCCGGCCGCAGGCCCGGGTCGGCGGCGCAGATGCCGCGCAGTTTTTCCCAGGCGGCGCGTTCGACCGCCGGCACCAGTTGGGCGGTCACGCCGGCGGCGCGGGCGCGCGCCAGCACCGCCTCACGGTCCGGGTCGAACTCCGGCGCGTCGAGGTGGCAGTGGCTGTCGTACAGCGCGCTCATTCGCGCCGGGATTCACCGTCGATCACCTGGCCGCCCGACGCCGGCGGCGGCACCGGACCGGGTTCCGGGCGGCGCCAGTTCGCCAGCACGAGCGCCGCCAGCGCAGTGGCGATCTCGTCGATGAAGGGAATCGGATCGAAGGGCCACAGCCAGCTGACCAGCATCAGCGCGACCGTGATCTTGAACAGCGTCGGAAAGCGCAGCCGGCTGGCGAAGCCCAGCGCCGGGCCTGTGAGGGGATGGGGCATGTTCGCCTCCGGGGCGACGGACGTGTCGCGTGAAATTAGCATGACGGCGTGAAGGCCTGGCTTCGGCTCCTGTTCAGGCGGGCTGGCACAGTCTGCCTCCGCGATGACGGGCACACCCGTTGCCACCCGGAGAGATCATCATGAACAAGACCGTATTGGCCGTGCTGGCCGGCGTACTGGTGGGAGGCGGCGCGATCGCCGCTTACCAGAACCTTTCCACTCCCTATGCCGAGGTGGTGTCGTCCACCCCGATCACCGAAAAGGAGCCGATCTACGGCGACGTGATCAGCTCGACGGCCGTCACCGAGACCCGTACGGGCTCGCGCCAGGTCTGCGAGGACGTGGTGGTCGAGAAGCGCCGTCCGGAGCGTTTCGGCAACAAGGACGGCGCCGTGATCGGCGCGGTCGCGGGTGCCCTGGTGGGCAGCCAGATCGGCGGCGGTGACGGCAAGAAGCTGGCCACGGTGGCCGGTGCGGTGGGCGGTGGTTTCGCCGGCCGCGAGATCGACCGTCGCCACGTCGGCGGCGAGAAGTACACCGAGGTCGAGCAGCAGTGCCGCACCGTGACCGAGCCGCGCGAGGAAGTGATCGGCTACGACGTGCAGTACCGCCTGGACGGCGAGACCCTCACCACCCGCGTCGACAAGAAGCCGGGCGAGCAGGTCCTGCTGGGCGAACGCGACAAGGTCGTCGGCTACGACGTCACCTGGCGCCATGAAGGCCAGACCGGCAGCCTGGTGATGGACGAGGACCCGGGCGATCGCCTGCCGATCAAGGACGGCGTGATCGCCGTGGCCGCGAAGGATACGCCCCCGCAGGGTTGATCCCCGGTGCGTGTGACCTCTGGAAGGGCCGGCCATGCCGGCCCTTCTTCATTCTGGCCACATCCGGCCCCGGCGGCCGGGTCCACGGGCAGGGTGGGGTGCTCCGGAGGCCGCCAAGGGGCTAAAATGCCGGACTTTCCCCGCCGACCGCAGACCGCTCCCATGGCCCTGAACCCGACCGACCTGTTCGACATCCGTTCGCTGCTTTCCGAAGAGGAGCGCATGATCCAGGACAGCGTCGCCCGCTTCACCGACGAGAAGGTGCTGCCGATCATCGGCGACTGCTTCGACCAGGGCCGCTTCCCGAAGGAGCTGGTGCCGGAAATCGCCGCCATGGGCCTGCTGGGTTCCTCGCTGCCCGAGAAGTACGGCTGCGCCAACCTCAACGCGGTCAGCTACGGCCTGATCTGCCAGGAGCTCGAGCGCGGCGACAGCGGCATCCGCAGCTTCGTCTCGGTGCAGAGCTCGCTGTGCATGTACCCGATCTACGCCTACGGCAGCGAAGAGCAGCGGATGAAGTACCTGCCGGGCATGGCCCGCGGCGAGATCATCGGCTGCTTCGGCCTGACCGAACCGCACGGCGGTTCCGACCCGGCCAACATGAAGACCACCGCGAAGAAGGACGGCGGCGACTGGGTCATCAACGGCGCCAAGATGTGGATCACCAACGGCGGCGTCGCCGACATCGCCATCGTCTGGGCGCAGACCGACGAGGGTATCCAGGGCTTCATCGTCGAGAAGGGCACCAAGGGTTTCGCCACCCAGGACGTGCACAAGAAGATGAGCCTGCGCGCCTCGGTCACCTCGGCCCTGTTCTTCGATTCCGTGCGCGTGCCCGACAGCCAGCGCCTGCCCAACGTGAAGGGCCTCAAGGGCCCGCTGGGCTGCCTGACCCAGGCCCGCTACGGCATCACCTGGGGCCCGATCGGCGCCGCCATCGCCAGCTACACCTCGGCGCTGGAATACGCCAAGGAGCGCGTGCTGTTCAACCGCCCGATCGCCGCCACCCAGGCCGTGCAGCTCAAGCTCGCCGACATGGCGCGCCGCATCACCCTGGCGCAGCTGCTGAGCCTGCAGCTGGGTCGCCTGAAGGATGCCGGCACGATGCAGCCGGCCCAGGTGTCGATGGCGAAGTGGAACAACTGCCGCATGGCCCTGGACATCTCGCGCGAGGCGCGCGACATCCTCGGCGGCGCCGGCATCACCACCGAGCACCCGCCGATCCGCCATGCGCTGAACCTGGAATCGGTCATCACCTACGAAGGCACCGAGACCGTGCACCAGCTGGTGATCGGCCGCGAAGTGACCGGCATCAACGCGTTCTGATCCCGCGCCGATGAGCCTGGAAAGCCTGCGGCTCGAAACGCCCCGGCTGCTGCTGCGGCCGACGCAGGCCGCGGACCTGGGCCCGTGGACGGTGCTGATGCAGGACGAAGAAACCTGCCGCTACATCGGCGGCACCCAGGCGCCGTCGATGGCCTGGCGCACGCTGATGACGATGCTGGGCGCCTGGCACGCGCAGGGGTTCGCAATGTTTTCGGTGCTCGAACGCGACAGTGGCCGCTGGGTCGGCCGCTGCGGCCCCTGGTGCCCGCCCGGCTGGCCGGGTACCGAGGTGGGCTACACCTTCAGCCGGGACGTCTGGGGCCGCGGTTACGCGACCGAGGCCGCGACCGCGGCGACCGACTGGGCCGTGGCGACCCTGGGCTGGACGGAGATCATCCAGACCATCGACCCCGGCAACATCGGTTCGCAGAAGGTCGCGGCCAAGCTCGGCGCCACCCTGCGCGGCCCCGGCCGCCTGCCGGCCCCGCACGAGCACGCGCCGGTGCAGATCTGGGGCCAGACCCGCGAACAGTGGCTGCGCCGTCGTGCCGGCGCGGTGGCGTAGGCCATGCTGACCGTCTACGGCATGAAGGCTTCCGGCAACTGCTACAAGGTGCAGCTGCTGCTGGAGCTGCTTGGCCGGCCATACCGCTGGGTGGAGATCAACAGCGCCGCCGGTGAGACCCGCACGCCGGAGTTTCTGGCCAAGAATCCCAACGGCCGCGTGCCCCTGCTCGAGCTCGAGGACGGCCGCCGCCTGCCGGAATCGAACGCGATCCTGTGTTTCCTGGCCGAGGGTTCGCCCTACCTGCCGACCGATGGCTTTGCACGCGCGCAGGCGCTGCAGTGGCTGTTCTTCGAGCAGTACAGCCACGAGCCCTACATCGCTGTCGCACGTTTCATCAGCGGCTGGCTGCCCCAGGATCATCCGCGCCGGGCCGAGTTGCCGCGCCTGCGCGAACGCGGCCACCAGGCGCTGGCGGTGATGGAACAGCACCTGTCCCGACAGGACTGGTTCGTGGGCGCCCGCTGCACCGTCGCCGACCTTGCGCTTTACGCCTATACCCACAACGCTGCCGACGGCGGCTTCGACCTGATGGCCTATCCGGCGCTTCGCGCCTGGTTGGCGCGGGTCGAGGCCCAGCCCTGTTTCAAGCCGCAGACCCACTGATTCCCGAGAGCCCATCCATGTCCGCCGTCGCCCCCCTGATTCCCGCCCGCCAGAAAGACGTCAACCGCGCCAAGGTCTGCGACGACAACTTCGTCGAGTTCGTGAAGGGCTGGAGCGGCCGCCCGGAACCGCGCCCGGCGCCGCATGAAGCGGTGCTCGAGGGCAGCGCCTGCACCGCCGCCGACTTCCTTGAGCTGTTCGAGTCGCAGCTGGTGTCCCGCCATCTCGACCTGATGGCGCGCGTGCTGCGCGTGCAGCAGAAGGTGTTCTACACCATCGGTTCCTCGGGGCACGAGGGCAATGCAATGGTCGCGCGGCTGACGCGCCACACCGATCCGGCCTTCCTGCACTACCGTTCCGGCGGCTTCATGGCCGAACGCTTCCGCAAGCTGCCGGGCATGGACCCGGTGATGGATTCGGCGCTCAGCTTCGCCGCCAGCAGCGAGGACCCGATTTCCGGCGGCCGCCACAAGGTCTGGGGCAGCAAGCCGCTGTGGGTGCTGCCGCAGACCTCGACCATCGCCTCGCACCTGCCCAAGGCCCTGGGCACCGCCATCGCGATCGAGCAGGCGCGCCGCATCGGCCACGCGCTGCCGATCCCCGACGATTCGATCGCGATCTGCTCGTTCGGCGACGCCTCCAGCAACCACGCCAGCGCCCAGACCGCATTCAACACCGCGCAGTGGACTGCCTACCAGAAGCTGCCGGCGCCGGTGCTGTACGTGTGCGAGGACAACGGCATCGGCATTTCGGTGAAGACGCCGGGCGGCTGGATCGCCAACGCCTTCCGCCACCGCGACGGCCTGGACTACTTCTACGCCGACGGTCTCGACATCGCCGAAGGCTACGGCCAGGTCCAGGCCGCGGTGGAGCACTGCCGCCGCACGCGCCGCCCGACCTTCCTGCACCTGCGCACGACCCGCATCATGGGCCACGCCGGCACCGACTTCGAGATCGAATGGCGCAGCTTCGAGGAGCTGATGGCGGTCGAGGCCAGCGACCCGCTGCTGCGTTCGGCGCAGATCGCCCTGCAGTCCGGCCTGATGGGCAAGGACGAGCTGCTGGCGAAGTACGAGGCGATGCGCGCCCGCTGCTTCGCCGCCGCCGAGGTGGCCGACAGCAAGCCGAAGCTCGACGACCTGGCCGAAGTGATGCGCCCGCTGGCGCCGTACACGCCCGACAAGGTCGCCGCCGAGGCCGCCCGCAGCGACTACGCCGACAAGCGCCTGGCCGTGTTCGGCAGCGAGGCCAAGCTGCCGGAGAACCAGCCGCCGAAACACCTGGCGATCCAGATCAACCAGGCCCTGCACGACCTGTTCGCCAAGTATCCGGAAACGCTGCTGTTCGGCGAGGACGTGGCGCAGAAGGGCGGCGTCTACACGGTGACCAAGGGCCTGCACAAGGCGTTCAAGAACGCCCGGGTGTTCAACACCCTGCTCGACGAGACCATGATCCTGGGCCTGGCCCAGGGTTACGCCAACATGGGCATGCTGCCGATGCCCGAGATCCAGTACCTGGCGTATTTCCACAACGCCTGCGACCAGATCCGCGGCGAGGCCTGCAGCCTGCAGTTCTTCAGCAACGGCCAGTACCGCAACCCGATGGTGATGCGCATCGCCTCGCTGGGTTACCAGCGCGGTTTCGGCGGCCATTTCCACAACGACAACTCGATCACCGCGCTGCGCGACATCCCGGGCCTGGTGGTCGGCTGCCCGAGCCGCGGCGACGACGCCGCCATGATGCTGCGCACGATGATGGCCCTGGCCAAGGTCGACGGCCGCGTCTGCGCCTACCTCGAGCCGATCGCGCTGTACATGACCAAGGACCTGTACGAAGCCGGCGACGGCCAGTGGCTGACCAGCTATCCGCCGGTCGACCAGGCCATGGTGCTGGGCGAGGAACGGGTTTATTTCCCGGAAGCCCGCGACCTGGTCATCTTCAGCTTCGGCAACGGCGTGCCGATGAGCCTGCGCGCCGCCCGCGAGATCGAGGCAAAACACGGCTGGAAGGTGCGCGTGGTCGACCTGCGCTGGCTGCAGCCGCTCAACGAGGCGGCGATCGCCCGCCACGCCGGCGACTGCGCCCGCATCCTGGTGGTGGACGAGGGCCGGCGTTCCGCCGGCGTGGGCGAGGGCATCATCACCGCGGTGGTGGAGGCGGGCCACGGCGCCAAGCCGCTGCGCCGCGTGGTCGGCCAGGACACTTACACGCCGCTGGCCGGCGCCGCCTTCCTGGTGATCCCGGCGGACGCCGACATCGTCGCGATGGCCTCGGAACTCGCCTGAGGCCGTTCGGGAGGGGAGCAATGACGCGCGCCAAGGCATCGCCTAGACTCCCTGCATGAACACGTCCCGGCCCCAGACCATCCTGTTCGCCGACGTCAGCGGCAGCACGCGCCTGTTCGAGACCAAGGGCGACCAGGAGGCGCGCCGGCTGATCGCCGCCGTGCTCGATGCACTGACGAAGATCTGCCAGCAGCACGGCGGCCGCGTCATCAAGACCATCGGCGACGAGATCATGTGCACTTTCCCCGGCGCGCTCAACGGCGTGCTGGCGGCCTGCGACATGCAGCGCAAGATGGGCCGGGAGATCGAGTTCGTGCGCGACAGCCTGGCCGTGCGCATCGGCCTGCACCATGGCGACGCGCTGGAGGAGGCCGACGGCGACGTCTACGGCGATGCGGTGAATACCGCTGCCCGCATGGCCTCGCTGGCCAAGCGCGAGCAGGTGGTCACCACCGCCGCCACCTACGACAGCCTCAGCGGCAAGGTTCCCGAGGCGCGCAGCCTGGGCAAGGCCCGGGTCAGCGGCAAGCTGCTGCCGATCGAGATCGTGGACCTGGTCTGGCAGGAGGACACCTCCGGCATGACCATGGTCCAGAGCGCGATCCGCGGCCCCGCCGCGGCCGAGGAGAAGGCGACCCTGCGCCTTCGGCACCGCGCCCAGCAGGTCACCCTGGACACCGAATCCAAGCCCTTCAGCATGGGCCGCGAGCCGAGCAACCAGCTCACGATCGAAGCCGACTGGGTCAGCCGCACCCACGCGATGATCGAGTACAAGCGCGGCCATTTCATGATCGCCGACCGCTCGACCAACGGCACCTACGTGCGCATCGGCGACGACGACGAGATCAAGGTCCATCGCGACGAGCTGCACCTGCGCAAGGCCGGCACGATCAGCCTGGGCCAGAGTTTCGACGTCAACACCGGCGACATCATCTACTTCGAAGCCGACTGATCCCGGCGGCTGGGCAAAAAAAAACCGGCGCGTGCGCCGGTTCTTTTCCAGGGCCCAGCGCCAGGGCTAGCCGTCCGCCTGGACCTCGATGCCGCCGGTGATCTCTTCTTCTTCGTCCAAGGGCGCGTCCGCCTCGGGCACCGGCGCCGGCGTGGCCGAACCGGGCTTGGCCTTGTAGCCGAACACGCCGCGCAGCAGGCGTTCGCTGCCGGCGTACTCGGCGCGGGTGGCCGGCACGAACTGGCTGGCGCCGAGCTCCACCAGCACCTCGTAAAGCGCATCGTCCTGGTGCAGCTTCAGCATCGCCTCGGACACCGCCTTGCGCACGTCGGCCGGCACGGTGCCGCCGGCGCTCAGGGCGCGGCCGGTGAACTCGCGCGATTCCGACACCGCCACCAGGTTCGGGTAAAGCTGGGCGATGTAGTTGGGCACCATCGCCGCTTCGGTTTCCTGCGAGAACACCATCTCGACGCCATCGCGCCAGTTCGCCGCCACCGACTGGATCTCGGGCTGGGCGATCGGGTTCTTGTACAGCTCGCCCAGCAGCAGGTAACCCATGCTCGGCGCCGGCATGCTGACCACGCGGTAGCCGATCAGGCCGGCGATGCCGTTTTCGGCGACCGGCGCGTCGGCCAGCAGCGCGTAGCGTGTGGACTCGGCAACGCGCACCAGCGGCGTGAAGCCGAGGCGGTCGATGCGGTAGTCGGTGAAGTGCGCTTCCTCGAAGGCGAAATCGGTCTTCGCGCCGGAGCGCAGGTCGCGCCAGTAGACGTGGTAGTTGGTCGCGGTCTTGAGTATGAACCGGTGGCCGGTGGCCTTCGACAGATAGTCGAGCAGCGGCTTGTAGACCTGCTGCGCCTGCGAGGGCGGGTAATTGGGTTCGACGGCGAGCGTGTAATCGGCACCGAAGGACGGTGCCGCGAACAGTGAAAACACAATGGCCGCAAGGCCTTGGCTCAGCTTCATGGTGGACTCCTCCCTGGCGGCCGGTATATCAGACATCCCCGGGCTTAGCCAATTGTGATGCGGCTCTCAGGCCGGCCGGGCAAGCCCGTCTAACAGGGTGAGGCGGCGGCAGGGCCGCCCCCCCGCGAGCAGGTCGTCGCCGGCGTCGGCGCCGAGCACCGCCAGGGCGTGAAGGCCGGAATCATCCGCGCAGACGACCTGGCCCGCAGCGGTCCCGGCGGCGGTGTCGACCGCCAGGCCGGAGTGCAGCGCCTGGCCCTCCAGGCGCACCAGCTCCCGCTTGGCCTGGCCGAGGTAGTGGGTGCGCGCGACGATTTCCTGCCCCGGGTAACAGCCCTTTCTCAGGCTGAAGGCCGAAAGACGCCCGAGGGAAAGCATCTGCGGAGTCCAGGCCTCGGCCGCCGCCGGCAGGCGCGGCAGGCCGTGGGCCAGGTCGGCGGCGTACCAGGCGCGATCGGTGCCGGCCTCGGCCGGTGCGAGCGCCGGGTCGGCGGACGGCAGCAGCCACAGCGTCCGTGGACCGCCGTGGCCGCCGAAGTCCAGGGCGATGCCCTGTGTTTCGTCGCCGGCGGCCTGGTCCGGGGCCGGTGTCGCCGTCTGCGGTCCCGCGGCCACGACCACCGGCGGCACCGACAGCGCAAGCTTGCTGCGGAAGACATAGCGCTGCAGGCGTGCCTGCAGTTCGGCCGCCGGGAAGTCGGGCAGCACCGCCCAGAATCGGTCGGGCGCCAGCCGCAGCAGTGCGAACAGCGCCACCACGCGGCCCTTCGGGGTCAACCAGCCATTCCAGTGCCAGTGTCCGGGCGCCAGGGCCGTCACGTCGTTCATGCTCTGGGCCTGCAAGAATGCCGCCGCATCGGCGCCGCGCACTTCGAGCACGCTGAAGCCGGACAGGGCAGGGCAGGAGACCGCGGGCAGATTTGTCTTGAACGTCATGGGGGTGGGACTTAACATTGCCGCATGGCGACCGAGCCGCGAATCATAGGCCAAACAGCGTCTTCCTCCGACCCCGGCACCGTAACCGAGGAACCCGTGGAGGCCCCGACGGCTCCCGGACCCCGCGAGATCGGCGGACGCGACGGTCCCGAACCGACCCGCTACGGCGACTGGGAAAAGAACGGCCGCTGCATCGACTTCTGACGCGCCGCAAACCGCGCCCCCATCCCACCGATAACCAGACGAGCGCAGCCCATGGCGACGCCAAAACGACCGCTGTCCCCCTTCATGATCGGCCCGTACTACCGGCCGCAGCTCACCAGCGTGATGTCCCTCACGCACCGCGCCACCGGCGTGGCCCTGGCGCTGGGTTCGCTGGTGCTGGCGGCCTGGCTGCTGGCCGCGGCCGGCAGCGCCGAGGCCTACGCGGCCTTCGCCGCCTGTCTCGGTTCGCCGCTGGGCAAGCTCGGGCTGTTCGTGTTCTCGGCCTCCCTGGTCTACCACTTCCTCAACGGCATCCGGCACCTGTTCTGGGATGCCGGCCATGGCTATGAGATCCCCAAGGCCTACGCCAGCGGTTACGCCGTGCTGGCGCTGTCGGTGGTGCTGACGGCTGCGCTCTGGTGGTTCGGCATGGGAGGTGCGGCATGAGCCTGCGCAACCCGCTCGCCCGCGCCAAAGGCCTGGGTTCGGCCAAGGACGGCACGACGCACTGGTGGAACCAGCGCCTGACCGCCGTCGCGCTGGCCCTGCTGACGCCGTGGTTCGTGGTCTTCGCCGTCGGCCTGCTCGGAGCCGACCAGGCGACGGTGCGCGGCGCCATCGCCCAGCCGGTCACCGCGACCCTGCTGGCGGCCTTCGTGCTGTCGCTGTTCTGGCACGCCCGCCTGGGCCTGCAGGTGGTGGTCGAGGACTATCTCCACGGCGCCGCCGAAGTCGTGCTGCAGATCGCCATCAAGTTCGCCTACGCGCTGGCGGCCATCGCCTCCCTGCTGGCCATCGGCCGCATCGTCTTCACCGCCTGAGCACGCCATGACCACTGCCTACAAGATCCACGAGCACACCTACGACATGGTCGTCGTCGGCGCCGGCGGCGCCGGCCTGCGCGCCACCTTCGGCCTGGCCCAGAAGGGCCTGAAGACCGCCTGCATCAGCAAGGTGTTCCCGACCCGCTCGCACACCGTGGCGGCGCAGGGCGGCATTTCCGCCGCCCTGGGCAACATGGGCGAGGACGACTGGCGCTTCCACTTCTACGACACGATCAAGGGCTCGGACTGGCTGGGCGACCAGGACGCGATCGAATACATGTGCCGCGAGGCCATTCCCGCGATCATCGAACTCGAGCACCAGGGCGTGCCGTTCTCGCGCACCGAGGACGGCCGCATCTACCAGCGCCCCTTCGGCGGCATGACCACGCACTACGGCAAGGGCACGGCCCAGCGCACCTGCGCCGCCGCCGACCGCACCGGCCACGCGATCCTGCACACGCTCTACCAGCAGTCGCTGGCGCATTCGGCCGAATTCTTCATCGAATACTTCGCGCTCGACCTGATCATGGATTCCGAGGGCGCCTGCCGCGGCGTGCTGGCCCTGGACATGGCCTCGGGCGAACTGCACCTGTTCCGCGCCCAGGGCACGGTGCTGGCCACCGGCGGTTACGGCCGCGCCTACTTCTCGGCGACGTCCGCGCACACCTGCACCGGCGACGGCGGCGGCATGGCGCTGCGCGCGGGCCTGCCGCTTCAGGACATGGAGTTCGTGCAGTTCCATCCGACCGGCGTCTACGGCGCCGGCTGCCTGATCACCGAAGGCGTGCGCGGCGAAGGCGGCATCCTGCGCAATTCGGCCGGCGAGCGCTTCATGGAGCGCTACGCGCCCAATGCCAAGGACCTGGCCTCGCGCGACGTGGTGTCGCGCTCGATGACCATCGAGATCCGCGAGGGCAGGGGCGTGGGCCCGAAGAAGGACCACATCCACCTCGACCTGACCCACCTCAACCCGGCCGACATCCACGAGAAGCTGCCGGGCATCGCCGAAACCGCCAAGATTTTCGCCGGCGTCGACGTCACCAAGCAGCCGATCCCGGTGCTGCCGACCGTGCACTACAACATGGGCGGCCTGCAGACCAACTACCACGGCGAAGTGGTCACGCTGAAGAACGGCAACCCCGACACCGTGGTGCCGGGCCTGTACGCGATCGGCGAAGCGGCCTGCGTGTCCGTGCACGGCGCCAACCGCCTGGGCTCGAATTCGCTGCTCGACCTGGTGGTGTTCGGCCGCGCCGTGGCCAACCGCTGCGCCGAGACGATCAAGCCGGGCGCGATGCACCCGACGCTGTCGCCGAGCGCCTGCGACAAGTCGCTGGCCAACCTCGACAAGCTGCGCCACGCCAGCGGCGGCACGCCGACCGCGGCGATCCGCGACAGCATGCAGCAGACCATGCAGGCCGACGCCGCCGTGTTCCGCACCGGCGAGACGCTGCAGCAGGGCGTGCGGAAGATCCAGGAAGTGTTTGCGTCCTTCGCCGATGTGAGGGTCTCGGATCGCTCCTTGGTCTGGAACTCCGACCTGATCGAGACGCTGGAGCTGCAGAACCTGCTGGGCCAGGCCGTGGCGACCATGGTGTCGGCCGAGAACCGCAAGGAATCGCGCGGCGCCCACGCCCGCGAGGACTTCCAGGAGCGCGACGATGTCAACTGGCACAAGCACACCCTGTGCTGGGTGGACGAGACGGGAAGGACCACGCTCGACTACCGTCCGGTGCACATGTACACGCTGAGCAAGGACGTGGACGTGGTGCCGCCCAAGGCGCGCACCTACTGAGGCACCCACGCCCGTACGCGGGCCCAGGCACCGAACCGAGAAGCGAACAATGGCTGAGTTCTCCCTCCCGAAAAACTCCAAGGTCACCAAGGGCAGGCACTTCCCCGCGCCGGGCGCGACGAACGTGCGCACGTTCAAGGTCTACCGCTGGAACCCGGACGACAGCGCGAACCCGCGCACCGACACCTACGAAGTCGATTTGGATTCGTGCGGGCCGATGGTTCTCGACGCGCTGATCAAGATCAAGAACGAGATCGATCCGACGCTGACCTTCCGCCGTTCCTGCCGCGAAGGCATCTGCGGCAGCTGTGCGATGAACATCGACGGCACCAATACGCTGGCCTGCACCAAGGCCATCGACGAGTGCGGAAAGCAGGACGTGCCGATCTACCCGCTGCCGCACATGCCGGTGATCAAGGACCTGGTGCCGGACCTGAGCCATTTCTACGCCCAGTACGCTTCGATCAAGCCCTGGCTGCGCACCCAGAGCCCGGCGCCGGCCAAGGAGCGCCTGCAGTCGAAGGAAGACCGCGCCAAGCTCGACGGCCTGTACGAGTGCATCCTCTGCGCCTGCTGCAGCACCAGCTGCCCGAGCTACTGGTGGAACGGCGACCGCTACCTCGGCCCGGCCGTGCTGCTGCAGGCCTACCGCTGGATCGTGGATTCGCGCGACGAGGACACCGGCGCCCGCCTGGACGACCTGGAAGACCCGTTCAAGCTCTACCGCTGCCACACCATCATGAACTGCGCCCGCACCTGCCCGAAGGGCCTGAACCCGGCCAAGGCGATCGGCGAGATCAAGAAGTTGATGCTGCAGCGGCGGGGTGCCTGAGCCATGCCGGCCGCGTCCGCGCATCCGCTGGTGCTGCCGTTGCTGGCCATGGTCGGGCTGACCCTGCTGGTCTGGCTGCGCCTGTACGCGGTGCGCCTGCCGGAGATGCGGCGCTCGAAGATCGACCCGCAGCGTCTCGCCGGCTCGGCCGACAAGCACCTGCTCAAGGACACCCGCGCCAGCGACAACTTCATCAATCTGTTCGAAGTGCCGGTGCTGTTCTACGTGCTGGTGCTGGCAACGGTTTCGGCCGGGGTGAACGACGCGGTGCTGGCCGGGCTGGCCTGGGCCTTCGTCGGTTTGCGCGGCCTGCACAGCCTGATCCAGTGCAGCTACAACCGCGTGGTGCACCGATTCATCGCCTATGCGCTGGCGACGCTCGCGCTGTTCGTCTACCTGGGCCGCCTGGCCTGGGTCCTGGTCGTGTGAGCGACGAGGCCGAACTGCGCCGCCTGCGCTGGCGCTGCCGGCGCGGCATGCGCGAACTCGACCAGCTGATGCTGCGATATCTCGACGGCCGCTGGCCGGCGGCGGACGAAACCGAACGCGCGGTTTTCCTGCGGCTGCTCGACACCGAGGACGATAAGCTCTGGCGCTGGTTCATGGGCCGGGAAACGCCGCAGGATGCCGACCTCGATGTCCTCGTCCGCACCATCATCGACCTTCCGCATTGACTGGCGCCCCTCGCGCTGTCTCATCGCCGGCCTGGCAGGATTGGGCCCGCTGGCCGCGTCCGCGCTGATGCTCAGCGACCTTCCCGGGCGGGTGGCCGCATCGCTGGCCGCGCTGTGCCTGGCGCAGGGACTACGGCTGTCCCTGCGCGAGTGGTGGCGGCCATCCTGCCGGCTGGTCCGCGCGGACCCCGTGTCCGGATGGCATCAGGTCGATGCCGAAGGCGGCCTGACGCCGCTGCGGGACGTGCGCTGGCAGCTGCGCGGGCCCCTGGCCGTGATGCGCGGCCGCGATGCCTGCGGCCGGCGCTGCCAATTCGCCTGGGGTCCGGATACGCTGTGCCCCTCCATGCGGCGCCAGCTCCGGCTGGCCGGCGTCGTCAGCTCCCGTTCCGAAAAACCGCTGCCCGCCGTGGCAGCCTAGGCGCCCATGTTCCAGCCCCTGCCATTCTCGATCGGCCTGCGCTACCTGCGCGCCAAGCGCCGCAACGGCTTCATCTCCTTCATCTCGATGGCGTCCATCCTGGGCATCATCATCGGGGTCATCGCCCTGATCACCACCATCGCGGTGATGAGCGGCTTCCAGCAGGAGTTGCGCGAACGCATTCTGGGCATGGTGGCCCACGCCACGGTGTCCGGCATCGACGGACCCCTGCAGGACTGGCCACGCGCGATCAAGCTGGCTGCCGAGGATCCGCGGGTGCTCGGGGCGGCGCCTTACGTCGAAACCGAGTCGCTGCTGCAGGGCCGCCAGCGCCGCGGCGCCATCATCCGCGGCGTGCTGCCGGAACTCGAGCCGCGCGTGAGCGAAATCGCCGACAAGATGAAGCAGGGCCGGCTCGACGACCTGAAGGCCGGCGAATTCAACATCATCCTGGGCCAGGAGCTGGCGCTGATGCTGGGCGTCGGGCCCGGCGACGCGGTCAACGTGTTCGTCTCCGAAGCCACGGTGACGCCGGTCGGCGCGCTGCCGCGCGCCAAGCGCTTCACCGTGGTCGGCGTGTTCGAGGCCGGCGCGCAGGAATACGACCTGGGCCTGGCCCTGGTGCACCTCGCCGACGCCCAGCGCCTCGGGCGCATGGGCGAGGGCGTCACCGGCGTGCGCCTGAAGCTCACCGACATGTGGGAGGCCTGGCCGGTCGCGCGCGAACTGTCTGACCGCATGGACGGCTACTACCGGGTCCGCGACTGGGGCCGCGACCACGCCAACTTCTTCCGGGCGCTGAAGATGGAGAAGACGGTGATGTTCATCCTGCTGTCGCTGGTGATCGCCATCGCCGCCTTCAACCTGGTCTCGTCGCTGGTGATGCTGGTGCAGGACAAGCAGTCCGACATCGCCATCCTGCGCACCCTGGGCATGTCGCCGGGCGCGGTGATGCGGGTGTTCATCGTGCAGGGGCTGGTGATCGGCGTGGTCGGCATCGCGGTCGGCGTGAGCGGCGGCGTGCTGCTGGCCAGCAACCTCTCGCACGTGGTGCGCTTCATCGAGGGCCTGGTCGGCGCCGAGCTGATGCCTTCGGACGTGTATTACATCAGCGGCGTGCCGACGGCGGTCTACGCGTCGGACGTGGCGATGGTGGCGGGCGTGGCCTTCGTGCTGTGCCTGCTGGCCACCCTGTACCCGGCCTGGCGCGCCTCGCGCACCGACCCGGCGACGGCGCTTCGCTATGAATAAGGGCCCGGGCATGGACTTCGTGATCCGCTGCGAGAAGCTGGGCAAGACCTACGAAGAGGGTGACCTGCGCACGCCGGTGTTCGACCGCCTCGACCTGGCCGTGCGCGCCGGCGAAACCGTCTCGATCGTCGGTGCCTCGGGCGCCGGCAAGAGCACGCTGCTGCACCTGATGGGCGGCCTGGACCAGGCCAGCTCGGGCGAAGTGCACGTCGCCGGCCAGCGCATGTCCGGCCTGGGCGAACGAGCCCGCGGCGAACTGCGCAACCGCGCGCTCGGCTTCATCTACCAGTTCCACCATCTGCTGCCGGAGTTCACCGCGCTCGAGAACGTGATGATGCCGCTTCTGATCCGCGGCGAAGCTGTGGCGTCGGCGCGCAAGCCGGCGCAGGCACTGCTCGAGCGCGTGGGCCTGGGCCATCGCATGGGCCACAAACCCGGCGAGCTTTCGGGCGGCGAGCGCCAGCGCGCGGCGGTAGCGCGTGCGCTGGTCACCAAACCCGCCTGCGTGCTCGGCGACGAGCCGACCGGCAATCTGGACGAGAAGACCGCCGCGGGCGTCTTCGAACTGCTGTTGGAACTCAACCGCGAACAGGGCACGGCCCTGGTCATGGTCACCCACGATCGCCGCCTGGCGCGGCGACTGGATCGGACCCTGGAACTGACCCAGGGACAACTGCGACCGCTGCCCGCGGAGTAGCGTGCGCGGCGGGCCGGCGATCGCGCCGACGCCCCTGGGGCTTGCCAGTGCCGGCGCGCTGCTGGCGGGCGTGGGGGCGGTGCAGGGGTTTCCGCAACTTCCACCGACGGGCGCCGCCCTGTGCCTGCTTGCGCTGGGTGTCGCGGCATGGACGCGCGCGGGGTGGCCGCGGCTGGTGGGCGCCTTCCTGGCCGGACTGGGCCTGGCGGTGATGCATGGCCAATCGGCGATGGCGCTGCGCCTGCCTGCCGAGCTTTCCGGCCGCGAATGGCTGCTGGAGGGCCGCGTGCTCGGCCTGCCCATCGTCGAAGCCGACGCCGTCCGTTTCGAGCTGCGCGTGACCGCGGGGCTGGGGGCTGCGGCGGACCTGGTCGGCCGCAAGCTGCGACTGGGCTGGTACGTGCACGCCCCCGACACCGTGCCGGTGCTCGAGCCCGGCAGCCGCTGGCGCATGAAGGTGAAACTGCGGCGTCCGCGCGGGCTGGTGAATCCGGGCGGTTTCGACTTCGAACGCCGGGCGCTCGAGCAGCGCATCGCGGCGACGGGGCATGTCGCGGACCCCGGATCGGCTTCGATGCTTGCGCCGGGAAGCGGCCTGGATGCGTGGCGCGGCGAACTGTCGGCGCGCATCCGCCAGGCGGTGCCCGATCCCTCGTCCCGCTTCGTCGCGGCGCTGGCGCTGGGCGACACCCGCGCGCTCGACGATCATGACTGGCAGGTCCTGCGCGCCACCGGGCTCACCCACCTGATCGCCATCTCGGGCTTCCACGTCGGCCTGGTGGCGGGTTTCGGTGTACTGCTGGGCCGTGGACTTTACGGGTTGCTGCCGGCGCTCGCCCGCCGCTGCCCGAGGCCACAGGGCAGCGCGCTGGCGGCGCTGGTGCTGGCGGCGGCCTACACCGCGCTCGCCGGCTTCGCCCTGCCGACCGTGCGCACCCTGCTGATGATCGCGGCGGTGCTGCTGGCGCGGCTGCTGCGAAGACCGCAGGCGCCCTCCCAGGCACTGGCGTTCGCCTTGATCGTAGTCCTCGTGGTCGATCCGCTCAGCGTGCTGTCTCCGGGCTTCTGGCTCAGCTTCCTCGGCGTCGGCTGGCTGATGTGGTGCCTGCCGGGTCCGTCGGCCGCGGGGCTGTGGCGCCCATATCTTCACGCCCAGGGCATCGCCGTGCTCGGGCTGCTGCCGGCCAGCGTCTGGTTCTTCAGCCAGGCCTCGCTGCCGGGGCCGCTGGTGAACCTGATCGGCATTCCCTGGATCAGCCTCGGGGTGGTGCCGCTGTGCCTGGCGGGACTTGCGCTTGCACCGGTGTGGGCGGCCGGCGCCGCGGCCTGCTGGAAGGCCGCCGCTGCGTTGATGGCGCTGCTGTGGCAGCTGCTGGAATGGGTGGCGGCCTGGCCCGCGGCGCTGGTCTGGCTGCCGGAACCCACGCCCGCGGCCATCGTGCTGGCGATGGCCGGCACGTTCTGGCTGCTGCTGCCGCGCGGCGTGCCGGGCAAGGGGCTGGCGTGGCTGCTGCTCCTGCCGATGCTCTGGCCAAGGCTGGACCGCCCCGCCCACGGCGAGGCCGACCTGCTGCTGCTCGACGTCGGCCAGGGTCTGGCCCTGGTCGTGCGGACACGGAACCACGTGCTGCTCTACGACGCCGGCCCCGCCATGCCGCGCGGCCTGGATCTCGGCGAAGCGGTGGTGGTGCCCGCCCTGCGCGCCCGCGGCCTGCATCGCTTGCACACCCTCGTGCTCAGCCACGGCGACAACGACCACGCGGGCGGTGCGGCGGCGGTGATGGCCGCGTTCCCGCCGGAACGCGTGCTCGCTCCCGAGGGCTGGGCCAGGGTGGGCATGGCGACCTGCGAGGCCGGGCAGGGCTGGACCTGGGACGGCGTGGTCTTCCGCTTCCTGCATCCGCCGCGCTACTTCCCCTACCAGCGCAACCAGAGTTCCTGCGTGCTGCGAATCGAAACGGCCGGGGCCCGCGCGCTGCTGCCGGGAGACATCGGCCGCCACGTCGAAGCGCGGCTGGCCGCGCTGCCGGCGCACCAGGCGGCAGCGGAGGTGCTGCTGGTGCCGCACCACGGCAGCGACACCTCGTCGAGCCTTGACCTGATCGCGGCCGTGCGGCCGCGCCTGGCCCTGCTGGCGGTCGGCCATGACAACCGCTTCCGCCTGCCCAAACCCGTAGTACTCGATCGCTATGCGCGTTATGGCGTCGCGGTCCACGGCACGGCCGCCAGCGGTGCGATCAGCCTGCGCCTGGGCGCCGACGGACCGGGCCCGGTGGCCCGGCTGCGGCAGGATCGCCGCCGCTACTGGCGCGATGCCGGGCCCGACGGCACAGGCTATGCTATCGGCCGGACTGAACCCGATAGGTGAGGCGTGCTTGAACTGATCAAAGCTGGCGGCTGGGTGATGCTGCCGATCATCCTGCTGGCGGTGCTGGCCACGGCCATCATCCTCGAGCGCTTCTGGACCCTGCGACGCCGCGAAGTGCTGCCGCCCGGCCTGGGCGAGGAAGTGAGGGAATGGGCCCGGGGCCGCAGCCTGGATCCCAAGCATATCGACGTGCTGCGCAGGAACTCGCCGCTGGGCGAACTGCTGGCCGCCGGCCTGGACGTGCGGCACCGGCCGCGCGAGATCATCAAGGAACGCATCGAAGACGTCGGTCGCCATGTCGCCTACCGGCTGGAGCGTTTCCTGGGCGCCCTGGGCACCATCGCCGCCGTCGCGCCGCTGCTGGGCCTGCTGGGTACGGTATTCGGCATGATCGAGATGTTCCTGGACATCCTGACCACCGGCGTCGGCGACGCCAACCGGCTGGCCGGCGGCATCGGCCAGGCCCTGATCTCGACCGCGGCCGGCCTGTGCCTGGCCATCCCGGCGCTGATGTTCCACCGCTACCTGCGCGGCCGCGTCACCGGCTACATCGTCGACATGGAGATGCAGGCCACCGCGTTGCTCGACGCCCTGGACGAGGGCGCCTCGCCGCCGCCGGCCAAGGCGCCCAAGGCCAAGCGGGGTGAGGCGTGAGGCTGAGCTCGGGCAAGGTTCCCGACGAACCGGAGATCAACCTGGTCTCCCTGATCGACGTCGTCTTCTGCCTGATCATCTTCCTGGTCGTCACCACCACCTTCGACCACCGCTCGGCGCTGAAGCTGGTGCTTCCCGAGTCCCAGGCCGTGTCCGATGCCGACCCTGGCGATCCGCTGACCGTGCTGGTGGATGCGGAGGGCCGTTTTTTCATCGGCAACAATGAAGTGCTCAAGCGCGACGTCGGCTCCTTGAAGGAAGCCATCGCGCGTGTCGCCGGCGACGACCGCACCCGGCCGGTGGTGCTGCGCGCCGATGCCCGCACGCCGCACCAGTCGGTGGTGACGGCGATGGATGCGCTGGGCCAGCTGGGCTTCACGCGCCTTTCGATCGCCACCACGCCCGAGGCCAAACCTTGACCACGGAAGCCTCCGCCTGGGTGATCTACCGCCGGTTGCTGGGGCGGGCGAAGCGCTACTGGCCGTTCCTGGTGGCGGCCTTCATCGGCATGCTGTTCGAAGCCGCCGCGGCCGGCGCCTTCACCGCGCTGATGGAGCCGATGGTCAACGAGACCTTCGTGGCCCGGAACCCGGCGGTGCGCTGGTCCCTGCCGGCAGCGATCGTCGGCATCTTCCTGCTGCGCGGCATTGCCACCTTCGCCACCGACTACGGCATGTCCCGGGTCGGCCGCAGCGTGGTGCGCGACCTGCGCGAATCGGTCATGGCCAAGTACCTGCGCCTACCCAGCACGCGCTTCGACCGCGAGCCCGTCGCGGCGATGGTCTCGCGCCTGAACTACGACACCGAGCAGGTCGCCCAGGCCAGCAGCGACGCCATCAAGGTGCTGTTGACCGACACCCTGACCATCCTCGTGCTGCTGGGCGTGATGTTCTACAACGGCCCGCGCGTCACCATCGTGATGCTGGTGGTGGCGCCGCTGATCGCCGGCATCTCCGGCGTGGTCGGGCGCCGCTACCGGCGCATCAACCGCGGCATCCAGGACGGCGTCGCCAGCATGGCCCAGGTGGCCGAGCAGGCGCTGTCGGCGCAGCAGGAAGTGAAGGTTTACGGCGCGCAGGCCTCGGAGCTCGGCCGCTACCGCAGCCTGATCGACCGCAACCTGCGCCTGGGCGTGAAGGTGGACGCCACCCGCGCAGCCGCGTCCTCGGTGGTGCAGCTGCTGGCGGCGGTGGCGCTGGCGGTTATCCTGCTGGTCGCCGGCACCGAAGCCGCCGAGGGCCGCATGAGCGCCGGCAGCTTCGTGGCGATGCTGTCGGCGATGATGGCGATGCTGCCCTCCCTCAAGCGCATCACCAACGTGCAGAGCCTGATCCAGCGCGGTGTGGCGGCCTCCGAGCGCCTGTTCGCCATCCTCGACCAGCCGGACGAACCCGACGAGGGCACGATGCCGCTGCTGTCGGCACGCGGCGAAATCGAGTTCCGCGACGTCACGGTGCGTTATCCCGGCCAGGACGTGCCGGCGCTGGACCGCATCAGCTTCCGCGCGGCGCCCGGCACGGTCACGGC
Source organism: Arenimonas terrae (assembly GCF_006265115.1). Classification (GTDB taxonomy): domain Bacteria; phylum Pseudomonadota; class Gammaproteobacteria; order Xanthomonadales; family Xanthomonadaceae; genus Arenimonas; species Arenimonas terrae. The sequence continues at coordinate 572,215 of NZ_SMDR01000001.1, read as the reverse complement.
CATCGTCGGCCGTTCCGGCAGCGGCAAGTCCACCCTGATCCGACTGTTGCCACGCTTCTACGACGCCGCCGAAGGCACCGTGCTGGTGGATGGCGTGCCGGTGCAGAACTACCGCCTGGCGGACCTGCGCCGGCAGATCGCCCTGGTCGGCCAGCGCGTGATGCTGTTCGACGACAGCGTCGCCGCCAACATCGCCTACGGCCAGGCCGCCGGCCTGGATACGGCGCGCATCCGCCGCGCGGCCGAAGCCGCCAACGCCTCGGAGTTCATCGATCGGCTCCCCGGCGGCATGGATGCAGGCATCGGCGAAAACGGCGGCCTGCTCTCGGGCGGGCAGCGCCAGCGCCTGGCGATCGCCCGCGCCATCCTCAAGGACGCGCCGATCCTGATTCTGGACGAAGCCACCGCTGCGCTCGACACCGAGTCCGAGCGCCTGGTGCAGGATGCGCTCAACCGCCTGATCCCGGACCACACCACCCTGGTGATCGCGCACCGCCTTTCCACCGTCGAACACGCCGACCAGGTGCTGGTGCTCGACGGCGGCCGACTGGTGGAGCAGGGCAGCCATGCCGAACTGCTGGCCCGTGGCGGTCTGTACGCGCACCTGCACCGCATGCAGTTCCGCGAGACGGAGGCCGGGTGAAAGCCGCGCTGGAGCGCTGGCTGCTGCGACGCTGGTACGGCGGCGTGGCGCCGGAGCCCGGCCTGCGCCTGCTGTCCCTGGTCTACGCCGGCCTGCTGCGGCTCGACCGCGCGCTGTACCGGCGTGGCCTGCGCCGAGTTCATCGGTTGCGTGTGCCGGTGATCGTGGTGGGCAACCTGGTCGCCGGCGGCAGCGGCAAGACGCCGCTGACCATCGCGCTGGCGCGTTCCCTGGCCGCACAGGGGTGGAAGCCCGGCATCGTCAGCCGCGGCTACGGCCGTCGATCGCTCGATCCGGTGCGGGTGCAGCCGCATCTGTCCGCCGAGGTCTGCGGCGACGAGCCGCTGCTGATCGCGCGCCAGACCGGTTTGCCGGTGTTCGTCGACAGCGACCGGGTCGCGGCCGCGCGTCGTCTGGTTGCCGAAGGCTGCACCCTGATCATCGCCGACGACGGGCTGCAGCACCGGCGCCTGGGCCGCGACCTGGAGATCGAGGTGATCGACGGCGAGCGCCGCCACGGCAATGGCCGCCTGATCCCGGCCGGCCCGCTGCGCGAACCGGCCTCCCGCCGGGTCGACCTGCGGGTGGTGAACGGCGGGACGGCGGGCGAGGGCGAATGGGCCATGCAGCTGGTGCTCGCCGATGCGCAGCCGCTGGAGGGTGGTCCGGCGCTCGCCCTGCAGGATTTCGCCGCGGAGCCGGTGCACGCGGTCGCCGGCATCGGCCATCCGGCGCGGTTCTTCGCGGCGCTGCGCGCACGGGGATTGCAGCTGCACGAGCACGCCTTCCCGGACCATCACGACTACCTCGCCCAGGACCTGCGCCTGGATCCGCCGCTGCCGATCCTGATGACCGAAAAGGACGCGGTGAAGTGCGCCGAGTTCGGCCTGTCGCGGGCCTATGCCATTCCCGTCCGGGCGGAACTGCCCGCCGGATTTTTCGCCGCCGTCCGCGAACGGCTGGCCGACTGGAGCTGCGCCCATGCCGGACACTGATTTCATCGTCGCCATCCCCGCGCGCTTCGGCGCCTCGCGCCTGCCGGGCAAGCCGCTGCGGCTGATCGCCGGCACGCCGATGGTGGTGCATGTGGCCCGCCGCGCCCTGGCCGCCGGTGCGCGCCAGGTCGTGGTCGCCACCGACGACGTCCGCATCGCCGACGCGCTGACGGGCGAGGCGCTGACCGTGTGCATGACCCGCGCCGACCACGCCTCCGGCACCGACCGGCTGGCCGAATGCGCCGAACAGCTCGGCTGGAGCGACGCGCAGATCGTCGTGAACCTGCAGGGCGACGAACCCTTCGCGCCGTCGGAAGGCATCCACGCGGTGGCGACCACGCTCGCCGCCGGCGACGCCGAGATGGCGACCCTGGCCACGCCGATCGAGGACACCGACACTCTGTTCGACCCGAACGCGGTCAAGCTCGTGCGCGACGCTCGGGGGCTCGCGCTCTATTTCAGCCGTGCGCCTATTCCCTGGCAGCGCGACCGTTTCGCCCGCGACCGGCTGGGCTCCGTTGGCGGCGAGGCGCTGCGCCACATCGGCATCTACGCCTACCGCGCCGGTTTCCTGCGCCGCTTCGCGGCCCTGCCGCCGGGCCGGCTCGAGCAGCTCGAGGCGCTGGAGCAGCTGCGCGTGCTGGAAGCCGGCCACCGGATCGCCGTCGGCCTGACCCCGGTGCCGTTCCCGCCCGGGGTGGACACCGAAGACGACCTGGCCCGCGCCGAAGCGCGCATGGCTGCACGCAGCTGACTTTAAGTATATTCTCCAACCCATTGAATATATTGTTTGTTTGCATGGGGAATATCTGCCGCTCGCCGCTGCTCGAAGGCTGGGCGCGGCAGGTTCTGGCCGGCGCGGGGCACCCGGCGACCTCGGGACTGGATTCGGCGGGCACCGGCGACTGGCACGCCGGCCAGCCGCCTGATGCCCGTGCGATCGCCGCGGCGGCCCGCCATGGCATCGACCTTTCCGAACAGCGTGCCCGTGGCGTGGTGGCCGAGGACTTCCAGCGCTTCGACCTGATCCTCTGTGCCGATCGCGAGAACCTCTCGTGGCTGCAGGCGAGGGGTGGCCCCGCGGCGCAGGAACGCGTCGCGCTGGCCTTGGACTGGTGCGGCGTGATCCCGGGCGGCGAAATGCCGGATCCCTACTACGGCACCGCGGCCGATTTCGACCACGCCTGCCGGCTGGCGCGCGACGCCGCCCATGGCCTGCTGCGCCGCCTGTCGCGGCAGGCATAATGCCCCGAGCCCAGGAGCCGAACCCATGTCGCAGGATGCCGCCATCGCTCCCGATCTGATGCCCTCGCTGCAGTGGCTCAACGCCGAACCGCAGACGCTGGCAAGCCACCGGGGCCGCGTCCTGGCGCTGGTGTTCTGGAACGCCAGCTCCGCCTACTGCCAGAACCTGATCGACGATCTGGCGCGCCTGCAGGCGCGTTTCCCGGTCGGGCTGTCGATGATCGGCATCCACCAGCCCAAGTTCGATTCGGAAGTCGATGGGCGCTTGGTGCTCAAGGCCGCCAATCGCCTCGGCGTGCCGTTCCCGGTCGCCAATGACCGTGCTTGGGTGACGTGGCAGCACTACGGCATCCAGTCCTGGCCGTCGGTGGCCCTGGTCGATACCCGCGGTCGGCTCCGCCAGGTCCTGGCGGGCGACCACCAGGGCGCCGCCCTGGACGCCGCCATCGCCGGCCTGATCGACGAAGTCGGTGGTGCCGTGCTGGCCGGCAATCCGGCCCGCCGCAGCGGCGCCGAACCGCGCTTGCCGCTGGCGTTTCCGTCGGGCCTGGCCGTCAGCGAGAACCACCTCTACGTGGCGGACACCGGCCACCACCGCATCCTGGAATGCACGCATTCGGGCCGCGTGCTGCGCGAGTTCGGCACCGGCCACGGCGACCTGGTGGACGGCCCGCCCGAGGACGCCGCGTTCCGCCATCCGCGCGGCATGTGCCTGGTGCGCGAAGCCCTGTATGTCGCCGATGCCGGCAACCACGCGCTGCGGCGTATCCGCCTGCTCGACGGCGCAGTCGAGACGGTGCTTGGCAATGGCCGCCCGGGGCCGGTGCGGGAAGGTACGAACGAGCCCGCCGCGCAACTGCCGCTCAACCAGCCCTGGGATGTGGCCGGCACGCTGGACCGCCTTTTCATCGCCATGGCCGGCAGCAACCAGATCTGGGAATACGACCTCGGCCAGGCGAGGCTGAAGCTGCTCGCCGGCAGCGGCGAACTCGGCATCCTCGACGGTCCGCTGCGCAATTCGATGTTCGCGCATCCCGCGGGACTGGCGCAGGTGCAGCAGACGCTGTACGTGGCCGACTCCGCCACCTCCGCCATCCGCGCCGTCCAGGTCACCCAGGGCCAGGTGCAGACCCTGGTGGGGCAAGGGCTTTACGAGTTCGGCGAGCAGGACGGCCAGCGCCGCGATGCGCGTTTGCAGCTGCCCCTGGCGCTGGCGCTGGACCCCGCCTCGCCGGTGCTCTGGGTCGCCGACAGCTACAACGGCAGCCTGCGCCGCCTGCGACTGGGCGGCGGCGAAATGAGCACCCACGACCTGCCGCAGCCGCTGGACCAGCCGGCGGCGCTGGCGGCCGGTGCCGGGTCGCTGTGGATCGCCAACACCGGCGCTCATGAAGTGCTGCGCTATGACGTCGGCAGCGGCAAGCTCGGCCGCCTGCCCATCGGCGAATGAGTTCCAGCGATACCGCGCCCGCGCCTTTCGACGGCAAGGCCTTCGTCCGCGACCTGACGCCCGCGCCCGGCGTGTACCGGATGCTCGGCGCCGACGGCGCCGTGCTGTATGTCGGCAAGGCAGCGTCGCTGAAAAAGCGGGTGGGCAGCTATTTCCTCAAGGACCTGCCATCGCGGCGCATCGCCCTGATGGTGGCGCAGATCGCGGCGATCGAGATCACGGTGACGCGCACCGAGGCTGAGGCGCTGATCCTCGAGAACCAGCTGATCAAGTCGCTGCGGCCGCGCTACAACGTGCTGCTGCGCGACGACAAGAGCTACCCGCACATCGTGCTGACCGACGAGACCTGGCCGAAGCTGGGTTTCCACCGCGGGCCGCGCTCGGCCGCCGGGCGCTATTTCGGGCCCTACCCGAGCAGCGGCGCCGTGCGCGAGACGCTGGACTTGATGTTCAAGCTGTTCAAGCTGCGCAGCTGCGAAGACAGCGTGTTCCGCAACCGCAGCCGGCCCTGCCTGCAGCACCAGATCGGCCGTTGCAGCGCGCCCTGCGTGGGCCTGGTGGCGACCCGGGACTACGACGCCACGGTGCGGCGCGCGGCGCTGTTCCTGGAAGGGCGCAGCGGCGAGCTCGTGGACGAACTCGGCCGTTCGATGGAGGAGGCGAGCAAGCGCCTCGACTTCGAGCAGGCGGCCCTGCTGCGCGACCAGATCGCCGGCATCCGCAAGATCCAGGCCCGCCAGTATGTCGAGGGCGAACAGGTCGAGATGGACGTGCTGGCCTGCGTGCTCGAGCAGGGCAGCGCCTGCGTGCTGCTGATGGCCTTCCGCAACGGCCTCAACCAGGGAACGCGCAGCTTCTTCCCCAAGGCCAACGGCGCCGAGAGCGCCGAGGAAGTGCTCGGCGCCTTCGTCGCGCAGTACTACCTGGAGCAACGGCCACCGCGCGAGATCGTGCTCAGCCATGCCATCGCCGACCAGGACCTGCTCGAAGGCGTGTTCGCCTCCCAGGCGGGGCGCAAGATCGAGATCAAGGCCTCGGTGCGCGGCGAGCGGGCGCGCTACCTGGAGATCGCCCGGCAGAACGCCGCGCTCGCCCTGGCCACCGAAGCCAGCAGCAGCGCCAGCCAGCGTGCGCGGCTGCTGTCGCTGCAGGAGATGCTGGAGCTGTCCGAGCCGCCGCGGCGCATCGAATGCTTCGACATCAGCCACACCATGGGCGAAGCGACGGTGGCCTCATGTGTGGTGTTCGACGCCGAGGGACCGGTGCGCGGCCAGTACCGCCGCTACAACATCGTCGGCATCGAGCCCGGCGACGATTACGCGGCCATGCACCAGGCCCTGGAGCGGCGTTTCAAGCGCGGCGTCGAGGAGGGCGTATTGCCCGACCTGCTTCTGATCGACGGCGGCGCCGGCCAGCTGGCGCAGGCGCGTGTGGTGCTCGACGAACTCGGCGTGCAGGGCGTGGCCATGGTCGGCGTGGCCAAGGGCGAGGCGCGGCGCGCCGGGCACGAAGCCCTGGTGCTGCCCGACGGCCGCGAGCTTCGCCCCGGCGCCGCGTCGCCGGGCCTGCAGCTGGTGCAGCAGGTGCGCGACGAGGCCCACCGTTTCGCCATCACCGGCCATCGCGGCAAACGGCAGAAGGCACGCGAGACCAGCCGGCTGCAGGACATTCCCGGCATCGGCCCGCGCCGGCGCGCCAGCCTGCTCAAACATTTCGGCGGGCTGGCCGGGCTCAAGGCCGCGGGCGTGGAGGAAATCGCGCGGGTCGAGGGCGTCAATGCAGCCCTGGCCCAGCGCATCTACGCCGCGCTGCATGGACTTGAGCCACAATCCCCCCAGACCGAGGCCTGACGGGACGCCCGTGAACCTGACCATTCCGACCATGCTGACCCTGTTCCGGATCGTGCTGATCCCGGTCCTGGTCGTCGTGTTCTACCTGCCTTACGGCTGGACCAACATCGCCGCCGCGGCGATCTTCATTTTCGGCGCGATGACCGACTGGCTCGACGGCTGGATCGCGCGGCGCTACGGGATGTACTCCGCGTTCGGCGCCTTCCTCGACCCGGTGGCCGACAAGCTCACCGTCGCCTTCGCGCTGCTGCTGGTGGTCGAACGCCACGATACGCCGTGGATGGCGCTGCTGAGCGCGGTGATCATCGGCCGCGAGATCACCATCTCGGCGCTGCGCGAATGGATGGCGCAGATGGGCGCGCACGGCCTGGTGAAGGTCGCCGGCCTGGGCAAGCTCAAGACCATCGTGCAGATGACCGCGATCAGCTGCCTGCTGTTCGAGGAAAACCTGCTGGGCCTGCCCGTTTTCAGGATCGGCGAATGGCTGCTGGCGATCGCCGCGGCGCTGACCCTGTGGTCGGGTTTCGACTACCTGCATGCGGCCTGGCCGACCATGCGGCGCAAGGGCTGAGACCCGCCGCCTGAATTTTTGCGTGACGGGGTGTTGACACCCCGGGGGCCGTTCCCCCAAAATGCGCGTCTCTTGCGGGAATAGCTCAGTTGGTAGAGCACGACCTTGCCAAGGTCGGGGTCGCGAGTTCGAGTCTCGTTTCCCGCTCCAGTTCCAGACAAAACCCCGCCCGCCGGGGTTTTGTTTTTTCAGGCGGTGGCAACCGCCGCCGGACGCGATAAGCTTCCGGCAACGCTTCCCGGCCGGGTGGCAGAGTGGTCATGCAGCGGACTGCAAATCCGCGTACGCCGGTTCAATTCCGACCTCGGCCTCCAGTTCGAAAGCCCCGCTCCGGCGGGGCTTTTGTTTTCTGGCGGCCGGCGCCGCGATCCGGCACCATGCCCGCAGGCCCGGGTGGCGAAACTGGTAGACGCATGGGACTTAAAATCCTCCGGCCGCAAGGCCATGTGGGTTCGACCCCCACCCCGGGCACCAACCGAACGCGGCACCAGGGGAAAACACGATGGATCTGCTGACGGGCTTCCTGTATTTCGCCTTCGACGCCGCGGCGATCCTGCTGCTGCTCGCGACCTGGCAGCACACGCGCATCAACGGCTTCCTGATCCTGGCCGCGAGCTATGCGCTGGGCATCCTGAGCCGCTGGCTGCTGCCCCTGCTGTCGCAGCTGATCGCCAGCGGCGGACCCGACGCGATCGGCGACATGACCCTGGTCTACCAGGCGACCTTCCTGCTGGTGTCCTTGGTCGGGCTGTACGGCCTCTGGGACGTGTACCAGCAGCTCAAGCGCCGGCCGGCGGTCGCGCCGTCGCTGGACTGACCGGGCCCGCCGTGCTGCCGTCCCGCTACTGGCCGTTCGCGGGCTGCGTCCTGCTGGCGATCGCCTGTGCCGCCGCGCTGCCCTGGTGGCCGCTGGCGGGCTGGGGCCTGGCCGTGTTCGGCACGCTGACCGGAGTGGGCATCTGGGATCTGCTGCAGCGCCGCCAGGCACTGCGGCGCAACTTTCCGGTGACCGCGCATTTCCGCTACGGCCTGGAGTCGATCGGCCCGGAGATCCGCCAGTACTTCATCGAATCGGACACCGTCGAACTGCCGTTCTCGCGCCAGCAGCGTGCCATCGTCTACCAGCGCGCCAAGAACGTGCTCGACAAGCGGCCGTTCGGCACCCAGCGCGACCTCTACAGCGACAAGTACGAGTGGATGAACCATTCGCTGCGGCCGTCCCGGATCGATTCGCACGACTTCCGGGTCGTCATCGGCGAGGGCAGGGCGCAGCCGTATTCGGCCAGCGTCTTCAACATCTCGGCGATGAGCTTCGGCTCGCTGTCGGCCAATGCCATCCGTGCGCTCAACCTGGGCGCGAAACGCGGCGGCTTCTATCACGACACCGGCGAAGGCTCGATCTCGCGCTACCACCGCGAACACGGTGGCGACCTGGTCTGGGAGATCGGCTCGGGCTACTTCGGCTGCCGCGCCGACGACGGCGGCTTCGATGCGGACAAGTTCGCGGCCAACGCCGGCGATCCGCAGGTGAAGATGATCGAGGTGAAGCTGAGCCAGGGCGCCAAGCCGGGGCAGGGCGGCATCCTGCCCGGCGCCAAGGTCAGCGCCGAGATCGCCGAGGCGCGCGGGGTGCCGCAGGGTGTGGAATGCCATTCGCCGGCCGCGCATTCGGCCTTCTCCACGCCGATCGGGCTGCTGCAGTTCGTCGACCGGCTGCGCGAACTTTCCGGCGGCAAGCCCACGGGCTTCAAGCTGGCGATAGGCCATCCCTGGGAATGGTTCGCCATCGCCAAGGCCATGCATCAAACCGGGATCCTGCCGGACTTCATCGTGGTGGACGGCGGCGAGGGTGGCACCGGCGCCGCGCCGCTGGAATTCACCGACCACGTCGGCGCGCCCATGCGCGAGGCGCTGATGCTGGTGCACAACACCCTGGTCGGGCTGGAGCTGCGGTCGAAGGTGCGGATCGGGGCCGCCGGCAAGATCGTCACCGCCTTCGACATCGCCCGCACCCTGGCGCTGGGCGCCGACTGGGTGAACGCCGCGCGCGGCTTCATGTTCTCGCTGGGCTGCATCCAGTCGCAGAGCTGCCACACCGACCGCTGCCCGACCGGCGTCGCCACCCAGGATCCTGGCCGCCAGGCCGCGCTGGATCCGCAGGACAAGGCGACACGGGTCTTCAATTTCCACCGCAACACGCTGGTGGCGCTCAAGGAACTGCTCGCCGCCGCGGGCCTGGAGCACCCCAACCAGCTCGGGCCCGAGCACATCATCCGCCGCGTCTCGTCCACCGAAGTGCGCGCGCTGGCCAAGCTCCATCATTTCGTGCGCCCGGGCGAGCTGCTGGAAACGATCCCGGACCACGCGGTGTTCAAGGTGTTCTGGGAACAGGCGCGCGCCGACACCTTCGCGCCCCCGGCCAAGGCGGGGGAAATGCAGGCCAGCAAGCTGCAGTAGGCCCTGTCCTTGACCGGCCCCGGGGGCTCCGCGTAACATTCGCGTCCTCTTCCGGGCGGTTAGCTCAGCGGTAGAGCATCGCTTTCACACGGCGAGGGTCACAGGTTCAAGCCCTGTACCGCCCACCAGTCACAAAGAAAAAGCCGGGCATTGCCCGGCTTTTTCTTTTCCGGACTCCGGCGCGCCTCACTCGAGCTGCGACTTGGCGAACTCCGCGTCCAGCTTTTCCATCGCGTCCCGGGGTTTGAGCTTGCCGGCCTTCTCGAAGGCCGACGCGGCCGCGTCCTCCTTCTTCTCCCCATGCAGCAGCAGGAGCAGGTTGCCGTGCTCGATGTGGGCGATCGGCGAGTCGGGGGTCAGCTTCAGGGCCGTGGCCAGGTGCTTTTCGGCCTCGGAGGCTTTCGCGCCGTAGGTCATGCCGCCGACCAGGGCGCCGATCTTGCCGATGATCTCGGCGTGGTAGAGGCCCAGCGCGGTATGCGCCTCGGCGTGTTTGGGCGATCGCTCCAGCGTCGCTTCCAGCGCCTTGCGCACCTTGCCCGCTAGGCCCATCTTCAGCGCCTTGGCGATGCTGATGCCCTGGCTGTAGCGCCCCATGCCAAAGGCGAAGCGATAGTGGCTGTTGGCCTCGTCGGGCAGGGCGGCGATGGCGGCTTCGGCGAGTTTGCCGACCTGTTCGTAGCGCTTGAGCTGTTCGGCCTCGTCGTCCACCAGGTAGGTGGCGTGGATGCCGAGAGCCTTGCAGGCCACGGAGGCGCCGACCGGCCCCAGGGCCTCGCCGGCCTGATAGGCCTGCTGGAAATCGCCGCGATGGAAGGCGCGCCAGGCGTCCTGCAGGGCTTCGGCCAGGCCGGCCGCGTCCAGCCCCCTGGGGGCAGCCTTGCCGGCGGCCTTGATCAGGGCCGCGGCGCGCTTGTCGTCGGGGAAGGGTTCGGTGTCGCCGGCGTGCAGGGCCGGCCAGGCCTTCTTGAGCTTGTCGCCGGCGTAATCGAAGGCCTTGGCATCGTGGGGAAACTTGGCCCAGCTGGAATTCTTGGCGGCCATCGCAGCGCTCCTGGAAAGGACGGCCAGAATGTCCCGGCGACACGCGCGCCGCAAGCCTCGGACTTAGTGTGAATGCTCAAGGTGCCGCGCACAGACTCGCTGGCGAGACCGGCCAACCTGGCCACCCGTCACGAGGCTTGCCATGACCCGTACCCGCACCACCCGTCGCAGCGTCCGCAAGACCAAGACCGAACTCACCCCGCGTGCCGTGCTGCTGGCCGGCATCGGCGCCGCTTCGCTCTGCCGCAAGCAGGCCCTGAAGTCCGTCGATGGCCTGGCCTCCGGCGCCGATACGCTGCGCAGCCGCGCCCAGACCGCGGCCCGCGACGCCGGCAGCACCGTCGCCAAGCTCCGCAAGCAGGCCAAGGCCCGCCTGGCCCCGGTGCAGAAGCAGGCGGCCCAGTTCGCCCAGCTCGCCCAGGCCGAGTTCGAGGCGCGCTTCGCGCCGGTGCTGGTCAAGCTCGGCGCCAAGGCCCCGGCGAAAAAGCGCCCGGCCCGCACCGCCAAGCGCGTCGCCCGCCCGGCCGCCAAGCGCAGCCGCAAGCGCGCCTGATCACGATCTCTCTTCCCGTCAGTGGGATTTCAACGCCCCGGCAGCCCCGGGGCGTTTTTTTGTCCGCGTCCGGTCAGGGGGCGTGCCGGCGCTGCGCGGCGTCGAAGGCGGCCAGCTGCTCCGGCGTGGCGTCGGTCTGGTGCAGGCGCTTCCATTGCTCGAAGGGCATGCCGTAGACGATTTCCCGGGCCTGGTCCTTGCCCACCGGCGTGCCGGCGGCCTCGGCGGCCTCCTGGTACCAGTTCGAGAGGCAGTTGCGGCAGAAGCCGGCGAGGATCATCAGGTCGATGTTCTGCACGTCGCTGCGCTGCTGCAGGTGCTGGACCAGGCGGCGGAAAGCGGCGGCTTCGAGGGCAGTGTGATCGGTCATGTGGCGGGGCGGGGAAGGCTTCGGGGATAATCGCGGTTCGCGACCGGCGCATTGTGCGCCAATCCGCCCCCCGCAGCCCGGAGCCCCATGAGCGCCCGCATCCTCGACGGCAAAGGCATCGCCGAAGCCCTGCTCGACGACCTCGCCAAGCGCGTGCAGGCGCGCCTGGCCGCCGGCAAACCGGCCCCCGGGCTGGCCGTGGTGCTGGTCGGCCAGGACCCCGCGTCCACCGTCTACGTGCGCAACAAGCGCCGGGCCGCGAAGAAGGTGGGCATCCGCGCCATCGACTACGACCTGCCGGCCGATACCAGCGACGACGAACTGGCCGCCCTCATCGACCGCCTGAATGCCGACCCGGCCATCCACGGCATCCTGGTGCAGCTGCCGCTGCCCGGGAACCGCGACGCCAACTGGCTGATCCACCGCATCGACCCGCGCAAGGACGTCGACGGCTTCCATCCCGAAAACGTCGGCCACCTGGCCCTGCGCCAGTTCGGCCTGCGGCCCTGCACGCCCCGCGGCGTCACCACGCTGCTGGCCTACACCGACCGCCCCGTACGCGGCGCCAGCGCGACCGTGGTCGGCGTCAGCAACCACGTCGGCCGGCCGATGGTGCTGGAGCTGCTGATCGCGGGCTGCACCACCACCTGCTGCCACAAGTTCACCCCGCGCGAGGTGCTCGAGCGCCACGTGCGCGAGGCCGACATCCTGGTCGTGGCCGTGGGCCGGCCGGGCCTGGTGCCGGGCGAGTGGGTCAAGCCCGGCGCGGTGGTGATCGACGTGGGCATCAACCGCCTGGACGACGGCCGCCTGGTCGGCGACGTCGGCTTCGAGGCTGCGGCGGAGCGCGCGTCCTGGATCACGCCGGTGCCCGGCGGCGTCGGCCCGATGACCGTGGCCACGCTGATGCAGAACACCCTGGAAGCCGCCGACGCCTTCGACACACTCCAGGCGTCACACTGAAACGCGACACTGGAGACTGACGCCATGCCGATGCTCCGACGCCCGATGTCCCGATTCGCCGCCGCGACCCTGCTGGCCCTGGGCCTGACGGGCTGCGCCTCCGTGGTCAGCAGTGCCGGTGACCGCCTGGCTTCGCAGCTGGGCAGTGCCGTACTCAACAGCGACGACCCGGCCACCGTGCGCGACGGCCTGCCGGCCTACCTGCTGCTGATCGACGGCCTGGTCGCCGACGACGGCCAGGGCGACAGGGGCAAGGCCTCGCTGCTGTTCGCCGCCGCCGAACTCAACGGCGCCTATGCCGGCAACTTCACCGGCAGCGACCGCGACCGCGCGCGCCGCCTGGCCGCCAAGGCCCTGGCCTACGCCAAGCGCGGCACCTGCGCCCAGGATGCGGCGCTGTGCCGCGCCCTGGACCAGGACATCGGCGGTTTCGAAGCGGCCGTCGCGGCCGCCCCCGCCAAGGACGTCGCCGGCCTTTACGCGCTGGCCGCCGCCTGGGCCGGCTTCCTGCAGGCCAACAGCGAGGACTGGGGCGCGATCGCCGACCTGCCCAAGGTCGAGGCCCTGCTGGTGCGCGTGACCGCCATCGATCCGGGCCATGCCCGCGGCATGGCCCGCGTGTACCTGGGCGTGCTCAATTCGCTGCGCCCCGAAGCGATCGGCGGCAAGCCCGAACTCGGGCGCCGGCACTTCGAAGCGGCGATCGCCCAGAGCGGCGGCCGCAACCTCTACGCCAAGACCCTGCTCGCCGAGTATTACGCGCGCCTGGTGTTCGACCAGGAACTGCACGACCGCCTGCTGGTCGAAGTGCTGGCCGCCGACCCGCGCGAACCCGGTTTTACGTTGATGAACGTGCTGGCCCAGGAGCGCGCGAAAGCGCTGGTGGAATCCGGCAAGGACTATTTCTGAGGCTGCTCCCGTGAAGGAACACGCGATGAACCGCTGGCTTTCGATGCTGCTGCTCTGCCTTGCGCTGGCCACGCCGGCCGCCGCGCAGACCCTGAAGATCGCCACCCTGGCGCCGGACGGTTCGGCCTGGATGCGCGAACTGCGCGCCGCTTCCGCCGAAGTGAAACAGGGCACCGCCGGCCGGGTCGACGTGAAGTTCTATCCCGGCGGCGTGATGGGCAACGACGCCGTCGTGCTGCGCAAGATGCGCCTGGGCCAGCTGCAGGGCGGCGTGCTGACGGCGAGCGAGCTGTCCCTGGTCTATCCGGACGCGCCGGTCTACAGCCTGCCGTTCCTGTTCGAGGACTGGGCGCAGGTCGACCAGGTGCGGCGCGAGGTGGATCCGCTGCTGGCCAAGGGCTTCGAAGAGCGCGGCCTGCGCATGCTGGGCGTGTCCGGCGTCGGTTTTGCCTACCTGATGGGCAACAAACCGCTGCGCAGCCAGGCCGACATGACCGGCATCAAGCTCTGGGTGCCGCAGAACGACACCATCGCCATCCGCACCTTCAAACTCGGCGGCGTCAGCCCGATCCCGCTGCCGCTGGGCGACGTGTTCACCAGCCTGCAGACCGGCATGGTCGACACCGTCGCCAACACGCCCAGCGGCGCGATCGCGCTGCAGTGGCACGGCAAGCTCAAGGCCATGGTCGACCTGCCCCTGACCTTCGTGGTCGGGTACCTGGTGGTGGACGACAAGGCCTGGAAGCGGCTGTCGCCGGCCGACCAGGCCGTCCTGGCCAAGGCCTTCGCCGACGCCGCCCGGCGCATGGATGCCAACGTCCGCCGCGACGACGTAGCAGCGCTGGCGGCGATGAAGAAGCAGGGCCTGGTGGTCACCACGCTCGACGCCGCCGAAGCCGCCCGCTGGCGCGCGCTGGGCACCCAGGTCACCGCGCAGCTCGAGGCCGAGAAGGCGATCTCGCCCGGCATGCTCGCGGCGGTGCGCCAGGCATTGGCGAACGGCAAGACGCCCTGATGCTCGAACGCTGGCTGCAGCGGCTGCACCGCGCCGAGGACGCGCTGCTGGCGGGCCTGCTGGTCGCGCTGCTGCTGCTGGCGGTGGCCCAGATCCTGCTGCGCCTGCTGTTCGACGGCGGCCTGGACTGGGCCGAACCGGTGAGCCGCACCGGGGTGCTGTGGCTGGCCATGCTCGGCGCGCTGGGCGCCACCCGCAGCCACAAGCACATCGCCATCGACGCGCTGCCGCGGCTGCTGCGCGGGGGCGCGCGACGCGCGGCCTGGTCGGTATCGCAGCTGGCGGCCGCGGGAATCTGTGGGGCGATGGCCTGGTTCGGGGCCGGCATGATCGCGCTTGAACGCGAGGCGCCGGTGCCCTTCGTCGCCGGCGTGCCCAGCTGGGTGCCGATGCTGGTGATCCCGGTGGGCTTCGGACTGATGGCCCTGCGTTTCGTGCTGGCCAGTCTGGTAGCCCCGCCCGCCGATGCCGAGACAGGCGAGGGCATGGCATGAGCCTGACGCTGGGCCTGCTGGCGGTGCTGGCGCTGGCGGCGCTGGGCATGCCGCTGTTCGCGGTGATCCTGGCCGTGGCCCTGCTGGGCTTCCAGCTCGCGGGTTACGACCTGATCGCGGTCGCGGTCGAGTTCTATCGCCTGGCCGATCTGCCGGGACTGATCGCCATTCCGTTCTTCACCCTGGCCGGCTACCTGCTCGGCGAGAGCGGTGCGCCGCGGCGGCTGGTGCGGCTGTCGAACGCGCTGCTGGGGTGGCTGCCCGGCGGCCTGGCGATCGTCGCGCTGGTCGCCTGCGCCTTCTTCACCGCCTTCACCGGCGCGTCGGGCATGACCATCGTGGCGATCGGCGCGCTGCTGTACCCGGCGCTGCGCGAGGCGGGTTACCCGCGCAGCTACAGCCTGGGCCTGGTCACGTCCTCGGGCAGCCTGGGCCTGCTGTTCGCGCCGTCGCTGCCGCTGATCCTTTACGGCTTCGTCGCCGGCCAGCTCGGCACCGACCCGGCGGTGACGATGGAGGCGCTGTTCCTGGCCGGCATCCTGCCGGGCCTGATGATGGTGGGTCTGCTGTCCGTGCATGCCGTGTGGGTCGGGCGGGGCCTGCCGCGGCCGCAGACCCGCCCCGACCTGCGCGAGGTCGGCGCGGCCCTGCGCGAGGCGGGTTGGGAGCTTCCGCTGCCGGTCTTCGTGCTGGGCGGAATCTATTCCGGCCTGTTCACGGCCGGCGAATCGGCAGCTATCACAGCACTTTATGTTCTTGTCGTAAGTGTATTGATTAAAAAAGAAATAAAGTGGTCTAAGCTGCCTGCGGTGATCGCTGAATCGGGCCGCATGGTGGGCGCGGTGCTGGTCATCCTGGGCGCCGCGACAGCGATGTCGAACTGGCTGGTGGACCAGGAGGTGCCCAACCGCCTGTTCGAATACACCCGCGAACACGTGCATTCGGCCTGGGCTTTCCTGCTGATGCTCAACGCGCTGCTGCTGTTTGCCGGCATGCTGATGGACATCTTCTCGGCGATCGTCATCCTGACGCCGCTGCTGCTGCCGGTGGCCGTGGGCTACGGCATCCATCCGGTGCATTTCGGCATCGTGATGCTGGCCAACCTGCAGATCGGTTACTTCACGCCGCCGGTGGGCATGGACCTGTTCATCGCCGCCTACCGGTTCAAGACCGGCATCCTGACCCTGGCCAAGGCCTGCATCCCGTTCTTCCTGCTGGTCGGGCTGGCGGTGGCGATCATCACCTGGTGGCCCGGGCTGTCCCTGGCCCTGCTGTAGCCGGCCCGGCCGCCACAGCGTTGCGTCCGCGGCGACATCGGCCCCCCTTAGACGGCTATAATGTCGCGCTTCCTACACCCGGAGCCGCTCCATGCTGCGTATCCAGGCCGAAGCGCTGACGTTCGACGACGTCTCCCTCGTTCCCGCCCACTCCATCGTCCTGCCCAAGGACGTCAGCCTGAGCACCCAGCTCACGCGCGGCATCACGCTGAACCTTCCGATCGTGTCCGCCGCCATGGACACCGTCACCGAAGCGCGCCTGGCCATCGCCATGGCCCAGCTCGGCGGCATCGGCATCCTGCACAAGAACATGTCGGTGGCACAGCAGGCCGCGCACGTGGCGCAGGTGAAGAACTTCGAGGCCGGCGTCATCCGCGAGCCCTTCACGGTCAGCCCCGACACCACCATCGGCGAGGTGATCAAGCTCACCCGCGCCCGCAACATCTCCGGCGTGCCGGTGGTGGACGGTGGCCAGCTCGTCGGCCTGGTGACCAGCCGCGACATGCGCTTCGAGAAGAAGCTCGACGACCCGGTCCGCAACATCATGACCCGCAAGGACAAGCTGGTCACCGTGCGCGAAGGCGCCAGCGACGACGAAGTGCTGCAGCTGATGCACAAGCACCGCATCGAGAAGGTGCTGGTCGTGGACGACGGCTTCGCGCTCCGCGGCCTGATCACCGTCAAGGACATCCAGAAGGCGCGCGACAACCCCAACGCCGCCAAGGACGCCGACGAGCAGCTGCTGGTCGGCGCCGCGGTCGGCGTCGGCGGCGACACCGAGGCGCGCATCGCGGCCCTGGCCGCGGCCGGCGTGGACGTGGTGGTGGTGGACACCGCCCACGGCCACAGCCAGGGCGTGATCGACCGCGTCGCCTGGGTGAAGAAGCACTTCCCGAACCTGCAGGTGATCGGCGGCAACATCGTCACCGGCGAAGCCGCCCTGGCCCTGATGGACGCGGGCGCGGACGCGGTGAAGGTCGGCGTCGGCCCCGGTTCGATCTGCACCACCCGCATCGTTGCCGGCGTCGGCGTGCCGCAGATCACCGCGGTGGGCATGGTGGCCGAGGCGCTGAAGGGCCGCATCCCGCTGATCGCCGACGGCGGCATCCGCTACTCGGGCGACATCGCCAAGGCGCTGGTCGCCGGCGCCAGCACGATCATGATCGGCGGCCTGTTCGCCGGCACCGAAGAGGCCCCGGGCGAGGTCGAACTGTTCCAGGGCCGCAGCTACAAGAGCTACCGCGGCATGGGCTCGCTGGGCGCGATGGAGCAGGGCAGCAAGGACCGCTATTTCCAGGACGCCTCGGATGCCGACAAGCTGGTGCCGGAAGGCATCGAGGGCCGCGTGCCGTACCGCGGCCTGCTGCGCAACATCGTGCACCAGCTGGCCGGCGGCGTGCGCGCCTCCATGGGTTACGTCGGCTGCTCGACCATCGAGGAGATGCGGACGCGGCCCAAGTTCGTGCGCGTCACCAATGCCGGCACCCGCGAGGCGCATGTGCACGACGTGCAGATCACGAAAGAGCCGCCGAACTATCGGGCAGGCTGAAGCAAACCGAGGGAGGCCACGCGCCTCCCTCTTCACATGGCGAACCGGAACACCATGACCGACATCCACAGCGACAAGATCCTGATCCTCGACTTCGGCGCGCAGTACACGCAGCTGATCGCCCGCCGCATCCGCGAGTTCGGCGTCTACTGCGAGATCTGGGCCTGGGACCACGACCCGGCGGAAATCGCCGCGTATGGCGCCAAGGGCATCATCCTGTCGGGTGGGCCGGAGTCGACCACCGAAGCCGGTTCGCCGCGGGCGCCGCAGCAGGTGTTCGACGCCGGCGTGCCGATCCTGGGCATCTGCTACGGCATGCAGACGATGGCGATGCAGCTTGGCGGCAATGTCGAGGGCGGCCACCACCGCGAGTTCGGCTACGCCGAGGTGGAAGTCACGGCCGAATGCGCCCTGCTCGATGGCCTCAAGGACCACGCCGGCAGCCCGCCGCGCCTGGACGTGTGGATGAGCCACGGCGACCGCGTCACCGACATCCCGGAAGGCTTCGACATCGTCGCCCGCACCGAGTCGGTCGACATCATCGCCATGGCCGACGAGCGCCGGCGCTGGTACGGCGTGCAGTTCCACCCCGAAGTGACCCACACCACCTCGGGCGAGCAGATGCTGCGCCGCTTCGCGGTGGACATCTGCGGCTGCAGCACGCTGTGGACCGCGGCCAACATCATCGACGACCAGATCGCCCGCGTGCGCGCCCAGGTCGGCGAGGACGAGGTGCTGCTGGGCCTGTCGGGCGGCGTGGATTCCTCGGTGGTCGCGGCCCTGCTGCACAAGGCCATCGGCGAGCGCCTGACCTGCGTGTTCGTCGACACCGGCCTGCTGCGCTGGCAGGAAGGCGACCAGGTGATGGCGATGTTCGCGGAGCACATGGGCGTCAAGGTCATCCGCGTGAACGCCGCCGACCGCTATTTCGCCGCGCTCGAGGGCGTGGCCGACCCCGAGGCCAAGCGCAAGATCATCGGCCGCCTGTTCGTCGAGATCTTCGAGGAGGAGTCGGCCAAGCTGCGCAACGTGAAGTGGCTGGCGCAGGGCACGATCTACCCCGACGTGATCGAGTCGGCCGGCAGCAAGACCGGCAAGGCCCACGTCATCAAGAGCCACCACAACGTCGGCGGCCTGCCCGAGCACATGAAGCTGGGCCTGGTGGAGCCGCTGCGCGAGCTGTTCAAGGACGAAGTCCGCCGCATCGGCGTCGAGCTCGGCCTGCCGCACGGCATGGTCTACCGGCATCCCTTCCCGGGCCCGGGCCTGGGCGTGCGCATCCTGGGCGAGGTCAGGCGCGAGTACGCCGAGCTGCTGGCCAGGGCCGACGCCATCTTCATCGACGAACTGCGCAAGAGCGGCTGGTACGACAAGACCTCGCAGGCGTTCGCGGTGTTCCTGCCGGTGAAGTCGGTGGGCGTGGTCGGTGATGCCCGCGCCTACGAGTGGGTGATCGCCCTGCGTGCGGTCGAGACCGTCGACTTCATGACGGCGCACTGGGCGCACCTGCCCTATGACCTTCTCGACGACTGTTCCCGCCGAATTATCAATGAGTTGCGCGGCGTTTCTCGCGTGGTTTATGACATCAGCGGCAAGCCGCCCGCGACCATCGAGTGGGAGTGAGGGGCGGCATGTCGGACCTGTTCGGCCAGACGCCTGACGAGGGCCCGGCGACAGACCGGCTGTTCCTGGCGGTGCTGCCCGACGAGGCGACCGCCCGGGAGATGGAGGCGCTCGCGCACGACCTGCAGCGACGCCATGGACTCAATGGCCGGCCGCAAACGTGGGACCGCCTGCACATCACGCTGCACCACCTGGGCGATTTCCGGACCATTCCACAGAACGTCGTCGACGCCGCGAGCCGTGCCGTGTCGTCGCTGGTCGCGACGCCGACGTTCGACGTCACGCTCGACCGGGTCCTGAGTTTCCGCGGTGGTGAGCACAAGCCACTGGTGCTGGTCGGAGAAGGCAAGGGAACGGCCCCGATCGAAGCCTTCCAGCGGCAGCTCCAGAGGGCGCTGGTGCGCTATTCCATCAAGCCGGACCCGCGCTTCAAGCCCCATGTGACGCTGCTGCGGGACCGAAAGAGCATCGCCGGTGAAGCCGTAGCGCCATTCCGATGGACGGTAGGCGAGGTCGTGCTGGTACACAGCCTGCTTGGCCATACGCGCCACACCCCCTTGGCACGCTGGTCCCTGGGCGTCTCCGTCGGGCCTCCGGAAGCCGCCGATCCCGCCGAGTTCACCGATACCGATGGCCGTTGGATGCAGCGCGCGCTTGCGCTGGCCGCACAGGCCGGAGAGGAACTGGACGAGGTGCCCGTTGGCGCCGTGGTCGTTGGTCCGGATGGCGCCTTGCTGGCGGAAACCAGCAATCTGGCAGGCGACCGCCACGATCCTAGCGCCCACGCCGAACTGCTGGCCGTCGCTGCGGCCGGCAAGGCACTGGGAAACAAGCGCCTGACCGGATGCACGATGTACGTCAGCCTGGAGCCATGCCCCATGTGCGCTTCGGCGCTGGTCCACGCACGCGTGTCCAGGCTGGTGTTCGCTGCGGCCTCGCCGAAGACCGGCGCCGCCGGGAGCCTGTTCGGCGTGCTGGGCGACTACGGTGGCGCCGATCTGGCCGACGACCATCGCCACAACCACCGCGTCGTCGTGAAGGGCGGCCTGATGGCCGACGAGGCCGGCCGGCTGCTCAGCGACTGGTTCCGCCGCAAGCGCGACGCAGCCCGCTGATCAGCGCCGGCGGCGCGCCAGCTCCTGGTCCAGCTCGCGGTCGAAGCTGCGCACCGACAGGCTGACCTCGCGGCCCAGGTACAGGCTGGCGCCCAGCAGGCCCAGCACGCCGACCACGGCCAGGCCGGTCGGCAGGTAGGGCAGGCGGAAGCCGGCCAGGGCATCCACCGCCAGCGCCAGACTGGTGCCGACGAAGGCCGCCAGGCCCAGGTAGAGCATCAGGCAGGCGCGCAGCACCAGATGGGCGCGGCGGCGGTGGCTGACGATCTGCGCCTCGATCTCGGCGCGGCTCTCGGCGTCGCCGGTCTCGAGCTGGTTGATGATGGCCCGAAGCCGGTCCACGACCCGCGCCAGCCGCGCATTGGCCGACACCAGCAGGGAGCCGGTGGCCGCCATCAGCAGGGCGGGGGCCAGCATCGAGGTGAGGATGCGGTAGTGGTCCAGGGCTTCCTGCGGGTTCACGGCGGGCCTCGGCGGGGGCGACGCTGAAGTATGATGCGGCCATCCCCACCGCCGCCAGCCGCGCATGCCCGCCAACGAGCAGAACCTGATCTGGATCGACCTGGAGATGACCGGCCTGGATCCGGACACCGACTCGGTGCTGGAGATCGCGACCCTGGTCACCGACAGCCAGCTCAATGTGCTGGCCGAGGGCCCCGAACTCGCCATCCACCATCCCGTCGAGCGCCTGCATGCGATGGACGAATGGAACCGCGGCACCCACAGCCGCTCCGGCCTGTGGCAGCGCGTGCTCGACAGCCAGGTGAGCATGGCCCAGGCCGAGGCGCTGACCGTGGAGTTCCTCAGCCACTGGGTGCCGGCCGGCAAGTCGCCGATCTGCGGCAATTCGATCTGCCAGGACCGGCGTTTCCTGGTGCGGCACATGCCGCGGCTGGAGCGCTATTTCCACTACCGCAACCTCGACGTCTCCACGCTCAAGGAACTGGCCCGGCGCTGGTCGCCGTCCGTGCTCGAGGGCGTGGCCAAGGTGGGTGCACACACCGCGTTGTCGGACATCCGCGAGTCGGTCAAGGAGCTGGCGCACTATCGCCAGCACATGGGAAAACTGGGCGGCCTCTGAGCCCCAACGAGTCCTCGGCATGAATCTGACGCTCCGCCTGATCCTCGCCCTCGTGACGCTGGCGGCCGCGCTGCCCATGCCTGCGGCGGCGCTGGAGGAAAAGTCGCTGGCCACCTATTCGCGCGAGGTCTGGACCACGCGCGACGGCCTGCCGCACAACCAGGTCAACGGCATCGCCCAGACGCCCGAAGGCTACCTCTGGTTCGCGACCTGGGAAGGCGTGGTGCGCTACAACGGCCAGGAGTTCCGCAGCTTCGGCCGGCAGAACGTGCCGCAGATCCGCGACAACGGCATCCGCTCGGTGCGCGTGGGCCACAGCGGCGCGCTGGTGGTGGCGACGTCGCGCGGCGGCGTCAGTGTGCTGCGCGGCGAGGAATGGACCACTTACGGCATCGCCGAGGGCCTGGGCCAGGACGAACTGGCCGCGGCGCTCGAAGACCACGCCGGCCGGCTCTGGGTGGCCACCGAAAGCCGCGGCGTGACACGCCTGGACAACGGCCAGGCGACCCATTTCCGCACCGAACAGGGCCTGCCCTCCGACGACACCTTCGCGCTGCTGGAAGACGGCGCGGGCGCCGTATGGGTCGCGACCGGCGACGGCGTGGCGCGCATCGAGGGCGACCGCGTGCAGGCGTTCTCGGTGGACGCCGGCCTGCCCACCGGCTCGGCCTTCAGCCTGGCCCTGGCTGATGACGGCGACCTCTACGTCGGCACCGAGAAGGGCGTCTACGTCGGCAAGAGTGGGCGCTTCAACCTGGTGACGCCGGACTTCCCGGCCGAGGCCATCCCCAGCCTGCAGATCGACGCCCAGGGCAGCCTGTGGATCGGCACCGTCAACCGCGGCCTGCTGCGCCTGGGCGAACGCGGCCTGGAGTCCTTCGACGCCGCCGCCGGCCTGCCCAACAACCGCGTGGCCTCGCTCTTCGCCGACCGCGAGGGCAGCGTCTGGGTCGGCACCAATGCCGGCCTGCTGCGCTTCGCCGACACGCCCTTCATCACGCTCGACAGCCACCACGGCCTGTCCGACGACTATGTGCGGGCCCTGCTGCAGGGCAAGGACGGCAGCATCTGGATCGGCACCAGCCGCGGCCTGGACCGCTGGCAGGACGAAAAGGTCGAGCAGACCGAAGCCCTGTCCGGAGACGCCATCCTCAGCCTGGCCGAAGACGGCGACAGCGTCTGGGTCGGCACCTATTCCACCGGCCTGGCGCGCTGGCAGGGCGGGGCGGTGCGCGAACGCCTGAACAGCGAGAGTGGGCTGCCCTCGAACCAGGTGCGGGCCGTGGTTGCCGGCCGCGACGGCACGCTGTGGGTAGGCACCTCGCGCGGCTTGATGCGGCGCAAGGACGGCCAGACCGACGTGCTGCGCGAGGAACACGGCCTGCCACGCAATTTCATCCTGAGCCTGTTCGAGACCCGGCGCGGCGACCTCTGGGTCGGCACCACCAATGGCGCCGCCCGCATCACCAACGGCAAGGCCACGCCCTACGACCTGAGCGCGCTCGAACAGGCGCAGGACGTCTTCGGCATGCACGAGGACGAGGACGGCACCGTCTGGTTCGCCACCGACCGCGGCGTGGTGCGCCTGCGCGGCGAGGAGCTGCGCATCGTCGGTTCGGTGCACGGCCTGCCGGTGGACACCATCTTCCAGGTCGTGGTCGACAGCTACGGCAACTTCTGGCTCAGCTCCAACGCCGGCGTGGTCTACGTGCGCCGCGACGAGATGGAGGCCGTGGCCGACGGCCGCCAGCCGCGCCTGGACTACCAGCAGTTCGCCGAACCCGACGGCATGGGCAGCGCCCAGTGCAACGGCGGCGCCGGTCCCGCCGCGCTGCGCGCTGCGGACGGCAGCATCTGGGTCGCCACCGCCAAGGGCGTGTCCGTGGTCCAGCCCGACCAGCTGCCGCGTTACCAGCTGGCGCCGCCACCGGTGGTGATCGAAGGCCTGCGCGTGGACGACCGCAACGCCAGCGCCAACGGCAACCTGGTGCTGCCGCCGGGCACGCGCAAGCTCGAGCTCGACTACGTCAGCCTGAGCTACCGCACGCCCGAGCAGATCCGCTACCGCTACCGCCTCGAAGGTTTCGACAACGGCTGGGTCGAGCGCAACCAGCGCCGCAACGCCCAGTACACGAACCTCCCGCCGGGCCGCTATCGCTTCCAGGTCAGCGCCGCCCAGCGCGGCAGCGGCTGGAGCCCGGAAACTGCTTCGGTCAACTTCGAGATCCAGCCGCGCCTGTACCAGCGCGCCTGGTTCCTGCCGGTGGCCGGCGCGACGCTGGCATTGTTCCTGTACGGCCTGTACCGGGCCCGGGTCAGCCAGCTCAAATCGCGCGAAGCCCAGCTCAGCCGCGTGGTGGAGGACCGTACGCGGGCGCTGAGCGAGAAGAACACCGAGCTCGAACAGAAGAACGAGACCATCCGCAAACAGAGCGAGATCTTCGAACAGCTCTCGCGCACCGACGCGCTGACCGGCCTGCCGAACCGCCGCAGCATGGACGAGACCCTGGCGGCCGCCTACCAGGACGCCGTGCTCAACGACCAGGCGCTGTGCTTCGGCCTACTCGACATCGACCACTTCAAGCGCATCAACGACGGCTTCTCGCACGACGTCGGCGACGAGGCGCTGCGCCGGGTCGCCAAGGTCATGCAGGCCGAGATGGGCCGCGAGAACGTCGGCCGCTGGCGCGGCGACGAGCGCGTGGCGCGCTGGGGCGGCGAGGAGTTCGCGCTGCTGTTCCCGTTGGCCGGCATGGCCGAGGCGATGGCGCAGGCCGAACGCCTGCGCAAGGCGATCGAGGCGATCGACTGCAGCGACTTCGCGCCGGGCCTCAACATCACCGCCAGCATCGGCCTGGCCGAACGCACCGGCCTGTCGCACCACGAGCGGCTGGTGTCTCGCGCCGACCAGCGCCTGTACGAAGCCAAGAACAACGGACGAAATCGAGTCTCCGGCTAACAGAAGATAAGGATGGATCCTTTGATGAAGGACGATCTTGTCAAGCTCTTAAACAGCCGTCAGGCAGGTCCGTTTCTATTCGTTGGATCTGGCTTTTCGAGGCGTTATGTTGAGCTCGAGGACTGGCATGGCCTCCTTTCACGATTCTGCGTTGGCGGAAAACCATTCGAGTACTACTTGGCTGCTGCAGATGGGAGTTTTCCTGTAGCGGCCGGCCTCCTTGCAAAAGATTTCAACGAGCATTGGTGGTCAAGCCCTGACTACAAAGATTCGGTGGAAAAAGAAAAAGCGCGAATCAAGGACAGCACTTCAGCGTTGCGAATAGAAATTTCGCGCTACCTCTTAACCTTGGATCAAGCGAAAGCAAAGAAGTCGAAGTATTACCAAGAATTTGAGATGCTCGCTGGTCTAAATGTTGATGGAGTCATTACGACCAACTGGGATCAGTTACTGGAGCAGATATTTACCGGTTACAAGGTATTTATTGGTCAGAAGGAACTTCTGTTCTCAAATCCTCAACAAATTGGCGAGATCTACAAGATCCATGGCTGCTCAACCAGACCATCGTCCTTGGTTCTGACCGCAGATGACTATCGGGAATTTAATGATAGGAACGCCTACCTCGCCGCAAAGCTGATTACGATATTTGTCGAGCACCCGATAATTTTTATCGGATACTCCCTGGCAGATGAAAACATCGCATCTTTGCTTCGAGCAATCGCGCTATGCATTGGGCGAGAACAAGTTGAACAACTTCGACGAAACCTGATATTCGTCCAACGCCCGCGGGCAGACGCCCCTGAGGGAGTGTCCGACACATACTTGACGATCGACGGAGTTCAGATTCCGCTGGTACTGGTGAGTACTGACGATTTGCGCCCACTTTTTGAGGCGCTCAGTGAAGTTAAGAGAAAGATTCCAGCTCGTGTCCTTCGGTACTGCAAAGAGCAGCTTTACGCCCTCGTCGCATCTTCTGAGCCTGAAAGCAAGCTTTGCGTCGTCGACTACGATGAAATCGACAACCATGAGGATGTTGAATTTTTAGTTGGAGTAGGCGTCGCCAATCAAACAAACCATAAGTCTGGACCGGATGATCACCACGACGGGGTCGGTGACGTCGGCTATGCAGCA
Source organism: Arenimonas terrae (assembly GCF_006265115.1). Classification (GTDB taxonomy): domain Bacteria; phylum Pseudomonadota; class Gammaproteobacteria; order Xanthomonadales; family Xanthomonadaceae; genus Arenimonas; species Arenimonas terrae. The sequence continues at coordinate 546,921 of NZ_SMDR01000001.1, read as the reverse complement.
ATTGAAGCGAACGACCTCTTCCGCGACGTCCTGCACGAAGAAGGGAACTTTAGGCCAGACCAGATTCTTAAGCACGTCATCAAGCGAGCTGGAAAGAACAGCCGAAATATCCCCGTCTTCAAGTACCTTCATGAGGCTGGCATACGTAATGAAGAAGACTACAAGAAGTCCGGGCTAGACCTAGGGAAATGGGTTAGTCGTGACTACAGGGACTTTCGCGTCAAGGCATACCAGCAGGTTTTCTTCAAGCACAGACATCTGTCTATGAAGGATCTCCTTCAAGTCGCCACAGTTGAGAATGCCTCGGGATTCATCCCGTGCATGACAAAAGAGAAAGTTGATCTTGAGCTTCTTCGAGGGTTTCTCAAGGATAACGAGGAGAAGCTGTACTCCAAAGGCCCGTACGCGAGCAATTTCAGGAAGCTCGCGACGCTCTATGACAAATTGAAGTGGGGCTGGTAAAGATCGAGAAAACCGCGCGGCTGATCAGCCCCGGTCGGGATCCTCGACCGCGGCGGTGAGCTGGGCCAGCGGCCGGCCCTCGGCGTCGTGGTGGTACACGTGCAGGCTGCGCTGCGGGTAGGGAATGGAGACGCCGGCACGGGCGAATTCCCGGGTGACCGCTTCGGTCAGCTCGCTGCGGACCGCCGCGTAGTCCGGGGTGTCCACCCAGGCCCGCAGCACCAGGTCCACGCTGCTTTCGCCAAGGTTGTTCACCAGCACGTCGGCGGCCGGCTCGCGCAGCACCTTCGGATTCGCCTCGGCGAGCCCCAGCAGCACGCGGCGGGCGGTGGCCAGGTCGTCGTCGTAGCCGATGCCGACCGGCAGGTCGATGCGGCGCTGGGGGCGCGCGGTGTAGTTGACGATCGGTGCGGCGGTGATCTGGCTGTTGGGCAGGATCACGTCGTGGTTCTGGTAGGTGCGCAGCACGGTCTGGAAGATCCGCACCTGCTCGACCACGCCTTCCTGGCCCGCCAGCACCACGGCGTCGCCGGCGCGGAACGGGCGCAGCACGATCAGCATCACGCCGGACGCGATATTGGACAGCGAATCCTTCAGCGCCAGGCCGATGGCCAGGCCGGCGGCACCCAGCACCGCCAGCAGCGAGGTGGTCGGCACGCCGAGCGCGTCGAGCGCCGCGACGAACACCACGATCAGGCCGATCGCGTAGGCCAGGTTGCGCAGGAAGTCGCGCAGGATCTGCTCGACGCCGAAGCGGCCCATCACCCGGTCCAGGCCGCGCGACAGCTTGCGCGCCAGCCACATGCCCAGCCCGGCGATCAGCAGGGCCAGGCCGATGCGCAGCAGCCAGTCCGAGGCCATGGCCTGCGACAGCAGGCCCGTGGCGGTGGCGCCGAATTCGTCCGCCGCCGCCGGCCGCATCACGGCGCCTTGAGCTTGGCCAGGCGCAGCCAGGTGTCGACGACGGTGTCGGGGTTGAGCGACACCGACTCGATGCCCTGCTGGAACAGCCACTCGGCCAGGTCCGGGTGGTCGGACGGGCCCTGGCCGCAGATGCCGACGTACTTGCCGGCCTTCTTCGCGGCCGTGATCGCCATCGACAGCATCTTCTTGACCGCCGGGTTCCGCTCGTCGAACAGGTGGGCGACGATGCCGCTGTCGCGATCCAGGCCCAGGGTGAGCTGGGTGAGGTCGTTGGAGCCGATCGAGAAGCCGTCGAAGATCTGCAGGAACTCGTCGGCCAGCAGCGCGTTCGACGGCAGCTCGCACATCATGATGACCTTCAGGCCGTTGACGCCGCGCACCAGGCCGTTGGCCTCGAGCGTGTTGATGACCGCCTGGCCTTCCTCGAGCGTGCGCACGAACGGGATCATGATCCAGCAGTTGGTCAGGCCCATCTCGTCGCGGACCTTGCGCACCGCGCGGCATTCCAGCGCGAAGCAGTCCTTGAACTCCGGGTGCACGTAGCGCGAGGCGCCGCGGAACCCGATCATCGGGTTCTCCTCGTGCGGCTCGTACTCCTTGCCGCCGACCAGGTTGGCGTATTCGTTGGACTTGAAGTCCGACAGGCGCACGATGACCGGGTGCGGCGCGAAGGCCGCGGTCAGCGTGGCGATGCCCTCCGCCAGGCGCTCGACGTAGAAGCTCACCGGGTCGGAGTAGCCGGCGGTGATCTGGTCGATCTGCTTCTTCAGCTCCGGCGACTGCTTCTCGTACTCGAGCAGGGCGCGCGGGTGCACGCCGATCTGGCGGGCGATGATGAACTCCAGGCGCGCCAGGCCGATGCCCTGGTGCGGCAGCTGCGCGAAGTCGAACGCACGCTCCGGGTTGCCCACGTTCATCATGATCTTGAGCGGGGCAGGGGGCATGTTGCCCAGGTCGGTGGTGGTGACCTCGAAGCCGAGCTGGCCTTCGTAGATGTAGCCGGTGTCGCCCTCGGCGCAGCTCACCGTCACCGGCGTGCCGTCCTTGATCACCTGCATCGCGTCGCCGGTGCCGACCACGGCCGGCACGCCCAGCTCGCGGGCGATGATGGCCGCATGGCAGGTGCGGCCGCCGCGGTTGGTGACGATGGCCGCGGCGCGTTTCATGATCGGCTCCCAGTCGGGGTCGGTCATGTCGGCCACCAGCACGTCGCCGGCCTGGAACTTGCTCATCTCGGCCAGGTTGCGCACCACGCGGGCGACGCCGCTGCCGATCTTCTGGCCGATGGCGCGGCCTTCCGACAGCACCGGGCCGCGGGCGGTAAGGTTGTAGCGCTCGATCTGGGTGGTGCGGGCGCGCGACTTCACGGTTTCCGGGCGCGCCTGCACGATGTAGAGCTTGCCGGTGTTGCCGTCCTTGGCCCACTCGATGTCCATCGGTCGGCCGTAGTGTTTTTCGATCGTCAGCGCCTGGCGCGACAGCTCCTCGACGTCGGCGTCGGTGACAGAGAATCGGTTGCGCAGCGCGGCCGGCGTGTCCTCGATCTTCACGCGCTCGCCGGGCGTGGCCGAATAGACCATGCGGATCAGCTTCGAGCCGATGGTCCGGCGCAGGATCGCGGGCTTGCCCTGCTGCAGCGTCGGCTTGTAGACGTAGAACTCGTCCGGGTTCACCGCGCCCTGGACCACCATCTCGCCCAGGCCGTAGCTCGAGGTCACAAACACCACGTCGCGGAAACCGGACTCGGTGTCGAGCGTGAACAGCACGCCCGAGGCGCCGATGTCCGAGCGCACCATCAGCTGCACGCCGGCCGACAGGAACACGTCCTCGTGCTTGAATCCATGGTGCACGCGGTAGGCAATGGCGCGGTCGTTGTAGAGGCTGGCAAAGACCTCCTTCACCTTGCGCACCACGTCGTCCTCGCCGGTGACGTTGAGGAAGGTCTCCTGCTGGCCGGCGAAGCTGGCGTCCGGAAGGTCCTCGGCGGTCGCGGAGGAACGCACGGCCACCGCGATGTCCTGGGCGCCGGCCTCGCTGCACATGCGGCGGTAGCCGTCGCGGATGGCCTGGTCCAGATCCGGCTGCAGCGGCGCCTCGATCACCCAGCCGCGGATCTCGCCACCGGCCTTGACCAGCGCGTCCACATCCTCGACGTCGAGGCCGGCCAGGCGGTCGAAGATGCGCTGGCTGAGGTTGTTGTGCGCGATGAAGCGACGGAAGGCATCCGCCGTGGTCGCGAAGCCGCCGGGCACCGAGACGCCGAGCTGGGCCAGGTTGCCGATCATTTCACCCAGCGAGGAGTTCTTGCCGCCGACCTGGGCCAGGTCGGAAAGTCGCAGTTCATGCAGCCAGAGGACATCGGCGTTCAAGGCAGGCTCCGTTACGCTCGGGGGAGGGGCGCGGCCGGCCGGCGGGCGCCCCCACAAGAGGGGTTTGAAGCTGCGTATGATGCGACCCCGGGGCTACCCCATACAAGCTTGAATTAGCTAGGGAATCATGCGTCGCGGTGCGGCGTGGTCAGGGAGGGCGGGGCATGGCGGGCGCGAGACCGGTTTTTTATGTTTCCGACGGCACCGGCATCACCGCCGAAACCATCGGCCACAGCCTGCTGACCCAGTTCACCGGCGTCGAATTCGACACCCGCCGCATCGCCTTCGTAGACAGTGTCGAGAAAGCCGAAGCGGCCGTGGCCGAGATCCGCCGGGCCGGCCAGGCCGCGGGGTGCCGGCCGGTGGTCGTCAATACCGTGGTCGACCCGGACCTGAACTGGCTGCTGGCCGAGAGCGGAGCCCTGATGCTGGACCTGTTCGCCCCCTTCATCGCGCCGCTCGAGCAGGAGCTGGGGGTGCGCCGGGAGGCCCGGGTCGGCCACGCCCATGGCCTGGTCGACTTCGCCGCCTACGAGCAGCGCATCAACGCCACCAACTACGCGCTGACCCACGACGACGGCATGGACATCCACTACGACGACGCGGACGTGATCCTGGTCGGCGTGTCGCGCTCGGGCAAGACCCCGACCTGCCTCTACATGGCCCTGCACTACGGCGTGAAGGCCGCGAACTACCCGCTGACCGAAGAAGACCTGGAGGGCACCGAGCTGCCCAAGCGCCTGGTCCGGCACCGGCGCAAGCTGTTCGGCCTGACCATCGATCCGGTGCGGCTCCAGCAGATCCGCAGCGAGCGCAAGCCCAACTCCCGCTACGCCACCCTGGAAACCTGCCGCCGGGAGGTCGCCGCGGCCGAGGCGCTGTTCCGCCAGGAAGGCGTGCCGGCGCTGAGCACCACCCACACCTCGATCGAGGAAATCGCCGGCAAGGTGCTGGCCCAGCAGGGCATCCACCGGCACATGTTCTAGCCGCGGGAAGGCCCGAAACGCTGTGCTAGCATCGGGCCATGCCGGCCACCGACACCCACCGCCGAGCCTTGCCCCCGCTGAGCCGGTTCGCCTGGCTCATGGGCCTGTACGGCGAGAACTTCCAGCGCCTGAGCCGCATGTTCCAGCCGCAGTCGCTGCCTGCCGGCGCCTACGTGTCCAGCGTGCCCGGTGGCCTGGACCTGCTGGTCGAGGTGCTCGACCAGCATCCCTATACCGTCGAGCTGCGCCTGAGCTACCGGATGCGCGACGCGGTCACCGGCCAGCCCGACCCCTCCGCCTACGTGCGCCTGTACCGCGACGCGCGCCAGGCCGAGGTCACCCACTGCTACATCGGCCGCCACTGGCAGGACGTGCTGGGCCTGCGCCCCAGCGTGCAGGCGATGCTCAGCCATCGCCTGCGCATGAACAGCTTCCTCAACAAGTGGCTGGACTATCTGGACGGGCAGGGACACGGTCCGCACACCCTGTCGGCGATCGAGCCGGCACCCGCCGATGAAAAAAATGTGGCGTGTGCTTGACGAGTCCGGGGCGCATGTCTAAACTTCCGCTTCTTCCTTCGGTGGGGCTATAGCTCAGCTGGGAGAGCGCTACAATGGCATTGTAGAGGTCATCGGTTCGATCCCGATTAGCTCCACCACCGATTCAAGACACGCTGTCCAAGTCCCCATCGTCTAGAGGCCTAGGACATTACCCTTTCACGGTAGCGACCGGGGTTCGAATCCCCGTGGGGACGCCAGCGCAGTGTGTCCAAGAAGCCCGGCAACGCCGGGCTTTTTCTTTTTCCGGCCACTGGGGGAAGATGGCCACCCGCACCGCGGCGGGCATCGTGATGCAGCAGGGGATGACCGCGATCGTGAACAACCAGTTCAGTGTGCGCGCCTGGTCGGCCTTCGCGCCCGGCCTCGAATCCGCGGAGGACTGGCGGGCCTGGGCCGCCCATCCGCGGCTGCCGCAGGGCGACGACGCGCCCGCGCTGGTCGAGATGCCGGCGATGCAGCGCCGGCGCCTGGAACGACTGGGGCGCATGGCCTTGCAGGTCGCCTGGCGCTGCCAGCCGGACACGGCTGCGGCGCTGCCCCTGGTGTTCGCCTCCCGTCACGGCGACATCTCCCGCACCTTCGAGATGCTTACCGGCCTGGCCCGGGGCGAACCGCTGTCACCGACCCACTTCGGCCTCTCTACCCACAACGCGATCGCCGCGCAGTACTCGATCGCGCGCGGCCTGACCGGCAACTACCTGGCCGTGTCCGCCAGCCCCGAGGCGGCCGAAGCGGCGGTGGTCGAGGCGCTGGCCCTGATCGCGGACGGCGCGCCCGAGGTCCTGGTGGTGGTCTACGACGGCCCGGTTCCGGCCGACTACGCCGAGTACCGCGACGAGCCGGAAGCCTTTTATGCCTGGGCGTGGCGCATCGGTCCGCCGCGCGCGGACCTGCCGACCTATTCGCTGGAACCGGGCGATGGCGTGGCGGCGCCTTCCGGGCTGCCGCATGGCCTGGACGTGCTGCGCTTCTTCCTGTCGGACGAAACGCGGCTGCGCGCGCCGCAGAGCGGACGCTGCTGGCGCCGGCATGCTTGACCGGGCCTGGAGGATCTTCGGCACGGCGATGTCGTTCGCGGCCTTCGGGCTGGGCGGGGTGCTGCTGGGGCTGCTGGTCTTCCCGCTGCTGCGCCTGCTGGTGCGCGATCCGGTGCGGCAGGGGCGCCTGGCGCGCGCGTTGATCCGGCGCATGTTCGCCGGCCACATCGGCCTGATGCACCGGCTGGGCGTGCTGAGCTACGAGATCCTCAACGTCGAGCGGCTGCACCGGCGCGGCCAGCTGGTGCTGGCCAACCATCCGACCCTGATCGACGTCGTGTTCCTGGTATCGCTGATTCCCGAGGCCGACTGCGTCGTGAAGGGCCGGCTCGCGACCAATCCGTTCACGCGCGGACCGGTGAAGGCGACCGGCTACATCTTCAACGACAACGGCGCCGGCCTGATCGAGGACTGCATCGCCTCGGTGCGCGGCGGCAAGAACCTGCTGATCTTCCCCGAAGGCACCCGCACGCCGCGCGGGCAGGCCCTGGGGCCGCTGCAGCGCGGGGCCGCGAACATCGCGGTCCGGGGTGCGCTGGATGTGACGCCCGTCCTGATTACCTGCCGCCCGCGCACGCTGGGGAAAGGGGAGAAATGGTATCTTGTGCCTTCACGGCGATTTCACGTCCGGATCGAGGTCCTGCCCGATATCCCGGTCGCGCCGTACCTGGCCGGGGGAGCGGCCGAAGCCCTGGCGGCGCGTCGTTTGACCGAAGACCTCGGCGAAACCTTCAAGACGGAGTTGGCACGTGTTGGCGCTGGAACCTGAAATCAAGGAACTGATCATCACCACGATGTCGCTCGAGGACATCACCGTGGACGACATCGACTCCGAAGCCCCGCTGTTCAACGAAGGCCTGGGGCTGGACTCGATCGACGCCCTGGAACTCGGCCTGGCGCTGCAGAAGCGCTACGGCGTCACCCTGGCCGCGGACTCGGAAGAAACCCGCCAGCACTTCGCCAGCGTGCGCGCCCTGAGCGCGTTCGTGGCGGCCAACCGCAAGCAGTAAGGCCCCCCGGCCGTCGCAACGCACGAGCAAGACCATGACCAAGGACCAGCTTTTCCAGCGCATCGTCGCCATCCTCCAGGAGACCTTCGGCATCGACCCGGCCAAGGTCAGCCTGGAATCGAAACTCGGCGAGGACCTGGACATCGACAGCATCGACGCCGTGGACCTGATCGTGCAGCTCAAGCCGCTGCTCGGCGGCAACCTCAAGCCGGAGGCTTTTCGCTCCGTGCGCACCGTGCAGGACGTGGTGGACGCACTGCACGGCATGATGCACGCGGGCGCCGAATCGCACGCGGGCGACTGAATGCGCGCCGCAGCAGCGCTGGCCTGGCTGGCGACCCTGCTTTATCCGCTGGCGGTCTGGTTCGGACTGACGCGCTTCGAGCCGCGCTGGGTCGCGCTGTTCCTGCTGTCCCTGGCGCTGTTGCGTGCCATCGCCTCGCGCGAGAAGGTCTGGCTGGTTGCTGCGGCCGGTGCCTGCGGCCTGGTGCTGGCGAGCTGGTTCAGCAACGACGGCCTGCCGCTCAAGCTCTATCCGGTGCTGGTGAACCTGGCCCTGCTGACCGTGTTCGCGGTCAGCCTGCGGCATCCGCCGACCGTCATCGAACGCCTGGCCCGCCTGCAGACGCCGGACCTGCCGGCCGCCGCGATTCCCTACGTGACCCGGGTGACGCGCGCCTGGTGCCTGTTCTTCGTGCTCAACGGCGGCATCGCGCTGTGGACGGCGCTGGCCGCATCCGACGCCACCTGGGCGCTTTACAACGGTCTGATCGCCTATGTGCTGATCGGCGCGATGTTCCTGGGCGAACGCCTGCTGCGGCCGCGCCATGGTTCCTGAAGCGCGCATCCCGCTCGGCGACCTCACGCGCGTCGACGCGACCCCTCCGACGCTGGCCGTCACGCCGGAGCATGATCGTTCGCAGTTCCTGGCCCGCGTCGCCGCATGGCGGCAGGCCTTCGCGGGTCACTCGGGCCGCAACCATGCCCTGCACCTGGACGACAGCTTCGAGTTCGCGGCGGCGCTGTTCGGCGGCTGGCTCGCCGGCAAGGTCCTCTGGTTGCCGGGCGATACGCTGCCGGCCACGCTGGACCGGCTGCGCTCCGAAGTCGATGGCTGGGCGGGCGACCTGCCGGGCGCGCTGAAGGCGCCGGAGGTCCCGGCCGATCCGACGACCGCCGGCGCGCTCGATCCGGACGCTTGCCGGCTGGTGCTGTTCACCTCGGGATCCACCGGAGAACCCGGTGCGATCGGCAAGACGCTGCGCCAGCTCGACCACGAAGTCGGCGCGCTGGAGGCGCAGTTCGGCGCCACGATGGGCGACGCGCTGGTGCAGGGCACGGTATCGCACCAGCACATCTACGGACTGCTGTTCCGCGTGCTCTGGCCGCTGTCGGCGCGGCGCCGGTTCGCACCGCGACGCCTGGCCTACAACGAGGAGCTGACGGTGCTGGGGCCGGCGCCGCTGGTCCTGGTCGCCAGCCCCGCCCACCTCAAGCGGCTTCCGGAAAACCAGGATTGGCGATCGCTGGCCGCCGGCCTGCGGGCGGTGTTTTCGTCCGGAGGTCCGCTGCCGGCCGACGCCGCGCACGACGTGCGGCGGCTCTGGGGCCAGGCGGCGATCGAAGTCTTCGGCAGCACCGAAACCGGCGGCATCGCGTGGCGCCGGTCAGGCGGCGCGGCGCCGCCCTGGCTGCCGCTGCCGGGCGTGTCGTGGCGCCTGGCCGATGGTCTGCTCGAGCTGCAGTCGCCGCACCTGGCCGAGGCCGGCTGGTTCCGCACCCAGGACCGGGCGATCGCCGCAACCGGCGGCGGCTTCGAACTGCGCGGGCGCGCCGACCGCATCGTCAAGCTGGAGGAGCGACGCATTTCGCTGAGCGCGATCGAACGCCGTCTGCAGGCTTCGCCGCTGCTGGACGAAGCGCGCGTGCTGGCGCTGCCGGGACACCGCATCCTGGTCGCGGTCGCCGCCGTGCCCAGCGCCGAGGGACGGACCCGGCTGGACCAGGCGGGAAGGGCAGGGCTGGCCTCGATGCTGCGCGACTGGTTGGCCGGCCACGCCGAAGCGATCGCGCTGCCGCGGCGCTGGCGCTTCGTCGACGCGCTGCCGGTCGACGCCCAGGGCAAGACCAGCGAACGCCGGCTCGCCGACCTGTTCCGTCCGCACCTGCCCGAGCCGCAATGGCATGAACGCGCACCGGGCCACGCGCGCCTCGCACTCGAGGTGACCGCCGACCTGGCCGCCTTCGAAGGCCATTTCCCGCAGGCCGCGGTGCTGCCCGGTGTGGCCCTGATCGACTGGGCGGTGCGGCTGGGCCGCGATGCCTTCGGTGTGCGCGGCGGAATGCAGCGCATGGAGGCTGTGAAGTTCCAGCATCTGGTCCGGCCAGGTGCCCGGCTGCAGGTCGAACTGGACTGGCAACCGGCAACGGCGCAGTTGGGATTCCGATTCACCTCCGGCCAGGGCGTGCACGCCAGCGGCCGCCTGCGCTTTGCACCGCCGGAGGACGAGGCATGACCCGCATGTTCTCGCCGCTGATCGTCATCCCGGTCTACGAACACGAACACGCGATCGGCCCGCTGCTGGCGCGCCTGCGCGGACACGGCGTGCCCTGCCTGCTGGTGGACGACGGTTCCGGCCCGGACTGCGCGGCCACCCTGCGCCGGCTGGCCGCCGCGGAACCGCACTGGCTGTCCCTGCTTCGCCTGGAGCCGAACCAGGGCAAGGGCGCCGCGGTGATGGCGGGCCTGCGCGACGCCGGCCGCCGCGGCCACAGCCACGTCCTGCAGATCGACGCCGACGGCCAGCACGAAGCCGCCGACGTGCCGGCCTTCCTCGCTCAGGCGAGCTCCGAGCCGGATGCGGTGATCAACGGCCGTCCGGTCTACGACGCCTCCGTGCCGCGCGGCCGCCTCTACGGCCGCTACGCGACCCATGTCTGGGTCTGGATCAACACGCTGTCCTTCGACATCGCCGACTCGATGTGCGGTTTCCGGGTCTATCCGCTGGCGCCGACCCTGGCCCTGCTGGACCAGACCCGGATCGGACGGCGCATGGACTTCGACACTGAGATCCTGGTGCGCCTGCATTGGCAGGGCCTGCCGGTGCGCAATCGGCCGACGCGCGTGACCTATCCCAGCGACGGTGTCTCGCATTTCGACCTATGGCGCGACAACCTGCGCATCTCGGCCATGCACACGCGGCTGTTCTTCGGGATGCTGCGGCGCCTGCCGCGTCTGCTTGCGCGCAAGGGGAGCCGGCGATGAGCGGACGGCACTGGGCCGAACTGGGCGAAACCACCTTCGTCGGCGGCACTTGGCTGCTTTACGGCGTCTACCGCGTGCTCGGGCGCTGGCCGTTCCGGCTGTGCCTGTACCCGGTGGTGTTCGTCTACTGGCTCGGCAGTCCGGTCGCGCGCCGCGCCTCGCTGGACTACCTGCAGCGTCTGCACGCGGCCGAACCCGGCCTGTTCGAGCGCCGCCCCGGCATCCGCGAAAGCCTGCGCCACTTCGCCTGCTTCGCCGAGACGCTGCTCGATAAGATGCTGGCCATCGGCGGCCGCTACCCGCGCGCGCGGGTCGACTTCCAGGGCCATGAAAGCATGCTGCGCGCCTCGCAGGCGGGGCAGGGCGGCATCATCGCCACCGCCCACATGGGCTGCCTGGAGCTGATGCAGATGGCGGCCGGCTGGCGCGAGGGGCTGCGCGTGACCATCCTGGTGCACACCGCGCATGCCCAGCGTTTCAATCGCATCCTCGAACGCCTGAACCCCGCCGCGACCGTGCGCCTGATGCAGGTCACCGACTTCTCGCCGACCACGGCGATGATGCTGGCCGACCGCATCGCCGCCGGCGAGTTCATCGCCATCGCCGGCGACCGCGTGCCGGTGTCGGGCGACCGCATTGCCCGCGCGGACTTCCTGGGCGCGCCGGCCGACCTGCCGGCCGGTCCCTACCTGATCGCCGCCGTGCTGCGCTGCCCGGTCTGGCTGCTGTCGTGCCTGCACGCGGGCGATGGCTACCGCGCCCGGATCGTGCCGATGACCGAACGCGTGCTGCTGGACCGCGCCGACCGTCAGGCCGGCCTGGACGCCTGCGCGGAGCAGTTCGCGCGCTGGATGACCGCCAGCCTGCGAGAATCGCCCTACGACTGGTTCAACTTCTACCCCTTCTGGGACACCGCCCGCCATGCCGCTCAGCCCTGACCCGCGCCCCCTCGCCATCGACGGCCGCCCGCTGCGGATCGAGGACGTGGTCGCCACCGCCTCGGGCCGGGCCCGGCCGGCGCTTTCCACGGACGCCGGCTTCCAGGCACGCATCAACCGCGGCGCCGACTTCGTCGACCGGCTGATCGCCGAGGACGGCGTGGTTTACGGCGTCAGCACCGGCTACGGCGATTCCTGCACGGTGGCGATCCCGCCGGCCCTGGTGGACGAACTGCCGCGCCATCTCTACACCTACCACGGCGTCGGCCTCGGCCGGTTCCTGGATCCGGAGGAAACCCGGGCGGTGCTGCTGGCGCGCCTGCAGTCGCTGGCCCAGGGCGTGTCCGGCGTCAGCCTGGCCCTGCTGCAGCAGCTCGAGGCCCTGCTGGCACACGACATCCTGCCGCTGATCCCGGCCGAAGGTTCGGTCGGCGCCAGCGGCGACCTGACGCCGCTGTCCTATGTGGCGGCGGTGCTGTGCGGCGAGCGCGAGGTCTGGCACCAGGGCAAGGTGAAGCCGGCCGCCGACGCGCTGGCCGCGCACGGTCTCAAGCCGCTGAAGCTCCGCCCCAAGGAAGGCCTGGCGATCATGAATGGCACCGCGGTGATGACCGCGTTGGCCTGCCTGGCCTGGCGCCGCGCCGACTACCTGGGCCGTCTGGCCACCCGCATCACCGCCTTCAACGTGGTCGCCAGCGCCGGCAACGCCCACCACTTCGACCAGACCCTGTTCGCGGTGAAGCCGCACGCCGGCCAGCAGCGGGTCGCCGCGCGCCTGCGCGCCGACCTGGCCTCCGATCGCCCGCCGCGCAACGAACAGCGCCTGCAAGACCGTTATTCCCTGCGCTGCGCGCCGCACGTGGTCGGCGTGCTCGAGGACGCGCTGCCCTGGCTGCGCGCACAGATCGAGAACGAGCTCAACAGCGCCAACGACAACCCCATCATCGATGCCGAACAGGAGATGGTGCTGCACGGCGGCCACTTCTACGGCGGCCACATCGCCTTCGCGATGGACTCGATGAAAAACGCCGTCGCCAACCTCGCCGACCTGCTCGACCGGCAGATGGCCCTGGTGGTGGACGCCCGCTACAGCCACGGCCTGCCGGCGAACCTGACCGCGGCCGCCGGCGACCGCGCCGCGCTCAACCACGGCCTCAAGGCCCTGCAGATCAGCGCCTCGGCCTGGACCGCGGAGGCGCTGAAGCTGACCATGCCGGCCTCGGTGTTCTCGCGGTCCACCGAGTGCCACAACCAGGACAAGGTCAGCATGGGCACGATCGCCGCGCGCGACTGCCTGCGCGTGATCGAGCTGACCGAGCAGGTCGTCGCCGCTCTCCTGGTGACCGTCCGGCAGGGCGTCGCCCTGCGCCGCGCGCTCGACGGCGGCGCGCCGATGTCGGCCGCGCCCGAGGCGATGCTGGCCGACCTGGCGTCGCGCCTGCCGCTGATCGTCGAGGACCGCGCGCTTGACGTCGAGCTGCGCCAGCTGCTGGCCGCCATCCGCGGCGAAGCGTGGAGCCTGTATGCGGACTGACCTCGCCGCCGAGATCGAGCTCACGCCGGCCTTCCATGACCTCGATCCGATGGAGGTGGTCTGGCACGGCCACTACATGAAGTACCTGGAGCTGGCGCGCTGCGCGCTGCTGCTGCGATTCGACTACGACTATCCGCAGATGCGCGAATCGGGCTACCTGTGGCCGATCGTGGACCTGCGCACCAAATACGTGCGCTCGGCGCGTTTCGGCCAGCGCCTCAAGGTGCGCGCGCAGATCGTGGAGTGGGAGAACCGACTGAAGATCGACTACCTGATCAGCGACGCCGCCAGCGGCGAGGTGATCACGCGCGCACACAGCATCCAGGTCGCCGTCGACCTGCGCACCGGCGAGATGTGTTTCGCATCGCCCCCGGTGCTGCTGGAGCGGTTGGGGATCGCCCCGTGAGGAGGCTTTCCTGGGTTCTGGCCGTGCTCGCGCTCGCAGCGTTTTCTCCGGTCCCGGCCCCGGCGCATGCGCAGGCATCGGCGCCGGCCGGGCAGGGCGGCAATGCCGGCGTGCGCGAGCGGCTGGCGCAGCCCGCCGTGCTGCGCGGCACGTTCGAACAGCGCAAACAGCTCAAGGGTTTCCGCAATCCGCTGGTTTCGCGCGGCGATTTTCTGCTGCTGCGCGAGCGCGGCGTCGCCTGGGATACGACCGAGCCCTTCGCCTCCAGCACCCTGCTGACGCGCGAACGCCTGCTGACGCGCCTGCCCGACGGCAGCCAGCGCGTCGTGCTCGACGCCGCGACGTCACCGGGCATGGCCGCGGTGAACTCGCTGCTGATGGCCCTGGTTGCCGGCGATGTGGACGCGCTGGCGACGCAGTTCCACACCGAGGAGATCCTGTCGCCGGACGGTCGCTGGATGCTCCGGCTGCAGCCGAAGGAGGCGGCCCTGGCGCGCGTGTTCCGGCGCATCACGCTGCGCGGCGACCGCTTCGTGCGCGAGGTCGAGATCGAGGAAGCCGCGGGTGACCTGACCTCGCTGCGTTTCCTGACCCTCGTCGACCAGCCCGCGGCGCCGACCGCCGCCGAGGCCGCCCGTTTTGACTGAGGCCCGGCGCCCACGTCCGCGGTTCTGGCCGGCGCTCGCGCTGGCCTGGCTGCTCGCCGTCGCGGCCCTGGGCGCGCACCAGATCGGCTTCTGGCGCGAAGCGCGGCTCGACAGCGACGTGATGGCGCTGCTGCCGGGCGAGGGCGACGACGCGCAGCTGCAGGCGGCGAACGAGCGCATCGCCGGTGCGGCCACGCGCCAGGTCGTGGTGCTGCTGGGCAGCGAAGACTGGAAGCGCAGCCGTGCGGCCGCCGAGGCGTTCCTGGCGGCGCTGGCGCCGCAGGATCAACTGCTGCGGCCGATCACCGGCCAGGACGAGGCGCTGGCCGCCGCCGTGGATTTTTACGCGCCGCATCGCCGTGGCCTGCTGACGCCGACCCAGCGCGAGCAACTGCGAGGCACCGCGCCCGAGGCCTGGGTCGAACCGGCACTGGCCCGGCTTTACGGCCCCGGCCCGGGCGGCGGGCTGGGGCAGTGGCAGGATGATCCGCTCGGGCTGTGGCCGGACTGGTGGCAGGCCCGCGCCGGCCGCGGCCTGCAGCCGCGCGACGGCCTGCTGGCGCTGGAGGCCGAAGGCAAACACTGGGCGCTGCTGCGGTTCGAGAGCCGCGCGTCGGCGTTCCGGCTCGATGGCGAACGGCGCCTGCAGGATGCACTCGACCGCGCCGCCGCGGCCGCCGCACGGTCCGGCGGCGCGGACATCGAGCTTCTGCAGGGCGGCGTGCCCCTGCACGCCGAGGCCGCCGCCGTGCAGGCCAGCCGCGAGGTCAACACCATCGGCCTGGGCTCGCTGCTGGCGGTGATCGCGCTGGTCTGGCTGGCCTTCCGCAGCCCGCGGCCGATCCTGCTGGTGTCGGCCTCGCTGCTGATCGGCTGCGCCGCCGGCGTCACCGCCACGGCGCTGGTGTTCGGCAAGGTGCACCTGCTGACCCTGGTGTTCGGCGCCAGCCTGGTCGGCGTGGCCGAGGACTACGGCATCCACTGGTTCGCGACGCGGCAGGGCCAGCCCGGCGTGGCGCCCCGATCGCTGATGCGGCAGCTGCTGCCCGGCCTGTTCCTGGCCCTGGCGACCAGCGTGCTGGCCTACCTGGCGCTGGCGATCGCGCCGTTCCCGGGCCTGCGGCAGATGGCACTGTTCTCGGCGGCCGGCCTGGGCGCCGCCTTCCTGACCGTGGTGCTTTGGTTCCCCTGGCTCGACCGTGCGGCGCCGCGGCCCAGCAGCTTCGCCGCGAAGGTCGGCGCCAGCCTCGCAGGCTGGCCGCGCTGGCGTCCGACGCGCGCGGGCCTGGTGCTGGCGGCGCTGGCCGCCGCGTTCGCGCTGGGCGGACTGCTGCGCCTGCAGGTGAACGACGACCTGCGCAGCCTGCAGAGTTCGCCGCCGGCGCTGGTCGGGCAGGAAATCCGCATCGGCCGGCTGTTGGGGCTGCCGAGTCCCGCCCAGTTCTTCCTGGTCGATGCGCCCGATGCCGAAGCACTGCTGCAGGCCGAAGAGGCGCTGACCGCGCGCCTGCACGCGCTGAAGGCGCAGGGCCGCCTGGGCGGCTGGCGCGCGGTGTCGGACTGGCTGCCTTCGCTGGCGCGGCAGCGGCAGGACCACGCGCTCAGCCAGGCCGCCGAAACCGCCGTGCTCACCCGTCTGGGCGCACTGCTGGGCGAAGCCTCGCCGCCAGCGCCGCCACCGGCCGCACACCTCGCGCCGGACGACTGGCTCGCCCATCCGGTGTCCGAACCCCTGCGGCCACTGTGGCTGGGGCCGGTGCAGTCGCAATGGGGCAGCGTGGTGATGCTCGAAGGCCTGGCCGTCGACGGCCTGGACGAACTCGAGGCCGCCGCCGCGGGCCTGCCCGGCGTGCGCTGGATCGACCGCACCGCGCGGATCTCGGACGTGCTCGGGCACTACCGTCGGATGATGTCGGGCCTGCTGGTCGCCGGTTATGCCGCGGTCGGACTGGCGCTGTTCCTGCGCTTCCGCCGGCAGGCCTGGCGGGCGCTGCTGCCGACCGCGCTCGCGGCCCTGCTCACCCTGGCCGTGCTGGGCTGGGCGGGCGTGCCCCTGCAGTTGTTCGGCGTGCTGGCCCAGCTGCTGTTGCTCGGCTTCGGCGTGGACTACGGCATCTTCCTGCTCGAACATCGCGACGACCCGTCCAGCTGGCTGGCGGTCTCGCTCGGTGCAGCCAGCACCTTGCTCGCCTTCGGCCTGCTGGCGCTGTCGGCCACGCCGGCGCTGCACGGCTTCGGCCTCAGCCTGGGACTGGGCATCGCCCTGGTCTGGATGCTGTCGCCTTGTTTCCGGCCGGCGCCGATCGCGCCCGCTTCCCATTGAACCCTGAGAACCGCACGCCATGAGCCTACGCACCGAACACGTCGAGATCCTGATCATCGGAGCGGGCCCCGCCGGCTCGGTGGCGGCGGGCCTGCTGCGCAAGCAGGGCAGGGAGGTGCTGATGCTGGAGAAGGAGCAGTTCCCCCGCTTCTCGATCGGCGAGAGCCTGCTGCCGCAGAGCATGGAATACATCCAGGAAGCGGGCATGCTGCAGGCCGTGGTCGAGGCCGGTTTCCAGTACAAGAACGGCGCCGCCTTCGCCCGCGGCGGGCACCGCACCCAGTTCGACTTCCGCGACAAGTTCTCCAAGGGCTGGGGCACCACCTACCAGGTGCAGCGCGCCGACTTCGACAAGGTGCTGGCGGACGAGGCCGAGCGTTTGGGCGCCGCCGTCCGCTACCGGCACGAGGTGCTGGCGGTGGACGTGGACGGCGACCAGCCGCGCGTGACGGTGCGTTCGCCCGACGGCGAGACCTACGAGGTGCAGGCGCGGTTCCTGCTCGACGCCAGCGGCTTCGCGCGCATCCTGCCGCGCCTGCTCAAGCTCGAGAGCCCGTCGGGTTTCCCGGCCCGCGGCGCCATCTTCACCCACGTGCGCGACAACATCCCGCCGGGCTCGCCCGCCTTCGACCGCAACAAGATCCTGATCAGCGTGCATCCGCGGCACGACGACGTCTGGTACTGGACGATCCCGTTTTCCAACGGCCGCTGCTCGCTGGGCGTGGTCGCCGAGACGAAATACCTCGAGCAGTACGCCGGCACCGAGACCGAGCGCCTGAAGGCGATCGTCGGCGAAGACCCGGACCTGGCCGGCCTGCTGGCCAAGGCCGACTGGGACACGCCGGCGCGGCAGATCGTCGGCTATTCGGCCAATGTGAAATCGCTGTGGGGCAAGAACTACGCCCTGCTGGGCAATGCCGGCGAGTTCCTCGACCCGGTGTTCTCGTCCGGCGTCACCATCGCCTTCAAGTCGGCCAGCCTCGCCAGCGCCTGCCTGCAGCGCCAGTTCGCTGGCGAGACGGTGGACTGGGAGGCCGACTACGGCCGGCCGCTGCGCGCCGGCGTCGACACCTTCCGCTGTTTCGTGGAGGCCTGGTACGCGGGCGGCTTCCAGAAGATCATCTTCCATCCCAACCCGACCCCGGACATCCGCCGCATGATCTGTTCGATCCTGGCCGGCTACGCCTGGGACACGAGCAATCCCTACGTCGCCGAGAACAAGCGCCGCCTGGCGGTGCTGGAGCAGCTGTGCTCCGCCTGATCGCCCTCGTGCTGCTCGCCGCACTCGCCGGCTGCCTGCCGCCGGCCCGACCCGGCCCGCCGGACGAGGTGCCGCTGCTGCGGCTGGCGCCGTCGGCACTGCCGGGCGGCATGGCCGCGCAGCAGCGCCTGAGTTTCGAGCACGGCGGCCGGCGCCAGGTGGTGGACGCACTGGTCGAGGTGGACGCCGAGGCGGTGCGGGTGGTGATCCACGCCCAGGGCCAGGTCGCGCTGCGCCTGGACTGGGACGGCAGCACCCTGACCCAGACGCGGGCCGACTGGCTGCCTCCGCAGCTTTCGGCCGAACGCGTGTTGTCGGACCTGCAGCTGGTCTACTGGCCCGTCGACGCGGTGGATGCCGCGCTGCCGCCGGCCTGGCACTTCAGCGGACCGGAGCAAAGCCGGAAGCTGATGCACTCCGACGAAATCGTCGCGCACGTGCAGCGAGTTTCCGAGCAGCGCCGCGTGCTGCGCCAGAACCGGCACCGCTACATGCTGCAGATCGATTCCGTACCGGTGATTCCGTGAGCCCGGTCTTTCTCAACCAGCTGGGCCTGACCTGCGCCCTGGGCCGCGACGTCGATGCCGTGGCCGCCGCGCTGTTCGCCGCCGATGCGCCGCGCGGCGTGGCGCTTTCCGAATCGGTCACGCCGGGCCGGGCGCTGGCGCTGGGCCGGGTGCCGGGCGAGCTGCCGGAGCTCGCGGAGCAGCCGGTCGCATTGCGCGGCCGCAACAACGCCCTGGTCGCGCTGGCGCTGGCGCCGATCCGCGCCGCCGTCGAACAGGCCATCGCCCGCTACGGCGCGGACCGGGTCGCCGTGGTGATGGGCACCAGCACCTCCGGCGTGGGCGAAAGCGAAGCCGCCCACCGGAGCTTTCCGCGCGACGGCCATTGGCCCGAGGGTTTCCACTACGCCCAGCAGGAAATGGGTACGCCGGCGCGCTACCTCGCCGCCGAACTGGGCCTGCGTGGGACCGCGCACGTGATCTCCACCGCCTGTTCCTCCAGCGCCAAGGCCCTGGCTTCGGGCGCGCGCCTGCTGCGCGCCGGCCTGGCCGACGCGGTGATCGCCGGCGGCGCCGATTCGCTGTGCGAGTTCACCGTCGCCGGTTTCAGCGCGCTGGGTTCGGTGTCGGCGCAGCGCTGCAACCCGTTCTCGCGCCATCGCAACGGCATCAACATCGGCGAAGGCGCGGCGCTGTTCCTGATGACGCGCGAGCCGGGCCCGGTGCGCCTGGCGGGCTGGGGCGAAAGTTCCGACGCCCACCACATGTCCGCCCCCGAACCCGAAGGCCACGGGCCCGAGCGCGCCATCCGCGAAGCCCTGCAGCGCGCCGGCCTGCGGCCGGCCGACATCGGCTACGTGAACCTGCACGGCACGGCGACGCCGCAGAACGACGCGATGGAAGCCGGCGTGATGGCCCGCGTCTTCGGCACCGGCACGCCCTGCAGTTCGACCAAGCCGCTGACCGGCCACACCCTGGGCGCCGCCGGCGCGATCGAAGCCGCCCTGTGCTGGATCGCCTTGACCCGCCACGGCGGCCGCGCGCTGCCGCCGCACTGGTGGGACGGCGCTGCCGACGAGGCGCTCGCGCCAGTCAGCCTGGTGGCTCCGGGCCAACGCGCCGATGCGCCGCTGCGCCACGTGCTCAGCCAGTCCTTCGCCTTCGGCGGCAGCAATGCCGCCCTCGTGCTGGGGGCCGGATGAACGATCCGCGCGACGCCGCCGTCGAGCGCATGGTGCCGCACCGCGGCGGCATGCTGTGGATCGACCGCGTGCTGCACTGCGACGAGCAGTCGGTATCGGTCGAGGCCGTGGTGCGCGACGACCACCTGCTGGCCGAAGCCGACGGCGTGCCGGCCTGGGCCGGCATCGAATACATGGCCCAGTGCATCGCCGCCTGGGCCGGCGGGCGGGCGCTGACGCGGGGCGAGGGCGTCAAGCCCGGCTTCCTGCTCGGCACCCGCCGCTACCAGGCGCACCGCGAGGTGCTGCCGTTCGGCCTGCGCCTGCGCGTGGAGGCCGTCTGCGAACTGTTCGGCGACAACGGCCTGGGCCTGTTCGCCTGCCGCATCCTCGACGGCGACGAGGAAATCGCCACCGCCAACGTCTCGGTCTACGAACCGCCGGACGCCGACGCCTACCTGGGGAATCCGAACTCATGACCGCCCGTTCCGTACTCGTCACCGGCGCCAGCCGCGGCATCGGCCGCGCGATCGCGCTGCGCCTGGCGCGCGATGGTTTCGACATCGTCGTGCACTGCCGCAGCCGCATCGACGAAGCCGAGGCCGTCGCCGCCGAAGTGGCCGCACTGGGCCGCGCCGCCCGCGTGATCCGCTTCGACGTCGCCGACCGCGCCGGCTGCGCGGCCGCACTGAACGCCGACATCGAAGCCCACGGCGCCTACCACGGCGTGGTCTGCAACGCCGGCATCGCCCGCGACAACGCCTTCCCGGCGATGAGCGGCGAGGAGTGGGACGACGTGATCCACACCAACCTCGACGGGTTCTACAACGTGCTGCAGCCGGTGGTGATGCCGATGGTGCGCCGGCGCCAGCCGGGTCGCATCGTCACGCTGTCCTCGGTATCGGGCATCGCCGGCAACCGCGGCCAGACCAACTACAGCGCCGCCAAGGCCGGCATCATCGGCGCCAGCAAGGCGCTGGCCCTGGAGCTGGCCAAGCGCGAGATCACCGTCAACTGCGTGGCCCCGGGCCTGATCGAGACCGAGATGCTGCCGGCGGAGATCGTCGACGAAGCGCTGAAGTTGATCCCGCTGCGCCGTGTCGGCAAACCCGCGGAGGTCGCGGCCGTGGTGTCCTTCCTGATGTCGGACGAGGCCGCCTACGTCACCCGGCAGGTGATTTCGGTCAACGGGGGCATGGTCTGATGCGCCGCGTCGTGATCACCGGCCGCGGCGCGATCAGCCCGCTGGGCCACGACTGGCCGGCGGTGCTGGCCTGGCTGAAGTCCGGGCGCAACGCCGTCCGCGCCTTCCCGGAGTGGGGCGCCTACAAGGGCCTGAACACCCGCCTGGGCGTGCCATGCGCGCCGTTCGAGCTGCCCGAGCACTACAACCGCAAGACCACGCGCAGCATGGGCCGCGTGGCGCTGCTGGCGACGCGCGCCAGCGAGCTCGCCCTGGCCGATGCCGGCCTGCTCGGCGACCCGGTGCTCAAGTCCGGCCGCGTCGGCATCTCCTACGGCTCCTCCGCCGGCACGCCCTCGTCGATGAGCGACTTCGGCCGCATGCTGGCCGAGATGAATACGCAGTACATCAACGCCACGACCTACATCAAGATGATGAGCCATACGGCGCCGGTGAACATGGGCGTGTTCTTCGGCATCACCGGCCGCATCGTCACCACCTCCAGCGCCTGCACCTCGGGCAGCCAGGGCATCGGCTACGCCTACGAGGCGATCAAGGCCGGGCGGCAGGTGGCGATGCTGGCCGGCGGTTCGGAGGAACTCGACGTCACCGCGGCCACCGTGTTCGACACGCTGTTCGCGACCAGCAACCGCAACGACACGCCGGAGCGGACGCCGCGCCCCTTCGACGCCGCGCGCGACGGCCTGGTGGTGGGCGAGGGCGCCTGCACCCTGGTGCTGGAAGACCTGGAGCATGCGCTCGCGCGCGGCGCCACCATCCATGCCGAGATCGTCGGCTACGGCACCAACAGCGACGGCCAGCACGTCACCCAGCCCAACGCCGCGACCATGGCGGTGGCCATGCGCCAGGCGCTCGACGACGCCGGCCTGGCGCCGGAGGCGATCAGCTACGTCAACGCCCACGGCACCGCCACCGACCACGGCGACATCGCCGAGACCACGGCCACGCATGCGGTGTTCGGCGAACGGATGCCGATCAGCTCGCTCAAGAGCTACACCGGCCACACCCTCGGCGCCTGCGGCGCGCTCGAAGCCTGGGTGACGCTGGAGATGCTGCGCGAGGGCTGGTTCCACCCCACGCTCAACCTCCGGGACGTCGACCCGCGCTGCGGTGCGCTCGATTACCTGACCGGCGACGGCCGCCGCATCGACGGCGAGTTCGCGATGAGCAACAACTTCGCCTTCGGCGGCATCAACACCTCGCTGGTGCTGCGCCGCTGGCCCCACTGATCCCTCCACACGCCTGCGAGAACCGCCGATGAAGCTGCCGATCCTGCTGCTGTCCCTGACCCTGGCCCTGGCCGCGCCGCTGGCCGCCGCCAAGACCGACAAGCTCGAGCCGCCGCAGCGCGTGCTCTTCGTCGGCCCCGCGGGCAGGACGCCGGCCCCGGACACCCTGCGCGGCGCGATCGCCGGCGCGGGCGCCCTGCGCGGCTGGCAGCTGATCGAAGAAGCGCCGGGCCGCATGGTCCTGCGCAACGTCATC
Organism: Arenimonas terrae; assembly: GCF_006265115.1. Classification (GTDB taxonomy): domain Bacteria; phylum Pseudomonadota; class Gammaproteobacteria; order Xanthomonadales; family Xanthomonadaceae; genus Arenimonas; species Arenimonas terrae. The sequence goes on along the minus strand of NZ_SMDR01000001.1, from coordinate 524,823 downwards.
CGCGGCAAGCACACGGTCGTCGTCGCCGTCGTCTACGACCCGCAGGGTTTCCAGATCGAGTACGTCTCGAGCGAGAACCTCAACTACAAGGAGCGCCGCGGCCAGGCCTACATCCATCCGAAGTACCACCAGTGGGTCGCGAACCTGGCGCAGGACATCAGCGCCCGCGTCGCGGCGCTCTGAGGCCGGCCAGCCCTTGGCCGAGACCTGCCTGCTCGAAGTCACCACGCTCGCCGCGTCCGCGCTTCCGGACGCGGTCGAAGGCTGGCTGAGCCCGGCCGAACAGACGCGGCTGCTCGGCATCCAGGCATCGCTGCGCCGGCGCCAGTACCTCGCCGGCCACTGGCTGGCGCGCGTGCTGTCGGCGCGGGCCTTCGGCGGCGAGCCGGCGCAGTGGCGCTGGGACGACGAGGCCGGCCCGCGTCCGCAGCTGCTGCGCGGTGGTGTCCGCGCCTGGGCGACGCTGAGCCACAGCGGCGAACACCTGGCTGCCGCCGTGGCGGCGCAGCCGATCGGCCTGGACCTGGAGCTGCCGCGCCGGCCGCGCGACGTGATGGCGCTGGCCCGCTACCTGTTCGCACCCGACGAGATCGCGCGCCTGCTCGAAGTCGAAGCGGGCGCCGAGCGCGAGCGACTGTTCTACGTGTTCTGGGCCCTGAAGGAAGCGCGCGGAAAACGCGGCGGCGAAGGCCTGCAGGCGACGCAGGCCCGCCGCGTCAGTTCGCGACGCAGTGACGCCGCGCTTGCCGAAGCCCGCGTCTGGCCGCTCGGCGACACCGGCGCCCTGGCGCTGGCGGGATGGCCCGGACTGGTGCCGCAGGCGCGCGGGCTTCCCGAAGGCCTGCCCGCCAGCCACTGGACCTACGTCGCGGCCGACTGAGTCCGCCCGGCGCTCCGGTCCAGCCAGCCCAGCAGCGGGCCGGTGAGCACCGTGGTGATGATCGCCACCAGCACGAGGATCGCGTACAGGCGCTGGTCGATCAGGCCCAGCTCGTAGCCCAGCGACAGCACGATCAGCTCCATCAGCCCGCGCGTGTTCATCAGGATGCCGAGCCGCCAGGCGTCGGCCGGCACCACGCCGCACCAGCGCGCGGCCAGCACCGTGCCGCCGAGCTTGCCCAGCGTCGCGACACCGGTAAGGCCCAGGCAGAGCAGCCATTCGCTGCCGCTGAGCAGGTCCACGCGGGTGGCCAGGCCGGTGCTGGCGAAAAACAGCGGCAGCAGCACGACCACGGCGAAGGGTTCGATGCGCTGGGTGACGATGTCGCGCAGGGCCGGCGAACCGGACACCGCGAGCCCGGCGAGGAAAGCGCCGAACAGCAGGTGCAGGCCGATCAGCTCGGTGACCAGGGCGCAGGCCAGCGCCATCAGGATCAGCCCGACCATCGCCGCGGGCGGCGACGCATGCTCGCCCTGGCGCGTCAGGCGCGCGCGCAGCGGTCCCAGCAGCGCCCAGGCCAGTGCGGCGCTCAGGCCCAGGTTCAGGAGCAGGTGGCCGGGGCCCTGGCTCTGCGTCCATGCGACCACGGCGCCGAGGATGGCCCAGGCGCTGGCATCGCTGACCGCTGCGCAGGCGATGGCCAGCGTCGCCACGGGAAGTCCGCGGTAACCGCGCTCCTCGATGATGCGCAGCAGGACGGGGAAGGCGGTGACACTCAACGCCACGCCCAGGAAAAGCGCGAAGGCGATGAAGTCTGTCCCGGCCGGCGCGTAGGCCGCGGCGAGCGGCCAGGCCAGCAGCAGCCCGAGCAGGAAGGGCAGGGCGATGCCGGCATGGCCGACCACCAGGGCCAGGCGCCGCTGGCCGCGCAGACGCGAGAGCTCGAACTCGGCGCCGGCCGCGAACATGAAGACCAGCACGCCGAGCTGGCTGACCAGCTTGAACGCGCCCAGGCCATCCGCCGGGAAAACCGCCGCATGCAGGCCCGGCCAGGCCCAGCCCAGCAGCGAGGGCCCGAGCACGATGCCGGCCAGCATCTCGCCGATCACTGCCGGCTGCCCGATTCGCCGCATCAGCGCACCGGCGAACTTCGCCGCCGCCAGCACCACCAGCAGCTGGAGCAGGAAGCGCGGCAGCGGCTGCGCCAGTGCGGAGGTGGCGTCGGGCACCGGCGGTGCCGCGACTCCCGGCGCGAACCCCACGGGCGCGGCGACCCACAGCAGCCAGGCCAGGCCAAGCGTCAGCGGCAGCCCGACCAGCCAGGCGTAGCGCCGCAGCATTCAGGACACCCGTCGAGGGTGGATGGCGCGGACCATGCGGGATTCCAGAGCAGGAGGCGGCGGCATTATCCCGCATGCACGCGTCAAAACACCGCCGCCCACCCCAACGCCGGGGCAGGCCTCAGCCGATCCGGGCGCGACCCAGCCGCAGCGCGTTGCTCACCACCGACACCGAACTCAGGCTCATCGCCAGCGCCGCGATCATCGGGCTCAGCAGCAGGCCGGTGAACGGATAGAGCAGGCCCGCCGCCACCGGCACGCCGAGCGCGTTGTAGATGAAGGCGAAGACCAGGTTCTGCTTCATGTTCGCGACCGTCGCCTGCGACAGGCGGCGCGCACGCAGGATGCCGCGCAGGTCGCCCTTGACAAGGGTGACCTGGGCGCTGGACATGGCCACGTCGGTGCCCGTGCCCATCGCGATGCCGACGTCGGCGCCGGCCAGGGCCGGTGCGTCGTTGATGCCGTCGCCGGCCATCGCAACCCGGCGGCCTTCGGCCTTGAGCCGCTGGACCAGGGCGATCTTGTCCTGCGGGCGGACTTCGCCGTGCACTTCGTCGATGCCCAGCTCCTGTGCCACCGATCGCGCGGTGGCGATGCCGTCGCCCGTGGCCATGACGATGCGCAGGCCTTCGGCATGCAGGGCGCGGATCGCCTCGGGCGTCGAGGCCTTGACCGGGTCGGCGACGGCGAGCAGTCCGGCGAGGCGGCCGTCCAACGCCACGTACATCACGCTGGCGCCCCGGGCGCGCAGGGTATCGGCGCGATCCGTCAGGTCCGCGACGTCCACCGCCAGTTCCTGCATCAACGCGGTGTTGCCGATCGCGACGCGCCGGCCGTCGACCCGGCCGCGCACGCCGATGCCGGTCGAGGACTCGAAGTCTTCAGCGGCCACCAGGGCCAGCCCTCGCCGCCGCGCCTCGGCGACGATGGCCTCGGCCAGCGGATGTTCGCTGCCCTGGTCCAGGCTGGCGGCCAGGCGCAGCAGCTCCGCCTCGTCCATGCCGGCCACCGGCACCGCTTCGCGGAAGGCAGGACGCCCCTCGGTCAGGGTCCCGGTCTTGTCCACCACCAGGGTGTCGATGCGCCGGAAGTTCTCGATCGCCTCGGCATCGCGGAACAGCACGCCGGCCTGCGCGCCGCGGCCGGTCGCCACCATGATCGACATCGGCGTCGCCAGGCCGAGCGCACAGGGGCAGGCGATGATCAGCACCGACACGGCGTTGAGCACGGCATAGGTCCACGAGGGTTCGGGCCCCAACAGGCCCCAGCCCAGCAGGGTGGCCGCCGCGACCGCCAGCACCGCCAGCACGAACCAGAACGCGACCCGGTCGGCCATACGCTGCATCGGCGCCCGCGAACGCTGCGCCTGCGCCACCAGCTGCACGATCTGCGCCAGCACCGTCGCCGAACCGACCTTGGCGGCGCGGATCACCAGGCTGCCGCTGCCGTTGAGCGTGGCGCCGATCACCTCGTCGCCGGCCGCCTTCGCGACCGGCACCGGTTCGCCGGTGAGCATGGATTCGTCGAGATGCGAGCGTCCTTCCAGCACCACGCCGTCCACCGGCACCTTCTCGCCGGGCCGCACGCGCAGGCGGTCGCCGACGTGCACGTGGGACAGCTCGACATCCTCTTCGCCGCCGTCGTCGCGCAGACGGCGCGCGGTTTTCGGCGCCAGGCCCAGCAGGGCCTTGATCGCCGCCGAGGTCTGCGCGCGGGCGCGCAGCTCCAGCAGCTGGCCCAGCAGGGTGAGCGAGACGATCACCGCCGCCGCCTCGAAATACACACCGACGCGGCCGTGTTCGCGGAAAGAGTCCGGGAACAGCCCCGGCGCCACGGTCGCGACCACGCTGTAGCCGAAGGCCGCGGCAACGCCCAGGCCGATCAGGGTCCACATGTTCGGGCTGCGGTGGCGCACCGACTGCAGGCCGCGCTCGAAGAAAGGGAACCCGGCCCACAGCACCACCGGCGCGCTGAGCGCGAGCTCCAGCCAGCTGCGCGCGGCGTGCGGCAGGCCGGGCAGGCGGTCGCCGAACATCGCCAGCACGAAGACGACGAGGGTCAGCGGCAGGGTCCACCAGAAGCGGCGGCGGAAGTCGCGCAGCTCCGGATTTTCCTGCTCGTCCAGGCTCGGCATCTCCGGCTCCAGCGCCATGCCGCAGGTCGGGCAGGTGCCGGGATGGTCCTGGCGGACGTCCGGATGCATCGGGCAGACGTAGACGGCACCGTCCGGCGCCCCGACTTCGGGCGAGCGCGGCTTCGGCGCGAGGTATTTCTCCGGATCGGCGACGAACTTCGCCCGGCACCCCGCCGAACAGAAGTGGATGTCGTCACCGGCGTGCTGCGCGTGATGCGGGGAATCCGGCGACACCGTCATGCCGCAGACGGGATCGATGGTTGATGCCGGGCTGGACTTCCCGGCGACAGGCGCGGAACAGCAGTGGCCGGCGCCGTGCCCGTGGGTGTGCTTGTCGTGGTCGTGGGCGTGACCATGCTCGTGGCCGTGGTTCGCGGATGTCATGCCGTGTCCTCCTGGGTGAGTGAAAGGAGGATCGGACAGGCGTCGGCGCGGCCATGGCCCGGGCAGGCCGTGATCAGCCGGTCCAGGCCGTCACGGATGCGTTCGAGCTCGGCGATGCGCCGGTCCATGTCGGCACGCTTGGCCTGGGCTGCCTGCCGGACCTTGGCCACGTCCTGCTCCTCGCTGAGCGCGAGCAGTCCGCGGATGTCCTCCAGGCTGAAGCCCAGGACCTTGGCCCGACGGATGAAGCGCAGCCGCTTGAGCTCGGTCTCGCCGTAGCGCCGGTAGCCGGAGGCCAGCCGGCCGGCGGGCTGCAGCAGGTGGTTGCGCTCGTAGTAGCGCACGGTGTCGATGGCGACGTCCGCGCGCCGGGCCAGTTGGCCAATGCTCCAGGTGTCCATGTCCGATCTCCTGTGCCGGCAGTCTGCGGTCTGGACCCGGGTCCAGAGTCAAGCGCTGGTGGAAGGGGCGGGATTCAGCCGCGGCGCCGCGGCGGTGCGCCGAAGGCAGGATCGGTGCTTACGCGGCGCGCCACCGTGCCGGGCGGGTTCACGTACCAGCCCGGGTCGCTGAAGTCTCCCGGGGCCTGGTGGTCGCGCACCTTCATCACGGTGAACATGCCGCCCATTTCGATGTTCCCGAACGGACCCTTGCCGGCCATCATCGCCAGCGTGTTTTCCGGGCCCGGCATGTGGCCGCTGTCGGTGTGTTCCTGGTGTTCGGACATGCCGTGCTGGCCCATGGCCATATAGCCCGGCAGCATCCTGCGGATCTTGTCCTCGACACCCGACTGGTCCACGCCCAGGGTGTTGGGGATCTCGTGGCCCATGGGCCCCATCGTGTGGTGCGACATGTGGCAGTGGAAGGCCCAGTCGCCGGCGATGGCGTCGAACTCGATGTCGCGCATCTGGCCGACGCCGACGATCTCGGTCACCTCCTTGCGCCAGCGCGACGCCGGCCAGCGGCCGCCGTCGGAGCCGGTGACATCGAACTGCACGCCGTGCAGGTGGATCGGATGGTTCCACATGCTCAGATTGCCGACGCGGATGCGCACGCGTTCGCCGGTGCGCGCCACCATCGGCTCGATCGCCGGATAGACCTTGGAGTTGAAGGTCCACAGGTCGAAGTCCTGCATCACCGCCGGATCCGGACGGCGCGTGCCCGGGTGCAGGGCGAAGTTGTGCAGCAGCAGCGCGTAGTCGCGGTCCACGGTGTCGCCGCCGCGCGGGTGGATGATGAACAGGCCCATCATGCCCATCGCCATCTGCACCATCTCGTCGGCGTGCGGGTGGTACATGTGGGTGCCGTGCTGCTTGAGCGTGAACTCGTACGCGAAGGTTTCGCCGGGCTGGATCTTCGGCTGGCTCAGGCCACCGACGCCGTCCATGCCGCTGGGCAGGATCAGACCGTGCCAGTGGATGGTGGTGGCTTCCTTCAGCCGGTTGGTGACGAAGATGCGCACGCGGTCGCCTTCGACCGCCTCGATCGTCGGACCGGGCGTGCCGCCGTTGTAGCCCCAGCAGATGGCCTTCGAACCCGGTGCGAACTCGTGCTCGAACTCTTCGGCGACGAGGTGGAACTCCTTGACACCGCCGTTCATGCGGTGGGGCAGGGACCAGCCGTTGAGGGTGCGGACCTTGCCGGCGCGGTGCCGGGCCGGTTCATCGGTCGTGTCGGGGGCGGGTGGCATCGCGTGGCCCGCATGGCCGCCGGACTGCGCGGCCGCCGTCGTGGTCACGAGGCCGGCGCCGGCGCCGAGCAGCAGGTTGCGTCGGGTGAGTTTCATGGCGTGGCTCCGTGGTGGTGCGAGTGGTCTTCCTTCGCGGGTTCGTCTTCGTCATTGTCTTCGGCGCCGGACTTGGGCGGCATGCCGTCATGTTCGGAAGCGTCGATCGGTTTGGACGCGGGCTCGGGCTTCGGTGCCGGCGGGCCGTGATCCATGCCCTCGTGCCCGGAGTGGTCCATGCCTTCGTGGCCGGTGCTTTCCGTCGGCTTGGGCTTGGCTCCGGCGCCTTCGTGCCCCGAATGATCCATGCCCTGGTGCTGCGAGTGGTCCATGCCGCCGTGACCGGAATGGTCCATCGCCGGTTGGGTACGCAGGATCTCCTGCACCTGCGGCGTGCGTGGCCCGATGTCGGCATCGCTGGGCAGGCGCTGGCCCACCGCGCGCGCCAGTTCGACCCGCGCCAGCCAGTAGTCGCGCACCGCCTCCAGGTAGCTCTGGTAGGCGTCGTATTCCGAGACCTTGGCCTGGATCAGCTCGAACACGCCGATCAGCATGAAGTTCTGCCGCTCCTGCTGGCGCGCGACGATGGCCTCGCGCTGCGGCACCAGGGCCTCGCGGTGCAGCGATACGACCTCGCGCATCGACGCCACCGTTTCGATGCCGGCGCCGACCGCGTGTTCGCTGGCCAGCTCGGCGCGTGAGACCCGGGCCAGCGCGCCGGCCAGCAGCGCTTCCGCGCGCGCCACCCTGGCCTGGCCCTGGTTGAAGACGGGCAGCTCGAGTTCCAGGCTCGGGCCCTTGAGGCGCTGGCCATCGGCTTCGGTTTCGCGCTCGTAGCCGATCTCGGTGCCGCCCAGCCAGCGCAGCGTGCGCGTCAGGCCCAGCGCGTCGGCCAACACTTCGGCTTCCTTGCGGGCGGCCAGCAGGTCGAGATTGCCCTCGCGCGCGAGCCGCACCAGCAGCGCGGGATCGTCTTCGCGCGGCACCGGCAGGGGCAGGGCTTCGCCGCTTTCCCAGCGCGCCTCGTCCCCGCGCAGGCCGAGCAGGGTGTTGAGCGCGAGCCGCTGGCGGCCGGCCTCGGCGCGGGCGTGCAGCGCGGCGATGCGCGCCTCGCTGGCGGCGGCCTGCTCCTGGCGCAGCTGCAGTTCGCTGATGTTGCCGGCGTCGAAGAAACGCTGCGCCAGCTCCGCGCTGGCGGAGGCGCCTTCCGCCACCGCGTCGCGCATCTCCGCGACCTGGCGGGCGGTGACATGCGCGTACCAGGCGGCTTCCACGTCGGCCACGACGCCCAGGACGGACGCGGCCACGTCGAAGCGCGCGCGCTCATGGTCGGTGGCGGCCAGCCGGGCACGGGCCGGAAGCACCAGCAGGTCCACCAGCGGCAGCGACAGGCCGACCGTGCGGTTGTGGCCCCCGCCGTCCAGCGACAGGCGCGAGAACGACAGCCGCGGGTTCTCGACCTGCACGGCCTCGAGCACCTCGGCGCGGGCCAGGCCCAGGCGCGCGTACTCTTCCTGCAGGCGCGGACTGCGCAGCATGGCGACGCGCAGCGCGGCGTCCAGGGTCATCGGCTGGTCCAGCCAGGCGCCGATGGCCTGGCGTTCGGCCGCGGGCGCGCCTACCGACGACCAGTCCACGGCGGGTCCGCCGCGCGATTGCAGCAGGGGGGCGAGATCGTCCGCGCGCGGCTGCGGCGCGAGGCTGGCGCAGCCGCCGAGCGCGGTCGCGATGGCCAGCGCCGACAAGGCGCGGGCGGGAAAACGGTTCATGAGTTGGCTCCGCATGTGATCGTTGTCCGGACGGGCCGGAGCCCGGAGGCCGGGCGGGATCAGGGGTCAGGGAACGGCGGGGTCCGCCGGGCGCGCGCTCAGGCGATCGGCGGGCGCAAGGACGGCAGCAGGGCCGGACCCGGCGCGATGCGCAGGGAAAACAGGGCGGCGGGTCCGTGCGGATGCACGGTGGCGGGCGCCAGCGCCAGGCACAGGGTGGCGGGCGCATGGTGCAGGCAGGTGCAGGTGCAGTCGCCGCCGTCGCAGCAGCCCAGGTCGGCCGGATCCGTCGGCGGCGGCTCGTCGGCGGCCACGTGGCCGGCATCGTCGTGGCAACTGGCGGCCGCGGCGGTTTCCGGTTCGGCCGGGCCCGCAGGCTGCGCCATAGCCGGCAGGCCGCTGGCCACCAGGGCCAGGACCATCAGACAGCGGGCGATCAGGGCGATCAGCGACATGGCCACAGTGTAATCCCAAAGCCGGGACCGGTCGCTCCGGCCCGGGATCGCGGCGCGGGCCTTTTTCGGCCCGGGCAAGTCCCCTATGCTCGGCGTCATTCGGTTTCCTGGCAGCATCATGGCGATTTTCAGGCTCGATCCCGCGCTGCGGATCAGCACACGGCGCGGACAGATCCTGGCCTGGCTTCCCGCGCAGGCGCGGCCGCGGATCCTGTCGGCCCGCACGGTGGAGCGCCTGGCCAGCGTGCTGGCCGGATTGGACCCGTCTGGCCTGCCGCCGGAGGAACTGCGCGACCTGCGCGACGCCGGCCTGCTGGTGTCGCCGTCGGCCGACCAGGCCGCCGCGCCCCCATCCATCGACCTGCCGGCACAGCACCCCTCGATCTCGGAGTTGCCTGCCCTGGTGCGCCAGGTCAGCCAGACCTGCCTCTTCCCTGGCGAGCGCGAGTTCGTCGCATGGAGCCCCTCGCTGCGTGCCTACTGCCGCCTGCCCGGCGCGCTGGCCTTGCGCCTGCTCGCGGCAGGCGAGGGCAAGGCCGTGCCGGACCTGCTCGCCGGGCTGGCGGCAGGAAGCCTGGACGAAGCCCGAGCGCGCGCGGGGCTGGCCCAACTGCTGGCGGCGGGCCTGCTGGTACCTGCGACGGCGACGCGCACCAAGCCGGTCGCGTCCACCTCGCCGATCGAAACCGATGCCGTGCACCTGGGTGAAGGCGATCCCTGGGCGGCACTGCAGCCCGACGGCCGCACGCCGATCTATTTCGTCACCCACCACGCCGACCACCTGCCGCTGGCCCTCGGCATGCTGCGCGCGCACCTGATGGCGCACCGCGGCGGCGAACTGCTCAGGCATTACCAGCCGCTGCCGATCGTCTCGGTCGGCGCGGACCAGATGCAGGCGCTCTATCGCCGCTTCGGTCCCGGCTTGTGGCTGTTCTCGAACTACATGTGGTCGCACGAGTACAACCGCGGCCTGTCCGCCGCCGCCAAGGCGGCCGACCCGCGCAACCTCACCATCCACGGCGGTCCCAGCGCGCCCAAGTACGAAGAGGCCTGCCAGCGGCACATGCAGGCCAATCCGCACGTGGACGTGGTGGTGCGCGGCGAGGGCGAGGCCACGCTGGTGGAGCTGCTGGAAGCCCTGGCGAAAGGCCAGGGCATCGACGCGCTCCGCGAGGTCGCCGGCCTGACCTACCGCTCCGGCCAGGCGCTGGTGCGGACCGCCGAACGGCACCGACTGGCGGCCATGGACGAGCTGCCGTCGCCGTATCTGTCGGGCATGTTCAACCACTACGGCGGCAAGGTGGTCGCGGCCATCCTCGAAAGCAATCGCGGCTGCCCCTACGCTTGCACCTTCTGCGACTGGGGCTCGGCGACACAACAGAAGATCCGCAGCTTCGACCTGGAGCGGGTGAAGGCCGAAATCGACTGGATCGGCCGCCAGCGCATCCGCGTGCTGTGGATCGCCGACGCCAACTTCGGCATCTTCAAGCGCGACGTGGACATCGCCGAACACGTCGCCGCCACCAAGGCCAGATACGGCTACCCGCGCGAGGTCGTGGTCAACTACCCGAAAAACGCCACCGAGAAGATCGCCGAGATCGTCAAGGTCTTCGCCCGCGCCGGCATCTGCAGCCAGGGCATCATCTCCATCCAGACCACCGACCCCGACACGCTGGCGGTGATCCGCCGCGACAACATCAAGACGAAGAAGTACGACGAACTCGGCGACATCTTCCGGCGCGAGAACCTGCCGCTGTCCACCGATCTGATGATTGGCCTGCCCGGCGCGACGGTGAAGAGTTTCAAGGGCGACCTGCAGTATTACTTCGACGACGACGTCGGCGTGAAGGCCTACCGCACCCAGCTGCTGCCCAACGCACCGATGTCGGACCCGGAGTACCTGCGCGAGAACCAGATCCGGGTGGACGCGCAGCAGTACCTGGTCTCGACCTCGAGCTACAGCACGGCCGACCTGGCGGAGATGCTGGAGATCTGGTCGGCCTTCGACATCGCCGACGGTTACGCGGTGCTGCGCTACGTGGCGCGTTTCCTGCAGTGGGAGCACGGCATCGCCGCGACCGAACTGATCCACGCCATCGTGCGAACGGTCCGGACGGCGCCGGCGGCCTATCCGGCCATCACCTGGCTGTTCCGGCATTTCCAGGCCGAACGCCAGGCCCTGGGCGGCTGGGGCCCGTTTTATGCCGAGATCGCCGACTTCGCCAGGCGCGAACTCGGCGTGCCGATGGACCCCGGTTTCCGCACCACGCTGCGGGTGAACGAGCTGATGATGCCGGGCGAGGGCCGCCGCTTCCCGGAAGTACACGCGCTCGAGCACGACTTCGCCGCCTGGTTCGACGCCAACGTGCGGGCTCGGGCGCCGGCGGCGCGCCTTCTGGCCGACTATCCGCCCGGGCGGCTGGAGATCACGGACCCGTACCGCATGTGCGAAACCGACTTCCACCGCATCGAGCAGTACGACAACCACCAGGTGTTCTTCGAGCTCGCGTCGAGTACCTCGCGCCGACGCTCGGTGCCGAACTTCGTCGAACAGCGGGCCTGACCGGCGCGCGGGTCAGGCCGAGTGCGCGAGCACCAGGCCACCCCGGCGGCGCCCGGTTCCCGCGGGCGAGCTGCGGACCAGCATGGCGAAGCGCCGCGTCGCGTCGACCAGTTCGCGCGGTGAAAGCGTGCCGAATCCGAGCAGGAAGCCGGCGCGATCGGGCGGATCGACGTAGCAGGGAGCGACCGTGTGCAGGCCCAGCCCGGCGCGCAGGCCCTGGGTCACCAGCGCCTCGCCCTGCGAGAGGTCGAGCCCCCGCAGCCAGACCATCAGGTGCATGCCGGTGCGCGCACGCAGCACCTCGACCTGGTCGCCCAGCTCGGCGGCGAGCGTGTCCTGCAGCAGCTTGCGGCGTTCGGACAGGCGACGGGTGATCTGGCGCAGGTGACGGTCGTAGCCGCCCTGGGCGATGAAGGACGCGAGCGCGAGCTGCTCCATCGGCGGACAGCCGGCGTCGGTGGCCCACTTGGCGGCGATGAAGTCGTCGCGCAGCGCGCGCGGCATCACCACGTAGCCCAGCCGGGCGGCCGGGAACAGCGTCTTGGAAAAACTGCCGACGTAGACCACGCGGCCGCTGCGGTCGAGCGACTGCAGCGAGAGCAGGGCGCCTTCCTCCTGGCGGAACTCGCCGTCGTAGTCGTCCTCGCAGATCCAGGACTGGTGCCGCTCGGCATAGTCGATCAACGCCTGGCGACGGGGCAGGCTCATCACGGCACCGGTCGGGAACTGGTGCGAGGGTGTCACGCAGACGAGCTTGGCGGTCTCGGCCGGAAGGCGGTTCACGCACAGGCCGTCCTGGTCGACCGGCACGCAGCGCAGGTTGGCGCCGTGCATCTGCAGCACGCGGCGGGCGCCGAAGTAGGCCGGCTCTTCCATGACCACCGCGTCGCCGGGGTCGAGCAGCACGCGCGACACCAGGGCCATCGCCTGCTGCACGCCGCCCACCACCAGGACATCGTCGGCTTCGCAGACCACGCCTCGGGTGCGGCCGATGTGGGTGGCGATGGCCTGGCGTAGCGCCGGCATGCCCTGCGACGGTGGATAGTTCAGCGGCAGGTCGTGTGCGGCGCGGGTGATCTCGCGCGCCCATTGCCGGGCCAGGGACGGATTGACCGTGGCGAAACCGTACTGGAAATCCAGCACCGCACCGGGGCGGCGTTTGCCCGGGATGTTGCCGTGGTCGTGCACCTGCCGGGCCCGTCGGCTGAATGCGCTCTGCGGATCCACGGTTGTGCGGGGCAGGGTGGGGCGCACCGGCAGGGTGGCGGTCGAAGGCGCGCTGACGAAACTGCCGGCGCCGACCCGGCCGGTGATCAGGCCTTCGGTGCGCAGCTGTTCGTAAGCCGCGACCACGGTCGCGCGCGACAGGCCGAGGCTGACCGCCAGGTCGCGGCTGGCCGGCAGGCGCGTGCCCTTGGGCAGGCGGCCGGTGGCCATGCTGGTTTTCAGCGCCCGTACCAATTGCCGGTACAGGCTGCCGTTGCCGTCGAGAAACAAGTCCATGGGCGACCTCCGGGTCGATTTAAGCCCCTGAAAGTACCGGGCGACAAGTCCAATTCCCGCGCCGCCGCCAGGACCAATGTGGTCCGGGTCCGGCGACCGGTCCATCGCATGCACCAGCCGCACGGCGTCGTGTGCCGGCGTTGCGCAGCGGCGCGACCCGCGCAAGCGCCGCACATCGTCAGACCAAGGCACGAGCATCGGGTTGCTGCGCGCTGCACCCATGCAGGCGTTAACGACTTGTAAACATCCTTGCACCGGCCGCGAGGCCTTTTGCCGTGGAGTTTTGCAGATGCAACATGATCGTTTGTCCCTTTCCATCAAGCGCGCGCTGCTCGTGGCCGCCGGATTGGCGCTGGCGCCTTCCGCCTTCGCCCAGGCCGATGCCGCGGCGGACGCTGAGTCTTCCATGCTCGACACCATCGAGGTCACCGGCTCGCGCCTGAAGCGCTCCGAGGTCGAGGGCGCCGTACCCGTGATCGTGATCAACCGCGAGCAGATCGACGTCAGCGGCGACGTGTCCGTGGCCGACGTTCTGCGCGACACCACTTTCGCGTCCTTCGGAAACATCCGCCCGCAGTCGGGCAATACGGCGCAGTCGCTTGCCACCATCAACCTGCGCGGTCTCGGTTCGGGCCGCACCCTGGTGCTGATCGACGGCCGCCGCGCCCCGACCAACCCGATGTTCGCCGCCGGCGGCTCCGACCTCAACGCGATCCCGCTCGCCGCGGTCGACCGCATCGAGATCCTGTCAGACGGCGCCTCGGCGGTGTACGGCTCCGAAGCCATCGGCGGCGTGGTCAACGTGATCCTGCGCAAGGACTTCAACGGCGCCGAGCTGCGCTACGGTTTCGGCCAGACCGAGGTCGAGGGTGCGGACACCGAAGAGATGTCGGGCGTGTTCGGCGCCTCCAACGACACCACCCGGATCATCGGCGGCTTCTCGGCCAACAAGCGCGGCATGCTCTACACGCGCGACCAGATTGGCGGCAACGAGCGCGGCGTCAGCGTCTACGGAAACAACTACGTCACGCCTGCGGGCCTGATCCGGGCGGTTCCGGGCTTCGACTGCACCCAGGGCGCGTTCTACATGACCGCCAATGGCCAGTGCTCGTTCAACTTCAACAGTGTGGCGGCCGACGAGGCCAAAGCCGGCACCAAGTCGGTGTTCACCCGCGGCGACCACCAGATCAACGACAACTGGTCCGTCTACGCGAGTGCGACCGTGACCAAGGTCGACACCTTCGGCCGCTACGCGCCGGTTCCCGGCGTGGTGGTGGTGGACGAGGGCACGCCCAACGACATCGTGGTCGGTGACGGCCAGTCCACCACCTACTACCACCGCTTCGCCGCGGCCGGCAACCGCGACACCTACACCGACTCGACCAACAGCGACTACCTGGTCGGCTTCGAAGGGCGCCTGGGCGACCGCGCCGGCATCGAATTCGGCCTGCGCCGCACCGACTACAAGTTCATCGAACTCGGCCGCGGCTTCATCGTCCGCGACCTGGCCGAGCAGTTCGCCAACGAAGGCCGTTACGACCTGAGCGATCCCTACGGCGCCGATCCGGAAGTGCTGGCCGGCATGACCGCGACGACCAGCCGCGAATCGCGCTTCAAGACCGACGAGGTCTTCGCGGTGATGGACTTCGACCTGTTCGAGATGGGCGGCGGCACGTCCAACGCCGTGGTCGGCGCCGAGTACCGCGACGACTACTTCCAGGACCTGTTCGACTCGCTGTCCGAGGCGGATCAGATCCTGGGCTCCTCGGGCAACTCGGCCTCGGGAACCCGAAAGGCCAAGGCGGCGTTCTTCGAATGGCTGCTGCCCTTCAGCACCGGCTTCGACGTCACGCTGGCCGGGCGCTTCGACGACTACAGCGACTTCGGCAATGCGTTCTCGCCGAAGGTGTCGATGCGCTGGTCGCCGCTGGATTCGCTGACCCTGCGCGCCTCCTACGGCCAGGGTTTCCGCGCCCCGCCGCTGGACATCCTGACCCAGAAGCCGGCCTTCTCGGCCCAGAGCGTCAGCGATCCGCAGTCCTGCATCGCCCTGGGCGAGGACCCCGACTGCGAACTGCAGGTCGACACCACGGTGCTCGGCGCACCCAACCTCGATGCCGAAGAGTCCACCCAGTACAGCGCCGGCTTTGTCTGGTCGCCGCTGGACTGGTTCGACATGAGCCTGGACTACTACAACATCGAGGTCGAGAACACGATCACCGCCGTCACCGCCCAGGACGTGGTGGACAGCGACCTGAACCCGGACCGCTTCGGCCCGATCCCGGCCGGCCTGCGCATCGTCCGCGACCCGGTCACCGGCCGCATCACCCAGATCGATTCGGGAACGGTCAACGCCGGCACGCTCAACACCTCCGGTATCGACGCCCGGTTCAACACCGACTTCGAACTCGGGGACGCCGGCTCGCTGAAAAACTCGCTCGTGGTGTCCTATGTCCAGGACTTCGTGGTCACCAACACCGCCGGCGTCGAGCTCGACCAGCTCGATCTCGATGGTGCGCCGGAGCTGCGCATGGCGCTGCAGAACAGCTACTCCTACGGCGACTGGGCGTTCGCCTGGAACGCCAACTACATTGGCCAGAACGGCGCTTACTCCAGCTACACCACGCACGACGTGCAGATCGCCTGGTCCGCACCGTGGGGCGGCCGCATCGCGGTCGGCGCCACCAACGTGGGCGATCGCTATCCGGAGCTGATCGACTTCGGCGGCCGTCCGTTCAACTTCAACCTCTACGACTCCTACGGCCGCACCACCTACCTGCGCTACACGCAGGCGTTCTGATCGGCTGAGCTGCTGTTCCCCGTTTGGCCCGCGGCGACCCCGCGGGCTTTTTTTTGCCGGGTCCAGCGATCGTCATGCGCGCACACGCCGCGCGCCCGCCACGCAAACGCGAATGACCCGACCGGGTCACGCAGGCACCAGATCGGGAATACCCTCCGAGCCCGGTCCGGGCAGACAATGTTCCTGTCAGCGATGCCACTCTCTCTCCAACGGCGCGCGACCCTGTGGCCCTTCAGAGTGGGGCTCGGACACACAGGGTCGCTCTCGCAGACACGGCCCGGGTCTCCCCGGGCCGTCTGCGTTTCCGGCGATGGAGGACGCGGCAGCCTGAAGGCCGCCACCAAGGTCAGGACGCGACCGCCTGCCGGACTTCCGAGGTGGTGCGCCCGAAGCGGGCCTTGAACGAGCGGCAGAACGCGCTCTTGCTCTCGAAGCCGATGGCCTCGGAGATGTCGCCGATGGTCAGGCGGGTGTCGGTGACCAGGCGCCAGGAATGGTCGACCCGCAGCCGCATCGCGTGTTCGGCCGGCGATTCGCCGAACACCTCGCGGTAGACCCGGATCAGGTGAGTCGGGGAATAGCGCGCGACCTCGGCCAGCGCCTCCAGGCCAACGCGCATGCCGTGGGCGTGTTCGATGGTGTTGTGCACGCGCAGCAGACGGTGCAGGCACTGCTCCTGCCGCAACCGGGTGCGGCCGCTGCAGCGCTGCAGCCGGACGGCCAGGTCGGATTGGGACTCCTGCAGCGCGGCGAGCAGCGCACCAAGCGGCATTGCCGCATCCGATCCGCGCTGGCGGCACCGGCGGAACAGCCGGACGATGAGCCGCCGGACTTCCCGGGGAACCGGCACGGTCCGGGTGTAGAGCGTGCCGGAGCCTGCGCCGTCGACCAGCGCACGGACACGCGATGTCCACAAGGTGGTCGGCGCCGCGATGCCGACGTACCAGGCCGGGGAGTGGGCGGCCAGCCGGAGCGCACCGTCCTGCCATGTCAGCAGGCTGCCCGCCGAAAGTTCCCACGACTGCCGTGCACTGTAGACGTTGACCCGGCCGCGCAGCGCGATCCACGCGGAAGACCAGCCGGCGGGCAGATCCACCTGGGTTCCGCGCTCGCTGGCGCGCACCAGGCTGAAGCGCGGCCGGGGCGAGGCAGCCAGCACCAGCGACTTGCCGAAACCAAGCGCATGCAATTCGGGAACATCGACTTCGTTAAGGGTCATGGCGGGCACTCCTTCCTGCGATTGGAAGACAGGCTAGGCGCAGGCCGCGCGCACGTACCGACCAATCGCCGCAGGCGGATTTCGGACCAATGCGCCGCGTTCATTCCACGTTCGGTTTGCCGGCCGGTGCCGCCCGGCGAAATGCAGGCGCCGGCACACGCTTGCGGGTCCGGTCTCACTTAAGGTCACGCCTGCATTCCAGGGGAGCGCCACCCGCATGACTCGTGCAACGACACGCCTGTTTTTGTTCACCGCGCTGCTGGCCGGCAGCCTCGACCTGGCCTACGCCTGCCTGATCGCGCCGTTCCGCGGTTACTCCGCGACCACGGTGCTGCAGGCCATCGCCAGCGGCGTGCTGGGGCCGGATGCATTCTCGGGCGGCGCGGACGTCATGGCGCTGGGCGTCATGCTGCACTTCATGATCATCGGCCTGATGGCGATGCCGCCCTGGCTGGCGATGGCGGCCTGGCCGCGGCTGGCCGGCCTGGTGGTGCCGCTGGGTCTGGGCTACGGCGCACTGCTGTACGTGGTGATGAACCACCTGGTGGTGCCGCTTTCGGCCGCACCGCTGAGACCGAACACGCAGTGGTCGCGGATCCTGCCGGAGCTCCTGGTGCACATGGTCCTGGTCGGACTGGTGCTGGCGCTGGGCGCGCGGCGGGCATCGTTGGCGCGCCGGTCGCGCGGCAGCTGAGGGCAGGATCGAGCGCCCTCTGGGCGCCTGGGGGGCTGGCCACTGGTCCGGCGGACGCCGGCGCCGGCATTGCTCCGCGTCTCCCCAATTGGAGGGAGGCGGCCGTCCAGCCTCCCGAACACACTGGATCGCAGGAACCCCGGCCCACGAACGACCTCCCCCAGGAGCCGTCATGTCTGCGATCCGTCCCTTCCTTGCGCTGCTCGTGCTCCTGGCGGTCGGCTGCAGCCGCGGCGGCGAACCGGGTGCACCGCCGCCGGCCGGCGTGAACGTCGCCGAGGTCGTGCAGAAAAAGGTGCGCGAATGGGACGATTTCACCGGCCGTCTGGAAGCACCGGAACGGGTGGAGATCCGGCCCCGCGTCTCCGGCTACCTGGCCGAGGTTGCGTTCGAGGAAGGCGCCCTGGTGAAGGCGGGCGACCTTCTCTTCCGGATCGATGACCGCGAGTACCGCGCCGCGGTGTCGCGCGCCGACCCGGCCGTCGTCTCCTCGAGCGAGGCGATTGCCACCGTCGGCCAGTTCGCGCGGGAAATGCTGCCGAACGGCATGAGCTTCGAGTGGACCGGCCTGACCTACCAGCAGGTCGGCCAGGGCAATGCCGGCCTGCTGGTGTTTCCGCTATGCGTGCTGCTGGTGCTGATGGTGCTGGCGGCGCTCTACGAAAGCTGGTCGCTGCCGTTCTCGGTGATCCTGATCGTGCCGATGTGCCTGTTGTTCGCGCTCGGCGGCGTGTGGATCACCGGCGGCGACAACAACGTATTCGTGCAGATCGGCCTGGTCGTGCTGATGGGCCTGGCCTGCAAGAACGCCATCCTGATCGTCGAGTTCGCGCGGGAGCTCGAGGGGCAGGGCAGGACACCGGTGCAGGCGGCGATCGAAGCCTCGCGGCTGCGCCTGCGACCGATCGTGATGACGTCGTTCGCCTTCATTGCCGGTGTGGTGCCGCTGGTGCTGGCTTCGGGCGCCGGCGCCGAGGTCCGCAACGTCATGGGCGTGACCGTGCTCGCCGGCATGCTCGGCGTGACCCTGTTCGGCCTGTACCTGACGCCGGTGTTCTACTCGGCGATCAGGCGCCGCACTCTGCGGGGCGCGACGGCCGACGAACCCCTGTCGACAAGCTCGACGCCGGGCATACACGCGGAGCGGGATCGCATGCCGCCGCATGGCCATCATTCCTGATGCCTGGAGGCCGCCAGCGCACCGGCGGCCGGGCAGGGGATGCCCTCATGCGGCCGTCGACAGCTTCGCTTTCGCCTCCCGGACGTCGCGCACCGGCGGTGCGCCGTAGAGCCGGGCGTACTCGCGCGTGAACTGGGGCACGCTCTCGTAGCCCACGGCATACGCCGCCTGGCTGGCCGAGGCCCCCTCGGAAAGCATCCGGCGCCTCGCCTCGATCAGCCGCAGCTGCTTCTGGAACTGCAGCGGCGACAGCGACGTGACGTCGCGGAAGTGCTGGTGGAAACTCGATGGACTCATGCCCGCCGCCTCGGCGAGTCGCTCAACGCGCAGCGGCTGCGCATATTGGGCGCGGATCAGGGACACCGCGCGGGCCACGCGCTGCGCGCTACCGTCGGCCGCACCCAGATGGCGGATCGCCGGACCGTGCCGGCCGGCGAGCAGCCAGTAGTGCATTTCGCGCAGGAGTTCGGCCCTGAGCACCTGCGCGGCGGCGGGCCGGTCGATCAGGCGCATCAGGCGCAGGGCCGCGTCTGCGACGTCCGTGTCGGTGGGCTCGACCCGCACGGGCCCGCCTAGACCTTCCCGGGCCACATCCATCTCCAGGACGAGGGACTTGATGACCGCCGGGTCGAGATCAAGGACCAGCGAGTAATAGGGTGCCGCGGCGTTCGCGCGGGTGATCTGGCTGACGGTGGGAATGTCGGCGGTGATCAACAGGGAGTCGCCCGCGCCGAAGTCGTAATTCTGGTTGCCCACCATCACGCGCTTGCTGCCCTGGACCACCAGGGCGACCAGGGGCCTCGAGATGGCGTAGAGCAGTTCGCTGGGCCGGGTCGCGCGGATGCAGGTCAGGCCCGGGATGGGGGTGACGGCCACGCCCTGGGCGTCGGCTTGGAAATCGGCGAAGCGCCGGACGGCGTCGAGGAGGGTATCGGCCATGGCGGTACGGTAGGCCGGGGCAGGGGCGGACGCAAGGTCACCTGTACGAAAAGGCAAGAATCATGGGTGATCAGGCAATCGAATTTCCTTTCAGGCTCAAGTTAGAAGCGCATTCTGGGGTAAAGGAGCGATAGTCAGGAGATATAGGCAAGAAAATCAGAGAAACCCACAACCTGGGGAAAGGTCGGCGCCGAAGACTGTGCCCGTGCATTCCGCACACCTCCAAAGGACCCCAGCCATGAGCAAGATTTCCCTCGTCACCGGTGCCAGCCGCGGCCTTGGCCGCAATACCGCGATCAGCATCGCCGCCCGCGGCGGCGACGTCATCCTGACCTACCGCACCGGCGCGGCTGAAGCGCAGGCTGTCGTCGACCAGATCCAGGCCCTTGGCCGGAAGGCCGTGGCGCTGCCGCTGGACGTGGCCAATGTGGCCAGCTTCCCGGCCTTCGTCACCCAGGTGCGCGCGGCGCTGCACCGGACCTGGAACCGCGACAGCTTCGACCATCTGGTCAACAACGCCGGGCACGGCGAAATGGCCGCCTTCACCGACACCAGCGAAACCCAGTTCGACGCGCTGTTCGACGTGCACGTCAAGGGCGTGTTCTTCCTGATCCAGTCGCTGCTGCCGCTGCTGGCAGACGGCGGCCGCATCGTCAACTATTCCTCGGGCCTGACCCGGGTGACGTTCCCGGGCTTTTCGGCCTACACGGCGGCGAAGGGTGCCGTCGAAGTCCTGTCGGTGTGCCTGGCTCGGGAACTGGGCAGCCGCGGCATCACGGTCAATACCGTCGCCCCGGGCGCGATCGAAACCGATTTCCTCGGGGGCGCGGTGCGCGACATGCCCGAGCTCAACAAGCAGTTCGCCGACATGATCGCCCTGGGCCGCGTCGGCGTGCCCGACGATATCGGCCCGATGATCGCGAGCCTTCTGGGCCCGGACAACCGCTGGGTCACCGGCCAGCGCATTGAAGTATCCGGCGGCCAGGTGATCTGACATCCCCGGATGAACCCGCCGCGCCGGCGATCCCGGCGCGGCGGCCGGGGGTGGAAGCGGGAAGGATCAGGCAGACCGATGCTGCCGCGCGGCTCATCGCCAAGCCCTATTCTTGTATTGACATAATATACATTATGCGCATATCAAGTCAGGCATTGGAGCCACCGCTGCCGGCCTTCCGGCGGCCACTGCCGGACTTCTTGCCGCCGCCATCAAGCTTGTTCACGGTCGCCCAGGCCCGCCGTTCCGCTGTGGCCTTGGAGACGCCCCGGTCCCGGTAGCTTTGCTCGATGTGCTCGGCCTGGCGCTTTTGCTTGCCGGTGTAGCTGGACTTGTCGCCGCGCGGCATGGCGTGCTCAGTGCGGTTCGGCCGTGCCGCCGAGCAGCTCGTCCGTGGCCTGGCGGTCGCGCGCGCTGGCGATGTTGGCCAGCGACACGAAGCCGACCAGGCGCTTCTCGCGCGACACCACCGGCAGGCGCCGGACCTGCAGCTCAGCCATGTTCGTCGCGACCTCCTCGACGCTCTGGTCGTCGAAGCAGTACCGGATCCCGTCGGACATCACCGATTCGACGGTCGCCGAGGACTCCATGCCGCCGGCGATCCCCCGGATCACCAGGTCGCGGTCGGTCACCATGCCGATCAGCCGCTCGTTGCGCTGGATGGGCAAGCTGCCGATGTCGCAGTCGCGCATCATCCGGGCGGCATCCCGGAGGCTCATCTCGGGTTCGACCACGTACACCTCGGCGGTCATCACGTCGCGGACGTTCATGCAGTTCTCCTTGCCGGCTTGCCAGAAGACATACAGGAACCGTGCCACTTCGCCCACCCCTGGAAATACCCGTCCCATGGCGTTCGCGCCGGGCTCCCAGCCGAGTTCGGGCGCGGCCGTGGACGGCGGATTTTCAAGTCCGCGAAAAACTTTCCTTGGTTACGGCGTGACGCGGCACGCCGGGGACAGGCTGTCGTGGACGCCGAGGCGACGGCCGGGCGCGCAGGCCGGGCAGCCAGGGTCGGGCGCCAGGCGGGTTTCGCGGAAACGCATGCGCAGCGCATCGAAATGCAGCAGCCGGCCCGCCAGCGAATCGCCCAGGCCCAGGATGAGCTTGAGGACCTCGGTGGCCTGGAGCAGCCCGATCACGCCCGGCAGCACACCCAGCACGCCGGCCTCGGCGCAGTTGGGTGCGTCCTCTGGCGCCGGCGGTTCCGGGAACAGGCAGCGGTAACACGGTGCCTCGCCGCGGCGACGCCCGGCGTCGAACACGCTGACCTGGCCCTCGAACCGGTGCACCGCGCCGTAGACCAGCGGCTTGCCCAGCAGCACGCAGGCATCCGAAAGCAGATAACGCACCGGGAAGTTGTCGGCGCCGTCCAACACCACGTCCACGTCGCGCACCAGCGCCTCGACGTTGTCGGCCGTGACGCGCACCGGCGCCGTCTCGACCGCCAGCCTCGGATTGAGCGCAGACAGCGCGGTCCGGGCCGATTCGACCTTGGCCACCCCGATGCGTGCCTCGGTATGCAGGATCTGCCGCTGCAGGTTCGAGCGGTCCACGACGTCGTCGTCCGCCAGGACCAGCGTACCCACGCCCGCCGCGGCCAGGTAATACGCCGCGGGCGATCCCAGGCCACCGGCGCCGACAACGAGCACCCTCGCCTCCGCCAGTCGCCGCTGTCCGTCGAGCCCGACCTGCGGCAGGCGCAGATGGCGGGAATAGCGCTCCAGAAAATCCGCGTCCTCGCGGGCGCCCGGCATTTCCGGCAGCCCTTCCGCACGCCAGCGCTCGAAGCCGCCGGACACGGAAACCGGCCGCGCGTAGCCCGCGGCGGCCAGCGCCTGAGCCGCCAGCAGCGAACGCTTTCCGCTGCCGCAGATCAGCAGCACTTCGGCCGCCGGATCCGCCGCCCAGCGGCCGGGCTCGGCTTCAAGCGCCGCGCGCGGTACCGCCAGGGCACCTTCGGGCAGGCCCAGTGCGTGTTCGCCGGGCTCGCGCACGTCGATCAGCAGGCGGCCCGCGGCCTGGCGTGCGAGCGCCTGGGCCGGGGTGATTTCCTCGATGTCGCGCATGGGCGAAGTCTAGCCGCCGTAGGCGGCGTAAGGCAGCACGGTCACCCGGTCGCCCACCGCGTACTCCCCTGCCCCCTCGGGCAGCTGGATCAGCGCGTTGGCGTCGGCGGCCGCCCTGAGGCGGTGCGAGGCGACCGCCGGATTCGGCGTGACCTGCAGCTGGCCGCCGGCGTCGCAGGTGAGATTGCCGCGCATGAATTCCAGGCGCGCGTGCGGCTTGCTGATCGCCGTCGTCAGCGCCGCGGTCCAGGAAGGGCGGGATTCGCCACGCCCCTGCAGCGCGTCGAGCAGGGTGCGCCCCAGGGTCAGGAAGGTCGCGAGCACGGACACCGGATTGCCCGGCAAGCCCAGCACCAGGGCCTGGTCCAGCCGGCCGAACAGCACGGGCATGCCCGGCTTCATGCGCACTTTCCAGAAATGCACCTGACCCTGCTCGCGCAGCAGCTGCGGCAGGTGGTCCTTTTCTCCGGCCGACACGCCGCCGCAGGTGATGACCAGGTCGAAGGAAAAGGCCGCATCGCGCAGGGCCGCGGCCATGCGCACCGGATCGTCGGGCAGCACCGGCCAGGCCACCGGCTCCAGGCCTTCGGCCATCAGCAGGGTCTGCAGCAGAACGCGGTTGCTGTCGTGGATCTCGCCCGGCGCCAGCGGCTGGCCAGGCGGGCGCAGCTCGTCGCCGGTGGTGAATACGGCGACGGTCGGCCGGCGGACGATCTCGATTTCGGCCTGGCCCAAGGCGGCGGCCAGGCTCAGGCGCGCGGGCGTGAGCACCTGGCCGGCGCGCAGCACCGTGTCGCCGATCGCCACGTCTTCACCGGCGCAGCGCACGTTGGCGCCGCGGCGCAGCGGCGCGCCCGGAAACACGCGGCCGTCGTGCAGCCTCGCCTCTTCCTTGATCAGCACGGCATCGGCACCGGCGGGCATCGGCGCGCCGGTGGTGATGCGGCTGCACTGCCCTGCCCCGAGCTGCAGCCCGAGGCTGGCGCCGGCGAATTGCTCGCCGGCGAGCGCCAGGCCGGTTTCCGTCGCGGCGTTGGCCTCGTCTGCGCGCACCGCAAAACCGTCCATCGCGGAATTGTCGAAACCCGGCAGCGCCAGCTCTGCGACCAGGTCGCCGGCAAGCACGCCGCCGCGCGCACGCGACAGCGGCACGCGCTCGTTCGACAGCCGCGGCGCAAACGCGTGGATCAGGGCCAGCGCCTCGTCAAAACCGATGCGGGTCGGAACGTCCTGGCTCACGGTGCGTACCCTTCAGGAAAATCGCGGGGGGAGTTGAGATTGCCCAGGCGC
The DNA here is from genome assembly GCF_006265115.1 of Arenimonas terrae. Lineage (GTDB taxonomy): Bacteria > Pseudomonadota > Gammaproteobacteria > Xanthomonadales > Xanthomonadaceae > Arenimonas > Arenimonas terrae. The sequence continues at coordinate 500,887 of NZ_SMDR01000001.1, read as the reverse complement.
AGCGGCGCCAGGTCCAGGCGCGCCACCTGCAGTTGGGCGACCAGACGACGTGCCGCCGATTCCCCGGCGTCGAGCATGGCCGTGGCGCTGGCCGCAAGCGCTTCGGTGCGCCACAGGCCCAGCAGCGGCTGCAGGCCGCCGGCGTCGTGCACGACGATGCCGTCCGCCGCCGCGGCGCCGAGCAGGTGGTCGAGCAGGTCGTCCGGCAGACCGTCGAGATCGACGGGCACGCTCAGCAGCCACGGACTGCGGCATTCACCGGCCAGCGCCTCAAGACCGGCCAGTGGCCCGGCAAAATCATCGCGGCGGTCGAACACCGGCCGCAGACCCAGCGATTCGAAGCGCGGGTCCGGCGCTCGCGTGCTGACCAGGCGCTCGGCGAACTCGCCGGGCATCGCCATCAGCACGTTCTCGATCAGGCAGCGCTGCCGATGACGCACCCAGGCCTTGTCGCGCCCGCCGAGGCGCTGGCCGCGACCGCCGGCGAGGATGCCCAGCGTGATCGCGTCGCGGGGGATCACTTGCCCTTGACGTGCTTCATCAGGCGGCGCTTGGCCTTGACCTGGCGCTCGGTGAGCACGTTTTTCTTGCCTTCGTACGGGTTCTCGCCTTCCTTGAACACGAACTTGATCGGCGTGCCGACCAGCTTGAAGCGCTTGCGGAAGAAGTTCTCGAGGTAGCGGCGGTAGCTCTCGCTCAGCGACTTGAGGCGGTTGCCGTGCACGATGAAGGTCGGCGGGTTGGCGCCGCCAGGATGCGCGAACTTCATCTTGGCCGCGTGCCCGCGCACGACCGGCGGCGGGAAGCTCTCGATGGCGATCGACAGCGCCTTGGTCGTCTCGGCGGTGCTGAACTGGTGCGTGGCCGAGGCATGGGCACGGTGGATGGCCTTGAACAGTTCGCGCATGCCGGTGCCGTGCTTGGCGGAAATGGTGATGCGTTCGGCCCATTCACAGAACGAGAGCTTGCGCTCGAGCATCGACATGGCCTGGTCGCGCGTGTACTTGTCCTGGCCGTCCCACTTGTTGACGGCCACCACGAGGGCGCGGCCGGCGTTGAGCACCAGGCCCAGCACCGTGGCGTCCTGTTCGGTCACGCCCTCGCCCGCATCCAGCAGCACCACGGCCACCTGGCAGGTCTCGATCGCCTGCAGCGTCTTGAAGGCGCTGAACTTCTCCACCGCTTCCTCGACCTTGGCGCGGCGGCGCAGGCCGGCGGTGTCGATCAGGCGGTAATCACGGCCGTCGCGGGTCAGGTCCACCGCGATCGAATCGCGGGTGGTGCCCGGCACGTCGGAGGCGATCATGCGCTCCTCGCCCAGCAGGCGGTTCACCAGCGTGGACTTGCCGACGTTGGGACGGCCGATGAAGGCGACGCGGATGCGGCCCGGATCTTCGGAAAGCACGGCGGCGTCGCCGTCTTCCGGCAGCTCCGGAATGATTTCCTCGAGCAGTTCCGGGATGCCGCGCTGGTGCGCGGCCGCCACCGGGATGACGCGCTCGACGCCGAAGCGCGCGAACTCCGCCACCGCGGCCTGTACGTCGATGCCGTCGGTCTTGTTGACCACCAAGAAGAAGCGCGTGCCGGACTTGCGCAGGAACGCAAGGATGTTCTGGTCCAGGCCCGACGGACCTTCGCGGCCGTCCACCACGAACAACACGAGGTCGGCCTCTTCGACCGCGGCGCGCGCCTGGCGGGCGGTTGCGCCGGCCAGGCCTTCCTCTTCACCGGAAAGGCCGCCGGTGTCGCACAGGCCGAACGGCCGGTCTTCCACCAGGCGGCAGAAGCCGTAGTGGCGATCGCGCGTCACGCCGGGCTCGTCGTGCACGAGGGCGTCGCGGCTGCGCGTCAGCGCATTGAAGATGGTCGACTTGCCGACATTCGGCCGGCCCACGAGTGCAACCAGTGGCAACACGGTGGATCTCTCCTGGAACGCTCAAAATCGTCCGCGCCGAAGCGCGAAACGCCCGGCATGGGCCGGGCGATGCTGCGGTGCGCCCCGGGGCGCACCGCGATCAGCCGGGCCCTTCCGGGCCGCGGCTGCGGTTACTGCGGCTGCGGGTAGGCCGCCAGCTTGCCTTCCGCGGTGATCGCGAAGAGCGTGCCGGACGCCGAAACCTGCGGGGTGCCGAGGATGGCCGAGTTCTCGATCCGGTCGCGGCCGACGATCACGCCGTCGTCCGCGCGGATCCAGTGCAGGTAACCCTCGATGTCGCCCACCACGATGTAGTTGCCCTGGACGGCCGGCGAGGTCAGCCAGCGGCGGGCCAGCGCTTCCTGCTTCCACAGCGCGCTGCCGGTGTTGCGGTCCAGCGCCCAGACGGTGCCGGCCGGGTCGGCCAGCACCACGCGGTCGGCCAGCAGCGCAAGACCGCCGTAGCCGCCGATGTCGCGGTTCCACATCGGCTCGCCGTTGGTGGTCGAAATCGCGACAGTCTGGCCGCGGAAGCTCGTGGCGTAGAGTTCGGACAAGCCCAGCTGCAGCTCGCCGTCGACGTCGGCCATGCGCTCGAGGTCGTTGCGGCCATCGGGCTCGGCCACCAGCTGTTCCCAGGCCAGCAGGCCGTCGGCCAGGCGCAGTGCGATCACGCTGCCGTCGTCGTAACCCAGGTAGACCAGCTCACCGCCAGCGACGGGCGTGCCGTTGCCGCGCACGCTGAGGTTCGGCAGGCCGCGGTCGAACACCCACTTGCGGGTGCCGTCGGCGGCGTCGAAGCCGAAGGTGCGGCCGTCGTTGCTGCGCACTACGACCAGGCCACCGGCGACCAGCGGCGTGGCGATGACTTCCGAGGTGGACGCGGCCTTCCAGCGCTCGGCGCCGGTCTCGGCGTCGAACGCGATCACTTCGCCATTGCGTCCGCCGACCACGACCAGACCGTTGCCGACACCGGGACCTCCGCTGAGGCCGGCCTCGATCGTCTTGCGGCGCCAGAACAGCAGGCGGTTGCCGGTCTTGCCGGTCTTCACGGCCTGGGAGTCCCAGATCACATCGCCGGTGCCGGCGTTGATGGCCAGCACCTGGCCATCGTCGTTGGACACGTACAGGCGTTCGCCCTCGACCGCGACCTTCTGGCGCAGACCCAGCTTCTCGCGGCCGTCGCCCAGGTTGAGGCTCCAGGCGCGGTCCACGGCGATCGGGCTGGCGATATCGGTGAGTTCGGCCGGTTCCAGGGCCTTGCCCTTGCTGTCGCCGAACCAGCCCTTGATGGTGCTGCAGCCGGTGGCGAAGACCAGGATCAGGGCGAGTAGCACGATGCGGAACGACATGCGGTCAGATCTCCGGCTGAGCGGTCGGCGAGCCGCCCGCGTCGGTGAGTTTCATCTCGACCATGGATCGCGTGGGCGAACCAACGTCGAGCGAGGCCAGCGCTTTTTCATAGGCGGCACGGGCGGCGTCGCGACGGCCCAGGGCCATCTCGGCATCGCCGCGGATTTCGGCGGCGACGGCGGCGAAGGCCGGCTCGTCCAAGGTGTCGAGGCGCTTGATGGCGTCTTCGGCCTTGCCGGCCGCGACCTGCAGCCGGGCGGCGCGCAGGCGCGCCAGCTCGACCAGGGCCGGGTCGAGGTGCTCGCCCGCGACCGCATCCAGAACCTTCACCGCTTCTTCGTCCTTACCCTGCGCGTGCAGCGCATCGGCCTGGCGCAGCGCGGCCAGGGCCGGGTACGGCGTGTCCGGATGGTTCTGCCGCAGGGCCGCCGCGTGGGCGGCGACCTTGTCGTCCTGCCTGGCCTCGACGGCCTTGTTGAACGCGGCGTATTCGCTGGCCGCGACCACCAGCTTCTGGTCCTGCTGGCTCTGCCACCACTGCCAGCCAGCCAGGCAGGCCAGGCCGAGGGCGACGCCGCCGATCAGCGAGGAGCCGTTGTTGCGCAGCCAGGTGCGGACGCGTTCGCCCTGTTCGTATTCGTCGATCTGGTCCATTCGATGCTTCTTCGGGCCCGCGCGGGGCGCAGGCGGGTGGAGGTGGCTATGTGGCGCGCGGTGCCGCCGGATCAGTTGCCGGCGGGAGCGGGTTCGCCGCTAGAGGATACCGCAAAGCGGGCGACGTTCGCGGCGCGGTAAGGCGTCAGATCGACCGCCGCACCGGCAAAACTCACCTGCACCGCTTCGGCGTTGCCGAGCGTGATGCGTGCAACCTGACCCGGGGCGTAACGGCGCTCGCTACCCGCCGCGACCAGGCCGCGTTCGACCCGCAGGCCGCGGGCATCGACCACGTCCACCCAGCTCTCGCCGGAGAAGCGCAGCAGCAGGTCGCTCGAGGCTTCGGACTTCTGGAAGGGAGCCATCGACGCCATCACGGGCGCCGGACCGGCCGCCTCGGTCGTCGCGGACTCGGCGGTGGCTGCCAGCGCCGGCACGTCGGTCACGGACGGCGGCGACGGTTCGGCGGCGAGTGGAGCTGCCGTAACCAGGGTCGCCTGCGGCTCGAGCGTGAGTTCTTCGGCCGGCCGCGCCGACTGGTAATGACGCACGACCAGGACCACCGGCAGCACCAGCACCGCGGTCATGACCAGATAGACGACGTTGCGCATCGAATGGTTGAGCGCATGGCGCACCCGCGAGCTGCCGCCCAGGCTGACCAACTGCGGCGTCGGCTTGTCCTGCGCGACCTGCTCGGCCAGCGCCGCCGGCAGCCCGACCAGGCGCAGGTAGCTGCCGAGGTAGCTGCGCACGTAGATCGGCGCGCCCAGCCGCTGCCAGTCGTCGCGCTCCATGGCTTCGACGATGGCGACCGGCAGCTTCAGCTGCTGGCCGGCCTGCTCGAGGCTGAGACCCGCCTTTTCGCGGCCCTGCCGCAGGCGAATACCGATCGGGTCCTGGAACAGGACCTCCTGCGTACCTTCACTGCTCATGGCTGACGCGTCCCCTCCGCGGCGGGCGGCGTGTAGTTCGGAAACTGTTCGTTGAGGCGGCGACGATAGCGGTCCGCGGCGACGGTATCGCCGGCACCCTGTTCGATGCGCACTGCGAGGTCGAGCAACTCGGCGCTGGGCGCGCCCAGCGATTCGCGCCGCTGGAAGAAGGCCCGCGCCGCCATGAAATCCCCCTGGCGGAACTTCACCTCGGCCAGCTGGGCGAGCAGCAGCGGGTCCTGCGGCGCCAACTCGACGCCCTGGCGCAGATACTGTTCGGCCCGCTCCAGCCGCCCGCCCTGCAGCGCGCATTTGCCGGCATTGAAATACGCCTGCTGCTTGGCCTTGTAGAACGGATCCCTGACTGCGCGGCTGAACAGCGCGTCGGACTCCTCCACCGCTCCCTGGCGGCAAAGCCAGACCGCATTCACGTTGAGCACGTGGCCGGCTTCCGGCGCCTGCTTCACCGCCTGGGCGTAGTGCTGGCCGGCGCGCTCGTTGTCGCCCAGCTTCTCGCGGATCAGGCCCATCACGATCTGCACGTCGGGCGAATTCGGGTCGCTGCGCAGGGCACGGTTCGCGCGGTCCATGGCGTAGTCGAGCTTGCCCGAGTTCATGTAGTTGTGGGCCAGGTTGAGGTTGGCCAGACCCTTGTTGCTCATCGTCGTGTGGGTGCCGCCGGCGCTGCCCGTCGACTGCGTCGTGCCGCCACCGCTGGTGCTGGCACAGCCCGCGATCGCGACCAGCGCGACGAAGGCAAGAAGACGCATGGGCTCATGCCGCATCGGAAACTCCCTGTTGTTCGAGCTTGCGCTTGAATTCGGACTGGCGGCGGGTGCGGTCCATCACCTGCCCCTTGAGCTGGCCGCAGGCGGCGTCGATGTCGTCGCCGCGGGTGCGGCGCACCATCGTCAGCACGCCGGCGTCGAGCAGGATCTTCTGGAACGCGCGGATCTCGGTCTCGCCGCTGCGCTCGAAGCGCGTACCGGGGAACGGGTTGAACGGGATCAGGTTCACCTTGGCGGCGTCGGAATACTGCAGCTGGTTGCTGAACTGCTTCATCAGCCGCACCAGCTGCCGGGCGATTTCCGGCGTGTCGTTGACGCCCTTCATCAGGGTGTACTCGAAGGTGATGGACTCGCCCTTGCGGCGGCGCTGCAGGTAGCGCACGCAGGCGCCCATCAGTTCTTCGATCGGGTATTTCTTGTTGAGCGGCACCAGCTGGGTGCGCAGCTCGTCGTTCGGGGCGTGCAGCGAGACCGCCAGCGACACGTCGCTCGCCTCGCCCAGCCTGTCGATCATCGGCACCAGGCCGGCGGTCGAGAGCGTCACGCGCTTGTTCGCGAGACCGAAGCCCAGGTCGTCGCGCATCAGGCTCATGGCGCGCACGACGTTGTCGAAATTCAGCAGCGGCTCGCCCATGCCCATCATCACCACGTTGGTGAGCTTGCGGTGCAGGTGGGTCTTGTTGCCCAGGTGCTTGGACGCCACCCACACCTGGCCGATGATCTCGGCGGTGCTGAGGTTGCGGTTGAAGCCCTGGGTGGCGGTGGAACAGAACTGGCAGTTCAGGCCGCAGCCGACCTGGCTGGACACGCACAGCGTGCCGCGGCCCTTGTCGGGGATGAACACGGTCTCGATGGCATTGCCGGAGTCCATGCCCAGCAGCCACTTGTGGGTCCCGTCCGTGGACGGCTTGTCGAACTGCACCAGCGGCGGCCGGACTTCGGCATGGGCCTCGAGCTTGGCGCGCAGCGCCTTGCCCACGTCGGTCATCTGGCCGAAGTCGGTGACGTGCTGGTGGTAGATCCACTTCATCACCTGGTGGGCGCGGAAGCGCTTCTCGCCGAGGGTTTCGGCGAAGAAGCGCTCCATGCCCTCGCGATCGAGGTCGAGCAGGTTCACCCGCACCGGCGTTGCCGGCGCGGTTTCCGGTGCCGGGTTGACCAGCAGCGGGATGGACTTGTCCGAGGTCTCGTTCACGACGTCATCCGCTCAGCGCGGGCACAGCTCGGTGGCGGCGAAGAAATACGCGGTTTCGATCGCGGCATTCTCGAGGCTGTCGGAACCGTGCACGGCGTTGGCGTCGATCGACTGCGCGAAATCGGCGCGGATCGTGCCGGCGGCGGCTTCCTTCGGGTTGGTGGCGCCCATCAGGTCGCGGTTCTTCTGCACCGCGTTCTCGCCTTCCAGCACCTGGATCATCACCGGGCCGGAGATCATGAACTCGACCAGCGCGTTGAAGAACGGACGCTCGCGGTGCACGGCGTAGAAACCTTCGGCTTCCTTGCGCGAGAGGTGCTTCATCTTGGCGGCGACGACCTTCAGGCCGGCCTTCTCGAAGCGGGCGTAGATCTCGCCGATGACGTTCTTGGCGACCGCGTCGGGTTTGATGATGGAAATGGTGCGCTCCAGCGCCATGGTCTAACTCCGTGGTTTAGGGGTTTCGGAAGCCCGTAAATCTAGCACAAAACCCCGCACGAACGAGGGTTTAGCGCATTTCCCTGAATATTTCCAGCAGCATGCTCCACCCTGCCCTGGGCCCGGTGCCGGGACGAAGGGTTCCGTCAGCCGTTTGAATTGGCCATTTGACGGCCGGCCCGGCCGGAGTACACTCGCCAACACCCGTTTGAATCGAACGCTGGCAGGCCATGACGACGACCCACTTCAACACCAAGGAACGCATCCTCGGCGCGGCCGAGGAGCTCTTCGCCCAGCACGGGTTCGCCGGCACCTCGTTGCGCCAGGTGACCAGCCGGGCCGACGTCAACATCGCGGCGGTGAACTACCACTTCGGCAGCAAGGAGAACCTGGTCAACGAGGTCTTCCGCCGCCGCATGGACGAGATGAGCGAGCGCCGCCTGGCCCAGCTGCGCAAGGCCCAGGAAGAGCGCCCCGGCGACCTCGAGGCCATCCTGGCCGCCTTCATCGAACCGCCCCTGGCCCTGACCATCGACCGCCACGGCGGCTCGGCCTTCGTGCGCGTGCTGGCCCGCGCCTTCGCCGAGAAGAACGACCGCCTGCGCAAGTTCCTGTCCGACAACTATGGCCACGTGCTGCGCGAGTTCGCCAAGGCCATCGGCGCCGCGGTGCCGGCCCTGGCCAAGGAAGACCTGTACTGGCGCCTGGACTTCACCGCCGGCGCCCTGACCTACGCCATGGCCGATTTCGGCCTGATCAAGCGGCCCACCGGCGTGTCCGAGAAGGCCCACTGCGAGAAGGCCGCCCAGACCCTGATCCGCTTCGCCGCCGCCGGCCTGCGCGCCGACGGCTGACCCACCCCCTCCTCCTCCCACGGAGCTTTTCCCATGCCGCAACTCCGCATCCGCAAGGTGGCCGTGCTCGGCGCCGGCGTGATGGGCGCGCAGATCGCCGCCCACCTCGTCAACGCCGACGTCGACACCGTCCTGTTCGACCTTCCCGCCAAGGAAGGCCCGCCCAACGGCATCGTCGACAAGGCGATCGCCAACCTGGGCAAGCTCTCGCCGGCACCCTTCGCCAGCAAGTCCAAGGCGGCCGCGATCACCGCGGCCAACTACGACCAGCACCTGGACCTGCTCAAGGACTGCGACCTGATCATCGAGGCCATCGCCGAGCGCATGGACTGGAAGAAGGCGCTGTACGACCGCATCGAGGCCTATGTGGCCCCGCATGCGATCCTGGCGTCCAACACTTCCGGCTTGTCGATCAATGGCTTGGCGGAGGTTCTTCCGGAATCGCTTCACCACCGGTTCTGCGGCGTGCATTTCTTCAACCCGCCGCGCTACATGCACCTGGCCGAGTTGATCCCCTGCGTGAAGACTGACCGGGAAGTCCTTGAAGGACTTGAGACTTTCCTGGTCACGACCCTGGGCAAGGGGGTGGTCTACGCCAAGGACACGCCGAACTTCATCGGCAACCGCATCGGCGTCTTCTCCATCCTCTCGACCCTGCACCACACCGGCCAGTTCGGCCTGGGTTTCGACGAGGTGGACGCGCTCACCGGCCCCCTGCTCGGCCGCCCGAAATCGGCGACCTACCGCACCTCCGACGTGGTCGGCCTCGACACCATGGCCCACGTCATCAAGACCATGGCCGACACCCTGCCGGACGATCCCTGGCACAAGTACTTCAAGGCCCCGGACTGGCTGCAGGCGCTGATCGCCAAGGGCGCGCTTGGCCAGAAGACCGGCGCCGGCATCTTCATGAAGAAGGGCAAGGACATCGTGGTGCTGGACCTCAAGGCCCAGGACTACCGTCCCGCCAGCGGCGAGGCGGCGGCCGAGGTGGTCGCGATCCTGAAGAACAAGAACCCGGCCGAGAAGTTCGCCCAGCTGCGCGCCAGCGCGCACCCGCAGGCGCAGTTCCTGTGGTCGGTGTTCCGCGACCTGTTCCACTACAGCGCCTACCACCTGGCCTCGATCGCCGAGACCGCGCGCGACGTCGACCTGGCCATCCGCTGGGGCTACGGCTGGAGCCTGGGCCCGTTCGAGACCTGGCAGGCCGCCGGCTGGAAGCAGGTGGCCGAGTGGATCGCCGAGGACATCGTGGCCGGCAAGGCCATGTCCAGCGCGCCGCTGCCGGACTGGGTGTTCGACGGCCGCGAGGGCGTGCACGCCGCCGAGGGCAGCTTCAGCCCGGTGCGCAACGACAAGCTGCCGCGCTCGAACCTGGCCGTGTACAACCGCCAGCGTTTCCCCGACCCGGTGCTGGGCGAACGCGCCGCCCCGGGCGACACCGTGTTCGAGACCGACGCGGTGCGCATGTGGCACGACGGCGACGGCATCGCCGTGTTGAGCTTCAAGACCAAGATGAACACCGTCGGCGACGGCGTGCTGGCCGGCGTGCAGCAGGCCATCGACGTCGCCGAGAAGGACTTCCGCGGCCTGGTGATCTGGCAGCCGAAGGAACCCTTCTCGGCCGGTGCCGACCTGTCGGGCGCCATGGCTTCGCTGCAGGCCGGCAAGCTCGCCGAGTTCGAGGCGATGGTGGCGACCTTCCAGGCCACCAGCCAGCGCATCAAGTACGCCCTGGTGCCCGTGGTCGCCGCCGTGCGCGGCCTGGCCCTGGGCGGCGGCTGCGAGTTCCAGATGCATTCTGCCCGCACCGTGTTCGGCCTGGAGAGCTACATCGGCCTGGTCGAGGCCGGCGTCGGCCTGCTGCCGGCCGGTGGCGGCCTGAAGGAGATCGCCGTGCGCGCCTCCGCCGCCGCCGGTCCGGGCGGCGACGTGTTCGCCGCGCTCAAGCCCTACTTCGAGACGATCGCGATGGGCAAGGTGTCGGCGTCCGCGCTCGAGGCCAAGGAAATGAAGCTGGCCCGCGACAGCGACGTGGTGGTGTTCAACCAGTACGAGCTACTTTACGTGGCCAAGGCCCAGGCCCGGGCCCTGGCCGAGTCGGGCTACCGCCCGCCCCTGCCCGCCCGCCAGGTGCAGGTCGCCGGCGACGTCGGCATCGCCACCTTCCGGATGATGCTGGAGAACATGCTCGAGGGCCGCTTCATCTCCGCCCACGACTACGAGGTCAGCAAGCGCATCGCCACCGTGATGTGCGGCGGCGAAGTGGACCGCGGCGCGATCGTCGACGAGGACTGGCTGCTCAAGCTCGAGCGCGAACATTTCGTCGCCCTGGCCCAGATGCCCAAGACCCAGGAACGCATCGCCTACATGCTCAAGAACGGCAAGCCGCTTCGCAACTGACCCGGCGCCCAAGGACAATCCCATGACCAAGCAGATCCAGGACGCCTACATCGTCGCCGCCACCCGCACCCCGGTGGGCAAGGCCCCGCGCGGCGTCTTCCGCAACACCCGACCCGACGAGATGCTCGCCCACGTGCTGCGCGAAGTGGTCGCGCAGACCCCGGGCATCGACCCGACCCGCATCGACGACGCGATCATCGGCTGCGCCATGCCCGAGGGCGAGCAAGGCATGAACGTCGCGCGCATCGGCCTGCTGCTGGCCGGCCTGCCGAACGTGATCGCCGCCCAGACCATCAACCGCTTCTGCTCTTCCGGCCTTCAGGCCGTGGCCATGGCGGCCGACCAGATCCGCCTGGGCAACGCCGACCTGATGCTGGCCGGCGGCACCGAGTCCATGTCCATGGTGCCGATGATGGGCAACAAGGTGGCCATGAGCCCACAGGTGTTCGCGAAGGACGAAAACGTCGCGATCGCCTACGGCATGGGCATCACCGCCGAGAAGGTCGCCGAAGAGTGGAAGGTTTCCCGCGAGGACCAGGACGCCTTCGCCGTCGCCTCGCACCAGAAGGCGCTGGCCGCCCAGGCCGCCGGCGAGTTCAAACGCGAGATCTCGCCCTACCAGGTGATCTCGCGCCAGCCGGTGCTCGGCGGCAACACCGTCAAGCTGCGCGAGCTGCTGGTCGAGAACGACGAAGGCCCGCGCGCCGATACCAGCCTGGAAGGCCTCGCCAAGCTGCGCCCGGTGTTCCGCAACGGCGGCAGCGTCACGGCCGGCACCTCGTCGCAGATGTCCGACGGCGCCGCCGCGGTGATGCTGGCGTCGGAAAAGGCGATCAAGGAATACGGTCTGACCCCGCTGGCCCGCTTCGTCGGCTTCTCGGTCGCCGGCGTGCGTCCGGAAGTGATGGGCATCGGCCCGATCGCCGCGATCCCGAAGGTGCTCAAGCAGGCCGGCCTGACCCAGGACCAGATCGACTGGATCGAGCTCAACGAGGCCTTCGCGGCCCAGGCGCTCGCGGTCATCCGCACCTGCGGCCTGGACCCGTCGAAGGTGAACCCGCTGGGCGGCGCGATCGCGCTCGGCCACCCGCTCGGCGCGACCGGTGCGATCCGCACCGCGACCATCGTGCACGGCATGCAGCGCCGCAAGCAGAAGTACGGCATGGTGACCATGTGCATCGGCACCGGCATGGGCGCGGCGGGCATCTTCGAATCGCTCTGACGCGGCCTGCGGAAGCAGGAAAAACGGGCCCTTCGGGGCCCGTTTTTTTTGTGCCGGATTCCCGCCCCGGCGCCGCCTCAGGCCATCCGGGTGCCGTCCGGCACGGGGCGTTCGAGCGTGGTGATCACCACGCCCTGGTCGGTCGGAAAGCCGGTGAGCAGGAACTCGGAGCGGAACGGCCCGACCTGCTTGGGCGGGAAGTTCAGCACGCCGACGATCTGCCGGCCGATCAGGTCGTCCGCGGCGTAGAGCGCCTTCACCTGCGCGCTGGTCTTGCGCACGCCGTGCGGCCCGAAGTCCACCCAGAGTTTCCACGCCGGCTTGCGCGCCTCGGGGAATTCCTCGACCCGCAGCACGGTGCCGGCGCAGAGCTGCACCTTCTCGAAGTCGGCCCAGCTGATCTCGCCGCCTGCTGGCGCACTCATGCCTTCCACCGCTCCCGTCGGTCCTTCCACGCGTCCTGCGCCTGGTACCACCAGTAGCTGAGCTGGGCGCCGAGGAATCCCGCAGGCTTGAGCGCCGACACCAGGCCGTAGTGGCCGAACTCGCGCCAGCGCGGGTCGTCCCCGGCGATGGCGGCGGCCAGCAACTCGCCGGCCATCGTCGTCGGCGCCACGCCGTGACCCCCAAAGGCCTGGGCGAGCCACAGGCCCTCGTCCACGCGGCCGATCTGCGGCATCTGGTGCCGCGCATAGCTCATCAGGCCCGACCAGGCGTAGTCGACGCCGACGCCTTCGAGCTGCGGGAAAACCTTCATCATGTCGCGATAGAGCAGCCGCTTCACCGCCTGCGGCGAGCGGTCCCGCACCGAGATGCGCCCACCCCAGAGGATGCGGCCGTCCGGCAGCGGCCGGTAATAGTCGAAGGCGAAGCGGCTGTCGTAGACCGCTGCGCGGGTGCGGATCGCCTCGTCCAGGCGCGCGCCCAGCGGTTCGGTCACCATCACGTAGGTGGCGATCGGCAGCACGCCGGCATCCACGTCGCGGCGCAGGCCCGCCAGGTAACCACCGCAGGCGAGCACCACCTGCCGCGCCCGCACCTCGCCCTCGGGCGTGCGTACGCGCCAGCCGGCGCCGTCGCGCTCCAGCGCCACGGCCGGCGACTGCTCATGCACCGCCGCGCCCAGGCCCGAAGCCAGGGTCGCCAGGCCGCGGGCGTAATCCAGAGGGTTGAAGTGCAGTGCATTGCGCTCGAACAGCCCGTCTCCATAGCGGCGGGTGCGGACCCGTTCGGCGAGCTCGGCGGCAGGGATCCAGTCCCACTGCACGCCGAAGTGCTGCGCCAGCAGGCGCTGGCGGGCGCGCAGCGGCGCGGGATCGCGGAACCAGTTCGCCCAGAGCACGCCGACGTCCGTGTGCTGGCAGCGGATGCCATGGCGAGAGATGCGGCGGCGGATCAGTTCCACCGCGTCCTGGGTGCCCTGATAGAGCGCACGCGCGCGCTCCGGACCCAGCTCGGCCAGCAGCGCTTCCTCGCCGCGCGAGAACCCACCGAAGACGAAGCCACCGTTGCGCCCGGACGCGCCGTGCCCGACCGTGTCGGCATCGAGCAGCACCACGTCGCGAAGGCCGCGCTCGGCCAGGCCCAGGGCGGTATTGAGGCCCGCAAACCCGGCGCCGACGACGCAGACCGCCGCCTCCCGGCACCCGGACAGGGGCGCGAAGCGGGCGTCCGACTGCGCCGATGCGCGGTAGAAGCTGGGGACATCCATGACCATCACCGGTATCGCCTGGCGCCAAGGATGTCAGCAATTCCCGCCGCCGGGAATGTGCCCGCTCAAGCCGGCGGGACCGGCCTCGATCGGGACGAAGGCGCGGCGGCTTCGTGCGGCGCGTAATCGGGCACCGCGCGATGCATCAGGTCGAACAGCGCGTCTTCGGCGTCCGGGCGCTGCAGCAGCGAATTGAGATCGGCGAGCATCTGCCGGACCTCCTCGGCCCGCACCTCGCGCAGTTCCGCCTGCAGGATGCGCGGATGGCGCGTGCGCTGGTAGCGCTCCTGCGGATGGAACAGGATCTCGTGCAGCTTCTCGCCCTGGCGCAGGCCGATGTAGCTGACGTCGATGTCGATGCCGGGCCGCTTGCCGCTGAGGCGGATCATCTGCTCGGCCAGCTCGCGGATCGCGACCGGGCGGCCCATGTCGAGCGCATAGACGGCGCAGCGTTCGTTCACCAGGTTAACCGAGTGCAGGATCAGCTGGCAGGCTTCGGGAATCGTCATGAAGTAGCGCGTCACCTCGGGGTGGGTGACCGTCACCGGCCCACCCTCGGCGATCTGACGGCGGAACAGCGGCACCACGCTGCCGGCCGAATCGAGCACGTTGCCGAAACGCACCACCGCCAGCCGCACCGGGCTGTCGGCCAGCTCGGCCTGGCAGGCGATCTCGGCGAACCGTTTGCTGGCGCCCAGCACGTTGACCGGGCAGATGGCCTTGTCGGTCGAGATCAGCAGGAAATTGGCGACATTCGCCTCGCGGCAGGCGCGAGCCAGGGTGACCGTGGCGGCGACGTTGTTGCGCAGCGCCTCCCGCACCTGGGCCTCCAGCATCGGCACTTGCTTGCAGGCGGCGGCGTGGAAGACGAAGTCAATGCCGTCGGCCAGCGCGATCCGGCAAGCCGTCGGGTCGCCGCAGTCGGCCAGCATCGCCTTGACCTTGACGCCGGGATGGTCGCGCTCGAGTTCGGCGGAAATCTGGTCCAGCGGCAGTTCGGCGCGCTCGAACAGCAGCACCGAGGCGGCGCCCGCGGCGGCGCACTGGCGCGCCAGCTCCGAACCGATCGAGCCGCCGGCGCCGGTGACCAGCACGCGCTTGCCGGTCACCGAACCGAAGGCGGCATCGAACTCGACAGGCTTGCGGCCCAGCAGGTCCTCGATGCGCACCTCGCTCAGCTCCAGCCGCTGCGGCTTGCCCGACAGCATGTCCGAGAGCCGGGGCACGGTGCGGAACGGCACCCCCGCCTCGTCGCACAGCGACACCACCCGCTGCATCTCGGCCGCATTGGCCGAGGGCATGGCGATCACGAGCAGCTTTGGCGCGGTTTCCTGGGCGATGTAGGGCAACTCGTCCAGCGTGCCCAGCACCGGTACGCCCTGGACCTTGACGCCCTTGAGCGCACGCTGGTCATCGAGCAGGCCGACCGGCTGGTAGCGGCCATCGCTGCGCAGATCGCGCAGCAGGGTTTCGGCGGTACGCCCGGCGCCCAGCACCAGGACGCGGATCGCATCCTGCCGGTGCGCGGATTGCCGGTAGTCCTTCCACAGGCGGTACAGCAGGCGCGGCAGGCCCAGGGCCACCACCAGCGCGACGGGATAGGGGAACAGCACCCTTCGCGGCACTTCGTCCAGCATGCCCAGCAGGAACAGCACGGCGACGATCAGCAGCACGCCCAGCAGCGCCGCACGCACCAGATTGGCCAGGTCCGGCAGGCTCGCGAAGCGCCACAGGCCCTGGTAAAGGCCGACCAGGCGCAGCACCCCGCCCTGGATACCCACCGCCACGATCAACTCCGCGGCCAGCGCCGGCGCCGGCGGCGCGCCCGCGACGCTGGCGAGCCAGCGCAGGGCGATCCAGACCATGGCGATCATCGCCAGGTCATGCAAGACGATCAGCAGGCGCGGAAGCACGGACGACGCGCCGGGGGTGAGCTTCATCCAACAGACTCCATCAGGTTCTCGCGACGGGGCCAGAAGCGGCCCGCCCAGAAATAAAGCGCCGCACCGGCGACCAGCCAGGCGAGCGTCGCCACCGCCTGGGTCGCTTCGGAGGCCGGCGCCAGGCAACAGGCAAGCAGCAACGCCAGACCGCTCCACGCGAAGTAGACGGCGCAGATGCGCGAATGGCTCCATCCATGCGCCACGGCGCGCTGGTAAAGGTGTTCGCGGTGCGCCTGCCAGACCTTCTGGCGGCGCAGGAGGCGCCCCAGCAGGGTCAAGCCGGCATCGAGCAGCATCGTCGATGGCAGCAGCAGCAGCGGCCAGAAGCCGGCGTCGGAACGCGACAGCGCATGCAGCGACAGCCCCGCGACCGCGAAGCCGAGCGCATGGCTGCCCACGTCCCCCAGGAACAGTCGCGCCTTCGGCAGGTTGTGCGGCAGAAAGCCCAGGCAGGCCGCCGCCAGCATCAGGCCCAGCCAGCCCGCCGGGCTAGCCAGTCCGGTCAGTCCGGCCAGGCCCACGCCAACCAGCAGAGCCTGGCTGGCCGCCAGGCCGTTGCTGCCATCCATGAAGTTCCAGAAGTTCACCAGCACCAGCACCAGCAGCAGCGCCGCCGCGAAACCGCCACCCGTCCCCAACAGCTCCGGTGCCAACGGCCAGGCCCAGGCCAGCGGCAGCGCGCCCAGCCCTTGCAGCAGAAGTTTGGGAAGCGCGGACAGATTGCGCAGGTCATCCACCAGGCCGGCACCGGCGGTCACCACCAGGCCGACGAAAAACGCCGCCACGCCCTGCCCCAGCCAGGCCGCCGCCGCCAGCAGCACGAGTGCGATGGCGATGCCGCCGCCCCGTGGCGTCGGCTGCTGGTGCAGGCGGCGCGGTCCCGGCGCATCCAGCAGCTGACGATGCAGCGCGAAGCGGCGCCAGGCGTCGGCGGCCACGAAGGACACGCCAGCCGCCAGGACCGCCGGCAGCCAGGGCGAGGGAACGACCGCCAGCGTCATTCGTTCACCGCGCCGTGCACGGGCTTGATGCTGCCCCAGGACTTGCAGCCCGGGCACTGCCAATGGTGCGCGCGGGCGCCGAAGCCGCAGCGCTGGCACCGGTAGCCGGGCGTGCGCACGACCAGTTGGTCGGTGATCTGCTTGAGCGTCTTGAGGGTGGCGCCGGCGTCGTTCCCGCCCTCCTTCAGGCTCAGGTCGATGAAGGCGGCCTCGCCGCGCACCGACGGGCGCTGCTGCAGCTGCGCCGACAGGAAGGCGAGGGCCGGCTGCCCGCCCTGCTCCTGTTCGATCATGCGCGTGAGCGCCAGCACCGGGGATACGCCCGGGTAGTGCTCGATCATCTCGAGCAGGAAGCCGCGGGCACGCGCGTTCTCGCCGCGGCGCTCGTAGCAGCGCAGCAGCGGATCGAGGATCTCGGGCAGGAACTCGATGTCCTGGCGCGCGACCCGTTCGAAGGCGCGGATGGCGGCGGCATCGTTGCCGTCGCTGAGTTCGATCTGGCCTTCGGCCAGGCCGGCACGCACCGAATGGCTGTCGGCGGCGTAGGCCTCGGCGATGTGGTGCCGGGCTTCGGCGAGCTTGCCGGCCAGACGCGCCTTCTCGGCCAGCTCGCAGTGGAACTGGGCGATCAGCTTGCCCATCGGTTCGCCGCTGGCGTTCTCGAACTGGCGCGCGTGCTCGATCGCCTTGCCCCAGTCGCGTTCGGCCTGGTAGATCGAGATCAGGTGTCGCAGCGCCTGCGGCGCCAGCACGCCCATGCGCACCAGGTCGGTGAACAGGGTCTCGGCCCGGTCGAGCAGGCCGGCACGCATGTAGTCCTCGCCCAGGGCAAGCACGGCGCGCGTCTTCTGCTCGTCGCTCAGTCCGTTGCGCGCGACCAGGCTCTGGTGCAGGCGGATCGCGCGGTCGACCTCGCCGCGGCGGCGGAACAGGTGGCCCAGCGCGAACTGCGTCTCCACCGTGTCCTTGTCGACTGCGGCGATCTGCAGGAACACCTCGATCGCCTTGTCCTGCTGTTCGTTGAGCAGGTAGTTCAGGCCGCGGAAATAGGTGTTGGACAGGCGCGACACGCGCGCGCCGCCCTTGCGCTCGCCGCCGCGGCGTCCGGCCAGCCATCCGCCGCCGGCCGCCACGGGCAGCAGCAGGAGCAGCCAGGCCAGTTCATTCATGGGTGTCGCTGCCCTTGGGCTCGATCGCGCCCTGGGCGCGCCGCAGGCGATGCTGCAGGGGCCAGATCACGCTCGCGGTCAGCACCAGGCCGGCCAGCAGAGCGCCAGCCAGCACCGCCAGCAGCAGACTGAAGCCGAGGCTGAAGGCCTCGAGGGTGACGAATCCGAGATCGATGCTCACCGGATCGCGGTTGAGCGCGCCGAACAGCACGCCCAGTGCGACAAAAAGCAGGGCGAGAAGGGCTTTGATCAGTCGCATCCGCGGAAGTCCAGAACCGGGTCGCGGCAAGCTTAGCCGATGCCGGGCCGGAAGCTCAGCCTTCCGGGGTCGCCAGGCTGGCGTTGACGCGGTCGCGCAGCTCCTTGCCGGGCTTGAAATGCGGGACGTACTTACCGGGCAGGGCCACGGAGTCGCCGGTCTTGGGGTTGCGGCCCAGGCGCGGCGGACGGAAATGCAGGGAGAAACTGCCGAAGCCGCGGATCTCGATACGCTCGCCCTGGGTCAGCGCGCCGCTCATCATCTCGAGCAGGGTCTTGACGGCCAGGTCCACGTCGTCGGCCTTCAGATGGGCCTGGCGACGCGAAAGCACCTCGATCAATTCGGACTTGGTCATTCCGGGCAGTCCCTCGGAGTTCTTGAAGGGTGGCGGCGTGGCCCGGGGTTCGCCCGGGCCACGCGGCCGGTAGTGCGCTTACTCGCCCTTGTTCAGCTGCTCACGCAGCAGGGCGCCCAGCTTGGTGGTGCCGGAAGACGCGTCGAAGGACTTGTTGACCTCCGCCATCGTCTCCTGCAGCTCGGCCTCGTCCTTGGCGCGGATCGAGAGCTGCATGACGCGGCCCTTGCGGTCCATGCCGGTGAACTTGGCTTCGACCTTGTCGCCGACCTTGAGGTACTGCGTCGCGTCCTCGACCCGCTCCTTGGCGATGTCGTTGGCGCGGATGTAGCCCTCGATGCCGCCATCGAGCTCGATGGTGGCGCCCTTGGCGTCCACTTCCTTCACGGTACCGGTGACGATGGTGCCCTTCTGGGTGGTGGCCATGTACTGGCCGACCGGATCCTGCTCGAGCTGCTTGACGCCCAGCGAGATGCGCTCGCGCTCCGGGTCCACGGCCAGCACGACGGCTTCCAGGTTGTCGCCCTTCTTGAAGTTGCGGACGACGTCTTCGCCGGTGGTGTTCCAGGAGATGTCGGACAGGTGCACCAGGCCGTCGATGCCGCCGTCCAGGCCGATGAAGATGCCGAAGTCGGTGATCGACTTGATCTGGCCGGACACCTTGTCGCCCTTCTTGAACAGGGCCGAGAAGGCTTCCCACGGGTTCGGGGTGCACTGCTTGATGCCCAGCGAGATGCGGCGACGCTCGCCGTCCACGTCCAGCACCATCACCTCGAGCTCGTCGCCCAGCTGGACGACCTTCGACGGGTTGACGTTCTTGTTGGTCCAGTCCATCTCGGACACGTGCACCAGGCCTTCGACGCCCGGCTCGATCTCGACGAACGCGCCGTAATCGGTGACGTTGGAGACCTTGCCGAACAGGCGCGAACCGGTCGGGTAACGGCGGGCGATGTTGTCCCACGGATCGTCGCCCAGCTGCTTGAGGCCCAGCGAAACGCGGTTGCGCTCGCGGTCGAACTTCAGCACGCGCACGTCGAGCTCTTCGCCCACGTTCACGACTTCGGACGGGTGGCGCACGCGCTTCCAGGCCATGTCGGTGATGTGCAGCAGGCCGTCGATGCCGCCCAGGTCCACGAACGCGCCGTAGTCGGTCAGGTTCTTGACGACACCCTTGATCACGGCACCTTCCTGCAGGCGCTCCATCAGCTGCTCGCGCTCGACGCTCGACTCGGACTCGACCACCGCACGGCGGGAGACCACGACGTTGTTGCGCTTGCGGTCGAGCTTGATGATCTTGAACTCGAGTTCCTTGCCCTCGAGGTAGCCCGGGTCGCGGACCGGGCGCACGTCGACCAGCGAACCCGGCAGGAACGCGCGGACGTCGCGGATGTCGACGGTGAAACCGCCCTTGACCTTGCCGGAGATGCGGCCGGTGACGATCTCGCCGGCTTCCATGGAAGCCTCGAGTTCGTCCCACACCATGGCGCGCTTGGCCTTCTCGCGCGAAAGCACGGTCTCGCCGAAGCCGTTCTCGAGGTACTCGAGGGCCACCTTGACGGTGTCGCCCACGCCGACTTCGAGCTCGCCGGCTTCGTTACGGAACTGTTCGATCGGGATGATGCCCTCGGACTTCAGGCCGGCATTGATGACGACCACGTCGGAGCGGATCTCGACCACGGTGCCGGAGACGATCGCGCCCGGCTTGAGCTTGTTGAGCGCGGTCTGGCTCTGTTCGAACAGTTCAGCGAAAGATTCAGTCATTGTTGGATACTCGGTTGGACACACGGGACGCAGCTCGGCTGCGGCCCACCTGTAAGCGCTTGCGCGCGTGGATGGAAACTCCGCGCCTTCATGGCGCGGGACCTTGGGTTTCCTGCTTCGGAAGCCGCGCCCTGTCGGAGCGGATGCACCGGGGCGGTGATTACGCCTGGCGGGGCGGACGGAGTTTTTCCGGCAGCACCGCCAGCACGCGCTCGATCACCTCGGTGATGGGCGTACCGGTGGAGTCCACGATCACCGCGTCTTCGGCGGGTTTCAGGGGCGCCACGGCACGTCCGGCATCGCGCTCGTCGCGAGCGGCGATTTCGTGCAGCAGGCCGGCGAGATTAACCGAAACTCCTTTTTCCTTCAACTGCTTATAGCGCCTTTGCGCCCTTTCCTCGGCACTGGCGGTCAGGAACACCTTGTACGGGGCGTCCGGGAAGATGACCGTACCCATGTCCCGGCCGTCGGCCACCAGGCCCGGAGAACGGCGAAAACGGTGCTGCAGATCCACCAGGGCGGCCCGGACCGGGGGGTGGGCGGCGATGGCGGAGGCCGCGGCGCCGGCGGTTTCGGTCCGCAGCTGGCGGGTGGCGTCCTTGCCGTTCACGATCACGTGCGGCTCCCCTGCCCCCTGGGTCTCGAAGCGGATGTCGGTCCGGGCGGCGCATTGGGCCACGGCCTCCGGATCGCTCAGGTCCAGGCTCTCCCAGGCAGCCGCCAGGCCCACGGCCCGGTACAGGGCGCCCGAATCGAGGTAATGCCAGCCCAGGCGCTCCGCCACGGCCCGGCTGATGGTGCCCTTGCCGGAGCCGGAAGGGCCATCGATGGTCAGGACGGGAATGCGGGGCATGGGCGGGGATTCTAGACGATCGCCTGCGCCGGCCGCAGGCCGAAGCCGACGGACTGCGCCAGGGCCAGGAAGCCCGGGAACGAGGTGGCGACATTGGCGCAGTCGCCGATCCGGACTTCGCCCGCCGCGCACTGGCCGGCGATGGCCAGGCTCATCGCGATACGGTGGTCACCCTGGCTGTCAGCCTCGCCGCCGGTCAGGCGCCCCCCTTCGATCACGGCGCCGTCGGGGGTTTCGGCGATGCGTGCGCCAAGGGCACGGAGGCCCGCCGCCATCACCGCGATCCGGTCCGATTCCTTGACCCGCAGTTCGGCGGCGCCGCTCACCACCGTCCTGCCCTCGGCCAGGGCGGCGGCGGCAAACAGCGCCGGGAACTCGTCGATCATGTCCGGCACCAGCGCCTCGGGCACGGCGATGCCGCGCAGCCGGGCGTGACGGACCCGGAGATCGGCCACCGGCTCCCCGCCCTGCTCGCCCGCGGCCTCTTCGCTGATGTCGGCGCCCATCAGGCGCAGCGCGGCCAGCAGGCCGGTGCGGCGCGGGTTCATGCCGATCCGGCGGAGCCGCAGGTCGGAGCCCGGCACGACCGAAGCGGCCACCAGGAAAAACGCCGCCGACGAAAAATCGGCGGGCACGTCCACGTCCGTTGCCCGCAGCCGGTGGCCACCGCCGAGCCGCGCCCAGCCGGGGCCAAAGGCGATGGGCCAGCCGAAGGCGGCGAGCATGCGTTCGGTGTAGTCACGGGTCGGGTGCGGCTCGCGCACAAAGGTTTCGCCGCTGGCGTACAGGCTCGCCAGCAGGACCGCGGACTTTACTTGGGCACTGGCCACGGGTGTTTCAAAATCAATGGCCTGAAGGCTATTGTTCGTGTGAATTCTCAACGGCGGAAGGCCGCCAGGCGCCGACTCGATGCTCGCACCCATGCGGCGCAGCGGTTCGATAACCCGCCCCATCGGCCGTCGCGACAGCGACGCGTCGCCGACCAGCTCGCTGGCGAAGCGCTGGCCCGCGAGCAGCCCGGCGAGCAGGCGCATGCCGGTTCCCGCATTGCCGCAGTCCAGCGGCCCGGAGGCCGCCCGCAGCCCATGCAGGCCGACACCCCGCACGATGCGCTCGGCGCCATCGGCCTCGATGCCGACGCCCAGTCGCTGGAAGATCGCCGCGGTCGCCCGGGTGTCCTCGCCCTCCAGGAATCCGGTGATGCGGCTGGAGCCCTCGGCCAGGGCTGCCAGCATGATCGCGCGGTGCGACACCGACTTGTCGCCCGGCACGACGATCTCGCCGCGCAGCGGCGCACCCGCGCCGGCCAGCCAGTCCTCGCGCCCCGCGCTCATGCCAGCACCTCGTCCAGCGCCTGCAGCAGCCGGCGGTTCTCGTCCCGGCTGCCGACGGTCAGGCGCAGGCAGGTCGCCAGGCCGTAACCGCCCATGGGTCGCGGCACGACTCCGCGCGCCACCAGGCCAGCTTCGACCGGGCCCGCCTCGCGGCCAAAATCCACCAGCAGGAAGTTCGTCTGCGAGGGCGCGACCGCCAGCTCGCGCGCCTGCAGTGCGTCGGCCAGGGCCTCGCGTTCGCCGGCGTTTTCGCGCCGCACCCGGGCCAGGTGCGGCGCGTCGCCCAGTGCGGCCTCGCAGGCCGCCAGGCCGGGCCCGTTGACGTTGAAGGATTCGCGCACCCGCTCCATCACGGCCACCAGTCCCGGTGCCGCCATCAGGTAGCCCACCCGCAGTCCCGCCAGCGCGTACGCCTTCGAAAAAGTGCGGGTGACCACCAGGTTCGGATGCCGGTCCAGCAGGCCAGCCGCCGACACCAGGTACGGATCGGTGACGTATTCCAGGTAGGCCTCGTCCACGACGACCAGCACGTCGGCCGGAATCCGCGCCAGGAAGGCGGCCAGGTCGGCGGTGGGGAACCAGGTGCCGGTGGGGTTGTTGGGATTCGCCAGGTAGACCAGGCGCGTTGCCGGGCCGACCGCCGCGGCCAGCGCCACCAGGTCGTGGCCCCGCGGCATTGCATGCCCGGCCGGGTTCGGCTCGGCGAGCCGCAGCGTCGCCCCCGCCGCCTGGGCAGCCAGCGCGTATACCGCGAACCCGTAGCGCGAAGCCAGCACCTCCAGCCCCGGCCCCGCGAACACCTGGGCCAGCATCATCAGCAGCTCGTGCGAGCCGTTGCCGAGCAGGAAGCGCTCGACGCCCAGCCCATGGTGCGCGGCCAGGGCGCGCTTGAGGTCACCGCCCAGCGGATCCGGATAGCGGTGCAGGCTGTCGAGGCAGGCGATCAGCGCCGCGCGCGCGGCCGGACTGGGCCCGAGGCCGTTTTCGTTCGAACCCAGCTCGACCAGGCCACCGGCGCCGGCAGCCCGGCGCAGCGCCACCAAGTCCAGGCCGGGATCGTAGGCCCGCAGGCCGCGGATGCCCGGCTGCGCCAGCGCGGCGAAGGCCTGCTCGTCCATGTCAGAGCAGGGCGACCGGGTAGGAACCCAGCACCTTCACGTCGGCGGCGTAGTCACCCAGTTCGGACAGTGCGCGCGCCACGGGAGCGTCCTGCACGTGGCCGCTGACGTCGATGAAGAAGGCGTACTGCCAGCGGCCCGTGTGCGAGGGCCGGGATTCGATGCGGTTCATGCTGACGCCGTGCCGGGCGAACGGGCTGAGCACGTTGTAGAGCGCGCCAGGCTGGTCGCGCACGTAGACCAGCAGCGATGTGCGGTCGTGGCCGCTGGGCGAGAACAGCTCGCGGCCCAGCACCAGGAAGCGCGTGGTGTTGTCGGGGCGGTCCTCGATCGGGCCGGCGACCACCTTCAGGCCATACACGTGGCCGGCGCTCTCGCCGGCGATCGCGGCGGCATCGTCGGCGGTGCGCGCGCGTCGTGCAGCCTCGGCATTGCTGGCGACCGGGATTTTCTCGGCCTTGGGCAGGTGCTGGCGCAGCCAGGCCTTGCACTGGGCCAGGGACATCGGGTGCGAATACACGCGCTCGATGTCCTCCAGCCGGCCGGTGCGGGACAGCAGGTGCTGGTGCACAGCCAGCTCGACCTCGCCGCAGATCTTCAGCGGCGAGGTCAGGAACATGTCCAGCGTGGACTGGATGGTGCCCTGCCCCGAGTTCTCGACCGGCACAACGCCGAAATCGGCATGCCCGGCCTCGACCTCCTGGAACACCTCCTCGATGCTGGCCAGCGGCAGGCCCTTGGCCGAATGGCCGAAGTGCTTGTGCAGCGCCTGCTGCGAGAACGTGCCCTCCGGCCCCAGGAAGCCGACCTTCAGCGGCTCCTGCTGGGCCAGGCAGGCCGACATGATTTCCCGGAACAGGCGCAGCAGCACCTCGTCGCTGAGCGGGCCGTCGTTGCGGTCCAGCACCTGGCGCAGCACCTGCGACTCGCGCTCGGGCCGGTAATAGTCGACGGCGGCCTTCAGCGGCCCCTTGGCCTTGCCGACCTGCTGGGCCCAGCGCGCGCGCTCGGCGATCAGGCCCTGGATCTGGCGGTCGATGCCGTCGATGCGCTCACGCACTTCCGACAGCACCAACGGCGCGGCCGGAACCGCCGCCGCGGGCTTCCTGGCGGCAGGCTTCCTGGCGGCAGGCTTCCCGGCCGCCGCCTTCCTTGCGGCGGGCTTGCCGCCAACGGGCTTGCGCGTGGCCATCGTTCAGCCGTTCCGCCGGGCGAAATCCGCCATGAAATCGACCAGGGCCTGCACGCCGACCTCGGGCATGGCGTTGTAGATCGACGCGCGCATGCCGCCGACGGCGCGGTGGCCCTTGAGGCCCAGCAGGCCGGCGGCCTCGGCTTCCTTGAGGAAGGGCTTGTCGAGCGCGGCGTCGGGCAGGAAGAAAGGAACGTTCATCTGCGAACGCGCGGCCGGCGCCACGGCGTTGCGGTAATACCCGCCCGAGCCGTCGATGGCCGCGTACAGGTTTGCCGCCTTGCGGGCGTTGCGGGCACCGATCGCGGCGGCACCGCCTTCCGCCTTGAGCCAGCGCAGCACCAGGCCCAGCACGTACCAGGCGAAGGTCGGCGGCGTGTTGAACATCGAATCGTTCTTGGCCTGGTTCTGCAGCTCGAAGATCGGCGGCAGGTCGCGGCCGTGTTTGCCCAGCAGGTCCTTGCGCACGATGGCGATGGCCAGGCCCGAAGGACCGAGATTCTTCTGGGCGCCGCCGTAGAGCACGCCGAAGCGGCTCACGTCCAGCGGGCGGGACAGGAAGTTGGAGGAGATGTCGGCCACCAGCGGCACGCCGCCGACGTCCGGGATGTCGTGGAATTCGACGCCATGGATGGTCTCGTTCGGCGTGTAGTGCACGAAGGCCGCGCCCGGGGTGAGCTGCCAGCCGGCGCGGTCGGGGATGGACGTGTAATTGCCGTCCTTGCCGCTGGCGGCGACGTGCACCTTCATCGAGGGCCGGGTGTTCTCCAGCGCCTTTTCGCCCCAGTGGCCGGTCAGCACGAAGTCGGCGGTCTGCTGCGGGCCGGCCAGGTTCAGCGCCAGCAGGGCCGACAGCGTGGTCGCGCCGCCCTGCAGGAACAGCACGTGGTAGTCGTCGGGAATGGCCATCAGCTCGCGCAGGTCGCGCTCGGCGGCGGCGGCGCAGTCGACGAAGGCCTGGCCGCGGTGGCTGACCTCCATCACCGAGGCGCGTTCACCCTGCCACTCCAGCAGTTCGGCCTGGACCTGGCGCAAAACGGGCTCGGGCAGCGCGGCCGGGCCGGCGCTGAAATTGAAGGCTCGCGACATCGGAAAACCTCGGGGGAAGTGCGCGTTGGCAGGCTAGCACGGCGGAACCGCGCCTCGGAAGTTGCTCAGCCGACGATGCGCGAACCTGCCAAGAGCATTTGCTCGAACTCGTCCGGCGGCAGCGCGCGCGCGAACAGATACCCCTGCCCGTATTGGCAGCCCACCGACTTGAGCAGCGCGAGCTGGCCCTCGGTTTCGATGCCCTCGGCGGTCAGCGCCAGGCCCAGGTCCTCGGCGAAACCGGTGATGGTGCGCACGATGGCGCGGTGCCGCGGGTTGGTCTCGATGTCGCGGATGAACAGCTGGTCCATCTTCAGCGCATCGAAGGGCGAGGCCGCGAAGGACTCGAGCGAGGAGTAGCCGGTGCCGAAATCGTCCACCACCAGGCCCACGCCCAGCGCCTTGAGCGACAGCAGGCGCTGTTCGGCCTGCCCCCTGCCCGCGCGGAACGCGGTCTCGGTCACCTCCAGGCGCAGGCTGGCCGGCGGCAGGCGGTGCCGCTGCAGCAGGCTGAAGACTTCCTCGACGATCTCGGCCGACACCATCTGCCGCTCGTCGACATTGACGTTCATGCTCAGTCCGGCGAACTCCGGATAGGCGTCGCGCCAGGCGGCGAGCTGCCGGCAGGCCTCGCGCAGGGCCCAGGCATCCATTTCGACGATCAGGCCGGTTTCCTCCGCCACCGCCAGGAAATCGCCGGGCGGCAGCAGGCCGCGCAGCGGGTGCCGCCAGCGCACCAGGGCCTCGGCGCCGACCAGGCGGCCGGTGGCCAGCTCCATGATCGGCTGGTAGTGCAGGCGGAATTCGGAGCGCTCGAAGGCCAGGCGGAAGTCGGTCTCCAGCTGAAGGCGGCTCAGCGCCTCCTGATGCATGGCCTCGTCGAAGATCACGAAGCCCGACTTGCCGGCGGCCTTGGCCCGGTACATCGCGGTGTCGGCGTCGCGCAGCACCTGGTCGGGCGACTCGTATTCGCGCGAGCCGATCACGATGCCCAGGCTGGCCGACGAGAACACCTGCTGGCCACCGAGCTCGAAGGGCTGCTCGAACAGCTTCAGCACCCGCCGCGCGATCTCCACCGCGCGGTCGTGGCCGCAGTCGCCGTCCGGCAGCAGGGTGAACTCGTCGCCGCCGTAGCGGGCGATCAGCACGTCGCGCAGCAGGTTGTCCTCGAGCCGGCGGGCGATCTCGACCAGCAGCCGGTCGCCGGCGCCGTGGCCGAGGCTGTCGTTGACCCACTTGAAGCCGTCCAGGTCCAGGAACAGCACCGCGTAATGCCGACGACGCCGGTCCGAGGCCTGCGCCGACTGCAGCATGGCCTCGGCCAGCTTCTGGTTGAACAGCATGCGGTTGGGCAGGCCGGTCAGCGGGTCGTGGGTGGCGTGGAAGCGCAGGCGCTCTTCGGCCTCGCGCTGCCGGGTGATGTCGAGCACGGTGCCGGTGAGGTGCTCGACGCCGTCCAGCCGCATCGGCCCGATGCTGACGCGCACATAGATGCGGCGGCCGTCGCGGTGCAGCAGGCAGGTACCGAAATCGGACGGGACCGGCTCGCCGGCCTGGCGCTGGCGGTCGCGCTGCTCGGACTGCGGAATGGCTTCGGGTGCCATGATCTCGCGGTAGTCGCGCCCCTCCAGCTCCGACTCCCCGTAACCCAGCAGGTGCGCGAACGCCCGGTTGGCATAGGTGTAATGGTCTCCGCGCATCACGAACACGCCGACCTGGCTGTGTTCGACCAGGGCGCGGTACTTGTTCTCGGAACGTTGCAGCGCCAGCTGCATCTCGTGGCGCTCGTCGATGTCGAGCACCGAGCCGGTGAAGTGGGCCGGCTGCCCGTGCTCGTCGCGGATAAGCAGCACGCTGGCGCTGACCCATTTCAGGCGCCCGCCGCGGGTGCGGACCCGGGTCTCGTAGTGGCTGAAGGAGCCCTCGCGCAGCGCACGCTCGACCAGCAGGCGGCGCTCGCCCGGTTCGGCGTACAGGTCCATCATGTCGGCGACCTCGGCCTTGAGCTGGTCGACGCTGTCGTAGCCCAGGATGCCGGCCAGCACCCGGTTCACTTCCATGATCTGCCCGTCCAGGCCGGTGCGGAACAGCCCGGCCGGCGAATGTTCGAACAGCTCGCGGTAGCGCTGCTCGGCCTCGGCGATCGCGCGCTGGCGCTGGCGCTCCTCGGTGACGTCGCGCAGGGTGCCGGTCGAGGCGACATCGTCCTGGTACTGGACGGCGTCGGCGCGGACTTC
The DNA here is from genome assembly GCF_006265115.1 of Arenimonas terrae. GTDB lineage: Bacteria > Pseudomonadota > Gammaproteobacteria > Xanthomonadales > Xanthomonadaceae > Arenimonas > Arenimonas terrae. The sequence goes on along the minus strand of NZ_SMDR01000001.1, from coordinate 473,111 downwards.
GCAAAGGATGCGGCGCCCATCCTTGCGGCGCAGGTGGATCTCGTAGACCTGCGGCTCGCGGGAGCCGGCCTCGCGTTCGGCGCGGCGCCCGGCCTGCGCGGCGCGGTCCTTTTCGTCCACCAGGCGCATGTACTCCATGCCGGTGACCTCGCCGGGCTCGTAGCCCAGGATGCGGGCCATCGCCTCGTTGGCGAACAGCACCCGGCCGTGCTGGATCAGGAAAACGCCGTCGCGGCTGTTCTCGACCAGCACCTGGTAGAGGGCCTGCGACTGGCGCAGCGCCTGTTCCGCTTCGACCTGGGCGGTGATGTCGACCAGCGATCCCTCGAAGAACAGCACCTCGCCGCGCTCGTCGCGGATAGCGCGGGCGTTCTCGCTGATCCAGATGATGCTGCCGTCGCGACGCCGGATCTGGGCGCGCTCGCGCTCCAGGCGACCACCGGCCCGCAGGCGCTGGTGAAGTCGCGCGGCCTGATCCGGATCGACATAGACGCGGCTGGCGTCGCGCGAGAGCTCCAGCAGCAGTTGCTGCGGCGTGTCGTAACCGAAGATCCGCGCGAGGGCCGGGTTGACGTCGAGGAAGCCACCGCCGGGCAGGCTGCGGTAGATGCCCTCGGAGGCGGCGAGATACAGCGAACGGTAGAGCGCATGGTCGGGTTCGGGGTCCGGCACCACGACCTGATCCGGCAGGAAATGCAGCAGGCAGAAGACGACCGTCTCGCCCTGGTCGAGGGCGAACTCGACGCTCAGGTGACCCGGGCGCACGCGCCCGTCGGCGCAGGCCAGGCGCATCGGCATTTCCGCGACCCGCCGTTCGGCGCGCAGCACGCTCCAGATGCGGGCGCGGAACTCCGGGTCTGGCCACAGGCCGATCTCCACCGGGATGCGGCCGATCACCTGGTCGCGACGGTAGCCGGTGCTACGCTCGAAGGCGGCGTTCACGCCCAGGAACACGCCATCGCCGACCCGCAGGACGGCCACGACGCTTTCCGAAGCTTCGAACGCCTCGACCAGGCGCATCCTTTTTCCCCCTGGCTCACTCTGGCCGAGTATAGCCATCGAATCCCCCCCGCAAGGGACCCCGGAGCCCGCCCGTGACCGACCGCACAGACCCCGCCATCCCCTCTTCACAGATCACCCCCGAGGCGGTCTACCGCGCCCGCCGCCAGCTGATGGGACTGGGACTGGCCAGCCCGCTGCTGGCCCTGGCCGGCTGTGCCGATGCCGGCGAGGGCGGCGCGCCGGCCGCGGCGGCGACCGCGCCGACCGGCGACAGCGGCGACGGCTTCCGCGCCGGCGACGAACTCACGCGGGAACAGGACGTCACCAGCTACAACAACTTCTATGAGTTCGGCACCGGCAAGGCCGACCCGGCCAAGTACGCCCACAGCCTCCGCCCCGCGCCCTGGTCGGTCGTCGTCGGCGGCGAGGCGGAACTGACCGGCACCTTCCCGCTCGAGGATTTCCTCAAGCCGCAGGTGGCGCAGGACCGCATCTACCGGCTGCGCTGCGTCGAAGGCTGGTCCATGGTCATCCCCTGGCAGGGGGTACCCCTGGGCGACCTGCTCAAGCGCTTCAAGCCGACGTCGCGCGCCAAGTACGTGGCCTTCACCACCCTGGCCGACCCCGAACAGATGCCGGGCCTGCGCTACCCGGCGCTGGAGTGGCCCTACCGGGAAGGCCTGCGCATCGACGAGGCCATGCATCCGCTGACCCTGCTCGCAACGGGCCTTTACGGCAAGCCGCTGCCGAACCAGAACGGCGCGCCGCTGCGGCTGGTGGTGCCCTGGAAATACGGCTTCAAGTCGATCAAGTCGATCGTGCGCATCGACTTCACCGAACAGATGCCGGTCACCAGCTGGAACCAGGCGCAGCCCTCGGAATACGGCTTCTATTCCAACGTGAACCCCGACGTGGACCACCCGCGCTGGAGCCAGCGCAGCGAACGGCGCATCGCCGGCAGCGCCAGCAAGCTCTTCGCCGAACGCATCGCCACCCTGCCCTTCAACGGCTACGCGGCCCAGGTGGCCTCGCTCTACTCCGGCATGGACCTGCGCAAGTGGTTCTAGGCGGGCGGGTGGACTGGCGCTGGGTCGGGCTGAAGGCGGCCGCGCACGTGCTGGCGCTGTGGCCACTCGCTGCGCTGGTGCGGGGCGCCGTCAACGACAGCCTGGGAGCCGACCCCGTCGCGGCGCTAACCCACGGCACCGGCGACTGGGCCCTGGGCCTGCTGCTGCTGAGCCTGGCGATGACGCCGCTGCGGCGACTGCTGGGCCAGCCCTGGCCGATCCGGTTCCGGCGCCTGGTCGGGCTGTACGCCTTCTTCTATGCCTGCCTGCACCTGTCGATCTACCTGGTGCTGGATCTGGGCGGCTTCTGGACGCAGATCTTCGAGGACATCGCCAAGCGGCCCTACATCACGGTCGGCTTCAGCGCCTGGTTGCTGCTGTTGCCGCTGGCGCTGACGTCCACCCGCGGCTGGATCCGCCGCCTGGGACGGCGCTGGGGCCAGCTGCACCGGCTGGTCTACGTCGCCGGCGTGCTGGCCGTGCTGCATTACCTGTGGCTGGTGAAGTCGGACCTGCGCGAACCGCTGATCTACGCGGCCGTGCTTGCCCTGCTGCTCGGCCTCCGGCTCTGGTGGCGGCTGCGCCGCCCGGCAGCGCCGGTTCAGCCGCCGATGCGCGGGGCGTAGACCAGCAGGGCGGTAAGCGCCGCCGCCAGCACGGTCGCTGCGGCGATCAGCCACCACAGCGAGCCGGGATCCCGCGGCGCCGGCCCACGCGGCGCGGGAGTCGGCTGCGGCGCCGGCGCCGGATCGGCAGCCACCGGCACACGCACCGCCTTCATGGTCTGGGTGTGGGTCGCGACGGCGGGCTTGGCGGCGTTGAGCTGGCCGCGCAGCGGCAGGCCCGGCGCTTCGAGCACGAAGCGGTGCTGGTCGATCGCCAGCTGGTCGCCGGGTGAAAGCACCGCGTCGCGCACCGGCACGCCGTTGACCAGGCTGCTGTCGTTGCCCAGGGCGCGCAGCACGACGCGGTCGGTGTGCAGCTCGATCATGGCATGGCGCTCGGCCACCGCCGCGTCGTCGAGCCGGATGTCGGCCGAGCCGGCCCGACCGAGCAGCCGCGGTTCGGTCAGCGTATAGGTGCGGCCGAAATGCTGGCCCGACAGCCCACGCAGCACGACCCGGGCCGCGGAAACCCGCTGCGCCTCGTTCATGGCGGCCGGCTGGCCGGTCGGGATGCGGCGGTCGATTGCCGGCTCCTCGTCGGCCCGCACCACCAGCCGCAGCTTGTCCAGGCAAACCAGATCGCCCGGCCGCAACTGCGCCAGGCGGCGCACCGGCCGCGCATTCAAGTGCACGCCATGGGCGTCGGCGGGCACCCGCAGCCACAGGCCGCGGCGATCCTGCAGGAAACTGGCGTGGTGCGGCGCCAGGCCGCTGCCAGCCAGGCACACCCGGTTGCCGCCGCGGCTGCCCACGGTGACCTCGCCCTGCAGGGCCACATTGGCGTGTTCGCCGTTGGGAAACGTCAGCTGCATCCAGGAACCTCCGGCGGCGAATCTAACATGGCCGGTCACCGGCGCACCCTTGGTGGATACGGCAAAGCAACGCAGAATAGGCCGCCGAGGAGGGCGCCATGTCCAACATCGATATTCGCCGCAAGCACACGCGGCCGCTCAAGGAAGCCCGCGCCGCCGTCGAGCGCGTGGCCGAGCACATCGCCGAGAAGTTCGACGTCGAATACGGCTGGAACGGCAACACGATGGAGTTCTCCCGCGGCGGCGTCGACGGCCACATCGCCGTCAGCGGCAAGGAGATCCACGTCACCGCGACCCTGGGTTTCCTGCTGATGGCGATCAAGGGCCCGATCGAGCGCGAGATCCACCGCTTCCTCGACCAGGAGTTCGGCTAGGCCCGGCCCCGAAGGGATCGGGCTCACCGGCGAACAGCCGCCGCGAGACTTCGCGCTCGCGCCGGCCGATCGCTTCCAGGAAGTCGCCGGCGCCGCCCAGCGCCTCGAAGGCCGCAAAGCCGCGCTCCAGGAAGCCCTGCAGCTCCGACAGCCCGGCCAGACGCGCCGGCAGCCGCGAGCTGCGCAGCAGTTTGAAGACACCGTGCTTGCGTACCGCCGCGTCCAGCGTCCAGCCCACGCCCAGGATCAGCTCGATCTGGTGCCGCCGCAGCCGCGGGCAGCCGACCGCCCGGTAGGCTTGGCCATAGTGTTCGACGGTGATCGCCGCGGCGGGGCTGCGGCGCTCCGCCAGCGCCGCGGCCATGCGCAGATCGAAGGCGTGGCTGAGCACGGCCAGCTCGATCGCATCCGTCGCGGCCACCAGCAGGCTGTCGGGCAGCAGCCGCGACATCAGCGGCATGATCCGCGCGACATCGCGGTCGCGGGCCGAGAAGTCGCGCTCGCCGTACAGGTCGGTCAGGAAGAACTCCGCGGCCGGGCGCATGCGCGGATCGGCCAGGAAGTCCCGGAAGCTGTCGGCCAGGCGGCGGGTCTGCCAGGCGCGCAGCATCGGCAGGGTCGCCAGCCGGTTGCGCGGTTCACGTTCAGGATCGTGCAGGGCCTGCTGCCAGGCCAGCCGCTGCGCCAGCCGGTGGCGCTGGAAGGCGTGGCTCACCGGGCGCTCCGGCAACGGCAGTGACGGGTTTGGGGAATACGCGGCTTCACGCTTGTCCGGACGGGTGGGCGGGCTACAATCGCCGCGCCTTCGATGGAGTGTCCCCGACAATATGCTAGTTCTGCAGCCCGCCCGGAAGCGCCGGGAAGCCAGCCAGGGCCGGATCGGCCTGGCCATCGCCGGCGGCGGCCCGATCGGCGGCATGTACGAGCTCGGCGCCCTGCGCGCCCTGGATGTGGCGATCGAGGGCCTGGACCTGACCCGGCTCGAGGTCTACGTCGGCGTCAGCTCGGGCGCCTTCCTGGCGGCCGGCCTGGCCAACCGGCTCGACACCGCCGAGATGTGCCGCATCTTCATCACCGGCGACAGCGACCAGGTGAAGTTCCGTCCGGAGATCTTCCTGCGCCCGGCCTTCCTCGAGTACTTCCGCCGCGCCTCGGCCCTGCCCCGCCTCGCCTTCGACTGGTGGAAGGGCGTGCTGACCGATCCGACCGGCTCGCACCTGAGCGAGCTGATCAGCCGCTTCGGCGGCGCCATCCCGACCGGGCTGTTCGACAACCGCGGCATCGAGCATTTCCTCCGCCAGGTCTTCACCATCCGCGGTCGCAGCAACGATTTCCGTGAGCTTGCCTCCAAGCTCTACGTGGTCGCCGTGGACCTCGACAGCGGCCAGCCGGTCCGCTTCGGGAGCAAGGACTGGGACGACGTGCCGATCTCGCGCGCGGTGCAGGCCAGCTCGGCCCTGCCGGGCCTGTACCCGCCGGTGGACATCCGCGGCCACCACTTCGTCGACGGCGCCCTGCGCCGGACCATGCACGCCTCGGTCATCCTCGACCACGGCATCGACCTGATGCTGGGCATCAACCCCTTCGTGCCCTTCAACGCCAGCCGCGGCGGCCAGCCGCCCGAAGGCATGGACAAGCTGTCCGAGGGCGGCCTGCCGGTGGTGCTGTCGCAGACCTTCCGCACCCTGCTGCAGTCGCGCATGCAGGTCGGGCTGGAGAAGTACGCGCAGCAGTACCCGGACACCGACCAGGTGGTGTTCGAGCCGAACGAGGACGACGGCGAGATGTTCTTCACCAACGTCTTCAGCTATTCGTCGCGCCAGCGCGTCTGCGAGCACGCCTTCCGCTCGACCCTGGGCGACCTGCGCAAGCGTCGCGCCGAACTGGCGCCGGTGCTGGCCAAACACGGCCTGCGCCTGCGCGACGAAGTCCTCGACGACCCGTCGGCTTCGATCATGGACGGCCTGGGCATTCCGCCGCGCGCCACCGAGACCACGGCCCGACTGCGGCGCGCGCTGGACGATGTCGACGCACTCGTTCGCGACCGCCACCCGAACCGCCGCCGCCGCGCCGCCGCGCGTCGCCGCTGAACCCGCCAACCCGCATCGGGGTTGGTGTGAATGCTCTAGACAACCGCCGCAGATTGGCGCCACTCGGGCCCTTGCCCAACCATCCTTGAACCGGAGTTACGTTCCAATGGCCAAACTCAAGAAGAGCGTCCGCGCCAAGTCGTCGGCCGGCAAGCCGAATGCCGACCTGCAGGCCAAGGCCGAGCAGATGTCGCGTTCGATCGTCGATTCCGCCCAGCAGATCTGGATGGCCGGCGTCGGCGCCTTCACCCGCGCCCAGGGCGAAGGCTCGAAGCTGTTCGAAGCCCTGGTCAAGGAAGGCATGAACATCGAGCAGACCACCCGCAAGATCGCCACCGGCAAGGTCGACGCCGTGCGCGACGCCGTCGAGGACCGCGTGGGCGTGGTGCGCGAGCGCGCCGTCGACACCTGGGACCGCCTCGAGACCGTGTTCGAGACCCGCGTGCAGCGCGCCCTCAACCGTCTGGGCGTGCCCAGCCGCGAGGACCTGGCCGACCTGACCAGCCGCGTCAACGAACTCAACGGCGAACTGCGCAAGCTCTCGGGCTCGGCGCCGTCCCGCAGGAAGGCCGCCAAGGCGCCGGCCTCGCGCAAGCCGGCCCCGGCCCGCAAGCCCGCCGCCAAGAAGGCCAAGGCCGTGCGCAAGCCGGCGCTGCCCAAGGCGCCGAAGCCGGTCGCTCCGAACAACTGATCCACGGTTCATGTCCGCCAGCCAGTAACAGAAGTCCGTTCGCTCCCTCCCCTTGCGGCTTCCGGCTGGCGGACATCTTCTCCAGGCAAGGCCCGGCTAACGCCGGGCCTTCGCTTTTTGGGACCTGGGCCCACCCCATTCCGCGTTATCCTGAGCCAGTCGCCTGTCCTGTCGGAGTTGCTTGATGTTCGGTCTGAGTCCCCTGGTGGCCGCGGTCGTGGCCGCCCTCGGCGCGTTCCTTCTGAGCCATTGGTGGTTCGGCGTGCACCGGCGCCGCAAGGCCGAAACCAGCGCCGGCATCGCCGCGCTCGCAGGCATGAAGTGGCGCGAGTGCGCCGGGCTGGTGCTCCAGGCCATGGGCGAGAAGGGCTATGTGGAAGCCCCCTCGAGCCGGCAGCCCGGCGACGGCGGCACCGAGTTCCTGCTGGTCAAGGGCGACGAACGCTGCCTGCTCAGCTACAAGCACGGCACCGCCTACCGCCTGGGCGAAGCCAACGTGCGCGACTTCGCCAACGCAGTCCAGCTGCAGGGCGCCACCAGCGGCGTCCTGGTGACATTGGGCAGCGCGGAAGGCTTCGCGCGCGACCTGGCCCGCCGCTATGACGTGGACCTGATCGACGGCCGCAGTCTCTGGCCCCAGGTCGAGCCGTTCGCACCTGCCGCGCTGATCGAGGACATCCGGGCGCACGCGGCGCGCCAGATCAGCCACGGCCAGCGTATCGGCGGCATCCTCAGCCTGGCCTTGGGCCTGGTCGTGTTCGGCCTGGGCAGCGCCCTGCAGCCGGCCGGAGCGCCGGAGCCGCCCGTCGTGGCGGCGCCTGCCGCGCCGACCCCCGCCGCACCGACGGCGTCCGTGCCGGCAGCCGGCGCGGAAGCTCCGGCGACCGCGACCGCACCCGCGCCACCGGTCGAAGCCCCCGCCCCGGCGGCCCCGGCCTCGCCGCAGTTCCAGGACGAAGCCTCGCGCGCCGCCAACGCTGCGCTGGAGGAGCTGGCCGAAGTCGCCAAGCTTACCGACCAGGAGCGCACCCAGCGCCGTCTGGTCGCCGCCTCGCGGGTGGCCGACCTGGAGACCGCCAACAACGCCATCTGGTCCACGCAATCGACCCTGGTCATCAGCATGGTCAGCGGCGACGGCATCGACAAGGGCATCGTCAACGACGCCTGCGCGATCCTGACCGAATACGAGGAGCTGCGTTATTCGCGGCTGCAGCTCGAGCCGCCGGCCGGCGAGAACGTGCCGGTGCGCTGGCGGCAATGCCAGTGAGCTGACCGGAGGGTCGGCCGCGCAAAAAAGGAAGGGCCGGCGAATCGCCGGCCCTTCTCGTTTCGCCCCGCCGGCTTACCAGTGCACGCCGCGCATCAGCGCCGCGAAGGCGACCTGCTCGTTGGTCGGGGTCTCGTCCTTGAGCGCCTTGCGGTCGCCCTTGGCGGCGGCCGAGTCCGGGAACATCTCGAAGGCGGTGTTCATGATCACCTCATAGGCCTTGGGCACCAGCGCGTTGAGCGTGGCGGCGAAGATGCCCATGCGGGTGGCGACGCGGCTGGGCCGCTCGATGATCGCCTTGACCACGAGGTCGGCGGCCTCTTCCGGCGTCAGCGTCGGCACCGAGTCGTACATCTTGGTCGGCGCGATCATCGGCGTTTTCACCAGCGGCATGTTGATCGTGGTGAAAGCGATGTTCTTGCCGCTGAACTCGGCCTGGGCGCAGCGGCTGAAGGCATCCAGCGCGGCCTTGGACGCCACATAGGCGGAGAATCGCGGCGAACTCGCCAGCACGCCGATCGAGCTGATGTTGATGATGTGGCCGCGGCGGCGCTGGGTCATGGCCGGCAGGAAGCCCATGATCAGTCGCAGGCAGCCGAAGTAGTTCAGCTGCATGGTGCGCTCGTAGTCGTGGAAGCGGTCGTAGCTGGCCTCCACCGAGCGGCGGATCGAGCGGCCGGCGTTGTTGACCAGGATGTCCACCGCCTTGTGTTCGGCCAGCACGGTCTTGACCAGGCCGTCGCAGCTGGCCATGTCGGTCAGGTCGCAGGTATAGGCCCAGCACTTGCCGCCGGCGGCGAGGATTTCGTCGCGGGTCTCGTGCAGCTCCTTCTCGCCACGGGCGACGATGATGACCTTGGCCCCGGCTTCGGCGACCTTGATCGCCGAGGCCTTGCCGATGCCCGAGGAGCCGCCGGTGATGACGACCACCTTGTTCTCGACCTTGCCGCGCAGCGAACGGTCGACGAACAGGTCCGGGTCGAGCTGGCGCTCCCAGTAGTCCCAGATGCGCCAGGCGTAGCTTTCCAGCTCCGGCACGGCGATCTTGCTGCCCTTGAGCGCACGCTCGACCCCGCGGGTGTCGAAGCGGGTCGGATAGGTGATGAAGGCCAGCGTCGCCGGCGGGATCTTCAGGTCGCGCAGCACCATGTTGGTGAAACGCTTGACCGGCGGCAGGTTGCTGACCGCGCTGCGCACCGCGCCCGGCACCACGGCCAGCATGCGGGCGTCCAGGCGCATGGTCATCTCGGGCGCGTGGGCGGCGCGGCAGAAGGTGTTCATCAGCTCGCCGAAGCGCATCGGCTCCGGGTCCACCAGGTGGAAACACTGCCCGTCCAGGCCCTTCTTGTGGGCGATGTGGTCCATCGCGTCGGCCACGAAGTCCACCGGCACCACGTTCAGCCGGCCGCCCTCGATGCCCAGGGTGGGCACCCACTGCGGCAGGGTCTCGCGCATCTTCTTGATCAGCGTGAAGAGGTAATAAGGTCCGTCGATCTTGTCCATCTCGCCGGTCTTGGAATGGCCGATGACCATGGACGGGCGGTAGATGCGGAACGGGACCTTGCACTCCTTGCGCACGATGCCCTCGGACTCGTGCTTGGTGCGCAGGTAGGGGTCCTTCAGGCCCTCGGCTTCCTCGAACATGTCCTCGCGGAACACGCCCGGGTAGAGCCCGGCGGCGGCGATGGAGCTGGTGTGGTGGAAGCAGCCGGCCTTGAGGGCCGCCGCCAGCTCGATCGCGTGCCGGGTCCCGTCGATGTTGGCGACCTGCTGCGAGGCGGCGTCGGCCGACATGTCGTAGATGGCCGCCAGGTGGAAGAAGTGCTGGACCTTGCCCGACAGCGCCTTGATCTGCGCCGGACTCAGGCCGAGCTTGGGCTTGGACAGGTCGCCGGCGACCGGGACGATGCGCTTGCGGTCCCAGCCCATCCGGGCGGCGATGGCGTCGAGCTTCTTCTCGGAGCCCTTGCGGACCAGCACGTGCACCGCGCCCTTGCGCTTGAGCAGGTTGCTGACCAGATAACGCCCGATGAAGCCGGTGGCGCCGGTGACGAAATAGCTCATGACCTCTCCCCTGCCCTGTACCCTTGAACGGCCGCGATGGCCGCCCGCTTGCGGCTAACTTGCCAGACCGCAATCGCCCTGACAAACCCCGCGTTGACCGTCCCCGGGGGGCGTGATATCACCCTCGCTTCAACCCGGGGATCCAAGAAGATGGCCGACCTGAAAGACCAGTTCCAGAAAGCCGCCCAGGACGTGATGAACCTGGCCGACCGGCCCGACAACGACACCATGCTGCGCCTCTATGCCCTGTACAAGCAGGGCTCCGAGGGCGACGTCAGCGGCCCCAAGCCGGGCTTCTTCGACTTCGTCGGCACCGCCAAGTACGAGGCCTGGGAGAAGCTGGCCGGCACCAAGCCCGAGGACGCCATGAAGAAGTACGTGGACCTCGTGAAGAAACTGCGCGGCTGACGCCGCCTCCCCGATGGCCAGGCAGACCCGCCAGCGCATCCTCGATGCCTCGCTCGCCATGTTCAACGAACAGGGCGAGCCCAATGTCACGACCAACCACATCGCGGACGAGCTGGAGATCAGCCCGGGCAACCTGTACTACCACTTCCGCAACAAGGACGACATCATCGAGCAGCTGTTCCAGCGCTATGAAGAGCGCATGGACACGGCCCTGGTGTCGCCCGAGGGCCGGCTGCGGGACCTGGAGGACATCTGGCTACAGCTGCACCTGGTGTTCGAATGCATCTGGGAATACCGGTTCCTGTACCGGGACCTGGTGGACATCCTCAGCCGCAACCGGCGCCTGCGCCTGCGTTTCGCCCGGATCCTGAAGCGGGCCGCCGACGGCGCCTCCAGCGGCATGCGCGGCCTGGTCCAGGCCGGGGTGATGCGGGCCTCGGCCGCCGAGGTCGACGCCACCGCCACCAACATCCTGGTCGTGGCCACGTTCTGGATGAATTACGCCAGCGTGCGCGGCGACAAGGACGAAAACGAGGCGATCCGGCTGGGCATCGTCCAGGTGATGATGCTGCTCTCACCCCTGCTGCGCGACGCCGAACGGGTGCACCTGAACACCCTGACCCAGGCCTACCTGCGCTGAGGCGGCCCCCGCCCCTGGGCCCCGCGTCCCGGCCGGAACCCAAACGCTTGTATTGCAAGCCGTTTTGGACTCGTCTATACTCCCGCCTCTTTATCGCCCCAACCCCTTTAAGGAACTGCCATGAAAGTGCTCTCGTCCCTGAAGTCGGCGAAGACCCGCCATCGCGACTGCAAGGTCGTGCGCCGTCGTGGCAAGGTCTTCGTGATCTGCAAGTCCAACCCGCGTTTCAAGGCCCGCCAGCGCTGAGCGCAGGCCGTCCGCGTGGTGGTGAAAACGCCGGCCTTGGCCGGCGTTTTCCGTTTCCGGGCCCGGACTTGCCGGAATCGGGACGGCATGGCGCATCCCGGCGCGTTTTGCGATGATCCCCGGCCTACCCGTCATCCCGACGACCTGTGGAGGTGGACCATGAAGGCCCTGACCCTTTCCCTCGCCCTGACCGCCGGCCTGCTGCTGCAGGCGCCCGCCCAGGCCGACACCCTGCTGGTCGAGCGCGTCCAGTCCGAACAGGGCCAGGCCCTGCCGGCCCGCGGCCAGTCCATGCGCCAGGTCGAAGCCACGTTCGGCGCCCCGCAGCACAAACACGCGCCGGTCGCCGGTCCGAACGACACCAAGCACAACCCGCCGATCACCCGCTGGGTGTACCCGAACTTCTCGGTCTATTTCGAGCACAGCCACGTCATCGACGCCGTGGCCAACAAGGCCAGCCCGGAAGAGATCGGCCCCAAGCCCGTCCAGTAAGCGATGCCGAACAACCAGCGCTTCCCGGCGGAATGGGAGCCCCAATCCGCCGTCCTGCTCGCTTGGCCGCATGAAGGCACCGACTGGGCCGAGCGCCTCGCCGGTGTCGAGCGGACCTATGTCGCCCTGGTGGCGGCGATCACCCGGTTCCAGCCCGCGCTGGTCTGCGTCGCCGACGCCGGCCTGCGCGAGCGAGCCGCCGGCCTGCTGAAAGCCGTCGGCGTGGACCTGGGCCGGGTGCGTTTTTTCGAGGTCGACTACGACGATACCTGGCTGCGCGATTCCGGCCCGATCACCCTGCGCGAGGGCGGCGGTTTCCGCCTGCTCGACTTCCACTTCACCGCCTGGGGCGGCAAGTTCGAAGCCGGGCTGGACGACCAGATCGTCGGCAAGCTGCACGCTTCCGGCCTGCTGAAGCCCTGCGCGCACCAGCGCATCGACTTCGCGCTCGAGGGCGGCGGCATCGAAACCGACGGCGCCGGCACCCTGCTCAGCACCTGGACCTGCCTGCACGAACGGCACCCGGACAAGTCGCGCGAAGAGATCACCGCGACGCTGGAAAAATCGCTGGTGCAGTCGCGCACGCTCTGGCTCGACCACGGCTACCTCGAGGGCGACGACACCGACGCCCACATCGACACGCTGGCCCGTTTCGCCGCGCCCGATGCCATCGTCTTCCAGGCCTGCGACGACCCGGCCGACGGCCACTACGCCGAACTGCAGGCCATGGCCGCCGAAATCGCCGCGCTGCGCCAGGCCAACGGCCAGCCCTACCGGCTGTTCCCGCTGCCCTGGGCCCGCCCGATCCTGGACGAAGGCAGGCGCCTGGCGGCGTCCTACGCCAACTTCCTGATCGTCAACGGCGCCGTGCTGATGCCGGCCTACGGTGACGTCGCCGATGGTGCGGCCGCCGCCGTGCTCGCGCAGGCCTTCCCGGGCCGCGAGATCGTCCAGATCGACTGCCGCCCGCTGATCTGGCAGAACGGCAGCCTGCACTGCGTCACCATGCAACTACCCGAAGGCCTGCTGGCATGAACAAGCGCACCCTCACCGTCGCCCTGGTCCAGGACCGCGACCACGGCAGCGTCGAAGCCAACCTCGCCAACATCGAGGCCCGCGTCGCCGAGGCCGCCGCCCGCGGCGCGAAACTCGTGCTGCTGCAGGAACTGCACAACGGCGCCTACTTCTGCCAGCACGAAAGCACCGCCGAGTTCGACCGGGCCGAGGCCATCCCCGGCCCCAGCACCCAGCGCCTGGGCGCGCTGGCGAAAAAACACGGCGTGGTGCTGGTGTCGTCGCTGTTCGAGCGCCGCGCGGCCGGGCTGTACCACAACACCGCGGTGGTCTTCGAAACCGACGGCACCATCGCCGGCCGGTATCGCAAGATGCACATCCCGGACGACCCCGGTTTCTACGAAAAGTTCTACTTCACGCCGGGCGACCTGGGCTTCGAGCCGATCAACACCAGCGTCGGCCGCCTCGGCGTGCTGATCTGCTGGGACCAGTGGTATCCCGAGGGCGCACGCCTGATGGCGCTGGCCGGCGCCGAACTGCTGCTCTACCCGACCGCGATCGGCTGGGACCCGGACGACGCCCAGGACGAAAAGGACCGCCAGCGCGGCGCCTGGATCCTGAGCCACCGCGGCCACGCGGTCGCCAACGGCCTGCCGGTGCTCAGCTGCAACCGCGTCGGCCACGAGCCCTCACCGCTGGGCGCGTCGGGCATCCGCTTCTGGGGCAGCAGCCACGTGCTCGGCCCTCAGGGCGAGTTCCTGGCCGAAGCCAACACCGATCAACCCGAAGTCCTCGTCGTGGACGTCGACCTGGCCCGCAGCGAACAGGTGCGCCGCATCTGGCCCTTCCTGCGCGATCGCCGCATCGACGCCTACCAGGACCTGCTGCGGCGGTACCGCGATTGAACACCTCCCACGAGGCCGGCTACGACGGCCTGCACGACCAGCCGCACCTGATCGTCGAACGCGACGGCGTGCGCTACACCCTGCTCGGCACCGCACATGTCTCGCGCGCCAGCGTCGAAGCCGTCGAGGCCGCGGTGGCCACGGGCCGCTACGACACCATTGCGGTCGAACTCGACGCCCAGCGCCACCGGGCCATGACCGACCCGGACGCGCTGTCGAAGCTCGACTTGTTCCAGATCCTGCGCGAAGGCAAGACCGGCCTGGTCGCCGCCAACCTCGCGCTGGCCGCCTACCAGCGCCGCCTCGCCGAACAGCTGGGCGTCGAACCCGGCGCCGAGCTCCGGGCCGCCGCCGTGGGCGCGAACGAAGGTGGCCTGCGTCTGTCGCTGATCGACCGCGACGTCGGCATCACGCTCAAGCGCGCCTTCCGCGGCCTGGGCTTTTGGGGCCGCACCCAGCTGATCGCGGGCCTGGCCGCCAGCCTGTTCGCCGACGAGAAGGTCGAGAGCGACGAGATCGAGAAGCTCAAGCAGGGCGATTTCCTGGAATCGAGCTTCGGCGAATTCGCCGCGGGCAGCCCGCCGCTGTACCAGGCGGTGATCGCCGAGCGCGACCGCTACATGGCCGCGCGACTGCGCCAGGTCGGCGCCGAAGGCGGCCGCGAAGTGCTGGCCGTGGTCGGCGCCGGACACCTCAAGGGCCTGGCCGAACACCTGCGCGAAGACACCTCGCCGCCGGCACCGCAGCTGGCCGAGCTCGACAGCCTGCCGGCGAGCAGCCAGGTCCCCTGGTTCACGCTGTTCCTGGTGGCCTTCCTGCTCGGCGGTTTCGCCTGGGGCGTGTGGCAGGGCGGCTTCGAAGTCGGCGGCCAGATGCTGATGCACTGGGCGCTGATCACCGCGGTCGGCGGCGCGATCGGCTGCCTGGTCGCGGGCGGCCATCCGCTGAGCATCCTGGCAGCCTTCGTGTCGTCGCCGCTGACGCCGCTGCACCCTGCCCTGGCCTCGGGCACCGTCAGCGCGGCCGTGGAGGCCTGGATCCGCAAGCCGACCTATGCCGACTTCCTGCGCCTGCGCGACGACACCGGCCACTGGAAGGGCTGGTGGCGGAACCGGGTGGCAAGGGTGCTGGTGAACTTCTTCCTGACCAGCCTGGGCACCGCGGCCGGCGTCTGGATCGCCGGCGCCAAGCTCATCAGCCAGCTCTGATCGTGTCCGGTGAGGGCCGGCCCCGGCGCAAGACCGGGGCCCGGCCGGGACTCATTCGGCCTGCGCCGCTGCGTCGGCAGAGGGCGCCAGCGGCGCAAGCTCGCGGGCCCGGCCGAACTTCGACGAGACGAAAGCGCTCATGTCGTCCAGGATCGCGTAGATCGTCGGCAGGAAAAGCAGGCTGACCAGGGTCGAGAACGCCAGGCCACCGGCGATGGCGCGCGCCATCGGGTAGTACGGCGGGCCGTCGCCGGCCATCTGGGTGCTGCTGAGCGCGATCGGCACCATGCCCAGGATCGCCGTGCCCATCGTCATCAGGATCGGACGCAGGCGGTCGCGGCTGCCCTGCACCAGGGCCGCCGTCCGGTCCATTCCCGACCGGCGCAGGATGTTGATGTGCTCGACCATCACGATACCGTTGTTCACCACCACGCCCATCAGCACCAGGATGCCGATGAAGGCCATGATCGTGAACACCGTCCCGGTCATCCAGAACAGCCAGAACACGCCGAAGATCGAGAACACGATGCTGCTCATGATCGCCGCCGGGAACAGCAGCGATTCGAACACCGCCGCCATCACCACGTAGATCATCACCAGCGCCAGCACCAGGTTGATCATCATCTGCGCCCCGGCCTCGTCGTTCTGGCGGAAGGCGCCGTCGAAGGCGTAGCGATAGCCCGGCGGCAGCGTGGCGGCGGCAAGGACCTCCTCCATCGCCTTGCGGGCATCCGGCAGCGTCGTGCCATCGGCCAGATTGGCCTGGATGTTGAGCATCGTCTGCCGGTTCTGGCGGTACACCTGCGTTGCCGCCGACTGGACGTTGACACGGACCACGGACAGCAGCGGGATGTTCTCGCCCGAGGGGGTGCGCAGGCTCAGCGCCGACAGGTCCTCGATGCCGAAATCCTCGGAACCGTCGAAGCGGACCCACACCGGCACTTCGGTCTCGCCGCGGCGGAACTCACGCAGCGGCGTGCCGCGCAGGGCGATGCCGACGTAACGGGCGACCTCGTCGGCGCTGAAGCCGAAGCCGAGCGCGCGCTCGCGGTCGACGCTGATCGCCAGTTCTGAGTTGACGTCGCCGGTGTCCACGCGCACGTCGCGCAGCGCCTTCTGCCTTGCCAGCTGTGGAATCAGGCTTTCGGCCAGCACCTTGAGCTGTTCCGAAGAATCGCCGACAAGCGACACCTGGATCTGGTCCTCGCCACCACCCTGCTGTTGACCGCCTCCGCGGAAGCCGACGGTGGCGCGTGCGGAACGCGGCATGCCCTTGCGGATCTCTTCCTGCACTTCGGAAGGATCCTTCAGCTTGCTTCCCTCACTGATCAGGGTGATCCGGGTGCCTGCCCAGCCCTGTTCGCTGAACCAGGAATAGATCTGCTGGATCTGCAGCCGTTCGCGGTTCGCATCCAGCCACTGCTCGACCCTCAGCACCTCGTCCGAGACCTGCTCGAGCGAATAGGCGCCGTTCCACTGGTAGTACATCTCCAACTCGCGGGTCGGTTCCTGATAGAACATGTCCTTCTGGGTCCAGCCGATGGGCAGCAGGCTGACCGCCGAGATCAGGATGATGCCCAGCACGCTGGCGCCGCGATGGCGCAGGGTCCAGGCCAGGAAGGTCGCGTAACGATCCTGCATCCGGGCAATGACGCCACTGCGGGCCGTGGCGGCAGGCGGCGTCTTCATCCGGGCTGAAAGCATCGGAATCAGGCTGATCGCCACCAGCCAGGAAGCCAGCAGCGACACCGTGATGGTGACCGCGATCTGCAGCATGAAGATCGAGATCTGGTTGGTCTCGCCGAAGATATTGGGCACGAACACGATGCAATGGCAGAGCGTGCCGGCCGACAGGGCGATGGCGACGTTCTTGGTGCCGAAGATGGAGGCCGCCGCCGGGTTGCCGGGGTTGCGTTCGCGCTCCTGGTAGATGCTTTCCACTACCACCACCGCATTGTCCACCAGCATGCCGACCGCCAGCAGCAGCCCCATCATGGTCAGCACGTTCAGGGTGACGCCCAGGAAGTGCATGAAGCCAAGGGTCATCACGAAGCAGATCGGAATCGCCAGGCTGACCATCAGCGTCGACGGCCAATGCCGCAGGAAGAAGAACAGCACCGCCACCGACAGCACCAGGCCGATGATGCCGGCCTCGGTCAGTTCCCAGAGCGAGTTGGTGACGTTCTTTCCCTGGTCGCTGATCAGGATGATCTCGATGCCATCGAAATCGGGCTCTTCGACGATCCGGTAGATCTCCTCCATGGTCGACTTGGCGGCCTCGACCAGGTTGGCGTTGCGCTCGCGGAAAATATCCAGGCCGACGGCGGGCTGGCCTTCGAGCCTTCGGCCGAAGTCCACACGTGCCGCCTTCAGCCGCACGTCGGCGATCTGCTCGAGCCGCAGGCCGTTGGCGCCGACCACGAGTTCGCGCAGTTCGCGCAGGTCCCGCAGCTCGCCGATCGGCTGCACGCGCAGGCGACGGTCGCCATCGTCGACCATGCCGGCCGACACCGAGAAGTTGACCGCCTGCAGGCGGCTCGCCAGTTCGTTGAGGCTCAGGCCATGCGCCGATAGCCGGTCCGGATCGATCGCGATTTCGATTTCGCTGGGCGGTGCGCCGGAGATGTCAACCCGGGCGACGCCGGGGACGCGTTCGAGCCGGCGCGCCAGCTTCGATTCGATCAGGTCGTAGGCGCCGGTCAGGTCGCGGTTGCCGCCGAGGCGGACCCGCAGCATCGGCTCGTCGGCCGTCGAGAACTTCAGGACCTGGTAGCGCTGGAAATCATCCGGCAGGTCGCTGCGGACTGCATCGATACGCTCCCGCGCCTCGGACGCCAGCACTTCGACATCGCGGCCCCAGTCGGAGAACTCGATGAACACGCCGCCGCCGT
The DNA here is from genome assembly GCF_006265115.1 of Arenimonas terrae. Lineage (GTDB taxonomy): Bacteria > Pseudomonadota > Gammaproteobacteria > Xanthomonadales > Xanthomonadaceae > Arenimonas > Arenimonas terrae. The sequence goes on along the minus strand of NZ_SMDR01000001.1, from coordinate 455,275 downwards.
CGGCGCGGGCGTTGGCCTCGAGGCGCTTGATGCCTTCCAGGGTGGACAGGGCCTCTTCCACCGGCCGGACGATGCTGCGTTCGACCTCCTGCGGCGTCGACCCCGGGTACGGCAGGTCGACGTAGATGCCGGGGAAGTTCAAGGCCGGAAACTGCTCGAGGGGCAGCCGGAACGAAGCGATCAGGCCGATGACGATCATGGACACGAAGAACATGATCACCGACACCGGCCGGCGCAGGCTGAGTTCGACGATGCTCATGCGTGCGAACCCTCCGCCTCGCCCTGCCCGAGGTCCAGCGGCCGGGTACGCGCCACGTAGCTTTCGTCGCTGCGGCGGTCCATCAGGTTGTAGACGACCGGGATCACCAGCAGCGTCAGCAGCGTCGAGACCGCCAGGCCGCCGATAACCGTGATCGCCATCGGCGAACGGACCTCGGCGCCGGCGCCGGTGGCGAGTGCCAGCGGCAGGAAGCCCAGCAGCGCCGTCAGCGTGGTCATGACGATGGGCCGCAGGCGCGATTCGGCGCCGCGGATGATCGCCTCGCGCTTGCCGACGCCCTGCTCACGCAGTTGATTCACCTTGTCGATCAGGATGATCGCGTTCTTGACCACGATACCCACCAGCAGGATCAGGCCGATGAACACGACGACCGACAGGCTCGAGCCCGACAGCACCAGGGCCAGCACGGCACCGACCACCGCCAGCGGAATCGTGAACAAGATGACGAACGGGTGCAGCAGCGACTCGAACTGCGAGGCCATCACCAGGTACACCAGGAAGATGGCCAGTCCGAACGCGAACAGCAGGGACATCACCGACGCGCGCAGCTCCTCGCCCTGGCCGCCGACGTGCATGCTGACGCCCGGGCCGAGCGGATTCTCCGCCACAAGCGCCTGGATCTCGGCCACCGCGCTGCCCAGGTCGCCCTGCGCCAGGTCGGCGGACACCACGGCGACGCGGGTCTGGTTGGCGTGGTGGATCTCGCTGGGGCCGGTGGTCGCGACCACGTCGGCCACCGCCGCCAAGGTCACGGGCGCGGCGCTCTCGGGATTGACGATCAGGCGCTTGATGTCCTCGATCGAGGCCCGGTCGGACTCCTGCGAGCGCACCAGCACGTCGATCTTGCGATCGCGGAAACTGTAGCGGGTCGCCACCTCGCCGCGCACCTTGCGCACGACCTGGTCGGCGATCTGGCGCGTGGTCAGGCCCAGGGCCGCGGCGCGCTCCTGGTCGAAGCGGATCTGGATCTCCGGGAAGCCTTCCTCGACCGTGGACTTGATGTCGACGAACCGGCCCGAGGTCTCCATCAACGACACCAGCTTGGCGCCGGCGGCCTCCAGGTCGCCCAGGTCGGCGCCCTGCAGTTCGATTTCCAGCGGCGTGGAGAAGCTGAAGATCTCCGGTCGTCCGAACTTGATCTCGGCGCCGGGGAAACGCTGCTCCATCGTCTGGCGCAGGCTGGCCGTCTGGGCCGCCTCGGTCGCGGCGGCGCCTTCGGGCACCATCACCACGGTGATCTTGCCGATGTTCTCGCCCGACTCGGTCGGATTGGCGTCAAGGCGGGTACCGCTGCCGCTGACCGCATACAGGGCGTTCACTCCAGGGGCCCCGGCATGCTGTTCCTGCACGGCCCGGACCACCGAATCGGTGTCGCGCAGCTGCGTGCCGGGCGGGAGCTTCACCGTCATCTCGAAGCGGTCCTGCGCCAGCTGGGGAATCAGGTCCAGGCCCAGCGTCGGCACCAGGGCCAGCGATGCGGCGAAGGCCAGCGCCGCCGCACCCAGCACCATACCCGGGCGGTCCAGCGCCTTGGGCAGGGTGCGGTGGTAGACCGTCGCCGCCCAATCGTAAGGTTTCATCACGCGAACGGCGATCCACACCATCGCGCCGCCGACATAGCGGCGCAGGAAGCGGAAGATCGACACCATGGCGTAGGACAGGCCCACCAGCACGCCGCCGGTCGCCTTCTCCGTGCCGCGCCGCACCGCCGCCAGCGGCTTGAGCACACGCGACTCCGGACGCCAGTCCGGATGCGGCGGCTCGGCCGGGAACGCCATCGGCGCCTTCGCCTTCAGCGAGGACAGCATCGGAATCAGGGTCATGGCGACCACCAGCGACATCATGATCGCGATCGAGATGGTCAGCGCCTGGTCCTTGAAAAGCTGGCCGGCCACACCCTCGACAAACACCAGCGGCAGGAACACGGCGACGATGGTCAGCGTGGACGCCACCACCGCCATGCTCACTTCCTTGGTGCCCGTGAGCGCGGCTTCCAGAACGCCGAGGCCGCGTTCACGCGCCTTGGCGATGCTCTCGAGAACCACGATCGAGTCGTCGACCACCAGGCCGGTGGCCAGCGCCAGGCCGCCGAGCGACATCACGTTCAGGCTCAGCGAGAACTGGTCCATGAAGAAGAACGTCGCGATCAGCGAAATCGGCAGCGACAGCGAAATGACGAACGTGCTCCAGCCGTCGCGCAGGAAGAAGAAGATGATCAGGATGGCCAGCATGCCGCCGAAAACGGCATCGAACTGCACGCCGCTGATCGCGCTTTGGATGAACACCGACTGGTCGTCCACCGTGCGCAGTTCCGCGTCGGCCGGGATCTGGCTGCGGATCCGCTCGATCGTCTCCTTGACGGCGTCGGCCACGGTGACAGTGTTGGCGTCGCCTTCCTTGTAGATGGCCAGCTCGACCGCCTCGCGGCCGTCGAGGCGGATGATGGCCTCGCGTTCCTTGAAACCCTGGACGACGCTTGCGATGTCGCGCAGGCGGATCGCCTGGCCGCCACCCGGTCCGCTGCCGGAGCCCGACGCCGCGCTCTGTGCGCTCGCCGACGCCGCAAGCGCCTCGGCCGAACCGGTCAGGGCGGCCACGCGCGCGGCCGCGGCCGCCGCCTCCTGCGCCGCGCTGTTGCCACCGCCGGCAGTGCGTGCCGTGATCAGCAGGTCGCGCATCTGGTCGACATCGGAGAACTGGTTGATCGTGCGCACCAGATAGCGCTGGCTGCCGTCTTCGATGCGGCCGCCGGAGATGTTGACGTTTTCGGCCTTGAGCCGGTCGATGACCGTGCCGATGCCGAGGTTGAGCTGGGCCAGCTTCTGCTGGTCGATGTGGACTTGGATTTCGTCCTCGAGGCCACCGGACACCTTGACCGCCGCCACGCCTTCGACCGGCTCGAGCAGCTTCTTCAGCTCGTCGTCGGCGAAGCGGCGCAGGCGCACCAGTTCGGCATTGGCATCGGCCGCACCGGCCTTGTCGCTGGCCGAAAGGGTCAGGCGCACGATCGGTTCGGTGGTCGGGTCGAAGCGCAGAAGCACGGGTTGCTTGGCCTCCAGCGGCAGGCGCAGGGACTCGAGCTTGTCGCGGACTTCCAGGCTGGCCCGGTCCATGTCCGTGCCCCAGGCGAACTCCAGCACGACGTCGCTCTGGCCGGTGCGCGACACCGACTTGAGCTTGCGCAGGCCTTTGACGACGCCCACCGCTTCTTCGACCGGCTCCGAGATCAGGGTCTCGATTTCCGAAGGCGCTGCGCCGGTGTATTCCGTGCGCACGGTCAGGGTGGGATAGCTGAGGTCCGGCAGCAGGTTGACTGGCAGCGACGACAGACCGATCACGCCGAACAGGACAAAGGTCAGCGTCACCATCAGCACGGTGACGCGCCGACGGACGGAGAACTCGACGAGATTCATCAGTTGGAGGTCCCGTTGCCGTTCTGGGCCACCTGGGCGACGTCGGCGTCGACGGCACCGCCGGCGGGCGGATTGAGCACTTCGACGGCGGCGCCGTCGCGCAGGGTGATCTTCCCGGCAGTGACGACCTGTTCGCCTTCGGTCAGGCCCTTGCGCACTTCCACCAGCTCACCGCTCATGTGGCCGACCTCGATCGGCACGCGCACGGCCTTGGCCTCGCGCACCGCGAACACCGCGGTCTCGCCGGCGTCCTCGAGCAGCGCCGCGCGCGGCACCGTCAGCGCATCGGCGCGCTGGTCATAGACCACCTCGATGCGGCCGAACATGCCCGGGCGCAGGCCCTGGCCGCCGGAGAAGGCGGTGACGACGCGGAAGGTGCCGCTGCCCCCGTCCACCACTGGGCTGACGCGGTCGATCACGCCTTCGAACACCTTGCCCGGCATCGCGTCGGCGCTCATGCGCACGGTGAGGCCCGGCTTCATGGTCGCCAGGTCGCGCTCGGGCACGTTGAGCACGGCCTCCAGGCGCGAGTTGTCGACGATGCGGAACAGCGAGGAGTTGAGCTGGATCAGGTTGCCCTGCTTCACCGAACGCTGGGCGATGACGCCGTCGATCGGCGCGATGATGCTGGTGTAGGACAGTTCGAGCTGGGCCAGCTCGTAGGCGGCGCGCGCGGCTTCCAGGTCGTAGCGGATCTGGTCGCTGGCTTCGGCGCTGACCAGCTTGGACGCCAGAAGCTCCTGCGAGCGGCGGTAGTTGTTCTCGAGCTTGCGCACGGTGGCGCGGGCGCGCTCCATTTCCAGGCGCGGGCGATCAGGGTCGATGCGCGCCAGCACCTGGCCGGCCTTCACCTGGTCGCCCTCTTCGGCCAGCAGCTGCAGCAACACGCCCGAGGTCTTGGCGACTACCTGGGCTTCACCCGGGGCCTCTAGGTTCGCGGTGCCGGCGTAGCTGGCCGAGATCGGCCGCTTGGCGACGGCCGCGACTTCGACCGGCACGGCCTCGGGCTTCTTCTCGCCCGGCTTGCCGTCCTTGCCTTCTTCCTTGGCGGCGGCTTCGGCGGTCTTGTCGGCCTCGCCTTCGGGGGCCTGGCCGCCACAACCCGCCAGGGCCAGGGAGATCGCCAGGGCCAGGAGGGCGGCGGCGCGGAGCTTCGGTGAGCGGCTGGAGGTCTTCATGGGTCTCGGCTTTGGCGGGGGTGTTGTAGTTGAATAGAACAGTACAGGAGGGGCGTGAAGATGCGCATATGCCGGAAGTCTGGATGCCCATCGGTGACAGGCCGTCGCGGGCCCGGATGACAACCCCCTGTCCGGGCTTCGGATGCTGCGGCTATAATTTCGGTTTAACGCTGTCCGCCCGACCCTTAGCGAGCCGGAAACCCCTGATGAAGCGAATCCTGTTGTCCGCCGCCAGCCTCGTGCTTGCCGTCGCCGCCCTGCCCGCCGCCGCCAAGGGCGACGCCGAGAAGGGCAAGGCCCTGTTCTACACCTGCACGGGCTGCCACGGCATCGCCGACTACAAGAACGCCTACCCGACCTACCGCGTCCCCAAGGTCGGCGGCCAGAACGAGCAGTACCTGGTGACGGCGCTGACCGGCTACAAGAACGGCGAGCGCAAGCACCCGACCATGCAGGCCCAGGCCGAGTCCTTCTCCGAACAGGAGATCGCGGACATCGCCGCCTACCTGTCCAGCCTCAAGCCGGCCAAGTGAGGGCCCCGATGACCATGCTGCGTACTGCCTCCGCCCTCGCCCTGTTTGTCCTGACCGCCCCGGCCCTGGCCGCCGGCCCGAAGGGCGATGCCGTCGCCGGTGCCGAAAAGGCCAAGACCTGCGCGTCCTGCCACGGCGCCACCGGCAACGAAAGCCTCGACGACACCTACCCGAAGCTGGCCGGCCAGTATCCGGAATACCTGGCCAAGGCCCTGCACGATTACAAGTCGGGCGAGCGCAAGAATGCCGTCATGGCCGGCTTCGCCGCCGGGCTGAGCGACGAGGACATCGACGACCTGGCGGCCTTCTTCGCCAGCCAGCCCGGCGACATCCACGACCTGAGCAAGGTCGACGAACGCTGAGCGTTCCGCACTGTCGCGCTGGAAAACAAGGCCCCGCAAGGGGCCTTGTTCATTTGATGGGCATCTCGGTGGCCTTGGCCAGCGGTTTGCGGCATTGCGCTTCGTACAGGTCGCGCGTGTGGCGCCAGACGTCCTGGCTGCTGGCGCCGACGATGCGGTCCCACCAGGCCTGGCACTGCTTGTCCTCTTCCGGATCGAGCGTGTTCGGGTCGTCGGTTTCGACCACGTAGCCGTCGTTGTTGTTGCGGATGCCGCAGCCGCCGCCGGCGGCGAGGATGGACACCGAACACACCAGCTTCGATCCCGGGCTGCCCGGGATCGGGATCTCGATGCTCTTGGTGGTCTTCTTCACCGCCTCTTCCAGCAGCGAGGTCAGCACGTCCTTGTTCGGCTTCCAGTAGCGGTCGAAGCGCGTGCCTTCGTAGACGAGTGCCGGCTGGCGCTGCATGAAGGTGCCCGACTCCGCCAGCCCCGGCATCTGGAAACCGAACTGGCGATCGTTGCTGGTCGGGTCGGCCAAGCCGCGCTTGACGTCCTCGGGCAGATCGAGCGAACCGTCGGCGCGGAAAAGCTGCAGGCCGCCGGTCGACGGCCTCGCCACCGGCGAGAGTTCCACCGCCTGCATGGTTCGCGACGCCGACGCCGACGGCGGCGGCGACGCGGCGAGCGGCGCGGACGGCGGCGGCTGGCCGACCGGCGCTTCGGGCAGCGGCTCGGGCTCGGGCTCCGGCACGTCGCCCAGGGCGACCTCCGGCTTGATCTTCTTCTTGCGCGGCACTGGCGCGGGCAGCGGCTCCGGTTCCGGCGGCGACGCCACCGACAGGCGTCGGGGTGCCTGCGAAGGCAGCTCGACCGGCGCCGGCGCCGGCGCGACCTCGATGTCGATCTTCGGTGCGGTGGCGACGATGCGCTCGGGCGCCGGCGATTCGACCGGCAGGGTCACCAGCTGCGGTTCGGGCACGTCCAGCACCACCGGCTCGGGTTCCGGAGCGGGCTCCGGCTCGGGTTCAGCGGGCGGCGCGGGTTCCGGCGCCGGCGGGGCTTCCGGCGCGGGCTCGGGCTCGGGCTCGGGCTCGGGCTCGGGCTCGGGCTCGGGCTCGGGCTCGGGCTCGGGCTCGGGTTCGGGTTCGGGTTCGGGTTCGGGAGCCGGCTCCTCCGGTTCGGGTTCCGGAGTCGGTTCGGGCTCGGGTTCTTCCGGCACGGGGGCCGGCACCGGTTCGGGCTCGGGGATGGGCTCCGGCTCCGGAATCGGCTCCGGAATGGGCTCGGGCTCCGGCGGCGGATCCAGGAAGACCAGGGTCGTGATGCGGTCGCGCTCGGGCGGCGTCACGCTGAAGGTGCTGTTGTCGAAAACCCACAACGCCAGCATGTGACCGCCCAGCACCAGCATCAGCACGCCGACGCGGATGCGCAGGGGCAGCGGCTCCGAGCGCGTCGAGAACGACCGCCAACGCCAACGGTACCCGGCTTCGTTGAGCGCCTGTGCCGGATCGAAGTCGTGGTCGTCGCTCACGGGCACCGCGGATGTGGGGAGGGCCGCGAGAGAGTAACGGCCTCCCCCGGAAAGAATCGGTTAAGCGGCGCAGCGGCGCCGGCTCCGTTCAGCCGCGGGCAATATACGGCGCATCGCCGGTGCTGTGGTCGGTGGCGTCGCGCACCGCGGTGACTTCCGGCAGTTTCGCCATCAGGGATTTTTCGATGCCCTGCTTCAGCGTCACGTCGGCCATGCCGCAGCCGTGGCAGCCGCCGCCGAAACGCAGGTAGACCACGCCGTTGGCGTCGATCGAATCCAGCGTCACGCGACCCTTGTGCGACGCCAGCTGCGGATTGACCTCGGAATCGAGCAGCCACTGCACGCGCTCGACCAGCGAGGCGTCGCCCTTGGGCTGGTCGCCCTTGATGCGCGGCGCCTTGATGGTGAGCTGGCCGCCGGTGGCATTGCCGACGAAGTCGATGTCGGCCGAATCGAGGAAGGGCGCGCTGGGCGCGTCCACGTAAAGCGTGAAGCCCTCGCATTCCACCGCCCACTCGTCGCCCAGCAGGTCGCCGTGCTCGGCGAACTCCAGGCGGGCGTCGGCGCGCGGCGTGCCCGGGTTGACGGCGGAGAGGCGGATGCCGACGGCATCGCCGCCCTGGGACTGGAGCAGGCGCTGGAAATAGCCCTGCGCGGATTCGGAGATGTTGATCATGGCGCGCATTGTAGACCCGCGGCCTATACTTTCCCCCAACCGCCACGGAACGCTGTCATGACCTCGATCAATGAACTCGCCTCGCGCCGCTGCCAGCCGCTCAAGGGCGCCCAGCACCGGCTGTCGGAAGAGATGGTCGCCCGTTACCTCGAAGCCCTGCCCGGCTGGGACCTGGTCGAGGACGGCGCCGCCATCCGCAAGACCTTCCGCTTCCCGGACTACTACCGGACGTTGGCCTTTGTGAACGCCCTGGCCTACGTCGCCCACGCCGAAGACCACCACCCGGACCTGGGCGTGCACTACGACCGCGCGGTGGTGCGCTATTCCACCCACGACGTGGGCGGGCTGAGCGAAAACGATTTCATCTGCGCCGCCAGGGCGGAGCGGCTGTAATCCGGCTCAGACCAGGCGGTCGAGCACGGCGGTGAGGTCGTCGCTCAGCGGCGCATTGATCAGGTAGGGCATCTTGCCCTTGTCGAGGGCGAACTCGATCGAGGCGGCATGCAGGAACAGCCGCTTCAGCCCGACCTGCTGGGCCAGGCGCTTGTTCGCTTCCTCGTCGCCGTACTTGTCGTCACCGGCCACCGGATGGCCCAGGTGCGCGGCGTGCACGCGGATCTGGTGCGTGCGCCCGGTCTCGATCCGCACTTCGCAGTAACTGTGGCCACCGCGGCGCTCGAGCACCTTGAAGTGGCTGACCGAGGGTTTGCCGGCCGGGTCCACGCGCACGGAGCGCTCGCCGCCCTGCAGCACCGACTTCTGCAGCGGCGCATCCACCGTCAGCGTGCCGTTGGGCACGCGGCCGACCAGCAGCGCCAGATAGCGCTTGCCCGGGCCTTCGTCGTCCTCGCCGGCGCGCATCAGCGCCTGGAGCTCCAGCAGCGCCGAGCGCTTCTTGGCGACGATGATCACGCCCGAGGTGTCGCGGTCGAGCCGGTGCACCAGCTCCAGCGGCTCGCCCGGGCGCAGGGCCCGCAGCGACTCGATCAGGCCGTGGCTGATGCCGCTGCCGCCGTGGGTGGCCAGGCCGCTGGGTTTGTTCACGGCCAGCAGGGCCTTGTCCTCGAACACGATGCTGGCGGCCAGGCGGTCGAGCAGCCCCTTCGGGACCGGGCGGGCCTCCCCGGCCTCGTTCAGTTTCACCGGCGGGATCCGGACCTCGTCGCCCCCGGCCAGGCGGCTGTCGGCCTTGGCCCGCTTGCCGTTGATGCGGACCTGGCCGCTGCGCACGAGCTTGTAGACCAGGCTCCGCGGCGCGCCCTTGAGCTGCAGCAGCAGGAAATTGTCCAGGCGCTGGCCGTCCCGGTCTTCCGGGACCTTGACCATCCTGACGCCGGTGGACGCTTCATTTGCCGCCATGGGGGTTCCGCCTATACAATCGCTTCGCGAGATAACGTCCTGATTTCGCTGGGGGTGTCGGCCGAAAGCCGCCCACCCGCGAATCCCGAGGAACCGCTACCACACCCCACGGGGGTGACCATGTTAGCCGGTGCCGAAGGCAGACGGATATCGCCGCGAACCCCCGGGTCCGCGAACACCGGATCGCGCTCGGCGCGCCCCGGGCCCCTCTACCGAACAAAACACAACAAGCGCTCCCGCGGGTACGCCCAAGGTAATGAAGCGCTGGAAGTTCCTGCCAGGCCTGGGTGCGCAACGCGCCCCGGGTCGGAAACATCGGGCGCGGACCCCGGCGTTCCTCGCGGTAAGAGCGCGTGAGGACACCAGACAATGAAGCGTATGTTGATCAATGCCACGCAGGCCGAAGAGCTGCGCGTGGCGATCGTCGATGGCCAGAACCTTTACGACATCGACATCGAGCAGCCCTCGAAAGAGCAGAAGAAGTCCAATATCTACAAGGGCCGCATCGTCCGCCTCGAGCCCTCGCTTGAAGCGGCTTTCGTGGAATACGGCGGCGAGCGCCACGGCTTCCTGCCGCTGAAGGAAATCTCCCGCGACTACTTCGTGCCCGGCGTCGACCCGAACAAGGCCGGCCTGAAGGAATTCCTGCGCGAAGGCCAGGAAGTGGTGGTCCAGGTCGACAAGGAAGAGCGTGGCAACAAGGGCGCCGCCCTGACCACGTTCATCTCCCTGGCCGGCCGCTACATGGTGCTGATGCCGAACTCGCCCACCGCCGGCGGCGTCTCGCGCCGCGTCGAGGGCGACGACCGCCAGGCCCTGAAAGAGGCCATGGACGCCCTGACCATCCCCGACGACATGGGCGTGATCATCCGCACCGCCGGCGTCGGCCGCGCCGCCGACGAGCTGCAGTGGGACCTCGATTACCTGCTGCAGGTCTGGAAGTCGATCACCGATGCCGCCCTGGCCAAGCCGGCGCCCTTCCTGATCTACCAGGAATCGCGCCTGATCATCCGCGCCCTGCGCGACTACCTGCGCGCCGACGTCGGCGAGATCCTGGTCGACACCCGCGAGATGTACGACGAGGCCAAGGACTTCATGGCCTCGGTGATGCCGCAGAACCTGCGCAAGCTCAAGTTCTACGAAGACCCGACGCCGCTGTTCAACCGCTACCAGATCGAGTCGCAGATCGAAGGCGCCTACGAGCGCCAGGTGCGCCTGCCCTCGGGCGGCAGCATCGTCGTCGACCAGACCGAAGCGCTGACCGCGATCGACGTCAACTCCTCGCGCGCCACCAAGGGCAGCGACATCGAAGAGACCGCGTTCAACACCAACCTGGAAGCCGCCGACGAAGTTGCCCGCCAGATGCGCCTGCGCGACCTGGGCGGCCTGGTGGTGATCGACTTCATCGACATGTCCTCCGGCAAGCACCAGCGCCTGGTCGAAGAGCGCCTGCAGCACGCCCTGAAGCAGGACCGTGCGCGCGTGCAGATCGGCCGCATCTCGCGCTTCGGCCTGCTGGAGATGAGCCGCCAGCGCCTGCGTCCGTCGCTGGGCGAATCCAGCCAGATCGTCTGCCCGCGCTGCGAAGGCCACGGCCGCATGCGCAGCGTCGAATCGCTGTCGCTGAGCATCCTTCGCCTGGCCGAAGAGCACGCGATGAAGGAGAACACCGGGCAGGTGCTGGTCCAGGCCCCGCCGGAGATCGCCAACTACCTGCTCAACGAAAAGCGCCGCGCCCTGGTCGAAATCGAGACCCGGCACGACGCGCCCGTGGTGGTCGTCGCTGACGACCAGCTCGAGACGCCGCACTTCAACATCAGCCGCGTGCGCGAGAACGAACTGGGCGAAGAAACCAGCAAGCCCAGTTACCACCGCACCACGCCGCGCAAGCTGGCGGTGCACTCGCTGACCAAGGCCCATATCAACGTGCCCGACCTGCCGGCTGTCACCGCCGTGCGCCCGCCGAACCCGGCGCCGGTGCGCGAGGAAGCCGAGCCCGAAGTCGCGCCCGCCCCGGTGTTCGCCAATACCGCGCCGGCGCCCAAGCGCGGCTTCTTCTCGCGCCTGATGGCCGTGTTCACCGGCGACGAAACCCCGGCCGCGGCGGCCCCGGCGCAGCCGGCCCGCCCGGAACGCGGCGAGCGCAACGATCGCGGCGGCAATGGCGGCCGTCGCGACCGCAACGACCGCAATGGCCGTGGCCGCGATCGTGGCGACCGCGGTGAGCGTGGTGACCGCGGCGAACGCGGCAACAAGCCGGCGCAGCCGCAGGCCCAGGGCAAGCCGCAGCAGCCGCCGCAACAGCAGGCCAAGGCGCCCAAGCCCGAGCGCACTGAAGAGCAGAAGAAGCTCGACGAGATCAAGCGCCTCGAGGCGCAGGTCCGCCGCGAAGAGCAGCAGAAGAAGGAAGCCGAACGCCGCGAACAGCAGCGCCAGGAAAACATCAAGCGCGAACAGGAGCGCCGCGAGGCCCGCGCTGCCCGCCTGGCCGCGCAGGCCGCCGCCAGCGGCGGTGAACTGGCCGAGGGCGAAGCGCCGGTCGCGCCGGTTGTCGACGCCGATGGCCAGCCGGTCGCGGGCGTGGAGAACAGCGCCGCGCCGGGCACCGACGCCGCCAATGCCGAAGGCAGCGGCCGCCGCCGCCGCGGCCGTCGCGGTGGCCGTCGCCGCCGTCGTCCGGACGGCAGCCCGGAAACCGCCGAGAACGCGATGGGCGGCGAAGGCCAGCTCGCCGACAACGACGCCGACTACGAAGACGAAGAGCCGGAACTGCAGGACGCCGCCACCCCGCGTGCCGCTGCCGCGCCGACCGTGACCGCCGCCGAGTCCGACTTCGACGACCTGGGTCCTGCACCCATGGCCGCGCCGAAGCCGGCTGCGCCGGTCGCCACCCCGGTTCCGATGGCCATGCCGGCCATCGCGCCTGTCGTGGCCGCCGTGGTGCCGACCCAGACGCCGCAGGAAGCGCCGGTCACCCCGACACCGCAGCCGCAGCCTGTGCCGACACCGGTGCCCGCACCGACGCCGGAACCGGCGCCCGCCCCGGCCCCGGCGCCAGCACCGATTCCGACCCCCGTGCCGGTGCCCGAACCCGCGCCCTCGCCTGCCCCGACGCCGGTGGCACCGGTGGCCACCGCCGTGCCGGTGCAGGCCAGCCTGATCCCGGCCGAACCGGAGCCGCAGCCGGTGGCGCCCGCCGCCCCGGTGAACCCGTTCCTGCGCACGCAGCCGGCCGTGTTCGACGCGCCGCCGCCCTACGAGGCCAAGCGCGAAACGCCCGTCGCCGAAGCCGCGCCGGGAACTCCGGCCGACGACGCGGACGCCATCCCGCCGCCGTCCAACTGGACGCTGGAAGGCGGCGACGAGCCGCCCCAGCCGGGCAAGCCGGGTTGATCGAAAGGGCGCCGCAAGGCGCCCTTTCCTTTTGCGCCGCTCAGATCGCGTAGACCGGATCGGAGACGCCGTGCCGCGTGGCCAGCCGCGCCAGCGCCACCGTGTCCTTGATGCCCAGCTTCTCGAACAGGCGGTACTTGTGCGTGGCCACCGTCTTGCCGCTCAGGCTCAGGCGCTTGCCGATCTCCTCCATGCGCATGCCGTGGCACAGCATGCGCGCGACCTCGAGCTCGCGCGGCGACAGCAGGTCGAAGGGCGTACCGTCGCCGGAGATCTTCGCCAGCGCCATGTGCTGGGCCACGTGACTGGCCAGATAGCGCCGGCCGCGGAACACTTCGCGGATGGCCTTCACCAGCTCCTGCGCGTCGCAGCCCTTGCCCAGGTAGCCGCTGGCGCCGGCTTCGATCAACCGGCGCGGCATCGGCCCGTCTTCCTGCACCGACACGATCAGCACGCGGGCACCGGAGTCGCCGCGCACGATGCGTTCGGTCACGTCCAGGCCGCTGATGCCTGGCAGGTGCAGGTCGCACAGCACGACGTCGGGCTTGATGCGGCGGATGAGCGGCAGGCCCTCTTCGCCGCTGCCGGATTCGCCAACGACTTCGATGTCCTTTTCCTGCTGCAGGATCAGCCGGTAACCGGTGCGCACCAGCGCATGGTCGTCCAGCAGAAATACTCGGATCATGTTCGCGCTCCCCATTGGCACGACCCCACGCTAGCGACCGGCGGCCCCGGCAGCCAGCGCACTTGGCTGGCGGACGGGTAGGAATTGATCGGTGCCGGGGCGGCGGGATCATCATGCGTCGCGACGGAGCGAACCGCGCATGAGGGCCCGAGCTTGGCTCCATTCGCTAACGCCATTAGCGATACTGCATCAGCATCGGCGCGGGCGGGTTTTCGCAGGCTAGGATGACCGCGTAGCCCCTTCTGGAAGGCCGATGACGCTGCGTCGGAAACTGCAGTTGTTGGCGATGTCGCTGCTGCTGCCGGCCGTGCTGCTGGCCTGCACCCATGTCTTCGTGGCCGCGCTGATGCGCGTGGGCGACAGCGACCGCGCTATCGTCTGGGCCCAGGGTGAACCGTCGGCCATCGCCGCCGTGCGACGACAGGTGGAATCGAACCAGGATTTCCGCAATGGGCGCGTGGAAATTCCGGCTTTGCCGCGTTACCGCCCCGCCGACTGCGCGCCGGAGGCCGTCGAGCTGTCGTTCGGCGGCCTTGGCGCGCACGACGCCCAGGCTGCGCGCGACGCGCTGGAATCGCACGCCGAACAGGGCGGGCTGCAGATCTGCGCCACCGACATCTTCCTGCTCAACGACACCCGCACCGATGACGCCGCCGGCCGCGCGCGCTTCGTCGCGATGCACCTGCTGCTTTACCTTGTAGTTCCCGGCGGCGTCGCGCTGTGCGTGTTCTGGATGTTCCGTGAACAGTTCGCGCTGCCGGCGCCCTTCCCCGCCGGTTCGGCGGCACGCGGCCTTGCCTGGGGCCTGGCCGCCCTTCCCGCACTGGTCGCGATGGCCGCCGCCATCAACCTCGCCTTCGGCCTGCCCTGGCCCGGCGACCGTCCCGGCCTGGCGCCGGGCACGGACGCCGCGACGGTGGGCATGGTGCTGGCGCTCGTCGCGCTGTCGCCGCTGTTCGAGGAAACCGCCTGCCGCGGCTGGCTGATCCCGCTGGCCGAACGCGCGATCGGCCCCTGGGCCGCGGCGGCCCTGTCGAGCTTCGTGTTCGCGGCATCCCACCTGCCGGCGTCGGAACGCGAGTGGGGGTTGGGCCTGATGCTGGGCGCGGTCTGCTCGCTGCTGTACCTGCGCACGCGGTCGCTGTGGGCGCCGATCACCGCGAACGCGGGTTTCAGCCTGCTGATGCTCGCGGCGAGCACGGCGCTGCGCTGAAAGATGGCGGAGAGAGTGGGATTCGAACCCACGGAAGGTTTGACCCTTCGGCGGTTTTCAAGACCGCTGCCTTAAACCACTCGGCCATCTCTCCGTTGTTCCACAAAACCGTTCCACGCGCTGCGGCGGGCGATACATATCTATGTATCCGCGGCCGCCCTGCCCCGGCGGCCGCGCCGCGATTCTACGCGTGCGCCTTGACCGGCGCGCCATTGCCGGGCGCCTTGGGCTTCTCGCAGGGCACGCCGCCGGGCGTGCCGCATTTCAGGCGCGTGTCTTCGATCAGAGTGGGCAAGCGCTCGGCCAGGAAGTCGATGAACACGCGCACCGCCGGCAGCAGGCCGCGGCGCGACGGGTAGATCGCGTGGCAGATGCCCTGCGGCAGGTTCCATTGCGGCAGCACCACCTCGAGCTCGCCGCGGCGGATCGATTCGGCGCAGGTCAGCTCGGGCAGCAGCACCACGCCCATGCCTTCGCGCGCGGCCGCCATCAGCAGCGGGAAGTCGTGCGCCATCAGGGTCGGGTGCAGGTCCACCTTCTGCACCTGGCCGTCGGGGCCGTGCAGGGTCCAGCGCTGGCGGCTGTCGTCCTCGCTCATGCTCAGCGTGGTGTGGTGGGCCAGGTCGCTGGGCAGCTGCGGGCGGCCGATGCGGTCGAGGTAGCGCGGGCTGGCCACCAGCAGTTCGCGCAGCTGGCCGAAGCTGCGGGCCACCATCTCGCCGTCGTCGGTGAGCTGGCTGCGCACGCGGATGGCGATGTCGAAACCTTCCTGGATCACGTCCACGCGGCGGTTGCTGACGTGCAGCTGCACGCGCACCTGCGGATGCTTTTTCATGAAGTCGGGCAGGATCGGGCCCAGCACTTCCTGGGCGATCGCCACCGGGCAGCTGACCTTGATGCTGCCGCGCGGCGTGGCGCTGACGCGGTCCACCGCCTCGCGCGCGGCCTGGGCCTCGGCCAGCATGGTCTGGGCGTGGCGGTACACGCTCTGGCCGACGTCGGTGACGGCGAACTTGCGGGTGCTCCGCTGCAGCAGGCGCACGCCGAGCTCGGTTTCCAGCTGGGCGATGCGGCGGCTCAGGCGGCTCTTGGGTATGCCCAGGGCGCGTTCGGCGGCGGCGAAACCGCCGTGTTCGACCACCATGGCGTAGAACTGCAGGTCGTTGAGGTCCGGGTGGTTCATCCGATGCGCTCCTGGTTGCCCATGTAGGGCCGCAGTACTTCGGGGACGACGATGCTGCCGTCGGCCTGCTGGTAGTTCTCCATCACCGCGATCAGGCAGCGGCCGACGGCCACGCCCGAACCGTTCAGGGTATGCACGGGTTCCGGCTTGCCGGTGGCCGGGTTGCGCCAGCGGGCCTGCATGCGCCGGGCCTGGAAATCGCCGCAGTTCGAGCAGCTGCTGATCTCGCGGTAGGTGTCCTGCGACGGCAGCCAGACTTCCAGGTCGTAAGTCTTGATGGCGCCGAAGCCCATGTCGCCGGTGCACAGCAGCACCTTGCGGTAAGGCAGGCCCAGTTTTTCCAGCACCACTTCCGCACACCGGGTCATCCGCTCGTGCTCTTCCTCGGATTCTTCGGGCCTCGCGATGGAAACCAGTTCCACCTTTTCGAACTGGTGCTGGCGGATCATGCCGCGGGTGTCGCGGCCGTGGCTGCCGGCCTCGGCGCGGAAGCACAGCGAATGCGCGCTCATGCGCAGCGGCAGCTGGGCGTCCTCGACGATGCTGTCGCGCACGATATTGGTCAGCGGCACTTCGCTGGTCGGGATCAGGTAGCGCCGGCTGTCGCCCACGTCGGTGGCGAACAGGTCTTCCTCGAACTTGGGCAGCTGGCCGGTGCCGCGCAGGCTGTCGGCGTTGACGATCAGCGGCACATTGGTTTCCAGGTAGCCGTGTTCGCCGGTGTGCAGGTCGAGCATGAACTGGGCCAGGGCGCGGTGCAGGCGCGCCAGCGGGCCGCGCAGCACGGTGAAGCGGGCGCCGCTGAGCTTGGCGGCGGTGTCGCCGTCGAGCCAGCCGTCGCGGGCGCCGAGTTCGACGTGGTCCTTGACCGCGAAGTCGAAGGCGCGCGGCGTGCCCCAGCGGTGGATTTCCTTGTTCTGGGTCTCGTCGCTGCCCAGCGGCACCGAGGCGTGCGGGATGTTCGGGATGGTCAGCGCGATCCGGTCGAGCTCGGCGCGGATCTGCTCCAGGCGCTCTTCCGACGCCTTGAGCTCGTCGGCGATGCCGGCGACTTCAGACATCAGCGCAGTGGTGTCCTCGCCCTTGCCCTTGGCCATGCCGATCGCCTTGGAGCGCGTGTTGCGCAGGTTCTGCAGCTCCTGGGTGCGGGTCTGCAGCTGTTTGCGCTCGGCCTCCAGGCGCTCGAGCGTGGCCACGTCCAGGTCGTAGCCGCGGGTGGCCTTCAGGCGCGCGGCGGTGTCGGCGAGCTGGCCGCGCAGCAGGGTCGGGTCGAGCATGGGGTCATTCCATAAATGAAACGGGACGCGGCATTATCGCCGCGCCCTGCCCGCCCATGCAACGAAAATCCCGAGTCAATCCGGGGGCAGAGTGCATTTATTTGGCCGACGCGGCCAAGATAAATGCACTCTGACCCCGGATTTCAGCGGAGCTCGCGGCGGAGGATCTTGCCGACGGCGGACTTGGGCAGGCTTTCGCGGAACTCGATGGCCTTGGGCTGCTTGTAGCCGGTGAGGTTCTTGCGGCAGTGGGTGCGCAGGTCGTCCTCGCTCAGGGCCGGGTCGCGGCGCACCACCACCAGGCGCACCGCCTCGCCGCACTTCTCGTCGGGCATGCCGACCACGGCCGCTTCCAGCACCCCCGGATGCAGGGCCACCACGTCCTCGACCTCGTTCGGGAAGACGTTGAAGCCCGAGACCAGGATCATGTCCTTGCGGCGGTCGAGCAGGAAGTAATAGCCCTGCGCGTCCTGGCGGGCGATGTCGCCGGTGCGGAACCAGCCGCCGTCGAAGAAGGCCTGCGCGGTCTCACCGGGCTGGTTCCAGTAGCCGGTGGTCATCTGCGGGCCGCGGGCGCAGAGCTCGCCGGCTTCGCCCGGCGGCACCTCCACCCCGTTCTCGTCGCGCAGGCTGATCTCGACCTCGCCCAGGGCCAGGCCGATCGAGCCGACCGGGTTGGGCGCGTCCCAGCGGTTGTAGGTGATGGCCGCGCTGGTTTCCGACAGGCCGTAACCTTCCACCACGTCCTTGCCGGTGAGCTGCTTCCAGCGTTCGGCGGTGCCGCGGCGCAGCGCGGTGCCGCCCTGCAGGCAGAGCTTGAGGCCGGACAGATCGAGCTTCGCAAAATCCGGATGGTTCATCAGCGCGTCGTACAGGGTGTTCACGCCGGAGAAGAAGGCCGGCTTCACCCGGTCCAGCGTGGCGACCAGGCCGGGGATGTCGCGCGGGTTGGTCACCAGCTCGGCACGGTAGCCATGCACCATCGTGAACAGCAGGTTGGTGTAGGCGGCGATGTGGTAGATCGGCAGGCAGATCACGAAATCGTCGGTGGCCGGGTCCATCGCGTAACCGAAACACTGCTCGGCCGCGGCCACGTTGGCGATCAGGGCCCGGTGCGGCAGGATCGCGCCCTTCGACAGCCCGGTGGTGCCGCCGGTGTACTGCAGCTGCGCGGTGTCGGTGGCCTTGGCGGACGACACCACGCGCGGAAGCTTGCTGCCCGCCGCCAGCGCCGCCGGCCAGCGGATCGCGCCGGGAATGGCGAAGGCCGGGATCATCTTCTTCACCCGCTTGAGCATGAAGTCCACGATCAGCGACTTCGGCCAGCGCAGCATGTCGCCGACGCGGGTGGTGATGACGTGTTCGACGGGCGTGCCCGGCAGCGCTTCCTGCGCGACGGCGCCGAAGTTGTCCAGCACCGCCAGCACGCGCGCGCCGGAGTCGGCGAGCTGGTGCCTGAGCTCGCGCGCGGTGTACATCGGGTTCACCAGCACCGCGACCAGGTCCGCGCGCTGCACGCCCAGCACCGCCACCGGGTACTGCAGCAGGTTGGGCAGCATGATCGCGACGCGGTCGCCGGGCTGCAGCTTCAGGTCGTGGCGCAGGTAGGCGGCGAAATCGGCGCTCTGCCGGTCTATGTCGGCGAAGCTGAGCGATTGCCCCAGGTTGCTGAAGGCGGTCCGGTTTCCATGGCGCTGGCAGCAGTCGATCAGCAGCTGCGGCAGCGTGTGGCCGGCGTCGAAGGCGCGGCTGGCGACGTTGCGGAAGTCCGGCTGCGCGAGCACGGACACCTGGTTGCGGCCGAACGGCTGGGTCATGGCGCCCTCCCCTGAGCAGGCTTCACCTTACCCGCGGGGTGGCGCCGGGCCAAGCCGGGGCGCAGGCGCACCCCGACCAGGCCGACGGGCGTCAGGCGCCCTTGCGGCTCAGCCACCAGGCCATCGGCAGGCCGGCCAGGAACCAGCCGGTCACGGTGCCGATCAGGCTGCCCAGGGTGAAGGCGTCACCGAAGCGATACCAGTTCCAGTACGGCACGCTGATCACCAGCCAGGCGAACAGGCCCAGCGCGGTGGCGATGGCCAGGCGCTTGCCGAAACCGAACGGCGCCAGCGCCAGGATCCAGGCCGCCAGCAGGGCCGAGACGAGGTTGGTCGCGAATTCCTTGCCCAGCTGCGGCCCCATGGCCATGCCGTCGCGGCCGACCGGCTGGTAGAAGATCACCGCGTTCGGGTTGGCCGTGGCCTTGGCCGAATAGGCGGCAACGGCGGCGGCGTCCTCGTACTTGTCCGGCGCGAGACCCGGCACGTGGTACACGCCCTCCTGCGCCGGCAGCCCGTCCTTGAGCGCGGCCATCACCACATCCTCGTTGACCGCCTGCCCGTGCCCCATCTCGCCGACGGGCAGGATCATGTGCGACACGAAACCCCAGAAGAACAGCACGGTGCCGCCGAGCAGGGCGGCGATGAGCAGACGCATGGTTTGTCTCCTTCCCCAAGGAGGCTTGAGCCTACGCCCGGGCGACGAACGCGACAACTCCGTGCGGGTTGCGGCTTGGACTACTGAACCGCCACCTCAGTTGCGCCGAAGCTCGAATCAAGTGACCCTGACCCCGATTAACCGGAGAAACCTGTTGATGATTGGCGCGCGCAAGGTGATCGCAGTCGGGCTCCTCATCGGGGCATTGCTCCCCGCTCTCCTGTATTCCGCGCTCTATCGGCACGCGGAGGGTCCGGTGCCTGTCGCCCTGCCGGTGACGATGGGTCTGGTCGTGCTGGCACGGATGCTGTTCGTAACCTATCTCGTGCCATGGGTGTTTTGGCGGGTGTCGCGGGGAAGCCGATGGTCGTTCGTTCGCGGCCTGGCGCCAGCGACCGCTGTCCTCGTGCTTGCCTTCGTGGGGTGGGTCTGGACCCGTGCAATCCAATGGGAACTGGCGATTGCGGCATCGCCGATGAACCGCGTCGGCAACGTCGTGGACGCGCCGGCGTTGGCAGCGGTCCGGATGGACGAAGTGTTGCCCGCGTACGTGTGTGCGATCACCCTGTCCGTGTGGGCACACCTGACGCGGGAGGAGGCATCGCGTGGTACGTTCGCGCGGATTCAGTGGTACTTCGTCCTCGCGCTGGCCTCCTCCTTGTTTGCCGCGTGGCTCGCCATTTGGCTCGATACCGCCATCTCAGTTCTCGGTTGATAAATGCTCCGGCGGCGAATGTGGACTTCGGATTCAACTTAAGCCAGTGATTGCCGCAGCCCAGTCGCCGTGCCAGAAGGACTCTTGTGCCGCTTCGCCGTTGATCCCAGCCATCGGCGCCTAGGTGCTCATCTGCCTTACGCTCAACCCCCAACGCCATCCTATCGACCAGGATTTCGTGGACAGATGCGAAATCAACCCGACTTGATGACATCGGCCAAGCGCGCGCCCGCCCATACCAGGAAGAACCCACCCACCAGCGTCAGCCCGAGATACCCCGCCAGCACACCGGCCTTCGCCCCACGCGCCATCATCAGGCACTCCAGCGTCAGGGCGGAGTAAGTGGTCAGACCGCCAAGCACGCCGACGATCAGAAAGGCGCGCAGGTAGAGCGCGCTGGGGCCCCGGCCTTCCAGCCACACCAGCAGGAAACCCGCGGCGAAGCTGCCGAGCAGGTTCACCGCCAGCGTGCCCCAGGGCATCCCATCGCCGAGCTGGCGCAGCAGCCAGCCGCCGATCAGGTGCCGGGCGCCGGCACCGAGGGCGCCGCCGGCCATCACCAGCCACAGCAGGCTCCAGTTCACCGCTTCTTCGCCTGGGCGGCTTCGCGCGCGGCGCGCAGGCGGTCGAGTTTTTCCTTGAGCTTGATCTCGAGGCCGCGTTCGACCGGCTCGTAATACACGCGTTCACCCATCGCGTCCGGGAACGCCGTCTGGTCCAGGGCGATGCCGTCGGGCGCGTCGTGGTCGTACTGGTAGCCGCTGCCGTAGCCCAGTTCCCTCATCAGCCTGGTCGGCGCGTTGCGCAGATGCAGCGGCACGTCCTGGGTGCCGTGTTCGCGAACGTCGGCCTGCGCCGCCTTGAAGGCGACGTAGCCGGCGTTGGATTTGGCGCAGCTGGCCAGGTAGATCACGAGCTGCGCGAGGGCGAGGTCGCCTTCCGGGCTGCCCAGGCGGTCGTAAGTGGCCCAGGCTTCGATGGCCATCTGCAGGGCGCGCGGGTCGGCCAGGCCGACGTCTTCCACGGCCATGCGGGTCATGCGCCGGGCCAGGTAGTGCGGGTCGCAGCCGCCGTCGAGCATGCGGGTGAACCAGTACAGCGCGGCGTCGGGGTTGGAGCTGCGCACGGATTTGTGCAGGGCCGAGATCTGGTCGTAGAACTGTTCGCCCTGCTTGTCGAAGCGGCGGGTGCGGTCGGCCAGCACCTGCACCAGGGTGGCCTGGGTGATGCGGCCGCCTTCGTCGGCGGCCAGTTCGGCGGCGATCTCGAGCAGGGTCAGGCCACGGCGCACGTCACCGTCGGCGGCGCCGGCGATTTCGCGCAGGCGTTCGTCGTCGACTTCGATGCCCTGCCCGCCCAGGCCGCGGGTTTCATCGGCCAGCGCGCGCTTCAGGGCCTGGACGATGTCGTCCTGCGACACCGCTTCCAGCACATGCACGCGGCAGCGCGACAGCAGCGCCGAGTTGAGCTCGAAGCTGGGATTTTCGGTGGTGGCGCCGACGAACAGGATGCTGCCGCGTTCGATATGCGGCAGGAAGGCGTCCTGCTGCACCTTGTTGAAGCGGTGCACCTCGTCCACGAACAGCACGGTCTTGCGGCCTTCGTTGAAGCGCTGCTCGGCCGCGGCCAGCACCTCGCGCACCTGCGGCAGGCCGGAGAGCACCGCGGAGATGGCGATGAACTCGGCTTCGGCGTAACGCGCCAGCAGCAGCGCGAGCGTGGTCTTGCCGCAGCCCGGTGGGCCCCAGAGGATCATCGAATGCATGCGGCCGGATTCGACCGCGCGGCGCAGCGCGCTGCCCGGCGACAGCAGGCGGCGCTGGCCGACCATTTCGTCCAGCGTGGCCGGGCGCATGCGCTCGGCCAGGGGCTTCAGGCCCTCGGGCGGCTGGAACAGGGAGGTGTCGCTGGCGGGTTTTTTCTTGGCCACGCGGGCATTCTCGCCGGAAAGGCGATGCCCGGCGACCCTGCGCCGGACGCGCCCGACGGATCAGTCGGTAAGCGGCACGACCTGCGCCTTGTTCACCGGCTCACCCACCACGTCCACGCCCGCAGGCGGGGTGAAGTCGAAGGTGTCGGCCGCGAAGGCGGGATTGCGCTTCCAGGCCGAAAAGCCCAGCACGGTGCGCTGGCCCAGCCCGTCGTACAAATCCATGCGCACCAGGCCAGCGGCGCCGAAGCCCAGGCGGGCGCGCTCGAACGGCGCCTCGTCGGGCTTCTTCGGCCTCAGCTCCAGCCAGTCCAGGCCCTGGCTACGGCCGCCCTCTTTCACGGTGAACTGGCGCTCGAGCTCGGTCGGATCGATCAGCACGGCCAGCGGGCTGCTGTTCTCCTCGGCGCTCTGGTTGCGCACGTTCACCTGCTCCAGGTCCGGGTCATAGACCCAGAGGTTGTCGCCGTCGGCGACGATCAGCTGCGGGAAGGGCTGGGTGACCTCCCAGCGGAACTGGCGCGGCGCGCGCAACTTCACCGTGCCGCTGGACTTGTCCTTGACCTCGCCGTTGGGGCCGTACACGCGCTGGGCGAAGTTCGCCGACAGGCCTTCGATGCCGCGGCTGAAGGTGTCGAGCTGGTCGCGGGCGCCGGCGTGGGCGGCCAGGGACAGCGGCAGCAGGCACAGGGCGATCAGGGAACGGGACAGGAAGTTCATGGCGGATCTCGTGGGCGTTGGGCGGCAGCTTGGCGGGCACTGGCTGAACGCGGGTCAACAACCCGGGGTCAGAGTCCATTTATCTGAGCCCGGCGGGGCTCAGATAAATGGACTCTGACCCCGGATTTCAGCGCGGCGGTGGCGGCGCGATGACGGTGCGGTCGCCGTTGTGTTCGGGGCCGGAGACGATGCCGGCGGCTTCCATGGCCTCGATCAGGCGGGCGGCGCGGTTGTAGCCGATCTTCAGGCGGCGCTGCACGCCGGAGATGGAGGCACGGCGGGTCTCGGTGACCACCTTCACCGCCTCGTCGTACAGCGGGTCGGACTCGTCGCCGCTGCTGCCGGCCTCGGGCAGGCCGCCGGGGCCGACCACGATGCCGTCGCCCATGGTCTGCACTTCCTCCAGCACGCCCTCGATGTAGTCCGGGCCGCCGCCGCTGGCGCGCAGGTGTGCCACCACGCGGTGCACCTCGTCGTCGCTGACGAAGGCGCCGTGCACGCGTTCGGGCATGGCGGTGCCGGGCGGCAGGTAGAGCATGTCGCCGTTGCCCAGCAGGGTTTCGGCGCCGGACTGGTCAAGGATGGTGCGCGAGTCGATCTTTGAGCTGACCTGGAAGGCGATGCGGGTCGGGATGTTGGCCTTGATCAGGCCGGTGATCACGTCCACGGACGGCCGCTGCGTGGCCAGGATCAGGTGGATGCCGGCCGCGCGGGCCTTCTGCGCGAGCCGCGCAATAAGCTCCTCTACCTTTTTGCCGACGATCATCATCATGTCGGCGAATTCGTCGATGAACACGACGATGTAGGGCAGCGCCTCGAGCGGGCGCGGGGCTTCGCCCAGGTCCGGGTTCGGGCGGAACAACGGGTCCATCAGCGGCTGTCCCGCGTCCTGGGCGTCCTTGACCTTGCGGTTGAAGCCCGCGAGGTTGCGCACGCCCACGGCGCTCATCAGCTTGTAGCGGCGCTCCATCTCGGCCACGCACCAGCGCAGGCCGTTGGCGGCCTCCTTCATGTCGGTGACGACGGGCGCGAGCAAGTGCGGGATGTTCTGGTAGACCGAGAGCTCGAGCATCTTCGGGTCGATCATCAGCATGCGCACGTCCTTGGCGCTGCTCTTGTAGAGCAGGCTCAGGACCATCGCGTTCACGCCCACCGACTTGCCCGAGCCGGTGGTGCCGGCGACCAGCAGGTGCGGCATGCGCGCCAGGTCGACCACCACCGGGCGGCCGGCGATGTCCTTGCCCAGGGCCATCGCCAGCGGCGAGGCCAGCTTGTCGTATTCCTTCGAGCGCAGGATCTCGCTGAGGTAGATCGTCTCGCGGTGCGAGTTCGGGATTTCCAGGCCGACCACGGACTTGCCGGGGATCACGTCCACCACGCGCACGGACTTCACCGACAAACCGCGGGCGATGTCCTTGTCCAGCGAGCTGATCTGGCTGCCCTTCACGCCCGGCGCCGGCTCCATCTCGAAGCGGGTGATCACCGGGCCCGGATAGGCGCCGACCACCTGCACCTCGACCCGGAAGTCCTTGAGCTTGAACTCGATCTGGCGCGACAGCGTTTCCAGGGTTTCTTCGGAATAGCCCTTGGGCTGCTCCTTGGGATCGTCGAGCAGGGACAGCGGCGGCAGCCCCTCGTCGCCGCCGGCGTTGAACAGCGGGATCTGCTGTTCGCGCTGGGCCCGTTCGGACTTCTCGATCACGGGCTTGGGCGGCGGCTCGATGTGCACCGGCTCGCGCTTGGCACGCTTGACGGTTTCGACCTTGCGCACTTCCTCGCGCTCCTCGCGCATGGCGCGGGCGCGCTGCCATTCCGCGGCCTGCTTGGTGCTTTCGCCCAGGCGGCCGAACAGCGCCAGCACCTTGCCGCCGATCCAGTCCATCAGCGCGAACCAGCTCAGGCCCGTGGCCAGGGTGACCGACATCAGCAGCACGGCGAACAGGAACAGGTTGCCGCCCATGCCGCCGAACACGGTGCGCATGGACTTGCCGACCAGCTGGCCCAGGATGCCGCCCGATTCCGCCGGCAGGTTCGGCGCGGCGCCGCCGAGCGTGTGGCACAGGCCGCAGGCCGAGACGAGGAAACCGACGATGCCGATCAGGCGCAGCGCCGGCCCGAAGTCGACGCGGCCGTCGCCGTCCGAATCCAGGCCGAACAGCGCGATCCAGGCGACGCCGCCCAGCACCACCGGCACGGTGTAGGCCACGTAGCCGAAGAACCAGAAGGCCAGGTCGGCCAGGTAGGCGCCGACCAGGCCGCCGAAGTTGTGCAGGGCGCCGGCGACGCTGCCGGTGCGCGACCAGCCCGGATCGTCAGGGTGGTAACTGAGCAGGCTGGCCAGCAGATACAGCAGCAGCGGCGAGATGGCGACCAAGGCCAGTTCGCGCCAGAGTTTCTGGCGGCGGTCGAGGCCGGCGGTGGTGCTTCGATCGGGAGAGCGCGCCACTGAGAGAAAAGACCTCAGGAAAACGTTATAGATGGCTGTTTATACAGCAATTCATGGTGACGCGCCCAGTCTTCCGCCGGGCTGGCCCGAAACACAGTGGCCGGAGCGCTTGCCTTGATTTGCCCTGCTTCGGCCTACAAGCTACGGGACCTTCGCGACCGCCGCGGAACTCCGCTTCCGCCGCCGCCGCGCTGCCCCTTCATAAGCCCGAAGAATCATACATGACCGCCCCCAAGCACAGCCGCCTGCTCATCCTCGGTTCCGGCCCCGCCGGCTACGCCGCCGCGGTCTACGCCGCCCGCGCCAACCTCAAGCCGGTGCTGGTGACCGGCCTGCAGCAGGGTGGGCAGCTGATGACCACTACCGAGGTCGACAACTGGCCGGGCGACGCCCACGGCCTGATGGGCCCGGACCTGATGGCGCGCATGCAGGCCCACGCCGAGCGCTTCGAGACCGAGATCATCTTCGACCACATCCACACTGCCGACCTCGCCCGCCGGCCCTTCCGCCTGGTCGGCGACAGCGGCGAGTACACCGCCGACGCCCTGATCATCACCACCGGCGCCAGCGCCAAGTACCTGGGCATCGAAAGCGAGCAGAAGTACATGGGCAAGGGCGTCTCCGCCTGCGCCACCTGCGACGGCTTCTTCTTCCGCGACCAGGACGTGGCGGTGATCGGCGGCGGCAACACGGCCGTCGAAGAGGCCCTGTACCTGTCCAACATCGCGCGCAAGGTCTACCTGGTGCACCGCCGCGACAAGCTGCGTTCGGAGAAGATCCTGCAGGACAAGCTCTTCGCCAAGGCCCAGGCCGGCAAGGTCGAGCTGATCTGGGACCACACCGTGGACGAGGTGCTGGGCGACGACTCCGGCGTGTCGGGCATGCGCATCCGTTCGACCAAGGACGATTCGACCCGCGAGATCGCGGTGCAGGGCTTCTTCGTGGCGATCGGCCACACGCCCAACACCTCGCTGTTCGAGGGCCAGCTGCAGATGCGCAACGGCTACCTGACCATCAAGTCGGGCCTGGAGGGCAATGCCACCGCCACCAGCATCCCGGGCGTGTTCGCCGCCGGCGACGTCGCCGACCAGGTGTACCGCCAGGCCATCACCTCGGCCGGTTTCGGCTGCATGGCGGCGCTGGACGCCGAGAAGTTCCTGGACAAGGAGTGAGCCCGCCGCGCGCCGGCCTCCGCCGGCAGCGCGCCCTGCGCCGCTTTCCGCACACCCCGCCGCCACGGCCGGCGGGGTAATCTCGGCCCATGCCCGAACTGCGCCTGCACGCCCGCCTCGACGAGATTCCCGCCGACGCCTGGGACGCGCTGCACGACCGCCGCAATCCCTTCGTCGAACACGCTTTCCTGTCCGGCCTGGAGCGCGAAGGCTGCCTGCGCCCGCGCTGGGGCTGGACGCCGCGGCACGCCACGCTCTGGCGCGACGGTGCGCTGGTGGCGGCGGCACCGGCCTACCTGAAGTCCAATTCGCACGGCGAGTTCGTGTTCGACCAGGCCTGGGCCGCGGCCTATGCCCGCGCTGGCCGCGACTACTACCCGAAGTGGCTGGTGGCCGTGCCCTACTCGCCCGTCACCGGCCCGCGCCTGCTGGCCCGCGACGCCGGCGACCGCGGCGCGCTGGCGGCGGCGCTGGTCGAACGGGCGCGCGGCGACGGGCTGTCGTCGGTGCACGTGAACTTCCATCCCGAGGGCGAGCACGACGCCTTCGGCGCCGGCTGGATGGCGCGGCAGGACGTGCAGTACCACTGGCGCAACCGCGGCTGGCGCGATTTCGACGACTTCCTGGCGGCGCTGCTGCCCAAGAAGCGCAAGAACCTGCGCCAGGAGCGCGACAAGGTCCGTCGCGCCGGCTACCGCTTGCGCACCGTGCACGGCGACGAGGCCAGCCACGACGACCTGGCGGCGATGCACTTCTTCTACTGCCGCACCTTCGGCGACTACGGCAACCATCCGGCGCTGACCCTGGAGTTCTTCCGGCACCTGGCTTCGGCGATGCCGCGCCAGCTGGTGCTGTTCCTGGCCGAGAGGGACGATGAAACCGTGGCCGGCGCGCTTTGCCTGCGCGGCGGCGACCGCCTGTACGGCCGCTACTGGGGCAGCAGCGAGGCGCAACCGGCGCCCGGCCTGCATTTCGAGACCTGTTATTACCAGGGCATCGACTACTGCCTGCGCGAGGGCCTGCAGGTGTTCGAACCCGGCGCCCAGGGCGAACACAAGGTCGCCCGCGGTTTCCTGCCGGCGACCACGCACAGCCGGCATTGGGTCGCCGACCCGGAGTTCGCACCGGCCCTGGCCGAGTGGTGCGCCCGCGAACGCGCCGGCACCGCCGACTACCATCGGGCCGTGCTGGCCCACAGCCCCTACCGCGATGCCGATCCGCCTGCCCCTGCTGCCGCCTGATCCCTCGGCGCCCTTCCCGCCCGCCGACGGCGCCACCCGCGATCCGAACGGGCTGCTGGCCATGGGCGGCGACCTGTCGCCGGCGCGGCTGCTCAACGCCTACCGGCACGGCATCTTCCCCTGGTACTCGGCCGGCGAACCGATCCTGTGGTGGTGCCCGGACCCGCGTTTGGTGTTCCGCACCGACGCCTTCGCGCTGTCGCGCCGCCTCTGCCGCGACCTGCGCCGCAGCCCCTGGCAGGTCCGCGCCGACACCGCCTTCGCGGCGGTCATCGACGCCTGCGCGCGTTGCCCGCGGCCAGGCCAGGACGGCACATGGATCACGCCGGAGATGCGCGCGGCCTACGTCGAGCTGCACCGGCTGGGCCATGCCCACAGCGTCGAGGTGTTCGACGGGCCGCGCCTGGTCGGCGGCATCTATGGCGTGGCCGTGGGCCGGATGTTCTTCGGCGAGAGCATGTTCAGCGCGGAATCGGGCGGCTCGAAGGTGGCGCTGGCCGGCCTGGTCCGGATCCTGCGCGGATGGGGCTGGCCCCTGCTCGACGCCCAGGTCGAAAACCCGCACCTGCTGAGCCTGGGCGGGCGGCGGATGCCGCGCCCCGCCTTCCTGGCCGAGGTCGCCCGGCTGACCGCCCTGGCGGCCGAACCGGGGCCCTGGACCGCGCGGGTGGCGGCTTTCCCGGCCGCGGCCCTGGCCGGCCCGACCCCGGATTAACCAAATTTTTGCAAGCCCGGCAAGGGCATGGCAGAATGCGCGGCTTCCAAGGGCGGCTTTTCCGTCCAGCGAAACCAAGAATGTCCAAAGACGATTCCATCGAATTCGAAGGCACGGTGCTCGAGACCCTTCCGAACACCATGTTCCGGGTCAAGCTCGAGAACGGCCACGTCATCACCGCCCACATCTCCGGCCGCATGCGCAAGAACTACATCCGCATCCTCACCGGCGACAAGGTCAAGGTCGAAATGACTCCTTACGACCTGACCAAGGGCCGCATCACTTACCGCATGAAGTAATACGCGGTCCTGGCAACAAGAACGGCGGCCCTGGGCCGCCGTTTTGATTTGTCCGCTTCGGGTCCGTCCGGGATCGCCGGCGCAGCGCTAGACTCCGGCAATGACCAGAGCCCACGCCGCCCCACGCGCGCTTGCCTTCCTCCTTGCCCTTGTCGTGCCGATGCTCTTTCCGGCATCGGCGTCGGCGGATTCCTGGGGATCGCCGGAAACCAAGGTCACGTTCTCCGCGAACCGCCAGTTCCGGGTGACCGTCACCCCGCGACCGCTGGGCGGGAACTTGGCGTATTTCCAGGACAAGATCGACGGCGTCGAGCCGGCGGGCCAACGTGCTGACGAGGCCCAACGAACGCCGATCGCCCGCGTCGAGCAGCGGGCCGAACGGGGCGCCTGGCGACTGATCTGGCAGAGGCCGCTGGTCAACGACGTCGGGCCGGTGTCCGCGCTGTTGGCGGACGATGCCTCGTTCCTCGTCACGTTCGACAACTGGCACTCGGCCGGATACGGCGATGACACCATCGCCATCTACGATCGCGAGGGCCGCCTGGTGCGAAAGCTGTCGCTAGAAGAGATCCTGCCGCCGGCCTATCTCCACCACCTTCCAAGGTCCGTCAGCTCGCGCTGGTGGGGCGGCAAGCACCGGTTCGTGAATGGCGGTCGCTTGCTCGAACTCCAGGTCGTGCACCCCGATCCCAACTACGTACGCAACGAAGTTCGCAAACACGCACCCGTCCGCATCCGGCTCGCGGACGGAACGGTGCTGCCTCCGGGCGGCAAGGCGTGGAAGCGCGCGATGGCCGAGGCGATCCCCCGCGAGAACCAGCGCCTGGCCGATTGGCAGGAACTGCGCCGGCTCCGGGCAATGCCGTTGGCGGCCCCGGCGTCCCGGAATACCAGGGAATGGCGCCGCTACCTGTTCGAGTTGCGCGACCGCATCGCGGGCGACGACGAACCGATGGGCGGAATGGTGCTGGCAGCCCCCGGTGAAGATCCGGGATTCCATGAAAGCCCCGACATTTCAGACTGGATCCTGGGCTATTCCCCGGACAAGCCCTACCTGGGCACCCGCTACATCCTGGCGTCTCCGACCTCCGACCGGTTGGCGGCCCTGCTGGTGAAGGCGCTGCGGGCCCGGTCGCCGGGTTCGATGAAGAATGCACGCATCGTTTTTGTCGGAACGCCGGCCGAAGGCAAACAGGTCGCCGAGGCCGCCGAAGCAACCGGCGCGGAGATCGAGGTGATCGATCGGACCGCGGTCCACCCGCCCGGCGAGCCGCTGCCCCCGTCCCCGCCATCCGAGTGGATGCCGCCACCGGCCCGATGGCGCTGAACCCGGAAAGACAATGCCCGCCATGAAGGCGGGCATTGGTCCTGGCCAGTCGCGGTCGTTCAGACCGTCGCGGGCAGCAGCTTCTCCGGCTCGGCCTGCGAATCGACCACCAGCTCGCCGTCGCGCACGTCCACCGTGACCTTGCCGCCGTTGGCGAGCTTGCCGAACAGCAGCTCGTCGGCCAGCGGACGCTTGATCTTGTCCTGCAGCAGGCGCGCCATCGGGCGCGCGCCCATCTGCGGGTCGAAGCCGTGTTCGGCCAGCCATTGCCGCGCCGCCGGCGTGGCCGACAGCGAGACGTGCTTCTCGTGCAGCTGGGCCTCGAGCTCGATCAGGAACTTGTCCACCACGCGCAGGATGTGCTCCATGCCCAGCGCGCCGAACTGGATGATCGCGTCCAGGCGGTTGCGGAACTCCGGCGTGAAGGCCTTGCGGATCACTTCCAGCGCGTCGGTGGTGTGGTTCTGCTCGACGAAGCCCATGGTGCGGCGGGCCGCCTGGGCCGCGCCGGCATTGGTGGTCATCACCAGCACGACATTGCGGAAATTGGCCTCGCGGCCGTTCGTATCCGTCAGCACGCCGCGGTCCATGACCTGCAGCAGGATGTTGAACACGTCCGGATGCGCCTTCTCGATCTCGTCGAGCAGCAGCACGCAGTGCGGCGTCTTGACGATCTTCTCGGTCAGCAGGCCGCCCTGGTCGAAACCGACATAACCCGGGGGCGCACCGATCAGGCGGCTCACGGAATGGGCCTCCATGTATTCGGACATGTCGAAGCGCACCAGCTCGATGCCCAGCTGCATCGCCAGCTGCTTGGTCACCTCGGTCTTGCCCACGCCGGTGGGGCCGGCGAACAGGAAGTTGCCGATCGGCTTGTCGGGATTGGCCAGGCCGGAACGGGCCAGCTTGATCGCCGACACCAGGGTCTCGATGGACGGGTCCTGGCCGAAGATCACCATCTTGAGGTTGCGCTCGAGGTTCTTGAGCACGTCCTTGTCCGAAGCGCTGACCTGCTTGGTCGGGATGCGGGCCATCTTGGCCACGATCAGCTCGATCTCCTCGACGTCCACGACCTGCTTGCGCTTGTCGGCGTCCATCAGGCGCTGGCGGGCGCCGGCCTCGTCGATCACGTCGATGGCCTTGTCCGGCAGCAGGCGGTCGTTGATGTGCTTGACCGACAGGTCCACCGCCGCCTGGATGGCGTCGCTGGCGTATTCGACGTCGTGGTGGGCCTCGAAGCGGGTCTTGAGCCCGTTGAGGATGGCCACGGCCTCGGCCACGGTCGGTTCGACCACGTCGATCTTCTGGAACCGGCGCGCCAGGGCGCGGTCCTTCTCGAACACGCCCCGGTATTCCTGGAAGGTGGTCGAACCGATGCAGCGCAGCTCGCCGCTCTGCAGGACCGGCTTGATCAGGTTGGACGCGTCCATGGTGCCGCCCGAGGCCGAACCCGCACCGATGATGGTGTGGATTTCGTCCACGAACAGGATGGCGCCCGGCTCCTTGCGGATCTGCTGGATGACCGCCTTCAGGCGCTTCTCGAAATCGCCGCGGTACTTGGTGCCCGCGACCAGGGCGCCCAGGTCCAGCGAATAGATGGTGGCGTCCTTGAGCACGGCCGGCACCCGGCCCTCGACGATGCGCCAGGCCAGGCCCTCGGCCAGGGCGGTCTTGCCCACGCCGGCCTCGCCCACGAACAGCGGATTGTTCTTGCGGCGGCGGCAGAGCACCTGGATGGTGCGCTCGACCTCGTCCTCGCGGCCGATCAGCGGGTCGATCTTGCCCTCGCGGGCCAGCTCGTTGAGGTTGGCCGCGAATTCCTGCAGCGGATTGCCCTTGGACTCGCCGCCCTCCTCGCCCTCGGGCTTGGCTTCGGGCGCGGGCTTCTCTTCGGCACCGTCGCCGATCTTGGCGATGCCGTGCGAGAGGTAGTTCACCACGTCCAGGCGGGTGATTTCCTGCTGATTGAGGAAGTAGACCGCGTGCGAATCCTTCTCGCCGAAGATGGCGACCAGCACGTTGGCGCCGGTGACCTCCTTCTTGCCCGAGGACTGCACGTGGTAGACGGCGCGCTGCAGCACCCGCTGGAAGCCCAGGGTGGGCTGGGTGTCGCGCGGGTCGTCGGCCGGAAGCACGGGCACCGTGTCGGCGATGATCTGCCGCAGCCCGGTGGCCAGCTTGGGCTGGTCGGCGCCGCAGGCCTTGAGCACGCTGGCCGCCGACGGGTTGTCGAGCAGGGCCAGCAGCAGGTGCTCGACCGTCATGAACTCATGGCGGGCTTCGCGGGCCTGCTTGTAGCACTGGCCGATGGTGTACTCGAGATCCTTGCTGAACATGGGCTACTCCGGAACGTTTGCTCCGATATGGGGCCAGCCTAGGTCTTTTCCATGGTGCACAACAGGGGGTGCTGGTGCTGCCGGGAGAATTCGTTGACCTGCGTCACTTTCGATTCAGCCACTTCCCGCGTGTAGACGCCGCAAACGCCCTTGCCGCGGGTGTGCACGTGGAGCATGACCTGGGTGGCCTTTTCCCGGTTCATGGCGAAAAAGACCTGCAGGACCTCGACCACGAAGTCCATGGGCGTGAAGTCGTCGTTGAGCAGGACCACCTGGTACAGCGGCGGGCGCACCACCTCGGGCTTGGCCGTCTCTACCGCCAGGCCGTGGTCGTGTTCGCGTTCGGGATGGGGGTCTTGGGGCATGCCGGCAGTATAAATCGGGCCGGGACCGCCGGGTTGCAAGAGCGCGGCCGGCGGCCGGCCGCGGCATGGACGCCCCGCCGCGTTTGCGCCGACAATGGCCGGGCCGGAAAGCCGGCCCAATACCAATCCAGGGGAACTCCGATGACCATGCGTGCTGCCTGCCTCGCCCTCGCCTGCCTTGCCGTCTCCGCCACCGCCGTCCATGCCGCCGACGCCGATCCGGTCGTGAAGGCGCAGCTCGAGAAGAAGGGAACGCCGTTCACCATCGACGACGACGGCGACTTCCAGATCACCGTACGCATCGACGAGAACCGCACGCAGCTGGTCTGGGTGCGCTCGGCGGTCGAGGAAACCAACCACATGCGCGTGCGCGAGATCTGGTCGCCGGGCTACCAGTCCGAAGGCGCGGCCTTCCCGGCCGCCATCGCCAACGACCTGCTCGAGCGCAGCAACACGCTCAAGCTCGGCTCCTGGGTCAAGCAGGAGAAGGTAGCGATGCTGGTCACCAAGATCGCCGCCGATGCCAGCGCCGACGAACTGGACGAAGCCATCGACCTGACCGCCACCGCCGCGGACGAGGTCGAACTCGACCTGACCGGCAAGGACGACCTTTGACCTATCGCGAGGGGCGCTTCTGGCAGCCTGACGTCACCGTCGCCACCGTGGTGGTGCGCGACGGCCGCCTGCTGGTGGTCGAGGAACGGGTGCGCGGCGAACTGGTGCTCAACCAGCCCGCCGGCCACCTGGAGCCCGACGAGAGCCTGCTGGAAGCCGCCCTGCGCGAAACCCTGGAAGAAACCGGCTGGGAAGTGACCCTGACCGCCTTCATCGGCGCCTACCAGTGGAAGGCGCCGGCCGACGGCCGGCACTTCCTGCGCCTGGCCTTCGCGGCCGAGCCGCTGCGCCACCATCCGGACCGCACGCTGGACGAGGGCATCGTGCAGGCCCTGTGGCTGACGCCGGCCGAACTGGCGGCGGAAACCGCCCGCCACCGCAGCCCGCTGGTCTGGCGGGCGGTCGAGGATTTCCTGTCCGGGCGGCGTTTCCCCTTGCAGGCCCTCACCCACTGCCCATGAGCAGCGCCCGGGTCATCGTCGGCCTGTCCGGCGGCGTCGATTCGTCGGTCGCGGCCCTGCTGCTGCAGCGCCAGGGCGAGTCGATCGCCGGGCTGTTCATGCAGAACTGGGACGATGATGCACAGGGGAGTGCGAACGTCGCGGAAGGCAGGAAGCCGGGAGCGACGCAGACAAGCAACTGCCGCGCCGAGGACGACCGCCGCGACGCGCTGGGCATCGCCGGCCGGCTGGGCATCCCCTTCCACAGCCGCAACTTCGCCCGCGAATACTGGGCCGGCGTGTTCGAACACTTCATCGCCGAATACCGCGCCGGCCGCACGCCCAACCCGGACGTGCTGTGCAACCGCGAGATCAAGTTCAAGACCTTCCTGGACGAGGCCCGCGCCCTGGGCGCCGAGGCCATCGCCACCGGCCACTACGCGCAGGTCGCCCGGCGCGACGGCCGCTGGCAGCTGCTGCGCGGCGCCGACGAGGGCAAGGACCAGAGCTACTTCCTGCACCAGCTCGGCCAGGAGCAGCTGGCCCGCACCCGGTTCCCGATCGGCCACCTGCCCAAGGCCGAAGTGCGCCGCCTGGCCGCCGAGGCGAAGCTGCCGACCGCGGCCAAGAAGGATTCCACCGGCATCTGTTTCATCGGCGAGCGGGATTTCCGCGACTTCCTCGGCCGCTACCTGCCGGCCCAGCCGGGCGAGATCCGCAGCGTCGACGGCGCGGTCGTGGGCCAGCATGCCGGCGTCTGGTATTACACCCTGGGCCAGCGCGAGGGCCTGCAGATCGGCGGCGTGCGCGGCCGCGCCGCGGCGCCCTGGTTCGTGGTCGGCAAGGACGTGGCGCGCAACATCCTGCACGTGGACCAGGGCGGCGACAGCCCGTACCTGATGTCCCGCCGGCTCTGGACCGAGACCGCGCACTGGGTCGCCGGCGCACCGCCCGCCGCGGAGTTCGGCTGCACGGCGAAAACCCGCTACCGCCAACCCGACCAGGCCTGCGACGTGGCGCTGGACGCGCAGGGCCGCCTTTCCGTAGCCTTCGCGTCCCCGCAGCGTGCCGTCACGCCCGGCCAGTCCCTGGTCCTGTACCGTGGCGACGAGTGCCTGGGCGGTGCCGTGATCGCCGCCACCGATGCCCCCCTCGAGATGAACTCCCGTCCCGCATGAAGGATCGTGCCCTCGCCCTCGCCGGCCTGCTCCAGGCCGTGCACCTGGTCCAGCAGATGGCCCAGAACGGCCAGTCCGAAGCGCGGCCGCTCGGTGCCTGCATCGACAGCCTGTTCCGCTTCGACGCCGAAACGCCGGAGGCCGTGTTCGACGGCGCCGCCAAGCTCGACATCGGCCTGGCCCGCCTGGTCAACCAGCTCGAGGGCGGCAGCGGCCGCGACGCCGCGGTCACCCGCATGGCGATGACCGTGCTGCATCTGGAGCGCCGCTTCATTGCCAACCATGCCGCGGTCGAGGGCGTGCGCAAGGGCCTGGAGGAGATCGCCCGCCAGCGCGACCACTGGGGCCCGACCCATCCAACCGTGCTCTCGCGCCTGGGCGAGCTGTATGCCAAAGAGCTGAGCCCGATCGGGCCGCGCGTGCTGGTCCAGGGCAATCCGGTCTACCTGGGCCAGCCCGACCTGGTCGGGGAAGTGCGCGCCACCCTGCTCGCGGCGATCCGCGCAGCGGTGCTCTGGCGCCAGCTCGGCGGCAGCTACTGGGACTTCCTGTTCGGCCGCCGCGCCCTGGTGCAGGCGGCGCGCGAATGGCAGGAATCCGCGCGCGCCTAGACCTTGGTCGCAGCCCCGGCAGCGGACGGGAGGGTATGGTTTCGGGCATAATGCCGGGCTAGCGCGGCAGCCTTGCGCGCCACTCCCAGCCCTCTCCCCGATCCAGCCCGGAGCCTGTCCATGAGCGACTCCTTCGCGACCCGCGACCAGCTTGCCGTCAACGGCAAGACCTACACCTACTTCAGCCTCGCCAAGCTCAGCCAGCGCTTCAACCTGGCCCGCCTGCCGTATTCGATGAAGATCCTGCTGGAGAACCTGCTGCGCTGCGAAGACGGCGGCATGACCGTGGGCAAGGACCACATCGAAGCCGTGGCCACCTGGGACGCGGGCAAGGAGCCGGATACCGAGATCGCCTTCATGCCCGCCCGCGTGGTGCTGCAGGACTTCACCGGCGTGCCCTGCGTGGTCGACCTGGCGGCGATGCGCGACGCGGTGGTCAAGCTCGGCGGCAAGGCCGACCAGATCAACCCGCTGATCCCGTCCGAACTGGTCATCGACCACTCGGTGCAGGTGGACGTGTTCGGCAAGGCCGAGGCGCTGGACCTCAACGGCAAGATCGAGTTCGAGCGCAACATGGAACGCTACAGCTTCCTGCGCTGGGGCCAGAAGGCCTTCGACAACTTCAAGGTCGTGCCGCCCAACACCGGCATCGTGCACCAGGTGAACCTCGAGCACCTGGCGCGCGTGGTGATGACCACCACCAAGGACGGCGTCGAATACGCCTACCCCGACACCGTGTTCGGCACCGACTCGCACACCACGATGATCAACGGCATCGGCGTGCTGGGCTGGGGCGTCGGCGGCATCGAGGCCGAGGCCGCGATGCTGGGCCAGCCGAGCTCGATGCTGATCCCGCAGGTCGTGGGCTTCAAGCTCACCGGCAAGCTGCCCGAGGGCGCCACCGCCACCGACCTGGTGCTGACCGTCACCCAGATGCTGCGCAAGCACGGCGTGGTCGGCAAGTTCGTCGAGTTCTACGGCGACGGCCTGGACCACCTGCCGCTGGCCGACCGCGCCACCATCGCCAACATGGCCCCGGAATACGGCGCCACCTGCGGCATCTTCCCGGTCGACGAAGAGTCGCTGAACTATCTGCGCCTGTCCGGCCGCGACGAAGCGCAGATCGCGCTGGTCAAGGCCTATGCCCAGGCCCAGGGCCTGTGGCGCGTTCCGGGCGCGGCCGACGCCGAATACAGCTCGTCCCTGCACCTGGACATGGCCGAAGTGAAGCCCTCGCTGGCCGGCCCCAAGCGTCCGCAGGACCGCGTGCTGCTGACCGACATGAAGGCCAACTTCAACGCCAACCTCGGCGGCCTGACCAGCAACCGCAAGCCGAAGAACGGCGACGTCGCGCGCATGGATTCCGAAGGCGCGGCCCAGGAACAGGCTGAACACCTGGCCTCCAAGCCAAGGTCCAAGATCCGCATCCAGGACCAGGACGCGCACCTGACCGACGGCTCGGTGGTCATCGCCGCCATCACCTCGTGCACGAACACCTCCAACCCGGCGGTGATGCTGGGCGCCGGCCTGCTGGCCCGCAACGCCGTGGCCAAGGGCCTCAAGGCCGCGCCGTGGGTCAAGACCTCGCTCGGCCCGGGTTCGCTGGTGGTCACCGACTACCTGAAGAAGGCTGGGGTGCTCGACGACCTGGAGAAGCTCGGCTTCTACGTGGTCGGCTACGGCTGCACCACCTGCATCGGCAACTCCGGCCCGCTGCCGGACGAAGTGTCCAAGGGCATCGCCGAGAACGACCTGGTCGTGACCTCGGTGCTGTCGGGCAACCGCAACTTCGAAGGCCGCGTGCACGCCGAAGTGAAGATGAACTACCTGGCCTCGCCGCCGCTGGTGGTCGCCTACGCCATCGCCGGCACCGTGGACATCGACCTGGCGTCCGAGCCGCTCGGCCACGACCCGGCCGGCAACCCGGTGTACCTCAAGGACATCTGGCCCTCGAACAAGGAAATCGGCGATTTCATCGCCCGGACCGTCGGCCCGGAGATGTTCAAGCTCAACTACGCCAACGTCTTCGCCGGCGACACCCGCTGGAACCAGATCGCTTCGCCGGACGGCGCCAAGTTCGCCTGGGAAGACGCCTCGACCTACATCAAGAACCCGCCCTACTTCGACGGAATGAAGATGTCGGTCGGTTCGATCAGCGACATCCAGGGCGCGCGCGTCATGGGCGTGTTCGGCGACTCCATCACCACCGACCACATCAGCCCGGCCGGCAACATCAAGGCCAGCTCGCCGGCCGGCAAGTTCCTGCAGGCACGCGGCGTGGCGCCGGCCGACTTCAACAGCTACGGTTCGCGCCGCGGCAACGACGACGTCATGGTGCGCGGCACCTTCGCCAACATCCGCATCAAGAACCTGATGCTGGGCGGCGAAGAAGGCGGCAACACCATCCACTACCCCACCGGCGAGAAGCTGGCGATCTACGACGCGGCCATGAAGTACAAGGCCGAGGGCGTGCCG
Organism: Arenimonas terrae; assembly: GCF_006265115.1. Lineage (GTDB taxonomy): Bacteria > Pseudomonadota > Gammaproteobacteria > Xanthomonadales > Xanthomonadaceae > Arenimonas > Arenimonas terrae. The sequence goes on along the minus strand of NZ_SMDR01000001.1, from coordinate 417,150 downwards.
CTGGTGGTGTTCGCGGGCAAGGAATACGGCACCGGCTCCTCGCGCGACTGGGCGGCCAAGGGCACCAACCTGCTGGGCGTGAAGGCGGTCGTGGCCGAAAGCTTCGAGCGCATCCACCGCTCCAACCTGGTCGGCATGGGCGTGCTGCCCTGCCAGTTCCTGGACGGCCAGAACGCCCAGACCCTGGGCCTGAAGGGCGACGAGGTGATCTCGATCACCGGCCTGCAGGACGGCGCCGCCAAGCAGGCGACCGTGCTGGCCAAGCGCCCGGACGGCACCGAGCTGCGCTTCCAGGTCCAGGTGCTGCTGCTGACGCCGAAGGAAGTCGAGTACTTCCGCCACGGCGGCATCCTGCACTACGTGCTGCGCCAGCTGGCTTCGAAGAAGGCCGCCTGATCCGGCCCCCCGGTCCGGCGCGTGAAGAAGGGCGGCCTCGGCCGCCCTTCTCATTGGCCGGTCAGAGCGTCGGTTCCCAGCGCGCCGAAATCAGCCGCCACTCCCCGCCTTCGATGCGCCAGCCGGTGGTCACCCGGTAGATCTGGCCGCGGTCGGGCATCCAGCCTTCGCCGCCGGTCGCCGCCGCGGTGAAGCCGACATTGGCGCGTTCGTCCACCAGCTCGACCTCCAGCGGCCCCAGGCTGACCCCGACCTCGCGATTGCGCAGCCAGAGCACGGCCAGGTAGCGCCGGAACGTGTCCCGGTCCATGCCCTCGGGGCCGACGAAGTCCTCCGAAATCGATTCGGCCAGCGCGTCGGAATCGCGCGCCTCGGCGGCGGCCTGCATGGTCGCGATGGTGGCCCGCAGGGCCTGTTCCGGGGGCTCGCGCGAACAGCCGGTGAGCAGCCCCAGCAGCGCCACCAGCAGCAGTGTGAAGACGCTGCGTTTCCGTACGCCGGGCGCCTTGCCTGGCCCCGGGGGGTATGCTCCAATCGAGTGAATACTCCAATCCGCGGCGCGCGTGCGCGACCCGGATTGCGGGCGGCAGTTTTCGGCAATCGGGGGTAGGTGCATGGGTTCGGAACGTCCTTGGCTGGCCAATTATCCGCAGGGTATCCCGGCGGAGATCGACATGGACAAGTATGCGTCCATCGTGTCGGTCCTCAATGAGGCCTGCGCCACCTACGGCGACCGGCCGGCCTTCGCCAATTTCGGCAAGCAGCTGACCTATGCCGAGGTCGACCGCCTCAGCACGCAGTTCGCCAACTACCTGCTGCACGAGCTCAAGCTCAAGAAGGGCGACCGCGTCGCCCTGATGATGCCCAACGTCCTGCAGTACCCGATCGCGATCTTCGGCGCGCTGCGCGCCGGCCTCACCGTCGTCAACACCAACCCGATGTACACGGCCCGCGAGCTCAAGCACCAGCTCGTGGACTCGGGCGCCAGCGCCATCGTCGTGCTGGAGAACTTCGCGCACGTGGTGGCCGAGGTGGTCGGGCAGACCCAGGTCAAGCAGGTCATCCTCACCGGCGTGGGCGACATGCTCGGCTTCCCCAAGGGCGCGCTGATCAACTTCGTGCTGCGCCACATCAAGAAGCAGGTCCCGGACTATGACCTGCCCGGCGCCATCGGCTTCCGCGAGGCGCTCGCCAGCGGCGCCCGGCACACGCTGCCGGACATCGACATCCGCGGCCACGACATCGCCTTCCTGCAGTACACCGGCGGCACCACCGGCGTCGCCAAGGGCGCCATGCTCACCCACCGCAACCTGGTGGCGAACATGCAGCAGGCCTCGGCCTGGCTGGGCACGAACAGCAAGCCCGGGCACGAGGTGATCATCACCGCGCTGCCGCTGTACCACATCTTCGCGCTGACGGCGAACGGCCTGGTCTTCATGAAGTTCGGCGGCCTGAACTACCTGATCACCAACCCGCGCGACATGAAGGGCTTCGTCGCCGAGCTCAAGAAGATCCCGTTCACTGCCATCACCGGCGTCAACACCCTGTTCAACGGCCTGCTCAACACGCCGGGCTTCGACGAAGTGGATTTCTCGCACATGCACCTCTCGCTCGGCGGCGGCATGGCCGTGCAGCGGGCCGTGGCCGAACGCTGGAAGAAGGTCACCGGCGTGACCCTGGTCGAGGCCTATGGCCTGACCGAGACCTCGCCCGCCGCCTGCATGAACCCGATGGACCTGGCCGACTACAACGGCGCCATCGGCCTGCCGATCCCGTCCACCGAGGCCTGCGTGAAGGACGATGCCGGCCAGCAGCTGCCGGTCGGCGAAGTCGGCGAGCTCTGCATCCGCGGCCCGCAGGTCATGGCCGGCTACTGGCAGCGCCCGGAGGAGACCGCCAAGGTGATCGACGCGGAAGGCTGGCTGCACACCGGCGACATGGCCAAGATGGACGAGAAAGGCTTCTTCTACATCGTCGACCGCAAGAAGGACATGATCCTGGTCTCGGGCTTCAACGTGTATCCGAACGAGGTCGAAGACGTCATCGCCCTGATGCCCGGGGTGCTGGAAGTGGCGGCCGTAGGCGTGCCGGACGAGAAGTCGGGCGAGGCCGTGAAGGTGGTCATCGTCAAGAAGGATCCGAACCTGACCGCCGAGCAGGTCAAGGCCTTCTGCCGCGAGAACCTCACCGGCTACAAGCACCCCAAGCTGGTCGAATTCCGGACCGAACTGCCCAAGTCCAACGTGGGCAAGATCCTGCGCCGCGAGCTGCGCGACGCCGTCAAACCGGCGGCCTGAGGGCCGCCCGCCCTCTCCTCCGGAGGGTCGACCGGGTCACATCGCCAAGCTGACTGGCGGGTGTACACTCGCCCCGTCGCCCTTGCCTTTCTCCTGACAACCGTGTAGGGCGACGCCCCTACCCTTGCCCCGGAGAACCGCCATGTCCATCGTCGAGAGCATCAACCGAGAGGTCAGCTTCAACAGCATCGAGCACAAGTCCGAGGCCGAAACCGGCATCGAGTGGTGCTTCATGCACCACAACACCCGCAACGGCTACCGCCCCTGCTTCTCCGAACCGCTGCTGGTCGAACTGCGCGAATGCCAGCGCCAGATCGCCGCGCGCATGGCCAACGAGCCGGCCAACAACGGCGAGATCCGCCACCTGGTGCTCGCCTCGCATTCCGACGTGTTCAACCTCGGCGGCGACCTGGAGCTCTTCAGCCGCCTGATCCGCACCGGCGACCGCGCCCGCCTGCTGGCCTACGCCCAGCTCTGCGTCTCGGTTGCGTTCCACTTCGCGCGCCTGGCCGACGACCGCGTGCACAGCATCGCCGTCGTACAGGGCGAGGCGCTGGGCGGCGGCTTCGAGGCCGCGCTGTGCTGCCACACCATCATCGCCGAGGAAGGCACCGGCATGGGCTTCCCTGAAGTCCTGTTCGACCTGTTCCCGGGCATGGGCGCCTACACCTTCCTGTCGCGCCGCGTCACGCCGGCCCAGGCCGAGCGCATGATGCTCGACGGCAACGTCTATTCCAGCGAAGAACTCTACCGCATGGGCGTGGTGGACATGCTGGTGCCGCGCGGCGAAGGCCTGCAGGCCGCGCGCGAACTGGTCCGCCGCCGCAAGCGCATGGGCAATGCCCTGCGTTCGATGAACACCGTGCGCGCCACCTGCAACCCGGTCAGCCTGGACGAGCTGATGGCCGTCACGACGACCTGGGTGGACGCCGCGATGCGCCTGAGCGAACGCGGCCTGGGCACGATGGAGCGCCTGGTGCGCGCGCAGAAGCGCCGCGTCGGCGAGGTGCCGGAACTGCGCCAGGTCGTGTGAGTCGCCCCGGGCGGCCGTCGTGCAAGGGCGGCGGCCGCCTGGACTCCCGCGTCAACCGGACTCGTGGTCCGGCGGGCGGGAGGCATCCCCTTGCGGAATGGCCGAAATTCGCGCCAGCTCGCGCCGCACCTGCTCCGCCGTCGCTTCCAGCAGCGTGCCCAGCAGGCCGAGGTAACGCCGCCATTCCTTCCCGAGCACCGCGTCGCTGGAGCGCATGATCTCGGTGCTGCGTTCGACCAGTGCCTGTGCACCCAGGTTTTCAGACACGCCCTTGAGCGCATGCGCGGCCTCGCGCACCGCTTCCCAACGCCCGGTCGCCGCGCCGCGTTCGGCTTCGGCCAGGCAGCGGCTGGCGTCGCGGAGGCACTGCTCCGCGAAATCGTGCAGGAAGTCCTTGCCCAGGCCCATGCCCGCCAGTTCCTCCAGCACATCGGTGCGCAGGGTCGGCACCAGGCGGTCCTTGCGCGCAACCGGCTCGTCCTGCACGCCACCGGCGATCTCGGCCAGCGACTCGAGCAGTCGCGAGGCCACCACCGGCTTGGTCAGGAAGGAATAGGCGCCAGCGGCCTCGGCGTCACGCACCGCATCCACGGTGGCGTCGGCGCTGAGCACCAGAATCGGCGTGCGGGCACCGCCGGCCTGCATCACCCTCGCCTGCTTGATCACCTCAAGTCCGTCCATGACCGGCATGTGCAGGTCGACGATGGCCGCATCGATGTTTTCGTCCTCCAGGCGCTCCAGCGCCTGCTCGCCGTCCTCGGCGAACACGGCGGAATGACCTGCCTTCTCGAGGATGCGCTGCAGCACCAGCCGGTTGGCCGGGATGTCGTCGGCGACCAGGATGCGCAGCGGCCGGACACGCGCCCGGTGCCGCACGAAGGGATCGTCGAAGGCGATGACCTTGCCGTCGCCATCGGCCGCGGCGGCGGTTCCGGGCTCGTCCACCACCACCGGGAACTCGAGGTCGACGAAAAAATGCGTGCCGCCGCCCGGGTTGTCCTCCAGGTCGATGCGGCCGCCCAGCAGTTCGGTCAGGGTCTTGGCGATCGTCGTGCCCAGGCCGGTGCCGCCGAAGCGCCGGGTGGGCCCGCTGTCGACCTGCTCGAAAGCCTTGAAGATGCGGCCCTTGTCTTCGGCCGGCACGCCCACGCCGGTGTCGCGCACCGAGAAGCGCAGCGCCACGACGCCGTCGCGGTGTTCGCGCACCAGCACGTCCAGACGCACGCTGCCGGTGTCGGTGAACTTGATGGCGTTGTGCAGCAGGTTCAGCAGCACCTGGCTCAGGTGCCCGGCATCGCCATGCAGCCGCTGCGGCACGCCGTCGGCGACCTCGACCGTGAACTGCAGGCTCTTGCTGGCCGCCATTGGCTGCAGCATGGTGCGGATCCGGCGCACCTGCTCGCGCAGCGAGAAGTCCGAGTCCTGGCGCCGGAGCTTGCCGGCCTCGATGGCCGAGATGTCCAGCACGTCCTCGACCAGCAGCAGCAGCGTCTGCGCCGAAGTCTGGATCACGTCGGCCGCTTCGCGCTGCTCGGGCGCCAGCCGGGTGCTGCTGAGCAGCTCGGCCATGCCGATGATGCCGTTGAGCGGCGAGCGGAACTCGTGGCTCATGTTGGCCAGGAAGCGGCTCTTGGCGGCATTGGCGCGCCGGGCTTCCTCGCCGGCGCGGCGCAGGTCGCGCAGCAGGGTGATCAGGTAGGCGGGAATCGCCACCAGGCCCACCACCAGGCCCCAGGCGATATAGGGGTTGGCCTGCCAGTAAGGCGTGTTGAAGATCACCGTGACGAAGGTGAGCAGGGCCAGCCCGATCGCGGCGAACAGATAATGCGTGCCGAAACGCAGGCCGTTGCCGACCGTGACCCACAGGATGATCACGTACAGCGGCGCCAGCACCTCGCCCTTGAGGATCATCATCGCCGCGAGCGTGCCGTAGTCGGCCAGCATGCCGATCACCCGGCGGGTATGCGACACGCCCGGGTTCATGATGATGGCGATGACCAGGCCCAGCCCGAGCACGGTCTCGGCCAGCAGCACGTAGACGCTGAGCAGCACCTCGCGCCCCGCACTGGCGCCGCTGGCCAGTCCGGCCAGGTAGATCAGCAGCACCGCCGCGATCGCCAGCCGGACCAGTGCCTGGCCGTGCTCGCTGTCCGGGCGGTTGGCGAAGGCGCGGATCATGGGGCGGCGGGAGGCCGGAGGGCCTGCGCGTCGTCAGCCCTGGGCGGCGCCGGGGCCGAGGTAGCGATGGATCTCCTCGATGCGCTCGCGCCGGCTCAGCACCGCGTCGATCACGGTCGGGTCGAACTGGCTGCCCGACTGGGACTTGAGGTAGTCCAGGGCGGCCTGCAGGGTCCAGGCTTCCTTGTACGGCCGCACGGTGGTGAGGGCCTCGAGCACGTCGGCCACGCCGACGATGCGCGCCGGCAGCGGGATCTCCTCGCCGGCCAGGCCGTCGGGATAACCGCTGCCGTCCCAGCGCTCGTGGTGGCTGAGCGCGATGCTGGCGCCGACCTGGACGAACTTGCTGCTGCTGTCGCGCAGGATGTCGTAACCCAGGCGCGGATGCTGCTTGACGCCCGCGTACTCTTCTTCGGTCAGCTTGCCGGGCTTGAGCAGAATGCTGTCGGAGATGCCGATCTTGCCGATGTCGTGCAGCGGCGCCGCCAGCTCGATCATCTTCACCTCGTCCTCGGGCAGGCCCAGGGCTTCGGCGATGAGGGCGGAATAGCGCGCCATGCGTTCGAAATGCGCGACATGGCCGCCGTCGCGGTAGGACGTGGCCTTGGCCAGGCGGTGCAGGATCTCGCGCTCGCGTTCGTCCAGTTCGTGCATGCGCGCGAGCAGCTGGCGCTCGAGTTCGTGGGCGCGGAACTTCAGGTTCTGCTGCTGCTGGCGCAGGGCCAGCAGGTTGCGGCAGCGCGAGCGCAGTTCGCGCGGGCGCACCGGCTTGACCAGGAAGTCGATGACGCCGGCCTCGAGCGCGGCATTGCGGATCGGCTCGTCGCCGACCACGGTGATCAGGATGATGGGCACGTCGCGGTGCGAGAGCGGACGGCGGAAGCGGCGGGCGAACTCCAGGCCGTCGAGCTTGGGCATGCGGTAGTCGAGCAGCAGCAGGTCCGGCGAGCTGCGCTGGGACCAGAGCAGGGCTTCCACCGGATCGCCGAAATCGGTGACCTTCACTTCCGGGCTGATGTCCTCCAGCAGGTGGCGGAACATCGTCCGCTGCGAAGGCTGGTCGTCGACAATCAGTACGTTCACGTGAAGCTCCCGGGTGCGGACACCGTGATTGCCGCGGATCGCGGCTCGACCCCAGCTTACTCCCGCGAATTCAACCCCGGCAAGCACTTGCCCGACATTCCTGCCGTACACCCTCCTGGAGGAAAGCCCCCTTGGTAAGGGGGCGCGGCGACAGCCGCGGGGATCGGAAAGTGCAGATTGGGGCCCGCGGTTCGCGAAGCGAATCGTGGGGGAGGCTGTGCGCACGCACAGACTCCCTCCCCCTTGGTAAGGGGGGCGTGGCGGCAGCCGCGGGGGATTGGAAGTGATGAGCCCGGGGCCCGCGGTTCGCATAGCGAACCGTGGGGGAACCTGAGCGAATGCTCAGGTTCCGGCTTCGGGCCGCATGTACGGGAACAAGAGGACGTCGCGGATCGAGGCCGAATCGGTGATCAGCATCACCAGCCGGTCGATGCCGATGCCCAGGCCGCCGGTCGGGGCCATGCCGTACTCCAGGGCCCGGATGTAGTCGGCGTCGAAATGCATGGCCTCGTCGTCGCCGCCCTCCTTGGCCTCGACCTGGGCCAGGAACCGGGCCTTCTGGTCTTCGGGGTCGTTGAGCTCGGAGAAACCGTTGGCGATCTCGCGGCCGCCGACGAACAGCTCGAAACGGTCGGTGATCTCCGGGTCGCGGTCGCTGGCGCGGGCCAGCGGGCTGACCTCGACCGGGTGGTCGGTGATGAAGGTCGGCTGGATCAGCGTGTGCTCGACGGTCTTCTCGAACACTTCCAGCAGCAGCTTGCCCCAGCCGTAGCTGGGCTTGAACTTGATGCCCAGGCGCTGGCAGTGCGCGCGCATGGCGTCCAGGTTCCGCAGCTCCTCGCGCTTGATCTCCGGGTTGTGCTCGAGCACCGCCTCGGTCATGGACCAGCGGCGGAAGGCCGGGCCCAGGTCGATCGCCATGCCTTCCCAGGTCAGGGCCGCGGTGCCACGCGCCTTGACCGCCACGTCGCGGATCAGGCCTTCGGTCAGGTCCATGACCTCGTGGTAGGTCGCGTAGGCCTCGTACAGCTCCAGCATAGTGAACTCGGGGTTGTGCCGGGTCGACACGCCCTCGTTGCGGAAGTTGCGGTTGATCTCGTAGACGCGCTCCAGGCCGCCGACGGTCAGGCGCTTGAGATAGAGCTCGGGGGCGACGCGCAGGTACAGGTCCAGGCCCAGCGCGTTGTGGTGGGTGGTGAAGGGCTTGGCCGTGGCGCCACCGGGGATGTAATGCATCATCGGCGTTTCCACTTCCAGGAAGCGGCGCGCGTCGAGCCAGGCGCGCATCGCCGAGACGATGCGCGAACGCTGCACGAACACCTCGCGCGCCTCCGGATTCACGATCAGGTCGACGTAGCGCATGCGATAGCGCTGTTCGACGTCGGCCAGGCCGTGGAACTTGTCCGGCAGCGGCCGCAGCGACTTGGTCAGCAGGCGCAGGGTGGTCGCCTTGATCGACAGCTCGCCGGTTCGCGTGCGGGTCAGGCCGCCCTGCACCGCCAGGATGTCGCCGATGTCCCAGCCCTTGAAGGCCTCGTAGCTTTCGCCCAGGTCCGCGCCCTGCAGGTAGAGCTGGATGCGGCCGCTCATGTCCTGGATCTGGGCGAAGCTGGCCTTGCCCATCACGCGCTTGGCCATCAGGCGGCCGGCGACCACGACCTGGCGGTCGAGCGCCTCGAGCGATTCGGCGGTCCACTTCTCCTTGTCCGCGAACTCGTCCTGAAGGTCCTGCGCGTAATGCTCGCGCTTGAAGTCGTTCGGGAAGGCGATGCCCTGCCCGCGCAGCGCCGTGAGTTTCGCGCGGCGCTCGGCGATCAGCGAATTCTCGTCGGCGGCGGGCGGGGGCGTGGTGGGCTGGGTCATGGCGTCGTCGTGTTATGCGGTGGTTAGGCGTCGGAGCGCTTGGCGCCGACCTGCAGTCCGGCCTTGAGGCTGGCCTCGATGAACTCATCCAGGTCGCCGTCCAGCACCTTCTGCGTGTCGCTGCGCTCGATGCCCGTGCGCAGGTCCTTGATGCGGCTCTGGTCGAGCACGTAGTTGCGGATCTGGCTGCCCCAGCCGATGTCGGACTTGGTGGCCTCGACCGCGTCGCGTTCGGCGTTGCGCTTCTGGATCTCGAGTTCGTAGAGCTTGGCGGCCAGCATCTTCATCGCGGTGTCGCGGTTCTGGTGCTGGCTGCGGCCGGTCTGGCAGGCGACCACGATGCCGGTGGGCACGTGGGTGATGCGCACCGCCGACTCGGTCTTGTTCACGTGCTGGCCGCCGGCGCCGGACGAACGGTAGACGTCGGTCTTGAGGTCGGCGGGGTTGATCGTGATGTCGATGTTGTCGTCGACTTCCGGCGACACGAACAGCGACGTGAAGCTGGTGTGCCGGCGGTTGTCGGAGTCGAACGGCGACTTGCGCACCAGGCGGTGCACGCCGGTCTCGGTCTTGAGCCAGCCGTAGGCGTATTCGCCTTCGACCCGGAAAGTGGCCGACTTGATGCCGGCGACGTCGCCGCCGCTGACTTCCATCAGCTCGGTTTTCCAGCCACGCGACTCGCACCAGCGCAGGTACATGCGCAGCAGGATCTCGGCCCAGTCCTGCGCCTCGGTGCCGCCGGCGCCGGCCTGGATGTCGACGAAGGCGTTGCAGGCGTCCATCTTGCCGGAGAACATGCGGCGGAACTCGAGCTGCTCGACTTCCCTGGCGGTCTTCTCGACGTCTTCGGCCACGGAGGCGACGGTGTCCTCGTCGTTCTCCATCTCGGCCAGGTCGATGAGCTCGGCGCCGCCGACCAGGTTGTCGGTCAGGGTGCGGATGCCGTGCACGACCTTTTCCAGCGAGGCGCGCTCGCGGCCCAGGGCCTGGGCGTTTTCGGCGTTGTTCCAGACGTCGGGGCTCTCGAGCTCCCGGTTCACTTCCTCGAGGCGTTCAACCTTGAGGTCGTAGTCAAAGATACCCCCTGAGCGAGTCCAGCCGGCCCTTGAGGTCGGCGATTCGCTGGCGGATGGGATTGAGTTCCATGGTGTTCCGCAATGGCTTTGGATCGGCCGCGAATGATACCAGAAGGCCGCGCCTTCCCTGCTCCGCGGACGCCTCCACGCGGGATGGGGACGTCGGGAAACGGCGCCCGGGCCGCCCGGCCGGGGCGCCTCGCCACCTAGGGGCCGGGCGCCGCGGCGGGCGACGCCGTCAGCGGATGTCGGCCTGGATCCGGAAGCTGCCGCTGTCGCCCCCGAAGGTGATGGCGACCACCTCGTAGTCGCCGGGCTCCAGGTCCACTTCCAGGCGCGCGTCGGTGTCGTCGCCACCGTCGTCGTCGGTGCCGATGACCTCGCCATCGCGCAGCAGGTGCAGCACGCTGTCGAAGTCCGAGGACCGCATGGTCAGCACATAGCTCGCCGATTCGGGCACGGACAGGCGATAGCGCCGCTGTTCGCCGACCGCGAGCGAGCCCGGCTGCTGAACGCCCGGCACCAGCGCCGGCATCGCGTCGGACGCGGGCGTGACGGTGGCCGACAGAGTGAACAGGCCGGCGTTCTCTTCGCCCAGGTCGAAGGCGGTGACGGTGTAGGTGCCGGGCTCCAACAGGGTCACCAGGCGCGAATCGGTGTCTTCGCCGCTGTCGTCATCGCTCAGCCGCACGCCGTCCCCGGCCAGGTCGAGGCGGGTATCGAAGTCGTCGCTTTCCAGAGCCAGCGCCACCCGTGCGCGCTGGGCGAGCACCAACTGGTAGCTGGCCGGTTCGCCCTGGAGCATGCCGGTGACGTCCCGGCCGGTCGGCAGTTCACCGCCGTTCTGCAGTTCCAGGCCCGGCGCCACTGCGCTGTCCTTCTTCAATATCGACAGCCGGTACACGCCGCCGTTGCTGCCGACCCGGCCCAGGGTCAGGCGGTAGTCGCCCGGCTGCAGGTAGGCGGTCAGGCGGGCGTCGGTGCTCTCGCCGTCGTCGTCGTTCTCGCGCGACACGCCCTGGCCTTCGAGCTTGAGGGTCGGGTCGAACTCGGCGGAGCGCAGGTCGATCTGGTACTGCCCGGCCTCGGCGATCTTCAGCGCCACGGTCTTTTCGGCCGACCACAGCCCGGCGACCTCGTCGCCGGCGACCAGGTCCCGATCGCCATCGAGCTTGAGCGGCGACATCGACACGCGGTAGGGACCGAAGTCGCCCGGCTCCCGGCCGCTGAAGGCCAGCAGGTAGCGGCCGCCCTCGGGGCTGACACTCGAACGCATCTGCACCAGGCGGCCGTCCTTCTCAACGCAATCGCCGTCGGTGGCGGGGCCCTGCAGCACCTGGCGGCCGTCGGCGTCCAGCGAATACAGGGTCAGGCGACCGCAGAAGGCGGCGCCGGCTTCGATGGCGACGGCGTCGCCCGGCTCCAGGTCGAGGCGGAAGGTGGCGGTGCGCGTGCCGTCGCTGTAGTTCAGGCGATTGCCCGAGGTGATCTCGCCGGTGGCGGGCTTGTCGAGTGCCAGACGCTGGCCGTCGTCCGCGGACGGAGCGCCGGTCCGCTCGCAGCCGGCGAGGGAAAACGAGAGGACAAACGCGCAAAAAACAGCCGAGCGACGGACGATTCGGGTCACGGATGCATTCCAGTGGGGGGCAAGCCGCAGAGCGTGGCAGACGCGCGCTCGGACTGACAAGCGCGGCGTGCGTTCAGACGGGCTGCCAGTGCCTCACCAGCAGCTGCACGCCGCGCCGTCCGTTCCAGTCGTCGAGCTCGAGCTGATAGGCGACGCGGATGCGCGTCGGCAGCGGCGCGTCGGTGCCACCGCCGAAGTGGATCGCCGACAGCGGCACCCCGCCCTGCTCCGGCAGCAGGCTGAGCTTGAGGTGGCGGCCGCCGGACAGCGGCCGCGCCTGCAGCACGGTGAACACGCCGTCGAACACCGGCTCGGGAAAACCCTGGCCCCAGGGACCGGCCAGGCGCAGCTGTTCGGCCAGGCCGCGGCCGAAATCGGCGGGCGCCAGCTCGCCGTCGCTCAGCAGCTCCGACTGCAGCTGTTCGGCCGACAGCATCGTGGCGACCTGCCGAGCCAGCGCGTCGCGGAAGGCCTCGAAATCGGCCGCCGCAAGGCTCAGGCCGGCGGCCATGGCGTGGCCGCCGAAACGTTCGATCAAGCCCGGGTGTTTCGCGTCCACCGCCGCCAGTGCGTCGCGGATGTGCAGGCCCGGGATCGAGCGCGCCGAGCCCTTGAGCTGGTCGCTGCCCGGTTCGGCCGGCGCGAAGGCCAGCACCGGCCGGTGCATGCGCTCCTTGAGCTTGGACGCCACCAGGCCGACCACGCCCGGATGCCAGTCGGCGTCGCGCAGGCAGTAGACCACCGGCCGCTCGCCCGCCGTCGGCGGCAGCGCCGCCACCAGGGCTTCAGCGGCGTCCACCATCTGCTGCTGCATGTCGCGGCGTTCGGCATTGATGCGGTCGAGCACGGTCGCCAGCTCCCGCGCGCGCGTTGGGTCGTCGCAGAGCAGGCATTCGATGCCCAGCGCCATGTCCTCGAGCCGGCCGGCGGCATTGAGCCTAGGCGCAAGGCCATAGCCGATGTCGCCCGCGCTCAGCGTGGCCAGGTCCTTGCCCGCGAGTTCGGCCAGGGCGCGCAGGCCGGGCTGGCACTGGCCCTGGCGGATGCGGCGCAGGCCGGCCGACACGAGCAGCCGGTTGTTGAAGTCCAGCGGCACCAGGTCGGCGACGGTGCCGACCGCGACCAGGTCGAGCAAGGATGCCAGGTCGGGTCCGGCGCCGGCGAAGGCGCCCGCGTCGCGCAGGCGGCGGCGCAGCGCCAGCAGCAGGTAGAACACGACGCCGACGCCGGCCAGCGCTTTGCTCGGGAACGGATCGCCGGCGAGGTTGGGATTGACGATCGCATCCGCCGGGGGCAGTTGTTCGCCCGGCAGGTGGTGGTCGGTGACCAGCACCTGCCAGCCGCGCGCCTTGGCGGCGGCGATGCCAGTGTGGCAGGCGATGCCGCTGTCGACGGTGAGCACGAGGTCGGGCGCCATCGCCACCAGGTCCTCGACCAGGGCCGGCGACAGGCCGTAACCATGGGTCACGCGGTGCGGCACCTGGTAGCCGACGCGGCGCGCACCGAGCAGGCGGAGCCCGCGCACGGCAACGGCGGTACCGGTGGCACCGTCGCAGTCGAAGTCGCCGACCACCAGGATGTGGCGGTCGTGCGCGATGGCCTCGGCCAGCAGGGCCGTGGCGGCGTCGACGCGGCCCAGGGCCTCGGGCGGGAGCAGGCGCGCCAACCGCAGCTCGCCCTGGTCCGGCGTGGTGACACCGCGAGCGGCGTAGATGCGCTGCAGCACCGGCGACACCGTGTCGGGCCAGGGCCCGTGGGCGGGGACCTCGCGCCGGCGGATCCGGATCGGCGCCGGCGTCACGCCAGCTTCGCCAGCGGTCGGCGCCAGAACCGGAAGCGCTGCCGGGATTCGAGCGCCAAGCGCGTGCCGTCGGCGAAATCCAGCTGCACGCCGCCCAGCGTCCCGGCCAGGGTTTCGAGCAGGGCCTTTTCAACCACGGTCCAGTCGCGTTCGGACCGCAGGTCCAGCAGCAGTTCGTGGCGCGAGGAATCGGGGTTGGCGCCCGCGAGCCTGGCCAGCGCCATCACGCCCGGATCGGCCGAGACCACCTGCGGAACCGCGCACCGCACCCGGTCGGGAAGGCGCCCCGCGCCCCAGAAGCACAGGCTGTTGGCGGTGATTCGCCCGGCGGCGGCGCGCGCCGCGTTCACCGGGTGGTTGTGCAGCAGGATCTGCGCCTCGTTGAGCAGGGCGCGCCAGCGCCGTCCCTCGGGCCCATCGGGCAGATGGCTGAAGAGGTCGTCGCCCAGCACCGCTTCCGGCGGCGAGAACTCGGGAAGCTTCGCCTCGCGCGGCAGCGCCAGGTACCAGCGCGACGGCTGCGGCGCCGAGATCGGGAAGCCGGCGTCGCCGAACAGCGAGCGCAGCGGCGCGACCAGCGCGTTCGCCTCTTCCGCGCTCAGGCCCAGCTCACCGATCGCGAGCACGCGGGCGCCAGTCATGTCGGGCCGCACGTGCGCGGGGTCGGCGCGCAGCCAGGTGTGCAGGTGGGCGTCGTCCGCGTCGAGCGAACGGGTGATGGCGGCCATCGGCCAGCCGCGCGGCAGCAGGTCGAAATGGCGCAGCAGCTGGGCCCGCTCGCCCGCCTCGCCCGCCGGAAGGACATCGGCGCGCGCCAGCGCCCGCGCGACGGGGGGCGACAGCGGCTGGCCGGCGTAGCGCCGGCGTTCGGGCAGCAGCAGGGTCAACGCGGGCGCGGCGGCAGGGGTCGCCATCGGGCCGCGCTCAGCCTTCGTAGCGGACGGCGACGATGTCGTAGTCGCGGGCGCCGGCAGGCGCCTGGATGGTGACGGTGTCGCCCTCGTGCTTGCCGATCAGGGCGCGGGCCAACGGCGAGGAGATCGAGATCAGGCCCTGCTTGATGTCGGCCTCGAGGTCGCCGACGACCTGGTAGGTCACTTCGTCGCCGGTATCGCAGTCGGCCAGCTCGACGATCGCGCCGAACACCACCCGGGTGCCGGCGTTGAGGTTGGCGACGTCGATCAGCTGGGCGTGCGAGAGCACGTACTCCAGCTCCTGGATGCGGCCCTCGATGAACCCCTGCTGCTCGCGCGCGGCATGGTACTCGGCGTTTTCCTTCAGGTCGCCATGGGCGCGGGCTTCGGCGATGGCGTTGATCACCGCCGGGCGCTTCACCGACTTCAGGTTTTCCAGTTCCTCGCGCAGGCGCGCGGCGCCCTTGACGGTCAGCGGGGCTCTCATCCGTGAAGCTCCTTGTGCAGTTCCTGCAGCGACCAGACGCGGGGATTGCCGCGGGTGTCGGTCGCGCGGATCAGGGCGCGTGCGCCCGGGATCGTGGTCGAATAGGTGACGCGGTGCTGCAGCGCCTCGCGCCGGATCGAGAACGAGTCGGCGATCGCCTGCTTGCCCTCGGTGGTGTTGACGATGTAGCAGATCTCGCCGTTCTTGATCAGGTCGACGATGTGCGGCCGGCCCTCGATCACCTTGTTGATGCGCTCGCAGGCGATGCCCTGCTCCTGCAGGAACTTCGCCGTGCCTTCGGTGGCGACCAGCGAATAACCGCGCTCGATCAGGTCATTGGCAACCGGCAGCAGCCGCCGCTTGTCCGGATCGCGCACCGAGACGAAGGCCTTGCCCGGCACCGGCGCCTTGATGTTGGCGGCTTCCTCGGCGCGGCCGAAGGCCTCGGCGAAGGTGCGGCCCACGCCCATGACTTCGCCGGTGGAGCGCATTTCCGGGCCGAGGATCGGGTCGACGCCCTGGAACTTGGCGAACGGGAAGATGGCTTCCTTCACCGAGAAGTAGTCCGGCACGATTTCCTTCGTGGCGCCCTGCTCGGCCAGCGTCTTGCCGGCCATGCAGCGCGCGGCGATCTTGGCCAGCGGGATGCCGATGGCCTTGGAGACGAAGGGCACGGTGCGCGAGGCGCGCGGGTTCACTTCCAGCAGGTAGATGATCTCGCTGCCGTCGGCTTCGGTGGTGATGGCGAACTGGGTGTTCATCAGGCCGACCACCTTCAGGGCCTTGGCCAGTTGGGCCACCTGCACGCGCAGCTTGTCCTGGGTCGCGGCCGAAAGCGAGTACGGCGGCAGCGAGCAGGACGAGTCGCCGGAATGCACGCCGGCTTCCTCGATGTGTTCCATGATGCCGCCGATCAGCACCTTGCCGTCCCTGTCGGCGATCACGTCCACGTCCACCTCGACCGCGTTGTCGAGGAAACGGTCCAGCAGCACCGGCGAGTCGTTCGAGACCTGCACCGCCTCGCGGATGTAGCGCGAGAGGTCGGCGTCGGAATACACCACTTCCATGGCGCGTCCGCCGAGCACGTAGCTGGGGCGCACGACCAGCGGGTAGCCGATCTGGTTGGCCAGGGCGATCGCCTGCTCGGCGTTGCGGGCGGTGCGGTTGGGCGGCTGGATCAGTCCCAGCTGCTCGACCAGCTTCTGGAAACGCTCGCGGTCTTCGGCCAGGTCGATCGAGTCGGGCGAGGTGCCGATGATCGGCACGCCGGCGGCCTCGAGCGCGCGCGACAGCTTCAGCGGCGTCTGGCCGCCGTACTGCACGATCACGCCCTTGGGCTTTTCGACGTCGACGATCTCCAGCACGTCCTCCAGCGTCACCGGCTCGAAGTACAGGCGGTCGGAGGTGTCGTAGTCGGTCGAGACCGTTTCCGGGTTGCAGTTGACCATGATGGTTTCGTAACCATCTTCCCGCAGCGCCAGCGAAGCGTGCACGCAGCAGTAGTCGAATTCGATGCCCTGGCCGATGCGGTTGGGGCCACCGCCGAGCACGATGATCTTCTCGCGATCGCTGGGATTGGCCTCGCACTCGTCCTCGTAGGTCGAGTACAGATAGGCGGTGGAGGTGGCGAACTCGGCGGCGCAGCTGTCCACGCGCTTGTATACGGGGCGCACGCCGAAGGCCCGGCGCAGGGCGCGGATCGCCGATTCGTCGGTGCCGGTGAGCTGGGCGAGGCGTGCGTCGGAGAAACCCTGGCGCTTGAGCTCGCGCAGGCGCTTGCCATCCAGGCCAGCCAGGCCGACGGCGGCGACGTCCTTCTCGGCGGCGATGATTTCCTCGATCTGGTCGAGGAACCAGGGGTCGATGAAGCTCAGGCCATATACGTCCTCGACGCTGAGGCCGGCGCGGAAAGCCTCGGCCACCTGGAACAGGCGCTCGGGGCCCGGCTCCTTCAACTCGCGCTTGATGCGCAGCAGGCCCTCGTCGCCCTGCCCGGCCGCGCCGGTCGGATCGAAGCCGACCTTGCCGGTCTCCAGGCCGCGCAGGGCTTTCTGCATGGACTCCTGGAAGGTCCGGCCGATCGCCATCACCTCACCCACCGACTTCATCTGGGTGGTCAGGCGGGCGTCGGCGGCCGGGAATTTCTCGAAGGCGAAACGCGGGATCTTGGTGACGACGTAATCGATCGTCGGCTCGAACGAGGCCGGGGTGGCGCCACCGGTGATGTCGTTGCGCAGCTCGTCGAGCGTGTAGCCGACGGCGAGCTTGGCGGCGATCTTGGCGATCGGGAAGCCGGTGGCCTTGGAGGCCAGGGCCGAGGAGCGCGACACGCGCGGGTTCATCTCGATCACGACCACGCGGCCGTCGTTGGCATTGATGCCGAACTGGACGTTGCTGCCGCCGGTATCCACGCCGATCTTGCGCAGCACGGCGATCGAGGCGTCGCGCAGGCGCTGGTATTCCTTGTCGGTGAGTGTCTGCGCCGGGGCGACGGTGATGCTGTCGCCGGTGTGCACGCCCATCGGGTCGAGGTTCTCGATCGAGCAGACGATGATGCAGTTGTCGGCGGTGTCGCGCACCACCTCCATCTCGAACTCCTTCCAGCCCAGCACCGACTCTTCCACCAGCACTTCGTGCGTGGGCGAGAGCTCGAGGCCGCGGGTGACGATCTCGACCAGCTCCTCGCGGTTGTAGGCGATGCCGCCGCCGCTGCCGCCCAGGGTGAAGGACGGACGGATGATCGTCGGGTAGCCGACCGTCGCCTGGATGCGGATGGCTTCGTCGAGCGAACGCGCGACCTCGGCCTTCGGGCACTCCAGGCCGATCTCGCGCATGGCGACGCGGAAAAGTTCGCGGTCCTCGGCCATGCGGATGGCCTCGCGCGAGGCGCCGATCAGCTCGACGCCGTGTTTTTCCAGCACGCCGGCGTCGGCGAGGTCGAGCGCGCAGTTGAGCGCGGTCTGGCCGCCCATCGTCGGCAGCAGCGCGTCGGGCTTTTCCTTGGCGATGATGCGCTCGACCGTGGCCGGGTTGATCGGCTCAATGTAGACCGCGTCGGCCATGTCCGGGTCGGTCATGATCGTCGCGGGGTTGGAGTTCACCAGGATCACCCTGTAACCCTCGTCGCGCAGGGCCTTGCAGGCCTGGGCGCCGGAGTAATCGAACTCGCAGGCCTGACCGATGACGATCGGGCCGGCGCCGATGATCAGGATGCTCTTGATGTCACTGCGCTTGGGCATTTTCTTGCGTTTCCGGTGTTTCGGTGAGGGGCGGCGCCAGGCGGACCTTGACGATGTTGTACTTGGGCATCGAGAGCGGGAAGCCGCCCTCTTCGGGGGCCAGCTTGATGACGATGCTGATCGAGCTGGCACCGGTGAGCACGCCGCGGCGCACGGTGCCAAGGCTGGTGCTGACCTCGACCGCCGCGCCCAGGTGCGCGGGCAGGTCGTCGTAGGCGATCTCCGTACCGGGGGCCGGCGCTTCGTCGGCGGTCGCATCGGCAGGCGCGGCCGGGGCTTCCGCGGCGGCGACAGCCGGCACCGCGGCCGCATCCTGCGCACCCGTGGCCGCGGCGGGCGATGTCGAGGCGAACTGGTCGGCGGGCAGGAAGACCAGCGGCGCCGTGAAATCGTCGTTGTGCTTCACCGTCGCATCCACGAACAGGCCGAGACCGTCGAGACCGACCTCCTGCAGCTGGGCCAGCGGGCCCGGGCGCAGCGGTCGCGCCAGGATCGTCAGCTTTCCGCCGTCGCGCACGAAGCCGGTATAAGCCTGGTCCATCGCCGCACCGGGCACCAGCCCGTCGGCCGCGAAGCCCGCGCGCACCGCCTCGACGTGCCGGGCGACGAATTCCTGCGGCGAGATGCCGAGCTTGCGCGCGCAGTAGGCGTTGCGGCGGCCGCCGAATCCCTGGTCCTGGATCAGGATGTTCAGCGATTCGAAGCCGGCGGTCAGCAGGCGCATGGAGGGATTGCCGGCCGGGCCCAGGCTGAGGTTGATGTCGCCGCTTAGCGTGGCCTGGCCCGGCGTCTCCGATTCGATGCGCAGGCGCAGGTGGTCGGCGCCGCCGTATTCCATGGTGAGGGCGAAGTTGCCCTCGGCATCGCGCAGGCCCAGCGCGTTGGCGACCTCGAGCGTCAGGCCCGGCTCGCAGCCGGCGAGCTCGAACGGGAACATCACGTGCCCACCCAGCATCGCGGCTTCCAGCGCCTCCGGCGGACCGTCGACGCCGGCACCCGAAAGGCTGAAGCCGAAGCGCGAAGGGATCTCGTCCGGCACGCCGAAGATGGCGCTGCGCAGCACCCAGAAGATGCCCGGCGTACGCAGCACGGCGCGGTCGGCGGTGACCCGGATCGCCGGCATCGGCGACCCGGCCTGGGGCTGGATCACCAGCTTGCGGATGCCGACATCGCCGTTGAGGCCCAGCACGGTGCCGCCGCGGCGGATGTCCATGAAGGGCCGCAGGCTGTCGAGCTGGCGGTCGATCGCCACGCCCGTACGCCACCACAGCACGGCGTAGATGAGCCCGAGCGGCAGGACCAGCCGCGTGAAGACCCAGAAGATCGCCGGGCCGATCGAAGACCCGCCGCGCTTCCCTCGTGATCCGGTCTTGCTGGCCATTCAGTGCATTCCGTTCGGTTGGGCGGGGTGGCCGGTGCTCAAGGCAGCTTGACGCCGCAGGTATCCATCGCACGCGCCATCAGCTTGCCGGCCAGCGCGGAACCGAGCTGCTCGCCGGCCGCCTCGTTCTCCTCGGCCGACTTGGCGGTGTTGAGCTGGTTGCCCAGGCCCGCAAGCTCGCGCAGGCCGGCGTGCTCTTCGGCGCTGAAGAAGGTCATGAAGGCCTCGAGCTGCTCGGGCGCGTACCCGGCCAGCAGCTGTTCGGGGTCGGCCTGCACGCCCGTGCGCTCGCCCTCCGCACCGGCCAGGACGAGCTTGCCGAACATCTCCGCCACGCCGCTCTCGACCAGGGCGATGTCGCTGTCCAGGCGCCCGGGGTTGGCGTCGGCGTAAACCTGCACCATGCCGCGGGCGTACCGCCGGTAGCCCTCGGTGGAGAGCTCGCCGCGCAGGCAGACCAGCTGCCTGGCGCTGATCTCGTCGGCTCTTTCCATGGCCGGCCAGCTCGGATCGGCCGCGGCGACGCTTTCGAAGATGGTGCCGAACGGCATCAGCACCACCATCGAGTCGGTCAGCCGGTCGATGCGCTGTTCGTGGGTCTGCGCGGTCTCGGCGAGGACCGGACCCGCCGCCAGCACGAGGCTGGCGGCGAGGCAGAGCTTGCGGAATACGCGAAGGGTCATGGCGTGGGCCTCAGGGTGCGCCGGTCGCCGGCTTGGGCGTGCCGATGTACTTGTCGAGGAACTTCTCCATCGCGGTGTAGAGGTCGACCTGGTTCTGGTAGTCGTAGAAACCGTGGCCTTCCTTGTCCTCGACGATGGTGACTTCCGGCGGCTTGCCGGCTTCCTCGAGCTTCTTCATCAGGAAGTCGTACTGCGAGATCGGCACGCGCGGGTCCTTGGCGCCATGCACCAGCATCAGCGGCACGCGGATCTTGTCCACGTTGAATGCCGGCGACTGTGCCTGGCGACCAGCCTCGTCCTCGGGGAAGACCCGGACCTGGTAGTTGCGGCCGCTGTCGCTCTCGCGGTCGGCGACGTCGCTGTCCTTCATCCAGAGCGACATGTTGTACAGGCCGACGTAACCGATGGCGCAACGGTAGCGGTCCGGTTCGCGGACCACGCTCTGCACGGCAGCGTAACCGCCGTAGGAGGCGCCGTAGGTGCAGATGCGGTTGGAATCGGCGATGCCCTGGTCCACGACCCACTTAACCGCATCGGTCATGTCGTCGATCATGGCCGTGCCCCACTTGCGGTAGCCGGCGCTTTCGAACGCGCTGCCGTAGCCGCCCGAACCGCGGAAGTTGATCTGCAGCACCGCGAACCCGCGGTTGGCCAGGAACTGCACTTCCGGGTTGAAGCCCCACTCGTCGCGCGGGCCGTGGGGGCCGCCGTGCGGGTGCAGGATCAGCGGCAGGTTCTTGCCGTCGCTGTACTTCGGAACCGTCAGGTAGCCGTGCAGCTCGGTGCCGTCGCGCGCCGTGACCACGATCGGGTCCATCGGCGACATCTGCTCCGGCTTGATCCACTCCATCGCCGACAGCAGGAACTTCGCCTGGCCGGTCTGGCGGTCGAACAGGTAGTAGGAGCCCGGATCCACGTCGCTGTAGGCGCGGATGAGGATGTACTGGCCATTGCGGCTGATGCCGTCGAAACGCACCGCGTGGTCCGGGAACGCGTTGATCAGGCCAGCGTAGACCTTGGACTCCGGATGGTCCTTGTTGACGAAGGTGTAACCCGGCGTGCCGTCCATGTATTCGACGGCCAGCAGGTCGCGCTCGTCGCTGCTGGTGAGGTAGTCGATCGGATCGACGTTCTCGTTCCAGGCCAGGCGGGTCTCTTCGCCGCCTTCGGGATTGGTGAGCACCAGTCGCGAGGGTTCGCCCTTGTCGCTGATGGCGAACAGGACCCGCTTGTTCTCGCGGTCGAAGCCCATGGGCCAGCGCATCGCGCCGCCCATCTCGGATTTGGCCACCGGCTCCCAGCGGTCGCCGACGCGGCGCAGGGTGATGTTCTGGTTCTTCTCGTCGGTGCCCACGGCGAATCGCACGTTCAGCTCGTGGTCGAGCACGAAGCTGCCCTGGTGGATCGGGGCGGTTGCGATCGTGCGCACGCCGCCGTCGTAGACATTCAGGCGCGAAAGCACCGCGGAATCCCAGGAGCGCGACACGATGATCGTCTTGGGATCGTCCCAGGTGCTGTCGACGATCTGGTAGGTGCCTCCGTTGGGGATGTCCGCACGCTGCGTGCCGTCAACGTTGCTGGCGTAGACGTCGGCATTGCCGACGCGCCGGTCGAATCGGCCGACCTTTTCGGTCACGTACATGAAGAAGCGCTCATCGTTGACCCAGCGAACGCCTTCGATGTGCTTCTTCGCGCCGTAGTCCCACTTGCCCACCAGCTTCATGTCGGCCACGCGGAACGCGGCCAGCAGCGTGCGGTCGCCCTGGGGCACGGATACGGTAATGAAGTCGCCATTGGGCGACAGCGAGACGTCGGTGAACTCGGGATCCTTGAAGAAATCACCGACCGGGACTTCGACCGCCTGCACCGCGGCGGGCGCGGTGACGGCAAGGCTCATTGCAAGGGCAAAACGGCGCAGCATCTTCATTGTCTACCTTCCCCAAGGTTTCAGTTTTTTTCAGACATCATCGTTATGAACTTGTCGAACAGGCCCGAGACGTCGTGCGGGCCCGGACTGGCTTCCGGGTGGCCCTGGAAGCTGTAAGCGGGGGCATCGGCCAGCTCGATGCCCTGGTTGGAACCGTCGAACAGCGAACGGTGCGTGACCCGCACGTTGCCCGGCAGCGTGGTTTCGTCCACGGCAAAACCGTGGTTCTGGCTGGTGATCATCACGCGCCTGCTGCCCAGGTCGATCACCGGGTGGTTGGCGCCGTGGTGGCCGAACTTCATCTTCAGGGTCTTCGCGCCGGCCGCCAGGCCGAGCAGCTGGTGGCCCAGGCAGATGCCGAACACCGGGATCTTCGCCGCCAGGAACTCGCGGATGGCGGCGATCGCGTAGTCGCAGGGCTCCGGGTCGCCCGGGCCGTTGGACAGGAACACGCCGTCGGGCTTTTCCGCCAGCACCTGGGCGGCCGGGGTCTGCGCCGGCACCACGGTGATGCGGCAGCCGCGTTCGGCCAGCATGCGCAGGATGTTGCGCTTGACGCCGAAGTCGTAGGCCACGACGTGGAAACGGGCGTCGGCGCGGCGGAACTGGTTGCGGTCCAGGTCGAGCTCGCCCTCGGTCCAGCTGTAGCGCTCGCGCGTGCAGACTTCCTTGGCCAGGTCCATGCCCTTGAGGCCCGGGAACTTGCGCGCGGCCTCGATGGCGTGTTCGGCGTCGAGGCCCTCGCCCGCCACCAGGCAGCCGTTCTGGGCGCCGCGGTCGCGCAGCAGGCGGGTGAGCTTGCGGGTGTCGATGCCGGCGATCGCGACCACGCCACGCGCGGCCAGCCATTCCGGCAGGGCCACCTGGCTGCGCCAGTTGCTGGGGCGGCGCGGCACGTCGCGCACGATCAGGCCGGCGGCCCAGACGCGCTCGGCTTCGTCGTCCTGGGCGGTCATGCCGGTATTGCCGATGTGCGGATAGGTCAGGGTGACCATCTGGCGGGCGTAGGACGGGTCGGTCAGGACCTCCTGGTAGCCGGTCATGGCGGTGTTGAACACCACCTCGCCGACGCTCGTTCCGGGCGCGCCGACGGAAACGCCCTCGAACACGGTGCCGTCTTCGAGCGCGAGGATTGCGGGTTGGGTCACGGAGAATCGCCTTGCTATGGGGGAACCCGGTTCGCTGGGTGTGCGAGCACCCGCGGACAGGTCGAAACCGTGTCCGTACGGGAGGGGGTTCAGGCGAGCCGGAATTTTAGCGGCACGGGGGGCAAAAGGGAAACGCGGCGGAGAAATCCGGCCTCAGCGCGCGGATCCGCCCAGCAGCAGCGCACCCAGGCCGACCCGCCCCGGCCCGCGCCCGGCCATGCGCAGCGCGGCTTCCAGCGCACCACGGGCGAAAATGTCCCGGTTCGTGGCCCGGTGCACCAGCTCCAGGCGCTCGCCGGGGCCGGCCAGCTGCACCGTGTGTTCACCGACGATGTCGCCGGTACGCAGGCTGGCGTAGTGCGGCGCCCTGCCCCGGCCGGCCTCGACGGCTGCACCCAGGTGCAGGGCCGTGCCCGAGGGCGCGTCCTTCTTGTGGATGTGGTGGGCCTCGACGATGTCGGCGTCCCAGCCCGGCAGCGCCGCCGCCGCCTGGCGAACCAGCTCGGTCAGCACGGCGACGCCCAGGCTGAAGTTCGGCGCCCAGAGCACGGCGATCCGGGCCGCGGCGGCATCGAGGGCCGAATACTGGCCGCCGGACAGGCCGGTGGTGCCGCTCACCAGGGCCGCTCCGCGCTCGCGGCACAGGGCCAGCAGCGGGTCGAAGGCTTCGGGAAGGCTGAAGTCCACCGCGACGTCGAAGGCCGGCACCTCGGCCAGCCGGCTGGCGGGAAGCACCGGAACGGCGCCGGCTTCGGCCAGCGCCGCGCCGCGCGCGCTGACTGCGGCCACCACGACCAGGTCGCCGCGTTCGGCGGCCAGGCGCAGCAGGGCGCGCCCCATGCGGCCGCTGGCGCCGTGGATCAGGACTCGGGCAGGAGCAGACGTATTCATCGCCCGGACGCTATCGGAAACCGCCCCGGCCTGGCAAACCGCTAGACTCCGTCAGGAACCCGACCACAGCATCGGCCGCATGCCCAGATCGCCACGCACGCCCCTGCGACTGCCCCTGCTCGCCCTGCTGCTGGCGGCGCTGGCCCTGCACTTCTCCGGCCTGCTCGACCGCGCCGACGATGCGCTCGCCGACCGCATGCTGTCCCGCCACGCGCAGTCGCGCACGCCGCCGGCCGACATCGTGCTGGTGGCCATCGACCAGAAGAGCCTAGAGGACCTGAACGAGATCGCGGGCTCGTGGCCATGGCCGCGCGCGATCCACGGCGAGCTGCTCGACGGCCTGGCGCGCTGGCGGCCGAAAGCCGTCGCCTTCGACGTTATGTTCAACGAATCAGACGCCTTCCGCCCCGACAGCGACGCGGTGTTCCGCGAGATCGTCAAGGGCCAGGACAACCTTTTTTTCGCTTCCCTCCGAATGCCCGACGGCAACGCCTTCCCGCTGGACCAGCTGCCGCCGCGCTTCGGCGCCGAACGCGGCGCGAACGCTGCGCCGGGCGCCGGCGCACCACTGCTGCTGCCGCAGGTGCTGGCGCCAGAGAGCTGGCAGGGCGGCCTGATCAACTTCGAGGCCGATGCCGACGGCAGCGGCCGCCACTACCGGCTGTTCGCCGAGACCGGCGGCTGGCGCCTGCCTTACATGGGCGCCAGCATCGCCCGCGCCGGGGGCGCCGCGCTGCCGCCGGACCCGCGGATCCGCCTGAACTGGTTCGGCGCCGCGCCCCGCACGATCTCCTTCAGCGACCTGCTCGACGACCTGGGCCAGCGCGAGCCGAAGATCGCGCCGACGCTGGCCGACAGCATCCTCATCGTCGGCGCCACCGCGCCGGGCCTGAACGACATGCGGCCGACGCCGCTGGGCAAACTGACGCCCGGCGTGTACGTGATCACGACCGCCATCGCCAACCTGCGCGCCGGCGACTGGCTGCGCGACCTGCCCCTGCGCTGGCCGCTGGCGGCCCTGCTGGCGGCGGGCCTGGTCGCCGGATTCCTGCGCCGCAAGCGCAGCCCGCTGGTGATCGGCCTGTGGCTGGCCGCGGTCAGCCTGGCCTGCCTGGCCGGCGCCTATGGCGCCTACGGCTACCAGCTGCATGCGCCGGTCGGCGGGGCGCTGATGCTGGCCTGGCTCGGTTTCGGCCTGCTGACGATCGAGGCGCACCGGCAGGAACGGCGCGAGCGCGAGGCGACCATCGGCATATTCGGCCGCTTCCTGGACCCGCGCGTGGTCGAGGGCCTGGTCGAGACCGGCGAACTGAGCCGCGAGCGCAAGCCCGAGGCGCGCCAGATCTCGATCCTGTTCTCCGACATCCGCGGCTTCACCACCCTGTCGGAAACGCGCACGCCCGAGGCGGTGGTGGACCTGCTCAACCGCTACTTCACCCGCCAGGTGGACGTGATCTTCCGCAACGGCGGCACGCTAGACAAGTTCATCGGCGACGCCATCATGGCGTTCTGGAACGCGCCCACCGACACGCCCGGACACGCCGAACAGGCGGTGGCCGCGGCGGTCGAGATGACGCTGGCGCTGGACGCCTTCAAGCGCGACCTCGCCGCCCGCGGCGAGGGCCTGGGCGACTTCGACGTCGGCATCGGCGTGCATACCGGGCCGGCCGTGGTCGGATTCCTGGGCAGCGATTCGCGCATGGAATACACCGCCATCGGCGACACCGTGAACCTGGCCAGCCGCATCGAGGGCACCACCAAGGGCGTGGCGCGGGTGCTGGTCTCGGACGCGACGCGCGCCGCCTGCGGCGAGACCGGCCGCTTCCGCTTCGTCCACCGCGGCCAGTTCCACGTCAAGGGACGCGAACAGCCGGTGGACCTCTACGAACCCATGCTCCATTCCGCTTCGTGACACAGGAGGACGAAACGATGCAATCGAATCCCAGGACTCCACGCCCGCACGTGCTGGCGCTGGCGCTCGCTGGCGCGCTGGCCACCGGCGCGGTGCTGGCCGAGACCGGCACCGTGCTCAAGGACTCGCCGGTGCTCAAGGAACCGATGGGTTCGGCCGAGGTGCTGGCCCAGCTCAGCGCCCGCGAAACCGTCGAGATCACCGCCCGCCAGGGCGCGTGGGCCGGCGTCACCACGCCGGCCGGCGTCGCCGGCTGGACGCGCGTGCTGAACCTGCGCACCGGCTCCGGCCTGCCCGGCAATGACGGCGGCGGTTCGCTGGTGGCGGCCTTCCGCACCGGTTCGAGCAGCAACGCGGTCAGCACCGGCGTAAAAGGCCTCTCGGCCGACCAGCTGATGAACGCCTCGGCCAACACCGCCGAAGTCGCCCTGCTCGACAGCTTCGCGGCCAATCCCGGCCAGGCGCAGCAGTTCGCCGCGCAGGCGCCGCTGTCGGCGCAGAAGGTGAATTACCTGGAAGAAGGCCGCGGCGGCCGGAGGAGGCAGCGATGAAAACGTCCACCCAACTGCTGGCCGCGGCACTGGTGCTCGCACTAGCCGCCCCCGCGCACGCCTTCGGGCGCCTGGGCGAGGCCGAGAATCTGTTCAAGTTCGGCAAGAAGGCCGCCGACGCGAGCCAGGAAATCACCCAGGACGAAGAGATCCAGCTCGGCCGCGGCATCGCCGCCAACGTGCTGGGTGCCGCGCCCCTGGTCAAGGACGAGGCCCTGCAGCGCTATGTCAACCAGGTCGGCTTCTGGCTGGCGCTGCAGACCGAGCGCCCCGACCTGCCCTGGCGCTTCGGCGTGGTCGAGAGCACCGACGTCAACGCCTTCGCCCTGCCCGGCGGCACGGTGCTGATCACGATGGGCCTGTACGAACGCCTTCGCGACGAGAGCGAACTGGCCGGCGTGCTCGGCCACGAGATCGCCCACGTCGTGCAGAAGCACCAGGTGAAGGCGATCAAGGGCGCGATGGGCCGCGATTTCGCCACCGAGATCGCCGGCGAGGCCGCGGGACGCAGCGACAACGTCCTGGTGCAGCGGTTCGGCAGCAAGGCCTTCTCGGTCGGCACCCAGGTGCTGGCGCGCGGCATCGACAAGAACGACGAGTACCAGGCCGACCAGCATGGCGTGGTGATCGCCGCGCGCGGCGGCTACAACCCGTTTGGCCTGGTCGGCGTGCTGCAGACGCTCGACAGCGCCGCGCCGAACGACCGTGCGATGGGCCTGCTGTTCTCCACCCATCCGACCCCGTCCAGCCGCATCGAACGCCTGGGCGGCACGATGGGCGAGAAGCTCGACGCCTATGCCGGCAATGCGCCGGCGCGGCCGCTGTACCGGCCGAAGTAGGCCCGAACGCTGCGCGGAAAAGGAAACGCCCGGCGCGAGCCGGGCGTTTTCATTTGCCGGGACCGTGTCGGGACGATTCAGGAGGTCATGCGGTCCCAGAACGCCTTCACGCTGTCGAGGAAGCCGCTGGAGCGCGGCGAATGGCGGGCGCCGTGCTCGCCGTCGAAGGTCGCCTCGAATTCCTTGAGCAGCTCGCGCTGGCGCGCGGTCAGGTTGACCGGGGTTTCCACCACGACCCGGCACAGCAGGTCGCCCGGGGCATGCGCGCGCACCGATTTGACGCCCTTGCCGCGCAGCCGGAACAGCTTGCCGGTCTGGGTCTCCAGCGGCACCTTGATCAGGGCCTCGCCACCCAGCGTGGGCACGACGATGTCGGCACCCAGCGCGGCCTGGGAGAAACGCACCGGCACCTCGCAGTACAGGTCGTTGCCGTCGCGCTGGAACACCGCGTGCTCGCGCACGCTCACCTCGACGTACAGGTCGCCGGCCGGCGCGCCCGGCGGACCGGCCTCGCCTTCGCCGGAGAGGCGGATGCGGTCGCCGTTGTCGACGCCCGCGGGGATCTTCACCTGCAGCACCTTCTCTTCTTCCACCCGGCCGTTGCCGTGGCAGCTCTTGCAGGGCCTGGCGATGGTCTGGCCGCGTCCGCCGCAGGCCGGGCAGGCCTGCTGCACCGCGAAGATGCCGCGCTGCATGCGCACCTGGCCGCGGCCGGCGCAGGTCTTGCAGGTCTCGACCTTGCCGTCCTCGGCGCCGCTGCCGCCGCAGGGCTTGCAGGCCACCAGGGTCGGCACGTCGATGCGCTTCTCGACGCCGAACACCGCTTCTTCCAGATCCAACTCGACCACGTAGCGCAGGTCGGCGCCCCGGCGTGGCGCACGCTGGCGGCCGCCGCCGAAGATGTCGCCGAAGATGTCGCCGAAGATGTCGTTGACGTCGCCGAAGCCGGGGCCGCCGTTGCCGCCGCCCATGCCGTGCTCGAAGGCGGCGTGGCCGTGCTGGTCGTACATGCGGCGCTTGCCGCCGTCCGACAGCACTTCGTAGGCCTCCTTGGCCTCCTTGAAGCTGGCCTCGGCAGCCTTGTCGCCCGGATTCCGGTCCGGGTGGTGCTTCTGGGCGGCGCGCCGATAGGCTTTCTTCAGCTCGTCCTCGGTCGCGCTGCGCGACACGCCCAGCACTTCGTAATAGTCACGCTTGCTCATCTGAAATCCGGGTTGCCCTGCAACAAAACGCCCGCGCCGACCGGGATCTCCGGCCCGACGCGGGCAGCCGTCCCGTCCGCGCGCTGCGCGGACGGGCTTTGCTCATCACGACTTGCGGTCGTCGTCCTTGACCTCGGTGAACTCGGCGTCGACCACGTCGTCGGCCTTGCCCGACGGACCCGGCTGGCCCGGGTCCTGCGGACCCTGGTTCGCCGCCGCGGCCGCCGCGTACAGCGACTGCGCCGCCTGCTGCAGGGCTTCGGTGCGCGCTTCGATCTGCGCCTTGTCGTCGCCCTTCATGGCAGTGTCGAGCTCGGACAGCGCGGTCTCGATCGCCGCCAGCTGCTCGCCCGGCACCTTGCTGCCGTGCTCCTTCACCGCCGTGCGGGTGGCGTGCAGCAGGCCGTCGGCGGCGTTGCGCGCAGTCACCAGCTCGTGGAACTTCTTGTCCTCCTCGCGGT
Source organism: Arenimonas terrae (assembly GCF_006265115.1). Taxonomy (GTDB): domain Bacteria; phylum Pseudomonadota; class Gammaproteobacteria; order Xanthomonadales; family Xanthomonadaceae; genus Arenimonas; species Arenimonas terrae. The sequence continues at coordinate 388,161 of NZ_SMDR01000001.1, read as the reverse complement.
GCGCCTCGGCGTCCCGCACCATCTGCGCGATCTCCTCCTCGCTCAGGCCCGAACCGGCCTTGATCTCGACCTTCTGCTCCTTGCCGGTCTTCTTGTCCTTGGCCGACACGTGCAGGATGCCGTTGGCGTCGATGTCGAACGACACCTCGACCTGCGGCATGCCGCGCGGCGCAGCGTCGATGCCGCTGAGGTCGAACTTGGCCAGCGACTTGTTGAAGCGGGCCTGCTCGCGCTCGCCCTGCAGCACGTGCACGGTCACCGCGGACTGGTTGTCCTCGGCGGTCGAGAAGGTCTGCGAGGCCTTGGTCGGGATGGTGGTGTTCTTCTCGATGATCTTGGTCATCACGCCGCCCAGGGTCTCGATGCCCAGGCTCAGCGGGGTGACGTCGAGCAGCAGCACGTCCTTGACGGTGCCGCCGAGCACGCCGCCCTGGATCGCGGCGCCGATGGCGACGGCCTCGTCCGGGTTGACGTCCTTGCGGGCTTCCTTGCCGAAGAACTCGGCCACGGCCGCCTGCACCTTGGGCATGCGGGTCTGGCCGCCGACCAGGATCACGTCGCCGATGTCGCTGGCGCGCAGGCCGGCGTCGTTCAGCGCCACGCGGCACGGCTCGATGGTCTTGCGGATCAGGTCGTCCACCAGCGCCTCGAGCTTGGCCCGGGTCAGCTTGATGTTCAGGTGCTTCGGACCCGAGGCGTCGGCCGTCACGTACGGCAGGTTCACTTCGGTCTGCTGGTTCGAGGACAGCTCGATCTTGGCGCGCTCGGCGGCGTCCTTCAGGCGCTGCAGGGCCAGCGGGTCCTTGCGCAGGTCGATGCCCTGCTCCTTCTGGAACTCCTCGACGAGGTAGTCGATGACGCGCTTGTCGAAGTCTTCGCCGCCCAGGAAGGTGTCGCCGTTGGTGGCCAGCACTTCGAACTGCTTCTCGCCGTCGATCTCGGCGATCTCGATGATCGAGACGTCGAAGGTGCCGCCGCCCAGGTCGTACACGGCCAGCTTGCGGTCGCCGCCCTTCTTGTCCATGCCGTAGGCCAGCGCGGCCGCGGTCGGCTCGTTGATGATGCGCTTGACGTCCAAGCCGGCGATGCGGCCGGCGTCCTTGGTGGCCTGGCGCTGGCTGTCGTTGAAGTAGGCCGGCACGGTAATGACGGCTTCGGTGACCGTCTCGCCCAGGTAGGCTTCGGCGGTCTTCTTCATCTTCTCGAGCACGCGCGCGGAGATTTCCTGCGGCGCCATCTTCTTGCCGTCGCTGGTCGCGACCCAGGCGTCGCCGTTGTCGTGTGCGACGATGCCGTAAGGCACCAGGTCGAGGTCCTTCTTCACTTCGGCGTCGGTGAACTTGCGGCCGATCAGGCGCTTCACCGCGTAGAAGGTGTTCTTGGGGTTGGTGACGGCCTGGCGCTTGGCCGACGCGCCGACGATGACTTCGCCGTCCTTGGTGAAGGCGACGATGGAGGGCGTGGTGCGGTCGCCCTCGGAGTTTTCGATGACCTTGGCCACGCCGCCTTCCATGACGGACACGCAGCTGTTGGTGGTGCCCAGGTCGATGCCGATGATCTTGCCCATGGTGTTACTCCCTCAGTCTCTGAATTCGTGGATGGCGGCGCGGGCCGCGGCTGGTTTCAAAATGGGGGCCACAGCGTTGCGTTCAAGGGCTTGCGTGGCGCCCCTCGGGCCGGGGTGCGGCCCGGCCGGTCAACCGGCGGCGACCACCACCAGCGCGGGGCGCAGCAGGCGGTCGTTGAGCACATAGCCCTTCTGGAATACCTGGACCACGGTGTTGGGCGCGGCGTCGGGGGCGGCGATCTGGCTGACCGCCTGGTGCCAGGCCGGGTCGAAGTCCTCGCCCTGCGGGTTGAGCTGGCGCAGGCCGTTGTCTTCGCCGACCTTGAGCAGCTGGCGCAGGGTCAGCTCCAGACCGTCCTTGAGCGGGCCGGACTCTGCGCCGGCGGCGGCCAGGCCGGCGTCCAGGCTGTCGAGCACGGGCAGCAGCTGCGAGAGCAGCTTCTCGTTGGCGAAACGGCGGGCCTGGTCGACGTCGCGGGCCAGGCGCTTGCGCTGGTTGTCGAGCTCGGCGCGTTCGCGCAGGGCTTCTTCGCGCAGGCTGCCCAGCGCGTTGCGAAGCTGTTCGAGCTCGGCGCCGAGGTCGCCCGTGGATTCGGGGGCGAGGTCGTCGGCGGGCGCCTGGGCGCCCGGGAGGGGATCGTCGCGATGCATGGGTTTTTCCGGTGTGGGCCCCGCGTCCTGCGGGGGTCGGTGGGCTTATGGGGCCGGGGCGTCGGGATTCAAGGCGGCGCCGAGCAGGTCGGCCGTGGCCTGGACCATCGGGATGACCCGGTCATAGGCCATGCGCGTGGGGCCGATCACGCCCAGCACGCCCAGCACCCGGCCGTTGGCACCGTAGGGCGCGGTGACCACCGTGCAGGCGTCCAGCGGCGCCAGGCCGGTTTCTTCCCCGATGAAGACCCGTACGCCCTGGGCGTGCAGGGTGCGCTCGAGCAGCTGGAGGATCTCGCGCTTGCGGGAAAATGCCTCGAAAAGCTCGCGCAGCCGCTCCAGGTCCGACAGCTCCTGCACGCCCATCAGCCGGGTCTGGCCGGCCAGCAGCATGTCGTCCTGGCTGCCGGGCGCGCCGCCCAGGGCCTGTTCGGACAGCTCGACCGCGGCCGAGAGCAGCCGGTCCATTTCGCTGCGGGTCTCGCGCAGGTCTCGCAGCAGGGTGGCGCGGATCTCGTGCAGGGGCCGGCCGGCGAAATGGGCGTTGAGGTAGTTAGCAGTCTGTTCCAGCTCGGACGGCGTGTAGGGCCGGCGCGGCGTGATGATGCGGTTCTGGACCTCGTTGTCGGTGAACACCAGGATCACCAGCACCCGGTTGCCGTCCAGGGCCACGAAATCGATATGGCGGAAGGCGAACTGGCCGCGCTGGGGCACGGTGACCACGCCGACGAACTGGCTCATCGCCGACAGGATCTCGCTGGTGTTCGACAGCAGGGCCTGGGTGCCGGCACCGGCCGGCAGCTGGGCGCGCAACTGGCTCACTTCGGCGTCCTGCAGCGGCTTCATCTGCAGCAGGCTGTCGACGAAGACGCGGTATCCCTGGGCGGTCGGCACCCGGCCGGCCGAAGTGTGCGGGGCCGACACCAGGCCGATCTCCTCGAGGTCGGACATGATGTTGCGGATGGTCGCCGGGCTCACGTCCAGGCCCGAACTGCGGGCCAGCGTGCGCGAACCCACCGGCCCGCCGTCCCGGATGTGCTGGGAGATGAGCGTGCGCAGCAGGCGCCGGGCGCGGGGGTCGAGGCTGAGGTCCATGTTCCCTTGATAAGGCCGGCCAGGGTCCGGCGCAAGCCGGCATTGTCCTACGTCCGGCCTGGCCGTGGTCGGCTGGTGGGGCGACGGGGGGCAGCGAAACCTTGGCCCTTTCAGGCAAAATCGCCCGGCCCATGATCAGCCTGCTCAGCCTCAAGGATTTCGCCGTCGTCTCCGCTGCCGAACTGGCCTTCGGGCCGGGCATGACCGTGGTTTCCGGCGAAACCGGCGCCGGCAAGTCGCTGCTGGTGGACGCCCTGATGTGGCTGACCGGCGCGCGCGCCGACGCCGGCATCGTCCGCCACGGCGCCGAGCGGGCCGAACTGGCCGCCGAATTCGGACTCGCCGACGCCCCCGCCGCCCTGGCCTGGCTGCGCGAAAACGAGATGGACGACGGCAGCGACTGCCAGCTGCGCCGCGTCATCCGCGCCGACGGTGGCTCCAAGGCCTGGATAAATGGCCGCCCCGCCACCCTGGCCCAGCTCTCCGAGCTGGGCGCCCTGCTCGTCGAGATCCACGGCCAGCACGAACACCAGGCCCTGCTCGACCGCGGCCAGCAGCTCGCCCTGCTCGACGCCTTCGGCCGCCACGACCCGCTGCTGGCGGAGGTGCGCGAACACGCCCGCCGCTGGGCCGAACTCGACCGCGAGCTGGGCGACCTGGCCCGCGCCGGCGACGTCGGCGAACGTGTGGCCTGGCTGCAGCACCAGGTCGACGAACTGGCCCGCGAGAACCTCGACCCCGCCGACCTCGACCAGCTGCAGGCCGCGCACCGCCGCCAGGCCAATGCCGCCGGCCTGCTGCAGGGCTGCGAATCCGCCCTCGCCCGCCTCGCCGGCGACGACGGACTGTCGCTGTCGCGCGCCCTGCACCAGGTCAGCGCCGACCTGGCGCGCCTGAGCAGCGACGAACCGCGCCTGGCCGAAGTCGTGGCCCTGCTCGAATCGGCCGACATCCAGCTGGCGGAAGCCGGCGCCGGCCTCGAGCGCATCCGCGACGACTTCGACCTCGACCCCACGCGCCTGCAGCAGCTCGAAGACCGCCTGGCCCGCCTGCACGAACTCGCCCGCAAGCACCGCCTGCCGATCGAAGGCCTGGCCGGCCGCCGCGACGCCCTGCAGGCCGAGCTCGAGGGCCTGGCCGACGCCAGCGGCCGGGCCGAACGCCTGGGCCGCGAGCGCCAGCAGGCCGCCGCCGACTGGGCCGCCGCCGCCGCGAAGCTGTCGAAATCCCGCGCTACCGCCGCCGCGAAGCTGGGCCAGGCGGTCGCCGCATTGATGGCCGAACTGGGCATGGGCGGCGGCGTGTTCAGCGTCCTGCTCGATCCCCAGGATTCGACCCGGCCCCTGCCCCAGGGCGCCGAGCGCTGCGAGTTCCAGGTCTCCGCCAACCCCGGCCAACCGCCCCGCCCCTTGCGCAAGGTCGCCTCGGGCGGCGAACTGGCGCGCATCAGCCTGGCCATCGAAGTGGCCGCGCTGGGCCTGGACGCGGTGCCGACCATGGTCTTCGACGAAGTCGACACCGGCATCGGCGGCGCCGTGGCCGAGGTGGTCGGCCAGAAGCTGCGGGCGCTGGGCGCCGAACGCCAGGTGCTGTGCGTGACCCACCTGCCCCAGGTCGCGGCCCAGGGCCACCATCATTTCCAGGTCAGCAAGGCCGTGGCCGGCGCCAGCACGCACAGCGCGGTGACGCCGCTGGACGACAAGGCGCGCGTCGAGGAGCTGGCCCGCATGCTGGGCGGCGTCGAGATCACCCGCGAAGTGCGGGCCAACGCGAAACAGATGCTGTCCCGCGCCCAGGCCGGCTGAGCCGGCGCTGCGTTATTTCTTCTTCTTGGGCCGCACGTAGAGCACCAGCGAGTGCTCTTCGATCACGTAGCCGTGTTTGGCGGCGATCTCGGTCTGCAGCCGCTCGATCTCGGGGCTGGTGAACTCGATGACCTTGCCCGACTCCACATCCACCATGTGGTCGTGGTGCACGCCGCGGTCGAGTTCGTAGACGGCCTGGCCGCCCTCGAAGTTGTGCTTGAGCACCAGCCCCGCCGCCTCGAACTGGGTCAGGACGCGGTAGACGGTGGCCAGGCCGATGTCGTCGCCCTTGTCCAGCAGGTGCCGGTAGATGTCCTCGGCCGTCAGGTGCCGGGGGCTGGACGACTCGAGCACGTCGAGGATGCGGATGCGGGGATGCGTGACCTTGAGGCCGGCCTTGCGCAGGTCCTGCGATTCCATGGGATCTCCTGAATGCTTTCCGTCGCGGCCGACTGGCGGCTGCGGGCGGTAGTGTATCATCGGCCCGACTTCGATCCGGATCACCACCGCAATGCGCAAGGCCTTCACGCTCGCCCTCGCCGCCCTCCTGATGACCGGTTGCGGCATCGTCTACCGGCAGCCCGTGTTCCAGGGCAACCTGCTGGAATCCAAGAACGTCGAGCAGCTCAAGGAAGGCATGAGCCGCCAGCAGGTGTTCAGCCTGCTCGGTTCGCCGCCGGTGGCCGATCCCTTCCACCAGAACCGCTGGGACTACGTCGCCACCGAGCGCCGCCGGGTCGGCAAGACCGAGATCAAGACCCTGACCCTGCACTTCGAAGGCGATGCGCTGGCGCGCTGGGAAGGCGAATATTTCCCGGAGGCCGACAAGGCCCTGTCGGCGGAAATGCGCCGCTTCGGCAACCTCGCCCGCGACAAGGACAAGCCGCGCGTGCGGCCTAGCGGCGGCTGAGTTTCGCCGCGGTCTGGGCGCGCTTCCGGCGCGCCTGTTTCGGATCGGCCAGCAAAGGCCGCAGGATTTCCACCCGGTCGCCGTCATGCAGCGGCGTCTGTGGCGTCGCGGCGTTGCCGAACACCGCCAGCCGCGCCGGGTCCACCACCAGCCCCGGCACCCGTTCCGGCATGTCCGCGGCGGCCAGCGCATCGGCCACCGTGGCGCCCGCCGGCAGTTCGACGGTCACCCGGAAGCAGCGCTCCGGCAGCGCGTAGACCACGTCGATGCGCAGCGGCGCGGCCATTTCAGGCCCGGTCCGCCTCGCGGCAGAAGTCGTCCACCATCTTGTCGGCCAGGCCCTGGAAGCCGATCGCCAGGGCCGTGCCCAGCACCGCGCCCGCCACGTCGAAGTCCAGGGTCAACGAGACCTTGCAGGCGTCCTCGGCCAGGCTGTGGAAATGCCAGGCGCCGGTGAACTTGCGGAACGGCCCCTCGACCAGCTTGAGTTCGATCGAGGTCGGCGCCACCAGGGTGTTGCGGGTGGTGAAGCTGGTGCGCAGGCCGGCGACGGTGAGGTCGAGCCGGGCCAGCATGTGGGTGTCGGACTCTTCCAGCACGGCGGAGTCTTCGCACCACGAAAAACGCGCCGGATAACTGGCGACGTCGTTGACCAGGGTGTACATGCGCAGGGCCGAGTGCCGGACCAGCGCGTGTCGGTGGATGCTCGTCATCGGGCTCCGTCTGCCTGCCCTCCCCCAGCCGGCCCGCGATGGGCGACAATGCCCGCCAAGGAAGGAACATGTCCAAGAAGAACGACGCCAAGAATACCGGAAGCGGCAAGGACAAGGCGGCCAACAAGACCATCGCCCTGAACCGCAGCGCGCGCCACGACTACAGCCTCGAGACCCGCTACGAGGCGGGCATCGCCCTGCAGGGCTGGGAACTCAAGTCCATCCGCGCCGGCCGCATGAACATGGGCGACGCCTACGCGCTGGTGAAAGCCGGCGAGATCTTCCTGTTCGGCGCCCAGATCACCCCGCTCAGCCAGGCCTCTACCCACGTGGTGGCCGACGACCGCCGCACGCGCAAGCTGCTGATGCACCGGCACGAGATTGACAAGCTGGTCGGCAAGGTCGAGCGCGACGGCTATACCCTGATCCCGACCGCGGTGTACTGGAAGGGCAACAAGGTCAAGCTCGAGATCGCGCTGGCCAAGGGCAAGCAGAGCCACGACAAGCGCCAGGCCAGCAAGGACCGCGACTGGCAGCGCGAAAAAGAGCGCACCATGCGCCGGCACAATAAAAATGCGTAGTCGTTCGGCATTCGCCGAATGACTACCCCACCCTTCGCTATGCGAAGGGCGGGCACCGGCTCATCACTTCCGATCCCCGCGCCTTCGGCGCGCCCCCTTACCAAGGGGGAGTAGTTCCAGGGCATTCGCCCTGGAACTCCCACGATCCGCTGCGCGGATCGCGGGCCCCGGCTCATCACTTCCGATCCCCGCGCCTTCGGCGCGCCCCCTTACCAAGGGGGCTGTCCTCCAGATCGTTGGCGGGCATTCACCACCTGCCCTTGTGATGGCCTGGCAGCGGCCCCATACTCTCGGCGTCGGTTGATTCAACGATTTCCGCGTTTCCGGGGGTGTCCTGGCTTCGACGGGGGTTGCGAAGTCGACTGGTGCATGCCGAGGGGGCCGCTTTCCTCGTTAATCCAGCTGCAAACTTTAGTTGCCAACGACGACAACTACGCTCTCGCCGCTTAAGGCGTAAGCCCCGAACCCACTTGTGCCCGTGCTCGTGGATGTAGGGTCATTATCACGGAACAGCTGCCGGCGGCGACCCGCCAACCAGCAGTGAACTTAGCGGGTGTGTTTGCCGGTGCGCTTCGCACGTTGTGTTGCCGGCCGACGAGATCGAACAACGAGCTAAGCATGTAGTACCGGAGATGGAGTGCTCTCGGACGGGGGTTCAACTCCCCCCACCTCCACCAACCAACAACAACGCCACCCTCGGGTGGCGTTGTTGTTTGTGGCGTTTGCGGAGGGTCAGCCCTTCGACTTCTCCAGCGACAGCGCGTTGATGCAGTAGCGCAGGCCGGTGGGCGGCGGACCGTCGGGGAAGACGTGGCCCAGGTGCGCGTCGCAGGTGGCGCAGGTGGCTTCGATGCGGACCATGCCGTGGCTGCCGTCGTTGAGGTAGTTCACGACGTTGTCCTGCAGCGGCTGGGTGAAGGACGGCCAGCCGCTGTGCGACTCGAACTTGTGGCTGGCGTCGAACAGCGGCGTGCCGCAGCCGGCGCAGTCGTAGATGCCCGGCTCGAACAGTCCGCACATCTCGGAGCTGAAGGCCCGCTCGGTGCCGGCCTGGCGCATCACGCGGAACTGGTCCGGCGTCAGCTGTTCGCGCCACTGGGCTTCGCTCTTCTCGACGCGACGGTCGGGCGCGGCGTTGCCGCGGGCCGCGCGTTCGATGACCAGCTTCCAGGTGTGCATGCGGGTGGCTCCGTCGCGAAGGGATGGCCCTGATCTGGGGCCGCGGGCGCCGACCTGCAAGCCTGGCCGGGCCGGCCAGAACCCCGCTCAGTTGGCCGGCGTATCGCCGAGGTAGGCGGCGGCGCTGGCGGACGCGGCTTCGACGGCGGTATTGGCGGCCGCCAGCTTGGCCTGGTTGCCGGCGATCTCGGCTTCGACCGCGGCGATCTCGGCGCGGACCGCGGCCACCGCCTCGGAGGCCTTGTCGGCCAGGGCGCGGTCGGCATCCACCTGCTCGCGGGTCAGGCGGCCGCGGGCGGCGCCGGTTTCGCTGGCCTTGAGGCGCTTCTCGGCGTCCAGGCGGGCGGTGTCGGCCGCCTCCAGATTGGCGCGGGCGGCCACCAGCTTGGCCTGGCTGCTTTCCAGGGCGGTGCTCGCGTCCTGCACGGCCGACAGGGCCGCCTGCAGCTCGGCCACGGCCTTGGCGCGCTCTTCGGGCGTGCCCTGCTGGGCGGACGCGGGCATGGCGGCCGCGGCCAGGGCCATGGCCAACAGCCAGGCCATCGGGCGGTGGATCGGAAGATGGTCCATTCGGAAACTCCCCGGGGGGTGGGCGGATCGGGTTGGGCGGCCAGTCTAGCGGCTGGCGCGTCTTTCCGTCTCGGCGCTCAGTCCACGACCACGGTCTTGATGTTCATGAACTCGTGGATGCCGTGTTCGGCCAGCTCGCGGCCGAAGCCCGAGGTCTTGGTGCCGCCGAAGGGCAGGCGCACGTCGCTGCGCACGATGGTGTTGACGAAGCAGGCGCCGGCGGCGATCTGCCGGGCGACCTGGTCACCGCGCGCCTTGTCCCGGGTCCAGACGCTGGCGCCCAGGCCGAAGGCGGTGTCGTTGGCGACCCGGATGGCCTCGGCTTCGTCGCGGACGCGGATGATGCTCGCGACCGGCCCGAACAGCTCCTCGTGGTAGGCCGGCATGCCCGGCTTCACCCCGTCGAGGATCGAGGCCGGATAGACGGTCGCGCCCTGCCCCGGCGTGCAGCCCAGCAGCGGCGTCGCGCCCCTGGCGATGCTGGCCTGCACCTGCTTGTGCAGCTCGTCGCGCAGGTCGGCGCGGGCCATGGGGGCGATGCCGGTGCCGTCGGCGTTCGGGTCGCCCGGCTGCAGGCGGGCCGCCGCCGCGGCGAACCGCTCCACGAAGGCGTCGGCGATGGCTTCCACCACGATGAAACGTTTGGCGGCGATGCAGGTCTGGCCGGCGTTGCCGTAGCGCGACAGCACGGCCATGGTCACCGTGCGGTCCAGGTCCGCGTCTTCGAGCACCACGAAGGGGTCGCTGCCGCCCAGCTCCATCACGCATTTCTTCAGGTGCTGGCCGGCGGTGGCGGCCACCGAGCGGCCGGCGCGTTCGCTGCCGGTCAGGGTGACGGCCTTGATGCGCGGGTCGCCGATCACTTTGGCGGTCTGCTCGTTGTCGATGTGCAGCACGGCAAACACGCCGGCCGGAACACCCGCCTCCGCCAGCACGTCGGCGATGGCGTCGGCGCACTGCGGCACATTGGTCGCGTGCTTGAGCACGGCGACATTGCCGGCCATCAGGCCCGGCGCCAGGAAGCGGAACACCTGCCAGATCGGGAAATTCCACGGCATGATCGCCAGCACGCAGCCTATGGGCTCGTAGCGCACGTAGCTCTTCGCCGCCTCGGTCGGGATGACCTGGTCCTCGAGATAACGCGCCGCGTTGTCCGCGTAGTACTCGCAGGCCGCCGCCGATTTTTCGATTTCGCCCAGCGCCTCGCGCCGCAGCTTGCCCATGTCCTGGGTCATCAGGGTCGCAATGGACTCGCGGCGGGCGCGCAGCGACGCGGCGATCTTCCGCAGGTAGGCGCCCCGCCCGTCCACGCCCAGCGCGACCCAGGCCGGGAAGGCGGCGTCGGCCGCGGCCAGGGCCCGCTCGATGCCGGCGGCGTCGATCTTTTCATGCCGGCGGATCTCGCCGGTCCAGGGATCTCGGTTCTCGACCGTCATGTCTCAGCCCTTCTGCAGCGCCATCTGCATGTCGCGCTGGCGCTTCTTGTCCTCGCGGGTCATCACCCACCAGCCGATCAGGGCGGCGACCGACACCGCCAGGATCATCAGGGTGGCCAGCGCATTGATCTTCGGGCTCACGCCCAGGCGCACCGACGAGAACACCTTCATCGGCAGCGTGGTCGAAGACGGGCCCGAAACGAAGCTGGCGATCACCAGGTCGTCCAGCGACAGGGTGAAGGCCAGCAGCCAGCCGGAAATCAGGGCCGGGGCGATGATCGGCAGCGTGATCACGAAGAACACCTTCAGCCGGTTCGCGCCCAGGTCCATCGCCGCCTCTTCCAGCGAGCGGTCCAGCTCCTGCAGGCGCGAGGAGATCACCACGGTGACGAAGGCCATGCAGAAGGTGACGTGGGCGATCCAGATGGTCAGCATGCCGCGCTGCTCGCCGATGCCGATCACCGGCCCCAGGGACACGAACAGCAGCAGGATGGACAGGCCGGTGATCACCTCGGGCATCACCAGCGGCGCCGTGATCAGGCCGCCGAACAGGGTCTTGCCCGGGAACTGGCGGAACCGGGTCATGATCATCGCCGCCATCGTGCCCAGGATCACCGACGCGCAGGCGGTCCAGAACGCGACCTGGATGCTGACCCAGGCCGCCGCCATCATCTGCTGGTCGCGGAACAGCTCGCCGTACCACTTCACCGAGAAGCCCGACCACACGGTGACCAGGCGCGATTCGTTGAACGAATACACCATCAGGCTGAGGATGGGCGCGTACAGGAACACGAAGCCCAGCACCAGCATGGTGCGGGTGAAGCCGGAATTGCCGCGGCCCGCGCTCATGTCAGCTTCGACTCCATTTCCCTGGACTGGTAGCGGTGGAAGATCGTGATCGGCACGATCAGCAGCACCAGCATCACGATCGCCACCGCCGAGGCCACCGGCCAATCGCGGTTGTTGAAGAACTCCTGCCACAGCACCCGGCCGATCATCAGGGTGTCGGCGCCGCCCAGCATCTCCGGGATCACGAACTCGCCCACCACCGGGATCAGCACCAGCATGGCGCCGGCGATGATGCCGGCCTTGGACAGCGGCAGCGTAATGGTGAGGAAGGACTTCCAGGGCCGCGCGCCGAGGTCGTTGGCGGCCTCGAGCAGGCGGTGGTCGTGCTTGACCAGGTTCGAATACAGCGGCAGCACCATGAACGGCAGGTAGGCGTAGACGATACCGATGTAGACCGCCACCGGCGTGTGCAGTATCTGCAGCGGCTCGTCGATCAGGCCCAGTCCCATCAGGAAATTGTTGAGCAGGCCGTTGTTCTTGAGGATGCCGACCCAGGCGTAGATGCGGATCAGGAACGAGGTCCAGGACGGCAGGATCACGAGCATCAGGGCGATGTTGCGGTTGGCGGGCTCCATGCGTGCGATCGCATAGGCGATCGGGTAGCCCACCAGCAGGCACAGGAAGGTCGACACCACCGCGATCTTCAGCGAGCTCAGGTAGGCGTTGACGTAGAGGCTGTCGCGCAGCAGGAACAGGTAGTTGCCGGTGTTCAGGCTGACCTGCAGCTTGTCGCCGGCCCAGCTGAACAGGTCGGTATAGGGCGGCATGGCGATCGCGGCGCTGGCGAAGCTGATCTTGAGCGCGATGGCGAACGGGATGGCGAAGAACAGCAGCATCCACAGATAGGGCACCGCGATCACCAGCCAGCGCGGGCCGGGCAGGCGCTTGCGGATCGAGGTGGCCAGGCGCTTCACGAGGTCAGCACCACGCCGGCCTGGTCGCCCCAGCTCAGCCAGACGCTGTCGTTCCAGGTGAACTTCTCGCTGGCCCAGCGCTGGCTGTTGATCATGTTCGCCAGGATCTTGGTGCCGCCGGGCAGGCGCACGTGGAAGACCGAGTGGCTGCCGAAATAGGCGATCTCTTCGATGGTGCCGCGAACCTTGTTGTGCGGCTGCGCGGGCTCGTCCTTGTCGACGTGGATCTTCTCCGGGCGCAGCGCCAGCGCCACGTCCTGACCCTCGAAGCCGGTGACGCCGTGGCCCACGTAGGCCAGGCAGTCCAGGGCCGGGCTGGCGATGGTGATGAAGTCCTTCTCGTCGTCCTTGATCTTGCCCTCGATCAGGTTCACCGAGCCGATGAACTCGGCGGTGAAGCGGCAGTTGGGCTGTTCGTAGATCTCGTCGGGCGTGCCGACCTGGCGGATCCAGCCCGAGTCCATGATCGCGATGCGGTGGGCCATGGTCATGGCCTCTTCCTGGTCGTGGGTGACCATCACGCAGGTCACGCCCAGGCGTTCTACGATGTTCACGAGCTCGAGCTGCATCTGCGAGCGCAGCTTCTTGTCCAGCGCGCCCATCGGTTCGTCCAGCAGCAGCAGCTTCGGGCTCTTGGCCAGCGACCGCGCCAGCGCCACGCGCTGCTGCTGGCCGCCGGACAGCTGGTGCGGGCGGCGCTTGGCGTACTTGCCCATCTGCACGAGGCTGAGCATCTCCTCGACGCGGCGGGCGATGTCGGCCTTGGCCATGCCGTCCTGCTTGAGGCCGAAGGCGACGTTCTGCTCCACCGTCATGTGCGGGAACAGCGCGTAGGACTGGAACATCATGTTGATCGGCCGCTCGTAGGGCGGCAGCGCGACGATGTCCTGGCCGTCGAGGACGATCTTGCCCTTGGTCGGCCGCTCGAAGCCGGCCAGGCAGCGCAGCAGGGTCGACTTGCCGCAGCCGGAGGCGCCCAGCAGCGCGAAGATCTCGCCCTTGCGGATGTTCAGGCTGACGTCGTCCACGGCCACGAAACCGTCGAATTCCTTGCGCACCGCCTCGATGCGCAGGTAGTTGTCGGCGCCCAGCTTGTCATCCTTCTTGGGCGCGCCCGAAGCCGCGCCATTGCCCACTGCTGCCATCGTCATCGTCCAATGAGGAGGGGCGGACCGCGACGGCCCGCCCCTCGTGTGGTCTTACTGCCCCGTCTTGAGCGTGGTCCAGTGCCGGGTGAACAGGCGGTCGACCTCGGGCGGCAGCACCGCCAGGGTGAACAGGCCCTTCTTCGCGTCTTCGGTCGGGTAGATGCCCGGGTCCTCGAGGATGGCCTTGTCCACCATCGGCAGCGCCGCCTGGTTGGCGCTGGCGTAGGCGACGTAGTTCTGGATGCCGGCCATCACCTCGGGGCGCATCAGGTAGTCGAGGAACAGGTAGGCGTTGTCGATGTTCTTGGCGTCCTTGGGGATCGCCAGCATGTCGAACCACATCGGCGCGCCTTCCTTGGGAATGCTGTAGGCGATGTCGACGCCCTTGGCGGCTTCCTCGGCGCGGGCCTGGGCCTGGATGATGTCGCCCGACCAGCCCACGGCCACGCAGATGTCGCCGTTGGCCAGGTCGTTGATGTACTGCGAGGAATGGAAATAGGTGATGTGCGGGCGCAGCTGCTGCAGCCGGTCCACGCCCTTCTGGATCACCGCCTCGTCGAAGCTGTTGGGCTCCTCGCCCAGATAGCGCAGCACCGGCGGGATGATCTCGGACGGGGTGTCGAGGAAGGCCACGCCGCAGCCCTTGAGCTTGGCCAGGTTCTCCGGCTCGAGCACCAGGGCCCAGCTGTCCACCGGCGCGTCCTCGCCCAGGGCTTCCTTCACCTTCTCGACGTTGTAGCCGATGCCGGTGGTGCCCCAGAGGTAGGGGATGGAGTGCGCGTTGTCGGTGTCGTTCTGGGCCAGCAGGGCCATGAAGGCCGGGTCGAGGTTGCCGTAGTTCTTGAAGCGGGCCTTGTCCAGCGGCAGGAACACGCCGGCCTGGATCTGGCGCGAGAGGAAGGTCAGCGAGGGCACGACGATGTCGTAGCCGGTGTTGCCGGCCATGAGCTTGGCCTCGAGGACTTCGTTGGAGTCGAACACGTCGTAGGTGACCTTGATGCCGGTCTCCTTCTCGAAGTTCGCGATCGTGTCCTCGGCGATGTAGTCGGACCAGTTGTAGACGTTGAGCACCTTCGAGGCTTCCGCGGCCGGCGCGGGGTCGGCGGTGGCGGCCGGATCGGCGGCCTGTTCGCGGCCGCAGCCCGCGGCCAGCAGGGCGAGTAGCAAGGCAGACATCCTGAGCTTCATCGAACTTCCCCTTCGAGGTGGATGGATCAGTGTGAACCTGCGGTTTCCATCATACACAGCGGACCTGCTCTGACGAGCCCGCTCGGGCCAGCCTGCGCCCGGATTCCCGAGCCGTTGCTCAGCCGGTGGCGATGCCCAGCTCCTTCGCGGTCTGGTCCAGCGACTTCCAGGCCTTTTCGGCCAGTTCGTCGACCTGGGCGCGGCTGATCACCAGCGGCGGCGACAGCAGCATCGAGTCGTTGGTGGCGCGCAGGATCAAACCGTTCTTCAGGGCGATGTCACGGCACAGCTGCCCCACCCTGCCCCGCTCCGGGAAGAACTCCCGCGACGGCTTCCGGGGCACCAGCTCCAGCGCACCGACCATGCCGGCGATGCGGGCCTCGCCCACCAAAGGGTGCTCGCCCAGCGCTTTCCATTTCGCCGCGAGATAGGGGCCGGTATCGTCGCGGCAGGTGTCGACGATCTTCTCGTCCTGCAGGATGCGGATGTTCTCCAGCGCCACCGCCGCGCAGACCGGGTGGCCGGAATAGGTGTAGCCGTGCGCGAGTTCGCCACCCTTCTCGGCCAGCACCTTGGCCACGCGGTTGTTGAACATCACCGCGCCCAGCGGGATGTAGCCGCTGGTGATGCCCTTGGCCAGGGTCATGATGTCGGGCTGGAAGCCGAAGTACTGGCTGGCGAACCACTCGCCGGTGCGGCCGAAACCGCAGATCACCTCGTCGGCGACCAGCAGCACGTCGTACTTGCGGCAGATGCGCTCGATCTCCTTCCAGTAGTTCTTCGGCGGGATGTAGACGCCGATCGCGCCCATGATCGGTTCGCCGATGAAGGCGGCGACGCGGTCCGGGCCCAGCTCCAGGATCTTGTCCTCGAGCCGCTTGGCGCAGAGCAGGCCGTACTCCTCCTCGCCCATCTCGCCACCGTCGCCGAACCAGAACGGCGGGTCGATGTGGGCGATGTCGGGGATCGGCAGCCCGCCCTGCTTGTGCATGCCCTTCATGCCGCCCAGGCTGGCGCCGGCCACGGTGGAGCCGTGGTAGCCGTTGTGGCGGCCGATGAAGATGTTCTTCTGCGGCTTGTCCTGCACCGCCCAGAAGTGCCGCACCATGCGCAGGATGGTGTCGTTGGCCTCGGAGCCGGAGTTGGAGAAGAAGGCGTGGTCGAGGTCGCCCGGGCACAGCTCGGCCAGCTTGGCCGCCAGGTGCACGGTCGGCTCGGTGGTGCAGCCGAAGAAGGAGTTGTAATAGGCCAGCTGCGTCATCTGCTTCGAGGCCGCCTCGCCCAGCTCCTTGCGGCCGTAGCCGATGTTCACGCACCACAGGCCGGCGAAGGCGTCGAGCAGCTTGTTGCCCTCGGCGTCCCAGACGTAGCAGCCCT
Source organism: Arenimonas terrae (assembly GCF_006265115.1). Lineage (GTDB taxonomy): Bacteria > Pseudomonadota > Gammaproteobacteria > Xanthomonadales > Xanthomonadaceae > Arenimonas > Arenimonas terrae. The sequence continues at coordinate 372,178 of NZ_SMDR01000001.1, read as the reverse complement.
CGCCCCGGGTCAGGATGCGGGTGCCCTTCCTGGCCAGGGCGGCGTTGTCGTTGAACGGGTGCAGGTGGTGGGCGGCGTCGAGCTGCTGGAGCGTGGTGTGGGTGCTGTCCATGGAGAGTTCCGTAGTAGACGTTGGCAAGGTCGGGGGTCAGACGTTGAGCAGCAGGAACTCGCGCTCCCAGCTGCTGATCACCCGCAGGTAGGTCTGGTGTTCCTTTTCCTTCACCGAGGTGTAGGCCTTCACGAAGCGCTCGCCCAGCAGCTGGCGCAGCGGCTTGCACTTGCGCAGCAGGACGATGGCCTCTTCCAGCGAGCGCGGCAGGTCGTAGCCCTTGGCGTGGGCGCTGCCGGCCAGCGGCTGGGTGGGCTCGAGCTTTTCCTTGATACCCAGGTAGCCGCAGGCCAGGGTCGCCGCCAGGGCCAGGTAGGGATTGACGTCGGAGCCGGCGAAGCGGCTCTCGACGCGGGTGTTCTCCGGCGTGTCCAGCGGCACGCGCAGGCCGCAGGTGCGGTTGTCGTAGCCCCACTGCACGTTCTTGGGCGAGACCTCGCCGAAGGCCAGGCGCCGGTAGGAGTTCACGTTCGGCCCGAAGATCGCCATCGCCGCCGGCACGTACTTCTGCAGGCCGCCCAGGTAATGCATGAAGGTCTGGCTGTGCTGGCCCTTGCGGGCGCCGGCGAAGACGTTCCGGCCGGTCTCCGCGTCCACCAGGCTCTGGTGGATGTGCATCGAGCTGCCCGGTTCGTTCTCCATCGGCTTGGCCAGGAAGGTGGCGTAGATGCCGTGGCGCATCGCCGCCTCGCGCATCGTGCGCTTGAACAGGAAAACCTGGTCGGCGCGCGACATCGGGTCGGCGTGCTCGAAGTTCACTTCCAGCTGGGCGGCGCCGGACTCGTGGATCAGGGTGTCCACGTCCAGCTCCATCGCCTCGCAGTAGTCGTACATCAGGTCGAGGATGGGGTCGAACTCGTTCACCGCGTCGATCGAATACGACTGGCGCGCGGTTTCCGGGCGGCCGTTGCGGCCGGCCGGCGGCTGCAGCGGGAAGTCCGGGTCGGTGTTGCGCTGGACCAGGAAGAATTCCAGCTCCGGCGCGATCACCGGGTTCAGGCCCATGTCGGCATACAGCGCCAGCACGCGGTGCAGCACGTTGCGCGGCGCCAGTTCGTGGCGTTCGCCGGACTTGGTGAAGCAGTCGTGGATGATCTGCGCGGTCGGGTCGGTGGCCCAGGGCACCATGCGCACGGTGTCGGCGTCGGGCCGCAGCAGCATGTCCGAATCCGAGGGCGAGACCAGGTCGTCGTAGTTGTCGGGGTAATCGCCGGTGACCGTGGTGGCGAAGATGCCTTCGGGCAGCCGCGTGCCGTAGTCGTGCGAGAACTTCGCGGCCGGGATGATCTTGCCGCGGGCGTTGCCGGTGATGTCGGGCACCAGGCACTCGACCTCGGTGATGCGACGGTCCTTGAGCCAGCGTTTGAGCGTGCTCTCCTGCTGTTCTTCCGGCGTCTGTTTCGGTTCTTTCTTCTTGGACATGTCAGGCTCGCTGGTGGGCGCGTTCGCGGCAGGCGGCCGCGAAGGCCTGGAAGAGGCCCAGGTAGAAGGGATTTTCGGTGACCCTCCACTCCGGGTGCCACTGCACCGCCACCAGGAAGGGCCCGGGATCCTCGTCGCGCGCCGATTCGTAGCGCACGGCCTCGACCAGGCCGTCGGGCGCGGTCGCCTCCACCATCAGGTTGCGGCCGAGCTTCTTGAGCCCCTGCCCGTGCAGCGAATTGACCATTGCCTGCCGCGCCCCGGCGATGCGGGCGAGCACGCCGCCTTCGGCCAGTTCGACCGGGTGCGAGGGCGCGTACTGCACGCCCAGCGGGTCGTCGGTGTTCTCGCGGTGGTCGTCGAAGCCGGGAATGTCGTGCACCTTCTGGTGCAGGCTGCCGCCGAGCGCGACATTGACCTCCTGCAGGCCGCGGCAGATCGCCAGCACCGGCACGCGCATCTCGATCGCCAGCGGCACGATGCCCAGGGTGGTCGCGTCGCGCGCCGGGTCGTGCAGGTTGCCGGCATAGCTGGGGTCGCTGCCGTAGTGATGCGGTTCGATATTGCTGTAGGCGCCGGTGAGCAGCAGGCCGTCGAGGGATTGCAGCAGCGCGCGCAGGTCCAGCGGCGGCGCCAGCGAAGGGATCAGGACCGGCAGGCAGCCGGCCCCGTCCACCACCGCGCGTATGTATTTCTCGCCCACCGCCTGGAAGGGGTGATGCCCGATCTGTTTGCGATCCGAAGGCAGACCGACCAGCGGGGTTCGACGCATAGGCGCCTCGCGAGGAGATGCCCGACCTTACTCCGGGCGTTTGATTTTATCAACGCGGTTTGCGGTTTCTCGCACGGGTCGCTGGCCACCCGCGGGGCCCACAGGGCGCTTTGGAGCCCTTTCCGGCCGCACCCGGCCGGGACCCCGGAACGCCGGCGACTTTCGATGATGAGGATTTTTTACAGCCTCTTGCGGCCAGTGCTAGTATCCGGCGACCCCAGCGGATGCCCGTCCATCATGACCTCGTCTTCCCTTCCGGCTGCCGACGCCGCCGTGCTCGAACAGCTCCACGGCTGCGAACAGATCGACCTGCTGCTGCCGGACATGAACGGCCTGCTGCGCGGCAAGCGCATCACCCGCGACGCGCTGGAGAAGGTCTACAAGAACGGTGTCTGCCTGCCGATGTCCCTGATCGCCACCGACATCACCGGCAATACCGTGGAAGAGACCGGCCTGGGTTACGACATCGGCGACGAGGACCGCATCTGCCGCCCGGTGCCGGGCAGCCTGCGCCCCATCCCCTGGCAGCACAGGCCGATGGCCCAGCTGCTGCTGCAGATGGAGGACGGCAAGGGCGGCCTGTTCGCCGCCAATCCGCGCGAGGTGCTCAAGCGCATCGTCGCGCGCTTCGCCGAACGCGGCCTGACGCCCGTGGTGGCGGTCGAACTGGAGTTCTACCTGCTCGACGCCGAACTCACCCACGACGGCCGCCCGCAGACCTCGGTCAACCCGAGCACCGGCGAGCGCAACACCAATACGCAGGTCTACTACATGCAGGACCTGAACGACTACCAGCCCTTCACCGACGCGGTCGCCGACGCCTGTGCCGCCCAGCAGATCCCCGCCGACACGGCGGTGGCCGAATACGCGCCGGGCCAGTTCGAGATCAATCTCAAGCACCGCGCCGACGCGGTGGCCGCCTGCGACGACGCCCTGCTGCTGCGCCGCGTGATCAAGGCCACGGCCGAGGACCAGGGCATGATCGCCAGCTTCATGGCCAAGCCCTTCGTCGACCAGGCCGGCAGCGGCACCCACATCCACGTCAGCGTGCTCGACAAGAAGGGGAAGAACATCTTCGCCTGCACGCCGGAAACGCCTTCGGAAACCCTGCGCCACGCCGTGTCCGGCCTGCAGCGGGCCAGCCGCGACTGCATGCTGATGTTCGCGCCGCACGCCAACAGCTACCGGCGCTTCGTGCTCAATGCCTTCGTGCCGCTCAACGACGCCTGGGGCTTCAACAACCGCACCGTGGCCATGCGCATTCCGCACAGCGACCCGGAGAACATCCGCATCGAGCACCGCATCGCCGGCGCCGACGCCAACCCCTACCTGGTCACGGCCGCGGTGCTGGCCGGCATCCTGCAGGGGCTGGAGGACAAGGGCGACCCGGGCGCGCCGATCACCGGCAACGCCTACGAACAGACCGAACACCGCGAACTCTACTGGCGCGACACCATCCGCGATTTCCAGGCCAGCGATTTCGTCGCCCGGCACTTCGGCGAGTCGTTCCGCCACATCTACGGCCAGCAGAAGCTCAAGGAGCTGCGCAGCTTCAGCCGCGAAGTGACCACGCTGGAATACGCCTGGTACCTGCGGCAGGTCTGACATGAGCGTGCGCAACCCGTCCGCGCACGTCGACTCCTGGTACTCGCGCACCGCCGCGCCGGCGCCGGAACATCCGCGCCTGCAAGGCCGCGAGACTGCGGACGTGGTCGTTCTCGGCGCCGGACTGACCGGCCTGTCGGCCGCGCTGGAACTGGCGCAGGCCGGCCTGAAGGTGATCGTGCTCGAGGCCCGCCGCGTCGGCTGGGGCGCCTCGGGCCGCAACGGCGGCCAGGTGATCTTCGGCTACGGCTGCGACCAGTCGAAGATCGCCGCCCTCGTCGGCATCGAGGATTCGCGCCGCCTGTTCGACTGGTCGCTGGAGGGCGTGCGCCTGGTGCGCGAGCGCATCGCCGCCCACGGCATCGACGCGCACTGGCGCGACGGCCACGCGCACGCGGCGATCAAGCCGCGGCACATCGACGAACTCCGGGCCTGGCAGCGGGACCTCGCGGAAAACTACGGCTACGACGTCGCCTGGTGGGACCGCGAGCGCCTGCAGGCCGAGCTGCCCAGCCCGCGCTATATCGGCGCCCTGTACGACCCGCAGTCGGGCCACCTGCATCCGCTGAACTACACGCTGGGCCTGGCCCGCGCCGCGGTCGCCGCCGGCGTGCGCATCTTCGAGAACACCGAAGTCACCCGGCTCGATCGTGGCGCCAAGCCCATGCTGCGTTGCGCGCAGGGCGAAGTGCAGGCCGATTTCGTCGTGCTGGCCGGCAACGCCCTGGTGCATGGCATCGCGCCCGAACTCGACAGCCGGATCATGCCGGTCGGCACCTATGTCGGCGCCACCGAACCGCTGGGCGAAACCCGCGCCCGGGACCTGATCCGCAACGGCATGGCCGTGGCCGACATCAACTGGGCGCTCGATTATTTCCGACTCAGCGCCGACCACCGCCTGCTGTTCGGCGGCCGCGCGAGTTATTCCACCCTGCCCCCGCCCGACCTGCCCGGCACGATGACGCGGCGCATGACCCGCGTCTTCCCGCAGCTCAGGGGCGTGAAGTTCGAGGACGTCTGGGGCGGATACGTCGACATCAGCCTCAACCGGGCCCCGCACTGGGGACGCCTCGGCGACAACGTCTACTTTGCGCAGGGTTTCAGCGGCCACGGCGTCGCCGCCACCGGACTGGCCGGCCGCGTGATCGCCGAGGCCATCCGCGGCCAGGCCGGCCGCCTGGACGCCTACGCGAAGATCCCGCACCGCCCCTTCCCCGGCGGCCGCGCCCTGCGCACCCCGCTGCTGGTCGCGGCGATGGCCTGGTTCAAGCTGCGCGATGCGCTCTGGTAGGCCGGCAAGGCCGACGCCGCTGAATTGAATCGATAACTTCGACCCGCTTGACCCGCGGGTTCGACCGGCGTACAAAACCAATCAGTTAATTAGCTGACTGGTTAAGCTCCATGCCCGCCGACCGCCTCAGCGACACCTTCGCCGCCCTGGCCGACCCGACCCGCCGGGCCATCCTGGCGCGTCTGATCCAGGGCGAGACCTCGGTGACCGAGCTCGCCCAGCCCTTCCACATGAGCCTGCCGGCCGTGTCCAAGCACCTGAAGGTGCTGGAAAAGGCCGGCCTGGTCAGCCGAGGCCGCGAGGCCCAGTGGCGCCCGTGCAAGCTCGATGCCGGCCCGCTGAAGGACGTCACCGACTGGCTCGAGCCCTACCGGAAGCTCTGGGAAGCCCGCTTCGACCGGCTCGAGGCCTATCTGCAGAAAGTCCAGGCGGAAGAATCCGCCATCCCCAACCCGAAGGAGAAGCCCGATGGCGATCGCCCCTGACCTGATTGCGACGCCCGGCGTCGTCGACCTCAGCTTCCGGCGCCTGCTGCCGGCCCCGCGCGCCCGGGTCTGGGCGGCCTGGACGGAAGCGGCGCGGTTCGCGCAGTGGTTCGGCCCGCACGGCTCGCGGGTCGACCCCTGCGAAGTGGATGCGCGGGTGGGCGGCCGGCTGTTCTTCTGCCACCGCCATCTGGACTACCCCGACGTCTGGGTGCTCGGCGAATACACCGAGGTGGTTCCGATGGAGCGCCTGGTCTTCACGGTCGGGTTCGCCGATCCGGACGGCCAGCCGCGCCCCCGCGACAACTTCGCCGCACAAAGCCGCATCGAGGTCGTGCTGAGCGACCACGCCGCCGGCACCGAAATGCGCATCCGCCACACCGGCCTGAGCTCGGACCAGGGCGAAAGCATCGGCTGGCGCCAGAGCCTGGAGCGCCTGGAATCCCTTTTCCGCACCGACCCCGCCTGAAAGGAACGAACGATGGCCATCACCGCGATCCACCCCTACCTGAACTTCAACGGCAACTGCGAAGAAGCCTTCGCGCACTACGCCAAGGTGCTCGGCGCGACCAACACCGGCATCTTCCGCTACGGCGACGCGCCGCCGGAGCCCAACGAGCAGTCGCATTCCTCGCCCGAGGGCTGTAATCCGCAGCTGCCGCCCGGTTTCGAGAACAAGGTAATGAACACCGCGCTCCAGCTCGGCGAAATGTTGATCATGGGCAGCGACTGTCCGCCGTCGATGTGGAAGGATGGCGGACAGAACCACACCGTGTCGCTGCAGGTCACGGACGAAGCCGAAGCCGAGCGCCTGTTCGCCGGCCTGATGGAAGGCGCCAGCCAGATCCAGATGCCGATGGGCGAAACCTTCTGGGCCAAGCGTTTCGGCATGGGCGTGGACCGTTTCGGCACGCCGTGGATGGTCAACTGCAGCCGCGACATGGGCTGAGCCACTGGGCAGGACGCGGGGTCGGCCCGACCCCGCGGCGACGCGGGCTGGCGAATCCCGCCCGCCGACCGACGGAAACCGCCCCGGAGATTTCCCCGATGAACAAGCACACTGCCCTTCAGGTCGACCTTGCCGAGAAGCGGCTGACCCTGAGCCGCGATTTCGACGCGCCGCCCGCCGCGGTTTTCGCGGCCTGGACCGACCCGGCGGCGCTTGCCGCCTGGTGGGGCCCGCACGGTTTCCGCACGGAGGTGCGCGCCTGCGACGTGCGCCCGGGCGGGGCCTTCCACGTGGTGATGGTCGACGGCGAAGGCCGGCAGTACCCGGTGGTCGCCACGTTCGCCGAAGTATCGCCGCCGCACCGGCTGGTGATCATCGAGGACTGCGCCAGCATGGGCGAGGAATGGACGCGGCAGGTCGCGCCCGGCATCGTCGCGGCCGGCGGCCGGGTCGAATGCGTGTGGACCGTCGATTTCCAGGACCTCGGCGGCCGCACCCGACTGCTGCTCGACTTCTCCTGCCCGACCGCCGCGATGCGCGACAGCCTGGTGGAGATCGGCATGGTCGAAGGCTGGGGCGAATGTTTCGAGAAGCTCGACCGGCTGTTGGCCGCGCACTGAACAAAACACGGAGACAATGGCATGTCCGCCAGCCTCAAGCCCCCGGCGCTCGCGCACGACGATGAACTCATCATCGAACGCGAGTTCGACGCCCCGCGCGCGGCGGTGTTCAAGGCCTGGACCGATCCGGCGGCGCTGGCGCTGTGGTTCTGCCCCGAAGGCTGCGACGCGCCGTTCCAGCGTTTCGACCCCCGCGTGGGCGGCAGCTACCGGGTCTGCCTGCGCGGCAAGGAAAGCGGCACCGAGTGGTGGATGCAGGGCGAATTCCTGGAGATCGTGCCGCCCGAGCGCATCGTGCTGACCCACGTCTGGGACGATGTCGCCCGTCGCCCGGACGAGGATTCCGTGATCACCGTGCGCTTCGAAGACCTGGGCGGGCGCACGCGCATGCATTTCCACCAGGTTCGCTTTGTATCCGTGGCCGAACGCGACGACCATCGCGGCGGCTGGAACAGCTGCTTCAACCGTCTGCAGGGACTGCTCGACCATGACTGAACCCCACGTTGTCGGCCCCAAGGCCACCCGTCGCGAATGGATCGGCCTGGGCGTGCTGGCCCTGCCCTGCCTGATCTATTCGATGGACCTGACGGTTCTCTACCTGGCCATTCCGTCCATCGCCGCCGAGCTGCGGCCCAGCGCCGGGCAGATGCTCTGGATCGTCGACATCTACGGTTTCCTGCTCGCCGGCTTCCTGATCACGATGGGCACCCTGGGCGACCGCATCGGCCGCCGCAAGCTGCTGCTGATCGGCGCCGCCTGCTTCGGCGGCGCCTCGGTGCTGGCGGCCTTCTCCACCAGCGCCGAGATGCTGATCGCCAGCCGCGCCCTGCTGGGCATCACCGCCGCCACGCTGTCGCCGTCCACGCTGTCGCTGATCCGCAACATGTTCCTGGACGACAGGGAGCGCATGCAGGCGATCGGCATCTGGATCGCCGCCTTTTCCGCCGGCGGCATCCTGGGCCCGGTGATCGGCGGCGTGCTGCTGCAGTGGTTCTGGTGGGGGTCGGTGTTCCTGCTGGCGGTGCCGGTGATGCTGTTGCTGCTGATTGTCGGCCCCAAGCTGCTGCCGGAGTTCCGCGACGAGAGCGCCGGACGCATCGACTTCGCCAGCGCCCTGCTGTCGGTGGCTGCCGTACTAGCCGTCATCTACGGCATGAAGCGCCTGGCCGAACACGGCTTCACGGCGGCGCCGTTCGTGATCATCGCGGCCGGCCTGGCCATCGGCGGGCTGTTCGTGCGCCGGCAGCGGCGCCTGGCCGACCCCATGATCGACCTGTCGCTGTTCCGCGCCCCGGCCTTCGGCACCGCGCTGGGCTGCAACGTCCTCACCATCTTCATCGCCTTCGGCTTCTTCCTGTTCATCGCCCAGTATTTCCAGCTGGTGCTGGGCATGACGCCGCTGGAGGCCGGGCTGTGGACCGCGCCGTCCGGCGTCGTCTTCGTGGTGGGATCGATGCTGGCGCCGAAACTGGCGCAGCGCTGGCCGGTCGCGCGCGTCGTCGCCGGCGGCATGGCGGTGTCGACGCTCGGTTTCGGCCTGCTCACCCAGCTCGGCTCCCTGCCCTTCCCGCTGCTGATGCTGGGCTACACGCTGTTCTGCGCCGGCCTGGCGCCGATCGGCGCGCTGACCACCGACCTGGTGATGAATTCCGCGCCGCCCGAACGCGCCGGCGCGGCTTCGGGCATCTCCGAGACCAGCTTCGAGTTCGGCGGCGCGCTGGGCATCGCGGTGCTGGGAAGCGTCGTGATGGCCATGTACCGCAGCGGCATCGTCGACGCCGTGCCGCCCGGGCTGCCGGCCGACGCCGTCGCCGCGGCGCGCGACACCCTGGGCGGCGCGGTGGATGCGGCCCGCGCCCTGGGACCGAACGGCGACGCATTGCTGCTGGCCGCCCGCGACGTCTACGTCGCCACGCTGGAAAAAGCCGCCTGGATATGCGCGGGCCTCAGCCTGTTCGCCACCTTCCTGATCCTCGCCCTGGAAAAGCGCCTGTCCGACACGCTGCAACCGGAGCCCGCCGCATGAAGAAGACCTACCACGGCAGCTGCCACTGCGGCGATGTGCGCTACCGCGTGCAGCTGGACCTGGCGGCCGGGAGCCGCCGCTGCAACTGCCGCTTCTGCCTGAAGACGCATTTCTGGAAGGCCTTCGTGATGCCGGCCGACCTGGAGCTGCTGCAGGGCGCCGACCGGCGCACCGACTACCGCGGGCCGGAAAGCCAGTGGCCCGAGGGTCACGTGCACCACTGGTTCTGCCGGCGCTGCGGCGTGCGCTGTTTCACCGACGGGTTCCTGGTGGAATTCGGCGGCGACTTCCACTGCATCAACCTGTGCACGCTGGATGACGCCAGCGACGAAGAGCTGGCGGCCACGCCGATCCAGTACGAGGACGGCCGCTGCGACGCGCAGGAGCGCCGGCCGGCGATCACGTCCTTCCTTTGACCTAGCCGTCGCCGGCTCAGGGATCGAGGTTGATCCAGGTCGCCTTGACCTCGGTGTATTTCTCGAAGGCGTGCAGGGACTTGTCGCGGCCGTTGCCGCTCTGCTTGTAGCCGCCGAAGGGCGCGGTCATGTCGCCGCCGTCCCAGTAGTTGACCCAGACGCTGCCGGCCCGCAGTTTGCGCGCCACGCGGTGGGCACGGCTGATGTCCGAGGTGAACACGCCGGCGGCCAGGCCATAGTCGGAATCGTTGGCCATGCGCAGGGCCTCTTCCTCGGAATCGAAGGCGATCACGCTCAGCACCGGCCCGAAGATCTCCTCGCGGGCGATCGTGTGGCCGTGTTCGACGCCGTCGAAGATGGTCGGCGCGATGTAGCAGCCGCCCTCCACGGTCTGCAGGCGCTCGCCGCCGATCACCACCCGGCCGCCTTCGGCCCGGCCCTTGGCGATGTAGTCGAGCACGCGCACGGTCTGCGACTCGTCCACCATCGCGCCCATCGGCGCGCCGGGCTCCAGCGGATGTTTCGGTTGCATCTTCTTTCCGAACTCCGCGACCCTGGCCACGAACTGGTCCTTGATCCCGCGCTGCACGAACAGGCGCGAGGCCGCAGTGCAGACCTCGCCCTGGTTGTAGAAGATGCCGCTGGCCGCGGCCTGCGCGGCGCGGTCCAGGCTGGGCGCGTCGGCGAAGACCAGGTTCGGGCTCTTGCCGCCGCACTCCATGTAGGCGCGTTTCATGTTCGATTTGCCGGCGCAGACCAGCAGGTGCTTGCCGACCGCGGTCGAACCGGTGAAGACCAGGCCGTCCACGTCCATGTGCAGGGCCAGCGGTTCGCCGGCGTCCTTGCCGAAGCCGGGCAGCACGTTGAACACGCCGGCCGGCATGCCGGCCTCGATCGCCAGCTCGGCCAGGCGCAGCGCCGTCAACGGGGATTTTTCCGAAGGCTTGAGCACCACCGAGTTGCCCATCGCCAGCGCCGGCGCCAGCTTCCACACCGCCATCAGCAGCGGGAAGTTCCAGGGCACGATCGCCGCGACCACGCCCAGGGGCTCGCGCGTCACCAGGCCCAGTTCGTCCGGGCCGGTGGAGGCGACTTCGCCGTAGACCTTGTCGATGGCCTCGCCGGTCCAGGACATGCAGCGCACCGAGGCGGCCACGTCCACGTTCAGCGCGTCGCTGACCGGCTTGCCCATGTCCAGCGATTCGAGCAGGGCGAGCTCCTCGCCGTGCTCGTGGATCAGCTGGGCCAGTTTCACCAGCACCTTCTTGCGGTGCGTCGGCCGCGCGTTCGACCACTTGCCGGCGTCGAAGGCCTGGCGCGCCGCTTTCACCGCGCGGTCCACGTCCTCGGCGCCGCATTCGGCCACTTTCGCCAGCACGCGGCCGTCGATCGGGCTGAGGCAGTCGAAGGTCTTGCCGCTGGCGGCGTCGACGTACCTGCCGTCGATGAAGGCCTGGCGGCGGATGGTCAGGGCGGCGGCACGCTGCAGCCAGTCTTCGCGGGTCTTGGGCTTGGTCATGGCAGGGAACTCAGAAGGTGGGCGGCGTATTGGCGCTGACGAGGATGGCCTCGTCGCTGCCGACGTTGCGGAAGCGGTGCGGCTGGCGGCTTTCGAAGTAGTAGGCCTCGCCGGGGCCCAGCACACGCACCTGGTCGCCGACGGTGATCTCGACCCGGCCCTGCACGATCACCCCGCCCTCTTCGCCGTCGTGGCTGAGCATGGTCTCGCCGGTGTCGCTGCCGGGCGGCATCACCTCGCGCAGGATGCACATCTGCCGGTTGCGCCGGTGCTGGCCGACCAGGAAGTAGTGGATGTCGTTGTTGCCGACGTCGGGCTGTTCGCCGGACGGATAGAAGGGACTGTCGCCGGTGTCGGCCAGGTCCATGGTGAAGAAGTCGGCCAGCGAGATCGGGATGCCGTCGAGCACCTTCTTCAGCGACGAGATCGAGGGGCTGACCTTGTTCTGCTCGATCAGGGAGATGGTGGAGTTGGTCACGCCCACGCGTTTGGCCAGCTCGCGCTGGCTCAGGCCCTTGCTCTTGCGCACCGCCTGCAGCCTGACTCCGATGTCCAAGCGCCTACCTCAACAAAATGATGCGGGATATTTAACACCGCACCCCAGCCCGGTCAATTAAACCGGGCATTCCGGGCCGATTGTAAATTTTATTCAACGCTGATAGCGTTCCGGCCATCCCCTTGCGAGCCGCCGCCATGTCCGTTTCCGACCCGCACGCCAGCCTCGAATCCTATGCGGCCCAGGCGACCGCGGCGCCGGAGCAGACCGACGCCTTCTGGATGCCGTTCACCGCGAACCGGCAGTTCAAGAAGACCCCGCGCCTGCTCGCCAGCGCCGAGGGCATGTATTACCGCAGCACCGACGGCCGCGAGATCCTCGACGGCACCGGCGGCCTGTGGTGCGTCAACGCCGGCCATGCCCGGCCGCGCATCGTGCAGGCGATCCAGCAGCAGGCGGCGACGCTCGATTTCGCCCCGACCTTCCAGATGGGCCATCCCCTGCCCTTTGTGCTGGCCGAGCGCCTGGCGGGAATCGCCCCGGCCGGGCTGGACCATGTCTTTTTCACCAACTCCGGATCGGAGTCGGTCGATACCGCGCTGAAGATCGCCCTGGCCTACCACCGCGTGCGCGGCGAAGGCCAGCGCACCCGCCTGATCGGCCGCGAGAAGGGCTACCACGGCGTCGGCTTCGGCGGCATCGCGGTCGGCGGCATGGTCAACAACCGCAAGTTCTTCGGGCCGATGCTGCCGGGCGTGGACCACCTGCGCCACACGCTGGACCTGCAGCGCAATGCCTTCAACCGCGGCCTGCCCAAACACGGCGTCGAGCTCGCCGAGGATCTCGAGCGGCTGGTGCAGCTGCACGACGCCAGCACGATCGCCGCCGTCATCATCGAACCGATCTCCGGCAGCGCCGGCGTGGTGCTGCCGCCCGAGGGCTACCTCAAGCGCATCCGCGAGATCTGCGACAAGCACGGCATCCTGCTGATCTTCGACGAGGTCATCACCGGCTTCGGGCGCGTCGGCCAGGCCTTCGCGGCGCAGCGTTTCGGCGTCACGCCGGACCTGATCACCACCGCCAAGGGCCTCACCAACGGCGCCGTGCCGATGGGCGCGGTGTTCGCCTCGGGCAAGATCCACGACGCCTTCATGCACGGCCCCGAGGGCGCGATCGAGCTCTTCCACGGCTACACCTATTCCGGCCACCCGCTGGCCTGCGCCGCGGCCCTGGCCACGCTCGACACCTATGCCGAGGAGAACCTGTTCCAGAAGGCGATCGAGCTGGGCGGCTACTGGGAGGACGCGATCCATGCCCTCAAGGGCCTGCCCAATGTCATCGACATCCGCAATTTCGGCCTGATCGGCGCGGTCGAGCTGGCGGCCCGGCCGGACGCCCCGGGCAGCCGCGGCTACGAGGTCTTCAGCCGCGCCTTCCACGAGCAGAACCTGATGGTGCGCTGCACCGGCGACGTCATCGCGCTCTCGCCCCCCCTGATCCTGAACAGGGAGCACATCGACCGGATTTTCGACCGGCTGGCCGCTACCATACGCGCCACCGCCTGACCGGGCGGCCGACCCCACAAGAACAGAAATCCGCCCCGGGAGGGCAGTTCCATGCTTATCGGCGTCCCCAAAGAGATCAAGAACCACGAATACCGCATCGGCCTGACCCCGGCCGGCGCCCGCGAGCTGACCTCGCACGGGCACCAGGTCTGGGTGCAGCGCGACGGCGGCAAGGCGATCGGCCTGACCAACGAGATGTACGAGAAGGCCGGCGCCAAGATCGTGGACACGGCGGCGGAGATCTTCGCCAAGGCCGACATGATCATCAAGGTGAAAGAGCCCCAGCCCGTCGAGTGCGCGATGCTGCGCCCGGGCCAGCTGCTCTACACCTACCTGCACCTGGCGCCGGATCCGGAGCAGACCAAGGCCCTGGTGAAGTCGGGCGCCACCTGCATCGCCTATGAAACCGTCACCGACCGCAAGGGCGGCCTGCCGCTGCTGGCGCCGATGAGCGAAGTCGCCGGCCGCATGTCCATCCAGGCCGGTGCGCACGCGCTGGAGAAGGCCCAGGGCGGCTCCGGCGTGCTGCTGGGCGGCGTGCCGGGCGTGAAGCCGGCGGAAGTGCTGGTGATCGGCGGCGGCGTGGTCGGCATCAACGCCGCGCGCATGGCCATGGGCATGAACGCCCGCGTCACCATCCTCGACCGCTCGCTCGATCGCCTGAAGTACCTGGACGAGCTCTACGGCGACAAGATCACCACGCTGTACTCCACGATCGACGCGATCGAAGAGCTGCTGCCGCAGTCGGACCTGGTGATCGGCGCCGTGCTGATCCCGGGCGCCGCCGCGCCCAAGCTCGTCTCGCGCAAGCAGCTGGGCCTGATGAAGCCCGGCTCGGTGCTGGTGGACGTCGCCATCGACCAGGGCGGCTGCTTCGAGACCTCGAAGGCCACCACCCACCAGGTGCCGACCTACGAAGTCGACGGCATCATCCACTACTGCGTGGCGAACATGCCCGGCGGCGTGGCGCGCACCTCCACCTTCGCGCTCACCAATGCCACCCTGCCCTATGCGCTGCAGCTGGCGAACAAGGGCAAGCAGGCAATGCTGGACGATGTCCACCTGCTCAACGGCCTGAACGTGCACGCCGGCAAGATCACCTACGAAGCGGTCGCCAAGGACCTGGGTTACGACTACGTACCCGCGGCCCAGGCCCTGCAGTCCTGAGTTGTTTCCCGGCCCCGGCGCGCGAGCGCCGGGGTTTTCTTTTGGGGTATCCATGAATCACGCGCTCCGCACCGCCCGCATCCTGCACTTCATCCAGGGCCAGGCCCGCGACGGCGGCAGCGGACGGTACGGCGACGTGTTCGACCCGGCCACCGGCCAGGTGCAGGCCCAGGTCGCGCTGGCCTCGACCGCCGACGTCACCGCCGCCGTGGATGCGGCGCAGGCCGCCTTTCCCGCCTGGGCCGCGACCACGCCGCTCAACCGCGCGCGCATCCTGTTCAAGTTCAAGGAACTGCTGGAGCGGCACGCCGACGAGATCGCCGCCTGCATCACCTCCGAACACGGCAAGGTACTGGCCGACGCCCGCGGCGAACTGACCCGCGGCCTGGAAGTGGTGGAGTTCGCCTGCGGCGCGCCGCACCTGCTCAAGGGCGAACACTCGATCAACGTCGGCCGCGACGTCGACTCCTACACCGAATACGCGCCACTGGGCGTGGTGGCCGGCATCACGCCGTTCAACTTCCCCTGCATGGTGCCGATGTGGATGTTCCCGGTGGCCCTGGCCTGCGGCAACACCTTCGTGCTGAAGCCTTCGGAACGAGATCCCGGCACGCCGATGATCCTGGCCCGGCTGCTGAAGGAGGCCGGCCTGCCCGACGGCGTGTTCAACGTCGTGCATGGCGACAAGGAGGCCGTGGACGCGCTGCTGGACGATCCGCGTGTGCAGGCCTTGAGCTTCGTCGGCTCGACGCCGATCGCCGAGTACATCTATTCCCGCGGTTCCGCCAACGGCAAGCGCGTGCAGGCCCTGGGCGGCGCCAAGAACCACATGGTGGTGCTGCCCGACGCCGACCTGGACCAGGCCGCCGGCGCCCTGCTCGGCGCGGGCTACGGCTCGGCCGGCGAACGCTGCATGGCGATCTCGGTGGCGGTCTGCGTGGGCGAGGCCACGGCCGATGCGCTGGTGTCGCGCCTCAAGCCCATGGTCGAAACCCTGAAGATCGGCCCGGGCTGCCAGGGCGATCCCGACATGGGCCCGCTGGTGACTGGGGCGCACCGCGACAAGGTTCGCGGCTACGTGGATGCCGGTGTCGCCGAAGGGGCGCGCCTGGTGGTCGACGGCCGCGGCCTGGAGGTGCCCGGCGCCGAGGCCGGCTTCTTCCTCGGCGGCTGCCTGTTCGACCACGTCACCGCCGACATGCGCATCTACCGCGAGGAGATCTTCGGGCCGGTGCTGTGCGTGGTGCGCGTGCCGGACTTCGAGGCGGCGCTCAGGCTCGTCAACGAGCACGAGTACGGCAACGGCACCGCGGTCTTCACCCGCGACGGCGATGCCGCGCGCCAGTTCGCGCACCGGGTGCAGGCCGGCATGGTCGGCATCAACGTGCCGATCCCGGTGCCGATGGCCTTCCACAGCTTCGGCGGCTGGAAGCGCAGCCTGTTCGGCCCGCTGCACATGCACGGCCCGGACGGCGTGCGCTTCTACACCCGCCTCAAGACCATCACCGCACGCTGGCCCACCGGCGTGCGCGACCCCGAATTCGTGATGCCCACGATGAAGTGAGGACCTGCATGTCGCCCCCCCGTACCCTGCTGTTCGCCCTGCTGCTGGCTTCGACGCTGCCCGCCGCGGCCGCCGGAAACCCCGCCAAGCTGCTGCGGACGTTCCTCGACACCCACGGCAACCAGTCGGGCCTGCCGACCGGCGACAAGGCCGCGGCGATCGCGCCCTATCTCAGCCAGGCCCTGAACGACGCGATGGCCCGCGCCCGCCAGGAGCAGGAAGACTTCATCGCCCGCCACCCGGACGAGAAGCCGCCGTGGATCGAAGGCCCGCTCTTCCACTCGTCCGGCGCCGAGCCCTTCACCGCCTACGCGATCGTGCTGCCGCTCGGCGGCTGCCCGGAGGCGCGCTGCGTGATCCGCGTCGACATGGTCGACACCGTCGCCAGCCCCGACGTGCTCTGGTACGACGAGTTCGTCGTGGTGAAGGAAGACGGCGGCTGGCGCGTCGACGACGTGAACTACCGCGCCGGCTTCGCTTTCGGCAACCAGGGCACGCTGCGCGGAAACCTGGAGGCCGACCCGGCCGAATGACCGTCCCGCCAGACCGGTGACCCTCGTCCCGGCGATGCCCCAGGGCAGGAACGACGAGTGGACTTCCCTTGGGAGCCCTCGTCCATGGCCACGGAAAAATCGCCCGCCACCGCCAGCACCACCGACCTCGCCTTCACCCGCAGCACGCCCTACGGCAGCCAGTCCGAGCCGACCTATTCGGGCGCGCTGAGTTTCCTGCGCCGCCGCTACAGCAAGGACCTCGCCGGCGTGGACGTCGCCGTGGTCGGCGTGCCCTTCGACCTGGCCACGACCAATCGGCCCGGCACGCGCCTGGGCCCGCGGGCGATCCGCGCGGCTTCGGCGTCGCTGGCCTGGTGCCCGCCCTATGCCTGGGACTTCGATCCGCTGGATCGCCTGCACGTGGTGGACTGGGGCGACGTCTATTTCGACCCGGGCCGCCCGCACGAAGCCCCCGAGGCGATCACGGCCGCCTACGCCGGCATCCTCGCCAGCGGCGCCACCCCGCTCACCCTCGGCGGCGACCACTTCGTCAGTTTCCCGATCCTGCGCGCCCTGCATGCGATCCACGGGCCGCTGGCCCTGGTGCACTTCGACGCGCACAGCGACACCTGGCGCGACGAGGACGGGCGCATCGACCACGGCACGATGTTCTTCCACGCCGCGCGCCTGGGGTATGTCGATCCGGCGATTTCGGTGCAGCTGGGCATGCGCACCTTCAACGCCGAGACCCACGGCTACCGCGTCATCGACGCCCGCGAGCTGCACGGCGCCGGACTGGACGCGGCCATCGCCGAGATCCGCGCGCGCGTCGGCGCACGCAAGTGCTACGTCAGCTTCGACGTCGACTTCCTCGACCCGGCCTTCGCGCCCGGCACCGGCACGCCGGTGGTGGGCGGCTTCAGCACGCACGAGGCCCTGCGGCTGGTGCGCGGCCTGGCCGGACTGCGCATCGTCGGCGCGGACGTGGTCGAGGTCAGCCCGCCCTACGACCACGCCGAACTCACCGCGCTGGCCGGCGCCTCGGTGGCGCAGGAACTGCTGGCCGCGATCGCGTCGACCCGCGCCGCGGCGGAGTGACCGGAACCGTCCGCCCAAAATGACGGGGCCGCCCGAAGGCGGCCCCTCCCGCTTCCCTGCGGCCGGAACTCAGGCGTTCTTGCCCGTGCCCTTCTCGGCCTGGCGCGCCGCCTGCACCGCGGGGCGCGCGGCGACGCGGGCGTTGTGAGCGGCCATCGCCGGCCACTGCGCGAGGTCGATCTTGAAGCCGGCGAGCCAGCTCAGCACGACGTAGAGGTAGGCGTCGGCGACGGTGAACTTGTCGCCCACCAGCCACTCGCGGTCGCCGAGCTGGGCGCTGAACTGTTTCAGGCGCAGGTCGAGCTTGGCGAGCACCGCCTCGCGCGCGTCGTCGGCCAGCGCCGGGTTGAACAGGTTGCTGATCAGCTTGTGCAGCTCGCCGTTGATGAAGGTCAGCGTGGACTGCAGGCGGTAGCGGTCGAGGCTGCCGTTGGCCGGCGCCAGGCCCGCTTCGGGCTTGAGGTCGGCGATGTACTGCACGATCGCCGGGCCCTCGAGCAGCACGGTGCCGTCGTCGAGCTGCAGCACCGGCACGTAACCGTAGGGATTGATGGCCAGGAAGTCCTGCCCGTCTTCGGTCTTCTTGTCGCGGCCGACCTTGACCAGGTCGAAGTCCAGGCCCGCCTCGCGCAGGGCGATATGCGGGGACAGCGAGCATGCGCCGGGCATGTAGTAGAGCTTCATGGTTGACTCCAGTGGCAAAGGGGTCCTGCAACAATGGGCGCCCGCGCCGCGGGGCCCAAGCCCCGCGGGTGCAACGTAGCGTTATCGCAGCTTGTCCGGGAACGCGTGCTCGAGCTTCTCGACCTTGGGCAGGGACACGAAGCGGATGTAGGGCTGGCCGGGATTTTTCGCCGCGTAGTCGTGGTGGTAGGCCTCGGCGACGAAGAAGGCCTCCAGCGGTTCGATCGTCGTTGCCAGCGGCGACCCGAACACGCCCTCGGCGGCCAGCTGGTCCATGTAGGCGCGCGCGACGCGGCGCTGCGCCTCGTCCACCGGGAACACGGCGGAGCGGTACTGCGTGCCGACATCGTTGCCCTGGCGGTCCTTCTGGGTCGGGTCGTGCGCGACCGCGAAGAACACCTTCAGCAGTTGCCCGTAGCTGATACGGGCGGGGTCGTAGGTGATGCGGATCACTTCGGCATGGCCGGTCTCGCCGCTGCAGACCTTCTTGTAGTCGGCGGTGTCGGCGCTGCCGCCGGCGTATCCGGGCTGGACCTCGTCCACGCCGTCGAGGCGGCGGAACACGGCCTCGGTGCACCAGAAGCAGCCCCCGGCCAGCACCGCTTCGCCGCGATCGTCGGCGGCGGCGATGTCGAGGGCGGGATCGGGCACCTGGCCGGGGGAAACGCGCAGGCCCAGGCCGGGCAGTTCGCAGACGGGGTTGGACATGGGGGTTCTCCGGTTCGGGGATGGACTATCCCCGCAGAGGCGCTAAATGGGCGCGAAGGTGCGCGAAGCCAAGCCGGCGTTCAGCGGCGGGCCGGTTTCAGGCCTCGCGCGCGACCTCGTGGCCTTCGGTCATCCAGGCGTGGAAACCGCCGGCCAGCGGCCGCACGCGGCCGAAGCCGCGGCTGCGCAGCTGCTTGGCCAGGATCGCCGCCGACGCCTCGTTCGGGCAGTCGCAGTAGACGATGACCTCGTCGTGCGGCTCGAGGTCGGCCTCGGCCAGGTTGGCCACGAAACGTGCGCCGGGAATCCAGCCTTCGGCGCGCTGCTTGGCCGAACGCACGTCGAGGATGAGCGGCCCCCGGCCCTCGCTGATCAGCTGGTGCAGTTCGGGCACCGAGATGCGCGCCATTTCGATCTCTTTCAGGAAACGCCGGCGCTGCCACCACTTCCAGGCGACGAAGGCGGCGATGAGCCCGACCAGGATCGGCAGGCCCCAGCGCCCGAACTCTTCCAGGCGCAGCAGCACCTCGTTCACTGCCTCGTGGAAGACCGCGCCCAGCAGCACCGCACCGCCGGCCCAGAGCAGCGCGCCCAGGGCGTCGAAGAACAGGAAGCTGCCGAACTTCGTGCGGTTCTCGCCGGCCAGCGTGGTCGCGACGGCCGCGAACCCCGGCACGAACTTAGCGCCGATCAGCGAGGGCGCGCCCCAGCGCGTGTAGATGTCGCGGGTCATCGTCACGCAGGAGTCCGGCGACAGCGACAGCTTGCACATCAGCCGCAGCAGGGCCACGCCGAAACGCCGGCCGCCGAAGAACCACAGGATGTCCGCCAGGACCGCCGCCACGGTCGCGACGGCGAGAATGGCCAGCACCGATTCGCCGCGGTCCACCGCCAGCGCGGCGGTGACGATCACCGGCGGGTAGGCCGGCACCGGCAAGCCGCCCTGGTCGAGGAACACGGCCACGAAGACGACCAGCAGGCCATAGGTGGCGATCAGGGCGAGCAGCGTTTCCATGGCGGGATCCCGGAGGCGGACGCCAGCTTAGATCAAGCCGCGTCCGCGGGCGGCGGCACGGCGGGAACGATGTGTTGGCGGTGCCGCACCCGCGGTTCAACCGGGCAGGTGCCGCGCCATCCGGGCCTCGAGCAGGCGCACCAGTTCGGGAGCCATGAAGTCGTACTCGTCCGGGATGTCCAGGCTGACGACGCGTTTGTCGCGCAGCGCGGCCGCGAACCGCGCCGACAGCTTGCCGCGATGGGCGCGCTCCATCACCACCACCAGGTCCGCCCAGCCCAGGAGCTCCGGGGTCACCGGTTCGTCGGCGTCGTGGCTGACGCCCGCAGAGGCCGTGGCGACGCCGGGCCGGCCCGCGAACACCTGCTCCGCGGTCGGACTGCGCAGCCGGTTCTTGCCGCAGACGAACAGGATGTTCACCGCCGCCCCCGCCGGATCAGGCGTCCGCTTCCTGCATCAGCGCTTCGGCCGCTTCGGCGCAGAACTCGCCCTCCCACTTGGCCATCAGGGCCAGGTAAAGCAGCTTCTCGAACTCGGGGCGGAAGCGCCGGATCACCGAATCCGGGTCCGGCATCAGCTTGGCGTCGGCGATCAGGCCGAAATGCACGGCGCCGTTGTAGCTCAGGATCGAGATGCCCAGGCCGATCGAGCCGGTCTGCGGCACCCAGAACATCAGGTCCTTGATCTTGCTGCCGCCGAAAAAAAGCGGCATCTGCGGGCCCGGCACATTGGTGGCCACGGCCGAGGCCTTGCGGCTGAACATCTCCAACGCGAAAGCCTGCACCGCCGGCGGCGCCATGCCCACCGCCGCCAGCGCGCCGAAGGTCGCCACGGCCTGGCGCGACTTGCGCAGCACCTTCATCGAGGCGGCAACACGCTCGAGCCGGCGCATCGGATTGGGTTCGCCCACCGGCAGGTCGAGGAAGACCAGGCCGAAGTGATTGCCCAGTTGTTTGGCATGTTCCAGCGGCCGCAGGTTCACCGGCACCGTCGCGCGGATGGTGATGCCGTCGAGCTGCTCGCCGCGCTCGATCATGTAACTGCGCAGCGCGCCGCTGGCCGAGGCCAGCAGGATGTCGTTGACGGTGCAGCGCAGGGCGCGGCTGACCGACTTCACTTCATCCAGCGCCAGCGGCTCGGCCCAGGCGACGCGCTTGCTGACGCCCAGCCGGCCCTTGAGCACGGTTTCGGGATCGTCGGAAAGCGCCAGCGCCAGGCCGACTTCTTTCGCGATGTCCACGCCCTCGCTGGCCAGCACCGCGGCCAGGGTCGGGTCGCGGTAGATGTCCATGCCCTTTTCGACGAGCTTCCCGCCGAGCTGCATGTAGCGGTCGATAGCGCCGACGCGCTTGGCGACGGGGGCGTGCTCTTCCTTCTTCAGCCAGCGCTTGGCCAGCGCCGCCTTGCGCTTGTCGTCGATGCCCATCTCGGTGAGCGAGAGCAGCACCTGCACCAGGGCGATGCCGTCGGCGTAGCAGTGGTGGATGCGCGAGATCAGCGCGGAGCCGCCGCCGAACTTCTCGACGAGATGGAATTGCCACAGGGGCTTGGTCTTGTCCAGGGGCGTCGACGCCATCTGGCTCGTCAGCCGCTCCAGCTCCTTCTTGCCGCCGCGGCCCGGCAGCGCCGTCAGGCGCACGTGCCAGTCGAGGTCGAAGTCGGCGTCGTCCTGCCAGAACGCGCCGGTCGGCGTGTCCACCGCCTTCTGGCGGAAGCGCGGATAGGACAGGAACTTGGTCTCGATCACCTTGCGCAGGGTTTTGATGTCGAGCGGCGTCTCGAACATCATCACGCCGGTGATCATCATCAGGTTGGTGGGCCGCTCCATGCGCAGCCACGCCGTGTCCACGCGCGACATCGGCGACTTGCGGATCCTGGTGCGCGCCTCGGCCATGTCCCCTCCCCGGTCTTCACGCAGGATGCCGCCTGCGGCGCGGGGGCGTCAACGCTCGGGCGGCGGCTTGCTCTTGGGCCCCGAGTAGGCGGCCAGCGCCGCCTCGCGGCTGGCCTTGAGGTCGACGATGGGCCGCGACGGGTAGCCAGGCGCGAGGCGGCGGACCAGGTCGGGCTGCTCCCAGGGCGCAGCCAGCGCCGATTCCGGCAGCGTCGCCAGTTCCGGCAGCCAGCGCCGGATGTACTTGCCCGCCGGGTCGAACTTCTGCGCTTGGGCGATGGGGCTGAAGATGCGGAAATACGGCGCGGCGTCGGCGCCGGTGCCGGCGGTCCACTGCCAGCCCTGGGTGTTGTTGGCCAGGTCGGCGTCCACCAGGGTGTCCCAGAACCAGTCGGCGCCGTGTTTCCAGTGGTAGCGCAGGTTCTTGGTCAGGAAGCTGGCCACGACCATGCGCACGCGGTTGTGCATCCAGCCGGTGTGCCAGAGTTCGCGCATGCCGGCGTCGACGATCGGCACGCCGGTGCGGCCGCGCTGCCAGGCGGCCAGGTGCGCCGGGTCGGGCTTGGCCCAGCGGAATTCGCTGAACTTCGGGTTGAGGTTCTCCTGCGCGGTGTGCGGTAAGTGGAACAGCAGGTGGTGGCTGAACTCGCGCCAGCCCAGCTCGCTCAGGAAATGGTCGATGTCGCCCTGCACCGCCGCCGGCCAGACCTGCCCCAGCACCCGCGCCACGACCTGGCGCGGCGAGATCTCGCCGAAGTGCAGGTGCGGCGACAGCTTCGAGGTGGCGATGC
The DNA here is from genome assembly GCF_006265115.1 of Arenimonas terrae. GTDB lineage: Bacteria > Pseudomonadota > Gammaproteobacteria > Xanthomonadales > Xanthomonadaceae > Arenimonas > Arenimonas terrae. The sequence continues at coordinate 349,485 of NZ_SMDR01000001.1, read as the reverse complement.
GGTCGGGGTAGTTGCGCTGCTCCTTGTAGCCGTGCGCGGCGCCGTCGAGGAAGGCGTCGAGCATCTCGCGCGCGCCGGCTTCGCCGGGCTGCCAGTGCTGCCAGAAACCCGCGTCCCAGCGCGGCTCGGGCGGCGCGGGCTCCAGCTTCAGGTCTTCGATGCCCAGGCCGGCGAGCAGCACCGGCGGCTCGGGCAGGCGCGCCGGCGCGGTCGGCGGCGCGGCGGCCACCAGGCGCGTGCGGGCGTTTTTCCAGAAGGGGGTGAATACCCGATAGGGATCGCCGCTGCCGGTCTGCACCGTCCAGGGTTCGACCAGCAGGGCGGCGTTGTGGCTCTCCACGGTCAGGCCCCGCGATTTCAGGCCCTGCTTGATGCGGGTGTCGCGGGCGATGGACGCCGGTTCGTACAGGCGGTTCCAGTGCAGCGCTTCCGCCCGGGTCTCGGCGATGAGTTTTTCCAGCTCGGACAGGCTGTCGCCGCGGCGGACGATCAGGCGCGAGCCGCGGGCGCGCAGGTCCGCGTCCAGGGCCTGCAGCGAGCGGTGCAGCCAGGCGTTCGTGGCCGCGCCCGGCGCCCAGGGCGCCTCTTCGTCCGGCGCGTGGATGTAGACCGGGATCGGCGCGTGGCCGGCGCGCAACGCGGCCTCGAGCGCCGGGTTGTCGTCCAGGCGCAGGTCGCGGCGGAACCAGATCAGGGCGTGGGACATGCGCGGCTCAGGCGGATTTGACGTAGGGTCGCACCGCACCGAAGCCGCCGTCGAGGCCGATGACCTGGCCGTTGATCCAGCCCGCCGCGTCCGACAGCAGCAGGGCCGCCAGCGCCGCCGCATCGGCGGCCTCGCCGTGGCGGCCGACCGGATACTGGGCGGCGATGGCCTTGGCGGCGCTGGGATTCGACAGCAGGCGCTCGGTCGCCGGCGTGCGCATCAGCCCGGGCGCGATCGCGTTCACCCGCAGGCCGCCCGCGGAAAAATCGGCGGCCAGCGAACGTACCAGGCCTTCGATGCCGCCCTTGGCCACGGCGATCGCGGCATGGTTGGCGACGCCGATGCCGGCCGCGACCGAGCTGAAGAACAGCAGCGATCCCGGCTGCTTCGCGGCCTGCATCCGCGGCGCGTAGGCCTTGGCGATGAAAAAGGCGCTGTCGAGGTTGGCCGCCAGGCATTCGCGGTACTGGGCTTCGGTGGTGCGGCCGATCGGCGAGATCAGGATGGCGCCGGCGCAGTGGGCGACGGCATCGGGAGGCTGGCCGAAGGCGGTGACCGCCGCGGCCACCGCCGCTTCCGCACCGGCTTCGGTAGCGACGTCGGCTTCGATCACCGGCTCGCCGGGCGCGGCCGTCACGCGCGCACCTTCCCGCGTCACCAGGGCCAGGCGCCAGCCGGCCTGGCGCAGCACATCGGCCAGGGCGCGGGCGACGCCGCCGGAGGCGCCGGTGATCAGGCAGGTCTTCATGCGGGGGCTCGGATCCGGAGACAGGGCGCCACTTAGCCACCGCCGGCGTGTGAAGACCGTGAATCCGGCGCCAGCGCCGCGCGCAGCGTTTCGGCCTGCGCGCGGATCGCGGCGAGCTCATGGGCCGGCTTGCGGCCCAGGTTCTTCCACTGCAGGGCGGTGCGCGGAAGCCGCGCGAAGCGCGCCTCGTGCCGCGCCAGGAAGTCCCAGTACAGGGTGGTGAACGGACAGGCCCTTTCACCGGTGGACTCGCCGGGCCGGAAGCGGCAGCCGGCGCAGTGGTTCGACATCTTCTGGATATATGCGCCCGAGGCCGCGTAAGGCTTGCTGGTCATGCGCCCACCGTCGGCGTACTGGCTCATGCCCAGCACGTTCGGCAGCTCCACCCATTCCACCGCGTCCACGTAGACCGCCAGGTACCAGGCATGCACCTCGCGCGGGCGAACGCCGAGCAGCAGGGCGAACAGCCCGGTCACCATCAGGCGCTGGATGTGGTGGGCGTAGCCCAGGTCCAGGGTCTGCCGCAGCGCGTCGCGAAGGCAGGCCATGTCGGTGTCGCCGGTCCAGTAGAACGCGGGCAGCGACGCCTGGGCATCGAGCGCGTTCTCGTCCAGGAAGCCCGGCATGCGCTGCCAGTAGACGCCGCGCACGAACTCGCGCCAGCCCAGGATCTGCCGCACGAAACCCTCCACGGCCTCGATCGGCGCCCTGCCCTCGCGCCATTCGCGCACGGCGGCGGCCACCACCACGCGCGGCGACAGGAGCTTGAGGTTCATCGCCGCCGACAGCCGCGAATGGTAGAGCCAGGGCTCGCCCTGCCAGATCGCGTCCTGGTAGCGGCCGAACAGCGGCAGCCGGTGCGCGATGAAATCGTCGAGGGCTTCGCGCGCCTGGTCCGCGTCCAAAGGCCAGTCGAACGCATCGAGGCGACCGGGATGCGCGGCGAAGCGCTCGCGCACCAGGGCGAGCACCTCGCGCGTGCCCGCGTCGGGCGCGAAGGCGCGCGGGGCCGGCAGCAGGCCGGGACCGCGACGGTCGAAGCTGCCGCGGTTGTCGGCGTCAAAGTTCCACTGCCCACCGACCGGCTTCCCAGCGTCCATCAGCACGCCCTCGCGCTTGCGCAGCCAGCGGTAGAAGAACTCCAGGCGATAGTCCTTCCGGTTGCCGGTCCAGTCGGCGAAATCGTCGGCATCGCAGTAGAAGTGTCGGTCGGGATACTCGATCCAAAGCAGGCCGGCGGCGGCGCAGGTGGCCGGCAGCGACTGCGCCAGGCGCCATTCGCCGGGTTTGACGGCGAGGAGCTTGGCCGGCGTCAGCGCCACGAGGTCGGCGGCGAGCGCCGCTTCCAGGGTCGGGAAATCGTGTTCGTCCAGCGCGCGGTAGTGCACCGTCCAGCCGCGCGCGCGCAGGCGGTCGCGGAAACGGCGCATCGCGGCCAGGAAGATCGCGATGCGCGGCTGCGTGCTCCAGACCTGGGTGGCCTCGTGCGCGACCTCGGCCATCCAGACGGCGTCGCGGCCGGGATCGAAGTCGTCGAAGACCGCCGATTCGGCGTCCAGCTGGTCGCCGAGGACGAGGACCAGATGTCGGAGGGTGGAAGGCATGCGCCGAGTCTGGCGCGGCGCCCGTGCAGGGAATGGAAACGCGGAAGGGCGGCCGCCGCACCGGCGGGCGGCAGGTCTTACCGGGACCCGGGTTCCTGCGCCCCGCCCACGTATTCACGCGGGATGCGGCCGTTGAGGCCCACCAGGATCTCGTAGGGAATGGTTCCCGCCGCCTGAGCCACCGCCTCGCAGCCGATCGCCTGGTCGCCCTGGCGCCCGATCAGCACCACCGCGTCCTCGTTGTAGGCGGTGCCCTGCGGGCCGATGTCGACCATGAACTGGTCCATGCAGATGCGCCCGACGATGGGGTGGCGCCGGCCGCGGATCAGCACCTCGCCGCGCGAGGACAGCGCGCGCGGGAAGCCGTCGCCGTAGCCGATCGGGACCGTGACCACGCGGGTGTCGGCCTTCGGCGCCCAGGTCGCGCCGTAGCTGACCGGGTGCCCTGCCGGCACCACCTTGAAGTAGACGACCTGCGAGACCAGGGACATCACCGGGCGCAGGGCCACCGTGGGCTGCGCCGCCGGATCGGGCAGCACGCCGTAAAGCGCGATGCCGGGCCGCACCATGTCCAGGTGCGTCTCGGGGAAATGCAGCAGGCCGCCGGAATTGGCCAGGTGGCGGAGCGGCATCGGCGCACCGATGCGCTCGAAGTGCGCGCAGGCCTCCAGGAAGCGTCCGAGCTGCTGCCGCGTCATCGGCGAGGCGGGATCGTCGGCGCAGGCCAGGTGCGAATACACGCCCTTCACCCGGCACCAGCGCGAGGCGACCGCGGCCTCGATGAAGGGGCCGGCGTGGTAGCTGTGCACGCCGATGCGCTCCATGCCGGTGTCGATCTTGAGGTGGATCGTGGCCTGGCGGCCCAGCGCCTGCGCCGCCGCCTCGACCTGGCGCAGCTTGTCGATCGAGGACACGGTGATCTCGAGGTCTTCGGCGATCAGCTGCGCAGCCTGGGGACCGAAGATGCCGCCCATCACCAGGATCGGCAGGGTGATACCGGCCCGGCGCAGCGCCACGCCTTCCTCGAGGAAGGCCACGCCCAGCTGTTCGGCGCCCTGCGCCTGCAGGTGCCGCGCGACCGGCACCAGGCCGTGCCCGTAGGCATTGGCCTTGACGATGCCCATCACCGGCACGCCGGCGTGGATCCGCAGCGCGTGCAGGTTGTGGCTGAGCGCGTCGAGGTCGACGACGATCCGGGTCGGGCGCTGGCCGACCTCGTCCGCGCGGACCGCGGCGTCGGGAAGCGTCGTCATGATTGGGCGGGCCAAGCCTTGGGCATGGCGCGATTGTAGCCCGCCCTTCCGGGCCGGCCAGCCCCGGAATGTGGCAATTCGCGGGCAATTCCGCCGCCGCCCCGGACCGTGGCCCGGCCCGGCGGCCGGGCTTATTCGAAGCTGCCGACGCTGTCGCGGGCGAGATTGTCGAAGCGGGTGTATTCGCCGAAGAACTTCAGCTTCACCGTGCCGGTCGGGCCGTTACGCTGCTTGCTGATGATGACCTCGGCCAGGCCCTTGTCCGCCGAGTCCTTGTGGTAGTACTCGTCGCGGTAGATGAACATGATGATGTCGGCGTCCTGCTCGATGGCGCCCGATTCGCGCAGGTCGGACATGACCGGGCGCTTGTCGGTGCGCGATTCCAGGCCGCGGTTGAGCTGGGACAGCGCGATCACCGGAACCTTCAGCTCCATGGCCAGGGCCTTGAGCGAGCGCGAGATCTCGGAGATCTCGTTGGTGCGGTTCTCGGCCGAGCCCGGCACCTGCATCAGCTGCAGGTAGTCGACCACGATCAGGCCCAGGTCGTGTTCGCGCTTGATGCGGCGCGCCTTGGAGCGCAGCACGTCGGGCGACAGCGCCGGCGTGTCGTCAATGAAGACCTTCACGTCCGACAGCATCTTGATCGCCATATTCACGCGCGACCAGTCCTCGTCCTCGAGCTGGCCGGTGCGCAGGCGGGTGGCGTTGATGCGGCCGATCGACGACAGCAGGCGGAAGGCCAGCTGCGAGGCCGACATTTCCATCGAGAACACCGCGACCGATTTTTTGGTCTTGAGCGCGCCGTATTCGGCGATGTTCAGCGCCAGCGTGGTCTTGCCCATGGCCGGACGCGCCGCCAGGATGATCAGGTCGGACGGCTGCAGGCCGGCGGTCATCTCGTCGAGGTCGTGGAAACCGGTCGGCAGGCCGGTGACGCTGCCCTGGTTCTCGTAGCGCTCCTGCAGGATCTGGAACGCGTCCTTCATCGCCTCGCGCAGGGGCACGAAGTCGGCGCGGCCGCGGCGGCCCTGCTCGGCGATCTTGAAGACCTTCATCTCGGCCGCCGACAGCACTTCCTGGCTGTCGCGTCCCTCGGGCTGGAAGCCGTCGTTGACGATCTCGGTGCCGGCCTCGATCAGCTGCCGCATCACCGCCTTCTCGCGCACGATCTCGGCATAGGCCTTGATGTTGGCGGCCGAGGGCGTGGTCGAGGCCAGTTCGATCAGGTAGCCGGTGCCGCCGATCTGTTCGGACAGGCTGTTGGCCTCGAACCACTCGCCCAGCGTGACGGCGTCGAAGGGGCGGTTCTTCTCGCTCAGGTCGCGGATGGCGCGGTAGATCAGCCGGTGGTCGCGGCGGTAGAAGTCGTGTTCGGTCAGGAAGTCGCCGACGCGGTCGAGCGAGTCCGGGGCCAGCATCAGGCCGCCGATCACCGCCTGCTCGGCTTCGACCGACTGGGGCGGGACGCGCAGGGCATCGATCTTGGCTTCGGTGCGGAAGGATTCGGAACGAGCGGGCATGGTCGCCTTGTCGATGGGGCGCAGCGGTGTGGGCGGACGGTAAGCCGGGTCGGTCATCGTAACGATCCCTCGGACGGTGCGACAGGCATAACCCTGTGCATAACCGGTGGAGATCTCTTACCCCGGCCCTGTCTCATGGATTGAGATCGGTCACGTTGGAGAGCAGATCGCGCGGGATGAGTCCTGGCGAGGGGCGGCAAAGGTCAGGGACCATGCCCGACACTCCGTGAATCCATCCATGGAGGCTCATCGGCGACGTCCCTGTCGCCGATGGTCGGTCATGGTCCCTGGCCTTCGCCGCTTGCAGGTCTCTTGGCGCGCGATCCATAAGCAAGGATGCCGCGACGGTCCTTCAGAAATCGCCTTTGGTGACTGCACCACGGCACCCCACTTCGCAACCAAACAAAAAGGACGCCGCCCGTACCCGGCTTCAAGCCGCTTGTGCCTTTGACTTCTCTATCGGTACCCCGGGACCTTTCGGAGAGGTGACGTGTATCCCCCTCGGCCGACCATCGGCGACACGGACGTCGCCGATGAGCCTCCAGGGATGGATTCACGGCGTGTCGGCCGAGGGGGATGCACGTCGCCTCTGCGCCAGAATGCACCGCCTTACGAGCATTTGGGCGCTAGAACCCTGAAACGAAACGGGCGCCCGAAGGCGCCCGTCTGGGTCTTGCCGGGAACCTGACGGATCAGGCTTCGGCTTCGACCAGCACCTTGACGGTGGTGTGGACGTCGGCGTGCAGGCGCACTTCGATGTCGAACTCGCCGGTGCGGCGCAGCGGGCCTTCGCCCATGACCACCTCGCCCTTCTCGAGCGGGAAGCCGGCGGCGGTGAAGGCCTCGGCGATGTCGCGCGGGCCGACCGAACCGAACAGCTTGCCTTCGGTCGAGGCATTGGCCGGGATCGTGACGGTGGCGCCTTCCAGCTTGGCCTTGCGGGCTTCGGCATCGGCCAGGACCTGGTTGGCCTTGGCTTCGTACTCGGCGCGCTTGGCTTCGAAGGCCGCGATGTTGGCCTGGGTGGCCGGCACGGCCTTGCCGTAGGGGATCAGGAAGTTGCGGCCGTAGCCCGGCTTCACGTTGACCTTGTCGCCCAGGCCGCCGAGGTTGACGACCTTCTGCAGGAGGATCAGTTGCATGCTTGTAGCTCCTTTACGTTAGCGGGGCGCGCGGCCCCGCAACGGTGGCTGTCCGTAAGGATCAGTTCTGGTGGTTGTCGGTGTACGGGATCAGGGCCAGTTCGCGGGCGCGCTTGATCGCGGTCTGCAGCTGGCGCTGGTACTTGGACTTGGTGCCGGTGATGCGGCTCGGAACGATCTTGCCGTTCTCGGTCAGGTACTGGCGCAGGGTGTTGAGATCCTTGTAGTCGATCTCCTTGACGCCCTCGGCCGTGAACTTGCAGAACTTGCGGCGGCGGAAAAACTTGCTCATGTCGGTCTCCGGTCTCAGGCGGCGTCGTCGGCGGCGATGCCGACGCTGTTTTCGTCATCGTCGCGGCGCGGGCGGCGCTCGCCCTTCTCGTCCTTGCTCTTCATGATCAGGGACTGCTCGGTGACGGCCTCTTCGCGGGCGATGACCATGTGGCGCAGCACGGCGTCGTTGAAGCGGAAGCCGTCGACCAGCTCGGTCAGGGTCTTCTGGCCGCACTCGACGTTCAGCAGCACGTAGTGGGCCTTGACCAGGTTGTCGATGGAATAGGCCAGCTGGCGGCGGCCCCAGTCTTCCAGACGGTGGATCTTGCCGTTGTCGCCTTCGATCAGCGCCTTGTAGCGCTCGATCATGGCCGGCACCTGCTCGCTCTGGTCCGGATGGACCATGAACACGATTTCATAGTGACGCATGGGTTTGTTCCTTGTGGATGCGGCCGGTGATTCGGCCTGGCAGCCCCCGGCGCGAGGCCGTGGAGCAAGGTCTCCCGGGGATCGGGAGCCGCGCATTATGCCCGAGCCCCCCTTTCCCGCGCAACTCAAGGACTTACCCCCGGCCGGACGCCCCGGGCAGGGAAAGCCCCCGTGGCAAGGGGGCGCGCCGACAGGCGCGGGAAATCCGGGGTCAGAGTGCATTTATCTTCTGGCCGGGCCTGAAGATAAATGCACTCTGACCCCGGATCTGATGCCTCAGGTCGTGGTCGTGAAGGATTCGCCGCAGCCGCATTCGGCCGCCACGCGGGGGTTGCGGAACACGAACTGCTGGTTCAGGCCCTGGGCCACGAAGTCTATCTCGGTGCCGTCCACCTGGGGCAGGCTGTCGGCGTCGACCCGGACGGCCACGCCGTCGGTCTCGAACACGGTGTCGTCCGGCCCCGGGGCCTTGGCGATGTCCACCACGTAGGCAAAGCCCGTGCAGCCGGACTTGCGGACCCCGAAGCGCAGGCCGATGCCGCCCGGCGTTTCGGCCAGGTAGCTGCGGATGCGGTCGGCGGCGGCGGGGGTCAGGGTGACGGCCATGGGTTTCGGGTCTCGGGCTTCGGATCGGGACGGCTGCAGTATACCGGCGCTGCGTGAATGCGAGCCTGGGTTATCCTTGCGCTCTTCACCAGATAGGCCCGTCCGGGCAGGGATTCAAGGCATGGCAGTGGTCAGCGTCCAGCAGGCGCTTTCGGGGTCGATCGCCCCGGGCAGCGAAGTCACCGTCCGCGGCTGGGTCCGCACCAACCGGGCCTCGAGCGCGCTGAACTTCGTCAACGTCAGCGACGGCTCGTGCTTCGACCCGATCCAGGCGGTGGCCACCGAGGCCCTGGCCAACTTCGAGACCGAGGTGAAGAAGCTCTCGGCCGGCTGCTCCGTCATCGTCACCGGCACCCTGGCGCCGTCCCAGGGCAAGGGCCAGAAATTCGAGATCCAGGCCACGGCCGTCGAAGTGTGCGGCTGGGTCGAGGACCCGGAAACCTACCCCATCCAGCCCAAGCCGCACTCGCTGGAGTTCCTGCGCGAAGTCGCCCACCTGCGTCCGCGCACCAACCTGTTCGGCGCGGTCACGCGCATCCGCCACTGCCTGGCCCAGGCGGTGCACCGCTTCTTCCACGAGCAGGGCTTCTACTGGATCAGCACCCCGATCGTGACCACGTCCGACGCCGAGGGCGCGGGCCAGATGTTCCGCGTCTCCACGCTCGACCTGGCCAACCTGCCGCGCGACGCCAAGGGCGGCGTGGATTTCAGCAAGGACTTCTTCGGCAAGGAGACCTTCCTCACCGTCTCCGGCCAGCTCAATGTCGAGGCCTACTGCCTGGCGCTGAGCAAGGTCTACACCTTCGGCCCGACCTTCCGCGCCGAGAACTCGCACACCACGCGCCATCTCGCCGAGTTCTGGATGATCGAACCGGAGATCGCCTTCGCCGACCTCAACGACGACGCCAACCTGGCCGAGGCCTTCCTGAAGTACCTGTTCAAGGCCGTGCTGGCCGAGCGTTTGGACGACCTGGCCTTCATCGCCGAACGCGTGGACAAGACCGCGATCAGCAAGCTGGAGGCCTTCGTCAACGCGCCCTTCGAGCGCATCGACTACAGCGAGGCGGTGTCGCTGCTGCAGAAATCCGGCCAGAAGTTCGACTTCCCGGTCGAATGGGGCCTGGACCTGCAGACCGAACACGAGCGCTGGCTGACCGAACAGCACGTCGGCCGCCCGGTGGTGGTGATGAACTACCCGGAGCAGATCAAGGCCTTCTACATGCGCCTGAACGACGACGGCCGCACCGTCGCCGCGATGGACGTGCTGGCCCCGGGCATCGGCGAGATCATCGGCGGCAGCCAGCGCGAGGAGCGGCTGGACGTGCTGGACAAGCGCATGGCGCAGTTCGGCCTGGACCCGGAACACTACGGCTGGTACCGCGACTTCCGCCGCTACGGCACCGTGCCGCACGCCGGCTTCGGCCTGGGCTTCGAGCGCCTGGTGGTCTACGTCTGCGGCCTGTCCAACATCCGCGACGCCATCCCCTACCCGCGCGCGCCCGGCCAGGCGACGTTCTGAGGCCGTGGGCACCGGCGCCGGCTCGCTGCTGCTGTTCCTGTTCCTGGGCCTGGCCGGTTCGGCGGGGCCGGCGCATTTCGGTTTCCGCGTGCTGGCCTACCGGCACCAGCTGGACCGGGGCATCAACTTCGCCCCGGGCACCGAGGACGGCGGCTGGGGCTACAGCTGGTGGCTGATGCGGTGGCGGCACCGCGCGGCCGGCGACAAGAACCTGGATTTTTTCGGCGGCATCACCGCCGGCAGCGGCTGGCTCACCCTGGCCGGCGCGGCCGGCGTGATCGCCCTGATCGCACTGCAGTAAGGATCACCCGATGAGCGAACACGACGAAACGAATCCCGGCGAAGGCCGCCGCGAACAATGGTGGCTGGCGGTGCTGCCGCGCATGCTGGTCTGGTCGCGCCTGCGCGTGCTCGACAGCGGCGTGGCCGAGGTCTTCGACTGCGACGGCCGCATCAACATCTACGAAAGCGAGGACATCGCCCGCGCCCAGCTGCTGGACGCCGATTTCCGCGCGCTGGAGGGCATGGACGCGGACGACGCCGAGGCCTGGGGCCTGGACCTCGAGGAGATCGAGCCGCCGCGCGGCGAGGACGACGAGGAACTGCGCGAGCACATGATCCAGCCGCTCAAGAACCCGCTGACCGGCCGCGACTGAGATGTACACGCCCCGCCATTTCGCCGAGACCGAACTCGCCGGACTGGACCGGCTGATGGCGCGCGACGCCTTCGCCACCCTGGTCACGGTCGCCGACGGCCTGCCCTTCGTCAGTCACCTGCCGGTGCTGTACCGGCGCGATGGCGACACGATCGAGCTGCGGGGCCACTGGTCGCGCGCCAACCCGCAGTGGCGGCATACGGGCCCGGCGCTGGCGATCGTGCATGGGCCGCACGCCTATGTGTCGCCCGGCTGGTACACCGACAAGGTCGCGCAGGCGCGCGTGCCGACCTGGAACTACGCCGTCGCCCACCTTTCGGGCACGCTGGAGGTCCATGAGGAACCGGATTTCCTGGCCGCCGTCGTCGCCGACCTGAGCGAACGGCACGAAGCGGCGGTCGGCAGCGACTGGCGCTACGAACCCGACAACGCCGCGCACGTCACCCAGCTCCGGGGCATCGTCGGTTTCCGCCTGGCGGTGACGGCGGTGGAACTGAAGTTCAAGCTCAGCCAGAACCACCCCGAAGCGAACGTGCGCAAGGCCGCCGCCGCGCTGGCGGCCAGCCCGCGCGAGGCCGACCGCGAGATCGCCACCCTGATGACCGAGCGCCTGCACCGGCGCGAACAAGGAAGCTGAGACCATGACTGCCGATCTGCGCGGAAAACACGCCCTGGTCTGCGGCGGCTCGGAAGGCATCGGCCGCGCCTCGGCCGAAGCGCTGGCCGCCCTGGGCGCCGACGTCACCGTGCTGGCCCGCCGCGCCGAGCGCCTGGCCGAAGTGGCCGCCGCCCTGCCCCGCCCGCATCCGGACCAGCAGCACCGCCACGTCGCCGCCGATGTTTCCGACGCCGCTGCCCTGGCCAACGCGGTGACGGCGCTGTGCGCCAAGTACCCGGTGCACATCCTGGTGAACAACACCGCCGGCCCGCCCGGCGGCCCGGCGCATGCCGCCGCGCCCGAGGACTACGTCAACGTGTTCCGCCAGCACCTGGTCGCCGGCCAGGTGCTGGTGCAGGCGGTGCTGCCGGGCATGAAGGCCGCCGGCTGGGGCCGCATCGTCAACATCATCTCGACCTCGGTGAAGGAGCCGATCGCCAACCTGGGCGTGTCCAACACGATCCGCGGCGCGGTCGCCGGCTGGGCCAAGACGCTGTCGAGCGAGCTCGCGCCCTACGGCATCACCGTCAACAACGTGCTGCCCGGCTACACCCGCACCCAGCGCCTGGACCAGATCCTGGCCGAACGCGCGGCGGCCACCGGCAAGTCCGCCGACGACGTCGCCAGGGGCATGCTGGCCACCGTGCCGGCCGGCCGCTTCGCGGAACCCGCGGAGATCGCCGCCGCGGTGGCGTTCCTCGCCTCGCCGGCCGCCGGCTACGTCAACGGCATCAACCTGCCGGTCGACGGCGGCCGCACCCGCTCGCTCTGAGGTCCGGACATGGCCGCCAGCGATCATCGTTTTTCCGACCGCGTGCCCTACGCGGCCCGGGTCATGGTCATCCGCGGGCCGCAGGCCTGGCTGGGCGAGGTCAAGGACCTGTCCGAAGGCGGCTGCGGGCTGTTCCGGCCCGCCGACTGCGTGCTGGACGTCGCCGAGATCGTGCAGCTGGTGTTCTTCGAGGAGCCCGGCCCGGCGGTGGTCGTGGACGCGCGGGTCGCCCGGGTCGAAAACGGATCCCTGGGTTTCGAGTACCACGAACCGCAGGCCGTGCCGCCCATCCGCGGCTGACTGCACGCGGCCTGCACGCAGCCGCCGTCATCCTGTCGCCATGCCCGAAGGTCCTGAAATCCGCCGCACCGCCGACCAGCTGGCGGCCGCCGTGGTCGGCCGGCCGCTCACCGCCGCCTGGTTCCACTTCCCCGAACTCAAGCGCTACCAGCGCGACCTGGTCGGGCGCCGCATCACCGCGATCGCGCCGCACGGCAAGGCCCTGCTGACCCATTTCGAGCACGGGCTGACGCTGTATTCGCACAACCAGCTCTACGGCGTCTGGACCATCGCGCCGGCCGGGCCGCGGCCCGACAGCGGCCGCTCGCTGCGCGTGGCGCTCGAGACCGAGGCCAGCGCGATCCTGCTGTATTCCGCGTCCGAGGTGCAGATGTGGAAAACCGCCGAGCTCGAACGTCATCCCTTCCTCTCGAAGCTCGGCCCCGACGTGCTCGACCCGGCGCTCAAACCCGCGGCCGTGGCCAAGCGGCTGCAGGAGCCGCGTTTCGCCGGCCGCTCGCTGGTCGCCCTGCTGCTGGACCAGGCCTTCCTGGCCGGCATGGGCAACTACCTGCGCTCGGAGGTGCTGTTCACCGCCGGTATCGCGCCGCAGCGGCGCCCGGCCGACCTGTCGGCGGTCGAACGCCAGCGCCTGGCCAAGGCCCTGCTCGACGTGCCGCGCGCCAGCTACCGAACCCGCGGCATCGAACCGGCGGCGGGCATGCGCAGCGACTACCTCACCGACACGCCGGCCGGTTTCCGCTTCCAGGTCTTCGACCGCGAAGGCCAGCCCTGCCCGCGCTGCGGCGACCTGGTTGTGCGGCACGAACTCGGTGGCCGGCGGCTCTACTGGTGCCCGCTCTGCCAGCGCTGAATGGCCAGGCCGAACCTGTCCGTACGGGCGCGACGGCGGTTAAGCTTGGCGGCATGAGCCTGCGGCTATCCCATCTGATCGGCGGCCAAGCGGTGACCGCTACACGCGGCGCCTGGCTCGATGTCTTCGAACCGGCCACCGGCCAGGCTTACGCGCAGTGCCCGGACGGCGACGCCGACGACGTGGCGGCCGCCGTCGCAGCCGCGCGGCAGGCCTTCCCGGCCTGGTCGGCCCTGCCCGCCAGCGACCGCGCCGCCTGGATCGAACGCCTGGCCGATGCGCTGGAGGCGCGCCTGGATGAGTTCGCCGCCGCCGAATCGCGGGACGTGGGCAAGCCGCTGGCGCTGGCGCGCAACCTCGACATCCCGCGCGCGGTCAGCAACCTGCGCTTCTTCGCCGCCGCCGCCACCCAGTTCGCCAGCGAATCGCATTCGGCGCCGGGCATCGTCAACTACACCCTGCGCCAGCCGCTGGGCGTGGTCGGCGTGATCAGCCCCTGGAACCTGCCGCTGTACCTGTTCACCTGGAAGTTCGCGCCGGCCCTGGCCGCGGGCAACTGCGTGGTCGGCAAACCCTCGGAAGTGACGCCGGTGACGGCGTGGATGCTGGGCGAAGTCGCGCGCGAGATCGGTTTTCCGCCCGGCGTGTTCAACATCGTGCAGGGCCGCGGCGCCGCCGTCGGCCAGGCGCTGGTGGACCACCCCCAGGTCAAGGCGATCAGCTTCACCGGCAGCACGGCGGTGGGCACGCGCATCGCGGAGAGCTGCGCGCGTTCGCTGAAGAAAACCTCGCTCGAACTGGGCGGCAAGAACCCGACCCTGGTGTTCGCCGACGCGCCGAAGGCGAAGCTGCTCGACACCGTCGTGCGCTCGGCCTTCCTCAACTCCGGGCAGATCTGCCTGTGCGGCTCGCGCCTCCTGGTCGAGCGCGGTTATTACGGCGAGTTCCGCGACGCGCTGGTGGCGCGAGCCAAGGCGCTGGTGGTCGGCGATCCGCAGGACCCCGCCACCACCACCGGCCCCGTCGTCTCGAAACCGCACTTCGACAAGGTGATGGCCTGCATCGCGCTGGCGAAGGCCGAAGGCGGCCGGGTGCTCTGCGGCGGCGACGCGGTGCAACCCGCCGGCCGCTGCGCCGACGGCTGGTTCATCGCCCCGACCGTGATCGAGGGGCTGGGCCCGGATTGCCGCACCAATACCGAAGAGATCTTCGGCCCCGTCGTCACGCTGCAGGCCTTCGACACCGAGGACGAAGCGCTGGCCCTGGCCAATGCCGTGCCCTACGGCCTGGCCGCCAGCCTCTGGACCTCGGACCTGGGCCGCGCGCACCGCCTCGCCGACCGCATCGAAGCCGGCGTGGTCTGGGTCAACACCTGGATGAACCGCGACCTGCGCACGCCCTTCGGCGGCGTGAAGCAGTCGGGACTGGGCCGCGAAGGCGGCTGGGAAGCCCTGCGCTTCTTCACCGAAGCCAAGAACGTCACCATCGACCTGGGATGATCCGATGCCACTGAAGGAACTGCTCGACAGGAACCGCGAATGGGCCGCCAGGGTGCGCGCCGAGGACCCGCAGTTCTTCAAGCGCCTCTCGCAGCTGCAGGCGCCGAAGTACCTGTGGATCGGCTGTTCGGACTCGCGCGTGCCGGCCAACCAGATCACCGGCCTGCAGCCGGGCGAAGTGTTCGTGCACCGCAACGTCGCCAACGTGGTCGTGCACACCGACCTCAATTGCCTGAGCACGATCCAGTTCGCGGTGGACGTGCTCAAGGTCGAACACATCCTGGTGGTCGGCCACTACGGCTGCGGCGGCGTGCATGCGGCCCTGACCGGCACCCGCGTCGGCCTGGCCGACAACTGGCTGCGCCACGTCGCCGACGTCGGCCACAAGCACGCAGCCCTGCTGGCGGAAGTCGAGCTCGAATCGCTGCGGCATGCGCGCCTGTGCGAGCTGAACGTGGTCGAGCAGGTCGTCAACGTCTGCCAGACGACCATCGTCCAGGACGCCTGGGCCCGCGGCCAGAAACTGAGCGTGCACGCATGGGTCTATTCCCTGCTCGACGGCCGCGTCCGCGAGCTGGGCATGGGCGTGGATTCCAACGACGAGCTGCCGGTCGCCTACGGCATGGCGATGGACCACATCCGCGGCAAACTCAAGGACGACCGGTGAGCGAGATCATCCACGCCAGCGGTGCGCCGCTTCCCGTCGGGCGCTATCCGCACGCGCGCCGGGTCGGCAACCTGCTGTTCCTCTCCGGCATCGGGCCGCGCACGCCCGGCACCAACGAGATTCCCGGCAACGTCTACAACGCCGCCGGCCGGCTTGTGGACTACGACATCGTGACCCAGTGCCATTCGGTGTTCGCCAACGTGCGCGCCGTGCTCGAGGCCAGCCACTGCCGCTGGGACTGGCTGGTGGACGTCACCGTCTACCTGACCGACATGCAGAGCGATTTCCACGCCTACAACGGCGTCTGGGCCGAATATTTCCCCGACGTCAACAAGGCGCCCTGCCGCACCACGCTGGGCATCACCGCCCTGCCCACGCCGATCGCGATCGAGCTCAAATGCGTGGCGGCCTTCCCGGAGTCACGCTGACATGCTCACCCCCGCCTTCAACCTGCAGCAGTGGATCGACGAGCACCGGCACCTGCTCAAGCCGCCGGTGGCCAACAAGTGCATCGTCGACGGCGATTTCATCGTGATGATCGTCGGCGGCCCGAACGCCCGCACCGACTACCACCACGACGAAGGCCCGGAATTCTTCTACCAGCTCGAGGGCGAGATGGTGCTGAAGATCCAGGAGGACGGCGCCGTGCGCGACATCCCGATCAGGGCCGGCGAGGTCTTCTACCTGCCACCGCGCGTGCCGCACTCGCCGCAGCGTCTGGCCGGCGGCATCGGCCTGGTGATCGAACGCAAGCGCCTGCCGCACGAGAAGGACGGGCTGCTGTGGTACTGCGAGAAGTGCAACCACCCGCTGTACTCGGAGTTCTTCGCCCTCGAGGACATCGAGACCCAGTTCCCGGCGGTCTTCGAGCGCTTCTACCGCTCCGCCGAACTCCGCACCTGCACCGCCTGCGGCCACCTGAACCCGGCGCCGGCGAAGTTCCAGGGCTGACGAAGCCGCAGTCGCCCTCCACTTCGTCGGCGTTCCGCCCCAGCAAAGAAGGCGGACTGAACATCTGAGAACACGGTCACAAAACCGCGAGCCAGGGGCCTGATCCGCTGTCCGGTATCTGGGGACACGTCCGTTACCCGGAAGTCGCGCAGCTGAGCTCGCGCGATTGCGGAACGCTATGCCCCAGTTTTATCCGTCGCCCGACATACTTGCTTGTATTGAGCCCCGGAACCAGGAATCCGATGAACCTCCTCTCGAAACGCTTCCGTTTTGGCGCCCATAGCGTCGTCATCGCCTTCCAGATTCTCGCGGCCTGGCTTCTCTTGAATCCGACCGTAGCGGCGCAGGACATCTGGTCTTATTCCTTCAATGGCGGCGTTTACGACAGTCGCGATGAAGCAGTATCTGCCATGCGCGCCAGCCATCCGCATGGCTCACTTCTTCAGCCAGAGTCCACCCGGGTGATCAACTACGGTGCCTCAACCGTCCTGAGGACGACCTACTCTGTCCCGTATCAGCCGCCCCAGGTCATCTCGGAGCCGTCATACACGATTGGCGGCTGGGGGCCCGCGCAAGGAATATGCGCCCCCAGCTCGGCGGACCCCACCCGGTGCGCCAACGAAGCAGAAATGATGGCTGGAAAGTTTGCGCACTACCAGCAGGCATATCCCACCTGCACTATCACCCCCTACTACGCAACGGGGTCGTACGCCAGCCCATATCACACCGTGAGCCAGTACTCCGGCCATCCTCAGTCGGCGCGGATCCAATACACGTTTCCCAGCACTGAACACAAGCGACTGATGGAGTTCGACATGACCTGCGGTGATGACGACGAACCGAATCATCACGAAGACTGGATGTCGATGGAAGCCAGCATGACCTGCCCTTCCGGCATGGTTGCCCGCTCCGGCAAGGCCCCGGCTTACAGCGACGGGAACAACGAGGTGGCGCCGCACCAGATGTGCCGGTCCACCGCTGCCAAGCCCTATATCGACTCGACCGTTCTTCAGGTGGCCTGCGAGCCCGGCAACTGCAACCCCGTGTATCCAGGCACAGGGGACAAAGCCCGGTTCGAGACGGACTTCGTTTTCGCTGGAAGGGAATTCGGTCGTAGCTACCACTCGCTTCAACAGGAAGATCCGACCCGGACCATTGACATCTCGGGGACGTCCGATCCGATGCGCACGCTCGCCCCCGGATGGCAACACTCCTACACCGACAAGCTTTATGCCGAGCGCAACCCGAAGACTCTGTACAGCGACCGAGGCTACTACGACTTCTTCCGGAGCGTTGCGACCGGAATCTTCCGATCCGAGACAAATCCGGACAAGGTTCTTCGGGACTTCGGGGGCGGTTATCGCCTGATCGAACCCGACGGGTCAACCAAGGAGTTCGACTACGACGGGAATCTGACGCGCGTCTATCATCCCGACGACCTGGCCAATGCGGTGACTCTGGCCTACGACGGCATGGGACGCCTGACCACGATCACCGACGCGAAGGGCCGGGCGCTGACCTTGCTTTACGACCCCGGAAGCCGCTTGCTCGCGACGCGTACGGACATGGGCGAAGAGACGCTGTATGGCTACGACGCCAACGGCAACCTGACATCGGTCGAGCGCCCCGATGGAAGCGTGCGCGTTTATCACTATGGCGAAACCGGCCTGGCGCCGGCGGGATTCAAACACCACCTGACAGGCATCACCGATGAACGCGGAAACCGAATGGCGACATTCGGGTACGACAACCGTGGCCGGGCGATTCTAAGTCGACTCAACACCGGGAATCCTGGATCTCCGACGCACGATATGACGACCGTCGCCTATACCGGCGGCTTCGCGGCGACGGTCACCCGCGCGACCGGGGAATCGGTCGATTACACGTTCTCTTCGCACCGTACACGACGCACGCTTTCACGAACCGATGGCGATGGTGAAGTGGAGAAGACGTACGACAGCACGGCGAGATTGTTGTCGCTAACGGAGGCGGATGGAACAACGACCACGTTCGGATACGCAGACACCTACACGAACTCCGTGACGGAATCGGTCAACCTAGAGAGCGAGCGTCGCAGGCTCATGGCGCGTGACGCCAGGCACCGGATCATATCTACTGAGGTCCAGAGTAAGGTCGCCGGAGTTTTCGACACCGAATCCCTGCTAACTGCGGCCTACGAAGCTGCCGGACAGATCCGCGCCTCCTGCGCCATTGATCCCGACTCGGCAAATGCCAGCTACGTCTGCGGAAGCTTGGCGTCCGCGCCCAGCGGCGTTCGACAGACCCTGTATGCCTACTGCGACGCCACCGACGTGGCCGCCCCCAACAGCACCTGCCCCATCCTCGGCCTGCTGAAATCGATGGATGGGCCCCGCACCGATGTGGCCGACACCGCCAGCTTCGAGTACCGCAGCGCGGACGACCTGACAGGCTGCAGCACCGGCGGCGCCTGCCACCGCAAGGGCGACCTGTACCGGGTCACCGACGCCACGGGCGCGGTGACGACCTACAGCCGCTACGACCTGGCCGGCCGGCCGCTCCAGGTCGTCGATGCCAACGGCATCGTGACGGATCTGGAATACAACGTCCGCGGCTGGCTCACCGCCCGCAAGGTCCGCGGCGCCGACAACGGCACCGAGGCCGACGACGCCATCACCCGGCTGGACTACGACAACGTCGGCCAGGTCACCAAGGTCACCCAGCCCGACGGCGCCTTCGTCGAGTTCAGCTACGACCAGGCCCATCGCCTGACCGGCATCGAAGACAACTTCGGCAATACCGTCAGCTACACGCTCGACGGCGCCGGCCACCGCATCAGCGAAGAGACCCGCGACGCCGGCAACGTGCTCAGGCACAGCCTCAGCCGCGTCTACGACCAGCTCGGCCAGCTCGAGACCCTGGCCGACGCGCTGTCCACGCCCACCGACTTCACCTACGACGCGGTGGGCCAAGTGGACACGGTCACCGACGCCTTCGGCCGCACCACCGACCACGACTACGACCCGCTGGGCCGCCTCAAGCGCAGCATCGCCAATGTCGGCGGTACCGGTCCCGAGCGCGCCGAGACCCAGTTCCAGTACGACGCCCGCGACAACCTCACCGCCGTGATCGACCCCAAGGGCCTGACCACCAGCTACGGCTACAACGGCCTGGGCGACCTGGTGACGCTGGCCAGCCCGGACACCGGCACCACCACCTACACCTACGACGCCGCCGGCAACCGCGCCAGCCAGACCGATGCCCGCGGTATTACGACGATCTACGGCTACGACGCCCTGAACCGCCTGACCGCCCTCGACCTGCCCACGCCCGGCCAGGACATCGGCTTCAGCTACGACACCGCACCCACCGTCTGCGTCCCCGGCGAGACCTTCGCCAGCGGCCGCCTGTCCGGCTTCACCGACCCCAGCGGCAGCACGGCCTACTGCTACGACCGCCGCGGCAACGTGGTGCGCAAGCTGCAGTCGGTGACGGGCACGCCCGACGCCACCGTCGGCTACACCCACAACGCCGCCAACAGGTTGGTGGCGATGACTTACCCCAGCGGCGCCGTCGTCACCTACCAGCGCGATGCCGCCGGCCGCATCACCGGCGTGATGGCCCAGCCGACGGCGGGCAGCGCGGCCGTCACCGTGGTCTCGGACGTGGACTACCTGCCCTTCGGGCCCGCGACGGGGGTGACCTTCGGCAACGGCCGCACGCTGGACAGGACCTACGACGGCAACTACGGCATCGCGGCCATCGCCGACAGCGCCGTGGATGGCCTGGCCCTGGACTACACCCTCGACGCCGTCGGCAATGTCACCGGGCTGGACGAGCGGCTGGCCGGGGGCGGCACCGCCACGCGCAGCATCGACTACGACGCCCTCGACCGGCTCGAAGCGCTGAAGAATGGCGCCACCCCGATCCAGGCCTTCACCTACGACGCCACCGGCAACCGCCAGAGCAAAACCGCCGGGACGACCGAGGCCTACACCTACCCCACCACCAGCCACCGCCTGACCCAGACCGGCGCCACGGCCCGCGGCTACGACGCCGCCGGCAACACCACGACGGTCGGCGCCAGCCGCGTCTTCACCTACGACGACCGCGGCCGGATGAGCCAGCTCACCGACGGCGGCGTGCTGACCCGGGAATACGGCTACAACGCCCGCGGCGAGCGGGTGGTCAAACGCAACCCCACCGTCACCGGCGGCGATGTCACTTTCGTTTACGACGAAGCCGGCCGCCTGCTGGGCGAATACGACGACGCCGGCGCCCGGATCCAGGAATACGTCTGGCTCGACGACACCCTGGTGGCGGTGCTGGGCAGCCATGCCGGCAGCAGCCACCAGTACGTGCTGACCGACCACCTGGGCACGCCGCGGGCCATCGTACATCCCGGCACCAACGCCGTCGTCTGGCGCTGGGACCTGACGGGCAGCGCGTTCGGCGACCATGCCGCGAACGAAGACCCGGACGGCGACACCGTCGCCTACACGTTCAACCTGCGCTACCCCGGGCAGTACTTCGACGAAGAGACCGGGCTGCACTACAACTACTTCCGGGATTACGATCCGGGCACCGGGCGGTATGTGCAGTCGGATCCAATTGGGTTGGCGGGGGGAGCCTCGACCTATGGCTATGCCGGAGGAAATCCGGCTGTAAACTTCGACCCCAGAGGTCAGTACTGCGTCTCTCACCGAGGGGACACCTTATGCCACTATCCGGGCGGGCCTATGTTCATGGTCCCGACTCCGAAGGGGTTTCCCGAGCACATCAACTCGAATGGCGTCCGAAACGCTCTTCTCTATCATCGTTATGACGTCACCCGGAATATTGGATGTAAAGACCCAGCCTCGGTGATGAACGGGCTGATCAACCGCCCCACACCAGATGCTGGCGGGCCCCGCCCGGCAACCACGGGAGGAACGGCGAACAATGCGGCCGTTGTCCCTCTAATGAGCAATCCAGTGACGAGCTATCTGACAGAAGATCTGATTACAGGCGATCCGCTCGTCGTAAACATGGCGGGAAGCGACGGGTTTTTTGAACCTGGATACGCCGCGCGGACTGTTCGGAACGGGGTCGCGCACACGTATGGCGAGGGACTTAACCCGCTTCAAAGTCCAGCGCTTACGTTTGGACCGCTTCCAAACTACCTTGCCAACGAGTTGATATGGGGCTCACAAATGTCCGACATCATCTCCAGCGCCAGCGGATGTGGTTGCAGTGAGTAAGGTCTCTAATTGCGGCCTGCTGGTGTTCAGCACGCTAGTTGCCTCAGCGGCCTCCGCATCGTCGGTTTCGTTGCTTCTTTCGTTGGCTACCTGGGGACCATGGAAGCTGGGGCACGTGGTGCTCTACACGATCGCTCTCTTTCCGGGATGTTTCTTCGCAGTAGCTGCCCTCGGGGTGCCTGGGTTCATGCTTGCCCGTGCGTTTCGAATGGACTCCATCCTGTCAGCCGCGCTTTATGGAGCCGGGTCAGGGTTTGTAATCGGCTACTGGATTGGCGGAATGGCTGTCACCATGGCGCTTGCTCTCTACGCTGCTCTCGGCATAACAGCAGGTGTGATGTTCATCTGGACGCAAAAGAAAACGACGGCAATCAACCATCGTTTAACCGCTGAATCGCTCTGGACTCCTTAAACACGTTTTCGTTCTACCTCGCCGGGGCCTCAAACCGTCTTGGCGACGTCTGCCAAACGCGCCCCCACCCAAACCATCGCGAACCCACCTACCAGCGTCAGCCCGAGATACCCCGCCAGCACATCGGCCTTCGCCCCGCGCGCCATCACCAGGCACTCCAGCATCAGGGCCGAATAGGTGGTGAGGCCGCCGAGCACGCCGACGATCAGGAAGGCGCGCAGGGTCAACGCGCTGGGGCCGCGGCCTTCCAGCCACACCAGCAGGAAACCCGCGGCGAAGCTGCCCAGCGCGCCGGCGTGCCCAAGGCATGCCATTGCTGAGCTGGCGCAACAGCCAGCCGCCGATGACGCCCCCGGCAACCGCACCGGCAAGACCGCCGGCAGGCCCGAGGCCGATCAGCCGCCGGATGACTCGATACGCGTATAGACGATGGCGGCTTCAGCTCCGGCCGCGGCGGCCGCTTCGGCGCGCTCATCCGCTGTGGCCTGATTGCCCACATACGTCTCACTGCGCGAATACGTGCCCTCGCCTATCCGGGTGACGAACGCGTGCTGGTGCGAGCGGTCCGGCAGGTCCAGTCCGGTGCCGTCGACGAAATCGAAGCGCTGCACATCCGGGTCCGGTCCCGGCACCCACTGCAACCGCGGCTGGTTGCCCTGCGGGCAGTAGTGCGTCGCCAGCAGGCGGTCGCCGTCGAGGTGATAGAGGGTCATCGACTCCCGGCCCGGGCCGAGCTGCCAGGTTTCGACCAGCACCGTGCCCGCCGCCGACAGCCGGTAGTTGACGGTGTGCCGCCGGCCGTCGGGGAACGCCCCCTGCCAGTCGCCCTGCAGGGTCTTGAGGCGCTCGAAGGCCTGTGCGGCCGGGGTCGGCACCTGCGCCAGCGCGGCGCCGGACAATGCCCACAGCAGCAGGCTCAGGAGGCTGGACGAGGCAAGGCGCATGGGTCGCTCCACGGGGCGGGCGGGTGGCGCCGAGTATAGGACCCGACCGCGCCGAGCCGCGCCAATCCCGCCTAGAATGGCGCCCATGCTCAAGATCGACACCCACGCCCATTACCTGCCCAGGACCTGGCCGAACCTGGCCGAGAAGTACGGCGACCCGCGCTTCCCGGTGATCCACCACGAGGACGGCCGCGCCCGCATCTACAAGGACGGCAAGTTCTTCCGCGAGATCTGGTCCAAGACCTGGGACCCGGCCGAACGCATCGCCGACTACGCCAGGTTCGGCGTGCAGGTGCAGGTGATCAGCACGGTGCCGGTCATGTTCAGCTACTGGGCCAAGGCGCACGAGGCGCTGGCCCTGCACGAGGCGCTGAACGACCACATGGCCGAGGCCTGCCGCGAGCACCGCCGCCATTACGCCGGCATCGGCACGGTGCCGATGCAGTCGCCGCAGCTGGCGATGCGCGAGCTCGAACGCTGCATGGACCAGCTGGGCCTGCAGGGCGTGCAGATCGGTTCGCACATCAACGACTGGAACCTGGACGCGCCCGAACTGCAGCCCTTCTTCGAGGCGGCGCAGGACCTGGGCGCGGCCATCCTGGTGCACCCCTGGGACATGATGGGCAGCGAGTCCATGCCCAAGTACTGGATGCCCTGGCTGGTGGGCATGCCGGCCGAACAGAGCCGCGCGGCCTGCGCGCTGATCTTCGGCGGCGTGCTGGAACGGTTCCCGCGGCTGAAGGTCTGCCTGGCGCACGGCGGCGGCAGTTTCCCGTACACCATTGGCCGCATCGAACACGGCTTCAACATGCGCCCGGACCTGGTCGCCACCGACAACCCGCACAGCCCGCGCAAATACCTCGACCAGCTCTATTTCGACAGCTGGGTGGCCGACAACCGCGCCCTGCGCTACCTGCTCGACACGGTCGGCGTGCCGCGGGTGATGCTGGGCACCGACTATCCCTTCCCGCTGGGCGAACAGGTGCCGGGCGCCGGCATCGCCGCGATGGGGCTGTCCGAAACCGAACAGGCCCGCCTTTACCACGGCACCGCGCTGGAATGGCTGGGCCTGCCGCGCACGAGGTTCGAATGAGCCCGACCCTGGACCAGGCGCTGGCGCTGGACGCCGCCGACCCGCTGTACGACTTCCGCGACCGTTTCCACATCCCGCAGCACCACGGCGAGGACCAGGCCTATTTCTGCGGCAACTCGCTGGGCCTGCAGCCGCGCGCGGTGCGCGCCGCCCTGGTGCAGGAGCTCGACGACTGGGCCGCGCTGGGCGTCGAGGCGCATTTCCGCGGCAAACACCCCTGGATGCCCTACCACAACGAAGTGCGCGAGGGCCTGGCCATGCTGGTCGGCGCGCAGGCCTCGGAAGTGGTGGCGATGAACTCGCTCACCGCCAACCTGCACTTCCTGATGGTCAGCTTCTACCGGCCCACGCGCGAGCGCCCGGCGATCCTGATCGAAGCCGGCGCCTTCCCGTCCGACCGCTACGGCGTCGAATCGCAGATCCGTTTCCACGGTTTCGACCCGGCCACCGACCTGATCGAACTCGAGGCGGACGAACCCGGCGGCACGATCTCGATGGCGGCGATCGAACGCGTGCTGGCCGAACACGGCCACCGCATCGCCCTGGTGCTGTGGCCGGGTGTGCAGTACCGCACCGGCCAGGCCTTCGACCTGAAGGAGATCGTGCGGCTGGGCCATGCGCAGGGCTGCGTCGTGGGATTCGACCTGGCGCACGGCGCCGGCAACCTGCGCCTGGCGCTGCACGACAGCGGCGTCGATTTCGCCGCCTGGTGCCATTACAAATACTGCAATGCCGGCCCGGGCGCCGTCGCCGGTGCCTTCGTGCACGAACGCCACGCCCGCACCGAGCGGCCGCGCTTCGCCGGCTGGTGGGGGCACGACCAGGCCACGCGCTTCCGCATGGGCCCGCAGTTCCAGCCCACGCCCGGCGCCGACGGCTGGCAGCTGAGCAATCCGCCGATCCTGGCGCTGGCGCCGCTGCGTGTGTCGCTGGAGCTGTTCGCCGAGGCCGGCATGGACCGCCTGCGCGCGAAGTCGGAGAAACTCACCGCCCACCTCGAGGCGCTGATCGCCGCCCGCTGCGCCGACGTCCTCGACGTGGTGACGCCGTCCAACCCGGCGCGGCGCGGCTGCCAGCTGTCGCTGCGCGTCGCCGGCGGACGTGCCCGCGGCCGCGAGCTGTTCGAGTACCTGGAAACCCGCGGCATCGTCGGCGACTGGCGCGAACCGGACGTCATCCGCATCTCGCCGGTGCCGCTGTACAACCGCTACGCCGACCTGCACCGCTTCGTCGACGCGGTCGAACGCTGGCGCGACGGCGGCTGAGCATGCCCACCCTGCGCCGCGACTCGTTCACCCTGCTGCGCGAGCTGATGCGCTGGCGGGTGGCGCTGGTGCTGTCGGTGCTGATCTTCGTGCTGATGATCGTGCTGGGCACGGTCAACACCCGCCTGGACCTGCCGGACACCGCGCAGCTGGCCTGGATCGTGCTGGCCATCGCCGGCGCCTGCATCGCGGCACTGCTGACGCTGCCGCGGCACCTGGGCGGCACCATCTTCTTCGTCAGCATCGCCCTGCTGCTGGTCGGGGTGATGGCCTTCGGGCTCCACCACGGCCGGCCGATGCAGCACTGGGCCTACATCTTCCCGCCGGTGATCGTCTTCCTGGTGCGTTCGGACCGCGCCCTGGTCGCAATGATCGCCTTCGGCGTCTACGCCGCGGCGATGATCGCGCCCCTGATCCCGGCCATCGACGTGATCCGCTTCGCCAGCGGCTACGGCCTGCTGGTCTGCTTCATGTTCACCTATGCCCTGCTGCAGGAGCGCGCGGCGGTGATGCTGCGCTACCACTCCGACCACGACGCGCTCAGCAACTGCCTGAACCGCCGCACCTTCAACGAGGCCGTCGAGCAGCTGGCCGGCCCGCGCGGCACCGCCGAGGCCTGCACCTTCCTGCTGATCGACATCGACTACTTCAAGGCCATCAACGATCTGCACGGCCACCTCGCCGGCGACCGCATCATCACCCAGGTCGCGGCCGAGCTGGGCCGCGCGCTGGCGCCGGGCACGCCGCTGTTCCGCTACGGTGGCGAGGAGTTTTCGGTGCTGCTGCTCGACCGCGGCCTCGACGACGGCCGCGCCGTGGCGGAAGAGCTGCGCGCCGCCATCGCCGACGCCGACTTCCAGGGCGTGCCGGTCACCATCAGCATCGGCGTGGCGCATTGGCGCCGCGGCGAAGGCAGCATCACCGCGACGCTCGACCGCGCCGACCGCGCCCTCTACGAAGCCAAACGCAGCGGCCGCAACCGCGTCGTCGCCGACGCCCCGCTCGCCTGACCCCTCCGGACCCAAGACCCCGTGCAGCCCACTCCGCAACAGAAGATCACCCTCGTGGGTGCCGGCCTCGCCGGCGCCCTGCTCGCCATCCTCCTGGCCCGCCGCGGCTGGCAGGTGGACGTGTTCGAAAAACGCCCCGATCCGCGCCGGCGTGGCTACGAGGGCGGCCGTTCGATCAACCTGGCCCTGGCCGAACGCGGCCTGCATGCGCTGCGCCTGGCCGGACTGCAGGACGCGGTGATGGCGCAGGCGGTGATGATGCGCGGGCGCATGGTGCATCCGCTGGGTGGCGAAACCATGCTGCAGCGCTACGGCCGCGACGACAGCGAGGTGATCTGGTCGGTGCACCGCGGCCGCCTGAACATCGCCATGCTCGACGCCGCCGAAGCCGCCGGCGCCCGCATCCATTTCAATCAGCGGCTGGACGGGGTGGACTTCGCGGCGCGGCGGGTGCGCTTCGTCGACGACCACGAACGCAGCGCCCGCGAGCTCCCGTTCGACGTGCTGCTCGGCGCGGACGGCGCCGGCTCCGGCCTGCGCGAAGCGCTGCGCCCGCACCTGGCCCTGGGCGAAAGTTTCGAGCCGCTGGGCCACGGCTACAAGGAGCTGGAGATCCCGCCGGCGCCGGACGGTGGTTTCCGCATCGAACCCCACGCCCTGCACATCTGGCCGCGCGGCGGCTACATGTGCATCGCCCTGCCCAATACCGAAAAGACCTTCACCGTCACCCTGTTCCTGCCCAGCCAGGGTGACCCGAGCTTCGCCACCCTGCCGGACCTGGCGGCGGCGCGCGACTTCTTCGCCCGCGACTTCGCCGACGCCCTGCCGCTGCTGCCGGAGTTCGACGCCGACTGGACCAACAACCCGATCGGCGGCCTGGGCACGCTGCGCCTGCAGCGCTGGCATCTGGACGGCCGCGCGGTGCTGCTGGGCGACGCCGCCCACGCCATGGTGCCCTTCCACGGCCAGGGCATGAACTGCGCCTTCGAGGACTGCGTGGCCCTGGACGAATGCATCGCCTCGGCGGCGGATTTCGAGGCGGCCTTCGCCGCGTTCGAGGCCCTGCGCCGGCCCAATGCCGAGGCCATCCAGGCCATGGCGCTGGAGAACTATGTCGAGATGCGCGACCGCGTGGACGACGCCGACTTCCTGCTGCAGCGCGCGCTGGAGCGGGTGCTGGCCGAGCGCCATCCGGGCCGCTTCGTGCCGCGCTATTCGATGGTCAGCTTCACGCGTACGCCCTACGCGACCGCCTTCGAGCGCGGCAAGGTGCAGCGCGCGATCCTGGTGGCGGCCACGCGCGGCGTCGCCCGGATCGAGGACGTGGACCTGTCGGCGGCGGACGCGCTGGTGCGGGAGCGGCTGGAGCCATTGGAGTCCCAGGCATGACGAACCGGCACAGGTTCCGCGCTGGCATGGGCGGGCGCGCTGTCTTCCGGCCGATCGCCGGAACCGACGGCAGGCATCCGGGCGCGCACTGGCGTGGGGCGGGTCCGTGACGACCCCGCAATTCCTTTGGTACGACCTGGAAACCTTCGGCCGCGATCCGCGGCGCACGCGCATCGCCCAGTTCGCCGCGGTCCGCACCGACCCCGAGCTCAACCCGGTCGGCGAGCCGATCAGCCTGTTCTGCCAGCCCGCCGACGACCTGCTGCCCTCGCCGGCGGCGACCCTGATCACCGGCATCACGCCGCAGCACGCGCGCAGCGTCGGCCTGCGCGAGGCCGACTTCATGGCGCGCATCGCCGAGGAGCTGGGCCAGCCCGGCACCTGCGCGGTCGGTTACAACTCGATCCGCTTCGACGACGAGTTCGTGCGCTTCGGCCTGTACCGCAACTTCCACGACCCCTACGAGCGCGAGTGGAAAAACGGCAACTCGCGCTGGGACCTGCTCGACGTGCTGCGCCTGGCCGAGGCCCTGCGTCCCGAGGGCCTGGTCTGGCCGCTGCGCGAGGACGGCGCGCCCAGCTTCAAGCTCGAGCACCTGGCCGAGGCCAACGGCGTGCGCGAGGGCGAGGCGCACGAGGCCCTGAGCGACGTGCGCGCCCTGATCGGCCTGGCGCGGCGCTTCAAGGCCGCCCAGCCGCGGCTCTGGGACTACGCGTTCGCGCTGCGCGAGAAGCGCAAGGTCGCCGCGCTGCTGGACGTGGTCAACATGACGCCGGTTCTGCACATCTCCTCGCGCTATCCGGCCAGCCGGCACTGCGCGGCGCTGGTGCTGCCGATCGCGCGGCACCCGAAGATCGACTCGCGGGTGATCGTCTGCGGGCTCGACGACGACCCGGAGGCCTGGCTGGGCCTGGACGCCGACGGGATCGCCGACCGCCTCTACACGCCCTGGGCCGACCTGCCCGAAGGCGAACGGCGCGTGCCGCTGAAGGAAGTGCACACCAACAAGTGCCCGATCCTGCTGCCGCTGGAACACCTGCGCGAAGCCGACTTCGAGCGCCTGGGCATCGACCGCGCCCGCTGCCTGGCCCACGCCGATCGCCTGCGCGCCGCGCCCGGCCTGGCGGAAACCGTGCGCCGGGTATTTGCCGCCGAGACCGCCCGCGAGCCGGCCGACGCCGACGCCGCGCTCTACGACGGGTTTCCCTCCGACGCCGACAAACGCCTTTTCCCGCGCGTGCGCAGCGCGCCGGTGGCCGAGCTGGCGCAGTTCGCCGGGCGCTTCGACGACCCGCGCTTCGCCGAGCTGCTGTTCCGCTTCCGCGCGCGCAACTGGCCCGAGTCGCTGGATGCCGCCGAACGCCAGCGCTGGGACGACTACCGCCGCCGCCGGCTGGCGCCGGGCAGCACGCTGACCGAATACGATTTCACGGGCTATTACACCGAGATCGCCACACTTCGGGCCAGCAACGAACCCGGACCCAAGCACGCCTGGCTGGACGCACTGGAGGCCTGGGGCCGCGACCTGGAGTCTTCCCTGGCATGAGCAGCTATTTCAGCGACAAGAGCTTCAAGTTCCTGCGTGCGCTGGCGCGCAACAACTCGCGCGAGTGGTTCAGCGCGCACCGCGCCGACTACGAAACGCACCTGAAGGAGCCGTTCCAGCGCCTGATCGCCGACCTGCAGCCCGACCTGCTGGCGATCAGCCCGCACTACCGCGCCGATCCGCGCGGTACCGGCGGCTCGCTGTTCCGCATCCACCGCGACACCCGCTTCTCGAACGACAAGACCCCTTACAAGACCTGGTCCGGCGCGCGCTTTTTCCACGAGCGCAGCAAGACCGTGCCGGCGCCGTCCTTCTACCTGCACGTGCAGCCCGGGAACTGTTTCCTGGGCGCCGGCATCTGGCACCCGGAGCCGGAGACGCAGCGGCGCATCCGCAACTTCATGCTCGACAACCCCGCCGGCTGGACCGCGGCAGTGCGGGCGCCGGCATTCCGGCGCAAGTACGAGATGTGGGGCGAGACCCTGGTGCGGCCGCCGCGCGGTTATCCCGCCGACCATCCGCTGATCGACGATCTCAAGCGCAAGGATTTCACCGCCGGCATGGCGCTGGAAGACAGCATCGTGCTCGGCCCGCGCCTGCGGCAGTCGGTGGTCGCGGGATTCAGGGGGCTGGTGCCGCTGGTGGACTACCTCTGCGCGGCGCTCGACCTCGAGTTCTGAACCCGCGTCCCGCTGCTGCGAGCCGCTGTCCCCGCCTCGCCCGCCTTCACGGCCAGCGCCCCGGCCCGCCTGTCCGGCCGCCCCCCGGGGCTGCACCCGCCGACAGCGATACTGCGCAACCCGGCGCGCCCGCGTACGGTGCGCGGCTCCATAC
This sequence comes from Arenimonas terrae, assembly GCF_006265115.1. Taxonomy (GTDB): domain Bacteria; phylum Pseudomonadota; class Gammaproteobacteria; order Xanthomonadales; family Xanthomonadaceae; genus Arenimonas; species Arenimonas terrae. Next base: position 319,617 of record NZ_SMDR01000001.1, on the reverse strand, counting down.
CCTGCCGCATCGCAGCATCGAAATGTGTTGACGATCACGGATTTAGCCGTAGTGTGAACGGCCATACGCCGGCGCAGGGGAGCACCGGCTTCACCCGGACGTGGCGACGCAAGGACGGGGATCCGCGTTACGCATCGAGTTCCTGGGGAGGGATCGTGCGCTATCTACTCTTGGCCGCCTTGGCGGTCGTTTCGAGCGTGTGCAACGCCAACACCGGTGTCGCCTTCGTGCATGGCACCGGCAAGCAGACCAATGCCACCGCGGACTACTGGAAGCCCGAGTTCGTCAACAACGTGCGCGGCGGCCTGGTGGATCCGAACAACTACGTCGTCATCAACTGCGACTTCACCAAGTACATGTGGGACACCGCGGCGGCCGGCTGCCTGGCCGGGCAGCTGACGACCTTCATCAACAACCGCGGCATCACCCGGCTGATCGTCATCACCCACAGCAACGGCGGCAACGTCATGCGCTGGATCCTGTCCAACCCGACCTGGGACAGCCGCTATCCGAACATCATCAGCAAGACCGTGCGGGTGAACGCGCTGGCGCCGTCCTCGGCCGGCACGCCGCTGGCCGATGCGGTGATCGCCGGCAATGTCTTTGAAAGCGCGCTGGGCTGGCTGCTGGGCTACAAGAACGACGCCGTGCGCATGCAGCAGACCAGCTGGATGGCCAGCTACAACGCCAACTACCTGTACGGCACCAGCGGCCGCCCCGCCCTGCCCAAGACCTTCCGCAGCGTGGTCGGCACCGACGTGGATTCGGCGATCTGGGACGGCGACAGCTACTGCGGCGGTTACGCCGAGAACGTCGGCCTCGAAACCACCCAGCTGTGGCTCAACTCCTGCTCGGACGGCTTCCTCAACTGCAGCAGCCAGTCGGCGGCCGGCAGCGTCTGGTTCCAGGACAAGAGCCGCATGGCCGGCAGCGAGCCGCTGTCGCACAACCAGAGCCGCCGCGCCTGCTTCGGCCTGGACACCATCCTGCGCACCGACATGAGGTCCTGAGCCATGAACAAGAACCTCCTGACCTGCGTGATGAGCCTCGCCCTGGCGTCCACCGCCCAGGCCGCCAACCTGCTGCCGCCCGGCGACGGCGATGCCTCGCCCTCGCGCCTGGTGGCGGCGCCGCTGCCGCCCGGCGACTTCGAGCGCCAGCCGGTGTCCTTCGCCTGGGCCCTGGACCCGATGGCCGGGCTGTCGCGCCCGGCGCCCCACCTCGCGGAAAGCCGCGAGTACTGGACCCAGGTGGACGCCGCCGAACTGCAGCGCGGCATTCCCATCGACACCAGCGCGCCCGGCGCCGTGATCCGCCTGAGCCCGGTCGACGGCCGCGCCGCGGTGGATCCGTCGCTGATCCGCGTCTCCAAGTCCGGCCGCACGATCGCGCAGCCACAAAGCTTCCAGCGCACCGCCAACGCCGCCCAGCTGCGCCAGGCGGGCATGGACGTGCCCGAGGGCTCGGCGATCGTGCAGCTGGCCAAGGAGCACGGCCAGGGCCGTTTCCAGCTGCAGCTGCCCAAGGCCCGTGACCGCTACCTGGTGCATGTGTACGAACCGGAAAGCCCCTACGTGCTCAAGGCCCAGGCCGCCCGCGGCCAGCTGCTGGCCGGCGACACCCTCGAGGTGGCGGCGGTGATGCAGCGCGGCGCCAGCCCGCTGCCCGGCGGCGAACTGGAGGGCCAGCTGGTCTCGCCCTCCGGGCGCAGCTACCCGCTGAACTTCGGCGGCGGCAAGGCGCGCCTGACGGTGCCGCTGGAAGCCGGCCACGAACCGGGCCTGTGGGAAGTGCAGCTGTTCGCCGGCCAGGTGCAGGGCGGCGCCAGCGTGCAGCGTGACGCCCGAACCGCGGTGGAGATCACGCGGCCGACGGCCCGCTTCGCCGGCAGCGTGGCCTTCAACGCGGCGGCCCTGCGCTTCGACCTGCCGGTGCAGGTCGCGGCCGAGGGCCGCTACGAGCTGCGCGGCACGCTCTACGCCACCGGACGCGACGGCGTCAGCCGGCCGGTGTCGCAGGCGCAGGCGGCGACCTGGCTGCAGCCGGGCCAGCGCAACCTGTCGCTGGCCTTCCAGCGCGGGCATGTGCCCACCGGCTTCGGTGCGCCCTACGAGCTGCGTTTCCTCGAGCTCAAGGACCAGACCCGCATGGGCACCCTGGATACCCGCGAGCTGGCGGTGCGCGAACGCGGCGCCAGCCCGGTCGTGCGGCCGGTGGCTCCGGTGGTCCCGGTGCGCGGGCGCGGGGTGGAACGCTAGTTCCGGGCGCCGGGCAAACCGGCGATGATGACGGCCGGGCCTTCGGGTCCGGCCGTTTTCATTCAGGCACCCCGCATGGACGCGAGTCTCCGGCGTTTTTCCCTGTTTTATTTCTGCTACTACGCCGCACTGGGCGCCTACACGCCCTATGTCGGGCGCTGGGTGGACGCGCTGGGCCATGGCGGCTACGTCGTCGGCGGCATGCTGGGCCTGTGGTACGGCACGCGCATCCTGGCGCCGCCGGCCTGGGCGGCACTGACGGGGCGCAGCACGCAGCCGGGGCTCTGGTTCTTCGCCGGCTGCGTGCTGACCCTGGGCTGTTTCGCCGGCTTCCTGTTCACCCGCAGCGCCTGGGCCCTGCTGGCGGTGATGGCGGTGTTCGGCCTGTTCTACAACGCGGTGATGCCGCAGTTCGAGGCGATGACGCTGACCGCGCTGGGGCCGCGCAGCGACCTGTACGGGCGCCTGCGCGTCTGGGGCTCGATCGGCTTCCTGGTGGTCGCCGGCACTTATGGCGCCCTGCTCGACCGCTTCGGCGGCGATGCGTTCCCGTGGCTGTCGCTGCCGTTGTTCGCCGCGATGGTGCTGGCGGCGTGGCTGCACCGCGACGACACGCCGCCGGCGCCGGCCGATGCCGGCGGCGATGCCGGCCACCTGTGGAAACGTCCGGGCGTGCGCCGCTTCCTGGTGGTGGCGCTGCTGATGCAGATGGGCTTCGGGCCGTTCTACGTGTTCTACACCCTGCACCTGCAGGCCAACGGGCATTCGGGGGCGGTGATCGGTGGACTGTGGGCGGTGGGTGTGCTGATCGAGATCCTGATGTTCTGGCAGGCGCCGCGGCTGATCGCGCGTTACGGCGCCTCGCGCCTGCTGCTGGCCTGCCTGGCGGTAACCGTGCTGCGCTGGCTGCTCACCGCGTTCTTCGCCGATTCGCTGCCGATCATGGTCCTGGCCCAGGCCACGCATGCGCTGAGCTTCGCCACCTTCTACGCCTGCTGCATGCGCCTGATGGCGGACTTCTTCCCGGGCCGCCGCGCGGGCGCCGGCCAGAGCCTGTTCTTCGGCTTCAGCCAGGGCGTCGGCGGCGTGCTGGGCGCGGCGATGGCGGCGCTGGCGTGGGAGAGCGCCGGGGGTGGCGAGCTGGCGTTTGCGCTGGGGGCGGCGGTGACCGCGGCGGCGTGGGGTGTTTACGCGCCAAGAGCGAGGAAGTAGTGGAAAGGAAGTAGGAAGTGGAGAAGAGCTCGGCCCTGCCCGCCTTTGCCATCTCTACTTCCTACTTCCTCCCCCACTATTTCCTATCGTTCGTTGGTGACCCCAAACGGCACATGCCCGGTCGCGACGTGCCGACGCGCATTCTCGATGTTGTGCCGGCTGTCGTCGAAGAAGATGTCGGCGCCGAAGGCCTGCAGGAAGGGGCCCTTGTCGCGGCCGCCCAGAAACATGGCCTCGTCGAGGCGCACGCCCCACTCGCGCAGGGTCAGGATGACGCGTTCGTGCGCCGGTGCCGACCGCGCGGTGACCAGGGCCGTGCGGATCGGCGAGTCGTCGCCTGGCGGGAAAGCCTGCTGCAGTTCGTGCAGGGCCGCCAGGAAGCCGCGGAAGGGCCCGCCCGACAGCGGTTCGTTGACCCGGTTGGCCTCGTTGCTGTGGAAGGCGGCCAGACCCGACTCCTGCGACACCCGCTCGGACTCGTCGCCGAAGATCACCGCATCGCCGTCGAAGGCGATGCGCAGCTGCGGATGCGAAGGCTCGTAGGCCTTGGCGGGCAGGATGGTCGCGGCCGCGAAGCCGTGTTCGAGCGCGCTGCGCACCGAGGCCGGGTTGGCCGACAGGAACAGCTGCGCGCCGAAGGGCCTGATGTAGGGCCAGGTTTCGGCGCCGCTGGTGAAAACCGCTCGCACGATGCCCAGGCCGTAATGCCGGATCGAGTTGAAGATGCGCAGGCCGGTGTCGGAGGAGTTGCGCGAAAGCAGCACCACTTCCACCCGCGGCGTTTCCGGCTCGGCGCCGGCGTTGAGCGCCAGCAGCTTCTGCACCAGCGGGAAGGCGATGCCGGGCCCCAGCACTTCCTTCTCGCGGCTGCGCTGGAACTCGGCGTAGGCGTCCAGGCCGCTGGACTGGAACAGCGCGTGGCTGTCCTCCAGGTCGAACAGGGCCCGTGCGGTGATCGCGACGATCAGGCGGTCGGAGGGCTTGACGGGGGGCGAGGACAGCGGGCTCATGGGGTCCAGTGTGGCGGAACGGGGTCTCGGCGGTTGCGACGCGTCAGCTGATGAACTGTTCGTTGAGGATGCGTTCCTCGAGGTTGTGCTCGCGGTCGAACAGCAGGGTGACGGTGCGCTCGCGCGACTCGCGGATCACCACCTCGGCCACGTCGCGCACCTCGTGCGAATCGGCGGTGGCGCTGACCGGGCGCTTGTAGCCGCCCAGGACCTCCAGCTTGACCTCGGTGTCGGCCCGCAGCAGCGCGCCGCGCCAGCGCCGCGGCCGGAACGCCGCGATCGGCGTCAGCGCGATCACCTGCGAGCCCAGCGGCAGGATCGGGCCGTGCGCGGAGAAATTGTAGGCCGTGCTGCCGGCCGGCGTGGCGACCAGGGCGCCGTCGCAGACCAGTTCGTCGAGCCGCACCTGGCCGTTGAGGTAGACGCGCAGGTGCGCCGCCTGGCGGGTCTGGCGCAGCAGCGAGACTTCGTTGTAGGCCAGGGAATGCACGGTGGCGCCCGATTCGGTGGTGGCCACCATCTCCAGCGGCCGCAGCACGGTCGCCTCGGCAGCATGCAGGCGCTCGATCAGGCTCTCGGGCCGGTGCTGGTTCATCAGGAAGCCGACCGTGCCCAGCTTCATGCCGTACACCGGCCGGCCGAGCGTGCCGTGGCGGTGCAGGGTCTGGAGCATGAAACCGTCGCCGCCGAGCGCGACGATGACATCGGCTCCGTCGGGCGCGGCCTGGCCGTGCGTGGCGGTGAGTTTGGCCAGCGCCGCCTGTGCTTCCGGCGTCGGGCTGGCGAGGAAGGCGATACGCGGCTGGGCAGGCAGGCTCATGGGGCCGAGCTTACTGTAGGAGCGGCTTCAGCCGCGACCGGCTCCGGAGGGCGCCGCGACATCGCGGCCGCCTTCCCCGACCCTGCCATCACTGGCGGAGGGAAAACCCCGCGCCCACCCGTCCCGGGCGGGCGCGGTTCCAGGCGGACTCAGCGCCCGCCGGCGCTGGCGATCTGGGCCAGGCGGCGCACGGCCACCGAAAGGGTCGGATAGTCCATGCCGCGCAGGTTGCGCATGTCGGCGAACATGCCCAGCGTGTATTTGAGCGTCGCGTCGTCGCGGCCCAGCCACTGCTCCACCAGCGCCTCCGGCTTCGTGCCGGGCTTGGCAGAGGCCAGCACCTGGCCCACCAGCGCACGCTGCTGCGCCTGCAGCTCGTCGCGCAGCACGCCGCGGGCCTGAGCGTGCCAGCGGCCCTCGACCGGCAGCGCCTCGACGCTGTCCATCAGCCACTTGGTGTGCAGCGCGTCGGACAGGCCGAAATACGCCGCGGCCACGTCGGTGACCGACAGGCCCTTCTCGATCGCGACCTCGACGATGTCCAGGGCGTAGGCCAGGAACGGCAGGCTGGCGAAAGCGCCGGCCAGGTCTTCCGGGAAGCCGAGCTGGCGCCAGCGGGCCTGGTCGGCCAGCAGTTCGGCGCGCGCGCCGGCGGGCAGCACGTCGGCCATCGCCTTACGCATCGCGGCGACGCCGGCGGCGTAGCGCTCGACCTTCTCGGCGATGTTGAGGTTCTCGCCCGGACGGTTGAGCAGCCAGCGGGTCATGTTGCGCTGCAGGTGCCAGATGCCCATCAGGGCCTCGAGCTGGGCGCTCTCGGGCACCTTCAGGTCCAGGGCGTCGATGCCGGCCCACAGTTCGCGCGCGTCCAGCACTTCGCGGCTGATGGTGTAGGCCTTGGCGATCTGCGCCGGCGTCTCGCCCGTATCTTCCTGCATGCGCAGGATGAAGGTCGAGCCCATGCGGTTGACGGTGGAGTTGGTGACCGCGGTCGCGATGATCTCGCGGCGCAGGCGGTGGTTCTCCATGTCCTGGGCGTACTTCTGCTGCAGGGCGTTGGGGAAATACCGCACCAGTTCCTTGGACAGGTAGGGATCTTCCGGCACGTCCGAATCGAGCATCTGGTTGAATACGACGATCTTGTCGTAACTCAGCAGCACGCTCAGCTCCGGGCGGGTCAGGCCCTGGCCGCGCGACTTGCGGTCGTTGAGTTCGGCGTCGGTCGGCAGGAACTCGATGGCGCGGTCGAGCAGGCCCTGGCCCTCGAGCGTGCGGATGAAGTGGCCGAACGAGCCCAGGCGGGACACGCTCATGCGCTCCATCAGGCTGATGGCCTGGTTCTGGCGGTAGTTGTCGTTGAGCACGAGCTCGCCGACCTCGTCGGTCATGCTCGCCAGCAGTGCATTGCGCTGCTCCTGGCTGAGCTCGCCGCGCTTGACCGGGGCCGAGAGCAGGATCTTGATGTTCACCTCGTGGTCGGAGGTGTCCACGCCGGCGGAGTTGTCGATGAAGTCCGTGTTGACCAGCACGCCGGCCATGGCGGCCTCGATGCGGCCGCGCTGGGTCATGCCCAGGTTGCCGCCCTCGCCCACCGCCTTGCAGCGCAGTTCGTTGCCGTTGACGCGCAGGCCGTTGTTGGCGCGGTCGCCCGCGTCGGCGTGGGTCTCGCTGCTGGCCTTGACGTAGGTGCCGATGCCGCCGTTCCACAGCAGGTCCACCGGCGCCTTGAGGATGGCGTTCATCAGCTCCATCGGCGTCATCTGCTCGGTGCCCTCGGGCAGGTCAAGCGCCGCGCGCACTTGCGGGGTGATGGCGATGGACTTGACCGAACGCGGGTAGATGCCGCCGCCGGCCGAGATCAGCGACTTGTCGTAGTCCTCCCAGCTCGAGCGCGGCACCGCGAACATGCGCTCGCGCTCGACGAAGCTGCGCGCAGAATCCGGATTCGGGTCCAGGAAGATGTGGCGATGGTCGAACGCGGCGACCAGGCGGATGTGCCTGGACAGCAGCATGCCGTTGCCGAACACGTCGCCGGACATGTCGCCGATGCCGACGCAGGTGAAGTCCTGCGACTGGCTGTCGATGCCCAGCGCGCGGAAGTGGCGCTTGACCGACTCCCACGCACCCTTGGCGGTGATGCCCATGCCCTTGTGGTCGTAACCCACCGAACCGCCGGAGGCGAAGGCGTCGCCCAGCCAGAAGCCGTGCTCGGCCGAGATGCCGTTGGCGATGTCGGAGAAGGTGGCGGTACCCTTGTCGGCGGCGACCACCAGGTACGGGTCGTCGCCGTCGTGGCGAACCACATCGACCGGGTGAACGACCTCGCCATTCACCAGGTTGTCGGTGATGTCGAGCAGGCCGTTGATGAACCGCTTGTAGCAGGCGATGCCTTCGGCCAGCTGGGCGTCGCGGTCGCCGCCGACCGGCGGACGCTTGACCACGAAACCGCCCTTGGAACCGACCGGCACGATGACGGTGTTCTTCACCATCTGCGCCTTCACCAGGCCCAGCACTTCCGTGCGGAAATCCTCGCGGCGATCGGACCAGCGCAGGCCGCCGCGCGCCACCGGGCCGAAGCGCAGGTGCACGCCCTCGACAAAGGGAGAGTAGACGAAGATTTCCCGATAGGGCCGCGGTTTCGGCAGGTCCGGCACCTTCGAAGGATCGAACTTGAAGCTGATGTAGTCGCGGTGCGCGCCGCCCTTCTTCTGGTAGAAGTTGGTGCGCAGGGTCGCGTTGATCAGGGCCTCGAAGCCACGCAGGATGCGGTCGTCGTCGATGCTGGTGACGACGCTGTCGAGCAGGATCTCCAGCGCGTCGGTGCAGGCGTCGATCTGGGCGTTGCGGTCCAGGGCGCGGGCCGAGGCGATTTCCTGCGGAATGGTGTCGAGCGCGGCGCGGCGGTCCTTGGGCAGCAGCCAGGCGATCTGGTCGTGCAGGGCCTTCTGACCGGCGGCGTCGAGCGGCCGCTCGCGGCCCGGCTCGAAGCGGGCGGCGAACAGTTCGTACAGCAGGCGCGCGATCACCGGATAGCGCTGCAGCGCGTCTTCCATGTACGGCTGCGAGAACGGCACGCCGGTCTGCAGCGAGTACTTGGCGTAACCGCGCAGCATGGCGATGTCGCGCCACTCCAGGCGCGCGCTGGGCAGCAGGCGGTTGAAGCCGTCGTTCTCGGCGTCACCGCGCCAGACCGCGGCGAAGGCTTCCTCGAACGGAACGCGGGCGGCATCCACGTCGATCTCGCCACGCAGCGACTGCACTTCGAAGTGCTGGATCGAGATACGCTCCTCGTCGACCAGAAGTTCGTAGGGATGCTCGGCCAACACGCGCAGGCCGAGGTTCTCCATCACCGGAAGCACGTCGGAAAGCGCGATCTCGCTGCCCTTGCGGATCAGCTTGAAGCCGAGGGTCTCGCCCTCACCGCGGGAGAACACGATGCGCAGGTCGCTCTGACCATGCAGCTTGGACGCCTGCAGAACATCGGCCGCCGCGTTTTCGGCGCTGACCGCCTCGACGTAGCCGGCCGGGAGTCCGCGCCCATAGCGCTGGAACAGCCGCAGGCCCTGCTCTTCGCCGTGCTGGCGGACCAGGGTCTCGCGCAGCTCGTCGTGCCAGTCGCGCACGATGCCGGCCAGCGCCGCTTCCAGTTTGTCCTGGTCGAATTCGACCGGCGCGCCGGCCTTGGGGCGGATCACCAGGTGCAACTGCGCCAGCGGCGACTCACCGATCTGCACGCTGTGGTCCAGTCGCTCGCCGTTGAGCTCCTGCATGAGCAGCGCTTCGATGCGCTGGCGGATGCCGGTATTGAACCGGTCGCGCGGGATGTACACCAGGGCGGAGAAGAAGCGGCCGTAGCGGTCGCGGCGCAGGAACAGGCGCGTGCGCGCGCGCTCCTGCAACCCCAGGATGCCCATCGCGGTGCGCTGCAGTTCCTCGGCGCTGGACTGGAACAGCTCCTCGCGCGGCAGGGTTTCCAGGATGTGGCGCAGGGCCTTGCCGCTGTGGCTGGTCAGGGCCAGTCCCGAAGCCGCCATCACGTGTTCGTGGCGCTGGCGCACCAGCGGGATTTCCCACGGGCGGCGGTTGTAGGCACTGGAAGTGTAGAGACCGAGGAAGCGCTGTTCGCGCACCGCGATGCCCTTTTCGTCGAACACCAGCACGCCGATGTAGTCCATGTACCCCGGACGGTGCACCGTGGCGCGGGCATTGGTCTTGGTCAGGATCAGGGCGTCGAGCTTCTGGCCCGGGGCCAGGTCGGCCGCGGCCAGCCCGGTGATCGGGCGCGGCTGCACCAGATGGTCCTTGCCGCGCAGCAGCCCCAGGCCGCTGCCCTGCACCGCCGCCAGCTTGCGGTCGACGACTTCGTACTCGCGGTAGCCGAGGAAGGTGAAGTGGTTGTCGGCGGCCCAGCGCAGGAAAGCCTGCGCCTCGGCGCGACCGGCGGCGTCCACCGGCATCGGCCGCGAGCCGAGGTCTTCGGCGATGGCCAGCATCTTCGCGCGCATCGGCTGCCAGTCGGCGACCGATTCACGCACGTCAACCAGCGCGGCCTCGATGGCCTGGCCGATCGCCGCCATGGCCTGCGCGTCGGCCTGGCGGTCGATCTCCAGGTGCATCAGCGATTCGGCGGCGCCTTCGCCCACGGCCTGCAGATTGCCGGCGGCATCGCGGCGCATCGGCATCACCGGGTGCGCGATCTGGTGCAGGGTCAGGCCGAACTGCGACAGCGCCATGCGCACCGAGTCGACCAGGAAGGGCATGTCGTCGTTGGCGATGCGCACCACGGTGTGCGTGCTCTCGAAGCCGTCGGCGGCCTGGGTCGGATTGAGTACCGCGACCTTGGCGCGGCCGGCCTCGCGCTGGCCGGCGAAGGCCAGGAAGGAACGGGCTACTGCGGCCCAGTCGGCGGCCGGCCGGGACGCCAGCTCGTCCTCCGGCAGCCGCTCGAAGAAGCTTCGGGCGAAACGCTCCAGCAGGGCCTTCTCGGCGGCAGGGAGGCCGGCCGGCAGGGCGGCGATGACGGCATCGAGGGTATCGGCGGAAGCCAGGGCGTGGACGTTCATTGACCGCGTTCTCGCAGGACGTGGATAAAGTGCGAAATTGTAGCCCTGCGGGCAGATATGGGCCAGCTTGGGCCGGGCAAAAAAAAGCCCCGCTTCAGCGGGGCTTCGGGTACGCCGGGGTACGGAACCGGCTCAGCGCAGGCCGGTCTCGTTGCGGGCGATGACCAGGCGCTGGATCTCGCTGGTGCCTTCGTAGATCTCGGTGATCTTGGCGTCGCGGAAGTACCGTTCCAGCGGCATTTCCTTCGAATAGCCCATGCCGCCGTGGATCTGCACCGCCTGGTGGGTGATCCACATCGCCGCTTCCGAAGCGGTGAGCTTGGCGATCGCGGCCTCGGTGCTGAAACGCTGGTCCTGGCCCTTGACCCAGGCGGCGCGCAGCGTGAGCAGCAGGGCCGCGTCGAGCTTGCACTTCATGTCGGCGATCTTGGCCTGGGTCATCTGGAACGCGCCGATCGGCTGGCCGAAGGCCTTGCGCTCCTTCACGTAGGCCAGCGTGGCCTCATAGGCCGCGCGGGCCACGCCGATGGCCTGCGAGGCGATGCCGATGCGGCCGGCGTCGAGCACGCCCATCGCGATCTTGAAGCCGTGGCCTTCGTCGCCCAGCACATCCTCGGCGCCCACCACGTAGTCCTGGAACTCGATCTCGCAGGTGGCCGAGGCGCGGATGCCGAGCTTGGGCTCGGTCTTGCCGCGGTGGAAGCCGGGCTTGGTGGTGTCGATCATGAAGGCGGTGATGCCGCGCGCGCCCTTGTCCGGGTCGGTCATCGCGAACAGCACGATGTACTTGGCGACCGGGCCCGAGGTGATCCAGCTCTTCTTGCCGTTGATCACGAAGCTGCCGTCGGCCTGCTTGACGGCCTTGCAGCGCATCGCGGTGGCGTCGGAACCCGACTGCGGCTCGGTCAGCGCGAAGGCGCCGATTTCCTTGCCTTCGGCGATCGCACGCACGTACTTCTGCTTCTGCGCTTCCGTGCCGAACTTGAGGATGCCGTTGCAGAACAGCGAATTGTTCACCGACACGATGGTCGAATGCGCGCAGTCGGCGTGGGCGATCTCGACCATGGCCAGCACGTAGCTGATCGGGTCCATGCCGGCGCCGCCGTATTCGGCCGGCACTTCGATGCCCATGAGGCCGTTTTCGCCCAGGGTGCGGATGTTTTCCAGCGGGAACTCGCCGGTACGGTCGTGGTGCTCGGCGCTGGGCGCGATCTTCTCCTGCGCGATGCGCCGGGCCACGTCCTGGATCATCAGCTGCTCTTCGGTGAATCGGAAATCCACGGCATGCCCTCGAATTGGATACGGCGAAGGCCGCAATTGTAGCCGCTGGCGCCGCCGGGCACAGGTGCGCGCGGCGTGAAGCCGGACCCGTGCGCCTTGACGCCCCTGTGCAGCAGGCCTAACCTTTCCATATCTTTGAATCCGGATGAAAGGATAAATATGGACCTCGAAGCCTGGTCGGCCTGTCTGAAGGTCCTGGCCGACCCGACCCGGGTCCGGCTGCTGGCCCTGCTTGAGCGGGAGGAACTGACCGTCGCCGAGCTGTCCTCGATCACCCGCCTGGCCCAGCCCCGGGTCTCGACCCACCTGGCGCGGCTCAAGGAAGCCGACCTGGTGCGCGACCGCCGCGCCGGCGTCTCCGCCTACTACCGCTTCAACGCCGAGTCCCTGGACCCGGCCGAGCGACGCCTGTGGGAGGCCCTGCGCGACAGCACCGACGACCCCCTGCTGCGCCAGGACGCCGAGCACCTGCCGGCCGTGCTGGCCGCGCGCGCCTCGGACCAGAACTGGGCCGACTCGGTCGCCGGCGACATGGAGCGCCACTATTCGCCCGGCCGCACCTGGGAAGCCCTGGCCCGATCCACCCTGCCCCTGCTCGAGCCCGGCGACGTGCTCGACGTCGCCTCGGGCGACGGCGTGCTGGCCGAACTGCTGGCTCCGCACGCCCGCCGCTACGTCTGCGTTGACTCCAGCGCGCGCGTGGTCGGCGCGGCGCGCGAGCGCCTGAAGAAGTACCGGCATGTCGAGGTGACCGAGGGCGACATGCAGGCGCTGACTCAGCCCAACGCCAGCTTCGACCTGGTGCTGCTGATGCACGCGCTCACCTACGCCGCCAAGCCGGGCCTGGCCATCGCCGAAGCGGCGCGGGTGCTGCGCCGCGGCGGCCGCCTGGTCGCCACCTGCCTGGGCAAGCACGAACACCAGGCCGCGGTGACGCCCTATGGCCACGTCAATCTCGGCTTCACCGTAAAGGACCTGCGCCGCCATGCGGAAAAGGCGGGGCTCGAGGTCACCGTCTGCGAGGCCGTCACCCGCGAGAAGCGCCCTCCGCATTTCGAAGTGCTCACCCTGCTGGCCCGCAAACCTTGAAGACCCTGCCCTGGCACAACCCGGCCCGCACCGCGGCGCTGCTCGAGGCCCTGTCCCGCCGCATCCTGGTCATTGACGGCGCGATGGGCACGATGATCCAGCGCCATTCGCTGGACGAATCGGCCTATCGCGGTGAACGTTTCGCCCGGGGTTACGATGGCCTGCGTTTCTCCGAGGGCCATGCGCACGGCGCGGGCTGCGGCTGCGAAGGGCACGACCTCAAGGGCAACAACGACCTGCTCACGCTCACCCGCCCCGACGTGATCGCCGGCGTGCATCGGGCCTACCTGGCCGCGGGCGCCGACCTGATCGAGACCAATACCTTCAATTCCACGGCGGTGTCGCAGGCCGACTACCGGCTCGAACACCTGGTGCCCGAACTCAACCGCGAGGCCGCAAAGCTGGCCCGGGCCTGCTGCGACGAGTTCGAGGCGAAGGATCCGTCGCGCCCGCGCTACGTGGTCGGCGTGCTGGGCCCGACCAGCCGCACGGCCTCGATCAGCCCCAGGGTCGAGGACGCGGGCTTCCGGAACATCCACTTCGACGAGCTGGTCGCCAACTACATCGACGCCGGCCGCGCCCTGGTCGAGGGCGGCGCCGACCTCCTGATGGTCGAGACGGTGTTCGACACGCTCAACGCCAAGGCGGCGCTGTATGCGATCGAGGAGCTGTTCGAGCAGCTCGGCGCGCGCCTGCCGGTGATGGTGTCGGGCACCATCACCGACCGCAGCGGCCGCACGCTCTCGGGCCAGACCGCCGAAGCCTTCTGGTATTCGCTCCGCCACGCCCGCCCGCTGTCGATCGGCCTGAACTGCGCGCTTGGCGCGCGCGACCTGCGCGCTCACGTGGACATGCTGTCCCAGGTCGCCGATACCCACGTCAGCTGCCATCCCAACGCCGGCCTGCCGAACGCCTTCGGCGGCTACGACGAGGGCCCGGCCGAAACCGCGGGCGTGCTGCGCGAGTTCGCCGAAGCGGGCCTGCTGAACATCGTCGGCGGCTGTTGCGGCACCACACCCGAGCACATCGCGGCGATCGCCGAAGCGGTGGACGGCCTGCGGCCGCGCGCGATCCCGGCAGTTGCGCCGTACACGCGGCTGGCGGGCCTGGAACCCTTCGTCATCACGCCGCAGACGAACTTCGTCAATGTCGGCGAGCGCACCAATGTCACCGGCTCGATCCAGTTCAAGAAGCTGATCCTGGAGGGCCGCTACGACGAGGCCCTGGTCGTGGCGCGCCAGCAGGTCGAAAACGGCGCCCAGGTCATCGACGTCAACATGGACGAGGGCATGCTGGATGCCGAGGCTGCCATGGCGCGCTTCCTCAACCTGATCGCCGCCGAACCCGACATCGCCCGCGTGCCGGTGATGATCGACAGCTCGAAGTGGAGCGTGATCGAGGCGGGCCTGAAGTGCGTGCAGGGCAAGGCCATCGTCAACTCGATCTCGATGAAGGAGGGCGAGCAGGCCTTCCTCGAGCACGCCGCCAAGGTGCGCCGCCACGGCGCCGCGGTGGTGGTGATGGCCTTCGACGAGGTCGGCCAGGCCGACACCTACGAACGCAAGGTCGAGATCTGTTCGCGGGCGCATGCGCTGCTGACCGACGCGGGCTTCCCGCCCGAAGACATCATCTTCGACCCGAACATCTTCGCCATCGCCACCGGCATCGAGGAGCACGACGGTTATGCCGTGGCCTTCATCGAGGCCACGCGCGAGCTGAAGAGGCGCTTCCCGCTGAGCCACGTCTCCGGCGGTGTGTCGAACGTGTCGTTCTCCTTCCGCGGCAACAACGCCGTGCGCGAGGCCATCCACGCCGTGTTCCTGTACCACGCCATCCGCGAGGGCATGGACATGGGCATCGTCAACGCCGGTGCGCTGGCGCTGTACGACGACCTGGACCCGGCGCTGCGCGAAGCGGTCGAGGACGTGGTGCTCAACCGCCGCGGCGACGGCACCGAGCGCCTGCTGGCCGAGGCCGAGAAGCACAAGGCGAAGAAGGGCGAGGTCAAGACCGAGGACCTGGCCTGGCGCGGCTGGAGCGTCGAGGAGCGCATCAAGCATGCCCTGGTGCACGGCATCGACAAGTTCGTCGAGGCCGACACCGAGGAGGCCCGCCTGCAGGCCCCGCGCCCGCTGGCGGTGATCGAGGGCCCGCTGATGGCCGGCATGAACGTGGTCGGCGACCTGTTCGGCGCGGGCAAGATGTTCCTGCCCCAGGTGGTGAAGTCGGCACGCGTGATGAAGAAGGCGGTCGCCATCCTCATCCCCTACATCGAGGCCGAAAAACTGCTCAACGGCGACAGCGGAAAGCCCAAGGGCAAGGTGCTGATGGCCACCGTCAAGGGCGACGTGCACGACATCGGAAAGAACATCGTCGGCGTGGTGCTGGCCTGCAACAACTTCGACGTGGTGGACCTGGGCGTGATGGTGCCGGCGCAGACGATCCTGGACCGCGCCCGCGAGGAAAAAGTCGACATCATCGGCCTCTCGGGCCTGATCACGCCGTCGCTGGAGGAGATGAGCCACGTCGCGAAGGAGATGAAGCGGCAGGGTTTCGACATCCCTCTGATGATCGGCGGCGCGACCACCTCGCGCGCGCACACCGCGCTCAAGATCGACCCGCACTACGCCTCGCCCGTGGTCTGGGTGAAGGACGCGTCGCGCGCGGTCGGCGTCACCCAGTCCCTGCTCAGCGCCGACCTGCGCGCGCCCTTCGTCGCCGCCAACGAGGCCGACTACGCCGACGTGCGCGCCCGCCACGCCAACCGTGGCGAAGCCAAACCGCTGATGCCGCTCGAGCGCGCCCGCCGCAAGAAGTTCGACGGCGGCTGGGAGCAGTACCTGCCACCGGCGCCGCTGAAGCCCGGCCTGACCGTGTTCGACGACTACCCGCTGGACGACCTGCGCGGCGTGATCGACTGGACGCCCTTCTTCCAGACCTGGGAGCTTGCGGGGCGCTATCCGGCCATCCTCGACGACGCCGTGGTCGGTGCGCAGGCGCGGGAACTCTTCCGCGATGCCAGGGCCATGCTCGACCGCATCATCGGCGAGAAGTGGCTGACCGCGAAGGCCGTGGTCGGCCTGTGGCCGGCGAACGCCGTCGGCGACGACATCCACCTGCAGGCCGGCGACCACTCCGCCGTGCTGCACTGCCTGCGCCAGCAGGCCGACAAGCCCGACGACCGGCCGAACCTGTGCCTGGCCGATTTCATCGCGCCCAAGGACAGCGGCCGCCAGGACTGGGTCGGCGCCTTCGCGGTGACCGCCGGCCTGGGCATCGAACCGCACGTGGCCCGCTTCGAAGCCGACAACGACGACTACAACGCCATCCTGCTCAAGGCCCTGGCCGATCGTCTCGCCGAGGCCCTGGCCGAACGCCTGCACCAGCGCGTGCGCACCGAACTCTGGGGCTACGCGCCGGACGAGGCGCTGGACAACGAGTCGCTGATCCGCGAGCAGTACCAGGGCATCCGCCCGGCCCCGGGTTATCCGGCCTGCCCGGAGCACAGCGAGAAGGCGACGATCTTCCGGCTGCTGGAGGCCGAAAGACACACCGGACTGATGCTGACGGAGAGCTTCGCGATGTATCCCGCGGCGGCGGTCAGCGGCCTGTACTTCTCGCACCCGGGCAGCCAGTACTTCGTGGTGGGCCGCGTCTCGCGCGAACAGGCCGCCGACTACGCCCGCCGAAAGGGCGTCAGCCTGACGCAAGCCGAGCGCTGGCTCGCGGCCAACCTCGACTACGACCCCGAATGAGTGCAGGGGTCAGACCACCTTTTCCGGCTCCATGGAAAAGGTGCTCTGACCCCGGATTTCACCGCCGGTTCACCACACCAGGTCGTCAGGCACCTGGTACTGCGGGTCCGCATACGGGTCGTCGCCCGCGGGCGCATCCGGGTCCACGCGCAGCGCCAGCGCCGGCGCGAAGATCGCCTCGACCTCGGCCAGCAGCGCCGCCGGCACCAGCAGGTAGCGGCCATCGAGCTGCACGACGCCCAGTTCGCCGGCGTTGAGCGCCTTGAGCTGGGCCTCGGTGACATGGACGCGCTTGATCTTGCCGCCATAGGGGAAATGCCGGGCGATCTCGGCCGCCGGGTCGTTGACCGACTTGTCCTTCAGGAACTCGGCGAGCCGCGCCTTGGCTTCGCGGCGCAGGCGGGCTTCTTCCTGGCGCAGGCGTTCGGCCTCGATGCGCTCTTCCTTTTCCTTCTGGGCGCGGATGGCGTAGGCCTTGCCCAGGTCGATCTCTTCCTGCGTGCGCGGCCGGGACGGCCGCGGCTTGCCGCTGCCCTGCCCCGGCTTGCCAGCGGGTCGGCCGTTCGATTCGCCGGGTTTGCCGGCGGGACGGCCGTGCGGCGCACCGGGCTTGCGATCGGGCCGGCCGCGCGATTCGCCGGGCTTGCCGGCGGAACGCGGACGGCCGTCGCCGCGGCGTTCACCGGGCTTGGCGTTCTTTCCGGCATCGGCCTCGGGACGACGGTCCTGGCGCGGGCGCGGCTCGGGCTTGCGCTCCGGCTCGGGCGCCTTGAAGCCCAGGCCCAGCAGTTTTTCGCGCAGGGAATTGCTCATCGTGACGTGCCTTCGTTCAGTAGTGCGGCGGCGGCGGTTCGTCGCCGGGGTCCGCATAGAGCAGCGTGCGGACCTGCTTGAGGTCGGCCAGCGCGCGCTGCAGCATTTCGCTGTTCCGGGTCGATTCCAGGCGCGTTTCCGCGAGCGCGTCGCTCATTTCGGACAACGCATGCTCCTGGAAGGCGACGCGGGTTTCCAGCTCGGCCAGGCGCGCTTCGATGGCGCTGGCGGCCGGGGACGGCAGGGAATCGTTCGACGACGGCATCAGGGGCTCCGGTTCAGTCCTTGCGCAAGCTGCGGCCGCGACCAATACCGTAGTAGGCCAGGCCCGCCGCCTCGACCGAAGCCGGATCGTAGATGTTGCGGCCGTCGAACACCGCGCGTTCGCGCAGGGCGCCGGCGAGTGCGGCGAAATCCGGATTCCAGAACGCCTTCCACTCGGTGACCACCACCAGCGCATCGGCGCCCTGCAGGGCTTCGGCCGGCGTCCTGCAGAAGACCAACCCGGGATGCTCGCCGAAGATCCGCCGGGCCTCGTCCATCGCCTCGGGGTCGTGGGCGCGCACGGTGGCGCCGGCGGCCTGCAGCTGCTCTATCAGGGTACGGCTCGAGGCCTCGCGCATGTCGTCGGTATTGGGCTTGAACGCCAGGCCCCAGACCGCGAAGCAGCGGCCGGAGAGCCGGCCGTCGAAATGCCGCTGCAGAAGTTCGAAGAGCTTGGACTTCTGACTGTGGTTGACAGCTTCCACCGCCTCCAGCAGCCGGGCGTCGTAGCCGTACTGGCGGGCAGTGCGGCCCAGCGCCTGCACGTCCTTTGGGAAACACGAGCCGCCGTAACCGGCGCCCGGGTAGATGAAGTGGTAGCCGATGCGCGGATCGGAGCCGATCCCGTGCCGGACCATCTCGATGTCGGCGCCGACACGCTCGGCGATGTTCGCCATCTCGTTCATGAAGCTGATCTTGGTCGCCAGCATGGCGTTCGCGGCGTACTTGGTCAGCTCGGCCGAACGCTCGTCCATGACCACGATGCGCTCGTGGTTGCGGTTGAAGGGCGCGTAAAGGCGCTTCATGCGCTCGATCGCCGCGGGGCTGCGCGAGCCCAGCACGATGCGGTCCGGGCGCATGCAGTCGTTGACCGCGGCGCCTTCCTTGAGGAATTCAGGGTTGGACACCACGTCGAAAGCGATCGTCGCACCACGCGCGGCCAATTCGGCGTCGATCGCCGTGCGCACGCGATCGGCGGTGCCGACCGGCACGGTGGACTTGTTGACCACGATCGCGGGCCGCACCAGGCTCTGGCCGATCGTGCGCGCTACGGCCAGCACGTACTGCAGGTCGGCGCTGCCGTCTTCGTCGGGCGGCGTGCCGACCGCGATGAACAGGATCTCGCCGTGCGCGATCGCGCTGACCGGATCGGTGGTGAACGCCAGGCGCCCGGCGCCGTGGTTGGCCAGCACCATATCTTCGAGCCCCGGCTCGTAGATCGGCACCACGCCGCGGTTCAGACCTTCGACCTTGGCCTCGTCGATGTCCACGCAGACCACGTCGTGCCCGACTTCGGCCAGGCAGGCGCCAGTGACGAGGCCGACATAACCGGTTCCGAATACGGTGACTTTCATGCGTCTACCCCGCGAACCCGGGGCATCCTGCCCCCGAAAACAAACCGGCGCCGGGAAGCCTCCCGGCGCCGGCCGATGTTGGCACGATTACTTGACGATCTCGATCAGCTCGACTTCGAAGGTCAGCATCGAGTTCGGCGGGATCGGGCCGCCGCCGTTCTCGCCGTAGCCGAGTTCGGACGGGATCCAGAAGGTGTACTTGCTGCCGACCGGCATCAGGGCGACGCCCTCGGACCAGCCCGGGATGACCTGGTTGAGGCCGAACTCGGCCGGCTGGCCGCGCTCGTAGGAGCTGTCGAACACGGTGCCGTCGAGCAGGGTGCCCTTGTAGTGGACGCGCACGACGTCAGTGGCGGCGGGCTGCGGGCCGTTGCCGGCGCGCTCCACGCGGTACTGCAGGCCGCTCTCGGTGGTCTTGACGCCCGGCTTGTCCTTGTTGGCGACCAGGAACGCCGCGCCCTCTTCCTTGCCCTTGGCCGCCTTGGCGGCCTGTTCGGCGGCCTGCTTGGCCTGCAGCTTGGCGGTGAAGGCTTCCTGGATCTTGAGCGACTGCTCGTCGGTCAGCTTCGGAGTTTCACCGGCGAAGGACGCGGCCATGGCCTCGGCGATCACCTCCACATCCAGGTCGTCCTTGATCGGCGCCAGCGACTTGGCCATGTCCAGGCCGATCATGTAGCTGACCTGCTTCTTCTCGGTCTCCAGGCCCTCGATGCCGGCGACGGCGGGCGCGCCCGGTTCGGTCTTGGCGGCCTCGTCGGTCGTGGCCGCAGCGGCGGTCTCGGTCCCGGCCTCGCCCTCGTCCTTGTTCTCGGACTTGTTGCAGGCACTGAGGGAGAGCACCAGGCTGGCCAGGACCAGCGGCGCGGCGAATCGCAGGGCGGAATTCATTGCAGAAGCACTCCTGAAAGGGCGGGCCGGGTCGGCACGTCGGCGGCTATTGTCGCGGCGCGCAGCCGCTACGGCAATCGTGGCCGTTGTAGCGGTTCAGGCGGGGCCCCGGGTGGGAGCCACGGGCGAAGCTGTACCTCGCGCCTTTTGCCCACCGCTCACCGCCGCCCACTGGAGACGGTGCCGCCAACCGGCCTCAGGACTTGCCGGCAGGCTTCGCGGGCGCGGGCGCGGCCAGCAGCTTCTCGATCTCCGCCACCAGCTTCGGATCATCAGGCGTCGTGCGGCTGCCGAAGCTGGCCACGACGTCGCCGTTGCGGTCGATCAGGTACTTGTGGAAGTTCCAGCCCGGCGCTTCGCCCGTGGCCTTGGCCAGGTCCGCGTAAAAGGGCGTGGCTTCGCCGCCGCGCACCTGCACCTTCTCGAACATGGGGAACTTCACGCCATAGGTGAGCGTGCAGAACTCCTGGATCTGCTCTTCGCTGCCCGGCTCCTGGCCCATGAAATCGTTGGACGGAAAGCCGAGCACGGCGAAACCGCGATCCTTGTACTTGGCATGCATGGCCTCGAGCCCCTCGTACTGGGGCGTGAAGCCGCATTTGCTGGCGGTATTGACCACCAGCAGCACCTGGCCGCCATAGGTCGCCTGCAGGTTCACGGTTTCCTTGCCCGCCAGCCGGCGGAAATCCCGATCCAGCAGGGAATCCCCGGCCAGGACGGGGGTTGCGGCCAGCAGGCCGGTCAGCACCAGGGTTGCCCAAGACTTCATTTGACGCCCTCCCCCGGCCCACGCCGGTCTATGCCATCAGTTTGGCCCCGAAAGTGTGCACGGGGTGTTGACAGGGCGAAATCTAGTGTTATAGTTACCTACAACACCTGATCGTTACCTCACCAAGACGGGAGGCGGTATGTACCCCAAATTCAAGATCAACCTGATCGGACTGGCCGTGGCACTGGGCTTCGTTCTGGCCGGCTTCGGGCTGGGCGAACCGCCCCGCGCCTCCGCCGACCTCGGCGCCTCGCCGGCGTCGCTGATCCAGGCCAGCGCCCAGTCGGTCATCGAGGCCGAAATCCCGGCCTCGGTCCGCACGGTCCGCCGCGGCGCCCTGAAGCGGCACCTGGCGATGCCCTACGTTTCTTTCGCGGCCCTGACGCCGCGCCAGGAGTCCTGAGATGAATATCGCCTGGAACGACAGCGCGCCCATCTACCGGCAGCTCAAGGACAAGGTCGTGGCGATGATGCTCGACGGCGTCCTGCAGCCCGGCGAGGCCCTGCCCTCGGTGCGCCAGATCGCCGCCGAGTACCAGCTCAATCCGATCACTGTCTCCCGCGCCTACCAGGAGCTGGCAGACGAAGAACTCGTGGAAAAACGAAGGGGACTTGGCATGTACGTCACTGAAGGGGCCCGTGAAAAGCTGCTGGCATCCGAGCGCGACCGCTTCCTGAAGGAAGAGTGGCCGCTGGTCGTGGAGCGCATCCAGCGCCTGGGCTTGGACATCGAGAAGCTGATGAACAGCGCCGACAAGGAGAGCAAGCGATGAGCGCCGTGATCTCCGCCAAGAACCTCCGCAAGTCGTACAAGGGCAAGGCCGCGGTCGACAACATCAGCTTCGAGATCCCGGCCGGCCGGATCGTCGGCCTGATCGGCCCGAACGGCTCGGGCAAGACCACCACCCTGAAGGCGGCCCTGGGCCTGGTGCCCTTCGAGGGCGAGCTCAAGGTGCTCGGCAAGGACCCGCGCGGCCAGCGCGACGAGCTGATGCAGGACGTGTGCTTCATCGCCGACGTGGCCGTGCTGCCGCGCTGGCTGAAGGTGAAGGACGCGGTGGACTTCGTGGCCGGCGTGCACCCGCGCTTCGACCGCAAGAAGGCCGAGGCCTACCTGGCGCACACCAAGCTGACGCCGGGAATGAAGGTCAAGGAGATGTCCAAGGGCATGATCGTGCAGCTGCACCTGGCGCTGGTGATGGCGATCGACGCCAAGCTGCTGGTGCTGGACGAGCCGACCCTGGGCCTGGACATCCTCTACCGCAAGCAGTTCTACCAGAACCTGCTGGAGGACTATTTCGACGAGCAGAAGACGATTGTCGTCACCACGCACCAGGTGGAAGAGATCGAACACATCCTCACCGACCTGATGTTCATCCGCGAAGGCAAGATCGTGCTTTCCGCCAGCATGGATGACGTCGGGGAGCGCTTCCACGAAGTGATGGTCCCGGCCGACAAGGCAGAGGCCGCCCGCGCCCTCAAGCCGATAGACGAGCGCTCGGTGTTCGGCAAGGCCGTGATGCTGTTCGACGGCATCCCCCGGCAGCAGCTCGCCGAGTACGGTGAGGTGCGCAACCCCGGCATCGCCGACCTGTTCGTCGCCACCATGAAAGGAACCTACGCATGAACACCTTCAACTGGCTGCTCAAGCGCGAATACTGGGAACATCGCGGCGGCTTCTTCTGGGCCCCGCTGGTGACCGGCGCCATCTTCCTGCTGCTGAGCATCATGGCGATCATCGCCGGTGAAAGCGTCCGCCGCTCGGTCGAGAACAGCGACGGCATCCAGATGAACGGCGTCGAGCTGTCCCAGCTCACCAAGACGCTGTCGCCGAAGGAAATGGCGGAACTGGGCGGCGGCCTCGACCTGGGTACGCTGGCCGCGGGCTCCTGGCCCTTCATCGTGCTGGCGTTCGTGGTGTTCTTCTACTGCCTCGGCGCGCTGTACGACGACCGCAAGGACCGCAGCATCCTGTTCTGGAAGTCGCTGCCGCTGTCCGATGGCCAGACCGTGCTGTCCAAACTCGCCAGCGCCCTCGTGGTCGCCCCGGTGATCGCCACCGTCGCCGCCATCGGCACCGCCTTCGGCTTCCTGGTGATCCTGAGCGCCTATGCCGGCATCTACGGCGGCAACCCGTTCGAGCTGATCTGGGGGCCGGCCAGCCCGCTCAACGTCGCCTTCAGCCTGGTCGCCGCACTGCCCGTCTATGCGCTCTGGGCTCTGCCCACCGTCGGTTGGCTGCTGCTGGTCTCGGCCTGGGCGCGCACCAAGCCCTTCCTGTGGGCGCTGCTGGTGCCGCTGTTCTCCGGCGTGCTGGTCAGCTGGTTCGACGTGATGGAAATGTTCGGCCTGAAGGCCGAGTGGTACTGGGCCCACGTGGTCGGCCGCCTGCTGACCGGCACCGTGCCGGGCATGGACATGATCTACCGCGGCGCCAACGACCCGGCGATGGCGAACTTCAACCCGGACGGCCCGCAGGACATCGTGGCCCTGTTCTCGGCCCAGAACACCTGGGGCGCCTTCGCCACGATCGACCTCTGGGTCGGTGCGGCGGCCGGCGTGGCGATGATCTTCGCCGCCGTCTACTTCCGCCGCTCCCGCGACGAAGGTTGACATGAGTGCAGCGGGAGGCCTGCGCGCCTCCCGCTGCCGTTCCAGCAAGTGGCGTTTCGCAACCGAGGAACCGTCCCTATGAACCGAACGCTCCAGACCGCCGCCTTCGCCCTGCTTGCCACGGCCGTCCTAGCCGCCTGCGGCCGCGAGACACCGGCGGAATCGCAGGATGGCTTCAACCGCATCGCTGACCGCGCGGTCAACGAAATCCGTGAAGAAATGGCCACCGAGAACATCAGCCTCGGCCGGGGCCATTCCGATCTGCCCGAGGCCGAACTCACGCCCCAGGGCGACCTGGTCATCGACGGCAAGACGCTGGTCCTGGATCCCAAGCAGCGCGAACTGGCCCTGGCCTACCGTCGCCAGCTGGCCCGGGTCGCGGAAACCGGCGCCCGGGTGGGCATCGAGGGCGCCAAGCTGGCCAGCAAGGCCATGGCCGAAGCCGCCCGCGCCATGGTCAACGGCGAGGACCGGGACGCGGAGGCACGCATCGAAGCCGACGCGGCGGCCGTTCGCGCCGGCGCCAAGGCGCTCTGCGAACACCTGCCGGCCCTGCACGCAGCCCAGCAGGACCTCGCCGCCGCCGTACCGGAATTCGCGCCTTACGCAACCATGGACCGCAAGGAATTCGACGACTGCCACGCCGAGGTCGCCAAGTCATGAAGAAGCTGCTCCTGCTCGCCCTGCTCAGCCCGGGCCTGGCCTGGGCCTCGGACTGCGAACACAGCCAGGATCGTTCGCTCGAGCTCGACCTCGCCGGCGTGCGCGCCGTGCGCATCGAGATCGGCGCCGGCAACCTGCGCCTGGCCCCGTCCGGCCCCACCGGCGCGCGTTTCGGTGCGCGGGCCTGCGCGTCCTCGCCGGAACTGTTCGGCCAGCTCACGCTGGAGCAGCGCCGGGACGGCGATCGGCTGGTCATCGTCGCGCGCCGCGAGGGCTATTCGATCGGCTGGAACATTCCCAAGTACGCCTATCTGGACATCGACGCCCAGCTTCCAGCCGACCTGGCCTACGAAGTGAAGGTCGGGTCCGGCGACGCCGAGGTATCGAACCTGCGGACGCTGCGGGCCGATGTCGGCTCCGGCGACCTGGACGTGCGCGGCATCGCCGGCCTGTTCGAGGTCGAAGTCGGCTCGGGCGACGTGATCGCCGCTGACGTCGGCGAACTGCGGGTCTCCTCGGTCGGCTCGGGCGACCTGGAAGTCGCCGGAGTGCGCGGCAACGTGATGGTCCACGACATCGGTTCGGGCGACGTGGACCTGCGCCGGGTCGGCGGAAACGTCGAAATCGCCTCGATCGGCTCCGGCGACGCCGACGTCGACGAAGTCACCGGCGACCTGCGCGTCGTCGAGGTCGGCAGCGGCGACGTGTCCCCCAGCCGCATCGGCGGCCGCACCCAGCTGCCCGCCGACGACTGAGCCGGGTCAGCCGGCGCCGCCGCCCGGCTTGCCGTGGATGCCGCCCTTGGCCAGGGCGGCCGGATCCAGCAGTTCGCGCAGTTTTTTCTCGGGCAGGCCCGTGGCTTCACGGGCCACGTCGAGCACCGGCCGACCCTCGCGGTAAGCGCGCTTGGCGATCGCCGCCGCCTTCTCGTAGCCGATCACCGGATTGAGTGCGGTGACCAGGATCGGGTTGCGGCCCAGCGCCTGTTCCAGTCGGTCGCCGCGCACGGCGAAACCCGCGATCGCCGTGTTGGCCAGCAGGCGCGACACGTTGGCCAGCAGCCCGATCGACTGCAGCAGGTTGTGCGCGATCACCGGCAGCATCACGTTGAGCTGGAAATTGCCGCTGGCGCCTGCCACCGTCACCGTCGTGTGGTTGCCCATCACCTGGGCGCAGACCATGCACGCGGCTTCCGGGATCACCGGGTTGACCTTGCCGGGCATGATCGAGCTGCCCGGCTGCAGGGCCGGCAGCTCGATCTCGCCCAGCCCCGCCAGCGGCCCGGAGTTCATCCAGCGCAGGTCGTTGCCGATCTTCATCAGGGCGACGGCCAGCACGTTGAGCTGGCCCGAGAGTTCCACCGCCGCATCCTGCGAGGCGATGCCCTCGAACAGGTTGTCGGCCTGCACGAAGCGCGCGCCCGACAGCCGCGACAGCGCCGCCGCCACCCGCTTGCCGAAGCGCGGATCGGCATTGATGCCGGTGCCGACCGCGGTACCACCGATCGGCAGGCGCTGCATGCGCTTGAGGCTGTCCTGGATACGCTCGGTGCCGCTGGCGAGCTGCGCCGACCACGCGCCGAGCTCCTGCGCCAGCGTCAGCGGCATGGCGTCCATCAGGTGGGTGCGGCCGGTCTTGACCACCTTGCCCAGGCCCCGGGCCCGCTTGTCGATGGTGGCGCGCAGGTGTTTGAGCGCCGGCAGCAGGCGCTCCCGGCAGGCCAGCACCGCGGCGACCTGGATCGCGGTGGGGACCACGTCGTTGGAGCTCTGGCCCATGTTGACCTGGTCGTTGGCGTGCACCGGCTTCTTCTGCCCGCGCGAGGCCAGGCTGGCGATCACCTCGTTGGCATTCATGTTGCTCGAGGTGCCCGAGCCGGTCTGGAACACATCCACCGGGAACTGGCCGTCCAGGTCGCCGGCCGCCACCTGCAGCGCCGCGGAACGGATGGCCGCGGCCGCGCCTTTCGGCAAGTGGCCCAGGCCGGCGTTGACCTCGGCGGCGGCCGCCTTGACCAGGCCCAGGGCGCGGATGAAGTCGCGCGGCATGGGCAGGCCGGAGATCGGGAAGTTCTGCACCGCGCGCTGGGTCTGGGCGCCATAAAGGGCCTCGGCCGGAACCTGCAGCTCGCCCAGGCTGTCGTGTTCGAGGCGGGTCCGATGGGCCATGGCGGCGCTCCTTTCAAGAGGCCCCGAGCATAACGCGACAAGGCGGAGCGCAAAGTGCGGGGTCGGATGAACTTAACGTTTGAAACGTTAAGTTCATCCGACCCCGCGCTGTAGAATGGCGGCCTTGCCTCCGCCCGAGCCCGCCGATGTCCGACCACACTCTCACCGCCCTCTCCCCGCTCGACGGCCGCTATGCCGCCAAGGCCGAGGCCCTGCGGCCGATCTTTTCGGAGTACGGCCTGATCCGGGCCCGGGTGCGGGTCGAAGTCGAGTGGCTGCTGGCCTTGGCCAGCGAATCGCACGTCGTCGAGCTGCCGCCCTTCTCCGGCCCCGCCATCGACCGCCTGCGCGCCCTCGTCGACGGCTTTTCGGTCGCCGACGCCGCCCGGGTCAAGGAGATCGAGCGCACCACCAACCACGACGTCAAGGCGGTCGAATACTTCATCAAGGAGCGCCTGAAGGACGACGCCGAGCTCGGCCCGGCGCTGGAGTTCGTGCATTTCGCCTGTACGAGCGAGGACATCAACAACCTCAGCTACGCGCTGATGCTGCACGAGGCCTACACCACCGTCGTGGCGCCCAGGACGCAGGCCGTGGTGGACAAGCTGCAGGCGATGGCGCACGAACACGCCGCCCTGCCGATGCTGTCGCGCACCCACGGCCAGACCGCCTCGCCGACCACGGTGGGCAAGGAAATCGCCAACGTGGTCGCGCGCCTGCAGCGCCAGGTGGCGGTGATGCACGGCATCGAGTTCCCCGGCAAGATCAACGGCGCCGTCGGCAACTACAACGCCCACGTCGTCGCCTACCCGGACGTGGACTGGCCGGCGCTGGCGCAGCGTTTCGTCGAATCGCTGGGCCTGGACTTCAACCCCTACACCACCCAGATCGAGCCGCATGACGGCATCGCCGAGCTCTGCGACGCCCAGCGCCGCATCAACACCGTGCTCGTGGACCTGTGCCGCGACGTCTGGGGCTATATTTCCCTGGGCTACTTCAAGCAGGCGGTGAAGGCCGGCGAAGTCGGCAGCTCGACCATGCCGCACAAGGTCAATCCGATCGACTTCGAGAACGCCGAGGGCAACTTCGGCCTGGCCAACGCCCTGCTCGGCCACTTCAGCGAGAAGCTGCCGATCAGCCGCTGGCAGCGCGACCTCACCGACTCCACCGTGCTGCGCGCGCTCGGCACCGCCTTCGGCCATTCGATCATCGCGCTCGACGCGCTGCAGCGCGGCCTGGGCAAGCTCAGCGCCAACCCCGAGCGCCTGGCCGCCGACCTCGACGCCGCCTGGGAAGTGCTGGCCGAGCCGGTGCAGACCGTGATGCGCCGCCACGGCCTGCCCAATCCCTACGAACAGCTCAAGGCGCTCACCCGCGGCCAGGGCATCACGGCCGAGTCCATGCGCGCCTTCATCGAAGGCCTGGAGCTGCCGGCCGCGGCCAGGCAGCGCCTGCTCGCGATGACGCCCGCCAGCTACACCGGCCTGGCCGAACGCCTCGCCCGCGAGGTCTGAGCCCGCCATGGCCCGGCTTCCGATCGAGATCGACGGCGCCGGCCTGCCGCCGCTGGGCATGGCGCCGGAGAAATTCCTGCGCGACTACTGGCAGAAGCGCCCGCTGCTGGTCCGCAACGCCTTCCCCGGCTTCGTGTCGCCGATCACGCCCGAGGACCTGGCCGGCCTGGCCTGCGAGGAGGCCGCGCTCGCCCGCATCGTGCTGCACGACCGCAGGCGCGACCGCTGGGAGCTGCGCAACGGCCCCTTCGCCGAGGAATCCTTCCCGAAACTGCCGAAGACCGACTGGACCCTGCTGGTCCAGGATGTCGACAAGTGGGACATGGACGTGCGCGCCCTCCTTGGCGCTTTCCGCTTCCTGCCGTCCTGGCGGCTGGACGACATCATGGTCAGCTTCGCGGCGCCGGGCGGTTCGGTCGGCGCGCACGTGGACCAGTACGACGTCTTCCTGCTGCAGGCCCACGGCCACCGCCGCTGGCAGATCGATACCGACCCCGGCGCGCCCCGGGATTTCCGGCCCGACGTCGAGCTCAAGCTGCTGCGCGAGTTCAACCCGGACCACGACTGGGTGCTGGCGCCGGGCGACATGCTCTACCTGCCGCCGGGCGTGCCGCACCACGGCGTGGCCGAGGACGCCTGCCTCACGTTCTCGGTCGGCATGCGCGCGCCTTCGCGTTCGGAGCTGATGCTGGACTTCGTCGAAGAGCTGGCTGCGGGCACGGCGGAGGAGTCGCGCTACGCCGATCCGGACCTGGCCCTGCCCGCCGATCCCGCCGAGATCGATGACGCCGCGTTCGCGCGCGTGCGCGCCGCGCTGGCCGACCTGCAGTCGCTGGACGAGGCCACCCTGCGCCGCTGGTTCGGCCGCTTCATCACCCAGTACCGCGCGGCCGGCGAACTCGCCCGGCCGGCACGCGCTCCCAGCCTGGCGGCGGTGGCCGAGACCCTGGCCCGTGGCGGCCGCCTGCACCGCCATCCGCACGCCCGGCATGCCTGGGCGCGCGAGGGGCGGCGCGCCCGCCTGCACGCCAACGGCCTGGCCTATGCCATGGGCGTGGCTTCGGCGCGCCTGCTGGCCGGCGCCGACGTCATCGACCAGGGCACGCTGGCCGCGCTCGACGCCGACGGCCGCGCGGCGCTGGAATCCCTGCTCGCGCAGGGCCACTATCATGTGGAAAAACCACCGCGCCGCCGCTGACCCATGATCGAAAGCGACTTCCGCGTCGAACCCGCCGACTACCAGGCCGACTTCCAGGACCTGCGCCTGGTGCGCGAGACCGTCTTCGTGCTCGAACAGAAGGTGCCGATCGAGGACGAGTGGGACGAACTCGATCCGCGCTGTCGCCATGTGCTGGCCCGCGACAACCACCACCGCCCGATCGGCACCGGCCGACTGACCCCCGAGCGCAAGATCGGCCGAATGGCCGTGCTGCCGGAATGGCGCGGCAAGGGCGTCGGCGACGCCATGCTGGTCGCGCTGATGGACCAGGCCCGCGCCCAGGGCTGGACCGAGGTCCGGCTCAATGCCCAGGTCAGCGCCGAACGTTTTTACGCCCGCCATGGCTTCGAGCCCTACGGCGAGCGTTTCATGGAAGCCGGCATCGAGCACCAGGCCATGCGCCGCGCGCTCGAGCCCCTGACCCGCCCGGAACGGCCGGCCGCTGCGCCGCGCGGCCCTTCGGTGCCGGCCCGCGAGTTCGATGGCCTGGCGGCCGCCACCGAGGCGACGCTGGCCCTGGTCCAGGGCGCGCGCCGCGAACTCTGGCTCTACAGTCGCGACCTGGAGCCCGCGCTGTACGCCCAGCCTGCCGTGCTCGAGGCGTTCAAGCAGTACGCCATCGCCGGCCGCGGCGGCGTGGTCCAGGTGCTGGTGCAGGAACCGGCCACCCTGCTGGGCAGCGGCCATCCCCTGCTCGGCCTGGCCCAGCGCATGAGCACGGTGTTCCAGTTCCGCACGCCCACCGACCCGGTGGACCAGCAGTATCCCTCGGCTTTCCTGGCCAACGACCGCGACGGCTACCTGTTCCGCCTGCTCGGCAGCCGCTTCGAGGGCGACTGGAGCCCGGCGCAGCCGGCGCGCGCGCGCCAGCTGGCCGAACACTTCGGCCGCGTCTGGGAGCGTTCCCGGCCCTGCACCGAGCTGCGGGTGCTGGGCATCTGAGCCCACCGCCGGCCTGAACCGCGACGCACCGGCGCGGCGGATGCGACCAAAGCAGGGGGCGCAAATGCCCGTTCCGGACCTCATCTCGGGTTCTAAAGCCGGTGCGTGCCGGCTATAATCGCGGGCCTTGTCGCCGCCCGGCGTCGGCATGCGACATCCCATTCCATCAATCACTTACCCGCCCTTCGGCGGGCCAGGCCAGGGTCGTGGATAGTCTGATCAAGCAGTTCAAGCAGACCTCTCAGCTTGCCGGCGGCAACGCCGCCTTTATCGAAGACCTGTACGAGCAGTACCTGGT
Organism: Arenimonas terrae; assembly: GCF_006265115.1. GTDB lineage: Bacteria > Pseudomonadota > Gammaproteobacteria > Xanthomonadales > Xanthomonadaceae > Arenimonas > Arenimonas terrae. The sequence continues at coordinate 289,623 of NZ_SMDR01000001.1, read as the reverse complement.
CGATCCCGACAGCGTTCCCGCGACCTGGAAAACCTACTTCGACGGCTTCAAGGGCCGCGAGGCCGGCGATGTGCCCCACTCGGCCGTGATGGCCCGGGTCCAGGCCGCCGCCCGCGCCGGCGCCCCGGCCGGCACCCTGGACGACGAAACCGCCCGCAAGCAGGCGGCCGTCGGCAAGCTGATCACCGCTTACCGCTCCCGCGGCCACCTGGGCGCGAAGCTCGACCCGCTGGGCATGATGGCCAAGCAGGACGCGCCGGACCTCGACCTGGCCTTCCACGGCCTGAGCGACGCCGACCTGGACCAGGAGTTCAGCGTCGACACCTGGTACCCGGAAAAGAAGTTCAAGCTGCGCGACCTGCTGGCCCGCCTGCGGGCGTCCTACTCGGGCAGCATCGGCGCCGAGTTCATGCACATCTCCGACGCCAACCAGCGCCGCTGGATGCAGCAGAGGCTCGAAGGCGCTGCCGGCAAGTACGGCTTCGGCGCCGACGCCAAGAAGCGCCTGCTCGAGCGCGTCACCGCCGCCGAGGGCCTGGAGCGCTACCTGCACACCAAGTACGTCGGACAGAAGCGCTTCTCGCTGGAAGGCGGCGATTCGCTGATCCCGCTGATGGACACGCTGATCCGCCGCGGCGGCAGCGACGGCATCAAGGACGTGGTGATCGGCATGGCCCACCGCGGCCGCCTCAATGTGCTGGTGAACACGCTGGGCAAGCCGCCGCTCAAGCTCTTCAACGAGTTCGAGGGCAAGTACGACCACCCCGACACCCCCGAACACTCCGGCGACGTGAAGTACCACATGGGCTTCTCCGCCGACGTCGCCACCCCCGGCGGCCCCGTGCACCTGGCCCTGGCCTTCAATCCCTCGCACCTTGAAATCGTCGACCCCGTGGTCGCCGGCTCGGTGCGCGCGCGCCAGATGCGCCGCGAGGACGCCAAGCGCCAGCAGGTGCTGCCGATCCTGATCCACGGCGACGCGGCCTTCGCCGGCCAGGGCGTGATCATGGAGCTGTTCCAGATGTCGCAGGCCCGCGGTTTCGCGGTCGGCGGCACCGTGCACGTGGTCATCAACAACCAGGTCGGCTTCACCATCAGCCGCCAGGACGACGCGCGCTCGACCTTCTACTGCACCGACCCGGCCAAGATCATCGGCGCACCGGTGCTGCATGTGAACGGCGACGACCCCGAGGCCGTGGCCTTCTGCGCCCAGCTGGCCTTCGATTTCCGCAAGGAATTCCGCCGCGACGTGGTGATCGACCTGGTCTGCTACCGCCGCCACGGCCACAACGAAGCCGACGAGCCGGCGGCCACGCAGCCGCTGATGTACCAGAACATCCGCGCCCGCAAGACCACCCGCGAGCTTTACGCCGAGCAGCTGGCCGCCGAGGGCGTGCTCGACGCCGCCGGCGCCAAGGCCCTGGTCGACACCTACCGCGACAAGCTCGACAAGGGCGAGGTCACCACCGAACTGGCCAAGGTCGGTCCGGATCCGTTCGCAGTCGACTGGTCGCCGTGGCTCAAGGGCAAGCTGTCGGACGCCGTGGACACCGGCCTCAAGCGCGCCACCATCGATGCCCTGGCCGCACGCATCAACACCCTGCCCGAGACCCTGAAGCTGCATCCGCGCGTGGCCAAGATCTACGAGGACCGCCGCAAGATGCTCGCCGGCGAGATTCCGATGGACTGGGGCTTCGCCGAGAACCTGGCCTACGCCAGCCTGCTGGCCGAAGGCTACAAGCTGCGCGTGGTCGGCCAGGACGCCGGCCGCGGCACCTTCTTCCACCGCCACGCGGTGCTGCACGACCAGGTCACCGGCGAGGCCTACCTGCCGCTGCGCGGCCTGGCCGCCAACCCCGAGCACGTGATGGTGATCGACTCGCTGCTGAGCGAGGAAGCGGTGATGGCCTTCGAATACGGCTATTCCACCGCCGAGCCGACCACGCTCAACATCTGGGAAGGCCAGTTCGGCGACTTCGCCAACGGCGCCCAGGTCGTCATCGACCAGTTCATCACCTCCGGCGAATCCAAGTGGGACCGCCTGTGCGGCCTGGTGCTGTTCCTGCCGCACGGCTACGAAGGCCAGGGCCCGGAACACAGTTCGGCGCGCCTGGAGCGTTTCCTGCAGCTGTGCGCGCTCGACAACATCCAGGTCTGCACGCCGACCAGCCCGGCCCAGATGTTCCACATGCTGCGCAGGCAGATGCAGCGCGCCATCCGCAAGCCGCTGGTGGTGATGACGCCCAAGTCGATGCTGCGCCACAAGCTCTCGGTCTCGAGCCTGGACGACCTGGCCAAGGGCCACTTCCAGAACCTGATCCCGGACAGCACCGCCAAGGACGCCAAGAAGGCCAAGCGCGTCGTCGTCTGCGGCGGCAAGGTCTATTACGACCTGGTCGAAGCGGCCGAGGCGAAGAAGATCACCGACGTCGCCATCGTGCGCGTCGAGCAGCTCTACCCGTTCCCGCGCCCCGAACTGGCCGCCGAGCTCAAGCGTTTCGCCGGTGCCAAGGAAGTGGTGTGGTGCCAAGAAGAGCCGATGAACCAGGGCGCCTGGTACCAGATCCGCCACCATCTGGACTTCTGCCTGGGCAAGGGCCAGTCGCTGAGCTACGCCGGGCGCGCGCGCTCGGCCGCTCCGGCCGCCGGCCACCTGAGCACGCACAACGTCGAACAGGCGAAGCTGATCGAGGATGCCCTCGTCAACGCGCCCAACACCCACACCGCCGAATAACCCCATACCAAGCCACAGGACCTCGTCCATGAGCATCGAAGTCAAAGTCCCGGTCCTCCCGGAATCCGTTTCCGACGCCACCATCGCCACCTGGCACAAGAAGGCCGGCGACAGCGTGCGCCGCGACGAGAATCTGCTCGACCTCGAAACCGACAAGGTGGTGCTGGAAGTGCCCTCGCCGGTCGACGGCGTGATCAAGGAAATCAAGTTCAAGGAAGGCGACACCGTCACCAGCCAGCAGGTCGTCGCGATCATCGAGGAAGGTGCGGTCGCCGCCGCGCCGGCCCCGGCCGCTGCGGCGCCTGCCGCGGCTCCGGCGGCCGCCCCCGCCAAGGCCGCCGCTCCGGCGCCCGCCGCGAAGACCGGCGGCAGCGAACTGCCCCCGGGCGCCGCGGCCCACGCGGCCCGCAACGACGTCAACCCGGCCGATGTCGCCGGCACCGGCCGCGGCGGTCGCGTGACCAAGGAAGACGTGGTCAACCACATCAAGGTCGGCGGCGGCGCCCGCCCCGAGCAGCGCGTACCGATGACCCGCATCCGCCAGCGCATCGCCGAGCGCATGATGCAGTCCAAGAACTCCATCGCCATGCTGACCTCGTTCAACGAGGTCAACCTGTCGAAGGTGATGGCCATGCGCAAGGAGCTCGGCGAGGGCTTCGAGAAGTCCCACGGCATCAAGCTCGGCTTCATGAGCTTCTTCGCCAAGGCCGCGGCCAATGCGCTGCAGAAGCACCCGATCGTCAACTCCTCGGTCGACGGCACCGACGTGATCTACCACGGCTACGCCGACATCTCGATCGCGGTCGCCACCGACAAGGGCCTGGTGACGCCGGTGCTGCGCAACGTCGAGAACATGAGCTTCGCCGACGTCGAGGGCGCCATCGCCGGTTACGCCAAGGCGGCCCGCGAGGGCGGCCTCAAGCTCGAGGACCTGCAGGGCGGCACCTTCACCATCACCAACGGCGGCACCTTCGGTTCGCTGATGTCCACGCCGATCGTCAACCCGCCGCAGTCGGCCATCCTGGGCATGCACGCCATCAAGGAGCGCCCGATCGCCGAAAACGGCCAGGTCGTGATCGCGCCGATGATGTACATCGCGCTCAGCTACGACCACCGCATCATCGACGGCAAGGACGCGGTGCTGTTCCTGGTGGACATCAAGAACCAGCTGGAAAACCCGCACCGCATGCTGCTTGGCCTGTAAGGAAGGACTCCGCCATGTCTGAGCAATTCGACGTCATCGTCATCGGCGCCGGCCCGGCCGGTTACCACGCCGCCATCCGCGCCGCGCAGCTGGGCCTCAAGACCGCCTGCATCGACGCGGCCCTGGGCAAGGACGGCAAGCCGGCGCTGGGCGGCACCTGCCTGCGCGTGGGCTGCGTGCCCTCGAAGGCGCTGCTCGACAGCTCGCGCCAGTTCCACAACCTCCAGCACCTGTTCGGCGAGCACGGCATCACCGCCAAGGACGCCAAGATCGACGTCGCGACGATGGTTGGCCGCAAGGACAAGATCGTCAAGCAGTTCACCGGCGGCATCGCCATGCTGTTCAAGGCGAACAAGATCACGCCCTACTACGGCTTCGGCACCCTGCACCCGGGCAAGGTGGTCAAGGTGAAGCAGCACGACGGCAGCGAGGTCGAGCTGCAGGGCAAGCACGTCGTGATCGCCGCGGGTTCGGATTCGATCGAACTGCCGTTCGCGAAGTTCGACCAGAAGAACATCGTCGACAACGTCGGCGCGCTCGACTTCACCGAAGTGCCCAAGCGCCTGGGCGTGATCGGCGCCGGCGTGATCGGCCTGGAACTCGGCAGCGTGTGGAAGCGCCTGGGCGCCGAGGTCACCATCCTCGAGGCGCTGCCGGACTTCCTGGCCGCCGCGGACGCCGAAGTGGCCAAGACCGCGCTGAAGGAATTCAAGAAGCAGGGCCTGGACATCCGCCTCGGCGCCAAGGTCAGCAAGGCCGAAGTGAAGAAGGACGGCGTGCACCTGACCTACAACGACGGCAAGGCCGACGTTGAACTGGTCGTCGACAAGCTGCTGGTATCGGTCGGCCGCCGCGCGGCGACCAAGGGCCTGCTGGCCGAAGGCACGGGCGTGAAGCTCGATGCCCGCGGCATGGTCGAAGTGGACGAACACTGCTTCACCGGCGTCGAGGGCGTGTGGGCGGTCGGCGACTGCGTGCGCGGCCCGATGCTGGCGCACAAGGGCTTCGAGGAAGGCATCGCCGTGGCCGAGCTCATCGCCGGCCTGCCGGGCCACGTCAACCTCGACACCGTGCCCTGGGTCATCTATACCGAGCCGGAAATCGCCTGGGTCGGCAAGACCGAGCAGCAGCTCAAGGCCGAAGGCACCCCGTACAAGACCGGCAGCTTCCCGTTCGCCGCGATCGCACGCGCGGTGGCGATGGGCGAGCCCGCCGGCTTCGTGAAGGTGATCGCGCACGAGGAAACCGACCGCATCCTGGGCATGCACCTGGTTGGCGTCGGTGTCTCCGAGCTGGTGCACGAAGGCGTGCTGGCGATGGAGTTCCACGGTTCGGCCGAGGACCTGGCACGCATCTGCCACGCCCATCCGACCCTGTCGGAAGCCATCCACGACGCCGCGATGGCCGTGGACAAGCGCGCCATCCACAAGGCCAACTGATCCGCCTTGCCCGCAGGCACGAGGCGCCCCCGGGCGCCTCGTGTCGTTTCAGGACCCGCCAGAGGACCCGCGCATGACCGTTCCCGCCAGCTTCCGCGCCTTCCGCATCCACGACGACGGCGGCCATCGCGCCGGGATCGAATCGGTCTCGCTCGATGACCTGAGCCCGGGCGAAGTGGTGATCAAGGCCGAATGGTCGAGCGTCAACTACAAGGACGCGCTGGCCGGCACCGGCACCGGCAAGATCCTGCGGCGTTTCCCGCTGGTGGGCGGCATCGACGTCGCCGGCCGGGTCATCGCAAGCACCGACCCGCGCTTCAAGGAAGGCGACGCCGTGCTGTGCACCGGCAGCGGCCTGTCGGAGACCCGCGACGGCGGCTACTCGGAAATCGTGCGCCTGCCCGCCGAGTGGACCATTCCCCTGCCCGCCGGCCTGGACACGCGCGAGGCCATGGTGCTGGGCACCGCCGGCTTCACCGCCGGCCTGTCGTTGCTGCGCATGGAGATGAACGGGCAGACGCCGGCCATGGGCCCGGTCGTGGTCACCGGCGCCACCGGCGGCGTCGGCAGCCTGGCCATCGACATCCTGACCCGCGCCGGCTACGAGGCCCACGCCATCTCCGGCAAGGCCGAACACGCCGACTACCTGCGCCGCCTGGGCGCGCGCGAGATCTTCCCGCGCGACACGCTCGACAGCGCCAAACGGCCGATGGAGAACGCGCGCTGGGCCGGCGCCATCGACAACGTCGGCGATCCGGCCCTGGCCGCGCTCACCCGCGTCATCCAGCCCTACGGCAACATCGCCAGCTGCGGCCTGGCCGGCGGGCACGGTCTCGCAACGACTGTGATGCCCTTCATAATCCGGGGCGTCTCCCTGCTCGGCATCGCCTCGGCCGGCACCGCCCGCGGCCAGCGCGAACAGGTCTGGGAACGCCTGTCCGGCGCCTGGAAACCGGCCCACCTGGACGCCATCTGCGCCCGGGAAACCACGCTGGACGGCCTTTCCGGGGTATTCCCGACCATGCTGGCCGGCGGATCCTTCGGACGAACGGTCGTCCGGCTCTGACTCCGGCTTGCACCTTTGCGGCCGCCACGGCATACAATCACCTACCCGTTGGAGGCCCATTCATGGCACGCATCCTGATCGTCGACGATTCCCCGTCCCAGCTGATGGGCATGAAGCGCATTGTTGAAAAGCTGGGGCACGAAGCCCTGACCGCCGAAGACGGCGCCGCCGGCGTCGAAGCCGCCAAGGCGCAGAAGCCCGACCTGATCCTGATGGACGTGGTGATGCCGAACCTCAACGGTTTCCAGGCCACCCGCGCGATCTCGAAGGAAGCGACGACGGCCCACATCCCCATCGTCCTGGTGACCACCAAGGACCAGGAAACCGACAAGGTCTGGGGCATGCGCCAGGGCGCCAAGGCCTACATCACCAAGCCCTTCAACGAGAACCAGCTGATCGAAGTCATCCAGGGCCTGCTGGCCGGCGGCTGACCCGCCCCCGCTGGAAGAGAGAGGCCCGCCATGAGCGGGCCTTTTTCATGGCGCGCGGCTCAGGCCTTGCGCGGGTCGAAGTCGAAGGCGTCGGACATTTGCCGATACAGCTCCTTCTGCGCCTCGGTGTCGGCGCGCGGCGCCCGCACCTCGATCTCGACGATCTGGTCGCCGGCCGCGGGTTTCCCCGGCAGGCCGCGGCCGCGCAGGCGCAGCTTGCGGCCGGTGTCGGAGTCCGCGGGCACACGCAGCTCCACCGCGCCGCCCAGGGTCGGCACGCTCACCGTCGCGCCCAGTGCGGCCTGCCATGGCGCCAGCGGCAGCGTGTAGAGCACGTTGCGGCCGTCCACCTCGAACTCGCCGTGCGGCCGGTAGTCGATCTCCAGCAGCAGGTCCGAGGCCGGGCCACCGCCGCGCCGGCCCTGCCCGGCCAGGCGGATCACCTGGCCCGGCGCGATGCCGGCCGGCACGTTCACTTCCAGCGTGCGGCCGTCGACATTGATGCGCTGCTTGCCGCCGGTGTACGCCTGCTCGAGCGTGATGGCCAGCTTCGCCCGCACGTCGCCCTGCGGCGGCTGCGCGCGTCCGGTGCGGCCGCCGCCGAACAGCGATTCGAAGAAGTCGCTGAAGCCGCCGCCGCTGCCGAAGTCCTGCTCGAAGCGGAAGCCGTTGCCGCCGAAGCCCCCGGGATGGAAACCCGGCGGCGGGCGGAACTCTTCACCGGGCCGGTAGCCGTGGGCGCGCAGCTGGTCGTATTCGGCGCGCTTGTCCTTGTCGCGCAGCACTTCGTAGGCCTCGTTGACGGCCTTGAAGCGCTCTTCGGCGCCCTTTTCCTTGCTCACGTCCGGGTGGAACTTGCGCGCCAGGCGGCGGTAGGCGGTCTTGATCTCCGCCTCGCCGGCCGTCGGCTCCACGCCGAGGATTTCGTAGTAGTCCTTGAACTGCATCGTCTGCCTCTGGCAACGGAAAACCCGCGGGATCGCCGCGGGTTGGATTGTACGCTGCCGGCCCCGCCGCCCCCGCGCAGGGAGCGACGGGCCGGGAACGTGGCGCCTTCCGTGGCGGCCCGCGCCGCTTATTGCACCTGGATGCGGCGCGGCGTGGTCTCGGGACGCTTGGGAATGCTGATCTCCAGCACGCCGTGCTTGCCGGCGGCGGTGATGCCTTCCGGGTTGGCGCTGTCGGGCAGCGCGAAGCGGCGGTAGAACACGCCGTGCGCACGCTCGATGCGGGAATAGCGGTCGCCCTGGGCGGCCGATTCGGTGCGGCGCTCGCCCTTGATCGACAGGATACCCTTGTCCATCTGCACCTCGATCGCGTTCGGGTCGACGCCCGGCAGGTCGGCGAAGATCAGGAATCGGTCGCCCTCCTCCTTGATGTCCACGCGCGGCACCCACTGGCTGGTGACGACGCTGGACGCGTCGGTGTCGTCGTTGTTGAGGAACTTGTCGAACACCTGCTTGATCTCGTCCTGCAGGGCGCGGGGATTGCTGGCGGAATAGCGGATCAGGCTCATGGTTTGGTCTCCGTGGGTTCAGCGGCGCGGGGCCGCCATGACCGGAACATAGGGCCCGCCGGCGCGGCTTCAAGGCGTTGAAAAAGCGTCGGCCGGACCCCAGAAACGCCCGTTCACGCCCACGCGCGGGTCACGCGCGATCGGTACACTGCCCGTCCGCCTCCCCCACTCCACCGGAGCTGCCATGACCATCCAGATCGGCGACAAGATTCCCCAGGCCATCCTCAACGAACTGCGCGACGGCGTGCAGCCCGTGGACACCACCGAACTGTTCGCCGGCAAGAAGGTCGTGCTGTTCGCGGTACCGGGCGCGTTCACCCCGACCTGCTCGGCCAAGCACCTGCCGGGTTATGTCGAGAAGTTCGACGAGTTCAGCCAGCGCGGCATCGACGTCGCCTGCCTTTCGGTCAACGACGCGTTCGTGATGGGCGCCTGGGCCAAGGACCAGAACGTGCCGGCCGCCGTGCACATGCTCGCCGACGGCAACGGCGCCTTCACCAAGGCCCTCGGCCTGGAGCTCGACGCCACCGCCTTCGGCATGGGCCTGCGCGCCAAGCGTTTCGCGCTGTACGCCGAGGACGGCGTGGTGAAGCAGCTGCACGTCGAAGCCCCGGGCGAGTTCAAGGTTTCGTCGGCCGACTACGTGCTCGAACACCTGGCCTGAAGTCTCCCGCGATGGCACCGGAAAAGGCGGCTTCGGCCGCCTTTTTTTGCCGGCGCCGTAATCAGCGCAGCACGCGCAGCGTGAGTTCGGCCCAGGCGCCGGTGTCGGCCAGGGCGGTGATGCGCTGTTCGCCGGGTTCGTCGAAGGCGTGCGTCCAGGGTCGGCCGCCGCGGCTTTCGCCGGCCAGCCGCCCGTTCACCAGCCAGCGCACGCGCGAGTCGGTGCCGATCGCGCGCAGCCGCAGCGTCGGCGCGTGCGGACTGCCGGGGGCTCGCGCGAGCCGGGCGCCGTCGCCCGGGCCGTCGATGCGCAGCGTCTCCATCGCCGCCAACGCGTCCGGCGCGCAGTCCGGGGCCAGCGCGGGGATCGCACTCGCGCGCCGCGTGGCGGCCGGCAGCCACGGGTAGGCCAGGCCCGGCCAGCGCGCCACTTCGACCCGGCGGCGGGCGTGCGTGCGGGAGCAGCTGGCGCTGAGCCGCTGTCCGGTGCCTTCGTCCAGCTCCAGCGCCAGGCGTCCGCTGCCCCAGAGCCGCGATTCGCGTTCGGGCAGGGTTGGCGGCAGCACGCCGGCCAGGGCCAGGGCCTCGCGTTTTTCGTGGCAGAGCGCGGGGGCCGCCGGATCCGGCGGCAGGCCCAGCGGCCAACAGATCTCCAGCTTGCGCACGCTGGCAGGCGGCGCGCTGCGGCGTGAGTCGCCGGAACCGCGCGGCAGGCTGTCGACGACTTCGAACAGCAGGGGCAGCGCGGTGATCGCGCCGTACTGGCCCGGCAGCGGCGTGCCGTCCGGCCGCCCCACCCAGACGCCGACCGTGTAGCGCGCCGTGCCGCCCAGGGCCCAGGCGTCGCGGAAGCCGTAGCTGGTGCCGGTCTTCCAGGCCACGCGCGGCCTTCCGCTGGTGTCGAAGCTGTCCTCGCGCTGGCCGGGGCGCCCATGCTGTTCGAGGATCTCGCGCACGATCCAGGCCGCGCCCGGCGACAGCAGCCGGCGGTCCTGGCGCGGCGCGTCGGCGCGGTAGCGCACGGCGCCCGCCAGGCCCTCGCGGTTGAGCGCGGCGTAGGCGCCCACCAGTTCCTCCAGGCGGGTGCCGGTGCCGCCCAGGATGATCGACAGGTTGGGTTTGGAGCCACGCGGCAGGCGCAGGGTCAGGCCGGCGTGCGCCAGGCGGGCGGCGAAACGCTCCGGCCCCAGGCGGTCCAGCACGTCCACGGCCGGCACGTTGAGCGACAGCCGCAGCGCCTCGGCCACCGACACCGGGCCGTTGAAGGCCGGATCGAAATTCGCCGGCCGGTAGTCGCCGAAACTCTGCGGCGCGTCCACCAGCAGGCTTTCGGAATGCAGCAGGCCGTCGTCGATCGCCAGGCCGTAGAGGAAGGGCTTGAGCGTCGAACCCGGCGAACGGGTCGCGCGCACCATGTCCACGTGGCCCAGGCGCGCGGCGTCGGCGAATTCCAGCGAGCCCACGTAGGCGCGCGCCTCGAGGCTGGCGTTGTCCACCACCAGCAGCGCGGCCGAGGTGCGCTCCGGCAGGCGGGCGAAATACGCGGCCAGGCGCTGTTCGAGCACGCGCTGCAGGCCCGCATCGAGCGTGCTGGTGATGCGCGCCTGGTCGGGCGCCTCGGCGCGCAGCCGCTGTGCCAACAGGGCTGCGGACATCGGCGGCTGCAGGCGGCGCGAGACCACCGCTTCGATGCGGGCATCGGCGACATCGGCGTCGGTCCAGACATGCCGCGCGGCCAGACGTGCCAGCACCTTGTCGCGCGCCGCGCGTGCGGCCTCGGGGTGCCGGTCCGGGCGCAGCCGGCTCGGCGCCTGCGGCAGCACCGCCAGCAGCGCCGCTTCGGCCCGCGACAGGCTGCGCGCGGGTTTGCCCAGGTAGGCCCAGCTCGCCGCCTCCACGCCTTCGATGGTGCCGCCGAAGGGCGCGTGGTTGAGGTAGAGCGTCAGGATCTGATCCTTGGTAAAGCGCCACTCCAGCTGCAGCGCGCGCAGGCCCTGGCGCAGCTTGCCGCCGGCGGTGCGCGGGTGCGGGTCGAGGATGCGGGCGACCTGCATGCTGAGCGTCGAGCCGCCGGAAACGACGCGTCCGTTGGCCAGCCACTGTCCGCCCGCGCGCAGCAGCGCAAACGGATTGACGCCCGGGTGCCGACGGAACCAGCGGTCTTCGTAGGTGATCAGCGCCTCGAGGTAGTGCGGCGAGACCTGGTCGAGCGTGACCGGGTAGCGCCACACGCCATCCCGGTCGGCGAAAGCGCGCAGCGGCGTGCCGTCCGCGGCCAGCACCACGGCGCCACCCCCGCCTCCGGCGGGCAGCGGCGGCGGGAACAGGCGGTCCAGGCAGAACAGCAGGGCCAACAACCCGCCCGCGGCGATCAGCAGCGTGCGGGCGCGGAAGATCCGGCGCCCGGGCCGGGCGGCATCGCCGCGGCCCTTCCAGGGCCAGGCGATCCGCGCGCTGCGCGGACCGCCCCGGGGTGCCGCGGCCGCCATGTCAGGGCTGCACGACGGTCACCGACGCCGGCACCGCGCGACCGACGCCACGCAGCTCCGGCCGGTACATGTCCTCGACCTGCGGCGGCGGCACGACGTAGGTGCCCGGCGTCACCGCCCGCACCAGGTAGAACAGCTGCGTGGTCTGGCCCTGGTAGAGCTTGATCGCGGCCACGTAGCGGTCGTCGCGGTATTCCTCGTGCAGCACCTCGGCGACGTCGCCGCGGTCGCCCAGCGAGGTGCCGCCGACGGTGACGTCGGCCCACTGCGCCGGATCGGTGAGGTTGAGGTTCTCGACCTCCAGGCCGGCCGGCAGCAGGTCGACCACCAGCGCATCGGGCATGGCCTCGCGGGCCTCGATGCGCAGGGCCGCCACCAGCACCTGGCCTTCCTTCAGCGGACCCGGCTTCCAGGGCGTGCCGTCGGGGTTGTGCCAGGTGCGCTGCACGCTGATCGCGCTGTCGTCGGGCACCGGCGCCGTGCGCGGCACGCCGGCCACGTCGATGCTGGCGAACACCGGCGCCTGCGCCGTCGGGGTGAAGCGCACGCCGGCATTGAGGTCGCCGATGCCGAAGTCGCGGCTGAACAGGCGATCGGCGCTGAGCTCGTCGGTCTCGCCGCCCACGGCCAGCTGGCCGGAGAAGGTGCTCGACGCATCCAGCGTCAGCGCCCGGCCCAGGCGCGCCAGGGCGATCTGTTCCTGGGTGCTGAGCCAGTAGTGGCGCTCGGCGCCACGCGCCTGCAGGTCGCGCGACAGGGCCAGCAGGCGATCGTCCTGCGGCTTGCCGCTGCGGCCGTTCTCGCGCAGCAGGGCCAGCATCAGGGCGCGGTCGCGCAGCTCGCTGCCGTAGTCGCCCAGCCAGCGCGGCCGCTCGTCCTTCTTCGCCAGCGCCTCGTTGATGGCCTTGGTGCCGCGCGCCTCGTCGCCCTGCATGACCAGGGCCAGGCCCAGCTGCAGCAGCGGCAGGCCGGTGCGGGCCTTGCCGCGTTCGTTGTCGTAGAGCGCGCGCAAGGTGCCGAGCGGTGCCCGGTTGACCTTCGCGAGCACGTAGCCGGCCTGGGCCTGGTAGGCGAAGCGCAGGTGGTCGGACTCGTCGTAGGCGTAGAAGGGCACGCCGCCGGTGAGCAGGTCCTCGTTGAGGCGTTCGAGCGCCTTCTGCAGCATCGCCTCGGGCACCGCGAACCCGGCCTCGCGCGCGCCGAGCAGGAACTCGGCGATGTACGGGGTCAGGATCGGCGTGCTGCTGTCGCCGCCCCACATCGAGAAGTGGCCGTTTTCCGTCTGCAGTGCCGCCAGGCGACTGAAGGCGCCCTCGAGGCGCTGGCGCCTTGCGGTTTCATCCAGGCCGGTGAAGCCCATGCGGCGCGCGCTGTCGCCGTCGAGCAGCAGGGCCGCGTAGCCGCGGGTGGTGGTCTGTTCGACGCAGCCATAGGGGTAGTCGAGCAGGTCCTGCAGGGCCCGCGCGAACGGGATCGGCGGCACCGCCGTCACCGTCAGGCGTGCGGACACCGTGCCGGGCATCAGCCCGGCGGCGAGCTCGCTGCCCAGCGACAGCGAAGCATCCGGCGCCAGGCTCTGCGCGCGCGAACGCACGATGCCGCTCCAGGCCGCGCGCACCGGCACGTCGAACTCGCGGTTGACCGCATGGCCGCCGCCTTCCACGCGCAGCCGCAGCGTGCCGACACCAAAACCTTCGGTGCCGCTGAGCGCATAGGTCAGCGTGGTCTTTTCCTCGGAGGCGAGCGCCACCTTGCGGCGCTCGCCCGCCACTGCGATCGGGCCGGTGGTGTCGAGGCTGACGTTGAACTCGCCGGCGGCGCCGGTGTAGTTCTGCAGGTCCAGCGTGACCGTGCTGCGGTCGCCCGGCGCCAGCGCGCGCGGCGCGCTGACTTCGGCCAGGATCGGCGCACGCAGCACGCTCTCGCTGCTGCCCTGGCCGTAGACCTCGTCGCTGAAGACGAGCGCGGACACGCGCAGCGTGCCGTTGAAGTCCGGCACCTCCACGTCCACCTTGGCGCGGCCCTGCGCGTCGAGCTTCACCGGGCCCGCGAACAGGTCCACGGTCTGCACCCGCGCGGTCGGCCGGCGCGCCTGCGGCAGGGCCGCCAGGGCCATGTCGCCGCCGAAGCGCAGCGTCGCCGCTTCGCCCTCGAAACTTTCGATCACGCGGCCGTAGAGGTCGCGTGCGTCCACGCCGAGCCGGCGCTGGGCGAAGAAATGTTTCGCCGCGTCCGGCACCGGGAAGCGCGTGATGTTGAGGATGCCGACGTCCACCGCCGACACCGTCGCCCATGCGGTCTTTCCGGCCAGCGCGGGCGCGGTGATGGTCACCGGCAGCGCCTGTTCCGGACGCGTCTGCCTGGGCGCCTCGACCGTCACCGGCACGGTGCGCGCGGCGCGGTCCATCGGCACGTGGGCCACGCCGACGGCGCGCGCCGGCGTGACCTTCTCCACCGCCGAACCGCCGCGGAAGACCAGGGCGGTGATGTAGATGTCGTGCCGTTCCCAGGCCTCGGTGACCTTCAGCTCGTAGGTCGCGCCGGGTTTGGCCTCCAGCGGCTGCACGTGCAGCAGCTGGTCGCTTTCCACGATCAGGATGCCGGGGCCGGGCTGCGGCGGCGTCACCGTCACCTTGAGCGTGTCGCCGGCGCGGTAGGCGGTCTTGTCCAGGGCCAGCTTGACCTTGTCGGGGCGGGCGTCGAGGCCGCGGTTCTGGTTGTCCCAGCTCCAGCCGGCGACGAAAGGCAGGCGCGTGGTCAGGCCGGTGGCCGGATCGGTGATCTCGAGCCGGTATTCGCCCCACTCGACCGGGAAGTCGATGCGGGTGCCGCCCGAAGGCAGCGTCGCCAGGCTGCGGGTTTCGACGGTCTCGTAGCGGCTGGTGAAGTCGTAACCCCAGCCGCCGCTGTCCTGGCGCCAGTGGTAGTCGCGCAGTTCGCGCACCAGGCTGACCTTCAGCGCCGGGGCGGCGGAAAGTTTGCCGGTGGCGTCGCTGCGCAGCACCTCGAACCCGGCCACGCCGTTGGCCGGCGCGCCTTCCTTTAGGTCGAACAGCGGCCGCGCGCCGACCAGCTCGGCGGCCGGCCAGACACTGCGCTTGAGGCTGCGGCTGACCGGTCGGCCGCCGCTTTCGTAGACGCTGCCAGTGACCACGACCGCGACCGGCGCGCCCGGATTGGAGGCTTCCTCGGGCAGTGCGAGCTGGGTGCGCAGGCGGCCGTTGCCGGCCAGCGCCTCGTCCACCACGTCCTTGGCGTCCTTGGGCAGGGTGATCGTCGGGTCGCCGAAGAAATGGTCGGGGTACTGCTCGACCGGATGCTGTTCGGGCGAGACCGCCAGGCGCGCCGTGAAGCGGTTGCCCGCGGCCGGCGCGCCGTAGAGGTAGGCGGCGTCGACGTCCACGGTCAGCTTCTCGCCGGGCCGCAGCGTGGCCTGGGCGGAGGACAGCTCCAGCTTCATGCGCTCGGGCAGGAACTCCTCGATGCGCAGGCTCATGCCCTGCACCACTTCGGCGGCGCCCGGCGCGGTGCGGAACTCCACCTGCCAGCGGCCGGTCGGCACGTCGGCCGGCAGCGCCTGGCTCCAGGCGTAGTAACCGCCCTCGCCCGCCGCCAGCTGGGTTTCCAGGAAGACCTTGCCGTCGGGCTGCTTCAGGCTCAGGAACAGCGGCTGCGCCTTCACCGCGCGGCCGTCGAAATCGCGCATCAGCGCCGAGATGCGCACGGTCTCGCCGGGGCGGTAAAGGTCGCGGCCCGACCACGCGAACACGTCGAACCAGGCCTGTGGCCGTCCCGCCACCGCGAACTCGGAGAGATCCAGCGCCGGCTGGTTGAACGGCAGCAGGGACACGTCCGAACCGCTGCGCGCTACCAGCACGTGGCCGGCGTCGAGCTTGTAGCCGACCAGCGCATTGCCGGCGCCGTCGGTGGTCGCCTTCGCCACCACCTCGCCCTTGCGGTCGAGCACTTCCAGCGCCACGTCGCCGGCGGCATCGCCGCTCTTGAGCGAGGCGGTGTGCACGAACACCTTGTCGCCGTAGGCGCGCAGGTGCAGGCCGATGTCGCTGATGAAGAAGATCGCGGTTTCGTAGTCGTCGCCGTAGGCGCCGACCCGGCGCATCAGCGCGAAATACAGGCCCGGCTGCTGCAGTTCGGTGATGTTCTGCACCGGCAGGTAGCTAAGCCGGCGCTCGTTCTCGCCGCCGCCGAGCACGAAGCGGTTGAGGTAAACCGAGTCGGCGACCTTGTTGATCGCGACGCGGTTCTGCCACTCGCTGTCGCTCAGCTCCCAGCCGCCGCGGCGGCCGCCGCGCTGGTAGCTGACGAAGAAGTTCGCGACTTCGCTGTCGCGCACGCGCAGGAACTCGACGTCCACTTCGGGCACGTTCACCGAAACCACCGGCAGGCCGCGGGTGTCGCGCGCCGGCAGCACGCTGCCCTGCGAAGCGAAACCGACCGCCGGCTCCACCGGCCCGGTGTTGACCTTGCGCCGGTCTTCCTTGCCCAGGGTTTTGCCGTCGGCGGCGGACAGGCCGGCAAGCAGCACCACGCTGTAGTCCTGGCTGGCCTCCACGTAGGGGAAGCGCAGCTTCAGCGCGGACTCGTCCAGCACCCAGCTGCCCTTCACCGCCTCGCCCTTCGGACCGGTCACCACCAGCAGTTCGTCGAAGGACTGGCCCGCGGCCAGCGGCTGCGAGAACTCCAGCTCGATCGCCAGCTGGCCTTCGTGCGTGCCGCGCCCGGCGGCGACCAGGGCGAACCCTTCGACCTTGGGCCGGGCGTCGACCGCGCCATCCTGCAGTTCCGGCACCTGGTTGGCGTCGCGCTTGCAGCCGGCGAAGGCCAGCACCGCGGACAGAAGGATCAGGATCGCCGCGGCGCGGCGGAAAACGCGATTGGAAAACATGGCCAGCTCCCGGGGGGATGCGGCCAGTATAGGTCGGCGGCGTGACCGTTCGCCGCCACGGATTCGGCGAAAAAAACGGTCAGTGCAGGAAACTCACTGCCCGCCGGCGACCGGCAGCTTCGCCGCCTGCGCGGTGGCGGCGGCGACCTTGTCCACCGGCGTCATGCGCAGCACCAGGTCGGCCATGTCCATGCCCATGCCGGTATTGCGCGAACGCATCATCGAGGCCAGGTCCACGTCCACGTAGCCCATCGGCTTGCCGTCGTGGCTGAAGGCCAGGCCGGGCACGCCGTCCACCAGCAGGCGGAAGGTCGGCGTGCGGGTTTCGCCCAGCACCAGGCCCGGGCGGAACACCGGCACCCCGCCCCACTCGTCGGAGGTGCGCAGCAGGGAAAAGAAGGCCATGCCCGGCTCGGCCTTGATACCGGCGGCCAGGTCCACGTAATCGAGCTTGCCGGCCGGCTGGCGCAGGCGCAGCCAGGCCAGGCCGAGTTCGGCGTCGCGGGTGACCAGGTCGGCGGGCAGCCAGTCCTCGGATCCCGCCAGGCGCACGCGGAAGTCGCTGGACTTGGCCACCGGCGCGGCCTGGCCCGGCGTGACGTTGCCGAAGGTGCTGAAATCCAGGCTGACCGAGCGGTCGGGCACGATCATCAGGCCGTCGTCGCTGACCAGCACCGCCTGGGTGCGGTCCTCGATGCGCTGCTCGTTGCCCGAGTTCACCACCGACATCACGAACTTCACCGTCACAACGGCCTCGGCGTGCTGCCCGACCAGGTCGCGGTAGATCTCGCGGTAGTCCTCGAAGGGCTCGGCGGCGGTGGCAGCAGCGGTGTCGGCGGCGGCAAGCGCGGGGACCAGGGCCAACAGGGCCGTCAACACCAGGGGGCGGACCAGGGTCATGGCGTCTTCTCCGTGAGCCAGTAGCGTTCGAGATAGAGGATCCGGGTTTCCGGACCGCGCAGCACCTGCAGCGGGATCACGCTGCCATTGCCCTTGGCCAGCGCAACGTCCAGCGCCGCCGCCAGTCCGGGCAGGTCGCGCACCGGCTGGTCGGCCAGGCTGATGATGATGTCGCCGCCCTGCAGATGGGCCAGGCCGGCCGGACCGCCGGTTTCGACGCCGTCCACCACCACGCCGGCCTGGCTGGCCGGCAGGCGGCGCGCGGCGCGGTCGTAGAAGCCGAACTCGCGCAGCTGGGCGCGCAGCCGGGTCAGCGCCAGGGTGCGCAGGCCGGAGGTATTGGTCGGCGATTCGGCCAGCGTGACCACGAATCTGCGCGGCTTGCCGGCGCGCAGCGCGCTGAACTCGGCGCGGCTGCCGATCAGCAGGTCGCGCACGCGCTGGTGGTAGCCGTCGGCGGAGTTTTCGTTGGCGGCGCGCAGCGGTTCGCCGTCGATCGCCGTGATCAGGTCGCCGACCTCGGCGCCGGCGGCGCCCAGCGGGCTGCCCGGATACACGCGGGTGATGCGGAAGCCGGACGCCGCCAGGCCCAGGTCGCGCGCCAGCGAGGCCGTCACCGGCTGCACCTCGACACCCGACCAGGCCTTGGCCAGCTCGGGCAGCGGCGTGCGCACGCGGTCGCCATGGATCGGCGACAGCAGGGCCAGGCGCTGCTCGGCCTCGCGCTGGAACTCGATCACCAGCGGCTTGCCGTCGGCGGGCGGGCGGCCGGCCACGGCTTCCAGATCGGCCAGGCGACGCACCGGCTGGCCGCCGACGCGCAGGATCAGGTCACCCTGGGCCAGCGCCGGGCGGGCGATGGCCGCCGGACCGCCGGGGCGGATGCCGGTGACCAGCAGGCCCTGGGCACCGTCGAAGTTGCGGCGGCGGCCCATGGTCGGCGTGAGCTCGGACACCGACAGGCCGAAGGGCAGGAAGGCGCGCTCGTCGCCGCGGTCTTCGGGCTGGGCCGCGGCCACCAGGCGGATGCGGCTGGCCTGGCCGTCGCGGTCGATGTCCAACTGCACCGGCTTGCCGATGCTCAGCTCGGCCAGGCGGCGCTGCAGCGCCGGCACGTCCACCGGCTGCGGCGCGCTGACCGGCTGGCCGTCGATCGCCAGCACCAGGTCGCCGGCGCGCAGGCCGGCCTTTTCCGCCGCCGAGCCGCGCTCGACCGCATTCACCAGCACGCCGTCCGTTTTGCCCGTGCCCTTGAGCGAACGCAGCCGGAAGCCGAAATGCGCGCGCTCGATCCGGCCCTTGGCGATCAGGGCGCGCACCACCTCGCCGGCGTCCGGACCGGGAATGGCGAAGGCCAGGTCGCCGCCGAAGATCATGCCGCGGGTGTTCACGCCGACGATGCGGCCGCTCAGGTCCACCAGCGGGCCGCCGGAGTTGCCGGGTGCGATGGCGGCGTCGTGCTGGATCCAGGCGTAGTAGCGGCCGGTGGGCTCGTCGGCGCCCAGGCGGTCCTCATAGTCGGCCTCGTCGTCGAAGAGCGAAACCAACAGGCGGCGCGGGTTGTTCACCACGCCGGCGCTCATCGAGTTCGAAAGGCCCCAGGGCGCGCCCATGGCCAGCACGGTGTCGCCGGGTCGCAGGTCGAGCACATCGGCGAACTGCGCGTAGGCGAAGGTCTCGGGCTTGGGCGGGATCGCCTGCAGCACCGCGAGGTCGGAAAGCGTGTCGGTGCCGACCAGGCGCGCGGGCAGCTCTCGGCCGTCGGCGAACACCACCCGGAAGCTCTTGCCGTTCTGGGTGACATGGGCATTGGTGGCGATGTGGCCTTCGGCCGACACCACGGTGCCGCTGCCGCTGGACACGCTCAGCACCGGTTCGCCCTGCTGGTAGTCCTGGCGCACGTTGAGGATGCTGACCACGACCGGCAGCACGCGGTCGCGCGCTTCGGAGATGCGGTTGGCGTCGCTGGCGCGGACGGGAGCCGACGCGGGCGCCGGCTGGGCCGTGGCCGGCGCGCTGGCCAGGATCAGGGGCAGGACGAACGAAGCCAGGACGACGCGGGTCGGGCGCATGCAGCACTCCATCGGAAGACCGGCCTTAGGGTACAGGCCGCGCGGAGAGTTCCGCGCGGCCCGCCGGACTCAAGCTTCCGGCTGCGGCTGCGACGGCTCGGTGACGGTGCCGGCCTCTTCGTCGGCGACGTCGAGCACGTCCACGCGCTCCACGGCGATCAGCTCCTCGTCGGCCGCCACCCGCATGAGGGTAACGCCCTGGGTGTTGCGGCCGACCTGGGAGACTTCCGCCGCACGGGTGCGCACCAGGGTGCCCTGGTCGGAGATCAGCAGGATCTCGTGCTGTTCGGTCAGCTGGATCGCGCCGACCAGGTCGCCGTTGCGCTCGCTGGTCTGCAGCGCGATCACGCCCTGGGTGCCGCGGCCCTTCTTCGGGTACTCCGACACCGGGGTGCGCTTGCCGAAGCCCTTGGCGCTGGCGGTGAGGATGTCGCCGTCGCCGTCCACCACGATCATGCTCACGACCTTGGCGCCCTGCCCTTCGCCGTCTTCCTTCAGGCGCATGCCGCGCACGCCGGTGGCGGTACGACCCATCGACCGGACCTCGCCCTCGTCGAAACGCACAGCCTTGCCGTTGCTGGCGAACAGCATGATGTCGCGTTCGCCGTTGGTCAGCTGCACGTCCACCAGGCCGTCGCCCTCGTCGAGGTTGATGGCCCAGATGCCGGTGGAACGCGGGCGCGAGTATTCGCTCAGCGGGGTCTTCTTGACCGTGCCGTCGCGGGTGGCGAAGAACACGAAGTGGCTGTCGTCGAACTCGCGCACCGGCAGCACCGCCTGGACCTTCTCGCCTTCCTGCAGCGGGATCCAGTTGATGATCGGGCGGCCGCGCGAGTTCGGGCCGGCGTCGGGCAGCTGGTAGACCTTGAGCCAGAACACGCGGCCGGTGCTGGTGAAGGTCAGCAGCGTGTCGTGCGTGTTGACCACCCACAGGCGGTCGATGAAGTCCTCTTCCTTCACCGCCGTGGCCGAACGGCCCTTGCCCCCGCGCTTCTGCGCGCGGTAGGTCGTCAGCGGCTGGCGCTTGGCGT
Source organism: Arenimonas terrae (assembly GCF_006265115.1). GTDB lineage: Bacteria > Pseudomonadota > Gammaproteobacteria > Xanthomonadales > Xanthomonadaceae > Arenimonas > Arenimonas terrae. The sequence continues at coordinate 269,172 of NZ_SMDR01000001.1, read as the reverse complement.
AACCGGCGTGCGACAGGGTCACGACGACGTCTTCCGAGGCGATCAGGTCGAGCACGTCGAGGTCTTCCTCGCCGGCGCGGATCTCGGTGCGGCGGGCATCGGCGTATTCGTCACGCAGGGTGCGCAGCTCGGTGCGGATGACTTCGAGCAGGCGGTCCGGGCTTTCCAGGATCTCGATCAGGCCGCGGATGGTCTCCAGCAGCTGCCTGTACTCGTCGGTGAGCTTTTCCTGCTCCAGGCCGGTGAGGCGGTGCAGGCGCATCTCCAGGATCTGCTGCGCCTGGACGTCGGTGAGCACGTAGTTGCCGTCGACCAGGCCCACGCCGTCGGGCAGGTCCTCGGGGCGCGAGGCCTCGGCGCCGGCGGCGCCCAGCAGCGCGCCGACCAGGCCCGGGGCCCAGGCGCGTGCCAGCATGCGCTCCTTGGCGACCGCGGGGTTCTCGGAGGTCTTGATCAGCTCGATCATCTCGTCGATGTTGGCCAGCGCGACCGTCAGGCCTTCCAGGATGTGGGCGCGGGCGCGGGCCTTGCGCAGCTCGAAGATGGTGCGCCGGGTCACCACCTCGCGGCGGTGGCGCACGAAGGCCTCGAGCATCTGCTTGAGGTTGAGCACCTGCGGACGGCCGTCCACCAGGGCGACGACGTTGATGCCGAACACCGATTCCATCGGCGTCTGCTGGTAGAGGTTGTTGAGCAGCACCTCGGCCGACTCGGCGCGCTTGACCTCGATGAAGATGCGCATGCCGTCCTTGTCGGACTCGTCGCGCAGCTCGCTGATGCCCTCGATCTTCTTTTCCTTGACCAGCTCGGCGATCTTCTCGATCAGGCGGGCCTTGTTGACCTGGTAGGGAAGCTCGGTGACGACGATGGCCTCGCGGCCGCTGTCCTCGTTCACCTCGACCTCGGCCTTGGCGCGCACGCGCACCCGGCCGCGGCCGGTGTGGTAGGCGGCGTGGATGCCGGCGGCGCCGTTGATGATGCCGCCGGTCGGGAAGTCCGGGCCCGGCATGTACTGCATCAGGTCGCTGATGCTGGTTTCCGGGTCGTTGATCAGGGCGATGGTCGCGTCGATCACTTCGCCGAGGTTGTGCGGCGGGATGTTGGTGGCCATGCCGACGGCGATGCCGGCCGAGCCGTTGACCAGCAGGTTCGGGAAGCGCGACGGCAGCACCGTCGGCTCGAGCTCCTTCTCGTCGTAGTTGGGCTGGAAGTCGACGGTGTCCTTGTCGATGTCGGCCAGCAGTTCGTGCGTCAGGCGCGTCATGCGCGCCTCGGTGTATCGCATGGCGGCGGCGGCGTCGCCGTCGATCGAGCCGAAGTTGCCCTGGCCGTCCACCAGCAGGTAGCGCAGCGAGAACGGCTGCGCCATGCGCACCAGGGTGTCGTACACCGAGGCGTCGCCGTGCGGGTGGTATTTGCCGATGACGTCGCCGACGATTCGGGCGGACTTCACGTGCGGCTTGTTGCTGTGGGTGCCCAGTTCGTTCATCGCGAACAGGACGCGGCGGTGCACGGGCTTGAGGCCATCGCGGACATCCGGGAGCGCGCGGCCCACGATCACGCTCATGGCGTAGTCGAGGTAACTCTTGCGCATCTCGTCTTCGAGGTTGACCGGGATGATTTCCTTAGCGAGATCTGCCATTCGTGCTTCCGTGTTCGACGTTCGGGCGGGCGCCGCGGCCAGGGCCGCAGACAGGGCTTTCAGGGACGAAAAATGATACCAGAAACGGACCCGCGACGGGCCAGCCTAGAGGCCGGAAAACAAGCACTTAGCCCGGAATTTTGGCCCCGAACACGGCCGCCATGCGGGCCGCGTCCGGAGCGGTCACCACGCCCCGCTCGGTGACGATGGCGTCGATCAGTCCGGCAGGGGTCACGTCGAACACGGGATTCCACGCTTCGACCCCGTCGGCGACCGTCCGGGTACCGGCCACGGACAGCAGTTCGGCCGGGTCGCGCATCTCGATCTCGATGTCCTCGCCGCGGGCGGTGTCCATGTCCACGGTGGACGAGGGCGCCACCACCATCACCTTCAGCCCGTGGTGGCGCGCGGCGATGGCGTGCGAATAGGTGCCGATCTTGTTGGCGGTGTCGCCGTTGGCGCAGATGCGGTCGGCGCCGACGATGACCCACTGCACGGCGCCAGTCTTCATCAGGTGGGCGGCGGCGCCGTCGCCGATCAGGGTGGCCGGGATGCCGTCCTGCAGCAGCTCCCAGACCGTGAGCCGCGCGCCCTGCAGCCAGGGCCGGGTCTCGCTGGCGTAGACGCGCTCGATCCGGCCCTCGGCCACGCCGGCGCGGATCACGCCCAGGGCGGTGCCGAATCCAGCGGTAGCCAGCGATCCGGTGTTGCAGTGGGTCAGCACGCCGCTGCCCGGCGCGATCAGGGCGGCGCCGAGCGCGCCCATATAGCGGTTTGCGGCCAGGTCCTCGGTCTCGATCGCGATGGCTTCGGCGGACAGCACGGCCAGCCAGTCGCTGCCGGCGGCAGCGAGGGCGCGGCGCACCCGGGCCAGCGCCCACATCAGGTTGACCGCGGTCGGGCGCGCGGCCTTGAGACGGTCCAGCGCCGGGCCCAGTCGGACCAGCGCCTCGGCGCCATCGGCGGCCTGCACGCCCTGCCCCGCCAGCACCGCGCCCCAGGCCGCGGCGATGCCGATGGCCGGCGCGCCGCGCACCACCAGGTCGTGGATGGCGCGCGCCACTGCGTCGCTGTCGGTGCAGTCGACCATCTCCACGGTGAAGGGCAGCCGGCGCTGGTCCAGCAGGGACAGGCGGTCGCCCTGCCAGCGGATCGGGCGGATGCGGTCGTAGCGGTCGAAGTCCATGCGCGGTTCCGGAAAGTCCAGGCGCCGAGTTTAGCAAGGCGCAGGCGACGGTCCCCGCGTTATGCTCGGGCCATGACTGCCCGCCGCCCCGCCCCGCGCACGTCCGCCGCCTTCGATGCCGGCATCGAGCCGATGCTGCACACCGCCTGCGTCAAGGCCGGGGCCGGCGCCGCCCTGCAGGTCGGCATCGACCGCCTGCCCCTGCTCAAGCCTTTCCTGCCGGCGCGCGTTCGCCGGGCCGGCAGCAGCGAATCGGCCGAGGACATCCAGCGCCACCTGGTGGAATCGATCTACCGGCGCTACCAGCTCAAGCCCGCGGGCTGGGAAGTCGAGGGCGTGCTGGCCGTGGCCCAGACCCAGGCCGTGCTCAGCCCGCTCGCCACCCGCGAAGGCCTGCGCGGCCTGCTGCGCGGCTGGCTGCCGTCGGCGGTCAGCACGCCGCTGATGCGCTACACACCGCTCGAACCCCTGGTCACGGCGACCGTGCGCGCCGTCGCCGCCACCTGGGCTGCCGGACGCTACGCCGACAGCGTCTGCCGGCTGCGCAAGGCGGGTGCCGACTGGCTGCCGGCACCGCTGGCAGGCGCCCTCCGGCTTGCGCCGTCCACGCTCAAGGCCTGGAGCGCCGAGGCGCTGGCGCTGGCGATGCCGCCGCTCAAGCTCGCCACGGCCTTGGGTCGCCAGCTGGCCGGCGGCAGCGTGCTGGCGCCGCCGAAAAAGAAGGCCGTCGCGAAAAAAACGCCGGCGCGCAAAGCCACGCCGCGCGGCAGACGGCCGAACTGAATCCGTCCGCTGCAAACACGAAGCCCGGCGCGAGGCCGGGCTTCGATCGGAACGCTCTGCAGGCTCAGAAGACCTGGAAATCGGCGCGGCAACCGCGCTCCACCCAGATGCCATCGCGGCGGTAGCCCCAGCTGTAGTTGTAGTCGCAGGGCGCCTTGCTGCGCTGGTAGGACACCTGGGCGCGGCGCACGCCGCCCGGCACGGGGCAGAAGCGCGGACGGTTGTCGTTGGATTCGCAGCGCACGGTGCGGACACCGTGGCCGTAGCCCGGGCCATGGCCGTAATCCGGCCGGCCATGACCGGGGCGGCCCTGGCCGCGGCCGACCGCAAAGGTCGCGCGACAGCCATTGGTGACCCAGATGCCGCGATAGTCGGCGCCCCAGGTGCGGCCCTGGATGCAGGCGGCTCGCGACTCCTGGCGCACCAGGCGCACGCCGCCGCGGGTGTCGACGGCGCAGATCTGGGTGCGGCGATCGTTGGAGTGGCAGGCGACGAGATTGCGGCCACCGTAACGCCCGTCGTAGCGGTCGTCATATCGATCGTCGTAGCGGTCGTTGTAGCCGTAACGATCATCGTAACGGTCGTCCGCCGAGGCAGCGATCGGCAGCACGGCGGCGGCGAGGGCAAGCAAGGCGAACAGGCAGCGTTTCATGTCGGATCTCCATGGCGTCGACCCACCGGGGCCGCACGGCCGGGAATCTAGGGCCCGGCGGATGAATCGACGGCCAATCGCGGCGGCCGCTGGCCGCGGCGCTTACCCGCGATTCATGCCCGGTCGAAGGGGAAGGCCATCACGTCGCCGATCTTGTCGGTTCCCAGCAGGGCCATCATCAGCCGGTCCACCCCGAGGGCGACCCCGGCGCAGGCCGGCAGCTTCGGCAGCGCGGCCAGCAGCCGCTCGTCCAGCGCCGGCGCGGCGGCGTTGCGGGCGCGGCGCCGGGCCAGGTCGGTTTCGAACCGCGCGCGCTGCTCGGCCGGGTCGGTCAGCTCGTGGTAACCGTTGGCCATCTCGAGCGGGCCCAGGTAGGCCTCGAAACGTTCGGCGACCGGCGGCGTGCCGGGGCGGATCTTCGCCAGCGCGCACTGGCTCACCGGGTAGTCGTAGACCAGCAGGATGCGGTTGGCGGGAATGCTGGGCTGGATCAGGTGGGTCATCAGCAGGTCGAGCCAGTCGTCGCGGGTCAGGCCCTTCGGGTCGATGTCGTAGACGCCCAGCGGCGAACGCAGGTCCGCTTCGGAGGCCTCCATCGGGTCGAAGCCGAACTTGTCCTGGTAGAGCTGGCGGAAGCTGGTGTCGCGCACTGTGGCGCGGCGGCCGGCCAGCGCCAGGGCCAGCTTCAGCAGCTCCGCCACCTCGTCCATCAGCTTCTGGTGGTCCCAGCCGACGCGGTACCACTCGAGCATGGTGAACTCGGGGTTGTGACGCTTGCCGGCTTCGCCGTTGCGGAACACCCGGCCCAGTTCGTAGCAGTCGCCGATGCCGGCCGCGACCAGGCGCTTGAGCGGGAATTCGGGCGACGTGCGCAGCCAGCGCAGCGGCTCGCCGGCCGCCTTCGGGCCGTCGAAGCGCAGCGAAAAACTCTCGATGTTCGGATCGGTGTTGCCGGCCGCCGACAGCACCGGCGTCTCCACTTCCAGCACGCCGCGTTCGGCGAAGAAGCGCCGGAACAGCGCATAGAGTTCGGCCCGCAGGCGCAGGGCCTTGGCGTTCGCGGTCGGTTTCCAGTCTTTCATGGCGAGTACTCTACGCCCCGGCGGCGACGCCCGGATGCGGCCCGCTCAGCCGCCTTCGTTTTTGTTCAGGAAGTCGAGCAGCATCGCCTCGTCCCAGACCTCGAGGCCCAGCTCCCGGGCCTTTTCGAGCTTGGACCCGGCGGCCTCGCCGGCCACGACGAAGCTGGTCTTCTTGGAAACACTGCCGGCCACCTTGGCGCCCAGCGCCTGCAGGCGGTCGCCGGCCTCGTCGCGGCTCATCGCCGACAGCGCACCGGTCAGCACCACGGTCTTGCCGGCCAGCGGGCCTTCGGCGGAGCGCTGCGGCGCGCCCTCGGGCCAGTGCACGCCGGCGGCGCGCAGGGCCTGCACCACCTCGCGGTTGTGCGCCTCGGCGAAGAAGCCGGCGATGCGCGCAGCCACCACGGGGCCGACGTCGGGGATCTCGACCAGGGTCGCCTCGTCGGCCGCCAGGATCGGATCGAGCGCGCCGAAATAGCGCGCCAGCGTGCGCGCCGTGCTTTCGCCGACGTCGCGGATGCCGAGCGCGAACAGCAGGCGTTCGAGCGTGGTCGCCTTGCTGGCGGCGATCGCCTCGACCAGGTTCTCGGCCCACTTGCTGGCGATCTTTCCGGCCTTGACGGTCTCGGGCACGGTGCCGTCGCGCTGGTCGGCTTCCTGTTTCATCTTCAGGAAGTCCTCGAGCCGCAGCCGGTAGAGGTCGGCCACCGTCTTGACGTAGCCGAAATCCACCAGGGCTTCGATGAATCGTTCGCCCAGGCCCTCGATGTCCATGGCCCGGCGGGAGGCGAAGTGGATCAGCGCCTGCTTGCGCTGCGCCGGGCAGAACAGGCCGCCGGTGCAGACGATGGCCGCGCCCTCGGCGTATTCGATGCCGCCGGCCTTGGTCTGCTTCAGGACTTTCCGCACCGCTTCGGTATGCGAACCGCAGGCCGGGCAGTTGGCCGGGAATTCGTAGGGCCCGTGCAGCGCCCTGCCCTTCGCATCCACCGGGCGCTTGTCCTCGATCACGCGCACCACTTCCGGGATCACGTCGCCGGCGCGGCGCACGATCACGGTGTCGCCGACGCGGACGTCCAGGCGTGCGATCTGGTCGGCGTTGTGCAGGGTGGCGTTGGTGACGGTGACGCCCGCCACCTGCACCGGCGCCAGCCGCGCCACCGGCGTCAGCGCGCCGGTGCGGCCGACCTGGACCTCGATCGCCTCGACCGTGGTCAGCTGTTCCTGGGCCGGGAACTTGTGCGCGATCGCCCACCGCGGCGCGCGAGAGACGAAGCCCATCGCGTTCTGCTGGTCGTAGCGGTCGAGCTTGTAGACGACACCGTCGATGTCGTAGGGCAAGGCATCGCGGCGCGCGCCGACCTTCGCGAAATAGTCGAGCAGCCCCTGCGTGCCGCGCGCCACGCCGACTTCCGGCGACACCGGGAAGCCGAAATCCTTCAGCGCGTGCAGCATCTTCGAATGGCGCTCGGGCAGTTCCCAGCCCGAAACGACACCCAGCCCATAGGCATAGAATGCCAGCGGCCGTGCGGCCGCGAGTTTGGGATCGAGCTGCCGAAGCGAGCCCGCCGCGCCGTTGCGCGGATTGGCCAGCACCTTTCCGCCGCTCTCACGCATGCGCCGGTTGTAGGCCTCGAAACCTGCGCGCGGCATATAGACCTCGCCGCGCACTTCCAGCACGGCCGGCGCGTCGCCGCGAAGGCGCAGCGGGATGGCCTTGACGGTACGCAGGTTGGCCGTGACATCCTCGCCGGTGGCGCCGTCGCCGCGGGTCGCGCCGCGCACGAACACACCGTCCTCGTAACGCAGGCTGATCGCCAGGCCGTCGAGCTTGGGTTCGACCGAGAACTCTGGCTCCGACACGCCCAGCGCCTTCTCGATGCGTGCGACGAACTCGCGCACTTCTTCGTCGCTGAAGGCGTTGTTGAGCGACAGCATCGGCTGTTCGTGCTGCACCTGTTCGAAGAACGGCAGCACCGCGCCACCGACCCGATGGGTCGGCGAATCGGCCGTCACCAGCTCCGGATGCGCGGCCTCCAGCGCTTCGAGATCGCGCACCAGCGCGTCGTACTGCGCGTCCGGAATGGCCGGATCGTCGAGCACGTGGTAGCGGTGGTTGGCGTCCTCGATCTGGCGCCGCAGTTCGGCGGCGCGGGCGGCGGGCGTGCTCATCGCGGCCTCAGCGGGTGGTGCGCAGGTCCCACTTCTGCTGCTTGCGGTCGTAGTTGCGCAGGTCTTCGCGGATGTGGGCGATGCGCTGGCGGCCGAGCGCGTTGCGCTCCTCGTCCAGCAGCACGCCGTCGAGCAGTTCGGCCATGCGCTGGGCCGTGGGCAGCATCGCGTCCCAGGCGTCGAGCGCCGACAGCGGGCCCGGAAGCGCCATGAAGAAGCTGATGCCCGGCGTGCGCAGGTCCTGGATGTGGCTCATGTCGAAGGAACCCGGCTTGACCAGGTTGGCGACGCTGAAGACCGGGCCCTGCTCCGGGTGGTTGTCCACCAGGCGGTGGAAGATGTTCATGTGGCCATAGATCAGGCCGGCCTTCTCGGCCGCGACCACCAGGTCCGGGCCGTGCAGCGCCTGGCCGGCGCGGGCGGCCAGGAACAGGCTGACGACCTTGTCGAAGTTCTCGTCCGGGCGGGCGCCCGGCATCGGCGCCGGCGCCGGGCGGCGGTCCGGCACAGGCTCGCCGGCCAGGGTCTTTTCCAGCAGGTCGAGTTCGGACTGTTCGATCGCGGCATTGCCGTCGCCGGTGTCGGCGTCGGCTTCGAGGATCTCGCGCAGGGTCGGCTCCTGGCGCGGGCCGGTGGCTTCACTGCGCGCCGGCAGGTGGCGCTTGCCCTGCTGACCGGGCTTCTTGCGGCTGGTGAAGACGATCACCGCGAACAGGATCAGGGCGGCCGCGCCGATGGCGATGCGCAGCAGCGCGGTGTCGCTGAGTCCTTCGAACATGGCGCCTCTCCCTGTGTGCCTTCAGGGCCGCGGGGGCGGCCCAGCGGAATGATGCCCGATTTCGCCGGTCAGGTCAGGCCGCGCCGACCAGGCGCGTGGCCTCGGCCAGGTCCACCGACACCAGTCGGCTGCAGCCCGGCTCGCGCATGGTGACGCCGGAGAGCTGCTTGGCTGCTTCCATCGTCGCCTTGTTGTGGGTGACGAACAGGAACTGCACCTTCTCGCTCATCTCGGTGACCATGCTGCTGAAGCGGCCGACGTTGGCCTCGTCCAGCGGCGCGTCCACCTCGTCGAGCAGGCAGAACGGCGCCGGGTTGAGGCGGAAGATCGCGAACACCAGCGCCACCGCGGTCAGCGCCTTCTCGCCGCCCGAAAGCAGGGAGATGTTGGACACGCGCTTGCCCGGCGGGCGCGCCATGATCGACACGCCGGTGTCGAGCAGGTCTTCGCCGGTGAGCTCGAGATAGGCGTGGCCGCCGCCGAACAGGCGCGGATAGAGTTCCTGCACGCCGGCGTTGACGCGGTCGAAGGTTTCCTTGAAGCGGCCGCGGGTTTCCTTGTCGATCTTCTTGATCGCGCCTTCCAGGGTTTCCAGCGCCGAGGTGAGGTCGGTGTTCTGGGCGTCGAGGTAGGTCTTGCGCTCGCTCTGCTCGCCGTATTCCTGGATCGCGGCCAGGTTGACCGGCTCCAGGCGGCGCATCTTGGCGTCGATGTCGGCCAGGTTCTTCTGCCAGCCCTCGAGATCGGCCTTCTCCGGCAGCGAGGCCAGCACGTCCTCCAGCGCCAGGCCGGCGGCGGCCACGGCTTCCGACAGCTGGCCGGCGCGCAGGCTCAGGGCCTGTTCTTCCATGCGGCGGGCGGAGATCGCCTCGCGCTGGGCCAGCGCCTGCTGGTCGCGCTGCTGGCGGGTCTGCTCGTAACCGCGCATCTCGGCCTCGATGCCGTCGACGCTCGAGCGCGCGGCGGCCAGGTCCTTCTCGACGATGACGCGCTGGTCGAGCGCGGACTGCCGCTCGGCCTGCAGGGCCACGACCGGCGCGTCACCGTCGGCGAGCTGGGCGACGAGTTCGTTCAGGCGCACTTCGAGCTGCGCCTTCTGGTTGCCCATGCGCGCCAGCGACTGGCTGAGCGCGACCACGCGGGCGCGCTGGGATTCCAGCGACAGGGCCAGCTGGTGCGCGGCCTCGCGGGCCTCGCGGGCGGTGTTGCGGGCGGCGTCGCGCTGTTCGCCCAGGCTGCGGCGTTCTGCGTCCAGGCGCTGGCGTTCGGCCTCCAGGTCGCCCATCTTGGCCACGGCCTGCTCGAGGCGGCCGCGCGCTTCGCGGGCATTGGTCTGCGATTCCTCGAGCGTCGTTCCGAGCGTGGCCAGCTCGCCGTCGATGCGGGCGACGCGGGCCTGGGCGGATTCGAGCCGGCTCTTCTGGCCCTGCAGCTGGCCGGCGAGTTCCGACACGCTGCGGTGCGCCAGGTACAGCGAACGCTGGGCGTCCTCGCGGTGCTGCTCGGCCTCGAGCAGCCTGTCGCGCATCGCCGTCAGGCCTTCGTTGAGCTGGGTTTCCTTCTTGGCCAGCGCCTCGATCTCGGCGCGCAAAGACTGGATCTCGCGCTCGCGGGCCAACGCACCCTGGTGGGCATCGCCGCTGCGCAACACGCGCAGCCAGCCGCCGCCGAGCCACTCACCACCGCGGGTGATGACGGCCTCGTTCTCGCCCAGTGACACGGCGCGCGCGGCAGACGCATCGTCGGCCGCGTGGATGTTCGCCAGCAGGCGGCGCACGGCGTCGGGGCCCTGCACCTTCGCGGCCAGTGAACCGGCGGGCACCTGGATGCCGCGGTTCTCGCCGCTGACCAGGGCGACGCGGCCCTGACCGAGGCTGGCGAGCGCATCGAGCCACTCCGACGGCGCGTCCACGGTGACGGCCTCGAGCAGGCTGCCGAGCACGGTCTCGACGGCAGTCTCCCAGCCGGCCTCGACCTGCAGCGCCTCGCCCAGACGGGCGTTGTCGGCGATGCCCTGGGCCTTGAGCCAGTCCAGCGCGACGTTCTTTTCCTGGCCCAGCGCGGCGTGCTGCAGCGCCTCGAGCGAGGACAGGCGGCCGCGCGCGGCCTGGCCCTGCTTGCGCACGTCGGCCAGTTCGCTCTGCTGCTGGCGCTGCTGTTCCTGCAGCGCGGTCAACGCGGCCTTGCGCTGTTCGAGCGTTTCGCCCAGGCCGTCCAGGCCGGCCTTCTGGCCGTCGTGGTCGGCGGTCAGGCGGGCCAGGGCCTCGGTGATGGCGGCGGTGTCCAGGCCGGTGCGTTCATTGGCCAGGGCCTCGCGGCGGCGGCCCGCGTCGAGCGCCTGCTTTTCCAGGTATTCGATCTTGGTGCGCTCGACCTCGGCCCAGCGCGCGGCTTCGGCCTGCGCCTTGGCATAGGTGTCCCAGCGCTGCTGCCAGTCGTGCAGCGCGGTCTCGGCCGCCTTGAGCGCGTCCTGGCGGCCGGCGTCTTCGGCGCGCAGCGCCTCGAGCCGGGGGTCGGCGGCGGCGATGGCATTGTGCAGCTCGCCCATCTGGCGCTCGTCGCCGCTGATGTGCTCGCCGATCTGGGCGAAGGCGGCGTCGGCTTCAGCGCGCGCGGTTTCCAGGCGCTGGCGCAGCTCCTTCTGGTGATGGATCTGCTGTTCGATGCGGGCCAGCTCGCCGCCGACGCGGTAGACCTCGGCCTGGGCGCGGCCCAGGCGTTCGCTGGCCTCGCCGTGCTGGCCGCGGCAGGCTTCGATCTGCGCTTCGGCCTGGCGCTGGTCGGCCAGCAGCGACTGCAGCTTGATCTCGTCCTGGGTCAGCGAATCGTGCAGGGCCTTGAGGTCGGCGTCGTAGCGGCGGAATTCCAGCGCCTTGAGCTGGGCGTCCTTGTTCAGGCGCTCGGCCTGCAGGGTCTGGTACTGCTCGGCGGCGCGGGCCTGGCGCTTGAGGTGCTCGAGCTGCTTGTCGACTTCCTCGCGCAGGTCGTTGAGGCGGTCGAGGTTCTCGCGCGTGCTCTTGATGCGCGATTCGGTTTCCTTGCGGCGCTCCTTGTACTTGGAGATGCCGGCGGCTTCCTCCAGGTAGACGCGCAGGTCCTCGGGCCGGGCCTCGATGATCTGGCTGATCATGCCCTGCTCGATGATCGAATAGCTGCGCGCGCCCAGGCCGGTGCCCAGGAACAGGTCGGTGATGTCGCGGCGGCGGCAGCGGGCGCCGTTGAGGTAATAGTTGCTCTGGCCGTCGCGGCTGACCGAGCGCTTGACCGAGATTTCCGCGTAACGCGCGTACTCGCCGCCGATGCTGCCCTCGGAGTTGTCGAAGATCAGCTCGACCTGGGCCTGGCTGACCGGCTTGCGCGAGGACGAGCCGGAGAAGATCACGTCGGTGAGCGAATCGCCGCGCAGGCGGCTGGCCGAACTTTCGCCCATCACCCAGCGCACCGCATCGATGATGTTCGACTTGCCGCAACCATTGGGACCGACGACGCCGGTCATGTTGGTCGGCAGGTGCAGCACCGTGGGGTCAACGAAGGATTTGAAGCCGGACAGCTTGATCGTGGAAAGGCGCATTCGTCGGGGTTCTCAAGCAGCCGGTCGAGCCGGCCGGCACCGGAGCGTCTTCACGCTCCGCCGCAGGGTCCAGGGGAAGCTCGCGAACGGGTCCGCAGCCCATGCCAAGTGATTGATTCCATTGGCAGAGCGCGGTCCCCGGCACGCGGCCGTGGGGCAGTATACCAGCGGCCGCGGGGCCGCCCAGCCCGGCCGCTCAGCCCGCTTCGGTGGGGGTCCGGGCCTGGATCGACAGGGCGTGGATGTCGGTCTCCATCATCGTGCCCAGGGCCGCGTAGACCCGGCGGTGCCGGGCCAGGGGCGCCAGGCCGGCGAAGGCCTCGCTGACGATGTGCACCGCGAAATGGCCGCGGCCGTCCCGGGCGCCGGCGTGGCCGGCGTGCTTGTGGCTCTCGTCCACGACCTCCAGCGCCGTGGGTCGCAGCGCCTGCTCCAGGGCGGCGCGGATCGCCGCCGGGCGCTGTTCGCGCGGCAGGCTCACGGCAGCACGACCTTGAGCGGACGGACGTCGACGCGGGCGTAGACGCCGGCCGCGACATAGGGATCGGCATCGGCCCAGGCGCGCGCGTCCTGCAGCGAGGGGAACTCGGCCACGATCACGCTGCCGGTGAAGCCGGCGGGACCCGGATCCTCGGCGTCGATGGCCGGCAACGGCCCGGCCAGCTTCAGCCGGCCCTGGTCACGCAGCGACTCCAGCCGCGCGAGATGGGCCGGACGCGCGGCCTTGCGGCCTTCCAGCGAGTTGGGGTGATCGGTGCCGTGGATCAGATACCACATCTGCGCGCCTCCTCAGGGGCTCGGGGCGGCCGGCTTCCCGGGCCGGCCGATGGTGCGGTCCAGCAGGGCCAGCACGCGCCTCTGCCAGTCGAGTTCGTTCTTCGCCAGCGCATAACCATGCGCTTCGCCGGGATAGGTAACCATCTCCACTTCCCTGCCGGCCTTGGACAAGGCCTTGTGCATGTCGCGCGTGTGGGCCACGGGCGCGATCGAATCCATCTCTCCCGCACCCAGCAGTACCGGCACCTTGATCTCCGCCGCCCGGTTGACCGGCGACCGCGCCTTGCGGTCCATGTCGCCGAACATGGTGTCGATGTACTCGCGGCTGTAATAGGTCCCCCAGGCATCCTCGCGATACATGCGCGGCAGGTCGTAAACCCCGACGTTGCCGATGCCGCAGGCGTAGAGCCCGGGCTCGCGCACCAGGCCCATCATCGCCGAATAGGCGCCGTAGCTCGCGCCATAGATGCAGATGCGCCCCGGCGCCGCCACGCCCTGGGCCAACGCCCAGTGGGTGGCGTCGGTGACGTCGTCCTGCATCTTGCCGCCCCACTCGCCGTTGCCCAGCTCGCGGAAGCGGCGGCCATAGTTGCCGGACCCGCGGAAGTTCACCTGCAGCACCGCGTAACCCCGGCTGGCGAGGATCTGCACGTCCTGGTCGAAGCCCCAGATGTCGAATATGCCCTTCGGTCCCCCATGCGGCATCACCACCATCGGCGCCGGCTCGCCGCCCGCCGAACGCGGCACCGTCAGGAAACCTTCGATCTCCTCGCCGTCGCGGGCCTTGAACCGGAACGGCCGCATCGTTGCCATGCGTTCGGGATCGAGCCGCGTGTTGCGCGAGGCGATGAGCGCCGCCTTCCCCGCCTGGTGGTCGACCAGATAGAAGTCGCCGGAATTGACGTCCGATGACACCAGATAGACCCCCTTGCCGCCATCCCGCGTGTAGGAAGTGGGCTGGACGTAGGCATCGGGAAAGGCGCGCTCGAGCTTCAGGAGTTCGCGGGTGAATCGGTCCTCCGGGCGTACGGGCAGCAGCTTGGGCTTGCCGTCCAGGTAACGCGCGAGGATGACGCCCCCGTCGACAGGGGACCTGAGCACGCTGTTGAGGTCGACGCGCTGCCCTTCGAGCAGGGGCGCCCGCACATGGGTTTCCAAGTCCAGTGTCTCGAGCCCGACGGTGCCGGACCCGCGGCCCACGGCGAGGTAGGCCAGCCGGTTGTCGGCGGAAAAACCCAGCACGTCGACCGAATCGCCGGTGCGCTCCTGGACGTTGACGTGATGCCACTCCACGCCGCCCTTCTTCAGGTAAAGGCGCGGCGTGTGTTCGCGGTTCCAGTAACCCGACACCAGGCGCAGTTCGCCCGCGTGGTCGAAGTACACGTCGGTGCCGCTGAGCGGCGACCGGGTGCTGATGTAATCGATCTCGCCCGTGTCAAGCCGGACCTTGCCCACACCCGAACCCCAGGAGTCGACGTAGCCGACCAGGATCCGGTCGTCGTCGTCCCGCAGCTCGTCGGCCAGCCACATCCGGACCTTGGCATTGACCGGCTGGGCGCCGCTGCCGTCGGCGTTGACGCGATACAGGTAGCCGGTCTCGCGGGGCGCCGCCAGGCGGCCTCCCTGGCTGGCGACCGAGTAGACGATCTGCCGCGGGTTGACCCAGACGAAGCCGGAGACATGGGCATCGCGCGCGAAGGTGACGAAGGCCGTCTGCTTGAGGTCCCTGGCCCGCAGCACCGCCAGCGCGGTGCGGTCGCCGTAGGGCACGGACACCGCGTAGTGCTCGCCATCGGGCGAGATGCGCAGCATGTCGAAATCGTTGGGCTGGATGAAGTGCTCGAGCGGAACCGGCGCCGACGGGGCGTCCGCGGCGACCAGCCCGGGCACGAACGCCAGGAACATCAGGATGGACAGGCGCATGCGTCGAGGAGATGGCTTCGTGGGCCGCCAATCTAGCCCAGCCGGCGCCCGGGGTGCATCGCCCTCGCTCCGGGCGGACGGGACGGGCACAATCGGGGCATGTCCGAACGTCTCAGCGTGCACCCCATCAATCCCCAGGCCCGCCTCGTCGAAAAGGCGGCGGGCATCCTGAGGGCCGGAGGCTTGGCGCTGCTGCCCACCGACGCGGGCTACTCCTTGGTCTGGACCCTGAACGGGAAGGAGGCCGAGGAGCGCGTCCAGCGCCTGCGCGAGCTGGACAGCCGACACCCTTTCACCTTACTCTGTCGGCAATTGAGTGAGGCCGGCCGCTTGGCCCGGCTCGACGATCCGGCCTTCCGGCTGATGCGATCGCTGACCCCCGGACCCTGCACCTTCATCCTTCCGGCCTCCGCGGACCTGCCCAAGCGCATCAAGAACAGCGGCCGCAGCAAGCGCCGCGACATCGGCATACGCCTGCCCGACCACGTGGTCGCCAGGACCTTGCTGGAAGCGATGGGTGAGCCCTTGCTGTCGACCAGCCTGGTGCTGCCGGATGATCCGCATCCGACCAGCCACGAGGCCGAAGGGGTAGCCGAGCGCTGGTTGCGCTGGGCCGATGTGATGCTGGATGCCGAGGACTGCGAGCCCGGCCCGACCAGCATCGTGGACTGCACGGGCGATCAACCCGTGGTGGTGCGCCAGGGTTTCCACCCGGTCGCCCTCTAGTCCGATCCGCCGATGTCCCGCACCACCCCGGCCCGGAGGGGGCCCCGCTCGATGAGAGCACCACCGATTGCCATGAGCCTGCGATGAGCGAACACACCGCGCCCGAAGCGGAGCATCCGACCTTCCCCGTGCCGCCCCAGCAGCAGGAAATGCCGCTGGCGATGGTCCTGGGCCAGCCGGTGCTGCAGATGCCGCAGGACCTGTACATCCCGCCGGACGCGCTGGAAGTCATCCTCGAGGCCTTCGAGGGCCCGCTGGACCTGCTGCTCTACCTGATCCGCCGGCAGAACCTGAACATCCTGGACATCCCCGTCGCCGAGATCACCCGGCAGTACGTCGAATACATCGGAGTGATGCAGGACCTGCGCTTCGACCTCGCCGCCGAGTACCTGGTGATGGCCGCCATGCTCGCCGAGATCAAGTCGCGCATGCTGCTGCCCCGCCCGCCCGCCGAGGAAGGCCTGGAAGGCGACCCGCGCGCCGAGCTGGTGCGCCGCCTGCAGGAGTACGAGCGTTTCAAGAAGGCCGCCGAGGACATCGACGGCCTCGACCGCCTGGACCGCGACACCGCCGTCGTGCACGCCCACGTACCGGAGCGGGCCGCGGTCAAGGTGCCGCCGCCGGTGGACCTGCGCGAGATGCTGCTGGCCCTGCGCGACGTGCTCAAGCGCGCCGAGCTGTTCACCCACCACGCGATCAAGCGCGAGGCCCTGAGCGTCCGCCAGCGCATGGGCGAGGTGCTGTCGAAGCTGGGCGACGGCCAGTTCCACGGCTTCGAGACCCTGTTCAACGCCGAGGAAGGCCGCCTGGGCGTGGTGGTCACTTTCCTGTCGATCCTCGAACTGGCCAAGGAACAGCTGCTCGAGATCGTGCAGGAAGCGCCGCTGGCACCGATCTACGTGAAGTCTCTGGCCGCCGGCGACGGCGAGGCCACCGACATCGAACTCCCCGAACCGACCTCGGACGGCGCCGACGCGCCGGCCGCGTAAGTCCACTCCAACCCGCGAATCCATGGACCAGACCCTGATCCGACAGATCGTCGAGGCCGCCCTGCTGGCCGCCCCGCAACCGCTCACCCTGGCGCAGCTGGCCGGGCTGTTCCCCGAGGACGAGCCGGCGCCGCCGGGCTCGCTCGAGCAGGCCATCGCCGACCTGCGCGAGGCCAGCGCCGACCGCGGCGTCGAGCTGGTCGAGGTGGCCTCGGGTTTCCGCTTCCAGGTCAAGGCCGAGGTGCACGGCTGGGTCGCCCGCCTGTGGACCGAGCGCCAGACCAAATACACCCGGGCGACGCTGGAAACGCTGGCCCTGATCGCCTACCGCCAGCCGATCACCCGCGGCGAGATCGAACAGATCCGCGGCGTCAGCGTCAACGCCAACATGATCAAGATGCTCGAAGAGCGCGAGTGGATCCGCTCGGTCGGCCACCGCGACGTGCCGGGCCGCCCGGAGCTGTTCGGCACCACCAAGGGCTTCCTCGACTACTTCGGGCTCAAGAGCCTGGACGAACTGCCGCCGCTGGCCGAACTCAAGGACATCCCCGAGCTCGAGCCGCAGCTGCCCTTCGACATCGCGCCCGCCGGCGTGGCCAGCGCGGCGCTCGCCGCCAGCCTCGACGACGTGGCCGACGAGGACGGCGAAACCGACGAAGACGGCGGACACGACGAAGACGAGTCGGCCGACGAGGCCGACGAAGCCGATGACCAGACGCAAGACGACCGCACCGTCGAGACGACGACTGCGCATTCCCATCCAGAGGCCGGCGACGACGCCGAGCCGGAGCAGAAGTAATGAGCGACAAACCGAAAAAGACCCTCTCGCTGCGCCTCAAGGGCAGCGAGCCCGCCGCCAAGGTCGAGGAGCGCCTGCACAAGGTGCTCGCCCAGGCCGGCCTGGGCTCGCGCCGCGCGCTCGAGGAACGCATCGCCCAGGGCCTGGTCAAGGTCAACGGCACCGTCGCCCAGACCGGGCAGTCGGTGAAGGGCGGCGACCGCATCGACCTCGACGGCAAGACCTTCGTGGCCACCGCGCTGACCGAACCGGCCAGCGTGCTGCTGTACAACAAGCCCGAAGGCGAAGTCACCACGCGCGAAGACCCCGAAGGCCGCCCGACCGTGTTCGAGTCCCTGCCCCGCCTCAAGGGCGCGCGCTGGATCGCCGTGGGCCGCCTCGACATCAACACCACCGGCCTGCTGCTGCTCACCACCGACGGCGAGCTGGCCAATGCCCTGATGCACCCGTCCAGCGGCATCGCCCGCGAATACGTCTGCCGCATCCACGGCGAAGTGCCCGACAACGTGGTCGACCGCCTCGCGCGCGGCGTCGCGCTGGAGGACGGCCCGGCCAAGTTCGACGAGATCGAGCGCATCGGCAGCTCCGATTCGCACGCCTGGTTCAAGGTCGTGCTGACCGAGGGTCGCAACCGCGAAGTGCGCCGCCTGTGGGAATCGCAGGGCTTCCAGGTCAGCCGCCTCAAGCGCGTGAAGTACGGCAGCGTGCACCTGCCCCGCCTGCTCAAGCGCGGCCACTGCGAGGAAATGCCGGCCGACCAGGTCGAGCAGCTGCGCGCCCAGTTCAAGCTCGAGGAAAACCCGCCGGTGCTGACCCTGCAGCCGGTGATCGGCCAGCGCAAGTCGCGCCCGACCGAAATCCGCGTCGGCAAGGACCGCAAGCAGGCCTCCTACGTCAACGGTTCGGTGGATGACGAAGCGCGCGAGCTGCGCCGCTTCGACCACGTGCGCGAGGAAAAGAACCCCCGCGGCCGCGGCCGTCCGGGGGCCGGCGCCGGCAAGCCCTTCGGCGGCAAGGGCAAGCGCGGCGCGGGCGGCGGCAAGCCGTTCTCGGGCCCGATGGGTACCGACGCGCCGCGCGGCGCGCGTCCCGGCGGCCCGGGCGCCAAGCCCTTCCGCAGCAAGCCCGGCGGCGCGCCGGGTCCGCGCGGTCCGCGCGACGACAACTTCGGCAACCGCGCCGGCGGCCCGGGCGGCAACGCCGGCGGCTTCAACAAGAAGCCGCGCGCACCGCGCGGCGACGCGCAGCCGACCCACCACAACGCCCACGACAACAACCCGGCGGCGTTCCGCAGCTGGTACGTGCCCGAGGGTGTCGAGACCGGCTCGAAGGTCGCGCCGCCGCGCGGCCAGCGTCCGGGCGGCAAGCCCTCCGGTCCGCGTCCGCAGGGTGCGCGTCCGTTCAACGACCGCGGCCCGCGTCCGCAGGGCGACAGCCCCTACGGCCAGCGCGGTCCGCGCGGTCCGAAGCCGGCCGGCGACGCGCCCTACGGCCATTCGCGCGGTCCCGCCGGTCCACGCGGCAACAAGCCGGCGGGCGCCAGCCCCTACGGCCAGCCGCGTGGTCCGCGTCCGGACGGCAACCGCGGCCCGCGCAAGCCGGGCCCGGGCGGCCCGCCGGCGTTCAAGAAGAAGCGGCCGGAAGGCCTGCCGTCCGACGACTGATCGGCCCGCCGCACGAATGAAGAACCCGCCTCACGGCGGGTTCTTTTTTGCCCCGGCTCCGAGTCTCAGTGCAGGTCGAAGCGGTCGGCGTCGAGCTGGGCCGGGAAGCGCTCGCGGTGCCCGGCCAGCGCCGCGGCCGACAGCGTGGTGGTGGCCACCTGCACCTGCGCGCCGAACTCCATCAGGGGCTGGCCCAGGAAATCCAGCGCGACGCTGTCGCCGCTGTAGGGATGGCCGTTGCCGTCGGTGCCGACCCGGTTCACGGCGGCGACATAGCTCAGGTTCTCGATCGCCCGCGCGCGCAGCAGGGTCTGCCAGGCGTAGCGGCGCGGGCTGGGCCAGTTGGCGACGAACAGCAGCAGGTCGTAGTCGAAACGCTCCGGCGCCTCGACGCCGTAGCGGTTGCGGATGAACACCGGGAAGCGCAGGTCGTAGCAGACCAATGGACAAACCCGCCACCCCTTGAGCTCGACCGTGAGCCGCTCGCGCCCGGATGCATAGCGCTCGTGCTCCTTCGCCATGCGGAACAGGTGCCGCTTGTCGTAATGCTTCAGGCTGCCGTCCGGCGTTGCCCACAGCAGGCGGTTGTAGACACCCTCGCCTTCGCGGATCTGCACGCTGCCGGTGACCACGGCGCCCAGCTGCCGGGCCTGGTCGCGGATCCAGGCCACGGTCGGGCCGTCCATGCCTTCGGCCGAGGCCAGAGCCTCGTTGCTGAAACCGGAGGTGAAGGTTTCCGGCAGCAGCACCAGGTCGGTGCGGCCGGCCAGCGGCGCGATCAGGTCGGCGTACATCGCCCGGTTCGCCGCCGGGTCGTGCCAGACGGTGTCGCCCTGGACCAAAGAGACACGAAGGTCATCCATGGTTCAAAGCCCCTGCAGCCGTTCGATCGCCGCATCGAGCGTGCTCTCGACCTTGGCGAAGCACAGCCGCGCCAGACGCTGCCCCTTCGGCGGCGTCTCGTAGAAGGGCGACAGCGGGATCGCCGCCACGCCCTTCTCGATGGTGAGCCAGCGGCAGAAGGCGGCATCGTCCAGGTCGCTCACCGCCGAATAATCCACCAGCTGGAAATACCCGCCCGGCACCGGCAGCGGCTTCAGGCGCGTGGTCTCGAGCTGCTTGCGGAAGCGGTCGCGCTTGGCCTGGTAGAAGGCGCCCAGCCCGTCGTAGTGTTCCGGCTCCTGCGCGATCATCGCCGCGAAGGCCCACTGCGCCGGGGCGAAGGTGCAGAAGGTGTTGTACTGGTGCACCTTGCGGAACTCGGCGCTCAGCGCCGGCGGCGCGATCGCGTAGCCGATCTTCCAGCCGGTGCAGTGGTAGGTCTTGCCGAAGCTGGAGATCACGAAAGCGCGCTCGGCCAGCTCGGGGTAGCGCAGCACGCTCTCGTGGCGGCGGCCGTCGAAGATGATGTGTTCGTAGACTTCGTCCGACAGCAGCACGATGCCGGTGCCGCGCAGGATGTCCGCCAGCGCCGCCATGTCCGCGGCGGTGAACATCGCGCCGGACGGATTGTGCGGCGTATTGACCATCAGCATCCGGGTACGCGGGGTGATCGCGTCGCGCACGCGCTGCCAGTCGACCGAGAAGTCCACCGGATCCAGCGGCACGTGCACGGCTTTCGCGCCGGCCAGGTCGATCGCCGGCTCGTAGCAGTCGTAGCAGGGATCGAGCACCACCACTTCCTCGCCCGGCCGCACCACGGCGTGGATGGCGTTGAAGATCGCCTCGCTGGCGCCGCTGGTGACGGTGATCTCGGCGTCGGCGTCGACACGGCGGCCGTAGCAGCGCTCGGTCTTGGCGGCGATCGCCTGGCGCAGGGCCGGGATGCCGGTCATCGGCGCGTACTGGTTCTTGCCCTCGGCCATCGCCCGGGCCAGCTCGTCGACCAGGCGCGGCGGCACCGGGAAATCCGGGAAGCCCTGCCCCAGGTTCACGGCCTGGTGCTCGAGGGCCAGCTGGGACATCACGGTGAAGATGGTCGTGCCGACCTTCGGGAGCTTGGTGGGAATCTGCATGGACCGGAACCGGGGAAAGGATGCCGCCGATTATGCGGCCGCCGGGCGGTGGCCGCACCCGCCCCCGGTTATTCGCTGATAACCAGAGGCGGGCCATGGCAAAAAAAACGGGGCCCCGAAGGGCCCCGTGATGCCGGCAGACGCCGGGCTTACTGGCAGTTCTTTCGCTGCGACAGCAGGGCCACGGCGCGGTTCTGCGTCCAGGTGCCGGACAGCGCACCGGTGAAGTTGGCGTTCACCGACATGTCGGTGACGTTGTTCGTCGCCAGGGTGCGGGTGCCGGTGCCGGCCGCCGTGCCGGTCAGGCCGACCGGCGCCGACAGCGGCGAGAAGCCCGAGAACCACTGCAGGTTGAAGGTCGGCGTCGCCGCGGCGAAGTTCTTCTGGCCGTACAGCCAGCGCGGGAAGCCGACACCGTCGTACACGTAGGGAATGAAGACTTCCTGCGGGTTGGCGCCGCCGGTGGCCAGGTAGGTGTAGCCGAAGCCCGACAGGCTGGGCGAATACCAGTGGCCGCTGACGTCGAGCGTCTGGGCATTGTGCTGCGGGCAGTTGCCGCCGCCCACGCGCGTCATGCGCTCGAAGCCGCTGCGGCCGTCGAGGTTGAAGTTCATGGTCATGGTCTGCGCGCCGGTTTCCGTGATGATCACGTCGCCGACGTCCACCGCGTGGGTGGCGCTGCCGTTCCAGACCACGCGGAAGAGCTCCGCCTTCCAGGTGCCGTTGGCGCCGGGCGCGGCGCCCTGCGAGTAGTACCAGGTCGGGGTGTTGTCCTCGAGGTAGGTGTACCAGACCGTCACCCACTGGTCGGGCGCGCTGCCGGCCGGGCCGGCGAAGTCCACGAAGATGCCGTGGCCATCGCGGGCCGCGTTGACGTACTGGCCCGACAGGAAGCCCGGGCGGGCGCCCTGCGCGGTGATCGTCGCGGTGACGGTGGCGCGCGCATCGGTGCCGGTCGCATTGCCCGCCACCACGTAGTAGCGGCCCGGCAGCAGCGTGCCGGCCGCGGTGGTCAGCGTCACCGTTTCGTTGCCGCTGGCGGTGGCGGCGCGGAACGCGGCATTGCCGTTCCAGGCCGGCGCGGCCGCGATGGTCGGGCCGGTCGGGTTGGGCACGTGGGCGACGTAGAGGTCGACATTGCCCTGGCTGCCGGTGGTGGTGAAGGTCGCCGACGTCGCGTGCGGCGGCACGTCGAAGTACAGGCGATCGTGCGAGCTGTTGGGCGTGAGCTGCACGAAGCGGCCGACGCCGTTGGACAGCGCGAACGGTTCGTAGGTCGTGCCGGTGCGGCGCAGGCGGATCGGCACCTCGACGGCGCTGGTGCCGGGCTGGCCCTGCATCATCACGTAGCCGACGCGCTCGGTGCCGTTGGTCATGCCCGGGTTGTCGTAGGACACCCGGACCTTGAACGGCGAGGCGGCGGGCGTCGTGCCCGGACCGGTGGCGACCAGGGTGGTGGCGCTGCCGCCACTCGCGGCGCGCATCGGGATCACGTAGGTGTCCACGCCGACGTTGGTGCCCGGCCCTTCCCAGTTCTGCACCATCACCCACATCGGAATGTCGGCGTTTTCGGTGGTGACCTGGACGCTGCACTCCTCGGCGGAGGTCGACGAGCCGGAAATGCAGAGCAGTTCGCCCGAATCCGGCACGCCGTTGTTGTCGTAGTCGCGGCCGACGTAGAGATCGACATCGCCGGCGGCGGCGCGGGTCACGGCATGGATGCGGTAATTGATCGGGCCTTCCGCACCCACTGTGGCCGGCACCGACAGGAAGCGGCGGTAGTGCACGCTGACGTCGTCGAACACGTCGGTCGGCGTGTCGTCCTGGGTGATGGTGTGCGTGCTCGACAGCGGCGAGTACAGGCCGGTGGAGACAAAACGGGCGTTCGGCAGCGGCACCATGCCCTCGACGTCCAGGTCGAACACGCCGCGTTCGGTGGTGACGTTGCGCTGCGCCGGATTGAAGCGCGCCGCGAAGGCCGGGGTCGAGAACGGCGAGGCATAGACCGCCACCGGCAGCTTCAGGTTCGGGCGACCGTCACCGGAGTTGTTGGTCAGGGTCACGGTGCCGTAGATCCACTTGCCGGCCAACGCCGGGTTGTCGACGTTGACGGTGAAGGTGACCGCCTGACCGGCGGCGCTGCTGTTGAAGCTGGTGACATTCGGAGTGATCGTCGCGCCCGCGGTCACCGACGAGGAGATGCTGTAGTTGCCCGCCGACGTGCCGGGCATCTGCTTGAAGGTGCGCGTGACGGTGCAGGTGCGGAAGCAGAACCCGTGCCCGAGGGTGGGCAGGTTCAGCGCCTGGGCGTTGCCGGTGGCCGGGTTCGCGGTGGCGGCGCGGAACTGCGTGCCGGTGACGTCCAGATACAGGCCCGCCTTGACCGCCAGCGACAGGTCCAGCATGCCAGCGCCCTGTTCGTGCGGCGTGGCGGTACGGCTTCCGTTCGTGACCGAGTTGCGCGCCGTCAGGGTCAGCGCGGAAATCAGCTGGTCCACCGTCGCGGTCGGGCGCGCGGACTTGAGCAGGGCGGCCGCGCCGGCGACATGCGGGGTCGCCATCGAGGTGCCGCTCAGTTCTTCGGTGCTGGTGTTGCCGCTGGTGCCGGCGGCGATGATGCCGACGCCCGGCGCAGTGACATCGGGCTTGACCACGCCCAGCGGGATCACCGGGCCGCGACCGCTGAAGCTGGCCAGGCGATCGGGCGGCGGGACGCCGTCGTGGGTGGCGGCGGCGACGCCCATCACCCAGGGCGCATTGGAGGGGTTGCCGTGCGAGCCGGGGGCCGGGCCGTCGTTGCCGGCCGCGGCGGCGACCACGATGCCGGCCTCGCGCGCGGCCAGGAAGGCCTCGCTGTCGTCGTTGATGGTGCCGCCGACGCTGGCCCAGGGATCGAAGGGGCCCGAGCCGATCGAATAGTTGATGACGTCCACGCCATCCTGGATGGCCTGGTCGATCGAGGCCAGCAGGGCCGTGCCCTGGCAGCTCAGGCCGGGGCAGGCCTTGTAGGCGATGACGTTGGCGTTCGGCGCCACGCCGCTGTACACGCTGAAGGCGTTGCCGGCGGCGGTGCTGGCGGTATGCGTGCCGTGGCCATCGTCGTCGATGGGGTCGCGCAGGCCGCTGGTCAGGCCGTCGGTGAAGTCCCAGAGGCCGATCAGTTTGTTGTTGCAGGCGCTGGGGGTGGTGGTGCAATAGCCGCGGAAGCTGCCCAGCGGGTTGCTCAGGCCGTTGGCCGCGAAGGCGACGTGGGTGCGGTTGATGCCGGTGTCGATGACACCGACGATCTGGCCCTCGCCGCGGCGCGCGGTGCCGCCGTTGGCAACGCCGTTCCAGATCTGGTCGGCCTTTATCCACTTGGGACCGAAGTCGGTCTGGATGAATCGGACGAATTCGGGCTGGACGCGCTTGACGCCGGGCATCGTCGCCATCGCCTCGGCCTCGGCGGCGGTCAGCTGCAGGGCCATGCCGTTGAGCGCATGTTCGTATACGTAGGTCGCGCGCACCGGCCGGCCGAGGCGGGACGAGGCTTCACGCAGGCGCTGCTGACGCAGGTCGCCCAGGTACTCGGTGTAGGCGACGGCGGCCGCGCTGCGGGCGTCGTACTTGCGCGCGCCGGTCACCGCGCGGCTGCTGGCGGCCAGCCGGGGACGGGTGCTGTCCTTGCTGCTGAAACCGCGGAAGCTGGCGGCGGCGGGTTCGTCGAATACGACGATGTAGGTCTTGAGCGCGTCGCGGCTGGCGACGGCATCGGCCGGATTCGGAGAGGCGGCCTCGAGGGCGGGAGCCGACAGGCCGAGGCCGAGGGCGATGGCAAGCATCAGGGGAGTCGCGCGCATGCTCTTGCTGTCCTGCGAGATGAATGAACTCCCCGATTCTCACGCACGAGGGCGCGAAGCACAACGAAGGGGCGCTCGAATGTCCGGTTGCGGTTTGTGAAGCCGCACGGAAACTTGATTCTGGTCAGGCAACGCTAACGCCGGCAGGGCGGGAAGCGGCGGCCTGAGGTAGCATTCCGCCGCCATGACGCCCACGCCCAACGCCCCCGCGCCGCCGCTGCTGCAGGCCCGCGGCCTGTGTTTCGCCCGCAATGAAGAGCCGGTGTTCGGGCCGCTGGATTTCGAACTCGGTCCCGGCGAAGCGCTGCTGGTGCTGGGCGGCAACGGCGCCGGCAAGACCACCCTGCTGCGCGTGCTTGCCGGCCTGCTGGGCGCCAGCGCCGGCGAGGTGTTCCTGTCCGGCCGGCCGGTCGACCGCGGCCACCTGGCCCGCGGCAGCGCCTACCTGGGCCATCTGCCCGGCCACAAGGCCGAGCTGGGCGCGCTGGAGAACCTCGCCTTCCACCGGGCCCTGCGCGGCGACGCCACCGGGGCCGACCTCGAGCGCGCCCTGACCGATGTCGGCCTCTCCGGCCACGAAGACAGCCCGGCCCGACGCCTCTCCGCCGGCCAGAACAAGCGCCTGGCCCTGGCCCGCCTGCGCCTGCAGTCGGCGCCGCTGTGGCTGCTCGATGAGCCCTACGCCAACCTGGACCTGGACGGCATCGCCCTGGTCAACCACCTGATCCAGGAACACGTGCGCGCCGGCGGCGCCGTGCTGCTGACCACCCACGGCGCCTATGCGGCCCCGCCAGTGCCGGTGCGCACCCTGACCCTGGCGCCGGCCCGGAGCCCCGCATGAGCGGCCCGTCCCTGCTGGCCGCCGCCCGCGCCCAGGCCGCCCGCGACCTGCGCCTGGTCTGGCGTCGGCGCGGTGATGCCGCCCAGCCCCTGCTGTTCGCCCTGATGGTCGTCGCCCTGTTTCCGCTGGCCCTGGGCTCGGACCCGGCCCAGCTCGCCCGGATCGCCCCGGGCGTGCTCTGGGTGGCGGTGCTGCTGGCGGGCCTGCTGACCCTGGATTCGCTCTACCGCAGCGACGTCGAGGACGGCAGCCTGGAACAGATGCTGCTCGCGCCCGTGCCCCTGGCCTGGCTGCTGGCCGTCCGGGTAGCCGTGCACTGGGCCACCACCGCCCTGCCCCTGGTGCTGGTCACGCCGCTGCTGGCGCAGCTTCTTTACCTGCCCGGGGAACTCCTGCCGGTGCTGATGGTCTCGCTCGCGCTGGGCACGCCGCTGCTGAGCCTGATGGGCGCGGTGGTGGCGGCGCTGACGGTCGGGATACGCCGCTCTGGTATGCTTTTGGCCCTGCTGGCGCTGCCCCTGTTCCTGCCAGTGCTGGTATTCGGCGCCGGCAGCGTGATGGCCGCCGCGCAGGGCCTGCCCTGGTCCG
The DNA here is from genome assembly GCF_006265115.1 of Arenimonas terrae. GTDB lineage: Bacteria > Pseudomonadota > Gammaproteobacteria > Xanthomonadales > Xanthomonadaceae > Arenimonas > Arenimonas terrae. Next base: position 243,145 of record NZ_SMDR01000001.1, on the reverse strand, counting down.
GCGCGCTGCTGCTGCTCGGGGCCGGACTGGCCCTGGCCCTGGTACTCGCCCCGCTCGCCGCCGCCGCGGCGATCCGCATCGCCCTGACCTGAAAGCCATCGCCTCGTGAATCCCGTCCTGCTCTGGTTCCACCAACTCGGCTCGCCCCCCACCTTCGACCGCTTCGCCGCGCGCTGGGCGCCGGTGGGTTTCGGCCTGGGGCTGCTGACGATGGCGATCGGCCTGTACGGCGCGCTGTTCGTGGTGCCGGCCGACTACCAGCAGGGCGACAGCTTCCGCATCCTGTACATCCACGTGCCGGCGGCCTGGATGAGCCTGTTCGTCTACGCGCTGATGGCCTTCTACGCGGCCATCGCCCTGGTCTGGCGGATCAAGCTGTGCGAGATCCTGGCCATGGCCTGCGCGCCGGTCGGCGCCCTGTTCACGGCGGTCACGCTGGCCACCGGATCGATCTGGGGCAAACCGATGTGGGGCACCTGGTGGGACTGGGACCCGCGCCTGACCTCGGAACTGGTGCTGCTGTTCCTGTACCTGGGCGTGATCGGCCTCAACGCCGCCATCGAGGACCGCCGCAACGCCGCGCGCGCCGCCGGCTTCCTGGCCATCGTCGGCGTGGTGCTGCTGCCGGTGATCCGCTATTCGGTGGAGTGGTGGAACTCGCTGCACCAGGGCGCCACCATCCGGCTGTTCGGCGAATCGACCATGGATTCGTCCATGACCTGGCCGCTGTGGGTAATGGTGCTGGCGACCAAGTTCTGGTTCGCCGGCTCGCTGCTGCAGCGCGCCCGCGCCGACAACCTCGAGCGCGAGGCCGGCAAGGACTGGGCGCGCGCCGCCGCGGAGGCGCCGCGATGAGCTACCTCGACTACGTGATCGGCGCCTACGCCGTGTTCGCCGCCTTCCTGGCCTGGGATTTCGTGGTGCCGCGCATCCGCCTGGCCCGCACCCGCCGCGCCATCCGGCTGCGCGCCCGGCGCGACGCCACCCGCTCCGGAACCCCCGCATGAACCCGACCCGCAAGCGCCGCCTGCTGCTGATCCTCGCCCTGCTCGCCGCCTCCGGCGTGGCCGCGGCCCTGGTCGCGCTGGCCCTGCGCGAGAACATCACCTACCTGTACACGCCCAGCCAGGTGTTCGCCGGCGAAGCGGCCGACCAGGCCGTGTTCCGCCTCGGCGGCATGGTCGCCAAGGATTCGCTCAAGCGCGAGGACGGCACGCTGAAGGTGCAGTTCGGCGTCACCGACGGCGACGCGGTGATGACCGCGTACTACGAGGGCATCCTTCCCGACCTGTTCCGCGAGAACCAGGCCGTGATCGCCACCGGCCGCCGCGAGGGCGACGTCTTCATCGCCACCCAGGTGCTGGCCAAGCACGACGAGCAGTACATGCCGCGCGAAGTGGCCGAGGCCATGGGCAAGGCGCACGACAAGCACAAGGTCGACGACAAGGCCGCGGATGGCGCACCCGCCGACGGCGCCAAGCCGGGAGCCTACTGAGTGCTGCCCGAACTCGGCCTGCTGAGCCTGGCGCTGGCGCTGCTGCTGGCGCTGGCCCTGTCCGTGCTGCCGCTGTTGGGCGCACACCGCGGCCACACGGCCTGGATGGCGACCGCGCGGCCGCTGGCCTATGCCCAGCTGCTGATGGTCGCAGTTTCGTACGGCCTGCTGACCTGGGCCTTCCTGCAGCACGACTTCTCGGTCGCCTACGTCGCGCAGAACTCCAACTCGCTGCTGCCGCGGGCCTACCAGTTCACCGCGGTCTGGAGCGCGCACGAAGGTTCGCTGCTGCTGTGGGTGCTGTTCCTGTGCGTCTGGACCGCGCTGGTGGCGCGCTTCTCGCGCAAGCTGCCGGCACCGGTCATCGCCCGCGTGCTCGCGGTGATGGGCATGATCGCGCTGGGTTTCCTGGCCTTCACGCTGTTCACGTCCAACCCGTTCGAGCGCCTGCTGCCCGGCGCCGACGAAGGCCGCGACATGAACCCGCTGCTGCAGGACGTGGGCATGATCTTCCACCCGCCCCTGCTCTACCTGGGCTACGTCGGTTTCGCGGTGGCGTTCGCGTTCGCGGTGGCGGCGCTGATCGACGGCAAGGTGGACGCGCAGTGGGTGCGCTGGTCGCGTCCGTGGACGAATGTGGCCTGGGCCTTCCTGACCCTGGGTATCGCGCTCGGCAGCTTCTGGGCCTATTACGAACTGGGCTGGGGCGGCTGGTGGTTCTGGGATCCGGTCGAAAACGCCAGCTTCATGCCCTGGCTGGTCGGCACGGCCCTGCTGCATTCCCAGGCGGTCACCGAAAAGCGCGGCAGCTTCCGCGGCTGGACCCTGCTGCTGGCGATCGCGGCGTTTTCGCTGTCCCTGCTCGGCACCTTCCTGGTGCGCTCCGGGGTGCTGACCTCGGTGCACGCCTTCGCGTCGGATCCCGAACGCGGCATGTTCATCCTCGCCTTCCTGGTGATCGTGATCGGCGGCTCGCTGCTGCTGTACGCCTTGCGGGCGCCGAAGATGGAAACCGGCCAGCCCTTCGCCGCGTCCTCGCGCGAGACCTTCCTGCTGGCCAACAACCTGCTGCTGACCGCCGCCGCCGCGATGATCCTGCTGGGCACGCTGTATCCGCTGCTGGCCGAAGCCCTGGACCTGGGCAAGATCTCGGTCGGCCCGCCCTACTTCGGCCTGCTGTTCGTGCTGCTGATGGCGCCGCTGGTGGCCCTGGTTCCGTTCGGGCCGCTGACCCGCTGGCAACGCGAGGACATCGGCCGGCCGCTGCGCTGGCTGGCCCCCTGGGCGGGGCTGGCGGTGATCGCCGGCGTGCTGGTCTTCTTCGCCTGGCCCAACGGCACCGCCAAGACCGCCTTCGGCATCGCCGGCGCGGTCTGGATGTTGGCAGGCACCGCTCGCTTCGTCTGGCTGCGGCTGAGGTCCAGCGGCAGCCGCTTCACCGCCGAGATGGTCGGCATGGTGCTGGCGCATGCCGGCATCGGCATCTTCGTGGCCGGCGTGTTCCTGACCGAAAGCACCAGCATCGAGAAGGACGTGGCGGCGAGACCCGGCCAGAGCTTCGAGCTGCGCGGCCATGACTTCCTGTTCCAGGGCGTGGAAAAACAGCCCGGCCCGAACTTCATGGCCGACCGCGGCACCGTCGTGGTCAGCCGCGACGGCCGCCAGGTCGCGGTGATGCATCCGGAAAAACGCGCCTACGCCAGTGGCGGCCAGGTGATGACCGAAGCCGCGCTCGACGGCGGTCTCTCGCGCGACCTCTACGTCGCGCTGGGCGAACCGCTGGACCAGAACGGCACCTGGGCGCTGCGCCTGTACGTCAAACCCTACATCCGCCTGATCTGGCTGGGCGCGCTGTTCATGGCCCTGGGCGGCTTCGTCGTGGTCTTCGACAAGCGCTTCCGGCGCACGGTGGCGGCATGATCAAGCGCCTGCTGCCGCTGATCGCCTTCTCGCTGCTGGCCCTGCTGCTGGGCGTGGGCGTGCTGATGAATTCGGGCAAGGACACCAGCGCCATTCCCTCGCCGCTGATCGGCAAGCCAGCGCCGGCGTTTTCGCTGCCGGTGCTGGGCGAACCCTCGCGGATGATCACCAATGCCGACCTGGGCGGCGCGCCCTACCTGCTCAACGTCTGGGGCAGCTGGTGCCCGGCCTGCCGCGACGAACACCCGGTCATCACCGAACTCGCGCAGAGCGGCCGCATCAAGGTGATCGGCTACGACTACAAGGACGAACCGGAAGACGCGTTGCGCTGGCTCGAGCAGTTCGGCAACCCGTACGCCCTGGTGATCGCCGACCGGGACGGCCGCGCGGCCTTCGACTGGGGCATCTACGGCGCGCCGGAGAGTTTCCTGGTGGATGCCCAGGGCATCGTGCGCTGGAAGTACATCGGCCCGATGACCGACGAGGTCGTGCGCGACCAGCTGCTGCCGGAACTGGAGAAGCTCAAGTGAAGCGCCTTCTGCTCGTGCTGATGCTGCTGCTGTCGGCCACCGTCGGCGCGATGGAGCCGATCCAGTTCGAGGACGCCGCCGAGGAAGCCCGCTTCCGCGAGCTCAGCGCCGAACTGCGCTGCGTGATGTGCCAGAACCAGTCCCTGGCCGACTCCAACGCCCAGATCGCTCACGACCTGCGCCTGCAGGTGCTGACCCTGATGCGCGAAGGCAAGAGCGACCGCGAGATCAAGGACTACCTGGTCGCGCGTTACAGCGACTTCGTGCTCTACAACCCGCCGGTGCGGCCGGCGACCTGGCTGCTGTGGTTCGGGCCGGCGCTGATGCTGGCGATCGGCGCCGCGGTGGTCGTGGTGGTCGTGCGCCGGCGCGCGGCCGCCGCCCCCGCGATCGCCCCGAACGAAAACGACCAGGAGTGGTGATGACCGGTTTCCTGCTCGGCGCCCTGCTGATCTGCGCGCTGGCCCTGGCCTTGGTGCTGCCCCCGCTGTGGCGCGACGCCCGCCGCACCGCCCTGGCGCTCGCGCTGGCACTGCCGCTGGGTGCGGCCGGCGTGTACGGGCTGCTCGGCACACCCGACGCACTCGATCCGAAAAACGTCGAAGCCCCGACCACGCTCGAGGACGCCATCGCCCAGCTCGAACGCCGGCTGGAAGACGAGCCCGGCAGCGTCGAGGGCTGGGTGCTGCTGGGCCGCAGCCGCATGGCGCAGCAGAACTGGCCGCAAGCCCGCGACGCCTTCGCCAGGGCCCAGGCCCTGCTGCCGGACGAACCGGACCTGATGGTGGAATACGCCGACGCGATGATGCGTGCCGCACCCGACGGCCGTTTCCCGCCCGAAGCGGTGGCGATGCTGGAGAAGGTCGTCGCCGGCCAGCCCAACCACCAGCGCGGCCTGTTCTACCTCGGCGCCCAGCGGCTGCAGGCGGAAAAACCCGCCGAAGCGGCCGACTACTGGGGCCGCCTGCTGCCCCTGCTCGACGCCCGCACTGCCGAGGCCCTGCGCCCGCAGCTGGCGATGGCGCGCGAACAGGCCGGCCTGCCGCCGCTGGAAGAGACGCCCGCCGCCGCGACCGGCCCGACCCTGCAGGTGACGGTGGCACTGGCGCCCGCGTTGGCGGCGCAGCTGGACGCCGCCGACACCCTGTTCGTATTCGCCCGCACGCCCGACGGCGCCGGCCTGCCGGTGGCGGTGAAGCGCCTGGCGGCGAAGGATTTCCCGATCACGATCGGGCTGTCGGACGCCGACGGCCTGATGCCGGCGCAGAAGCTGTCGATGCAGGCGCAGGTGCGGCTGATGGCGCGCATCTCGAAATCCGGCGACGCTGCGGCGGCCGCCGGCGACCTCGAAGCCGAAGCGCAGGTGATCGCCGTGCGCGACGGGGCCCAGGCCACCCTGATCATCGACCGGGTGCATCCATGACCGAAACCATCCCGCCCGGCACCCGCTTCGCCGCCCTGCCCTCGCCCTTCGCCTTCAAGCGCGGCGGCGAGCTGCACGGCGCCCGGATGGCCTACGAAACCTGGGGCGACCTCAACGCCGCCCGCGACAACGCCCTCCTGATCCTCACCGGCCTGTCGCCGAATGCGCACGCGGCCTCCAACGCCGGCAATCCCGACCCGGGCTGGTGGGAAGGCATGCTCGGCCCGGGCAAGGCGATCGACACGAACCGCTGGTTCGTGATCTGCGTGAACTCGCTGGGCAGCTGCAAGGGTTCGACCGGCGCCGCGTCGGTCAACCCGGCCACCGGCGAACCCTATCGCCTCGATTTCCCCGACCTGTCGATCGAGGACGGCGCCCGCGCCGCCCACGTCGTGGTGCGGTCGCTGGGCATCGAGCGTCTGGCCTGCGTGATCGGCAACTCGATGGGCGGCATGACCGCGCTGGCCTACCTGCTGCTGCATCCGGGATCGGCGCGCGCGCACATCAATGTCTCGGGCAGCGCCCAGGCGCTGCCGTTCTCGATCGCGATCCGCTCGCTGCAGCGCGAGGCGATCCGGCTGGATCCGAACTGGAACCACGGCCGCTACGACGACGCGCACTACCCCGAAAACGGCATGCGCATCGCCCGCAAGCTCGGCGTGGTGACCTATCGCTCGGCGATGGAGTGGGACGGCCGCTTCGGCCGCGTCAAACTCGACAGCGAGATGCGCGGCGACGAGGACCCGTTCGGCCAGGAATTCGAGGTCGAGCGCTATCTCGAGGGCCACGCGCAGCGCTTCGTGCGCAGCTTCGACCCGAACTGCTACCTCTATCTTGGCCGCTCGATGGACTGGTTCGACGTGGCCGAATACGGCGGCGGCGACGTGATGAAGGGCCTGGCGTCGATCAAGGTCGAACGCTCGCTGTCGATCGGCGTGCATACCGACATCCTGTTTCCGCTGCAGCAGCAGGAGCAGGTGGCCGACGGGCTGCGCGCGGGCGGCGCGGAGGCGGAGTTCGTGCCGCTGCCGTCACCGCAGGGGCATGATGCGTTTCTGGTGGATATCGAGCGGTTCGGGGCGGCGATTGGTGCGTTCTTACAACGGCTTTGATTTTTCGCGATCCTGTCGAGAAGATTCACGCACTCATACTTCCCTGACAGAGCACAAGATTAACGCGTCGACTCGAAAGGAGACCTCGGCAGAGCGACAACTGCCCCCTCTCCCATCAGTATCATTCCATCTTCTTCAGGGCTCTCAGGCCACGCGAAGTGCGCAAAGTTGCCGCGTTCGACAGAAAAATGGCCCAAATCATCCAGCTCGCGTGTACCTTCCAGGATGCTTTGAATCGATGGACCTGCCGCAGAAATATCGCCTCGTGTAATGAGGAAAGCCAGCGGGTAGAACTTCAGAAGTGAGAAGTGAACGTTCCCCGAAAGCCCAAACTTCATCATCATCGCGCCACGAATCGAGACCTGTCGAGAGTATGGGTAGACCCATGCGGAGAATTCGAGCTCGGCGGGCCATTTAGCAGCTGGGTCAAGAAAGAATCCCGCGAGTGCAGATCCGATCTCACCCGCAGCAGGCATATTTACACCTACTGCTAGGAGATGACCGACTACTGCGCGAGCGATTCGCTGCGGCATACATGGAAAATGAAGCACTCGCGGCAATGCCGTAACAGCGGTCAGGCACCTGTGCACATCATTGGCAAGAGAAATAAGCGCTGGATCGTACTCGCCCCCAAGACGTTCGTTATTGCAACGAGCGCAAATCGTCGTATGCGTTGGCCCACCCTGAAATAGTCGACCTCGATAAGCAGGCACTTGATTGCCCATTGCCTCGTGTAGTCGATACATCTCGAACTGTCCGATGCGAGGCACCCCTTTCGGCGGGACGTGATCTTGGGTCAGCCGACCAAAACGCCCGCAGATATTGCATGCTCCGTCCCTACTTCCGCGCGTGCGTATCCTTTCATAACCACGCGCCATGCCTCACCCCGCTCCCGTGGAAGACTGTATCGGGTTCGTTACGGTCGTTAGGTCAGCTGAAAATTCCTACGGCTCCTAAGCACCATCGCCAGACCCGCTCGATGCTTTGGCTCCCGTCACTTTTGGCGCCCGCAGCAGTGTATTTGCGGCCTTGGCGACTCTCTTCCGGGCCTCTTCCGCCTTCTCACCCTCTAGTACTTCCCGCTTGATTACTTCGTTCACCAAGACGTCTTTGATCTGGTCGGCATCGATCTTGACGTCAGGGGATACCCGCCTCAGCTCCCTGCGGATCACATCCAGAACGGTGTCCGTCTGAAGCATCGCGCCAACGAAGAATCTGGATAGCGCCTGCTTCTGCGTGTGGTACTCGCCCAGCAAGGACCGCTGCCAACCCTCTTTGCAGAACAGGTAGAGGCGCTCAATATCTCCGTCAGAACGATGGCTCAGCGAGCAGAAATCGATTTCCAGCACAAGCTCCTGATCAATCGGTTTAGCGAAGATGACGTGATAGACCCGCCAAATGGCTCCGTTCGTAAGGAGCACCCAGTCCACGCCCTGATTCGCGGCATAGTCAATGGCCTGCTTGACGTGACTTTCCTTCAGGTCCAGTCCGATGGACTTAACCTCGATCAGGGTCTGAAGTTGGCCATCCAGCTTTATTGCCAGATCGCAGTAGGTTCCGCGAATGGCGTACTCCGACGTCACATCTGAGTACTTGTCGTAGCCGAAGACGTCAGCGAGCATGTCTTTGATGATGGTCACGGTGTCGGCTTCGCCAACGTCCCGCGCCTTGGCTGCCGCGACGATAGGCTGATATCGCTTGATGCCCGCTACGACACGCTCGGCGATCTTCTTAGGAACTGCTGCCATTACCTACCCCCAGGACAGAAACAGTCGATTCGACGTTACATGACCCAACGCGGGTCATACAAACTTCCGGCCTCGGAAAAGGAAAAAGCCCGCCAAGGCGGGCTTTTTCGGGCATTGGGGAGTGGGGACTCCGTTTGGGGGGCGTGGGCCCTCCAATCGGCTTTTCCACTCCTTTGGTACCGGTGATAGGACTCGAACCTACACGACATCGCTGCCAAGGGATTTTGAGTCCCCCGCGTCTACCATTCCGCCACACCGGCACATTGGCGCCGCGATTATAGCCCAGTGCCGCTCAGGCGGCTTCGTCCAGGCCCAGCTGGCGGTCGGCCTTGGTGTACCAGCCGTCGCCTGCGGGATGGAAGTGCGCGCAGCAGGTCAGGGCCTGCTTGTAGATGTGCAGGGACACCGCGATGGCGGTGGCGCTGGGGTTGCGGATGGTGTGGTACTCGTGCGGCGGGATCAGGCTGCCGGCGGATCCGGCCCCGGCCAGGGTCGTGCCCACCGGCTCGAACTGGAAGCGCTCGCCGTCGCGGCCGCGCAGGTCGTACTGGGTGATCTCCAGTTGGCCTTCGACGATGCCCTCGACGCACCAGACGCCGGAGTGGTCGTGGATGGCCGTGCCCTGCCCCGGGCCCCAGGTCATGGCGACCACGCTGAAGCCGGTGAGCTCGCAGCGGTAGAGCTCGCGGCGCGCGTAGTGGTCGGCCACCGGCTCGTGCACGCAGTCAGGGAGCGTCATGGCCCGGGTGCGGATCAGCTCGGACAGGCCGTTGCGGATGCAGTCGGTGGTCTGGCGCTGGCAGTCGCCGGTCACCGCCGCGTTGATCATGGCGATGAGCTTGTCGCTGCCGGGGAAGTCGAGGGCCAACATGGCGGCACCTGGGGGTTTCGGGAGTGGGCGCAGTTTAGCACCGGGCCTTCACGCCGCCTTGCGCCCGGTCAAACGGCCCGGGGCCAGGGCCACCAGCCGCGGCCGGTCAGGGCGTAGCGGTCGGCGGCCTGTTCGAAGCGGTTGCGGTGGCTGATGCCGCCGCAGGCGAAATACAGCGGCAGGAACAGCGGCCCCAGCACCAGGGCCTGGTAGACGTGGGCGCGTTCGTGGTCGCCCAGCCGCACGCATTCGTCGCGGCCGCCGCGGGCGGCGCAGGCGTAGGTCACCGTCACCTCGTCCATCGACGCGCCGGTGTGCAGGATCACGTTGCCCAGGGTCAGGGCGCCGCCCGGGCCCCAGGGATACCGGTGGAAGACCAGGGCCGCGTCGGACAGGCGCGCCCTGGCGCCGAACGGCAGCCCCGCCAGGCCGGCCAGCAGGCCGGCCAGGCTCATCGGGCTGGCCCAGGCCATGCCCAGCGCGAAACCCAGGACCTGGCCGGCCCGGCGCATCGCCCTACTCGCCGCCCGCCCAGATCAGCCGCGACATCGCCTCGGCGCTTTCGGGGTCGAGCTGGGTCGAATTGTGGGTGAAGGCGTTGATCGCCCAGCAGGCGTCCTCGTCGGACGCGGCGACCGGATTCTGCAGCACGCCGGCGATGCGCTGGCCGAACGGGCCCGGGAACTTCTCGCCCAGGTGCTGCAGCGCGCGGTCGCGTTTCACCGTATCCACCGGGATGATCGGCGCATTGCCGACCTCGGCCTTGAGCGCGCGCAGGTAGAAGTCCCAGAGGTTGCGGTGGTGCACCGGCGGCAGGCGCTCGAGCGCCGACTGCATGTCGTTGCCAAGCTCGCGGTCGAAATCGTCGCGCGGACGGATCAGCTTGGCGCAGCTCTTCTGCGGCAGGCGCGGGATCATCGCCGCCATCGCCCGCGTCACCTTCACCAGCGACGGGCCGTCCAGCGACTGGGCGCCGCGGCCCAGCGCGAACTTCACCTCCGCGTACAGGCCCTTGCTGGAGAAGGTGCCGGCGAAACGCTCGCGCAGCGCCGGGTCGGCGTTGAAGCGGTCCACGAACTCCTGCTGCTGCGCATGCAGCGACGAACCGGGCGGGTACGGGTTGATCATCTCGCCGCTGATCTGGCGCAGCACCGGCGCACCGCCCCTGCCCATCTCCTTGTAGACCACGGCCGCGGCGATCAACAGCACCACGCCGATGAGCAGCTTCTTCATTGCCTGTTTCCCCTGGATTCCCCTGATTCCGGCCGGAATTCTAGCATCGGCCGCTTGTGGCCGACCCCGGCGATCTGCGACGCTGGCGCCCTTGCCAGGAGTGCGAAATGGACCAGCCCGACGCGGCCGAAAGCCCCAAGACCGAGTTGCCCGGACGCACCACCCCGACTTGGGAGATGGAGCTGCTGGTCTCCGGCGCGACGGTATTCGGCCTGATGCAGCTGCCGGCACAGGCCGACCGCCTGGTGTTCGGCTTCTACAACGCCAGCAACTTCGCGGTGGCCGCGCTGGCGCCCTCGCTGTGGATCTACATCAAGTTCTCGCTGCTGACCCTGATCGCGACCTTCGTCGTGCACCTGTGCCTGCGCGGATACTGGGTGGCGCTGGTCGGCCTGCATTCGGTCTATCCGCAGGGCTTCCGCTGGGACCGGATGAAGGCCCGGCTCGGCCCGCATTACCTGGAGACCAGCCGCGAACTGGCCGGCGACATCCGCACCCTGATCGAACGTGCCGACAACCGGGCCAGCGTGGTCTTCGGCCTGGGCTTCGGCATGGCGATGCTGATGCTGATGCCGATGGTGCTGGTGATGGGCATGATGGCCTTCATCTGGTGCTACGAAACCCTGGGCGGCGACGGCACGGATGCACTGAAGCTGTCGGCCGCCATGGCCGCGCTGCTGTTCATCGTGTTCGGCGTGATGGTGTACTGGGACCGGGCCAAGGGCGACCACTACCCCGCCGGGAGCCGCGCGGGGCGCTGGATCCGCGGCTTCTTCCGCTTCTACGCCCGGCTCGGCTTCGACCGCGCGAACAATCCGCTGATCACCCTGTACGGCAGCAACGAGGGCAACCGCCGCACCGCGGTCATCCTGGGCGTGGTGATGTTCTGCGTGATGAGCATCGTGATCTGGCAGGCGCTGGGCGACCGCCTGGGCTGGGACGTCGGCGACTTCGACGGCTTGCCCGACGACGTGCAGTCGGCCACCGACACGGTGCTGCCCCAGCACTACGCCAGCCAGCGCGGCGATACCCCGCGCCTGGCGCCGCTGCCGCACATCCCGGACCCGGTGGTGCGCGGCGGCTACGTGCGCCTGTTCGTCCCCTACATTCCGGCCCGCCACAACGAGGCGATGCGGCTGCGCTGCCCGCAGGCGCTGGAAGCGACCGGCGACGACGCGCAGCGCGAACGCCTGGAGTGCCTCGAGGCCATGCACGCGGTCACGCTCGACGGCCAGCCGCTGGACATCCATTTCGACGCCGCCGAAGACCCGGCCACCGGCCAGCGCGGCATGCTGGCGATGATCCCGGTGCATGCGCTCGAGCGCGGCCGCCACGAGCTGAGCCTCCAGCGCACCCCGCGCAGCGACCGCAAGGCCGACGATCCGCCGCCCAAGCCCTACGTCATTCCCTTCTGGCTCTGACTCCGGCGTCCGCCAGGATCATTCCGATTCCTGCCGATTGGCGAAATACGGCACTTCACGACCAGGGGCCATTTCGCCGATGTGTTCTCGCTCGCGGGCGTATCGGGGATCTTCGGGATGAAGCTCGAAAAAGCCGTGCACCGCATTCCCGTCCATGTCCCTGCTGAGCGAGATCTCCAGCACCCCATCGTCGCGAAGCATCGCCACCCCCAACTGCAACGGCGTTTCGGCCGATGGCTCGGGCAGTTCGTGCCAGCTGAGTGAGGACACTATGTCGTTCAGCCTGCGGCAGTTGCCTGTGTTTGACGTGCAGTTGAACTTCAGCTCAAGCCGCAGACCCTCCCGATCCAACGGCATCACCAGAATGTGCTCGGTGCGCACGATCCAGGGAGTCAGCGTGCGAGCGTGGCGGACGGCGTGCGGCCAACGACGGCCCTTGCCGTCCACGTAGGTGGACAGCTTGAACGGTGGCGGCGCGGACAGGCGGGACTGACCGGCCGCGATCTCCCGCGCCCGCGAGTCGGCGTCCCAGAAGCCGGCCCAGGCCAGCAGCGCGCGATCGTCGTACTCGGCCGGAGGCCTGCCGCGCGGCAAAAGTTTGATGATCAGGTCTTCCCAGTCACTGCCGCTCCAGTGTGTCCAGGGGTTGAAAAGATGTCCGGGGCCGTCCCTGTAAGCGATGGCTGCGAAAGGTGAAGTGCGACCAGGGTCCGCTCCCTCCGGGATCTCCACGCAGACACGCCAGGCTTCGGCCGCATCGCAGACACGAGAGCCGGATGCGGCTTCGGACGCCGATGCCTGACCGCAAGGCAAAACGGCACAGGCCAGGACCAGAGAAACTGCACGCCAGCATCCAGGCATCCGAATTCCCATGATCGGCGGATGATGCCCGCCTCGTCGCCATCGGACCACAACACCGGAATGCCCGCAACGCACCCCGAACGACGAAGGACTGCCTACCCCGGGCCGAAGACCGCGACGATGGAACGTACTCCGCCGCGCCCGAGGTCATTCCCTTCTGGCGCTGATCTAGGCCTCGCGTGCCGGGTCGGCCAGCGCCAGCGACCCGAGCAGCACGCCGGCCTGGGTGCGGTTGCGCACGCCGAGCTTCTCGAAGATCGCGCTCATGTGCGCCTTCACCGTGCGCTCCTGGATGCCGAGCTCGTCGGCGATCTGCTTGTTGAGCCGCCCTTCGGCCACGCGCGCCAGCACCTTGAACTGCTGCGGGCTGAGGCTGGCGAGCCGGGCCGCCGTCTCCCGGTCGCCCGGATCGGCGGCAGCACGCGCCACCGGCTCGCGCAGGGCCGGCGGCAGCCATTCCTCGCAGGCCAGCACAGCGCGCAGGCCGGCCTGCAGCTCCGACAGATCAGCGCGTTTGGTCAGGTAGCCGGCGGCGCCATAGGCCAGCGCGCGGCGGATCGTCACCGGATCCTCGTGCGCGGAGATCATCGCCACCGCCACGCCGGGGTGCTCGGCGCGCAGCGAAGCCAGGCCCATCAGGCCGTGGCTGCCGGGCATGTGCAGATCCAGCAGCACCAGGTCGGTGTCGGGCGCGGCGGCCAGCGCGGCGTGCACGCCCGGCATGTCCTCGGCCTCGGCGATCACCGCGTCGGGCAGCACGCCGCGCACGGCCTGGGTCAGGGCCAGGCGGTAGAGCGGATGGTCGTCGGCGATCAGCAGTCGATGCATGGCCTCATGGTATGTCGCCCTCCGCCACCGGGAAACCCGGAGGCCGCGCAATCGCTTCCGCCGTCGGTATCGGCTGCTGAACCACATCGGCGTGGCACGGACATTGCTGCACTCTTCCCGTCGGTAGCTTTCCGACATCCCCCCAACGGAGAACTCCAAGATGGCCAACAACCAGAACAACCAGACCACCCCGAACCCGCAGGACAAGGGCCAGCAGGGCCAGCCGGGCAAGAACGCCCCGGGCCAGCAGGACCGCAGCCAGCCGGGCCAGAAGGACGCCGACCGCGACGCCAAGGAAGGCGGCAAGGAAATGCCGGGCCAGGATAAGGATCGCGCCGGGCAGAACACCGGCCGCTGAAGCCTGACCGATGAACCGATGCCCCGGCTCGCGCCGGGGCATTTTTTTCAGAAAGCTCCAATCCTTTCCGGTCGGCCGCTCAGCCCGCGGTCCGCTCGAACGAAAACAGTCGGGCCAGCGGATGCGGCTGCGATTCTATGCGCGCGCGCAGCAGTCCCGCGCCCAGCAGGCTGTAGGTGATGCCGTTGCCGCCATAGGCCAGCGCGAACAGCACGCGCGGCCCATGGGCCGGATGCGGCCCGAAATACGGCAGGCCGTCGGCGGTTTCGGCGAAAGTGCCGGCCCAGGCGAAGGCAGGCGTCAGCTCCAGGTCCGGGAACAGGCCGGCCAGCCGCCGCTGAAGTTTCGCCTGCTTCTTCTCCACCCGCCGGTCGCGCCGCGCCGGAATGTCCACCGCATCGTCCTCGCCGCCGACCAGCAGGCGGCCGTCGGTGGTGCTGCGCAGGTAGAGATAGGGGCGCGCCGACTCCCAGACCAGCGTGCGCGACAGGAAGCCCAGGCGCTCCGCGCCCACCGGATCCGAGATGAAGGCGTAGCTGCTGCGGTTCTTCGCCACGGCCTTGGGCAACCACGCCTGCGAAGCGTAACCCGCGGCGATGATCACGCGGCCCGCGCGCACCACCGGACCGCCTTCGGTATGCAGCTCCACGCGCCGCGCCGAGGTGGTGATGTCGAGCACGCGCGTGCGGTCGTGGACCTGGCCGCCCTTTTTCTCCACGCGCATCAGCAGCCGGTAGGCCAGGCGATAGGGATCGACCGTGGCCGCGGGCCGCGTCAGCAGGCCGGCCGGGGCGTCCAGCCCGAAATCCGAGCGCAGCGCGTCGCGGTCCTGCCACTCGACCTCGATGCCGGCGCGCCGCCGCGCCTCGAACTCGCGGCGGATGCCGCGCACATGCCCTGCGCGCGAGGCCAGATAGAGACTGTCCTGCCTGCGGAAGCCGGCATCGGGAAACGCCCTGGCCAGCCGCCCGAGTTCGCGCACCGCGTCGACGCAGGACCGGTAGGCGAGCACGGCATCGGGCAGGCCGACCTTGCGCGTAAGGTCCACCAGGTGCGTGTCGATCTCGTACTGCAGCAGCGCCGTGCTGGCCGCAGTGCTGCCCCAGGCGACGTCGCGCTGTTCTAGCACGATGACCGAATGCCCATGACGGCACAGCTCATCGGCCACCAGGGCCGCGGTGATGCCGCCGCCGATGATCGCCACGTCGGCCTGCGCATCCGCCTCCAGCCGCGGAAACGCGTGCATCAGCCCGTTCTTCACCGCCCAGTAGGGATAACCGCTCTTGAGGTCCATGGCAGGGTCCGTGGGGGCTTGCCCGACTCTACCGCCTTCGCCGCCGGCGCTTTACGCCAGACGAAACCCCACCTGAACGCGGGGTCCGCGATTCACGCACCGTTCGTCCCGCGATGTTCATGGTCGTGGCACTCCACCCCGAAGGGAGAACGACATGAAACGTTTGACGATCATGCTTTCCGCGACGCTGTTCGCCGCCGCCGCGCAGGCCCAGGTCACCCCGACCAGCGAAGTCCAGTTCGAGGCCACCACCGGTCCGGTCACGGTGAAGTCCGTGCAGCCGCCGATTCCCAACAGCGACGACTACCAGGCCACCGTGGCCCAGCTCGACCAGAATGGCGACGGCGTCGTGGTGCGTTCGGAGGTTCCTGCCGACCACGCGCTCGCCAGCGAGTTCAGGCTGGTCGACACCGACCGCAACGGCCGCATCACCGACGCCGAGCTGTCGAACTGGAAATGAGCCAGCGGGCTATTGCGCGGTCCAGCCGCCGTCCACCGGCAGCGCGGCGCCGCTGAGGTTGTGCGCTTCGCGGCGGCACAGCCACACGACCAGGTCGGCGATTTCCTCCGGCAGCGACATGCGGCCGCTGGGCTGCTTCTCGCGCAGCAGCTCGCGCACGCCGGCCTCGCGGTCGCCGTGCACCGCGGAGGCGCGGGCGGCGATCTGCGGTTCGATCAGCGGCGTCTCGACCCAGCCCGGGCAGACGCAGTTCACGGTGACGCCGCCGCTGGCGCGGCTGCCGGCGGCCGCGTACTCCAGCGCCGCGACCTTGCTCAGCCCGATCAGGCCGAACTTGCTGGCGACGTAGGGTGACTTGTTCACCGACGCCACCAGGCCGTGCACCGAGGCGATGTTGACCACGCGGCCGTAACCCTGCGCGGCCATGCCCGGCAGCGCCAGGCGCATGGTGTGGAAGGCGGCGCTGAGGTTGATGGCGATGAGTTTTTCCCAGGTCGCGGCCGGCATCTCGGCGATCGGCGCGGTGTGCTGCACGCCGGCGCAGTTCACCAGCACGTCCACCGGCGCCCAGGCGGCGAGGTCGGCCATCATCGCTTCGATGGCCGCGGCATCCGACAGATCGGCGCCGAAATGGCGGACCTCGGGCGCGCCGGCCTGGCGCACCGACTCCAGCGCCGCGGCGATCTGTTCGGGCGTGCCCAGACCGTTCACGGCGACCCGCGCGCCGGCGGCGCCGAGGCTGCGGGCGATGGCCAGGCCGATGCCCGAGGTCGAGCCGGTGACCAGGGCGCAGCGGCCGGCGAGGAAGCGGTCGCTCATGGCGAAGTCCTTGGGGCGATAGGGATTTCCCACCCTAGCAGGGCCGCCGCGGCGGCGCGTCGTACCAAGGTACGATGCCGGCCGCACGCGCCATTGCTAAGGTCGGGCGATGAACCCGATGCCGACCTTGCCGTCCCGCCCCCAGCCGCGCTGGGATCGCCGCTCGCGCCCACTGGCGCTGTCGCTGCTGGCGCTTGCGCTGGCGGCCTGCGCAGGCACCGCCGAACGCGCGCCGGCGCTGGCGCTGGACGCGGGCGTCCACCTGCATGCCCACGCCGACGGCGACGATCTGCTGACCGCCGGCCTGGGCGAAGCCGGCCTGCGCAACCCCGTGCCACCGGCCTTCGCCAACCCCGAACAGCCGACCGCCGCGGAACTGCGCCGGCGCGCGATCTGGACCAACTGGCGCGGCATCGCCGACCTCGCGCCCGGCGGCGGCTACGGCAGCGTCTACGGCACTTTGCAGCCGGTGCCGGGCCGCGAATACCACGCCTTCGCCCGGCTGCCCGGGCGCAATCAGCCGCACCGCGTGCTGGTGCAGCTGCCCGATGCCTTCGATGCCGGCAAACGCTGCGTGGTGGTGACCGCATCCTCCGGCTCGCGCGGCGTGTACGGCGCGATCGCCCTGGCGGGCGCCTGGGGCCTGCCGCGCGGCTGCGCGGTGGCCTACACCGACAAGGGCGCCGGAACCGGCTACGTCGCGGAAGGCGGCCGCGGATTCGGCATCGATGGCCGCGTGGCGGCGAAAGGCGCGCCGGTTGAATTCGCGCCGGACGCGGCGATGGCGGCCAATCAGGACGCGCCGCGCATCGCGGTCAAACACGCGCATTCCGGCGACAACCCGGAAGCCGACTGGGGCCGGCACGTGCAGCAGGCGGCGCAGTTCGCGCTGCAGGTGCTGGACACGGCGCATCCCGGCGATGGCCCCTGGACCTTCCGGAACACGCGCGTGATCGCCGTGGGCGTGTCCAACGGCGGCGGCGCGGTGCTGCGGGCGGCGGAGCTCGAGGGCGATTGGCTCGATGCCGTGGTCGCGGTATCGCCCAACATACTGCCCGGCGACGGCGGCCGCGCGCTCTACGACTACGGCACCGAAGCCGCGGTGTGGATGCCCTGCGCGCTCAACGCCGCCGCCTTCGACGGCGTGCTGCTGGCGCGCCCGAACGGCGGCAAGCACCCGGCCGGCACCTTGCGCTGCGCTTCGCTAAAGGCGGCGGGCCGCCTCGAGGGCGACAGCGCCGAAGCCCAGGCCGAATCCGCGCACGCGACCCTGAAAGCCGCGGGCTGGACCGACGAGGCCATCGCCGCCGGCGCGCTCAGCACCGGCTTCGATCTGTGGCGCGCGGTGGACGTCACCTATGCGTCGGCCTATGCGCGCACGCCGGCGTCGGCGATGCCCTGCGGCTACGGCTTCGCCGTGCTCGGCGCCGACGGCAGACCGCGCGCGCCGACCGCGGCCGAACAGGCGGCCTGGTGGAGCGACGGCAGCGGCATCCCGCCGGGCACCGGCATCGGCCTGCTCGATGGCCAGGCCAGCGGCGCCGACCCTGCCCTGCCGGGACTGAATTGCCTGCGCGGCCTCTGGGACGACGCCGGGGGCGCCGTGCGCGCCGGCATCGCCCAGACCCGCGCCGCCCTGCCCCGCGCCGGCCTGCCGGTGATCGTGGTGCACGGCGCCGACGACGGCCTGGTGCCGGAAGCCTTCAGCGGCGCCGCCTACGCGCGCTGGGCCGACGCCAGCGCGCGCCCGGTCAGCTACTGGCGCGTGCGCAACGCCCAGCACTTCGACGCCTTCCTCGGCCTGCCGGTGCTGGCCATGCGCTACGTGCCGATGCTGCCCTACGGCTACCGCGCACTCGATGCCGCCTGGGCGACGGTGGCGGAAGGCGCTCCCCTGCCGGGCGATGCCGAGATCCAGACCACACCACGCCCCTTCGCGAACGGCGCGCTGGCGCCGCTGACGCCGGAAAACCTGGACGCCCCACGCTGAGCGCAAGCGCTAATCCGGGGTCAGAGTGCATTTATCTGGATAAATGCACTCTGACCCCGGGTTAGCGTGCCAGCAGTCGGGACATCACCGACTTCAGCGCCAGCGGCTTGAGCGGCTTGTGCAGCAGCACGCAGCCGGCGGCGGCGACTGCGTCGCGCACGTCGGCGCTGTGGTCGGCGGTGATGATGACGCAGGGTCGCGCCGGCAGGGTCGCCGCCAGGCGTTCGCGCAGGGCCAGGCCGGTGTCGCCGCCGTCGAGGTGGAAGTCGAGCAGCAGCAGGTCCGGCATCGCGCCGGCGGCCAGCCGCTGCGCCTCGTCGGCGTCGCGCGCGGCCAGCACCTCGCACTGCCAGCCGCCCAGCAGGGCCTGCATGGCTCGAAGCACGTCGGCGTCGTTGTCCACGACCAGCACGCGGCTGCGCGGTGGTTCCGGGGTGGCGGGTTCCGGCGCCGCCGCGGCCACCGGCGCCGGCGCCGCGCGCGGCACATCGATTGCGAACATGGTGCCGCGCCCCGGCCAGGAGCGCAGCCGCAGCGGATGCCCCAGCAGGCGCGCGATGCGCTCGGCGATCGCCAGGCCCAGGCCCAGCCCCTGCCCGCCGCGGTCGAGCCGGCGGAACTCCTCGAAGATCAGGCTCTGGTCGCTTTCGGCGATGCCGGGGCCGGTGTCCCAGACTTCGATCGACAGCGCGTCGCCGCGGCGGCGCACGCCCACCAGGATGCGGCCGCGGGCCGTGTACTTCACCGCATTGCCCAGGAAGTTCTGCAGCACGCGGCGCAGCAGCTGCGGGTCGCTGCGCACCCAGGCCCCGGTGCCGACGCAGTCCAGCGGCAGGCGCTTCTCGGCCGCCAGCACGCGGAATTCGGCGGCCAGATGCTGCAGCAGGTCGCCGATGCGGAAGGCCTGCTCCTTCGGCTCCATGCCGCCGGCGTCGAGCCGCGAGATGTCGAGCAGGCCGGCCAGCAGCGATTCGGCCGAACCCAGCGCACCGTCGATATTGACCAGCGCTTCGACATGCCGGCGCTCCGTCAGCTGCGGTGCCAGCGCGTGCACGAACAGGTGGGCGGCGTTGAGCGGCTGCGCCAGGTCGTGGCTGACCGCCGCCAGGAAGCGGGTCTTGGCCCGGTTGGCGCGCTCGGCCTCGCCCTTGGCGCCGGCCAGTTCGGCGGTGCGCTCGGCGACGCGCTGCTCCAGCGTCTCGGCCACCGACTTGAGCGCCTGCTCGTTGCGCCGGAAATCGGTGACGTCGGTGAAGGTGGCGACAAAACCGCCGCCGGGCATCGGGTTGCCGCGGATCTCGACCACGGTCTCACCGAAGCGGCGCTCGGCGACGTAGGGGGTGCCGGCGCGCATGTGCGCGATGCGCTTGCCCACCTCGCCGTCGCCGCGGCCCGGGCCGGCAAGGCCGCGGCGCACGTTGTGCGCGACCAGCTCCGACACCGGCACACCGACCTGCAGCAGGGTCGCCGGATAGTCGAACAGTTCGGCATAGCGCCGGTTCCAGGCCACCAGGCGCAGCTCGGCGTCGACCACGCTGATGCCCTGGCTCATGTTCTCCAGCGCCGCCTCGAGCACGCGCTGGTTGAAGCGCAGCGCCTGCGAGGCTTCGCCCACGATGGTGGCGACGGTGTCGAGGTCGCGGCCCTGTTCGCGCCGCGCGGCGTCGAGCAGCAGGCGCGCCGAGGCGGCGCCCAGCACCGCCGCCAGCTCGCGTTCGATGCGCTGCTCGATCTCGGCCGGCACCGCGGCGTCGGCGCCGGTGTCGGCCAGCACCGCGTCCACGCGCTGCGCCGGCAGGAACCGCGCCGCGACTTCGCGCAGCCCGGCGCGCGACAGTCCGCCACCGACCGCACGGTCCGGCGCCACGTCCAGCCGCGAGGCCAGCACCCAGGTCACGCCCGCCCCGGCCAGCAGGCTCAGGGCGGTGGCGCGGCCGATGCGGCTCCACTCGCCCAGGCCGAACATCGCGTCCGGCGCCAGCCAGGCCAGGCCGAACGGCCCCTGCACGAGCCACGGCGCGGAATGACCCGCGGCCTCGGCCAGCGCCGGCACCAGCAGCACCCATATCCACACGAGCACCGCCGCCACCACGCCCGCAAGCACCGCGCGCGCCGGCGTCTGCGGCCGCCACACCGCGAAGCCCACCGCCGGCGCCAGCGTCGCCAGGCCCGAGAACGACAGCGCACCGATATCGGCCAGCGCGTCGCTGCCGGCGATGGCGCGACTGTAGAGCCAGGCCAGCAGCACCACCACCAGGATGCCGATGCGCCGCTGCATCAGCACCGCGCCGCGCAGGTCGGCGCCCTTGCCGCCGCCGGCCCAGCGGCCGCGCACCAGCAGCGGCGCCAGCCAGTGGTTGCCGATCATCACGCTCAGCGCCAGGGTCGAGATGATGACCATGCCGGTCGCGGCGCTGAGCCCGCCCAGGAAGGCCAGCAGGGCCAGCGCCTCGTGGCCCTGTGCCAGCGGCAGCGCCAGCACGTACAGGTCGGAAGGCACGCCCATCGGCGCCAGCAGCGCGTCGCCGGCGCGGGCCAGCGGCAGGATCGGCAGCGCGATCACCCCCATGTACAGCGGGAACAGCCAGCGCGCCGTGCGCAGCTGGGTCTCGTCGCGGCACTCGACGATGCCGACGTGGAACTGGTGCGGCAGCGTGAACATCGCCAGCGCGCCCAGCAGCACGAGGGCCGGGAAACCGCTGGCGCCGTCGGGCGGCGGCGGCGCGGCCGGCACGTCCGGCAGGTCCAGCCCGAACCAGACGAAGGCGCCCAGGGCCAGCATCGCGCCGAGCTTGAGCAGCGACTCGACCGCCATCGCCAGCACCAGCCCGCGGTTGTGTTCGGCCGCGGAGGCGCGGCGCGTGCCGAACAGCATCGCGAACAGCGCCATCGCCAGCGCCACGTACAGCGCGCTGTCCTGCCACGGCGGCGGCGCCAGGTCGGAGGCGCGGGTGAGCATGCCGTAGCTCATGGCCACCGCCTTGAGCTGCAGCGCGATGTAGGGAACGATGCCCAGCACCGCGACGAAGGTGACCACGGCCGCCAGCCAGGAATTGCGGCCCAGCCGCGTCGCCACCAGGTCGGCCAGCGAGGTCGAGTTGTGCTCGCGCGCCAGCCGCAGCAGCTTGAGCAGGAAGCCGAAGCCCAGCACGTACAGCAGGATCGTGCCCAGGAAGGTCGGCGGGATCGGCCAGCCCGAGCGCTGCGCCTGGGTCACCGTGCCGTAGAAGGTCCACGAGGTGCAGTACACGGCCAGCGACAGGCTGTAGACCACCGGCCACTGTTTCGCCAGCAGGCCCGGGCGCCGTTCGGCCCACAGCGCAGTGCCGAACAGCAGGCCCAGCCAGAGCAGGCCGGCCCCGACGACCAGGCCGTCGGTCAGCACGGCGCCCTGCCGGCGGTCATTGCAGCGGTGCGCCGATCGCCGCCATCGCCGACGCCAGCCAGCGCAGCTGCGCGCCGCGACGGGTGTCGTAGTCCGGTCCCGTGTAGCCCCACCAGTCCCAGCATGCTTTTGGATTCAGCGGCAGATAGCTCGATCGCGCCTGAGGATACAGCACCACCACGCGGTGCACGTCCGCCCAGCGGTTGAAGCCGGCGTCGCGCACGAAGGCCTCGCCGACCCGGTCGGCGTTCTGTTCGCAGCCGTGGAAGGCGACCAGCAGACCGCAGCGCTCGCCGGCCGCGCAGGCGGCGGGCAGGTAGAGATAGCCGTCGACGGCGAGCTGGGCGTCCTGCCCGGGCTCGAGGTAAGCCTCCTGGCCGAAGCGGCGCAGTTCGCCGCTGGCCTCGCCCGCTTCCGCGCCGGGCTCGCCGAACAGGGCCTGCATCGCCTCGCCGGCCGCGTCCCGGCCGCAGGCACCCAGGTGCGGCGGGCCGCCGGCGACGCAGTCGGCGCCGGCCAACAACGTCGGCAGCACGTGGCCGAAGTCGCCGGTTTCGCGGGTCACGGTGAGCCCGGGCGCGTCGGCGCCGAGCTGGCGGTAGAGCTGCTGCGCCGAATCCACCACTGCCGCGGCGACGACCTGGTCTTCGCGGCCGTGCAGCAGCCAGACCCGGTCGCCGGCCAGGCCCGACAGCGGCGCGATGTCGCCACGCACCGCGCGTTCGCGCAGCTTTTTCGCCAGCCGCTCCGGATCGGGCGTGAAAGGCTTGGCTTCGATGCAGGGCCCGAGCGCGGTGTCGAGCGAGCCGCCGGCGCAGCCGTAAGGTCCACCCGCCACCAGCGCCGCGCCGCGCAGCCGGTCCGACCAGGCGAAGTGGACCTGCGTGGCCATGTAGGCGCCCGAAGACAGGCCCGCGACCGCGATCCGGTCGGCGTCGATCGCCAGCGCCGGCAGCGGCGGCGCCGGCTCCGCGGCGCAACCGCAGAGCACGGCGATCGCCAAGAGTCCGCCCGAAAAACGAGCCACTCGCGCGGTGCCGCTGCCGGGAACGCTGCTCGCGTGCGGGTCGACGCGTCCGCCAAAAACACGGGCCGCTTGCGCGGCCCGTTGGGAAAGTTCCCGGGGAAACATCGGCATCAGAAGTCGTAGCGCACGGACAGGCTGTACTGGCGCGGCGGGCCGTAGAAGCCGGTGTAGACGCCGAGCGCGCGGTTGAGGTTGTAGCCCGTGGTCAGGTACTCCTCGTCGGCCAGGTTCGAGCCCTGCAGCGACAGGGTCCAGGCGTCGTTGACGTTCCAGATGACGCCGGCGCTGATCAGGCCGTAGCCGTCCTGCATGATCGGCGGGCGGCCGTTGGGCGGCACTTCGGCGCGCACGATCTCGGTGGTCGCGGTCACTTCCGACTGGTAGCTGTAGCCGAGGCGGGCCGAGAGGCGGCCGCCGTTGGCCAGGGCCGTGCGGTACTCGACATTGAAGGCCCCCGAGAACTCGGGCGCATTGGTGAACTCCTGCTCGTCGGCGATGTTCAGGCCGGCGTACATGAAGGTGTCGTACTCGCCGTCGAGCCAGGCCAGGTTGCCGCTGATCAGCCAGTTCTCGGTCGGCAGGAACTGGTACTCGACCTCGAAGCCGTTGACCGTGCCTTCGCCGGCGTTGGTGAAATCGCCGAAGAAGGCGTCGTCGGTGCCGTCGCCGTTGCTGTCGTAGGCGGTGAACACCGACAGCTGGATGTCTTCGTACTTGTTGTGGAAGGCCGCCAGGTTCAGGAACAGGCGCTGGTCGAGGAAGGACATCTTGGTGCCGACCTCGAAGCTGTCGACCACCTCGTCGTCGAAGGGTTCGGCCGAACGCGGCACCGCGGTGGCCTGGGCGCGGATGTTGTAGCCGCCGGACTTGAAGCCGCGGGTCGCCAGGCCGTAGACCAGGATGTCGTCCGTGGCCTGGTAACCGAGCGAGATGCGCGGCGAGATGTTCTTGAAGTTGATCGTGCGGTCGAAGTTCGCCGCCACCGAAATCGGCGTGGTGTAGGTGCCGTCGCTGTAGCCGCGGTTGAGCACGTCGGCGCGCTTGTCCTCGTCGGTCCAGCGCACGCCGACGTCGAGGTTGAGCTTCTCGCTGAGGTCGAAGCTCCAGTCGCCGTAGACCGCCAGGCTGTCGGTGTAGACCGTGCCCTGGGTGTCGCCGAACAGCAGGCCGAAGAAGTTGTTGAGCACCTGGCCGCCGGCTTCGCCGTCGAACAGGTACAGGCCCATCACGCCACGGTGGCGGCCGCCGCCGTCGTAGTTGAGCTGGATCTCGTGGCTGACCTGCTCGTCGCTGTAGAAGGCCTTGACGTCGGCGATGGTGGACTGGGTCAGGTCGAAGTCGATGTTGGTCTCGGTGTCGGATTCGCGCTTGGCGAACACGTACTTCGCATTCCAGTCGTCGTTGATGCGCCAGTTCGCCGTCAGCGAGGCGCCGGCCATCGAGGTGTCGTTGACGTTGGGCATGCCGTTGCGTACGTCGTAGCGGCTGTCCATCGGCGTCGCCAGCGGCACGAAGCGGTTGCCTTCCAGCAGCTGGGCGCCGCGCACGCCGGACGTGTCGTCCATCCAGTCGAAGGCGAACTGCAGGTTGAAGTCTTCGGTGACGTAGGCGCCGAGCTGGCCGCGCAGGGCCTTGATCTTCTTGTCGCTGACGTCGTCGCCGGTTACCACGTTCTCGCCGAAGCCGTCGCGGTTGAGGCTGGCCAGGGCGATGCGGCCGCGCAGCGTGTCGGCCTCGTTGAAGGAGCCGCCGATCGAGGCCTTGGCGTCGACCTGGCCGTAGTTGCCCACGGTCAGTTCGGCCCGGCCCTCGGTTTCAGTGGGCAGGCCGCGCGAGATGTACTTGATGGCGCCGCCGACGGTGTTCTTGCCGTACAGGGTGCCCTGCGGGCCGCGCAGCACTTCGATGCGCTCGACGTCGAACACGTCCAGCAGCGCGCCCTGCGGGCGGGCGATGTAGACGTCGTCGAGATAGATGCCCACGCCCGGGTCCACGCCCCACAGCGGATCGGACTGGCCGACGCCGCGGATGTAGGCGGTGACCGTGCTCGAGGAGCCGCGCGCGGCGTAGATGGTCAGGTTCGGCACCTGGGCGTCGAGGTCGCCGAGGTCGCGGACATTGAGCTTGTCCAGGGATTCGGAGGTGAAGGCGGTGACCGCGACCGGCACTTCCTGCAGCGTCTCTTCGCGCTTGCGGGCGGTGACCTGGATCGCGTCCAGGGTGACGGCCTCGCCTTCGGCGGCGGGCGCCGGCGCGGCGGACTCCTGGGCCTGCGCCTGCAGGGCGCCGAGGGTCAGGGTCAGGCCGATGGCCAGGCTGAGGTGGTTGCGCTTCATGTTCTCCCCTTGCAAGCGTGTGGACGGCCGGACGGCCGACGCCCAGCAGACTATGACGGCCCCGTGGGGCCGGGCACTGTACCTTGGTACAGGTGGCCGCCGGCGCGCGCGCTGCGGAGACTCGGGCCCTGGATTTCCCCTGGGGAAGCGAAGGCATGTCCTTCCTGATCGTGCTCGCGGCGCTGTGTTTCCTGATGCTGGTCGCCTACCGCGGCTACAGCGTGATCCTGTTCGCGCCGATCGCGGCCATGGGCGCCGTGCTGCTGACCGACCCGACCCTGGTCGCGCCGATGTTCACCGGCCTGTTCATGGACAAGATGGTCGGCTTCCTGAAGCTGTACTTCCCGGTGTTCCTGCTGGGCGCGATCTTCGGCAAGCTCATCGAAGTCTCGGGCTTCTCGAAGTCGATCGTGGCCGCCACCATCCGGCTGTTCGGGCCGCAGCGGGCCATGCTGTCCATCGTCGCGGTGTGCGCGCTGCTGACCTACGGCGGTGTGTCGCTGTTCGTGGTGGTGTTCGCGGTGTACCCGTTCGCCGCCGAACTGTTCCGCCAGGCCGACATCCCCAAACGCCTGATCCCCGGCACCATCGCCCTGGGCGCCTTCACCTTCACCATGGACGCGCTGCCGGGCACGCCGCAGATCCAGAACATCATCCCGGCCTCGTTCTTCGGCACCGACGCCTGGGCCGCGCCGGTGCTGGGCACGCTGGGCGGCGTCTTCATCCTGGCGCTGGGCCTGGGCTACCTGGAATGGCGCCGGCGCGCCGCACTGGCCGCGGGCGAAGGCTATGGCACCGAACTGGTGAACGAGCCCGCGCCGTTTGCCGGCGACAAGCTGGCCAACCCCTGGATCGCACTGCTGCCGCTGGTGCTGGTGGGCGTGTC
Organism: Arenimonas terrae; assembly: GCF_006265115.1. Lineage (GTDB taxonomy): Bacteria > Pseudomonadota > Gammaproteobacteria > Xanthomonadales > Xanthomonadaceae > Arenimonas > Arenimonas terrae. Next base: position 217,148 of record NZ_SMDR01000001.1, on the reverse strand, counting down.
GAACAAGGTGTTCACCGTGCTGATCCCGCAGCACTACGGCGCCAGCCACGCCTTCCTTCCGTCGGTGATCGGCGACCCGGCGCCGGTGGTGCAGGAGATCCCGCGCATCGCCGCCGTCTGGGCGGTCGAAGCGGCGCTGCTGGTCGGCATCCTGACCGTGCTGCTGCTGTCCTGGCGCGCGGTGGCCACGCACTTCGCCGAAAGCACCAAACCCGCGATCGGCGGCGCCCTGCTGGCCTCGATGAACACCGCCTCCGAATACGGCTTCGGCGCCGTCATCGCCGCCCTGCCCGGCTTCCTGGTGGTGGCCAATGCGCTGGGCTCTATCCCGAACCCGCTGGTCAACGAGGCAGTGACCGTGACCGCGCTGGCCGGCATCACCGGTTCGGCCAGCGGCGGCATGTCGATCGCCCTGGCGGCGATGGCCGACACCTTCATCGCAAACGCCAATGCCGCCGGCATCCCGATGGAGGTGCTGCACCGCGTGGCCGCCATGGCCAGCGGTGGCATGGACACCCTGCCCCACAACGGCGCGGTGATCACCCTGCTCGCCGTCACCGGCCTGACCCACCGCCAGGCCTACAAGGACATCTTCGCGATCACGATCATCAAGACGATGGCGGTGTTCGTGATCATCGGGCTGTTCTACGCGACTGGGTGGGTTTAGGCCCTCTGCTTGACCCGGCGCGGGCCGTCGCCAACCATAGGTCCCGACGCCCCGCACCGGGGCCGGATCGGCGCCCGGCGCCATCGGAAGGCAGTCAATGGCCACTCGCAAGACCGCGGCAAGACCCACCGTCGCCACGCGCCACCTGAAGAAGGTGGCGGCTGCGCCTGACCGAAAGCACACGGTAAAGGCGTCGCTGCGCAACGTCGACCTGACCAAAGCCACGTCCGCGCTGAACTTGGTCCTTCGCGCTGACGGCGAAAAACTGGGGGAACTGGTCGTTGGGCGCGGCTCCTTCTTCTGGTACGCCCGCAACAGCAAGAAGCGCCAGCGCATCACCTGGTCCGACTTCGCGGACCTGATGGACAAGCACGCCAAGTGAGCGACCCTAGCCTGACCCGGCTGGAGATGACCCACCTGTGCCCCCTATGCGGCGTTGCCCTGCCGCTGATTGCCCGATATCCGCGCTATGTTTGCCCCTCTTGCGAAAGTAGAGCCTGTTCGCGCAACGGCCGTCCGCTGGCATTCTTCAACCTGGGGCTTTCGGGCGGCTACGGCGCGCAGTACGCCGACGACCACAGCCCCTATGACAGCCATGACTGCTACATCGACGGCCATCCCTGCCGCGCCGACGAAGCACGATTCGGCGGCATCGTAGTCCAAACTCTGCCGCCGGAGCCGGATTGGACCGAATTGAGCGACCGCCAGCTGCTCACGGCCCACGGTGCGCTGCTTGACGAGTTGACGCGGCGCGGAGTTGTGAGAAGCGCGAACAATCCCGTGGCCGACTATGCAGAAGCCTTGGTATGCAAGGTGTTGCGGCTTTCGCGGGAAGTTCCTTCCCGCGCCGGATTCGACGCAATCGATTCCGACGGAACGCGCTACCAGATCAAGGGGAGACGGTTGGCCGGACCGAACAAATCGACGCAGCTGGGAGCCATCCGCAACCTCGACCAACGACCCTTCGACGTGCTGGCAGCCGTGGCCTTCGATGCTGACCTGTCGGTGCGATACGCCGCGCTGATTCCAGTAGAGTTCGTCACCGAACGGGGGAGATACTCCCGCCACGCCAATGCCCACGTATTTCACTTCCGCCCCTCCGTTCTAGAGGACGGAAGAGTCGTTGAAATCACCTCGGAACTGGCGAGGGCGCAATGATCCGGAACGGGATTCAAACGGCATGAACAAGAAACAACGCGATGAGCTTCTCGACGTGCTGAAAACGCGCTTCGAGAAGAACACGTCCCGTCACAAAGGTATCGCCTGGCCCCAGGTGCAGGCGCGGCTCGAAGCCCAGCCCGCCGCGCTGAAGGTGCTGGCCGCGATGGAGGCCACGGGCGGCGAACCCGACGTCGTCGCCGCGGCCGGCAAGGCCGGCCCGTACACCTTCTTCGACTGTTCGGCGGAAAGCCCGTCGGGCCGGCGCAGCACCTGCTACGACGCCGACGCCCTGGCGGAGCGCAAGGAGAACAAGCCCGCCGACAGCGCCGCCGGCATGGCTGCCGCGATGGGCATCACCCTGCTCACCGAAGCGCAGTACCGGCAGCTGCAGGCGCTGGGCGAGTTCGACCTCAAGACCTCCAGCTGGATCCAGACCCCGCCGGCGGTCCGCAAGCTGGGCGGCGCGCTGTTCTGCGACCGGCGCTACGGCCAGGTCTTCGTCTACCACAACGGCGCGCAGTCCTATTACGCCGCGCGTGGTTTCCGCGGTTCGCTGGAGGTCTGAGTGACCCTGCCCCCTTCGGGCCAGTCCGAACGCCCCATCCGTCGCGGCGACCTCTACTGGCTCGTTTCCGACGGACCGCAGGGTTCGGTGCCGCCGATCCGGCACCCGCATGTCGTGGTGCAGGACGACCTGTTCAACGATTCGCGCATCGACACCGTCGTCGTCTGCGGCATCACCACCAACGCCCGGCGCGGCTCGGAGCCCGGCACGGTGCGCCTGCCGGCCGGCGAAGGCGGACTGGAGCGCGAAAGCGTGGTGCTGGCCTCGCAGGTCTCGTCGGTGCGCAAGGACCAGCTGGGCGAGCGCATCGGCAGCGTTTCCGCCGAGCGGGTCGAACAGATCCTCTCGGCGCTGCGTTTCCTCCAGCACTCCTTCCATTCGCGCCCCGACCTGCGCTAGAAACGAAGTCCACCCGCCCACCGCGCCTGCACCATGAAACTGACGCCCCCGCCCTTGAAGTTCGTGATCCTGCTGCTCGTCTCCGCCGCCTTCGTGGCCATGGGCATCTTCCTGGTCGCGCAGGGCAAGCCGCTGATCGGCTGGCTGAACATCGTCTTCTTCGGGCTGGGCGTGGCGGTGGCCATCGTCAGCCTGCTGCCGGGCAGCAACCACCTGCAGCTCGACGACGAAGGCCTCGAGGTCTGTTCGCTGTACCGGCGCTGGTCGGTGCGCTGGGGCGACGTGCAGACGTTCTTCCCGGCCTTCATTTCGCGCCGGGAGCTGGTCTGCTGGAACTACGTGCCCGGGTATTCCGGCCAGCGCGCTGGCCGGGTGGTGGCCAGCCACCTCGCCGGCGTCGAGGCTGCCCTGCCCGACACCTACGGCATGACGGCCGCGGCCCTGGCCGACTTGTTGAATCAATGGCGCATCCGGCATACCTGACGTCCCTATCCTTCAAGGAATCTCCATGAGCACCGTGTTGTGGGCGAACCTGCTGATCGACGGCGAAGTGAGCTCGGACGAAAGTGACAAGGCGGCGCTGCACCGGCACGCCGACAAGCTCGACGGCATCTTCCAGCGCGCGGCTGGCGTGTCCCTGCTGTCGTTCTGCGACAGCACCGACCTGGAGTACAACCTGGGCGACGACGAGGAACTGCCCGAGGGCATGACGTCCACGAACCAGGTGATGGCCCTGTCCGGGAAATGGATCGCGGCCACCGAGGCCGTACGCGCGATCACCGCCGCCCTGGCCGAGATCGAAGCCCGCAAGATCCGCTTCGGCCTGCTGCGCAATGACCACGACGCCGTCGTCGCCGAACTGAAGGAAAGCCTCGCCTATGCCGGCAGCACGCAGGCCCCGGACGCGCGCTTCAATTTCAGCATCGTGATGTAGCCACGCTCAGGCCGGCGGCTCCGCCGTCGGCAGGCGCCAGCCGCGGCGGATCGCGAACAGGCGCAGTCCGGTGCAGGCGACCACGCCGGCGACCACGACCGGCGTCAGCGGCAGCGAAAGCGCCTTGCCCAGCACCACCACGCCGGCGCCGGCCAGCGCGGCCACGGCATAGAGCTCGGCCTTGAGCACGGCGGGCACCTGGGCGACCAGCACGTCGCGCAGCATGCCACCGCCGATGCCGGTCAGCATGCCCAGCAGGATGGCGCCGACCGGGCCGAGGCCGAAGGCCTGCGCCTTCAGCGCCCCTGCGACGGCGAACACGCCCAGGCCGACCGCGTCCATGCTCTGCACCGGGTTGCGCCAGCGTTCGATCGCACCGGCGCGCCAGAAGGTCAGCAGGCCGGCCGCCATCGAAATGGCGACGTAGCGCCAGTCCTGCAGCGCCGCCGGCGGGGTCGCGCCGATCATCGTGTCGCGCAGGATGCCGCCGCCGCAGGCCGCGACGAAGGACAGCACCAGCACGCCGAACAGGTCCAGCCGCTGCCGCACCCCGACCAGCGCGCCGCTGAGCGCGAAGACGAACGTCCCCACCAGGTCGAGCACGACCAGGACCAGACCGACCGCGACCGCGCCGTCAATCGGCGACATGGATGCGTTCCTTGATGTGCTTGAGGTTGGCGACGATGGTGAAGGTCATCACCACCAGCAGGGCCCAGGAGCTCCATTTTCCCACGTGCACCGCCGCCCAGGCGCCGATCTGGTTGGGATAGCTCCAGATGTGGAAGAAGGTGCTGATGTTCTCGGCGATCCAGATGAAGAAGCCGATCAGCACGAAGGCCAGCAGCAGCGGCATGCTGCGGTCGCGGTCCAGGGGGCGGAACAGCACGGTCGAGCGCGCGTACAGCCCCAGGGCGCAGGCCGCCAGGTACCAGCGGTAGTCGCCGATGTAGTGGTGGGTGAAGAAGTTCGCGTAGATCAGCATCGCCACCAATGCCGCCATCCAGTGCGGCGGATGGTGCCGCACGCGCAGGTCGAACAGCCGCCAGGCCTGGATCACGTAGCTGCCCACCGCCGCGTACATGAAGCCGGCGAACAGCGGCACGCCCAGCACCTTGGTGTAGGCGTGATCTGGGTAGCTCCAGGAGCCGATCGCCGGCGAAGTCTTGAACACCTCCAGCGCGAAGCCGACGGCATGGAACAGGCAGATCGCCTTGAATTCGTCCCAGGTCTCGAGCCTGGTCGCCAGCATCCAGGCCTGGATGCCCAGCGCGACGACCAGCAGTACGTCGTAGCGCGGCAGGCCGAACAGCCCGGCCCGCGGCACGGTGAACACCGCCGCGAAGAACAACACGACGAACAGGCAGGCCCGCGCCTCCTTGACGCCGAAGTAGAGGAACTCGCGCAGGAAGCGCGGCAGCCGCGCCAGCCAGGGCAGCGGCCGCTGCCCCACCAGGTGCGCGTCGACATCGGCCAGCGAGGGAATCATGGGCGGATCAGGGCTTGGGGATGCGCAGGGTCTTGCTGATCATCAGCGAACCCGACAGCGCGAACATCAGCACCAGCGGATGCAGCTGCCAGCCCAGGTCGACGCTGCCCAGCCACAGCGATTCGCCGATGCGCTGCTGCCAGGCGGCGACCGCCAGCACCACCACCAGCGCCAGACTGGTTGGGATCGGCGTGCCTTCGAAATACTTGACCTTGCCCTCGTCGCCGCTCAGTGCTTCGGCGGTGACGTTGTAGCGGGCCAGGCGGCTGACGCCGCAGCCGACGAAGTAGGACAGCACCAGCCAGTCCCAGCCGCCCTGCATGCCGCAGGCGTAGGCCAGGGCCGCGGGCGCGACGCCGAAGGAGATCACGTCCGACAACGAGTCCAGTTCGCGGCCCAGGGTCGAGGACGATTGCCGCGAACGGGCGATGCGGCCGTCGAGCGCGTCGAAGACGAAGGCCAGCGGGATCAGGGCCATGCCCCAGAGCAGGTCGGTGACGTGGCCGTCCTGCAGGAAGCGCATCGCCGCGAAGATGGCGCCGGTGCCGCAGAAGGCGTTGGCCAGCGTGAACCAGTCGGCCAGGTGGAAATCGCGGAGCATGGAGAAATGGCGTTTCATACCGGCACCATCGTCGGCTCGGGAACGAGCCGACTTTAGCAGACGGAAACCGGGCCGCCCGCCGGGCGACGCGGACGCAGGAAAAACTTTCCGGCCGGGCCCTCGTGCCGAACAAAGAAAAAGCGGGCCGAAGCCCGCTTTTCCGTGCACAACATGGGAATCGGAGGCTTAGACGCCCTCGCCCTCTTCCACGGCCTTCATCGACAGGCGGATGCGGCCCTGCTTGTCGACTTCCAGCACCTTGACCTTCACCACGTCGCCTTCCTTGAGCTTGTCGGAGACCTTCTCGACGCGCTCGTTGGAGATCTGCGACACGTGCACCAGGCCGTCCTTGCCCGGGGCGATGGTGACGAACGCACCGAAATCCATCAGCTTGGCGACCTTGCCCTCGTAGATGCGGCCCGGCTCGACGTCCGACGTGATCGACTCGATGCGCGCCTTCGCGGCCTGGGCGGCGGCGGCGTTGACCGAGGCGATGACGATGGTGCCGTCGTCCTGGATGTCGATCTGGGTGCCGGTTTCCTTGGTGATCGCCTGGATCACCGAACCGCCCTTGCCGATCACTTCGCGGATCTTGTCCGGGTGGATCTTCATGGTCAGCAGGCGCGGCGCGTACTCGCTCATTTCGGTGCGCGGCGTGCTGATCGCCTTGGCCATCTCGCCGAGGATGTGCAGGCGGCCCTGCTTCGCCTGCGACAGCGCGATCTTCATGATCTCTTCGGTGATGCCTTCGATCTTGATGTCCATCTGCAGGGCGGAGATGCCCTCGGCGGAACCGGCCACCTTGAAGTCCATGTCGCCGAGGTGGTCTTCGTCACCCAGGATGTCGGACAGCACGGCGAAATCGTCGCCTTCCTTGATCAGGCCCATCGCGATGCCCGCGACCGGCGACTTCACCGGCACGCCGGCGTCCATCAGCGCGAGCGAGGAGCCGCAGACCGACGCCATCGACGAGGAGCCGTTCGACTCGGTGATCTCGGAGACGACGCGCACGGTGTACGGGAACGACTCCATGCTCGGCATCACGGCGAGCACGCCGCGCTTGGCGAGGCGGCCGTGGCCGATCTCGCGGCGCTTCGGGCCCATCATGCGGCCGGCTTCACCGACCGAGTACGGGGGGAAGTTGTAGTGGAACAGGAAGTGCTCTTTGTACTCGCCGGCGGCCTGGTCGATGATCTGGCCGTCACGGGCGGTGCCCAGGGTGATCGCGACGATCGCCTGGGTCTCGCCGCGGGTGAACAGCGACGAGCCGTGCACGCGCGGCAGCACGCCGGTCTTGACGGTGATCGGGCGCACGGTGGTCAGGTCGCGGCCGTCGATGCGGGACTTGGTCTTGAGCACCGAAGAACGCATCGAGTTGTACTCGAGCTCGCTGAATTCCTTGCCCAGGTCGGCCACGTTCCAGCCCGCTTCCACGGCCTTGGGCTTGAGCGACTCGACCACTTCCTTCTTCAGCTTGGAGATCGCGTCGCGACGCTCGATCTTGTCCTTCACGGCGTAGGCGGCGGCGAGGCGGTCGCCCACGGCGCCGGCGACGGCAGCGACCAGCGCTTCGTTCTTGGCCGGCGCGGTCCAGTCCCAGCGCTTGACGCCGACTTCGGCGACGAGCTCGTTGATCGCGTTGATCACGGCCTGCTGGGCCTGGTGGCCGAACACGACGGCGCCGAGCATCACGTCCTCGGACAGCAGCGCGGCTTCGGATTCCACCATCAGCACGGCCTTGGCGGTACCGGCGACGACCAGCTCGAGCTTCGAGGTCTGCAGCTGGGTGGTGGTCGGGTTGAGGATGTACTTGCCGTCGATGTAGCCGACCTTGGCGGCACCGATCGGGCCGTTGAACGGCAGGCCCGACAGCGCCAGCGCGGCGGACGCGCCGATCAGCGCCGGGATGTCGCCGTCGATTTCCGGGTTCAGCGACATCACGGTGGCGATGACCTGGACTTCATTGGTGAAGCCTTCCGGGAACAGCGGACGGCACGGACGGTCGATGAGGCGGGAGATCAGCGTCTCCTTCTCGGTCTGGCGGCCTTCGCGCTTGAAGAAGCCTCCCGGGATGCGGCCGCCGGCGTAGAACTTCTCGATGTAGTCGACCGTGAGCGGGAAGAAATCCTGGCCTTCCTTCGCCGTGCGGTTGCCGACGGCCGTGACGAGCACGACGGTGTCGTCCATCTTGACGATGACGGAGCTGGCCTGGCGCGCGATCTCGCCGGTCTCCAGGGTCACCTGGTGCTGGCCGTACTGGAAGGTCTTGGTTACTTTCGCCACGTTGTGTAGTCCTTGAGTCTTCTGATTCATGAACCGGCGGGCACCCTGCCCGGCGGCTTCGCATCCGGGCGACCGCCCAAATGCGACGCGGCGCCATCGGCGCCGCGTCGTTGTTGCTTGCCTTAGCGGCGCAGGCCCAGGCGCTCGATCAGCGTCTGATAGCGCGCGGCGTCCTTCTTCTTGAGGTAGCCCAGCAGCGAACGGCGCTGGTTGACCATCTTGAGCAGGCCGCGGCGGGAGTGGTGGTCCTGCTTGTGCGCCTTGAAGTGGTCGGTCAGCTGGTCGATGCGGGCGGAGAGCAGGGCCACCTGGACTTCCGGCGAACCGGTGTCGTTGGGGACGCGCTTGAACTCTTCGATGATCTTGGCGGAATCGATGGACATTTCTGTATTTCCTTGTGATGCGCAGCCTGCAGGAACGGGGCCAGGATTGGCGCCGCACCGCGTGGCCCGCCGGTTGGGAGGTGCTCGTGAAAGCCGCGAAATTGTAGCCGAGCGGGCCTTTGCGGACAAGGCTTTAGCGGCACAGGAACCGCGGTCCCCCGCCATGCGGGGGCGCGGGAACACGCGCGCTTATTGCGCCGAAGCCCAGCGGAACAGGCGCCTGGGCCGCAGGGAACCGTCTTCACGCAGCTCGCCCAGCCCCAGGGAACGGCCGTTCAGGTCGGTGAGGTTGAGGGTCTCGACGGGGGCGGCGCCGTCGATGGCGAGTACCTGGCCCTGCCCCAGGCGCCGCGCCTGGTCGGGGTCCAGGGCCAGGGCCGGGAAATGGGCCAGCCCGGCCTCGACCGGCAGCAGCCGGGCATCCAGGGCCGCTTCGCCGCCGGCGTCGGCCAGGGCCTGGAGCTGGTCGGGCGTCATCATGTCCGGGGACAGGAAGGGCTCGACCCAGGTCCGGCGCAGCGCGGTGATGTGGCCGCCGCAGCCCAGCGCCTCGCCCAGGTCGCGGGCCAGGCTGCGGATGTAGGTGCCCGAGCCGCAGGTCACGGCCAGGCGCAGCAGCGGGCCGTCCAGGGCCAGCACGGTGATGTCCTGGATCTCGACCTCGCGCTCGGCCACCTCGATGGTCTCGCCGCGCCGGGCCTTGGCATAAAGCGGCTCGCCGCCCTGCTTGAGCGCGGAATAGATCGGCGGGCGCTGGCGGATGCGGCCGAGGAAGGGCCGCAGCGCCGCCTCAATCCGGGCGCGGTCCAGCGGCGGAACCGGCCGCTCGCGCAGCACCGTGCCGTCGGCATCATCGGTGTCGGTGGTGGCGCCGAAGCGGATCTGCGCCTCGTAGGCCTTGCGGCCGCCCAGCAGCAGGCCGGCGATCTTGGTTGCCTCGCCGAAACACAGGGGCAGCAGGCCGGTCGCCAGCGGATCGAGCGCGCCGGTGTGGCCGCCCTTCTCGGCGCGGTACAGGTGGCGCACGCGCTGCAGGGCCTGGTTGGAACTCAGGCCGGCGGGCTTGTCCAGCAGCAGGATGCCGTCGAGCGGGCGGAAGGTCGTGCGGCCCACGCGCGGGGCTCAGTCTTCGGCGGAGCCGGACGGGTTCTCGCGCAGCAGCTTCTCGATGCGCTCGCCCTTGTCGACCGAGTCGTCGTAGAAGAAGTGGATCTCGGGCACGTGGCGCATGCGCACCGCCTGGCCAAGCTGGTAGCGCAGCTCGGGCGCGAGTTCCTTGAGCGCCTTCACCGCGGTCGGGCCCTGCTCGGCCAGCAGCGCGGTGACGAAGACCTTGGCGTGGGCCAAGTCGCGGGTGACCTCGACGTCGGAAACGCTGACCGACGGCAGGCCATGGTCGCGCACCGCCTGGTGCACGATCTGGCCGATGTCGCGCCGCAGCTGGGCCGCGACGCGGTCGGTGCGATGGAAGCTCTTGGTCGCCATGGGTTCGCGCGCGCCTTACAGCGTGCGCTGGACCTCGATGCGCTCGAAGCATTCGATCTGGTCGCCCGGCTGCACGTCGTTGTAGGCCTTCACCGCGATGCCGCACTCGGTACCCGAGCGGACTTCCTCGACGTTGTCCTTGAAACGGCGCAGCGACTCCAGCTCGCCCTCGAACACCACGACGCTGTTGCGCAGCACGCGGATCGGCTTGCTCTTGCGCACGGTGCCCTCGATGACGAGCGAACCGGCGACGGCGCCGAACTTGGAGCTGCGGAACACATCGCGGACCTCGGCGATGCCCAGGATCTCCTCGCGGATCTCCACGCCCAGCAGGCCGGACGCCACCTGCTTCACCTGGTCGATCACGTCGTAGATGATCGAGAAGTAGCGCAGGTCGAGGCCGTTGGACTCGATGATCTTGCGGGCGGTGGCGTCGGCGCGGACGTTGAAGCCGATGATGACGGCCTTCGACGTCGCCGCCAGGGTGGCGTCGGATTCGGTGATGCCGCCCACGCCGGACGAGATGACGTTGATCTTGATCAGGTCGTTCGACAGCGCGACCAGCGACTGGCGCAGCGCCTCGACCGAACCCTGCACGTCGGCCTTGACCAGCAGGTTGAGGGTGGCCTGGCCGGTGTTCTGGCCCATCTGCGCCATGATGTCTTCCATGCGCGAACCGGCGGTGGCGACCAGGCGCGACTCGCGGCGCTTGGTGTCGCGCTGCTGGGCCACTTCCTTGGCCAGGCGCTCGTCGGCGACCACGACGAAGTCGTCGCCGGCGTCGGGCACGCCCGACAGGCCGAGCACCTGAACCGGGATCGAGGGCGCGGCGGAATCGGTCTGCTTGCCGTTCTCGTCGAACAGGGCGCGGACGCGGCCGTAATGCACGCCGCACACCAGATAGTCGCCCTTCTTCAGGGTGCCCTGCTGCACCAGCACGGTGGCCACCGGGCCGCGGCCCTTGTCCAGCGCCGATTCGATCACCACGCCGGTGGCGCGGGCGTCGTACACGGCGGTGAGCTCCATGACTTCGGCCTGGACCGCGATCGCGTCCAGCAGGGCGTCCACGCCCATGCCGGTCTTGGCCGAGATCGGCACGAACTGCACGTCGCCGCCCCACTCTTCCGGCACCACTTCGAGCTTGACCAGGCCCTGCTTGACGTTGTCCGGGTTGGCTTCCGGCTTGTCCATCTTGTTGACGGCGACCAGCAGCGGCACCTTGGCGGCGCGCGCGTGGTTGACCGCCTCGATGGTCTGCGGCATCACGCCGTCGTCGGCCGCGACCACCAGCACCACGATGTCGGTGAGCTTGGCGCCGCGGGCGCGCATGGCGGTGAACGCCGAGTGGCCCGGGGTGTCGAGGAAGCTGATGACGCCCTTGTCGGTTTCGACATGGTAGGCGCCGATGTGCTGGGTGATGCCGCCGGCTTCGCCCGACGCGACCTTGGTGCGGCGGATGTAGTCCAGCAGCGAGGTCTTGCCGTGGTCGACGTGGCCCATGATGGTGACCACCGGCGGGCGCACCTTGCGCTCGCCCTGGACCTCGTCCTGGTGCGCGACCAGCGCGACCTCGGCGTCGTCTTCGGTGGTCTTGTTGGCGCGATGGCCGAGCTCCTCGACCACCAGCACCGCGGTGTCGTGGTCGATCACCTGGTTGATGGTCGCCATGACGCCCATCTTGAACAGCGCGCGCACCACTTCGCCGCCCTTCATGGCCAGCTTCTGGGCCAGGTCGGCCACGGTGATGGACTCGCCGATGAAGACGTCGCGCACGATCGGGGCGGTCGGACGCGAGAAGCCGTGCTGGCCGCTGGCCGTGCGGGACGGTTCCGGCGCGCGCATCTTCGGCTTCTTGCGGTTGCCGGCGGCGCCGCGGCGGGCGCGCTCGGAGTCGGTCAGGTGCAGCTGGCCGGCGACGAAACGGTTCGCCTGGCCCTCGTCGCCCTCGTTGTCGACCATGGCGTGCGAACCGCGCACGGCCTTGTGCTTGGGCGGAGTCTGCTGCTTGTTCGCGCCGCCCGCGGGCGGGCGGTTCGGGCCGGTGGGCGCCGGACGCGACATCGGGCCGGGCTTGCGCTCGGGGGCCTTGGCCTCGGTGCGCGGCTTGCGCGGCTCGTGGATGACGATGGCGCCCGGGGCGACCGGCTCGACTTCCGGCACGCGCTCTTCGATTTCGGGGGCGTCTTCGACCACCGGCTTCAGGGCGGCGGCCGCGGCGGCGGCGCGCGAGGCCTCCTCGGCGTCGCGCTCGAGCTTGCGCTTGCGGTCGGTCTCGCTGAGCGCGGCCAGTTCGGCGTCGTTGCGGGCCTTGGATTCCTCGAGCTTGCGCAGGGCGTCCTGGCGCTCGTCGGTCACCGGCGCGTCGACGTCGTCGCGCTTGACGTAGGTGCGCTTCTGGCGGACCTCGACGGTGACCGTCGACTTGGTCTTGCCGGCGCTGACCGTCAGCTCTTCCTGCTTGCGGCGCTGCAGGGTGATCTTCTTCGGGACCGAGACTTCGGCCGGCTTCTCTTCCTTGCCGTGGGTACGGCGCAGGAAACCGAGCAGCTTCATCTTCTCGGTGCTGCTGACCACCTGATCCGGCCCGCTGAAGGTCATGCCTGCGCCGGCCAGCTGCTCGAGCAGCTTCTCGACGGGCATTCCCAGCACTTTGGCCAGCGAACCTACGGTGACTTCAGACATGTGTTGGTGATTCCTTGGGGCTGCGCGCCGGAGCGCGCGATGGTGTTTCCGGAACTAGCTTTGCCGCGATGGCGTGACGCCGTTACAGCCTTATTCGAACCAGTGCGCGCGCGCCGCCATGATCAGCTTGGCCGCGCGTTCGTCGTCCATGTCGTCCAGGTCGGTCAGTTCGTCCGTGGCCAGCTCGGCCAGGTCGTCGCGCGTGACCACGCCGCGGGCGGCCAGGGCGTAGGCCAGGGTCTCGTCCATGCCTTCGAGCGACAGCAGGTCGTCGGACGGCTTGTGGTCCTCGATCTCTTCCTCGACCGCCAGGGCCTCGGTGAGCAGGGCGTCACGGGCGCGGGCGCGCAGCTCCTCGACGATGTCCTCGTCGAAGCCTTCGACGGCCAGCAGCTCGGCGGCCGGCACGTAGGCGATTTCCTCGACCGTGCTGAAGCCCTCGGCGACCAGGATGCCGGCGATCTCTTCGTCCACTTCCAGCTTGTCCATGAACAGCGCGCGGGCCGTGGCCTGCTCGCCCTCGGACTTGGCGGTGACCTGGTCCTGGGTCATGACGTTGAGCTGCCAGCCCGTCAGGCGGCTGGCGAGGCGCACGTTCTGGCCGCCCTTGCCGATCGCCTGGGCGAGCTTGTCCTCGGCGACCGCGAGGTCCATCGAGTGCTTCTCTTCGTCGACGATGATCGACTGCACCTCGGCCGGGGCCATGGCGTTGATGACGAACTGGGCCGGGTTGTCCGACCACAGCACGATGTCGATGCGCTCGCCGTTGAGCTCGTTCGAAACCGCCTGCACGCGCGAACCGCGCATGCCGATGCAGGCGCCGATCGGATCGGTGCGGTGGTCGTGGGCGAGCACGGCGATCTTGGCGCGGTCGCCCGGGTCGCGGGCCGCGGCCTTGATCTCGACCAGGCCCTGGCCGACCTCCGGCACTTCGAGCTTGAACAGCTCGATCATGAATTCCGGCGCGGTGCGGCTGATGAACAGCTGCGGGCCGCGCTGTTCGGCGCGCACGTCCAGCAGGTAGCCGCGCACGCGGTCACCCGGGCGCAGCACGTCGCGCGGGATGGCCTTGTCCTTCGGGATGAAGGCCTCGGCGTTGCCGCCCAGGTCCACGTAGACGTTGCCGCGCTCGACGCGCTTGACGATGCCGTTGACCAGCTCGCCGATGCGGTCGCGCCAGGCGTCGACCACCTGGGTGCGCTCGGCCTCGCGCACGCGCTGCACGATGACCTGCTTGGCGGCCTGGGCGGCGATGCGGCCGAACTCGGCGTTCTCGACCTGCTCCTCGACGAAGTCGCCGATGACGGCGCCTTCCTTCTCGTCGACGGCGTCCATCAGGCGGATCTGCCGGTCCGGCGATTCCATCACGACGTCATCGGCCACGACCTCCCAACGGCGGAAAGTCTCGTAGCTGCCGTCCTTGGAATTGATGGCCACGCGCACGGACACGTCCTGCTCGTGGTAGCGCTTCTTCGCGGCGGAGGCCAGCGCGGCCTCCATCGCCTCGATGATCACGGCGCGCGGCACGCCCTTCTCGTTGGCCACCGCTTCCATCACCAGCAACAGTTCCTTGCTCATCTTTTCCAGCTCCGTCAAAGGCGGTGCGACCGCCTCGGGTTTTGATCAGGATTCTTTGGTCTTGGCCTTGCGGCGCGAGCCGCCCGGGCCGGTAGGCTTGGGCTGGGCCGCGAGGCCCAGGGCGACCAGGTCGGGGACCAGGCGCGCCTTTTCGATGTTGTCGTGCTCGACCCGCATGTCGCCGGCCTCGTGCGAAAGCAGCACCACGTCGCCCTCGACGCCGGTGATGCGGGCGATGAAGCGGCGGCGGCCGTCCTGCGCCAAACGCAGGGTCAGCTTGGCCTGCTCGCCGATGAAGCGGCCGAACTGCGCCGCGGTGAACAGCGGCCGGTCGATGCCCGGCGAGGACACTTCCAGCGTGTACTCCGAGGCGATCGGGTCGGCGACGTCCAGCTGCGCCGACACTTCGCGGCTCACCGCTTCGCAGTCCTCGATGGCCACGTGCCGGCCGGGCGCGTCGATGTACAGGCGCAGCATCGCGCTGTTGCCGGTGGGCGCGAATTCCACGCCCAGCAGCTCCAGCCCGAGCGCCGCCACGGTGGGCGCGAGCAGTTCGCTGATTTCGGTCGCCTTGCCGGTCATCGGTTCGGTCCTGTCGCCTCGTTGTTTCGCGAATTTCGAAAACAAAAAAGGGCCGTAAGGCCCTTTTCCGGTACATCCAGGTTCCGGCTTCCCGGGGCCGCCAAAAGGGCCGACCCGAGGGAACAAGCCTGAGCGTTGAGATCCTTTCGGAACACTTCGCCAGAAACTGGTAGCGGGGGCAGGATTTGAACCTGCGACCTTCGGGTTATGAGCCCGACGAGCTGCCAGACTGCTCCACCCCGCAGCAGTAGACGCGCATTATAGGGGCCTGGGTGAATCCGGCGCAAGCCCAATGATGAGCGGACGGTTCAGGCCGGGAAAGCGAGCCCGCACCAGGCCAGGATCGTGTCGGCGAACAGGCCCAGCACCAGCAGCGCCGCGGCGTTGACCGCGAACAGCACGCGCAGGTGGCTGTCCGGATGCACCCGGGCGCCCTCGCCTTCCGGCTCGTCGAAGAACATCACCTTGATCACGCGCAGGTAGTAGAAGGCGCCGATCACCGCGAAGACCACGCCGACAACGGCCAGCCACATCAGGCCGGCGTCGAGCGCGGCCACCAGCACTTCGAGCTTGGCCCAGAAGCCCAGGAACGGCGGCACGCCGGCCAGGGACGCCATCACGAACAGCACCAGCACCGCCTGGCCCGGGTTGCGCGACCACAGGCCCTTGAAGTCGTCGATGTTCTCGGACTCGAAGCCCTTGCGCGAGAGCGCGATGATCGCGCCGAAGGCGGCCGCCGACATGATCGCGTAGCTGATGGCGTAGAACATCGCCGCCGAGTAGCCGAGGTTGCCGCCATGGGCCAGGCCCATGAACAGGAAGCCGACGTGCGAGACGGTCGAATAGGCCAGCATGCGCTTGAGGTTGGTCTGCACCAGCGCCACGAGGTTGCCGATCACCAGCGACAGCGCCGCGACCCAGGCGACCATGTCCTGCCAGTACGGATCGAGCGGACCGACGCCCGCCTCGAGCAGCCGGTAGGCCATGCCGAACGCCGCCAGCTTGGGCGCCGAGCCGATGAACAGCGTGATCGCGGTCGGCGCGCCATGGTAGACGTCCGGCAGCCACATGTGGAACGGCGCGGCGCCGAACTTGAAGGCGATGCCGACCAGCATGAAGACGACGCCGAACAGCAGCAGGGTGCGGTCGCCGCTGCTGGCGGCGGCCGCGTGGATCTCGCCCAGCATCAGGCTGCCGGTGGCGCCGTAGACCATGGACATGCCGTACAGCAGCAGGCCCGAGGCCATCGAGCCGAGCACGATGTACTTCATCGCCGCCTCGGAGGAGCGCGGGTTGTCGCGGTCCATGCCGACCAGGCCGTAGGAGCTCAGCGCCAGCAGCTCCAGGCCCAGGTAGACGGTGAGCATGCTGCCGGCGGAGATCATCAGCATCATGCCGAGCACGGCGAACAGGCCGAGCACGTAGAACTCGCCCTTGAACAGGCCGCGGTCCTGCAGGTAGGGCTTGGCGTAGACGAAGGACGCACCGGCGACCAGGTACACGGCGAGCTTGAGCACGTCGCTGGCGGTGTCGCGCACGAACATGTTGGCGAAGCCGTACACCGGCTCCATCGCCAGGTCGCGCACGGTCAGCACCGCGGCCCCGGCGAGGATGAACAGGGCCAGGAAGTGGGTCAGGCCACGCCGCTGGTCGGACAGGAACAGGTCGACCATCAGCAGGGCGAAGGCCGCGCCGCAAACGAAGATCTCCGGCCCCAGGGGCAGCAGGTCGGCAACAGTGGGCATCGGCAGGGCCATCGTGGCTTCCTTAAAGCTTGGTGGCGGCGAGCTGGGTCAGCAGCTGCGCGATCGGTGCTTCCATCAGATCGGTCAGGGGCTTGGGGTAGACGCCCAGGGCCAGGGTGCCCAGGGCGAACACACCCAGCACCAGGGCCTCGCGACCGTTGATGTCGGTGAGTTCGGCGACGTGGTGGTTGGCGACGTCGCCGAAGATCACCCGCTTGGTCATCCACAGCGTGTAGGCCGCGCCGAGGATCAGGGTGAAGCCGGCGCCGAAGGCGACCCAGACGTTGTGCTGGAACGCGGCCAGGATGACCATGAACTCGCCGACGAAGCCCGACGTGCCCGGCAGGCCGGAGTTGGCCATCGCGAAGAAGACGAAGAAGGCCGCGAACCAGGGCATGGTGTTGGCCACGCCGCCGTAGTCGCGGATCATGCGGCTGTGCATGCGGTCGTAGACCACGCCGACGCAGGAGAACATCGCGCCGGAAATGAAGCCGTGCGAGATCATCTGCACCATCGCACCCTGCAGGCCGAGCTGCGCCGCATCGGTATTGCCCAGCTCGCGCACCAGCGCGAAGGCGACGAAGGTACCGAGGGTGACGAAGCCCATGTGCGCGACCGAGGAGTACGCGATCAGCTTCTTCATGTCCTCCTGCACCAGGGCGACCAGGCCGACGTAGACCACCGCCGCCAGCGACAGGCCGATCACCAGCCAGGCCCACTCCTGCCCGGCGTCCGGCACGATCGGCAGGGTGAAGCGCAGGAAACCGTAGCCGCCGATCTTGAGCATGATCGCCGCCAGGATCACCGAGCCGCCGGTCGGCGCCTCGACGTGCGCGTCCGGCAACCAGGTGTGGACCGGGAACATCGGCACCTTCACCGAGAACGCGGCCAGGAAGGCGAAGAAGATCCACATCTGCTCGGTGGCGCCGAGCCGCAGCGCGTAGAAGTCGGCGAGCTGGAAGCTCGGGCTGCCGGCCTTCACCGTCTGCAGGTACAGGTAGACCAGGCCGATCAGCATGAAGACCGAGCCCAGGAACGTGTACAGGAAGAACTTCAGCGACGCGTACACGCGCCGCGGGCCGCCCCAGACGCCGATGATGATGAACATCGGGATCAGCATGCCCTCGAAGAACACGTAGAACAGGATGGCGTCGAGCGCGCAGAACACGCCCACCATCAGGCCCTCGAGGATCAGGAAGGCGGCGAAGTACTGGTGCGCGCGGCGCTCGACCGAGGTCCAGGAGCCGATCAGCACCAGCACCGTGGTCAGCGTGGTCAGGGCGATCAGCGCGATCGACAGGCCGTCCACGCCCAGGTGGTAGCGGATGTCGAAGCTCGGGATCCAGGGATGGTCCTCGACGAAGCGCATCGCCGCCGAGGCGTAGTCGTGGCCGGCGAACAGGAACAGGCTCGCGACCAGCGTGGCCAGCGAGACCAGCAGCGCGAAGGCCTTGGCCTGGTGGGCACGGGCGTCGCCGAAGGCCAGCGTGAGCAGGCCGCCGACGATCGGCAGCCAGATCAGCACGCTAAGCAGGGGCCAGGTGGCTTCCATCAGGGCTTCCTTGTCAGTCTCAGGCGCCGATCGTCCGCACCAGCACCGCCAACAGGACGATGAGGCCGAGGATCATGGCGAAGGCATAGTTGTAGAGGCGGCCGGTCTGCAGCTGGCGGACCAGGCCCGCGACGCGGTCGACCAGCACGGCGGAGCCGTTGACGAACAGGCCGTCGATCAGCCCGGCGTCGCCGCGCTTCCAGGAGAAGCGGCCGAGCTTGACGCCGCCGCCGGCGAAACCCTTGATCCACAGGTCGTCGAAGCCGTACTTGTTCTCGAGGATGCGGGTGAGGAAGGCGCCGGGCTTGCTGGCGCGCATCTTCGTGGCGACATCCGGATAGAACAGGTAGAGCGCGGTGGCCGAGGCGAAGCCGGAGAAGGCCAGCCAAAACACCGGCGACGACCAGAAGTGCAGGCCGAAGCCCACCGCCGCCGACACCCAGCCGTGGTCGGCGTGCCAAAGCGACTTGCCGGCCGCGGCGACCGTATCGTGCGCCGGCAGCACCTCGATGGCGCCGCGGAAGAAATCGCCGAACAGCATCGGGCCGACGGTGAAGAAGCCGATCAGAACCGACGGGATCGCCAGCAGGATCAGCGGCACCGTCACCACCTTGGGCGACTCGTGCGGCTCGACCGGGCCATGGTGGTGGCCGTGGTCGTCGTGCGCGTCGTGGTGGGCGTCGCCGTGCGCGTCATCGGCGCCGTGGTGGTCGTCGTGGCCATGGGCCTCGACCTCCCGGAAGCGCTCCTTGCCGTGGAAGGTCAGGTACAGCAGGCGGAAGCTGTAGAAAGCGGTCACGAACACGCCCAGCATCACCGCCCAGTAGCCGTAGGTCTGGGCCCAGCCGCCGGTCTTGGCCGCCTCGCCCGCCGCCACGATGATCGTGTCCTTGGAGAAGTAGCCGGAGAAGAACGGCGTGCCGACCAGGGCCAGCGTGCCGATCAGGCTGGTGATGTAGGTGATCGGCATGTACTTGCGCAGGCCGCCCATCTTGCGCATGTCCTGCTCGTGGTGCATACCGATGATGACGCTGCCCGCCGCCAGGAACAGCAGCGCCTTGAAGAAGGCGTGGGTCATCAGGTGGAAGACCGCCGCCGAATAGGCGGAGACGCCGAGCGCGACGGTCATGTAGCCCAGCTGCGAAAGGGTCGAATACGCGACCACGCGCTTGATGTCGTTCTGGACGATGCCGATCAGGCCGGTGAACAGGGCCGTGGTGGCGCCCACCACCAGCACGAAGGCCAGCGCGGTTTCGCTCTGCTCGAACAGCGGCGACATGCGCGCGACCATGAAGATGCCCGCGGTCACCATGGTCGCGGCGTGGATCAGGGCCGAGATCGGGGTCGGGCCTTCCATCGAGTCCGGCAGCCAGACGTGCAGCGGCACCTGGGCCGACTTGCCCATCGCGCCGATGAACAGGCAGACGCAGATGAAGCCGATGATCGTCACCTCGACCGGCGAGGACAGCACGTCCACCGTCCAGGCGCCGGTGCCGATCTTGCCCGACCACAGGGTGAAGGTGGCCTGCAGGTCGGCGTTGCTGGCCTGGGCGAACACGGTCGCGTAGTCGAGCGAACCGACCCACATCAGCACGCCGGCGATGCCGAGCAGGAAGCCGAAGTCGCCGACGCGGTTGACCAGGAAGGCCTTGAGGTTGGCGAAGATGGCGGTCGGCCGCTTGAACCAGAAGCCGATCAGCAGGTACGAGACCAGGCCCACCGCTTCCCAGCCGAAGAACAGCTGCAGGAAGTTGTTGCTCATCACCAGCATCAGCATGCTGAAGGTGAACAGCGAGATGTAGCTGAAGAAGCGCTGGTAACCCGGATCCTCGGCCATGTAGCCGATGGTGTAGACGTGCACCAGCAGCGAGACGAAGGTCACCACGACCATCATCATCGCGGTCAGCCTGTCGACCATGAAGCCGACGTGCGCGGAATATCCGCCGACCTGGAAGAAGGTGTAGACGTTCTGGTTGAACGGGTCGGCATGCTGCACCGCCAGCTGCCACAGCACCTGGACCGACAGCGCGCAGCTGACCGCGACGCCCAGGATGGTGACCCAGTGCGCGCCGGCGCGGCCGACCTGCTTGCCGAAGAGGCCGGCGACGACGGCACCCAGCAGCGGCGCCAGGGCGATGATCAGGAGCGTGTTCATGGAGATCATGGCGCGCTCAGCCCTTCAGGGAATCGAGTTCGGCGACGTTGATGGTCCGCCGGTTGCGGAACAGGGTCACCAGGATGGCCAGGCCGATGGCGGCTTCGGCGGCGGCCACGGTAAGGATGAAGAACACGAAGATCTGGCCGGACACATCGCCGAGGAAGCGCGAGAAGGCCACGAAGTTGATGTTCACCGCCAGCAGCATCAGCTCGATGCACATCAGCAGCACGATGACGTTCTTGCGGTTGATGAAGATGCCGGCGACGCTGATGCAGAACAGCACCGCGCCCAGCGCGAGGTAGTGGCCGAGGCTGATCACGGGTTGCCCTCCTGGCGGGGTTCGGCCGGCATCTTGACCAGTCGCACGCGGTCGTCGCGGCGCACGGCCACCTGCCGGCCGGGGTCCTGGTGCTTGGTGCCGGGGCGGCGGCGCAGGGTCAGCATCACCGCCACGATCAGGGCCACGGTCAGGATCACCGCGGCGATCTCGAAGGGCAGGATGTACTTGCTGAACAGCGTCTCGCCGATCCATTGCAGGTTGGTCTTGCCGGCCGCGGCGGCCGGGTCGGTGGCCGACAGCCCCACCTCGAAGCGCTTGTTGCCGATCAGCATCACCATCTCGGCCGCCATCACCACCACCACCGCGCCGGTCAGCGGCAGGTAGCGGGTGAAACCTTCGCGCAACGGCGCGGTGTTGATGTCGAGCATCATCACCACGAACAGGAACAGCACCATCACTGCGCCGATGTAGACCAGCACCAGCACCACGCCCAGGAACTCGGCCTGCAGCAGCAGCCACAGGCAGGCGGTGGAGAAGAAGGCCAGCACCAGGCTGAGCACGGCGTGCACCGGGTTGCGGGCCAGGATGACCCCCAGCGCCGCCAGCACGGTGACCCCGGCGAAGGCCCAGAAGGCGATCAGTTCGTAGCTCATGCTCATGTCGTCCCTGCCCTCACCGGTAGGCCGCGTCGGCGGCCCGGCGTTGCGCGATCTCGTCTTCGAAGCGGTCGCCGATGGCCAGCAGCTGCTGCTTGCTGACGATGTTCTCGCCGCGCTTTTCGAAGTGGTATTCGTGGATGTGGGTTTCGACGATCGAGTCCACCGGGCAGCTTTCCTCGCAGAAGCCGCAGTAGATGCACTTGAACAGGTCGATGTCGTAGCGCGTGGTGCGGCGCGAACCGTCGGCGCGCGGCTCCGAGTCGATGGTGATGGCCAGCGCCGGGCACACCGCCTCGCACAGCTTGCAGGCGATGCAGCGCTCTTCGCCGTTGGGGTAGCGGCGCAGCGCGTGCAGGCCGCGGAAGCGCGGCGACTGCGGGAACTTCTCGAACGGGTAGTTCACCGTGTAGGTCGGGGCGAACATGTAGCCCAGCGTCAGGCGCATGCCGGCGAGCAGCTCCAGCAGCATCAGGCTCTTGAGGTAGGTGGCGATGCGGTTCATGTCTTAGGCGCCCAGGGTGAACCAGCCGTTGTAGGCCATGACGGCCGTCACGAAGATCCACACGATCGTGATCGGGATGAACACCTTCCAGCCCAGACGCATGATCTGGTCGTAGCGGTAGCGCGGGAATGTGGCGCGGAACCACAGGAAGGTGAAAGCGAAGAACACGAACTTGGCCGCCAGCCACCACCAGCCCGGCTCGCCCAGGAAGCCCCAGGACGGCGGGAACGGCGACAGCCAGCCGCCCAGGAACAGGATCGGGGTCAGCAGGCTGACCAGCATCATGTTGGCGTATTCGGCCAAGAAGAAGATCGCGAAGGCCGAACCGGAGTACTCGACGTGGAAGCCGGCGACGATTTCCGATTCGCCTTCCGCGACGTCGAAGGGCGCGCGGTTGGTCTCGGCCACGCCGGAGATGAAGTAGATGATGAACAGCGGGAACAGCGGCCACATGAACCACTCGCCGATACCGAGATTGCCCGCCTGCGCGTGCACGATCTCGGTCAGGTTCATGGTGCCGGCCGCGACCAGCACGCCGACCAGGGCGAAGCCCATCGCGATCTCGTAGCTGACCACCTGCGCGGCGGAGCGCAGCGCGCCCAGGATCGCGTACTTCGAGTTCGAGGCCCAACCGCCGATGATGATGCCGTACACGCCCATCGATGTCAGGGCCAGCAGCACCAGCAGGCCGGCGTTGACGTTGGCCAGCACCACGCCGTCGTCGAACGGGATCACCGCCCAGGCCGCGAAGGCCGGCGCCAGCGCCAGCAGCGGCGCCAGCCGGAACAGCAGCGGGCTGGCCGAGCTCGGGATCACCAGCTCCTTGAACAGCATCTTGAACACGTCGGCGAAGGCCTGGATGAAGCCGATGCCCATGAAGCCGCCGATGAACTGCGGTCCCTGGCGCACGTGCATCCAGCCGATCACCTTGCGCTCGGCCAGGGTGTAGAAGGCCACGCCGATGGTGATCGGCAGCACGATGACGATGATTTTGACCAGGGTCCAGATGACCAGGCCGAGGTCGCCGAAGGAGAGGAAGAACTCGCGGAGGGCGTCGATCATCTCAGGCTCCCACCACCGCCAGGCGCGCCACCGGCGACATCGGCGCGGTGGCTTCGTAACCGTTCTCGATCCACACCGCGCCCTTGGGCACGCGCGGGCTCACCGACACCGGCAGCGCCGCGCTGCCGACGCCATCGCCGACCTTGGCCATGCCGCCGTCGGACAGTCCGCGCGACAGCGCCTCCTCCGGATGCAGCACGAGCCGGGCGCCGACCGTCAGCGGGTGCGCGTTGAGCGCGGCCGAACGGCGCAGCACCGCATCGCCGCGGTAGATCGGCGTGCTGGCGATGCGCTCCAGGCCCGACTCGGCCTTGCCCGCTTCCGCCAGGCCGCTGCCGGCGGCGGGCGCCTGCGGCTTGAGCCCAGCACGCAACCCGTGCAGGTCGGTGAACTCGAAACCGGCCAAGCCAAGCTGACCTCCCAAAGCGCGCAGCACGCGCCAGCCGGCCCGCGCCTCGCCCGGCAGCTTGCCGCCGGCCTGGGTGGCCTGGTCGGTGCCGTCGACATTGGCCAGCGTCGCTTCGATCTCCGGCAGCAGGCCGATCGGCAGGATCACGTGTGCCAGCTTCTTGAGCTCTTCGGACGCATAGGCCGAGAACGCGACGACCTTGGCAGCGGCCAGGGCCTTGAGCGCCTGCGCGCCGTGCGCGAAGTCGTACTGCGGCTCGATGCCGTAGAGCAGGTAGGCCGGCAGCGGCTGCGCCAGCATCGCCGCGGCGTGCCTGCCCTGCCCCTTCGGGACCAGGCCGTGGCGCGCCAGACCGATGGCGTTGGCGCCCTGCGGAACGCGGTTGAGCTTGGCGCCGGTGGCGGTCGCCAGCGCACGCGCGGCGGCGCGAAGCCAGGAAGCCTGGGCGTGGTTTTCGGCCAGCTCGCCGAGCACGATCACGGCCTTGCCGGCCTTGGCCAGTGCGTCGGCCATGGCCTGGGCGCCGTCATGCGCCTCGGCAGCGATTGCACCGGGTAGCGTGGCGCCGGCGGCCTGCGCGACCGCGGCGAGCGCGCCCGGCAGGTGCGAGGGCGCGACGATGCGCTTGCTGGCGAGGTTGAACGTGGTCTCGAAGTCCACCGGGTTGATCGCGAACACCTTGGCGCCGCGCTTGCCGGCCTTGTGCAGGCGCTGGTGCAGCAGCGGCAGCTCGTGGCGCAGGTTGCAGCCCACCAGCAGCACGGCCTCGGCCTGTTCGAGTTCGGCCGCCGGCAGCTCGAAGGGTTCAGCGAAGGCGCCGTCGGCGAAGTCCAGCGTCTTGAGACGGTGGTCGACGTGGCCGGTGCCCAGGCCCGCGGCCAGGGATGCCAGCAGCGCGCCCTCCTCGTTCGAGGTCGCCGGATGGGCGAGCACGCCGAGCGACTCGCCCGCCTCCTTGAGCAGCTTGGCCGCCAGCGCCAGCGCCTCGTCCCACGAGGCCTCGCGCCAGGCGTTGCCTTCGCGCACCAGCGGCTTGCCGGCGCGGTCGTCGGCCACCAGGCCCTGGTGCGAATAGCGGTCGCGGTCCGACAGCCAGCACTCGTTCACCGCTTCGTTGTCGCGCGGCACGGTGCGCAGCACGTCGCCGCGGCGCGCGTGCAGGTAGAGATTGGAGCCGAGCGCGTCGTGGTAGCCGACGGATTCACGCGCCACCAGCTCCCAGGCGCGGGCGCGGAAGCGGAACACCTTGTTGGTCAGCGCGCCGACCGGGCAGACATCGATGACGTTGCCCGAGAGTTCGGTCATCAGCGGCTTGCCGTCGTAGGTGCCGATCTGCAGGTTCTCGCCGCGGCTCATGCCGCCCAGCTCGAAGGTGCCGGCCACGTCCGCGGTGAAGCGGATGCAGCGGGTGCACTGGATGCAGCGGGTCATGTCGGTGGCGACCAGCGGGCCCAGGTCCTCGTCGGCGACCACGCGCTTGCGGTCGACGTAGCGCGACACCGAGCGGCCGTAGCCCATCGACACGTCCTGCAGTTCGCACTCACCGCCCTGGTCGCAGATCGGGCAGTCCAGCGGGTGGTTGATCAGCAGGAACTCCATGACGTTGCGCTGCGCGTCGAGCGCGCGCTTGGTCTGGGTGGTGATCTTCATGCCTTCCATCACCGGCGTGGCGCAGGCCGGGGCCGGCTTGGGCATCTTCTCGACGTCCACCAGGCACATGCGGCAGTTGGCCGCGATCGGCAGCTTCTCGTGGTAGCAGAAGCGCGGGATCGGCACGCCGGCCTTGTCGGCGGCCTGGATGATCATCGAGCCCTTCGGCGCCTGCATGGCCTTGCCGTCGATCTCGATGTTCACCACGTCCGGCGCGGTATTGGGTGCGGTCGGCTGGGCGCTCATGCGGCCTGCTCCGTGGTGGCGAGCTGGCCCTTGGCCAGGTCGTCGACGTAGAAACGCTTGTTGACGATGGCGTACTCGAACTCGTGCCAGAAATGGCGCAGGAAACCCTGCACCGGCCAGGCGGCGGCTTCGCCGAAGGCGCAGATGGTGTGACCCTCGATCTGGCCCGCGGCGCCCTTGAGCATGTGCAGGTCGTCCATCGTCGCCTGTCCGTTGGCGATGCGGGTCAGCACGCGGTACATCCAGCCGGTGCCCTCGCGGCAGGGCGTGCACTGGCCGCAGGACTCGGCGTAGTAGAAGCGCGCGATGCGCTGGCAGGCGCGCACCATGCAGGTGGTCTCGTCCATCACGATCACCGCGCCCGACCCCAGGCCGGAACCGGCCTTCTGGATCGAGTCGTAGTCCATCGTGCAGGCCATCATGGTGTCGGCCGGCAGCACCGGCATCGAGGAACCGCCCGGGATCACGGCCTTGAGCTTGCGCCCGCCCTTGACGCCACCGGCCAGGGCCAGCAGCTCCGAGAACGGCGTGCCCAGGCGGATCTCGAAGTTGCCCGGATTGTTGACGTGGCCGGACACCGAGAAGATCTTCGGGCCGCCGTTGTTGGGCTTGCCCAGGTTGAGGAACCACTCGGCGCCGTTGCGCACGATCGCCGGCACCGAGGCGTAGGTCTCGGTGTTGTTGATGGTGGTCGGACGGCCGAACAGGCCGTAGTTGGCCGGGAACGGCGGCTTGAAGCGCGGCTGGCCCTTCTTGCCTTCCAGCGACTCCATCATCGCGGTCTCTTCGCCGCAGATGTAGGCGCCGGCGCCGAGCGCCGCGTACATGTCCACGTCCACGCCGGAACCGAGGATGTCCTTGCCCAGCCAGCCGTTGGCATAGGCTTCCTTGAGGGCTTCCTCGAAGTGCTCGAACGGCTCGTGGTGGAACTCGCCACGCAGGTAGTTGTAGGCGACGGTGCAGCCCGTGGCGTAGCAGGCGATCGCCATGCCCTCGATCACCGCATGCGGGTTGTAGCGCAGGATGTCGCGGTCCTTGCAGGTGCCCGGCTCGGATTCGTCAGAATTGCACAGGATGTACTTCTGGCCGGGCGCGCTGCGCGGCATGAAGCTCCACTTCAGGCCGGTCGGGAAGCCCGCGCCGCCGCGGCCGCGCAGGCCGGACTGCTTGACCATGTCCACGACCGCGGCCGGGTCGATCTTCTCGGTCAGGATCTTGCGCCAGGCGGCGTAACCGCCGGTCTTGAGGTAGTTCTC
The DNA here is from genome assembly GCF_006265115.1 of Arenimonas terrae. Lineage (GTDB taxonomy): Bacteria > Pseudomonadota > Gammaproteobacteria > Xanthomonadales > Xanthomonadaceae > Arenimonas > Arenimonas terrae. Next base: position 190,823 of record NZ_SMDR01000001.1, on the reverse strand, counting down.
GTAGGACCAGGGCTTGTCGAAATGCAGGGTCGTGTAGACGACGCTGTGTTCCTGCGGGGCCGGGCCGACCGGACCGGTGGGCTCGGAATAATGCGAGTGGTGCGCCATGGCCTGCCTTACTCCAGTCCGTCGAGCAGCGCGTCCACTTTTTCAGTGGTGAGCTTCTCGTGGTAATGACCGTCCACCACCATCATCGGCGCGCCCGCGCAGGCGGCCAGGCATTCTTCCTCGACCTTGAGGAAGATGCGGCCGTCGGCGGTGCTCTCGCCGTGCTTGATGCCGAGCTTGCGCTCGCAGTGGCGCACGATGTCTTCGCCGCCGTTGAGCCAGCAGCTGATGTTGGTGCAGATGGCGACCTTGTGCCGGCCGACCGGCGCCAGGTCGAACATCGAATAGAAGGTCGCGACCTCGTAGGCCCAGACCGGCGGGATGCCCAGGTACTTGGCGGTGGCGGCGATGATCTCGTCGCTCAGCCAGCCGGCATTCTGTTCCTGCGCGGCCATCAGGCCCTGGATCACGGCCGAGCGCTTGCGGTCTGCCGGGAACTTGGACACCCAGTGGTCGATGTGCGCGCGCGTGGCGTCGCTCAGCGCGACCATCGGGTCGACGTGCTGGCAGGCGGCGAAATTTCCGGTGGCTTTCATCGGTCAGATAACCCTTAGCGATCGATTTCGCCGAAGACGATGTCGTAGGTGCCGATCATCGCGACGACGTCCGGCAGCATGTGGCCGCGCACGATCGCGTCCATGGACGAGAGGTGGGCGAAACCGGGGGCGCGCAGCTTCAGGCGGAACGGCTTGTTGGCGCCGTCGGAGACGATGTAGGCGCCGAACTCGCCCTTGGGCGCCTCGACCGCGGCATAGGCCTCGCCGGCCGGCACGCAGTAGCCCTCGGTGAAGAGCTTGAAGTGGTGGATCAGCGCTTCCATGTCGTCCTTCATCTCGGCACGCGACGGCGGCGCCACCTTGAAGTTCTTGACCATGACCGGACCGGGGTTGGCCCGCAGCCACTGCACGCACTGCTTGATGATGCGGTTGGACTGGCGCATTTCTTCGACGCGCACCAGGTAGCGGTCGTAGCAGTCGCCCTGCACGCCCACCGGGATGTCGAAGTCGACCTTGTCGTAGGCGGCGTAGGGCTGCTTCTTGCGCAGGTCCCAGGCCAGGCCGGAGCCGCGCAGCATCGGGCCGGTCATGCCCCAGGCCAGGGCCATGTCGGTCGGCACCACGCCGATGCCGACGGTGCGCTGCTTCCAGATGCGGTTGTCGGTGAGCAGGGTTTCGTACTCGTCGACGCGGCGCGGGAAGTCGTCGCAGAAGGCGTCCAGGAAGTCGAGCATCGAACCTTCGCGCGAGGCATTCACGCGCTTGAGCTCGGCGCCCTTGCGCCACGGCGACTCGCGGTACTTGGGCATCGCGTCCGGCAGGTCGCGGGCCACGCCGCCCGGGCGGTAATAAGTGGCGTGCATGCGCGCGCCCGACACCGCCTCGTAGCAGTCCATCAGCTCTTCGCGCTCGCGGAAGGCGTACAGGAACACCGCCATCGCGCCGAGATCGAGGCCGTTGGAACCGATCCACATCAGGTGGTTCAGGATGCGGGTGATCTCGTCGAACATCGTGCGGATGTACTGCGCGCGGATCGGCGCCTGCACGCCCAGCAGCTTCTCGATCGCCAGCACGTAGGCGTGCTCGTTGCACATCATCGAGACGTAGTCCAGGCGGTCCATGTAACCGATGGACTGGTTGAAGGGCTTGGACTCAGCCAGCTTCTCGGTGCCGCGGTGCAGCAGGCCCACGTGCGGGTCGGCACGCTGCACGACCTCGCCGTCCATCTCCAGGACCAGGCGCAGCACGCCGTGCGCGGCCGGATGCTGCGGGCCGAAGTTGAGGGTGTAGTTGCGGATTTCCTGGGTCATGGCCGCTCAGTCCTTGCTCGGCTGCTCGGTGGCGGCCTGCTGCCAGCGCGAGTCTTCGCGCACCACGCGCGGCACGCCGACGCGCGGTTCGATCGAAACGGGTTCGTAGACCACGCGCTTGCGCTCGGCGTCGTAGCGCACTTCGACGTTGCCGGTCAGCGGGAAGTCCTTGCGGAACGGGTGGCCGACGAAGCCGTAGTCGGTGAGGATGCGGCGCAGGTCCGGGTGGCCCTCGAACACGATGCCGAACAGGTCGAAGCACTCGCGCTCGAACCAATTCGCCACCGGGTAAACGTCGACCAGCGACGGCACGACCGGCAGGCCGTTGTCGGCGGCGAAGCAGCGGATGCGCAGCCGCTTGTTGTTGCGCACCGACATCAGGTGCACCACCACGGCGAAACGGCGCTCCGGACCATTGCCACGCGGACGGTCTTCCCAGTTGAAGCGGCCCGGGCCGGAGGTGCCCTCGACGCCGCGCGAGAAACCCTCGTCGCTGACGTCCACGGTCTCCCACTCGTCGCTGCCGTAACCCAGGAAGTCGACGCCGCACAGGTCGATCAGCTGCTCGAAGCCGAACTCGGGCTCGTCGCGCAAGATGCGCGCCGCGTCGGCCCAGGAATCCGGCGTCAGTTCGACGGTGGTTTCGCCCAGCGCCTCGCGCACCGACACCAGTCGGTCCTGCAGGCGCGCCTTCAGGCGCTCGGTGAAGCTGATCGTCGTTTCGACCATGGCGGCGGCTGGGTCCTTAGCGGGCGATGGTGTTGGTGCGGCGGATCTTCTTCTGCAGCTGCAGGATTCCGTAGACCAGGGCTTCCGCGGTCGGCGGGCAGCCCGGCACGTAGACGTCCACCGGCACCACGCGGTCGCAGCCGCGCACCACCGAATACGAGTAGTGGTAGTAGCCGCCGCCGTTGGCGCAGCTGCCCATCGAGATCACCCACTTGGGTTCCGGCATCTGGTCGTAGACCTTGCGCAGCGCCGGCGCCATCTTGTTGACCAGGGTGCCGGCGACGATCATCACGTCGGACTGGCGCGGCGACGGGCGGAAGATCACGCCGTAACGGTCCAGGTCCAGGCGCGAGGCGCCGGCGTGCATCATCTCGACCGCGCAGCAGGCCAGGCCGAAGGTCATCGGCCACATCGAGCCGGTGCGCGCCCAGTTGACCAGGGTGTCGATGTTGGTGGTGACGAAGCCGCGCTCGAGCAACGGGTTGTCGCCTTCGGGACGCAGGATGTCGTCCACCGAGCCGATCGGCTCGGGGTTGTTCATCACGCGCGAAATGGCCGAGCTCACTCCCATTCGAGCGCTCCCTTCTTCCAGACGTAAACGAAGCCGAGCACCAGCAGGCCGATGAAGATGCCCATCTCGGTGAGGCCGACGATGCCGAGGTTGCGGAAATTCACCGCCCACGGGAAAACGAAGGCGATTTCCAGGTCGAAGATGATGAACTGGATGGCGATGAGGTAGTAGCGCACGTCGAACTGCATGCGCGCGTCCTCGAAGGCCTCGAAGCCGCATTCGTAGGGCGAGAGTTTCTCGCTGTCGGGGCGCTTGGGGCCCAGGGCCCAGCCCGCGAGCAACAGGACGATGCCCAGTCCGGTCGACACGAAGAGGAACAACAGGATCGGCAGATATTCGCCCAGCACGCGCGCGTCCTCACCTTGCGCCCGTAGGCGCGTTCGTGCCGCCGCTCCAGCTGTTGCCGGGCGGCAGCCCGTCTATCGATTGGTGCCCAAGGGGGGACTCGAACCCCCACGACTTACGTCGCTACCACCTCAAGGTAGTGCGTCTACCAATTCCGCCACCTGGGCAGGTGTGCCACGTCCGGATCACCCGGAACGAAGGCGAAAGATTGTACCAGCGGATCAGCCGCCTTGGCTGCCCTGCTCGTCCTTGGCCTCGGCCTCGGGAGCCGCAGGCTCGGCCGGAACCTCGGCCGGAACGGCTTGCGCCGCCGGAGCCGCGTCGCCTTCGCTGGCCGGCGCGGCGGGAACATCGGTTGCCGGGGCGGCCGGGATCACCGGCATGTCGGCGGCCGGCGCCGGAAGCTCGCCGGCCGGCGGCGCCGCGGCCGGAACGTCGGACATCACGCCCAGGTCTTCCGCGGCCGGGTTGTGCGTGATGGTGCGGGTGGCGTTCCAGGCCATGCCCAGGCTCATCGCGAAGAACACGACGGCCAGCCACTTGGTGGCGGTGGACAGGAAGTTCGCCGAACCGCGCGCGCCGAACACCGTGGCCGAGGCGCCGGCACCGAAGCCGGAACCCGCGGCGGCGCCCGAACCGCGCTGCATGAGGATGAGCACGATCATGGCGATCGCGACCAGCACATAAATGACACTGACGATGGTGAGCAGCATGGCTTGTTCGTTTTACCTCGCCGCCGCGGCAGCGATTGCCAGGAAATCCTGGGCCACGAGGGACGCGCCCCCGATCAGGCCGCCATCGACGTCCGGCTGGGAAAACAGCTCGGCCGCGTTGGCGGGTTTCACGCTGCCACCGTAAAGGATGGGCAGCGAGCCGGCGATTCTAGCATCGTGTGCGCGCAGTTCGCCACGGATGAAGGCATGTACTTCCTGGACCTGCTCCGGGCTGGCGGTCCGGCCGGTGCCGATGGCCCAGACCGGCTCGTAGGCCAGCACGGCGCCTTCGAAGGCGGCGATTCCGGCCAGTTCGACCACCGGGCCCAGCTGCTTCTCGATCGCCCATTCGGTCTGGCCGGCCTCGCGCTGGTGCAGGGTCTCGCCGATGCACAGGATCGGGCGCAGGCCGGCCTTGCGGGCGGCGACGAACTTTTCGGCCACCAGCTGGCAGCTCTCTTCGTGGTACTGACGGCGCTCGGAATGGCCCACCAGCACGTAGCGGCCGCCGACGTCGTGCAGCATCCGGCCCGAGACCTCGCCGGTGTAGGCGCCCTGCTCGTTCAGCCCCAGGTCCTGGGCGCCGAAGGCCAGGCCCTGCGCGGCGTAGCGGTCGGCCAGCTCGCCCAGGTAGGGCACGGGCGGCAGGATCACCAGGTCCACGCCGGCCGGCCGGGGCGCGGCCACCACGGCATCGAGCAGGTGGCGCGCGAAGGCGCGGTCCCCATGCAGTTTCCAGTTGCCGGCGACGATTCTCTGGCGCATCCGTGGCTCCTCGTAATCCAGGCGCCAAGGATACCGCGCCGGCCTAGGGACTGACGATGTCCCGGTGCATCGGCGCCAGGCGCCGGAGCAGCCGGTTCTGCGCCCGGCGCGGGATGCCCCGGGCCTCCATCGCGTCCACGAGGTCCTCGACCAGGGCGTTGAAATCGGCCTCGGTCACGGCCAGGGACGCATGCGATTCGGCCATGGTCCGGCCGGTATAGGTGCAGGGTCCGCCGACCTCGACGCAGATCTGCTCGACCAGCCGGTCGTTGAGGTTGACCAGGTCGACCTCGGCGAAGCCGGCATTGATGCGCGGGTCTTCCAGCACCCGGACCAGCAGCTCCTCGACCAGGGCCTCGATGCCCGGCCGCTCGCCGAACTCCTGGTAGAGCGTGGGCCGGGGCGCCTGGCCCGCGCAGCCGGCCAGCAGCGCCGTGAGCAGGAGGCAGGTCAGCAGGTGATGGATCGGGCGCATGGCGGTCCTCAGTAGCTCAGCTGGACGGAGAGGTAGGGGCCGCCCTGCCCGTCCAGGCCGGCGATCGAGCCCAGGTCGGCCCAGGCCGCCACGACGGCGACGTGTTTGTTCGGGAACCAGGCCACGAAGACGTCGACCCAGTCGTCCTCGCCGGCGAAGCCCAGGTTGTCGGGCTTCTGGCGGAACTCGACCCCGACCGCCCAGCCCGGGTCCCAGACCACCGCCGCCGAGCCCTCGAACACCAGCGACCGTCCGCCCCGGCGGTCGCCGCCGTGGCCCAGCAGGCCCATCTGGTTGGCCCGGGTCGAACGCAGGGTGGCGTTGAGCAGCAGCTGGTGGCCGGCAGCGGCATCAAGCAGCAGCTTGCTCGCGCTCAGGTAGACGTCGGTGCCGGCCTCGTCCCGGGCCCCCACCGCCAGCGGCAGGCGCCCATCGCGCAGGCGCTTGTGCTGCACGCCAAGGCTGACCTGGGGCATCGCCGTGTACACCAGGTCGCCGCCGAGGCGCAGTTTGGCGCCGAAGACGTCCTGCTCGAGCGCATCCCAGGGCAGCGCCAGCCGCCGCTGCAGCTCGCCCAGGTCGAAGCGCTGGCGGGCGATGGAGAGTTCCAGTCGATTCCGGAACGTCCAGGCGGCGCCATAGGCATCCAGGGCGTAGTCCCCGGTGTCCACCCGAGTGTAGAAGGCGGTGCCGCCGTTCTGGTCGCGGGTGCCGTACCCGGCCAGCACGGCCCAGGGCACGAGGCCACCCCCGGCGGCCCCCTCCACCTGGCTGGCGCCGCCGGTGGCCAGCAGCCGCCCGTCGCCGGCCAGGGCCGCGAGTGGCAGGCCGGCCAGCAGGGCCAGCACGCTGACCCCAACCCTGCGCACGGTCGGTGCCTTCATGCCTCGGCCCCGGCGAAGTTGCGGCACCAGTCCATCAATGCCCCGCCCTCCAGCGGAGCGCTGAACAGATAGCCCTGGACCATGTCGCAGCGGTAGCGCTCGAGCAGGACCAGGCTGGAGTCGTTCTCGACGCCCTCGGCGATCACCGACAGCCCCATGTTGTGCCCGAGCTCGATCGTCGAGCGCACGATCACCGCATCGTCGCTGCCTTCGGTCATCTGCGTCACGAAGCTCTTGTCGATCTTCAGCTCGTCCACCGGCAGCCGCTTGAGCTGGGCCAGGGACGAATAACCGGTGCCGAAGTCGTCGATGGCCAGGCGCAGCCCGGAGGCGCGCAGCCGGTGCAGCATGCGCACGGCGTAGTCGACGTCGCGCATCAGCGCGCTCTCGGTCACCTCCAGGATGAGCCTCGGCGGCGGCACCCGGTGCCGGCGCAGGCAGGCCTGGATGAAGTCGGGCAGGTCCGCGTCCATCAGGTCCATGGCCGAAAGATTCACCGCCACGCCCAGGTCCAGGCCCTGCTCGCGCCAAAGGCTGTTCTGCTGCAGCGCCTGCTCCAGCACGAACCGGGTCAGCTCGTGCACGAAGCCGGAGCGCTCGGCGAGCGGGATGAACTCGTCCGGCGGAATCGCGCCGAGGTCATCGTGACGCCAGCGCAGCAGGGCCTCGGCGTGTTTCACCTGGCGCGTGGCCAGGTCCACCTTGGGCTGGAAACGCAGGCTGAGCTGGCCGCGGACGAGCGACTGGCGCAGGTCGCCCATCAGGGTCAACTGGCGCAGGTGCACCTCGTCCCGCCCGGGTTCGTAGACGGCGACACCGCTGCGCGCCTGCTTGGCGTCGTAAAGCGCGATGTCGGCGCGGCGCAGCAGGGTCTGGGCGTCGGCGCCGTGGTCCGGGTGCAGCACCATGCCGATGCTGCAGTCGAGGTTGATGCGGGTCGACGGCAGGTCCAGCGGCAGCCGCAGGTGCTCGAGCAGGGCGCGGGCCCGGCGCGGCGCGTGCTCGCGTTCGACGTCCTGCATCAGCACCATGAATTCGTCGCCGCCCAGGCGCGCCACCATGTCCTCGGGACGCACCGCCTGGCGCAGCCGTTTCGCCACTTCGCGCAGCACCTGGTCGCCGAAGCCGTGGCCCAGGGTGTCGTTGATTTCCTTGAACCGGTCCAGGTCGAGCATCAGCACCGCGCAGCAGCGCTCGGCGGATGGCCCGGCGATCGCCTGCTCGAGCCGGTCGCGGGCATGGCTGCGGTTGGGCAGGCCGGTCAGCCCGTCGTGGTTGGCCTGGTGCAGGATGCGCTCCTCGCGCGCCGCGATGCCGCGCTGCATCAGCCCGAAAGCATTGGACAGCCCGGAAATTTCGTCGCGGCCGCGCTCCTCCGCCACCGGCTGCGAGTAGTCGCCGGACTGGATGCGCTGCGCGGCCTCCGCCAGCCGCGTGACCGGCCGGCTGATGCCGCGGCCGACCAGAACCGCGACGATCACTGCGATCAGCGCCGCCAGCCCCGACAGCAGCAGGATCCTGGCCTTGAGCGCGCCGTAGGGCGCCATCGCCTGGTCCAGGGATCCCTGCAGCAGGACCATCACAGGCTCGTCCCCGGCGCCGGGCAGCGATTCGGCCAGCACGAAGTACTGGCCGGCGCCGAGTTCGAGCTGGCGGATGGACTTGTCCGGCCGAAGGTCGTCCGCCACCAGCGCTTCCAGCGAAGTCCGCGCCGGTGCCGGCAGGCTCGAGGCGTACACGGCGAGCCGGCCGGACTCGCGCCGGACGAAGCTGGCGTCCAGCCGGGTCAGGGCGCGGAAATCGCCGGCATAGGCGTCGCCGAAGTCCGAGCCGATCGCCACCCAGGCGATCTGGTTTGGCGCCATCACCGGCAGCAGGGCCATCACCCGCAGCCGTCCCGCCATCGGTATCACGGACAGCGCGAAGCCCTGTTCGCGCGCGTCCGCCAACATCGGTGCGATCGCCGCCCGCTGCGCCTCGGGCGTGCCGCTGTCGGCCAGGCCGGCCTGCCACTGTCCGTCCGGGCTGAGCAGCAGGGCCGCGTCGGCACCGATGCGGCTGGCCTGGTTGCGCAGCGCCGACTCCATGGTCGCGCGGTCCCCGCTGGCCACCGCGGCCTTGAAGCCGAAATCGTCCGCCAGCACCAAGGCGGTCTCCAGCAGCTGGCTGCTGCGGTTGTCGTAGAAGCGCTGCCAGACCCGCTCGCCGACCAGCAGCTCCTCGGACAGCTGGCGGCTGACGCTGCGTTCGGTGGCCACGTGCACCACGGCGAAGGTGGCCAGCTGGGCCGCCAGCACGACCAGGATCAGCAGCGCGATGATCTTGCTCTGCAGGCGCGAACGCATCAGGGTTCCCGCTTGAGGCTGCGCAGCTTTTCCTGCAGCGCGCGCAGGCGCTCGTTGCCGCGACGCTCGGGTGGAGGCGGCCCCAGCGCCAGTGTCACCGCCTGCCCGGCGGCGCCTTCGGCCAGGCTCACGGTGCGCTCGAACGGCGCGGCCAGACGCGCATGCCAGACCTGCAGCCGGTAGGTGCCGGGCGGCGCCTGCAGGCGTACGAGGCCCTGGGCGTCGGTCTTGCCGAAGTGCGGCGTGTCGAGCACGACGATGTGGCCGATCATCCAGTCGTGGATGTTGCAGCCCACGACCACGACGCCCGGTGTGTCGAAGCGCACCGGCTCCAGCGGCGTGCCCGCGTACAGCGGCAGTTCGAAGGGCTTGGCGGCCGAGAACGAATACACCTGGTGCTGCACCCGGTCGCTGTTCGGGAAACTCACCGCCGTGCCCGCCTGCACCGGCAGCACGCCCGGCACGAAGGTGGTGTCGCGCTGGTCCATCACCGCGCGGGTGCCCGGTGCCGCAGGCCGCGCGTCAGCGTGCAGGCTCGCCACCGCGTCGGCGATCGGCGCCATGCCGTCGTCCACGCGAACCTGCAGCGTGGCCGCCGGCAGCGGGGCCGACGCCAACAGCGACAGCCAAAGACACAGCCATCGGCCGCCGGTGTTGCGAAAGCTTCTGCCTGGCTCCATGGCACCCCCTGTTGGGCCTGTCGCCGAAATGTCGGCCGATTAGCGCCCGGAGCAAGTGATAATGGCGCGAAGCCCCCGAACGGACCGCCCCATGCCCAGCCCGACGACCCCCGGCTACGCCCTGATCACCGGCGCCTCCAGCGGCATCGGCGCCGCCATCGCCCGCGAATACGCCCGCCGCGGCAAGCCGCTGGTCCTGGTCGCGCGCCGGGCCGAGCGGCTGGAGGCGCTCGCGGCCGAACTTTCCGCCCAGGCGCCTTGCGTGGTGATCGCCGCCGACCTGGCCGACCCGGCCACACCCCAGCGCCTGTTCGAGGAAACGCGGGCGCGCGGGCTGTTCGTGGACACGCTGGTGAACAATGCCGGCTTCGGCACCCCGGGCCGCTACCTGTCGGCCGACTGGAAGACCCACGCCGATTTCCTGCAGGTGCTGATGACCTCGGTGGCCCAGCTCACCCACCTGTACCTGCCGGCGATGGAAGCCGCGGGCCGCGGCCGAATCCTCAACGTCGCCTCGCTCGCCGGCCTGGTGCCGGCGACCGCCGGCCACACGCTCTACGGCGCGACCAAACTCTGGCTGATCCGTTTCTCCGAGACACTGAACCAGGAATGCCGCACCCGCGGCGTGCACGTCACCGCCGTCTGCCCCGGCATGACCTATACCGAGTTCCACGATGTCAATGGCATGCGCGACAAGGTCAACAAGCTGCCCAAGGGCCTGTGGCTGACCAGCGACCAGGTGGCGAAGCTGGGCGTGGACGCCGTCGAGGCCGGCAAACCGCGCATCGTCACCGGCAAGGCCAACAACGTGATCGCGGCCTTGTCGAAGTACTTGCCGAACTGGCTGGCGAGCGCCCTCATCGGCTCCCGTTCAAAAGACTTCCGCGACGCTGATTGACGCGGGTTCGCGTCAATCCCCACGATTCGCTTCGCGAACCGCGGGCCCCCAGCTCACCTGCCGATCCCCGCGCCTTCGGCGCGCCCCCTTACCAAGGGGGCTTTCCAACAACGGGCGACCGGGCCACCCGCGGGAACACGCTCGGTTCAGACCAGCTTGATCTCGCGAAGCCGCTCCATGAGGTACTCGTGGCCGGTGATGGGCGTCGGGTAGCGGTCGGGATTGTCGGCGCTGACGCACTGGGGCAGCGTCTTGATCAGGAAGTCGGGGTTCGGGTGCAGGAAATACGGGGTGGAATAGCGCGGCTTGCGCGCCGCCTCGCCCGGCGGGTTCACCACGCGGTGGGTGGTGGACGGGTACACGTGGTTGGTGAGGCGCTGCAGCATGTCGCCGATGTTGACCACGATGGTGTCGGCGTCGGAGGTGAACGGCACCCACTCGCCCTTCTTCGACAGCACTTCCAGGCCGGCGGCGCTGGCGCCGACCAGCAGGGTGATGAAGTTGATGTCCTCGTGGGCGCCGGCGCGCACGTTCGGGATGTCGTCGGCGGTGATCGGCGGGTAGTGGATCGGCCGCAGGATCGAGTTGCCGAAGTTGGTCTTGTCGGCGAAGTAGTCCTCGGGCAGGTCGATGTGCAGGGCCAGCGCGCTGAGCACGCGCGAGCCGAGGTCGTCGAGGGCCTGGTAAAGGCCGTACGCCACTTCCTTGAACGCGGGCACTTCCGCCGGCCACAGGTTCGGCGGCATCACGTCGGCGTACTTGCTGTCGCGCGGGATCTCGCGGCCGACGTGCCAGAACTCCTTGAGGTCGAAATACTTGGCGCCCTTGGCCGTCTCGATGCCGAAGGGCGTGTAGCCGCGGGCGCCGCCGCCGCCGGGCACGTGGTACTTGCGCTTGGTCTCGTCCGGCAGCGCGAAGAACTCCTGGAACACGGCGTAGGCGCGGTCGATCTGCGCCTGCGGGATGCCGTGGTTGCGGATGCCGGCGAAACCCCACTCGCGATAGGCGGCGCCGAGTTCGGCGACGAAGGCTTCGCGGTCGGTGTCGTAGCGCTGGATGTCGAGGGTCGGGATTCGGGAGGTCACGGCGGCGTCTTCCGGTTCGGTTCGGGGAATGGCGCCAGTCTAGTCCCGGCCGGGCGACGACGCCTTGATGCGGCTCAAGCGGCGGCGCGCACGGCCTCGGCCAGGCGATCGAGCACCTGCCGCATCAGCTGGCCGTCGTCGGCCTCGACGGTGACGCGCACCACCGGTTCGGTACCCGAGGGGCGCAGCACCAGCCGGCCGCGGCCGGACAGCGCGGCTTCGGCCTCGGCGCGCGCGGCCTGGACGGCGGCGTGCTCGAGCGGCTTCACGCCCGGGGCAACGCGCACGTTCACGGTCTGCTGCGGCAGCGGCTCGTAGCCGGCAAGCGCTTCGGCCAGGGTTTTTCCGCTGCGTCGCAGCACCTCCAGCACCTGCAGGGCGCTGACGATGGCGTCGCCGGTGCTGGCGCGGTCCAGGCACAGCAGGTGGCCGGAGGCTTCGCCGCCGAGCACGCCGTCGCCCTCGACCAGGGCCTGGTGCACGTAGCGGTCGCCGACCCGGGCGCGCACGAAGCCGATGCCGCGTTCGCCCAGCGCCCGCTCCATCGCGTAATTGGTCATCAGGGTGCCGACCACCGGGCCGCGCAGGCGGCCGCTGGCGTGCCAGTCGTTGGCAAGCACCCAGATCAGGCCGTCGCCGTCCACCAGGCGGCCCTGCCCGTCCACCATCAGCACCCGGTCGCCGTCGCCGTCGAAGGCGATGCCCAGGTCGGCGCCGGTTTCGCGCACGCGGGCCATCAGGGCCTCGGGATGGGTCGAGCCGACGCCGTTGTTGATGTTCAGGCCGTCGGGTTCGGCGCCGATGGCCTCCACGGCCGCACCAAGCTCCGAGAACACCCGCGGCGCCACCTGGTAGGTCGCGCCGTGGGCACAGTCGAGCACGATCTTCATCCCGTCCAGAACGAAGTCGTCGGGCACGGTGGACTTGCAGAATTCGGCGTAACGGGCCATCGCGTCGCCGATCCGCGAGGCCTTGCCCAGGTATTCGGAGGCGACGGTGCTGAACTCGCGCTCGAGTTCGGCTTCGATCGCCGCTTCGACCGCGTCGCCCAGCTTCTCGCCCTGGGACGAGAAGAACTTGATGCCGTTGTCATGGTGCGGATTGTGCGAGGCGCTGATGACGATGCCGGCATCGGCGCGCAGCGAGCGGGTCAGGTAGGCCACGGCCGGGGTCGGCATCGGGCCGAGCATGCGCACGTCGGCGCCGGCCGCGACCAGGCCGGCCTCCAGCGCCGCCTCGAACATGTAGCCGGAAATGCGGGTGTCCTTGCCGATGACGACGATGGCGTGTTCCTTGCCCTCGCCCGCCAGCACCCGTCCCGCGGCGGCGCCCAGGCGAAGCATGAAATCCGCCGAAATCGGGTATTGCCCGACCCGGCCGCGGATACCGTCGGTGCCGAAATACTTTCGTGCGCTCATCGTTACCTCAGGCGGCGGGGGCCGGATCGGCCGCCGGGGCCGGCTGGCGCATCATCAGGGCCAACAGCGCGGCGAGCTTGTCGCGCATCTGGCGGCGATCGACGATCAGGTCGAGCGCGCCGTGGTCGAGCAGGAACTCGGAGCGCTGGAAGCCTTCGGGCAGGGTCTCGCGCACGGTCTGCTCGATCACGCGCGGACCGGCGAAGCCGATCAGCGCCTGCGGCTCGCCGATGTTGATGTCGCCGAGCATCGCGAACGAGGCCGACACGCCGCCGGTGGTCGGGTGCGTCAGCACCGAGATGAAGGGCAGGCCCGCCGCGCGCAGGCGGCCCAAGGCCGCCGAGGTCTTGGCCATCTGCATCAGCGAGAACAGGCCTTCCTGCATGCGCGCGCCGCCGGTGGCCGAGAAGCTGACGAAGGGGCAGCCGAGTTCGAGCGCGCGTTCGGCCGCCAGCGCGAAGCGCTCGCCGACCACCGAACCCATCGAACCGCCCATGTAGCGGAACTCGAACGCCGCCACGCAGATCGGCCGGCCCTTGAGCTGACCCTGCACGGCGACCAGGGCGTCGCGCTCGCCGGTCGCCTTCTGCGAAGCCTTGATGCGGTCGGCGTACTTCTTCTGGTCCTTGAAGTGCAGCGCGTCCACGGGGCCGAGCGCGGCGCCGATCTCCTCGCCGCTGTCGTCGTCCAGGAAGGCGATCAGGCGCTCGCGGGCGCCGATGCTCATGTGGTGGCTGCACTTGGGGCAGACCCGCAGGTTCTTCTCGAGCTCGGGGCCGTACAGCGCCGCGCCGCACTTGTCGCACTTCTCCCACAGGCCCTCGGGCACGGCGCGTTTGCCGCCACCCTGGGTGCGGATGCGGGAGGGCATCAATTTGGTCAGCCAGCTCATTCGGACACCGGTCTAGTTATGGGCCACGCAGTTTAGCCGGAAAGCCCGGAACCGGCAGGCCCCGGCCCGGTCAGGCGTCCAGGGCCGCGCGCAGCGGGGCCAGGAAGGCCGCGGCGCGGGCCGCGGCGTCGTCCGGCGAGTCCGCGGCGGCCAGGGCCTCGACCAGGGCGCTGCCCACCACCACGCCGTCGGCGGCGGGCGCCAGCGCCGCGGCGGAGGCCGCGTCGCGGATGCCAAAACCGACCAGCACCGGCACCGTCGCCAGGCGGCGCAGTTCGCCGGCCTTGGCCAGAACCTCGCCGGTGTCGAGCTTGCCCGCGCCGGTGACGCCGGCGAAGGAGACGTAATACAGGTAACCCTGCGATTCGGTGGCGGCGCGCGCCAGCCGCGCCGGCGAGGTCGTCGGCGCCACCAGCGAGATCAGCTGCAGTCCGGCGGCATTGAAGGCGGCGCGGGTCGGGCCCGCCTCTTCCGGCGGCAGGTCCACCAGCAGCACGCCGTCGACGCCGGCCTCGGCGGCGGCCTGCGCGAACGCCGTGGCGCCACGCATCTCGACCGGGTTGAGGTAGCCCATCAGCACCACCGGCGTATCGCGGTCGCCGCGGCGGAAGGCGGCGACGGCTTCCAGCACGTAGCGCAGGCCGGCACCGCGCTCGATCGCGCGTTCCGAGCTGCGCTGGATCACCGGGCCGTCGGCCATCGGGTCGGAGAACGGCACGCCGAGCTCGAGCACGTCGGCACCGGCCTTCACCAGTGCGTGCATCACCGGAACCGTGGCCTCGAGCGAGGGATCGCCGGCGGTGACGAAGGGCACCAGGGCCTTGCGCTTCGCGGCCTGCAGGGCGGCGAAGCGGATCGCGATGCGGTTGCTCACAGTTCGATGCCCTCGCGGCGCGCGATGGTGAAGATGTCCTTGTCGCCGCGGCCGCTGAGGTTGCACAGCACCAGCGCATCCCTGGGCAGTTCCCGCGCCAGCTTCATGGCCTGGGCGACGGCGTGGCTGGATTCGAGCGCGGCCAGGATGCCCTCGGTGCGCGCCAGCAGGTGGAAGGCCTCCATCGCCTCGTCGTCGGTGACGCCGACGTATTCGCCGCGGCCGCTGTCCTTCAGGAAGGCGTGCTCGGGGCCGACGCCCGGATAATCCAGGCCGGCGGAGATGGAGTGGGTTTCGGTGATCTGGCCGTCGTCGTCGCAGATCACGTAGGTCCGGTTGCCGTGCAGCACGCCCGGGCGCCCTGCCGACAGCGACGCCGCGTGGCGGCCGGTCGCGATGCCGTCGCCGGCCGCTTCGGCGCCGACGATACGCACCGAGCGGTCGTTGAGGAAGGCGTGGAAGATGCCGATGGCGTTGCTGCCGCCGCCGACGCAGGCAGTCACGGCGTCGGGCAGCCGGCCGTACTGTTCCAGCATCTGCGCGCGCGCCTCCTTGCCGACCACTGCGTTGAAATCGCGCACCAGCTTCGGGTACGGATGCGGGCCGGCCACGGTACCGATGATGTAGAAGGTGTCGTGCACGTTGCTGACCCAGTCGCGCATCGCCTCGTTCAGCGCGTCCTTGAGCGTCTTGCTGCCCGAGGTCACGGGCACCACCGTGGCGCCGAGCAGCTTCATGCGGAACACGTTCGGCGCCTGCCGCTCGATGTCGGTCGAGCCCATGTAGACCACGCACTCCAGGCCCAGGCGCGCGGCGACGGTGGCGCTGGCGACGCCGTGCTGGCCGGCGCCGGTTTCGGCGATGATGCGGGTCTTGCCCATGCGGCGCGCCAGCATGGCCTGGCCGATGGTGTTGTTGATCTTGTGCGCGCCGGTGTGGTTCAGGTCCTCGCGCTTGAGCAGGATGCGCGCACCGCCCACATGCTTCGACAGCCGCGCGGCTTCGTAGACCGGGCTCGGCCGGCCGACGTAGTGACGGTAGTCGTTCTGCAGTTCGGCCAGGAATTCGGGGTCGTTGCGGTATTTCTCGTACGCCGCCTCGAGCTCGCGCAGGGGCTCGATCAGGGTCTCGGAGACGAACACGCCGCCGTAGCGGCCGAAATGCCCCGCGGCGTCGGGCCATGCGGAGAAATCGGCGATGTCGGCGGCGGCGGGAATGTCATTCGGCGATGTTGCGGTCTGCACGTCTTACCTCGTCCACGAACTGCTGCATTTTTTCGCCGTCCTTCAGGCCCGGCGCGCTCTCGATGCCGCTCGACACGTCCACCGCATAGGGCCGCACGGTGCGGATGGCCTGGCCGATGTTGGCTGGCGTCAGGCCGCCGGCCAGGAAGATCGGCCGGCCCAGGGGCGGTACGGTGGTCCAGTCGAAGCGCTCGCCGCGGCCGCCGGGCTGGCCGGGGCCATGGCCATCGAGCAGGAAGGCACTGGCCGAAGGGTAGCGTTTCCGCGCCAGGGCCGCATCGTCGGCGCCCTGCCCCATCGGCACGGTCTTGATGAAGGGCAGGCCGAAGCCGCGGCAGAAGGCTTCGTCTTCGGCGCCATGGAACTGCAGCAGGGTCGGCCGCAGGGCCTTGATGGCCGACGCGACTTCGCTGCCCGGGTTGTCCATGAACAGGGCCACCACATTCACCAGGGGCGGCACGGCCTGGCGCAGGCCCTCTAGTTGCTCTGGGGCCAGTCGGCGGGGGCTGGCCGCGGCGAACACAAAGCCCAGGGCGTCCACGCCCAGTTCCACCGCCAGGCGGACGTCTCCCGGGCGGGTCAGCCCGCAGAATTTGATCCGGGTCCTCATGGCGGCATTGTAGTCCCTCCCCCGTGTTCATCCCGTCAGCGCTTGCGCTTTTGGCGCAAGTAGGTCACTTGCTCGTTTCCGGTTGATCCGGCGTGCGCCGCCGCAGACAAGAGGGGGTCCCTGCCCGCTCGGGCGTGAGCGGCATCCTGCCCAACTCACTCGCGGCCGTTGCGGGCATCCTGCCCTCCACTTCAGGTACCCCCTCTTGTCTACGTCGTCGCCACGGAGCGGTGTCGCAAGCCGATGGGACAAGCGCGTGCCCCCAGAAGGCACGAAAGCTCGCAGACGGGCCGGAATCGGCGTTTTTTGGCAGGTTTGGACAAGCCGCAAGTTAACGGCGGGGATGCCGAAGGTATCGCCAACGCGAGCTTTTAAAGCTCAATAGCCCGGCCCGGATGGTCCGCAGGCCGTCGTGCGTGAGGGCTCTTCCCGGGGCTTCGAAAACAGGGACGTTTTCGAAGAGCCTCCATGGATGGATTCACGGCGTCCCCGGGAAGAGCCCTCACGTACGGCGGCCTATCGCCAGGATCGATCCCGGCGCCAGACGAACCCAAGAAACCGAGCACGGGACCTGCTTGCGAACGCAAGCGCGAAGGGTCAGAGGGTGACTTCGGCCGGCAGAGACCATTCGGCCGGATAGCGCGGGCCGAGGAAGACCAGGCCGTTGGAGGGCGCCGTGGGCCCGGCGACGATGCGGTCGCGGCCGGCGAGCAGCTGGCCGACCCAGGCCTCGGGCTGCTCGCCCCGCCCGACCGGCAGCAGGCTGCCGACAAAATTGCGGACCATGTGGTGCAGGAAGGCGTTGGCCTGGACTTCGACGATGACCCGGTCGTCCTCGCGGCGCACGCTGATGTCGTGCACGTTTCGATTGGGGTGCGGCGCCTGGCAGTGCACCGTCCGGAAGGCGCTGAAATCGTGCTCGCCGACCAGGGCCTGCGCCGCCCGGTGCATGGCCTCGGCGTCCAGCGGCTGGCGCTCCCAGGTCAGGTACTCGCGCTGCATGGCCGGACGGATCTTCCGGTTGAGGATCGTGTAGCGGTAGCGGCGCGCGCGCGCGGAATAGCGGGCGTGGAAATCCTGCGGCATCGGCTGGCACCACAGCACCGCCACGCCGCCGGGAAGCCGGCTGTTGCCGCCCTGCTGCAGCGCGTACGGCGTGCGCACCGCTTCGGTGTCGAAATGCACCACCTGGCAGCGCGCGTGCACGCCGCTGTCGGTGCGGCCGGCGCAGACCACCTCGAGCGGATGGTCGACCACGAACGACAGCGCCGCCTCCACCGCCGCCT
Source organism: Arenimonas terrae (assembly GCF_006265115.1). GTDB lineage: Bacteria > Pseudomonadota > Gammaproteobacteria > Xanthomonadales > Xanthomonadaceae > Arenimonas > Arenimonas terrae. The sequence continues at coordinate 173,094 of NZ_SMDR01000001.1, read as the reverse complement.
GCACCGAGGCGCCATGGCTCAGCCGCTGCCAGCCCTGGAAGCCGCTGCCGTCGTATTCGATGCCGAGTGCGTAGCGCATGCCGTGAAATGTGAAGGGCCGGGTTGCCCCGGCCCTTCGTTCTGCCTTCGAGGTCGGAGCGCGAGGTTAGCCGATTTCCTTGAGCAGCCGCTGCGCTTCGGCGCGGCCTGCCGGGCCGGCTTCGGCCAGCACTTCCTCGAGCATGCCCTTGGCGCCGTCGATGTCGCCGATGTCCAGGTAGGCCTTGGCCAGCTCGATCTTGGTCTCGCTGCCGTCGTCGTCGCCGGCCTGTTCGGCCGGAGCCGCGCTGAAGTCGTCGGTGAAACCGTCGTGGCCCGGGATGTCGACCGCCACCGGCTCGAAGTCGATGTCCAGGTCGGGCTCGGAGGCCACGATCGGGGCGGGCTCGGGCGCGACCACCGGTGCCGGAGCGGCGACGGGGGTCGGGGCGGCGATCGGTGCCGGTGCCGGTGCCGGTGCCGGTGCCGGCGTGGGCGCGGCGGCGGGCGGCGCGGCCTTGGCGGTGGCCGGGATCACGCCGGTGTCGCCGAACTTAGGCGTGTTCCAGCCGGCCTGGCTGAACAGCGGGTTGGACGGCGACAGCGCCACGCCCATCACCACGGCCTCGCGCCAGCGCGGGTCGAGCGTGCTGCGCACGCGGATGCGCATGGCCTGCGCCGCGATCTCGTAGGCGGTGGTCTCGCCCTTGGCGTAGTAGTGGCGCAGCAGGCTGATATGCGCCTCGAGGTCCTCGGGATGCGCCTCGACATTGCCGCGCAGGCGTGCCAGCTCCGGATCGCCGGCGGCAAGCTCGGAGTCGTCCTCGTCCTCCGCTTCCACCACCGCCGCGCGCGTGCCGGCCAGGCTGGCGTGCAGGGCGTCGTCGTCGGAGATGCGGCGGCTGACCACCGGCACCGGGCTGGCGGAGCGGCGCCCGCGCAGCGCCAGCACCAGGCCGCCGAGCAGGACGAGGCCGCCACCGCCGAGCAGGAAAGGGTTGAGGTACCAGGGCGCCGGCCCGACGGCCGGGGACGCCGGCACGGGGCTGGCCGCGGCGGCCGGATCGGCGGCCGCGACCGGCGCCGGGCTGGCGGCGGCGACGTCCTCGCCCAGGCGCTCCTGCAGCGACTTGAGCTTGCTGTTCTGCAGTTCGATCAGGCGCTGGCTGTCGGCCTGCTGCTGTTCGAGCTCGGTCATCTGCGAGCGCAGTTCGGACACTTCGGCTTCGCGCGCGGCCAGGTCCTCACGGGTCTGGGTCAGTTCCGCGCGCAGCTCCTTGCCGCCGCCGGTGCTGCTGGCGCCGGACTGCAGGCCGCGGGCGGCCTGCTCGTCGCCCGAGGGCGGCACGATCTCCAGGCGGCCGTCGGACGGCGCGGCCGCGGGCGTGCTGGGACGGGCCGGCGCGCGCTCCGGCGCGGCGGCGACCGATTCGGCCGGCTGCGGCACCGGCTGGCGCCGCGACTGCCAGGCCGCGGCCTGTTCGCGCACCAGGGCGGCGGCTTCGTCGGCACCCAGGCTGGCGACTTCGTCGCGCGCCGGGATGCGCAGCACCGCGCCCTTCTTGAGCTGGTTGATGTTGTCGTTGATGAAGGCTTCGGGGTTGGCCCGCTGCAGCGCCAGCATCATCTGGTTCACCGTCACCGACGGATCGGGGCGGACGGAATTGGCCAGGCTCCACAGCGTCTGGCCTTCAGTGACCGGGCCGTAGCTGTCGGCGGCGGGTGCGGGCGCAGGCGCGGGCACGGGGGCCGGCGCCGCGGCGACGGGCTCCGGTTCCGGGGCGGGTGCGGGAGCGGGCTCCGGCGTCGGCGCCGGCTCGGCGACAGGTTCCGGGGTCGGTTCGGGTGTCGCCGCGACGGGTTCGGGAGCGACCGGCGCCGGCTCGGGTTCGGGCAGCGGTTCCGGCGGCAGCGGCTCGGGCTCGCTGTCGGTGACGGTGAGCGTGGGCTCGGGATCCTGCTGGACAGGCGCGACCTCGGCTTCGGGTTCGGCGACCGGGGCCTGCATGGGCGCCGGCGCCACGGCGACCGCCGGGGCCTCGAGCGGACGGATCACCGCCGGCGCGATATAGGGCGGATCGACCAGGGCGCTGAACTCGCGCACGACGCTGCCGCGGCCCCAATTGGCCTCGAGCAGGAAGGTCAGGAACGGTTCGTTGAAGCGGTCGGGCGTGGTGACCCGGATCACCGGTTGGCCGGCCGCATTGCGGCCGACGCTCATCTGCAGGTTGGCAGTCAGGCCGACCGGACGCTCCAGCCCGACGCGCGCGAACGCCTCGGGCGAGGCCAGGCGCACTTCCAGTTCGTCGATCTCGCCCGGCGCCGCCGACAGGATCGGGATCTCGGCGACGAGGGGCTGGTTGAGCCCGGACTTCACCTCGATCGGACCCAGCCCCAGGGCCTGGGCGCTGGAGGCGCCCAGAGCCAGGGCCAAGGCCAGCGGTAGCTGCAAATGCCTGATGTTCACGCTTCAAATCTCCCCGAAGAAGGCTGGCGCGACCACTCCCCTGCAGCGGCCCCGACGGTAATGCCCGCCGAATATACCGGTCAGCAACGCTCTTTGACCACGAGTTCCGCCAGCTGCACCGCGTTCAGGGCCGCGCCCTTGCGGATGTTGTCCGAAACGATCCACAGGTCCAGGCCGCGAGGATGGGAGATGTCCTCGCGCAGCCGGCCGACGTAGACCGCATCGGTGCCGGCGGCGTGGGTGACCGGCGTCGGGTAGCCGCCTGCGGCGCGCTCGTCCACCACCTCGACGCCGGGCGCCGCCTCCAGCAGCTGGCGCGCCTCGGCCACCGTAAGCTTGCGCCGCGTCTCCAGGTGCACCGCCTCGGAGTGGCCGTAGAACACCGGCACGCGCACCGCCGTCGGATTCACCTGGATGCTGTCGTCGCCCAGGATCTTGCGGGTCTCCCAGACCATCTTCATCTCTTCCTTGGTGAAGCCGTTGTCCAGGAATTCGTCGATGTGAGGGATCAGGTTGAAGGCGATCTGCACCGGGAACTTGCCCGGCTCGTGGTTCTGGAAGTTGAGCATCGCCGCGGTCTGCTTGCCCAGTTCCTCCATGCCGCTGCGGCCGGCGCCGGACACCGACTGGTAGGTGGCGACATTGATGCGCTCGATGCCGGCGGCGCGGTGCAGCGGCGCCAGCGCGACCAGCATCTGCATGGTCGAGCAGTTGGGGTTGGCGATGATGCCGCGCGGGCGGTTCTTCGCCGCCTCGGGGTTCACTTCGCTCACCACCAGGGGCACGTCGTCGTCGTAGCGGAAGGCCGAGCTGTTGTCGATCACCACCGCGCCGGCGGCGGCGAACTTCGGCGCGTACTCCTTCGACACCGAACCGCCGGCGGAGAACAGCGCGATGTGAATGCCCTTGGGGTCGAAGGTGGCGAGGTCCTCGACCACGATCTTCTTCGCGCCGTAGTCGATCTTCTCGCCCGCCGAGCGCGCGCTGGCCAGCAGGTGCAGGCGGCCGATCGGGAACTGGCGCTCGGCCAGGATGGACAGCATGGTCTCGCCGACGGCGCCGGTGGCGCCGACGATGGCGACGTTGTAGGTCTGGCTCATGGTTCGGGGGTTCTCTCGTATTCGTTGGATGCCGCGTCGTGCGCGGAGGGGATGCACCGAACGGATTCGGCCTCAGGCCGGCAGGGAACACAGGGCGCCGCGCGGGCGCATCGTCGTCCAGGCCGTCCGAGGCGATCGTTTTCGATCGCACGGGCGGCAAGTCTGGGTCGGTTTGCGGGCATGGCCCGGGCGGAAAAAGGGCGAAATCATGGCAGGCCGCCCGGCAGGCGCGGCGACACCGGACCGACGTCGCCGCACTGGGCGCGGTGGCGCAGGGCCTGGTCCATCAGCACCAGGGCCAGCATGGCCTCGCAGATCGGCGGCGCGCGCAGGCCCACGCAGGGGTCGTGGCGGCCGGTGGTGATCACTTCGACCGGCTGGCCGTGGATGTCCACGGTGTCGCCCGGCAGGCGCAGGCTGGAGGTGGGCTTGAACGCGACCGAACAGGTGACCGCCTGGCCGCTGCTGATGCCGCCCAGGATGCCGCCGGCGTGGTTGCTGGCGAAGCCGGCCGGGGACATCAGGTCGCGGTGCTCGCTGCCCTTCTGTCCGATGCTGGCGAAGCCGGCGCCGATCTCGACACCCTTCACGGCGTTGATCGACATCATGGCCGCGGCGATCTCGGCGTCGAGCTTGCCGTAGACCGGCTCGCCCCAGCCCGGCGGCACGTTCAGCGCCTGCACCTCCACGCGCGCGCCGACCGAATCGCCGGACTTGCGCAGCGCGTCCATGTAGGCCTCGAGCTCGGCCGCCTGGCCGGCGTCGGGCCAGAAGAAGTCATTGCCCTCCACCGCCGCCCAGTCGAAGCCGCGCGGGCGCAGGTCGGCGATCTGGGAAACGCAGGCGCGCACGGTGACACCGTACTTTTCCGCCAGCCACTTCTTGGCGATCACCGCGGCGGCCACGCGCATGGTGGTCTCGCGCGCGGAGCTGCGGCCGCCGCCGCGCGGGTCGCGCAGGCCGTACTTCTGCCAGTAGGTGTAGTCGGCGTGGCCGGGGCGGAACTGTTCGGCGATCTTCGCGTAGTCCTTGCTGCGCGCGTCGGTGTTGCGCACCAGCAGGCCGATCGGCGTGCCGGTGGTGCGGCCTTCGTAGACGCCGCTGAGGATTTCGACCTCATCGGCCTCGTGGCGCTGCGAGGTGTGCCGGCTCTTGCCGGTGGCGCGGCGGTCGAGGTCGGCGCGGAAATCCTCCGGCGCGATCGCGATGCCCGGCGGGCAACCGTCGACCACGCAGCCGATCGCCGGACCGTGGCTTTCGCCGAAGGTGGTGATCCGCAGCAGCCGGCCGAAGCTGTTGTCGCTCATGCGCCGGGCTCAGCTCCGCCGGGCATCGGCCAGCGCCTTGATGCGGGCGTGGTGGGCGACGATGTCTTCGCGCTCGATCACGAAGATGCCCATCTGCCCGACCTTGAACTCGATCCAGGCGAAGGGCACTTCCGGCAGCAGCTCGACCAGGGCGCGTTCGCTCTCGCCGACCTCGCAGATCAGCAGGCCGTGTTCGCTCAGGTGCCGCGGCGCGTCGCGCAGGATCTCCAGCGCCAGGTCCAGCCCGTCGTCGCCGGCGCGCAGGCCCATCTCGGGCTCGTGCGAATACTCCTTCGGCAGTGCGTCGGTTTCGGCGTGGGTGACGTAGGGCGGATTGGTGACGATCAGGTCGTAGACCTCGCCGTCGAGGTTCTTGAACAGGTCGGAATGGACCAGGCGGACGTTGCGCGCGTCCAGCCGCTCCACGTTCTCGCGGGCCAGGGCCAGCGCGTCCTCGCTCAGGTCCACCGCGTCCACCTGCCAGTGCGGGTGATAGTGCGCCGTCGCGATCGCGATGCAGCCCGAGCCGGTGCACATGTCGAGCGCGCGGTGGACCTCGCGGCCGCCGAGCCAGGGCTCGAAGCCGGTTTCGATCAGTTCGGCGATCGGCGAGCGCGGCACCAGGGCGCGCGGATCGGACTTGAAGCTCAGGCCGGCGAACCAGGCCTCGCCGGTGAGGTAGCAGGCCGGAATGCGCTCGTTGATGCGGCGCGAGAACAGCGCCAGCACTTCCTGCTTCTCGTCGGCGGTCAGGCGCGCCTGGCCGTAGGCCGGACCCAGGTCGTGCGGCAGGTGCAGGGCGTGCAGGACCAGCTGGGTCGCTTCGTCGAGGGCGTTGTCGTGGCTGTGCCCGAAGCTCAGGCCGGCGGCGCCGAAGCGGCTGGTCCCGTAGCGGATGAAGTCGATGATGGTCTGAAGCTCGGCCGGCATGTGATTGAAATTCCTTGTGATGACGCGAGTATAGCCGTGCCCCGGCTATAATTGCGGCCCTCTCCGCCCTCCGGACGCGCCGTGTTCAATCGCCGCAACCTGCTCATCGTGATCGCCGCGCTCGCGGCCGGACTCGGCCTGTGGGCCGCCCAGGTGGCGTTCGCGCCGACCGCTCCCGGCGCGCCGCAGGCCGTCGAAGCCGCGGCCCCGGCCGTGGACCCGGCAACGCTCAAGGCGGTGCGCCTGTTCCCCTCGCCGCGCGCCATTCCGGGCTTCGCGCTCGAGCAGTCCGACGGCACGCCGCTGACGCCGGAGGAACTGCAGGGCCACTGGACCGTGGTGTTCCTGGGCTTCACCCACTGCCCGGACGTCTGCCCGACCACGCTGAGCGAGCTGGCCCAGTCCCAGGCCGTCTGGGAAACGCTGCCCGAGGCCGTGCGCCCGCGCGTCCTGTTCGTCTCGGTCGACCCGGCCCGCGACACCCCGGCCAAGACCGGCGAGTACGCCGCTTATTTCCACAAGGCCACCCTGGCCGCCACCGCTCCAGAGCCGGCCCTGGGCCAGTTCGCCGCGGGCCTGGGCCTGGTTTACATGAAGGTCGCCACGACCGACGGCGACTACACCATGGACCACAGCTCGGCCCTGGTGGTGATCGACCCTCAGGGTCGCCAGGCCGGCCTGATCCGGCCGCCGCTGGTGCCGGCCGACATCGCCGCCGACCTCGCCACGCTGACGGAGGCCGCGCCGTGAGCCCGAAGGTCTTCCTGCAGTACGTGCTGCCGCACCGCCTGCTCTCGCGCATCGCCTACGGCGTGGCGCGCACGCGCACGGCCTGGTTCAAGGACTGGTTGATCAAGCTGGTGGTGCGCAGGTTCAACGTGGACATGGCCGAGGCCGTGGACCCGGTGCCGACCAACTACCTGCACTTCAACGCCTTCTTCACCCGCGAGCTCAAGCCCGGCGCGCGCACGGCCGACGCCGACCCGGCGACCCTGCTGATGCCCGCCGACGGCAAGATCAGCCAGGCCGGCCGCATCGAGGCCGGACGCATCTTCCAGGCCAAGGGACAGGCCTTCACCGCCGCCGAGCTGCTGGGCAACGAGGCCATGGCTGCGCCCTACGCCGACGGCTGGTTCGCCAACATCTACCTGTCGCCGCGCGACTACCACCGCGTACACATGCCCTGGACCGGCACCCTGGTCGAAACGCTGCACGTGCCGGGCCGGCTGTTCACAGTGGCGCCCTGGGGCGTGCAGGCGATCCCGCGGCTGTTCGCGCGCAACGAGCGCCTGGTCTGCCACTTCGAGACCGAGTTCGGGCCGATGTGTTCGGTGATGGTCGGCGCCCTGCTGGTCTCGGGCGTGGAGTCGGTGTGGAACGGCGAGGAAATCCCGCCGTACGCGCACAAGCCGGTGCGCCGCGACTGGCGCGGCCAGGGTATCACCCTCGCCCGCTTTGCCGAGATGGCCCGCTTCAACTACGGCTCGACCGTGATCCTGCTCTTCCCGCGCGACGCGGTGGCCCTGGACAGCTTCGCCACCGAGACCCCGACCCGGGTCGGCCAGCGGCTCGGCCGGGTGCTGCCGCGCTGAATCCACGCATGCATCGCCGGCACGCGCGGGCCCGTTTGCGCCGGCGCCGCCCGGCGGTCGTAGACTGAGGCCCATGGGCAACCAGCACGCCATCCGCCTGTTCCAGACGCTCGAGCACGCCTGCGGCTACTGGCCCGACCGGCTCTCGCGCGACCTGATCATCGACCCGGCCGATCCGCACCTGCCCAGCGTGTTCGCGCAGGCGCTGTCGATGGGCTTCCGCCGCTCCGGCGGCCACGTCTACCGGCCCTACTGCAACGGCTGCCGCGCCTGCATCTCGGTGCGCATCCCGGTGGCGGCGTTCCGGCCGAACCGGGCCCAGAAGCGCTGCCTGGCGCGCAACGCCGACCTCGAGATGCGCATCGTGCCGCCGCGCCGCACGGCCGAGAACTTCGCGCTCTACCGCCGCTACCTCGACACCCGCCACGTCGGCGGCGGCATGGACGACCCGGCGCCGGAAAACTTCGACGCCTTCCTGGCCTGCGGCTGGAGCCCGACCCAGTTCATGGAGTTCCGGCTCGACGGCCAGCTGGTGGCGCTGGCGGTGACCGACGTCGTGCCCAAGGCGCTGTCGGCGGTCTACACCTTCTACGATCCCGCGCACGCCGCGCGCAGCCTGGGCACCTACGCCATCCTGCGCCAGGTGCAGCGCGCGCTCGAGGACGGCCGCGAGCACGTGTACCTGGGTTTCTGGCTCGACGGCCATCCGAAGATGACCTACAAGCGCGGCTTCCGGCCGCTCGAATTCCTCGACGGCGCGACCTGGCGCCCGATGCCCGCCGGCTGAATTGCGGGCACAATCGCGCCCATGCGCTTCCCTGCCCTGCTGTCCGCCGGCCTGCTGGCCGCCCTCGTCCTCGCCGGCTGCGCCGCTCCCGTCGCCGCCCCGCGCCCGTCCGCTGCGGAAAAGCCTGCCATGCCCCTGCGCTTCGCCACGCTCAACACTTCCCTCTACGACGAGGAACATGGCGGCCTGATCGCGCGCCTGGACGAAGGCGACGCCGACGCGCGCAAGATCGCCGCGATCGTCCAGCACCAGCGGCCGGACGTGGTGCTGCTCAACGAGTTCGACTACGACGCCGCCGGCCTGGCGGCCGACCTGTTCCAGCGGCGCTACCTGGAAGTCGGCCAGTACGGCGAGCAGCCGATCACCTATCCCTACCGCTACCTCGCGGAAGTGAACACCGGCGTGCCCAGCGGCCTGGACCTGGACGGCGACGGCAAGATCGGCGGCGAAGGCCGCTTCCACGGCAACGACGCCTGGGGCTACGGCCTGCACCCGGGCCAGTACGGCATGCTGGTGCTGTCGAAGTTCCCGATCGACGCGGCGGCCGCGCGCAGCTTCCGCCTGCTGCGCTGGAGCGCGCTGCCCGGCGCGCTAGAGCCGAAACATCCCGACGGCCGCGCCTTCTACCCGCCGGCGGTCTGGGCGCAGCTGCGGCTGAGCTCGAAGTCGCACTGGGACCTGCCGATCGACACGCCGCTGGGCCGCATCCACCTGCTGGCCGCGCACCCCACGCCGCCGGTGTTCGACGGCCCCGAACGCCGCAACGCCGCCCGCAACCACGACGAAATCCGGCTCTGGGCGGAGTACCTCACGCCGGGCGACAAGCCCTGGCTCTGCGACGACGCGGTCCGCTGCGGCGGCCTGGCCGAGGGCGAACGTTTCGTGATCGCCGGCGACTACAACGCCGACCCCGCCGACGGCGGCAGCCTGCCCGGCGCGATCCACCAGCTACTGGAACACCCGCGCGTGCTGCGTTACGCGACGCCGCGCAGCGAGGGCGCGATGGCCTCGGCGCAGGCCAACGCGGTCAACGGCGCACACAGGTCCTTCGCCGGTCACGACACCGCGCAGTTCGGACCGCGCAACGGCAACTACCGCGTCGACTATGTGCTGCCCTCGGTCGGCCTGCCGGTGCAGGCCAGCGGCGTGTTCTGGCCGGCGCCCGGGCAGCCGGGCACGGAGTGGCTGGACGCCACGGACCACCGGATGGTCTGGGTCGACCTTGAGGGCGCAGACCCGCCGGAACTCAGCGCGACGCGACCCTGATTGCCGCAAGTGCCGCCAGGGCCTGGCGACGGACCGCCTCGGGGCCGCCGGGGGCGTCGTCGTTGGCCAGCACGGTGAAGGTGAGCACCGCCTCGCCCACGACCAATGAGCCCTGGGTCAGGTGCTTGAATTCGCCCGCCGGCGGCGCGCGGTCGGTGGCCTGGAAATAGACGCCGCTGACCTGGGGGCCGGTGAGGCTCTGGACCGTCAGCACGGCCTCGACCGAGCGGGAGCGGGCCTGGTCGGCCGCGACCTGAGTGCTTTCGCGAAGGTCGGACGCGGTGATCGGCGGACGGCTGGCATCGCGCGGCAACGGGATCAGGGTCACCAGCATCCGGAAGGACGCGCCCTGCGCCGGCGAGAACGCCAGCGTCGTCACCGCGGCCCCTTCCGGGTTGGCGGTGAAGCCGCGCCAGCCGGCCGGCATGTCCAGCACCAGCTGTTCGTTGGTGGCCGAATCGATCCGGAACTCGGCGCCCTGGGCCGGGAGCGAGAACAGCAGCGCGGCCAGCAGGCCGATCCAGCGCAGGGTTGCAAACATCATTCCAACTCCACCGTGAGCGCCGCCGCGGCGCGACGCGCCTTGGCGCGGGCCGCGTCGACATTGATATCACGTGCCAGCGTCACCGCGATACGACGATGACCTTCGACCTTCGGTTTGCCGAACAGGCGCAGTGCGGTATCGGGTTCGACCAGCGCGCCGTCGACATTGCCGAACCGCGGCACGCCGTAGCCGGTGGCCAGCACCGCGCACGAGGCCGAGGGCCCAAGCGAGGCGATGTTCGGGATCGGCAGGCCGAGGATGGCGCGCGCGTGCAGGGCGAATTCGCTCAGCTCCTGCGAGATCAGCGTGACCAGGCCGGTGTCGTGCGGGCGCGGCGAGACCTCGCTGAACCAGACCTGGTCGCCCTGCACGAACAGCTCGACGCCGAACAGGCCCCGGCCGCCGAGGTTGTCGGTGACGGTCTTCGCGATGCGCTGCGATTCGCGCAGCGCCGCGTCCGACATCGGCTGCGGCATCCAGCTCTCGCGGTAGTCACCATCCACCTGCAGGTGGCCGATCGGATCGCAATACGAGGTACCGTCGCGGTGGCGCACGGTCAGCAGCGTGATCTCGTAGTCGAAGCGGATGAAGCCCTCGACGATGCAGCGGCCCTGGCCGGCACGGCCGCCGGACTGGGCGTAGTCCCAGGCAGCGTCGATGTCGGCATCGCTGCGCACCGTGCTCTGGCCCTTGCCCGAGGACGACATCACCGGCTTGACCACGCAGGGCAGGCCGATGGCGGCGACGGCGGCGCGGTACTCCTCGCGGGTGTCGACGAAACGGTAGGGCGAGGTCGGCAGGCCCAGCGTTTCGGCGGCCAGGCGGCGGATGCCCTCGCGGTCCATGGTCAGGCGCGCGGCGCGCGCGGTGGGAATCACGCGCAGGCCTTTCTCGGTCTCCAGTTCTACCAGCGTCTGGGTGTGGATGGCCTCGATCTCCGGCACCACCAGGTCGGGCTTCTCGTGCGTGATCAGGTCGCGCAGCGCGGCCGGGTCGAGCATGTTCAGGGTGTGGCAGCGGTGCGCGACCTGCATGGCCGGGGCGTTGTCGTAGCGATCGGCGGCGATCACCTCCACGCCCAGCCGCTGCAGCTCGATCGCCACTTCCTTGCCCAGTTCGCCGGAGCCGAGCATCAGCACGCGGCGGGCGGACGGCGAAAGCGGCGTGCCGAGGGTGACGGGGCGCGGGTCGGTCATGGCGGCGGATTCGGTGGTGGAAGGGCGCAATTGTAGCGGCCGAGGTTCAGGCCGGGCGGCGTTTCTGTCATGCTCGGACCTCAAGACCCGCGGTTATTCATGCGCCGAATCCTGCCCACCCTCCTCCTGGTGCTGCTGCCAGCGCCCGCCTTCGGCGCCCGTTGGGGCGATCCCGAAGTCGCCGGCCTGGTCACCGACCGGGCGCTGGACGAGATCAGCGGCCTGGCCGCCTCGCGCGCGCATCCGGGCCACTACTGGGCGATCAACGACAGCGGCAACAGCGCCGAGCTGCAGCTGATGGACGAACGCGGCCAGCACCGGGCCAGCGTGCCGGTGACCGGGGCGGCCAACATCGACTGGGAGGACCTGTCCTCGTTCGAGCTCGACGGCAGGCACTACCTGCTCATTGCCGACACCGGCGACAACGGCGGCATCCGCCAGGACCTGGTCCTGCACGTGCTCGAGGAACCCACCGACCTGACCCGGCCCGTCGCCGTGGCCTGGAGCCTGACCTTCCGCTGGCCGGACGGCCCCCGCGACTGCGAAGCGGCGGCCGTGGACCCGGCGCGCGGGGAGGTGCTGCTGATCTCGAAAAAACGCGTGCCGCCCGAACTCTTCCGCATCCCCTTGCGCCCTGGCGAAGACCAGGCCGTGGCCGAGCACCTGGGCAACCTGCCCGGCATCGAACAGCCCGACGCCGGCGACCTGCGCCGCAGCCCGATCTACGGCCGCTACCGCGCCCAGGTCACCGGCGCCGCGCTGAGCCCGAACGGCCGCGTGCTGGCGGTGCTCAACTACCGCTCGGTGCATTTCCTGGTGCGCCCGCGCGATGGCGACTGGACCCCGGCGCTGCGCGACAAGCCCTCGCATCTGACCCTGCCCTGGATGCCCCAGGCCGAGGCCATCGCCTTCTCGCCCGACGGCCTGTCGCTGACCATCGGCAGCGAGCAGCTGCCCTCGCCCTTCCTGCGCTACCGCGTCGAACCCTGAGGCAAGCCCTTGTTTGCAAAGGCCAGGGCCATCCGGTCCGGTTGACTTTCGTCTGGCCTATTGCACATTGATATCTTTTTGATATCTTGTGGCCACCACTCGGGAGATCCGCCATGAAAGAACAGTCCATCCGCTCCTACCCCGGCATTCCGGCCCTTCTCCTCCTGATCGCGCTGTGCGCCTTCGCCGTCTATCTGTTCGTGATGGGCGCCAAGGGCGACGGCGTGCCGAACCCCGGCCTGCTGGTCGCCGGCCTGGTGGTGGGTGCGCTGGCCTCGGTCGCGCTCGGTGGCTTCTACATGGTCGAACCCAACCAGGCCGCGGTGCTGAGCCTGTTCGGCAAGTACGTGGGCACGTCCAAGGACCAGGGCCTGCGCTGGAACAACCCCTTCTACTCGGCCAAGAAGATCAGTCTGCGCGTGCGCAACTTCGAGTCGGGCAAGCTCAAGGTCAACGACCTCGACGGCAGTCCGATCGAGATCGGCGCCGTGGTCGTGTGGCAGGTCGTGGACTCGGCCGAGGCCGTCTACAACGTCGACGACTACGAAAGCTTCGTGCACATCCAGTCCGAGGCCGCGCTGCGCGCCATGGCCACCAGCTACCCCTACGACCAGCACGAGGACGGCAAGATCTCGCTGCGCAGCCACGCCGCCGAGATCGCCAAGCACCTGACCGAGGAAATCCAGGAACGCCTGGCCCAGGCCGGCGTCAACGTCGCCGAAGCCCGCATCAGCCACCTCGCCTACGCCCCGGAAATCGCCCAGGCCATGCTGCAGCGCCAGCAGGCCGGCGCGATCATCGCCGCCCGCACCCGCATCGTCGAAGGCGCGGTGAGCATGGTCGAGATGGCGCTCGAGCAGCTGTCGGCACGCAAGGTGGTCGACCTCGACCCGGAGCGCCGCGCGGTGATGGTGAGCAACCTGCTGGTGGTGCTGTGCGGCGAGCGCGGCACGCAGCCGGTGGTCAACGCCGGCTCGATCTACTGAGGCCACCATGGACGAAATGACCCAGGCCGGCGTGGCGTGCATCGCGATCGGACTGCCCTGCGTCCTGGTGGGCGTGCTGGTGGCGACGGGCAAGTTCCCGTCGCACTCGGCCGCGGCTGCGCGCGATCCGGCGCGCGCACGCCTGGCGGAAGGCATGCTGCTGATCGCGATCAACGCCGCGCTGGTGCTGATGGGGCTGGCATTCCTCGTGGTACCGGAGCTGATGACCAAGACGGTCACCGGCTGGCTCGTGACGGGGGTGGTCGTGGGCTCGGTGTTGGGCCTGATCCCCGTGTTCCGGGCGCACCGGACCTGAGATGGCCGAGAAAAAAGCCTACCCGCTGCGCATCAACGCCGAAGTGCTGGACGCCATCCAGCGCTGGGCCGACGACGAGCTGCGTTCGCTCAATGCGCAGATCGAGTACGTGCTGCGGGACGCCCTGCGCAAGAACGGCCGGATGAAGAAGGCCGAAGACAGCAACGACGACGACACCTCATCCTGAGCCTGGAGAGAACCGACATGCTCCACATCGTGCACCTGATCCAGAACCGCCGCGCCGGCCGCCCCACGCCCGCCGCCCTGCCTCTCGCCGCCGTCTCGACGCTGGTGCTGCTCGCCGGCCTCGCCCTGCTGCTGGGCCGCTGAGATGGACCGCCGCCTCGCCCTGACGCCGCTGGGCAAGGCGCCCGTGCTGTTCGCCATCGGCTTCGGCGCGGTGCTGCCCCTGGTGATCGCCGTCGTGGTGATTCTGCAGGTGCGCAGCGAGGCGCTGTCCCCGGCTTTCATGCTGCTGATCCAGGGCGTCGTCGCGGTCTCGGTGCTGGCCGTGGTGCTGCCGATGTGGCGGCGCGAGGCGAGCTTCGACGGACGGCGCCTGCGGGTGAAGGCCACGTTCTACACCCGCGAGGCGCCGCTGGCCGACTTCGATCTGGCCGCGGCGCGGGCGGTGGACCTGCGCGAACACACCGAACTCCAGCCCCGGCTCAAGACCAACGGTTTCGCCCTTCCCGGCTTCCAGGCCGGCCACTTCCGCCTGCGCGATCGCCGCAAGGCCTTCTGCCTGGTCACCGATCCGTCAAAGGTGCTGGCCCTGCCGCATGCCGACGGCCGCGTATGGCTGCTGAGCCTGGAGCATCCCCAGGCCGTGCTCGACATCCTGCGCCGCGCCGCCGGCTGAGCCAGGCTTCACGCCGATGGCGCCGGCCCGCTAAGCTGGCCCCATGCGCGCCCTGAACTGGCACCTGGTCAACAGCGAAAAGGTCGAAGCCTGGCCGGCCCGGCTGCTGCGCGCCCGCGCCAATGCCGACGCCCGCGCCCTCGCCGGCGCCGAATGGGCGCTGCGGCGCAAACGCGACGGACGCTTCCTGGCCGCACTCGAAGGCCCGCGCCTCACCGCCCTCGTGCCTCGGCTGCACCACGAGCCCGGCCTCGCCGATGCGCTGCAGGCGCTGGACGCGATGCACGAACGCGCCGGCGCGGGTTTCGACCTGCCGCTCGACGGACTGCGTGAGCGCCTGCACACGCTCGGCCTGGACGAAAGTTACGGCGAACAGGTCGGCCTGCCCCTGGTCGCCGAGCCGGCACGGCTGGAGTTCGCCGGCTTCGACCGCTATCGCCGGCCGCTGTGGCTGCTCGACCCGGCCGCGCGCGCCTGGCGCCGGATGCAGGCCGCAGCCCACGACGACGACATCCGGCTCGAGGCGATCTCCGGTTACCGCAGCCACGACTACCAGCTGGGCATTTTCGAACGCAAGCTCGCGCGCGGGCTGACGGTCGAGCAGATCCTGGCGGTGAACGCCGCACCCGGCTACAGCGAACACCACGGCGGCTGCGCCATGGACATCGGCACGCCGGGCGAACCGCCGGCCGAGGAAAGCTTCGAGGCCACGCCCGCCTTTGCCTGGCTGCACCGCCGCGCCGGCGACTTCGGCTTCCGCATGAGCTACCCGCGCGGCAACCCGCACGGCATCGTCTACGAACCCTGGCACTGGCGCTGGTTCGAAGCCAGCTGAACGCACGACACGAGAACGTCCCATGCTGCAGATGCGCCCCGGCTGCGAACGCTGCGACCGCGACCTGCCCGCCGACCAGGACGGCGCCTGGATCTGTTCGTTCGAGTGCACCTTCTGCAGCGACTGCAACAACCGGACGCTGCACGGCCGCTGCCCGAACTGCGGCGGCCAGCTGCAGCCGCGCCCGACCCGGAGCGGTGACGCGCTGGCGCGCCATCCGGCCTCGACCGCGCGGGTGTTCCGCCCTGCGCCGGGCTGATCAGTCCTGCGAACGTTTGACCGGCGGCTTCTCCGGCGCGACGAAGTCGGCGACGCGCCAGAGGTACAGCCCCGCCAGCGTGCGGTACGGCCCCCACTTCTCGCCGCGTGCGGCCAGTTCCTTCGGCTTGGGCATCTCGTCGAGCCGGTCCAGCAGTTGCGCGCCCTTGCGCACGCCCAGGTCGTCCACCGGCAGCACGTCGGGGCGGCCGAGCTTGAACATCAGCATCATCTCGACCGTCCAGCGGCCGATGCCGCGCACGGCGGTCAGGCGTTCGACGATCAGGTCGTCGGGCATCGCCGCCATCTCGCGCAGGCTCGGCACCTCGCCGGTGGCCGCGCGCGCGGCGAGGTCGCGCAGCGCCAGGGTCTTGTTGCCCGAGACGCCGCAGGCGCGCAGCGCTGCGTCGTCTACGCGACCCAGGGTGTCGGCGTGCAACTTCTTCGAGCCGATCGCCGCCTCGACGCGGCCCACGATGGTCGCGGCGGCCTTGCCGGACAGCTGCTGGTAGAGGATGGCGCGCGCCAGCGCGTCGGTCGGGTCGAAGGGCTTGCGCCAGCCGCCGGCGACATCGAGCGGGCCGATGCGGTCGATCCAGCGGCCGAACTTGCGGTCGCGGCGGCGCAGATGGTCGGTGGCGGCCTCGAGGTCGAAGCCGCGGGGATGTCGGGGCATGGCGGGCTCAGCGGCGCAGGGCGTCGACGGCGATGATGAGCCAGCCCAGCATCAGCAGCAATCCGCCGGCCGGCGCCAGCGTCGTCGGCGCCGCGAACAGCGCCGCGCCGAGCAGGCTGCCGGAAAACAGCAGCAGGCCCAGGGCCAACATCATCAAACCGACTACCTTGACGCGCGTGCGCGCGCCCGGCGCGAGCAACAGCAGCGCCAGCCCGTGACCGAAGGCGAACAGCGCGGCCAGGCCCGCGCGCCGCGCGTCCTCGCCCTGCAGGCCGTGACTGGCGTAGGCCGACAAGCCCACCGCCGCCGCGCAGGCCAGCGCGCCGAATGACGCCAGCGCGCGGCGGGCGGGGGTCACGGCGATCCGGCGAGATAGTCCTCGCGCGACTTCATCAGGTTGGCGGCGAGCTGCGGCGGCAGCAGGAACTGCCGGCCGGCGAACCGGGCCTGCCAACGCTCGACCTTCGCGCGCAGCGACTTCAGGCGTTCACCGGCGTCCGGCGTCGCGTCGCTCTGCGCAGCGGCGTCCATCGTGGGAGCGACCGGTTCGTTCGCGAACCAGGCCTGCGCCCGCGCCTCGTCCAGCTCCACCGCGAGCCGCGCCCAGGTTCCGCCGCCGTCGTCGCGCCAGGCGGCGATGGTGATGCGCAGCCCGTCCACACTCTCGAACACCGCGGTCTGGCCGGCGGCGGCGCCGCTGTCGGCAGCGACATCGTCGAGCACCAGCTGTTCGACGACACCCGCGGTGGCATTGCCGTCGTCGGGATTGGCCAGTGCCGCGGACGGCTGGCCGTCGAGGCTGAAACGATCGTCGCCGGCGCGGGTGAGCCGGAAGGCGCGGCCCTGGGCCGGAGCGATACGGACTTCCGCGACGCGGGCCAGCGGCAGATCGAGCAGGCGGCGATCGAGCCAGTCGACCGGATTGCGCGCCGGGCCGACATCCACATCGAGCAGCCAGACCTGGGCCTCATCGCCGATCCGCGCGTAGCTGCCGCCCAGGCTGGGATGGTTCCGGCCGATCGTCAGGCGCAGCGGTTCGCCGCCGCCGGACAGCTGCAGTTCGGCGCCCTTGGCATCGGCGGCGGCGACCGCTTCCACGCCGAGGCGGGCGTGGCGCTCGGGATTCGCCGTCTTGGCCTCCTGGCGCCGGGCCTGCGACAGGCGGAACAGCGCACGGCTGATTTCGCGCTGGTTTGCCGGCCAATCCTGGCGTGCCGGCATGCGCCAGCGGCCGTCGGTCTTCACGATCTCGACCAGGACCTGATCGCCGGCGCCGCGCACCTGCAGTCGGTCCAGCGATTCCAGCCGTGCCTCCAGCCCCGGCAGCAGCAGCGATCCCGCCGCGCCGTCGCCCGCCACCGGCCGCTCCAGCAGCCACCAGGCGCCGGCCGCGAGCAGGACCGTCAGCACGCCCGCGCCGGCGAGGATCCGCGCCTTCATGGCTCAGGCCTCCGCGGCGCGGCGCCGCGACCAGCGGCGCCAGGCCACGAACAGCGCCAGCAGCACCAGCAGGGCCGGCATGCCCAGGATGTTGATCAGCTTCAGCCGCGAGCCCAGCGCCTCGATGTCGGCGTTGAGGCGGTGCTGCACTTCGCGCAGCTCCTTGCGCATGCGCAGCTTCTCGTCCTGGAAGCGCAGGATCTCGGCCTGCTGCTGCGGCGACAGCGCCTGCGCCTGGCCCTCGGGGCCGGGCTGCTGCAGGCGGGTGAGCTCCTGCTCGAGCGTGTCGAGCTGGCGCTGCAGTTCCTGTTCCTTGGCGCGGTAGCGCTCCTCGGCGCCCCGGCGCAGCGCGGTGACGCGCTCGAACGGGCGCGAGGCCGCGGCGCGGGTGCGCACCGCGATCAGGTCGGAATTGCCGACCAGGTTGTCCACCGCGTTGTAGACGAAGTCGCCGTTGCTGGCGAAGGGGTTGTAGACCGGCTCGCCCATGAACTCGCGCGCCTGCACCCACAGCCGGTCGGTCAGCACGTCGGTGTCGGCGACGACGATCAGGTTCACCGGCTGCTGCGCCTGCGCGATGTGTCCCTCGCCGCTGCGTCCCGGGAAGGCCGACGTGAGCGGACCGCTGAAGCGCGCCGCCAGCACCAGCGGCTGGCCGCCGGGCTGGAAGCCCTCGCGCAGCTGGTCGGGATCGGCGGTGGCTTCGCGCACCCGTTGCACCGAAGCCGTACCGGACGCGCCCGAGCTCTGCGCCAGGGCCTCCATCACCAGGCTCGAAGCGTCGGCCAGCTTCAGCGAACCGGCGCTGGAGAAGTTCAGGTTCTCGAGCTCGGCCGACACCACGTCTTCCTGGTTCAGCGCGGTCTTGCCCAGGCCCAGCACCGCCAGGTGGCGCACCGGCGGGCCGTTCGGATCGGGCTGCACCTGCAGCGCGTGCACTTCGTCCAGCACCAGGCGGGTCGGGTCGTAGTCGATGCCCCAGGCCTTGAACAGCTCCGGCAGGTCGGAGGAACGCGGCACCTGCAGCGACAGCGGGTCGAGCGGGTCCACGCCGGACTGGTCGGCCTCGGAATCGGGATCGACGAAGGCCAGCAGCCGGCCGCCGCGCATCACGAACTGGTCGATCGCGTACAGCGTGTCCTCGGGCAACTGCCGGGGATGCACGACCATCAGCAGGTCGACGTCGTCGGCGATCGCGGTCGGCGCGCCCTGCATGCGGCGCAGCTCGAACAGCTCGCTGATCTGCCGGTCCACCACCCAGCCCGGGTTCTGGCGGCCGGAGGGGTCCATGCTGGGGCCGGTGGGCAGACCGCTGATCAGCGCGACCACCGGCTTGGTGTCGACGCTGAGCGTGGAGATGAGCTTGGCGACGTCGTATTCGAGGAACGATTCCTTGTCCGGCTGGATGAAGGGCATCGTCGTCTCGCCGTCGGTGCTGTTGGTGCCGACCAGGCCGAAGTAGAGCTTGTCGCCGCTGGCGCCCAGCGGCACGCCCTGCAGGCCGTAGGCGGCGGCCTGGTCCTCGGCCTCGGAGAACGGCTCCGGGTCGATCACTTCCAGCACCACCTTGCCCCTGGAGCGCGCGGCGATCTCTTCCAGCAGCTCGCGCACGCGGGTGGCGAAGACGCGGAACTGCTGCAGGTCGCGGGTGGCGTGTTCGGAGTAGTAGAGCTTGAGCGTGATCGGTTCCTCGATCTTGCCCAGGATGTTCCGGGTGCCTTCCGACAGCGTGTAGAGCTGCTTGTCGGTCAGGTCGATGCGGGCGCCGCGCAGGGCCACGGTCGAGATCGCCACCAGGGCGACGAAGGCCAGCGCCAGCAGCGCCAGCGCGACCAGGTAGGTGGAGCGTCGGGTGAAGGGCTTCATGGGCTCAGTCGGCTTTCTTCAGGTCGATCACCAGCACCGTCGCGGCCAGCCAGGCGGCGATGCTGAGCAGGAAGAACACCACGTCGCGCAGGTCGAGCACGCCGCGGCTGATGGCCTGGAAATGGGTGAGGAAACTCAGGCCGGCGAAACCGTCCACCCAGGACTGCGGCGCCCAGCCGCGCACCAGGTCCAGCGCCATCGGGAAACCGGCGAGCAGGAACAGCAGGCACACCACCACCGTCAGGATGAAGGCCACCACCTGGCTGCGCGTGGCCGCCGACAGCGCGCTGCCCACGGCCAGGAAGGCGCCGGCCATCAGCCAGCTGCCGAGGTAGGCGGCGAGGATCGCGCCGTGGTCCGGGTCGCCCAGCCAGGCCACCGTCAGCCACATCGGGAAGGTCAGCGCGAGCGCCAGGCCCAGGAAGGCCCAGGCGGCGAGGAACTTGCCCAGCACCGCCTGCCACAGGCCCAGCGGCAGGGTCAGCAGCAGCTCGAGCGTGCCGGACTTGCGCTCCTCGGCCCACAGGCGCATCGCCACCGCCGGCGCCAGCAGCAGGTAGAGCCAGGGGTGGAAGCGGAAGAAGGGCTGCAGGTCGGCCTGCCCGGCTTCGTAGAAGCCGCCCAGGTAGAAGGTGAAGGCCGTGGACAGCATCAGGAAGATCACCAGGAACACCAGCGCCAGCGGCGTGGCGAAGTAGCTGGCGAACTCGCGCTTGAACACCGAACGCAGCGCGCTCATGGCTTCGCCTCCGCGGTGGTGATGCGGCGGAAGACTTCGTCCAGCCGCCCGCGCTCGGGCTGCAGGCCGCGATGGGCGACGCCGCGATGGCGCAGGCGCTCGGCCACCGCGTCCAGCGGCACCGGCTTGCTGCCCTGCGGGAATACGTACAGGCGGCCATCGTCGCCGTCCTGGTGGAAGCCGCTGACGCCGGGCATGCCGTCGAGCGCCGCGCGCGCCGCGATGCTGTCGGTGGCCAGCAGCGACACCGCGCCCTGGTAGCGCGAGCGCGCCAGCAGTTCGGCCGGCGTGGCGTCGGCCATCACCTTGCCGCGGGCGACGATCATCGCGCGGCTGCACACGGCTTCCACTTCCTCGAGGATGTGGGTGGACAGCAGCACGGTGCGCTCGCGCGCCAGCTCGCGGATCAGGCCGCGCACCTCGTGCTTCTGGTTCGGGTCCAGGCCGTCGGTGGGCTCGTCCAGCACCAGGGCCGGCGGGTCGTGCAGGATCGCCGCCGCCAGGCCGACGCGGCGTTTGAAGCCCTTGGACAGCGTGTCGATCGGCTGGTGCAGCACGCCGCGCAGCGACAGCCGCTCGAGCACGGCGTCGAGGCGCTCCTTTCGGCGCGCGCCGACGAGCCCGCGCACATCGGCGACGAAGCCCAGGAAGGCCGCCGGACTCATCTCGCCGTAACCGGGCGCGCCCTCGGGCAGGTAGCCCAGCGCGCGGCGCGCGGCCATGGCGTCGGACTGAACGTCGTGACCGCAGACCTTGGCGGTGCCGGCGGTCGGCGCCAGGAAGCCCGCGATCATCTTCATCGTGGTGGATTTGCCGGCGCCGTTGGGGCCGAGGAAGCCGAGCACCTCGCCGGGCTCGACCTTGAAGCTGATGCCGTCCACGGCCAGCAGGCGGCCGTAGCGCTTGTGCAGGGCGTGTGCCTCGATCATCGCGGGGAAGTCTCGCTGATTCGTGCTCGATGGAAAGGCGGCGCGGCGGGAACCGGTTGCCGGTGCGTGGACCGCAAAGGATGGCGCAAGTTCCACACGCGGGGCGGACCCCAAAAGCACAGGGCGGGCACTTGGCCCGCCCTGCTGTATTGCCTGATCAGGCGGCCGGTGCCTCGGCCGCGGGCTCGCCTTCGGCGGCCGGCTCGGTGGCCGGCGCCGTGCCTTCGGGGGCCGGCGGCGGCGCGATCTGCACCGGTGCGACGGTCTCGACGCCCGGGACCTTGACCGGCCAGTAGACGTTGAACTCGGCCTCTTCGGACAGCATGTCCTTGATCGGGTCGAGGTAGTCCTCGTACGGGCGGTCGGTGGTCTCGCTGCCGCGGACCATGGCCCAGGCGCGGGTCAGGTCGCGGATGCGCGGCAGGCCCGGCGACGGACCGACGTAGCTGGTCTTGGCGGCGCGGATGGCCGGCAGCTGCACGTACAGCACCGGGTTGCCGGCGCCCTCGAGCTTGACGTCGAAGGTTTCCAGCGGCGCGTTCGGGTCCACCGGCGCGGCGACCGGGGCGACTTCGGCGGCGGTTTCGCCGGCATCGCCTTCCGCGGCCTCGTCGGCCTCGCCCTCGGCGGGCGCGGGACCGGTGCCCTTGCGGCGGATCGGCATCACCACGTCGAAGCCGTAGGTGTCGGTGCTGAACTCGTTGGTGACGATGCGCATCGGGCCGGACGGCTCGAGGTTGTTCTTCTCCATGACCTGCTCGATCCACTTGAGCTGGTTGGTCATGGCCAGGGCGATATCGTCGTTGGCGCGCTTGGCGGCCGTCGTGACCACCAGGGCATTGGTCGCCGGCAGGTCGACGAACTGGAAGCCCGGCTCATGGCTGCTGTAGTCGAAGCGCGGGATCGTCGCCAGCAGGTTGCTGAGCTTGTTCAGGCCGCGCTTCATGTCGTCGCCGACGTCGTCGGTGACGTACAGGCCGGCGTAACGGCCGATCAGGTCCCAGCCGTAGTCGACGGTGTAGCGCTGGGTGATCTCGATGTTCTGGTTGCGCTGGCCGGTCCGCTCGAACGTGAAGGTCATGCGCTTGTTGGTGCCGCGGCCCGGGGTGTTCAGGGCATAGACGATCTTCTCGCCCGGCTCGTTCTCCACCAGCTCCCAGGAGCCCGAACCGACGACCGGGTCGTTCGAGCTGAAGTCGAGCTTGGCGCCCACGCCCTGCTCCGGACCGGACGTGGTCAGCTGCATGCGCGGGTCGTGGTTGATCAGCGCATTCCAGTCACGGAAGCGGGTGAAGCTGCCCACCAGGTCGGTGACGGTCGACATCGGCCGGTTGGTCTCGACGGAGTGCGAAACCGAACGCTTGGCCGGCAGGAACACGCCAATCATCACGAACAGCACGATGACGATCAGCAGGGAAACAATCCACTCGATAACTCGGGTCATTCGGAAGCTCTCCAGGAACGGCCCCCGGCGGGTTCACGATGCCCGGCCGCAGGAACGGAGGAGGATATCAGGTCAGGACGGCCCCCGGCAGGGGGCCGCCGTCACGGTCCTGAATACCCGTCGCGACGGGCTTTCCGGCCGTCGGTCAGACCAGTTTCAGCTCGAAGGCCTTGAGCACGGCCCGGGTGCGGTCGCGCACGCCCAGCTTGGACAGGATGTTCGACACGTGGTTCTTCACCGTGCCTTCGGCCACGCCCAGCGAATTGGCGATCTCCTTGTTGGAGAAGCCGCCGGCCATCAGGCGCAGGATCTCGGTTTCGCGGTCGGTCAGCGGGTCGGGCTGGTCCAGGCTGACGAATTCGTTCTGCAGGCCTTCCAGGCCCGAGAGCAGGCGCTGGGTGACGGCCGGCTGCACCAGCGAGCCGCCGTCCGCCACCGTCTGGATGGCCGAGACCAGCTGGTCCAGCGAGACGTCCTTGAGCAGGTAGCCGCGGGCGCCGGCGCGGATGCCGGCCAGCACCAGCTGGTCGTCGTCGAAGGTGGTGAGGATGATCGTGGGCGGCAGCTGGCCCTTGGCGGTGAGCGCCTGCAGCGCCTCAAGGCCGGACATCACCGGCATGCGCATGTCCATCAGCACCACGTCGGGCTTGATCTGCGGGATCAGCTCCACCGCCTGGCGGCCATCGCCGGCCTCTGCGATCACCTCGATGCCGTCGGCCAGTTCGAGCAGGGATTTGACGCCCTGGCGCACCAGGGTCTGATCGTCGACCAGGCAGACACGGATCATACGGAGTTCTCCAGGGGAAGTCGGATGTCCAGCGCGAAGCCCTGCCCGCGCCCGGTGATGATATCGACCCGGCCGCCGTAGGCGCCCAGGCGTTCGCGGATGCCGCGCAGGCCGTTGCCCGGGGCCGGGTCGTCGGCGCCGCGGCCGTCGTCGCGGGCCTGGATGCGGGCCTCGCTTCCGTCGCGGGCGATCGACAGCCAGAGTGTCGAGGCGCCGGCATGGCGCACGGCGTTGGTGATGATTTCCTGGGTGCAGCGCAGCAGCACGTGGGCGCGGTCCGGGTCGTCGATGTTCAGCGGCTCGGGCAGGTCCAGGCGGATGTCCAGCGCCGGCACGCCCTCGACCAGGGTGCGGATGGCACCGCTGAGGTCGATCGCGCCGTCCTCGCGCATCTCGCTCACCGCCTCGCGCACGTCGGTCAGCAGCAGCTTGGCCAGGGTGTGGCTCTGGCGCACATGTTCCTGGGCGCGGCCTTCGGTCAGGTGCCCCGCGACTTCCAGGTTCAGGCTCAGGGCGGTCAGGTGGTGGCCCAGCAGGTCGTGCAATTCCCGGGAAATGCGCACGCGTTCGCTCATCCGGGAACTTTCGGCCAGCAGGGCCCGGGTGGCGCGCAGCTCGGCGTTGAGGCGGCGCTGCTCCTCGCGGGCCTCGGCCTGCTGGCGCGCGACCAGGCCGATCACCATCGCGAAGCTCGAATAGCCCACGTAGGTCATCGCCTGCAGCACGGCGAAGCCCGGGGTGAAGCCTTCCATCTTGCTGAACACCGGCACCAGGGCCGCGTGCTGCAGCACCAGCCAGAGCACGCCGACCTTCAGCGGCACCAGCCAGGGGATGACGCCGGCGATGATCATCATCAGCACGGCGCCGACGCCGCTGCCGGTCTGGTAGCTCACCACGATGGCCGCGACGGTGAGCGCCGCCAGCAGCACGATGTCGCCCAGCCGGCGCTTGCGCAGGCCCAGGGCGCGGGTCATCTGCCAGTAGATCAGCCCGAAGGCGCCGTAGGCCAGGATCAGCAGCAGCAGGCCCGGGTTGAGGATGTTCGGCCCGCCGTCGGCGGCCTCGATGGCCGGGAAATACCAGGTCAGCGCCACCACCGGGATGCCGACCACGGCCCAGGTGAACAGGCCGGAGTAGCGCAGCAGCTGGGTGTGGGAGAGTCGGTTCAGCATCCGCGCATCATAGGCCGGACCGGGCCCGGGCAAGGCGCCCGAAAGTAATGGCTGCCGCCCCAGGGCCCGGCACCCGTGCGATAATCCCGGCCCGATCGCCCGCCGGCGTCTCCCGCCCCAGCGGCCCCCATGCCA
Source organism: Arenimonas terrae (assembly GCF_006265115.1). GTDB lineage: Bacteria > Pseudomonadota > Gammaproteobacteria > Xanthomonadales > Xanthomonadaceae > Arenimonas > Arenimonas terrae. The sequence continues at coordinate 148,452 of NZ_SMDR01000001.1, read as the reverse complement.
TCGGAGTCCGAAAGACAATGCCGATCACCATCCGCGACGTGCGCGAGCACGAGCTGGATTCCGTTCTAGCCCTGAACAACGCGGCCGGGCCGTCCATCCTCCCGATGGATGCGGCCAAGGTCCGGTTCTTCTGGGAACACGCCGAATACTTCCGGGTCGCCGAACAGGACGGCCTGATCACCGGCTTCCTGGTCGCCCTGAGCCAGGACGCCCCGCACGACAGCCCGAATTTCCTGTGGTTCCGCGAGCGCTACGAGCGTTTCCTGTACGTGGACCGCATCGTCATCGCCCGGCCGCGCCGCGGCGGCGGCCGCGGCCGGGCGTTCTACGCCGACGTGCAGAGCTTCGCCGAGCCGCGCTGGCCGCAGCTGTGCTGCGAGGTCTTCCTGCAGTCCGGCAACGACCCGGCCCTGCTCTTCCACGGCAGCTTCGGCTTCCGCGAGGTCGGGCAGCAGGTCATGGCCGGCACCGAGATCCGCGTGGCGATGCTGATGAAAGAGATGTGCAGCCACGCCTACGTCGCCCAGGCCTACGGCGACAAGCTGCCCGACCAGCCCTGGCTGCGCGCCCGCGCCCTGCCCGGCCGCGCGCCCAGCCGCGCCACGGGAACCTGAGGCCATGGCGGCAACGACGATCGACTACGAACAGGCCGGCGAACTCAAGTTCGGCCAGGTCGGCATCGCCAACCTGCGCGTGCGCACCCTAGACGCCGCCCGGCTGGCGGCGGAGATGGCCGAACGCGTGCAGCGCGCGCCCAAGCTGTTCGCCCGCGCGGCGGTGGTGCTGGATTTCGGCGGCCTGAGCCGCTGCCCGGACGCCGCCGAGGTGCGCGCCCTGCTGGACGCGCTGCGTGGCGCCGGCGTGCTGCCGGTGGCCCTGGCCTACGGCACCAGCGCCATCGAGGAGCTCTCGAAGGACGTCGGCCTGCCGCTGCTGGCCAAGTTCCGCGCCTCCTACGAGCGCGAGGGCGAGGCCGACCCGGCCCCGGCCCCGCGCAAGGCCGTGGCCGAAGCGGCGCCCGTTCCGGCGCCCGCCGCCGCGCCCGCCGCGCGCACCGAACCCGGCCTGATGCACGTGCACCCGGTGCGCTCGGGCCAGCAGGTCTACGCCCAGGACCGCGACCTCACCGTTTGCGCGACGGTCGGCGCCGGCGCCGAGGTGATCGCCGATGGCTCGATCCACATCTACGGCGCGCTGCGCGGCCGCGCCCTCGCCGGCGCCGGCGGCCTGGCCACCGCGCGGATCTTCTGCCGCGAGTTCCACGCCGAGCTGGTCGCCGTCGCGGGCCACTACAAGGTGCTCGAGGAAATCCCGAAGGAGCTGCTCGGCAAGGCCGTGCAGATCTGGCTGGAGCATGACAAGCTGCGGATCGAACAACTCGATTGACCCCCCACAGACGCCGGCAAGGCGCGAATCAAGTTACGGAGAAGAACATTGGCTGAAATCATCGTGGTGACCTCGGGCAAGGGCGGCGTCGGCAAGACCACCACCAGCGCGTCATTGGCCTGCGGCCTGGCCAAGGCCGGCAAGAAGACCGCCGTCATCGACTTCGACGTCGGCCTGCGCAACCTCGACCTGATCATGGGCTGCGAGCGCCGCGTGGTGTACGACTTCGTCAACGTGGTCAACGACGAGGCCAACCTCAAGCAGGCCCTGATCAAGGACAAGCGCTTCGAGAACCTGTTCGTGCTGGCCGCGTCGCAGACCCGCGACAAGGATTCGCTGACCAAGGAAGGCGTCGAGAAGGTGCTCAAGGCGCTGGCCGAAGACGGCTTCGACTTCATCGTCTGCGACTCCCCGGCCGGCATCGAGAAGGGTGCGTTCCTGGCGATGTACTTCGCCGACCGCGCCGTCGTGGTGGTGAACCCGGAAGTCAGTTCGGTGCGCGACTCCGACCGCATCCTCGGCCTGCTCGCCTCCAAGACGCGCAAGGCCGAGAACGGCGAACGCGTCAAGGAGCACCTGCTGCTGACGCGCTACAACCCCAAGCGGGTGGAAGCGCAGGAAATGCTCTCGATCAAGGACGTGCAGGAGATCCTCGGCCTGGACGTGGTCGGCGTCATTCCGGAGTCGCCGGAGGTGCTGCAGAGCTCCAATGCCGGCGTGCCGGTGATCCTGGACGAGACCTCGCCGGCCGGCCAGGCCTACACCGATGCAGTCGCGCGCATCCTGGGCGAAGAGCGCCCGATGCGGTTCACCACGGTCGAGAAGAAGGGTTTCTTCTCCAAGATGTTCGGGGGCTGAGCCATGGGCATCTTCGATTTCCTCACCCAGCGCCAGAAGAACACCGCCAGCGTCGCCAAGAGCCGGCTGCAGATCCTCATCCAGCAGGAGCGTTCGCTGCGCGGCGCGCCCGACTACCTGCCGCTGCTGCAGCGGGAGCTGCTGGAAGTGATCCGCAAGTACATCAACGTCGACGCCGACGCGGTGAAGGTGGACCTGCACAAGGACGGCGACAGCGAGCTGCTCGACATCTCGGTCGCGCTGCCCGAGAAGGCCGCCTCCGCGAACGGTTGATCGCGATGCACCACGACCACCCGACGGCACCGGCGCCTGCCGGTGCCGTTTCCGTTTCCGGGGCCGCCGGCGGCGAAGCCTCGGTCGCCACACTGGCCGACATCGGTTTCGCGGCGCCGGCGGCGCTGCTGGCGCGCCACGGGTTGACGCTGGTGCCGGTCGGCGACGGCGAGGCCATTCCGGGCAGTTTCTGGGGCGAACGCGAGGCCGGCCTGATCGGCACCACGGTGTACGCGCGCGCCGACACGCCGGTGCATTCGCTGCTGCACGAGGCCTGCCATCTGATCGTGATGCCGCCCGAACGTCGTGCATCGGTGCACACCGACGCCACCGATTCGGTGCCCGAGGAAGACGCCACCTGCTATCTGCAGATCCTGCTCGCCGACCAGCTGCCCGGCATCGGCCGCGAGCGCCTGATGGCCGACATGGACGCCTGGGGCTACACCTTCCGCCTCGGCTCCACCCGCGCCTGGTTCGAATCCGACGCCGACGACGCCCGCGCCTTCCTCGCCGCCCGCGCCCTCCTTCCTTACTGATGCGCTTGCTGCGCAAGTAGGTCTAGGGCTCGTATTCGGTTGATCCGGCGTGCGCCGTCCCGCACACCTAGGGTCCCCTGCCCGCTCAATCACAGCGGCGTCCTGCCCAGTGATTCGCGGGTCGCTCACGGGCATCCTGCCCTCCGCGACACTTGGACTCCTGTCCAGCGCCGCTACGGCATCCTGCCTTCGCTTCAGGGGTACCTATGTGTGCAGGCCGTCGCCACGTCTCACCTTCGCAAGCCGAAGGGATAGGCGCGTGCCCCCAAAAGGCACGGAAGCTCGCAGCGTGCACTGAAGGGGCTTCTAGGTAAGAGCCGAGCGAGCCGCCGCTCGACGGTAAAGACGCCAGAAGCTTTGCCAATGCGAGCTTCTCAGATTCGATAGACCGGCCCGGTGGGTCCGCAGGCCGTCGTGCGTGAGGGCTCTTCCCGGGGCTTCGAAAACATGGACGTTTTCGAAGAGCCTCCAGGGATGGATTCACGGCGTCCCCGGGAAGAGACCTCACGTACGGCGGACTATCGCCACGAACGAACCCGGCACCAGAGCCCTCACGTACGGCGGACTACCGCCACGAACGAGCCCGGCGCCAAGAACGAGCCCGGCAAGAGAAGCGACCCGGCGCAAAACCGCCCCGGGCCGCCACTTGCGCCGGGAAAGCGGGGGGTCTAGCCTGCCCGCACCCTGCGTTTGGCAGCGGATCCCGACCCGAAACCGGAGCCTTTCCCGTGAAATCCCAACGCGCCCTGCTGGCGCTCGCCATCTCCGCCAGTCTGCTGGCCCTGTCCGCCTGCAAGCCCGCCGACCAGACCGATTCCGCCGCCGATGCCCCGAAGGAATCGGCCGACGAGTTCGTCGCCCGCGTCAACAAGACCGCCAAGGAAGTGACGCCGGAGATCACCTCCGCCGCCTGGCTGGGCGCGACCTACATCAACGCCGACAGCCAGCGCGTCGAAGCCGCCGCCAACGAGCGCTACCTCGCCCTCAACAACGCCTTCATCGAACAGGCCAAGACCTACCCGACCGAAGGCCTGAACGCCGACACCGCGCGCGCCCTGCACCTGATGAAGGTCGGCGCCTCCCTGCCCGCCCCGCGCGACCCGGCCAAGCTCAAGGAACTGACCGAGATCACCAGCCGCCTGGGCGCGACCTACGGCGCCGGCAAGTGGTGCGTGGACGGCCAGGAGTGCCGCGACATCGGCCAGGTGTCCGAGATCCTCGCCGACACCCAGGGCAAGAGCTACGACGAGATGAAGGCCGCCTGGGAAGGCTGGCACACCATCTCGGTGCCGATGCGCAAGGACTACCAGCGCTTCGTCGAACTGACCAACGAGGGCGCCAAGGAAATGGGCTTCGCCAACACCGGCGAGGTCTGGCGCGCGGGTTACGACATGCCGGCCGCCGACTTCCAGGCCGAGGCCGACCGCCTCTGGGGCCAGGTGCAGCCGCTGTACGAACAGCTGCAGTGCTACACCCGCGAGAAGCTGGTCGAGAAGTACGGCGAGCAGGGTTCGGTCAACGGCATGATCCCGGCCCACCTCACCGGCAACCTCTGGCAGCAGGACTGGGGCAACCTCTGGCCGCTGCTGCAGCCCTACGACAACGTCGGCAGCCTCGACGTCACCGGCGCGCTGAAGAAGCAGCGCGAGGCGATCCTGGCCGAGCTGGTGTCCAAGGCCGGCGGCATGGGCAAGCTCACCGCCTCCGAGCAGGTCGAGATCGAGCGCCAGGCCGACCTGGAGATGGCCACGCGCATGACCAAGCTGGCCGAGAGCTTCTACACCGGCCTGGGCATGCCGGCACTGCCGGAGAGTTTCTACACGGACTCGATGCTGGTGCAGCCGCGCGACCGCGACGTGGTCTGCCACGCCAGCGCCTGGCCCATGAACACCGAGGGCGAAGTGCGCATGAAGATGTGCATCAAGCCCAACGAGGAAGAGCTGACCACGATCTACCACGAGCTCGGCCACATCTATTACTACCTGGCCTACAAGCAGCACCCGCCGATGTTCCAGAACGGCGCGCACGACGGCTTCCACGAGGCCATCGGCGACACCATCGTGCTGTCGATGACCCCGGAGTACCTGGCCTCGATCGGCCTGGTCGACAAGCCGGCGGTCAGCGAGGAAGCGGTGATCAACTCGCAGATGCGCATGGCGCTGGCGAAGGTGTCCTTCCTGCCCTTCGGCCTGATGATCGACCGCTGGCGCTGGGGCGTGTTCGACGGCTCGATCGCGCCGGACAAGTACAACCAGGCCTGGTGGGACCTCAAGGCCAAGTACCAGGGCGTAGCGCCGGCCGACGCGCGCGGCGAGGAGTTCTTCGACGCCGGCGCCAAGTACCACGTGCCGGGCAATACGCCGTACACGCGCTATTTCCTGTCGCACATCCTGCAGTTCCAGTTCTACAAGTCGCTGTGCGACGCGGCCGGCCACGAGGGCCCGCTGTACACCTGCAACTTCGCCAACAACCCGGAAGCCGGCAAGCGCTACTGGGCGATGATGGAGCGCGGCGCTTCGCAGCCCTGGCAGCAGACGCTCAAGGAGCTGACCGGCGGCGAGCAGATGGACGGCTCGGCGGTGCTGGAATACTTCGCGCCGCTGCAGGCCTGGCTGGTCAAGCAGAACGAAGGCAAAACCTGCGGCTGGCAAGCGGCCAAGTCCTGATCCCCGCCTCGTGACCTGAGCCACCCGCGGCCGGCGAAGCGATTCGCCGGCCGCTTCGTTTGGATGCCAGAATCGCCGCCATGAATCCGACCGTCCGCCGCGCCGTCGAGTCCGACCTGCCCGCCCTGCTGCCGCTGTTCGCCGGCTACCTGCGCTTCTACGGAAAACCCGTGGACGAGGCGAAGGTAGCGGCTTTCCTCGGCGAGCGGCTGCGGCGGGAGGAATCGGTGGTCTTCCTGGCCTGGCGGGGCGAACAGGCGATCGGCTTCGTGCAGCTCTACCCGGCGTTCGCCAGCCTGTCCCAGGCGCGCAGCTGGATCCTCAACGACCTGTTCGTGGCACCCGAAGCGCGCGGCGGCGGCGTGGCGCGCGCGCTGATGCTGGCGGCCCGGCGGCTCGGCGAAGACACCGGCGCGACCGAGCTGTTCCTGCAGACCGCGCACGACAACCGGGCCGCCCAGCGGCTCTACGAAAGCCTGGGCTGGACCTTGGACGAGCAGTTCCGCGTCTACACGCTGGACCCGCGACGCTAGCCTTTCGCGGCGCCGCGGGGGGCCGCGGACGGCCCCTCTTCCGCCCCGGTCGCGGGCGCGCAATACTGCCGCGGTCCCGCTTCCGGTACCGCCCCATGAACCCGCGCCTGCCCGACCCGCTCGCTCCGCAGCAGCTCTCCCATGCCGTCGCCCTGGCCGCGGACTTCTACCTGGGCGAGGCCATGGTCCAGCGCGACCGCGACGCGGTGTTCGCCCGCAGCTGGCAGCTGGTCGGGCATGTGTCGGCGCTGGCCAATGCCGGTGACCACGTGGTGACCGAGATCGCGGGGCTGCCCATCGTCGTGATCCGCGACACCGAAGGCCGCCTGCGCGCCTACCACAATGTCTGCCGCCACCGCGCCGGCCCGCTCGCCACCTGCGACGGCAAGGCCGCCAAGGTGCTGCGCTGCAAGTACCACGGCTGGACCTACACGCTCGAGGGCGTGCTGCGCAGCGCACCGGAGATGCAGACCGCCGAGGACTTCGTGCCCTCGGAGATCCGGCTGCCGGAACTGCGCGTGGACGTCTGGCAGGGCCTGGTCTTCGTCGCCGGCGACGGTGCGGTGTCCTTCGCCGAGTTCAGCAAGGGCCTCGACGATCCGCTGCGCGCGCTGTCGCCGAAGGACTTCGTCTTCCACAAGCGTTTCCGCTACGAGGTCGCCTGCAACTGGAAGGTGTACTGCGACAACTACCTCGAGGGTTACCACGTACCGCACATCCATCCGGGCCTCAACAGCCTGCTGGACTACCGGCAGTACGTCACCGAGTGCGGCGACTGGTTCTCGTACCAGTACAGCCCGCTGGAAAGCGACCCGGCGCTGTACGGCGACGGCGACGCGCTCTACTACTTCATCTACCCGAACACGATGCTGAACCTGCTGCCGGGCCGGCTGCAGACCAACCGTGTGCTGCCGCTGGGCCCGGACCGCTGCGTCGTCGAGTTCGACTACTACTACCGGGCCGACGACAGCGCCGAGGCCGAGGCCCGCAAACAGGCCGACCACGACTTCGCGCACCAGGTGCAGGACGAGGACATCGAGATCTGCGAGCACGTGCAGCGCGGCCTGGGCTCGGGCTCGTATGTGCCGGGCCGTCTGAACCCGCTGCGCGAGAACGCGGTATTCCATTACCACGAGCTGCTGCGCGCCGCCTACCGGGCGACGCCTTGACGCCGGCCGCCGCGCGCGGCAATCCCTGGCTGCTCGCCGGCGCCGCGGCATCGGCGCTGGCCGCCGTCGCGCACCTGGCCTGCATCGCCATCGGCCCGGCCGCCTACTTGACGATGGGGGCCGGACCGCGCATGGCCGAACTGGCCGCGGCCGGCCATTGGTATCCGCCGACGATCACCGTGGTCATCGCCGGCATGCTGCTGGTCTGGTCGGCCTACGCGCTGTCGGTGGCCGGCGTGATCCGGGCGCTGCCGCTGCGGCGCACGATCCTGGTCGCGATCACCGCGGTCTACCTGCTGCGCGGCTTCGCGCGGCCGGTGCTGGAGCCGTATTTCCCCGACAACAGCGACAGGTTCTGGTTCTGGAGTTCGGCGATCTGCCTGGCCATCGGCGCGCTGCACGCGATCGGCCTGGCCACCCTGCCCGGCCGCGCGCCGCGCCCGGGCTGACCGCGCCGCCTTCAGAGCTCCTGCGTCGGCTCGTGGCGGGCGATGTTGCGGTCCGGATCGGGGATCGGGTCCGGATAGCGGTCGCTGTGCGAGACGTACCAGCGCCACAGCCCGTACGCGACGACGGTGAACGCCGAGGCCGCCAGCGCCAGGTGCAGGCCGTTGTTGCTGACCAGGGGCGAGAGCAGGCCGGCGATGGCCGCGTTCGACAGCAGGCCGACGAAGGCCTGCATCGACGACGCGCCGCCGCGGTGGCGCGGGTACATGTCCAGGATCGCCAGGGTCACGATCGGAAACACCAAGGCGATGCCGAAGGCACCCAGCGCGGTGGGCAGCACCGCCCAGGGCAGGCTCGGCGTTTCGGTGAGCGCGTTGTAGGCGATGTTGTAGGCCGCGGCGATGCCGCAGCACAGGAAACCCCACTCCACCAGCCGTCGCCCGGTGATGCGGCCGGCGGCGCGGCCGCTGACGAAGGCACCCAGCATCATGCCGCCGATGGTCGGTGCGAAGAACCAGACGAAGTCCTGCTCGCCCAGGCCCAGCAGGTCCATCACGAACGCCGGCGCCGAGGCGATGTACAGGAACAGCGCGCCGAAGTTGAAGGTGCCCGCCAGCGCCAGCAGCCGGAACTTCCGGTTCGAAAGCATGTGGACGTAGTCGGTGATCAGGGTCCTGGCGTGCAGCGGCACGCGGTTCTCGACCGGATGGCTCTCCGGCAGGCCCCAGGCGGTCAGGCCCAGCAGCAGCAAGCCGAAGGCCGCCAGGAACCAGAAGATGCCGTGCCACTCGGAGAAGCCCAGGATCCAGCCGCCGATCACCGGCGCGATCGCCGGGGCGATGCCGAAGATCATCGATATCTGGCTCATCAGCCGCTGCGCGTCGTCGCCCTGCAGGCAGTCGCGCACCACGGCGCGGCCGACGATCAGGCCCACGCCCGCCGACAGGCCCTGCAGCCCGCGGTAGACCAGCATCGTGGTCATGTCGTTGGCCAGGGCCGCGCCGACCGAGGCCAGGGTGAACACGACGATGCCCGCCAGCAGCACCTTCTTGCGACCGATCGCGTCCGAGATCGGTCCATGGAACAGCGACATCGCCGCGTAGCCGATCAGGTACACGCTGATCGTCTGCTGCATCGCCACCTTGCCCACGCCCAGGTCCCGCGCCATCACCAGGAAGGCCGGGAACACGGTGTCGATCGAGAACGGCCCGAACATGGCCAGGCCGCCCAGGATGAAGGCCAGCCGGGCGCGGGAGATTTGCAGGTGGGAGATCATGGCAGCCCGGCGCGGAAAACCGTGCCAGCATACAAGCCCGGCCGCCGCCGCGGTTGAACCCCGGTGCAACGCTACCCTCTGCCAGACATGACCGAACCCGCCGCCCCCACGCCCGAAGCCCCGCCGGTCCGCGAACGCCGCCTCGGCGAGGTGCTGCGCGAACTGCTGCCCTTCCTGCGCCCCTACCTTGGCCGCATCGTGCTGGCGATGGCCTGCCTGGTGCTGGCGAAGTTCGCCAACCTGGGCGTGCCGCTGGTGCTCAAGCGGCTGGTGGACGGGCTTGATGTCGAACCCTCGCTGCTGGTGCTGCCGGTCGGCCTGCTGCTGGCCTACGGCGCGGCGCGGCTGTCGGTGACGCTGTTCACCGAGCTGCGCACGATCGTGTTCGCGCGGGTGATGGCGCGCAGCTCGCGCACCGTGATGTTGCGCGTATTCCGCCATCTGCATGCGCTGAGCCTGCGTTTCCACCTCAACCGCCGCACCGGCGGCGTGGCGCGCGACGTCGAACGCGGCGGAACCGCCATCTCCGACCTGCTCGACTGGACCATCTACACCATCCTGCCGACCCTGCTCGAGATCGCGCTGGTCACGGCCGTGCTGGTCTGGGCCTACGACTGGGGTTTCGCGGTGATCACCCTGGGCACCATCGCCGTCTACGTGGCCTGGACCTTCCGCGTCACCGAATGGCGCACCACCTTCTACCGCGCCGCGGTCGAGGCCGACACCCGGGCCAGCGCCCGCGGCGTGGATTCGCTGCTCAACTACGAGACGGTGAAGTACTTCAACAACGAGGAGCACGAGGCCCGCCGCTACGACGAGCACCTGCAGGAGATGGAGAACGCCTCGGTGAAGAGCCTCAAGTCGCTGGCCGTGCTCAACCTGGGCCAGAGCGCGATCATCGCGTTGGGCATCACCGCACTGATGTGGCGGGCCGCCGCCGGCGTCGCCGCCGGCACCATGACCATCGGCGACCTGGTGCTGGTGAACGCCTACCTGCTGCAGCTGTCGGCGCCGCTGAACTTCCTGGGCATGGTCTACCGCGAGGTGAAACAGGCAATCACCAACATCGAACGGCTGTTCGGCCTGCTCGACGAAGCCCAGGAGGTGCGCGACCGCCCCGATGCCCGCGCCCTGGTCACGCACCAGCCGAGGGTGGAATTCGAGGACGTGCGCTTCGGCTACGACAGCCGCCGCGAGATCCTGCACGGCGTCAGCTTCTCGATCCCGCCCGGCGGCACGCTGGCCGTGGTCGGGCATTCGGGCAGCGGCAAGTCCACGCTCTCGCGCCTGCTCTACCGCTTCTACGAAATCCAGTCCGGCGCCATCCGCATCGACGGCCAGGACCTGCGCGAGCTGCAGCAGAACAGCGTGCGCGCGGCGATCGGCATCGTCCCGCAGGACACCGTGCTGTTCAACGACTCGATCCGCTACAACATCCGCTACGGCCGCCCCGACGCCAGCGACGCCGAGGTCGAGGCCGCCGCGCGTTCCGCCCACATCCACGACTTCATCCTCACCCTGCCCGACGGCTACGACAGCGAGGTCGGCGAGCGCGGGCTCAAGCTCAGCGGCGGCGAGAAGCAGCGCGTGGCCATCGCCCGCGCCCTGCTGAAGAACCCGGCCGTGCTGATCTTCGACGAGGCCACCTCGGCGCTGGATTCGGCCAGCGAACAGGCCATCCAGGACGAACTCGACCGCATCGCCGTCGGCCGCACCACCCTGGTCATCGCCCACCGCCTGTCCACGGTCATGGACGCCGACGAGATCCTGGTGCTCGACCAGGGCCGCGTGCTCGAGCGCGGCAGCCACGCCACCCTGCTGGCGAAGGACGGCCACTACGCCCGGATGTGGCGCCTGCAGCAGCAGGAAGCCCTGGCGCCCGCCGCGTCGCCGGCCGCCGCGGGCGACTGACGCGCCGCTGACCGCGGCGACTGGAGCGGCCTCGCGGGCTGAACCGGCGGCGTGTCAGTACGTGGTGTGCGCCCCCAGGCACAGCACCTTGCGGTATTCGCAGAGGTCCTTCACCAGCCCTGCTTCCGCCGCCAGAATGCCGGCCTTCTCCGACTCGCCCATCATCTGGATGAAATAGCTCTGCTCGCCGATGCCCTGGCGGTCGACGAATGGGTAGCGCAGCGTCTCCGGGTCGGTGAGGTCGGGCGCGGCGCCGATGTCTTCGTTGCGGGCGTGCGGCGCGTAGAACATCAGATGCGGCATCGCCATGGTATGCACCGCCATGTCGGGCGGCCCGGCCGTGCGCATGATCGGGCCGAGCATGTACGACAGCCCAGGCCGCGAGGGCACGGCATAGGTCTTGTCCTGCCAGCGCCGGGTGATGACCGCCTTCAGCGCCGCCGCGTCCAGGCCTTCGGCGCGAAGCGCCGCGGCGTCGCGGATCACTTTCAGATAGGTGCTGGCGCCGGCGGCGTCGTAACAGAGCGGGAAATAGATGTCGTCGCGGAAATCGCCCAGTTCCCAGACGGTGCGCTGGACCAGGCATTCCTGGCCATTGTTTCCCTTCTTCGCAAGCCGGTAGCCCGTGGCGGGATCGAGCAGGTAGACCGCGGCGCCGTCGCGCAGCCCGGGCGGCAACGCGCTCAGGGCGAACCGGGTTTCCAGTCCGGCGGGCATGGTTTCGAGGTCGGTGGCGGCACGGGCCGGGGCCGAAGTGCAGGCCAGGCTCCCCGCCAGCAGGGGCATCAGCAGAAAACGTTTCATGGTCGTTTCTCCCGGATCGCGCTCAGGCCGAAAGCCGGCGTGTGTACTCCGCTCGCAGCCGGGCGATGCCGTCCCAGAATGGCTCCGGTTCGGTACCCGACAGGCGCGCGGCCAGGACGTCCAGGTGCATATGCCAGCCGGCGCTGACGCTGAGCAGCATCGCGGGGTCGGGCAGGCGGTGGTGGGTGACGGTCAGCACCACGTGTTTGCCCTGTTCGCTCAGCTCGAAGCTGACGCCGCCGCTGCGGCCCCAGGTGAAGGCGAGCCGATGCGGCGGATCGACTTCGGTGATCTCGCTTTCCATCTCGTGGCGGCCGGTGAAGCCTTCCGGGCGCGGGCCCGGCGGCGTGGTCAACTCGTCGTTGCGCCAGACGAGTTCGAACTTGGCGCCGACCTCCAGTGTCATCTCGCCGGAGGCCAGCCACTGCCGGCGCAGCTCGCCTTGGGTCAGATAGGCCCACACACGATCGATGGGCCCGGGCAGCACGCGCTGGATCGTCAGGGTCGCGGGTTCGGTCAGGACGCCGTAGCCGTCCCGGGGGGTCGAAACATTCATCGCTCACTTCCTCTTGGGTTTGGTCGTCGGCTTGGGCTCGCCTTCCTGGCGGAGCAGCCGGTCGAGTACGTCGAGGTGCTGGGTCCAGAACACCTCGTAGAAACGCAGCCATTCATGCGCGCTCGCCAGCGGGCCGGGCTCGAGCCGGCACAGGTGGGTGCGGCCGCGCACCTCGCGGCGGATCAGCCCGGCGCTCTCGAGCGACTTGATGTGCTTGGAAGCGGCCGCCAGCGAAATGGCGAAGGGTTCGGCGAGCTGCCCCACCGTGCGCTCGCCCTGGGCGAGGTCGCGGAGCATCTGCCGGCGGGTGCCGTCGCCGAGGGCGCGGTAGATGGCGTCGAGCCGGGATGTGTTTAATTCAACCATGTGGTTGAACTTAGGCTCGGCCCCGGCGTTTGTCAACCATTTGGTTGAATGGATTCCCTTACCCGGTCCCGCGTCGGGGCCCTAGCCCGCGCCGAGCATCGGCCCGACCAGCAGGTACAGGCCCAGCACGATGAGGCCGACGAACACCAGGCGCAGCACGAAGCCGGTGATCTTGATCGCCAGCACCAGGCCCACGATCACCAGGAAAATTCCCAACAGGCTCATGGTCTTGCTCCTTTGTGTGGAAGGGGCATCACAACCGGTCGGGGCCGGTAGAATGTGGCCCATCGTTTGCTCCCGAGCCTGACCTGCGCATGACCGAACCTGCCCGCCCCGCCTTCCACGGCTTCGAACAGATCCCGCTGCGCGAATACGCCGAGCGCGCCTACCTGGACTATTCGATGTACGTGGTGCTCGACCGCGCCCTGCCCTTCCTGGGCGACGGCCTGAAGCCGGTGCAGCGCCGCATCATCTACGCGATGAGCGAACTGGGCCTGGGCGCGGCCGCGAAACCGAAGAAGTCCGCGCGCACCGTCGGCGACGTCATCGGCAAGTTCCACCCGCACGGCGACAGCGCCTGCTACGAGGCCCTGGTGCTGATGGCCCAGCCCTTCTCGTACCGCTATCCGCTGATCGAAGGCCAGGGCAACTTCGGCTCCACCGACGACCCGAAGTCGTTCGCGGCGATGCGCTACACCGAATCCAAACTCACGCCGATCGCCGAAGTGCTGCTGGGCGAACTCGGCCAGGGCACCGCCGACTGGGTGCCGAACTTCGACGGCACCCTGCAGGAGCCGAGCTGGCTGCCGGCGCGCCTGCCGCACCTGCTGCTCAACGGCACCACCGGCATCGCCGTCGGCATGGCCACCGACATCCCGCCGCACAACTTGAATGAAGTCGTCAGCGCCGCCGTGCGCCTGCTCGACGATCCCGACGCCACCGTGCGCGACCTGTGCGAGCACGTGCGCGGCCCCGACTACCCGACCGCGGCGGAGATCATCACGCCGGCCGCCGACCTGCGGAACATCTACGAAACCGGCGGCGGCAGCGTGCGCGCCCGCGCCACCTGGATGCGCGAGAACGCGAACATCGTCATCACCGCCCTGCCCTACCAGGTCTCGCCCTCGAAGATCATGGAGCAGGTGGCCCTGCAGATGCGCAGCAAGAAGCTGCCCTGGCTCGAGGACCTGCGCGACGAATCCGACCACGAGAACCCGGTGCGCCTGGTCCTGGTCCCGCGCAGCAACCGCGTCGACTACGACGGCCTGATGGGCCACCTGTTCGCGACGACGGACCTGGAGAAGAGCTTCCGCGTCAACTTCAACATCATCGGCCTCGACGGCCGGCCGCAGGTGAAGAACCTGCGCGACTTCCTGTCGGAATGGCTGGTGTTCCGCACCGACACCGTGGCGCGCCGCCTCAGGCACCGCCTGGAGAAGGTCGAGCGCCGCCTGCACCTGCTCGAAGGCCTGCTGGTCGCCTTCCTCAACCTCGACGAAGTCATCCGCATCATCCGCACCGAGGACGAACCCCGGCCCGTGCTGATGGCGCGTTTCGGCCTGGACGAGGAACAGGCCGACTACATCCTCGAGACCAAGCTCAAGCAGCTGGCCCGCCTGGAAGAGATGAAGATCCGCGGCGAGCAGGACGAACTGGCCAAGGAGCGCGAGAAGATCAAGTCCATCCTCGACTCCAAGGCCAAGCTCAAGAAGCAGGTCAAGGACGAACTGCTGGCCGACGCCAAGAAGTTCGGCGACGCCCGCCGCTCGCCCCTGGTGCAGCGCGAGGCCGCGCAGGCCATCAGCGAGACCGAGCTGGTGCCCAGCGAACCGGTGACCGTGGTGCTGTCGAAGAAGGGCTGGATCCGCAGCGCCAAGGGCCACGATGTCGAGGCCGCGGCGCTGAGCTACCGCGACGGCGACGGCCTGCTGCAGGCCGCGCGCGGGCGCAGCACGCAGCAGGTGGCCTTCGTCGATTCGACCGGGCGCAGCTATTCCACGCTGGCGCACACCCTGCCGAGCGCGCGCGGCAACGGCGAACCGCTGAGCGGCCGCTTCTCGCCGCCGGCGGGGGCGAGCTTCGTCGGCCTGGCGGTGGCGGACAATGACGCGCGCTACCTGCTCGCGTCCAGCTGGGGTTACGGATTCGTCACCCGCTTCGAGAATTTCACCGGACGCAACAAGGCCGGCAAGGCCCTGATCAACGCCGACGCCGCGGCCGACATCCTGCCGCCGGTGCCGGTGAACGACCCGAAGACCGACTTCATCGTGTCGATCACGAGCGCCGGCCACCTGCTGGCCTTCCCGATCGCCGAGCTGCCGGAACTGGACAAGGGCAAGGGCAACAAGCTGGTGCAGATCCCGCCGGCGAAGCTGAAGTCGGGCGAAGAGAAGGTCATCGCTGTCGCCAGCGTGCGTCAGGGCGGCGAACTGACCATCTATTCCGGCCGCCAGAAGCTGGTGCTGAGCTGGCGCGACCTGCAGGCCTACGAAGGCAGCCGTGCGGCGCGCGGCAATGTGCTGCCGCGCGGGTTCACCAAGGTGGACCGTGTCGAAAGCGCCTGACCAGGACCTGGAATCCGCGCCGGCCTATCGCGGCCCGTCGGCGTTCATTCCGCTGGCGTTCGCAGCGGCGCTGCTGGTCTGGGACTTCGCGCTGGGCCAGGCCGGATCCAGCACCAGCTCGGGCGTCCCGCTGCTGTTGGGAGTGGTGTTCGGGCTGAGTTCTCCGCTGCTGGTGCTGGGTTTTCTCGTGGCGGCCCTTGTCGTCGCGATCCGATGGATGCAGGGCGGGTACCGGCCCACCGCATCGCCGGCGGGACTGATCGCATGGCTCGGCGCACTGCTCCTGTACGTGGGCCTGATCGCCTGGCGGGTCGTCGAGTGATCGGACCCACCTCAGCGGCAACTCAGTGTGCTTCGCCCTGACGGCGGGCACGCCATTTGGTCGCGTACGGCAGGAAGAACAGGTACAGCCCGGTGAGCATCAGCAGGAACAGCGGCAGCAGCGGCGAATAGGTGATCCATGCCGGCGGCGTGCCCTGCGACATCGCCACGAAGTTGGCGATCACCGTCAGGGTGAAGAGCATGGACACCCACCGGTGGAACTGCCGGATTCCCTTGCTGACCTTCATCGCCGGCTCCTTCTGCGTCGGCCCTGCCGCGAAATGGCGCGCGCCGCTCACGGCCGCGCCTCGATCAACTTCCAGCCGTTGCCCGACGGGTCACGGAAGCTGGCGTCGGTGCTGCCGTAGCGCGTCGTCGGCGCCTGGGTGAACTCGACGCCGCGGGCGCGCATCGTTTCGTAGGCGGCCCGGCAGTCGTCGACCACCAGCACCAGGGGCGGCATCGCGCCCTTGGCCACCGCCTCGCGCAGGGCCTGCGCCGTGGCCGCATCCACCAGCGGCGCCTGCGGCGTGAACAGGCCCAGCTGGAAGGACGGCTGCTCCGGGTGCTGCACGGTCAGCCAGCGGTAGTCGCCGTTGCGGGCATCGGTGTGGACCTGGAAGCCCAGCTTGCCGACATAGAAGCCCAGGGCTTCGTCCTGATCGTGGACATACAGGCCCACCACTGCAATTCCCTGGCTCATGGCACCTCCGCTGTTGGATTGGAGTCCAGCCTATCGGCCGCCTCCTGCCGGCGCTTCTCCGAAACTGCGGAGATGAGTCCGGGCCGGCGCGCGGCGCTGACGAAGCAGGCCGGCACCCGGTCCAGCGCGTGCACGGCCGCCTGGTCGCTTTCCCGCCAGTCGCCCGGGCTCAGGCCGGTGATGTCGCGGAAGGTGCGGCCGAAGGTGCCCAGGCTGCTCCAGCCGGTCTGGAAGGCGATGTCGGTGATCGGCAGCGCCGTGTCGCGCAGCAGCGCGGTGGCCTTCTCGATCCGGCGCGTCAGCAGGTAGCGGTGCGGCGGCAGGCCGAAAGCGTCCTTGAACGAGCGCGCGAAGTGCGCCTCGGACACGCCGCTTACCTTCGCCAGGCGCCGCACCGGCCAGGCTTCGTGCGAGGCCGCGTCCATGCGGTCCTTCGCGCGCAGCAGGCGGCGCAGCAGCGCGGGATCGCGCGGCGGCGAGGGGCGCTCCGGAGGAACGGCGTCGGGTTCTGGCATGGCGCACTCCCGGCGGGACCCCGTCAGTCTAAGCGAGCCCCCGCCGGCCGCGAACCCGGGCGATGTTCAGTCCGTCGTCCGCAGGTAACGTTCGCCGTCGAACTCGAAACCCGTGATGCGGCCGGCCTGGTCGCGCAGGAAACGCAACGGCTGCGGCGGGTCCAGGCGCAGCCAGCTGGCGCCGAACAGATCGCGGCTGGCGGGCGCCAGCCGGCGCTGCAACGCACCGATCGTCAGCTGCAGCCCCTGCGACCCCGTCGCCAGTTCGGCCATGACCGGCAGGCGCTCGCCGCGATAGCGGCCCGCGTACGCCGCCAGCTCACCGGCCTTGGGCGTCCAACGCCAGCCCTGCCACTGCGGTTCGGCACGGATGGTGGCGAGCTGCTCGCGTCGGAACTTCAGATAGTCGGCCACGCGCTGCGGATACATCCCCTGGCGGGTCTTGGCCCAGGACTCGGCGTCCGGATGGTCGACCAGGTACTGCAGGAACTGGACGATGGTGCGCGAGGTCAGCCAGCCGGTCATGTTGTCGGAGTTCGAGAACACGCCGATGCCGACGCCCAGGTCCGGCGCGAAGGCCATCATGGTGCGGGCGCCGGTGTAGCTGCCGCCGTGGATGAACAGGCGATGGCCCTCGAAGTTGCACTGGTTCCAGCCGAAGGCGTAGCCATCGCAGGGCAGTTCGTAGGCGTTGCGCGCCTTCGGATCCACGTCGGCGCCCTTGCGGTGTGCGGCCGCGAGCAGCCCGGCATCGAAGCCGTCCGGCGCTTCGCCACCCAGGTGCAACTGCAGCCAGCGCGCCAGGTCGTTGGGCGAGGTGACCATGCCGCCGGCGGAATGCATCACGCCGTCGGGCTTGGAGCCGATGCGCTCCCAGCCTTCCGCGTCGCCCAGCCAGGTGTGGCTGGCGGCCAGCACGGCGTCGTCGAACGCAGACGTGCGCGTCGACGTGTGCGCCAGCCCCAGCGGCCGGAACAGCTCCTCGTCCAGCCATTGCTGCCAGGATTTGCCGGTCTTCTGGAACAGGATGGCGGCGTACACGTTGTAACCGAGGTTGTCGTAGTCGAAACCGGCCGGGCGCGCGGTGGCCAGCGTTGCCAGCAGCTGCGGATAGCCCGCCGGATCGGGCGACTGCAGGTAGGACTCGAGCACGGTGATCGCATCGGCGCTGATCGGCACGCGGTGGTTGAGCAGGTCGGCCAGCGTCCACGCCGACGGATCCACACCGTCCGGAAGTTCCAGCTCCGGCCAGTGGTCCGCCAGCGTGCTGTCCAGGCGCAGCACGCCGCGGCGGTCGAGGATGTGGGCCAGCAGGCCCAGGTAGGACTTGGTCTGCGAGGCGATGTAGATCGGCGTGTCCAGCGTGAGCGGCGCGCCGGTGCCGGCATCGCGCTGTCCTCGCACGTAGTCGAGCAGATGCCTGTCGCGATCCACGACCACCACCGCGTAGCCGGGGCCCAGGTC
Organism: Arenimonas terrae; assembly: GCF_006265115.1. Lineage (GTDB taxonomy): Bacteria > Pseudomonadota > Gammaproteobacteria > Xanthomonadales > Xanthomonadaceae > Arenimonas > Arenimonas terrae. The sequence continues at coordinate 130,104 of NZ_SMDR01000001.1, read as the reverse complement.
GGGGATGCCGTCCAGGAAAACGCGCAGCTTCTCCGACGCTTCGGCCGGGGTGTCGGCCCGCGCCGGCGCGGCCGGCATCAGGGACAGCGACAGCAGGAGCAGGAGCAGGATCGGGCGCATGCGGACTTCCGGCGTTGGGCGATGCAGCGAGCTTGCCGCGTGGCCACCCTGCCGTCTTGAACGGATTGAACCTGGCCTCAGGCCACCAGGCAGCGCAGCTGCCGCGGCGTGAGGCCCACCAGTTCGCGGGCCGACCGGCTGAAATGCGCCTGGTCCGAAAACCCGGCCGCCAGCGCCGCCGTCGCCAGCGGCTGGCCGCTGGACACCATGCACAGCGCCCGCTGGAAACGCGAGCGCGCGCGGAAGGCCGATGGCGCGCAGCCGGTCCAGCGGGAAAACGCGCGGGAAAAGTACACCGGGTGCAATCCTTCATCGCGCGCCAGCTCGACCAGGGGCGTGGCCTCTTCCTGCAGCCGCTCGCAGGCCCGCATGACCCAGGCCGGACGGGAGCCGCCGGGCGCCGCGCGACGGCCCTTCAGGCATGACAACAGCTCCCAGACCCGCCCCTCCGCCTCGGCCGCGACGGCACGTCCTTCCAGAAGGTCCGTCACCAGCCTGCGGCCGCGCGACATCAGCGCCGTCGCGGGGTTGGGATGCCACTGCCAGATGGCATCCAGGCCGAGCCGATGCAGGTCGGCCTGCGGTTCCAGATCGATGCCCAGGATCAGGGCACCGCGCGGGCCGTAGTCGTTCGCGTGTGCGAATCCGGCCGGCTTCACGCCCACCGCCGGCACGTCGAGCCGCAGGTCGCCGCCACGCCCGGATTCGCCCAGCGTTCCGGCCAGCAGCAGCGAAAGCTGGTGCTGCGCGTGTTCGTGCGAGGCCATTCGCAGGCCCGGTGCGTACCAGCTCAGCCGCGCGGTGATGCCGCGCCCCGCGAAGAGCAGGCGGCTGCGTGACGCGGGCGGAAGCGGAGCGCTCGGCATGGCCGGACCATGGGCAGGAAGTCGGCTGGAGCATAGCCCCGGACTGCGTGCGCGGCCCCTGCCATTGGTCGCGGACGCGATGCGGCGGACCGCGCCCGGTCGATCAGGCCTTGGCTTGCAGCCGCGCCGCCTGATGGAACAGCCGCGCCGAAGCCAGCCACAGCGCGCACATCACGCCGGTGAACACCCAGACGTGGCCCAGGCCGGCCGCCCACGCGTAGACGCAGGCGCCCAACTGCGCGACGGCCGTGGCCACCATCACCCAGGCCATCGCCCGGGCGCGCAGCAGCGCCAGCAGCGCGCCGGCGAACTCGACCGCGAGCACCCAGTAGAAGATCTCGTTCGCGGGATTGTCCTCGCTGCCGATGATGCCGACCGCCCCGTTGGCCCATACCGTGAGGAAGGCGCCGCCGATGGCGATGGCCGCGGCCACCATGTAGGCATTGCTGCGCGCGAGCCGGGCCGCGATCTCGTACACCACGCAGACCGTCAACAGCATCCCGCCCATCACCAGGAAATCGAAGCCATCCCAGTTCACTTCGGCGGTGAACTGCATCGCCACCAGCGGCAGCAGCAGCAGTCCCGCCGCCCCGCCCCACACCAGCCAACGCCACGGACCGCGGCGCAGCTGATCGCTTTCGAGAATGTCGCTCATGTTCCCTCTCCCGGTTGGCGCCGCGCCCGGACGGGCCGGCCGCGGGAAGCATGGAAACGATATCTGGCTTTTTGCGGGCGGGCACGGGGGGATTCCGGGGCAATCGGGCCCGGCTTGACGCCCGCCCCGCTCCGCACGGACCCTATCGGCCGGGGACGCCGGGCCGGCGCCCGGCCTTCCAGGGGAAATACATGTCGCTGACGATGCTGATCGGGCTGATCGTGCTGCCCGTGCTGGCCCTGAACCTGCTCGGCCCGCTGCTGATCTGGCGCACCCAGCGCCTGCCGGCCCGCATCCGTTTCCAGCCGCACGACGAGGCCAGCTTCATGGCCAGCCGCGACGAGGTCTTCCGCGGCCTCGACGCCGACATGCGCGGCCTGGGCTTTCGCTACCTGGGCTCGTCCTTCATGCGCGACACCCACACCGAAACGAACTTCTCGCTGTACGCGCACGACGACCAGGCCTGCGCCATGGTGGTGAGCATCGTTTCGAAGGTGAAGTCGATCTCCTACGTCGAGTTCGCCCAGCTCTACGCCGACGGCTCGATCCTGGACGTGACCAACACGCCCATTCCCTCGCCCTATCCGCGCGTGGACCTGAAGATCCACGCCCGCTTCCCCGAGGTCCAGGCGACGGCGGAGCTGCACGCGCGTTTCCTCGCCCTGCGCGCGACGCTGAAGAACACCGCCCAGCCGATGCCCTACTCGGCAGACGCCGGCTTCCGGATGGTCGAGGACTTCATGGACCGCGAGTCGGACCTGATGACCCGGCTGGGCTACTGCCACCCCGAGGTGGACGCCGACGGCCGGCGCCCGCTGACGCTCAAGGGCGCCTACCTGCTGAGCTGGCGCAGCATCTTCCCCGGCCGCACCCTGCGCGGCTGGCGGGAGAAGCAGCGCTCGGCGCGGCTGCTGGCGGACGCCTCGGCCAAGGCCTGAGGGCCCGCCGCATTCGGACCCTCCGCGTGGCGGCGCCTGCGCCTCAGCGGCGCGTACCGAGCTTCGCCACCTCGCCCAGGTACCAGACGATCAGCGGCCGCATCTTCTCGGCCTCGGCCGACTTCCAGTCGCGGAAGAACTCGGTGGACAGGGCCAGCGCGGTGTTGGGAATGGCGCCGGCATGGGTCATGCGGTCGATGGCGGTGGCGTGCGCGGTCTGCGACATTCCGCCGACGGCGTCGGCGACGATGGTCACTTCGTAGCCCTCCTTCAGCGCGTCCACCACCGGGAAAGCCAGGCAGATCTCGGTGTACAGCGCGCCGAAGACCAGGCGCTTCCTGCCGGTGGCCCTGACCGCGTCGACGAAGGGTTTGTCTTCCCAGGAATTCATGCTGCTGCGGTCGATCACGACAGCCCCCGGGAGTTCGGCGGCGATCGATTCACGGGTGGGTTCGTTGACGCCCATCTCCACGCCCACCGTGCTCAGCACGACCGGGATATCCAGCGCCTTCGCAACGCGGATCAGGAAGCGGGTATTGAGCTCGATCAGCTCCGGGCCGGTTTCCGAGCGGATGTTGGCGAACATCTCCGGCTGGTAGTCGATGAGCAGCAGCGCCACCTCGTCGTGGTTCCAGACCGCGCCCTGCGGCGAACGGCGCTGCGACGGATAGGCGGACGAGCCGACCGAGGGCGCGCCCGTGGACTGCGCGAATACCGCACCCGAAACGGCGGCGGCCAGCGCCGCGGTGACCACCTGACGACGACTGAACATTGCACCTGACATGGCGACACCTCCTGGTTTCAGGAGATTCTGGGCCGACCGCGCCGCGATGCACGGTACGTTCCTGCGCTTTGCTGTCGGTTCCTGCGGTGGCCTAGATCCGGTTCTCGCGCCGCCAGCGCGAGGGCGTGGTGCCCACGAACCGGCGGAAGGTGCGCACCAGGTGGGCGCTGTCGACGAAGCCGGTGGCCTCGGCGATCTGGTCGAGCGAGGCCTCGCTGCCGCGCAGCCGGGCCTGGGCCCGGCGGATGCGCTCCTCGAGCTGCCACTGGTAAGGCGCCCTTCCGGTCGAGGCCTTGAAGGCGCGGCTGAAGTGCGCCTGCGACAGCCCCGCCAGGTCCGCCAGCTCGCGCAGCTCGACCCGTGCCGGCAGCCGCGACTGCAGATGGTCCACGACCCGACGCAGCTGCCACGGCGCCAGTTTTCCGGCCGTGGCCACCTCGGACCGCGGCCGCAGCAGCAGCGCCCCAAGCGCGGTCACCAGCCCGTCGCCGTAAAGCTGGCTGGCCGGATCGGGATCGTCGCAGGCATCGGCCAGCAGGTGGGCCAGGGTCCACACGCGCGCATCGGTGAAGCCCAGGCGCGGCGTGCCGGCCAAGGTGGCATCCAGCCGTTCGCCCAATCGCTCGCTCAAGGCCTCGACATCGAAGCACAACGTGGCATCGCGCACGCGGTGGATGTGGTCGCTGTAGCCCCACACCGGCAGGCCGGCAGGCGCGAAGGCCATGTGCCGCGGTGCGTAGGGCGTTGGACAGCGGGCGTTCTCCGCCAGCCGCGGTTCGCAGCGGCCGCCCTCTTCTTCCAGCACCACCGACAGGCGAGTGCGGTCCTGGTGGCAGAGCAGGTGGACCGCGCGGCCGTCGCACTGGAAGTGCGCGGTCTCGACCAGCACGCCGTTCCACTCGCGTTCGTGCAGGGCGATGGCCCGGATGTTGGCCGGAAGGTCGAGCGCAGCGGTACGCATCACGGCATCTCGGCGGGGGGGGCATGTCGGGAGTCTATGCCCCGGGCGGGGCGGTTGGCGACGCGGAGCCCCGGCCTAGGCGCCCGGAAAGACCAGCGACCGGTGCAACTGCGCCCCGGCCCAGGCGCCATCACCCACGGCCAGCGACACCGAATGCGGCATGCGCGCCACGTCGCCGCAGGCGAACACGCCGGGCACAGTGGTTTCCTTGCTGTCGGCGGTCTGAAGCTGCGTGCCCATCGGCGTGTCCATCAGCGCGCAGCCCAGGCCTTGCGCGACCGGCGTGGCCGGCGCGTTGCGCGGCGCGGTGAACAGGCCGGCGAAACGCAGCCGCCGCCCGTCGGCCAGCACGACATCGGCATGGCCGTCCAGGCGGGCGATGGGCGTGGCTTCGATCGTCACGCCGCGGGCGCGCAGATCGTTTTCCGCATCATGGTCGAGCTCGATCGCGCCGTTGAGCAAAAACGTCGTCGTGCCCCACTCCGGCAACAGCTGCGCCTGGTGGATCGACATCGGCGTGACCGCGATCACGCCGATGCGGCCCTGGTTCAACTCGTAGCCGTGGCAGTAGGGGCAGTGGAAGACTGCGGTGCCCCAACGCTCCGCCAGGCCCTCGATGGCCGGCAGCTGGTCGGAAACGCCGGTGGCCAGCAGCAGGCGGCGGGCCCGGTGTTCGCTGCCATCGCGCAGACGCACGCGGAAGTCGTCGCGTTCGCCGGCGGCCTGCACGGCTTCGCCCTCGCGCCATTCCAGCGTCGGGTAGGCCATCAACTGTTCGCGGGCGGTGCGCGCGATCTGCGCCGGGTCGGCGCCGTCCTGGGCCAGGAAACCGTGCGAATGCGCGGCCATGCGGTTGCGCCGCCTGCCGGCATCGATCACCAGCACCCTGCGGCGGGCGCGCAGCAGCTGCAGGGCCGCCGCCATGCCGGAATAACTTCCGCCGATCACGATCACGTCGTGTTTCATTTCTTACGGGCTCCCTTGTGGGCCGCGTGGCGGCGGGCGAAGTCCGCGGCCAGGTCGGCCAGCGTCACGGTGGCGAAGCGTTCGAGCAGCAGGGCCTCGGCCGCGTCGAAGGCATCGTCGAGGGCCGCATTGACCACCTGCTCGACGAGGCAGGACGGGTTCTCGTGCCGGTTTCCGATGGCGAACGTGGCCGGTTCGCCCAGCGCCTCGTGCAGCTGGCGCAGCGTGATGCGCGACAGGTCGGCGCTGATGCGCCAGCCTCCGGCGTGGCCGCGGCCCGCCGATACCAGGCCGGCATCGCGCAGCAGGCCCATCGTGCGGCGGACCACCACCGGGTTGGTGTTCAGGCACCGGCCCAGCGCCTCGGAGGTCATGGGCTTGTCCTGCTCGGCCATGTGCAGCAGCGCATGCAGGACCGCGGAAAGCCGGCTGTCTCTTTTCATGTAACAAATGCTGTTACATTAAACCGGCACTGTCAAGCCAAGGGTGTCGTGATGACGATGTTTTCCGATCCGCAGGCGGCCGCCCGCTATTCCGAAGGCCCGGTGCGCCAGGTGCCGGGCTTCCATGCCCTGCAGCAGATGACCTGCCTGTTGCTCGCGGAGCGCGTACCGCCAACGGGCGAAATGCTGGTGCTCGGCGCAGGCGGCGGGCTGGAGCTGAAAGTACTTGCGGAATCGCAGCCGGACTGGCGGTTCCTGGGCATCGATCCATCGGCGCCGATGCTGGCGGTGGCGCGCGACACCCTCGGGCCGCTGGTGTCGCGCGTCGAACTGCTGGAGGGGTATATCGACGACGCACCCGACCGCGCTTTCGACGGCGCCACCTGCCTGCTGACCCTGCACTTCCTGCTTGCCGAACATCGCCTGCGCACGCTGGAGCAACTGCGGCGCCGGCTGAAGCCAGGCGCGCCGCTCGTCGTCGCACACCACAGTTTTCCGCAGGGCGCCGGCGAGAAGCGGCGCTGGCTGGAACGCTATGCCGCCTTCGCGGCGTCCTCCGGCATCGCGCCTGTCGATGCGGGGCGCGCGATCGAAGCCATGGGCGCACGGCTTCCCGTGCTCTCGCCCGAGGACGATGTGGCCTTGCTGCGGCAGGCGGGTTTCGAAACGGTCGAGCTCTTCTATGCGGCGTTCACCTTCAAGGGCTGGGTTGCGTATGCGCCGGAACCTCCGTCTTGAGACGCCGGATTCCGCCAGCGCGCGCTTTTGCTTGCTTCGCCAGCACGACCTTGATGCAGACCAGCACCGGCGCGGCCGCCACGAACAACAGCGCCACCGCGGCGAAGGCCGTGTCGAAGGCGAGCACAGTGGACTGACCGGCGACGGTGCGGCCCAGCAGGCTCATCGCGCCCTTTCCGGCCGCCGCCGCGTCCATGCCGCGCGCGACCAGCATTGCCGTGATCGCCGACAGACGATCGGCGACGGCCGGACTTCCTGCCGACAGGGTCGCGCCCACCACCGACGCGTGGCTGGCGGCCTGGTGTTCGATCAGGGTCTGCAGGCCGGCAACGCCGATCAGGCCGCCGAGCTGGCGGCCGGTGTTGAACAGGCCGATGCCGGAGGCCAGGTTCCGCGCATCTAGCTTGCCGAACGCGATCAACGTGATCGAAAGGAACAGGAAGCCCAGGCCGAAGCCGCGCAGCAGGATGGCCGGCATCATGTCGTCGGCACCGCTATCCCGGGTGGACCCGGACAACATCCACATCGCCGCCATGATCATCAGGATTCCGAATGGCACCGTGGCTACCGGCGGCAGTCCGCGCCGCTGCATCAGAAAGGCCGCGACCAGCAACGATGCGACGAACAGCACGCCACTGGGTAGCAGCAGCAAGCCGGCTTCGGCCGCCGTGAAGCCGAGCACAGACACCGCGAAGGCCGGGATCAGGAAGACGCTGCCAAACAGCGCGGCGCCCGCGACGAAGCTGACGGCAAAGGCGAAGTTGAAGTCTTCCGACCGGAACACGGACAGATCCAGCAGCGCGCCGTCCCCGGCCCGACGCTGTTGGTACACGAAGGCCGACAAGCTCGCGACCGCGACCACCGTCAGCCACACGATGCGCGGTTCCTCGAACCAGTCCCAGCGGCTGCCCTGGCTGAAGACATAGGTGAGGCAGGACAGCGCGACCGCGATGAGGGCGAGGCCGGCCCGGTCGAATGGATGGCGCGTGGCCGTGGTGGGAGCCGGTTCGTCGGCGATCAGCAGCAAGCCCGCCGCGGCCAGCGCCATCGGCACGATGCCGAAAAAGGTCCAGGTCCAGGACTGGCTGTCGATCAGCCAACCCTGCAGGGCCGGCGCCAGCGTCGCCGGGGCGACCACCGCACCCGTCGCGAACAGCGCCTGCAGGAGCGGCTGCTGTGCACGCGGGTAGTGAAGGAACAGCGCGGCCTGGCCTGCGACCAACAGGGCGCCGCCGGAAAGCCCCTGGACGAACCTCAGGGCAATCAACAGATCAAGCTGCGTGGTCGCGGCCGCCAGGCCGCAGGCCGCACCCATGACCAGGCTCGCCGTCAGCGCCACGTGTCGCGGCCCGAGTCGCGCCAGCCACCATGGCGCCACCAGGAAACCGATGAACTTCATCGCCACATAACCGATGTCGAGCCAGGCGAACTCATCGGGCGTGGCATGGGTGTCGCCGATCAGGTCGGCCCGGCCGAGCGAGAGCACCGTGCCGGCGAAGGCCTCGGTGAGCGCCGCCAGTACGATGCCGACGAACAGCAGCCCGCCTGCCGCCGACCGGTGGCGATCCGCGGTGGCGACGGCGGGACTCATGATCCGCTGTCCAGGTGAATCTCGACCCGTGCCGACAGGCCCGGCACCAGGCGACCCGGCAGGATGTCGTCGACAAACCGGATCTTCACCGGCACGCGCTGCACCACGCGCACGAAGTTGCCGGTCGCGTTGTCGGCCGGCAGCAGGCTGAAGGCCGATCCACTGCCCGGCGCGAAGCTGTCCACCACGCCGTCGAAGCCCACATCCGGGTACCCGTCGACGGTGATCCGCACCAGCTGCCCCGGCTGGACATGCTCGAGCTGGGTTTCCTTGAAGTTGGCGACGATCCACAGGTCGTCCACCTGCACGATGTCGAGCAGCGGCACGCCCGGGGCCGCCAGCCGTCCGACACGGACCTGGCGATTGCCGACCACGCCCTCGACAGGCGCCCGCACCACGGTGCTTTCCAGGTCGATGCGGGCCAGGTCGCGCATCGCCTCGGCCTGCGCCACCGCGGCGACGGCGGCTTCACGCTGCGTGGCCAACACGGCGATGCGCTGCAGCTGCGCGTCCACCGTCGCCGAGGCCGCCGATACCCCGGCTTCGGCACGCGACTGCGCCGCATCGCTTTCGTCCACCTGGCTCTGCGCAACATAGTTCTTCGCGGCCAGTTCGCGGCGACGCTCGGCCAGTCTGGTCGCCAGCGCCACCTCGGCCAACTGCGAACGCCGCTGGGCCTGGGCCTGGCGGATCAGGGCCTGTTGGAGTCGGGCTTCCGCGTCGACATTGACCAGCCGGGCCCGCGCTGCCTGGACATTGGCCTCGGCCTGGGCCAGCCGCGCGAGGTGGTCGCGGTCGTCGATCCGGAACAGCACATCGCCGGCCTGCACCGCCTGGTTGTCCTGCACCATCACGGCCGTGACGTAGCCGGCGACCTTGGGCGCCAAGGACGTGACGTCGCCGTGCACGTAGGCATTGTCGGTCACGGCCTGCCCCGTCGATTCCGCCCAGGTCCAGCCGGCGATCGCGGTCGCCACCGCGGCGGCGCAGAGCAGCAGGCCGACCTTCCGCCTGCTTCCCGACCGCGCCGGCATCACGCCGGTCGCGGGGCTTCCGGCGGCGGAGGCGACTTTTCCGGTGACCGTTTCCATCTTCCCTGCTCCTTCGGGTGCCGGTGGAATCACCGCAGCGCCGCAGCCGCGGTCCGGGCCAGCCACTGATCGAGACCGATCTTTCCCAGACGCGCGTCCTTGCCGGCGGTCAGCGATTGGTCGTCGAGCACGGACCCGAAATAGCGCGCACGCACGTCCGGAACGACTTCGCGGCTGTCGTTGGTGGCCTTCAGGAAACGCCGCACCAGTTCGTCCATCGGCAGGGCCTCGGGGCCGCCGACTTCGGTGGTGCCGTTGAGCGGCGCCGCCAGCGCGACATCGGCCAGCACGGCGGCCACATCGTCGGAGGCGATCGGCTGGATCAGCGCCGGCGACATGCGGATCTCATGTCCGACGGTGGCCGACTGGGCGATGCCGGCGACGAACTCGAAGAACTGGGTGGCGCGCAGGATGCTGTAGGGAATGCCCGAGGCCTTGATCAGGTTCTCCTGCGCGACCTTGGCGCGGAAGTAGCCGTTGTCCGGCAGCCGCTCGCTGCCGACGATGGACAGGGCGATGTGGTGGCGTACGCCGGCGGCGCGTTCGGCGGCCAGCAGGTTGCGGCCCGAGGTCTCGAAGAAGTCGAGCACGGCCTGGTCCTCCCACACCGGCGCATTCGCGACGTCGACCACGACCTCGGCCCCGTCCATGGCTTCGGCCAGCCCTTCGCGGGTGATGGTGTTGACACCGGTGTTGGGGGCGGCGGGCAGCACGTCGTGGCCACGCTCGCGCAGGATGGCGACGAGCTTGGAGCCGATCAGGCCGGTGCCGCCGATGACGACGATCTTCATGAGGAATCTCCCATTGGGTCCGGCGGCGCGGTGCCGCCGGTGCGTGGCCAGATTGGATTCCAGCCGCGGGGAAGTCCTTGCACCCGCCTTGAAGATCCCTTGGATTTCCGTCCAAACCGGCTCAAAGCCCCTCGCCCCTCGCGGGGGAGGGGTTGGGGAGTGGGGGCCGCCGTACCCGGACACCTCGGCTAAACTCCCCACGACCGCGCGAACCAAGCCGCGGCGCGCTTCAATGAGGCCCACCTTGCCGCTGCTGTTCGCCGACGTCGCCCTAGACCCCGACCGCCGGGAACTGACCCGCCGCGGCCAGCCCGTGCCTATCGGCCCCCAGGTCTTCGACCTGCTGCTCTACCTGGTCCAGCACCGCGACCGTGTCGTCGGCAAGGACGAACTGCTCGACGCGGTGTGGCAGGGCCGCATCGTCTCCGAGTCCACCATCACCAGCCACCTCAACGCCGTGCGCAAGGCGATCGGCGACACCGGGTCGGAGCAGCGGTTGGTCAAGACCGTCGCACGCAAGGGCTTCCGCTTCGTCGGCGAGCTCGATGAAGCCGCGAAAGCCGCGCCGCCCGACGGGCCGGCCACGCCGGCGCTCGCCCTCCCCGACAAGCCGTCCATCACCGTCCTGCCTTTCCAGAACCTCAGCGGCGACCCGGCGCAGGACTATTTCGCCGACGGTGTGGTCGAGGAAATCATCACCTCGCTGTCGCGCGTGCGCTGGCTGTTTGTCATCGCCCGCAATTCCAGCTTCAGCTACAAGGGCCAGCCCGTGGACGTGAAGGAAGTCGGCCGGACGCTGGGCGTGCGGTACGTGCTGGAAGGCAGCGTGCGCAAGGCCGGCGACAAGGTGCGCATCACCGGGCAGCTGATCGATGCGACCACCGGCACCCACCTGTGGGCCGAACGCTTCGAAAGCACCCTCGACGACCTGTTCGAACTGCAGGACCGGATCGCCGAAAGCGTGGTCGGCGCGATCGCGCCCCAGGTCGAACGCGCCGAGATCGAACGCGCCAAACGCAAGCCCACCGGCAGCCTGGATGCCCACGACTACTACCTGCGCGGCATGGCGAAACTGCATGCTGGCAGCCGCAGCGACATGGACGAAGCGTTGCCGCTCTTCTACCGGGCCATCGAACTCGACCCGGACTTCGCCTCGGCCCACGCCGGAGCCGCCTGGTGCATCTTCTGGCGCAAGGTCAACGGCTGGATGAGCGACCGCGCCACCGAAATCACCGAAGGCGAACGCCTGGCCCGCCGCGCGGTGGTGCTGGGCCGCGACGACGCGGTCGCACTGACCCGCGCCGGCCACGCACTCGGCCACCTCACCGGCGACCTGGACGGCGGCATCGCCCTGATCGACCGCGCCCTGCTGCTGAATCCCAACTTCGCCCCGGCCTGGTTCCTCGGCGGCTTCCTGCGCATCTTCCGCGGCGAAACCGACAGCGCCATGCAACATCTGGCCCATGCCATGCGCCTGAGCCCGCTGGACCCGGAAATGTTCCGCATGGAAGCCGGCATCGCCCTCGCCCACTTCTTCGCCGGGCGCTACGACGCTGCCTCCGCCATGGCGGAGAAGGCGTTGGGCAATATGCCCAGCCTGCTGATCGCCGCGGCCGTGGCGGCGGCGGGCCATGCGCTGGCCGGCCGCAACGATGAAGCGCGGCTGGCGATGCAACGCGTCCGTGCGCTGGATCCATCACTCCGGGGCGGCAGCCTCGGCGAATGGCTGCCGATCCACCGCGCCGAGAACCGGGCGCGGTTCGGAGAGGGGCTGCGGCTGGCGGGACTGCCCGACTAGCCCGTCCTCGAAGTGCGCGCCCCCGGCAGATGGCGCGGCAGCGCCATCGACACCAGGGCCGCGACCACGATGAAGCCCGCCGACACCCACAGGCAGGCCGCCAGCCCCGCCGCCTGGAACACCCAGCCCGACAGCACCGTGCCCAGCAGGCGGCCCATCGCATTGGCCATGTAGTAGAAACCGACATCGAGCGACACGCCGTCTTCGGCGGCGTAGCTGACGATCAGGTAGCTGTGCAGCGAGGAGTTGACCGCGAACAGCACGCCGAACACCGCCAGGCCGGCGACCAGCACCGTCTGGGGTTCCAGCCCCAGCAACAGGGCCATCGCTGCCGGCACGACCGCCAGCACCGCCGCCCATGCGAAGGCCGCGCGGCCATCCGGCACCTTGCTGCTGCGGCGCCCGGTCACCCACGGCGCCACCGACTGCACGGCGCCATAACCGATGAGCCACGCGGCGAGAAAGCCGCCGATGCGCCAGAAGTCCCAGCCCAGCGACGTCGCGAGGAAGACCGGCAGCGCGACCACGAACCACACGTCGCGGGCGCCAAACAGGAACAGCCGCGCCGCCGACAGCAGATTGACCGCACGGCTCTTGGACAGCATCTGCGAGAATTTCGGCTTGTTCTTCGCCTTGCCGAGGTCGCGACGCAGCAGTACCAGGCTCAGCAGCCAGACGCCCAGCAGCACGCCCGCCATGCCCACCATCGAACCCGTGAAGCCCACCGTCGACAGCAGCGCACCGCCCAGGAAGAAGCCCACACCCTTCAGCGCGTTCTTCGAACCGGTGAGCGCCGCCACCCACTTGTACAGCACACCCTGCCGGTCGTTCGGCACCAGCAGCTTGATGCTGCTCTTGGCGCTCATCTTGTTGAGGTCCTTGGCGACGCCCGACAGCGCCTGCGCGCCCATCACCCACGGCACCGTCAGCCAGGCCGCCGGCAAGGTGAGCATGCCCAGCGCCACCACCTGCAATGCCAGCCCGAGGTTCATCGTCCGGTTCAGGCCGATGCGCGCCCCGAGCCAGCCGCCCACCAGATTGGTGACGACGCCGAAGACCTCGTAGAACAGGAACAGCATCGCCACTTCCAGCGGCGAATAGCCGAGCTGGTGGAAGTGCAGCACCACCAGCATGCGCAGGGCGCCGTCGGAGAGCGTGAACACCCAGTAGTTCCCGGTGACGACCAGGTACTGGCGGACCTCGGGGGCCAGGCGCGAAAACATCGTCAGCCCGCGGCGCCGACCAGGCGCACGAGTTCGGCCGTGCGGTTCGCGTAGCCCCACTCGTTGTCGTACCAGGCGTAGATCTTCACCTGCGTGCCGTTGATCACCAGCGTGGACAGCGCGTCGACGATGGACGAGCGCGGATCGTGCAGGAAATCGATGGACACCAGCGGCCGCTGCTCGAAGCCCAGGAAGCCCTTCAGCGCGCCTTCGGCCGCCGCCTTCAGCAGCGCGTTCACCTCGGCCACGGTCGTGGGCCGCTCGACTTCGAACACGCAGTCGGTCAGCGAGGCATTGGTCAGCGGCACGCGCACGGCATGGCCGTCGAGCCGGCCCTTGAGCTCGGGGAAGATCTCGGCGATGGCGGTGGCCGAACCCGTGGACGTCGGGATCAGGCTGCTGCCGCAGGAACGGGCGCGGCGCAGGTCCTTGTGCGGGGCGTCGATTATGGTCTGGGTATTGGTCAGCGAATGGATGGTGGTGAGGCTGCCGTGCCGGATGCCGAGGTTCTCGTGGATCACCTTGACCACCGGCGCGAAGCAGTTGGTGGTGCAGGAGGCCGCCGAGACGATGCGGTGCTTCGACGGATCGAAACGCTGGTGGTTCACCCCCATCACGACGTCCAGCGCGCCGGCGGCCTTCACCGGCGCGGTGACGACCACGCGCTTCACGCCCTGGTCGAGGTAGGGCTGCAGCACGTCGGGCTTGCGGAACTTGCCCGAGGCCTCGATCACCACATCACAGCCCGACCAGTCGGTCGCGGCCAGCTCCTTGTTGCGGGTCACCGGAATGCGCTGGCCGTCGATCACGATCGCGTCGCCGTCGGCCACGGCTTCCCGGTCCCAGCGCCCGTGCACCGAATCGAAGTTGAGCAGGTGCGCGAGGGTGGCGGCGTCGCCGGCGGGGTCGTTGATCTGCGCAAAGCGCAGCGCCGGATCGCCCCAAGCCGCGCGCAGGGTCAGGCGGCCCATGCGGCCGAAGCCGTTGATGCCAACGTTCAGTGCCATGGTGAAAACTCCGGTCTCGAAAGGAAAAGGTCGGCGCGCGCGAGGCAGCGCCTGGGTTCGCAAGGCCTCATCGGCTTCGCCGGGCGCGCACGGGAATGGCGGCCGCCGATACCGCGACTTCGGGCGCGCATTTGGACGGATCGCCCCCGCAGCAGTTCTGGCTGAGGAAATCGACCAGCGCCTGCATCGCCGCGAAGTCGGCGCGGTAGCGGATGTTGCGGCCGCTGCGCACCGAGTCGACCAGGCCGGCGTGCTGCAGGGTCTTGAGATGGAAGGACAGCGTCGCGGCCGGCAGCTCGAGCTGTTCGGCGATCTCGCCCGGCAGCGCGCCTTCCGGCCCGCGTTCGACGAGCCAGCGGAAGATGCTCAGCCGCGAGGCTTGCGCCAGGGCAGCTAGAGCGGGAACGGCGGTCTTGGTATCCATGGTTCCATAGTGGTGGAATCATCGAATCGAGGCAAGACAGCCTAGGCGCCTCCGGTTTCGGAAATGTGACAGGGCGCCGCAGCCGGCGGCGGCACCGCGTCGTCGAAGCGGTCTGCGGGCGCGGCTTCGCGCAACAGCGCCGGGGCGAGCACGGCCAGCGCGAACATCGTGACGCACAGCGCCCCCAGCACGATCGGCGCACTGCTGACGGCGGCCAGGGCCACGGCCAGCACCGGGCCGAGCGCCCTGGCGAAACCCTGCACCCGCGCGACCTGGCCATTCCAGTAGCCGGCAGCCTGCACGCCGTACAGACGCTGCACCAGCCAGGGCCGCGCCAGCGTATGCAGCCCCGCGCCGAGACCGAACACCGCCACTGAAGCCGCGGCAACACCGATGCCGGGCGCGCAAGCCATGCCGGCCAATCCCAGCGCCTGCAGCCCCAGCGGCAGCGCGGCGAAATGGCCGGGCGACGGCTGCGCGCCGCCGCGCAGCATCCACAGGCGCCCCGGAAGCTGGGCGATGCCGAGCATGGCGAGCACCGTCGCCGCCAGCGGTGCCGACACCCCGCGCTGGACCAGCAGCGGGATCAACAGCGTCGTCACCGCCATCGCCGCGATGCTGGCCGTCGAGAAGCAGGCGACCAGCGCCAGGAAACGCGCTTCGCGTCGCGAGCGTCGCACCGGAACCGCCGGCGTCGGCCGTCCGGCCTGGGACGGCAGCGCCGGAAACACCCGCCGCTCCATCGCCACCGCCGCCAGCAGCACGAAGCCCGCCGCCACCAGCTGCGTCTGGCGCCATCCCAACCGCTCGACGACCAGCGCCAACAGCGGCAGGAAGAGCGTGCTCGCCAGGCCGCCCATCACCGTCACCGCGGCCAGGGCGCGCAGGCGGTTGCCGGTGTCGTCGACGGCGCGGATGACCAGCGCGAAGGCCGATTCGTACAGCAGTGCCGCCATCGCCAGGCCCAGCACGCACCACGCGGCGTACAGACCCGCGACCGATCCCACCTGCGACAGGGCCACCAGCCCGGACACGGCCAGCGCGGCGCCGACACGCACCACGACCGGGCCCCGGCCCTGGTCGAGCCAGCGCCCGATGCGCGGCGCGACCAGGGCCATCAGCAGCAGGCCGCAGGAAAAGGCGCCCGCCACCGTCGCCTGCGAGGCGACCAGGGCCCGGTCGATCGGCACCAGCACCACGGAAAAGCCGTAGTACAGCACGCCCCAGAAGACGCACTGGCAGGCGCCGAGCCACCACACCGCGCGCCGCAGCTGCGCCGTCATGCGGCGGTCAGCGGCAGCATTCCGACGCGGTCGCCGCCGGTGCGGCGACGGCGACGGGCACGACGGCGGCAGCCGGGACGGCGACGGGCACCGGGCTGGCCGCGCGCTGACCACAGCCGCAGCCAGAGGTGCCCGAGGCCTTGGCATCCTCGTCTTTCACGCAGCAGGCGTCAGCGTTGGACTTGGGCGGTCCGCCGCAACATGCCGCTGTCGCGTCGCCGGTGACCGCAGCGGCGACCGCAGGCGCAGCGGCGTCGACAATGGTCGGACCGCAGCAAGCGGGCGCCGCGCCGACGGCTGCTTCGTCCTCCGCGAACTGCGTGATGCACACGCCCGTCTCCGGCAGCACCAGTTCGACGCGCCGCGCCGCGTCCCAGTCGCCGGCGATGGCGGCGACGACGGAGCGCACCTGCTCGTAGCCGGTCAGCAGCAGGAAGGTCGGCGCGCGGCCGTAGCTTTTCATACCGACGATGTAGACGTTGGCGTCGGGATGGCGCAGCTGCTCGGCGCCGTGCGGGCGGACGCTGCCGCAGCTGTGTTGGTTCGGGTCGATCAGCGGCGCCAGGGCCACCGGCGCCTGCGTGCCGGCGTCGAGCGCGATGCGCAGTTCGGACAGAAGCCCCACATCCGGACGGAAGCCGGTCGCCGCGACGATCTGATCCACCGGCGCCAGGGCCGTGCCGCCGCTGTACGCGACCCAGCCGTCCGGCGTGCGCTCGATGCGGTCGAGCTGGAACGACGTCGCCACCGTCAGCGCGCCCTCCTTCACCAGCCGCCCGATCGTCAGGCCGAGCCTGCCGCGTTCGGCCAGCTGGTCGTTCTCGCCGCCACCCAGCACGCGCTGCAGGGACGGGCGGCGGATCGCCCACTGGATGCGCGTGCCGGGCGCCTGCTGCGCCAGCCGGGCCAGGTCGTTGAGCACGTTGAAGGCCGAATGCCCGCTGCCGACCACCAGCACGCGCTTGCCCGCGTAACTATCACGATGCGCGCCGAGCACGTCCGGCATGCCGTAGAACACGTATTCCCGCGCGCCGCGCTCGCCGAGCGCCGGCAGGCCGGACGCGCCCAGCGGGTTGGGTGTACGGATGGTGCCGGAGGCGTCGATGACCGCCTGCGCCAGCAGCTCGTGTTCGCCGTCGGCGTCCTCGTAGCGCACCACGAAGGGCACGTCGTCGCGCTGCGCGTCCTTCATACGGTCGCGGCGCTGCTTGCTGACCGCGGTGACGCACGCGCCCAGACGCAGGTGCGGCGCGATCTCCGGCGTGCGGGCGAGCGCGTCGAGGTATAGCTGGGCCACGTCGCCGCCGGTGGGAAAGGCCGAAGGCTCGGGTGCCGTCCAGCCATGGCGCGCCAGGATCCGCGCCGCGGCCCGGTCGATCGTGAACTCCCAGGGCGAGAACATGCGCACCTGCGCCCAGGTGCGCATGCCCGCGCCGACACTGGCGCCCGCCTCGAACACGACGGGCGTGAGGCTACGCTCGACAAGGTGCGCGGCGGCCGCCAGGCCGACGGGACCGGCACCGATGACGACGACGGGCAGGGAATGGGCTTTCATCAGGAACTCCTTCCGGACGGACCGGTTGTGGAAACAGCGGTGAGGGAGCGTTCGACGATCACGACATCGAGCCATCGGCCGTCGAGCTGGGCGTGTTTTTCGTAGGTGCCGACTTCGCGGAAGCCGCAGGCCCGGCACAGCGCCCGGCTGGCGGCGTTGAACGGGAAGATGCGCGAGACGAGTTTCCAGAAACCGCGTTCCGCGGCGGTGTCGATCAGCGCGTTCAACAGCCGCCGGCCGACGCCCCGCCCGCGCGCGTCGCGGTCGAGGTAGATCGAGAATTCGGCGATGCCCGCGTAGCAGTCGCGCGGGCGGTAGCTGCTCAGGCTCGCCCAGCCCAGCACCCTGCCCGTCGCATCGGCGGCGACCAGCACGGGGTAGCGGTCCACGTCCGACAGCCGCTCGGCCAGGTCGGCCTCGGTGCGCGGCACGGTTTCGAAGGTGGCGCCGCGGTCGGCGATGCCCTGGTTGTAGATCGCGGCGATGGCCGCGGCGTCGGTGGGGCGTGCATTCCGGATCGTGTCCATGGAATTCCGTTGGTAGTGACAACTATCAGAGCAAAAAAACTCAGCCACACTTTCCCTTGCCCGCCGCGCCCGGCGCGCAGGCGGGCTCGCACGGCCCCACGCTGACGCCCGCGACGAAGCGCGCCTCGGCGGCCTTGGCCAGGCGGCGGATGATTTCGGTGGCGCCGGCGCGCACGTCGGCGTCGAGGCCACGCAGAAGGTCGGCCTGCTGCTCGATCAGTTCGCCGTTGATCCGCTCGTACAGCGCCCTGCCCGACCGGGTCGCCCGCAGCGACACCGCGCGTGCGTCCTCGCCGTCGGCGGCCTTTTCGACGTAACCCTTGCGCACCAGGGCATCGACGACGCGCGAGGTGGTGCTCTTGTCGAGCTTGAGCCCGTCCGCCAGCGCATTGCTGCGCAGCGGGCCGCGTTCGACCAGCACCTCCAGCGCGTAACACTGGGTGACCGAAACGTCGTGGCAGCAGATCTTGTCGCGGTCGCGGAACTGGTACACCCGCACCAGGTGCGACAGCGCCTCATGCAGGGCCTGCGCGTCTTGCTGCAGGGCGGCGTCGGAGGCGGGGCGGCGGGCGGTCTGGGTGGGCATGGCGAATCCGTTGTTAGTGCCAACCATATTCCCGGGCCGTGGGCGGTGTCAACCGCCGGGGAAACCTCGTCGCCTCGATGGGTCGGCGGAGCCATGCGCTTGGCGAGCCCGTCGCGCCGGAGCACGAAGAACCGCCACCCGTCCTGCGCGGCGGAAAGCGGACCACTGCGCCCGCCCTGCCCGGCTGTGCCAGACTTGCGCCCGAAGCGCGGGCGGGACCGCGCGGCCGGGGGCAGGAATGGCGGAGGAACCGGGGCGGGCTCCCGTGACCGAATGGCTGGCGCGCGGCCGCGCCGGCGACGCCGCGGCCCGCGATGCCGCCTACGCGGCCGTCTACGAACAGCTCAAACAGGCCGCGCACAAACAGCTGCGCGGCCAGCGCCACGCCCTGCAGACCACGGCCCTGGTGCACGAGGCCTGGCTCAAGCTCGCCGGCAATGCCGAGCTCGCTCCGGCCGACCGCAATCACCTGATGGCCCTGTCCACCCACGCCATGCGCCACATCCTGGTCGACCATGCCCGCCAGGTGCAGGCCGCCAAGCGCGGCGGCGGCGAGCAGGCGCTCACCCTCACCGCCAGCGGCATCGCCCAGCCGCAGGCCGAGGTCGAGGTGCTGGCCCTGCACGCGCTGCTGGAAGAACTGCAGGGCTTCGACCCGCGGGCCGCGCAGATCGTCGAATTGCGTTATTTCGGTGGCTACGACGAACCACAAATCGCCGGCCTGCTCGACATCAGCCTCACCACCGTGCAGCGCGACTGGCGCCGCACCCGCGCCTGGCTGGCGGCCAAGCTGGGCGACTGACTTCCGATTCCAGAGCGAGCGCGCATGAGCACCGACCGCAGTCCGCAGGCGATGCGAATCTTCGAGCAGGTGGTCGACCTGCCGCCGGCGCAGCGGGCCGCGACACTCGATGGGCTCTGCGGTGGCGACAGCGGCCTGCGGGCCCTGGTCGAGGCCATGCTGGCCGCCGACGGACGCGCGGACGAACCGTTCTCCGGCAATGCCGCCCAATGGAGCGACGCGCTGGGCGGCGATGCCGCCGCCGAGCCGCCCACCGCGCAGACCGGCCGGACCATCGGCCCCTGGCGCATCACCGGCGAACTCGGCCGCGGCGGCATGGGCACGGTCTATGCCGTGCAGCGCGACGACGGCGCCTACACGCAGCGCGCGGCCCTGAAGCTGATCCGCCGCGCGGCGGACTCGCCGGCCGCGCGCGAACGCTTCCTGCGCGAGCGCCAGCTTCTGGCCCAGCTGCAGCACCCGCACATCGCCACCCTGCTCGACGGCGGCTTCACGGCCGACGGCGACCCCTACTTCGTCATGGAATACGTCGACGGCCAGCCCATCGACGCCTGGTGCGACGCGCGCCGCCTGGGCCTGCGCGAACGCATCGCCCTGTTCGGGCAAGTGCTGGACGCGGTGAACCACGCCCACCGCAACCTGGTCGTGCACCGCGACCTGAAACCCTCCAATCTGCTGGTGGATGCCCAGGGCCAGGTGAAGCTGCTCGACTTCGGCATCGCCAAGCCGCTCGATGGCGCCGACGCGACCGCCACCAACGACCGCGCGCTGACCTTCGAATACGCCAGCCCGGAGCAGCTGCACGCGGGCCCGATCACCACAGCCACCGACCTCTGGCAGCTGGGCATCGTGCTGCACCGGCTGCTGTCGGGCGCGCATCCCTTCGGGCTGGGCTGCGATACGCCCCTGCCCCGGCAGCTGCAGCTGCTCGAACGCGAGCCGGAGCCGCTGACCCGCGCCGCCGCGCTGGCCGACCCGGGCACGGCGGCACTGCGCGACGGCATGAGCCCGGCCGCGCTCGCCAGGGAACTGCGCGGCGCCCTGTCGAATGTCGTGCAGGGCTGCCTGCGCCGGGATCCGGCCCAGCGCTACGCCAGCGCCGATGCCCTGGCCGACGACCTGCAGCGCTGGCTGCAGCACCGCCCGCTGCGCATCGAAGCGCCGTCGCGCGCGACGGCCGCACGCCTGTGGCTGCGCCGCAACCGCGGGCCCGCCGCCGCCGCCGCCGCGGTGCTGCTTGCCGTGCTGGCGGGCAGCGCGGTGGCGCTCTGGCAGGCGCGCGAGGCGCGCGCACAGGCGGCGATCGCCGAACAGCAGCGCAACGAGGCGCAGCGGCAGGCCCTGGCGGCCCGTGCGTCCCTGCAGTTCCTGACCAACACGCTGGCCGCGGCGGCGCCGGAAAACGCGCTGGATACCGACGTCAGCGTGCGCGAGCTGCTCGACCATGCCCGCGCCACGCTCGACCAGAGCGGCACGGTCGACCCGCAGGTGAAACAACCGGTGCAGCGCCTGCTCGGCGAGCTCTACCACTCGCTGGGCGACCTGAAGACCGCGGCCGCGCTGTTCGCCGACGGTTTCGAGGGGGTGGAGCCGCGCAGCCGCGAGGACGCCGAAAGCCTGGCCCGGGAAATGGCCACCTACTCGGGCGTGCTGCACGGCCTGGAGCGCGGCGAGGAAAGCCTGGCCGCCGCCGAACGCGCCGCCGCGTGGTACCGGCACGGTGCGGCCGACGATGCCGCCGCGCAGGTGAAGGCCCTGGTCGTGCTGGGATCGGGCCACTCCGCGATGGCCGACTACCCCGTGGCCGAAAAGCACTGGCAGGAGGCGATCGCGCTGGCGAAACCGCTGCCCTCGTCACCGCGCGACGACGTCATCGAGGCCTACCAGCTGCTGGGCGGCCTGTTGAACCTCACCGGCGAGTACACGCGCGCCCTGCAGGTCCTGGACGAAGGCCTGGCCTTCGCCGACGCCCGGGGCGTTGCGCCGGATTCGCTGCTGCGCGTCAGCCTGCTGCGCAACAAGGGCGAGGCGCTGGGCCACAACGGCGACTTTGCGGCGGCGGAAAGCACGATCCGCGAGGCCATCGCGCTGCAGGAAAAGGCGGTCGGCTCGCGCGGCACCACCACCAGCCTGCTGTACGGCGCACTGGGCACCGCGCTGAACAACCTGGGCCGCTACCGCGAATCGCTGGCGGCGCTGGAGCACGCCGACGTCCTG
Organism: Arenimonas terrae; assembly: GCF_006265115.1. Lineage (GTDB taxonomy): Bacteria > Pseudomonadota > Gammaproteobacteria > Xanthomonadales > Xanthomonadaceae > Arenimonas > Arenimonas terrae. The sequence goes on along the minus strand of NZ_SMDR01000001.1, from coordinate 108,738 downwards.
GCCGCCGAAGCCCGCGGCACGCCGCTGGACGCGGCCATCAACCTGAGCAACCTCGCTTCGGTCTATGAAAGCGCGGGCGACTACCCGAAGGCGGTCGAGCTGTTCGAACGCAGCCTGGTGCGCCTGGAGGAAGCCGGGGATTCCGGCGAGGCGGCGGCGATGCGCTGGGGGCTGGAGCGCAACTACGCGCGCGGACTGGGCCAGGCCGGTCGCTACGCCGAAGCCGGCGCCATTTTCGACCGCCTGCGCGCGAAGGCGCTGGCGGACGAAGGCGCGGACTCGTTCAGCTACGCGTTCATCGTCTGGCAGCAGGTGGTGCTGGCCAAGCGCATGGGCGATGCCGGACACGGGTCGCAGGTGCTGGAGGAAGCCCGCACGCGGCTGGGCAAACTGGCGCCGGCGGCCCATCCGGTCTTCGCCCACGCGCTGCGCGCCGAGGCCGAGTTCTCGCGGGTCCGCGGCAACCTGGCCGCCGCGGAAACCGCGCAACGCGAAGCGCTGGCGCGGCTGTCCGCGTCCGGTGGCACCGACACCGCGATCGCGCAGGCGGAGCTGGCCGGCATCCTCGCCGCCGCCGGCAAACGCGACGAAGCGCAGGCCTTGCTGCAGCAGGCCCTGCCGGTGCTGCGCGAGGCGGTGCTGCCGCAGGAACTGCACCGCGCCGCCGCCGAGAGGCTGGCCACGCAACTCGGGGTGTGACGGTCCGGCCCGCAGCGGCTCAGCCGCTGCGGCGGCCGCAGCGCAGGTCGCCCACGCGGATCGATTCGCCCGGTGCCGGGTCGCCCTGGTTCTTGCGGAACACGATGGCATTGCCGCGGCGCGCGCCGCGCCAACCGTCATAGCTGCCGCCGTGGAAGCTCACCACGTCGCCGCCCGCCTGCACCGTGCCGCCGGCGCTGCTGCTGGTGTAGCGGCCGCCCTGGATGGCGAACCACATGCCGGTCGGCTGGTACTGGAAGCTGAAGTTCGCGCCGGCGCCGTGCGAGAGCTGGGCCATCTGGCATTCGTAACGGCCGTCGACGCCGGAGGCGTCCGATACCACGGTCGGCGCCGTCGTCGCCGCCACCGCGCCGCTGGCCGAGGCCGGCTGCAGCAGCTGGCGCACCTCGTCCGGCTCCATCTTCATCAGCTCGCGGCTGTACTGCGCGGCCAGGGCACGGGCCTGCTCGATCTGGGCCGGGTTCTTTTTTTCGCTGCCGTCGATGAACAGCAGCAGCGGCAGGCTGGCACCGCCGATCAGGGTGCTGTAAAGCTCGGCCTTGTCGCGGTCCGGCACGCCGGCCAGGTCCGGCGCCAGCGCCGTGCCCAGTTTGGCGAACAGCTGGTCCTGGGCGGCGGGATCGGGCGCGTCGCCGGTCCAGACCGTGCTGATGCTGCTGACGAAGAAAGTGTAGGCACCGGCGATGTTGTTCTTCCAGCCGCGGGACGCATTCGGCTGCTCGAACAGTTCGGCCTTCACCGTGGCGAAGGCCTCGCCCAGCTGCTGCCGTTCCTGCGGGGTCTTGCCCAGCTTGTCGGCGAAGTCCTGCAGCGAAGTGTCGCCGGGCGGCGGCGTGAACCGCAGCGCGGCCTCCGCGGCGGTCGGCATCCAGAGGAGGATCGTCAGGGCAATGAGGTATTTCATGGTTCGCTCCAGGGGTTGCGTGGTTCAACGCCGATCGCAGCGGGTGACGCTGTCGAATACCAGGGTGCTACCGTCGAGTTTGGCGACCATGTTCCCCATGTCGTCGCCGGAGAACCGCAGCTCGTGGCCCACCACCGACAGCGTGCCGCCACCCGCGCTGGTGCGGTAACGGTTGCCCGCGATGTCGAAACTGATGCTGGGGATCGAATCGACCATCATCATCGACGACCCGCCGGCGCCGGGCACGTAACGCACGGACGACACCACGCACTGCCAGCGACCGTCCAACTGCCCCGCGCCGCTGGCCGCGGGCGCACTCGAGACGGTGGCCGGAGCGACGGCCGCTGCAGTCGCCGGCGGGCCGGCCGGCGGCGCCGCTGGCAGCAGCCTGCCAACCTGCTCCGGCTCCATCTTCAGAATCTCGCGGCTGTACTGGGCGGCCAGGGTGCGCGCCTGTTCGATCTGCGCCTGGTTTCCGGTCTGCTCAGCGTCGATGTACAGCAACAGCGGCAGGCTGATACTGGCGATCAGCGTGTTGTACAGCGTGGCCTTCTCCCGGTCGGAAACACCGGCCAGGTCCGGCGCCAGCGTCTCGCCCATCTGCGCGAACAACCGGTCCTCCGCGGCGCCATCCGGGACCTTGCCAGTCCAGACATAGCTCACGCCGCTGACGAAGAAGGTGTAGGCCCCGGCGACGTTGTTCTTCCAGCCCTTCGCTGCGTAGCGCTGTTCGAAGATTTCGGTCTTCGCCGTGGTGATCGCCTGCAGCATCTGCTCGCGTTCGGACGCGTTGTTGCCCAGCTTGTCGGCGAACTCCTTCAGCGAGGCGTCGCCGGGCGGCGGCGTGAACCGCAGTGCGGTCGCCGCCTGGCTTGCGCCGGCGGACAGCAGGAGGAGGAGCGAAAGGGCTGCGATGCGTTTCATGGCTTCATCCGTCGAGGGAGGGGACTGACTGCGTCCGGCGGGATCAGCGCTGGAGGACGGCAGGCGACTTCACGTTCGGCCGGCGGCCAGGCGCCACCGGGATCGCGGTGCCCCAGTGCCAGAGCCGGCCGTCGGCGGTGGTGGCGAAGACGCGGTAACCGCCGGCATTGACGTTCACCACGTTCGACAGGGTCGGGATGCGCTGGGGCGTCAGGTGGTAACCGCCGGCGGTGCCCACGCCCACCTGGCCGTAACCGTCGAAGCCCCAGGCGCGCACCGTGCCGTCGCCGGAGCGCGCCAGCACGAAACCTTCGCCGGCGACGATCTGCTGCACGCCGCTCACGCCCTTCACCGGCACCGGCGAGAGGGCGAGGTCGTGGCCACTGCTTTCGCCGCGGCGGCCGTTGCCCATCATCGCGCTCTGGTTCGAGCCCCAGGCCCAGACGCTGCCGTCGGATTTCAGCGCCAGCGAGGTCTGCAGGCCCGCGGCGATCGCGACCACGCCCTCCAGCCCGGGCACCGCCGCGGCGGTCCTGGGTTCGCCGGCGCTGCCATTGCCCAGTTCGCCGTGCGCGTTGTTGCCCCAGGCGTAGACCCGCCCGTCCTGGCCCAGCGCCAGGCTGTGCCGCGCGGCCGTCGCCACCTGCACGATCGGCGGCAGCCCCGGCACCCGCGTCACCGGCGCATTGCCTTCGCGAAGCACGCCGCGCAGGCCGGTGACCTCTTCGCCCCAGGCGAACACCGCACCGTCGCGGCGCAGCGCCAGCGCGTGGCCGTAGGTGGCGGCGACCTGGACGATGCCGCGCAGGCCTGGCACCGGCCGCGGCGTCGCGCTGCCCTCGCCTTCGCGGCCGAGCGTGCGGTAGTTGTTCTTGCCCATCGCCATCACGGTGCCGTCGTCCAGCAGCAGGAAGGCGGCGTACTGGTTCACCGCGGCGGCCACCGCACGGCTTGGCAGCGCGATCTGCACGGGCCGGCCGTCGGCCTCGTCCGGCCAGGCCGTGACGGAGCCGTCGGCGTTGACGACCACCGTACCCCAGGACGCCGCGGCCGCCATCGGCAGCTTCGACGCGGGGATCGGCAGCGCAGGGCCTTCGGGGCCGGCATCGTCGACGCGGGGCGCGGCCTCGTCCGCGCGCTTGCCGGCATCGCGCGAACCGTCCCGGGCATCCCGCTCGGCCTCCGCCACGGCCTCACGGACCGCGCGCTTGAACAGGTCGCCGAAACTCTCCGCACCGGCGGGGCCGGAGCAGACGAACAGGACGCACCAGGCGATGGCGAAGGCGGATCGACGGACGTCCAGGGCGAGGTCCTTTCCTGTGCGGCCCATGGATTCACTCCTTGCAGTCGTCGATCTGGGTCCAGATGAAGGACCCGAAGGTGCGCGGCGCAGTGCAGGCCGTCATGCCCGCCGCCTGGCCGCAGATCTTTCCCATGGTGTAGATCGCGGTCATCTCCTCTTCCGGGCCGTGCAGCACATAGCTGCCCTTGGCGTCGGCGAAGCCCTTGCCGCCTTTCCAGTGGAAGGTGAATTCGCCGCCGCGGTCGCTGGTCGGGTTGTGGGTCCAGGTCACCTGGCCGCCGCAGACGGTATTGGTGAAGGATTTGCTGACGTCGCAGACGGTGATCGGCTCCGAGCAGGCGCCATCGCCGCTGGCGACGATGCGGTAGCCACTCTTCTTGGTGTCGAAATCCAGCGTGGCCCGGCCGACACCGCGCCGGCTTCGCGCCTCGAAGGTGATGCTCGCCTGCTGGTCCTTCTGGCCGGGATTCATGTAGTCGAACTGCGCATCGGCGCGGACCTTGTCCTGCGGGCTCAGCGAAGTCGGACCGTTCAACGTCGCCCGGACGGTGCCGCCGGTGGGCATGCCGTCCTTCTTCGCGCGCGGTTCGGCGAATACGGTGTATCGGGTATCGGGCTGGGCGCCCTTGCGCTTCTCCGGGGTGCTGCGCACCTGCAGGTCCACGCAGCGCCCGGATTCCCAGGGCGCCTTGCCGCCGGTGAAGGCGCCCTGGAGCATCATCTCGGCAATCAGCCGCATCGACTTGACGGTGTCGTCGAGCAGCTTCTGGGTGTGCTTGGACTCGTCGGGACGGAAGAAGCTGTGCCCGGTTTCGCTGACATGGGCGGTGGCGGTCGCCGCTCCGCGCGGCGAGCTTTGCGTCAGGTCCACCGACAGCGGTTTGCCGCGGGCGCCGGTGCCCGAGATGTTGACGTGGATGTCCTCGGCGGAACCGTCGTCGCCGTCGACCAGGTGCGCGTCGTCATCGAGCCAGCGCTGGTAGGTGAACTTCGCCTTGACCGAGCCGCTGGCGCCGCCGGCCTGCATGTTCGATTCGGTTTCGATGGTGACCACCAGCTTGCCCTGCGGGTCCGGGCAGCTGTCGAGGTGGATCTTCGTGCGCACCTTGCCGGTGACGCCGTTCGCGTTGACGTTTTGCTCCATCGTCGTGTCCAGGCCGTCCTGGGTGATGCCCAGCTCGGCCGAGCCATCCTTGCCGTCGAGCTTGATCGGCCCGTCCTTGATCGCCTGCGCCACCTGGTCCGGGGTCAGGCTGCCGTTGAGCACGCCGCCGGCCATCGCCCCGCCGACCAGGCCGTAGCCGACGCCCAACACGCCCGCGTCCATGCCGGTACCGTCGAACATGGGCACCATGCGCGGCAGTTCGGCCTGCGCGGCCAGCGACGAGCGCTCGAAGGCCAGGCTGACCGCCGCCATCGCGGCGATCGCCTGTTCCTCGCCACCCAGCGCGTCCTCCATGCCGGTGGCCTTCATCAGCTTGTAGTGCAGCCAGAACTCCAGCGCCGACGCCGCGCGTGCGTTCGGCAGCGGGCCTTCGGCGTTCAAGTGGTCGATGTCTTCCTGGCGGATGGCGCGCGAGCTTGCGGCCGGTTCCACCGGCGTCGCGACGGACGCATCGGTGGACGCGCCCTGCCCGCCCTCGGGCGCCGGCGAACAGGCCCCGACCAGGAAGGCGATGGCGGAAGCGATGAGGAGAGGACGTGCGTGCATGGCGTTTCTCTTGTGTGGGCGGGGTGCTTTCGCGCCGGAAACCGTTGCGACGGAACGACGCCGGCGGCTCAGGTTCCGCGCTTGAACAGGCCGCGCAGCAGGCGCCGGCCGCGGCCTTCCTTCGGGTTGTCCTGGGCGCCCGCTTCTTCCAGGCCCAGCACCAGGCTGGCGGTGGACTTGGTGCGCACGCGCACGCTCCACTCGGGCTTCCACGCCGCCAGCTTCCGGGCATCGGTCGGCCGCGGCGGATACGCCAGGTGCGTCTCCGGTCCGTAGGCCGCCATGTTGAGCACCGCGACGTTCGCCACGCCGCTGTCGTCGGCGAAGATGCCCTGCGGCACCGTGCAGCTGGTGGCGCTGGCCGGCAGCAGCACGCGCTGCTTCAGCCAGCGGCTGATCTGGGGCGCGCCGAGGTAGTCGACCAGCGTCTGGCCCGCCCCGCCCACCTCGGCGCTGCTCCAGACCACCACGTCGAACTTGTTCATGCCCTGCTTGACCGGCGTCTTCATCTGCGCGGCCTGCAGGAAATACGCCTGGGCGCGCTCCACCGGCGACCAGCGCAGCTCGATCGGCGCTTCGATGTCGCCCTGGCCGGTGAGCGCGATCTCGGGCATGAAGTCGGCGTTGCGGTCCAGGTCGAACTTCAGCGAGGCCGGCACGCCCTGGCCGGTGAAACGGTGCGCGCCGACCACGCTCGCGCTTTCGGGCACGCGCGTGCTCTGGAACTTGTTCGGCCACAGCACGTGCGCCGGGCCCGGCTGGATGTCGCCATCGGGCGCGAACTGGCCGGTCGAGACGCCCGCGCCGGTCATCGTGGCCTCGCCGGCCTTCAGGCGGAACGTGGTGACCCGCGGCTGGCCGCCGCGCACCGCCGCACCGCAGCCCCAGTATTCGTGCACGGTGAATTCGACATCGGGCGCCTCGTCGCCCTGCTGGCCGGGCTGCGACGGACCCACCGGCGGCGGCGGCATCAGCACCAGGGTGCCGCCCAGCCCCAGGCCGGCCGGGATCGCGTCCTCGACCTGCACGCCCGGGCGCAGCCGGTTGTGCACGGCGACGTCGAGGTAACGGCCGGTGCCGCCGGGATGTTCGGTGGTCGGGTACTTCGGCTTCGATGCGTCGCGGTCCATCATGCGCTGCGCGAACCGGCCCATGCCGCCCAGGTCGGGTTCGTTGACGTGGTGGTGGGTCGCCACGTCGATCCAGACCTGGGTGGGCGGCGTCTGCGCCGCGGCGTTGCCGGCGGGCGACCCCAGCGCTGCGGTGATGGCCAGCGCCAGGGCGAAAGGCGCGATGCGGGAGCGGTGCAGCGACGGGGACATGGCGGTTCTCCTGTGAACACAGGGCCGCGGGGGGCGGCCTCACAGGGGGTTATCGCGATGCCGGGGCGAAAGCCTTCATTCCTGGCGGTGGGCGGGGTCCAGACGCGTCGGTGGGCAACCGTAGAGTCGCTTCACCACCCGCGCCAGGTGGCTCTGGTCGCAGAAGCCGGTGGCTGCCGCGATCTGCGCCACCGGCACGGCCGTCGTGCGCAGCAGGTGCACGGCCTGCTGCGCGCGGTGGCGGCGGTCGGCTTCGGCCAGGCCTTCGCCGGCGTGGGCGCGGTAGGCCTCCGTCAGCCAGGGCGGGCTCAGGCCGAGCCGGTCGGCCAGTTCGGCGTTGGCCAGCGGCCTCGGCGTCGTGCCCAGCAGGCTTTCGACCTGCACCAGCCAGGCAGGCGCCGCAGGCCCGGCATCGGCAGTGGCCATGTGCGCCAGGAAACTGCGCAGCGCCTGCGCGATCCCGCGCTCCGTGGCCGCGGGGTCCTGGCACAACTTCAGCAAGCGGCGCGAGGCCAGCGCGACCGCGCCGCCGATCCGCCGCACCGGCCGGTCCAACTGCGCCAATGCGCCGGCGCCCAGCCAGGCCGGATCGAATTCGATCTCCAGCTGTTCGTGCCCGAAGCGGCCGACCTGGTTGGCATGCGCGTCGCCGCGGCGATAGAACACGGCCGAGGGACCGGCGATGGCCAGGGCCCCTTCGTCGACGAAGTTGCGGTAACCGCCGGCGATGAACAGCGAAAGCAGGGGCCAGTCGTGCGCGTGTTCCGGCACGCATCGGCCGCCCGGGTCGCTGGTGCGATGCAGGACCGCGCCCGGAAAAATCCGTACGACGTCGCGGCGGCCATTCGGCCCGCCGGGCGGCGGTGACGACCGGTCATCGGTCGCGGCGCGGGACGGGGGATCGCGGTCCACGGCAGGGGTCTCGTTCGGGGCGCCGGGCCGACGCGGGTTCCGCGGCCTGCGGACGGCTGCAGTATGGCCACGCCCGGCCCGTGCTCCGGATGTGCCGTAAGGGATGGGGATAACCGGGAAACGTCCAAGCCAGCGACCGCGCCCGGGCGCTAGATTCGCGCCAGTCCATCCAGGGATCCGCCATGCGCCCGACGCCCCCGCCCGCCTTCCGGCGCGCCACCTGCCTTGCTCTGCTGCTCGTCGCCGCGCTGGCTCCGGCCGCCGCGAGCGCCCTCGTCTTCCGCAACGTGACCGTGCTGCCGATGGACCGCGAGGCCGCCCTGCCCGGCCAGGACGTGGTGGTGCGCGATGGCCGCATCGTCGCACTGCGCGACACGGGCGGCCCGATCGCCGACGGCGACACGGTGATCGACGGCACCGGCCGTTACCTGATGCCCGGGCTGATCGACCTGCATACCCATCCGGTTTCGCCCGCCGAGTACCCGCTCTACCTGCGCCACGGCATCACGACGATCCTGGCGGCTGGCGGCGAGCCGCTGGAGTGGACCGCCGGCCCCGTGCCGGACGCCGCGCCGCTGCAGGTGATCGCCACCACCGACACCCTGCACGGCAAGGCCGGGCCCGGCGGGTACGTGGTCGCCTCGCCCGAGGATGCGCCGGTGGTGGTCGGCCATGCCCGCGCCGCGGGAGCGTCGATGCTCAAGAGCTATACCTCGATGCCCGCGCCGGTGCTGGAAGCGTTGGCGGCGCAGGCCCGGGGCAAGGGCATGGCGGTGGTCGGCCATCTGCCCGCCGGCGTGCCGCTGGAGCAGTCGCTGCCATCGATCGACCTGGTGGCGCACAGCGAGGAATTCGCCCAGTTGCTTCCCGCCGAAGCGACGGACGCCGAGATCGACGCGGCGATCTCGGCGCTGCGCCGGCACGGCACGACGGTGTCGCCGACCCTCGCGGTCGTCGAGCAGATCGGCGCGCAGGTGACGATGACCGACACGTCGCTGCGTGGCCCCGAGGCCGCCCTGCTGCCCGCGCCGATCTACCAGGGCCGGCACCGGCGCAACAACGGCTATGCGAACCGGTCGACCCCGGCGGCCTTCGCCGCGGCGGTGGCCGCGCAGCTGACCCGGCAGCGCGACCTGGTGGCGCGCATGCACCGCGCCGGCGTGCCGCTGGTGTTCGGCACCGACACCCCGACCACCTGCCTGCCGGGTGCCTGCGTGCACCACGAGTTCGCCGAACTCCGCCGCGCCGGCCTGGGCAATTACGAAGCGCTGCGCACCGCCACCTTCAACGCCGGCGCATTCCTGACCGAAAAGAGTCCCGCCTCCGGCTCCACACGCCTGGGCGTGGTCACGCCGGGCGCCGTCGCCAACCTGGTCCTGCTCGAGCGCAACCCGCTGCAGGACGTGGGTGCGTTGGCGTCGGTGGCCGGCGTGATGAGCCAGGGCCAGTGGCTGCCCGTGGAGCAGCTCGACCACCTGGTGCAGGCCTACCGGCAAGCCGAAGCGCCGCGCCATGCCCTCGTCGACCGCTACGAAGCGCAGATCGCCGGTGACGACATTACCGCGCTGGCGCAGGCCCTGAAAGGCATGCCTGGCGACGGCCGCGCCACGCTCAACGCCTTCGTCGTGGTCGCCGACGCGCAGCGCCTGCTCGATGCCGGCCGGGGCGACGAGGCCCGGGCCCTGCTCACCGCCGCGCGCCCGCACCTGGCGCCGGGCATGGCGGTGCACAACGTGGTGGGCACGTTCTGGCTGCGGGCCGGCGACAAGCCCGGCGCGATTGCGGAGTTCCGGCAGTCGCTGCGGATCGCGCCGCGCAACGCCAACGCGATGGCGGCGATGCGCGAGCTGGGCGCCGAAGCCGCCACCACGCCCGAAGCCGAAGTCGCCGCCGTGGTGGCCGATCAGTACCTCGCGGGATTCCGCGACGGCAATCACCAGGCCATGGCCGACCTGTTCGCCGACAACGGCGTGCATGTACTGCACATCGCCAGCGACCCGGCGCCGCTGTCGGTGACGCCGCTGGCCACCCGCCTGCCCGGCTGGACCCGACAGCCCGACCCGCAGGCGACGCTGTCCGGGCTGCGCGTGCTCTGCACCAGCGACACGCTTTGCACCGCCAGCTTCACGCTGCGCTACCGCGGCCGCGAGTTCCAGGACCAGCTGAACCTGGTGCGCACGCACGGGCGCTGGACGCTGGTGGCCAAGGTCACCTACCTGCCCTAGGCCCCGGCACCGGCCGGTCCCCGCATCGCGGGGAGTGAAGGCCGGGGCCGCTGTTCCGCGATAACCCCGGTGTGGCTGCCAGCGGGCGGCCGAATTTCCACCGGAGAATCGCCATGCGCCGCCGTCCTTCCCTCCCGGGCACGCCCCTCGCCTTCTCGTTCTGCCTGGCGTGGGCCCTCGCCCTGACCATCCATCCCGCGGATGCCAGCGGCGCGGCGCTCGCCGACGATTCGCCCGCCTCACGCGACGCGGCGCTGCAGCGGCTGCGCAGCGCGGCGCCACGCGCCAGCTGCGCCGACAGCGCGACGATGGGCAGCGTCTACGGCAGCAGCTGCAACAACCGCGAGTTCCCCGCGCCGCCGATCCTCGCCGCGCCCAGCAAGACCTGGGAGACGACGCCGGGCTGGTGGGGCGCCTGGTCGCCCTTCCTGGTCGGCGAGCTGATGCTGACCGGCAGCTGCAACAACGACGGCAATGCCGGCCTGTCGGCGCTGGATACGAGGACCGGCAAGACCGTCTGGCGCATCGGCGAGATCTGCGCCGTCGGCAACCGGCGCGGCTCGACCGGCAACATCGCCTTCCACGAAATGCAGTCCGGCAAGGTGCTGATGATCTACCCGCGCGACGACGGCGGACCGACCGACTACTACGTGGTCGACGTGAAGGCCGGCCGCCTTGCCGGCTCGCTCAAGCCGGCGGCGAACGTCACCCTGCGCGGGCTGGGCGGCGTGTTTACCGGCGTCAACCAGTCCTTCAACGACGGCGTCAGCAACGTGATCGGCTTCAGCGCGGACCTGGGCGAGGTGCGGTGGCGCAATCGCGAGTTCCGCCTGGCGATGGACAAGTACGACTCGCACTACCAGCCCACCTTCAGCCCGACGGCGATGGCCGGTGGCGTGCTGTTCGTGACCGCGCGCAGCAAGGACCAGCCGGATCCGCCGACGCGCCAGCTGCACGCCATCGACACCGCGACCGGACGGACGCTGTGGCGGCACACGCAGCAGCCGAAGGCCGAGGGCGCCTGGCGTTCGGACGACGGCACGCCGATGGTGGCCGGCGGCAAGGCCGTCATCCGCGTGCAGGGTTTGCTGGGCGCGGTCAGCGAGGGCCGCAAGCCCGATGGCGACGCGCTGCGCGCCTTCGATCCGCGCAGCGGCGCGGTCGCATGGACCACGAAGCCCGTGCCGGGCACGGCCATCGTCAATTACGTCGCGGCCGGCGACACCCTGGTGGCCGAAGTCGACCGCGGCGGTGCACGCGAGCTGTGGGGTTTCCGCCTGGGCGACGGCGCGCTGGCCTGGCGCCGGCCCGCCGGCAAGGACACGCAGTTGCTGGCCTCGTCGGGCGGCGCGTTCTATGCCTCCGAGCGCCTGCCGATCCCCGGCCGCGAAGCCGGCAACTTCGACTACCGCCTGCAGGGCTTCGACGGGCAGACCGGCACGCAGCTGTGGAGCACCGTGCTGCCCGGCAAGAACCTGCTCTTCGACGGCGGCTGGGGCATCGTGCCCGACCCGCGCCGCGACGGCGTGCAGGGCCCGGCCTGGCGCATCGGCCGGGACGGCGCGATCTACGGCGTCACCCTGACCGGTGCCTATCGCATGAAATGAAACACGGGGCCGGTGGGCGGGCTACCATGGCGCCCCATGACCGACCTCGCCACGACGCTACGCGCGCAGCTGGGGCTTGCGGCCCCCGTTCCGGTGGCCTTCGCGCGCGGCGAGGTCGTGGCGGGCGACGGCTACGACCGGGAGCGCATCGAATACCGCGGGCTCGAGGGTGACGTCATCCCGGCCTTCCTGTTCACGCCGACGGGTCGCGACCCGATCGGCGGCGTCGTGGTCTTCCACCAGCACAACGGCGAGTTCCACTTCGGCAAGAGCGAAGTGGCCGGGCTGGTGGGCGATGCCTTCCAGGCCTTCGGGCCGGCGCTGGCCCGCCGCGGCCTGGTGGTGCTGGCCCCGGACGCGATCAGCTTCGAGGACCGGCGCGCCGCGGTGCGCGGCGTGGAGCCGGACTTTTACGACTGGCTGCAGCACTACAACGCCATGAGCTACCGCCTGATCGACGGCGACACGCTGATGCGCAAGGTCCTGGATGATGCCCAGCGCGCGATGAGCGTGCTGCTGTCGGTCACCGGGGTGGAGGCGCACCGCGTGGGCATCGCGGGTCATTCCTACGGTGGGTACACCGCGCTCTACCACGCGGCGCTGGATGCCCGCTGCCGTTTCGCCTGTCTCAGCGGTTCGGTCTGCAGTTTCGACACGCGCCGCCGCGAAGGCACCGGGTTCACCCTGTTCGAGTCCGTGCCGGGACTCGCCCGCCTGCTCGACACGCACCAGGTGCTGGCCGCCATCGGCCCGCGGCCGACGCTGGTCGTTTCGGGCACGCAGGACAAGTATTCGCGCGATGCGGATGCCGTCGTGGCCAAGGTCGGCGGCGATTCCATCACCGAACTGCGCGTGGACCGCGGGCATGCGCTGGACCAGGAACGGTTCGAGGCGATCGTCGAGTGGATCGTCGAACGCGTGTCAGCCCCCTGAGCCGGCGCGAGCCGCCATGCGCAAACGCCCACCCACCCTCGATGGCCTGCCCGCCAGCACGCTGCAGCTGCCGCCGGGCCCGTGGGCGACCGTGCTCGACGGCCTGTGCGGGCATTTCCCGGCTGTGCCGCGGACGGTGTGGCTGGACCGCATGGCGCGCGGCCGGGTCGTGGACAGCGACGGACGCGGGCTGACGCCGGACACGCCGTACCGCGTCGGGCTCGAGGTGCATTACTACCGCGAAGTGCCTGACGAAGCGCCAATCCCGTTCGAGGAAACCGTGCTGTTTGCCGACGCCGACCTGCTGGTGGCGGACAAGCCGCACTTCCTGCCGGTGATGCCGGCGGGTGCGCATGTGCACGAAACGCTGCTGGGGCGATTGATCCGGCGCACGGGGAATGAAGACCTGGTGCCGCTGCACCGGATCGATCGCGAGACGGCGGGGTTGGTGCTGTTCTCGGCAAATCCGCAGACCCGTTCGGCTTACCAGGCCCTGTTTCGGGAGCGGCGAATCGAGAAAAGCTATGAAGCGCTGGCGCCGGCGCTGCCGGATATCGGGTTTCCCTGCACCCGCGCAAGCCGGATCGACACGGGCGAGCCCTTCTTCCGCATGCAGGAAGTCGACGGGCCGGCGAACAGCGAAACCCGGATCGATGCCATCGAACGCGGGGATGGGTATTGGCGCTACGCGCTGACGCCGGTCACCGGCCGCAAGCACCAGCTGCGTGTGCACATGGCCGCGCTGGGCGCACCGATCCTCAACGACCCGATGTATCCGGCGGTAACACATCGCGCGGCGGGCGACTACTCGGCGCCTTTGCAACTGCTGGCCCGCAGGCTGTCCTTCATCGACCCGCTCACCGGTTCCGCGCGGCAGTTCTCCAGCGGGTTCAGTCTCGGGACCTGACGGACAACCCCGGGAAAGACACAAGCCGCCCGCAAAAAGCCACAAGCGCCCGCAACGATCACTGCCCGAGCCCCCATTCCTTCCTCTCCCCTGCGGCAGAGGGCCAGGGAAAGGCGACGCCCTCTCGCGACCCAGCCGAGGCAAATGATCATGCCCCACCCGCAACGCTCCCCGGCGGCGACCACATCCCGCCCCCTCCCCTGGTGCACGCTGCTGCTTTGCGCCGCCACCGTCGCCCTGAGCGTGCACGCGGCGATCGAAATCAGCGGAACCTGGCTGGGCAAAGTAAAGATCGTGCAGCTCGAGCACTACGGCCTGCGCTTCGGCCACCTCCGGGACCTCGAACTCTGGCGCCTGGTCACCGCCCAGCTCATCCACGTCAAACAGCTCCACATGGTGGGCGACGTGTTCTGCCTGCTTCTTGTCGGCGCGGCGGTCGAGCGCCACGTGGGCTCCCTCCGCCTGTTCGTGCTCTGGCTGGTCGGCGGCTCGATCGCCATGCTGATCAGCACGCTGTCCGTCGAATACCCCTGGAACCTCGGCACCGGGTCGTCCCAGGCGATCATGGCAATCGCCGGCGCGGGGCTCTGGCTGATGCTGACGGGCGTCGACCGCTCGAAGTTCATGCGGTGGGCGGTCGGGTTCTCGATCGGCCTGGCCTTCGTGATCGATCTGGTCCATGTCTACTACCCGAAACCCGGGCATGTTTCGGGCGTGCTGCTCGGCTTGTTGATTGCATCGTTTTTTTACCGGAACACCCATAACGGCAGGCCGGCCGCAATCGGCCAACCCGTTCCGTGACGCCATCCACAATTTGCCTTGGCAAACCACCGGGCCGACGCGAACCTGGACCTCCGCTGCAACCCAACCCGCATTGCCTGCAGCCTCGTCGCGGGCACAGGCTTGTCCGCACTGCCGCCTTGTCGGACACTCCCAACAGCCCCGCCCTCCGCGGGAAATGGAAGTCATGCATGCGCTTCGTCGTTCTCGCCGCCGGCCTGTGGGTCGTCCCGGCTTCCGTGCTCGCGAGCGCCCCGCCCGCACCGATCCCGCCCGCACCGTCGCCCTACCGCAACGCCCCGGCCGAGGTGCGCACCTATCTCGAGCAGGCGCGCAAGGCGGACTTCCTGTCCGATCCGCTGGCCCGCTGCCTGGAATGGCCGGCGATCCCGGGCGCGAAGTGGCCCGAGGGCCTGGTGCAGGCGCACTGCGAATACAACTTCGCTCCGCGCCTGACGCTGGCGGAGCTGGACAAGCACCTGAGCGAAGGCACGATCGCCGCGCTCGAGGCCCGGCTGGTGGCCGACCTCGAACGCCACTATTCCGACGGCGACGACTTCACCGAGATCGTGCATGCGCACTTCTTCGACTTCAACGGCAGCGACGAGTCGGGCCGCCTGACCCAGGCCTGGATCGACGCCGCGCCCGAAAGCCCCTTCGCGCAGGTGGCCCGCGGCCACTGGAACCGGAGCATGGCCGGCAAGGCCCGTGGCACGAAGTGGATCCAGCAGACGCCGCGCGAGAACATCGAGCGCATGCATGAATACGGCGACGCCGCGATCGAACACTACGAACGCGCGCTCAAGCTGGAGCCCCGGCTGACCGAAGCGCACGCCGGCATCATCGACGTCGCCACGCTCGGCGGGCGCGACAAGGACATGAAAGCCGCCGTCAGGAAGGCGCAGAAGCTCGCGCCCGCCTGCCGCGCCTGGGGCCACCAGTTCATGGGCGCGCTGGAACCCCGCTGGGGCGGCAGCTTCGAGCAGATGGTGGAGTTCGCCAATACCGTGAAGCCGTATATCGACGAGCGGCCGATGGCGTCGATCGTCGCGGTGATGCCGCAGCTCACCCTCTCCGACGAGCTTTATCGCGTGGAACGATGGCCGCAGGCGGAGGCCGTCGCGAAGGACGCCACCCTCAAGACCACCCACATCGCCGCCTACCGGGACGCCGGGCTGTCGATCCTCGCCCAGGACGGCGGCAACCAGTGGGAGGCGCTGATGTACCTGCTCGGCGAATCGCGCCTTTCGGGCGGCTCCGGCTACGCGGCGCGCCAGCGCGGTCGCCTGATCTGGCAGCTGACGCAAGACGTCGAGTGGGCCCTGCTGGCGACTCGGCGCGCCGTCGACATCGACCCGTCCAATAGCTACGGCCAGTGGCTGCTCGGCGGCCTGTATGCGACCCAGGGCAAGGTGGACGAAGCCGAAGCCGCCTACCTGGAGGCGATGCGGGATCCCGAGCAGCGCCGCTCCGCGCTGAAGAACCTGGTGGCGCTGCTGGTGATGAAGGACCAGACCAAACGTGCGGCCCGCTACGTCGAAACGCTGACCACCGAATACCCCGACTATGGCTGGGGCTGGTTCTACAACTCGCTGGTGATCATCGACCGCAAGGGCGGCACCTTCAGCCCGGACGATCGCGAGGTGATGGACGCGTTCGACAAGTTCGAGCAGACCGCGGACCCGGACGATGCCGAACAGCTGATGCAGGTGCGCGCCCTGCGCGATTCGCACCGCCGGCTGCAGGAGCAGATCAAGGAAGCGGAGGCCGAGGCCAAACGCCGGGCGCGCCGGCCATGAGCGCGTCCCTGCCCTTCGCGGCGGCGATGCTGGCGGCGGCCCTCGCCGCGACGGTCGCCGCGCCTGCGGCACCTGCGGGGACATCGGCAACGCCAGACACCACGTTCGCCGCGCTGCCGCTGGACGCCAAGGTCGAAGGCCGCGGCTATCCCGAACTGGCGGAAGCCTGGTGGCGCTGGGCCTATCGCCAGCGCGACGGCATGCGCCCCACGCAGGACCCGACCGGCGCGCAGTGCCATGTCGGCCAGACCGGCACCGTGTGGTTCCTGGCCGGCACACCGGGCACCGGCACCGCCAACCGCCGCTGCACGGTCCCCGAAGGCCGCCACCTGTTCCTGCCGGTGCACGTCGCGCTGGAGTACTCGGTGCCCGGACGCCGCCGCGACTGCGCGACCCTGCGCACCGCGGCCGGCGAAGTGGCTTCGCGCCCGCTGACTTACCGCGTGGAACTCGACGGCGCGCTGCTGGCCCCGGTCCGCAGCGCCTCGCGCGACTGCTTCGACGCCTACGCCGACGCCGGCCACGACGACGTGCCGCCGGGCCTGTACGCCCCGGCGTCCACCGACGGGCTCTGGCTGCTGCTGCCGCCGCTGTCGAAGGGCACGCACCGCCTGGTCGTGGAGGCACGGCAAACCGCCGCAGGGGCCGCTCGCAGCCGTTTCGACCAGCAGTTCACCTATACGCTCGACGTCGGCGGCAAGCCGGTGGAAGCGGAGGGCGAAACACCGCCGCCGCCCGAGGACGATGCGGAAGTCATAACGTTGTGACGCGGCCGGACGGTCCGACCATCGCCTGCAGATAGGCGTACCACTCGGCCTCGACCTGCGGCAGCGGCCCGATGTGTTCCATGAAATCCGCCAACGAGCCCCCGTGGTGAACCAGCTGGTCACAACCGGTCGCGACCGTCCCATTGCGCGAACGAGCCCACAACCCGACCCGAGTACCGAGCGAGGCCACGGATGACGCCTTCCCCTAGGTATATGTCGCCCCGCTCGAGTGCAATCCTGAAAACGCCAGACATGCCTAGCCTTGTCCCCCATGGCCTACCGCATGCTTGGAAGCCCGGATCAACTCTTGCCGATTCGGTGCGATAGGCACGAAAGCAATCGTGTACGATGGCGCGACGTCCGGAGCGTCGCCATGCCCACAAGACCGCAGTCAGTCTCGTCGCCCACCGGCTTTCGCCATGTCCCCCTGCGCGGCCGCGTGAGCCCTGCTGGGGGCGCATCTTTCGAGCACTGGGTGGGAAAGCGCTCCTCGGTGATGGCGTCGACCAACGCCAGCGACCTGCCCTTCCAGCGCTGGCATCGCTTCAAGGAAGCGTTCGATCCGGAGCTTATTGCTCGCGCCGTTCGGGAGTCACCCCGCCCTGTCCGGAGCTTGGCCGATCCCTTTGGAGGTTCAGGAACTAGCGCCCTTACGGCACAGTTCCTAGGGGTGACACCATCGACGATTGAAGTTAATCCGTTCCTAGCCGACCTGATCCAAGCCAAAGTCACTGCCTACCATGTGCCTGCTCTCATTTCTGCACTGACACACGTCTGCGACGTGGCACGACGCTCGCGCAGCCGGGCCGGCACGATGATCGATGCCCTGCCCGCCACCTTCATCGAGCCCGGTGTCAAGGGACGCTGGCTGTTCGATCATGAGGTCGCGCTGGAAGTTCTGCGTCTCCGCTCAGCCATCGCCCAATTGGAGGACGCGAGCATCGCGCGCCTTTTCCGTGTCATCTTGGGTGGGTTGATAACTAGCTTCAGCAACGCAACGGTCAGCGGAAAGGGACGCCGATATCGGGCCAACTGGGAGAATCGGCCCGTCGATCCGCGCATCGTGCTAGCTGCGTTCTCCGATGCCGCAGCGAACGCGATCGGTGAGATCGACATGTTCGCCGATCGCCCCATCCGCGAGGCGACAGTCCTCTGTGGCGACAGTCGCGCCGTGTTTGAGACACTCGACCCGGTCGACCTTATCGTCTGCTCACCGCCCTATCCCAATTCCTTCGATTACACCGACGTATACAACCTGGAGTTGTGGATGCTCGGCTACCTTGGCTCAGCGCAGGACAATCGAGCGCTCCGACAGTCCACGCTGACCTCCCATGTGCAGGTCTCACGCGACTTCGCCACCGCCCCATCGACGCCCACACTTAACCGGACAATGAAAGCACTACACCGCAGTGCGTCGCAGCTGTGGGACCATCGCTTGCCGGCCATGGTCGGTGGTTATTTCGCCGACCTTCTGACGCTTCTGCGCGCTTCCGCACGCATACTGCCGCAAGGTGGACAGGCGTGGTTCGTCGTAGGCGATAGTCAGTACGCACAAGTGCACGTACAGGTTGCGCGTATTCTCGAAGAACTCGCACCCCTTGCCGACTTCGGCGTCGAATATACAACCCCGTTTCGTTCAATGCGCGTTTCTCCGCAGCAGAGCGGCCGACCAGGCTTGAGCGAAGACCTCGTGGTGATGACTCGTCGCTAAACCGCGGCAAGCACTGCGCGGTAGGCATCCGAGCTGTTGTAGAGGAACCACCGACTCAGCACGACATTGAGCCGCACCGCGTCATCGACGACATGAGCGAAGACAGCGTCGTTCCCGAGATCAGTCGCGCGCATGTCGAAGCAGCAAAGGATCTTCTCACGCATGTTGCGCTTGAGCCCATACGCGTTGGCCTGCTCGAGCCCATCGCGAACGTGATCGTGGATGAACTGATCAGGATACTTGCGACCTGTGGAGCCCCTCTCACGAAGAACTTTCATCTCCAATACCGCGTGATGAATGACGTGTCCGGCAGCCATGCCGCGCTCACTAACGATTTCAAGATCGGTTCGTCCTTCTTTGCCGGGCTGCTCGGGGCGAACTTGGCATCGTAGGAATCGCCCAAGGAGAACGAAGCGAACGATATCCTGAACACGGAACTCGGCCTCATTGACAGCCCAGAACTTCGAAGCATCCTCCCAGAGCGAACCCTTTCTCATCTGGTCAGGCGTTATGAGTTCCTGCTCATAGGCGTGATCGATCGCTTCGATAATGGCCTCGCGGCTCGGCATCTCATCATCGATGTCATACGTCTCGCAGTCATCGTCGTTGGCGATGCCATGTGCATATACGCTGATCGTAGAGTACCCACGCTTTGGCGTGTAAATGATCGTCGGTAGCTCGGCCAATCCGTGAACTTCGAGCGCCTTGAACAGCGCGTCGTCTCCATCGTTCACACCGAAACTTGATCCGCTCAGCGTAGACGAGACCGCGTGAATCTGACCAGTAACCCGACGGTTGCCAGTCCGGAGCAACCGATTCCGAGTCCATGCTGCATCAAGCGACTCGAACACGGACGCCGGCGTAAGTACGAATGCAGCCGGCTGATCGAACTCAGCGTCATCACGGCGTTCACGGCGCGCGAGGAGCTGCGCGACCTCGCGCGGAAAGCGCTGCTCATCCGATAGGTCCGCGTCGCCGCCGCGTCCCGTGACCTCCGCTGCCGCCAGCGCCGCCTCCTCACCGCTCCACGCCCCCAGTAGGTTAGCCATAGGCCTGCGCCTTCTGTCCAAGGTAGTCCAGGTACAGGTAGAGCCTTTCCGCCGGCATGAGCGTGCGTTCGGGCGCAAATGCCATCGCCGCATTGCGGGAAAAATTCTTCGCGCTACTTGCCCACTCACCGAAATCGATCACGTCATTTACATCGACGTCCGCGTCGGCGTACCGCGCATCCCATTGAGTCGCCACGCCCATTGCCTCGTCCGAAAGTCCGGCATAAGCTGCCGCAAGTTCGCTGAGAAAATGCGTTTCATCGCGCCGAAACTGGCGGAGAGCATCGAGAACGGGATCGGCCGCCAAACGGCGTAAGCGATAGCGCGCATGCACTCGGTAGCGGCCATCGGTATCGTCGATCTCATACGTCAGATCTAGCGCGTCCACCAGCCCCCGACCGACCAGGTGATCGAGCGCCGCTTGCAGGCCCGGATAGTACGGTCCTGCGCTACGCTTGAGCAAGGCGGCATCGAAGGGCTGCAGATCAAACACGGGGGACAGCACGTTGGCGAGGTACGCCAGCTCGTGCAGTGCACGCGCGGGCGAAGGAACGACGCCCGAACGGGCTAGCGCGTCGAGCAGGCCCACCACCCGATGGCCCTGCGCAAGCTGGGTTTCCTCGGGCGTAAAAGTACTCACGGCTCCTCCAGCGCGATCATCAGTTTGGCGAGGTAGCGCTCGTACTCGACGACACCATCCACCATCGCCTTTGTAGGCTGACCAGCCTTAAAGAGATTCGTTAGTGTCTTGGCGCGCTCGCCAGGTGGTGCGGCCTTGCGCAGCAGCTCCGGCACGAGCGGTCCAGCACCGAGATTGGATGTGACGACGAGGCGATTTGGTGATGTGCCGTCCGCGAATCGCGCCAACACTGTCGCCGCACGGTCGACAAATATGGCATCGAGCGAGGATTCGGGCGCATCGATGCAGATCGTGCCGACATGGTCAGGCGACGTGACCTCTATCAGTGCCATTCTGAACGCAAGATCGATGAACTCACGCTGGCTCTCCGAGACATAGGCGGGATTCGCGCGGCGCTGCACGCCAACGAAGTCGCTTCCGCCCAACTCGACTGAGAAGGCGGGGTACTCGGCATACGTGTCGCCACCGGTCTGGCCGACTAGACGCCGATCCGGCGTCCAGCTCAGACGACTTTCCTCATAGAGGAAGTCGCTGGATACAGCCTCGAAATGCTCCTTTATTCGGGCGGCCGACTGATGGATCGTCGCCCGGAAGGAATCGAGTGACGCATTGAAGGTTGCACGCTCGGTCTCAAGTTGAGCGCGAAGCTCGGTGACCATGTTATTCAAAGTCTGGAAGCGATCTTCCAGCTCTTTTCTCCGCGACTGGTCCGGAGGCAGCTGGTTGACCAAGTTTGCGACTTGTTGGTGCGCGTCCTCGATCTCCGTCGCCCGCAGCGCCAGCTGTTCGCTGTCGCGCAAGTACGCCGCATGCGCTTCATCGCGATTTGTAGCTGAGACAACAAGCTGGGTAGCACTACGCTCAACGCGGCGCTGCAGCTCCTGCAAGCGCTCCTCGTTCAGTTCGATCACGTCGACTGCAGGAGCTAGCACCGAATCGCAGACCACGCAGTGGCGCTGCGCAACCGCCTCCGCAAGACGAGCCTGGACTTCAGCAACGTCGGTCGCTGTACAGACGAGGCACTGGTTATCGCTCATCAGCCGCGCGTAGATGAAGCGCACAGACTGATCGGCATTTGGCATACGCGACTCGATCGCGAGGAGGCGCGCGCGCTCAAGCTCGCGTAGTGCGCGGTCATACTCGTCTTGAGCGCGAAGCGCGGACAGTCGCGCCTCTTGCCGACTGCGCTCGGCCACACGGATGCGATCGGTCAGCGCATCACGTTCATCCGTCAGGCGCTGGCGTCGCTGCTCGGCGACTTCGAGCGCGTCGCGCACGCCAGGCTCATCCTCGATCTGAGTCGCCTGCCTGCGCTGGATCTTCTCTTCCTTGCGAAAAGCGGCCTGGAGGTTACGAAGGCGAGAGTCTAACGAAAGGATCGAGCGCTCCTGCTTGGTCCAGTCCGCGGCTTGGGTGGGCGTCAGAAGCAGACAACGCAGCAGCTGCCGCTGCGCACCACTGTCCCATACAAGGGCGCGGCGGTCTTCGAAGAAAAACACCAAGGTGCGTAGCACAAGCAGCCAGTCACTGAAGGTACCTAGACCGGCCGCATGGGTGACGGTATCCCGCAACTTCTGCTCATCAAGCGCCTGATCAGTTCCGCCCAGCGTCCAGCCATCGAGCGCAAGGTTGGCGAGCTTGCGACGGACACTGAAGGTCGTCGTTCCTAGGTCGAAGGTCAGCTCGCACGTTGCGTTCTCGGCCCCGTCGTTGACCCGATTGGCAAACTGCTTACGCTGCACAGCGCTAAGGTCGTAAGCCTCCAGACGCGCGTTGCCGACCTCGCCTTCGGGCAGCCCGAGCTCCTGCGTCCCGGCAAGCATGCGGTACAGCAGTGTCATCAAGGTTGTCTTCCCAAGCCCGTTTGCACCGAGAATCAGGGTGACGCCCGGGCGGAATGTGACCTCGAACGTGCCGTCACGCGCAAACCCCGGATACAGGCCGTACTTCTCGATTCGAACATGTTTGAGGAGAGGGAACAGTGCCATGGGATCGTGGGCTCTAGGAGTTCGTGGGTCGGGAGCCCGGTGCATCGAGCGGGCAGCCCTTCATCAGGCTCATCGGATCACAAACCGAATCGGAGGACAGACCGGGGCGGCAAACTCGGTCGGAACCGCAGTTTGCCGGAGATTGACGTGCGTCGCAGCGATCAGGACCTTTCCAAATATAGCTGGACACGATGACGTCGGCGATAGCGCGACCGCATCCAGCGCATCCGCCTGCTGGAGATCGGGCACGACGTTCGTACAAGACAGGAACTCCTGCGCTAGGTCGAATGCAGACGTCGCAAGCTCCTGACTACAGCCCTTTATCCCAAATTGGATTCTCACCAAACCTCTCCCCCAAAAACTCCACAAACGCCCTAACCCTCGGCGGCACCAACCGCCGCTGCGGCATCACCGCCCAAACTCCCGTCGTGGCCAACGGGTAGTCGGGCAACACTTCGACCAAACGGCCGGCGCGCAAGTCTTCGGCCACATGCCAGGTCGCATGCAGGGCGATGCCCATGCCGGCCACGGCGGCGTCGCGCAGGAGTTCGCCGAAGTTGCTTTCGATGCGGCCGTGCACGCGCACGGTGGTTTCGCCGCCCTGGCCGTCGCTCAGGCGCCATTCGTCCTGGCGGCCCTGGGCGCCGGTCAGCAGCAGGCAGTCGTGGCTGGCGAGGTCGGCCGGCACCTGCGGGGCGCCGCGGCGCTTCAGGTAATCGGGCGAGGCCACCAGCACCCGGCGGTTGGGCGCGAGCTTGCGGGCGACCATCGTCGAGTCGTCCAGGGCGCCGATGCGGATGGCCAGGTCGAAGCCGGCCGTCACCAGGTCCACCACGCGGTCGTTCAAGTCCACGCTGACCCGGACCGCGGGGTGCAGGGCCAGGAACTCCGGCAGCAGGGGCGAGAGGTAAAGCCGGCCGAAGGTGGCCGAGGTGGTCACGCGCAGGGTGCCGCCGACGCCGGTGCCGGCCTGGCGCAGGCCGCTGACCAGGGCGTCGAGGTCTTCGACCAGGCCGCGGCCCTGTTCGGCCAGGGCCAGGCCTTCCGGCGTGGGGTGCAGCTGGCGGGTGGTCCGGTGCAGCAGGCGCACGCCCAGTTCCTTTTCCAGGCGGGCCAGGCGCTGGCTGGCCACGGCGGGGCTGAGGTCCAGGGCGCGGGCGGCGGCGGTGATCGAGCCCTGGTCCAGCACTTTCAGGAACAAGGCGAGGTCGTCGAGGCGGTCCATTTTCAACGCTCCGTTGAAACTGATTCCGGATACTGGCGGTTTTTCTGGTGAATGCAAGGGCGCAGGATGCCGCCCTCGCCACCCGGAACCCCGCCCCATGGCTGCCCCGAAACCCGCGCTTCCCCTTGCGCTCTTTGCCCTCACCGCCGGCGCCTTCGGCATCGGCACCACCGAGTTCGTGATCATGGGCCTGCTGATGCAGGTCTCGGCCGACCTCGGCGTGTCCATCGCCGCCGCCGGCCTGCTGATCTCCGGGTATGCGCTCGGCGTGTTCGTCGGCGCGCCGCTGCTGACCGCGGCCACCGGCCGCTGGCCGCGCAAGACGGTGCTGGTGGCGCTGATGGGGGTGTTCACGCTCGGCAACCTGGCCTGCGCGCTGGCGCCGAATTACGAAGTGCTGATGGCGGCGCGGGTGCTGACTTCGCTGGCGCACGGCACCTTCTTCGGCGTCGGCGCGGTGGTCGCGACCGGACTGGTGGCGCCGGAACGCAAGGCCACCGCGATCTCGATCCTGTTCACCGGCCTGACCGCGGCGACGCTGCTGGGCGTGCCGGCCGGTGCGTGGCTGGGCCTGGAATACGGCTGGCGCGCGACCTTCTGGGCCGTGACCGTGCTGGGCGTGCTGGCGACTTTCATCATCGCCTGGCTGGTGCCTGCCGATCGCGGCGATGGTGAAGTCGTGTCTTTCCGCGAAGAAGTGAAAGTAGTGACGCGTCCGCAGGTGCTGCTGGGCCTGGCGATGACGGTGCTGGGTTACGCGGGCGTGTTCGCGGTGTTCACCTATATCCAGCCGATCCTGACGCAGATCTCCGGCTTCGCCGAAAGCGCGGTGTCGCCGATCCTGCTGGTGTTCGGCGTGGGTTTCATCGTCGGCAACCTGCTGGGCGGCCGGCTGGCGGACAAACGGCTCGTGCCCACGCTGATCGGCACGCTGGTCGTGCTGGCGGTCGTGCTCGGCGCGATGACCTTCACGATGCATTACCAGTGGAGCGCCATCCTGTTCACCGGCCTGCTCGGCGCGGCCGCCTTCGCCACCGTGGCGCCGCTGCAGATGCGCGTGCTGCAGAAGGCGGAAGGCGCGGGCCAGAGCCTGGCCTCGAGCCTCAACATCGCCGCCTTCAACCTCGGCAACGCGATCGGCGCCTGGCTGGGCGCGGTGGTGATTCAAAGCGCGCTGGGCCTGGGCGCGGTGAGCTGGGTGGCGGCGCTGGTGACGCTGAGCGGCTTGGCCATCGCGATCTACAGCGTGCGGCTGGATCGGACGGAATCCGGGGTCAGAGCACCCGCTTGTGGGGCTGTGGCGTAAAGCGGTGAATTCGGGCGGGTGATCTGACCCCTCGCACATACATATATATAGGAGCTAGCGATGAGCCTTCTTCTCTCCACCCTGATCGGCATGGCCGCCACCGGCAACGTGGAACCGGCGCCCGTGAAACCCGTGCTGATCGTGCTGACCAGCCACGGCGTGAAAGGCAGCACCGGGCAGCCGACCGGCTTCTACCTCGGTGAAGTCACGCACCCGATGGCGGTGCTCGAGGACGCCGGCATTCCGGTCGAACTCGCCTCCATCCAGGGCGGCGAGCCGCCGGTGGATGGCCTCGATCTCGACGACAAGGTCAACGCGCGCTACTGGAACGACGCGAAATTCCGCGAAGCGATCCGCGGCACGCCCACACTCGCCAGCGTCGATCCGAAACGCTATTCGGCGATCCTGTTCGCGGGCGGCCACGGCGCCGCCTGGGATTTCCCCGACAGCCCGGCCGTGCAGCAGCAGGCGCGTGCGGTGTGGGAACAGGGCGGCATCGTCGCCGCGGTCTGCCACGGCCCGACCGCCCTGGTGAACGTGAAGCTCAGCGACGGCACCTATCTCGTCGCCGGCAAACACGTCGCCGCCTTCACCGACGACGAGGAACGCGCGGTGGAACTCGACACCGTCGTGCCCTTCCTGCTCGCCACGAAACTGAGCCAGCGCGGCGCCATCCACCACCCGGCCCCGAACTGGACGGCAAACACGATGGTGGATGGCCGCCTGGTCACCGGCCAGAACCCGCAGTCGGCGCACGGCGTCGGCGAAGCGGTGCGCGACCTGGTGCTCGGCGCGGCGCGCTGAGAGCAACCGCGGGTCGGGTGGCCGCGCCCCTGCTTCCTTCCCCGCGGCGAGCAGCGACGGAGCCGACGACTGTGCGGTGGATCGTCGTCCCCGTCAGGGCCGGTTGCAGGTCTGGTCTTCGCCGAACTTCAGGCTGTCGCCATTGACGCTGGCCACCATGCCGTTCATGTCGGTGCCGGAGAACCGCAGCGTGTCGCCGTTCCGCGACACCGTTCCGCCGCCGCCGGTCGTGCGGTAGCGGTTGCCGGCGATCTGGAAGCGGATGCCCGGCACCGGCTGGAAAATCATCATCGAGTTGCCGCCCACCCCGGGCACGAGCCGCGGCGACATCACCATGCATTCCCACTGGCCATCGAGGCCGCCCGAACCGGCGGCCCTCGGCGCGGAAGGCACCGGCGCCGGAGCCGCCGGAGCCGCCGGAGCCGCCGGAGCCGCCGGAGCCGCCGGGGCCGCCGGCGCGACGGCCGGAGCGTCGCCGTCGCCGCCCGACAGCATCGCCACCAGCGCCTGCGGCTCGGAGTTCATGATCGTGCGGCTGTACTCCGCGGCCAGGGTGCGCGCCTGTTCCATCTGTTCCCGGTTCCCGGCCTGTTCGCCTTCGACGTAGAGCAGCAGCGGCAAGCTGGCGCTGGCAAGCAGCGTGTTGTAGAGCGTGGCCTTGTCCCGGTCGGAAACCCCGGCGAGGTCCGCGGCCAGCACCTCGCCTAGCCGGCCGAACAGCCGGTCCTGCGCCGCGGTATCGGGGGCATTGCCGGTCCAGACATGGCTCGTACTGCTGATGAAGAAGGTGTAGGCACCGGCGATGTTGTTCTTCCACCCCTTCGCCGCATGGGGCCGCTCGAACAGCTCGGTCTTCGCCACCGTGATCGCCTCCAGCAGCTGCTGCCGCTCCTGCGCGTTGCTGCCCAGGCCGTTGGCGAAGTCCCGCAGCGAGGTGTCCCCGGGCGGCGGCGTGAAGCGCAGCGAGGCCGCCGCGTGGCTGGTGCCGGCGGTCAGGCACAGGAGGATCGACAGCAGTGCGAGCGATTTCATGGCGTTCACCTGGATTCCGGGAGTGAAGGTCGGGTTGGCAAAGCAGAGGGACCAATAGCCAAGAACGACAGGCGCACTGACATTCGGCCGCCGCCCGGGCGCCAGGCGCCGGAAAGAACGTGGCCGCCTTCACCGACGACGAGCAGCGCGCGGTGAAACTCGACACCGTCGTGCCCTTCCTGTTGGCCACCACGCTCACCCAGCGCGACGCCTTCCACCACCCGGCCCCCAACTGGACCGCGAAGGTGATGGTCGACGGCCGCCTGGTCACCGGCCAGAACCCGCAGTCGGCCCACGGCGTCGGCGAAGCGGTGCGCGACCTGGTGCTGGGCAAAGGCCTCTGAAGAGTAGCGACAGGATCGGCACCTTCGCCGGGCGGATTCGCCACCAGCGGCTCGGCCAGGCGGATCCGATGGCGGACGCGGGGCGGGATTGGTTAGGCTCTGGCCGACCCGTCCAAAGGAATGTCCCGTGCGCAAGGCCTGGCTCCTGCCCCTGTTGATGTGGACCGCCGGCACCGTGTCGGCGGCGTCGGAACTCCCGGCAGACGCCACGCCGCCGGCGGAAACGCCGGAGGCGCCGGCCGCCGCCAAGGACGCGCTCGATCCGGAAACGGCCGAGATGTGCACCAAGATCCAGTGCCTGCTCGACGTCCGCATCACGATGCGGGACGAGAAGGGCAAGCCCTTCGACAAGCACTATCCCGCGCTTCCCGTCGTGCAGCCCGGAGGCGTGTCGGTGTACGCGGGCCACGAGGTGCTGATCGAAGCCGAGGTCGAGAACGGCCGGCTGGTGAACCTGCGCCGGGTCGAGGAAGTCAGCGATCCCTCGCGCACCCTCCACAGCCGGCTGGAGCAGGACGAGGACGGCAGCATGATGCTGATCACCCGCAACCCTTTCGACAAGGCGCTGCGGATCCGGATGGGCATGATGCCGATGGGCCACGACGGCCTGGTCAGGACCTCAAGCTGTCCGGTTCGGCCCGGCAGCAGCACGTACGAGATGTGGCCGATGCCGATCTTCCAGATCTACCTGGCCGACATGCGCCTGATTGAGGAAGACGAGGACATGGGCTGCGTCGAGTGATGTCCATGAGCGACGCGACCAGCCACATCCAGGCGATCCTGCAGCCCCTGCTCGACCACCAGGCCCTGCGCGCGGAAATCGTTGAGCCCGGCGACAGCTACTGGTACCACCGGCCGCAGCGCAATTTCCCGCCCCGGGCCATCCAGCAGCCCGAGGACTACGACGGCGGCGAGCGGCTGTCGCTGGCGATCACCCAGACGGCGCTGAAGCCGCCCCAGCAGCGCGCCCTGGTCAAGCGCTGGGGCGAACTGCTGCCGACGCTGGCGAACGTGCGCGTGCTCTGGTTCCACAGCAAGGTCAGCCAGGAGATGTTCGAGGCGGCCTGCGCGATGCCGGCGCTCGAAGGCCTGTACATCAAGTGGGGCAGCCTGACCGACCTTCGGCCGATCACCCGGTTGCGCACGCTCAGCCATTTCCACCTGGGCGGTGCGCCTTCGGCCGAGGGGCTGGATGCGCTGGCGGCGCTGCCGCGCCTGATCGACCTGGAGATCGCCAACGTGCGCGCGGCCGGCGACCTGTCCTTCCTGCGCGGGCTGCCGCAGCTGCGTTCGCTGTTGCTGGCCGGCGATTCGAACAGCATCAAGGCGTTGAAGATCGACACGCTGGCGCCGCTCGCCGCCCTGCCGCAGCTCGAGCGCCTGCGTCTGCTCACCGTGCAGGTGCTCGACGGCTCGCTGGCGCCGCTGGCCGGCCTGCCGGCGCTGAAGCACCTGGCCCTGTGCAACCAGTTCCCGCGCGACGAGTTCGCGCGCCTCGCCGGCCGCCGCCCCGACCTGGCGGCCGAGCTGGAACCGGTGAACGGCCCGGTGATGGCCTTCGGCTGCAAGAAGTGCAAGCAGAAGACGATGTACCAGACGCTGGGCAAGGGCCTGCCCTGGCTCTGCGGCCACTGCGACCGCGCGCGGCTGGACAAACACGTCGCCGAGTTCCGGGCGGTGGCGGCGGCGGCGCGGGACGCGGCCGCCGGTTGATTCCCGCTTCACATCCGGCAGGCAGGCTGCGCCCACCTCCCCCACCGGACGACAGCGATGCGAACCATTCTCCCCGGCCTGCTGCTGGCCACCCTCATGATTTCCACCCCCGCGGTCGCCGCCGACGCCGGGACCACCCGCGCCCTGATCGTCGTCAGCAGCGAAGGCCGCGACGCGGGCAAGACCCGGCCCGGTTTCGAGATGGACGAGTTCGCCCAGACCTGGCTGATCCTGCGCGCCAACGGCGTGGTAGTGGACGTCGCCAGCCCGGCCGGCGGCGCGGTGCAGGCCGACCGTTTCGACCCGAAGGAGCCCTTCAACGCCGCGGTGGTCGCCGACGCCGAAGCGCAGCGCCAACTCGGCGCCACGCGCCGCACCGACGCGGTGAAGGCCGACGACTACGACGCCGTGCTGGTGATGGGCGGCAAGGGCGCGATGTTCGACCTGGCCGACGACGCCGCGCTGCATCGCCTGCTCGGCCAGGTGTATGCCGACGGCGGCGTGGTGGCCGCGGTCTGCCACGGGCCCGCCGCACTGGTGGACGCGAAGCTGCCCGACGGCACGGCCCTGGTCGCCGGGCGCGCACTCACCGGTTTCAGCCTCGAGGAAGAATCGGTGTTCGGCAAGAAGTGGGCGACTCAGTTCCGCTTCCAGCTCGAGACCGCGCTGCGCGACGGCGGTGCGCTGTGGCAGGAAGCGGCCCTGATGCTGCCGAAGGTGGTGGTCGACGGCCGGCTCGTCACCGGGCAGAACCCCTACTCCACCGCCGGCATGGCCGAAGCCGTGGTGCGCGCGCTGGGCCGCACGCCGGTGGCGCGCACGCCCTGGCGCGACGAGTTGACGATGGCCCTGGCGCAGCAGGCGCTGGCCGGCGATGCGGATGGTGCGCGCCAGGCGCTGGCCGCGGAACCGGCGCGTTACCACGCCGCCCTGATCGGCATGCTCGGCTACTACCAGCTGCAGTCGGCACCGAACGATTCCGGCGTGCGCGACGCGCTGCTGCTGATGCAGCTCGCCCGGCCCCACATGAGCGAACCGCAGCTGCCGCTGGGCATCGCCGAAGCGCAGTGGCGCCTGGGCCAGACGGCGGCCGCCCGGGAAACGCTGGCCGCGCTGCTGGC
Organism: Arenimonas terrae; assembly: GCF_006265115.1. GTDB lineage: Bacteria > Pseudomonadota > Gammaproteobacteria > Xanthomonadales > Xanthomonadaceae > Arenimonas > Arenimonas terrae. The sequence goes on along the minus strand of NZ_SMDR01000001.1, from coordinate 78,991 downwards.
AAAGCACCCGGACCTGAAGCAAGCTCGGGACCTGCAAGCGCGCCTGACCCCCTGAGATGACCGCCCCCGGCCTCCGCGTCCTGATCGTCGAAGACAACCTGGCCCTGCGTTCCCAGCTCGCCGGCCTGCTGGAGGCGCAGGGCCACCGGGTCGACTTCGCCGCCGACGGCCGTACCGGCCTGGCGCTGGCGCTGGCGGATCCGCCCGACGTGATGGTGCTCGACCTCGGCCTGCCCGGCCTGGAAGGCCTGCGCGTCTGCGAGCGTCTGCGCCTGGAAGCCGACCGGCACGTGCCGGTGCTGATGCTGACCGCGCGCGACGCGGTCGAGGACAAAGTGCGCGGCTTCGAGGCCGGCGCCGACGACTACCTGGTCAAACCCTTCGCCGGCGCCGAACTGCTGGCGCGCTGCCTGGCGCTGGCGCGGCGCCACCGCGTCGGCGAACCGGTGCGGCTGCGCGTGGGCGGGCTGGCCATCGACCGGCGCACGCATGCGGTGACCCGCGACGGCCAGCCGGTCGAACTGCCGAACATCCCCTACCAGCTGCTGCTGGCCCTGGCCGAAGCCTGGCCGCGCACGCTGACGCGCAGCGAGTTGGTGCAGAAGGTCTGGGGCGAAGAGGCGCCGCAGTCCGATCCGCTGCGTTCGCATCTGTACGTGCTGCGCCAGGCGCTGGACCGGCCCTTCCCCACGCCGATGCTGCGCACGGTGCACGGCGTCGGCTTCAAGCTCGAGCCCGACGCGTGAGCGCACGCGCCGCACCGCTGCGCCGGCGGCTGATGTGGGCCTTCGGGCTGCTCACGCTGCTGGTGGCCGGGCTGTTCGGCCTGTTCGCGGTCACCTTCATGTATGCGGTGGAGGACGAGCTGCTGGAAGACACGCTGGCGCGCGAAGCCGCCGTGCTGCGGGAAGGACGCGCGGCCACCGGCCGCTGGGGCACACCGCACGAACCCTACGTGCGCCTGTACACCCGCACTGAAGACTTCCCCGACGACCTGCGCGCGGCGCGCGCGGACGAACCCTGGCGCCGCGAATTCGCCGGCCAGGACGGACGCCATTATCACGTGCTCCCGCTGACCGAAAAAGGCGGCGCCACCACCGCCTGGCTCGTCGCGGAAGTGAGCGGCCAGCTGGTGGTGCGTTCGATGCGCGACGAGGTCCTGTGGCTGCTGGCGATCGCCGCCGCCGCGCTGGTGCTGCTGTCGCTGGCGGTGGCGGCGTGGCTCGCCCGGCGCACCGCTGGGCCATTGGCGCAGCTGGCCACCGTGGTGGAAACGATGGACCCGGCGAACCTGCCGGCGCAGCTGGACCAGGGCTTCCGCAACGACGAGGTGGGCGTGCTGGCGCGCGGCCTGGAATCGCTGGTCGCGCGGCTGCGCGACTTCGTCGCCCGCGAACGCGAGTTCACCCGCGACGTCAGCCACGAACTGCGCACGCCCCTGACCGTGATCCGCAGCGCCAGCGAACGCCTGCTGGCGCGCACCGACCTCGACGCCGACGCGCGCGCCAGCGCCGGGCACCTGCATCAGTCGGCGATGCAGCTGCAGGCCACGGTGGACCTGATGCTGTCGCTGGCGCGCGAACAGGCCGTGGCGCCGGGCGGCACGGTGCGCGTGCTTCCGGTGCTCGAACGGATCATCGTCGACCTGTCGCCGCTGGCCGAGGGCCGGGCGATCGAGCTGGACATCGAGCTGCCGGAGCCGACGCTTACCGACCTGCCCGAACCGGTGCTGCGCTGCCTGCTGTCGAACCTGATCGGCAATGCCCTGGCCCACAGCGCGGAGGGCACCGTGCGCATCCACCTGGAAGACGGCGAACTGTGCATCGTCAATCCGGTCCCGCCGGACGCCGACAGACCCTTTGGGCAACGGCGCGACGCCAGTCCTGGCCTGGGGCTGGGCCTGGGCATCGTGCAGCGGCTTTGCGACCGCCACGGCATCTCGCTCGACGTGCGCGGGCAGGACGGCCAGGTGTGCGCCCGTTTCGCCCTGCGCGCGACGCAGGCGCGCTGACGACGGGCGACCGCGTGCCTACGGGCGCAGTTTTCCGAACCCGCCCCCGGCATGCCGCGGCGCCACCAGGGTCCAGGTTTCCAGCGCGGTCCCGACGCGGCAATGCCCGGCAAGCTCGAATCCACGCCGCGTGTAGAAGCCCAGGTTGGCGGCATCTTCCGTGGTCAGGTCCACGGCCTGCGCGGCGGGGTCTTCGGCCGCGAGGTCGAGCGCGGCGGCCAGCAGGCGGCCGCCGTGGCCGGCGCCATGCGCGGCGGTGGCGACGCCCAGCATGTTCACATGCCAATGTTCGCCCGCCGGCTCGGTGGCGGACCAGGCCTCGCACAGCGTGGCGTAACGCTGCTTCGCGTCGGCGCCCAAGGTGCTCCAGGTCGCCTCGGCCAGTTCGGCCAGCGCCGCCGGCACGGGAAACGCACCGCGCGGTGTCATCGTGATCGCGGCCTGCAGGGCGCCATCGGCGCCGCGCAGGCCCAGTACCGGATGTCCGCGCAACCAGCGCCCGGCAGTGAACAGGCCGATCAGCCGCACCAGGCGGCCGGCGTAATCCGGCGCGTCGCCCAGCACGTAGCGCATCACCGGGTAGTCGAAGAAGGCCTCGCACAGCAGCGTGGTCACCGCCCCGGCGTGGGTGGCCACCAGCCTTTCGACGGGCGGGTGCGCATTCGGCGGCGCCGGCGTGTGCATCGGGCTCTCTCTTGGCCTGCCCGCGATGGGGCGGCGGCGGCCAATTGTGGTTCGGCCCGACGCCCTTCTCAAGGGGGGACACGGCGGTGATAGGCTGCGCGGAACCGCCCTGCCCGCTTCCACCATGAACGCACGTACGCTGCTCCGCCTGTTCGCCTTCGTTTCCTTCGGCCTCGCGCACGCGGCGTCGGCGCAAGGGCTGACGCCGGAACAGATGCAGTCCGCCGAAAGCGACTACCAGCGCTACTGCGCGCTCTGCCACGGCGCCGACCGCCAGGGCCACGTCAACGACCACGCGCCCTCGCTGCGTTCGCGCTCGCTGCTCGAGACCGGCTTCCCGATGGTGCTGCGCGAGGCGATCAGCTACGGCCGCCCCGGCACGCCGATGGGCGGTTACCTGGACGAAGTCGGCGGCCCGATGACCCGCGACCAGATCCGCAACCTGGCGCACTGGCTGGCAACGGTCGCCGAGGCGCGGCCCTTCCCGCTCGGCGCGGCGCCGGTGCAGGGCGACGTCGCCGAGGGCGCGAAGCTCTACCGGAAAAACTGCGCCGGCTGCCACGGCGGCAAGGGCGAAGGCGGCACCGGCACCGCGCTGGGCAATGCCGCGATGCTGGCGCTGACGCCCGACGCCTTCCTGCGCCACGCCATCGCCAACGGCCGCGACGGCACGCCGATGCCGGCCTTCCTGGGCAAGCTCACCGACCCGCAGATCGACAGCCTGACCGCCTTCCTGCGCAGCCGCGCCAGCGGCTGGGAGCAGCGCACGCCGGTGCTGGCCGAACCGCCGCCGCTGGACCGGATCGTGCTCAACCCCGATGCCGCCGAGCCGGAGTTCACGCTGCGCGACGGGCTGTATGTCAGCGCCGCCGAACTCGACCGCGAGCTCAAGGCCGGCAAGAAGATGGTGCTGCTCGACACCCGCGTCACCTCGATGTGGCAGATGGCGCACATCGCCGGCGCGGTGCCTGCACCCTACTACGCCAGCCGCGAGGAAGTGATGGCCAGCCTGCCCACCGACGGCACCTGGATCGTCGCCTACTGCGAATGCCCGCGCGCCGCCGCCGAATCGGTGGTGACCCGGCTGCGCGCCAGCGGCCTGCAGAACACCGCCGTGCTCTACGAAGGCATCCAGGGCTGGATCAGCCTGGGCTACCCGGTCGCCGCCGGCCGCGCCGAAGGCGGCGCCGACACGCACGACCACGCCCATTGAGCCGCGGAACGCCCTCGCGCATTCTTTCGCTCCGCCCGGGCCGGGCGGCGCTGCTGTTGATTGCGATGCTGATGCTGGCGGAGTCGGCGCAGGCGTCCGATCCGTCGAACCTGGTGGAGCTGGCCCTGGGGGCGCTGGCAGGGCTGGTCGCGGTGATCGGGCTTGCGTGGTTTCTGCTGGCACGTTCGACCGGCGTGCTGGCGATCCGTGGCGAGACACGCGACGATGCCGACGCCATCGAAGCCGTCACGCTGGCAGCGTTCCGCAAGGCTGAGCACCGCAGCGGCACCGAGCAGGCGATCGTGCGACGGCTTCGCCGCGACGGCGCCCTGACGGTGTCCCTGGTCGCCGAGCAAGGGGGCGCGGTGCTGGGGCACGTCGCGGCATCGCCGATCCGCTTGTCAGGCGGCGAATCGGGCTGGTTCGGGCTCGGCCCGGTCTCGGTACACCCGCACTTCCAGCGTAAGGGCATCGGCCGGCGCCTGGTCGACCAGGCCCTGGACGAACTGCGCGCCCGCGGCGCCATCGGCTGCGTGGTGCTGGGGGATCCTGTCTACTACAGCCGCTTCGGTTTCGCCGCCGCGCCCGGCCTGGTGCTGCCCGGCGTTCCGCCGGAATACTTCCAGGCGTTGGTCTTCTCCGGCAGCGCACCGACCGGCACGGTGAGCTACCACGCCGCGTTCGACGACTAGACAGCGCTGCATGTCGGCCTGGTCGTACGATCAGCGCATGCCCCTCACCCCGCCAGCCGCTTCGCCATCTCGCCGACCTGGCGCAGGGCCGCGTCCATGCGCTCGTCCAGCGGGTGTCCGTAGTTCAGGCGCAGGCAGTGGCCGAAGCCCTGGGTGGCCGAGAACATCGGCCCCGGCGCCAGGCTGATGCCCCGGGCCATCGCCTGCTGCTGCAGCTCCAGCGTGTCGGTGCCGGACGGCAGTTCCAGCCACAGGAAATAGCCGCCCGCCGGGCGGCTGACGCGCGTGCCGTCGGGGAATACGCGCTGCACCGCGTCCAGGTAGCGGTCGCGGCGGGCCTGCAGGGTGTCGCGCAGTCCGACCAGGTGGCGCTCGAAGCCGCGGCGCTCGAGGTAACGCGCCAGGCCCAGCTGCGCCGGCACGCAGGTCGTCAGCGAGGTCGCGAGTTTCTGCTTGGCCACTTCGTGCAGGAAACGCCCTGGCGCGACCCAGCCGATCCGGTAGCCGGGCGCCAGCGTTTTCGAAAAGGACGAACAGTGCAGCACCCAGCCCTGGGTATCGAAGGCCTTGCACGACACCGGGCGCTGGCGGCCGAAATGCAGCTCGCCGTAGACGTCGTCCTCGATCAGCGGCAGCTGGTGACGCGCCACGAGTTCGACCAGTGCGCGCTTTTTTTCCGGGCCCATCGCGCTGCCCAGCGGGTTCTGGAAATTGCTCATCAGCCACACGGCCCTGGGGCGGTGGCGTGCGATGGCGGCGTCCAGCGCGTCCAGGTCCATGCCCTCGCGCGGGTCGGTGGCCACTTCCAGCGCGTGCAGGCCGCGCGCTTCCAGCGCCTGCAGGCAGGCGTAGAAACACGGCGACTCCACCGCCACCACGTCGCCGGGCCGGCAGGTCGCGGCCAGGCTCAGGTTCAGCGCCTCCAGCGCGCCGTTGCAGACCACCAGCTCGTCCGGGTCCAGGCGCAGGCCGCCGGCGAGGTAGCGCAGCGCGATCTGGCGGCGCAGCGGCAGCGCGCCGGGCGTTAGGTTTTCCACCGTGCGCCAGGGTTCGAGTTCGGCCACGCCGGCGGCGAGCGCGCGGCCCAGCCGCGCCAGCGGGAACAGGTGCGGGTCGGGAAAGGCCGAGCCCAGCGGCACCACGTCGCGCGACATGGTCGAGGCCAGCATGCGGAAGACCCGCTCGCTGACCATCACCGGCCGCGCCTCGCCGTCCGGGGCCGAGCGGTGTTCGGGTTCGGGCGGCAGCGACGGCGGCGCGGCCCGCACGTAATAGCCCGAGCGCGGCCGCGATTCGACCAGGCCGCGGGCCTCGAGCAGGTAATAGGCCTCGAACACGGTCGCGGGGCTCAGGCCGCGGTCGCGGCTGGCCTGGCGCACGGACGGCAGGCGGTCGCCGGGTTTGAGCAGGCCGCGTTCGATCGAGCTGGCCAGGTCGGCGGCCAGGGCCTGGTATCGCTTCATCGGGGCTCCCGGGCCGGGACTGGCTGAACCCTAGCATCTGATCCGGTTTTTGTCGCCAAATCTGATTCTGCCGCGGCTGATCTGGTGGACCTAGACTGTGCGCCATCCCCACCCCGCGGCCGCGCCATGAACGCCCACGTCGAACTCAACCTCGCGATGATCCTGTTCCTGCCCTGGTTCCTGATCCTGGGCGCGCTGTTCTGGATCTATCCGCGCGGCCCGCGCGGCGCCTTCCGCAACGTCTTCGACATCGCCAGCCTGGGGCTGGCGACGCTGGCCGGCGTCTGGGGCACGTGGTGGAGCATGGAAAACGCGGATCCGGGTTACGGCAACCTGTGGCGGCAGATCCTGGCCAGCACGATCTCGTACGGCATGTTCCTGGCGGTGATGTGCGTGGCCATCGCGCTGCGCCACGTCCTGCTGCGGCGGCGCGCGGCGCCGCCCTCCTCCGCCCTGCCCGAGGCCACGCCATGAAGACCCTGCTGATCGTCGGCTTCCTCTGCCTGATCGTCTGGAACCTGGGCGCCGGGCTGTTCTACATGGTCGTGGACAAGGGCACGACCAGCCGCACCGTCAACTCGCTGACCAAGCGCATCGCGCTGTCGGTGGCGCTGATCCTGCTGGTGGTGGCCGGCATCGGCCTGGGCTGGATCGAGCCGCACGGCGTGCACGTGGGCTGAGCCGCGCGGCTCAGAAGGTGATCTTCACCGAAGCCGCGCTGCGCGTCGCCTCGCCGTGGTACACGGCCTCGATGTTGTTGCCGTCGGGGTCGAGCACGAAGGCGGCGTAATACCCAGGATGGTAGGGCCGTTCGCCGGGCGCGCCGTTGTCGGTGCCGCCATGCGCGAGCGCGGCCTGGTGGAAGGCGTCCACCATCGCGCGGTCCTGCGCCTGGAAGGCCAGATGGTGGCGGCCGGTGAGCTTGCCCTGCGCGGCCTCGCTGTCGGCGGTCGAGACGAACAGTTCGTCGGCCCAGAAATAGCCTTCGCCGGTGCCGCCCATCGGCACGCCCAGCACCTTGAAGACGGCGGCGTAGAACGCCTGGCTCGCGGGCAGGTCGCGCACCACCAGCTGGAGGTGGTCGATCAGTCGGCCACGATGCAGTTCCTGCGTTTCCATCTGCGCTTTCTCCGGGAAAAAGGAAACCCATTGCAGCACCGGCGACGGCAAGCTTCCGTTAAAAGCGACGGCGCGCAGGTAATGGATCCGCGAAAGCTGCAGCGCCGCTGAACGACGACGCCGCGGCGCGTTGACCTTGACCTTGCGTCAGGCCCGAGGCTGCCCGCCGGCGAACCGCTCGCCACCCGGCCACGCACGCTCCGCGGGCCGCGGTCCCCGCAACGTTCTGCAAGGACTTCCCCCAATGCACAAGACCCTGATGGCCGCCTGCCTCGCTGCCCTGACCCTGCCCGGCCTGGCCCATGCCGACGAACACTACCTGCGCGGCGGCATCGGCCAGGCCGAACCCGACAGCACCGACTTCGAGGACAGCAGCAATGCCTGGACGCTGGGCGTGGGCTGGCGCTTCACCCGCCACTTCGCGCTGGAGGCCGGCTACACCGACCTGGGCGACTACGCCGGCAGCGCGCCGGCGGTCGGCGGCCCGATGGACCTGCGCATCACCTCGCTCGAGCTGGGCCTGGCCGCGAAGCTGCCCTTCGGCCAGTCGAAGTTCTTCGGCCAGGCGCGCGCCGGCGTGCACCGCTGGGAGAACAAGTTCCACAACTTCGAGGCCGGCTTCAAGGACACCGGCGCCGACGCGTATTACGGCCTGGGCCTGGGCTACGACTTCACCGACCTGTTCGGCGTCTCGCTCAACTACGAGCGTTATGCGCTGAGCGGCGACACCGTCGGCGACGTGGACCGGGTGATGCTGGCGTTCGAGATGCGCTGAGCAACACAGCACCGGCGCGGCGTGGCCGCGCCGGAGCTTTTGCGACGGGAGGCTTGGCGCAAACCGGTTTCAGGCGACAGGCTCGGCGCCGGCGGGTTGCGCGACCGAAGGATCCACCCTCAGGCGGCTTCGACGTCGCCGGCGAGGATCGCGACGATGTCGCAGCCCGGCGCCGGCTGCCGGGCGCTGTGTTCCTGGATCCGCTCGAGCCGTTCGCGGCTCGCGCGCAGCTCCGATTCCTGTCGGCGCAGTTTGCGCAGCCGCGCCGCCAGCAGGGCCTCGACCTTGCCGGCACCGTCGCTGCCGCCGCGCCACAGGCCGACCAGGTCGCGGATTTCCTTGAGTTCGAAGCGCAGCTGGCGGGCATTGCGGACGAAGTACAGGGTCCGCAGATCTTCGGGCCCGAAGCGGCGGTAGCCGGAGCGGCCGCGCGGCGCCCGGCGGATGATGCCGGACGCTTCGTAGAGCCGGATGCTGCGGGCGCTGAGCCCGGTCAGGCGGCTGACTTCTCCGATGTTCATTGGGGGGCGGTGTCCTGGGAATCCGGGCGATAGATTTACAGTTGTAATGGTCGAGTTTCCAGCCCTTTCCGCAAGACGCAGGGTCACGCACACGCCGCCAGCCAGCTGGCGTTCATGCACCGGGCACCGCCGCGCTCAGACCGCCGCCAGGTGCACCCCCGCCACCGCCCGCCCCGAGGGGTCGGCGGCATTCGCGAAGGCCGGATCCCAGGCAATCGCCGCCGGCGACGAACAGGCGATGGACTTGCCGCCGGGCACGGTGCGCGCGCAGGCCTCGCCGGGGAACTCGCGTTCGAACAGCTCGCGGTACCAGTAAGCCTCTTTCGTCTGCGGCGGGTTGACCGGGAAACGCAGCGCGGCCTGGGCGAACATCGCGTCGCTCACATACGCCTCGGCGCGGGCCTTGAGCCCGTCGATCCAGCCGTAGCCGACGCCGTCGCTGAACTGCTCCTTCTGGCGCCAGAGGATCTCCTTCGGCAGCGCGCCTTCGAAGGCCTCGCGCAGCACCGCCTTTTCGATGCGGCCGCCGCCGGCCATCTTGGCCTGTGCGTCCATGCCCATCGCCAGGTCGAGGAACTCGAGATCCAGGAAAGGCACCCGCGCCTCCACGCCCCAGGCCATCATCGCCTTGTTGGCGCGGGCGCAGTCGAACTGGTGCAGGGCGCCGAGCTTGCGCACGCATTCGTCGTGGAATTCGCGGGCGTTGGGCGCCTTGTGGAAGTACAGGTAGCCGCCGAAGATCTCGTCGCTGCCCTCGCCGCTGAGCACCATCTTCACGCCCATGGCCTTGATGCGCCGGGCCAGCAGGTACATCGGGGTGGAGGCGCGGATCGTGGTCACGTCGTAGGTTTCGACATGGCGGATCACCTCGGGCAGCGCGTCCAGTCCCTCTTCGAACTTGTAGGTGAAACCGTGGTGCACGGTGCCGAGCGCCTTCGCCGCGACCTCGGCTGCGGCGAGGTCGGGCGAACCCTCCAGGCCAATGGCGAAACTGTGCAGGCGCGGCCACCAGGCTTCGCTTTGGTCGCCGTCCTCGATGCGCTGGCGGGCGAAACGCGCGGCGCAGGCGGCGACGAGCGAAGAATCCAGGCCGCCGCTGAGCAGCACGCCGTAGGGTACGTCGGTCATCAGCTGCCGGTGCACGGCCTGCTCGAAGCCTTCGCGCAGGGCCTGCGGCGACACGGTCTTGCCCTGCACCGCGTCGTAGTCGCGCCAGGCGCGTTCGTGGAAGTACGTGAGCGCGCCGGTGGCGCTGTCGTAGACGTGGCCGGGCGGGAACGCCGAGACGTCCGCGCAGTGCCGCGCCAGCGCCTTCATTTCCGACGCGACCCAGAGCCGGCCATCGGCGTCGTGGCCCCAGTACAGGGGGCAGACGCCGAGCGGATCGCGGGCGATCACCAGCCGGCCCTCGGCCGCATCCCACAGCGCGAAGGCGTAGATGCCGTTGAGTTTCGCGACGCCGGCGGGGCCGTGTTCGAGGTAGAGCGCATTGATCACCTCGCAGTCCGAGCCGGTCTGGAAGGCGTAGCCGGCGGTGGAGGCGCGTTCGAGTTCGCGGTGGTTGTAGATCTCGCCGTTCACCGCCAGGGCCAGGCGGCCGTCGCCCGAGCGCAGGGGCTGGGCGCCGCCGGCGGGGTCGACGATGGCCAGGCGCTCGTGCACCAGCAGGCAGCGCGGCTCGGCGTAGACGCCGGACCAGTCGGGGCCGCGGTGGCGCTGGCGCGCCGACAGCGACAGGGCCAGCGGCCGCAGGGGCATCACGTCGGCGCCGGGCCGCGGGTCGTACAGACCGAGTATCGAACACATGGGAAAGCTCCTTGGGCGGTTTTTCGAGGGGGCAAAAGCAGACGGCCCGCACTTCGTCAGTGCGGGCCGTCTTGGACTGGGGGCTTGGAGGTGGAGCGCGCCTAGTCGTCGACCCGCGGGCGGGGACGATTATTGGTATTGGCGTTGTTGACGGTCGCGCAGTCGCCGCCGGCCCCTTGCGGGACGGTGTTCAGGGCGATGGCGAGGCGGCAGGACATGGGCCATCCTAGGCACAGTCCCCGAATGCCCGCAAGCGAGCCGTCCATGCCCAAGCTTTTCCGCGTCGCCAGCCGCCTGTTGGCCGTGGTCGTGATCCTGGGGGTGGTGGCGCTGCTGGCGGCCTGGCTGTTCTGGCGCGGCAGCCTGGCGGCGCTGGACGGCGAGCTCGCCCTGCCCGGCCTGTCGGCGCCGGTGACGGTGGAGCGCGATGCGCTGGGCGTGGCCACCGTGACGGCGGCGAACGAAACCGATGCGGCCCGCGCCCTGGGCTTCGTGCACGCGCAGGAGCGCTACTTCGAGATGGACCTGCTGCGGCGCTCGGCCGCCGGCGAACTGTCGGCGCTGTTCGGGCCGATCGCCATCGAACGCGACAAGGTGGTGCGCGTGCACCGCCTGCGCGCGCGCCTGCAGGAAAGCCTGGACTCGGTGGCCGGCGACCGGATGCCGGTGCTCGAGGCCTATCGCGACGGCGTCAACGCCGGCCTGGCCGCGCTGGGCAAACCCTGGCCCTACGTGCTGCTGCAGGCCGAGCCCGAGCCCTGGACCGTCGCCGACACCGCGCTGGCCGGCTACGCGATGTTCTTCGACCTGCAGGACGAGACCAATTCGCGCGAGCTGGCGCTGTGGAAGATCCGGGAATCGGTGCCCGCCGAACTCTATGCCCTGATCGCCACCGACGGCAGCGAGTGGGACGCGCCGCTGATCGGCGACGCCCGTGGCAACGCCGTGCTGCCCGGCGCCGACGTGCTCGACCTGCGCAAGCTGCCCACGTCCTGGGACGACGCCGACCACAAGGTGTCCGAACCCGCCGCGCCCGGCAGCAACAACTTCGCGGTGTCGGGCAAGCTCACCGCCGATGGCCGCGCCATCGTCGCCGACGACATGCACCTGGGCCTGCGCGCACCCAATATCTGGTTCCGCGCGCGCCTGCGCTACGACGATGCCCGCGCGCCGGGCGGCAAGGTCGACGTCTCCGGTTTCACCCTGCCCGGCATCCCGGCGGTGATCGTCGGCAGCAATGGCCACGTCGCCTGGGGTTTCACCAACAGCTACGGCGACTGGCTCGACTTCTACCGCGTGGACTGGGCCGACAAGGAGCGACTGCGCTACTACGTTCCCGGCGGCCAGGCCGCCGTGCGCACGACCAGCGAATGGATCCGGGTGAAGGGCGGCGAGCGGGTCGAACTGAAGGTGCGCGACACGCGCTGGGGCCCGATCACCGCCGAACTCGACGAGGAATCCTCGCTGGCGCTGCGCTGGACCGCGCAGCTGCCGGGCGCGCTCAACTTCGGCCTGTCGGACATGGCCCTGGCCGGCGACCTGGACGCGGGCCTGGCGGTGGCCGACACCGCCGGCATTCCCGCGCAGAACCTGGTCATCGGCGACCGCAGCGGCCGCATCGCCTGGCGCCTGACCGCGCAGATGCCCGAACGCGCCGGCGACTGCGAGCCCACCGGCCCGCTGAAGGTCGAAGCGGCCTGCCGCTGGGCCGGTTGGCTGGCGCCGACGGAAAACCCCAGCCTGGTGGACCCGCCCGACGGCCGCCTGTGGACCGCGAACGCCCGCGTGGTGGACGGCGCGGCGCTGCGCCTGGTCGGTGATGCCGGCTATGCAAACGGCGCGCGCGCGAAGCAGATCCGCGACGGCCTCTACGCGAAGGACCGTTTCACCGAAGCCGACCTGCTGGCGATCCAGCTCGACGACCGCGCCCTGTTCCTCGAGCGCTGGCACCGCCTGATGATCGACCAGGCCAAACGCAGCGACGACGAGGCCCTGCAGTCGCTGGCCCGCGAAGCGGCGACCTGGGACGGCCGCGCCAGCGTCGACTCCACCAGCTACCGGCTGGTGCGCGCCTGGCGCCTGGCGGTGATCGAGCGCATCCAGAACGGCCTGCTGGCGCCGGCGCAGGTCGCGCTGGGCGAGGACTTCGTGATGCCCGACCTGCCGCAGATGGAAGCGGTGGCCTGGCCGCTGCTGCAGCAGCGGCCCGCGCACCTGCTGCCGCGCAAGTTCAGCAGCTGGGACGCGCTGCTGGCCGACGCCGCGCAGCAAGTGCGCGACCAGATCCGCGGCCCCGCCGCCGCCCGCACCTGGGGCTCGCGCAATACCGCGGCGATATGCCACCCGCTGGCGGGCGCGCTGCCGGCGCTGGCGAAATCCTGGCTGTGCATGCCGGCCGACCCGCTGCCCGGCGACGGCAACATGCCGCGCGTGCAGGGTCCGGCCTTCGGCGCCAGCCAGCGCATGGTGGTGTCGCCCGGCCATGAGGCCGACGGCATCATCCACATGCCCGGCGGCCAGAGCGGCCACCCGCTGTCGCCGTTCTGGGGCGCGGGGCACGAGGCCTGGGTGCAGGGAACCCCCACGCCCTTCCTGCCCGGCGCCACCGAACACCGCCTCGAGCTGCAGCCGGAAATGTGAACAAGTTCACATTTTGGAGAACAGAAGCTGACAGGCGTCACGATTTCGGCCATAAACGGGGCGCTGCCCGGCTCGCTCCGCCGGCGCAGGGACGGGAAGATCGCCGTCAGGGGGAGCGATCTGCCGCACCGATTCGTAGAACCGGCGAGGTGGATTGGATGGACCTTTTGATTTCACTGCTGACGCAATGGCGTCGCAGGATGCTCGCGCGCCAGGCCGGCGCCGTGCGCCAGGCCGTGCTGGGCATGAGCCCCGAACAGCGCAAGCAGGCCGCCGACATGACCCTCGCCGAGATCCAGGCCGCGGCCGTGCTGCCGCAGCCGCATCTGCACGGCGACAACCAGAGCTCGCTCTACCGGCCCTGGAGCCCCGTGGCCAGCACGGCCGCCGGGCGCGTGACCGACCGCTCGATCCAGCTGCGCCAGCGCAGCGTCGCGATGTGGCTGGCGGTCGTCTACCACGAGACGCGGCGCGCCAGCGACGAAGGCCTGGTCGCCGTGCACCGCGAAGTGCTCGGCATCCTGCGCGAGCTCAAGGACCACAAGGTCGCGGAACGGGCCGAACGCGCCTGGTTCAACGCGGCCGCCTGACGGACACCGGGGGAGACGGCGGGAGGTTCAGGCGAGCAGCAGGCGCTCGGCGATGGCTCGGTAAAGCGTGGGGAGACGCTCGAGTTCAGCCAGTGCCACGCGCTCGTCGACCTTGTGGATGCTGGCGTTGATGGGCCCCAGCTCCACCACTTCGGCGCCTAGCGGCGCGATGAAACGGGCATCAGAAGTGCCGCCGCCGGTGTTTTCCTCCGGCAGCGCCCCGCACAGTTCCCGCATCACCTCGCGCGCCGCGGCGCGCAGCCGGCCTTCGCCGGTGCGGAAGGGTTCGCCGCCGCGGTGCCAGCGCAGGTCGTAGTCCAGGCCGTGGCGGTCGAGCACCGCCTCGACTTCCCGCTCCAGCGCCACCGCCTGCCAACCGGGGTTGTAGCGGAAGTTGAACAGCACCTCGCACTGGCCCGGGATGACGTTGTTGGCGCCGGTGCCCGAATGGATGTTCGAGATCTGGAAGCTCGAGGCCGGGAACTCCGGATAACCCTCGTCCCAGCGGCGCGCGCTCAGCTCCTGCAGCGCCGGCAGCGCCTGGTGGATGGGGTTGCGCGCCTTCTCGGGATAGGCGACGTGGCCCTGGATGCCGAGCACGGTCAGCGTGCCCGACAGGGTGCCGCGGCGGCCGACCCGCAGCAGGTCGCCCAGCCGTTCCTTCGACGACGGTTCGCCGGTAACGCAGAAATCGATGCGCTGGCCGCGGCTGCGGAAGTGCTCGGCGACGCGGCGCACGCCGTCGATGGCATCGCCCTCCTCGTCCGAGGTCAGCAGCAGGGCGATCGTGCCCGGATGGTCAGGAAACGCGGCGACGAACTGTTCGAGCGCCAGCACGAAGGCGGCGACGCTGCCCTTCATGTCGGCGGCGCCGCGGCCGTAGAGGTAACCGTCGCGTTCGGTCGGCACGAAGGGATCGCTGGCCCAGGCCTCGCGCGGGCCGGGCGGCACCACGTCGGTGTGGCCGAGGAAACACAGCACCTCGCCGCCCTTGCCATGCGTGGCCCAGAGGTTCTTCACCGCGCCGAAGTCGATCTGTTCGCAGCGGAAGCCGGCCCGGGCCAGACGCGCCGAAATCAGCGCCTGGCAGCCGGCGTCGTCCGGCGTCACCGAAGGGCGGGCGATCAGGTCGCGGGTCAGGGCCAGCACGTCGCTCATTTCTTGATCCCGAAGCGCAGCTTGTAAGCATTGTCGGTGAAGCCGACGCTGACCGTGCCGTCGGCGGTGACCAGCACCGGGCGCTTCACCAGGGCCGGGTGTTCCTTGAGCAGCAGGGTCCACTCCGGGTCGCTGCCCGGCGACTTGCGCCCTTCGGGCAGCTGGCGCCAGGTGGTCGAGGCCTTGTTGACGAGTTTTTCCCAACCTCCCAGCTGCCCGGCCCAGGCTTTCAGCGTCTCGGCCGGCACGCGCTGGGCGCGGTAGTCCACGAACGTGTGCTCGACCTCGAAACGCTTGAGCCAGTTGCGCGCCTTGCGGCAGGTGTCGCAGTTGTCCAGGCCGTAGACCGTGACGCTCATTCGACGGCGCCCCGCAGCAGTTCGTTCACCGAGGTCTTGGCGCGGGTCTTGGCGTCGACCTGCTTGACGATCACCGCGCAGTACAGCGAGTACCTGCCGTCGGCCGACGGCAGCGAGCCCGAGACCACGACACTGCCGGCGGGAACGCGGCCATAGCTGATCTCACCGGTGGCGCGGTTGTAGATGCGCGTGCTCTGGCCGATGAACACGCCCATGCCGATCACGCTGCCCTGCTCCACCACCACGCCTTCCACCACTTCGGCGCGGGCGCCGATGAAGCAGTTGTCCTCGATGATGGTGGGGCTGGCCTGCAGCGGCTCGAGCACGCCGCCGATGCCGGCGCCGCCGGAGAGGTGGCAGTTCTTGCCGATCTGGGCGCAGCTGCCGACCGTGGCCCAGGTGTCGACCATGGTGCCGGCGCCGACGTGGGCGCCGATGTTGACGAAGCTCGGCATCAGCACCACGTCCTTGCCGATGTGGGCGCCGGCGCGCACGATCGCGCCCGGCACCACGCGCGCGCCCAGCTTCTGGAAATCGCCCTCGTCGAAACCCTCGAAGCGCAGCGGCACCTTGTCCCAGTACGGGGCCGGGTAGCTTTCCACCAGCTGCATGTCGTTGACGCGGAAATACAGCAGCACGGCCTTCTTAAGCCACTGCTGGGTTTCCCAGCCCTTGGCCGAGGGCGTGGCGACGCGCGCCTTGCCCGACTCCAGCAGTTCGATGGCTTCTTCGACCGCCGGGCGCGTGGACCCGTCGATCTCGGCCACGCTCAGCGTGGCCCGGCGCTCGAAGGCGTCCTCGATGATGGCCTGCAGCTGTTCAGTGTTGGGCTTCTTTCTTGCCATGGTCCGTCTCTCCATCGACGCAGGCCACGATGGCCTGGCGCAGCTTGTCCAAAAGGTCCTGGTCGCCGATCGCGCGGTCGTTCTCGTCGGTGAGCAGGAAGAAGTCCTCGACCTTCTCGCCGAAGGTGGCGATGCGGGCGTCGTGCACGCGCAGCCGGTGCTGGCGCAGCACCTGGGCTACGCCGGCCAGCAGGCCCGGCTGGTCGGTGCAGACCAGGCTCATGCGGGTGCGGCTGCCGTCGGCCAGGTGGTCGAAGTCCACGCGCGCCGGCACCCGGAAGTGGCGCAGCTGGCGCGGCGCCGCGCGTTTGGCCGGGCGCACCCGGGCCGGGTCGCGCAGCGCGGCCTGCAGCGCCGACACCACGGCGCCCGGTTCCGGCGCCACGCCCTGGGGCGCGATCAGCTGGAAGGAATCGAGCGCGTGGCCGTCGGCCGAGTTGAGCACGCGCGCTTCCAGCACGTTCAGGCCCAGGCGGTCGAGCGTGGCGACGATGGCGGCGAACAGGCCGTCGCGGTCGGGCGTGCGCACGAACACCTCCAGGCCGCTGTCCTGCAGGTGCGGGCGCACCAGCACCAGGGTTTCGGCGCCGCCGGATTCGGCGATGCCGCGGGTCTGCCAGGCGATCTGCTCGGGCCGGTAGCGCAGGAAGCCGACGTCGGGATAGGCCGCCCAGATGCGTTCGACCTCAGCCTGCTCCAGCCCTTCGCCCAGCAGGCGCTCCATCGCCACCGCGCGGGTCTCGGCCATGATCTCGTTGGCGTGCACGCGGTTCTCGAGCCCGCGCCGCAGCGCGAAGCGCGTGGCCGCGTACAGGTCGGCCAGCAGCCGGTCCTTCCAGGCGTTCCAGAGCTTGGGGCTGGTGCCGGCGATGTCGGCGCAGGTGAGCAGGTACAGGTAGTCCAGGTGTTCGCGGTCGGCGACCTTGCCGGCGAAACGTGCCACCACGTCCGGGTCGGAAATGTCCTGGCGCTGGGCGGTGACCGACATCAGCAGGTGCTGTTCGACCAGCCAGGCCAGCAGGTCGGCGTCGGCTTCCGGCAGCGCGTGCGCGGCGGCGAACTCGCGCGCGTCCACCGCGCCCAGTTCGGAATGGTCGCCGCCGCGGCCCTTGGCGATGTCGTGGAAGAGCCCCGCCAGCAGCAGCAGGTGCGGCTTGCGCAGCCGCGGCAGCACTTCGTGGGCGATGGCGAAACGTTCGTCCACCCGGCGCGCGAAGCCGTCCATGTGCGCCAGCACGGTGAGCGTGTGCTGGTCGACCGTGTAGACGTGGAAGAGGTCGTACTGCATGCGCCCCGACACCTTGCCGAAGGCCGGCAGGTAGCGCGCCAGCACGCCCAGGCGCGCCATGCGCGTGAGCGTGGCGACGGCCTGGCGCGACTGCAGCAGGGCGATGAACTGCTGGCGCACGTCGGCCGGCTGCTCTTCGTAGGGGCGGATGGCATTGAGCGATTCGCCCAGCGCGCGCGCGGTTTCCGAATGCAGGCCGCGTGCGTCCGGGCGCGCGTCCCAGGCGGCGAACAGGGCCAGCATCGGCGCCAGGCCATCGCGCAGCTGCTGCGGCCGGGTCATGGCGAGGTAACCGTGGCGCAGCTCGTAGCCCTCGCCCACCGGCTCGGGCGCTTCCTGGCCCGACAGCTGCTCCTCGAAACGCTGCAGCAGCCGGTCGTTGATCCGCATCACCGTGGCGGCGCTGCGGAAGAAGCCCTGCATCATCTGCTCCACCGCGAGGTTGTCGCGGTGTTCGTCGGTGAGGCCCAGCATCGCCGCCAGGGCTTTCTGGTGATCGAAACCCAGGCGCTCCTCGCGCCGTCCGGCCAGCAGGTGCAGGCCGAAGCGCAGCCGCGCCAGGATGCGCCACTCGCGCTCGAGGCTGGCGCACTCGTCCTCGCCCAGCAGGCCCAGCGGCACCAGGGCGCGCAGGCCGGGCACGCCGTACAGGCGCATGCCCATCCAGGTGACGGTCTGCAGGTCGCGCAGGCCGCCCGGGCCTTCCTTGATGTTGGGTTCGAGATTGTGCGCGGTGTCGTGGAAACGGGCGTGGCGGGCGCGCTGTTCGGCGCGTTTGGCGTCGAAATACTGCGCTGGCGGCCACAGCACGTCCGGCGCCAGCGCCGTGGCCAGGCGCGCGGGCGCGCCGGCGTCGCCGGCCAGCACGCGGCACTCCATCAGCGCGGTGAGCACGGTGATGTCCTCGCGCGCGGCCTCGACGCACTGCGCGGCCGAACGCACCGCCTGGCTGGTGGCCAGGCCGGCGTCCCAGAGCCGCGAGAAGAAGCGGCCGATCGCCGCCTCGTGCGCCTTCTGCGCCTCCGGCTCGCCCAGCACCAGCAGATCGATGTCGGACTGCGGGTAGAGCTCGGCGCGGCCGTAGCCGCCGGTGGCCAGCAGGTCGAGCGGCGCATCGTCGGGCAGGCAACGGCGCCAGGCCGAGACCACGACGGTGTCGGAGGCCTCGTTGCACAGCGACACCAGGCGGTCGATGGCCTCGCCGGCCTCGAAGCGGCGGCGCAGTCCGGTCCGGCGCGCGGCCAGGCCGGCCTTCGCGGCTTCGCGCCAGGCGGCGTCGTCGTGGGCGGCGGCCAGGGCCGCGGACAGCGGGAGTTCGGGCGAGGCAGGGACGGCGCTCATCGGCCGGCCCTGGTCACAGCTCGTTGTCGTCGCCGGGCAGGCGGGTCAGGATCTCGACGCCATCGTCGGTGACCGCCACCGTGTGTTCCCACTGCGCCGACAGCGACTTGTCGCGGGTCACCACCGTCCAGCCGTCATTGAGCAGCTTGGTGTGGCGGCTGCCCTCGTTGATCATCGGCTCGATGGTGAACACCATGCCCTTCTGCAGCACCACGCCGGTCATCGGCTGGCCGTAGTGCAGGACCTGCGGGTCTTCGTGGTAGATGCGGCCGATGCCGTGGCCGCAGTACTCGCGCACCACGCTGAAGCGCTGGCCTTCGGCGAAGGTCTGGATGGCGTGGCCGATGTCGCCCAGGGTGGCGCCGGGCTTGACCACCCGGATGCCGCGGAACATGGCCTCGCGGGTCACCTCGACCAGGCGGCGGGCCTTCACGCTCGGCTCGCCGACGAAGTACATGCGGCTGGTGTCGCCGTGCCAGCCGTCCTTGATCACGGTGACGTCGATGTTGACGATGTCGCCGTCCTTCAGGACCTTGGCCTCGGACGGGATGCCGTGGCAGATGACGTTGTTGACCGAGGTGCAGATCGTGGCCGGGAAGCCCTTGTAGCCGACATTGGCCGGGATGGCCTTCTGCACATCGACGATGTGGTCGTGGCAGATCCGGTCCAGTTCGGCCGTGGTCACCCCCGGCTTCACATGGGGGGCGACGACCTGCAGCACCTCGGCGGCCAGGCGGCCGGCCACGCGCATGCGCTCGATGTCCTCGGCGGTCTTGATGGTGATCCTCATGGGCCGGGATTATCCCTTACTTGCAGGCACTTGGGCCAGCGGGCTATACTCCCGCGGCTCGAAAACCGGCTTGCCCGGCCTCGAACCGCCCACGCCGGGCGTCACCGGCGAATACACACACCAGGCCATCCCCCGTCCCGGGGTGCCCCGGGTCCACGGACCCGAGGTTCGAGACGGCAGCTTGGTGGAGGCCCAACCCCGGAGCTCCGAAGCCGCCAGCGTGCGGCCGGCTCCCTGTTCTTAAGGAAATACCGCAATGACCCAGGTCACCATGCGCCAGATGCTGGAAGCCGGCGTGCACTTCGGCCACCAGACCCGCTACTGGAACCCCAAGATGGGCCCGTACATCTTCGGCGCCCGCGGCAAGATCCACATCATCAACCTCGAGAAGACGCTGCCGCTCTTCACCGACGCGATGAACTTCATCTCGGCGATCGCGCAGAAGCGCGGCACCATCCTGTTCGTCGGCACCAAGCGCTCGGCCCGCGAATCCATCAAGGAAGAGGCGATCCGCTGCAACCAGCCGTACATGAGCATGCGCTGGCTGGGCGGCACCCTGACCAACTTCGCCACCGTGAAGAAGTCGGTCGCCCGCCTGAAGGAGCTCGAGGCCGCCGAGACCGACGGCACCTTCGAGAAGCTGGTCAAGCACGAAGTGCTGACCCTGCGCCGCGAGCGCGACAAGCTGGAAGCCTCGCTGGGCGGCATCAAGGAAATGAACCGCCTCCCGGACGCGCTGTTCGTGATCGACATCGGCCACGAGAACATCGCCGTGCAGGAAGCCAAGAAGCTCGGCATCCCGGTCATCGCCGTGGTCGACACCAACTACGACCCCAACCTGGTGGACTACCCGATCCCGGGCAACGACGACGCCATCCGCGCCGTGCAGCTGTACGTGCGCGCCGCCGCCGACGCCGTGCTGGAAGGCAAGGCCGCCTCGCCGCAGGCCCACGTCGCCGCCGACGATTTCGTCGAGCTCGACGCCGAAGGCAACCCGGTCGCCAAGGAAGACAAGAAGGCCGCCCCGCGTGGCCCGCGCGCCCCGCGCGACGACAAGCGCCCGGCCCGCCGTCCGGCTGGCGACAAGCGCTAAGCCACAACCGCGTCATGCCGCGGCGCCAGGATGCGCCGCGGCCCCTCTTTCGAGTGCACCGGCCTGGCCGATGCGCGCAATCAAATAGTTGGAGATACCCATGGAAATCACGGCTTCCCTTGTGAAGGATCTGCGCGAGCGCACCGGCGCCGGCATGATGGAGTGCAAGAAGGCGCTCACCACCACCGGCGGCGACATCGACGCCGCGGCCGAGTGGCTGCGCAAGTCGGGCCTGGCCAAGGCCGACAAGAAGGCCGACCGCGTGGCCGCAGAAGGCCGCATCGTGTCGGCCGCCAACGGCGGCAAGGCCGTGCTGGTCGAGATCAACTCCGAGACCGACTTCGTGGCCAAGGACGACAACTTCCTGGCCTTCACCAGCGCCGTCGCCCAGGCCGCGCTGGCCTCCGGCGCCGCCGACATCGAGGCCCTGAAGGCCGCGAAGCTGGCCTCCGGCGAGACCGTCGAGGAAGCCCGCGCCGCCGTCATCGCCAAGGTCGGCGAGAAGGTCGACGTGCGTCGCCTGGCCAAGGTCGACACCGCCAACAACGTCGCCGCCTACATCCACGGCGGCCGCATCGGCGTGCTGGTCGAGCTCAAGGGCGGCGACGTCGAGCTGGCCCGCGGCATCGCGATGCATGTCGCCGCCATGAACCCGCCGTACAACAAGGCCGCCGACGTGCCGGCCGAGTTCCTGGCGAAGGAAAAGGAAATCGAGCTGGCCAAGATGTCGGACAAGGACAAGGCCAAGCCGGCCGAGATCCTCGAGAAGATCATCAGCGGCAAGGTCGCCAAGATCGTCAACGAGGTGACGCTGTACGGCCAGCCGTACGTGCTCAACACCGACCAGACGGTCGAGCAGGCCCTGAAGGCCGCCGGCGCCGACGTGGTCGGCTTCCAGCGCCTGGCGGTCGGCGAAGGCATCGAGAAGGTCGTCGAGGACTACGCCGCTGAAGTCGCCAAGGCGATGGCGGTCTGATGGCGGTGGTTGGGCATTCGCCCAACCACCCCCAAGATCCGCTGCGCGTATCTCGGGCCCCGGCTCACCACTCCCGATCCCCGCGCCTTCGGCGCGCCCCCTTATCAAGGGGGCTCTCCTCCAGGCAGGATCAGGAGAACAAAAAACCCCGCATTTTGCGGGGTTTTTTGTTGCCTCCAGACCCCATCAGGTCAGAGGGCATCCTGGACGCGGAGCGTCAGTTCGGCGCGCTCGGCGTCGGTCTTCCGGTCCCAGGTGGGCTGGTACTTGGCCTGGTGCTTGGCCACCTTGTCGTCCTTGCGCAGGTACCAGCGCACCTTCGCGTGCTTCGGATCGGCCGCGTCGGTGTCGCTCAGCCATTCCGGGAAATCCGGATTGGACGTGCTGAAGTCGCCCTGCTCACCCGGACGGATCGGCCGCAGCTGGAAGCCGTTGCCGTAGATGAAGCGCACCAGCACGACGTAGCGCTTGCCGGCCTCGACCTCGGCGTCGAGGAAGTGCACCACGGCCGGCGTGATGTGCGACATGAACCGGTGCTTGCCAGGCGACACGTCGTAGGTCACGCGCTCGCTCTGGCTGAGCACGCCGATCAGCTCGCGCTTCTCGCCGATGATCTCCAGTACGCCGACCGGCAGGCCCGCCCACATGCCGCCACCCGGCTTCACGAAAACGATCTGCGCCTTGTCGGCCGGAACCGGCGGCAGGTCCTGCGGCCACTCGATCGACTGTGCGCCGGCGATGCCGGAAAAAACCGCCAGCAGCAGCGCCAGCGTCCCCTTGAAGATATTCGTCATCCTGCGTCCCTTGAGTGGGGCCGGCGACGCGCCGGCCGGGGCCGATCGTGAAGCAGGCCCTCGCCGGGAGCAAGGGCGGCTCAGCCGCCGCGCTGCTGGAAGTAGACCTCTTCGTAGGGCTGGACGACCACCCAGCCTTCGCCGTGGAACTTGAGCTGGATACTTTCGCCCGAGCCGCGGCCGAACAGCGTGCCGAGCGTGATGTCGGTCGCCACTTCCGGGCGCAGGCCGCCGGACCAGGCCACGGTGGCGTTGGGGTCGGTGAAGATCGGGCCGTCCTTGCGCGAGACCCGCAGCGTCAGCGGCTCGTAGTGCGACGTGATCGCCACCAGGCCGCTGCCGCTCAGGCGCACGTTGAACAGCCCGCCGGACATCATGCCGGCCATGCGCTTCATCATGGTGATCTCGGACTCGATGCCGTCCTCGAAGGCCAGCACGTCGTTGCCGTTGACGAAGATGGTGTCGCCCTGCAAACGCAGCAGCGTGACCTTCTTGCCGGAATCGGCGACGTAGACCCGGCCCTTGCCCTCGGCCTTCATCAGCCGCATGCCCTCGCCGCTCACCGCCTTCTTCAGCAGCGTCGCCAGGCCCTGCTCGGCCAGCCCCTGGCGGGTGAAGCGCACGTCGCCGTGGTAGGCCACCATGGCCCCCGCCTTGGTCCAGACCCGGCCGGCGAGGCGGACCTCGAGCATGCGCGGATTCTCGAGCTCGAAGGCGTCGGGCGAGGCGTCCTTCTGGGCGGATTCGGCGAGGAACTGGTCGAGCGTCTTGATGGCCAAGGGCGGAACTCCGGCGGCGGGAAGTCCGAACACTAGGCCAGGGCCGCGCGCGGCGGCAATATCGCCGGGAACCCGAAGAGGATGCCCGACCATGACCGCACTGACCCGGATCGCTCCCGCCGGCGACATCGCCCTGGCGCCGGCGGTCGCCGCCGACCGCCTGCTCGCCGGCGACCCGCGCCAGGGCGTGGCCAATGCCTATTCCGACGCGTCCGGGCAGTTTCATGCCGGCGTCTGGGCCGCCGAGCCGGCGACCTGGCGGGTGCACTACACCGAACACGAGTACTGCGAGATCCTCGAGGGCCGCATCCGCATGCGCCACGAGGACGGCACCGTCGAAGAAGTCGGCCCCGGCGACCGCTTCGTGGTTCCGGCGGGGTGGATCGGCACCTGGGAGGTGCTCGAACGGGCGCGCAAGGTCTACGTGATCTTCGAGCCGGCGCTGCGCTGAGCGCCGCGCGCGGCGCACGCGCGCCACGGCAGGCGGCCCGATCGGCTAGAATTCCGGCGTTTGCCCGCCTCCGGAGAGCCCCATGAGCGACACCCCCCTGAAGTACCGCCGCGTCCTGCTCAAGCTCTCCGGCGAGGCCCTGATGGGGAACGTGGACTACGGCATCGACCCGGCGGTGATCAAGGCCCTGGCCATCGAGATCGTCGAGGCCCAGCGCGCCGGCGCCGAGATCGGCCTGGTGATCGGCGGCGGCAACATCTTCCGCGGCGCCGGCCTGGCCGCGGCCGGCATGGACCGGGTCACCGGCGACCACATGGGCATGCTGGCCACCGTCATCAACGCCCTGGCCATGGCCGACGCGCTGGAGAAGCAGGGCGGTTTCGCCCGGGTGATGAGCGCGATCAAGATCAACGAGGTCTGCGAGGACTACATTCGCCGCCGCGCCATCCGGCACATGGAGAAGGGCCGCATCGCCCTGTTCGCGGCCGGCACCGGCAATCCCTTCTTCACCACCGACTCGGCCGCGGCCCTGCGCGCCAGCGAGATCGGCGCCGACCTGCTGCTCAAGGCCACCAAGGTGGACGGCATCTACGACGCCGACCCGAAGAAGTTCCCCCATGCCAAGCGTTTCGAGCGCCTGAGCTACGACGAGGTGATCGCCCGCAACCTGCAGGTGATGGACACCGCCGCCTTCGCCCTGTGCCGCGACAACCAGGTGCCGCTGCGCATCTACGACATGATGCAGCCCGGCGCGCTGATGCGGATCCTCAAGGGCGAAGCCCTGGGCACCCTGGTCGCCGCCTGAGCGGCCCTGCCGCCCTGCCCCTATAATGCCCGACTGCCTGGAATCGA
The DNA here is from genome assembly GCF_006265115.1 of Arenimonas terrae. GTDB lineage: Bacteria > Pseudomonadota > Gammaproteobacteria > Xanthomonadales > Xanthomonadaceae > Arenimonas > Arenimonas terrae. The sequence goes on along the minus strand of NZ_SMDR01000001.1, from coordinate 54,751 downwards.
CGCGGAGCCCGCGATGCTGAACGACATCAAGAAAGACGCCACCACCCGGATGAACAAGAGCGTGGAGGCCTTCCGCCAGGATCTCACCAAGCTGCGCACCGGCCGCGCCACCACCGCCCTGGTCGACCACCTGAAGGTGAACTACTACGGTTCGGACATGCCGCTGACCCAGGTCGCCTCGGTCGCCATCGCCGACGCGCGCTCGCTGACGATCACGCCCTGGGAAAAGGGCATGGTCGCCGCCGTCGAGAAGGCCATCCTGGCCTCGGACCTGGGCCTGACCCCGAACACCGCCGGCACCGTGATCCGCATCAACCTGCCGCCGCTGACCGAGGAGCGCCGCAAGGAGCTCACCAAGCACGTGCACGCCGAGGGCGAGAACGCCAAGATCGCGATCCGCAACGTGCGCCGCGACGCGATCCAGCACGTCAAGGAACTGCTCAAGGACAAGAAGGTGACCGAGGACGACGCCCGCCGCAGCGAGGACGAGATCCAGAAGCTCACCGACAAGCACGTCAAGGACGTGGACGACGTGGTCAAGGCCAAGGAACAGGAACTGATGGCGGTTTGAACCTCGCCGCCGCAATGTCCGCCTCCCCGCCCGCCGCCCGCATCCCGCGCCACCTGGCCATCATCATGGACGGCAACGGCCGCTGGGCAGAACGCCGCCAGCGTCCGCGCACGCTCGGGCACCGCGCCGGGGCCAAGGCGGTGCAGGTCTGCGTCGAGTTCTGCCTGGCCCGCCGCATCGAGGCCCTGACCCTGTTCGCCTTCTCCAGCGAGAACTGGAACCGGCCGCAGGAGGAAGTGGGCGCGCTGATGAAGCTGTTCCTGCGCATGCTCAACCTGGAAGTCGACGAACTCGACCGCCGCGGGGTGCGCCTGGCCTTCATCGGCGACCGCAGCGGCTTTCCCGAGGCGATCCGCCTCAAGATGGCAGAAGCCGAGACCCGGACCGCGCACCACCGCACCCTGGCGCTGACCATCGCCGCCGGTTACGGCGGCCGCTGGGACATCACCCAGGCCTGCCGGCACCTGGCCGCCGAGGCCGCGGCCGGCCGCCTGGACCCTCAGGCCATCGACGACGCCATGGTCGAACGCCAGCTCGGCCTGGCCGGGCTGCCGGCTCCCGACCTGTTCCTGCGCACCGGCGGCGACCTGCGCATCAGCAACTTCCTGCTCTGGCAGCTCGCGTACACCGAACTCTGGTTCACCGAGACGCTGTGGCCGGACCTGGACGAAACGGTGCTGCAGATGGCCATCGACGACTTTGCCGAACGCGAGCGCCGCTTCGGCCTCACCAGCGCCCAGGTCGCCGGGGGCGCCGCATGAGCCGGCGCCAGCGCATCACCACCGCCCTGGTGCTGGCGCCGCTGCCGATCGCCGCGGTGCTGTGGCTGCCCACGCCCTGGCTGGCCGCCGCGGTGGCCATCGTGCTGCTGGCCGGCCTGTGGGAGTGGACCGCCTTCGCCGGCATCGACGAAACCCTGCCGCGCACCCTGTTCCTGACCGCCAACGCCCTGCTGATGGCCGCCCTGGTCTGGGGCGGCGGGCCCAGCCTGTTCACGCTCAAGCTCGCCAGCCTGATCGGCGTGCTGTGGTGGGCCTTCGTGCTGCTGTGGCTGTCGCGGCCGGCCTTCGGCTCTGGCGACACCCAGGCCGCGCGCGGCCTGAAGCTGCTGGCGGCCAGCCTGTGCGTGGTGCCGGCCTGGTGCGCACTGGGCTGGCTGCATGCCGAGGACCCGCTGGGCCCGCGCTGGACCCTATTCGCGATCGCGCTGTGCTGGGCCGCCGACAGCGGCGCCTATTTCGCCGGCTCCAAGTTCGGCAGGCGCAAGCTGGCGCCGGCGATCAGCCCGGGCAAGACCTGGGAAGGCGTCTGGGGCGGCCTGGCCACCGCGGTGCTGCTGGCCGTCATCGCCCTGCCCCTGCTCGGCCTGGGCTGGGGCTCGCTGCCGGCCCTGGTGCTGCTGACCGTAGTCACCGCCGCGATCTCGGTGGTCGGAGACCTGTTCGAGAGCCTGATGAAGCGGCATTCGGGCGTGAAGGACTCCGGCGCGCTGTTCCCCGGCCACGGTGGCCTGATGGACCGGCTCGACAGCCTGCTGGCTGCATTGCCGGTGTTCGTGGTGGGCAAGGCATGGCTGGGCCTCTGAAGACCATCGCCCTGCTGGGTGCGACCGGGTCGATCGGCGGGTCCACGCTCGACGTCGTCGCCCGCCATCCCGACCGCTTCCGCATCGGCGCGCTCAGCGCCCACGGCCGTGTGGACGAACTGCTGGCGCTGTGCGAGCGCTTCCATCCCGATGCCGCCGTGCTGGCCGACCCGGCCGGCCATGCCGCCCTGCGCGACGGCCTGGAGGCCCGCGGCCTGCGCACGCGCGCCCTGTCCGGCCCGGCTGCACTGGACGAGATCGCCGCCGACCCGGCCAACGACACCGTGGTCGCCGCCATCGTCGGTGCCGCCGGCGTCGCCTCCACGCTGGCGGCCGCGCGTGCCGGCAAACGCCTGCTGCTGGCGAACAAGGAATCGGTGGTCGTGGCCGGCCAGCTGCTGATGCAGGCGGTGCGCGAGGGCGGCGCGACCGTGCTGCCGGTGGACAGCGAACACAACGCCATCTACCAGTGCCTGCCCGCCGACGGAGGCCGCCGTGGCGTACGCCGCCTGCTGCTGACCGCCTCCGGCGGGCCCTTCCGCGGCCGCCGCCGCGAGGACCTGGCCGGCATCACGCCCGACCAGGCCTGCGCGCACCCGAACTGGGTAATGGGCCGCAAGATCTCGGTCGATTCGGCCACGCTCATGAACAAGGGCCTGGAGGTGATCGAGGCCTGCCACCTGTTCGGCCTGCCCGCCGAGCGCATCGAAGTGGTGGTGCACCCGCAGAGCGTGGTGCACTCGCTGGTGGACTACGTGGACGGCTCGGTGCTGGCCCAGCTCGGCAACCCGGACATGCGCACCGCCCTGGCCTACGGCCTGGCCTGGCCCGAACGCATCGATTCGGGCGTGCCGCCGCTCGACCTGGCGGCCCTGGCCCGCTTCGATTTCGAGCGCCCCGACCTGGAGACCTTCCCCTGCCTGGCCCTGGCCTATCGCGCCCTGGCGGCCGGCGGCGGCGCCCCGGCGGTGCTCAACGCGGCCAACGAAGTCGCGGTTTCAGCCTTTCTTCAGGGCGAACTGGGTTTCCTAGGCATCCCGGACCTGATCCAGGCCTGCCTCGACGCCCTCCCCGGCGGCCCGGCCGACTCGCTGGAGCAGTTGATGGACACCGACGCCGCGGCCCGGCGCATGGCCCATACCCTGGTCCCGAGGATGCGGCGGCGATGACGGAATTCTTCGGCTCGGTGTGGTGGCTGATCGTCAGCCTCGGCATCCTCGTCACCTTCCACGAGTTCGGCCACTACTGGGTGGCCCGCCGCTGCGGCGTGCGCGTGCTGCGCTTCTCGGTGGGCTTCGGCCGGCCGCTGTGGACCCGGGTGGGCAAGGACGGCACCGAATACGTGGTGGCCATGCTGCCCCTGGGCGGCTACGTGAAGATGCTCGACGAGCGCGAGGTCGAAGTGGCCCCGCACGAGCGCCACGAAAGCTTCAACGCCAAGTCGGTCTACCAGCGCATCGCCATCGTCGCCGCCGGCCCGGCCGCCAACCTGCTGCTGTGCATCGGCCTGCTGTGGCTGATGTTCGTGGTCGGCAAGCCCGACTTCCAGCCCGACATCGGCCGCGCGGAGGGCCTGGCCGCCGAGGCCGGGTTCCAGGCCGGCGACCGCCTGCTCGATGTGGACGGCCGCCCGATCCGGACCTTGACCGAGGCCGGCACGGTGTTCGCCGCCGCGGCGATCGACCGCGAGCCGCTGGCCGTGCGGGTCCGCACCGCCGACGGCGACGAGCGGGTCCGCACCCTGCCGCTGGACCGCCCCGGCCTGGTGCTCGATGAAAAGAGCCCCTTCGCCAGCCTGGGCCTGATGCCGGCGCAGTTCATGTTCCCGCCGGTGGTCGGCGACGTCGCCCCCGGCAGCGCCGCCGAGGGCCGGTTGAGCCCCGGCGACCGCATCCTGGCGATGGACGGACGGGCGATCGGACGCTTCGAAGAGGTCGGGCCGCTGCTTCAGGACCTGGCCCGAAACGGCGAGCCTGTCCGAATCCGGATCGAGCGGGCCGGCGCCACGCGGGAAGTCCTGGTGGACCCGAAACTGGCCGGCGACGGCGACCGCAAGCGCTGGGTCCTGGGCATCCTGCCGGCGGCAGCGACCGCCCAACCTGATGCCTTGCTGCGTTTCGGCCCCCTGCAGGCCATTCCGGCGGCCCTGTCGGAGACCCGCCAGATGACCGGCGACACCCTGGGCATGCTCTGGCGCATGGTCAGCGGCAAGGCCTCGCTGGACAACATCTCGGGCCCGATCACCATCGCCCGGGTGGCCAACGGCAGCGCCGGGCTGGGCCTGGCCTGGTTCCTGAATTTCCTCGCGATCCTGTCGCTCAGCCTCTGCATAATGAACCTTCTGCCCATTCCCGTCTTGGATGGGGGGCACCTGCTGTATTACCTTATCGAGCTGGTCAAAGGCAGCCCGGTCGGCGAGCGTGCGCTCGTGGCGGGCCAGTACGTCGGTCTGGTGCTGCTCGCCGGCCTGATGGGGCTGGCCTTCTACAACGACATCTTCCGGCCCAGCTTCTGACACCCACCCTCTTCGCGGGCGCCCCGGCGTCCGTCACCAACGGATTGATGATGACGCGACCCACTGTTCGCCGCTGCCTCCTGAGCCTCGCCCTCGCCGCCGCCCTGGCCGGCCCGGCCCAGGCCCAGAATTACGAGCCCTTCACCGTCGCCGACATCCGCGTCGAGGGCCTGCAGCGCATCTCCGCCGGCACCGTTTTCACCTACCTGCCGGTGGAAAAGGGCGACACGCTCGACCGCAGCCGCTCGTCCGAGGCGATCCGCGCCCTGTTCAAGACCGGCTTCTTCAGCGACGTGCGCTTCGAGCGCCAGGGCGAGATCCTGGTGGTGACGGTGACCGAACGCCCCGCCATCAACACCATCACCCTGACCGGCAACAAGGACATCGAGACCGAGGACCTGCTCAACGGCCTCAAGGGCATCGGTCTGACCCAGGGCGAGACCTTCAATCCTCTGAACCTGGACCGCGTCACCCAGGAGCTGATCCGCCAGTACAACAACCGCGGCAAGTACAACGTCTCGATCACGCCGACGGTGACCAACCTCGACCGCAACCGCGTCGACATCACCATCGCGATCGCCGAGGGCAAGGCGGCCCGCATCCGCGACATCAACCTGGTCGGCAACACCACCTATGTCGAGGACGACATCCGCCGCAGCTGGGAATCGAATACCAGCAACTGGCTGTCCTGGTACAAGCGCGACGACCAGTATTCGCGCGAGAAGCTCTCGGGCGACCTCGAGAAGCTGACCAACTACTACCTCGACCGCGGCTACGTCGACTTCAACGTCGAATCCACCCAGGTGGCGATCAGTCCGGACAAGCGCGACATCTTCGTCACCGCCAACATCGCCGAGGGCGAGGTCTACACGATCTCCTCGGTGAAGGTGTCGGGCGACACCGTGCTCCCGCAGGAAGACGTCGAGAAGCTGGTGCTGGTCAAGGAAGGCGACACCTTCTCGCGCGGCATGATCGAGCTGACCTCCGACACCATCATCGCCACGCTCGGCAACATCGGCTACGCGTTCGCGCAGGTGAACCCGGTGCCGGAGATCGACCGCGAGAAGCGCACCGTCGGCCTGAACTTCTTCGTCGACCCGGGCCCGCGCGTGCAGGTCCGCCGCATCAGCTTCAAGGGCAACACCAGCACCGCCGACGAGGTGATGCGCCGCGAGATGCGCCAGTTCGAAGGCGCGTGGTTCTCGCAGGCCGCGGTGGACCGCTCCAAGATCCGCCTGCAGCGCCTGGGTTACTTCGACACCGTCGAGATCGAGACGCCGGAAGTGGCGGGCCAGCCCGACCAGGTCGACGTCGTGGTCAACGTCAAGGAGCGCAACTCCGGCCAGTTCACCTTCGGCCTGGGCTACCAGCAGAGCTACGGCCTGATCACCAGCGTGCAGCTGAGCCAGTCCAACTTCCTGGGCACCGGCAACCGCTTCAACCTGGCGGTGCAGAACAACAGCTACTCCAAGCAGTTCTCGTTCGGCATGACCGACCCGTACTGGACCGACAACGGCGTCAGCCTGGGCTTCAACATCAGCTACACCGACTTCGACTACTCGGACCGCGACGCCAACCTGGCGCAGTTCGACAACGCGGTGTCGTCGGGCGAGATCCTGCTCGGCATCCCGCTGACCGAGACCGACAGCATCAGCATGTCGCTGGGCATCGACCGCAACCAGATCACCACCGACGACTTCAACACCCCGCCGCTGCTGATCGACTACCTGGTCGATGCGCTCGGCGACCGCGCGCGCTTCCCGCAGTACCACGTCGACAACGACCGCGACGAAGACACGCCGATCGAGGACGACGACGGCACGCCCGGCACCGACCCGCTGACCCTGGGCCCGTACCGCAAGTGGAACGTCAACGCCTGGCGCCTGCAGGCCGGCTGGCAGCGCGACTCGCGCAACGACTTCCTGATGCCGACCCGCGGCCTGTACCACCGCATCGGCGCCGAGATCGTGCTGCCGGGCAGCGACCTCGAGTACTACCGGGTCAACTACAACTTCGAGCATTACTGGCTGATCCGCCCGTGGCTGGGCCTGAAGTCGGCGGCCGAACTCGGCTACGGCGACGCCTACGGCGTCACCAAGGACCAGACCTGCCGCGTGTACGACGACTTCGGCGCCATCGTGCCCGGCCAGAGCACGGACTGCGGCCTGCCCTTCTTCCGCAACTACTACGTCGGCGGCCCGAACTCGGTGCGCGGCTTCGAGTCCAACTCGATCGGTCCGTTCTACCGCTACTCCGACGACTTCCGCCAGCCGATCGGCGGTTCGTTCAAGACCGTGGGCACCTTCGAGCTGTACTTCCCGACGCTGTTCGACAGCCGCGGCACGCGCCTGTCGGCCTTCTTCGACTACGGCAACGTCTACCGCTCGGTGGACTCGTGGGAAGCCAAGACGCTGCGCCTGTCGGCCGGCATGTCGCTGCAGTGGCAGTCGCCGATGGGTCCGATCTCGATCAGCTACGCCATCCCGCTGCAGTACGAGCGTCATGACCAGATCGAGCGCCTGCAGTTCACCTTCGGCGGCACGTTCTAAGGCGGCCTGATTGGCCGGCCAGGAAAAGCAATTCACGCTGGCCGGGCTGGCCGAGACCTTCGGCCTGGTCCTTCAGGGTGACGGTTCGGTCGTCGTGCACGGTGTCGGCACCCTGGCCGGCGCCGGACCGGGGCAGCTGAGTTTCCTGGCCAATCCGCGCTACCGCCGGGAGCTGGCGGCCACCCGCGCCGGCGCCGTCGTGCTGTCTGCCGACGACGCCGGAGATTCGCCGGTGCCCTGCCTGGTCGCGAAATCGCCCTACGTCGCCTTCGCGAAGATCTCCGCCCTGTTCGAACCGGCGCCGGCACCCGCGCCCGGCATCCACGCCAGCGCCGTGGTCGCCGATGATGCCCTGGTCGACCCGGGCGCGCAGATCGGCCCCTTCGTCAGCATCGGCGCGCGTAGCCGCATCGGCGCCGGCGCGGTGATCGGGCCGGGCTGCGTGATCGGCGACGACTGCGAGGTCGGCCCCGGCAGCGTGCTGGTGGCGCGCGTGACCCTGGTCACCCGCGTTCGCCTGGGCGCCCGCGTGCGCGTGCATCCCGGCGCGGTGCTCGGCGCCGACGGTTTCGGCCTGGCCATGGACGCCGGGCGCTGGATCAAGGTGCCCCAGGTCGGCGGCGTGGTGGTCGGCGACGACTGCGAGATCGGCGCCAACACCTGCATCGACCGCGGCGCCATCGAGGACACCGTGCTCGAGGAGGACGTACGCCTCGACAACCAGATCCAGATCGGCCACAACGTCCGCATCGGTGCCCACACCGCCGTGGCCGGCTGCGTGGCGGTGGCCGGTTCGGCCCGGATCGGCCGCTACTGCCTGATCGGCGGCGCCGCCGGCATCACCGGCCACCTGGAGATCTGCGACAAGGTCACCATCACGGCCATGAGCCTGGTGACCCAGTCCATCACCGAACCCGGCGAGTACTCCTCGGGCATGGCGGTGCAGGACAGCCGTTCCTGGCGCCGGAATGCCGCCCGTTTCAGGCAATTGGACCAGCTGGCGCGTAGAATGGGCGCCCTGACCAAGGATTGAACCTGAAGGACCGAAGGATGAGCGAAGACGCCATCAAGCTTCCCGTGGATGTCTCCTGCATCCTGCACCTGCTCCCGCACCGCTACCCCTTCCTGCTGGTGGACCGGGTGATCGAGCTGGAGCCGCACCAGCGCATCCGCGCGATCAAGAACGTCACCTTCAACGAACCCTTCTTCCAGGGCCACTTCCCGGGCCGGCCGGTGATGCCCGGCGTGCTGGTGATCGAGGCGATGGCCCAGGCCGGCGGCCTGCTCACCCAGCTCTCGGCCAGCAAGGACAGCCACAAGGAAGGCCAGCTGTTCTACCTGGTGAAGGTCGACAACTGCCGCTTCAACCGCATGGTGGTGCCGGGCGACCAGCTCGACATCGAGGTCAAGGTCAAGCGCCTGATCCGCAACATGGCGCTGTACGAATGCGTCGCGCGCGTGGACGGCAAGGACGTCGCCAGCGCCGAGATCCTCTGTGCCGAGGGCAAGGGCTGACATGGTCCATCCGAGCGCGCAGATCGACCCGGGCGCCACGCTCGGCGCCAACGTCCATGTCGGCGCCTATGCCGTCATCGGGCCCGACGTCGAGATCGGCGACGACACCCGGATCGGCCCGCACTGCGTGCTCACCGGCCCGACGCGCATCGGCCGCGGCAACGTCATCCACGCCCACGCCACCGTCGGCAACGACCCGCAGGACAAGAAGTTCCGCGGCGAGCGCACCGAGCTGGTGATCGGCGAGCGCAACACCATCTTCGAGTTCACCACGATCAGCCGCGGCACCGCCGACGGCGGGGGCGTCACCCGCATCGGCGACGACAACTGGATCATGGCCTACGTGCACATCGCCCACGACTGCGTGGTCGGCAACCAGTGCATCCTGGCCAACAACGCGACCCTGGCCGGCCATGCCGTGCTGGGCGACTGGGTGATCCTGGGCGGCTTCGCCGGCATCCACCAGTTCTGCAAGATCGGCGCCCACGCCTTCGTCGGCATGGGCAGCCTGGTCAATGCCGACGTGCCGCCCTTCGTCATGGTGGCCGACAAATACGCCGAGCCACGCGGCATCAACAGCGAAGGCCTCAAGCGCCGCGGCTTCGACGCCGAGCGCATCGCCGCCATCAAGCGCGCGTACCGCGCCCTGTACATGTCCGGCAAGCCGATGGCCGAGGTGCGCGAGCAGCTGGCCACGAGCGCCGACCAATCGCAGGACGTGCGGCTGATGCTCGAGTTCATCGAGCGCAGCGAGCGCGGGCTGCTGCGCTGAACCCGGGCGCCCGGCCGTGTCCGGAATCCGCCTGACCCCGTCCCTGGAACTGGCCATCGCCGCCGGCAAGCGCCTGCGCGTGGCCGTGGTCGCCGGCGAGGCCTCGGGCGACCTGCTGGGCTCGGGCCTGGTTCGCGAGCTGCGCCTGCGCTTCCCGGAAGCCGAGTTCGCCGGCGTCGGCGGCGAACACCTGCGCGCTGCCGGCGTGGACTGCTGGCACGACAGTTCGGAGCTGGCGGTGATGGGCCTGGCCGAAGTGCTGCGGCACCTGCCGCGCCTGCTGCGCCTGCGCGCCGCCCTGCACCGCCGCCTGCTCGACTGGAAGCCCGACGTCTTCATCGGCATCGACGCGCCCGACTTCAACCTGGGCCTGGAGCGCCGGCTCAAGCAGGCCGGCATCCGCACCGTGCACTACGTCAGCCCCTCGGTCTGGGCCTGGCGCGAGGGCCGCGCCGCCAAGATCGGCCGCAGCGCCGACCTGGTGCTGTGCCTGTTCCCGATGGAACCGCCGATCTACCAGCGCCACGGCGTGGACGCGCGCTTCGTCGGCCACCCGCTGGCCGACGCCTTCCCGCTGGAGCCCGACCGCGAGGCTGCGCGCGAGCAGCTGGAGTTGCCGGAGCAGGCGCCGGTGCTGGCCCTGCTGCCCGGCAGCCGCCTGGGCGAGATCCAGCGCCTGCTGCCGACCTTCCTCGAGGCCGCGCGCCTGGTCACCGCGCAGGTGCCGGGCCTGGCCGTCGCCATTCCCGCCGCGACCCCGGAATGCCGGACCGCGATCGAAGCGCTGCTGCACCGCTCGTCGCTGGCCAATGCGGTGGTGTTCAACGGCCGCGCGCACGCGACCCTGGTCGCCGCGGACGTGGTGCTGCTGGCCTCGGGCACCGCCGCACTGGAGGCGATGCTGGCCAAGCGGCCGATGGTGGTGGGCTACCGCATCTCGGCGCTCACCTACCGCATCGTCATGGCCCTGGGCCTGATGAGGGTCAACCGCTACAGCCTGCCCAACGTATTGGCCAACGAGCCGATCGTGCCCGAGCTGATGCAGCGCGACTGCACGCCGGAAAACCTGGCGTCGGCGGTGATGCACTGGTTCAACCTGCCGGACGCGCGCGCCGCGCTGCTGCCGCGCTACCTGCACATCCACCACAAGCTGCGCCAGGACGCGTCCTCCAGCGCCGCCGACGCCGTCGCCGAACTGCTGGCGCGTCCATGACCCTGCGGCGCATCGCCGGCGTGGACGAAGCCGGGCGCGGTCCGCTGGCCGGCCCGGTGGCGGTGGCGGCGGTGATTCTCGACCCGGCGCGGCCGATCGCCGGCCTGGGCGACTCGAAGGCACTGAGCGAAGCCCGCCGCGGGATGCTCGAGCCGCTGATCCGGGAACGCGCCCTGGCCTGGCACGTGGTGCTGGTCAGCGCCGCCGAGATCGACCGGCTCAACATCCTGCGCGCGACACTGGAAGGCATGGCGCGCGCCGTGCATGCGCTCGCGCCGTCGGCCGAACACGCCCTGGTCGACGGCAACCGCCTGCCGCCCGGCCTGCCCTGCCCGGCCGAAGCGCTGGTGAAGGGCGATGCGCGCGAACCGGCGATCATGGCCGCCTCGATCCTGGCCAAGGTGGCGCGCGACCGATGGATGCGCGAACTCGACGCCCTGCACCCGGGTTACGGCTTCGCCGTGCACAAGGGTTACCCGACCCCGGAGCACCTGGAAAACCTGCGCCGGCTGGGCCCCTGCAGCGAGCATCGGCGCAGTTTCGCGCCGGTCCGCGCCTGCCTGGAAGCGGGCACGCCAGGCTGAACGACGGGGCATTTGACACGGTGTTTTTGCAGGCGTAGACCAAGGCCTGCATCCCGGCAGATGCGGCTGCGTGCCTCCCGCGCCGACCAGTCGCCCGCAGTCCCCTCACCTGGCCGGCAGCGAGCACTGCCATGCGCCACAACACCCCCCTTCCGGCGGAATCCGCCCTCCCCCTGCATGCCGTGCGCCACGAACCACCCGGTTCGCCGATGCCGTTCGACGGCGCCGCCATCGCCGATTTCAATTCGCTGCTGCACGAGCTGCATCCCGATGCGCCGCACGTGGACGCCTATGCGGTGTCGAGCGTGGCGCGCTGGCTGGTCGAACTGCCGACGGCGCAGGCCGAGTCCCTGCTGCAGGCGCGCCTGGGCCGGCTGCAGGAAATCAAGGCCATGGCCGCAGACCGCGACTGGGCCCTCGACGCGGCGCTGGCCAAGCGCATCTACCGCCTGCTGGACTACGTCGACCAGGCGCGCGACCTGATCCCGGACGACGTGCCCCTGGTCGGCCGCCTCGACGATGCCCTGCTGGTCGAACTGGCCTGGCCGATGGTCGCCGAGGAGCTCGAGGACTATCGCGATTTCTGCCGCTTCCGCGAAGAATCCGGCGCCGGTTTCGGCGGCCACCCGGGCCGCGACGACTGGCTGCGCGTACGCCTGGACGAAGGCGCGCTGTGGGAACAGCTGCACCGCGTTCGGCACCAGCACTACGTCGATTACGGCCCGCTCGAAGGAGGACTGCGCGTGGTGTGATGCGCGCACGAAACTGTCGGAAGCCTGAATTAGCCCGAAGGTCACTGGCACTTCAGGCCTTCGACGCAGGCGGTGCAACGCTTCAAGCTGGCGGCGCATCCCAAGGGATGTGCGCGGGATCCGGAATCGTTCCGTCCCCCGACGCGCCGCCAGCCGAGAGCCGCCATGAACGCCCGCCTGCAAGATCGACTCGCCCTCCACCTGCCGCCGGAATCCGGCGACTCCCGCCGCCGCCAGGTCGGCCCGGTCGCCCTGCACGACGCGGCCGTGCGCCGCTTCAACGCGGTGCTGGCCCAGCTGGACCCGAACGCGCCGCCGGTCAGCGCCGATCAGGTGGTCACGCTCGCCCGCTGGCTGCAGGACCAGCCGCGCGACCAGGCGGTGGCGGTGCTGTCGGAACGGCTGGGCCGCGCCGAACAGCTGCGCCGCATGCTCAACGACAGCGACTGGGACGTGTGCGTGGACACGCGCGAACGCGCCCGCATGCTGATCAGCTACCTGCAGGAAGTGAACGACCTCATCCCCGACGACCTGCCCCTGGTCGGCCATCTCGACGATGCGCTGCTGGTGGAGCTGTCGTGGTCCGCCTTCGCGGACCAGGCCCAGGACTACGGCGACTACTGCCGCTACCGCGCCGCCGAACGGCCGCGGGGCACGCCGGCCGAACGCCGCCTGGCCTGGGAAACCGCCTGCCTGGCCGAAGCCGCGCTGATCCAGCAGCGGCGCCAGGTGCGCGGCCGGCACTACGCGATGGCACCGGCGCTTCCGGACCGGTTCCGCATCGTCTGACGTCTCTCCAACGGGGCGGGCGGCAGGGTTTGGCAACAGGGACTGTCAAGCCTTGTCCGCCCCCACCCTCGGGGTAAACTGCGGGTCCGCCCCGCGGTCCCCGGCATGACGCCCCGTTTCGTCCACCTGCACCTGCACAGCGAGTATTCGCTCACCGACTCCACCGTCCGCATCCCGGAGCTGGTGGGGCGCTGCGCCGCGCTCGGGCTGCCGGCCGTGGCGGTCACCGACACCAGCAACCTGTTCGCGCTGGTGAAGTTCTACAAGGCGGCCGAGCCCGCGGGCCTCAAGCCCATCGCCGGCGCCGACCTGTGGATCTCCGCCGACGGCGCCGCCCCCAGCCGGCTGACCCTGCTGTGCCAGAACCGCGACGGCTACCTGGCGCTGTCGCGGCTGATCTCGCGCGCCTTCCTCGAAGGCCACGCCGGCGACTACGTCGCCATCGAACCGGGCTGGCTGTACGCCGACAACGCCGGCCTGATCGCCATCGCCGGGCGCGAGAGCGCGCTGGGCCCGCTGCTGGCCGGCGGACGCAGCGAACAGGCCGAACGCGTGCTGGCCGACTGGCGCGCCGCCTTCCCCGACCGGCTGTACCTGGAGCTGACCCGCACCGGCCGCGATGGCGAGGAAGCCTTCAACACCGCCGCGGTCGCGCTGGCGGCGCGCCACGACCTGCCGCTGCTGGCCAGCAACGACGTGCGTTTCCTGTCGCGCGACGACTTCGAGGCGCACGAGGCCCGCGTCTGCATCGCCACCGGCCGGGTGCTCGACGACCCCAAGCGCCCGCGCGAGTACTCGCGCGAGCAGTACCTCAAGTCGCCCGAGGAAATGGCCGAGCTGTTCGCCGACCTGCCCGAGGCGCTGGAAAACACCGTCGAGCTGGCCAAGCGCTGCAACCTGGAGCTGAGCCTGGGCAAGTACTACCTGCCCGACTTCCCGGTGCCCGAGGGCCACACGCTCGACAGCTGGATCCGCGAAGAATCGCACCGCGGCCTCGACGGCCGCCTGCAGAAGTTCGACGTGGCGCCGGGCCACGACCAGGCCGCCTACCGCGCGCGCCTGGACATCGAGCTCGACGTGATCTGCAAGATGGGCTTCCCGGGCTACTTCCTGATCGTCGCGGACTTCATCAACTGGTCCAAGCGCAACGACATCCCGGTCGGCCCGGGCCGCGGTTCCGGCGCCGGCTCGCTGGTGGCCTGGGCGCTGGGCATCACCGACCTGGACCCGATCCGCTACGACCTGCTGTTCGAGCGGTTCCTGAATCCCGAACGTGTGTCGATGCCCGACTTCGACATCGACTTCTGCATGGACCGCCGCGACGAGGTGATCGACTACGTCGGCCGCAAGTACGGGCGCGACAAGGTCAGCCAGATCATCACCTACGGCACGATGGCGGCGAAGGCGGCGATCCGCGACTGCGGCCGCGTGCTGGGCCATCCCTACGGTTTCGTCGATTCGGTCGCCAAGCTCATCCCGCTGACGCTGGGCGTCACGCTGGAGGACGCGCTGGGCCTGAGCGAGGCCGCGCGCAAGAATTCCGACCTGGCCTCGTCCGAGCTGATCCAGCGCTACCGCGACGAGGACGACGTGCGCGACCTCGTCGACCTGGCGCGCAGCCTGGAAGACCTCACCCGCAACGCCGGCAAGCACGCCGGCGGCGTGGTGATCGCGCCGACGCCGCTGACCGACTTCAGCCCGCTGTTCGCCGAACACGTGGCCAAGGGCGAGACCGCCAAGTCGGTGGTGACACAGTTCGACAAGGACGACGTCGAGGCCGTCGGCCTGGTGAAGTTCGACTTCCTCGGCCTGCGCACGCTGACGATCATCGACTGGGCGGTGAAGGCGATCAACGCCCGCCGCCGCCGCGCGCAGATTCCCGACCTCGAGATCCTGGCCCTGCCGCTGGACGACCCGGACACCTACGCGCTGCTGTCGAAGGGCCAGACCACCGCGGTGTTCCAGTTCGAATCGCGCGGCATGAAGGACTACATCCGCAAGCTGCAGCCCTCGAACTTCGAGGACCTGATCGCGCTGGCGGCGCTGTACCGTCCCGGCCCGCTGGGCGCGGGCATGGTCGACGACTTCATCGACCGCCGGCACGGCCGCGCCCAGGTCAGCTACCCGCATCCGCTGCTCGAGCCGATCCTCAAGCCCACCTACGGCGTCATCGTCTACCAGGAACAGGTGATGCAGATCGCCCAGGTCCTGGCCGGCTATTCGCTGGGCGGCGCCGACCTGCTGCGCCGCGCGATGGGCAAGAAGAAGCCCGAGGAGATGGCCAAGGAGCGCGTGAAGTTCGAGGCCGGCGCGGAGCAGCAGGGCATCGCGGCCAGCGTCGCCAGCCCGATCTTCGACCTGATGGAGAAATTCGCCGACTACGGCTTCAACAAGTCGCACTCGGCGGCCTACGCCCTGGTCGCCTACCAGACCGCCTGGCTCAAGGCGCACCACCCGGCCGAATTCATGGCCGCGACCATGTCCTCGGACATGGACAACACCGACAAGGTGGTGACCTTCCTGGACGAGGCGCGCGAGATCGGCCTGACCGTGCTGCCGCCGGACGTCAACAGCTCCGACTACATGTTCGTCGCGCTCGATCCGAAAACCGTGCGTTACGGCCTGGGCGCGGTGAAGGGCGTCGGCCGCGGCGCCTGCGAATCGATCGTCGAGGCGCGGCGCAGCGGTGGCGAGTTCCGCGACCTGCTCGATTTCTGCCAGCGCGTGGACATGGGCAAGCTCAACCGCCGCGTGCTCGAGGCCCTGGTGCATGCCGGCGCGCTCGACGCGCTGGGCGCCAACCGCGCCTCGCTGATGCTGCAGCTGCCCGAAGTGATCAAGGCCACCGAACAGCTGGCGCGCGAACGCGCCGCCGGCCAGGTGTCGCTGTTCGGCGGCATGGGCGACGCGCCCGCGATCCACATCGAACTTCCGGAGGCGCCCGACTGGCCGCTGGAAACCAAGCTGCTGGGCGAACGCGAGACCCTGGGCCACTACCTCAGCGGCCATCCGCTCGACCCCTGGCGCGGCGAGCTGCAGGCCCTGGTCGGCGCCACCCTCGCCGACCTCGACCACCTGTGGAGTTCGAAGAAGGACCGGCGCGGCGAAGCGGCCGTGGTGCTTGCCGGCATCGTCTCGGCGGTGCGGCGGCGCGGCGACTCGATGGCCTTCGCGCGCATCGAGGACGGCCGCGGCCAGCTCGAGATCGCCTTCTTCCGCGAGGCCTTCGCCGAATCGGGCCATCTGCTCTCGCGCGACCGCATCCTGCTGGTCGAGGGCAACCTGGCCGAGGACCAGTACAGCGGCGGCTTCGTGCTGCGCGCGCGGCAATGCTGGGACTTCCGCGCGCTCTGCGCCCAGCACGCGCGGCGCCTGGCCCTGACGGTGGACCTGCGCGCGCACGGCGCCTGGGACCGTCTGCAGCAGCTGCTGGCCGGTTACCGCCCCGGCGCCACGCCGCTGCGTCTGGACCTGCTGACCTCGGCCAAGGCCCGGGGCACGGTCGACATCAACGGCAGCCAGGGCGTGCGCACCGACCCCGAGCTGATCAGCCAGCTGCGCGCCCTGCCCGGCATCAGCCAGGTCAGCCTGGCCCTGCACCGGCCCTGGTCCCAGGGCGGCTGACCGCCGTTTGTCCGGCTTCCTTGGCGCCTTCCTTGGCCGGGATCGTTCGAGGCGATAGGCCGCCGTACGTGAGGTCTTTTTCTGCGGACGCCGTGAATCCATCCATGGAGGCTCTTCGAAAACGTCCCTGTTTTCGAAGCCGCAGAAAAAGACCTCACGCACGACGACCTGCGGACCATCAGGGCCGGGAAATCGATTTCAGGCAAGCGCTCGCTTGTCCTGGATTCTGGCAAGTGTCCAGCAACGGACTTGGAGCTGCGCCCAGGGGGCAACGCAGCGGCGGGCTCGCCCAGCTCTTCGAGTTCGACAGTCCGGCCCTGGTCGACCACAGGCCGTCGTGCGAGGGAACTTTTCCGGACCTTCAGCGACATGGACGTCGCTGAAGAGCCTACATGGACGTATTCACGGCGTGTCCGGGAAAGTTCCCTCGTGCGGCGGCCTATCGCCTCGAACGAGCCCGGCAACGAGACCTAACGTACGGCGACCTGTCGCCCCGAACGAGCCCGGCACCGAAACCTCCACGTGGGGCGTCCAATCGCCAGGACCGGGCCCGGCCCCAGACCCAGCCGGGTCCCCAAATCCCGGCCGCCTACAGAAATGCCCCCAAGCCCTATAGAATCGCCGGCCTAGATCCTTTGCTCTAGACCGCCGGCCCCAGGCTGGCGCGTCTGAACCGAGTAACCCCATGAATCCGAACTTCCTCGATTTCGAACAGCCGATCGCCGAACTGGACGCCAAGATCCAGGAACTGCGCCGGGCCAGCACCGGCCCCGCCGTCAATATCGAAACCGAGGTCAACGGCCTGCAGGAGAAACTGCGCGCCCGCACCGCGGAGATCTTCAAGGCCCTGACGCCCTGGCAGATCTCGCAGCTGGCGCGGCACCCGCAGCGGCCCTACACCAACGACTACCTGGGCCTGATGTTCGACGAGTTCCATGAGCTCGCCGGCGACCGCGCCTTCGCCGACGACGCCGCCATCGTCGGCGGCCTGGCCCGGATGGACGGCCGCAGCGTGATGGTGATCGGCCAGCAGAAGGGCCGCGACACCAAGGCCAAGATCAAGCGCAACTTCGGCATGCCGCGCCCCGAGGGTTACCGCAAGGCCCTGCGCCTGATGAAGATGGCCGAACGCTTCAAGCTGCCGCTGCTGACCTTCATCGACACACCGGGCGCCTACCCCGGCGTCGGCGCCGAGGAGCGCGGCCAGTCCGAGGCCATCGCCCGCAACCTGCTGGAGATGGCCGAGCTGAAGGTGCCGATCATCTGCACCGTGATCGGCGAAGGCGGCTCCGGCGGCGCGCTCGCCATCGGCGTCGGCGACCGCACCCTGATGCTCGAATACAGCACCTACTCGGTGATCTCGCCGGAAGGCTGCGCGTCGATCCTGTGGAAGTCGGCCGAGAAGGCCCGCGATGCGGCCGAGGCCCTGGGCCTGACCGCCAAGCGCCTGCTCGAACACGGACTGATCGACCACATCGTGCCCGAACCGCTGGGCGGCGCCCACCGCGACCCGGCCGCGATGGCCACCACGCTCAAGCGCACGATCCAGGACGAACTGGCCAAGCTCGACGCGCTGGACACCGCCGACCTGCTCGAGCGGCGCTACCGCCGCCTGCGCAGCTACGGGGCCTACGAGGCGGCGTGAACGATCGCATCATCGCCCGGACGCAATCCTGCGGCCGGCGTTCGAAGGGGAGATCGACATGGTGATCCGCAAGATTGGCGTGCTGTCGCTCGGCAAGCTGATGGCCGTGATGTACGCCGGCATCGGCCTGCTGTTCGGCATCCTGTACGCGCTGTTCGCCGTGATCGGCGGCGGCGCGATGATGGCCATGGGCGGCGAGGAGAATGCGGCGCTGGGCGGCGGCATGATGATGGGCATGGGCCTGGCGGCCGTGGTCGTGCTGCCGATCCTCTACGGCGTATTCGGCTTCATTGGCGGCGTCATCTCGGCGTTCTTCTTCAACCTGGCCGCGAAATACGTCGGCGGCCTGGAACTCGAGGTCCAGTAATGCGCAGCGGCCAGCGTGCCGCCGCGATCGCGGAGGCAGCATGCCGCTGAGTTTGCCCCCGGCCCCCGGCACCGGCCCGGTCGCCGTCGCGTTTAGCGGCGGCCAGGATTCGACGGTGCTGCTGCACCTGCTGGCCGACGATCCGGCGATCCGCGCCCGCGGTCTGCGTGCGCTGCATGTCGACCATGGCCTGCATGCGGACTCGGCCCGCTGGGCGGAAACCTGTGCGTCGGCCTGCGCGGCGCTCGGCGTCGACTTCGCCTCGCGCCGCGTCGCCGTGCGCGACAGCGGCCACGGCCTGGAAGCGGCCGCGCGCGCCGCGCGGCACCGGGCCCTGCTCGACTGGCAACTCGATGGCGAGCTGATCGCGCTGGCGCACCACCGCGACGACCAGGCCGAGACGGTGCTGCTGCGCCTGCTGCGCGGTTCCGGCGACGGCCTGTCGGCGATGCGGTCGCAGCGTGCGTTCGGGCGCGGCTGGCTGTGGCGGCCGCTGCTGGCCGTGCCGCGCGCCGAACTGCAGCGGTTCGCCGAAAGCCGGGGCCTGGCCTGGATCGAGGACCCCTCCAATGCCAGCGAGCGCCACGACCGCAATTTCCTGCGCCACCGCGTGCTGCCGCTGCTCGGCGAACGCTGGCCGCAGGCGCCCGTCGCATTGGCGCGCAGCGCGGCGCTGCTGGCGACCCAGGCTGACCTGCTCGCCGGCGAGGACGCGCGGCGCCTGGCCATGCTGCAGGGCCTGGACCCGGCGCGGCTCGACCTGCCCGGCCTGATGGCGCAGCCCGCGGCCTGGCGCGACCGCCTGCTGCGTGCCTGGGTCCGCGCGCTGCAGCTGCCGCCGCTGCCCGGCGACGCCACCCGCACGATCGACGCCGAACTGTTGGCCGAACGCGACGAGAGCCGCGGCGAATTCCGCTGGGCCGGTGCGGTGATCCGGCGCTGGCGCGACGGCCTGCATGCCGGCCGCGTGCAGGCGCCGCTGCCTCCGGTCTGGCAGGCGGAATGGGATGGCCTGGCGCCGCTGGCCCTGCCCGGCGGCGGCACCCTTGCACTGGAGCCCGCGGGCGGTTTCGAAGGGCCGGTGTCGGTACGCGCGCGCGCCGGTGGTGAACGCCTCGTGCTGCCCGGTCGCGGCCACTCCAGCGAGCTCAAGCAGGTGCTGCAGGACCTCGGCCTGCCGCCCTGGGAGCGCGAACGGCTGCCGCTGCTGTTCGCCGACGACGGCGAGCTGCTGGCCGCCGGCGACGTGGTGGTCTCGGCGCGGCTGTCGGCCTGGCTGCAGGCCGGTGCGCGGCGCCTGCGGCACACGCCCGCCGATTGACCGCCCCGGCCCCGCCCGCGCAAACTTCCGCCATGGCCGCCAAGACCCCCGCACCGCCGCCGTCCCCCGTCGCCCAGTTCGAAACCTCGCTCGACGAGCTCGAACAGCTGGTGCAGAAGATGGAGAAGGGCGATCTCTCGCTGGACGATTCGCTCGCCGCCTACGAACGCGGCGTCGGTCTGTACCGCCAGTGCCAGAGCGCGCTGGAACAGGCCGAACTGCGCGTGCGCCTGCTCAGCGATCCGGCTGATCCCGACAGCGCCCAGCCCTTCCAGCCCGATGCTTCCTGAGCCGCGCCTCGCGCGCTGGCTGCAGCGCGTCGAGACCCGCCTGGAGGCTGCGCTGCCGGCGCCCGACCAGTCCCCGCAACACCTGCACCGGGCCATGCGCCACGCCGTGCTCGGCGGCGGCAAGCGCCTGCGGCCGCTGCTGGTCTACGCCGCCGGCGAAGCGACCGGCGCCGGCGAGATCCTGCTCGACGCGCCGGCCGCCGCCGTCGAACTGGTGCACGCGTTTTCGCTGGTGCACGACGACCTGCCGGCGATGGACGACGACTCCCTGCGCCGCGGCCGCCCGACCGTACACGTAGCCTTCGACGAAGCCACCGCCATCCTCGCCGGCGACGCGCTGCAGGCCCTGGCCTTCAGCGTGCTGGCCGAATCGCCGGCCGACCCGGCGCTGCGCGTGGCCTGGCTGCAGTCGCTGGCGCAGGCCACCGGCGCACGCGGCATGTGCGGCGGCCAGGCGCTGGACATGGCCGGCACCGGCGCCGCGCTCGACCTGGCCGGGCTCGAACGCCTGCATGCGCTCAAGACCGGCGCGCTGATCCGTTCCGCGGTGCGCATGGGCGCGCTGGCCGGCGGCGCCGACACGGCGACGCTGGCCCGCCTGGACGAATACGCGGCGGCCCTGGGCCTGGCCTTCCAGATCCGCGACGACATCCTCGACATCGAGGCCGACAGCGCCCAGCTCGGCAAGACCGCCGGCAAGGACCAGGCGCAGGAAAAATCCACCTATCCGGCCCTGCTGGGCATGGACGGCGCCAAGGCGCGGCTGCACGAGCAGGCGGAAAAAACAAAAGCGGCCCTGGGGCCGCTTGGCGGGCGCGCCGACGCCTTGCGTCGGCTCGCCGAGTTCGCGGTGGCGCGGGCCAGCTGACCCGCGCCGCCGGCTCCGCTTATTTGATCAGGCGGATCGCGAACGGATAGCGGTAGTCCACGCCTTCGTTGGCCTTGATGCCGGCGAGGATGCACAGCACCAGGGCGCCGATGCCGACCAGCATGGGCATGAAGAACAGCAGGCCCAGCGAGACGATGGTCAGGATGATGGCGGCGATCATGGCCAGGATGACCGTGATCTGGAAGTTCAGCGCTTCCTTGGCCTGGCCGGTGATCCAGCCCTTGTCGGCCTTGTCCTTGTTGATCAGCCAGATCACCAGCGGGCCGATGAAGCCGGTGATGATGCCGCTGAGGTGGGCGATCAGGCCCATGGTCCGGTCTTCCTGCGCAACGTCGCTCATTTCTCTCCCCTTCTTGTTGTGAAACGACGCTGCGGGCGTCGCGGTGGCGCTAATGTCCGGCCTGGTGAAGGGGCTGTCAAGGCAACGGGGAATCAGGCCTCCCCGGCCACCATCAGGCGCCCGACCAGGACCGAACCGATGCCCACGTGCGAGCGCCGGTCGACGTCGGCGCCGACCGCTTCGATCGCCAGGAACAGGTCCTGCAGGCGGCCGGCGATGGTCAGCTCGTCGACCGGGTGCACGATCTCGCCGTTTTCGACCCAGAAGCCGCTGGCGCCCCGCGAATAGTCGCCGGTGACCGTGTTGGCGCCCTGCCCCATCAGCTCGGTCACCAGCAGGCCGGTGCCCATGCCGCGCAGCATCTCGTCCAGGCCGGCGGCATTGGCCGTGGTCTCGA
Source organism: Arenimonas terrae (assembly GCF_006265115.1). Classification (GTDB taxonomy): domain Bacteria; phylum Pseudomonadota; class Gammaproteobacteria; order Xanthomonadales; family Xanthomonadaceae; genus Arenimonas; species Arenimonas terrae. The sequence continues at coordinate 33,033 of NZ_SMDR01000001.1, read as the reverse complement.
GGTTGTGCACGCCTCCGGCATTGCCGGTGCTCTCCAGGCCGAGCTTGCGGGCCGAATAGCTGCCCAGCAGGTAGCGCTGCAGCACACCGTCGCGCACCACGTCCGAATCCACCGTCGCCACGCCTTCGGCGTCGAAGGCGGCCGAGCGCAGCCCGCGCTTGAGGTGCGGGCGTTCGACCAGGCTGAACCAGGACGGCAGCACCGGCTTGCCGACGTGGTCGAGCAGGAAGCTGGCGCGCCGGTACAGCGCGCCGCCCGAGATCGCGCCCAGCAGGTGGCCGACCAGGCTTCGGGCCATTTCCGGCGCGAACAACACCGGGTATTCGCCGGTCCGGATCGGGCGCGGATCGAGCCGGGCGACGGTGCGCTCGGCGGCACGGCGGCCGACCGCGGCCGGTGCCTCCAGGTCTTCGGGCGCCAGGCCGCTGGTGTACCAGTACTCGCGCTGCATGGCGTCGCCGCGGCCCGCGATCAGGGAGACGCTGAGCGAGTGGCTGGTGCCGCGCTCGGCGCCGGTGAAGCCGTGGCTGTTGGCGTACACCGAGACGCTGTCGCCGGTGTAGGCCGAGGCGCCGTCGGAGTTGGCGATGCGCGGATCCGCCGCCAGGCCGGCAGCCTCGGCCTGCTGGGCCAGTGCGATGGCCTGGTCGGCGTCCAGGGCCCAGGGCGACCAGCTGTCGAACTCGCGCAGGTCGGTGGCCATGCGGTGGGCGTCGGCGAGGCCGGAGGCCGGATCGGGCTCGGTGAAGCGGGCGATCGCGCAGGCCTGCTCGACCGTGGCCTCCAGACTGCCCGGCTGCAGGTCGGCGGTGCTCGCGCTACCCTTGCGCTGGCCGAAATAGACGGTCAGGGCGACACCGCGGTCCCGGGTGCGCTCGACCGTCTCGACTTCGCCCATGCGCAGGTTCACCGACAGGCCGCGGTCCTCGTTCAGGGCGACCTCGGCCTGGCTGGCGCCGCGGGCCGCGCACAGGCGCAGCACCTCGCCCGCCAGGCCGGACAGGCGGTCCATCCGCTCCCGGGAATCGTCGGAGGCTGGGGTCAGGGCGTGCATGGGCGTATCCTTTCGCTCCGGAACGGTGGTGGACGATGCATAACAGCGACGAGTTCGAACAGGAAGAGGATTTCGGCCCGAGCCGCAGCGAACAGCGGCGCGAGGCCCTGGGCGTGCTGGCGCTGGCCCTGCAGTTGATGGAGCAGTCCGACGCGCGCATCGGCCAGATCCCGATGGACGAGGACCTGCGCAACCTGGTGCTGGCGTCCAAGAAGATCACCGCCCAGATCGCCCGCAAGCGGCAGGCGCAGTACCTGGCCAAGATCATGCGCCGGCAGGACGACGACGCCCTGCAGGCGATCCGCGCCGCGCTCGACCACGACAAGGTCGAAGGCCGGCGCGAGGCCCAGGCCCTGCACCAGGTCGAATACTGGCGCGACCGGCTGATCGCCGACGGCGACGGCGCGCTGTCGGAGCTGCTGGCCCTGCATCCGCACGCCGACCGCCAGCACCTGCGCCAGCTGGCGCGCAACGCGCACCAGGAAAAGCTCAAGAACAAGCCGCCGCACGCCTACCGCGAACTGTTCCGCGAACTGCGCGACCTGCTGGCCGAAGCGCCGGTGCCGGACGAAGCCGACGAGCTCGAGATCGAGATCGACACCGTCGACGAATCCGACTACATCGCGCCGGACGACTTCGATTTCGACAGCGGCCGCGGCTGAGCTCACGCGCGGGTGCCGCCGACCGTCATCGCGTCGATCTTCAGGCTGGGCTGGCCCACGCCCACCGGCACGCTCTGGCCATCCTTGCCGCAGACGCCGACGCCGGCGTCGAGCTGCAGGTCGCGGCCGACCATGGACACGCGGGTCATCGCCTCCGGGCCGTTGCCGATCAGGGTGGCGCCCTTCACCGGCCGGGTGATCCTGCCGTCTTCGATCAGGTAGGCCTCGGTGGCCGAGAACACGAACTTGCCGCTGGTGATGTCGACCTGGCCGCCGCCGAAGTTGGGCGCGTACAGGCCCTTCTTCACCGAGGCGATGATTTCGGCCGGATCGTAGTTGCCGGCCAGCATGTAGGTATTGGTCATGCGCGGCATCGGCAGGTGGGCGAAGGACTCGCGACGGCCGTTGCCGGTCGGCGCCACGCCCATCAGGCGGGCGTTGAGCGTGTCCTGCAGGTAGCCGCGCAGGATGCCGTCCTCGATCAGCGTGGTGCACTGGGTCGGCGTGCCTTCGTCGTCGATGTTGAGCGAGCCGCGCCGCGAAGCGAGCGTGCCGTCGTCGACGATGGTGACGCCCGGCGCCGCCACGCGCTCGCCGATGCGGCCGGCGTACACGGAGGTGCCCTTGCGGTTGAAGTCGCCCTCCAGGCCGTGGCCGACCGCTTCGTGCAGCAGCACGCCCGGCCAGCCCGGGCCGAGCACGACCGGCAGCGTGCCAGCCGGCGCGTCGATCGCGTCCAGGTTCACCAGCGCCTGGCGCAGGGCCTCGCGCGCGACCTCGCGCGGCTTGCCGCCGGCGAAGAGTTCCTCGTAGGAATAGCGGCCGCCGGCGCCGGCATAGCCCTGCTCGCGGCGCCCGTCCTGTTCGACGATCACCTGCACGTTGAAGCGCACCAGCGGCCGCACGTCCGAGGCCAGCACGCCGTCGCTGCGCGCCACCAGCACGGTATCGACGCCGCCGGCCAGGCTGACGATGACCTGGCGCACGCGCGGGTCCTGGTCGCGCAGCCAGTGGTCGACGGCGCGCAGCGCGGCGATCTTGCCGTCCGCGTCCATGCCCTCGATCGGGTCCAGCGGCGCGTACAGCGCGCGGCCCGGCACGACGATGCGCTGGCCGCCGCCGTGGCTGGCGCCGCTGCGGCTGATCGCGCGGGCGGCGCCGGCGGATTCGAGCAGCGCGTCGGCGCGGATGTCGTCGGAATACGCGAAACCGGTCTTCTCGCCGCTGACCGCGCGTACACCGACGCCCTGCTCGATCGCGTGCGAGCCGTCCTTGACGATGCCGTCCTCCAGGCTCCAGCTCTCGCGCCGGCTGTGCTGGAAATACAGGTCGCCGAAGTCCACGCCCGGGCCCATCAGGCGCGAGAACGCCGCGTCCAGCCCGTCCAGGCCGAGGCCACCGGGCGTGAGCAGGCGCGATTGGGCGAGTTGCAGGGTGTCGGTCATGCGCTGGGCCTGGAAACGGTGGGTTACAGGGTGACAGATGCGGGTGGCGGGACGAAGGATCAAGGGACGCCGCCGGGCGGGAGGCAGGAAGTAGGAAGTAGGAAGCAGGAAGTAGGAAGTAGGAAGTAGGAAGTAGGAAGTAGAGTCGACGTAACCGGCGCCCGCACCAGGCTTTTCTCTACTTCCTACTTCCTCCTCTCTACTTCCTGGCTTTCGGCTTCCCGGTTCACCGGCGGCGGACCCTTCTCGATCACCTCGATCTTCGGATCCTTCCACGGCCCGGTGATCCGGTAGACCGTACGTGCGGCCTGCTTGAGCGGCTTCTGCAGCACGGCCTGCGCCATCGCGCCCACGGCCGCGCCGACCGGGCCACCGGCCACCAGGCCGATCGCCGGCAGCACGCCGCCCGCCTTGGGCAGCACCTCGATGCGCTGGTCGTATTCCTGCCGGCGCAGATCGGTGGAGCCGCTGACGCGGATCTCGGCCGCGGGGCCGTTGATCTGCAGCAGGTCGGTACGGGCGTAACCGTCGGCGAAGACGAACTCGCCGCTCATGGTGTTGAAGGCGAAGCCCTTGTTGAAGAAGTCGCTGAAGTCCAGGCTCAGGCGGCGCGGGATTTCGGCCAGGCTGATCAGGCCGAGCACGCGGCCGCTGCCGCCGGGTTCGACCTCCAGCAGGTGGCCTTCGCCGACGTCGGCCTTCAGGCGTCCGGTGAAGCGGGCCAGGGCGAAATTGCCGGGCGATCCGGCCCAGCTGCCGTCGAGCCGGCCGCGGGTCTCGCCGTCGTCCACCATGCCGGCCAGGCCAAAAGCATCGAGCAGCTCGCCCAGGCTGCTGGCGGTGAACTCGACTTCGAAGCGCGAGCGCGCCCTGCCTTCGCCCGCGTGCTGCCACTCGCCGCTGGCCAGCAGCTCCAGGCTGGGCGAGCGGGTGCTGAAACGTTCGATGCGCAGACCTTCGGGCACCGGCACCGCCAGCAGTTCCGATTTGCCCAGCGCCAGGCTGCCCATGCGCAGGTCCTCGACGCCGAAACGCAGCGGCGGCAGCCTGCGCGGGTCGTCGCTGAGGCCGGCGTCGGCCGCCGCGATCTGTTCCAGCGTCGGCTCGGGTTTCTGCGGCCAGTGCAGGCGGCTGAAGCTGCCCTGCACGCCGAGCGAGAGTTCCGAGGGAATGTCCACGCGCCCGGAGATCGCCGGTCCCTCCAGCGACACGCGCGTGGTCGCCGCCTCGCGCCGCAGCTGCAGACGCGTGTCGGCGAAGGGCGAACCCAGCAGGTCCAGCGTCGCCACCCGCAGGTCGACCTCGCGCAGCGCGCCGGCGCCTTCGCCCTTGGCGGCGAAGCCGATCCAGCCGGCGGCATCCAGGCTTTCGCTGACGCCGCGCACGACCAGGCCCCGGTCGGGCAGCGCACCAGGCTCGCCGGGACCAAAATGGATCAGGCCGGTCATGGCCTCGTCGGCGCCGACGCGGCCGCGCATCCGCATCACCTCGCCCAGGCGCAGCTGCACCTCGCCGGCGCCGACCGGCAGCGGCGCCTGCAGGCTCAGCGGCAGCGACGTGCCCGCGGCCTTGGCCAGCGGCGCCGGCAGGCCCACGGCGGTGCCGACCAGGTCGGTGGTGATGTTGAGCTGGGCCGGCGGCGTGGTCTGGCCCGGCAGCGCCTGCGGGATGCGCACGTCCACGGTCCAGGCGCTGCTGCCCTGCAGCCAGGGGTCGAGCCAGGCCAGCGGCGGATGCCGCGCCAGCAGCACCTGCGGCGGCAGCTCGCCGACCAGGGTGGCGCGCGCCGCCAGGGCCGGCTCGCCGGTGAAGCTGCCGACCAGCAGGCTGAAGGTGGCCGGCTTGCCTTCGAACTCGACCGCCAGCTGTTCGGCGGCGAAACCCTGGTCGCTGAAGCGCGTTCGGCCGCTGACCTGGCTGAAGTCGATCTTCCAGCGCGGGTCCGAAAGCTGCGCCTTCTCCAGGTCCAGCGTGCCCTCGATGCGCCGGCCGCCCAGGCGCGCGGCCAGCGGCAGGTCCAGGTCCAGCGCGACCGTGGCCGGGCCGCGGATGCGGGCGTTGCGCAGGTGTTCTTCGTAGCGCTGGCGCAGTGGACTGGCCAGCATCAGCGCCTGCAGCGACTCGCCGTTGGCCGGTGAGTCGATGTCCAGCAGCAGCCGCGGGTCCTTGAAGTCGGCAATGCCGCCGGCGACGCGGCGCACCCGGTTGCCCTGGATCATGCCCTCGCCTTCCAGCGCCATGCCCGGCCCGTCGAAGCTCACATCCAGGTCCAGCGCTTCGGCCGGCGGCCACTCGGGATTGAAGGCGACGCGCGCCTGGCGCACCCGCGCGCGCGCGTCGAAGCGGCCCTGGCGCTCGCGGAACGGCCAATCGTCGAGGTCGCCGGCCAGCACCGCCCGGCCCTTTTCGACGCGGCCGTCCCGCAGCGCGTTGTCGAGCCAGTCGATGGTGGCGGGCGGCATCTTCCCGACCACCCAGAACTTGTGCGAGGTCACGACGGCGGACTCGTCCACGTCCGCGGCCAGGTCCAGGCGCGGACGGGTGCCGTCGCCGGGGAACTGCAGTTCGGCGCGCACCGTGGCGCCGAAGTCGGCGCCGCGAACGCGCAGGCCGCCGGCACCGGCGGTCCACTGCCCGCCGTCGCGCCACCAGCCGAGCGTGCCGTCCATGCGCAGGTCCAGCGGCTGCCGGAAACGCGGCCAGTCGAAGCGCGCCGACCCGTCGGCCAGCCGCAGCACGCCGCCGCCCTCGTCGAAGGCGGCATCGCCGCTCAGGCCCTGCAGACCGGGGCTGTCGCCATAGGGGCTCCAGCCGACCGCGTCGAAGCGCGCCGACCCGCTCCACTCGCCCTCGCGCCCGCGCACGTCGAGCCAGCGCAGTTCGCCGTCGGGCGCGGCTTCGTGCAGCCAGCGGCGCAGGCCGGCGGGCACGGCCGGGCTGAGCGTGGCCAGCGCACGCGCCGGCGCCAGGTCCAGGCGCGGCGCCTGCAGCGCGAAACGCTTGCCGCCGGCCAGCCACAGGCCGTCGAAACTGCGTGGCTCGCGCCGGCCGGTTTCGTGGAAGTCCAGCTGCGGCACGTGCAGCTGCCAGCCGTTGTCGTCCACCTGCCAGCGCGCCAGCAGGTTGGCGCGTTCGAAAGCGACCGGCGGCGATTCCAGCCGACCGTCGCCGCGGTCGCGCCAGGGCTGGCGCGCGCCCAGCGCCAGGGGCGAAAACTCGGCGCGGCTGCGCACGTCCATCACCCGCTGGGCCTGGATGCGCGCCCACAGGTCCAGGTCGCCGGCGCCGGCGAAGACCAGACCGGTGTCGGCCAGCAGCGGCGACCATTCGTCCAGGCGCAGCTTCCTGCCACCGGCCCAGAGCTGGCCCGACCACTCGCCGCGCTCCAGGTCCACCACCGCGTTGAGCGGCGTGCCGGCGCGATCGGCCCAGGCGCGCAGGCCGGCCCTGACGGTCGAACCGCTGACGCGCAGGCGCAGGTCCACCCGCGGCAGGCGAAGCTCGGAGCGCAGCGCCGGCGAACTCACGGTCAGGCGCGCGCGTTCGACCTGCAGCTCGCCCAGGGCTTCGAGCGTGTCCAGCGGATCCACGCCGGGCTGCGGTTCGAAGGGCAGGCCGGCCAGGCGCCAGCGCCGGTCCTCGCCCTGCTCCAGGCGCAGCGACAGCTCGCGCACCTTCAGCTCGGTCAGGTTGCCGCCCGGCAGCAGACCCGAATACACCGCCACCAGCAGTTCGGCGCGGCCGATGTCGAGGCTGCGGCCGCCGGCACCGATGCGCAGGCCGTCGAGCGTGAAGCGCGGCCCGCGCCGGGTCCATTCGCCGACCGCGCGGGTGAAGCTGACCGGCTCGCCGATGCGATCGCTCAGCCAGGCCGCGACCTTGTCCGGATGGCGCTCGACCAGCGGCAGCAGCTGGTTGAGGCCGCCGACCAGGGTGGCGGCCAGGATCAGCAGGACGAGCGCGCCGTAGCCGAGGAAACGGCGGGCATGGCGGATCCGGCGGCGCAGCGGGCTGGTCATCGACCGGTCAGAGCAGGACCACGTCGTACTGTTCCTGCGCGTACTGCTCGTCGGCCTGGAAGCGGATCGTCTTGCCGAGGAATTCCTCCAGCTCGGCCACCGCCGCCGACTCCTCCTCGGTGATCTTGGTGACGACCTTGGGCGAGGCGATCACCAGCAGCTGCGAGGCCTCGAACTGGCGCACCGCGCGGGTGATCTCGCGGAAGATCTCGTAGGTCAGCGTCTCGGCGGTCTTGAGCGTGCCGCGACCGCCGCATTCGTGGCAGGGCTCGCAGAGCTGGCGCTCGAGGCTGTCGGTGGTGCGCTTGCGCGTCATCTCGACCAGGCCCAGCGGCGAGAACTCGTGCACCGAGGTGCGGGCGTGGTCGTGCGACAGGCCCTTCTCGAGCGTGCGCAGCACCTGGCGGCGGTGCTCGTCGTCGGTCATGTCGATGAAGTCGATGATGATGATGCCGCCCAGGTTGCGCAGCCGCAGCTGGCGCGCCACTGCCTGCGCGGCCTCGAGATTGGTGCGGTACACCGTCTCCTCGAGGTTGCGCTGGCCGAGGAAGCTGCCGGTGTTGACGTCCACCGTCGCCATCGCCTCGGTCTGGTCGATGATCAGGTAACCGCCGGACTTGAGCGGCACCTCCTTCTGCATGGCGCGCAGGATCTCGTCCTCGACGCCGTAGAGGTCGAAGATCGGCCGCTCGCCGGAGTAGTGCTCGATGCGCTCGGCCAGGGCCGGCATGAACTGCGCGGCGAAGGCGCTGAGCCGGTCGAAGGCCTCGCGCGAATCCACCCGGACCTTGTCCACGTCCTTGCGCATCAGGTCGCGCACCGCGCGCAGCGGCAGCGCCAGGTCCTCGTAGATGCGCTGGCCGACCTTGGTGGTGGCGCTGGCGCTGCGGATCACGTCCCAGGCGCGGCGCAGGTAGGCCACGTCCTCGGCCAGGGCCTCGTCGGGCTGGCCTTCGGCATTGGTGCGCACGATGTAGCCCTGGCCGCTGCCGTTGGCCAGCTCGGCCATCAGGGTCTTCAGGCGCGCGCGCTCGGTTTCGTCCTCGATGCGCGCCGACACGCCCAGCACGCGCGAATGCGGCAGGAACACCAGGTAGCGCGACGGGATCGAGATCTGCGTGGTCAGGCGCGCGCCCTTGCTGCCGATCGGGTCCTTGACCACCTGCACCACGATCTCCTGGCCCTCATGCACCAGCGCATTGATCGCCGGCGGCGGGCCGGACGGCGGCGGCGGTTCGTCGCCCTCGCCGGTCTGCACCTGCGGCACCTTCAGGATGTCGGAGGCGTGCAGGAAGGCGGCGCGGTCCAGGCCGATCTCGACGAAGGCCGCCTGCATGCCGGGCATCACCCGCTGCACCCGCCCCTTGTAGATGTTGCCGACCACCCCCCGGCGCGAGGTGCGCTCGATGTGCAGCTCCTGCAGCATGCCGTTCTCGACCACGGCCACGCGGGTCTCGCGCGGAGTGACGTTGATCAGGATTTCCTCGGACACGCGCTTCCCCGGTCAGTCGAGCAGGCCGAACCCGCGCAGCAGGCGGGCGGTCTCGTGCAGCGGCAGGCCCATCACGCCGGTGAAGCTGCCGGAGAGATGGGAAACGAAGGCGCCGGCGCGGCCCTGGATGGCATAGGCGCCGGCCTTGCCGGACCACTCGCCGGTGGCGAGATAGGCGGCGACGCGCGCGTCGGTCAGCGGTTCGAAGCTCACCTCGGACACGCTGGTGGCGTGCAGTTCGCGGCCGGCGCTGACCAGCCACACCGTCGACAGCACGCGGTGGGTGCGCCCCGAAAGCCGCATCAGCATGCGGGTGGCGTCGTCGGCGTCCGCCGGTTTGCCGAACACCTCGTCGTCCAGCACCACTTCGGTGTCGGCGCCGAGCACCACGGCACTGGGATTGGCGACCACCGCCAGCAGGCCGGCGCCGGCCTTCTCGCGGGCGACGCGGCTGACGTAGGTTTCCGGCGGTTCGCCGGGCAGGCGCTGTTCCGGCACGTCCACGTCCAGCAGGCCGAAGGACAGGCCGAGTTGTCCCAGAAGGTCACGGCGTCGGGGCGATTGCGAGGCGAGATAGAGCATCGGCCAAGCATAGCCGTTGCGGCTGAATCCCGGCACCCGGCGCGGCTGCCGGACCCCCGGGGATTCAGGCCCGGTGGTAGGGGTGGTTGGCGAGCAGGCTGGCGGCGCGGTAGAGCTGTTCGGCCAGCACCAGGCGCACCAGCATGTGCGGCAGGGTCAGCGGTCCGAGCGACCAGCTTTCATGGGCCGCGGCGATCACTTCCGGTGCGTGCCCCTCGGGGCCGCCGATCAGGAAGGCGAGGTCGCGGCCCTGCTGGCGCCAGTGCTCCAGGCGCTGCGCGAGCTGTTCGGACGAGTACGGCTTGCCGCGCCCGTCCAGGCTGACCACGTGCGGATTGCGCGGCACCGCGGCCAGCACGCGCGCGCCTTCGTCGGACATGGCGCGGGCGGCGTCGCGGCCCTTGCCGCGCAGGCCGGGCGCGACTTCGACCAGCTCCAGCGGCAGCCAGTGCGAGAGGCGCTTCTGGTATTCGGAAAACCCGGCGGCGACCCAGTCGGGCGCGCGTTCGCCGACGGCGATGAGCCGTGCCTTCACTCTTCCGGCGGCTGGTCGCCGACGGTCCAGAGGCGCTCGAGCGCGTAGAACTCGCGCACGCGCGGCAGCATCACGTGCACGATCACGTCGCCCAGGTCCACCAGCACCCACTCGGCCTCGCGCTCGCCTTCCACGCCCAGCGGCATCACGCCGCACTTCTTGGCGAAGCGCACCACTTCGTCGGCGACCGACTTCACGTGGCGGGTCGAGGTGCCGGACACCACCACCAGGTAGTCGGCGATGCTGGTCTTGCCGCGCACGTCGATCTCGACCGCGTCCTTGGCTTTCATCTCCTCGAGGGCCAGATGGACCTGCTTGAGGATCGCCTCCGGCGAGGGGGCCGGGTCGGGCATCTGGGTCTTGATGACGTGGGCTTGGGTGGTCAACGGGGTGCTCGGCGGGAAAGACGGCCCGGATTATACGCCGCCGGGACGGCCCTGGCCCGCGTAAAGACTGCGCACCGCGATGTAATCCCTTACCGCCGGCGCCAGCCAGCCGCCGTCGCCCTGCCCGTCCCGCAGGCGCTGGCGCAGCTCGGTGGCCGAGGCCGGGTGCAGGGGCATGTCGAGCCTGAACAGCGCGCCGGCCGGCGCGGCGCGAAGGGCGGCCGGGTCCTCGGTCCAGCGCCCGGCGCAGGCGGCCTCGAGGTCGGGCGGCAGCGCCTCGAGGTCGTGGCCCGGCCGCACCGCGACGACAAAATGGGCCAGCGCCAGCAGTTCGGACCAGTCGTGCCAGGTCGGCAGGCCGCGGAAGGCGTCGGCCCCGACCAGCCAGGCCAGGGGCGCGTCCGGACCGATTTGTGCGCGCAGCCCGCGCAGGGTCTCGACCGTGTAGGACGGGCCGGCTCGCTCCAGCTCGCGCCGGTCGACCCGGAGGCCCGGTTCGCCGGTGATGGCCAGGTCGAGCATGCGGGCCCGCTGCAGCGCGGAGGCGCCCGGGGGCGGCCGGTGCGGCGGGTCGGCGGCGGGCAGGAAGGCCACGTCGGCGCCCAGCGCCGCGCGCGCCGCCCGCGCCACCGCGAGGTGGCCGGCGTGGACCGGGTCGAAGGTGCCGCCGTAGAGCAGCGTCAGGCTCATGACGCCAGCAGCTTGCGTCCGCGCGCCTCGGCAATCGCCACCAGCAGGCGTTCGAGCAGCAGCCAGGGATCGCCGTCTCCGCGGCCCTTGGCGGCGCGGTCGATGCGGCCGCATTCGGCGGCGAAACTTTCCCAGCGCGAGGCCGGGTGCCGCTCCAGCGCGCGCCGGTAGATCGCCTGCTTGCTTTCCCAGATGCGCGCGTCGCGCATCGCGCTCATCACGTTGCCCGATTCCGCGGCGCGGGCCAGGCCGCACAGCGACAGCACTTCGCGGGCGACCATCGGCATCAGTCCGGCGACCTGCTCGCCCTCGCCGCGCAGCGCCGCCAGCATGCGCACCGCGCGCACCGGCTCGCCGGCCAGGGCCGCGTCGACCAGCTTGAACACGTCGAAACGCGAGGAATCGGCGACCAGGCGCTCCATCTGCTCGACGTCGATCGCCTCGGCCGACGGCCCACGGGCGCCGCCGCCGACCAGCAGGGCCAGCTTGTCCACTTCCTGGGCCGCGGCCAGCAGGTTGCCCTCGACGCGGTCGGCCAGGCGGCGCACGGCGTCGGGCGTGGCGACCAGGCCACGGCTGCGCAGGCGGCGCAGCAGCCACTCGCCCAGCTCGTGGGTCTTGAGCGGATACACCGGCACCAGGTGCCCGGCCCTGGCGATCGCCTCGCTCCACTTGCCGGCGTGCGATTTGCTCCAGTCCTGGGCGGTGATCAGCAGCACGGTGTCGGGCGGCGACATCTCGCAGAATTCGCGCAGGGCCTCGCTGCCGTCCTTGCCGGGCTTGCCGGTGGGCAGGCGCAGGTCGAACAAGCGGCGGGTGGCGAACAGGCTCAGCGAAGCGATGCCCTGGGTGAGCGTGTTCCAGTCGAAGCGGGCGTCGACGTCGTAGACCTCGCGTTCGGTATAGCCCTCTTCGCGGGCCCGGGCGCGGATCGCGTCCGCGGCCTCCTGCACCAGCAGCGGTTCGGCGCCCGCGACCAGGTAGACCGGGCGCAGCGGTTCGCCGGCGAGCTGGCGCTCCAGGCGGTCGGGGCGCAGCTCCATTATTTCGCGCGCAGCACCGCGTCCAGGCGACGCAGGATCGCCGCCTGCATGTCGCGGCGCAGCTCGTCCTCGATCAGCCGCTGCTCGGCCGGGCTGCCGGCCTGGGCGAAGGCGTCGTAGGTGAATTCGCGGGTGAGCTCGATGGTCTGTTCGGGCAGGCGGCGCTTGCCGTCGGCGCCGATCAGGTCGAAGCGCACGCGGTAGAGCGTCTCGTACTCGCGCACCAGGGCGCGACGGTCCACGGTCAGCGGCCGCGTGGACAGCCGTTCCGAGCGCACCCGCAGCGTGGCCGAAGGCTGGCCCTCGACCGCGGCCTGCACGCCGGCGCGGGTCAGGGCCACCGAGAGGCCCTGGGCCAGGGTGCTGTAGGGATCGGCGGTCTGGACCTTCACCGGCCCCAGGTCCTCGGCCAGCACCAGGGTGCCGCGCGGATGGAAGCCGCAGGCCCCGAGGGCCAGGACCAGGCAAGCCAGGAGCAGTACACGAGACATCCTATTCACCCGATCACCCCGCGACGATGTTGACGATCTTGCCCGGCACCACGATGACCTTGCGCACCGACATGCCTTCCATGAACTTTTGCACGTTCGGCTCCGCCAAGGCCAGCGCTTCGATGGTTTCCTTGCCGGCATTGACCGAAACCTCGATGGTCGCGCGCAGCTTGCCGTTGACCTGGACCGCCAGCACGGCCGCCTCGCGGACCAGGGCGGCGGGGTCGGCCTCGGGGAAACGCTGGTCCTCCAGCGTGGCCTCCGGATGGCCCAGCAGCTGCCAGAGCGCGTGCGAGGTGTGCGGGGTGATCGGATTGAGCAGCAGCGTGACCGCCTCGAAGCACTCCTGGCGCAGGGCGCGGCCCTGGTCGCCGTGGTCGTCGAACTTCGAGATCGCGTTCATCAGCTCCATCACCGCGGCGATGGCGGTATTGAAGGTGTGGCGGCGCGCGTAGTCGTCGCCGACCTTCTGGATGGTCTCGTGCAGCTGCCGGCGCAGGGCCTTCTGCGCCGCGTCGAGCGTGGCCACGTCCAGCGCCGGCGCCTTGCCTGCCGCCACGTGCCGGTGCACCTGCGCCCACAGCCGGCGCAGGAAGCGCGCCATGCCTTCGACGCCGGCCTCGTTCCATTCCAGGCTCTGGTCCGGCGGCGCGGCGAACATCGAGAACAGGCGCACGGTGTCGGCGCCGTACTTGTCCACCATGGTCTGCGGGTCGACGCCGTTGTTCTTCGACTTCGCCATCTTCTCGGTGCCGCCGATGTGCACCGGCTTGCCATCGGCGCGCAGCACCGCACCGGTGGCGTGGCCCTTGGCGTCGCGCACCACGTCCACGTCGGCGGGGTTGAACCAGTCGTTGGGCGCGCCCGGGTTCTCGCGGTAGAAGGTGTCGGCGACCACCATGCCCTGGCACAGGAGATTCGTGGCCGGTTCGTCCGTCTTCACCAGCCCCGCGTCGCGCATGAGCTTGTGATAGAAGCGGAAATACATCAGGTGCATGATCGCGTGCTCGATGCCGCCGATGTACTGGTCGACCGGCAGCCAGTAGTTCGCACGCTCATCCACCAGGTCGTTGGCGCCCGGCGAGGTGTAGCGCGCGTAATACCAGCTCGACTCCATGAAGGTGTCGAAGGTGTCGGTCTCGCGTTCGGCCGCGCCGCCGCAGTGCGGGCAGGTGGTCTTGCGCCATTGCGGGTCGGCCTTGATCGGCGAGGCCACGCCGGTGAAGGCGACGTCCTCGGGCAACACCACCGGCAGCTGGTCCTCGGGCACCGGCAGCGCGCCGCATTTTTCGCAGTAAACCACCGGGATCGGGCAGCCCCAGTAGCGCTGGCGGCTGACACCCCAGTCGCGCAGACGGAAGTTCACCCGGCGCTGGCCCTGGTGCCTGGCGGCGAGCTGCTCGGCCAGCGCGTCGAACGCCGCCTGGTAGCCGAGGTTGTCGATGGCGCCGGAGTTGACCACGCGCAGGCGCGGGTCGGCCTTGTCGCCGTACCAGTCCTGCCAGGCCGCCGCGTCGTAGGTCTCGCCTTCCATCGCGATCACCTGCTTGATCGGCAGGCCGTACTTGTGCGCGAACTCGAAGTCGCGCTGGTCGTGGCCGGGCACGGCCATCACCGCACCGGTGCCGTAGCCCATCAGCACGAAGTTGGCGACCCACACCGGCACCTTCTCGCCCGACACCGGGTGGATGGCGTACAGGCCGGTGAAGATGCCGCGCTTCTCCTGCGTCTCGAGCTCGGCTTCGGAGACGCCGCCGCGGCGGCAGTCGTCGACGAAGGCCTTGACCTCGGCGTTGCCCGACGCCGCCCACAGCGCCACCGGGTGTTCGGCGGCGACGGCGACGTAGGTCACGCCCATCAGCGTGTCGGGGCGCGTGGTGAACACGGTCAGCGGCTCGGCCAGCGCTTCCATCGCGAAGCTGATCTCGAGGCCTTCGCTGCGGCCGATCCAGTTGCGCTGCATGGTCTTGACCGCCTCGGGCCAGCCCGACAGCGTGTCCAGGCCGTCGAGCAGCTCCTGCGCGTAGTCGGTGATCTTGAGGAACCACTGCGGGATCTCGCGCTTTTCCACCAGCGCGCCGGAACGCCAGCCGCGGCCGTCGATCACCTGCTCGTTGGCGAGCACGGTGTGGTCCACCGGATCCCAGTTCACTACCGAGTTCTTGCGGTAGACCAGGCCCTTCTTCATCAGGCGCGTGAACATCAGCTGCTCCCACCGGTAGTACTCCGGCGTGCAGGTGGCGAACTCGCGGCTCCAGTCGTAGGCGAAGCCCAGGCGCTGCAGCTGGGCGCGCATGTGCTCGATGTTCCTGTAGGTCCACTTCGCCGGCGCGGTCTGGTTCTTGATCGCGGCGTTTTCGGCCGGCAGGCCGAAGGCGTCCCAGCCCATCGGCTGCAGCACGTTGTAGCCCTTCATGCGCCGATGCCGGCTGATCACGTCGCCGATGGTGTAGTTGCGCACGTGGCCCATGTGCAGCGCGCCCGAGGGATAGGGCAGCATCGAGAGGCAGTAGTACTTCGGGCGCGAGGTGTCTTCGGTCACCCGGAATGCGCCGGTGGCCTGCCAATGGGACTGCGCGGCGGTTTCCACCGCCTTCGGATCGTAGGCGTTGGGGTCTTGGATGTCGGACATGGGGTTGGGACAGGAAAAAACAGGCCGCCAGCGTAACAAATCGGGGCCGGGCTTGGCTCCCACGGCGGGCGCGGGGGATGGTTATGATCGGGCCTTCGCCCCGGAGACCCACCCATGCAACCGACCCGCTGCCTCGGACTGACCTCGCTCGCCCTCGCACTCGCCCTGCCCGCCGCCGCCCGGGCCGAGACCCTGGCCCTGCACTGCGGCCAGCTGTTCGACGCAGCCGCGGGGCGCAGCCTGTCCGAGCAGACCGTGGTGGTGGCCGAGGGCAAGGTGCGCGAGATCCGCGCCGGGCACGGAGCCGTGGACGGCGCCCGGTCGGTGGACCTCAAGGGCCACACCTGCAGCCCGGGCTGGATCGACCTGCACGTGCACCTGCGTGGCGAATCCAACCCGCAGGCCTATTCCGAAGGGTTCCGTCTCAACCCCGAGTTCACCGTGCTGCGCTCGGTCGGTTACGCCCGCAAGACGCTCGACGCCGGTTTCACCACCGTGCGCGACCTCGGCGGCGAGACCACCCTGGCCCTGCGCGACGCGATCAACCAGGGCCTGGTGCCGGGTCCGCGCATCTACGCCGCCGGCAAGGGCATCGCCACCACCGGCGGCCACGGCGACCCGACCAATGGCCTGAGCCACCTGCTGGCCGACGCGATCGGCACGCCCGGCCCGTCCGAGGGCGTGGTCAACAGCCCGGACGAGGCCCGACAGGCGGTGCGCCAGCGCTACAAGGACGGCGCCGACGTGATCAAGATCACCGCCACCGGCGGCGTGCTCAGCTATGCCCGCAGCGGCGACGCGCCGCAGTTCACCGTCGACGAGGTCGCGGCCGTGGTGCAGACCGCCCACGACTACGGCTACCGCGTCGCCGCGCACGCGCATGGCAAGGAAGGCATCCGCCGGGCGATCCTGGGCGGCGTGGACTCGATCGAACACGGCACCTACATGGACGACGAGATCTTCGCCCTGATGAAAAAACACGGCACCTGGTACGTGCCGACCATCTCGGCTGGCCGCTTCGTCGCCGAGAAGGCCAAGATCGACGGCTATTACCCGGCGGTGGTGCGGCCCAAGGCCGCGCGCATCGGCGCCCTGATCCAGGACACCTTCGCCCAGGCCTGGCGCGCGGGTGTGAAGATCGGCTTCGGCACCGACGCCGGCGTGAGCCTGCACGGCGACAACGCCGACGAGTTCCTGTTCATGGTCGAGGCCGGCCTGCCGCCGGCGCGGGCGCTGCAGACCGCCACCGTGAACGCCGCCCAGGTGCTGGGCGTGGCCGACATCGGCCAGCTGGCGCCGGGTTTCCGCGCCGACGTGGTGGCGATGCCCGGCGATCCGCTGAGCGACATCAAGGCCGTGAAGCGCGTGGACTTCGTGATGAAGGACGGCGTGATCGTGCGCCAGCCCGACTAGGCCCAAAGGCACCGGCACCACCGGCACGCGGCAGCCGGCGGCCGCGGCCGGCAGGCTGCCCGCTCCTTCCGCTCCCGGCCCGCCATGACCCTCGCGATCCAGACCACGGCCCTCACCCGCCAGTTCGCCGGCGGGCACGGCATCCGCGACGTCGCGCTGGCGGTGCCGGCCGGCAGCATCTACGGCTTCCTCGGCCCCAACGGCGCCGGCAAGACCACGACCATCCGCCTGCTGTTGGACCTGATCCAGCCCGACCGCGGCGAGATCCTGCTGCTGGGCCAAACGCTGCGCCGCGACCGGCGCGCCGCGCTCGCCGAGGTCGGCGCGCTGGTGGAGTCGCCCTCGCTCTATCCGCACCTGAGCGGCTGGGAGAACCTGGAGATCGCCCGGCGCCTGCTGGCCCTGCCGGTGGAACGCATCATCGAGGTGCTGGCGCGCGTGGACCTGGCCGACGCCGCGCACCGGCGCGTGCGCGACTACTCGCTGGGCATGCGCCAGCGCCTGGGCATCGCCCTGGCCCTGCTGCCGCGGCCGAAACTGCTGGTGCTGGACGAACCGGGCAACGGCCTGGACCCGGCCGGCCTGCAGGACCTGCGACGCATGCTGCGCGAGTTCGCGCGCCGCGACGGCATCACCGTGCTGGTGTCGAGCCACCAGCTGGCCGAGGTCGAACAGGTCGCCACCCACGTCGGCGTGCTCACCGCCGGGCGCCTGCGTTTCCAGGGCACGCTGGCCCAGCTGCGCGAACGCGCGCGGCCGCAGCTGCTGCTGCGCTGCGACCAGCCGGCGCGCGCCCGGCAGCTGCTGCTGGAGATGGGCGAACAGGCCGCGTTCGCCAGCGACGACACCCTGCGCCTGGCCTCGACGCTGCCGGCCGAAGAAATCAACCGCCGGCTGGTCGGCCAGGGCATCGGCATCCGCCACCTGGCGCACGAAGACGTGACGCTGGAATCGCTGTTCTTCGCCCTGACCGGCGACGACGCCGTGGAGCAGGCCGCATGAGCGGCGCCGGTCCGGCCGGCGCGCCGGCGACACCGCCGTTCCCGGTCGCGCTGTGGCGCACCCTGCACGCCGAACGCCTGAAGCTGCGCGGCACCCTGGCGCTGTGGATGTGCGTGGTGGCGCCGGCGCTGGTGGTGGCGGTGGTGGTGCTGCAGCTGGTGTTTTCCGAGCTGGGCCGGCCGCTGCCGCCCGAGCAGGCCTGGACGCGGCTGTCGATGGGCGTGCTGGCGCTGTGGTCCTTCCTGATGCTGCCGCTGTTCGTGACCCTGGAAGCGGCCCTGCTGGCCCAGCTCGAACACGGCGGCAACCAGTGGCGGCGCCTGCTGGCGCTGCCGCTGCCGCGCGAGGTGCACTACCTCGCCAAACTGATCGCCCTGTTCGGCCTGCTGGCCGCGGCGCAGGCCGTGGTCGTGGTCCTGATCCCGGTGGCCGGCGCCGTGCTGATGCTGTGCAAACCCGGGCTGGGCCTGGCCGGCGCGGCGCCGTGGCCGCTGCTGCTCGCCGTCGCGGCCAAGGGCCTGCTGGCCTCGCTGCTGGTGGTCGCCCTGCACACCTGGATCGCGCTGCGCTGGCGCAGTTTCGCCGTGGCCTGCGGCACCGGCATGGGCGCGACCGTGATGGGTTTCCTGATCGGCCAGTCGCCGCGCTACGGCAGCTGGTATCCGTGGTCGCTGCCGGTGCAGACGATGGGCGAAGGCAGCGACGTCGGCCGCATCCTGGCCTTCAGCGCGATCGCGGCCGTGCTGGTGACCCTGGCCGGCCTGTGGGAATTCCGCCGCAGCGACCACGACTGATCCGCGGCCGCGGCGCCCGCCTCAGGCCGGCCACTGGAACACGTCCTCCACGCCCGCGCCGAAGGCCCGGGCGATGCGGAAGGCCAGCTCCAGCGAGGGCGCGTACTTGCCGGCTTCGAGCGCGATGATGGTCTGGCGGGTCACGCCGGCCTGCCTGGCCAGCGCTTCCTGGGTCATCTCGCCGTGCTCGAAGCGCAGGCGGCGGATGTGGTTGACGATCGGCGTGGCGGTCACGGCCGGCGGTCCCGCCAGTACGACAGCGCGGTGACGGCGTATTCGACCAGGCTGTGCCAGACCAGGGCGAACACCAGCAGGTGCGCCAGCATGATCGGCGTCGCCCAGGCCAGGTGCGCGGCCGGCGTCAGCCCCAGGGTGACGGCGATGCCGATCACGCAGAAAACCAGGGCGCAGCGGGCCCAGCCGGCGGCGCGCACCTCGAT
The DNA here is from genome assembly GCF_006265115.1 of Arenimonas terrae. Lineage (GTDB taxonomy): Bacteria > Pseudomonadota > Gammaproteobacteria > Xanthomonadales > Xanthomonadaceae > Arenimonas > Arenimonas terrae. The sequence continues at coordinate 14,353 of NZ_SMDR01000001.1, read as the reverse complement.
CTCGCGGTCGCGCTCGTCCTCGAGCACCTTGCCCTTCCAGCGCCACTGCAGCACCTGCCCGACCACCGCCCAGGTGATCAGCAGCAGCACGATGTTGCGGCCGATCCTGCCGACGTCGCGCAGGTCCCCGGCGCCGGCGATCACGTCGGCCTTGGCCAGCAGGTAGGCCATCACCCCGAGGGTGAAACCGACGCCGATCCAGGCCCGCCACTCACCCGGCGACACCGCCTCGTCCAGTTCGGTGCGCGGCGCCGCGGAAATGCCGTGCACGGCGGCCCAGGCCACCAGCACCAGCAGCCCGAAACCGAAACCGCCCGGGTCCACGCCGAAGACCTCTTTCGGGCCGGCCAGCAGCAGCCAGAACGCCACGCCCGCCAGCACCACCACTCCCGCCAAACCCCATTTCGGCCACCGCATGGTCTTCTCCACCTGACTTGATGTCCGGTGCAGATTACATTCTCATCGGGAAATGTCAAGCAAACATTACATTGGCTTGTTTGCGCGCCCGGCTGGCACCATCTGCCGGGTCTGCCGCCCCTTTCCGGATACCCCCGTCATGAATGCCGCCGCGCCCGCCCATGTCTTCGACGCCAGCCTGCCCGCCTTCGAGCAGGACGTCCTGCTCAAGTCGAAGGAGGTGCCGGTGCTGGTGGACTTCTGGGCGACCTGGTGCGGGCCCTGCAAGACGCTCGGCCCGATCCTGGAAAAGCTGGCGGCCGAGTTCAACGGCGGTTTCCTGCTGGCCAAGGTCGACGTGGACAAGGAACAGCAGCTCGCCGGCTACTTCCAGATCAAGTCGGTGCCGACGGTGATGCTGGTCAAGGACGGGCAAATCGTCGACGGGTTCCCGGGCGCCCTGCCCGAGGGCCAGCTGCGCCAGTTCCTGGCCCACCACGGCGTGGTGCCGCGCGAAGCCGTCGAAGAGGCCGCGCCGGCCGAAGCCGCGCCGCTGGATCCGCACGAGGAAGTCGTGCGCCTGCGCGCCGCCGTGCACGCCGAGCCGGAGCAGGACGAACTCAAGCTCGACCTGGCCCTGGCCCTGCTCAAGACCGGCGCGGTCGCCGAGGCGGAAAAACTGCTCGATGCCCTGCCCGCCAACCTCGCCCAGGACGACCGCGCCCTGCGCGGCCGCGCGCGCCTGGGCTTCGCCGCCCTGCTCAAGGACGCGCCGCCGGCGGAAGTGCTGCAGGCCGCGATCGCCGCCGATCCGGGCGACCTGCGCGCGCGCCATCTTCTGGGCGCGCGCGCGATCGTCGAAGGCGAGTCCCAGGCCGGGCTCGAACAGTTCCTGGAAATGCTGCGCCGCGACCGCGGCTTCGCCGAGGGCCTGCCGCGCAAGGCCCTGATCGACGCTTTCCGCGTGATCGAGGACGAAGACCTGGTCGGTGCCTACCGCCGCAAGATGGCCTCGGTGCTGTTCTGAGCTAGGTCAGCCAGAAGGTCAGCAGGAACTGCAGCGTGCGGTACAGGTAGAGGTTGCCCAGCATCATCACCGTGATCAGCACGAAGGGCGCCAGCAGCGACACCCAGCGCGCCGGCGCATAGACCCGGCGCACCGCCCGCTCGTAGTGCAGGCCCATCAGGGCCAGGGTCGCCAGCACCAGCCCGGTCGCCAGCGCGCCGTCGACACGCCCAATCTTGTCCAGCAGCCAACCCAGCGGCAGCAGCACCAGCTGGATGTAGAACAGGGTGAAGGTGAACAGGTGCGTGGCCACCACCGCGTGCTCGGCGAAGTACAACCGCCGGCGCCGGAACATCAACGCCAGACCCGCGGCCACGAATGGGATGTGCACGATGATCAGCGCCTTGCCGACATTGCCTGCCTGCGCACCGTAGTCGCGGGCGTAGTCGGCCATCGTGTAGCGCGCGGGCGCAGCGGAACGACGCGCTTCGGGCAGGGCGGCACGGCGCGCCTGCAGGGCGCGGTCGCGCTCGGCGATGCGCTGCATCACCCAGGGATTGGTGATTCGGCTGTGCACCTGCGACATCTGGTCGGCCAGCGGCAGGTTGAAATCGGTCAGCGTGCCGGGCGAAAGGAAATACAGCACGTTCGCCAGCAGGAACAGCGTCATCGGCGCCAGCCAGTGCCGACGGCGGCCGTCGAGGTAATCGCGCGAGAGCCGGCCGGGCTGGAACAGCAGCGCCCGCAGGCTGCGCCAGAACCGCCCGTCCAGGTCGGTGGCCGCGGCGAACAGCTGGCCCAGCAGGTGGCCCAGGCGGCGGTCGCCGTCGACCAGACGCTTCTGCCCGCAACCGTGGCAGTACGCACCGCGCAGGATTTCGCCACAATTGCCGCAGGCTTCGGCCATCGATGTCCCCTTACCCTGCCCCGATTAGAGCCCAGCGCGCATCCGCATGAAAGCCTCCCGTCTCCGCCGCGTCTTCAGTTTCTGGCCGCCCTTCCTGTTCGCGGGCATCCGCGTCACGCAGATCAGCGACGACTTCCGCTACGCGCGGGTCGAGCTGCGCATGCGCTGGTACAACCGCAACTATGTCGGCACCCATTTCGGCGGCAGCCTGTTCTCGATGACCGACCCGTTCTGGATGATCCTGATGCTGCGGCGCCTCGGCCCGGACTACCTGGTCTGGGACCAGGCCGGCGAGATCCAGTTCCTCAAGCCGGGCAAGGGCACCGTGGTGGCCGAGTTCCGGCTCGACGACGCAGTGGTGGACGAGGTCCGCGGCGCCGCCGCCGGCGGCGAGAAGGTGCTGCGCTGGTTCGAGGTGGACGTCCGCAACGCCGAGGGCGAGGTCGTCGCCCGGGTCCGCAAGCAGCTGTACGTGAGGCGCAAGCGCGACCGCCCCGCCGGCCCCGCCTGAGCCGCCCCGGGTGGCGCCCGGCCCCCTGGAATGTGACCCGCTTCACATATTCACAAATGGCTTGCCAGCCCGGCCGGCTGCCGTATGCTGGCCGTCCCGACCCCCCGTCCGCCCGACCCCCGCGCCATGCAGCAGGAAGAAGAACTTTCCCCTGACGAACTGACCGCGCTGCTCTCCAGCTACATGCCGGAGATCCCGGGCTACCGGGTGCTGCGCCGGATCGGCAAGGGCGGCATGTCCCAGGTCTACCTGGGCGTGCAGGAGTCGCTGGACCGCCAGGTCGCGGTCAAGGTCATGTCGCCGGCGGCGCTGACCGACGAAATCTCCAAGCAGCGCTTCGAACACGAGGCGCGCACGATCGCGAAACTCGAGCACCCCTGCATCGTCGGCATCCACGAGGTCGGACGCACGCGCCAGGGCCTGCTGTATTACGTGCTGCCCTACCTGGCCAAGGGCCACCTGGGCCAGCGCGACTTCACCCACGACGAGCACCGCATCGTCGAAGTGCTGCGTTCGCTGCTGTCGGCGCTGGAATACGCGCACGCGCGCGGCATCGTGCACCGCGACGTGAAGGCCGAGAACGTCCTGTTCGACAACGCCGACCGGCCGCTGCTCACCGACTTCGGCATCGCCCTGTCCAAGCGCGACCAGACCCGCATCACCACCGCCGGCCTTGCGGTCGGCAGCGGCGGCTACATGGCGCCCGAACAGGCCCGCGGCGAAGTGGTGGACGGCCGCGCCGACCTCTACAGCGTCGGCGTGCTGGCCTACGAACTGCTGATGGGCCGCCTGCCCTACCAGGCCGCCGACCCGCTGGCCCTGGCGCTGATGCACGCCCAGGACCCGGTACCGCGCCTGCCGGCCGACAAGAAGCACTGGCAGCCCTTCCTCGACCGGGCGATGGCCAAGTCGCCCGACAACCGCTACCGCAACGCCCAGCAGATGCTGGGTGCGCTCAACCAGATCGCCGCCGGCAAGCCGCCGGAGCCGAAGATCGACCCGGCCAAGCTGCGCGACGCCGCGCAGCGCTACTGGAAACCCGCGGCCGGCGCCCTGGCCGGCGTGCTGATCGCGCTCGCCGCCATCGCCTGGCTGCAGCGCGAACCCGACACCGCGCCGGAAACCGACTTCTTCACCGTCGAAGACGCCGCGCCCGCGGCCGAGCCGGCGGCCCCGACGGCCGAACCGGCCCCCGCGCCGGCGCCGGTGGACGCCGCCCTGGCCCAGGCGGCGCAGGCACCGCCGGAAGCCGCCACGTCGCCCTTCGCCAACGTCAGCGCCGAAGTCGCCGTGTTCGCGCTCGACTACGACCCCACCCGTGCCGGCGCCCGCGAACTGGCCGCCGCGCGCCGCCAGATCGACCGCAACCGCCTGAGCCTGCCCGCCGGCGACAACGCCATGGAATCGCTGCGCGCCGCCCGCGGCCTGGCGCCGCGCGAACCGGCGCTGTACCGCCTTTCGGACGAAGTGATCGCCTACTACGCGCCCAAGGTGCTCGAGGCGGTGAACGCCGGCAAGGACGAGGAAGCGCAGGAAACCTACGCCCGCATCGCGCCTTTCGTGGCCGAGATGGAGCGCGGCCAGGGCAAGCCCTGGATCGCGCTGCGCGAAGGCTTGACGCCGGCCCTGCTGGCCCGGCTGCAGGACGGGCTGAAGAAGGTCGACGGCGTCAGCGTCGCCCGCACCAAGGCGCTGGCGACGGCGCTCGAGGTTCCCTCCGACCAGCTCGAACCGGCCTGGTCGCAGGCGATCGAACTGCCCAAGCCCGGCGACGCGCTCAAGGACAACGGCGTCGCGATGGTCCTGGTCGGCCTGCCGCGCGGCGAACGCGCCGGCCTGGCGGCGATGCGCAACGAAGTCACCCGCAGCGAATACGCCGCCTTCGCCTCCGGCAGCGGCCGCCCGGCGGCGCGCTGCCGCAACCGCCTCGCGCCGATCACGCTCAAGAAGCGCACCTGGGACGATCCCGGCTTCAATCAGGGCGGCAACCACCCCGCCGTCTGCGTCAGCTACGACGACGCCCGCGCCTACGCGCAGTGGCTCAGCCGCCGCACCGGCCAGGACTACCGCCTGCCCACCACCAGCGAATGGCGCCAGCTGGCCGACTACCGCGCCAGCGGCAACGCCTGCCGCGACGGCCGCATCAGCTGCGGCAGCGAAGGCACGGCCGCGGCCTCGCAGGGACCGGCCAGCCCGACCGGGCTCAACGGCCTGCGCGGCAACGCCCGCGAGTGGCTGTCGGACTGCGGTGCCCGCGGCTGCGGACGGCGTTTGGCCGCCGGCCTGGGCTGGCGCGACACGGCCCGCACGCCGGCCACGCACGTGGACGATTTCGACGCCGACACCGGCTTCGACGACATCGGCTTCCGCCTGGTGCGCGCGGTCAGCGCCGAGGAACTGGGCGCGCGCTAGTTGCCCTACAATCGGCGCATGCGAAGACTCCGCGCCTATTTTTTCACCGGCCTGCTGACCCTGCTGCCGATCTGGCTGGTCTGGATCGTCTTCAAGTTCGTGCTGGCCCTGCTGTCGGACATCAGCCAGCCCTGGGTCGGGCCGATCTCGGCCAACCTTGCCGCCGCGCACCCCGAGATGCTGGGCTGGATGGACGACCCCTGGGCGCAGTCGGCCTTCGCGGTCGCCGGCACCGTGCTGGTGATTGTCGCGGTTGGCGCGCTGGCGCGGCGCGTGGTCGGCCAGCGCCTGCTCGCCTGGTTCGAGGGCCTGATCCAGCGCATCCCGCTGATGAAGACCGTGTACGGCAGCGCGCGCAAACTGCTCGACCTGCTGCAGACCAAACCCGACGGCACCCAGCGCGTGGTGCTGATCGACTTCCCGCACCGCGACATGAAGTGCGTGGGCTTCGTCACCCGCATCGTGCGCGAACAGGGCACCGGCCGCGAGCTGGCCGCGGTGTACGTGCCGACCACGCCCAACCCGACCTCGGGCTACCTGGAGATCGTGCCCGTGGACAAACTCACCCCGACCGACTGGACCGTGGACGAGGCCATGACCTTCATCATCTCCGGCGGCGCCGTCAGCCCCGACACCATGCCCTTCGAACGCCCGGAGCCGCGCGCGTGACCGGGCAGGAGCGCGCCAGCCGGCTGTTCCTGGTGCTGGCGGTGTTCTTCGTCGGCAATGCCCTGCTGGCGGAACTGATCGGCGTGAAGATCTTCGCGCTCGAGGACACCCTGGGCCTGTCGCCCTTCGAGTGGAACCTGTTCGGCCAGACCGGCTCGCTGAACTTCACCGCCGGCACCCTGCTGTGGCCGATCGTGTTCGTGATGACCGACGTCATCAACGAGTTCTACGGCAAGCGCGGCGTGCGCTTCATCAGCTGGCTGGCGGTGGGCGTGATCGTGTACGGCTTCGTGTTCGCCTACCTGGCCATCGGCCTGGCGCCCGCCAGCTGGTGGGTGGGCGTGGCGGCCGACCAGGGCGTTCCGGATTACCAGAAGGCCTTCGCCGCGGTGTTCGGCCAGGGCATGTGGACGATCGGCGGTTCGCTGACGGCCTTCCTGCTCGGCCAGCTGATCGATGTCAGTGTGTTCCACCGCATCCGCCGCGCGACCGGCGAGAAGATGGTGTGGCTGCGCGCCACCGGCTCGACCGCGGTGTCGCAGCTGGTGGACAGCTTCATCGTGCTCTACATCGCCTTCGTGCTCGGCCCGCAGCAGTGGGGCATGGACCTGTTCCTGGCCGTGGGCACGCTCAACTACGCCTACAAGATGGCGGCGGCGATCGCGCTGATCCCGCTGCTGTACGTCGTGCGCCGCGCGATCACCGGTTTCCTTGGCCGCGACCAGGCCGGGCAGCTGCGCGCCAGCGCGGCGCGGCAGTGACCCTTCGACGGAGCGCCTGAATGCCGGTGCTCGCCCTGGGTTCGTTGCTCTCCGGCTGGGCGCTGCTCGCGCTGCTGTTCATGACGCGCGCATTGTCCTGGGACAACCCGTGGATGTGGGGGCCGCCGATCCTGTTCGTCCTGTCCAGCATCCTGGGCGGCGAAGTCGCGATGTCCGACGAAGAAAACCGCGGCACGGGGCTGATTTTCCTGCTGCTGGGCATCGGCAGCGCGATGGTGCACGGGGTGGTCTGGTTCTTCGCCTTCGGGCTCGTCTGAGGCGCGCTTTCGGCGCAATCGTGACCTATGGCCTAGGCGGTGCGACGCCGCAGCGGCGATGCTGCGCCCTTCCCCACGCCGCCCGGAACCCACCATGACCCTGCGTCCGCTCGCCCTCGCCCTGGCCCTCGCGCTGGCCGCCTGCCAACCCGCCGCCGAAGCGCCCGTCGCCGAAGCCGCGCCCACCGTGCAGCCGGCCGAACGCGCCGCGCAGTTGAACGCGCTGTACGCGGACTTCTGGGAAGCCTCGCTCAAGCTCAATCCGCTGCAGGCCACCTTCGTCGGCGACGCGCGCTACAACGACCAGATGCCGGACTTCTTCAGCGCCGAGTACCGCGCCAAGGGCGAGGCCTTCAACCGCGAATGGCTGGCCAAGGCCCAGGCGATCGGCAGCGAGGGCCTGAGCGGCCAGGACCTGCTGAGCTACGAGATCTTCGTGCGCGACCTGCAGTTCGAAATCGACGGCGAGCGTTTCCCGGGCTGGCAGATCCCGCTCAACCAGTTCACCAACCTCACCGGTACGATCGCCCAGCTCGGCTCGGGCACCAGCGCCCAGCCCTTCAAGACCGTGCAGGACTACGACAACTGGCTCAAGCGCGCCGCCGGCGTGCCGCAGCTGCTGGCGACCATGCAGGCCAACATGCGCGAAGGCATGGCCGCGGGCGTGGTGCAGCCGAAGGTGCTGATGGTGAAGGTGATCCCGCAGATCGACGCGCTGGTGAAGGACAAGCCGGAAGACACGCTGTTCTGGCAGCCGATCGCCAACCTGCCCGCCGACTTCAGCGACGCCGACAAGACCCGCCTGACCGAAGCCTACCGCGCCCTGATCGCCGACCAGCTGATGCCGGCCTACCGCGACCTGCGCACCTTCGTGAACGACGAATACCTGCCGGCCAGCCGCGACACCGTGTCGCTGAGCGCCCTGCCCGACGGCGAGGCCTGGTACGCGTTCCGCGCCAAGCAGTTCACCACCACCGACCTGACGCCGGCGCAGATCCACGACATCGGCCTGGCCGAAGTGGCGCGCATCCACGCCGAGATGGACGGCGTGATGCAGCAGACCGGCTTCAAGGGCACGCGCGCCGAGTTCTTCGAGTTCGTGACCAAGGACAAGCAGTTCGAGTTCGGCAGCGAGGACGAGCTGCTGACCGCCTACCGCGCCCTGGAAGCCAAGATCAACGCGCGCGTGGACGAGCTGTTCTCGCTCAAGCCCAAGGCGCCGTTCGAGATCCGCCCGGTCGAACCCTTCCGCGCGCAGTCGGCCGCCGGCGGCAGCTACATGCGCCCCAGCGAGGACGGCACGCGCCCGGGCATCTTCTACGTCAACACCTACGACCTGCCGACCCGAAAGCGCTGGGACAGCGAAAGCCTGTTCCTGCATGAAGCGATCCCGGGCCACCACTTCCAGATCGCGCTGCAGCAGGAGCTGGGCGACCTGCCGAAGTTCCGCCGCTTCGGCGGCGAGACCGCCTTCGCCGAAGGCTGGGGCCTGTACGCCGAATCGCTGGGCAAGGAACTGGGCGTCTACACCGACCCCTACCAGTATTTCGGCCGCCTGCAGGCCGAGATGTGGCGCGCGATCCGCCTGGTGGTGGACACCGGCCTGCACAGCAAGGGCTGGACCCGCGAACAGGTGATCGACTACATGAAGGCCAACTCGGCCACCAGCGACACCGAGGCCGTGGCCGAGACCGAGCGCTACATCGCCATCGCCGGCCAGGCGCTGGCGTACAAGATCGGCGAGCTCAAGATCAAGGAACTGCGCGCCCGCGCCGAGGCCGAACTGGGCGACAAGTTCGACATCCGCGGCTTCCACGCCGAAGTGCTGCAGGACGGCTCGGTGCCGCTGGCCGTGCTCGAGGCCAAGGTCGATCGCTGGATCGCCTCGCGCAAGTGATGTGCCGAACCGCCGGTCAAAATCGCGGCAGGCCGGGATGACGGCAGACGACGAAGACTGGGCGCTGTCCGACCTGGACATCGCCCTCGCCTGCCCGGCCTGCGGGCGCGAGATGGTGCACGACCCCGACAGCCTGGCCCTGGCCTACGACCGCGACTGGGCCCTGCTGGAATGCGGCGGCTGCAGCCATGTCTCGAAGTGGCAGTGGACCCTGGCGCCGTTCGTGGCCTGGGAAGTTCCGCACGGGGTCAAGATCGTGCCACGCCGCGATGTCCACTGACGCCCCGCACCGCCGCGACCTCGCCCTCTTCGATTTCGACGGCACGCTGACCACCCGCGAGATGCTGCCCGACTTCTTCCGGCGCGCCATCCCGCGACCGCGGCGATGGCTGGGCACGATGCTGCTGGCGCCACTGATCGTGGGCTACCGCCTGGGCTGGGTGCCCGGCACCGTGGTGCGGGCCGCCATCGTGCGCGTGGGCATGGCCGGTCTGCCGCTGGCCGACTACCGCCGCCACGGCGAGGCCTTCGCCGCCGACGTGCTGCCGGGCGTGCTGCGCCCCGAGGCCATGGCCCGCCTGCGCTGGCACCAGGCCCGCGGCGACACCGTGGTGGTGGTCTCGGGCGCCTTCGACGTGTACCTGGAGCCCTGGGGCCGGCAGCACGGCGTGGACGTGATCTGCTCCTCCCTGGCGCACGACGGCCGCCACCTGACCGGCCGCTACCAGGGGCCGCAGTGCGTGCGCGCGGACAAGCCCGCCCGCGTGCTGGCCCGCTACGACCTGTCGGCCTTCCACTGCGTGCACGCCTACGGCGACACCGTCGAGGACCTCGACTTGCTGGCCCTCGCCCACCACCGCCACTATCGTGGGCGGGAACTGACCGGACCCGCCCCCTGAGCTGGAGGCACGCATGCCCGACGATTTCGTCGACCTGATCGCCACCGCTGCACTGGACGCCGCCGCCCACCGGGCCACGCGGCGCCACCGGTGGGTGCGGATCGCCGGCGCGGTGATGCGCGGCCTCCTGGTGTTGCTGCTGGTCGCCGTGATCGTGGTGACGTTCGCGTACTGGTAGCGGCTGCCCCGACGGCGCCGGGAAACTACGCCGGATGAACAACACGCCCGCCGCGCGACCCATTCGACCCGCACGATTTCGTTCCGGCTCAACAACCTGCCGGCCGTTTGTGAGGCAAGCAAACCCCTCGCCCCCGCTCCAATAACCAGATATCCCTCGCCTGCGCTCCATAACGCCGAATGCGCCGGCGACCGCCCCCCGGACGGAGGTGGCGCAAGGCATTGGCGCCGGAACGGATTTCCGCTTGACGCCCCCGCCCGAACAGGAGAACCATACGGTGATATGCCTCACTTTCGAGGCCTAATAGGCGTTAGGTCCCTCATGACGTTTCTAAAGCACCTAGCGAAAACAGAGGCAGTGGCAACTTTTTCGCTTCTCGCAGTCGCTGCTGCGCTAGCAGTTCTCTTTGCAGTTCAGGCAGCCATTCAAAGTGACCCTTCTAGCTCTATTGGCGTCGCTCTCGTGGTTTTTGCATACACCATGGCAATCGGCTGCATTCCCGTCGCAGCCTTCGGCGCACCGCTTTACGCTTGGCTGCTTTCCCATGGCCGAGCCTCTTGGGTTTCTGCTATTGCTATCGGCGTCATCCCCGGCTTGGTGCTTCTTCTAGTAGCGATAGACCTTGGGCTTTGGTCAATCGGGTGCGGTGCGGTAGTGGCGCTAAAAACTCATGTCATCTGTCGGCCGGGCCCTAACCAATCATTCAAGCCGACGCCTTCGGCGCGGCTTAACTAGGGCGTTAGGCCTTAAACAGCACGGCCTTCTCCGTTCAAGCAGCTCTCGGCATCTCTGCTCCGGCCAAGCGTCAGAGCAATCCTTGCCGGCCCGGGCCAACCTTCAAGCGCACCTCGGCCTCGCCGGCCGGATCGGTCTCGGCACCAATCCATTGTCCAGGGTGGCTCGGCGTTGGCGTCCGGTGCGCCTTGCCCCGGGCCACAGCCTCCACGCGCTTGCAACCACGCAGCCCGCGGCTTAGCGTTGGCCTAACCACGTGCTCAAGCGGACGCCGGTCCGTCTATCTGGCACAAATGACTGCCGCGGCCGGCGCCGCTTAGCTTAGGCGTTAGGCTCCAATGGCAGAAGGCATCACTCACGAAGAGTATGTTCTGTCGGTCCGTCGCAGGGCCGCCGAGATCGCGGCCGGCGTCATCTCTGGAGACGTGCCAGTTTTAGAGGCTTGCCATTCTTTGGCGGCACTTCGCCGCGAAGCGGAGATTGACGAGCGTGACCCAGATTTTGTTACCTTCGCCGTAATTTCCTCCGAGACTGATGCGCTCCCTGTGGGGTCAGTTCGGCTTCACTGGGCGCAAGAAGCTCTTGCGCGCATCGAGCCTGAGATTCAGTCAGCTATTTCTTGGGCAACACCGCAAGCGCTTCGGGCCTGCCGGTCTGTGGTGCAGCGGTTCGGGGCCTAACCAAACATTCAAGCCGACGCCTTCGGCGCGGCTTAACTAGGGCGTTAGGCGGCAATGGAGCATTCTGCGCAAATTGGGCGTTGGAGCATTCGCTTTGATCCGGAGGCAACGCGGAAACTTTATGCGGAGGCACAAACGATTGCCTGTGAGTGCACGGACTGCGCCAATTTTCGGGCCGCAGGCGAGGCAGCGTTCTCTCGGCCGTTCCTGCATTTGCTCAGGGAGCTCGGAATCGATCCAGGCAAGCCGGCAGAGCTGTGTCACTACGGCAGCAGCGGCGAGCCCATGCCAACGCAGGGCTGGTTTCACTTCATCGGCCACCTTGAGGGTGGCGCGGACGCGTGGCGCCAAGTCAGCGAAACCGCCCACAACCTCGACCCTGAGCCCTACCCAGGCATGACGAGCATCGGGTTCACCTCCCGCTTGTCCCAAGTTCCGGAGGCGTTTGAGGGGCAGCCGTTGGTCCAGCTAGAGTTCGAAGCCACTGTTCCGTGGGTAACGGCGGTTCCGTCTGCGTAATGGGAAGGTTGCCGCCTAACCAATCATTCAAGCCGACGCCTTCGGCGCGGCTTAACTAGGGCGTTAGGCCGCTAAGAAGCAGTCCAAGAGACTCATGGCTACATACTCTGAGGAGCGTGAAATTTGGTACGAGCGCGACCTGCGAAACAACGCTTATCGCGCTCGTGTCGTGTTGGAAGTTGAGGCTGACACCGTGTTTCTTGTTGCAGATGGCAAGCGCGAGCTACTGTGCAGGCCAGAGATTGCAAAGCGCTTTTGGTACGAGACGTGGCTTGCCTTTACCAAGCGCTACGCAGGCACGCCGGGCTTCCGGCCCTACGGGGCTGGAGGCGCGGCCTAACTAATCATTCAAGCCGACGTCGCTCCGCGACGCGGCTTAACTTAGGCGTTAGCTGCCAATGGGGTTCAGTCGCACTCAAAAGGCTTGGTTGATGACTGGGCCGCTACTCCTGGCGGTTAGCGTCATCCTCGTCCTGGCCTTGTCCGCTGCTCTCGGGCCTCGTCAAGTTGCTCTTTACGGCGCATTTGGCGCCGGTGCGTCTGCTTTCGTCTCTCTCGTTTCGGCACTGGTCGCAGTAACCGAGAGCTGGGGTAACCTCAAGTCCATGCCAAGAGTGGACCATGCCCTGCTTTTCGCGGGGGCTCTGCCAGCAGCATTGGGAATTGCGGTTGCCGCTTACGCGGCATACTCGGTAGCCGCTAACTAATCATTCAAGCCGACGCCTACGGCGCGGCTTAACTAAGGCGTTAGGCTTCATGACAATCCGCCGCACGCGACCAGTTTGTTTCTATTTTGGCCTCCCAGTTTTGCTGGTGGCTATGGTCGGGTGCAGTGGCGCCCCGGCTAGAACAGTGCCCCCGCCGCCAGCCGAACCTGAAGTAATATTTGATGATCCAGACTGCATTTGCTGTACGCCCGATCCGTCTAGCGATGAGGGCGAGGACGCCGGGTCGGATGAATTCGCTTGATTCGGCGTCAGAGTACTGGGTGGCGCTGTAGCTAGCCGCCTAACTAAACATTCAAGCCGACGCCTTCGGCGCGGCTTAACTTAGGCGTTAGGCCTCATGCGAGAAATTGCGTTACTCGAAGCAAAGTGCGCAGACTGTGGCAACACATTTAGCCACCCAAGCCTCGGCGACTTTGCATACGGAGAAGTGGTGTTATTCACCGCTGACGGCAAGAATTACGCCACTGCGGATGGCTTTAGTGACTTTGCACAGCGCCTAAAGACCGTGGCTACTTCCTGTTCGCCAGGCGGATTCTGGCGGCTAATCGCATCGTTCGCTGATCCAATAGCTGGCCAGCAACTGACAGCTTCTATCCATTGCCCCCAGTGCACTTCCAGTAGTCTGGAATATTGGGGCGGCAAAGAAACTGGCACAACTAGCGTACCGGCTGCTACCTTTTTATCGGCATCGCAGCTTAGCCTTGAGGCGCTTGCAAGCGCAGCCAGGGCTTTCGGCTGTGAGGCCTAACAGTTTATTCAAGCCGACGCCTTCGGCGCGGCTTAACTCAGGCGTTAGGCCTTCAACAGCTCGGCCTTCTGCGTTCAAGCGGCGCTCCGCATTTCTGTTCCTGCTCAGCATCAGAGCAGTCCTTGCCGGCCCGGCCGCTCCATCAAGCGCATCTCGGCCTCGGCGGCCGGTTCGGCTCCAGCGCAATCCCACTTCCTAGGGCGGCCTGCCGTCAGCGTCCGGTGCCGCTGGCCCCGGGGCCACTACCTCCACGCGCTTGCAACCATGCAGCCCGCGGCTTAGCGTTGGCCTAACCACGTGCTCAAGCGGACGCCGGTCCGTCTATCTGGCACAAATGACTGCCGCGGCCGGCGCCGCTTAGCTTAGGCGTTAGGCTCAAATGCGACATCGCAACGCTCACCGAGTACTGGCCACGTTGTTCTTCCTCGGGGGAGTCTGGGCTTGCGGGGTCTCAAACTTAATAATCGCGTTGAGTTCCTTCGACTTCGATCAAGGATTGGGGCCGATTGCCGGAGTCATAGCCCTCACGATGTGCGCAGCCGGCGTCATTTGGTTCTTCCGGCCCGTACTTGGAATGGTGCTAGCAGCTGCAACGCTGATCCCACAAGCATTCTCGTTCGCGGGAGGCTCCATCGCATACGCGCTTCACTTTTGGCCGAACTGCCGGATAGAGATCAATGTTCCGGGGGCCGGCGACAAAATACTTAGCTTCTTCATCCATCCGTTTAGCCTGTCTCCCTCGTGGCGGCTGAGGACTGATGCAGCGTACATAGGCTTCGGCATCGGAATAGAGATCGTTTGCTTAACGATCCTTGTCGCGCTCGCGGTCGCACTCATCGTAATCCGGCGCACCAGCAATGCGCCTAACTAATCATTCAAGCCGACGCCTTCGGCGCGGCTTAACTTAGGCGTTAGGCCTTCATCCGCTTCAGTTGCTTCGGCCCGTTCGCGGGCCGATGTCGTCTCTGGCTTCGGGAAGTTCCAGTGCGGGTCTTGGTCGCCCGCTTCCAGCCATTTCGCGTGTGGTCG